>NZ_LAJG01000009.1 GCF_000970455.1 Devosia soli | reverse complement strand
TCAGCAACCACCGCCGTCTGCGCGCGGCGATGTCCAAGGCCGTGGCGCGTGCCCTGCGCGTTGCGCTCGAGATCGACCCCCGTACGGCCGATCGTGTCTCGAGCACCAAGGGCACGCGTTAGTTCTTCCACCGCTCTTACAGATCTCGTCACTACCGCGCTTGTCCCGGTAGTCCATGCCAATCCGTAGGATTGGCGGGCCTCCCCCAGCTGGATTGCCGGGACAAGCCCGGCAATGACGACGCATCAAAGTGGTCATGGCCTTTCGCATTTCCACATTTTGCACTAAGTGGACCTCATTCCGTCCTGGGAGTTCCCCCGCTACCCTCTTTGCCCTTTATCTCTCCGTGGACGCTGCGACCGCACTGCCCGTCGCCCTCCCTCAGCGCTTTTCCTGGTCCGCGGCATTGCGCCCCCGCGTCGCCGCCCGCCTCCAT
>NZ_LAJG01000008.1 GCF_000970455.1 Devosia soli | reverse complement strand
GGCTGGCTCGGGCCGTTCGCCCGCGAGGGCTGCCCTTGCCGAAGGGACGGCGGCGGGGGGCGGGCCGGTCGCGGCCACCAATGCCGCAGCGCTCGGCGGCCGGGGTGTCATCGGCACGCTCGATGGTGTCGAACTCTTCCTCGGTTCACCCAGGGCTGCCGCCGAACGCGCATCGCTGAGCGACGAGTTCGAGGCGCGGATCGGCCAGCTCAATGACGAGTGCAAGACAGTCTCCGTTCTCGTTGCAGGTCGCGAACTTGCCGGCCTCATCGCCATGCGTGACGAACCGAGGGACGATCCACGGGCAGGGCTTGCTGCGCCCAAGGCATTGGGGCCCGTTGTGGTCACGCTGACTGGTGCCCATGCGCGTAACGCACGGCCGATCGGGGCCGCCATTGGACTCGCTGTTGGGGCGGAGCTCCCCCCCGAGAGCAAGCACGCCCAGTTTG
>NZ_LAJG01000007.1 GCF_000970455.1 Devosia soli | reverse complement strand
TGCTGACGGACCGAAGTGTCGCGATCACTGGAGCTGCGCGCCACATACGAGATGTCGCGGGACCCGTCGTCGCTGATTAGGGCCGTCGTCCCCGGCCTGCCGCCCGAACCGTTGACGCCGTAGTGGACCTGGCCGGGCGAGTTGTACACAGGCGCCTGGCGATCGCCGTAGATCGCCTTCATCAGCGTTGACTTGCCCGAGCCCGATTCCCCGGCAATGCCGACGATGCGACCCTCGGGAATGGTGAGGCTGACCCCATCCACCGCATCGATGACGCGGCTGCCAATGCGTTAGCTGATCTTGAGGTCGTTGAGGCGGATCATGAGACACCCCGCTTGCTGGCAAAGGCCTGGTTGAAGCCTATCGAGGTGAGGAAAAGCCCGAGGAACAGCGTCACCGTGGCGACGATCGGCGCTACGAGCCACACATATTGGCCGGTAAAGAGCGCATTGTAGTTGAG
>NZ_LAJG01000006.1 GCF_000970455.1 Devosia soli | reverse complement strand
TTCGCCGTCCGGCCTGTCCGTCGCGCAGCGGGCCGCCGTCCTCTTCCACGCGCTCGCCTTCCTGGTCGATGTCACTCTCGGGTGGCGTAGCGCTTTTCCAGTTCGTCATAGAATGGCTTGTTCACCAGGCGCTGCCGCTCCTTGAAGCTCGCCACGGGTCCGCTTTCGTCGAGACTGCCCTTGGCCTTGAGCTGACCGAGCGCATTCTGCATGCCGAGAACGGCGCCCTGCAGGGCGCCGTTCTCGGCATGCAGAATGCGCTCGGTCAGCTCAAGGCCAAGGGCAGTCTCGACGAAAGCGGACCCGTGGCGAGCTTCAAGGAGCGGCAGCGCCTGGTGAACAAGCCATTCTATGACGAACTGGAAAAGCGCTACGCCACCCGAGAGTGACATCGACCAGGAAGGCGAGCGCGTGGAAGAGGACGGCGGCCCGCTGCGCGACGGACAGGCCGGACGGCGAA
>NZ_LAJG01000005.1 GCF_000970455.1 Devosia soli | reverse complement strand
GCATTTCATCATGTGCGGTTTCCGCTCGATATTGCGCTTGGGGCGCGGGGTGGTCCGGAGCGGAAGACGGATGTCGTGTCCCTCGCGGGCGGGGGCGAGCAGCGGAATGGGCGATGGGCGCATTCGCGGCGAAAGTACAATGCCGGCTATGGGGTGAAATCGCGCGCCGATATGCAGGCTGTGCTGGCGTTTTTCGAGGAGAGGCGCGGGCGGCTACATGGGTTTCTGTGGCGGGATGGGATCGACCATTCCTCGGGTGGCGCAGTGCCGTTGCCGGATGATCAGGCCATGGGTACCGCGGACGGGGCGACGAAGACGTTCCAGCTGGTGAAGCGCTATGGCGCGGCTTTTGACCCTTATCTGCGGACGATCGCCAAGCCCGTGGCCGGGTCGGTGCGTTTGGCGATCGATGGCGGCGAAATCACGAGCGGCTGGACGGTGGACGCGACGAGCGGGGTCGTCACGTTCTCCTCGCCGCCAGCCATGGGTGCCCTGGTGACGGCGGGCTTCCTGTTCGACGTGCCGGTGCGGTTCGACACGGACCGGCTCGATATCGAGTGGACCCATTTCGATGCGGCGGAAGCGCCGAGCATTCCCCTGGTGGAGATATTGCCATGAAGACCATCGAGGCCGGGTTTGCGGCGCATCTGGCGCGGGGGGAGACGACGCTGGCGCATTCCTGGCGGATTGTCCGCGCCGATGGCGTCGTCCTGGGCTTTACCGATCATGACGTGGCGCTGGTGGTAGAGGGAACGGCGTGTGTGCCCGCCTTTGGGCTCGAGGGTGGCGAAGTTCCGGGGAAGCTCGGGGCACAGGTCGAGACCGGCGAGGTGCTGGGTATTCTTGACCACGCGGCGATCAACGAGGACGATATCCTGCTCGGGCGATACGATGGGGCGCTGGTGGAGACCTGGCTCGTCAACTGGAGCGACCCGAGCCAGCGCCTGTTGCAGCGGGTGGATACGGTCGGCGAGATCGTGCGTGAGGATGGCGTGTTCCGAGCAGAGCTGCGCTCCCCTCAGGAAGCGTTGAATACGACGCGCGGACGGCTTTATCAGGGGCTTTGCGATGCGGTGGTGGGCGATGGGCGCTGTGGCGTCAACTTGTCGGCGCCGGCTCTTGCGGGAAGTGCCACGGTCGTTGCGGTGGAAGATCCGTTTCGAATCCTGGTGTCGGGGCTCGGCGGCTTTGCCGAGGATTGGTTTGCCTTCGGCATGGCAAGCTGGGGTGGCGGCAAGCGTGTGGGCCTCAAGGACGCGGTATTGACGCATCGTCGCGGAGCTGGCGGTGACCTGCTCGGCTTTGGCCTCAGGGTCGCCGAGTGGGTTACGGTCGGGGATACGCTGACGGTGACGACGGGCTGCGATCGGCGCATGGCGACCTGCGGCGCCAAGTTCGGCAATGTCGCCAATTTCCGTGGCTTTCCGCATGTACCGGGCAATGACTTCATCATGCGCTATCCGCGGGACGGGGAGGCGCTTGACGGACGGGCGCGGGTCAAATGAGTGCCGAAGATGTAGTCGCGGCGGCGCGCGAATGGCTCGGAACGCCCTATCGGCACCGGGCGTCAACGCCCGGCGCCGGGTGTGATTGCCTGGGCCTTTTGCGCGGAGTGTGGCGACGGCTTTATGGCGATGAACCGATGGCGGTGCCGCCCTATCGCGCAAGCCCGCGCGATCCGGAATATAGCGGGGCGCTGCGACTGGCGGCCGAGCGGTTTCTGCTGCCTGCCGACGGGCCATTCGAGGCAGGGCAGGTGGTGTTGTTTCAGCTTTCCGGCATGCCGGAAGCCAAGCATTGCGGGATTTTGATCGCCGCGCACCGGTTTATCCATGCGCAGGAACGGCTCGGCGTCGTCGAGGCAAACTTGACGGACGGCTGGGCGCGGCGGGTGAACGGGCGGTTCGTGTTTCCGGGCCGCTAGCCCTTCTGCGCCCGCCCTGCCGCAGGAGCGAGGGGAAGGCTCGGATAGCTCTCCGTATTCTCAGACAGGACAGAAAACATGGCAACTTTGGCATTATCCCTGGCTGGGCAATTTGCCGGGGCGCTGGTGGGTGGGCCGATCGGCGCGACGGTGGGGAGGGCGTTGGGAGCCCTCGCGGGCAGCGTCGTCGATGGATGGCTCTTTGGGGAGAAGCGCGAGTCCACCCCGTTCGATGTGCGGCTCGGTGGGTCGGTCGAGGGAGCGCCTATTCCCAGGCTTTATGGTTGGGGGCGGCTTTCGGGGAACGTCATCTGGGCGCGCGATCTCGAGCGGCTGAGCGGGGAGACGTCAGGCGCCAAGGGCTTCGGCCAGGACGAGGGCGAGGACGAGATCGGCGCAAGCTTTGCCATCGGTTTTTGCGAGGGGCCAGTGGCGCGCTTAGGCCGCATCTGGGCCGATGGGCAATTGCTCGATACGCGCGGGCTGAACTTTCGCTTCTATCCAGGCAGCGAAGGGCAAATGCCGGACGGGCTTATCGAGGCCACGCAGGGTGGGGGGCAGACGCCGGCCTATCGCGGGCTCTGCTACATCGTCTTCGAGAACCTGCCACTGTCACGCTTCGGCAATCGCATTCCGCAGATTTCGGTGGAATTGTGCCGGCCGGTGGGCGACCTCGAGCCGGCGATCCGTGCCGTGACGGTGATCCCCGGGCCAACCGAGTTCGGCTATGACCCGGTGCCGCGGCTGCGCGTCGTCGGAGCGGGAGAAGGCAGCGGCGAGAATGCGCATGCAGCTCAAGGCGTCAGCGACTGGACCGTGTCGATAGACGAACTGCAGGCGCTCTGTCCCAACCTCAAGCACGTCTCGCTGGTGGTGAGCTGGTTCGGCGACGACCTGCGCTGCGGCAATTGCACCATCGGGCCGCGGGTCGAGGCGGCACAGCGCACGGTGGAGGGTGTCGAGTGGATGGTGGCGGGCCATTCGCGCGGCGACGTGCCTGTAGTGTCGAGCCATGCCGGCGGGCCTGCCTACGGCGGAACGCCCTCGGACGGGTCGGTGCGTGCGGCGATTGCCGACCTGCGGGCGCGCGGGCTTTCGGTGACGCTCTATCCGCTGATCATGATGGATGTGCCGGCCGGAAATGGACGTCCCGACCCCTATGGTGGGAGCGAGCAGGCAAGCTATCCCTGGCGCGGGCGCATCACCTGCTATCCGCGCTCAGTGGATGGATCGGCGACCGCTGCCGCACAGGTCGCGGCGTTTTTGCCGAGCTATCGGGCAATGGTTCTGCACTATGCAGGAATTGCAGCCGAGGCGGGCGCCGATGCGTTCCTGATAGGCTCGGAAATGCGTGGACTGACCACAGTGCGCGGCTTGGGGAACAGCTTTCCCTTCGTCGATGCGCTGGTGACACTGGCGGCCGATGTCCGGGCCGTGGTCGGGCCGGACGTCAAGCTCAGTTATGCGGCAGATTGGAGCGAGTATTCGGGCGTTCAGCCGGGCGGCGGGGAAAAGTTCTTTCATCTCGATCCGCTTTGGGCGTCGGCCAGCATCGATGCTGTCGGGATCGACTGCTACATGCCGGCGTCCGATTGGCGGGATGGGGCTGCGCATCTCGATGCAGCCATTGCCGAGGGAGTGCACGACCTCGCTTACCTTGAGGGCAATGTCGCAGGCGGCGAGGGGTTCGACTGGTTCTATGCCAGCGATGCGCATCGAGCCGCGCAGCTGCGGACCCCGATTACCGATCTGGCTTATGGCGAGCCCTGGGTCTGGCGCTACAAGGATATCATCGCCTTCTGGAGCCAGCAGCACTTCAACCGTCCAAACGGAGTGAGGGCGGCTACGCCGACCGCCTGGGTGCCGGGCTCAAAACCGATCTGGCTGACCGAACTTGGCTGCGGGGCAGTCGATAAGGGATCGAACCAGCCCAATATCTTTGGCGACGGCAAGAGCGCCGAAGGTGGCCTGCCGTATTTTTCCAACGGGACGCCGGACCCGCTGATGCAGCGGCAGTATTTGCGCGCACATCTCCAGCACTGGGCCGATGCCGGCAATAATCCGCTGGGCATGATCGACCCCGAACGGATCTATGTATGGACCTGGGATGCGCGGCCTTTTCCGGTTTTCCCGGCGCTGACCGAGGTTTGGGCTGATGGGATCAACCATGCAACGGGGCATTGGCTGACGGGGCGCCTTGGGGCAGCAGGCAATGGTGAACTGGCGGCAGAAATTGCTGCAGATCATGGCGCAACCCTTGTTGCCGGGTCGGCTAGGCCGCTGATTGGTGGCCTTCTGCTCGGTGGCCCGACCAAGGCGCGCGACGCGCTGGAGCCTTTGTTCGCCATAACGGGGCAGCGGCTGCTTGCGCGCAATGGCATCCTCACAGCAATCACCGGGCAGGGCGTAGCGACGCTTCTCAATGAAGAGGACCTAGCCGAAGGCGATGGACCAATCGTCTCGCGCCGGCGTGGGGCGGCCGCGGAGCGTCCATCACGCCTGGCGCTGAACCATATCGATCGCGGACGCGACTATCTGACGGCGTCGGCGACGGCCATCCGGCCGGGCGTTGGGCCGCTCGTGACCGAAAGCGTCGACATGGTGCTTGATGGCGCGGGCGCGCGGATAGCAGCCGAGCGGCTGCTTGATGATCGTGCGGCAGCGGGGGACACGGTTGAGCTATCGCTGCCGCCAAACATCGTGAGGCTCGAGCCTGGCGACCGAATTGCACTAACTGGAATTGCCGAAGGTCCATTTGAGATCACTGAAATACGTGATGGGCTGGTGCGCCGGGTCACCGCTCGCGGGTTGCCGTCGGGCGATGCAGTGGCGACAGGGCTTGATCGCGCACCATCGACCCCGCCGGTCGTCGGCGTGGTGGCAAAGCCAATCGTCACTTTTGCGCATCTGCCGGGTTGGGCTGCTGACGCGGGCGCCAGCCGGATGATGATTGCCGCTTATGGCAAGCCGTGGCCGGGACCGGTGCGGATTGCCGATGCGGCAACCGGCGCGGCAGTGGTCGATTTGATGCGACCGGCCCTTATGGGCGAGGTCGTCCAAGGCATATCGGCGGGACCGGCCTCGCTCTGGGACCGCAGCTCGGACCTGACAGTCAAACTCTATGCCGGGCATGTCGCAGATGGGGCGGAAGCAGCCGTGCTGGCGGGAAGCAATCGGCTCGCCATCGAAACGGATGCCGGAGACTGGGAGGTCATCGGCTTTGCCGAGGCCGAACTCGTCGAGCCGGGACAGTATCGGCTGCAAAAACTCCTGCGCGGGCTGTTGGGTACCGACTGGGCAATGGGTCCCGTCTCGGCCGGACGGCGCGTGCTGGTGCTCGATGGGCGGGTGGCGACGCTTTCGGTGGATGCCGGAAGGCTGGGTGAAAGCCGGACGGTCGAGGCCTATGCCGGACCGCACGATCTGGTGGGACAATCGCTGACAATGGGCGCGGACCTCGCTCCTGCGCTGCCGCTGTCGCCAGTGCATCTGCGGGCAAAGCGCCTGGCATCGGGCGATGTCGCTCTCTCCTGGATGCGGCGGAGCCGCGCCGATGACGATGGTTGGGGCCTGGCCGAGCCTGGGCTGGAGCATGCGCCGGAGCGCTATCGCGTCGAGATTTTCGATGGTGTGGCGCTGAAGCGCGGATTCGAAACGGATGTTGCCGGCCTCAGCTACGGGCTGGCCGAGCAACTGCTCGACTTCGGAACACCCGCCGCAAGCTTCAGGTTCACGGTGGCGCAGGTGAGCGCGGTGCTCGGAAAGGGCCATGTAGGCGAGGGGATTTTCAATGGCTGACAGGTTCGAAACGTGCCTTAGCGAAGTGCTCCGGTATGAAGGCGGTTATAGCGATCACCCAAGCGATCCCGGAGGCGCGACCAATATGGGGATCACGCGCAAGACCCTGGCGCGATGGCGCAAGGTCAGTCCGTGGACCGCGCTGCCGAAAGCCGAAGTGGCGACGCTGACGCGCGGCGAGGCAGGGCAGATTTATCGGGCCAATTATTGGAATGCTTCGAAAGCGAATGCATTGCCGCCTGGACTCGATCTGGCACTCTTCGATTTTGCCGTCAATTCGGGTGTCGATCGCGCGGTGCGCACCCTGCAAGCCACGCTGGGCGTTGCGGCGGATGGCGAGATCGGGCCGGAAACATTGACTGCAATTGCCAAGGGCGATCCGCAGGGGCTCGTCAACGCGCTTTGCGACCGGCGGCTCCGCTTTCTCGAAAGTCTGGCGACCTTTCCCACCTTCGGACGCGGCTGGACGCGCCGGGTCGCCGCCATTCGTGCCGCAGCCATCGCTGCCGCGGAGAAATCTTCATCAATGCAACGGAGAACAGTTATGGACATTCTTTCGGGGTACAGAACCTATGTCGTGGCGGCATTCATGCTTCTGGCAGGCGTGGCGCAAATGCTGGGGGTGGATCTCCCAACGCTCGATGGTGGTTCGGCAGGGAGCTTGATGCTCGAAGCGCTGGCGATCATCTTCCTGCGCAAGGGCCTCAAAAACGAGACTGGCAGCGTCTAAGACCGGCCGATACAGGCCAAACAATAGGGGGATTGCCTTATTCATGTCCCATTCAGCAAGGTGCCGGTAGTTTTGGTCTTATGAAAACGAAAGCCGCAAAACCCTCTGCCGCCGCCGCTCTCGCGCTGGCCGTTGCTATTGCCCTGGCGGGCACGGGCACGAGCCAGGCGCAGGCGTGCCTTGACCGGCGACAAATCCAGGAAGCCGTGACGTCCGGCCAGATCCTGTCGCTCGACGCGGTTCTTGCCGCGGCGGGTGTCGATCCGAGCGCCGAAATCCTCAATGTCCAGGTCTGCGACCAAGGCGGCCAATTGGTCTATATCATTGGTGTCTTGACGGCAGACGGGCAGGCGCAGAATTTAGTTCTGAACGCGCAATAAGGCACTGAGGGCGGGGCAGTCATGCGTATTCTCGTAGTTGAGGACGATACCAATCTTAACCGGCAGCTCAAGGATGCGCTGACGGAGGCTGGTTATGTCGTCGACGTGGCGTTAGACGGGGAAGAGGGGCACTTCCTTGGCGACACCGAACCCTATGACGCGATAGTGCTCGACATCGGCTTGCCGCAGATGGACGGGCTGTCGGTGCTTGAAGAATGGCGCCGCGCCGGCAAGACGACGCCGGTGCTCTTGCTGACGGCGCGCGACCGCTGGAGCGACAAGGTGCAGGGCATCGACGCCGGCGCAGACGATTATGTCGCCAAGCCCTTCCACATGGAAGAAGTTCTGGCCCGCATCCGTGCGCTGGTGCGCCGCGCCGCAGGTCATGCGAGCAATGAGATTACGGCCGGTCCTGTCCGGCTCGACGCGCGTTCCGGCCGGGTTACTGTGGATGGTCAGGCGGTCAAGCTCACCAGTCACGAACTGCGGCTTCTGAGCTATCTCATGCATCACAAGGGCAAGGTCGTTTCGCGGACCGAACTGACCGAGCATCTTTACGATCAGGACTTTGACCGCGACAGCAATACAATCGAGGTGTTTGTCGGACGGCTGCGCAAGAAGCTGCCGGAGGACTGTATCCAGACCGTGCGTGGGCTCGGCTACCAGATCGTCGGCGAGTAGGAACCGACGTGGCGAGCGAAGCCGAACCCCAGCCGCCGCAACGCAAGGCGGGCAAGAACTGGCCGCGCAAGGGATCGATCGCGGCTTCGCTTTTCTGGCTGACAGCTGGCTGGCTGGTGGTGGCACTGCTCGCGACGGGCTTTCTGCTCACCGATCTTTATTCGCGGGCACTCGACACCACGCTTTCTGAAACCCTCGACTTTCATGTCGAAAGCCTCACCGGCTTTCTGCTTGAGGCACGCGATCCGCGCGACCCGACTATTGCCTTGGCCGATCCGCGCTTCGACCGGCCGCGCTCGGGCTGGTACTGGATCATCCGCGGCGACAGTGGCGCCCTGGTCAATCTCTCGACATCGGTGGTGGGTATCGACCTGCCGCAACTCTCAGGCGCGCTCGATGCCCAGGGGAGGCGGACAGGCGTTCTCACCGACGCTTTCGGGACGCAGTTGCGCGTCATCGAGCGCAGCGTGACGCTTGATGGCAAAACCTATCGCATCGAAGTGTCCGGAAATCTCACCGAGATACTCGGCCTCGTCGAGGATTTTCGCGGGCAGACGTTTATCGTGCTTGGTGCGGTGGGCGCGATGCTCGCGATCATGAGCGTGATCGTTGCGCGCTTTGCCATGCGCCCGATCGACAAGCTCAGCGCAGCAATAGAAAGCGTGCGGGAGGGCGACAGCACCGAGATCACCGGACAATACCCCACCGAGATCGCGCCGCTTGCCGAGGAGGTCAACGAACTCCTGCGTTCGAACGCGCAGATCATCGAGCGCGCGCGCAATCAGGTCGGAAACCTGGCTCACGGGCTCAAGACCCCGATCGCCGTGCTGAGGAACGAGGCAGCCTCGAAAAAGGGCGCCCTGGCTGACGTCGTGCAGGCCGAGACCGAAAAAATGAGCAACATGGTCTCGACATATCTCGAACGGGCAAGGCTTGCTGCGCGCACCTCGATTGTCGGCAAGAAGGCCGATTCGACCATGATCATGCTCAGGTTGACGCGCGTCATGCGCAAGATTCATCCCGACGTGACGATAGCGTTCCAGCGTCCCGACGCATCGCTTCCCTGGTTCCGGGGCGACGAGGCAGATCTCGAAGAGATGGCGGGAAATCTTCTCGACAATGCGTGTAAATGGTCGAAGGGGCAGGTCGGGGTGCGGCTTTCGAGCGAACGCACACCCAAGGGTACGCAGCTCTTGATCCGCATCGATGACAACGGACCAGGGCTTTCCGATGACGACGCGCGCAAAGTGTTGCGCCGCGGTGTCAGGCTCGACGAGAAAACACCGGGCACCGGACTTGGACTGGATATTGTCAAAGAACTGGTCGATGTCTACGGCGGAAGTCTCGAGCTGAAACGTTCGGCGCTGGGCGGGCTTCTGGTCGAACTCCGCCTGCCGACTGCCCGGCTAGGCGGGATCGTTCGGCCCGCGGCGGCGTGACGCACTTTCGCCGCAATGGCTCAACAAGAACCGACCGAATGCTGAAAAGGTCTTACAGATGAATCGCTTCGCCTTGTTCGCTCTGCCTCTGCTTGCCGTGGCGCTTGCCGGCTGCTCCAGCACCGGAACCGCCCCTGTGGTGCAGGCCCCGGTCGCCGCCGCACCGGTCGTGGTCCAGCCCGTCATGCCGAGCTCCGCCCAGACGGTGCAGCAGGCGCGCCTGACGACCAGCGTTTCGAGCGGTTTCGTCGATCCGGCAGCGCTGGCGCTGATGACGGCGAAGGACTCGAGCGAAGCCAATAGCGCCCAGTTCTACGCGCTGCAGTTTGGCCGCCCGGGTGCTCCGCGCCAGTGGGCCGGCGACAAGGGTACCACCGGCTCGGTAGCCGTTGGCCCCTATGTGAAGGTCAACCAGATCGACTGCCGCGACTTCACCCACACCGTGAAGATCAATGGCGCGGACTACGTGAAGAAGGGCACCGCCTGCCGCGAGCAGAACGGCAACTGGAACGTCGTTCAAGGCGCTGCGTAACGCGCTTAGGTTCAACACCGGGTTCGACAGATAAGGATTGTTTACCTGCAGGCTTTAGGCTGGCAGGCGGACAATCCTCTGATCGAACTGCGTATGACCCAGCTTGCCAACCGCATGGATACTGTTGCGCCGGCTTCATCCAAGCCCGGTGCAGGAATGAGAGCCTCGGGGCCATTCTGTGGCCTGATTGACGCCGTGATCGTTCATGAACCGGTGCTCGAGACGTTTTCGGGCTCGGTGCCACATGATGCTGCGCAGGCGATCTGGGTTTGGGTGACCCGCGATCTCTGCAACGATATCTTCGCGCCTGAGGCCCTGAGCGCGGGCACGCTGATGGCCGCCGATGTCGAAGCGGCAATGCCGGAAATCCTGTCCCGCATGAAGGCCGGTCTGGCGCAGGGCCAGGCCGATGCCGAAGGAGCACGCCGGCTGGCCGCGCAGTTGGGCCGCGAAGATGTACGGCAGCACCTGCCGACGCTGATGCTGGCGCTACGCAATCGTGCGCTGCTGGGCAAGGCGCAGGCCTTCGGCCGGGCCACCAATTCCATCTCCGACGAAACAGCGCTCGGCACCGCGATGCACGCCATGCCGTTGCAGGATCCACCCCTCGCTGCCCTGGTCTTTCATGCCGCAACGGGTCAGGTCGCCAATCCCACCAAGATGATCCTGGCTGCGATCAAGCTTGCTGGCGCTGCCACGGAAGGGGCGGTGCAACGCGTTGGGCTTGGGCCGCTGATCGAAGCCCATATCGCTCACGCGCAAAACCAGCTTCGGTTCTTTCAAGTCAACGGTCCATTCGCCGACGTCGACATGGTTTGCCGGGCGCTTGAACGCTTCCATCGCCTCGTGCGGTCGCTCACCGGCTATCTCGAATTTTCGCGTGGGAGCCATTCGACGACGACGCTCTCCGCGATTACCAAGCATGTGTCGGATCGCATCGAGCCGCGGATCAAGGATGTCGTTACCGATCTCAACCAGGCCATGCGCCGCCGGGACACCAGCGATCGGCTCGACACCGATAAACTGCTCGCAGCAGTCGGGGGAATCTATCTTCTGGCGACCGTGCGAGATTGCCGGGATTCGCTGGCGCTCAACACCGTATTCGAGCAGGCCTGGAACCAGTCGGGCCAAGCGCTCGAAATTCACATCCAGCGCAACATGGAACTCTTCAAGGAAAATCCGGACGATCCCAACACCATGGCGCGGCTCGATGCCGTGATCCAGATGGCGCAGATCCGGTTCTCGCCCGAATATGCCGAGACCTTGAAGCGAGCACGCCAGGCGGCAGAGCGCCGCGCTTAATCTCAGGCGACGATCGCGGCTTGAAAAGCCTGGCCGAGATCGCGCACGATCACGGGACGCTTGGCGGCAATCGAGCCTGCAGCAATCAGCGCTTTGGTCTTGCCTTCCGCCGATCGCAGCACGACGCCGATTGCTTGCCGCGGATCGGTCAGGTCTTCGTTGGCATAGATGAGGGCGCCGCTGCCCACCTGCCGGGAACTGTCATGCGCGAGGGTGACCAAGGCAGCGTCCGGACCGAAGCGGTTTTCGAGATAGATGGGTATTTCAGGAAGCGGCGCCTCTTCTGCGCTCTGTTGTTCGGCCGTCGCCAGCGGCACAAGCGCAACGCGCTCCTGCGCGATAACGCCAGCGGATTCGGCCGGGATTAGGCCGAGGCCGACACCTGAGCAAATGGCGCCGATCGATAGCGATTGTGGCGCCTCGGCGAGAACACTGATCGAACCCGAACGCTTTCCGCCGAGCATATCCCGCCAGGATTTCCGCATCTCTGAAGGACGCATCAGAAGCGCGCTATCGGCATCGAGATAGGCTGGCGCCGCGGGTTCATCGGGCACGGAGCCCGCCATTATCGCATCGGGCGTTTCGTAGAACGCATCGATCACCGGATCGTCCACGCCACGACCGCGACGGCCGAGCAGCCGATCGACAGCATCGATACCGCTTGTGACACAGCCGCGTCTGGTGAGGTAGCCTGCAGCGGAGCCGGCAAGCACGATGCCCGTCAGGCCCCCTGATGGTTCCAGTCTCTGCTTTTCCCCGTTCCATCGACTGCGACCGCCGGCAATGTGCCAGAGCGTCAAATCAGGCTGCCAGCCTCCGCAGAGAACGAGACGGTCGACTGTGACGGCGTCCACGTGTGGCAGGAGCACGGCCAAACGGCCACCCGACTTCTGGCCTGCGACGGAAATAGGCATGGTGCCCGGAAACTGGCGAATGCCATAGGCCTTGCAGAACTCGATATAGCGCGAACTGGCCCGATCCCGACTGTCGAGGATGCGGTCGAGTCTGATCCCGCTTTCGGCCGTCAGCGTGGCGAGGCGATAAGCGGGATTGCTTGATGTAGCCAAAAGCCAGGATTGTCCTGGCCAGATCCCGTACCGATGAGCCAGCTCGAACGCTTCCTGCGCTCCAGCGATGCCAGGAAGGCGGTTTCCAGATATCGTTGGCAGGCGTTCGAAGGCGCCGTTGGCGATGACGATGAACCGGGTCGGCAGGTCGATGACGCTTGCTTCGACCCGTGCGGCGGCAGTCTCTAGCCGATGTGCCCGCACGAGACCTTCGCCGATGGCAAAGGCCTCCGTCAGCGTCTCAACGCGAATGCGATCGGTTGCGGCGAGTTCGGTGGCTAAGGCCGCGACGTTATCCTCGGGCGTGCTTTCGCCATCCTGAGTGCCAAAGAGACCGGAATAGCCGCCGAGCTGCGCACTTGCTTCAAGGAGAGTAACCGCAAGGCCAGCCTTCGCGCCGGCAAGCGCCGCTGCCATCCCGGCGACACCCCCGCCGATGACGACGAGATCGGTCGGCGCTTCCAAATGGCCAGCGACACTGCGCCAGGGACGCGCGAGGCTTTTGGCGTGGCCATCGAGCGACAGCCCAAGGCTGCGACCGGGCTGGAACAGGCGATTGAATAAGCGTGGCGCCGCGTCATGGGCAAAGATCGCATAATCCGCGCCATCGCGCGCAGGCGTTCGCTCCATCGGCAAGGCTTGCAGGGCATCGCCGGTCGAGCCGGTATAGGCGATCGGTGGCGCGGCGCCGGGGCGAAGCCCTATGGCATGATCGTCATGAATGCCGAGCGTGTCGACGCCGGACGCGATGAGCGCACTGAGGACGGTGTCACCGGCAAAGCCATGGACGCTCCGGCCATTGAGGGTGAAGCGGATCGGCCGACTGCGGTCGATGAGCCGCCCGGCCAGACCCTTGCCCGTGTCAGCGGGGAGCCGATTGATTTGCTGCTTCATGCCGCATGCTCTTCGCGACCGGCATACTCGGCGATCGCCTGATGCCTTCCTTGCCGGTCAGGCCGGCGAGTCTGGCACCATTCGAGTTCTTCAGAGCTGGCCTCCCCCGCGATCCAGCGCGCCAGCATCGGTGCAAGAAAGGCGCCAAGAGAACCAAGTCCCGTCAGGAAAATCGGCCCCTTATTCATTGTCTGTCCAAGGAGTGGCGCGCCGTCGAGCGTCATAAGACCCTCGAAGCCTACCTGGCCCGCTTGTTGGAGTTGGCCGGAATTGGAAACGAGACGAGTCAGCCGCGCGGACAATTGAGCGAGCCTGCCGGGCCCTGTGGCAACCAGGCTGTCCTCTTCATGCTGGAGGAGCATCGTGCCCGTCTCGACATCCAGCATGAGCGGCCCCGCCATTCTGCGATTGGACACAGTCAGGATGGTGGATCGGGCCTGGCGCAAGAGCAGTGCAGGCCAAAGCGCAGGCGGCAGGTACTCGATAATGGCCGCGTCGTCGATCAGCACAACTTGGCGGGCTTCAATAACCGCGCCATCGATATGGACCTGCGCGCTGCCTTCGGGCGTCATCTCAATGGCTTGGGACGCTTTATAGCGTACCGCTTGCCCTGCAAGCCAGGCTTCTAGAGAAGGCTCGAACGCAGCGCGGTCAATAATCATGGCATCAATGAGACGATAGCCGTTACGGCCGGCGCCCAGCCTGGTGTTCGGTACGGCCTCCAGACTTTGACCAAAGCCCCGCGCCATGTGCGCGAAGTGGCCCAGAGACTCCTTGGCGGCCGCAGAATCGGCAAAAAAGATCGGATCGACCCGGCGGATGGCCTGCCGGCCGGCCAGCCTGCCGATGAAGCGGGCCGTCTCCGGTACGGTTGCCGTCAGCACCGCCCAAGTCTCGGGGCGCGTGATGGCAGCGACGGAGAGATCGAGCATGCGCGGCAACCGATAGCGCGTCGGGCCTTCGCCAACGGCGATGACCTTGGCCTGGTGGCGCTGTGCGAGGAGCCCGGCCACAAGCCCGGCCAGCGGGGTCGAGCCAAAAACGGCAAAGTCTGCGATGGCTTCGCTCATCGCAAAAACCCTCGAAGGCTTGGCGAGACCTGTGGCAATGCGTCCGCGAGAAACACGCTTGTTTTTATGGTTTTTCGCCGCAATGGGCTTATAGAGGTCTCAGCTTTGCTTATCGAGGACAGCAAGCGTCTGGGGCCAATGATTTTCTGGTTTGTCGCCATAGCAGTTACCGCCATTGCCTGCGCCGCGTTGTTGTACGCGGGGCGCGGTCGCGCGGTCAACGCGGGCGCGCTGGAAGCGGCTGATACCAACAGCCATTTCCGACAGATTCTGGCTGGTATCGACGCTGACCTGGCTGCCGGCAAGATTGCGCCCGAAGAAGCCCTCGGCGCCAAGGGTGAATTGGCCCGCGAAATGCTGCGCGCCAAGGCCGACCCAATAAAGGCTTCGGGGGAAATCAGCCAGGCCATCCTGCTCTCGGGTGTTGCAGCCATCGTTGTTGTCTCGCTGGGCATCTATGCCGTCCTCGGCAGCCCCGACATGCCAAGCCAGCCGCTGGCTGCACGCACTGACGTCGCCGCGCAGAACATGGACATCGATGCGGCCATCGCCCGCATCGAAAGCGAACTTGAGGCGCGGCCCGACGACCTTAGGGGCTGGACGGTTCTGGCGCCGGCCCTGACCGAAGTCGGGCGTTATGCGGAAGCCGCAAATGCCTATGGTCGTATCATCGCTCTTTCAGCGCCAACGGCGCAGTTGCTTACCGATCGTGCCGAGGCGTTGCTGCTTGCAGCGGGTGGTCAAGGTTCGGACGAAGCCGTGCAGCTTCTGCGCCAGGCTGTCGAACTTGACCCCGAACATGCCCAATCCCGGCTCTATCTCGCCGCCGAACTGACGCGCATGGCGGATTATGCCGAAGCGGCCCAATATTGGCAGGCCGCCATCGATCTGGCGCAACGCAACGAGCCCTGGCTTCCTGCCGCGCGTCAGGGACTCGCCGTTGCTCAAAACGACGGCGTCGATACATCGGCAGAGGATCAGGCCGAAATGATCCGCGGCATGGTTGGGAGCCTGTCGTCGCGCCTTTACGCTGAGGGCGGCAGTGTTGAGGAGTGGTCGCAGCTCGTCCGCTCCTACATCGTGCTCGGCGACCTGCCGAATGCCCAGATCGCTTATGATCGCGCCGTTGCGGCGTACCCCGCAGCGTTCGATCGTGGCGAACTCGACAGTATCGCCCTTGGCGCCGGCCTCAAACTGAATGGAGCGCAACCATGACAATGCCGCAGGCCGTTCGCCGCAAGGGCTGGTCGCGCAAGCAAAAACGGCTCGGCATTATTGTCGGTCTCGGCGTCGTACTGACGCTGGCCGCGGGACTCGTCCTGACAGCGCTGCGCGATCAGATCGTCTTTTTCTATTCACCAACGGAAGTGGTATCGCGTGGCGTTCAGCCCGGGCAGGCCATTCGCCTCGGCGGCCTCGTCAAGGAAGGCAGCTGGCAGCGCGAAGGGCAGGCAAATACGTTTATCGTGACCGATGGCGCAACGGAGATCGTTGCGCATTACAACGGCATTCTGCCCGATCTTTTCCGTGAAGGGCAGGGCGTCGTGGCAGAAGGTGCAGTTGGCGCCGACGGCTCGTTCGACGCCAACAATGTTCTTGCCAAGCATGACGAAAAATATGTGCCGCGCGAAGTCGTCGAGGCACTCAAGGCGCAGGGCGAGTGGCGGCCGGAGGCGGGCAATCCATGAGCATTGAACTTGGGCACTTTGCCCTCATTCTGGCTTGCGCTATCGCCCTTGTGTCCGCACTTGGCGGCCTTGTTTTCTGGCGGAGTGGCCAGCGGCTGGCGGGAGTGCTCGCACAGTCGGCCCTCCTGCAATTCGTCCTTATCGCCGTCGCGTTTCTGGCGCTGGTTCAGGCTTTTGCGACCTCCGACTTCAGCCTCGCGCTTGCCGCCAACAATTCTCATTCGCTCAAGCCGTTGATCTTCAAGATTTCTGGCGTTTGGGGCAATCACGAGGGGTCCTTGCTTCTCTGGATCCTCATTCTCGTACTGTTCGGCGCGCTGGTCGCAGCCTTCGGACGTAGATTGCCGGCCGATCTCTTCAACCTGGTGCAGGGCACGCAGAGCCTTCTTGTTGCTGCCTTCGGTGGCTTTACGCTCTTTACCTCCAATCCCTTCGCCCGGCTGGTGCAGCCGCCGCTCGAAGGCGCCGACCTAAATCCGGTTCTTCAGGATATTGGCCTCGCCATCCACCCGCCGCTCCTTTATGCCGGCTATGTCGGCTTTTCGATCTGCTTTTCCTTTGCGATAGCGGCGCTGATCTCGGGGCGCATCGATCAGGCCTGGGCCAGATGGGTGCGCCCCTGGACTATGCTGAGCTGGACGTTCTTGACCCTTGGCATCGCCATGGGATCGTACTGGGCTTATTACGAGCTCGGCTGGGGCGGATGGTGGTTTTGGGACCCGGTGGAAAACGCCAGCTTCATGCCATGGTTGGCCGGCACGGCGCTGTTGCATTCGGCGCTGGTGATGGAAAAGCGCAATGCGCTCAAGATCTGGACGGTCTTTTTGTCCATCATCACCTTTTCGCTGTCGCTCCTCGGCACATTCCTCGTGCGTTCGGGCATCCTGACATCGGTTCATACCTTTGCTAGCGACCCCACCCGTGGTCTTGTCATCCTGACGATCCTCGCAGCCCTCATCGGCGGTGCCTTCCTGTTGTTCGCCCTGCGCGCCAGCGCTCTCCGCCAAGGCGGCTTGTTCGCGCCGATCAGCCGGGAAGGGGCGCTGATCCTCAATAATCTGTTTCTTGCGACGGCTGTTGGCGCAGTCCTTGTCGGCACGCTCTATCCGCTCTTGCTCGACGCGCTGACCGGTACGACGATTTCCGTTGGCGCGCCGTTCTTCAACCTGACTTTCGGCGCGCTGATGGCGCCGCTCCTCCTGATCTTGCCCTTCGGTCCCCTGCTGCCTTGGAAGCGCGCGGATTTCGTTGCGGCCGCGCAGCGCCTCGCTGGCGCCGCGGCCCTTGCCATTTTCCTGACTATCCTGGTGTCATCCCTCGGCGGGCTCTCGATATCGCTGGCGCCACTTGGCTTGCTGCTGGGCTTCTGGGTCGCGTTTGGCTCCATCGCCGAAGTCATCGAACGCAGCCGGCTTGGGCGCGTCCCATTCAGCGAGAGCCTTCGCCGCCTCGCCGGACTGCCGCGCTCGATCTGGTCAACGGCCATCGGCCATCTCGGCCTCGGCCTGACCGTGCTCGGCATTGTCTCGGTGACCGCCTGGGAAACCGAAAACGTCACGACGCTCAACCCCGGCGAGAGGGCGGAGCTCAGCGGCTATACGGTGTCGTTCGAAAAGTTTGAGCAGGTGCCTGGGCCGAACTACATGGCCGATACCGGCCGGTTCATCGTCACTGCACCGAGCGGCGGCACCACCGAATTGGACGCTGAGCGGCGCACCTATGTGGCCAGTGGTATGCCGACGACGGAAGCCGCCATCGCTACCTATGGCCTTTCCCAGTTCTATCTCCAGCTCGGCGAACCGATCGACGGCACCCACGTCGTGCGCCTTTGGTACAAGCCCTATATCTTGCTCATCTGGATCGGTGCTTTGATCATGGCCGGAGCGGGGATCCTGTCACTCACCGATCGCCGCCTGCGTGTCGGCGCGCCGAAGCGGGCGACGAAATCGGTCCTGGAGCCCGCCGAATGAAGCGGCTTCTCGCGCTGGTTTTGGTGGCGTGTCTGGCCGTCCCCAGCTTTGCCGTGTCTCCCGATGAGGTGCTCTCGGATCCCGTGCTTGAGCAGCGCGCTCGCGATATCTCTGCAGGCTTGCGATGCCTCGTCTGCCAAAATCAGTCGATCGATGACAGCGACGCCGAACTCGCGCGCGACCTGCGCCTGCTGGTGCGCGAGCGCTTGGTGAAAGGCGATACCAATGCCGAGGTCGAGCAATATCTCGTCGAGAGGTATGGCGAATTTGTCCTGCTCAACCCACGCGTCAATTCCCATACGATCCTGCTGTGGATCGCTGCGCCCTTGCTGCTGATCGCTGGGCTTTGTGCGCTCTTCTGGGCCATGCGCCGCAGAGCGCCATCCGCTGGGGCTGCTGCGCTCAGTGACGCAGAAAATCGGGTCCTGGCCGAGCTCGAAGACGATAATCGGCAAAGCTAAGCCTTGCTTGCTGCGGCTGACGCATCACGTTATGCCTCTTTTATGAGCATCTCCCTCGCGCCCCTGCCGCCCGTTCCCCATCCCCTTTTCGACGCGCTCCTGGCCGAACTGCCGGAAGCCATTGCGGCAAGTCTTTCCAGAGCTGCCCCAACGCTGGGTCCGCTGCTCCAGTCTGCACCGTACCTTCTGGACTTGTCCCGCGTCCATGCCGATTGGTTGGCCTCGGCCCTCGATGATGGCCCCGATCCAGCCTTTGCTGGCATCATCGGAAACGTGCAGGACGCCGGTCTCTGCGCGGATGAAGCAGCCTTGGGTCAGGCCTTGCGGATCGCCAAGGGGCGGACTGCGCTCATTGCCGCTGTCGCCGAAACTGGCGGCGTCTGGACGACGGCGCGCGCCACCGAAGCCCTGTCCGACCTCGCCGACGCAGCGCTCGAAGCAGTACTCGACTTTCTCATGCGGCAGGCCGCCGACAAGGGGCAGTTAGTGCTGTCGCGAGAGGAGGCGCGCGCAGCCAATTCGGGCTTGGCGCTGTTTGCCTTGGGCAAGCATGGCGGCCGGGAGCTCAATTACTCGTCCGACATCGACATCGTTGCTTTTTTCGATCCCGAAAAATCCGTGCTCGTTGACCCGGGCGAAGCGACGAAAATCTATTCACGAATGATGCAGCGCCTCGTTGCGCTAATGGAGGATCGTCAGGCTTTTGGCTATGTCTTCCGCACGGACCTGCGACTGCGTCCCGATCCCGGCTCGACGCCGGTTGCTCTCTCGATAGATGCCGCCCTCGCCTATTATGAAGTGCGGGGCCAAAATTGGGAACGCGCCGCCTGGATCAAGGCCCGCCCCTGCGCCGGCGATAAGGCCGTGGGCGAGGCCTTCATCAGGGATCTTGCTCCCTATGTGTGGCGCAAGCATCTCGATTTCGCGACCATTGCCGATATCCAGGCAATGAAACGCCAGATCAACGTTTCCAAGAACGTCGGCGATATCCGCGTCGAGGGCCACAATGTCAAACTCGGGCGTGGCGGTATCCGCGAGATCGAATTTTTCGCTCAGACCCAGCAGCTTATTGCGGGTGGCCGCGACAAGACGCTCCGGGTGCGTCCCACGGCGCAAGCGCTGGCCGCTCTTGCCTCTGCAAACTGGATCAACGACACCACGGCCCGCGAACTGACAGATACCTATTGGTATCTGCGCGCCGTCGAAAACCGCCTGCAGATGCTGCGCGACGAGCAGACCCATGTCATGCCCGACACGCCCGAGGCAGTCGCGGTTATCGGCAAGCTAATGGGACAGCCCGATCTAGAGGCGTTCGAGAAAGACTATCGGGCGGCGCTTGAACGCGTCGCACGCTATTATGTCGAGCTGTTCGCTGAAGGCGAAACCTTGGGCACTGGCGAAGGTAATCTCGTTTTCACCGGCAGCGACGACGATCCGGAAACTCTCGAAACGCTGACCGCGCTGGGTTTTGCCGATGCCCGTAAGGCTATCGAAACCGTCCGCAAGTGGCATTACGGCAGCTACGCCGCGACGAGAAGCGCGGCGGCGCGCGCTCACCTGACCGAGCTTTTGCCCGCGCTTCTCAAGACGCTTGCCGCTGCCGGTAGTCCTGATCTGGGCCTGGCGCGCATGGATGATTTCCTGTCCCGCCTGCCTGCTGGTGTGCAGCTTTTCGCGCTGCTGCGAAACCACGAGCAATTGCGCTCGCTGCTCGTTCAGTTCATGGCATCGGCGCCCCGCATGGCCGAAGCCGTTATTCATCGGGCCCACGTGGTCGATGGATTGATCGACCCTGCTTTCGCCAACGATGTGACCCATCGAGACGTTTTAGTGGCCAAGGTCGATGCGTTTCTCGCCGATGCACGCTCGTACGAAGACCTGATCGACCGGGCACGCATCATCGGGCAGGAACAAAAATTCCTCGTGGCGGCTGGTCTGTTGTCAGGCACGGTGACGGCAGCGGTGGCTGGCGAGCAATTCACCGCACTCGCCGAAACGCTGCTGCATCGCCTTTTCGCCAACGTCGAGGAAGAGTTCGCGCGCCGCCACGGTCGCATCGAGGGCGCGTCGACTGCGCTCCTCGCCTTCGGCAAGATGGCGAGCCGGGAGATGACCTATACCTCCGATCTCGATTTCATCTTGCTCTACGACGCGCCCGACACAGAATCCGATGGCGAGCGGCCATTGGCCCCAGCCCACTATTTTGCGCGCCTGACGCAGCGTCTCGTTTCGGCCCTGGCGGCCCCCACCAGCGAAGGCGTGCTCTACGAAACCGATATGCGCCTCCGACCCTCGGGCAACGCCGGTCCCCTTGCAACGAGCTTGGCCGCCTTCCGGTCTTATCAACGTGGAGAAGCCTGGACCTGGGAACATCTGGCATTGAGCCGGGCACGCGTGGTGGCAGGCTCAGGCGTATTGCCGGAGGCCGTCGAGCGCGAAATTGCCGAGGTCATGGCCCTGCCCAGCGATCCAAGCAAGATCGTCGATGACGTTCTCTCGATGCGCGCCTTGATGGCCAAGGAGCGAAAACCGCGTCACGCATTCGATCTCAAGCTTGCTGAGGGCGGGCTTGTCGATCTTGAATTCATCGCGCAATCGGCTCAGCTCGTTGCGGGTGAGCGTATAGGACTTCCCCAGGCGCCGCCGTCCCGCGTACTGGCACGCCTCGGAGAGATCGGGCTGGTGCCCGAAGGGCAGCGTCTGGCCGAAATCTACGCCCTCTATTCAACCGTGCTACAGGTGATGAGCTCTGCGCTCGTCAGCCCGTTCAAGGCCGATGCCTGGTCTCCAGCCTTTGAAGATCTCCTTGCCCAACTGACACACTATCCGGATTTTGGCCGATTGGCGCTCGATATTGGGCGAATGCAGACAGAGGTCTCCAGCGCAGCTGCAGATTGGTATACGCGTGCGCGCATCCTCGGCGTTCGATCTTGATGACTTGAGCAAGTTTGGCTGACGAACAGGGTGACAGCGTCGAAAACGTCACTCTGCAGCGACGATGCCGGGAAGGTTGGACTCGGTGGGCAGCGAGATCGCCACAGTAGTTCCGATCGAGGGCGTTGAGTCGATTACCATTCTGCCGCCACTCAGCTCCGCAATGGCTCGTGAGATCGAAATTCCAAGGCCTGGCCCGATGCCGTCGCGGGTAAAGGTTGCATCGCCCAGCGCAAAGGGCTGGCTGAGGCCGCTTAGCCGCTCTTGGCTCATCCCGATCCCGGTATCGGTTATCTCGATGACGACGCCATCGTCTGCCGCAAAGGTGGCCAGCGTCAGGCGGCCGCCCGGCGGGGTGAAGCGGATGGCGTTCTCGACGATGTTGCCCACCATCCGAACCAGCGCCAGTCGATCGCCGCGCAGCACGGCACCGCAATCAGCCGTAACCACGAGATCGATGCCGGCGCGGTTGACCTGGCCGCGGAAGCGGCGGCTGACGGAGTCGATGACTTCGTCGACCGGCACTGTGTCGGATCTGAGCACCTTCTGCCCGTTCTCAAGCTCGGCAAGGTCGAGAATGGCAGCGAAGGTGTTGAGGAGGTGCTCGCCCGAACTCTTGATCGAATGCACATATTCGGCATAGCGCGGATCGCCGAGTTCGCCATAGGTCTCCTGCTGCATCAGTTCGGCAAAGCCGATGATGTGATTGAGCGGAGTGCGTATGTCGTGGCTGAGATGGGCGAGGAAATTGGTCTTCGCGCGGCTGGCCGCCTCTGCCCGGATTTTTTCTTCGTGATAGCGCCGCGCCAATTGGCGTTGCTCCTCGCGAATGGTCGAGAGCAGGACATCGGTGCGTTTTCGCTCGGTGACGTCGGAAACCAGTGTCATAAAGCCGCCGTCCTGCAAGGGGCGCTCGTCGATCAGGAGGCACGAACCATCCTGTTGATGCAGCTCCAGAAGCCGGTTTTGGTCGTCTTCGCGCACAAGTTTCATATAGCCCCCGGCAAGCAGCGTGCGCAGCGCCTCGGGATAAGTCATTTGATCGTCATCGAGCTTGAGCCGGGCGCGATAATTCGTGTTGCAGACGATCATTGTGCCTTCCGCCGTCCAGCAGGCAACGCCCATCGGGATCGCGGAGGCAAGCGTTGCGTAGTTGTGCCGTTGCACTGGGTCTGGCATGGCGCCATTGCGGCGGCGCCGGAGCGTCAAAGCGGTGAAAATCCCTGCCAGGGCAAAGGCTGCGCCCCCACGGCCGGCAACACCTGCCAGCGCCCCGCCTTCGCTTTCGGCAGCGCTCAAAAGATCCTGCGCCGTTTCGGGAGAGGCGGTTGCCAAGGCGCGCTCAGCCAATGCATCCGAAACAAGGCTGGCTTCGATCAAGTCGGGAAACTCGGCGAGGACCTCTGCCCGGTCGGCCGCGATCTCGTCGGGCTCGTTTGCGCCGTTCGCCGTGCGAGAGTCCCCGGCCTGTGCGCCGGTGTGGTTAAACCCGACTATTGTCGTTGTGGCGTCGTAGCCGACAAAGAGCCCTGCAGCGACAAAGGCAGTGGTGGCAACGGCAAGGGTAATCGGGGTGTGAAAAGCCGATTTAAGCCTTCCGAAAGCCGTCTCCTGCGGCCGGCGGAGGCGCCAGAATTGTTGTCCATCGCTCGCGCCGAATCCGTTGGCGCCAGCGCCGGATGCCCCCGACGACCGCATAAAATTCTCCAATTTCCTAAAGGACTTAATGCCGAAGCGATTTGTTCGTTAACAACTAATGAATCAAGGACGGGTGCGTTGTCCATAGGGGTCTTCACGAGCGAAAGCGACCTGCGCCAAAACGTGAGTCTCTTGAATCACTTAGCGGTAAAGAAAAATCCTTCCAGAAGATTGCAGCTGGTCGTGGTCGGGATACAAAGCCTGTGGATATCGGGGATAGACACCCGCGCGGGAGGCGCGAGGGTCTGTTTTTTCCTTGGCCGTCAGTTTTTTAGCCCGCGAGGATACGGTCTACGATATCCCCGGTATTGCGGCTGAGACCCTGCAGATTTTTGAGAGCCTCGAGCGCGGCACGAGCAGCCTCCCGGCGCTTCGGTTCGAGAAGCGGCAAGATGCGGAAGCCCGTTAGCACCCGCGCCGCGACCTGCGGGTTGACGTGGTCGATCTCGGCGGCAGCTTCCGTGACAAAGCGGAAACCAAGTCCATCGGCTCTCGCAAACTGTGCCGGATTGCTCATCACGAAGCTACCGAGCAGCGATCGCAGTCGATTGGGGTTGGTGCGCGGGAAATCGGGCGCGGCCAAGATTGCGCGCATGCGCTCAATGACACCCTCGTCGGGCGCCTGGGACGACGCCACCAGCCACTTGTCGAACACCAGTGGGTCACCACCGAACCGGGTGCGGAAGTCGCCGAGTAGCGCTAGGGCGGCGGGCGTCCAGTTGCGCGCCGAAATCGCCAGCGCTGCGTAGCGGTCGGTCATATTGGTTGCTGCGTAATACTGCGCTTCGGCAAGCGCCGCTCCGCGCTCCGAGCCCGCAGTCAGAAGGGACAAAAGCCCGTTGCGCAAAGACCGCCGGCCGGCTTGCGCCGCATCCGGACTATAAGGCTCGTTGATCGAAAGGTCTTCGTAAATGGCGGACAGCCGATCGGCTGCGGGGCCGACGATGGCGCCGATCAACGCCTTCCGCGATTGCGCGACTGTAAAAGGATCGACATTGGCGCCGATCTGGCGTGCGATAACGGCCTCGTCCGGCATGGCGATGACCTGCGCCTTGAAGGCATGGTCGAGCGAGGTATCTCCAAGAGTATCGAGAATGGCCTGCCGCAGGGCATCGATATCGCCATTCGACGGCGCCTTGCCGGCTGCACTTCCAGCCATGAGGTTCGTCGTTACCGTCTGCAGGGCATCCCAGCGATTGAATGGATCGCTGTCGTGACGGGCGAGAAACAACAAATCCTGCTGGCTGAGCGAACTTGCAAGACGCACCGGCGCCGAGAACCCGCGGAAGAGCGACGGGACGGGACGATTGGCGACGCCCGTAAAAGTCAGGGTGATAGTGTCGCCATCGAGGACGATGATGTCGTCCTTGACCGTGCCGCCGCTGACACCCGTCCAGCCCATCGGGCTGCCATTGGGTCCGATAAGGCCAAACTTGATCGGAATGACGAAAGGCGGTTTGTCTGGCTGGTTCGGCGTTGGCGCCGTCGTCTGAGACAGCGTCAGCGTATAGGTCTGGCTCGCAGCATCATAGCTGTCGTTCGCCGTAACAGTCGGGGTGCCGGCCTGCAGATACCAGCGCGCAAACTGGGAAAGGTCGAGCCCGCTGGCGTCTTCGAAAACCTTGAGGAAGGCTTCGATCGTCGTCGCCTCTCCGTCATGGCGCTCGAAATAGAGGTCCATGCCCTTGCGAAAGCCCGCTTCGCCAAGCAGCGTCGCGAGCATGCGCACGACTTCCGAGCCTTTCTGGTAAACAGTCGTCGTATAAAAATTGTTGATCTCGCGATAGCGATCGGGTCGCGGCGGATGGGCCAGTGGTCCACCATCCTCGGGGAACTGCGTTATGCGCAGATTTTCGACGTCATGAATGCGCTGCACCGGACGGCTGCGCTCGTCGGAAGAAAATTCCTGGTCGCGATAAACCGTCAGGCCTTCCTTGAGGCAGAGCTGGAACCAATCGCGGCAGGTAATGCGGTTTCCCGTCCAGTTGTGGAAATACTCGTGCGCGATGACACGCTCGATATTGGCATAGTTGGCGTCGCTCGCCGTCTCGGGAAGCGCAAACACCAGCTTGTCGTTGAAGATATTGAGGCCCTTGTTCTCCATGGCGCCGAAGTTGAAATCGGCAACCGCCACGATGTTGAAGACGTCGAGGTCATATTCCCGCCCGAAGCGCTTCTCGTCCCAGGCCATGGAGCGCTTGAGGCTATCCATGGCATAGGCACATTCCGGCTCCTTGCCATGAGTGCAATAGATCGCGAGATCTACCTTCCGCCCGCTCATCGTCGTGAACGTGTCGGTGATGGAGCCGAGAGCGCCCGCTACGAGCGCGAAAAGATAGGCGGGCTTGGGGAAGGGGTCCTCCCAGAGTGCGAAGTGCATGCCGTCACCGGCATCGCCTGCTTCGATGAGATTGCCGTTCGAGAGCAGAACAGGGGCAACTTCCCGCGGCGCAGTGATCCGCACCTTAAATGGCGCCAGGATATCGGGGCGATCGAGGTAATAGGTGATGCGCCGAAATCCTTCCGGCTCGCACTGCGTGCACCAGGTGCCGCTCGAGCGATAAAGCCCCATCAGCTTCTTGTTTTCTTCCGGCTTGAGGTTGACCTCCGTCTCGAGCACGAAGCGGCGGAACGGCGGCTCGACCAGCGTCAGTCCCGCTTCGTTCGCCGCATAGGCTGAAAGCATCAGCGGCAAGCCGTCAATGGCGATGGAGTCGAGCGTCAGCCCATCGCCATCGAGCACCAGCGGTGTACCGGGCGCCGTCTCGGCTCGCGGTTCGATGGTCATTTGCGTCCGAACGCGCGTTACTGCCTCGGTGATCTTGAAGTCCATGTCCACCGAGACCACGCGATATGGGGTCGGCGCATAGTCCTTGAGGAAGATGGTGTGCTCGTTTTCGGTGCGCATGCAGCGGTCCAGTGCAACGTTATTTTCTGGTCTTGGAATGTTGCCGACAGGCAACAGCCGACTCTAGACATTTGTGTATGCTACGCCGCTCTTGGCTGCATAGCCCAATTCTTCAATGCCAAATGGGTCGGCATTGGGGAGGAGGAACGGGCTAAACGCCACGCAGCTCCTCTGCGTTTCCTTGGAACGTATCGAGCGCGGTCGATAAATTTCCCCCGGATGGTCCACCATCGCCTTCACTGCTGACGGCTATTGTCATCGCCGTCGCTGAACGTTCGGCCACGGTGCCTGCCGGGAAGCTATATGGTGACGACGATGTTTAGTTGGTTTGAAAAGCGCCTCGATCCCTATCCGCAGACGGACCCCACCGAACCGCCCAAGGGATTGCTCGCCTTTTGTCTCCATTACAGCCACGGCGCCAAGAAGTGGTTGGCCGCCATGACAGTGCTGGGCGCGGGCATTGCGCTTCTCGAAATTTCGCTCTTTGGCTTCATGGGCTCGATCGTTGATTGGCTGAGCGCTGCCGATCGCCAGAATTTCCTCGCCACCGAAGGCTGGAAGCTCATCGGCATGGGCATCGTGCTGCTGGTGGTGATCCCCACTTTCCAGATTGTCGATGCGCTGATTATCCATCAGTCCCTGCTGGGCAACTTCCCGCAGCGCATCCGCTGGATGGCGCACCGTTATCTCATTCGCCAGTCGATGAGCTATTTCCAGGATGAGTTTGCCGGCCGCATCGGCGCCAAGCTGATGCAAACCTCGCTTGCTGTCCGCGAAGTGATGATGAAGGTGCTCGACGTCACCGTCTATGTCGTCGTCTATTTCTCTGGCGCCGTTGTCCTGGCGGCTATGAGCGATCTCTGGCTCGCCGTGCCGTTCATTGTCTGGCTCGTCGCCTATCTTGCGCTCCTGCGCTATTTCATCCCGCGCCTCGGCAAGATTTCAGAGGCACAGGCCGATGCCCGCTCGATGATGACGGGGCGTATCGTCGACAGCTACACCAATATTGCAACGGTCAAGCTCTTCTCCCATTCGCGGCGCGAGGAATCCTATGCCCGCGAAGCGATGGATGGCTTTCTCGGCACTGTTTACAAGCAGATGCGCCTCGTCACCCTGTTGCAGGTCACGATCACGCTGATGAACTGCTCGCTGCTCTTTGCCGTCTTTTCCATCGGCATCTGGCAGTGGCTCAACGGCAATATGACGCCCGGCGCCATCGCCGTTGCCGCTGCGCTCGTCCTCCGTTTCCAAGGCATGAGCCAGTGGGTCATGTGGGAAATGTCGGCGCTCTTTGAAAATATCGGCGTGGTGCGCGATGGCATCAATTCCATCTCGCTGCCGCGCGTCGTGTCGGATAAGCCATCAGCTCAGCCGATCGGTCGCGTCGAAGGCGATATCCGTTTCGAAAATGTCTCGTTCCATTACGGCAAGGATGCGGGCGTCATCGAGGGGCTCAATCTCGATATCCGGCCCGGCGAGAAGATCGGCCTTGTCGGTCGTTCAGGTGCCGGCAAGTCGACGATCGTCAACCTGTTGCTCCGCTTTTACGATCGCCAGGGCGGCCGCATTCTCATCGATG
Source organism: Devosia soli (assembly GCF_000970455.1). Lineage (GTDB taxonomy): Bacteria > Pseudomonadota > Alphaproteobacteria > Rhizobiales > Devosiaceae > Devosia > Devosia soli. The sequence goes on along the minus strand of NZ_LAJG01000005.1, from coordinate 650,285 downwards.
GGCATGACATCGCGGAAATCCAGCAGGATAGCCTCCGTGCCAATATCGGCGTCGTGACCCAGGATACGTCGTTGCTTCACCGCTCGGTGCGCGAAAATATCATCTATGGCCGCCCCGATGCGACCGACGAGGATATGTTCGAGGCCGCGCGCCTTGCCGAAGCGCATGACTTCATCCTGGGCCTCTCGGACTTCAAGGGCCGCAAGGGATATGACGCTCATGTCGGCGAAAGAGGCGTGAAGCTCTCGGGCGGGCAGCGCCAGCGCATCGCCATTGCGCGCGTCCTGCTCAAGAACGCGCCGATCCTTGTCCTCGATGAAGCGACTTCGGCTCTCGATTCCGAGGTCGAGGCCGCCATCCAAAGCCAGTTCGAATTGCTCATGCGCGGCAAGACGGTGATCGCCATTGCTCATCGGCTCTCGACCATTGCCATGATGGACCGGCTGGTCGTGCTCGATAAGGGCAAGATCGTCGAACAAGGTACTCATGCCGAACTTGTCGGCTCGGGTGGCATTTACAGCCAGCTCTGGGCCCGCCAATCCGGCGGTTTCCTCGAGATGGATCAACAGGAGGACGCGGCGCAATAAGCGCCCTTGTCCAGGACGTTTCAGACTGCCTTACGCTTGAAGGCGCCAATCAAAGGAGATCCCAAATGGGAGATTTCAATATGACGCGACACCAGGGCAACCGCACGGCATTTGCCCCGAGCCAACCCAAACCCACCGATCGGCACCGAACCTGATACGAACCGCAGACTTTGGTTCTTCAGGCGCGGCTCAATTCAATGAGCAGAAAATGTTCAACCGCGTCATCGATTTCTTCGACAATCTCTATTCGCCCGTCGCCCTGGCTGAAGACCGCCAGCCGCCCATGGGTCTCAAGGCTTTCGTCAGCTATTTCATTGGCCAGTTCAAGGCAGCCTTCGCCATCCGCATCGGCCTTGTCGCCATAGGATCGATCGCCGACGCCCTCATGCCCGTCTTCGTCGGCATGGTCGTGGGCATGCTGGCAACCACCAATCCCGGCGAGATCTTTAACCAGCACACGCAGACCCTCCTTTGGATGGTGTTCGTCGTCGTCCTCGTTCGCCCGCTCGCCTTCCTTCTCGACACGCTGATCCGCAACCATGGCATCGTGCCCAATCTCGTCGACCTCATCCGCTGGCAGAGCCACTGGCACGTCATCCGCCAGAGCTGGACCTATTTCCAGAACGACTTTGCCGGACGCATCGCCAATAAAGTGATCCAGGTCGGCGAAGCCATCGAGATCGGCGTCAATCTGACCATCGACGCAGCCTGGTACGCGCTCGTCTTCGTGGTGGTGGCTGTCGTCGTGCTGGCCCAGCTCGATCTGCTCTTGCTTGTGCCTATCGGTGTGTGGCTGCTGTTCTATGCGGTGCTCTTCACCATCACCATGCCGCTCATCGCCCGCTATTCCGAGGATCTCTCGGAAAGCAAGTCGGTGATGACCGGTCGCATCGTCGACAGCTACACCAACATCCAGACGATCAAGACCTTCGCGACCGGCGAGCACGAAGATCGCTATGTTGCCGACAGCGTCCTCGACCATGCCAAGAGCTTCCGCAAGCTCATGCGGGTTTTTACCTACATGTGGTCGACCCTCTTCCTGCTCAATGCCGGCCTCGTCGTCTCGGTGACCTGGCTCGCACTTTCGGGCTGGAACAACGGCACGCTCAACGCAGCTGCGGTGGCGACGGCAATCCCCTTTGCCCTCCAGATCATGAACATGAGCGGCTGGATTCTCGAAATCGGCTCTAACATCTTCCGCCAGGTCGGCACGACGCGGGACTCGATGGATACCATCGCTCAGCCCCTCACCATGCTCGATGTGCCGGATGCAAAGCCCATCGAGGTGAAGTTCGGGCAGTTGGAATATGACAATGTCAGCTTCAACTACTGGCGCGGCAAGGAAGGCAGCGTCATCGATGGCTTCAATCTCTCGGTCAATCCAGGCGAGAAGATTGGGCTTGTAGGCCGCTCAGGTTCGGGCAAATCGACCCTCGTCAACCTTGCCCTCCGCATGTTCGACGTGCAGGACGGCGCCATTCGGATCGACGGACTCGACGTCCGCTCGGTGACCCAGGAGAGCCTTCGCGGTGCCATCGGCCTTGTCAGCCAGGATACCTCGCTGCTTCACCGCTCGGTACGCGAAAACCTCAAATACGGTCGCCAATCGGCGAGCGACGAGGAAATGATGCTCGCGGCCAAACAGGCCAATGTCCACGAGGTCATCATGGGTCTCGTCGATCCGCAGGGCCGCAAGGGCTATGACGCCCATGTGGGCGAGCGTGGGATCAAGCTCTCGGGCGGCCAGCGCCAACGCGTCGCCATCGCGCGCGTTCTGCTCAAGAACGCGCCGATCCTTGTCCTCGATGAAGCAACTTCTGCCCTCGACTCCGAAGTCGAGGCGGCGATCCAGGAACAGCTGACCAAGCTAATGCAGGGCAAGACGGTAATCGCAATTGCCCACCGCCTCTCGACCATCGCAGCCATGGATCGTCTTGTCGTGCTCGAAAAGGGCCGGATTGTCGAGGAGGGCACCCATGCCCAGCTCCTCGCCAACGGCGGACATTATGCAATGCTCTGGGAACGCCAGTCCGGCGGGTTTCTGGACCTGGAAGCCGCCCAATGATGAAAAGTCCCGGCCAGATGCCGGGGCTTTTTCTTCAACGCCAAACCTTGAACGTCATTGCCGGGCTTGTCCCGGCAATCCATCTTCGATTGTGGCGGCAAGACGAGCCCGTCTGTGACGACTAGATATCGCTATCGCACGAGCGGAAACAGTGCCCGCAGTTTCGGCTCCCTCAGCCAAAGCGCGACCCAAGCGAAAACCCCGAGATAAATGCTGAACAGCGTGTGGGTGAAGAGCGGGTTGTCGACCCGCACATTGGCCGCCAGTGCCGCGCCTAGAAGTCCCGTCATCAGCACGGCTCCCACAAGCGCAGTACGCGGGATGATATAGAGTACGGCGCAGATTATCTCGATAATGCCGATCAGCAGCATATATTTTGCTGGCCAGCCAACGACTTCCATCGGCTCAAGCGCCAGTGGAGAGTTCATCAGCTTTGGCGCTGCCGATGCGCCTAGTAGAAAAAGCACAACCAGCACGCTCATCACCCAACCCGCCTTGATCATAATCCTGTCCCTACGATTGAAGGACCACCCGGCCCCCTTCGTCTGAGCGACGCAGAAGCCTGGCGGATTTCGACATCCGAGGCGAGAAAAAGTTGGATCAGCTCGCTGTGTCGAGCCGATAAAGGGCGTCACTGGGCGAACTGACGCCGTTTCTCTCGGCATGCGCCAGCGCAAGTTCGACGCTCATCGGCTTGCCGAAAAAGTAGCCCTGCATGACCGAGCCGCCGAGGGCGACCAGCGCATCGAGCTGCGCCTGCGTTTCGATGCCCTCGAAGACGCAGGACATGCCGAGATTGCGGCAGAGGTCGACGACTGTCTTGACGATGGCGCGGCTCGTCAGGTCAGTCGTCACCTCCTTGACGAAACTGCGGTCGATCTTGATGCGATGCAACGGCAGGCGCTGAACATGCGTCAGGCTCGAATGGCCGGTGCCGAAGTCGTCGAGCGAAATGCGTGAACCCAGGTTCAGCAGCCGCGAAACCGCTTCCTTTGCCTGGTGCAAGTCGCGCAATACGGCGGTCTCGGTGATTTCGAAATCAATCCGGGTCGGCTGCGGCGCCGCCTCCATAAGCGCTATGACAGCATCGACCGCGGAATCCGAACCGATGTCATGCGCGGAAAGATTGACCGAAAGGCGCACCCCGCGCGGTAGATCTTTGCTGACCTCGATTGCTTTGCGCAGGACGACCTGTGTGATCCGGCCGATCTGTCCCATGCGCTCGGCCATTGGAATGAAGTCAGCGGGCGAAACCTCGCCCAGATGCGGGCTCCTCCAACGTGCCAGCACTTCAAATCCGGTGGTCTGGCCGATGGAAACGTCGAACTGTGGCTGCAGCAGGATGTAGATTTCCTTATCGAGATCTGCAGCGTGCAGCATTTGCTCCATACGCCGGATCTGCCGGAGATCATGTGCATCGATGGCCGAAAAGATCATCCAGCGCCCACGCATGTCGCGTTTGGCCAGCCAACTGGCATAGTCAGCGTGGTCGAAGAGCGTTTCCGGTGTCGCGTCGGTGCTCGATGCGGCGAACCCGATCGAGGCGGTGACATGGGCGGTGCCTTGCACCAGCGTAATTGGCTGACTGACGATGTCGCACAGTCGCTTGCCAAGCCGTTCCAGGCTTTTAGCGTCGGTATTCTCCGTAACGATCAGCGCAAAATTGTCGCTGTCGAGCCGTGCAAAGAATGAGCGTGCCGGTTTTGCACGATCGAGCCGCTGGGCAATTTCCCGCAGCACCTGATCGCCCATCATTTGGCCGAACACTTCGTTGATAGCTTTGAAGGCGTCGAGATTTAGGCGGGCGAGCGCAAGGCTCCGGCCCCCCGCCGAGGCCTCTGAAAGGCAGGTGTCCAACGTTTGGTGAAACGAGCGCCGGTTGGGGACGCCCGTGAGGCTGTCGAGCCAGGCCAGCCGATGGTTCTCCTCGAGCAACGCCTGTGTTTCTGCCTGCTTTTGCGTAATCGCCGTGCGCGAGGCGACGAGGCCGGCAAAGTCGCGATAATTGCCGAACAGGATCACCGTCAGCGTAGCCGTCACAAGCAACATGTTGACAGCGATGGCCAGCAGCGTTGGCTCGCCCGCCAATCCGAAAACGAGGAGAAATGGGATGATGACGATAGCACTGATCGCCAGCGCTGCTTGACGCACGCGCAGAAGGCAGAACATGCAGCCGATGACAGTGATGCCCATGAAAAACGCCACATGGGACTGCTGATATTGATCGCCATAAGGAAAAAGACTGAGCGACCACCAGGTAAAGCCAGCGGCCAGCAGCGGCCCTAGGATCACCAGCATGCGCAGCCCGCGCCTTGCCTTCTCGACCGTCACAGGACGTTTCCCATCCCGAATCCAGACGAAAATGCGAAGGGTGCAGAGGATAGTCAGAACGGCCGGAACGATCAGCGTCAGTGCATGGGGGGCGACAGCATAATGCGTAGCTGCCAGAATGACCGAGTTGGTCAGCAGCATGATATACATCAACGGCACCTGCAGGCGTAGCGCATTCCACTGCGCAAGCGTTAGCTCTGCCGTCGCATTCCCACTGAATAGGTTGCGGCAAAATTGCCGGAAAACTGACATCTAACGCCCCTAACGGACGAAGACTAAGCAGCAACTTCCTAATAGATCAGTAAATCCGAACGCGCATTCTCCTCTCCTGCCGATTGCGACGATGCAAAAGATAGAAAATGCGCCTGCGCGGGCATTCCAACTGCCATGGCTTCGGGCTAAAAGCGCTTCCGAAATCGATTGCAGCAGCCGCCCAGTCCGCTGCACTTAGGGGCCGGACCTGTCCGGCAGGAGAACGACTTGACCATCCCAAGCTTCAATTCCGCGGTGACCCTGCGCGGCCAATTCGCGCTCACCGCGCCCGCCCGCAATATTACGACGGCGATAACTCTGCCGGGCGATGTCCATGGCGCACTGCTCGCGGCCGATCTCATCCCCGATCCCTATTTCGGGGAAAACGAGAAGCTCGTCATGTGGGTCAACGAAACCGCCTGGACCGTTGAACGCCGCTTCGATGTTTCTGCCGCCGATCTCGATGGTTACCTGACGCTGACGCTCTCTGAAGTCGACTGCATCGCGACAATCCTCCTCAATGGCGAAGTCGTCGCAAAAACCGACAACAGCTTCGTGCGCCACGATATCGACGTTAGCGGCAAGGTGCACGCGGGCGAAAATACGCTTCGCATCGAATTCGGCATCGCGCCGGACGTCGCCAAGGCCCGCGCGGACGCCCACCCGTTCCCGATCCCCTTCACCTACAATTACCAGACCAACGGCTTGAAGGGCATCCACATGAACTTCATCCGCAAGGCGGCGTGCCATGCGGGTTGGGATTGGGGCATCTGCACCATGCCCATTGGTGTCTATGGCACCATGGCCCTTCGCAAATCGCGCCTCGCGCGCCAGGAAAGCGTCGAGGTCAACCAGACCCACGGCGAGAAAGCGGTGGAGCTTTCCATCAAGACCCGCATCTTCGCCTTCGCTCATGGCGAGGTCGAACTCGAACACACGATCGACGGCCAGACCGTCACCGATAAGGTCGCTGTCCAGAAGGGCGAAAACGTCTTCACCCACAATGTCACCATCCAGAACCCGAAAATCTGGTGGCCGGCCGGGCAGGGCGCCCAGCCCCTTTATGAGCTGACGACCAATCTCGAAGGCGAAGTCACGACGCGCAAAATCGGCCTGCGCAAACTCGAATGGATCATCGAAAAGGACGAGATCGACCACTCGTTCAAGTGCCGCATCAATGGCCGTGACATCACCATGATGGGCGCCAACTGGATTCCTGCCGACGCCATCCCTTCACGCATCACGCCGGCCATCATCCGCGACCTTCTGGAAAGCGCCAAGGCCGCCAACATGAACATGCTCCGCATTTGGGGAGGTGGGCAGTACGAGCCGGATTACTTCTACGATCTCTGCGACGAGCTCGGCATCCTCCTCTGGCACGATTTCATGTTCTCGTGCATGAGCTACCCGTCGAACCGGGAGTTCCTCGCCTCGGTCGAAACAGAAATCACCCAGCAGGTCCGTCGTCTCAGCCACCATGCCTCCATCGCCCTATGGTGCGGCGACAACGAGGTCATTGGCTCGCTCAACTGGTATCCGGAAACGCGTGCCGACAAGGAGCGCTACATCGCCAATTACGACCGGCTCAATTCCATGCTGCACCGGATTGTCGAGGATGAAGATCCGGCCCGTCGCTTCTGGCCGTCCTCGCCGTCGCTTGGCTACATGGATTTTTCCGACGGTTGGCATTCCGATACGCGCGGCGATCTCCACTATTGGGACGTCTGGCACTCGGCCAAGAGCTTCGATGCCTATCGCTCGGTCAATCCTCGCTTCGCTTCCGAATTCGGCTTTCAGTCTTTCACCTCGATGAACGTCATCGAGACCTTCGCCGAACCGAAGGATCGCAACCCGTCTTCGCCGGTGATGGAAAACCACCAGCGTAACAATGGCGGCAATGCCCGCATCATCGAAACGATGACGCGCTATTTCCGCTTCCCGCGCGATTTCGACCAGATGGTGTTCCTCTCCCAGATCCAGCAAGGCCTCGCCATCAAGACGGCCATCGAATACTGGCGTTCGACCAAGCCGCGCTGCATGGGCACGCTCTATTGGCAGATCAACGATATCTGGCCGGTCGCGAGCTGGTCGAGCCTTGATTACGGCGGGCAGTGGAAGCTCATGCAATATATGGCCAAGCGCTTCTTCCGCCTGGTCAACCTCGTGGCCGTGCCGAATGCGGAAAACACGCAGATCACGCTCAAGGCCATCAACGACACTGGCCGCCCCGTGTCGATCGCCCTTGAAGTGCTTGCAGTCACCGTCACGGGCGAAACCCGAACCGTCTTTTCAGGCAACTCCGCCGTCGGTCCCGACGCGGCGGTCGCAGTGGCGACATTGGCCATGGCTGACATCGCCGTCGACGAGTTCCTCTACTTCACCTGGAAGGATGCAGCCGGCGCGGTGCTGGGCGAAAATGATTACTTCCCGCAGCCCTACAAGGCCTATGAACTGGTGCAGCCGACGATTTCGACCAAGTGGTCCGACCATGGCGGCCAGGCTGTCCTGACCCTCGAAGCCGACAAACCCGCATTCTTTGCCACGGCGACGGTCGACGCGCCCGGCTATTTCTCGGATAATGCGGTCACCCTGCTCCCGGGGCGCCCGGTGGATATCGTCTTCACTCCGCGCCATGGCGCCAGCTATAGCGCGAGTGACCTTGCACCGTCCTTGCGCGTTCGCAATCTCGCAGAAACATTTTAACTTCCATACAAGAATGGGTGGCGGTCATTGACTTGACCGCCGCTTTCCTCAACGCTGCCTTTGCGCCGCTCTCCTCTTGCGGTTCATTGGATTCGCCATGCCTGTTCCTTTTGTCCCGCCCACGGAGCGCCGGCTCCTGGGCATCGGACTAGCCTTTGCCGCCTATGTCATGTTCACCGGCATCGACTCGTCAGCCAAATGGCTCGGGCTTGTCGGCATCGCAGCGATCCAGATCGTTTTCCTCCGCTATGCGGTTCATCTTGCGCTGGTTGCGGCCATCCACTTGCCGCGCCACGGCCGCTCTCTGGTCCGTACTGGCAGCCTTCGGCTGCAATCCCTGCGCGCGCTGACGCTGCTGGCGTCGACCGGCTGCAATTTCGTCGCAGTCCAATATCTGCCGCTGACCGTCACCGGCGCTATTGCCTTCACCGTCCCCTTCTTTGTTTGCGCCCTGTCGGTGCCGATGCTGGGCGAAACCGTCGGCTGGCGGCGCTGGACGGCGATTGCGGTCGGGTTCGTCGGCGTGCTGATCATTGTACGCCCCGGGTCGGACGCTTTTCACCCCGCTTCGCTGCTCTGTCTCGTCGCGGCGATGAGCACGGCGCTCTACATGCTCCTGACGCGTCGCGTCTCTGCCATAGACAGCGCGGCGACGAGCCAGTTCTACGCCGGCATTTTCGCGACCGTCCTGCTCCTGCCTTTGGTCGTCTTCTTCTGGTCCTGGCCGACGACACCTGACGGATGGATCGCGTTCTTTACCGTGGGCATTTTCGGCTTTCTCGGCCACCAGCTCATCACCGTCGCTTCAGGCCTCGCGCCGGCATCCGTCCTCGCGCCATTCTCATATTTCCAGATCATCTTCATGGCTCTGTCGAGCTGGCTGATCTTTGCCCAGCCCCCGGACGTCTGGCTCTTTCTCGGCGCGCCAATCGTCATCGGTAGCGGGCTCTACATCTGGCTGCGCGAACGCAGGCTCGCAAAACCCGAGCCGCCGATCACCGCGCCACATTAAGCTCGGGCTCCTTGTCGATCTCCTGCAGTGGTTCGGCGGTCGGCGCCAAGCCGTGGGTGATCAACCGCGCGCTGCGCTGGCCGGTGAGATAGATCCAGAGCCAGCTCATGGCCACGAAGACGCGGTTTTTCACATCGACCAGGAAATAGATGTGGGCAATGCCCCACACCCACCAGGCAAGTCCGCCGGTGAGGTTGATCCGGCCGAAATCAAGAACGGCGGCGCGTTTGCCGATCGTCGCGAGATCGCCGGCATGGTGATATTTGAACGGCATGGGCGATCTGTCTCCGGCAAGGCGCCTCAGCGCCACCTTTGCCGCATGCGCGCCCGCCTGCTTGGCTGCCGGTGCCACGCCGGGCACAGGCTTGCCATCCTCCTGAACGACACTCGCCGTATCGCCGACGACGAAGATTTCGCCGTGCCCCGGCACTGAAAGATCCGGCTCCACCTTCACGCGCCCCGAGCGGTCCGCCGGCGCCTTGAGCCATTGCGCGGCGGGCGAGGCAGCAACACCTGCGCCCCAGATGATCGTCTTGGTGTCGAGCCGCTTGTCGCCATAGCTGACCCCTTCGGCGTCGATTGTCTTGACCTTCTGCCCCAACTCCACCTCGATGCCCCGGTCGCGCAGCGACTTGAGGGCATAGGCGGAAAGCTCTTGCTTGAAGTTGAGCAGAACCCGATCTGCGCCTTCGATGAGCACCACGCGGATATCCTCGGGCGCGATCGCATGGAATTGCCCTGCAAGGCTCGCGCGAGCCAGTTCGCTGATGGCCCCCGCCATTTCGACACCCGTCGGCCCGGCGCCGATGATGGCGAAGGTCAGAAGCGCACGCCGCCGTTGCGCATCCGGTTCGCGTTCCGCCGCCTCGAACGCCAGCAGCAGCTTCCGGCGGATAGCCGTCGCGTCCTCGAGCGTCTTGAGCCCCGGGGCGAACTGAGCCCATTCGTCATTGCCGAAATAGGCGTGCTGGGCGCCCGTTGCGATGATCAGGCTATCATAACGCTCGGGCGGACCATCCTCGACAAGCACCTGCCTTGCCGCCATATCGACCCCTGTGACGGTCGCCATGATCACCTTGGTATTCTTCTGCCGGCGCAGGATATGCCGGATCGGCCAAGCGATCTCCGACGGACTGAGCGCTGCGGTTGCGACCTGGTAGAGCAGGGGCTGGAATAGGTGATGATTGCGCCGATCGATCAACAGCACATCCACATCGGCGTGCTTGAGCGACTGCGCGGCAGCAAGGCCCCCGAAGCCTCCGCCAATGATGACGATGCGCTGCCTGCTTCTGCTCATATCGGCCTCCATGTCTGCCTCTCCAAGGTAGGTCCGGGCCGGGCGCCGTCAATGACGCGAAGGTGTTACGCCTTTAGGCGCTCTCGCCACCGCGCCGCATAGCCGGTAAAACCCGGATGGGCGAAGGGCGCGATGGGTGCGTCGTGCTGCTCATGCGCGGGCTGTCCACCGAACAACAGACTGGCGCCCAGGCTTGTTCCCGTCCCATCGCCCGAAGCATGAACGGGCCGGCCACTCAGCGCTGCCAGCGCCGCGCCGAACAGGCCATTGCGGGCGAGCGGCCCTTCGATGGTGATGGATTTGCCCAAGCCGCAAAGATCGAGACACTCGCGGGCGACAAGCGCGAGATAAAGCGATGCTGCGGCAGTCCGCTGGCCTGCCGTCAGATCGTTCGGCTCGACAGTCCAGCGCCCGGCCTTGCCGCCAAAAGGACCGACGCCCGCGGCAAAGGTCGGCAGTGCCTGAATGTCGTTGCCGATGACCTCATCGATATCCTCCGCTGTTGGCTCGGCAATCTTGGGCACAAGCGTATCGAACTCCCGCCCGCCCATGAAACGCGCCGTGGGCACCGGGCGGCCGAAGGCATCGACATTGGCAAGGCTATCGCGGTTTTGGTCGAGATTTTTCGTATCCCCGCCCACCGTCATCGAGATCGCCCAGGTACCGGTCGAAAGAATAGTGAACGGCGTTTCGGGGCGCCCAAGATGCGGAACGAGTGAGGCATTGGAATCGTGAATGCCGCAGGTCACCGGCGTATCTGCTGGAAGCCCCGTTAGGTCTGCGAGCGTCCTGAGGATCGGCCCGAGCACCGAAGCCGCCGGCTTCACAGGCGGAAAAAGGCTCCGCCAGTTCTGCGCTTCGACAAGCGTTGAAAAGTCCCCTCTGTCCGGCGACCAGAGGTCAGTATGGCACCCAAGGGACGTCACTTCGCTTGCTTTGATGCCCGTCAACCGCCAGGCCCAATATTGCGGATAGGTCAGGATTGCCGTGACCTTGGCGAAGTCTTCCGGAAAAGCCCGCGACTGCCAGAAAATTTGCGCTCCGAGATTGAGCCCGTTCGGCAGCCGCGGCGAAAGTGTCTCGGTAAAACCCGGGCGGGCGCGATCATACGCCTCGTCTGATGCCTCCGGGCCGTCATATTCATAGTCGAGCACGGGCAGGGCCAGCTCGTCTCCTGCCATCAGGGCCGCGGTTGCTCCATGTGTCGTGATGGAAATGCCATCGATCCCGTGTTCGCGGTGTAGCTCGCCAAGACTTGCCAGGATGAAATCCCAAAGCCCGTCCACGTCCGCGTGCGGATAGGGCGCATTGCGCAGAACCGTATTCGGCTTGCTCCGCGCCCCCAGTTGCCGTTCGGTGCCCGCGTCGATCAATACCACCTTGGCATTGGTCTTGCCGATATCGATGACGGCGATATGGCGGGGAAGGGGCTCGGTCATGGCGCAAGGCTCCGGCTTCGATCAAGTCCCCTTAGCGGAGAAAAAGCGGCCACGCCATAGCTGACATGTTAGTGCTGCCCCGCGGAAAACTTCTCAAGGCTTTCCGCAGAGCTGCGTGCCAAGCTTTGTCCTATTTGACGATCAGGACCGGGATGTCCGAGTGCGCCAACACTTCGGCTGCTTGGCTGCCGAGCAATAGTCGGCCGAGCCCGCGCCGGCCGTGCGATCCCATGACGATCAGGTTTGCTCCCACATCCTTGGCGCCGCGGACGATCCCTTCGGCAGCCGGCATGCTGGGCAGGTGCAGGGTCTTGAGGGGGACCCCCGCTGCGGCCGCGAGCTTTTCGGCATTGGCGAGGATGGCCTTGGCCGAAGCATCCTTCGCCTTTTCGAGCTCGGCAGCGACGGCGCCGGTATCGACCATGATGGCGTCGGCGCCTGGCATCAGCATTACGGCCGGGTCGGTGATCGTGACGGCGGTCAGTTCGGCGCCCAGTTTGTTCGCCAGCATGAAGGCATGGTTGAGCGCCTTGTTGCTGAGATCGGATCCGTCGATGGCACAGATGATGCGCGAATACATGGCAAATACCCCCTGGTGTTGACGCATGGACAAGACAACAACGCGACCGCTGCCGCTTTGATCCAGATCAGGCAAGCTTGCCCCCGCGTCCGAAAATCGCTAATTGAGCCCCTTCAACACACTAAACCACTGCGTGCCGATGACAAAGGCCTGGCGCGGCCCCGCCGTTTCACTCGAAACGGCCCGTCGCTTCTCTATTGCTCCGATGATGGATTGGACTGATCGGCACTGCCGTCAGCTCCACCGCCTTCTCTCGCGCCATAGCTTGCTCTTCACCGAAATGGTCACGAGCGGCGCCATCGTTCATGGCGATGCTGCGCGTCACCTGCGCTACGATGAGGCCGTCGAACATCCGATCGCGCTCCAGATCGGTGGCTCGGACCCGGCCGAGCTCGCGCAGGCCATCCGCATCGCCAACGACTTCGGCTACGACGAAATCAACCTCAATGTCGGCTGTCCGTCTGATCGTGTTCAATCCGGCAAATTCGGTGCCTGCCTGATGGCCGAGCCCGATCTCGTCGCCGAATGTGTTCGCGCCATGCGCGACGCGACCGATCGCCCGATAACGGTCAAATGCCGGATCGGTATCGACGATCAGGACACCGAGGAAAGCCTTGATCGTTTCGCCGACAAGATGGCCGAAGCTGGCGTTGCAGCCCTTTATGTTCACGCGCGAAAAGCGTGGCTGCAGGGCCTGAGCCCCAAGGAAAACCGCACCATTCCGCCGCTCGATTATCCCCGCGTCTATCGCCTGCGCCAACGCATGGCGCCGCTGCCGACGATGATCAATGGCGGTATCGAAACGCTCGAAGCGGCAGAAGCGCATCTCGAGCACATGGACGGAGTCATGCTCGGCCGCGCCGCCTATCACAATCCGATGCTGCTCGCCGAAGTCGATCGGCGCTTCTTTGGCGCCGAGGTGGAACGTCTCGACCTCCTCCAGATCATGACCGCAATGGCCTCCTATGCGGAAGTGCAGTTGGGGCAGGGCCAGCGCCTCAATAATATCGCGCGCCACATGCTCGGCTTGGCCAATGGCCGCCCCGGCGCCCGCCAGTTCCGTCAGATCCTCAGCGTCGATGCCTGCCGCCCCAAGGCGGGTCCGGAGGTCTTCATGCACGCTCTGTCCGTTGTCGAAGATCGCGCCGAAGCCGTCGCGAGCTAGTTTTCAGGCGGCGCGCGCTTCGATCTGATCGATCTCGCACTTCCTCAATCCTGCAGCTCGAGCGAATTCTGCGTCACGCTATACCGGGTTAGCGTTTCAAGAAACGTCATCCCGAGGAGACTGGTGTCCATCGCGCCTTCATCGGTGACGAATGCCATGACGTTGCGGCGCACGATGCCGCCGACTTCGATGGATTTGAGCCGGGTGCGTGCCGCCATGCCCGTGCCGTTGGCGGTGGAGACCGGAATGGAATAGCGAAGACCGTCGAGGTCGATGCCGGCCGCCTCGGCATCTTCGCGGGTTAGAACCACGGCACTGGCGCCTGTGTCGAAGATCATGGGCGTCGTATGGCCGTTGATCGTAGCGGCAATCTCGAAATGACCGCCCAGGCCGCGGCGAAAAACGGCCGTTCCCGCGTCGCTATCGACGACCGCAACGCCAGGGCGTAATTCGCCGGTAACGCGGCTGACAACGCCCAGAAGCTCGTCGCGATAGGCATAGCCAATGCCGATGGCCGCAAAGAGCCCGGCCCAGATGGCGACGCCACCTAAAAGCTCGGCTGCGCGGCGACGCCGGGTAAAGGCTCCACCGGCAAAGACGATGAGGATGATGAGGAGCGGCAGGAGCTGCGCCGTCTGCGTCTGGCTGAGCCCGACGAGGCTGCCGGCGTCGGCATTGATGAGCAGGACGAGACCTGCGACCACCAGCAGTGCGAGCCCGATAAAGATCATGCCTATGGCTCCTCTGCTTGCCTTGAGATGGATTAAGGTGCGAGCGGCGAAGATTTCAAGCCTTTATGGCCAGTGTTCGGCGTAAGGCACGAACACGCACGAAAAAGCCCGCTCCGCGCTCAATTGCAATTGCCGCCGATCTGGGCAACAAGTCCGCACCCTTCCTTGCCGCCGGACCGACCATGCCTGCCCTAAATCCCGCCTTTGCCGATATCGTCGAACTGCTGACCGCCGTGCCCGATGGTGATGAGGCGGCCGTCGCCGCTGTGCGCAAGCGTGATGCCGATCTGACCAAGCCCGGCGGCTCGCTTGGCCGGCTCGAAGACCTGGTGGAATTTCTGGCCCGCTGGCAGCATCGCGCTGTGCCGCGGCTCGAAAATCCCATGGTCACGATCTTTGCCGGCAATCATGGCGTCGCTGACCGTGGTGTCTCGGCCTATCCGCAGGACGTGACCGCGCAGATGGTCGCCAATTTCACCAATGGCGGTGCCGCGATCTCACAGATCTGTGGCCTCCACGAGATCAATCTGCGCGTCTTCGAACTCGCCCTCGAACTGCCCACCGGCGACATCACCCGGGAGCCCGCGCTGGACGACCAGATGTGCGCCGCGACTATCGCCTACGGTATGGAAGCGGTGGCGGGTAAACCGGACCTCATCGGTCTTGGCGAAATGGGCATCGGCAATACCACCATCGCCGCCGCGATCTATGCTGCTCTTTATGGCGGCACTGGTGCCGATTGGGTCGGCCGCGGCTCCGGCCTCGACGATGCCGGCCTGGCCCGCAAGATCGACGCCGTCGACCGCGCCTTGGCGCTCCATAAGGATAGTTTCGATCATCCGTTGTCCATTCTTGCCCGCCTCGGCGGACGCGAGGTTGCCGCCATGCTCGGCGCGCTGATCGCCGCGCGGCACCAGAAGGTCCCGGTGGTGATCGACGGTTATGTGGCCACAGCCGCCGCCGCCATCGCCCATGCGGTCAATCCCGAAGCCATAGACCATTGCCTTTTTGCCCACGTCGCCGCTGAAGGCGCGCATGGCAAGGTCCTGGCCCATCTGGGCAAGGCGCCGCTGCTCGATCTCGGCATGCGGCTCGGCGAAGGCACCGGCGCGGCGCTCGGCGTCGTCCTCGCAAAGACCGCTCTGCATCTTCACGCCAATATGGCGACCTTTGAGAGCGCTGGCGTCAGTCGGCAGGTTTAGTCTGGGCAGCCTTCGGCAGAAGGCCGTTCGGTCCGGGCTCGAGCGCCAGAAGGTCGACGCCCATTTCCTGGCGAAAGCGCGTCACTGAAGCCATGGCGAGGCGGCCCAGCGCCGCCACGTCCTTGCGCGCCATCGCGTCGTTGAGCGCGGCATGTTCGACCAGAAACCTCAGTATATAGCCCTCGGCCATTTCCTGTTTCTGGATATCACTGAAATTGCGGAAATTGATGTCCCCGGCCATCGCCTTGCGCATCTGCGCCTGGATCGGGCCATTGTCGACCTTGAGCGTGTAGCGCGCATTCGCGGTTACCCAATTCAAGACCCAATAGGCGGTCAGGGCATCGGCGACGTTTCCCCGCTTTAGTCCATCCGGCGCCACCAGTTCCGCCCAGACATCGAGCGCCGGACGCTCGGCGAAGGCCGCAGCGACGTTGTCGCGCGCCTCGGTGCCGATGGTCCAGCGGATGTTGTCAAGAAACTGCTTTTCGATCCTGGCGCTGATGATCGCGGATTGCCGGTAGCTTGTATCGAAATCGGCAGCATCTGCCCCCTGACCATGCGCCAGGGTCGGCACGAGCAGCAAGGCAAGGATCAGGCAGTGGCGCAAAAGGTTCAAACGTGTCTTCCCCCAAAAAAGCCCTCGTCCCCGACGGCATGATAGGGCCAATTTGGGACCTTTAGCCTCTTGGATCAACCTGCCTGCGAATAGATCTCGAGCTTGTTGCGGCGCTCGGTGACCGGAGCCAGCGCATCCATGACCCGTGCCCGCGGGAACGTCGCGATGACTTCGGTCCCGAAACGCAGCTTGGAGAACAAATCGAACCGGCCCTGATGCAGATCCATGATCCGCTGCACGATGGGCAGTCCGAGACCCGCGCCCTGCTCGGCGGTCTTTTGGGCAAGCGAGCCCTGGCCGAACGACGAGAGCACCGTCTCGATCTCGTTTTCCGGAATGCCGGGCCCATTATCCTTGACCGAAATCAGCTGCCCGCCATCGGCGCTGCGGGTCACGAGCAGAACGATCTTGCCGTGCTGGGGCGTGAACTTGATGGCATTGCTCAAAAGATTGAGCACGACCTGGCGGATGGCGCGCTCGTCGCCCCATATTTTCGGCAGGTTTTCGCCATAAGAAAACTGCAGCTCGATCCCCTTGGATTTGGCGCGCAGCTGCATCATGCGCTGGCAGTCGTCGGCGATGTCGACGATCGAAACCGCCTCCTCGTGCAGCTCATATTTGCCCGCCTCGATACGGCTCAGATCGAGCAATTCGTTGATGAGGTTGAGCAGGTGCTGGCCACTGGCATGGATGTCGCCGGCATATTCCTTGTATTGCGGCACCTGATGGGTGCCGAGCAGCTCCGATTTGAGCACTTCGGAAAAGCCGATAATGGCGTTGAGCGGCGTCCTGAGCTCGTGGCTCATGGTCGCCAGGAACTGGCTCTTGGCGATATTGGCCTGTTCGGCATGCCGCCGCGCCTCGTCCGACATATGCCGCGCTTCTTCGAGTTCGGCGATCAGCGAGTCTTTCTCCGATTGGTGCGACAGCGTCTCGAGGTCGCCGTTGTAAAGCTGGCGCGCGAGGAACACGAAAAAGATTTCGCCGCACACGGCCACGGCCGCAAGCGTATAGGCGAGCGTGCCGCCGAGCAGCGCTAGGCTGATGCTTACGGTAACCGTGACCGGCAGCGTGCTCATCAGCGTCGCCTGCGGCAGCGTATGCGTTGCAACCGCATTGGCAGCGATGCTGACGAGGACCATCGCGAACATCACCGGGGCCACGTCATGCGGATTTGCGACCATGGTCGAAAACGCCAGCAGCGACAGCGTCACGCCATAAAACGTTTCGGCGGCTACAAAGCTCGTCGTCCAGCGCGTCGCGTTGAATTTTGCCGGGTCCTGGTCAAGGAAGCGGCTGGCGACAAGCACGACGACGAGAAGGGCGGTGATCGCGAGTCCCGCCCAGAAGGCGGCAAAGATCACCGGGACCCAGAAACTCGAAATAATGGCGAGGATGCCGACGATCGCGGCCATCGGCAGGGCAGCGCCACGCCGGGCGCCCGCATAGTCGCGCATAAGCTCGAAATCGAATTCGGCGCGCGTGCCAGAGCTGGAGGTCAGCCTCTGTCGTGCTTCCAAAACGGTCTTCTGGGCGCCACGCTTGCCGTCACGGCCCATCTGGGCGCGGACGTCAGCGTTTATGGCCGGCTGAGACGGCATGAACGGTACTCATTACTAACTCATGCGACAGCAACGGCCATCGCTTACGCTCGGTGCCAAACTTAGGGGGAGCGTGGTTAATACACGGTGAAGCCGAGCGAACGGCTCTGGCCGATGTGGACAACTGCTGCCGGCACTACGCTGTAAAGTCATATGACAAGTGTCCTGAGCAATTTTATTGCTCTTCAGTCGGTGCTATGGCAGTTTCCCGTGCCGACATGCCCCGAAAATCTGCAATAAGAAAAATCTGATTTCATCAAGAGGGCCGAATGGCACTGGACAAGATCGACCGCAAGATACTGACGCTGCTGCAGAAGGACGCGACCATGCCTGTCGCCGAAATCGGCCGCAAGGTAGGCCTTTCGACGACGCCTTGCTGGCGCCGCATCCAGAAGATGGAAGAAGACGGCGTCATCCAGCGCCGCGTGGCCGTGCTTGATCCGGCCAAGGTCAATGTCGGCGTTACTGTCTTCGTCTCGGTCAAGACCAATGAGCACAATGAAGCCTGGATGCGGAAATTTTCGGGTGTCATCGATGAATTCCCCGAAGTCGTCGAATTCTACCGCATGAGTGGCGATGTCGATTATCTGATGCGTGTCGTCGTGCCCGATATCCAGGCCTATGATGCCTTCTACAAGCGCCTCATTTCCAAGATCAATCTGACCGATGTCAGCTCGGCCTTCGCCATGGGCCAGATCAAATATACGACCGCCCTGCCGCTCGATTTCGCCATCGTCGTCGACGACGACAAGTAAGATGCTGCTTGGTTTCGAACATGTCGGCATGACCGTCTCGAACATGGACCGCGCGGTCGCTTTCTATTGCGGCCTGCTCGGTCTCAAGCTGGCCCTGCGCAAACCGGCGGGGCAGGGTGAGGTCGGCTTTTTCGACACCGGCAGCGGCATGCTCGAAATCTTTGCCACCAACGCGCCCATCGAGCGGTTCCGCGACGTGCCGGCAGCCGAAGCAGGCCTGCGCCACATCACTTTTGCCGTCACCAGCGTCGATGAGATGTTCGCAAGACTGGTCGCGGCCGGGGTCGAGGTCGCCGAAAAGCCGCGCGATGCGCACAATCGGGAAATGATCCGCCGCGTCGCCTTCGTCCGCGATCCTGACGGCATCCTGGTCGAACTGATCGAGCGCGCCTCGGCGCGCTAACGGTATGACGGTCAGCCGCCCGTGACACTCATGTGCCGGGCAACGGCAGGTTCGGGACGGCTGCGGTCCAGAACGAAGTCGTGCCCCTTGGGTTTGATGCGCATGGCGTGGTCGAGCGCGGCATCGAGCCCTGCCGGGCCGCCTTCGCGCCAGGCATCGCGCAGGTTCACCTGATCGTCTTGCCCCAGACACAGGAACAGCTGACCGGTAGCCGTCAGCCGAACGCGGTTGCAGCTTTCGCAGAAATTATGGCTCATCGGCGTGATAAAGCCGAGCACGCCGCCGGTTTCGGCGACATGAACATAGCGCGCGGGGCCGCCTGTGCGTTTGTCGAGGCGGGTCAGCGTATAGCGGCGCGACAGGCGCTCATGCAGTTCGCGCAGCGGCAGGTAGCTTTCGACGCGGTCGATGCCGACTTCGCCGAGCGGCATGCCTTCGATCAGCGTCAGCCCGAGCCCTCTGCCATGGGCCCAGGCCATCATCGGCTCGATCTCGTCGTCATTGACGCCGCGCATCGCCACCATGTTGATCTTGAGGGCCAGTCCGGCCGCCTGTGCGGCGTCTATCCCGGACATGACGTCGCTGAACCGGTCCCGCCGGGTGATCGCATTGAAGCGCTGGGGATCGAGCGTATCGAGCGAAACATTTATGCGACGCACGCCGGCGGCAAATAGCCCTTCGGCGTGCTTGGCCAATTGGCTGCCATTGGTGGTGATGGTGAGCTCTTCGAGCCCTTGACCGATCCGGCTGCCGAGGCACTTGACCAGCTCCATGATGTCGCGCCTCACCAGCGGCTCTCCGCCGGTCAGGCGGATCTTGGTCGTGCCGCGCGCGATAAAGGCCGAGGCAATGGTCTCGACCTCCTCGAAACTCAGCACATCCTTTTTCGGCAGGAAGACCATGTCTTCGGACATGCAATAGACACAGCGGAAGTCGCAGCGATCGGTCACCGAAATGCGCAAATAGCTGATGGTGCGACCATGGCTGTCGATCAGCGGTCGAGACGGGGCAAAAGGCGCGTTCATGATCCCATTGTAGGAGTTCGGCGCGAGAATGGAAATTGCCATCTCCGACAATTGTCACCTGCAAAAAGCAAAGGGGCCGCCGAAGCGACCCCTCGAACTCTCTGGCGATGACAGCCTTAGTGGTTGACGACGATCAGGGCGCCGACCTTGACGCGTTCATAAAGGTCGGTGACGTCATCATTGGTGAGACGGATGCAGCCGGAGGAAACCGCCTGGCCGATCGACCACGGCTCGGACGTGCCATGCACGCGGTAAAGGGTCGAACCGATATAGAGCGCGCGGGCGCCAAGCGGGTTTTCCGGGCCGCCCGGCATGTAGGCCGGAAGATCGGGAACGCGCTTGCGCATGGCAGCAGGCGGCGTCCAGCCGGGCCATTCTGCCTTGCGGGTGATGCGGTGCGTGCCCGACCAGGTGAAGCCATCGCGGCCCACGCCAATGCCGTACTGCAGGGCCTTGCCGTCTTCCATGACGAGGTAGAGCCGCCGCTCACCGGTTTCCACAACGATGGTGCCGGGCTTGTAGTTCGTCGAGTAGTCGACGATCTGCTTCTTGATCGGGCTGCCGCCACGGCTGCGCGTCACGACGGCGGAGGGCTCTTCCCAAGTATTGGTGTCGGGATTGTAGACACGCGCGGCCTGGCTGGGAGCCGCCATGCCAACCGCCAAGATGATCGACAGCCCAAATGCCATCGCGGCTTTCATAAAGTTCATGCTCTTACAGGCCTCTGCAAATGTATGGGACCGCGTGATTCGGTAGCCATACGGATGGCGCTATTTACCGTCGCGCAATTTACGCGAGAAGAGTTAACAGTCACCTTTTCGCCACATACGTGACAGCGTTGCCTTATTGTGTTGCTGAGCGGTTACAGTCGCTATTCACCAATGCGTGATTACTCCGCTGTGAAAGTCTTGACAGACAGGGCAGGGCACCGGCATCACCCCCGCCAAGAGGGAATAAAGATGTCCGAAGATCTCAAGCGCCATGCCGCCGCCAAAGCTGTCGAAGACGTGCGCCCCGGCATGCGTCTTGGTCTTGGCACCGGCTCGACCGCGCGCCACTTCGTTGATTTGCTGGGGGCAAAGGTTGCTGCGGGGTTCGAGGTCATCTGCGTGCCGACCTCGGAAGTGACGGCGCGCCAGGCGCTCGGTCTCAATATTCCATTGTCCGATCTCGAAACGCTCGGCCAGCTCGATCTGACCGTCGATGGAGCCGACGAGATCGATCATGACTTCAATCTGATCAAGGGCGGCGGTGGCGCGCTGCTGCGCGAAAAGATCGTGGCTGCGGCCTCGGCCAGCATGATCGTCATCGCCGACAGCACCAAGCTGGTTGAAACGCTGGGACGCTTTCCGCTGCCGATCGAGGTCAATCGCTTTGGTCTTGCCGCCACCCGGCATGCGGTCGAAGCGGTCATGGCCGCCCATGGTGCCGAAGATGGCCTCAAGCTGCGTGGAGCAGATGCCGGCGAACCCTTCGTGACGGACGGTGGCCACCTGATCCTCGATGCTTTTTTTGGCCGCATTTCGCAGCCAGAAGCGCTGTCACGCGATCTTCTGGACATTCCGGGAGTGGTCCAGCATGGACTGTTCCTCAATATGTGCAGCAAGGCTTATGTGGCGGCGCCGGATGGCGTAAAAACTCTTATCAAGGGCCAGTGAGCAAGCCCGGAACAGACATGGGGAACCGGATGAACAAGGATTTTATGCGCGGCGCCAAGACGATCTTTGCGGCTGTGGTGACCGCAGGCATGATCGGCTTCGCCGCTGCCCCCGCCTTTGCACAGGAAGTCGCGCCCGAGCAGTTGGCGCTCGCGCGTAAATATATCGACCTGACCGATCGCGGCGCGGTTTACGAGACCACGATCGTCGAAACCGGCGTCGAGACGATGCAGCAGATCGTCCAGCAGAACCCGGAAATCATCGACAAGACCAATGAGGCGATCACCAAGGTGATCACCGAATATAGTGGCCGGAAGGGCGAGCTGCTCGATCAGTTTGCGCGCGTCTATGCGCTGCGCTTCACCCAGCAGGAACTCCAGGAAATCGTCGACTTCTACGAGTCGCCGACCGGCCAGAAACTGGCCCAGACCAATGCCGAAGCCAATACCGATCTCCAGCGCGTCATGCAGGTGTTCTCCAACAACCTCAAGCGCGAGTTCTTCGCCAAGGTCCGTGCCGAGCTGCGCGCGCAGGGCATCGAACTCTAATCTCCAGAGAATAAGCATATCGACCCCGCTCCGAGCGGGGTCTTTTTTTATGTGGCGTGACGACTTAGATATATCGGTGAATTACGATAAAGCGCGGGGCGAATATGGCTTATGATTACGATCTCTTGGTGATCGGGGCAGGATCCGGCGGCGTGCGGGCGGCACGCATGGCGGCAACCTATGGCGCCAAGGTTGCGATCATCGAAGAGTTCCGCGTCGGCGGCACCTGCGTCATCCGCGGCTGCGTGCCCAAGAAGCTCTATGTCTATGCTTCCCGCTTTTCCGATCAGTTCGATCTGGCGCCAAGCTTCGGCTGGCAGGTCGATGCGAGCTTTGATTGGCCAACTCTTGTTGCCAACAAGGAAAAGGAAATCACCCGGCTCGAATTGGCCTATACGGCCAACCTTGAAAAGCCCGGCGTCGAGATCATCAAGGATCGAGCAGTCGTTACCGGCCCCAATAGCCTGCGCCTGATGAGCTCGGGCCGCGAGCTGTCGGCCGAGCGGCTCCTTATCGCCACGGGCTCCCATCCTTACATTCCCGATATTCCGGGCGCCGAGTTTGGCATTACCTCGAACGAGGCTTTCGATCTGCCGGTTCTGCCCAAAACCATCCTCATCGAAGGCGGCGGCTATATTGCCGTCGAGTTCGCGACCATCTTTGCCGGCCTCGGCGTCGATACGACCCTGATCTATCGCGGCGATTGCATCCTTCGCGGTTTTGACGACGACATGCGTCGCGCCCTTGAAGCCTCGCTCACCGATCGTGGCGTGCGCACCATCTACCAGACGACCATCGCCTCGCTTGCCAATGCCGGCGATCGCGTCCAGGCCACGTTCAGCGACGGCGTCACCGCGCCTTTCGATATCGTCATGTTCGCCACCGGCCGCCGCGCCAATACCCATGGGCTCGGGCTCGAAACGGCCGGCGTCAAGCTCAAGGACAATGGCAGCATCGAAGTCGACGCGTTCTCGCAAACATCCGCACCCTCGGTCTATGCCGTGGGCGATGTCACCGGCCGGGCCCAGCTCACGCCTGTTGCCATCCGCGAAGGCTGGTATTTCGCCGAGACCGTCTACAACAACAATCCGCAGAAGGTCGACTATTCCCTGATCCCGACGGCCGTCTTCAGCGAGCCCGAGATCGGCGTGGTCGGCCTGACGGAAACCGACGCGGCGGCACAAGGCGATATCGACATCTATGTCGCCCGGTTCCGCCCGATGCAGAACACGCTGTCGACGCGAACCGAGCGAATGGTGATCAAGCTCATCACCGAAAAGGACGAGGGCAAGGTGCTCGGCGTCCACATCTTCGGGCCAAGCGCAGGCGAAATGATCCAGCTGGTCGGCGTCGCCGTGGCTATGGGCGCAACGAAGAAGGACCTCGATCGGACTATCGCCCTGCATCCGACCGCCGCCGAAGAGCTCGTGACCTTCAAGTCGCCGAGCTACACCTATCGCAATGGCAGCAGGGTCGGCTAGACGCTCTGCCCTCCCTCAGGGCTTGGCAGTCCGCGCCGGCCTTGCTAGACCGCCCCAACCCGCAAGATGCCCCGCGTGAGCGAGATGATGATGACCACTTGGACCCCCAGCAGTTGGCGCGAGAAGCCTGTACTTCAGGTTCCCGCCTATCCCGATCCCGCTGCGCTGGCGGAAGCCGAACGTCAGCTCGCGACCTTTCCGCCGCTGGTCTTTGCAGGCGAGGCGCGTGAACTAAAATCCCGGCTTGCCGCCGTTGCCCGCGGCGAAGCCTTCCTGCTCCAGGGTGGCGATTGCGCGGAAAGCTTTGCCGAACACGGCGCGGATCACATTCGCGATTTCTTCCGCGTCTTCCTGCAGATGGCGGTGGTGCTGACCCACGGTGCCTCCAAGCCCGTCGTCAAGGTCGGCCGCGTCGCCGGCCAGTTCGCCAAGCCCCGGTCCGCCGATACCGAGACCATCGAAGGCGTCGAACTGCCCAGCTATCGCGGCGACATCATCAACGCCATCGAGTTCACCGAGGCCGCGCGCGTGCCAGATCCCGATCGCATGCTCCAGGCCTATCGCCAGTCCGCCGCAACGCTAAATCTCCTCCGCGCCTTTTCCATGGGCGGCTATGCCGAGCTGACGCGCATCCATGAATGGACTATGGGCTTTATGAAGGGGTCCAACTGGAACGTCCGCTTCGAGGAAGTCGCCCGCAAGATCGACGACGCCATCACCTTCATGTCCGCGCTCGGCCTTAACCCGGACAATACTCCGGCGCTCAAGCAAACAAGCCTCTATACGAGCCACGAAGCCCTGCTTCTCGGCTACGAGGAAGCGCTCACCCGCCGCGATTCCATCTCCAACAACTGGTATGCCACGTCCGGCCACATGCTCTGGATCGGCGACCGCACCCGCCAGCCCGATGGCGCCCATGTCGAATATTTTGCCGGCATTCACAATCCCATCGGCATCAAGTGCGGTCCGAGCCTGGCCAATGACGATCTCCTGCGTCTTCTCGATCGGCTCAACCCGACCGACGAAGCCGGCCGCATCACGCTGATCTCGCGCTTCGGCGCCGATAAGGTGCACGAGCATCTGCCGCGCCTTGTCGAAACCGTTCAGAAAGCCGGCCGCACCGTCGTCTGGTGCTGCGATCCGATGCACGGCAATACCATCAAGGCCTCAACCGGCTACAAGACCCGCCCCTTCGATCGCGTCCTCACCGAAGTGCGCAATTTCTTCGAAGTCCACCGCGAAATGGGCACCTACGCCGGCGGCGTCCACATCGAAATGACCGGCGACGATGTCACCGAATGCGTCGGTGGCCTTTCGGCGGTCACCGAAACGACGCTATCGGACCGCTACAACACCTATTGCGACCCGCGCCTCAATGCCAGTCAGGCGCTTGAGCTGGCGTTCCTCGTTGCCGAGGAAGTTCATTCCCAAAAGCCGCCGGCGCAGCGGCGGCTCGCCGGTGAATAGTCCGGAAGCCAAATGAACTGAATGGTTTGGCCGCGCGTTCTTTTCAAGCCGCGCGGCCTTTTCTTTGCCGGCATATCAGGCAAAGAATAGAGCTGCGTTTGAACGAGTAGGCAATGCCAACATCCCTGTTCCCCAATGCCACCCCAGAAGCGCGTGAACGGCTCGAGCAAGACCCGACGATCAAACTGCTCAATACCTTCGATTGGTCGAACAATCCCCTAGGCCCTATCCCGGGGTGGACCGAGAGCCTGAAATCGGCTGTGCGCACCATGATGGTCGCGACGACGCCAATGGCCATGCTGGTCGGCGAACGTGGTATTTTGCTCTATAATCAGGGTTATGCAGAATTTGCCGGCCCCCGGCATCCCGAAATCTTTGGCATGCCTGCGGAAGAAGCTTGGCCCGAGATTGCCGATTTCAACCGCGAGAACATCGATCGGGGCCTGCGCGGGGAGGGGCTCAGCCTTGTCGGCCAGCATCTGATGCTCAATCGACATGGCGAACTTGAGCCGGTCTGGCTCGATCTTCATTATAGCCCGCTGTTTGACGATGCCGCCGAGACCTTTGGTACTGTCTGTGTGGTCATCGATGTCACGACGCGCGTCCTTGCCGAACAGGCGCTGGCCCGCAGCGAAGAACGCATGTCCCTGGCCATTAACGGCACGGATCTGGTCGGCACCTGGGATTGGGATGTCGAGAATAATCGGGTGACCTCCGATGATCGTTTTGCCAAGCTCTTCAATCTCGACCCGTTGCGCGCTGGCCTCGGCGTGCCGATCGAAGATTTTCTCCAGGCTATCCATCCTGACGACGTGACGCGCGTCGGCGCGGAAATTCAGGCCGCCATTGTTGCTGGCACGCCCTATAAATCCGAATACCGACTGATCGGTCCCGATGGATCGATCAGTTGGGTCGTCGCCTCCGGTCGCCCGCGCGCGGGCGCCGATGGCAAGGTGCGGCGCTTCCCCGGCGTCGTCTTCGATGTCACCGAACAGCATCGCTATGCCGATGCTCTCGCCAAGAGCGAACTCGAATTCCGCACCTTGGCCGACACCATGCCGCAAATGATCTGGGCGACGCGGCCGGACGGCTATCACGATTACTACAATGCACGCTGGTACGAATTTACCGGCACCCCGCCCGGCACCACCGATGGCGCGGGCTGGAACGACATGTTCCACCCCGAAGACCAGGAGCGCGCCTGGCAAGCTTGGCGCCGCTCGCTCGAAACCGGCGAGCCTTATCAGATCGAATACCGGCTGCGTCACCATAGCGGCGAATATCGCTGGACGCTTGGCCGCGCGTTGCCTATTCGCGACCTTTCCGGTCAGATCGTGCGCTGGATCGGCACCTGCACCGATATCAACGAGTCAAAGCGCGCCGCTCAGGAGCGCGAACTCGTCGCGCAGGAATTGAGCCACCGCATCAAGAACATCTTTGCGGTGCTCACCGGCATTGTCTCGCTCTCGGCCCGCGGCCGTCCCGATATCAAGCCGTTCGCCGATCAACTTCGCCAACGCATCTTTGCGCTGGGCGAAGCCCATGATTTCGTCCGCCCGCAAAATTATCTCTCGCCCAATCCGGGAGGGCAGGGGAACCTCTCGGCACTCGTTGCCCGCCTGACCCGCGCCTATGACGGCGAGGATGGCAAGTCGCCCATCCGCTTCGAAGGCGACGACACGGCCATCGACGACGCCGCTGCAACCCCGCTTGCACTCATCTTCCACGAGCTTGCGACCAATGCCGCTAAATATGGTGCCTTGAGCAGGCCTGACGGCTGGATTAGCCTCACGGGACGCCTTGATGACGACCATTACCACCTGACCTGGAAGGAACATGGCGGTCCCGATATTGCCGAGGTCGAGTCACTCTCGGGCTTCGGCTCTAAACTGCTGGAACTGTCGGTGAGCGGTCAGATGCGGGGTGCAGTCGAACGCATTTGGGAAACCGATGGACTGCGGGTGGAACTGAGCTTGCCGCTGTCGTCCCTCAAACGCTCGAGTCGGCTGCAGCCGGCTCCGGCAGTATAGGATCAGGTCGCGAGCGAGCCGCCGGACCAGTCGAAAAGCCGCAACCGGCGCGGCGGCTTTGCATCGGCTTCAGCGCGTCGCGCAGCGGCAAATTCAACGATCTCGCGCAAGTCGCGTTCTGTTACGGGCTTGGAAACCACGCCGATCGTACCCGGTACGCCGCTTGCCACCTGCCCGGGATTGGCGGTGAGGAAGATGACGCTCACCCCGTGGGTCTGCGCCAGGATTTTTCCGATTTCGATGCCGGTTGGGCCATCGCGCAGGTTGAGGTCGACAAGCGCCAGCTCTGCCTCGCTTGCGTGACGTAGAGCGGCTTTCTTGTCTGCAGCGATCGCAACGGGCGAATGGCCCATCTCCGATACGATCTGCTCTATTTCGGTGGCTACGAATATCTCGTCTTCAACGATTAGGATGCGGCACGACATGAGTTGTCTTCTTGGATGCACTTCGATTCAACGGTTCCAACGCCTGACATCGGATGCGGTTGCACACGAGGCATGTATCGAACGTTGAGTTCAGCATGCGTCAGGGAAGTTACTAAAGGCACAATTTTGCCGAAACCGACTTAGTGGAACATTAACCCTAATCATTCACAACCGTAGCACGATCTTCAACCCTTAGTGTGATCGGGAGTGTGTGATGAAGCGTCTTGTCCGCGGGGCCGTCTCGATTCTGTCGATTGCCGTCGCGCATCCCGCAATATCTGCTGATTACTTTGGTGATCTGCGGCCGTCTTATCCCGAAGAGTGGCAACCGGAAGAAACCGACCCGCTTCGCATAGAACTGGGCGTCCGTTACTGGTATTCGATCGGCCAGCAAAAGCATTCGGTCGGTGCCTACCGCGAAACGATCGATAGCAAGTCTCACGTCGGGGAAGCCTTCGGCCGTGTCCTTGACCATGAGACGCGCTCTTATGTCGAAGCCTTCGGTGGTTATGGCATCGCCCATGAAGGATCATACTCCGTCAACGGCGGTCCCTCTACCGCGCTTCCCGCAGCGCGTCTCGGTTATGTCGGCCTCGACTTTGGATGGTTGCCCCTCGGCACTGAAAATGCGGGCTTCGGCCTAGTAACCGGATATTTATACAGCAACGACTCCCCCGATACCGGGCGCGCCAGTTTCGCCACCGGTGGCACCGCCTTCAATGGTGTCGATTACCAGCTCAGCGGCTTTGACAGCGAAATAAACAATTTCGACATCCATTCCTTCAAGCTCGGCCTTGGTGCACAAGTCGATATGGGCGGGTTCGACATTTCGGGTGAAGCAACAGCCATTCCCTATTCCTGGGTCAACGGCACCTATGGCGCGGTCCAGGCCTCGTCCGTTGGGCCTTATGATTCACAGGCTTCGTCCGTGAAGATCAACGGCCACGGCTATGGTGCAAGCGGCAAGCTGATGGTTGGCTTCAAGCCCACTGAGAACCTGGCCATCCGCGTTGGCGGCCGTGCGTCGTACCTTACTGGTCAGTATGATGCGACATGGGACGAGGTTCGCGTCATTCAGCCGACACCGCCCTCAACGACGCCTTCCGTTGCACGTCAAACCTATATCGTAGACAACAACCCATTCTCCATGCTGCGCTACGGCGCCCTGCTTGAGATTGCCGGCAGCTTCTAAGCCATGGCCGCGCTTGCTCTCGAAAGGGCCAGAGGCTAAGTCTTGCCCGCGTTCGGCCGCGGGCCGGGCGGTTCGCCCCTTTCGATCAGGCAATTTCCGTGACCGACCAGCTCAGAATAGCGCTCGCCCAGCTCAACCCAAAGGTGGGGGATCTGGAAGGCAACCTCGCCCTGGCGCTTCAGGCACTATCCGATGCCGCCGCCGCCAACGCCGATATTCTGCTGCTCTCCGAGCTTTTCCTCACCGGCTATTTTCCGGACGATCTGCTGTTCAAGTCGCAATTTGTCGCCGATGCCATGCATGCGGCGCGCGCGCTCGTTGCCGAAACGCGAAACAGTGACGTCGTCCTCATCCTGCCTACCATCTGGCAGGACCAGACGGGTCTCCATAATGCCGTAGTCGTCGCTGAGCGAGGTGAAATCCTCGCCTTGCGCCTCAAGCGCGAACTGCCGAATACCGACGTCTTTTTCGAGAAACGCTATTTCGCCCCTGGTCCTTTGCCCATGCCGGTAACGATCAAGGGCGTCTCGGTCGGCATCCCGATCTGCGAGGACATCTGGCACCCCTGGGTCTGCGAACATCTCGTGCGCGAAGGCGCCGAAATCCTCCTTTGCCCCAATGGCTCGCCCTATTGGACCGACAAGCAGCACATCCGCAAGGAGCTGGTCCGCAAGCACGCGACCGACCATGGCGTGCCCTTGCTCTATCTCAACCAGGTCGGCGGTCAGGATGAGCTGGTATTCGATGGCGCCTCCTTCGCCATAGAGCCGGGCGATCGCCTCGTCATTCAGGGCAAGAGTTTCGAGAGCGATTTCATCCTCTCCGATTGGCAGCGCGGTGACGATGGCTGGACCTGTACGGAAGGCCGGGTCGAAACCCTGCCATCGACGGACGAAGCGCCATGGCGCGCCGCCGTTCTGGGTCTTCGCGATTACGTTCATAAAAACGGTTTCGAGCACGTCGTCCTCGGCCTTTCAGGCGGCATCGACAGCGCCGTCGTCGCCGCCATAGCCGTCGATGCTTTCGGACCCGAAAAAGTCCATTGCATCATGCTGCCCTATCGCTATACCTCGGAAGACAGCCTTCGCGATGCCAAGGATTGCGCTGCCCGCCTCGGCGTTCGCTACGATGTCGTCGCCATCGGTGATCCCGTCGACGGCGCGCTCCGCGAACTCCAGCCCATTTTCAATAATCGTCCCCCCGATCTTGCCGAAGAAAACATCCAGTCGCGTATGCGCGGCACCATCCTGATGGCCGTTTCCAACAAATTGGGCTCCATGCTGCTGACCACAGGCAACAAGAGCGAAATGGGCGTCGGCTACGCCACTATCTATGGCGACATGAACGGCGGCTATAATCCGCTCAAGGACATGTTCAAGATGGACGTCTATGCCCTGGCCGATTGGCGCAACAAGCATATGCCCGGCGATTGCTTGGGCCCCGGCGGCGAAGTCATTCCGCAGTCCATCATCGATAAGGCTCCCAGCGCCGAACTCCGTCCCGATCAGAAGGATCAGGACAGCCTGCCGCCCTATCCGGTGCTCGATGATATCCTGCGCTCGATTGTCGAAAACGAGATGAGCCTTGGCCAAGTCGTCGAGCGCGGACACGAGCCGGCGCTGGTCAAGCGCATCGAGCGTCTCCTCAATATCGCCGAACACAAGCGCCGCCAGTCTGCACCCGGCCCGAAGCTGACGCCGCGCGCCTTCGGCCTTGGCCGCAAATATCCCATCACCAATGGCTATAAGGACCAGACCGTAGGATGACCGTTGTTCGCTGGGCCCCGTCTCCCACGGGCCGCATCCATCTCGGCAATGCCCGACCGGCGCTGCTCAACTGGTTCTTCGCCCGCCGCACCGGCGGTCGCTACATTCTGCGCATGGACGACACGGATCTCGCGCGCTCGACCCGCGAATTTGCTGATGGCATCGAGGTCGATCTCGCCTGGCTCGGCGTCACACCCGATCTTCTCGTCCGCCAGTCCGAACGCACCGCGCTTTATGACGCCGCGCGCGACAAGCTCATCGCCTCCGGCCGCCTCTACCCGGCTTACGAAACTGAAGACGAACTCGATCGCAAGCGCGCCCGCGCCCGTCTCCTCGGCAAGCCCCCGATCTATGATCGCGCCGCGCTTGGCCTGACCGACGAACAGAAGGCCGCTTACGAAGCCGAAGGCAGAAAGCCCCACTGGCGCTTCAAACTCGATGGACGCCCGGTCCATTTCAACGATCTCATCAAGGGTCCGCAGACGGTCAACACCGCTTCGATGTCCGATCCCGTGCTGATCCGCGCCGATGGTTCCTATCTCTATACGCTGCCCTCCGTCGTCGATGACATCGATCTTGAAGTGACCCACGTCATCCGCGGCGAGGATCACGTCTCCAACACTGGTACCCAGATCGAGATCATCGAAGCGCTCGGCGGTGCGGTTCCCACATTTGCCCACCACAATCTGCTCACCGACGCGGCGGGGCAGGGCTTTTCCAAGCGCCTCGGCTCTCAGTCCATCTCCGATTTCCGGAATGAGGGTTATGAGCCGCTCGCGGTTGCCGTAATGGCAACGTTAACCGGCACAAGCTTACCCATTGAGCCCTATAAAAACCTCGATGCGATCGCTGAAAAACTCGATTTCTCGATGATTTCGCACGGCGCGGCCCGCTTCGACCCGGTCGAACTCGATAGCCTCAACGCCCGCCTTCTCCATGCCATGCCCTACGAAGAAGCCTTCCCGCGCCTCTCGTCCATGGGCCTCGAAGGCGAAGCGATCTGGAACCTATTGCGCGAAAATCTCGTGCGTTTTCAAGATATTGCCGAGTGGTCGAAGCTCGTAACCGGGCCCATCGAACCGGTCATTGCCGAGGAAGATCGCGAATTCCTCGCCCTCGCCAAAGCCATGCTGCCGGCTGAGCCATGGGACGAAACCACCTGGTCCACCTGGACAAACGCCCTCAAAGGCGCCACCGGCCGCAAAGGCAAGGCGCTCTTTCTGCCGCTACGCATGGCGCTCACCGGCCGCCACGATGGCCCCGAGCTTAAGAGCCTGCTTGTCCTGCTTGGGCGTAAGGCGTGTCTGGACCGACTACCCTGACGGTTTTGTCGCCGAACTTGACGATCCGCAGTGCCGCTTCCGTCGTCTGAGCCGCCGTGGGCCGCGCCGCGACCTCTCCAGGGCCGGTCGGCCGGGGGCGGGGCAGGGGAACATCGACCAGCGCAACGGTCGCAACAGCCTGAACCGGCTCTGCCGCCTGGACAGGCGCGATGCCGCGCGGATCGCGGATGGGCAGGGGAATGCTCATGCCATTGATATCGAGCGTCGCCCGGCTTGCCCCATCGGCGCTGGCCGTCATCTTAATCGCGCCATTCGACTGCGGC
Organism: Devosia soli; assembly: GCF_000970455.1. GTDB lineage: Bacteria > Pseudomonadota > Alphaproteobacteria > Rhizobiales > Devosiaceae > Devosia > Devosia soli. The sequence continues at coordinate 618,348 of NZ_LAJG01000005.1, read as the reverse complement.
GCAACCTTGCAGCTGGCCGACCGATCGAACTGATTGCGATAGGCAAATGCCGTCGGCAGCGACGTATAGGGCGACCCCGACATGTTTCGCATCTGCTCGGGCTCTTGTCCGGGATTGTCATAGAAATAGAGATCGACCGCCGTGTTGGGGCATTCGGCCTGACATTGCATCGCGTCGTTGCCGACATATTCGGGCAGCGTTGAATAGCTGATCGGCCAGAAGTATCCGTCAGAAAGACGCACACACACCGTGCGGACGGTACTGTAGCCCTGGTTTCCCCAGTAGTCGCCACCGTCGATGAAATCGCCATTGGTGAAATCGCCTTCGGACGTCGAGCCGAAGACACGATCGAACACCGACTGCCGATCCTGGCTGAAATTGGCGTTCGAGCCGGCATTGCAGCCGAAGCGCGCCATTTCCTGGAGGATAGCCTCGCGCTGCTGCGCCACGGCATTGCCGGTATCGACCGATTGGGACACCTTGGCATAGTCGTCGCGCAGGCGAAGCACCACGCGCGCGATCTGCTGGCATTGCGGTGTCAGCTGTTGCCCGGCCTTGGCCGCATCGTTGCAGCCTTCCCGGATATACTGGCTTTCCGCATTCTGCACATCGCGCTGCAATTGACGCGCCGCGCCGGAATTGTCCTGCATCTGGCTGAAGTCGCCATTGCGGTTGAATTGCCGGAGCGCATTTTCAAGCTGGCGGCATTGTGTCGATTGCGCATAGACCGCTTGCGCATCGAGCGAAAACATCAATGCTGCCAAAAGCAGCAAGATAGGCACGCGGAGGCCGTTAAATTTAGATATCACGAATCGGTCCTGTTCGTCGGCCGCAACCTGTGGCCGTCTGTCGCCTTAAGACATCGTCAGGGCGCATGGCAACAATATAGCAATCAAAGCCTCGTTCCATAGCGCGACCGGGCAACACCATGAGGGAGATCGTCGGCCTATGAAACTTGCCACGCTGCGCGCGAGCCGGCCCGATGGGCAATTGGTGGTCGTTTCGAGCGATCTGACTCGCTTCGTTTCCGCCGGAAGGATCGCCCCGACCCTGCAGGCGGCGCTCGATGATTGGGATCGGCTCAAGCCCGCCCTTGCCGAATTATCGAAGGATCTCGACAAGGGCGCCATCGCCGGCCAGACCTTCGAACCTTCTGCCGCGCTCGCCCCGCTCCCTCGCGCGTTCCAGTGGATCGATGGCTCGGGCTATATGAGCCACCTTGAACGCGTGCGCTCGCTCAAGGGCAGCAAGGACGCCGAGCTGCAGTCGATCCGCCCCCTGCTTTACCAGGGTGGGTCCGATTCTTTATCGGCAGCGTCCGACCCCATCCTCATTCCGGACGAAGATTTGGCGCTCGATTTCGAGGTGGAAGTCGCCATTATCATCGGGCACGTGCCCATGCGCCCCAGCCGTGCCCAGGCGGCCGCCGCCATCCGCCTCGTAACCATTTGCAATGACGTGTCTCTGCGCCGCCTGGTGGCCGATGATCTGCAAAATGGCTTCGGTTTTTTCCATTCCAAACCGTCCACGGCCTTTGCCCCGGTCGTCGTCACGCCCGATAGCCTCGGCGAGCACTGGCGCGACAATCGCCTCCATCTGCCGGTTCGCGTCGAGGTCAACGGCACCCTCTATGGCCGGCCCAATGCCGGCGTCGACGTGCATTTCGATTTCATCGATCTCATCGTCGAAGCCGCGCGCACCCGCCAGCTCGGCGCCGGCACCATCATCGGCTCCGGCACCATCGCCAATCATCACGATGAGACCCTGCCTATTCGCGAAGATGGTATCGGCTTTGCCTGCATTGCCGAGGCAAGGACCGCCGAAAAGGTCAAGTTCGGCAAGGCGCGCACGCCGTTTCTCAAGCCGGGCGATCGTCTTCGCATGGCGGCTTTGGCCGGTGGCCGGTCGGTTTTTGGCGATATCCAGCAAACTGTGGTCGCCCTCGCGTCGCGAACCTGATCCGGTCACATTCCCGTGTTGACATTGGGCATGCCACCTCGGCGTGCCACTCTCATCTGTGGAGTGGTAGGCCTTCCGCGTCTCCGGCCGTTCGTTTTGATCGGTCGCGTGGCCTGGGCCTCGACAGTTTCGGAGCTGTCCACGAACAGGGGCAGAAATCTCCAAAAAGATCATCCTCCCTGGATGATGTTCGCCTCCAAAGCGAAATGGGCGGCCTTCGGGCCGCCCTCTTTTCTTTTGTCTCTTGATTTATTTGGCCCGCCCGGCCAATCTTACCGTCATGAAGACCAAGTGCACCATTATCGTCTGCATTATTACCTGCTAACCCAAGCGTTGGCGGAGCAGTCTTCTTCATCCAAAATTTCCGGAAGATAGAGGCTCACGCCAGAGCACAGTACTGTCTGGCCAATAGGGACCTCTTGATGACCACGGCAAAGCCGCAGATCAGCCTCTACAACACGCTCACCCGCACCAAGGCGCCTTTCGAGCCCATGGATGCGAGCAATGTGCGCATGTATGTCTGCGGTCCCACGGTCTATGACTTTGCCCATATCGGCAATGCCCGGCCCGTCATCGTCTTCGACGTGCTGTTCCGCCTCCTGCGCCACGTTTATGGCGAGAGCCATGTAACCTATGTGCGCAACATCACCGACGTCGACGATAAGATCAACGCCCGCGCCCTGCGCGATTTTCCGGACCTGCCGCTCAACGACGCCATCCGAAAAGTCACCGAAAAAACCGAGAGCCAGTTCTTGGCCGACGTGAAGGCTCTGGGTACGCTGCCGCCCACACACCAGCCCCGCGCAACGGAAAACATCGCCGGGATGCAAACCCTCATCTCCGCGCTGATCGACAAGAACCACGCCTATAACGCCAATGGCGAGGTGCTTTTCCGCACCCGCTCGATGGAAGATTATGGCCAGCTTTCGGGCCGCAATCTCGAGGACAATCTTGCCGGCGCCCGCGTCGCCGTCGATGCGCACAAGGAAGACCCGGCCGATTTCGTCCTCTGGAAGCTGTCTTCCGAAAACGAACCCGGCTGGGACAGCCCATGGGGCCGCGGCCGCCCCGGCTGGCATATCGAATGCTCCGCCATGTCCGAGCGTTATCTCGGCAAAACCTTCGACATTCATGGCGGCGGGCTCGATCTGATCTTCCCGCACCACGAAAATGAAATCGCCCAATCCCGTTGCGCCCACGGCACCCACGCCATGGCCAATGTCTGGATGCATAATGGCTTCCTCCAGGTCGAAGGACAGAAAATGTCCAAGAGCCTGGGGAATTTCGTCACCATCAATGAACTCCTCGAAACCGGCGCCATGGGCGGCCGCGCCTGGATCGGCGAAGTCCTGCGCCTCGCCATGCTGATGACGCACTATCGCGAGCCCATCGACTTCACGGTCAAACGCCTCGAAGAAGCCGAAGCTAAGCTCCGCGACTGGCAGCGTGCCGCCCGCGGCGCGGTTCTGTCTGAGGGCGACGAGCCCGACTCCTCGGTGATTGCTGAACTGGCCGACGACCTCAACTTCCATCGCGCCAGCGTGGCTCTCGACTTCATCGCCAAGAAAGCCAACCGGGAAGAAGGCAACGCCAAACATTGCCTCGCCGCCACCCTCAAATTCCTCGGCTTCACCCTCGATAGCCTTCTCGACTCTAATGACGGCTGGGAAGCCCCGGCCCACATCGCCAACGCCATAGCCGAGCGCCTAGCCGCCCTCAACGCCAAGGATTTTGCGAAGGCCGACGCCATCCGCAACGAACTGGCAGAGCAGGGCGTGGCCTTGCTCGACTACAAGGATGAGAATGGCCAGCGGGCGACCAAGTGGGAAGTGAAGCGGTGATTGTGTGTTTCGCCGCCATGCTGACACCGCCTGTCACCACCCACCCGTCTTCGTGCCCTCCTCACCAAAGGAGCCTCCCCAATGCTTGATCACGTCGGAATTCTCGTCGCAGACTGGACCAAATCCCGCGCTTTCTACGACGCTGCCTTCGCCCCCCTCGGCTACACGATGCTTGCAGAAGTTCCCGAGCAGTTCACTGGCGGCGTCAAGGTCGGTGGCTATGGCAAAGGCCATCCCGATTTCTGGCTGACCGAAGCCAAGGACACCGGCCCCGGCCGCCATTATGCCTTCGTCGCCGAAACCCGCGCTGCCGTCGATGCCTTCTATGCCGCCGCCATGGCTGCTGGCGGCCGCGACAATGGCGGCCCCGGCCTTCGTCCGCACTATAGCGAAAACTACTATGCCGCCTTCGTTTTCGATCCGGACGGCAACAACATCGAGATGGTCTGTCATGCCCCCCGGTGAGGCCCATACCGGTGGCTGTCAGTGTGGCGCGGTGCGTTTCCGCGTCACGCGCCTCGGCCGTCCCTCGATCTGCCATTGCCGCATGTGCCAGAAGGCATTTGGTGGCTTCTTCGGTCCGCTGGTCACCGCCCACAACGCGACTTGGACCCGTGGCGAACCGAAATGGTTCCAGAGCTCCAACGCTGCTCGCCGCGCTTTCTGCGGCGAGTGCGGCACCCCGCTCGCCTATGAAACCCGCTTCGGCCTCGAACTCGCCATCGGCGCATTCGACGACCCTACCGTCGCGGCACCCGAAATCCAGGTCAATCCGCACGACAAACTGCCGTTTTTCGATACGCTGACCAGCCTTCCGGTTCGCAACGAAGTCAGCGACGAATGGCGGGATTTTCTGTCCGGTATCCACTCCAACCAGCACCCCGACCACGACACCGCCGATTGGCCGCCGAAGGAAGAGCCGAAATGACTGAAACCTGGTCCGGCGGCTGCCAATGCGGCGCCGTGCGCTATCGCTTCACCGCAAAGCCGCGGGGCGCCCATATCTGCCACTGCCGCATGTGCCAAAAGGCATTCGGCGCCTTCTACGCGCCGCTGGTCGGCGGCCCGCTTGACACCTTTGAAGTGACACGCGGCACAATCGCTCTCTTCCGCTCTTCCGAGCCCGTAGAGCGTGGCTTTTGTCGCGATTGTGGCACACCACTGAGCTTTGCCCATGTCGGCGGTACCTGGATGAGCGTTTCCATCGGCTCGCTCGATCACCCCGAAGCCTTTCCGCCCGAGGATCAGCACGGCACCAATAGCCGCATTTCCTGGGTCAATGATCTCGGCCATTTGCCCGATGTTGCGCCCATCGAGGAACGCGCGCCCGAAAGTGCTGCCGCAATCGCAACCTCCAACCACCAACACCCCGACCACGACACGGCCACCTGGCCACCAAAAGCCTAAAAACACCAGAGACCAAAAATGTCCCGAGATCGCCTCTACCTTTTCGACACGACCCTTCGCGATGGCGCGCAGACGGCCGGCGTGGAATTCTCGCTCGAGGACAAGGTCGCCATTATTGGTCTCCTGGAAGAGCTCGGCGTCGACTATATCGAAGGCGGCTATCCGGGCGCCAATCCGGTCGATACGGCCTTTTTCGAACAAAAGCGCACCAAGAAGGCCACATTTACCGCCTTCGGCATGACTAAAAGGACAGGGCGCTCGGCTGCCAATGACCCCGGTGTCCAAGCCTTGGTCAATTCCGCCGCCGCCGCTACCTGCTTTGTCGCGAAGGCTTGGGATTATCAGGTCGAACTCGCCCTCGGCTCCACCACCGACGAGCATCTCGAAGGCCTCGCCGACACGGTGCGCACCGCCGCCTCCGCCGGCAAGGAAGTACTCATCGATCTTGAACACTTCTTCGACGGCTTTAAAGCCAATCCGGAATACGCACTCTCCTGCGTCACCACGGCCCTCGATGCCGGCGCCCGCTGGGTGGTCCTCTGCGACACCAATGGCGGCACCATGCCCGCCGAAATCCGCGGAATCGTCGGCACGGTCCTAAAGTTCGCGCCCGGCGACAAGCTCGGCATCCATCCCCATGACGATACCGGCCAAGCCGTCGCCAATGCCCTCGCGGCGGTGGAGGCTGGCGTGCGCCAGGTTCAAGGCACGCTCAACGGCCTCGGCGAGCGCTGCGGCAATGCCAATCTGATCACCCTGATCCCAACGCTCGTTTTAAAACCTTATTACGCCGAGCGCTTCGAAACCGGCATCACCCCCGCCCACCTCGAACGCCTCACTCACATCTCCCGCGCCTTCGACGATCGCCTGAACCGTGCGCCAGCAAGACAGGCGCCCTATGTTGGCGCCTCCGCTTTTGCAACGAAAGCCGGCATCCATGCTTCGGCGCTCCTCAAGGATTTTTCGACCTATGAGCACGTCCCGCCCGAAAGCGTTGGCAATGAGCGCGCCATCATGGTCTCCCAGCAGGCGGGAAAATCCAACCTTCTGACGGCCCTCGCGCGCCACGACATCACGCTCGAAAAGGACGATCAACGCCTCGAAAAGCTCCTCGCCACCGTCAAGCAACGCGAAGCGCGCGGCTATTCTTATGACGGCGCCGATGCCTCCTTTGCCGTCCTTGCCCGCTCTGTGCTCGGCACGCTGCCGAGCTTCTTCGATGTCGAGCATTACCGCGCCATGGTCGAGCGCCGCCACAATGCGCAGGGCGAAGAAATCACCGTCACCGAAGCCGTTGTAAAGGTCCGCGTCCAGGGCGAATTGCTGATGTCCGTCGCCGAAGGCAACGGTCCCGTCAACGCGCTCGATCAGGCGCTGCGCAAAGATCTCGGCATTTATTCTTCGCGCATCGAAGACCTCGAACTCGTTGATTTCAAGGTCCGTATCCTGGACGGCGGCACGGGCGCGGTCACCCGTGTACTGGTTGAAAGCAAGGACAGCACAGGCGAGCGCTGGACGACGATCGGTGTTTCTTCCAACATCATTGATGCCTCGTTTGAAGCTCTGTATGAATCAATCACATACAAGCTGCTCAAGACTGAAGCCTCGCAGTCGTCCGCAGTATCGACGACCGCACGGCTGGCCCAGAAAGCTGCCGGATGAACACGCCCGGGAGGGTAAACTGGCCGAGACCGCACCGAAACGACCTCTTGCTCTGACGATTGGAGCTGCGGCCGTCACTATCTTCGTCATTGCTGCCGTATTTTCCGCCCCCACGGTCGTCACCTGCTTCAATAGCCCGGATGGCATGGGCCAGTGCATCCGCGGCAAGTTTGCCGAAGCCGGTCTCTTCCCCAACGAAACGACCACTGAAGTCGCCGCCGTCGAAGCGCCAGCCGCAACGCCGACACCCGCTCCGGAAGCGCCCGCCGAGGCTGACACCGCTCTGACGCCGCCCGCACTCGACGTCACGCCGCCGGCAGAGCCTGAAGCAGGCGCAGCCGATAAGGTCGTTGCTGCAACCTTCGGGCTGCTACGCGCCGAACCCGACGGCTCGGTGGTCATCGCCGGCAGCGGCACGCCGGGCAGCGAGGTCGAAGTTTTTTCCAATGGCGCACTGCTGGGCAGCGCCACCGTCGAAAATAGCGGAGACTGGGTGCTCGTGCCTGATGCGCCTCTGCCGCCCGGCGGCGTAGAGATCACCCTGGCCGAGCGCGGCAAGGAAGCACAGTCCGAGCAATCCTTTGTCGTTGTCATCAATGACGACAAGACCAGCCAGCCGCTCGTCGTCGCCAGCGTTCCCGGCCAGGCGAGCGAAGTCTTGCAAGGCTTGGACCGTCCGGCGCCGTCCGCGCCGACCCAGGTTGCGACTGCCGAGCAAACGGCTCCCGTCACCCCAGCGCCGGCACCGGCAGCGCCGGCCGCAACGCCGACGCCGCCCACCACCGCGACAGCAGCGCCCGTGCCATCGGCAGAGGCGCCAACCACGCCTGCACCCGCCGAGCAACCGTCCGCTCTGGCCACGCCGCCGGCTACGGTTCCGGCCATGCCGTCACCGGAAACAGCGCCGTCGCCAACGCCGGCTAGCCCGGCCACGCCGACGCCCAGCCAATCAATTGCCGGGACCAATCAGCCGGCGCAGCCAGTTCCGGCCCCCGAAGCCGCGCCAGCTCCATCGACTGAAACGGCGTCTCCTGCAGCGCCGGCCACCGAGCCTGCCGCTCCGCAAGAAACCACCGTTGCCGCAGCGCCCGCTGTAGAGCCCACGCCGGCACCGGTCGAAGCTCAGCAGCTTGCCGATATCCCGCCGACCATCGATGCCATCGAAATCGAAGGCGATCGCACCTTCTTTGCTGGCGGTGGTCCCGACGGCGGCGTGGTTCGGCTTTATGTCGATGATACCTTCATCGCCGATACCACGATTGAAGGTGGCCGCTGGCTGGTCGAGGCCGGCGCGGTTCTCGCTGCGCCAAGCCAGCGCGTTCGCGCTGACCTTCTCGGCCCTGGATCGTCCGACGTTCTCGCCCGGGTCGAAGTCGATTTCGTCGTCGACGTGCCGGCAGGCGAGGGCAGTGAGACTGCAGTTGCCAGCAACGATGCCGTGCCTGCCGAACAGCTAGCGCCAGCGGAGCCTAGCTCAACCTCGCCCGCCGTGACCGCGCCAAAGCCTTCCTCGCCCGCAGCCAATCCGCCGGCGGAAACGACTACCCAGGCCGCCGCCGATGCCCCAGCCCCGGTCGCTGAGGCTGAGATTCCAGCCACCGAGCCGAGCGAACCATCTGCCCCGCCCGCAACACCAGAACCTAGCGAAGTGCCGGCACCTGCGCAGCCACAGCCTGCCGCCGAACCGGCCGTCCCCACCATGGTCGCCGTATCCGTCGGCGGTCCCGATGCCCAGCGCTTTGCCTCTGGCAAGGCCATTATCCGCCGCGGCGACAATCTTTGGACCATTGCCCGCCGCGTTTATGGCGAGGGCATGAAATATACGACCATCTATGAGGCCAATGCCGGCCAGATCCGCGACCCCGATCGCATCTATCCAGGCCAGGTCTTCAGCCTCCCTCAATAAAAAATGGCGCCTCCGGGCGCCATTTTCGTTTGGTGCGGACAGCGAGCTTATCCCTCCAGATTTTCCAGCTGATGGAAAGACCGGAAGGGGGCGTGTAATCCGCCTCGCTCGCTCATCCCTGCCCAAAACCACCTTTATCTCCGCCGCACCGTACCCCGGGGATTGACCTTGCCGTCAATCCTCACCATGTTCATCGCCATTCACCGATCAAATCTGCCAGCCCCATGCACGACGACGACATTGCCAACATCATGAGAGCCCTTGGCCATCCGGTTCGGCTCAGCATCCTGCGGTTCCTCGCGAGCCAGCAGCAGCGCGAATGTTGCTGTGGCGATGTCACCGAATCCCTGCCGCTTGCCCAGTCCACCGTCTCCCAGCACATAAAAGTGCTGCTCGATGCCGGGCTGATCGAGCGCAAGCCCCATGGTACCCGCAATCGCTACATGATCCGGCAGGATCGATTGGCTGAACTCGGCACCGCCTTCGGCGGTTTGATTGAAGGTCTCAATCTCCGAGCCCCCCATAAGGAAGCGGAACCGGCCTAATGGCTAACAATCCCAATGAAAAGAAGCCGTCCGTTAACGCGGACGAAGGCTCGGTATTTTCTACCGTTCGCAATCTCTGGCCCTATATGTGGCCCGATGGCCGGCCCGATCTGAAGCTGCAGGTCGTGCTCGCCATCGGCGCTCTCCTCCTCAGCAAGGTCGCGACTACGCTCGTGCCCTTTGCCTATAAGGGCATCATCGACAGCCTCGATGGTACGGACGCCGATAGCCAGTTGATCATGGGCCTCGCGGTCCCGATCGTGCTCGTCGTCGCCTATGTGCTCGGCAACGTTTTTGACGCCGGCTTCCAGCAATTGCGCGACGTGCTCTTTGCCGGCGTCGGCCAGCATGCGGTTCGAAAACTCGCGCTCCAGACTTTTCATCACATGCACCGCCTCTCGCTGCGCTTCCATCTCGCGCGGCGCACCGGCGGCCTCTCCCGCGTCATCGAGCGCGGCGTAAAGGGCATCGAAACGGTCGTCCGTTTCGCCATGCTCAATATCGCGCCCACCATCGTCGAGTTCATCGTCGTCGCCATCATTTTCGTCTGGCTCTTCGGCGTCAGCTATCTTGGCGTCCTGGTGGTGATGATCTGGGCCTATCTCTATTTCACCATCAAGGCGTCCAACTGGCGTATCTCGATCCGCCGGGACATGAACAATTCCGACACGGACGCCAATGGCAAGGCGATCGACAGCCTCCTCAATTATGAAACGGTCAAATACTTCGCCAACGAGAAGATGGAAGCCGAGCGCTATGACGACGCCATGGCGAGCTATGAACGCTCGGCCATCCGCATCTGGACCTCGCTCGGCTGGCTCAACTTCGGCCAGGCGGTTATCTTCTATGGCGGTTTCCTGATCATTTCGATCATGTCGATCAATGGCGTCATGGCCGGCCGCCTGACGCTCGGCGATTTTGTCCTGCTCAACACCTTCCTGATGCAGATTTATCGCCCGCTTAATTTCATCGGTTTCGTTTACCGCGAGCTCCGTCAGGGCCTCACCGATATCGAAGAGATGTTCAAGCTCCTCGATAGGGATCCGGAAATTGTCGACAAGCCCGATGCCGCCCCGCTCAAGGTGACCGGCCCCGTCATCCGCTTCGAAGACGTTTCTTTCCACTATGATCCCGATCGCCCGATCCTCAAAGGCGTCAGCTTTGAAGTCCCGGCCGGCAAGACCGTCGCCATTGTGGGCCCCACCGGCGCCGGCAAGTCGACGATCTCGCGTCTCCTCTATCGCTTTTATGACGTCACTGGCGGCCGCATCACCATCGATGGCCAGGATCTTCGCGACGTGACGCAGGAAAGTCTCCGCTCGACCATAGGCATGGTCCCGCAGGACACGGTGCTCTTCAACGACACCATCGGCTACAATATCGAATATGGCCGCCCCGGCGCCTCGGAAGCAGACATCCACGCCGCCGCCCGCATGGCCCAGGTCGGCCCCTTCATCGAAAGCCTGCCCAAGGGCTATGAAACCCCGGTTGGCGAGCGTGGCCTAAAGCTTTCCGGCGGCGAAAAGCAACGCGTTGCCATCGCTCGCACGATCCTGAAAGCCCCCTCGATCCTCATCCTCGATGAAGCAACCTCCGCCCTCGATACCAAGACCGAACGCGATATCCAGGCGGCCCTCGACGAAGTCTCGCGCAATCGCACCAGCGTCGTTATCGCTCACCGTCTCTCGACCGTGATCAACGCCGACGAAATCCTGGTCCTCCGCGAAGGCCGCGTTGCCGAACGCGGCAATCACGCCGATCTCCTCGCCCAGAACGGCCTCTACGCCCAGATGTGGAGCCGCCAGCGCGAAGCCACCGAAGCCGAAGAAGCCCTGGCTCGCACCCGCGAAGACCCCGACGGCTTCGTCAAACGCGGCGCGCCGGCAGCAGAGTAGTTTGGGGCGGGGCGCTCTACATCGCCAACCACCGGCGTCCCCTTCTCCCCTGGTGGGAGAAGGGGCTCGAAGGGAGCATAAGGGGTTTGCTTTCAAAGGACCGGGTCGATTGTAAAACAAGCCCCTTACCCCGACATCCCACTCCGCCTAACCTCCCGCCATGGCAATCCACCTCAACCCCGCGCGGCCCGACCAAAAGCCGGTCATCGCAAATCTGATCCAGCTCTACCTCCACGACATGACCGCCTCCATGCCGTTCCCGATCGGCAAGGACGGGCTTTACCAATACGACTTCCTCGACCGCTTCTGGCGTTTCCCCTATCTCATCATGAGCAACAACGAGATCGCCGGCTTCGCTCTCGTTGTTGATGAATGTCCACTGACCGGGCGCGCTCCTTGCTGGTTCATGGCCGAATTTTTCGTCCTGAAAGCCTATCGTCAAAGCGGCACTGGCCGCTCCTCCGTCACGCAAGCCCTCGCTGCTCACCCCGGCCAGTGGCACATCGCCGTCCCCCACGCCAACACCGCCGCCCAACTCTTCTGGCGCAAAGTCCTCTCGGCTCGGGCCCCAACCACTCGCGACATTCAAGTCGATGGCGACAACTGGCGGATGCATGAGTTCGTGGCCGGCTAAATCAAGCTACTGAGCAATAAAGCAATGCGAGCAGACGCTGCGTACCCGCTAAGAAAAAAGGCCCGCATCGTTGCGGGCCTTTTCCTCTCTGTCGTCAAACCTATTCCGCAGCGTCGCGGCGCTCGTCCTTATCGCCGAGGCCGGCTTCCTTGGAGACGATGTAGCGCCGTGCTCCATCGGCATCGGGCGGAATCTCGACCGCCATGCCGTCAAAGCCTGCCGGAGTGGCCATCGCCGGTTTACGGCGGAAGCTCCCGATCCAGCTAGCGGTGCCCTTCATCTGGCGCCAGATCACGCTTGGGGCCGTCACCATCACCGGTACCATGACCAGCGTGAGCGCCGTCGAGAAAAAGAGCCCCGAAACCAGCGCGGCCGACAGGTGGATGAACCACGATCCTGCAAGCCCACCCACCACGATTTCGCGGCGGATGAAGTCGAACTCGACATTGGCCCACATCGGGATAACCCCGAGTGCGGTCAGGAACGCGGTCAGCAACACCGGGCGCACACGCTGGCTGACCGTCAGCAGCATAGCCTTGACCGGCTCCACATGCTGATGGCGGTTGTAGTCATTATAGGTGTCGATCAGCACGATGCCGTTCTTCACCACAATGCCCGCCAGCGCCACGATGCCAAGGCCCGTCATGATCGCCGAAAAGCTCATGCCTGTCGCGAGCATGCCCAAGAGCACGCCGGCCACTGACATGATGACGGTCGAGAGCGTCACCATCACCTGGTAGAAGCTGTTATATTCGAGCAGCAGGATGAAGAAGATCAGCGCCATGGCCATGCCCATCGCCGAAACGATGAAGGCATTGGCATCGCCCATCTGCTCTTCCGCGCCGCCGAAGGCGACATTGACGCTTTCGGGGAAGTTCTGCTCGCCGATCCACTTCTGCAACTCCGCGACCTTATCGGCCGCAAAGACGCCTTCGGGCAGGTTTTGCAGGCCCGCAGCCACGTTCATCACATAGACCTGGTTGCGCCTCTCGATATTGGCGACCTTGGGCACAGGGGTGCGGTTGATGAAGTTGGAGACCGGGATCATCCCGTTCGCCGTCGCAATCCGCATGGAGTCGAGCGCGTCAAAGGTGCGCTCGTCCTTGGGCAGGCGAACGCGGATATCGAGCTCGTCGCCTTCTTCGTCGCGATATGTGCCGAGCTTCACGCCATTGGTGATCAGCTGCACATAAGGCACGAGCTCACGCACGCCGATCCCATATTTGCCCGCCTCGGCACGATCGACCGTGATCTGCCAGTCGATGCCGGGGGAGGGGCGGCCGTCTTCGGCGTCGACCACTTCGGGCCAGGTGGCCAGATGATCGCGGATCGCAGTCACGACGGGCAGGAGGTCGTCATAGTTCTTGCTCTCGACCCGCATGTTCAGGTCTTTGCCCGCCGGCGGACCATTTTCCGCCGCCAGAACCTGGATATCGAGCCCGGCAATACCGGCAACGCGCTGGCGGATTTCGCCAAAGATCTGCTCTGCCTTGACGCGATGGTTCCAGTTGACGAGCTGCAGCTGGAAATTGCCGATCGTGTCGGGCGGCATGGTGCCAAAGGCGCCTGTCGTGCCGAACTGCATGATCACGTCCTGGATGCCTTGCACCTGCAAGAGCTGGTCCTCGACCTCGATCAGCATATCGCGGACCTCCTCGGGAGAATAATTGCCACGACCGACAACGGCCACTGTTGCATATTCCGGTTCCGAGGCCGGGAAGGCTTCCGATCCTGTCGGGTTCATCGAATAGGCGACAAAGATCGCCACGATAATGCCGAACCCCACGGCTAGCGTCGGTATGGGCCAGGAGATCAGCTTCTCCATCGCCCGAACATAGAACCCGGTAATGCCCGACACCTTCTTGGTGTCGAATTTGTCCGGATACATGACGATATCGGCCTTGGCTTTCGCCACCGGATCGACATGGGTCGAGGCGATCACCGAACCGATCACCGGCATGAAGATCAGCGCCGAGATGAACGATGCGATCATGACGATGATCACGATCATCGGCAGGTAGCTCATGAACTTGCCGATGATGCCCGGCCAGAATAGGAGCGGAATGAAAGCGCCCAGCGTCGTTGCGGTGGCGCCCACCACCGGCACGAACATCTTGCGCATGGCCATGATAAAGGCCTCGCGCTTCGGCACGCCCTCCTGCAGCTTTCGCTCGGCATATTCGACGACCACAACAGGATCGTCGACGAGCACCCCGACGGCGATGACGAGCCCGAACATCACCATCATATTGATGGTCATCCCGAGCATTTCGGCAACGAGAAACGCCATCATGAACGAGAGCGGGATCGATAGGCCGATCATCAGCGCGGGGCGAACACCCAGCGTTGCGATACAGGTGATCAGCACCAGTGCGACGGCGGTCAGAACGGCAGCTTCGAGCGACCGGAAGAGGTTGGTGGTTGTCTCTGCCTGGTCAAGGAAGAAACTGTAGCTCACCCCGTTTGGCCAGCTCTTGGCCAGTTCCTCGGTCGTCTGCCGAACCTTGGTCGACACGTCGATAATGTTGGTGCCGATTTTCTTGGAAACGCCCAGGATCTGCGCCGGCGAGCCATTGACCTGAGTATATTCGGTGGCGTCGGCCAGCGTCCGGGTAATGGTCGCGACATCGCCGAAGGTCACGACCGTGTTGCCATCGGTCTTGATCGGCAGGTCGTAGACGTCCTGCGCATTGCTGATCAGGCCCGGCACTTCGATATTGAACGAGCCCTGTCCGGTGTTGAGCGTACCGCCGGGCACGACCATGTTGTTGCGCGAGAGCGCATCGAGCAACTGGCTTGCGGTGAGCCCATAGGCTTCAAGACGCAAGAGGTCGATGCGGACTTCAAGCTGTTCCTTGCGCGAGCCCGACAACTTGACTTCGCGCACATCGCCCAGCGCTTCGAGCGCGTCCTGCAGCTCTTCGGCGCGGCGTGTCAGTTCCTTTTCCGGCGCGGTGCCATAGACGGCGACCGACATGATCGGGCCGATGAAGTCGACTTCGCTGACGGTGGGGTCATCGGCATCGGCAGGCAGCTTGGCCTTGACGGCGTCCATCTTGGCGCGCGTGTCCTGCAGCGCCTGGTCCTTGTCGGTGTTGATGTCGAATTCGAGCAGCACCGAAGCATGGCCGGTGGTCGAGGTCGACGAGATGTTCTGCAGCCCCGGCAGGTTCGCCAGTTCTTCTTCGGCCGGCTTGGCCAACAGGTTTTCCGCGTCGCGCGGCGAAACACCGGTCTGGCTGATCGACACGTAGAGATAGGGCACGTCGATAGCCGGGAAACTTTCCTTGGGCATGGAAAGGTAGGCCGCCGTACCAGCCGTCAGGACGATCACCATGACGGTGAGGACGACCCTGGGCATCCTCAGGATTTTTTCGATGAAATCGAGCATGGGGTGCGTCCTTAGCCGGCTACGGGTTCAGAAGGGGCAGTCGCAGTCGCGGGGCTGGCCTTCACGGCCTGTCCGGCAGTCACACTTTCCTGGCCGACGGTGATCACGTCGGCGGTCACCGGCAGGCCCGTTACCCACACGCCTTCGCGCGTGTCGCTGACGATGGTGACAGCGTGGAAGGCGACAACGCCATTTTCCACCGTGCGCACGCCCAGTGTACCTTCATCGTCGAGCGTCAGCACCGACTGGGGCAGCAGATGGCCGGGCGCAGCGCCGAGATTGACCTTGGCTTCCGCCGTCACGCCGTCCTTGATGGCAAAGTCGGGGTTCGGAATTTCGATTTCGACCGGAAAGGAGCGGGTCGCATTGTCGGCCTGTGAGGCGATATAGGTCACCTTACCCTCGACGCTCTGGCCCGTCACCGTCGTGATCTTTGCCTCAAGCCCGATCTTGGCAAGCCCGATATGTTTTTCCGGCACCATGCCGGCAAAGACCATCGGGTCGAGCTGGACGATGGTGGCGCACGCTCCGCCAGCATTCAGCATCGAGCCCGCCGTCGCGACAGGGTCTTGCACGAGCCCGGCCACCTTGGCGGTGATTTCGGTGCGATCGAGTTCGGCCTGGGCATTGTCAAGCCCGGCGGCAGCCTGGCTCACGCCGGCCTTGGCCTGGGCAAGTGCCACTTCGGCAGCATTGGCCGTGTTGGCGGCGGCCAGACCGCGCTGGCGCAGGTCGGCATTGGTATCAAAGTTCAGCTGCGCCTGGGCGAGCGCGGCATTGGCCTGATCGACAGCAGCCTGCGCCTGGGCGACGGCAGCAGCGCGTGTGCCCTGGTCGAGCGTGCAGAGGGCATCACCCACATTGACCCGCTGACCCTTGGTGACATGCACGACATCAACCGTGCCGGCGGTTTCGGCGACGGCGGTGACACTCGATTTGGCCTGGGTGCGGCCACGCAGCGGCACTTCGATGGGCATCGGCTGCGCAGTGAAAGTCTGCGTCCGCACATCCGGCATTGGGGCATTCGCCCCTGTTGTTTCTTCGTTGCGCTGGGCGATCGTCAGTGCCGGATCGGTTTCGGGTTCATGGTGTTCGGCCAAAACGCCGGCATCGGCCAATGCCGTTGCGACCGGACCATGGTCCTCGCCCTCGATGACCGAGATGATCGGCTTTTCGCCCTTTCCCGGACCATTCCCGCCCATGACGAGTGTTCCGGTCGAAAGCCACGCACCGGCTCCCAGAAGAATGAGCAGCGCGAGCCCATAGGAAAACAATGCACGCATAGAATAGTCGCCCCCTTTATTCCGCCGCGTCCTTGCGTTGCTCGGCTCGCGATAAGTTGATCAGTTCGTGCATATGGGTGCGCAGATAATTTTCCGCAACGTCCAAAACGGCACGACCGTAATTGATGACCCAGCAGTCCGCCGGGCTACATTTTCCATCCGCCTGGCCCTGTTCCAGCCGCTGACGATCTTTGGCAATGCGCTCGATATGTTCTTCAGCCCGCTGCGCCACGAGGTTTTGCGGCAAGATGCTGACAAATCGTGCCAGCAGGAGAAACGGGCTGCGAAAAACGTCCTCCCCTATGGGGCCGGACAAATCTTCCGCGAAGGCTTCGCGGCCCGCCTCGGTGATCGAATAGACCTTACGCGCGGGCTTTCCCTCCTGCGGCACGGTGCGGCTCGTCACCAGCCCATCTTCCTCGAGCTTGGCGAGCGCGGGATAGATCGAGCCGAAGCTCGCCTCGGTAAAATAGGCAAATTCGCCTTCCGAGGCCATGCGACGGATATCGTAGCCTGTGGCTTCGCCCTCATAGAGAACCGATAGGCAAAGCGTCCGCACGTTCATCAAGCACCATCCTGAGACCTATTTCGGTCCGATATATGCTCGGGCTATATAACCTCCACCCTCGCACGGCAAGATTTACGGGGCGCGGGATCGCGCAGATCAGTTAAGCGTCCCTTGCATGCCGCCCGAAATTTCCCCAATACAGTCTTTAGGGGTGTCAGATTGCGGCAGCGTTACGCGAGCAAGACCTGCATCTCCTTGGCGGCGCGCTGTGCCAAGTCAAGGCTCGCTGCGGCGACGAAATAGGGATTCAAAAAACCCAGCGTGTGCTTGCCGTAGCGCATCGGTGCACCATCGAGTGTTACCACGGCCCCGCCGGCTGCTTCCAGCACTGCTTGGCCCGCCGCCGTGTCCCATTCGCAGGTTGGGGTAAAGCGCGGGTAAAGCTGCGCGTCGCCGCGCGCCAAAAGGCAGAATTTGAGCGACGATCCCACCGACACATCGCTTTCGACATCAAAGCTCTCGCAAAGCTGTTCGAGCGCCGCATGGCCATGCGATCGGCTGGCAACGATCCGCAGCCGCGGCAGCCATCCGATGCTGATCGGTGCGCGCGCCGTCACGACGCTGTCGACTATCTTGCCGGCCCATGCACCATCCGCATCGCCAACGAAAATCTCGCCCGTCACCGGCGCCAGCACCACGCCCATTGTCGGCCTGCCGTCTTCGACCAACGCGATATTGACGGTAAATTCCCCGTTCCGCTTGATGAATTCCTTGGTGCCATCGAGCGGATCGACCACGAAATACCGATCGCCCAGTTCGGGAATAATCCCCGCCGCCACGCTCTCTTCCCCGAGCACCGGCACCCCGGTCCCGGCAAGATGGGCAATGATGATCTTCTCTGCCGCCGCATCCGCCTCGGTCACCGGCGACCCATCAGATTTTTTGACCGCATGGATCGGCCGAGCATAAACCTCGAGAATAACCTGTGCCGCCGCAATCGCCGCCGTAACGGCAAGATCGGTCAAGCTCTGAAACGAAGCGGGCAGGGGATCGGACATGACGGACACTTGCGCAAAGAAATCCGCCGTTCTCTACGCCTCTCCCGCCGCCCTGACAATCACGGCTCTATATCCACCCGCGAGCCACCGGCCGATCCCTCCCCCTACCAGCGGGAGGCTAGGTGGGGGTAACCCCTACCGCAGCAAACTCTGCCCGCCATCGATCCAAAGCGGCGATCCCGTGATATGCCGTGACGCATCCGACACCAGAAACAACACCGCCTCGGCCACATCCTCGGCCTTGCCCGGCTTGCCATCGGTGATCGGAATATCCCCCTTCGGAAATTTTACCGGAATCTCCGTCTTCTCCGTCCCGCGCTGCTCGGTATTGTCGTCGATCTCGCTCTCGATGGCGCCTGGACAGATAGCATTCACCCGGATTTTCCGCGGCCCCAGTTCCAGCGCCAGCTGCTGCGCCATGGCCACCTGCGCGGCCTTGGTCGCCGAATAGGCCGAGGCGCCCGGCGTCGTAAACGTGCGCGTACCGTTGATCGAGGAAATGATCACGATCGCCCCGCCACCGGCCGCTTCAAGCTTAGGCACGGCATGATGGATCGTGAGATAGGTGCCGCGCAGATTGACCGTAGTCGTCTTGTCCCACTCATCAGGCGTAATATCCTCGATCGGCGCCCAGACCCCATTGATCCCGGCATTGGCAACGACAATGTCGAGGCTACCGAACTTTTCGACCACCGTCTCGATGGCCTTTTTCATATCCGCATCGCTCGACGTATCGCCCGGAATGCTGATCGCCGTCCCGCCCGCCGCCTCGATTTCCGCGGCCACCTTATCGATCTCTTCCTTGGTCCGGCTCAAGACAGCCACCTTCGCGCCCGCCTTGGCCAGGCGCAGTGCCGTTGCCTTACCCAGCCCCGAACCGGCTCCCGTTACCAGCGCCGCCTTGTTGCTCAGATCGTTCATGGTTTTCTCCTGTTCGAGAGCCAGAACGCAAAAAGGGCGCCAGGGTTGACCCCGACGCCCCAATCTCTCGTGACGAGGCGGGCTTAGTGGCTGCCGCGCGTCGTATGGTCCTGCTCGATAATGCCGTGCGTTAAGCTTCCCGTCGCCGGATAAAGCGGAATGAGGCAGGCCTGTAGCGCGTGATAGATATCGGGCTTGCCGACAAAGAGGTTTGACGCCGGCGTCAGGTCTTCGGACAATTCGCTGAGCCAGCCGCCGCGCGCATGGTCGATCACATGGTTCTCGGCATAGTCCCAGAGCTTGC
Organism: Devosia soli; assembly: GCF_000970455.1. Lineage (GTDB taxonomy): Bacteria > Pseudomonadota > Alphaproteobacteria > Rhizobiales > Devosiaceae > Devosia > Devosia soli. The sequence continues at coordinate 599,034 of NZ_LAJG01000005.1, read as the reverse complement.
GATACCAGGCCTGGAAATAATCCTCGTTGTCATGGGCCGAAATGTAAGCCGCTGCGCCAATCGCCTCGGCCACCGGCCACCACAGCTTTTCGCGGATCGCCGGCTTGTCGTCCCAGTCTAGCGTATAGAAAAAACCGCCATGCACCTTGTCCCAGCCAAGGTCGACCGAGGCGCGGAAGAGGCTCCGCGCCGCATCGGTCATCCAGCTATGCTGCTTCTGCCCGAGCACCCAGAGCTGATAGAGCAGCCGCGACCATTCGAGCCAATGCCCCGGCGTCGTGCCGGACGGGCGGAACATCTCGTTCTCGTGCTTATAATTCTTGTCGACGCCCCAGTTCTCGTCGAAATGCTCGGCCACCCGATGTCCCAGCGGCACGGCATTGTCGCGGATGATCCGCTGCGCGATCCGCTCGGCTTTCTTCAGATAATCCTTGTTGCCCGTCGCCTCATACGCCGCCATCAGCGCTTCGGTCAGGTGCATGTTCGAATTCTGCCCGCGATAGCCCGGCACTTCGACCCAGTCGGCGCTAAATTCCTCGCGTACCGCTCCGGCCTTGTCGTCCCAGAACCGGCGCTCGACCACTTCGGTCACATCGGCGATCACCTTATCGGCCAATGGATGCCCGACGAGCTTGGCGCTCGAACCGGCCAGCAGCACGAAGGCATGCCCATAAGCCTGCTTGACGCTATCCTTTACCCCATTGTCATCAAGCGACCAGAAATAGCCGCCACGCTCCGCATCGCGATGTTTTTCCCAAAGATAGCGCATCCCATGATCGATGATCTCGTCCGATCCCGGCCGCCCGATCAGGCTGCCGATCACGGCGCAATGGATCATGCGCGTCGTTACATGGATCTGCCGCAGGCCATTGTCTTCCCCGAGCGGAAAGCCGTCATCGTCGAGTTCGAAAAACCCACCCTTGGGGTTGATCGACGCGGCTTCGAAAAAGTCGAACAGGTCGTTGGCCTGCCGCATCAGATACTGACGGTGAAAAGGCCGCTTCTGCCACGGGCTGGCATTGGTGCGGGGCAGGGAAAGGGTCGGCTCGCTCATCATATCTCCCCTCCGGCCATCACTGCCGGATGTTGCCACGCTTCTACCGACACAATCGCAACGTTGCAATTTTTCAGTATGTAGTCAGCTAACTCTCATTTAGAGAGCGCGATCTCACGCCGTCCATTCTTCTGCAAACTGGATTGCCGGGACAAGCCCGGCAATGACGTCAAGCTACAAAGCAGTGCTCACCGAGCAATCACCCCTTGGCATACCACCCCTCAACCCGCTTCACTTCCTCCGCCGATCCCAAGATCACTGGCACACGCTGGTGGATCCCCGTCGGCACGATCTCCAAAATCCCAATCGTCCCGGTCGTCGAAAGCCCACCGGCCCCCTCGACCAGCCAGGCCATTGGGTTCGCCTCATAAAGCAGCCGCAAGCGTCCGCCCTTGCTCACCGTCTCGCTGTCGAGCGGATAAAGGAAAATCCCGCCGCGCATCAGGATGCGGTGGATATCGGCCACCATCGACCCCACCCAGCGCATATTATAGCGCTTGCCGGCCGGCCCCGTTTCCCCCGCCACGCTGTCCTTCACATATCCCGTCGTCGCCGCATCCCAAAACCGCTCGCGCGCCGTATTGATCGCGAACTCGCCCGAGGCTTCCGGCACTTTCGCCGCCACCACTGTCTGCAGCCATTCGCCCGCAGCACTGAGCGTAAACACCGAGACATCGCCCTTGATCCGGATGACCAGGCTCGTCGCCGGCCCATAGGCGACATACCCCGCCGCCGCCTGGGCTCTGCCCTGCTGCAACAACCCACCCGCGCTCGGCAACACGGAGAAGATCGTGCCCACAGTGACATTCACATCGAGATTGGATGACCCATCGAGCGGATCGGTCGCGACGAGATAGGCGCCCCCCTCTGCCAGATGTACCGCCTCATCCAACTCCTCCGAAATCAACACAGCCACCGCCGCATTACCGGTCAAGTGCTTGAGCACGACATCATTGGAAATGACATCGAGCGCCTTCTGCGCCTCGCCTTGCACATTGGTGTGCCCCGCCAGCCCCGTCTGCCCGGCAATCGGCGCCTCCCGCAAAACCCCCGAAAGCTCCGCACTCGCCGCCGCCATGCTCAAAACCACCGAAGCCAGCGCCGCATCATCCGTCTCAGTCTCAAGCCATTGGGCAAGCGTGGTCATAGGCAACTCCATGTTTGGCGATCACTCTGGTCATTAGGACCAAACGAACAAGACAGACTTTGGGCTTATGAGACAGGGAGCCACCACCTCTCCCTTTGGGGGAGAGGTCGACGCGAAGCGTCGGGTGAGGGGGCCTCACCCCTCCCGCGCCAAATCCCCCAGCAACCCCGCCGCCACGCTCAGCCGCGACACTGTCGCTGCGCCGCCCGTCAGCTCCGTCACCGCCTTCACCGTCCGCGCGATCCCCGCATCATGCTTGGCCCGCCAAGCATCGATATCCCCCGCCGCCAGCACATCCGCCGTCAAATCCCGCACCGCGCGCATGAGGTTGGCCAGCGCCCGATCAAGCGCCATCCGGTCGAACCGATCGCTCAGCGCAATCGCTCGCCCTTCCTCGACAATGCGGAAGAAATCGAACAGCCCTGCCACCCCAAAGAAGGCCCGCGCCGCCTCGTCATGTTCGACCCCGGCCCGCTCGGCGACCAAAACCACGTCGCTCGCAAAACTGAGCACCGGCATCTGCCCGATCCGCCGCGCCAGGTCCTCGGCGACCCCATGGCTGATCAAAGCGTTGACCCGCGCCGAAAGCGCCTCGCGTTCCTTGGCCGGCAGCAGCGTGTCGACCTTGCTCCGGAGCGTCTCGACGCCGGCCTGATGCCTCCGTACCAGATCGGCGACATCGCTCCCCGCCACATTGCCATTGCGCAGGAACCACAGCGTCTCGCGCCGCAGCAAGGCCTCGACCTGCGCATAAAGCGCCAGTTGCACGCTGCCCGGCACCACGGTGTCGAGCGCGTCGATCGCGGCATTGAGCTCGGTCAGCCCATAGATGTCGCGCACCGCCGCATAGGCCAGCGCCACATCCCCGGCACTCGCGCTCGTCCCCGCCGTCAGCTCCGACACATAAGCCGGTCCGCCGCGATTAATCATCGCATTGGCCAGCACTGTTGCGATCACCTCGCGCTTCAACCGATGCCCTTCAACGGCCTCTGGATAGGCCTCGTGCAGCGTCTGCGGGAAATAACGGAAGAGTTCATTGGCAAGATAAGGCGCGTCGAGTGCCGTGCTCGCCATCAGGTCGTCGAACAGCGACAGCTTGGCATAGGCAAGGATCACCGCCAGTTCCGGCCGCGTCAGTGCCTTGCCCTGCGCTGCCCGCGCATCCAGCACCGCATCGCTCGGCAAAAACTCCACCGCCCGATCCAACCGCCCACGCTCTTCCAGTGCCTCGATCAGCCCGCGATGATCCGGCAGTTCGGCCGTCCCCGCGCGCTCAGCCAGCGATAACGCCAGGGTCTGCAGATAATTATTCCGCAAACAAAGCGCGGCCACCTCATCGGTCATAGTCGCCAGAAACGCATTCCGCGCGTCCTCAGCCAGCGCGCCCGAAGCGACGACGGGCGCCAGCGCAATCTTGATATTGACCTCAAGGTCAGACGAATTCACGCCCGCCGAATTGTCGATGGCGTCGGTATTGATCCGCCCACCGTTGAGCGCAAAAGCGATGCGCCCGCGCTGCGTGACGCCAAGATTAGCCCCTTCGCCGATCACCTTGGCCCGAACCTCACTCGCCGTCACGCGGATCGCGTCATTGGCGCGATCGCCCACGGCTGCGTCGTCTTCTTCCGCTGCGCGGATATAGGTGCCGATGCCCCCGAACCAGAGCAGATCGACCTGCGCCGTCAAAATCGCCCGCATCACTTCGGCCGGCGTCGCGGTGGCCTTTTTCAGCCCCAGCAGCGCCTGCATCTCCTCGGTCAGCGCAATCACCTTGAGGCTGCGCGGAAACACGCCGCCCCCGGCCGAAATCAGGCTCTTGTCGTAATCCTGCCAGCTCGACCGGGGCAGGGCGAACAGCCGCTGCCTTTCAGCAAAGCTCTTGGCCGCATCGGGCTCGGGATCGATGAAAATATCGCGGTGATCGAACGCCGCCCTGAGCCGGATTTCCGGCGAAAGTAGCATGCCGTTGCCGAAAACGTCCCCGCTCATATCGCCAACGCCGACCACGCTGAACGGCTCGCGCTGGATATCGCGGTTCATCTCGCGGAAATGCCGCTTCACCGCTTCCCAGCCGCCCCGCGCGGTAATGCCCATCTTCTTGTGGTCATAGCCAACCGATCCACCCGAGGCAAAGGCATCGCCGAGCCAGAAGCCGCGCCCCAAGGCGATGGCATTTGCCGTATCCGAAAAGCTCGCCGTGCCCTTATCGGCCGCGACGACCAGATAGGGATCGTCGCCATCCCGCCGCATTGTTTCGGCTGGCGGCACGACAGCGCCTTCGATCAGATTGTCAGTCACATCGAGCAGCGCGCCGATGAAAATCTTATAGCTCTCGGTCCCCTCGGCCATGAACGCCTCGCGCGCCATCCCGGTCACGAGCCGCTTGGGCACGAACCCGCCCTTGGCGCCCACCGGCACGATCACTGCATTCTTGACCTGCTGCGCCTTGACCAGTCCCAAGACTTCCGTGCGGAAATCCTCGGGCCGGTCCGACCAGCGAATGCCGCCTCGAGCAATGGCGCCAAAGCGCAGATGCACGCCCTCGACGCGCGGCGAATAGACCGAAATCTCGCGATAAGGCCGGGGCGCCACCATCCCGGCGACGGCAGCGGAATCGAACTTGATCGCCAGCGCCGGCCGCCTTGCGCCCGTCTCGTCGCGCTGAAACGCATTGGTCCGCAGCGAAGCATCCATCAGGTTCAAAAACCGCCGGATAATCGTGTCCTCGTCGAGCGAACTTGTCGCTTCGAGTTGCGCCGCGATCGTGTCGCGCGCCGCCGCCTCCGCCATGCCGCGGCTTTCGAGCTTCGGATCGTGCAGCGCTGAAAAGAGCGTCACCAGCGCCTTGGCCGCCTCCGCCTGCGTCACCAGCACCTGCGCGATATAGCGCTGCGAATAGGAAATCCCGATCTGCCTGAGATAGCGCGACAGCGCACGCAACAGTGCTGCCTCCGTCCAGTCGAGCCCAGCCTGCGTCACAAGCGTATTGATCTGGTCGCTTTCGGCGAGCCCCGCCCAGACGGCCAGCAACCCATCCTCGATCGCCTTGCCGCGCAGCGCCACGTTGAGCTCGCCCCCGGTCGCCGGCGCCAAAACCATGTCATGGATAAACCGCTCGACCCCATCCCGCGGCACCACCGTATAGGTCCGCTCGTCGATCACCTTGAACCCAAAGTGCTCGAGCATGGGCACGCGATCGCTGAGCGCAATCGCCCCACCCTTGGAATAGAATTTGAGCCCCAGCGCCCCCTCCGCGCCCTCGCGCGTCCGTAGTTTAAGGGCAATCTGCCCCTCGGCCAGCGCCCGCAAGGCGGCAATATCGGCCAGTGCATCCTCGGCCGTATTGCGCGATTGATAGGCCTGCGAAAAAGCCGAGCGATAGTCGCTGATCTCGGCCGGGTCTGTTGCACGCGCCTGCAAAAGGTCCGAAAAATCCTGCGTCAGCCCCTCAACCCGCGCTTCGAGCACCGTGCGCGTCGGCTTCGGCGTCGGCCCACTCAGTCGCCCGATGATCACATGCAGCCGGACCAGCTCACCCTCGGGAAAGTGCGGATAATAGGCCGAAACCCGCCCGTCATAGACCTCGGCGAGATAGCGCGTGATCCGCGCCCGCACGTCGCCGTCATAGCGATCGCGCGGCACGAAAACGAGCACCGAGACGAAATTGTCGAACCTGTCGATACGCGGCAGGACGCGCACCCGCGGCCGGTCGTAAAGCCCTGCAATCGCCTCGGCAAATTCGGCCAGTTGCGCGATGTCGATCTGGAACATCTCGTCGCGCGGATAAGAATCAAGCGCACTCAGGAGCGCCCGCCCCGCATGCCCCAAGGGATCGAGCCCGCTCTTGCGCATCACCTCGGCAATCTTGCGCCTGATGATCGGCACTTCGGTATGCGGCGTCGCCAGCGCCTGGGCCGTAAAGAGCCCGACAATGCGCAATTCCCCGCGCACCGCGCCATCGGCCCCATAAATCTTGACCCCCACATAGTCCATGTGCTGCCGCCGATGCACGCGCGAGCGCACATTGGCCTTGGTCACTAGCAGCGGCTCTGCCGTCTGCAAGAACGCCACGAGTTCGGGCGTTGAATCCACATAGACCTGCCCATTGCGCAGCACTTTGAGGTTTTCGTCGCGCCAGAGGCCCAGCCCGGTTCCGGCCATGGGCACCAGTTCCGCGCCCTCGAGCCGATATTCCTGCACGCCCAAAAACGTAAAATTATGCTCGGTCAGCCATTCGAGAAACCGCGCCGGTTCATCGCGCAGCGCCGGCTTGACGCCATTGAGCCCGGTCATCGCCTGCCGCACCCGGTCGAGCATGGCCCGCCAATCGACCACCGCCCGCGACACATCGGTCAGCGTCGCCCGGATTTCCTCCTTGAGCGCCGCAAGGTCCGCCACCGGTTCGCTGAGGATATTGAGGACGCTGATCGCCGCGCCCCCCGTCTCGACCACCTGCGCCTGGTTCACATGTACTACGGGATGCGCAAAAAGCCGGATCGTCCCACCCATCGCCCGCAAGGCTGCCAGAGTGGAATCAACGATAAACGGCATATCGGGCGAAATCACATCGATCGCGAGCAGTTCGCCCGGCGCCGTCGGCGGCGTCATCTGGATGCGCGTTTCCTGGAGCGGCCCGAAAATCGCCGCCGCATGGCTCCGCTTCAGCGCCGTGAGGAACGTCTCGGGATCCTGCCGGGCGAGATCGTCCGGGTCGGTCGCCTTGATCGCCGCAAAAAGAAACCGCTCGAGACTCGAATCGCTTCCAGCCACAGCCTTGGCCTTGTCAAAAAAAGCCCAGGTCCGCTCGTCCATACGCCGCTCCCACGATGATTTGCCGCGCCAGTCTATCAGGCTCGGCTCGCCTGTCGCCACTCAGACGCCCTCATGCGGCAAATCTCGGACAAGCCGATGACCATGGCGGCATTTCATTGGAACGTCACAAAGAGGTAAAGCATTTCTGCGTCCCGGGCCGGTACGAACCATTTACATCTTGTTAATGCCGACCCATCTGGTAGTCTTTGTCGCAATCAGCGGTGGGGCCCACATGCCAAACTACTCAATGCTCGTTTCCTATGCGGCGCTCGCAGCAGCCCTCGTTCTGGGCTTCATGGTCACGGCTCACGCCGGTCCGCTGTTTTTCTGATTTCAGTGTGCAGCCTAAGCCGGGCAAAACGCCGTCGGCTCGCGCCTTCCGGCCTGCCTAGTGCACCGTGGCCGGCGTGATTTCGCCGCCCGAACCATCGCCGATCTTCGGACCGGCCCAAAACACCACATAGAGCAGTTCTTCCCCTGTGGCATCGGTGATTTCGATGGTCCGGGGCAGGCCGACGGCGCCATTCTGACCGGCCAGCCGGTCGATGATCGCCTTACCCAGTTCAGCCGCCTGATGTTCCGCCGCTTCGAGATCGGGGTGGTCGCTGCCCGCTTCGTCGCGGATCAGTTCCTCATCGGTGCGATAGTGGAAAAAGTAGCGTGGCACTGCTGCCTCCTGGAGAGGTGGCAAACGCGGGCGCTGGCGCAGCGGTTGCCGGTTCCAGAGTGAATCGGGAAATCGATTTCAATGTGGCAGTTTGTCCGGCCTCAGTCCACGCCTTGCAATGCGTGATAGCCATGCCGCTGCCAGATTAGGGGCGCACGTCCGGCATGCGTTTCGGCTTCGACGATCGCCCCGGCAAACAGCACATGTGTCCCGGTCTCGATAGAGCCGATGACTTCGCAATCGATCACCGTCATGGCGCCATCGAGCAAGGGCATTCCGGATGGCCACTCGGTCCAGCGTCCCAGGCTGAAGCGGCTTTCCGCCGGCACCTTGCCCGCAAACGCATCGGCAATCTCGGCCTGATCGGATGCCAGCATGGCAAGGGAAAACTGCCGCGTCTTCGCGATGAAATCAGCAAGGCGGCTAACGATATCGATCGAGATCAGGACGCTTGGCGGTGTCGCCGAAAGCGACATGACGGCGGTCACCGTTCGTCCCACGCGTTCGTCGCCCCGGCGCCCCGTCACCACGGAAACGCTCGACCCCATGGAAGACAGCGCCGCGCGAAATTCCGCCGCCGTGACCACTGGCCGGTCGGTCGGGCGAAGCGTCATTGTGTCGGGCAGGTCGAAATCGGCCATTATCGTCATATCCAAGGCCGTACTCACGCCTCTAGAAAATAAGTGAGAGCAACACGAAGGTCGCTCTCACAACGCGTCAAACCCGGCTTTAGCCCAGATTGGCTTCGGCAAATTCGTAGTTTGCGAGCTTGTCGAGGAAGTTCGTCACATAGTCGGGGCGGCGATTGCGGAAATCGACATAGTAGGAGTGTTCCCAAACATCGAGGCCCAAGAGCGGCTTGCCTTCGCCGGTGGCTAGCGGGTTCGAGCCGTTTGCGGTCTTGGTCGCTTTGAGCTTGCCGTCATTGCCAAGCACCAGCCAGGCCCAGCCTGAGCCGAACTGTGTCGTGGCTGCAGTCTTGAACGCGTCCTTGAACGCATCGACCGAACCAAAGTCTTCATTGATCTTGGCTTCGAGCTTGCCCAGCAGCTTGCCGCCATTGGGGGAAAGCGCGTTCCAGAAGTGGATGTGGTTCCAGTGCTGGCCGGCATTGTTGAAAACCGGCGCCAGGTCGGCCTTGTCCTTGGCAAACAGCACGATTTCTTCGAGGCTCTTGCCCTGCAGATCCGGGTTCTTTTCCACAAAGCCGTTGAGCGCGGTCACATAGGCCTGGTGGTGCTTGCCGTAGTGCAGTTCCAGCGTTTCCTGGCTCATGCCATTGGCGGCCAGTGCATTCACGGAATAGGGCAGGGTGGGTAGCTCAAATGCCATTTTGGGGCTCCTCTTTCGGTCCACTTGCCTTGCGCAAGGGTCTCATGTATTTTCCAAGCAATGACTTTGAAAACCCTGCCGGCCGATATGTCAAGCTCTCCCTTGGAAAATCCAGCGTGGTCGCCGCGTAGTCCAGGCGAGCGCGTGTTGATGGCGCTCAAGATGCAGTCTGGCCTGTCGGCTGCCGCAATCGGCCAAAAGCTCGGCATCACCGGCGAGGCGGCGCGCCAGCAATTGCTGCGTCTCGCGCAGGAGGGGCTCGTCGAAGCGCAGAACATTTCCGCCGGCGTTGGCCGCCCCACACAGGCCTGGTCGCTGACTGCAGCTGCCGAGGGCCGCTTCCCCGATACCCACGCAGCCTTGACCCTTCAATTGCTCGACCTCATCCGGGCCAATCTTGGCGAAGCTGCGCTCGACACGATCATTTCGGCGCGCGAAGCCATGACGCGCGAAGCCTATCAGCAGGCCGTAGCTGGCAAGGCTCAGGTCAAGGAACGCGTAGAGGCCCTCGCCCAGCTGCGGAGCGGGGAAGGCTATATGGCCGGCTGGCGCGAAGACCCGGACGGCTCGCTGCTGCTGACGGAAAATCATTGCCCGATCTGTGCTGCCGCGAGCGCCTGCCAGGGCTTCTGCCGCGCCGAACTGGCGGTTTTCCAGGCCGTGCTCGGGCCGGAGACCAAGGTCGAGCGCGAAGAGCATATCATCGCCGGCGGCCGCCGCTGCTCCTATCGCATCACGTCCGGGACAAGGTCATGACCGATTCCCGCCCACCCGCCGGCACGCGCCTTCATCGCATCGGCTGGGACACGCCCGAGGGGCTCGACGAAGCCATGATCGCCCGCGTGGTCGACGCCTTCTATGCTGCCGCCCGCCGCGACCCAGTCATCGGCCCGGTCTTCAACCGCGTCATCCCCGAAGAGCATTGGCCGGCTCATATCGCCACCATCACCGATTTCTGGAGTTCCATGCTACTCGGCACCGGAAAATATGGCGGCCGCCCCATGCCCAAGCACATGGCCATCCCCGAACTCAGCGACGCCCACTTCATGCGCTGGCTCCGCCTCTTCCGCGAAACCGTCGAGGCCCTCTGTCCGCCCGAGATCGCCGCGCTCTTTACCGAACGCTCCGAACGCATCGGCAACTCCTTCCGCATGAACATCGCGATGCGCCGGGGCGAGGACATCACCCGCATGGGTCCCTTGCAGCGCGAGACCGACACTGCGGTCTGGAAGCCCGAATAGCGTCGGCAACGAGCAGAAGCCGGCAGGCGAGGTGTATGTGCTGCCAAAATTTCCTTGCTTGGCACACACTTAGCCTGTTCAGCGCCAGCGGTTGACAGATCCGGCCCACTGCTGTTCAACGTCAGTCCATGCGCGGGGGCGCTGACTCGTCGCGTAGGTGCCTCACCATGGACATCATGTGGATCGCCATTGCTGTCAATCTGACAGTGTATGGCTTGATCGGCTGGTTGATCGTTCGGATATTTCGCCGCCGATTACCCGATCCCTGGAACCAGCCAAGCTTCACCATCCCGGTCGCTATAGCCTTAGGTGCCTTCATCACCATGCTGACCTACACCCATTGGCTGATCTATCCGAACTAGCGGCTAGAATGTCAGGTTTCGCAGAAAGTCCAGCACCTCAGCGTTGAATGCCTCGGGCCGCTGCACGGGCGCAAAATGGCTGACGTCCGCGAGCCAGACATATCGCGCTCCCGTCACGGTGTCGGCGATATAGCGCGCATGTTCGGCGCTGATGAACTCATCCCGTTCTGCCTGTAGGACGATCACGGGCACGGCGATGCTCCGCAGGTCGTCTGCGGAATAATCGGGCTGAGTGCCCTGCATTACCTGCAGTTTCTGGCTCATCTCCTCGAACCGCTCAGGCTCTGGCGATAGTGCCGCATAGTCCTTTTTGTGACGGGTCAGGCAATTGCCGATGGTCTCCGTGAAAACGAATGGCACGCTGCCGCTTTCATCCACATTGCAGGCGAAAAACAGCACGCCGGCAATCCGCTCCGGCGCCGCCTTGGCCATGGCGAGCCCCGTGCAGGCGCCATCGCTCCAGCCGACCACGGCGACCTTGCCGATGCCGAGCCGGTCGAGCACCGCCAGCGCATCCGTGGCAAATTGACTATAGCTGAAAGCGCCGCCATCCCAGGAACTCCGCCCGTGCCCGCGGCTGTCTACCACCACGACGGAAAAGCCCGCCTCGATCAAAGCCGGGACCTGATGCCCGAAATTGTTGGCATTGCCCATGCCGCCATGAAGCAGCATCACCGCCGGTCCCGCACCATAGTGCGCATGCCAGATCCTCGCGCCATCCCGATCGAGAAGCGCTCCACCCGCCGGCAGGGCAGGGGGACCATCCTTGGCAAATATCTCGAGCCCATCATCCCGGAACTTAGGATTCATCCTGTCCTCCATTAGCAACGCCAACGCGACGAACGAGCAGGCGAGCCCTCGACACCCACGACGTCATTCCCGCCAAATTGGACGGACCCAACTCCCCCTTTCGCGAGATCAGCCCCCCTCGCGCAACAGCGCCGCATCCGCCGGAATATCGCGATCGAGCACCAGCACACCATCCTCCACCGTCAGCCGCGCATGGTGGATGACCGTTGCCCGCTCCGCCGCATTGCGCGGCCCCTCAGCCTGGCTGTGCTCGTCCCATTCTGGATGGGTGAAATAAAAGAGCGCCGCATGATCGTTGAACGCTACGACATCGGCATGCCGCACGAAACGAATGTCGCCCTTGTCCATGCCAGCCTCGCCGCCGATCACCCCCTGCCGCACCCAGTTTTTCGCGTCCATCGAGCGATAAACCCCTTGCCCGTGCCATTCGTCGACGATCATCCAGATGAACCCGCCGAGCGCAAACACATTGGGCCCCTCATGCGGTGCCGCATTCGGCGAGCCGGGGATTACTTCGCCCTCGACCGTCCAATCGAAGAGATTTTGGCTCGTCGCACACCACGTTGCCGAGCCGTTGTTCTCGTCCTTGTACCAAAGCCGCCAAAGCCCATCGGGGCAATGATAGACCGCCGCATCGATCACCCGGTCGCTCGACAGTTTCAGCGGTCCCACCCGCTGCCAGGTCTCGAGATCATCGCTGACGAAATGCGTAATCGTCCGCGGCACCTGCCAATGTGTCGGCGTCCCGGTGATATAGCTGAGGAACATGTGATACTGCGCCTCGGCAAAAATCACCTCCGGCGCCCAATGCGTATTGAGCCCTTCATCCCCCGGCGCATCGAGCCCCTTCGCGGTCCCCCGATACGTCCAGCTCGCCCCGGCATCGGTCGAGACCGCCACCCCGATCGGCGATCCATGGATCCACGAAAACCCCTCGCCCCCGGAAGCTGCCCGCCGATTGGTGTAAAACATCCACCACTCTTCGGTCCCCTCCTTGCGAACCACCACCGGATCCGCCGCCCCATCCTGAACCGGATCCCGAAATATCGGCGCACTCATTTTTTTGGATCCCTTATGTCAGGCAAACACAATTCTGCACCTCCCCGGACAGGGGGAGGTTGGGAGGGGGTGGGCGGCCAAGTTAAACAAACGCCACGACCACCGCGGCATCATTCCCACAAAAGCGGTAGCTTTTTCTGTGCGGCGCCGACTGTGTCCGACAGGCCTGAGTACACCCCCCATCGTCATTGCCGGGCTTGTCCCGGCAATCCATCTCTCCTCCGCATGGACCATCGAGGTCAGTGCGGCGGCGACCACATAAGAGAGCGAGCCGCACCACCTACCTCCCCCTCAAGGGAGAGGAATCTGCCGGTGGCCCGCAGTCGCCATCCCAAACTCGATGCGTCCCTCCCCTTGGCAAGGGGAGGTTAGGAGGGGATGGCCGCGATCTCACCCATAAACCCGAACCTCCCGCCCATCCGGCCGCACAACCAGCTTCCCGGCCTGGCCCACCAACCCGTTGGCCGCCTTGACCATGTCCGGATCGGTCGCGAGCTTGCCTGCCCCCGCATCATCCGTCGACAGCACCGAAGCTTTCAAAAGTTGCGAATAAGGATGCTGCGGATTATCGAGCACCGTCCGCGCATCGCCCATTTCGACGATCCGCCCGCGCTGCATGATGATCAGTCGGTTGGAAATGTAATAGGCCGTCGCAAGGTCATGCGTGATGTAGATCACGCTCACCTTCAGATCATCCCGCAGGCTCTTGAGCAGGTTGACGATGCTCATCCTGAGCGACGCATCGACCATCGATACGGGCTCGTCGGTAATCAGCAATGGCGGGTTGGGGATCAGCGCCCGCGCAATGGCGCAGCGCTGCAACTGCCCGCCGCTCATTTCATGCGGAAACCGTCCGCGCACTTCTTTAAGGCTGAGGCCAACCTTCTGCAGCGCCTCGTCCATCGCCCGGTCGATCGCCGCCCGGTCCTTGGTATGGAGAAACTGCCGCGCGGTGGATTCCAGATACCGCTCGATCTTTTTGAGCGGATTGAACGCCTCGAACGGGTTCTGGAACACCGGTTGCACCTTGGACATGAACGCCAGGCGCTCGGCCTTGCTCGCATGCCGGCTGACCTTCTGCCCCTGGAAGAGGATTTCCCCTTCGCTGGGATCCTCGAGCCCAAGAATCATCCGCGCCAGCGTCGTCTTGCCCGAGCCGGATTCCCCGATAATGGTGAAAATCTCCGGCTTTTCTGCCGAAAGCGAAAAGCTCGCATCCATCACGGCATTGACGGTTTTGCGCCCGAAAATGCCGCCCATGGTGAAGCTTTTCGAGACATTGCGCACATCGAGAAGCGTCGTCATGCCATAACTCCTGCCGGATGCGCCGAACCCACGAGCGGCTTGACATCCTGCCAGCGCCAGCATGCCGTGCGATGATCCTGGGCCACGGTTTCAAGCGGCGGCACTTCCTGCCGGCATTTGTCGACGGCGAGCGGACAACGCGGATGGAAGCGGCACCCCTGCGGCGGATCGGCCAGGTTCGGCGGCCGCCCTTCGAGCGCGGGCCGCTGCGTCGTGTCGCCGATGCGCGGCAGGCTCGCCACCAGATGCGCCGTATAAGGGTGCTTGGGCGTAAAGAACATCTGCTTGGTCGGGCCTTCCTCGACGAGGCGCCCGGCATAGATGATGCCTACCCGATCGGCGATATTGGCATGGACGCTCATGTCATGCGTCACGAAGACCACGGATGAATCCATCTCCTTCTGAATATCGCGGATAAGGCTCAGCACTTCCTTTTGCACCACCACGTCGAGTGCCGTCGTCGGCTCGTCGGCGATGATGAATTCGGGATGGCAGACCGTCGCGAGCCCAATGGTCACGCGCTGCCGCATACCGCCTGAAAGCTCGTGCGGATAGGCTCTCAGCACTTCCGGCGGCAGCTTGAGCCGGGCCAGGTGCTTGATCACCCGATCCTCGAACGCCGCGCCCGTCAGCCCCAGCGGCCGCTGCGCAAAATCCTTGAACGTTTTGCCGATCCGGCGCACCGGATTGAGCACGCTCATCGAGCCCTGCATGATGTAGGAGAGGTGCTTCCAGCGCACCTCCTCGATTTGCGCCGGGCTCGCCGTCGTCACCTCGATCGGCCCATTCTTGAATTCATACTTGACCGTACCTTCCACCACCCGCAGCGGAGGGCGGATGGCGGCGGCGAGGACCTTGATGAAGCTTGTTTTGCCCGAAGAGCTTTCCCCGGCAATGCCGTAAACCTCCCCGCGCTTGATGTTCATCGAAATCCCATCCACGGCGCGCACTTCGCGTTCCACGCCATAGTAGTTCATCTGGTAATAGGCCTTGAGCCCTTCGACCTTGAGCAGATCGGGTTTGCTGTCGCGGGTCATTCTCAGGCCCCCATGCGGCGCAGGCGGCTGCGCGGGTCTATATATTCGTTCATGCTGACGGCGAGCAGGAACAGTCCGAGGAAGGTGATGACGATCAGGATCACCGGAATGACGATCCACCACCAGGTGCCCACCACCATCGCCGAGTGCGAATTGGCCCAGTAGAGCACGGTGCCGATCGTCGGATTGTTGATATTGGTGAAGCCGAGGACGGCGAGCGTCACTTCCATGCCGATCGACCAGAGCATGTTGTTCATGAAGGTCGAAAAGACGATTGGCATCACATAGGGCAGGTGTTCTTCGAGCAGCACTTTTCGCGTCGACATGCCGGCAAAGACGGCGTGGCGGGTAAACTCGCGATGTTTCAGCCCCAGCGCCACCGAGCGGATCAGGCGGGCGTCGAACGGCCAGCCGAAACACGCGAGGATCAGCGCCATGGTGAAGCTGTCCATGTTGTTGCGCAGCACGAAATAGAACAGCACGAGGATCGGGAAGATCGGCACGGCAACGAAGATGTCGTTGATGAACATCAGGATCCGGTCGACCCAGCCGCCGAGATAGCCCGCGGCGAGCCCCACCGTGATGGAAATGATGCGCGAGAGCACGGCGACAGTGATGCCGAACATCAAGCTGTTCCGGAAGGCGGCCGAGAGGTGCCAGAAGAGATCCTGCCCGCGCGAATTGGTCCCGAACCAATATTGCGCCGAAGGCGGCTGGTCGGGGATTGCCATGTAGATCAGGGTCGGATCGACCGGCGAGAAGAACGACAGCGCCGCAAAGATCGCCACGATCCCAACCAGGACGAGGCCGATGGTGAATTCGAGGTTGTAGCGGATAAGGTCGCGAAAAACGGCGAACATGGCCTTACTCCGTACGCACGCGTGGATCGAGCAGCGGATGCAGCAAGTCCACGATGAAGATGGCGAAGGCGACGGCGGTGATCGAGACGGTGCAGACCGCCAGCACGGTCGAATAATCGCCCGCATTGACCGCATCGACGAGCAGCGAGCCCATGCCGGGATAATTAAAGACCTGCTCGGTGATGATCGTACCGGAGAAAACCCCGCCGATCACCATGGCGAGCGCCGTCACCTGCGGCACCAGCGCATTGCGCATCACATAGCCGCTGACGATGGTCTCGCGCTTGACCCCGGCGAGTTCGGCATAGGTCACATAGTCTTCGGTCACGATATTGGAGACCAGCGCCCGCATGCCGATGAACCAGCCACCGAGCCCCACGAGCACCAGCGAAAAGGCCGGCAGCAGCGAGTGCTGCAGCACCGAAAGAATGAACGGCATGGTCCAGCTCGGCCGCACGTCCATGCTGAACCCGCCCGAAATCGGCAGCACCGGCCAGAGGAATCCGAAGATGATGAGGATGATGAAGGCGACGATATAGTAGGGGATTGGCTGGAGGCCCATGGTCACGATGCCAAAGGCCTTGAAGAAGCGGTTGTTCTGAAAATAGCCGGCTAGGCCGCCCATCAGGTTGCCGACGACGAAGGTGATGACAGTCGAAGTGAGCAAGAGCCCGAGCGTCCAGGGCATGCCGCGCATCACCAGTTCCATGGCCGGTGTCGGAAACGCCATCAGCGAAGCGCCGAGATCGCCCTGTAAAAGGCGGGTCCAGAAATTCCAATATTGCACATGCATCGGCTGCCCGGTGCCGAACATCGCCGTCAGCGCCTCGCGCGTCGAGGCAATGGCTTCAGGCGAAAGATTCGACCGCGCCGAAAGCCGGCCCAGGACCTGTTCTACCGGATCGATCGGGGAGAGATAAGTGACCAGAAACATGGCCGATATGCCGAAGAAGATCACCGCAAACATCAGCAGCGCGCGCTTCCCGACAAATACTAGATAACCGTTCATACGGACTCCTCGTCCCAATTCTTTTGGAAAGGGAGCGGCAAATCCACGAAGGCCGCCAACTCTCCGATGTCACCCTGGCTCTGGGCCGGGGCCCATCCCCTGCAGATCGCGAGCCCGGTTGCCGCGACGTCATCTCAGGCTGGGCCCCGGCCCAGAGCCAGGGTGACATCCAGTGAAATGAAACGGTCAGAGCTTTCCCGGTACACCGCGTCATTCCCGCGAGAGCGGCAATTCGACGCGACTTGCCTCAGCAAAACAAGCAGGTCGAAAAACCAGAAACTCCACGGGATGCGCAGTGGCCCGCGCATCCCGGGGGCAGCCCGGCCTCAAGAGACCGGGTCACCAGGGAGGACTGTTACGCCGCGCCTTCAACCGGAGTGATTTGGGTGAAGATGTAGCGGCCGTTGGACCAGTTGGTCACCGGGTTGGCATAGTTGTTTTCCGCATTGGGCCAGCCGGTCCAGAACCGGTTCGACTGAATGGAGAACACGTTATAGGCCATGATCGGAATGTTCGGCATTTCTTCGAGATGAAGCTTGACGAAGTCGTGGCCGAGCTCGGTGCCCTTGGGGTCGTTGAAGTCGGTGCCGCGGATTTCTTCGATGATCGCGTCGAGACGCGGATCCTTCCAGCGCATCCAGTTGCGGTCCGGCTGCGATTGGCCAGGCTCTGCCACATAGGCCGAGTGGTAGCTGTCGAGGAAGAACGAGAGGTCGGGGTGACCGCCCCAGGTTTCCACGGCCCAGGCGATGTTGACTTCGAAATTGCCGACGCGCTGGCGGCCCCAGGTGTCCGCATCGACTTCGGCGGTGGCGCCGATGCCATGCTGGGCCCAGGTCTGGGCGATGATCACGCCGAGACGGTTGACCACGCCTTCCTGCGGCACCATCACCGAGAAGGTGAACGGCTGGCCGTCGGGCATCATCCACTGATTGCCGTTCTTGGTGAAACCGGCATCGGTGAGGAGGGCTTCAGCAGTCGGAATGTCCTGCTTCCACCAGCCATAGCCGAACGCGTTGCGCACGGCCTGTTCGTCGGTCGGCACCGCGTCGCCAAACTGGCCACGAACCATGTCGGCGATCTGCATGCCGACATTGGGATCATAGGGCTTTACCTTGTTGCCGCCCGCTTCCACTTCGTAATTGATGAGGAAGTCCTGCAGCGGCGCATGGTAGTCGCGCGGATGCGTGCCGGTGGGCGGCACGGAGATGGCCGAGAGCGTTGCCGCGCCGCGATAGGAGGCCATCGACATGGTGCGCGCATCGAGCATGAGCGCCAGAGCCCAGCGGACGCGCTTGTCCTGGAATTTGGGGTTCTGGTGGTTCGGGATCGCCATGACCAGCGTCGGATCGGGGTGGGCATAGGGAAAGCCCGGGAACCAGCCCTGGATCTGCGGGTCCTGCTGCACCACCGAGAATGTGCCTTCCGGCGTCAGGTCGTGCACCATGTCGAGATTGCCGTTGCGGATCTCGATGAGGCGATTGTCGGTCGAAATATTGTTCCGGTAGATGATGAACTTCGGCTTGGGCTCGGAAATCATGCCCATGGCCGTGCGCTGCCAGTCCTCGCGGCGCTGCCAGATATACCAGGTGCCGTTCGGGTCGAACGAGTGGAGCGTATAGGGCCCGATCGACACTGGTGGGTTCGCTTCGTAGCTGAGGATGTCCTCGACCTTTTCGTAGACATGCTTGGGCATGATCCACGCAGCCGTCCAGCGCACCGAGAACAGCGTATGGAAGCGCGAATTGGGTTTGTTGAGCTTGAAGTGGACGGTGTATTTGTCCGGCGCGGTGACTTCGGCGACCTGTACGGAGAACGCGCCGTTATAAGGCGTCCCGGGCGTTGCCGCCTGCTTCTGGACGGTGAACACCACGTCGTCGGCGGTGAACTCGACGTCGTCGCTCCAATAGATGCCCTGCTTGAGTTTCACGGTCATTTCCGTGAAGTCTTCGTTGTACTGCCAGATATCGTCGGCCAGCGAATTGTAGACCGCGTTCTCGCTCGCGCCCTCGATGCCGGCATCGGGATCGATGAACCAGAGCGTATCGGTGGTCAGCTGATGCAGGCCATTGGATACGCCATTGCCGGCGCCCACGGCCCACAAATTGAACCACGACGGATTGCGGATGATGCCTTCCGGATTGTGGACGATCACCGTCTCGTTGCGCGGAAATTGCGTCAGGTCAGGCGCGCTGCCTTCTGCAGCCTCTTGCGCAAAGGCGAGGCCATTGCCCGCCGCCATCAATGCACCGACTGCCGTGGTTCCGATCAGGAAACTACGTCTATCCATATCTTTCCTCCCATGTCAGGGCGCTTGCAGGCCCCGGTCGGCACCCTCCAGTGCCGTCATTAGTCATACTTAACCAGGGGTTGCGCAGTGTCAACCTATCTTCTGATATAAATCGGGAAACATGATATGAAATGACAGGGCACACACCATTGCTGATGTGTGCCCATATCGGCCTTGGGAGGCTTTCGATGCTAACGGAATGTTAGCGGAAGCGGTCAAAGTTTCACACGCACCATCTGGTAGGAATAGGGCGGCAGCGTCACAGTCAGTTTACCGCTGTCGACCTTGGCGCCATCACCCTTACGCGGCTTCACCTCATCCTGGTTCTTGGCCGTGTTGACGGCCTTGAGGTTGGGGTGGGTCATGACCTGATGGTCGATCACCGAACCGCCGGCAAAGCCCTGCAGGCTGACTTCGGTTTCGATGCTGTCGCTCGTGTGGCGATTGACGAGGAAGAAGGTCAGCGTGCCCTCGTCTTCGTTGTGGACGCCCGAGACGTCGACGAAAGCGGTGTCCTTGGCGTGCGTGGTTTCATAGCCCGGCGAACTGGTGACGAGCTGCAAGGCCGTGCCGCGGCCAAAGACCGAAGCAAAGTAATAGGGGTAGTAGATGGTCTGCGCCCAGGCTGGGCCGCCCTTCTCGGTCATGATCGGAGCGATCACGTTCACGAGCTGGGCGATACAGGCGATCTTGACCACATCCGAGCGGCGAATGAAGGTGTTGAGGATCAGCCCCACCATCAGCACGTCTTCGAAGTTGTAGATGTCTTCGAGCAGCCCCGGCGCGTGCGGCCAGCCGCCATTGCCGTCGAGGATTTCGCGGTCCTTCTTGTTCGAATGGTACCAGACGTTCCATTCGTCGAAGGAGATGTAGATGTCTTTGTTGGACCGCTTCTTGTGCTTGACCTGCTTGATCGTCGAAGCGACCGTCTCGATATAGCGGTCGAGCTTTTCGCTGAGCCCGAGATAGTTCGGCGTATTGTCGTCGCGGTTGGCAAAATACATGTGGAGCGAGATGTAATCCACATGGTCATAGGTATGTTCGAGCACGATGCGTTCCCAATCGGGGAAGCTCGGCATTTCCGAATGCGACGAACCGCAGACGATTAGTTCGAGGTTCTTGTCGAACATGCGCATGGCGCGGGCGGTATTGGCGGCGAGCTTGCCATATTCATCGGCATCCTTGTGGCCGACCTGCCAGGGGCCGTCCATCTCGTTGCCGAGACACCACATCTTGACGTTCCACGGTTCCTTGCGGCCGTTCTTGATGCGGAGGTCGCTCCAATAGGAGCCGCCGGGATGATTGACGTATTCGAGGAAGCTGCGGGCCTCGTCGACGCCGCGCGAACCAAGGTTGACGGCCAGCATCATCTCGGTGCCGACGGTGGCGCACCAGTCGGCAAATTCATGCACGCCCACGGCGTTGCTTTCCGAGGTGTGCCAGGCAAGGTCGAGACGAACCGGGCGCTCCTCACGCGGTCCAATCCCGTCTTCCCAGTTATAGGCGGAAACGAAGTTACCCCCGGGATAGCGCACCACAGGTACATTGAGGTCCTTTACGAGCTTGGCGACGTCGCCACGCATCCCGTCCTTGTCGGCCGTCGGATGGTCAGGCTCGTAAATCCCTTCGTAAATGGCGCGGCCGAGGTGCTCCAAAAATGCCCCATAGACACGATCATCGATTTTAGAGATCGTGTAGTCCTTATTTGCAATGACAGAAGCCTTCACCCCGTCCTCCCATTCAATCCGTTTTTCTGATTTGGATCAGTAAAACGGTTATAGAGGACGCATATCGGCCTGCGCAAGGCGCCAAGTCCGCTTTTGTATGATTTTTGATCGGCGCCGCTTCAAAGCCGCCAATGGTCCGCCCAAGCGCTACCGCGCCGTCTGCAGCCGCATGATGATGTCCTGGTCATAGTTTCCAAAACCGCGCCCGAAAATATTGATGCCCCCCGGATGCTTGGCTTCGGGCTTCACCGCGATCCGCAGGCGGATAGAGTGGTGATTGGAAAGATCTAGATCCACCAGTGAAACCGGTGAAATCTTGACCCCGTCGACATAGGTGCCCTCATTGGTCACCCGCCAGCTCTTGAGCTTGCCATATTGGCTGCCCTTGAGCTTCCACCAGTCCGGCGTATAGACGCCGCGCTTGTCTCCGAAATCGCCCGGCGAGGTCCAGGTGCCGATCTCGTTGCCATTGACCGAAAGCGTGATATCGCTCGGCCAATCTGCCGATGTGCCCGGCACTTCCGAACTCAATTCCAGTGCAAATTCAAGCACTTCGATTGTATTCTGAGCCAGCTTGGCATTGTTGGGAAACTGATATTCGAGAAAGCCCCTGGTGAACCAGATGAGCCCCGCCTTCATGCGATCGGGCTCGAGATAGGTCTCGGGCACATCGAGCAGCCCGATGATCCCCTCGGTCGAACAAAGCCCGCACGGCGCTGAAACTTCGCAGCTCGTATAAAGCCCGAGCGGCATCGCCACCTCGATGGTGTTCGAACTGAGCGGCTGGATGTCGTCCTTGAACATCACCAGCACTTCGTCGAACGTCGAGTGGCAGATTTTTTGGTTGCCCTTGCGCGCCTTCTGCGTCTCGGTGCGGATCAGCCCGGCGCTTTCAAGGATCTGCAGATTAGTCGAAACCGTCGATTGCGGCAGGTCTAGCTTGTCGGCAATGTCATTGCCGTTCATCGGCCCCTGCAGATGCAGCAATTTCAATATCCGCACCCGGATCGGCGAGGCCAGGCCCTTGAGAACCTCGATGTCCTCTTCCGGGTCGACGACCAGAAAATTGCGGCTCATGGGACATAAAGCTTTCAGGCTGAAGGATATCCAGTGTCTATCAAAAAACCTGAACCAATCAAGTCGCCTGCAATATTTCCGTCATCCGAGGCCGGTTTTCCGGACAATTCTACATATCGCCCTTTCCGATCCGGTGGCCCGAACCCGGTTTTGACATTGTCCCCATCAAGTCTATTTTGAGTCAAACCCCGCGCTGAGGAGTGCCCCATGAGTTTCCGTGCCCTTGTCACTCATCGGGCCGATGACGGCTCCGTCGCCAGTGCGGTTGAAACCCTCGACGATGTCCGCCTGCCCGAGGGCAACGTCACCGTGGACATCGAATGGGCCGGCCTCAACTATAAGGATGGCCTGTGCCTGACAGGGCAGGGCGGTCTCGTCCGCACCTATCCCCATATCTGCGGCATCGATTTTACCGGCACGGTCCGCGAAAGTTCCGACGCCCGTTATGCCCCCGGCGATGCTGTGGTGCTCACCGGCTGGCGCGTCGGGGAAAACCATTGGGGCGGTTACGCCGAGCGCGCCCGCGTCAATGGAGATTGGCTCGTGCCGCTCCCCAAGGGCCTTTCTGCCCGCGACAGCATGATTGTCGGGACAGCCGGCCTAACCGCGATGCTTGCGATCGATCGGCTCGAATCCGAAGGCCTCAACGTCGCTGGCGGACACGTCCTGGTCACGGGCGCATCCGGCGGCGTCGGCTCCATCGCCGTCTCGATCCTCTCGCGCCTCGGCTACGCCGTCACCGCCCTTTCCGGCCGCCCGGAAAATGCCGGCGCTCTATCTGCCTTGGGCGCATCCAGCATCCTGGGGCGCGAGGATTTCCTAAATGAACCAGACAAGCCCCTTGAGCCAGCGCGCTGGGCCGGCGTCGTCGATTGCGTCGGCGGCAATGTGCTGGGCAAGGCGCTGAAGCAGGTCAAGTATGGCGGCTCGGTCGCCGCGCTCGGCAACACCGCCGGCATCGGCCTCAACACCAACGTACTGCCGTTCCTGCTGCGTGGCATAAATCTCCTCGGCATCGATAGTGTCATGCAACCCTATGATCGCCGCATCGCCGCCTGGGCGCGCCTTACCGGACTGTTCGATATTGCCGCCTATGCCGAAATGGTCGAAGAGATCGGCCTCGACGCACTCCCCGAAGCGGCCTCCCGCATCCTCAGGGGCGCCATCAAGGGCCGGGTGCTCGTCCGCCCCGGTGCCTAGGCGTAGAAACGTTCGCCGCGTCGATCAGCACTACCGCCGTCCAAAACGGTGAGAAAAACTCACTTGACCGAACAGCGTGTCGTTAGCACGCGATGTTGACCCGGCGCGGCCCCTGCCTGTAGCGTGCCGCCCCATGGTCACCCTCAAGGAAATCGCAGCGGCAGTCGGCGTTTCGAGCGCTACGGTTTCGCGCGTCCTCAATTACGATACGACGCTCTCGATTTCGACCCGCAAGCGCCAGGCGATCATCGAGACAGCGGAAGCGCTCAACTATTCGACCCCGCGGAGCCGCAATCGCGCCAACCAGCAGCAGGGCCTGACCAAGGTTGCATTGGTGCATTTCCTTGCTCCAGAACGCGAGCTGGTCGATCCATACTATGTCGCCATGCGCCTCGGCATCGAGCGCCGCTGCGCCGCCCTCAAGATCGAAACGGTAAAAGTTTACCACACAGACGCGCGTCCCGCTGCCAACCTCCTTCAGGATGCATCCGGTACCATCGTCATCGGCCGCCACGACGAAGAAGAAACCGAGTGGCTCCGCCACCATTCGCGCCAGATCGTCTTTGCCGATCACGTCCCGCCCGATGACGACATCGATTCCGTTTCGGCCGATCTCTGGTCGGCGATGGAAAAGCTGCTTGCGGCCCTTTCTCAGCGCGGCTATCGCCGCATTGCCTATATCGGTTGGGGCGACCGGCGCGCTCAGGCCTTCGTTCACTGGATGACGGCTGCCGGCTGGTTTGATGATCGCCTTTTCCGCTCCGGCGACAATACCGAAGAAGGCGGCTATCGCCTCACCCGCGAACTGCTCGCCGATCGCCGTCCGTTCGATGCCATTGTCACCTTTAACGATTCAATGGCCATCGGCGCCTATCGCGCCATCCATGAGCGCGGCCTCGCGATTCCGGCTGATATTGGCGTCGCGAGCTTCAATGATATTTCCGTGGCCCAGTTCCTCAATCCGCCTTTGACCACGGTCCATCTGCCCGCCGAAGAGATCGGCGAGGCGGCAATCGAGCTTCTGCTCGAGCGGGTAGGGGGGCGTGATCTTGCCAAGCAGATCACCCTGGCATCCAAACTGGTTTGGCGCGCAAGCACCCGCCAACCCGTTGAAAAATAACGCAGTAAAAATTTACTGAAATTATTTGCGCGCTGGAATTTTAGCGGCTACAGTCTCCTTCAAGGTGGAGAGGACCACCTCTATGGGAGGAAACTATGACAGATATGTCCACGCGCTGGAAGCGCACCCTTTGCGTTGCTCTGACCGGTATCAGCATCGTGACCGTCGCTGCGGCGTCTGCCTCGGCCGGTGAAATCTCGGTCTGGGTCTGGGATAAGGCCTTCAATGGCGACACCATGCGCGAAGCTGGTGAAATCTACACCAAGGCCCATCCGGAAACGACCTTCAATGTCGATGACACTGCGAGCCAGGACGACATCCGCGCCAAGCTCCAGACCCAGCTTCTTGCTGGCAGCACCGAAGGTCTTCCCGATATCGTTCTGATCCAGGACGACATTGCTCAGAAATACCTGCAGTCATTCCCTGGCGCCTTCGAGCCGCTCTCGGACTCGATCGATATGTCGGTCTTCGCGCCCTATAAGGTCGCTGCCGCAACTCTCGATGGCAAATCCTACTCGGTGCCGTTCGACTCCGGCGTGACCGGTCTCTTCTACCGCTCGGACTACCTCGAAGAAGCCGGTTTTACCGCTGCCGATCTCGAAAACATCACCTGGGATCGCCTTGTCGAAATCGGCCAGGCCGTCAAGGAAAAGACCGGCAAGCAACTTCTCGACCTCGACATGAACGACACCGGCGTCATCCGCATGATGATGCAGTCGGCTGGCGAATGGTACTTCAACGAAGACGGCTCGCTTCACATCACGGACAATGCCGCCCTCAAGAAGGCCCTCGAAACCTACGCCAAATTCTATCAGGCTGACCTCGTCAAGCCGGTTTCCGGCTGGGCCGAATATACCGGTGCCTTCACCAATGGCGAAGTTGCCGTGGTGCCGGTCGGCGTCTGGATCACCGCTACCATCAAGGCCAATGCCGATCAGTCCGGCAAGTGGGCTGTCGCTCCCATTCCGCGTCTTGACATGGAAGGCTCGGTCAATGCGTCCAATCAGGGCGGTTCGAGCTGGTTCCTCCTGTCCTCCTCGGACAACAAGGAAGAAGCCATCGACTTCTTCAAGACCGTTTGGGCTGGCGATCAGGATTTCTACCAGGACATCCTGATCAAGCGCGGTGCCGTCGGTTCGCTCCTCTCGGCGCGTGAAGGCGAAGCTTATAAGGCATCCGACGAGTTCTTCGGCGGCGCGCCCGTCTGGCAGAACTTCTCGACCTGGCTCGGTCAGATCCCGAGCGTTGACTACGGCACCTTTACTGCCGAAGTCGATGCCGCCGTGGCGGCCCAGCTGCCCACCATCATCCAGGGTGGCGATATCGATGCGGCCCTCCAGGCCATCAACGATCAGGCCCAGCAGCAGATGCAGTAATGGCGAAGGGGAGCGGTTCATCCGCTCCCCTTTTTCCGTCCTCCCCTGGGATTCGCGAGCGATCGCGGGGCCTTGGAGCGCACCCATGGTGTGGGTTGGACGGTTCTGTTTGATGCCATCCTTAGGTTCGATGAGCCGGCTTGAGGGATGGCTATGAGATCACTCCAAGGGCAAGGAGTCTGTCGTGGCGCAATCGGGTCTCGCGCGCAGTGAGCGGATAAATGGCTGGCTTTTCGTCATGCCGGCATTGGTCCTGCTCGGGCTGTTCATGATCTATCCAATCGTCTGGTCGCTCTGGATGAGCTTCCAGGTCGGCAAGGGCATGAACCTCAGCTTCGGCGGTTTCGCCAATATCCAGCGCCTCACCAAAGACCCCGTCTTTATCCGCGCCTTGATCAATACCTTCACGTTCTTCATCGTGCAGGTGCCGATCATGATCACGCTGGCGCTGCTCTTTGCCGTCGCGCTCAATGACTCGACCCTCAGATTCCGCGGTCTTTTCCGCACGGCGATCTTCCTGCCCTGCGTCACCTCGCTGATCGCCTATTCCACCATCTTCAAGTCGATGTTCGCGGTCGATGGCATCATCAACCAGACGCTCATGGCGCTCCATCTCATCGCCTCGCCGATTTCCTGGCTGGGCGACCCCTTCTGGGCCAAGGTCACCATCATCATCGCCATCACCTGGCGCTGGACCGGCTACAACATGATCTTTTATCTGGCAGCGCTTCAGAACATCGATCGCTCGATCTATGAAGCTGCGCGCATCGATGGCGTTCCAGCCTGGGCCCGGTTCCGCTACCTGACCATCCCCATGCTCAAGCCGGTCATCCTCTTTACCACTGTCGTCTCCACCATCGGCACGCTGCAGCTCTTTGACGAGGTCTTCAACCTCACTGGCGGCACTGGCGGCCCTTCGGATTCCACCGTCACCCTGTCGCTCTATATCTACAACCTGACCTTCAAATTCATGCCCAGCTTCGGCTATTCGGCCACCGTGTCCTGGGTCATCGTGCTGGTGGTCGCCATCCTGAGCTTCCTGCAATTCCTCGTGGCGCGTGATCGCAAGGTGAAGTCGTCATGAACCCCGCTCTTCTCCGCCGCGGCCTCGTCTATGCGCTTCTGAGCCTTGCCGCCTTTATCTCGGTCTTCCCGTTCTATTGGATGATCATCGGCGCGACCAACGCGTCGGCAGATATCATCCGCGGCAAGACCACACCCGGCGGTGCGCTCTTTGCCAATGCCGCCACGTTCTTTGCCACGGTCGATGCCCCTCGCATCTTCATGAACTCGGCCATCATCGCCGTCGTCGGCACGGCGCTGACGCTCGTCGTTTCTTCGCTCGCTGGCTATGGCTTCGAGATGTTCCGCTCGCGCATCCGCGAAAAGCTCTTCGCGCTGCTGCTGCTCCTGCTCTCGATCCCGTTTGCTGCCATGATGGTTCCGCTCTTTGTCATGTTTTCGCAGGCAAAGCTCGTGAACACCTTCGTCGCGGCGATCCTGCCGACCGTGGCCTCGATCTTCATCATCTTCTACTTCCGCCAGGCAACCAAAGCGTTCCCGAGCGAGCTGCGCGATGCTGCCAAGATCGACGGCCTCAACGAGTGGCAGATCTTTCTTTACGTCTACATGCCGGTGATGCGCTCGACCTATGCGGCCGCGACCATCATTGTCTTCATGGCCAACTGGAACAATTACCTCTGGCCGCTGATCGTGCTGCAAACGGCGGACAACAAGACGATCACGCTGATCCTTTCGGCGCTGACTTCGGCCTACACGCCCGATTACGGCATGCTGCTCTTTGGCACCGTGCTCGCCACGCTTCCCACCCTCGTTATTTTCTTCCTGCTCCAGCGCCGCTTCGTCGAAGGCATGCTGGGCGCCGTTAAGTAGAAACTGAATATGCGTCCCTTGATCGACTTTAACTCCGGCTGGCTCTTCGAAGGCAGCGAGACCGTTCGCCTGCCCCACAACGCCGTGGAGCTGCCGTTCTCCTATTTCGACGAGAAGACCTATCAGCGCGTCTTCACCTACGAAAAGCGCTTCGCCGCCGACCCCGCCTGGCAGGGCAAGGACGTCTCAGTCGTGTTTGATGGCGCCATGGCCAATGCCCGTGTTCTCCTCAATGGCGAGGAAATCGCGGCCCATAAAGATGGCTACACGCCCTTCGAAGGCCGCCTGACGGGCAAGCTGAATGATGGCGAAAACGTCCTCACCGTCACGATCGATGGCAGTGAAAACCCTGAGATCCCGCCCTTCGGCGGCCAGATCGACTACTTGACCTATGCCGGCCTCTACCGCGAAGCCTGGCTCCGCGTCACCGCGCCCATCTTTGTCGGCAATGCCAAAGTCGAAACGCCGAACGTCCTCGCCGACAAAAAATCCGTCCGCGCCCGCATCGCGCTGGCCAATCCGCAAGATCAAGCGCTCTCGGGCACGCTTGTCGCGGCAATCAAGGACGCCTCAGGCAACACCATCGCCACGACCGATGCCGCCATCACCGGTGAGACGGTCGAAGTCGCTTTCAACGACCTCTCAGGCATCACGCTTTGGGATCTCAAGACCCCGACCCTTTATAGCCTCGAAGTCACCGTCGACACCGCCACCGGCCAGGACGTAGCAAATATCCGCTTCGGTTTCCGCAGCGCCGAGTTCACCCCCGAAGGTTTCAAGCTCAACGGCAAGCCGCTTAAGCTTCGTGGCCTCAACCGCCACCAGTCCTTCCCCTATATCGGCTATGCCCTCGGCAAATCGGCCCAGGTCAAGGATGCTGAAATCCTCAAGCACGAGCTCAAGCTCAACATGGTGCGCACCTCGCACTATCCGCAGAGCCACTATTTCCTCGACGCCTGCGACGAACTCGGCCTCCTCGTCTTTGAGGAAATCCCCGGCTGGCAGCATATCGGTCCGCTCGCATGGCAGGATGAATCGGTCGAAAACGTCCGCCGCATGGTTACGCGCGATTGGAACCACCCCTCGATCGTCATCTGGGGCGTCCGCATCAATGAATCGCAGGACAATCACGACTTCTACGTCCGCACCAACAAGCTGGCGCGCGAACTCGACCCAACCCGCCCCACCGGCGGCGTCCGCTACATCACCGATAGCGAACTGCTCGAAGACGTCTACACCATGAACGACTTTATCCTCGGCAACGAGGAATGGGGCGGCAACCGTCCGCGCACGCCGCTGCGTCCGCAGCAGGAAGTCACCGGCCTGGACCGCGTCGTGCCTTACATGATCACCGAATATGGTGGTCACATGTACCCGACCAAGTCCTACGATCAGGAGCAGCGCCAGGCCGAGCATGTGCGCCGGCACCTCGAAGTCATGAATGCTGCCTATGGCGATCCGCAGATCGCCGGCTGCATCGGCTGGTGCGCCTTCGATTATAATACGCACAAGGACTTTGGCTCGGGTGATCGCCTCTGCCACCACGGCGTCATGGATATGTTCCGTGAGCCGAAATTTGCTGCCTTCGCCTATGCCAGCCAATGCGAGCCGGAAGACGAGATCATCCTCAAGCCCGTCACCTTCTGGGCCCGTGGCGAGCGCAATATCGGTGGCGTTCTGCCGCTGATGATCCTCACCAATTGCGACGAAGTCGAACTCGCCTACGGGAACAACACGCCCAAGCGCCTCGGCCCCGATCGTCAGGCTTTCCCGCATCTCCCCCACGCGCCGGTCGTTATCAAGCGCGAAGACCTCAGCGAAGAAGAGCTCGGTCTCTGGGGCATGTCCTGGGAAGATGCCACCATCACCGGCTATATCGATGGCAAGGCGGTCAAAACCGTCAAGTTCATCGCCGACCCCATCGCCCATGAACTGCAGGTCGTGCCCGACGCCACCGAGATCGGTTCGGAAGGCGATACGGTCCGTGTTCTCGTCCGCGCTCTCGATCAGTCCGGCAAGAAGCTGCCCTTCTTCCCAGAACCGGTCTCGATCAAAGTCTCGGGTGCCGCCACCCGCATCGGCCCCGGTCTTGTCCCGCTCCGCGCGGGTTCCACCGGCTTCTGGCTACGCTCGACCGGCAAGGGCCCGATCACCGTCACTGTCACCAACGAGCGGCTTGGCCGCACCGTCGCAACGCTCACCGCTGTCTGAGGAGTGCTCGCATGTCCGGGTTGAAACTTCGCAATGTGAAAAAGTCCTTCGGCTCGGTCAACGTCATCAAGGGCGTCGATCTCGATATCGAAGACAAGCAGTTCGTCGTCTTTGTCGGCCCCTCGGGCTGTGGCAAGTCCACGCTCCTGCGCATGATTGCCGGGCTTGAACAGATCTCCTCGGGAGACCTCTTCATTGGCGACAAGCGCATGAACGACGTCGATCCCGCCAATCGTGGCATCGCCATGGTGTTCCAGTCCTATGCGCTCTATCCGCATATGACGGTGCGTGAAAACATGGGCTTCGCGCTCAAATTCGCCGGCGCCTCGAAGGAAGAAATCGCCCAGCGCGTCGGCGAAGCCGCCCGCATTCTCGAACTCGGCGCATTGCTCGACCGCTTCCCCAAGCAGCTTTCGGGCGGCCAGCGCCAGCGCGTCGCCATTGGCCGCGCCATCGTCCGTCATCCCGATGTGTTCCTCTTCGACGAACCCCTCTCCAATCTCGACGCGGAACTGCGCGTGCATATGCGCATCGAGATCGCCCGGCTCCACAAGGAACTCCAGACCACCATCATCTATGTCACCCACGATCAGGTCGAGGCCATGACCTTGGCCGACAAGATCGTCGTGCTGCGCGATGGCATCATCGAGCAGGCCGGCTCGCCGCTCGAACTCTATGATAATCCGGACAATCTCTTCGTTGCCGGCTTTATCGGCTCGCCCAAGATGAACCTTCTCGATGGCACCGCCGAAGCGGGCGGCATTCGCCTGGCCGATTTCCCCGGCCAGCTCCTGCCGTCTCCGGTCGCCGTCCCCGCCGGCACGCCCGTAACCGTCGGCATCCGTCCCGAACATTTCGATCCCGAAGGCGCCGCCGCGCTCGAGACCAAGGTCGAGATTATCGAGCATCTGGGCGGCGAAACCTATGCCTATGCCCGCGGCGAAGGCCGTACGCTTCTCACCCTTGCCACCGACAATAACCGCACCCTCAAGCCCGGCGATCGCTATCAGGCGCGCTTCCATCCCTCCGCGCTCCTCGTCTTCGGCAAGGATGGCAAGCGCATTCGCTGATCGAACCGGGGGCAGCGGACAGGGGCTGAACGAATCGCGCGAGCCCGCTTCGGCGCGGGGGGACGCAGGCAAATGCCTCAAGACCGAAGCGGGTTTCGCGTGACGCTATCGGCGTCATGCCAGATCACACTAACCCTCTCGGATATCTCGGAAAATCGGTAGCTTTGACATCGTCTTTTTTGCCGGGGCCATTGTCTGTACTCCGTAAAAATGACGATGGAAGTTCTTCCAATGCATGCGTATTCTGGAGAAGGATTCTAGTCCAAGCAGCCGATTGTTCCGTTTTCGCGGTTCGGTACGCCAAACATGCTCGCTCTTGCCGAGACCTATTTCGGGCGCATTCGCAAAGCCCTTAACGACACCGATATCATCGATATCCTGGCTGATCTTTCGGCCGACCTCGGTTTCCGCAGCGGTTATCTCGTCGAATATGCCAATGCGTTCAAGTCCGCCGCGCTGATCCTCGACAGCAGCTCCGCGCGCGCCGGTTGGTGGGATCAATATGTCTCGAACGGTCTCCGAACTTCGACCAAAGTCGCCGCGGACATCGTCGATAAAGGCGGCGTACAATATCTCGACGAAACGCGCTTTTCCGACCCGCGCGATCCCGTGTTCGCCTTCGCCCGCAAGACGGACATGATTAACCTTGCCATCGTGCCGATCAAGTTCACCGACGATGTCGCCGGTCTCATTGCCCTTTGCGGCGAAAAGCACCTGTCGCCCGAAGAGGAACGGGCGCTGCAGATGCTGAGCTACAGTCTTTTTGCGCAGGCGAGGGTCCTGCGCACATCCGGCGTTTTCGCTGGCCGGCCGAGCCTGACGCCGCGCGAACGGGAGGTGATCTCGCTTTCCTCGCAAGGCTTCAGTGCCCAGCAAGTGGCCGAGGAATTGGGCATGTCCGCCCGCACTGTCACGCAGCACATGGATAACGTCGCCGAAAAGCTCGGCACCAAAAATCGCGTCCACACGGTCGCCGAAGCGCTCAAGCGCGATCTACTCTAGAACGACTACCGGGGGAGGGACCCGCGCGGCATGCTGCCATTCGTAGACGATATGCTCCAGCGCATTCATCTTGCTGCGAGCGACGCCGAGATCGAACAGCTTCTCGGCGATCTGGCCTCCCAACTTCTATACCGTAGCGCCTTCCTGCTCGATTTCCCGCTTGCTAAAAAAGACTCGGTTCGCCTCTGGGACAGCAATCCAGCCCGCCGCGATTGGTGGCTCGCTGTGACCGACAATGGCAGCAACTCCATCAGCCGGTCACTCGCCGACAATCTCGCGCGTGGAGGCGTCCAGCATGATGTCATTGCAGTGGACGATCCGCGTCATCCGTTTGCAGTCCAATACGACTTCGTGAGCACAACGCTTGTGCCGATCACCTTTGAAAGCAAGACGCGCGGCGTCGCCGCCTTTGTCGGCGAGGAGCGCGATCTGTCCGCACTCATCCTGCCGCTGCAGATCGTCTGCTATGCCCTGCTGATGCAGGCGCGTGGTCTGCGTGAAGATGCGACGACGAGCGAAGCCATCCTCACCCCGCGTGAACGCCAGATCATGGAGCTCTCGGCGCGCGGCCTCACCTCCGAAGCGGTCGCTGCCGAGCTCGGCATTTCCACCCGCACCATCAATCAGCACATCGAAAATATCACCGGCAAGCTCGGCACTCGCAACCGCGTGCATACCGTTGCCGAAGCCATTCGCCGCGGTCTCCTGGCTTAGGCGGCGCCGGCGCGCAGTTCGAGTGTATCGACAAAGCGCGTCGCGTCCTGCGCCGTGCGCGGCGGGCTGAAAAAGTAGCCCTGCACGTCCCAGCACCCCTCAGCCTGCAGCATGGCGAGCTGCTCCGCCGTCTCGACCCCTTCGGCGATGATCGCCATGCCCAAAGATTTGCCGAGCCCGATCACCGCCCGCACGATCGCGACGCTGTCGTGTTTCTCCGGCAGCTGGCGGATGAACGCCTGGTCGATCTTGATCTTGTCGAAGGGGAAGCGCTGCAGATAGCTCAGCGATGAATAGCCGGTGCCGAAATCGTCCATGGCGATACGGGCGCCGAGTGCACGCAATTGGTGAAGCGTCTCAAGTACCGAGCCATTGTCCTGCAGCAGCAGGCTCTCGGTGATTTCGAGTTCCAGCCGCTGCGCCCGGATCCCCGATTTCATCAGCGCCCCCGCGACGATATTCACGAGATTGCCGTTGAACTGCACCGGCGAGAGATTGACCGCGATCTTGACGTCATCCGACCAGTTGGCCGCCTGCTGGCAGGCTTGCTCGAGCACCCAGGCGCCAATGGCGCGGATGAGGCCGGTTTCTTCGGCCACCGGAATGAATTCGGATGGCGGCACCTTGCCGCGCGTGGGGTGATGCCAGCGCAGCAGAGCCTCGAATCTGGCGACGCGATTGCGCTCGGTGTCGACCAGCGGCTGGTAGTAGACCTCGAACTGCTCGCTTTCGAGCGCCGTTTGCAGGTCCATTTCCATTTCGCGCCGCGCCTGCAATCGTGCATCCATCTCCGCTTCAAAGAAGCGATAAGTGCCGCGGCCATCCCATTTGGCTCGATAAAGCGCCAAGTCGGCATTTTTGAGCAGGGTATCGGCCACCGCCGTATCCGGCTCTTCCTTGAGGTCGTCGGTCGAGGCAATGCCGATGCTGACGCCGACGGTAACGGTGTGCCCATCGATCGAGAACGGCTGGCGCAGCGCGTCGATCAGCCTTTGCGCCAGTGCGGGCATGTCGATCGAATTTTGCTGGATGACCACGAATTCGTCGCCGCCGAGCCGGGCGACGATATCGGCCTCGGCCGCTTCGGTTTGGAGGCGCTGGGCCACCCCCTCGAGCAGCCGGTCTCCCACAGGATGGCCGAGCGTATCGTTGATAGTCTTGAAGCCGTCGAGGTCGAGGCTCAGCACCGAAAAGGCCTTGAACCGGCTGCGGGTGAGGGCGGCTTCGATATGTTCGCGGAAGAGCACGCGATTGGGCAGGCCCGTCAGCGCATCGTGCCGCGCCATATGGGCAAAGCGCGCCTCGACGCGCCGCCGCTCGGTCACGTCTTCATAGGTCGCGACCCAACCGCCGCCCTCGACCGGCTGATGCGCCACCGCCACCACGCGCCCGTCAGGCAGGTCGCAGAGCGATACGCCGCTATCCTTAAGGCTTGGTCGCGGGCTGAGTTCGAGCGCCGCCATCAGCGTGTCGCCCGCCGTGCCCACCGTCGGCTCGCCGAACATCTCGACGAAACGCCAGTTGAAAATGGTCAGCTTGCCGTCTGCGTCGAAGAGGCACAGGCCCTGCGTCATGTTGTTGAGGGCCGCTTCGAACCGGCCATGCTGGATCGCCATTTCTCCGGCATGGCTCGAGGCTTGCTGGGCCATCAACGCATTGATGCGCGCCACGTTCTCGGCAATGCTTGTCTGCATGGCGGATAGCGCCACCAGCATTTCCCCGGTTTCGCCGCGTCCGCCCTCGGCAATGGCATTGTCGAGCTTTCCCCCGGCGATTGATTTGGCGATCCGCACCACTTCGTGCAGTGCCGGCATGATCGAGCGGCTCAGAATGATGGTGATGCCGAAAGCCGCGATGACGGAAAGCGCGATGACGATGCCGATATCCTGGGTCGAGCGCTCGATCGTCTGTTCGACACTTTGCCGGTAAAGGTAGCCGTCTCCGGCATAGACTTCGACGGCAGTGTTGAACCCATCCTGCAGATGCACGAATTCGGGGAAGAGCCCGCCCGGCACGAGCGAGCTTGCACCATTGCCCAGATGCTCGATTTCCCCGATCAGCCTCTCGGTCGCCGCCGAGCCTTCGCGGGACATTGCCCGGTCGTGCGCCACCTGCAGGCTTTCGAGAATATCGGGCACCTTTGCTGTCAGCAGCTTGGCCGTCTCGTTCTGCCCGGCATTCTCGCCGAGTTTTGAATATTCGACGGCAAGGCTCATCAGCCCGTTCTGCGCTTCGCGCATATAGCTCACGGCCATGAAGGCCTCGTCATAGATGCGCGTGGCGATGTTCCCAAGCTCGTGCTGCGAGCGCTGGCTGAACAAGCCCATCAACACCGTAATCAGTGTGAGGCTAAGGCAGGCGATGAGGATTTTGACGCGGATGGACATGAAACGGTGCCTCCCGGCACGGCGGCTGGGCCTATTCGACGTTGACCGTCAGGTTCATGCGCGGATGAATCTTGCACAGCACCTGATACGTGCCCGCCACCGGAAAAGTCACATCGGTCGGAACACCGGTGGCCAGTTCGGGCGTCGCAAAACTGAACGCGTCGGATTCTGTATAAAGCTGATGGATGAAGGGGTCGTCATTGGTGAAGTGGATCGTGTCTCCCGCTGCGATCGTCACGCTGTCAGACGAAAATCGCCGATCCTTTTGCACCACCGTCACCGTCTCGGCGGCAAATGCCACGCATCCACCCAGCGCAACGAGTGCAAAGGCGATACTGACCAATTCCTTTTGCGTATCAGACAGTGCCAAAACGTCCCCCGGCCTAGCCCAGCCTGCCGATTGCAGTCCGCAACAGGCTGCCGTGGAAATGTTAAGTTTTGCTGATTTTGATAGGTGAAACTGCTTCACTTAGGCTTAACGCAGGCTAAACCGAAAGTCTATCCGCCAATCGGAAGTGCGTGATGTTTGCCGAAATCTTGATCGTGGTCATCGTCGCCATCGGCATCAGCGCCTTTGCCGAGCGCAGCAATTTCCAGCCCTCGCTTCTCGTCGCCATAGTCGGGCTCGCCGCTTCCTTTATTCCCGGCCTCCACCGGCTCGAGCTCGCCCCCGAAGTCATTCTCGGCATCGTGCTGCCGCCTTTGCTGTTTTCGGCCGCGTCCGGCTTTTCGTTCACGAGCTTTGCCCGCCGCCTGGGCTCCATCGTCAATCTCGGCGTCTTCCTGGTCTTCGCCTCAGCCATCGCCATCGCCACTGTCGCGAGCTGGACCATCCCCGGCATGCCGCTGGCCACCGCGCTGATCCTCGGCGCCATCGTTGCCCCGCCCGATGCCGTCACCGCCATCGCCATCGGCGGCAGGTCAGGGCTTCCCTCGGGCCTCATGACCGTCCTCAAGGGCGAGAGCCTCATCAACGACGCCGCCGCGTTGACGCTTCTGGCCGTTGCCGTCGCCACCACCACCGGCACGCACGCCTTCATCGACAATACCCCGACCTATTTCATCTATGCCGCGCTTGTCGGCATCGCCCTTGGTCTCATTATCGGGCAGGGCGCCCAGTTCGCGCGCCGGCACCTCTCCAATCCGTCGCTCGCCACCGTCATCTCGGTCATCGTGCCCTTCGCCGCGTATCTCCTGGCTGAAGAGCTCCACGCCTCGGGCGTCCTCGCCGTCGTCGCTGCCGGCTTCGCCCTCGGTCATCATGGCACCCAGTCCGGCTACGAAGAGCGCATGCAGGAGCGTCAGTTCTGGCGCACCATCGACACGCTCCTCGAGATCTTCGTCTTCGCCTATATCGGCCTGCAATTGCGCTTCGTCATCGACGACGCCATGGATGCCGGCCTCGACATGACCGACCTGCTGGCCGCGGGCCTCGCGATTTTCGCCACAGCCGTTCTCATCCGCTTCGCCTGGGTCTTTACCACCGCGTTTCTCGCGCGCCGCCGCTACCTTGCAGCCTCGACGCATCCCGATCCGCGCCGCCGCGTGACCCTCCAGATCCCGCTGACATCGAAGGAAAACATCGTGCTCTCCTGGGCCGGCATGCGCGGCGTCGTCACCCTCGCAGCCGCTGCGGGCGTTCCCTATTTCACCGCCAGCGGCGAGCCGTTCCCGTACCGCGAGGCCATCGTTGCTCTGGCCTTCCTCGTCACCATCGCGACCCTTCTCGTCCAGGGCATCACCTTGCCCTGGCTCATCGAACGGCTCGATCTCGACGATGGACACGACAAAGCCATTGCTCAGGAGCAACACGATCTCGCCCGGCGCCTCGCCAGCGAAGCCAATCTCGAAGTGCTGGCAGCCTTCCGCCAGGCCAATCCATCGCCCCAAGCCCAGCGGCTCGCCGATATCATGACGCGGCGCTCGCTACGCACGTCGTCCAATGAGGAAAGCGGCTTTGCTGCCGATCCGCGTGAAGCCCTGGCCCTCGGTCAGCGTCTTCTTGAGGCGCGCCGCAGCCGACTTATCGCTGCCCGCGATGCGCGCGAGCTTGATGACAACGTCCTGCGCGAAGTGCTCGAGCAGATGGACCTCGAACAGGCCCTGATGGACGGCATGAATAAGCGCCCTGACCGCCTCTAGGCAGTGGGCGCTTGAGCGGTGGGAGGAGCGGCTGCCGGAGCAGCCGCATCTCCGGGATTACTGCGCAGCAACAACCGTGCCGGGCGAGTAGACAACGGTGCGGTTCGACAGGTCGACGAAATACACGCGGTCATTGGTATAGAAGTAGCCGACATTGGCATTGCCTTCGATCGGATGCACGACGATGGCTTCCGGAATGGCATAGCCCACGTCAACCGTACCGTCGATCACGACAGGATCGGTCGGGTGCATGCGGACATAGTCGATGTCGTTGGCTTCAACGCCAGCCGAAGCACCGATGGTCGCGCCGGCAAAACCGCCGATGGCAGCACCGATCGGCCCGAAGATGAGGCCGCCTACGATTGCGCCCGTCGCACCGCCTGCCGTACCGCCGACAACGGCGCCACCGGCAGCCTTTTCAGTCGAGTCAACGACAACGACGTCCTGCGCCATGGCAATGGACGGAACGATAAAAGCAGCAGAAGCCATAAGGCCAATAACGAGCTTTCGCATTTTAAGTCTCCATAAAAGTCGCAAAGGCAACGGTGATGGAAACTCAGCCGCGATATCGAAGTTCCGAAAGGCAGAAATATTTATTATTGTTTTCAGATGGCTAGCGTTGTCAGCAAACTGTAATGTTTAATATTGGTAGGCGGCTTGGCTGGGATTTGGCGGCTCGGAGAAATTATTCCGCGCCGGCTTCCGCAGCGTTGACCGTCGAAACCATCGGCAATTGCAGCCCGTCGAAATTCGGCATTTCAAGGCGCGGCAGGAAAATGATCGTCGCGAGCCCCGCGACAAGCGCCATCTGGGCAAGTTTCATCCGCCTTTGCCGGGCGCGCCGTGTCATCATCATCATGATCGTCCTCGCTGCTCGTCCACCGTCGCGAGAGCCAGTCTGCACCCGCGAACCCTATCTAGCGCCACAACGCCGAAAGCCCTCACCGGTTTCCATAACCCCCTGCAATATCAACAGGAATTAAGGTCGGTTTGTCAGCGTTTTGTCAGCTTCACGGCGCCATTTGCCAACAGATTCAATTGGCAACGCTTCGTTCACCGCGTTTGCATTCATCTTATCCCCGCTGTCCCGCTTAAAGGTGCTGCAAGCCTGGCTATGGGATTGTGCTTATGGCCCGATGTGAATGCAGGCGCTGCATTCACATCGTAGGCTCAAACCCTTTGACCAGAAGCAGGCCACTTTGACCGCTCCTCTGTCCGTCGGCGCCAAGTTTCGCTGGATCGCCGCTGCGCTCGCGATGCTGCTTCTCCTCACCAGCACCGGCTTCGGCGTCTGGGGCCCCGCCGATGCGCGTCTTGCCGAAGCCCGCTTCACCCTGCAGAACCGTGTCCCCACCGGCGACATCGTCTTCGTCGACATCGACGCGCGCAGCCTGCTGGAAGTCGGCCAGTGGCCCTGGCCGCGCTCAATCCATGCGCGCCTCCTCGATCGCCTGATGGATCTCGGCGCCTATGAGGTCGCCTTCGATATCGATTTCAGCACCCGCTCGAGCCCCGCCGAAGATCAGGCCCTTGCCGATAGCCTCGAACGGGCAGGGGGCTACGCTTACCTCGCCGCCTTCCGTCAGCTCGATGCCGGGGGCCGCGAGGTCTGGAACATTCCGATCCCCGATTTTGCCGCCCATGCCGATCTGGCGCTCGTCAATGTCGATTCCATCGAAGGCGGTCTCCTCTGGGCGCTGCCCGCCCGCGCGCGAGATCGCGACATCCCATCCATTGCCGCTCGTTTTTCGCCCGGAAGTCCGCTGCCTGCCGAAATCCGCATCGACTACAGTATCGATCTGACGCGTATTCCCCGCATCTCGGCAGTCGATCTCCTCTCGGGTAATGTCGATACCGATCTCATCCGCGATCGCCAGGTGGTTATCGGCGCCAGCGCGCTCGAATTGCACGATCTCTTCCTCGTTCCGCGCTATGGCATCATTCCCGGCCCGGTCGTACAGATCGCCGCCGCCGAAACACTTAAGCTCGGCCGCAGCCTTCAGTGGCCCGGCTTCTGGCCCACGCTTCTCGTCGGCGCCTTGCTTCTTGCCATCAGCGCCCTCCTGCCGCGCATTGCCCTCGTCCGCATCAGCGCCTCGATTGCCGCTATCTCCATCGGCGCGGAGATCGCCGCCTTCGCCCTGCTCGAAGCTTATGGCCTGACGCTGTCGATCATGCCGATCCATCTCGCCGGGGTCGCGGTCCTGGTCATCCGGCTTCTCGAAGAGCGCGCCATCCGCCGCCGGCAACTGACCCAGCATCGGGCCCGGCTGGCCTACCTCGCCAATCATGATGTCCGCACCGGCGCCATGTCCCACGCGGCCTGGCTTGACGAAGTCGATCATCGCCTCGAAACCCAGCTCGTCTGGATTTTCCTTCTGCGGATTCGCCGGCTCGATCAGGTCGCCGCCGCCCTCGGTTTTCAAACCGTCGAAGCCGCTGTCAGCCAGCTTTTCGAGCGCCTTCATGCCCTGTCGCCATCACCCATCGGCCGGATGGAAAGCGACATCTTTGCCGTCGCTCTCGATCAGCCGCTTGTCCCGAGCCAGATCGAGACCATTCTGTCCCGTCTCGAACAGCCCTATGAGGTAGATGGCCACCGCATCATCGTCGAGTTGCGCTGGGGGGCGAGCGATGCAGAAACGGCCGCAACTGGCCTCAATCAGGCGCGCATGGCCCTTGCCGTTGCAACCCATCGTGCAGAGCGCGGCGCGCACTACGATCCCGCCTTCGATGCCGATCTCAAATATCGTCAGTCGATCGATCTCGCCTTGCGCAGTGCCGTCGCAAGGAGCGAGTTCAGCCTCGTCTTTCAACCGCAGGTCGATATGGAAACGCGCC
This sequence comes from Devosia soli, assembly GCF_000970455.1. GTDB lineage: Bacteria > Pseudomonadota > Alphaproteobacteria > Rhizobiales > Devosiaceae > Devosia > Devosia soli. The sequence continues at coordinate 559,289 of NZ_LAJG01000005.1, read as the reverse complement.
TCACCATAGGCGTCGAAGCGCTCCTTCGGTGGACCAGTCCCGAGCATGGCGCGGTCTCGCCGGCCGTCTTCGTGCCGCTTGCCGAAGAAAACGGCACCATTGTCGAAATCGGCGCCTGGGTCGCGCATGAAGCCTGCCGCCTTGCCGTCGCCAACAACTGGCCGGGCCGGCTGTCCGTCAATGTCTCGCCGCTTCAATTCACCCAGGACGACGTGGTCGCCATGATCGCCTCGGCGCTCCTGCAAAGTGGCTTCCCGCCAAACCGGCTCGATATCGAAGTGACCGAGAGCCTTCTCGCTCAGGGCGGCGCGATCGTCGAGACGCTCGAAAAACTGCGTGACCTTGGCGCCTCGATCGCCATAGACGATTTCGGCACCGGTTATTCTTCGCTCAACTATCTATCGAGCCTGCCGCTCGACAAGCTCAAGATCGATCAGTCCTTCGTCCGCCAGTTGGCCAATCCGCGCAATGCCAGCATCGTCGAAACCATCGTTTCGCTCGGCCGTCGCCTAGGCCTCGTCGTCGTCGTAGAAGGCGTCGAAACGGAAGCCCAGTTCGATCTTCTGGCCGCTCTCGGGTGCCACATTGCTCAGGGCTACCTTTTTGGTCGCCCCGGCGCCCTGCCGGCTGTCGAACAGCCTCTCAACCAACAATTGGCGCCACCGCTTGAAACACCAGTCCTTCTCGACGGTACTCGAGGGTAACCTGTCATCGGGCAGGGCGCGGCGCAACAGCGTCGTGCCGAACCCGCTACGCTCGGGTGGCGAAACCGGCGGTCCGCCGGTTTCCTGCCAGCTGATGGCAAATTCGCCAGGGCGCACGGCCTACTTCAGCCGCAGAAAATCTTTGCGGCGATGACAGCGTTCCTTGTTATGATCGGTGCAAACCCCGCGCAGCGTCATCGCTGGAGAAATGCTCGGCTTTTGCCCTTACGCGGCGGCCTTGGCATAGAGCCGGACCATGTTTTTCTGACCTTCATGGTGCCAGTAGACGCGGCAGACGAGATGACGGTGGTGGCCGCCGCGCGCCAGCGGCTCGCCAATGGCCAGCATCGCTGCCTCTTCGGGCGAGCGTGCCTTGATCGTTTGTTCTGAATTGATGACCGCGGCACGGCAGTCGATCACGGTGTATTCGTTCACGCCGATTCCCTTCGAATGGCCCTCACAGTACCGGTCTCGTCAACGCACCCGCATTAAACTAGGTTAGTGTCTTTTACACATAAGGGGCGTGTCACAGCCGTTTCTCCGACTTAACTCTATGAACCGTTCACCGGTGCGCCAGCGTGCCGTCGCGTCCGCTTTCAAAGAATTTTCCGATGGGAGAGATAGACCTTGCTCAACGGTAAGCGCATTCTTCTCGTTGAAGACGATCAGCACCTCGCCGATGATCTGGCTCAGGCTCTTCGCCGCCTCGGAGCGGTGGTTCTTGGCCCCGCGCCGACACCCTATTATGCAATGCATCTCCTCGGCCGGCGGGGCGTCGATTTGGCCATTCTCGACGATCTCCTTCATGGCATCCCGGTGTTTGGCCTCGCCGACGAACTCGTCCGGCGTAGCGTACCGGTCGTCTTCACCGCCACCGGTGCGCCGGTGCCGCAAAGGTTCTGTGGCGTTCCGCGCCTCGATAAGCCCTATGACGAAGCAGTGCTCATCGATGTCGTCTCGACGCTTCTTACACAGAAGCGCTCCGAGCCCGCGCCGCGCGAATTCGACCCTGAACCGGTGCGGCTCGACGATGGCGAAGTCACCAGTCGCATCCGTCTTGTTCGTGCCATGTCGGCGTCCCTCCGCGCCGCTGCGCGACGTCATGCGGAAAAGATCGACATGGGCGATCAAGAGTCCTTGTCATCCGCCTGACCGGCTGCGCCTGGCTCCTCTAAGCAACGGAAAAGATTGGTTTTAAGTAACATGCGTTACGTCGACACATTTGGTATCGGCAATTCCGCAAACATATAACATATGTGAATTTCCGCGCGCTTTGCGGCGGCTAGGGTCCGGCCATTCTTTCAAGAATCATGGCTCACCCCTTGCAAAACGAAAACAAACCCAAGGCGGCAAACGTCAATCTTGGTGATCGGTCCCACCAGGCCCTCTTTGCCTTGGTGCGTCAGGCATGATCGAGAGCACGTCTCCGTCGCCGCGATGGAGCGAGACGTGGCTGAACCGGCTCCTCGAGGTCGCGCCTCTTTCCGATGCGGCCCAGGATGCGGTCCGGCGCGCGCCGCAATTGTTCCGGCAGTTCAGCGCCCGCGAGCATGTCGTTCGCGACGGCGTGCGCGATCCTGGCATGCGCGTCATGCTTTCAGGTCTTGCCTGCCGCTATAAGCATCTGCCCGATGGCCGCCGCCAGATCACCGCCTTCATCATCCCCGGCGATGTCTGCGATTTCGGCTTCATTTCCGATAGCCCCGTCTCTCAGGATATTATCTCGCTCGCGCCCAGCACCATCGGCATCGTCGATCTCGACCGCCTCGCCACCATCGTCGAGCTCTATCCCGAGATCATGACAGCCATTCTGCGCTGCGCCGCCATCGAGCAAAGCGCCACCCAGGAGCTCCTCGTCAGCCTCGGCGGCCGCAATGCGCTCCATCGGGTCGGGCACCTCTTGTGCGAAATGCACCATCGGCTCGATCGCGCCGGCCTCGTGCGTGCCGGCGGTGTCTTCGAGCTTCCGCTGACCCAGTCCGAAATGGGCGAAGCGCTTGGCCTGTCCACCGTCCACGTCAACCGCACCATCCAGATGCTGCGCCGGCTCGGCCTTGCCATCTGGCGCGATCGCATCGTCACCCTGCCGGATCCGGAAAGCCTCGCGCGCCTCTGCGCCTTCGATCCGAGCTATCTCAAGGCTCAGCGCGACTGAGTGAGTTCACTCGATCCGTGACTGATCTTCCTTCTTGCCCGGCAGCCATCCAGCCCAGATGGATGCCTGCTCGCGCTTGCGCCCGCCGTCATCGGCAAGCCCGATGAGCAATCCGCGGACCGCTTCGGCCGCTGGCATGTCACCCTTGGGCAAACGATAGAAACGGCCATTCACCTTGGCCTGGATTTGCCCGTGCTCGACGAAATAAACCGCTTGAAGGCGTTGTCCTGCGTGATCAACCATCAGATCCCTGACGACACCTTCTTGTTCAATCTCTTCGCCAGCCACCTGTCCATCCCTGTTGCGCGAGTAACGCAAATCGCTGATTTGCCCGCAAAATCTAAGCGGCGGGGGCGTGATGTCATTAACATATGCTAATCGCTCCTTACCCCGTTAGCGCGGCTGTTTGCGACAGCGATTTCGGATTGAACTTGCGAAGCCGTCACGCTTGCGAATAATCCGGGGCAACAGGTGAGGACCATGGCAGCGCGACAGGACAATTCTGCGACCCGGCTCGACGACGCCGCCCGCGCCGGCTGGCTCTACTATGTCGCGGGCAATACCCAGGAAGAGATCGCGGCCAAGATGGGCATTTCGCGCCAGACCGCGCAGCGCCTCGTCTCGCTCTCGGTCAGCGAGGGCCTGATAAAAGTTCGTCTCGATCATCCCATTGGCCGCTGCCTCGACCTCGCCCAGCGCCTGACCGACAGGTTCGGCCTCGTCCAATGCGAAGTCGTGCCGTCTGATCCCGCCTCGGAGTCCACCACCATAGGTGTCGCCGAAGCCGGTGCCGCCGAAATCGAGCGCTATCTCAAGAGTACCGACTCTATCGTTATGGCCATCGGCACTGGCCGTACGCTCAAAGCCGCCATCGAGCAGCTCCAGCCCATGGACTGCCAGCACCACAAGGTCGTCTCGCTCACCGGCAATATCGCCCCCGATGGCTCCGCCGCCTTCTACAACGTCATTTTCAACGTGGCCGATACGGTCAAGGCCCGCTCCTTCCCCATGCCTCTGCCGGTCATCGCCTCCTCGGCCAAGGAGCGGCAACTGCTCCACACCCAGGCGATGATCGAAGCGACGTTGACCCTTGCCGCGCAAGCCCAGATCACCTTTGTCGGCGTCGGCCATCTCGGCCCCGACGCGCCATTGCTCCTCGATGGCTTCATCACCGAAGCCGAACACGCCGAACTCCTTAAAGCCGGCGCCGTCGGGGAAATCTGCGGCTGGACCTTCGATGCCGCGGGCGAATTGATCCCTGGCCTCACCAATGATCGCGTCGCCTCCGCGCCCATCCCCAAGGGCCCCGTCATCGCCCTCGCCATGGGCCGAAGCAAAGCCGCCTCTATCCGCGCCGCCCTTAAAAGTGGTTTGGCCAATGGCGTTATTACCGACGAAACGACGGCCGCACTTCTCCTCCAGTAAGTCAAAATCCCAAAAGAGCAAAAATACCCCGCTTGACACTTTCGCTCAGCTGGTGAACATTTGCTCAAGACGAGAGCAAAAACTCGCTTCGTCCTTGGGAGGAAATCTATGAAGCTCACACCCCTTTTCGCGGGCGCAATTCTGCTTGCCCTGGCCGGCTCCGCGTCGGCGCAGACGCTGACCATCGCGACGGTGAACAATGGCGACATGATCCGCATGCAGGGTCTTTCGAGCGCCTTCACTGAAGAAACCGGCATCGAACTCAATTGGGTCGTGCTCGAAGAAAATACGCTCCGCCAGAACGTCACCACCGACATCGCCACCAATGGCGGCCAATATGACATCATGACCATCGGCACCTATGAAGCCCCGATCTGGGCCAAGCAGGGCTGGCTGAAGCCGCTCGATGCGCTTTCCGCCGATGCCGAATACGACGTCGACGATCTTCTCCCCGCCATCCGCGGTGGCCTCTCCGTTGATGGCAAGCTCTATGCCGCACCGTTTTATGGCGAGAGCTCCTTCATCATGTATCGCAAGGACCTGATGGAAAAAGCCGGCCTCGAGATGCCCGATGCCCCGACCTGGGAATTCATCGGCGAGGCGGCCCGCGCCATGACCGATCGCGCCAATGACATCAACGGCATCTGCCTTCGCGGCAAGGCCGGCTGGGGCGAGAACATGGCTTTCCTCACCGCCATGTCCAATTCCTTCGGCGCGCGGTGGTTCGACGAAAACTGGAAGCCCCAATTCGATCAGCCCGAGTGGAAAGCGACCCTCGATACCTATCTCTCGCTGATGGCTGATGCCGGCCCCTCGGGCGCCTCCTCCAACGGCTTCAATGAAAACCTGACCCTCTTCCAGCAGGGCAAGTGCGGCATGTGGATCGACGCTACCGTCGCCGCATCCTTCGTCACCAATCCCGATGACTCGACCGTTGCTGACAAGGTCGGCTTCGCCCAGGCCCCGGACAATGGCCTCGGCAAGCGCGGCAACTGGCTCTGGGCCTGGTCCCTCGCCATTCCTGCCTCCTCACAAAATGCCGAAGCGGCCGAGAAATTCATCAATTGGGCGACCAATAAGGATTATCTCGCCCTCGTCGCCGAAAAGGACGGCTGGGCCAACGTGCCTCCGGGCACCCGCACCTCGCTCTATGAAAACCCGGATTATCAGGCCGCCGCGCCCTTCGCCGCGATGACCCTTGCTGCGATCAACTCAGCCGATCCGACCAAGCCAACGGTCAAGCCCGTGCCCTATACCGGCGTCCAGTTCGTCGCGATCCCCGAATTTGCTGGCATCGGCACCAATGTCGGCCAGCTCTTCTCTGCCGCTCTCGCGGGCCAGATGAGCGCCGACGACGCCCTGGCCCAGGCTCAGGAAGCCACCACACGCGACATGACCCGCGCGGGATATATTAAGTAGAACCTCCCGACTGCCGCCTGGCCGATCGACCCCTCTTTCGGCCAGGCGGATTTTCGAAGATTCATTCACACCCACCGGGCTTCCCTCGGACTTGATCCGAGGGCCTTCATCCACCCGGTGAGCATTGCGAGTGGTCCTCGGATCAAGTCCGAGGACAGAACGGTGCCTGTGAGGAACGCAGCGCAGAACAAGCGCGTCGGGAGAAAGTCACAAAAGAATGGCCACCAAACAAACCCGCGCCCTGGCGCGCACCATGATGGCTCCAGCCGTCGTCGTGCTCTTTATCTGGATGATCGTCCCACTGGTCATGACCCTGTGGTTCTCGTTCCAGAACTATAGCCTCATCAACCCGATGATGACCGGCTTTGCCGGCTGGGCCAATTATGTCTACGTCATCGGCGACCCGAGCTTCACCCAGTCCCTGATCAACACGCTCCTCCTCGTCGGCGGCGTGCTTCTCATCACCGTCATCGGCGGCACCTTCCTCGCATTGCTGCTCGATCAGCCGATCTGGGGGCAGGGGATTTTACGCATCATCGTCATCTCCCCCTTCTTCGTCATGCCGCCCGTCGCCGCGCTGATCTGGAAAAACGGCTTCATGCATCCCGGCTATGGCATGCTCGGGCATCTCTGGAAATTCTTCGGCCTGCAGCCGGTCGATTGGTTCAACCAATATCCGCTTTTTTCGGTCATCGTCATCGTCGCCTGGCAATGGCTGCCTTTCGCGACACTGATCCTCCTTACCGCCCTGCAGTCCCTTTCCGAAGAACAGCGCGAAGCCGCCGAAATGGATGGCGCCAACGCCGTCAATCGCTTCCGCTACATCATCCTGCCGCACATGGCCCGGGCGATCACCATCGTGATCCTGATCCAGACCATCTTCCTCCTCGGCATTTTTGCTGAAATCCGCGTCACCACTGGCGGCGGCCCCGGCTATGCCTCCACCAACATCGCCTTCCTCGTCTTCCGCACCGGCATCCTGTCCAACGATATCGGCGCTGGCTCGGCGGGTGGCGTCGTAGCCGTCATCATCGCCAACATCGTCGCCGTCTTCCTAATGCGCGCCGTGGGGAAGAACCTTGATGCGTAGCGCTTCTCATCAGACGATCGGCTCGAGCACGCTTCCCTTCGCCCCTGAGGGGAGAAGGTGGCCCGTAGGGCCGGATGAGGGGTTCAGTGTCGCAACGCCCACCGATGGGTCTTCACCCCTCACCCCAACCCTCTCCCCTGAGGGGCGAGGGAGCGATCACCCCGAGACCTTCAAACAATCAGCGGAGAACAGGTAAGATGGCCCGCCGCGTCTCCACCTCCACCAAGATCGGCTTCACCGTCCTCGCCTGGGTCATCGCGCTCCTACTCTTCTCGCCGATCCTCTGGACGCTCGTTACCGCCTTCAAGACCGAAGCCGAGGCCATCGCGTCGCCGCCCACCTTCCTGCCGGAGACTTTTACGCTCGATAATTTCAGCGCCGTGCAGGCCCGCTCGGACTATTTCAAGCACGCCTTCAATTCCGTCATCGTCTCGGTTGGCTCGACCCTGCTTGGCCTCATCATCGCCATCCCCGCCGCCTGGTCCATGGCCTTCGCACCATCGAAGCGCACCAAGGACATCCTGATGTGGATGCTCTCCACCAAGATGATGCCCGCCGTCGGCGTCCTCATCCCCATCTACCTGATCTTCCGCGATCTCAGGCTGCTCGACACGCTGCACGGCCTGACGCTGATCATGACCCTGATCAACCTGCCGATCATCATCTGGATGCTCTACACCTACTTCAAGGAAATCCCGGTCGATATCCTCGAGGCCGCGCGCATGGATGGCGCCGAGCTCTGGAACGAGATCACCCACGTCCTTGTCCCCATGGCCGTGCCCGGCATTGCCTCGACGCTGCTGCTCAACGTCATCCTCGCCTGGAACGAAGCCTTCTGGACCATCACGCTGACCTCGGGCCGGGCTGGGACGCTGACCGCCTTCATCTCATCTTTCTCCTCGCCGCAAGGCCTCTTCCTCGCCAAACTCTCCGCCGCCTCCCTCCTCGCCATCGCCCCGATCCTCTTGCTCGGCTGGTTCAGTCAAAAGCAGTTGGTGCGCGGGCTGACCTTCGGGGCGGTGAAGTGATGGGAACGCGATACGGCCAAATCCACTGGCTCACCTCGCCCCTGAGGGGAGAGGTCGGCGCGAACGCGCCGGGTGAGGGGTTCACACTGTCGGCTCAAGCCGAAAAGACTTCACCCCTCACCCTAACCCTCTCCCCTAAGGGGCGAGGGGACGCCTCCGGGCTCACCAGCTTCGTCTCCCAAGTCCGTCATGTCTCGATTTCGCTCAGGTAAGGACCAAAAAATGGGTTCCATCACCCTCGAACACGTCAACAAGTCCTTCGGCGAAGTCGAGATCATTCCCGATATCTCGCTCGATATCCGCGATGGTGAATTCGTGGTCTTCGTCGGCCCCTCCGGCTGCGGCAAGTCCACGCTTCTCCGCCTCATCGCCGGCCTCGAAGACACCACCTCGGGCAAAATCCTCCTCGACGGCCAGGACGTTACCGACGCACCGCCCGCCCGCCGTGGCCTTGCCATGGTCTTCCAGTCCTATGCGCTCTATCCGCATATGAGCGTGCGCGACAACATCGCCTTTCCGCTCAAGATGGCGAAAATGCCCCAGGCCGAAATCGACAAGAAAGTCGACTATGCCGCACGCACCCTCAACCTTGGTTCCTACCTCGACCGGCGCCCGCGTGCCCTTTCCGGCGGCCAGCGCCAGCGCGTCGCCATCGGCCGCGCCATCGTGCGCGAGCCCAAGGCTTTCCTCTTCGACGAACCCTTGTCGAACCTCGACGCGGCGCTGCGCGTCAACATGCGCCTCGAAATCACCGAACTGCACCAGCAGCTCAAAACCACGATGATCTACGTGACCCACGATCAGGTCGAAGCCATGACCATGGCCGATCGCATCGTCGTGCTCAATGCCGGCAATGTCGAACAGTTCGGCTCCCCGCTCGACCTCTACAAGAAGCCCGCCAACCGCTTTGTCGCCGGCTTCATCGGTAGCCCTAAGATGAACTTCGTCGATGGCCCCGAAGCCGCGAAGCACAACGCCCATTCCATCGGCGTGCGCCCGGAACACTTCCGCCTCTCAACCACTGAAGGCGCCTGGAAGGGCACGGTCGGCGTCGCCGAACAACTCGGCTCCGACACCTTCCTCCACGTCCAGACCGACGGCCTCGGCCTCATGACCGTCCGCACCGACGGCGACCAGACCTTTAAGCACGGCGACGTGGTCTATCTGACGCCGGATCCAACCCGCATCTACAAATTCGACGCGGCCGGCAAGGCGATCTGATGCGCACCATTACCCCCAGGTTCGTCATTACCGGGCTTGTCCCGGTAATCCATGCCACAGCAAACTGGATTGCCCGGACAAGCCGGGCAATGACGGCGGGTGGGACGTTTGTGGCCCGGCCGCAATGTCATTCCCGTAAAAGCGGGAACCAGAGTTTCTCTTTGACGGAGCGCCGATTAGTAGCAGGCGTCACTCCGGGATGTACGCCATGAACACCAAGCTCTCCGCCGCCACGCTCCCCACCATCACCTCCGCCGCAGTCCCGCACTACACCCGCTATGACCTCACTCCCGGCATCGTCCATTTCGGCGTCGGCAATTTCCATCGCGCCCACCAGGCCGTCTATCTCGACGCTCTCTTCAATCTCGGCGAGGGCCACGACTGGGCCCTGATCGGTGCCGGCGTCCGCGACACCGACGAAGCCATGCGCCAAAAGCTCATGGGCCAGGATTGGCTCACCACCGTCGTCGAGCAGGAAGCTGAGTCCAGCTCCGCCCATGTCACCGGCGCCATGGTGGATTACCTGAAGCCCGGCGATAGCGCTGCCGTCATCGCCAAGCTCGCCGATCCGGCCATCCGCATCGTTTCGCTGACCATCACCGAGGGCGGCTACTATATCGACCCGGCCTCGCAAAAGTTCGATCCGACCCATCCTGACATTACCCATGACGCCGCCCATTTCGACGCGCCGAAAACCGCTTTCGGCCTGATCCTCGCCGGCCTCGCCGCGCGGAAAAACGCTGGTCTCCAGCCGTTCACGGTGATGAGCTGCGACAACATCCCGGGTAATGGCCATGTCACCGAAAACGCCGTCGCGGGCCTCGCCGCCCTGATCGATCCGGCGCTGGCCGAATGGGTCAAGAGCTCAGTCGCCTTCCCCAACGGCATGGTGGACCGCATCACCCCCGCGACCTCCGATCGCGAGAAAAAACTCCTCGCGGACAATTTTGGCATCGAAGACGCCTGGCCTGTCTTTTGCGAAAACTTCAAGCAATGGGTGCTCGAAGACAATTTCCCCGCCGGCCGCCCGGCGCTCGAAAAGGTCGGCGTGCAGTTCGTCCCCGATGTCGCCCCCTATGAGCACATGAAAATTCGCATCCTCAATGGCGGCCACGCGACCATTGCCTATCCCGCCGGGCTCATGGATATCCACTTCGTCCACGAAGCCATGGAGCATCCGCTCGTCGCCGCCTTCCTCAAGAAGGTCGAGACCGAAGAGATCATTCCGGTCGTGCCGCCGGTCCCCGATACCGATCTCAACGACTATTTCGCGCTCTGCGAAAAACGCTTCGCCAATCCCAAGATCGGCGACACAATCCGTCGCCTCGCCCTCGATGGCTCCAACCGCCAGCCGAAGTTTATCATTCCGACCGCCTTGGATAGGGTCAACGCTAACGGAACGGTAACAGGCCTTGCCCTCGTCTCCGCACTTTGGTGCCGTTATTGCTACGGCACGACCGATAGCGGCGCGGTCATCGAACCCAACGATCCAAGCTGGGATCGCCTCACGGCCCAGGCCAAGAAAGCCAAGGACAATCCAACCGTTTGGCTCGACATGGCCGACATCTACGGCGACCTCGCCAAGGCCCCGAGCTTCATCGCTGCCTTTACCAAGTCCTTGAATTCGCTATGGTCTATCGGCACGAAGGCAACGCTCGAAGCCTATCTCGCCGACCGCCTCTAGCCCCGCCCGCTGCCTTCCGCTAATCTCCGCCCGGGACGGAGAAGCGAGGGTAGCGTGGGGCAAAACCTCCTGATGGGAGTGGACGTAGGCACCGGCAGCGCCCGTGCCGGAGTGTTCACACGCGACGGTATACTCTTGGGTCGTCACGAAAATCCGATCCGGATGCGGCGCAGCGACGCCAATTTCGCCGAGCACGACAGCGAAGATATCTGGGCCGCCGTCTGCCTCGCCGTCCGCACCGCGCTCACCCAAGCACACGCCGACCCGGCCGATGTCGTCGGCATCGGCTTTGACGCCACCTGTTCCCTCGTCGTCCGCGATGCCTATGGCGCGCCGGTCACCGTATCGAAAGACGGAGAAGATCGTTGGGATACAATAGTTTGGCTCGATCATCGCGCTCTCGAAGAAGCCGATGAATGCACGCGCACCGGGCATGAAGTCCTCCATTATGCCGGCGGCGTTATGTCCCCCGAAATGGAAGTGCCCAAGCTCATGTGGCTCAAGCGCCACCTGCCGCAAAGCTGGGCCCGAGCAGGCCATATGTTTGATTTGGCTGACTTTTTGTCCTGGAAAGCCACTGGATCGCTTGCCCGCTCGCAATCGACCCTGACCTGCAAATGGACCTATCTCGGACACCGCACCCCAGGCTGGCAGCAGGACTTCCTGAATCTCGTCGGCCTCGACGATCTCCTTGAAAAAGCTGCACTTCCCGACACCGCCAGCCCCGTCGGCGCCGACCTGGGCCCGCTGACCAACACCGCCGCCACCCAACTCGGCCTCACCGAAAAGTGCCGAGTCGGCGCTGGTCTCATCGACGCGCATGCCGGCGCCCTCGGCGTCCTCGGTGCCTTCACGTCCGACGTCGATACCATCGACCGCCACCTGGCCCTCATCGCGGGAACATCGAGCTGTGTCATGGCCTTATCGGCCGAAGACCGCCCAACCACCGGCGTCTGGGGACCCTATTTCGGCGCCGTCCTCCCCGGCGTCTGGCTCAACGAAGGCGGCCAATCCGCCACCGGCGCACTGCTCGATCACATCATCCGCTGGCATGGTGCCGGGGGTGAACCCACCCGCGAAATCCACCTCGCCATCTGCCGTCGGGTCATGGAGCTTCGCGAAACCGAAGGCCTCGCTCTCGCTAACCGCTTGCATGTGCTGCCAGATTTTCACGGAAACCGCTCTCCACTCGGCGACCCCTTCGCCCTCGGCGTCATCTCCGGCCTTACCCTCGACAGCGATTTTGACAGTCTTTGCCGCCTCTATTGGCGAACCTGCGTCTCGATCGCCCTCGGCGTCCGCCACATCCTCGAAACCCTCAACACCCGCGGCTATGCCATCGACACCCTGCACATCACCGGCGGGCACACAAAAAATCCTTTGCTGATGGAGCTTTACGCCGACGCCACTGGCTGCACCGTGGTCGAACCCTCGGCCCCCGATGCCACACTTCTCGGCATGGCCATGGTCGCCGCCAATGCCGCCGGCCTCTATCCGAGCCTTGATCAGGCCTGCCTCTCGATGCAGCAAGGCGGCACCTCGCGCCCGCCCAATCCGGCAGCCCAGCCGCAGTTCGACAGGGACTACCGGATATTCATCGAAATGCTCAGACAGCGCCAAGCCATTGACGCGCTTGACTGATCGCTGATCCTGAAGAGGGCTAGTCCAGCCTCGCGTCTCGTGTTTCGGCGTCCACGAGCCAGGCCGCACCTGCCGCCAACAACAGCAGCCCGGCAAAGAGCCCGATGGCGAGGGCAAAATCCTGCACGAAGACCAGCCCCATGATCGAAGGGGCCAGCAGGCCGCCGAGCCGCGCTGCCGATCCCGCGGCGCCCATGCCGGTGGCGCGCGAAGCGGTGGGGTAAAGTTCAGGCGTAAAAGCGTAAAGCGCGCCCCAGGTGCCGAGCAGCGCAAAGCTCATGAGCAGGATCGCTCCACCCACCATTGGCCCGGTGCCCGCCAGCACGAAAAGAGCACACCCTGCCGCGCTCAGAAGTACGAAGCTGACGAGGGTCGGCTTGCGGCCAAATCGCTCGACGCCCCAGGCCGCCAGCGCATAGCCGGGCAACTGCGCCAGCGCGACCAGAACGAGGAAATCATAGCCGCGTACATAGCCGAGCCCTTCCGAGGCCAGCCGTGCCGGTAGCCAGGTGAAGATCCCGTAATAGGAAATCGACACGAGAAGCCAAACGGCAAGGATCGAAATCGTCCGGCGTCTGAGGGCAGGGGAGAAGATGCCGGGCGCTTTGTGCGCCGGGGGCAAGGCGATGGCCGTATCGGCAGGCAGCGTTGACTTGCCATTGGTTGAAAGCACGGTGTCGAGCACGGAAACGAGCGCCTTCTTTTGTCCGCTTCGCAGCAGGAACTGCGGCGATTCCGGCACCCAGAGCCGAAGCCAGATACCGATCAGCGCCGGCAGCGCGGTGACCGCAAAAATCCAGCGCCAGGCGTCGGCCACGCCCAGAAGACTCGCGCCCCAGGCGGCCAGCGCGATGACGATGGTCCCGACGGCCCAGAATCCTTCGAGGATGACCAGCCAGCGCCCCCGGTTCTTGGCCGGCAGAAATTCCGCCATCATCGCATAATCGACCGGAAGCGTGCCGCCCACGGCCATCCCGGTCAAAAATCGCAAGACGAAGAGCACCCAGAGGTTCGGTGCGAAAACCGATAGCACCCCAAAGACGGCATCGAGGGCGACCGTCACCAGCAACACCCGCCGTCGCCCGAAGCGGTCGGCGAGGCGCCCGAAAAGACTGGCGCCGATCAGCATGCCGAGGAAAAACACCGTACCGATCTGCAGCGCCTCGGGCAGGGAGATTTGAAACGTCGCGGCAATCGAGGCACTGGTGAACCCAACGGCCAGCACCTGCATGGCGTCTGCCGCCCAGACCAGCCCGAAAATGCCGAGAAGACGGCGCTGGAAGCGTCCGGCTCCCGCCTCGTCCATCACCTGATCGATCGAAAGCGCCATTCCATCCTCCCGCAAAGGCTGCCGCTTCCTAGCCGGAGTCGCCTGTCCGAGCCAGCCGCGATCCGCCTGAATCCGGCGCGCTCGGCCACACGCTCCGTATCGAGCCGCGCCTTGGTCGTCTTTCCTGGGTGGTTGTCGCCCCGGATTGCCGATACTCTTGCGAGCAAACGAGGAGGCCCGCGATGCCGACCGATTTTCTCTTCGATGGCCCCGAAGACGCGCGCCTGACGCTGCTGCTTGCCCATGGTGCCGGCGCGCCGATGGATTCTCCGGCCATGACGGCGCTGGCAGGCGCGGTTGCTGCCCGGTCTATCCGCGTTGCCCTCTTCGAATTTGCCTATATGGCGTCGCGCCGCACCGGCGATGGCCGCAAGCCGCCACCCAAGGCGGAGCGCGTCATGCCCGAATTCATCGCTGCGGTGGACGATCTCGGTCCGACCAGAGGGCCGCTACTGATCGGCGGCAAATCCATGGGCGGCCGCGTCGCAAGCATGGTGGCCGACGATCTTTATGCGGCTCGCCGCATCGCCGGACTCGTCTGTTTCGGCTATCCGTTCCACCCGCCGGACAAGCCCGATCAGTTGCGCACCGCCCATCTCGAAAATCTGCAGGCGCCGGCTCTCTTCTTCCAGGGCACGCGTGATCCCTTCGGCACCAGTGCGGAAGTGCCGGCCTACGGCCTCTCGCCCAATATCGATCTCTTCTGGCTCGAGGATGGCGATCACGACCTCAAGCCGCGCAAGGCCGTATCCGGCTTTTCAGCCGCCGATCATCTTGAACGTCTTGGCGGAAAGCTCGCAGATTGGGCAGCGCGCCTTTGATCCTGGCAGCGGCCCCCGGATCTCCGGCAGCCACTTGTCCCAGGAGCCTCAGGCCTTGAGCACGATCACCTTAGTATTGACTGGCGTCTTGTCATAAAGGTCGAGCATATCCTGCGTCAGCAGCCCCACGCAGCCACTCGACACGCCCTTGCCGATGGTTTCGGGCATGATGGTGCTGTAGATGGTGTAGAGCGTATAGGCGCCGTTCTGGTAGAGATAGAGCGTGCGTGCGCCGAGCGGATTATTGAGGCCCGGCGGCATGCCATTGGCATAGGGCGCGGCTTCCGGCTGCCGCGCGATCATCTCCTTGGGCGGCGTCCAGACCGGCCATTCCGCCTTGCGCCCGATATAAGCCTCGCCGCTCCAGACGAACCCGGCGCGCCCGACATTGGCGCCATAGCGCGTGGCATAGCCGTCGCCTTCGATCCGATAGACATAATAGTGCTTGGGGTCGACGATGATCGTCCCTACCGGCTCCTTGGAATCGTAGCGCACCCGGCGGCGGAGATATTTTGGATCGACCTTGGCGATATTAACCGCTGGCACCGGGAAGCGCTCATTGGGCAGGGGGCCATAGATGCGTTCCGCCTCGGCCATGCTCATGCCGGTCGGCGAACAGGCTGCAAGCCCCGCCGCGCCGATCAGCGCCGCCGATCCAACGAGAAAGGCGCGCCGCGTGAACTGCGCAGGTGCCGCATCCAGATCGCGGTCTTTGCCTCTTGTCATGATGAACTCCCCCACGACCTGAACTGTCGCGTTCGCGGACATTGGTCCGGCCGATCCGACTTGGCAAGAGCAGCAGGGCCACACTCGCGCGAATGCTTCCGAGCCTTGCTGACTCCGCCCCCATCCAAATCCCGGAGTAATTTTGCGCCCAGCGGGTGAGAATTACTCCATTGGAAAAATTGGCCGAGCGCCCGACCATCCTCCTGCAACCACACCTTCCCTGCCTCCTCGGCCCGCTCCGGCCGTGTCGCGGGGAGACTGCAGGAGACATCGGCGTGACGCAAATCGGCGTATTCATCCCCATCGGCAGCCGCGGCTGGCTCATTTCCAACACCTCGCCGAAGACCTACCCGACTTTCGATCTCAACAAGACCGTCGTGCAGCGCGCCGAGCATTATGGGCTCGATTTCGCCCTCTCGATGATCAAGCTCCGCGGCTATAATGGGCCGAGCGAATACTGGGTGCACAATCTCGAAAGCTTCACGCTCATGGCAGGCCTTGCCGCCGTGACCAAGAAGATCCAGCTTTTCGCTTCCGTCGCCATGCTCACCATGCCGCCTGCGCTCGTCGCCCGCATGGTCTCGACCATCGACTCCATCGCCCCCGGTCGTATCGGGGTCAACATGGTCACCGGCTGGCAGCCCAAGGAATATCAGCAGATGGGCCTTGAGCTCACGCCCGAGCATTTCGCCCGCCGCTATGATTATGCGTCGGAATATGTGCAGATCATGAAGCAGCTCTGGGAAACCGGCACGTCCGATTTCAAGGGCGACTTCTTCCAATACGACGACTGCAAGCTCTCCCCGTGCCCCAGCGCGCCGATCAAGATCGTCGGCGCCGGCCAGTCCCCTGCCGGCATGGATTTCGTCGCCAAATATGGAGACTACAACTTCGTCGTCGCCGGAGGCCTCAACCAGACCGATGGCTGCCGCGACGTCGCCGGCCGCGTCGCCGAAGCCGCCGCACGCCACGGCCGTGGCACCGGCGCCTTCCAGCTCGTCATGGTCATTGCCGATCGCACCGACGAAATGGCCTTCGCCAGATACGAATATTACAAGCAGGGCACCGACGTCGAAGCCCTCGAATGGCAGGCGAGCCAGGCTGGCGCCGACACCAAGGCCAATGCCAATTCGACGGCTGCTCTCCTTAAGAAAGGCATCGAAAATCCCGAGCCGACCGGCATGACCAAGATCATCGGCTCGTATGAAAATGTCGCGCGCATGCTCGACGAAATCGGCACGACCCCCGGCATCAAGGGCATCATGCTCACCTTCGATGATTTCGTCACCGGCATCGAGCAGTTCGGCGAACACATCCAGCCACTGATGAAGACGCGCAATGTTGGCCTCAAGGCCGACCAGGTCGCTGCCTGAGCGAGGCGCTCTCCGGTCTCGCGCCAGCGCGGGACCTTCCTGTTACATCGAGGAAGCTAAAATGGTCCAGATCGGGGTTTTTATTCCCATCGGCAGCCGCGGCTGGCTGCGCTCCACCACCTCGCCGAAGTTGTTTCCAACCTTCGACATGAACAAGACGATCGTGCAGCGCGCCGAGCACTATGGGTTCGATTTCGCCCTCGCCATGGTCAAGTTGCGCGGCTTCAACGGTCCGTCCGAATTCTGGCAGCACAACCTCGAACCCTTCACCCTGATGGCCGGCATCGCCGCCGTCACCCAGCGCATCAAGCTCTATTCCTCGATCGCGCTCCTGACGCTGCCGCCGCCGCTCGCCGCCCGCATGGCGTCAACCATCGACTCGATCGCGCCGGGCCGGTTTGGCGTCAACATCGTCACCGGCTGGCAGCCCAAGGAATATCAGCAGATGGGCCTCTGGCCCGGCGACGAGCACTTCAAGAGCCGCTACGACTACGCCACTGAATATGTGCGCGTCATGAAGGAGCTATGGGAAACCGGCACGTCCAATTTCCAGGGCAAATTCTTCCAGATGGACGACTGCAAGCTGAGCCCGCGCCCGTCTGCCCATATCGACATCGTTGCCGCCGGCACCTCCGATCGCGGCATGGAATTCGTCGCAGAGCACTGCGACTACAACTTCGTATCGTCGGGCGGCGGCATCAACGAAGCCGACAAGGCCGGCGACAATGTCGCGCGCCTCAACACCTTCGCCGCCAAAACCGGCCGCAATGTTTCCGCGCTTACCGGCTGCATGGTCATCGCCGACCGCACCGACGAACTCGCTTGGGCGAAGTGGGAACACTACAAGAAGGGCACCGACCTCGAAGCCATCGAATGGGCTCACGGCCAGTCGAGCGCCGACAAATCCGCCTCGGCCGACTCCACCGCCGGCCGCATGGCCGCCAATACGCTTGCCATGCTCAAGAACCCCCAGCTCGCCGAGCCCCACGGTGGCCTGCGCCTCATCGGGTCCTACGAGAACGTCGCGCGCATGCTCGACATCATCGCGGCGACGCCGGGCCTTGGCGGCATCATGCTCACCTTCGACGATTTCATCACCGGTATCGAGCAGTTCGGCCAATACATCCAGCCCCGGATGAAAAGCCGCAGCAAGCTCAGCGCCGCAAACCAGAACGCCGCCTGACAGGCACTACCGGATTAGGAGAAAAAACAATGGTCAAACTGGGTGTATTCGTTCCGATCGGCAGCCGCGGCTGGCTCATTTCCACCACGGCGCCGGAAACCTATCCGACCTTCGATCTAAACAAGACCGTGGTGCAGCGGGCCGAGCATTATGGCTTCGATTTCGCTCTCGCCATGATCAAGCTGCGCGGCTTCAATGGTCCGAGTGAATATTGGCAGCACAACCTTGAAGCCTTCACCATGATGGCCGGCATCGCCGCCGTCACCAGCAAGATCAAGCTCTATGCCTCAATCGCTCTGCTCACCCTGCCGCCGCCGCTTGCAGCGCGGATGGCCTCGACCATCGACTCCATCGCCCCAGGCCGTTTCGGCGTTAACATCGTCACCGGCTGGCAGCCCAAGGAATACCAGCAGATGGGGATCTGGCCGGGCGACGAGCATTTCCGCCGCCGCTATGAATATGCTTCCGAATACGTCCAGGTGATGAAGGACCTCTGGGAAACCGGCACATCCAATTTCAACGGCGACTTCTTCCAGATGGACGATTGCAAGCTCAGCCCGCGCCCGTCCTCGCACATCGAGATCGTCGCAGCCGGCGCCTCCGATCGCGGCATGCAGTTCGTCGGCGAACATTGCGACTATAACTTCATAGGCGCCGGTGCCGGCATCAACAACACGGCCAATGCCGGCGACAATGCCAAGCGTCTCCTTGAGGTTACAAAGCCCTATGGCCGCAAGGTCGGCGCCTATACCCTTCTCATGGTCATCGCCGATCGCACCGACGAAATGGCCTTCGAAAAGTGGGAACACTACAAGAAGGGCACAGACCTCGAAGCAATCGCCTGGTCGCGCGACCAGTCGAGCGCCGACAAGAACGCCCCGGCTAATTCCACAGCCGGCGGCATGGCCCGTCGCGCCCAGGAAATGCTCAACGATCCCTCCAAGGCCGAACCGACCGGCATGCTCAAGCTCATCGGCTCTTACGAGAACGTCGCCCGCATGCTCGACGAAATCGCCGTCCAGCCGGGCATCGAAGGCATCATGCTCACCTTCGACGATTTCGTCATCGGCATGGAGCAGTTCGGCCAATATATCCAGCCGCTGATGAAGACGCGCAATATCGATCTGGCGCGCTCCGGCACGAGCGCCGCAGCGTAAAACATGCCCGCAATTGTCCTTCCGGCGAGAGCCGGGAGGACACTGTGCACTCTCAAGACTATCTGAGACCGTTCAATCTGGACTGCGCAAGTGTGAGGGCATCTTTGTCGTCCTCTTCACTCCCCGCCCACCGCGCTTCCCTCGGGCTCGACCCGAGGGCCGACGCGGAAGCCACCCGTGTCAGGGATGGACGCATGGCTCTCAGGTCAAGCCCGAGGGACATCCGGGGCAGTGGCTCGATACTAGAGATTGGAGGCTCGCCGAATAGGCCGCAATCCGCACGCAGCAGCACGCAGGGCGCAAATGCTTTTTCACCCGCAACGGAGTTTCAAAAATGACTGACACCATGACCGCCGAGCGGGTCATCGACGTTCGGACCTTCTGGCAGGCGGTCGGCCTCCGCGCCGTCGGCACAGCCATTGTGACCGCCGAAGCCGCCGATGGCCCGCGCGGCTTCCTCGCCCTCTCCGCTACTCATCTCTGTGCCGATCCACCGATGCTGATGGTCTCGGTCGACAAAAAAACCTCCGCCTTCCAGACCATGCTCGATGGCGGCCACTTCGCCATCAATTATCTCTCGACCGATCAGGCCGACATCGCCGCACCCTTCGGCGGCAAGGGCGATCTCAAGGGTTCCGACCGTTTTCAGCTCGGTTCCTGGACAAGGCTCGCCACGGGCGCGCCGATCCTTGAGGGCGCGGCCGGCGCCATCGACTGCAAGATTGAAGAAGTCATCGAGCGCTTCGGCACGGCCATCGTCATCGGCAGGGTGATGGATTTTACCGCGACGCCCGACGTCACTCCGCTCGTTTCCTACAAGGGCAAGTACCTATGATCGAGCGCCGCTCCGCCTTGCTGGTGATGGATTTTCAGCCAGACATTGTCAGCAATTTTCCTGCTGCCGACGCAATCGCCAATACTCAAAAGGTCCTGGCCGCCGCCCGCAAAGCCGGCATGCCGATCGCCTTCGTCGTCGTCGGCTTCCGCCCTGGTCATCCGGAAGTGTCAGCCAACAACAAGGGCTTTGCGGCCGCCAAGGCGGCCGGCCGCCTCGTCAACCCCACCGTCATCGATGAGCTGGCGCCGATCCGAGGTGAGCCCGTCGTCGTCAAACATCGCGTCGGCGCGCTCTACGGCACCGACCTCCCGGTCATCCTCTCGGCCTATGAGGCCAACCATCTCGTCCTGACCGGCATATCGACATCGGGCGTCATTTTGTCGACCACGCGCCTCGCGGCCGACATGGATTTTGCCATCACCATCCTGGCCGATTGCATCGGCGATAACGATCCGGAGGTTCACGACCTCCTCCTGACCAAGATCCTTCCCCGTCAGGCCGAGATCAGCGACAGCAAGAGCTTCGTCGCGAGCCTGGCATAGAGGCCTCGCCACCCCACCAATATCATCCCCGCAAAAGCGGGGACCTCCTTTTCAATTTCGTGGCTTTCTGCACGCCTGCGGCGAGCCACCAATCTCGCGCCTGCATCGCGTCCGCAGGCAAATTAACGCTTTCGCCTTGTCGCGCCGTCAGCGGTAACGGAATGCTATCCGACCTGGGTCAATAGGTCTTGAACATACGCATGATTTCGGCCCGTTCCGAGCTCCGTGTCAGCGCCAGGGCAAGCAGGATTCGCGCCTTCTGCGGATTGAGATTATCGGCGGGAATAAAGTTTATTTCCGCCAGCCGGTCGCTATCATGGACGACACCCGAACCGGCCCGCGTCGCCTGCACGACGACAACTCCCGCCTTGGCCGCACGCTCCAGCGCCACCATCTGGCCCGGGGGCGCCATGCCCGGCGCAAAGCCGGCCGAGACAATGCCCTTGGCGCCAGCGGCGACATAAGCATCGACATCGACGCCATCTGCGCCGGCATAGGCATAGGTGATGTCGACGCGGGGCAGGGCGTCCAAGTCACTGGAATCAAACTCGGTTTCCGGCGCCGTGACCCGTTCGCTGCGGCGGTAATAGCTGATATAGGGCCCGTCGACGTAACCCAGCATCCCGAAATCGGCGGCCTTGAAAGTCTGTAGCCGATAGGTCGCGGTCTTGGTTACGTCGCGCGCCGGATGGATCTCGTCATTGAGCAGAACCAGCACGCCGCGCCCGCGCGAATTGGGGTCGGCAGCGACGCGAACGGCGTTGACTAGGTTCATCGATGCGTCCGACGCA
The DNA here is from genome assembly GCF_000970455.1 of Devosia soli. Taxonomy (GTDB): domain Bacteria; phylum Pseudomonadota; class Alphaproteobacteria; order Rhizobiales; family Devosiaceae; genus Devosia; species Devosia soli. The sequence goes on along the minus strand of NZ_LAJG01000005.1, from coordinate 538,161 downwards.
AGCCCGCTCAGCGGCCGTTGCGAGCCGACGACCACGACGGGGATAGAAACTTTCAGCAATAGCCCCAGCGCATAGGCCGTCTCTTCAAGTGTCGCCGTCCCGTGTCCGATCACGATTCCCGATAGATCCGGGTGCTCGTCGACAAGTTTGAGACAGAGCGCCGCGAGCGCCTTCCACTCGGGATAATAGATGTTCGGGCTCGGTACATGGCTGAACGGAACCGGGAAAACCTCAGCAACTTCATGCACTTGCGGCACCGCAGCGAGAATGTCGCCGGCAGGCAGCATGCTCTTGGTAGCGCCATAATGGACGATGTCCAGCGGACCTTTGCCGAGCGATGAGATCGTTCCGCCAGTTCCGATAAAGGCGATTTTGCTCATGGCCGCGCGCGCTCCTTTTTTGTCCCGGCAAACGCTAGCGCGGACCCGGGGATAAGCCCATTCCAGAATTTCTCACCCGAGCCAGTGAGAAATGTTCGATTGGAGAGAACCCCTCCCTGCCAAATACTCATCCCCAACGCCCCACAGCGACAACAAAGGATCGAGTCGATGAATTCGGATCATTTCAAGCTTGGCATGCGGCGTCTGGCTGCAGGTGTCTCGCTGATTACCACGGTAAATCAAGGAGTTCGCCATGGCCTTGTCGCCACGGCAGTCTCCTCGGTGACGGCCGATCCGCCGACGCTACTCGTCTGCATCAACAAGAATGCGTCGGCCCACAACCACGTCGCCGAAGCCGGCCTCCTCTGCGTCAATATCCTTGCCGACGAACACGAGGCTATTGCCGGCCGCTTCTCCAGTTCCGTCGATCGCGAAAAGCGCTTCGACCACGGTCAATGGCGCGAAATCACTACGGGCGCCCCCGCTCTTGTCAATTCGCTCGTCAGCTTCGACTGCCAAGTCCGGCAGGTCGTACCCTACCAGTCCCATTCGATCTTCCTTGCCGAGATCGTCGGCGTCGAGCTCTGGCAGGAAACCTATAGCCCGCTGCTCTATCTCGATGGCAAATATCGTCAGCTGCAGGAGGCACAGGCCCGGATGTTCTCGGTCGCCAGCTGACCGATTCAAAAGCGCTGAAGCAATAGTCCGCTCGGCTTAAGGCTGGGGCGCATGGCGCCCCGGCTTCGCCATTTTTCCCAAGCTTTTGAATGGCTTGCAGGGCTGCCCTGCGTGCCGCGCAGCCCAAATCTAGCTCTTGGGTTCGTATGAATTAATCTCATTTGTCGTCACCTTTGCTTCATTCAATCCTCTTTCCCGAAAGGCCTGCGCCCCAAGGCAGTGCCACCAGGAGAGACGACGATGAGTGAGCAAGAGAGCAAGGGACTTTCCCGCCGCAGTTTCATGAAGGGCGCCGCCGCAACCGCTGGCGCCGCCCTCGGCTCGGGCGTGATCACCGGCTTCCCGACCTATTGGGCGCAGGCCAGCAAGGACATCACGATCACCCATGTCGGCTCGATCTATACGACCAACCCGACGGTCGCCGAACAGGCCAATAAGGACCTCGGCTTCACTATCCAGATGCAGACACTGGACAACACCACGCTCATCAACCGGCTGCTCACTCAGCCCGAAACCGTCGACGTCGCGGACTTCGGCAATACCTCGATGGGTTACTTCAAGAACAAGGGGATCCTCATGGCGATTCCCGTCAGCGAGTACAAATATTGGGACCAGACGGTGCCGCTCTTCACCCAGGGCACCTATGCCGACGGCAAGCCTTATTCCATGCAAGGTTATGCCCCGATCAAGTCCCAATACTGGGCCGACGCTTCGGCGCAGGAATATTCAACCGCCCCAACCGATTGGCTCGTTGGCATTCCCGTGATGTACAATGCCGACACCCTCGGCGTGCGTCCCGATCTCGTGCCGCACAAGGTCGAAAGCTGGGGGGATTTCTTTAATTCCGACTTCGCTGGCAAGGTCGCCCTGCAGGATGGCGTCAACGTCGGCGTCCCCGACGCCGCCGTTGCCCTCGAAGCCGCTGGTCTCATGACCTATGTCGACAAAGGCAACATGACTCGCGAGGAGATCGATAAGACCATCGATCTTCTCATCGAACTCAAGCGCGCCGGGCATTTCCGCTCGTTCTGGACCAATTTTGACCAGTCCGTACAGCTCATGGCCTCGGGCGAAGTCATCCTCCAGTCGATGTTCGCCCCCGCCGCTACCGAAGTGCGCACCCGCGGCATCGCCTGCCAGTACCTTCCGCTCAAGGAAGGCTCGCGCGGCTGGTACATTTTTCAATCCGCCATGGCCCATCTCGATAGCGGGGATAAACTGCGCCGCGACTGCGTCATGGAATACATGAACTGGTGCAATTCCGGCTTCAACGGCGTCTACTTCTCCCGCCAGGGCTTCTACTCATCCGTTCCTGACCTGATGAAGGCCCAGATGTCCGAAAACGATTACGGATACTGGTACGAAGGCAAGCCCGCCACTGCCGACATCATCGACCCGTTCGGCAAGGTGATGGAAAAGGCTGGCGCCGTGCGCGATGGCGGCTCCCTCTGGGATCGCATGGGCAATGTCGGCATCTGGAATACCCTGATGGACGAAGATCGATATCTCGTCCGCCGCTGGCAGGATTTCATGGCCGCCTGATCCGCATCTCCTTGGCTCCGGGGCTGCTGGTCCCGGGGCTTCCAGCCCATGGAGCACCGCCAATGAGCAGCATGACCATGTCACCCCGCATTGCCTCGTGGTTGCAGGCCACACCCTTCACCCTGATCATGACATGTCTCGTCATGGTGCCGCTGGCGATCATCCTCGCGGTCAGCTTCATGGATTATGGCTTTGCCGAGATCATCCCCGAATTTTATCTCGGCAACTGGACCGATCTCTTCCGCTCGAGCCTGACGGTCGACACCTATGCAACCGTGTTCCGGCAGCTGGCGATGGTCTGGTCCATTACCTTGGTCCTTGGCTTCACCATTTCCTATTATCTCGTCTTTCACGTCCGCTCGAACATGTGGCGCGCCATCTTCCTTGCCGCCTGCGCCATTCCGTTCTGGACCTCGGGCCCCATCCGCATGATTTCCTGGGTCCCGCTGCTCGGCCGCGAGGGTCTCGTCAATCAGGCCCTTTTCGGCATGGGCCTTATCGATCAGCCAATCTCCTGGCTCCTCTATTCCGAATTCTCGGTGATCCTCGTCTATGTGAACATGCTCACCATGGCCATGGCCGGCCCCATCGCCAATTCCATGGCCAAGATCAGCCCATCCATCATTCAGGCCGCCCGCGATCAGGGCGCCTCGGAATGGCAGGTGATCCAGGAAGTGATCATCCCGCTCATCAAGCCTGGCATCGTCGTGGGCACCATCTTCATCATCACCGCCGTCATGGGTGATGGGTTCCTCGTACGCGCCATGAGCGGCAATCAGATGAATACGCCGGCGGTGGCGATCATGAATGAAATCAACGCCTTCCAATTCCCGCCCGCTGCCGCGAAGTCAGTCGTTCTGCTCGTCATCGTGCTCGGCATGGTTGGCTTGCTGCTGCGCTTCGTCGACATCCGCAAAGAACTGGCACGCTGAGGAGCACATAGATGGGTACCAAGCGCACCACCTCTTTTTACGTCCTGTCCTTCGTCTTCGCGGCCTTCTTGATCTTTCTCTATGGCCCGATGTTCTGCGTCTATCTGCTCTCCTTCCAGGGGCCTGAGGGCGGCATGAGTTTTCCGATGCGCGGCTTTTCGACTGTATGGTTCGAAACGCTGTTTACCGCCGGTGGCCGCGGGGTGGGGGATATCCATAATTCCTTTATCCGCTCACTCCGCCTCGGCGCCATCGTGGCGCTTCTCACCATGCTGATCGGCCTAGCCGTCGGCATGAGCTTTCGGCGGCGCTATCCGGGCGGCAATTTCGTCTTCTATTCGGCCATCGTCAGCATGATCGTTCCCGGCATCTTCGTCGGCTTCGGCATTTCGCTGACGCTCAACATGCTCGGGATGCGTCCACAATGGTGGTATTCCGGCATCGGCGCTCAGCTCACTTGGTCGCTGCCTTTTGCCATGTTGATCATGTTCATCATCCTGGGCCGCATGGATAAATCCTATGAGGAGGCGGCCACCGATCTTGGCGCCAATTCCTTCCAGCGGTTCCAGTATGTGATCCTGCCGCTGATCCTGCCCGGTGTCATCGGCATGTTCATGGCCGGCTTCACCTCGTCCTATGAAGAAGCGGCCCGTGCCGGCCTCAATATCGGCACCGGTAATACCATGCCCATGGAACTGACCGGACTGCTTGGCGCGGCCACGACGCCGGTGATGTTTGCGGTCGGCACGCTTACCACGCTCTTCATGTTCACCATGGTCATCGTCACCCTGCTGGCGAGCTGGAGTCTTGCGAAACGCCGCCAGCTTCGCCTCACCGCCCACCACGCCTGATTGGCTCTGAATCGAGGATTCCGACATGAAAATCGACACCGACTTCAACGCCAAGAACCTGATGCCCGAAGCCGAGCCGCCGGTCGAGGATGGCGCGACGAAATATGACGTCGAGCTCGTCGCCGTCTCGAAGTCTTACGATGGCGGCGCCAAGGCGGTGGATACCATTTCGCTCCGCATTCCCAAGGCCAGCTATTGCTGCCTTCTCGGGCCATCGGGCTGCGGCAAGACAACGACGCTGCGCATGTTGGCAGGCCACGAATCCGTCACCGATGGCGACGTGCTGATCCACAATCGCAACGTTACCGATGGTGCTCCCTCGGCGCGCGGTACGTCCATGATGTTTCAGAGCTACGCGCTCTTTCCCCATCTTAGCGCGCTCGACAACGCCGCCTTCAGCCTCAAGATAAAGGGCGTCAAGAAGGCTGAGCGCCATGCCAAAGCGATGGAATTTCTCAAACTCGTGCAGATGGACCATCTGGCCCATCGCATGCCGGCACAGCTCTCGGGCGGCCAGCAGCAACGCGTCGCGCTCGCTCGTTCGCTGATCACCCGCCCCAAAGTGCTGCTGCTCGACGAACCGCTTTCCGCTCTCGACCCGTTTCTGCGCGTCCTCATGCGCACCGAACTCAAGCGAATCCAGACCGAGCTGGGCATCACCTTCGTTCACGTGACCCACAGCCAGGAAGAAGCTTTGGCATTGAGCGACCTCGTCGTCGTCATGAGTGATGGACAGATCATGCAGGCAGGGTCGGCCCGCGATGTTTTTGAGAAGCCCTCCAATGCCTTTGTCGCCAAGTTCATCGGCGGCCACAATGTCATCGACGTCGAGGGGCGCAAGGTTTCTGTTCGCGCCGACAAATGCCGTATCGTCCAATCGGTGGGCGGCACTAATATCCCGGCCGAAGTGACCAATATCGAATATCAGGGCCCGATGGTTCGCATCCTCGTCAAGGATAGTGATGGCAAGGAATATCACGCCCAGATTTCCGACAGCCGCTTCTTTGCCGATCCTCCGGTGATCGGTGAAAAGGTCACCTTCTCCTGGATGCCCGAGGACGAGTGGCGGTTGGCGGCATAACGGCTATTTTTCCGATGCAGTAGCCGCTCGGCTCAGCCGGGCGGCTTTTGCTTTGCGCGCTGGCTGAGACGAAAAGCGAGCGCCACAAGGTCTCGCTTCAGAACCGGAAGTGCCGCACAAAGAAAAGCGCCTCGGCGGACCGGGGCGCTACTGGACATCATCTATACGCAGAAGCCTTAGGCGGGCACTACCGCCCTGGATGCAACTGGTCCGCGCACCTCGTTGAAGAGCCAGTCCTTGAACCGGTTGACCGTTTTCGGCGCCGTCGGCGTCCAGGACGAGACCAGGTAGTAGGGACTGCGAATAGGATAGGCTTCGCCGATCTGCACGAGCTTGCCTGTTTGCAGCAGCTCCTCGATCAGCAGTGAGCGGCCGAGGATGGCGCCGAGGCCGATGCGCGCAGCTTCAATGCTGGGGCTCGACTGGTTGAAACGCGGTCCCTTGATGATATCGCTGCGATTGATGCCGTATTCGCGCAGGTAACGATCCCAGTCAGGGTAGGGGCCGCTTTCGGCCTTGACGCGATCCTGATGGATCAGCGGCACTTCGCGCAGAATGTCTCCCCAGCGATTGCCGTATCGCGCCGCAAGTTCAGGTGAGCACACGGGGATAATTTCTTCTTCCATGAGTGGCTCGATCCGCCGATCGACAGCAGTCTGCCAGTTGCAGATCCACAGATCGGTATCGTCGTTCTCGATGTCCTGGCGCTTGACGAAAGTCGTCACCGTCACGTCGATTTCAGGTGCCGCCTCGACGAAGTGGCTCATGCGGGGCATGAGCCAGAGCGATGCCACCGAGGCCGATGCGCCGACCATGATGCGTTGCCGATCATCGACTGGTGCCACCAAGGATATCAGCGCTTCATCGATCAGATCGAGCGCGTTGGTCAGCTTGCCAAGGCAGGCGCGGCTATCGGCCGTCAGCTCGAGCCGGCTGTTTTTGCGCAGAAAAAGCTTGGTTTGCAGAAAATCCTCGAGCAGCCGGATCTGATGGCTGACCGCTGTCGGAGTGACGCATAACTCGTCCGCAGCGCGGACCAGACTTTTGTAACGTGCCGCGGCCTCGAAGGCTCGCACAGCGTTGAGAGGGACACGACGTCTCATAATAGCCTCGCTTGCCTCTCCTCCCTAAGTCCCAGCAAATCACGGACTCCTCGAGTGTTCAAGATTAAATCTTAAACATTTTTCAAGCATGCCTAAATTATGGGCAAGTAGGCCAACTTACTTGTGGCTCTCCACCAAGATGCCTGTGCCGTCATGTCCCGAGCCAGTTGGAGCCGTCGCTTCGGCCTGCGCAGCAGTCGGAGCGTCGTGCTCGAAGCGCGTTCCGAGGCGCTTGTGGTGCAGCAGGTAGACATAAGCGAGGCCAACACCGGCGCAGCAGAGAAAACCGTTGAGCAACACCGCGAGCGGCACTCCAAGCGCCGTTGCCGCCGCGCCCGTCAGCATTGGCCCGATGGGCGAAGGGATCAGCAGGTTGACCATGCTGACAAGCCTACCGCGCATCTCCGGCGGTGCCCAAAGCTGGAGCGATGTGTGCATCGACGCCGAGTAGGTCACGGCAGCGAACCCGACGCAGACAAACATTGCCGCCGAAAGAATGAGACTGGACGAAAAGCTGATAGCCATCAGCACCAGCCCAAAGCCGAACCCCGCGACGATCAGCCGTCGCGTCGATGGGGGGCCGCGCATGGTCAACACGATGGCAGCAAGAAACGAACCACAACCAAGACATGAGTTGAGAATGCCGAATTCAGCGGCACTTGCCTTGACCAGATAGGTCGAGATCAATGGCACCATGGTCGTAAAATTCTGCCCGAAAAGACCGATAAAAGCGGTGGCGATCAGGAGAAAAAGGATCGGCGGCGTGCGTCGCGCATAGGAAATTCCCTCGCGCACCTGCAAAAGCAGATGCTGCTTTCGGGCCATGCGTCGCGGCTGCAATTCGTCCGTCCGCAGTAGCGCTAGTGCGGTCAGGGCGGCGCCGAAGGTAAAGGCGTTGATGAAATATGCAGTCGCTACGCCAAAGGTCGCGATGACAACGCCACCCACCGCCGGTCCGATAATCCGCCCAAGGTTCTGCGCCAATGAGCCCATGGCGATCGCGTTCGGCAGGTAGGGCGGTGGCACGAGTTCGCTGATGAAAGCCTGCCGCAGGGGCGCGTCGAGAGCATTGATCACGCCGAGCGACATCGCCATCACATAGATATGCCAGATGCTGACAACGCCGGTCAGGCACAATACCCCCAAAATGACAGCTTGGATGGCGCCAAGCGTCTGCGTCATGGCCATCAGCCGCCGGCGCGGAAAGCGATCCGCCAGCGCCCCGCCGATCAGCGAAAGCAGCATCACCGGCAGGAATTGCAGCGACGTAACAATCGCCAGCGATAGCGGAGATCCGGTCAGGTCGAGCACGAGCCAGGCCTGCGCGGTCATCTGCATCCAGGTGCCCGGCACAGAGACAACCGAGCCGGCAAAATAGGTCCTGAAATTGCGGATGGTGATGGCTTGCGGAGCACGGGGCTTCTTGCCCTTCCGCGCCGGGCCCAGGGGTGCCATTTGGTTCATGATTCTCAGGCGGGTTCACGCATCACGTAGTCCGCCGGCCGGCGGTTGCGCCCGAAGCCCCAGCGCTCTCGGATCTTGCCTTGCCGCTCGAGATCGAGCTCACCAGTCACTACCTCGTCGCCATTGGTCTTGGCGCGGGCGATGATGCTGCCGTCAGAGCCGATCACGGCGGAGCGCCCGATAAAGCGCGTGCCATTCTCCTTTCCTGCCTTGCCCGCGGCAATGACGGAAGTGCCGGTGAAATAGGCGCCGGCCGTCATGGCCAGTTCCGAAGCACGCCGTGCTTGCCCAAGCGTCGACCCGGCCATGACCGGCGTATTATAACCGACAGCAATCACATCGGCGCCGTTGATCGACAAGGATCGGTAGGCCTCGGGAAAGCGCCGATCATAGCAGATCAGGCCACCCATCTTGACGGGCCCCACGTCATAAACGCCGAAGCCGAGATCGCCGGCCGCGAAATAGCGCTTTTCAAGGATAGTCATCTTCTGGTCGGGCTTGGGCTCGACCTCGCCGGGAATATGCATCTTGCGGAAGGTGCCTGAGACCGTTCCCTCATCGGAAAAGAAGGCCATTGAATTGAAAAGCCCCGCATTGGTCTGTTCGGCGTAGGGCACGACAAGCGCCATGCCGTGTTTTGCCGCGCGCTTTGCAATCGTGTCGAGCGCCTTGACGTTCTCGCCGACATCCACATAGGCGGAGAGGTCGTCGTGGATTTCTGCCGCAAAGTAAGGGGTCAGCGCCAGCTCGGGCAAGACGCCCAGTTTGACGCCGGCCTCTGCGGCCTTATCGATGAGCGAGACGATCCGCTTGGCGGTTTCGGCGATAGTGGGGCTCGCAGGCCCGAGCTGGAGAGCTGCAACAAGCATGACTTTTTCCGACTTGCAGGACCAGGCCCGTGCCCGGCACGAGCCACTGGATATGGATTAATGTTGAGTGTGCCGATCAGGCTGCTTTGGCGGTGGTGTTGGCCGTCCCGATGATCTCGAGCGCTCGATCCATGTCGATCACATCGCAGATCTTGAAAGCCATGTCGAACAGCGCCGCGGCGTGGCTCAGCTCGATACGGTCGAAGCACCCTTCTTCGATCACGCTCATCTTGTAGCCATAGGCCGAGCCATCGACGCACGTGGCGCGGACGCAGCCGCTGGTGCTGTTGCCGACGACGAGCAGGCCATCGAGCCCGAGCTTGTTGAGGATGATCGGCAAGTTGGTGAAGGCAAAGCAACTCGGCGTCTGCTTTTCGACGAGAATGTCCCCGTCCTGCATCGCGACCTCGGCGGGCACTTCGGACTTGGCGTTTTTCGAGCTGAAATTGTTGGAGGGGTCCGAAGCCGGAAGTCCGGTATAGGGATGGAAGATGTGTTTGGAGTAGATCACCGGCATGCCGGCGGCGCGGGCTGCGGCGAGGAGTTTTTGCTGGTGGGGCACGGCCTTCCAGGCATGTGGACCGCATGCGCCCGAAAACTCATCGAGCTGTTCCCAGATCGGTTTGTCATGGCCCATGGCGGTGTTCTGCATGTCGATCACCAGAAGTCCGACTTTCGTGCCCGGGCCGTTGGGCTTGCGCGGTTTGCGCGCTGCCATGACCTTCTTGTCGTCCTCAGTCAGAAAGCTTTCCCACACGGCCATCGTACGATCTCCATTCTGTTGGTGATTTGACGCTAGACTTCGCTCCCAAGCCTCGCCAGTGGGGATTTCTTCCGCATCCGATGAGAAATGTTCACGTGCGCCGTCGCCGCATCCGCGCGGCAACCCGGCCGTCCATGACAAGAAGTCCGGCGACCACAATCACCATACCGAGGGCCTGGATCGGCAGCAGCGCCTCGCCGAGAATGGCCCAGCCGAGGAACAGCGCGATGATCGGCGAGATGTATGTATTGGTCGCAAAATTTGTCGGCCCGACCCGCGGCAGCATCCAATACATGATCTGGAAGTTGAGCGCGGTCGGAAAGAGCCCCAAGGCAATCCAGGCCCACCAGGTCGAAACGCTGCTGACCTCTGGCACTCCGTCGATCAGCAGAGCTGCCGGTATCGCGCCAAGTGCTGCTCCGGTCATGGCAAAGGTCATGATGATCTGCGGATCGATCCCGGCAAAGCTGCGGGTGATGTTGAACGACACTGCAAAGATCAGTGTGCCGCAGACGCACAAGACGATGCCTACGAGTTCGCCGTCCTGTCCGCCGGTCATGGCGGGCAGTGCAAGGATGATCGCGCCGACAAGCCCGATGGTCGCGCCGATCGCCCTCGTCAATGTCGCGCGCTGCCCGCCCGGCCAGACATGGGAGACGGCAAGCGTCGCAATTGGCAGCAGCAGGTTGATGATGGCAATGATGCCGGTGGAAACATAGCGCTGGCTGATCGGCATCAGCACGAAGGGCAGGGCATAGCTGAAAAGCCCGAGCGCCGATAGTTTCAGCATGATGAGGCGGTCGCGGGGCAGGGGCTTGCGGGCCACAAGAAGCAGGCACCAGCAGGCGAGCGCGGCAACCAGCGACCGTCCAGCCGCTATGGTGAGCGGGTTGACCTCCTCGAGAACGATGGCAATCAGCAGAAACGAGCTGCCGAAGAGGCAGCCGACAAGCGTGACGAGAGCCCAGTCGCGAAGTGTCATGCGCACCTGACCATGGTTTGAAGCCGCCTCATGGTGGCAGTCGCAAACCGCTGGGAAAAACGAGAATAGTTCGCGCACCCCCTGAGCGATGCTCACGGCGCCGATCTGCAAACTTGCTCATTAGCCGGGTGAGAAATGGTCATTGGCCTTGAGCGCTGCGGCCGAACCAGACTGGCCAGCGACCGGACTCTTGGAGAAGCCCATGCGCCTCAAACCACCCGTCTCCTTCGACGAAGCCTATCGATCCCTGGCACAAAACGCGGTGCTGACCTGGGGTACCAGCGCTGCAGCGCGCATGGATCCGCAACTTCAATCCATCGCCTGCGCCATGGAAACAGTCAGTGCGCTCGACATCCCTGACAGCGTCGAGCCGCTCTTTGGCGAAAACATCGATATCGACCTTCTGGCTGAGGCGTGAGCATGCTCCTCGATCTTTCCACCAGCGAAATGGCCGGCCACATCGCCGCCGGCGCGCTCGATCCGGTCGATGCCGTGAGCGGTATCCTCGGTCGGATCGACGTCATGGAACCGAAGGTTCACGCCTGGGCCCATATCGACCGCAGCGGCGCCATCGAAACGGCAAAACTGATGTCGCAGGAAGCCAAGGCCGGCAATCTGCGCGGGCCGCTCCATGGCGTACCCGTCGGCATCAAGGATGTTTTTCACGCCAGAGGCATGCCGACGCTCGCCAATTCCAAGACCATGGACCCGTCTGCCGTTTATGAGGATAGCCGCGTTGTCGCAGCCCTCAGAAAGGCTGGCGCCATTATCCTTGGCAAATGCGAGACCGTCGAATTTGCCGGCATGGGCGTCCCGCCAGCGTCACGAAATCCGTGGAACCTAAGCCATACCGGCGGTGGATCGAGTTCTGGCTCCGGCGTTGCCGTTGGCGCGGGCACGGTTCCAGCCGCGATCGGCACACAGACGGGCGGCTCCAACCTCCGCCCTGCCTCATACAACGGCGTTGCCGGGCTCAAGCCAAGTTACGGTGCCGTGGCCCGTACGGGACTTTTGCCCGTCTCGTGGTCCCTAGATCATCCGGGTCTCATCGCGCGATCCGCCGTGGATCTCCGGCTCATCTTCGGCGCCATAGCCCGAACCGCGCCAAAGCCCATCGACGCGCCCAATCAATGGCGCTTAGGCATCTTGCGGGATTTCTTTTTCGAAACATCTACGCCGGACACGGTCGCTGTCCTCGATGCTGCCCTTTCAAGGCTCGGGGCAACTGGCGTCGAATTGGCCGATGTGCCTTTACCCGCGCTCTTTTCTGCGCATTCCGCCATTCATCATCTGATCATGAGCACGGAAATGGCGGTCTTTCATGCGCCGCGCATGCATCGGCATGCCGACACCATGTCGGAGCGGCACCTCACGCTCGCCCAGGCCTTTTCTCTCGTGCCAGCGGGCTATTACATCGAGGCGCTGCGGGCCCGCCGCGCCTTGCGCGACGCCATGTTGCCGCTTTTTGCCGATCGACACGTGCTCGTCATGCCAACGACGCCTGCGCCGGCGCCGGAAGGGCTTGAAAGCACCGGCAATGCATCGCTCCTCACCCCCTGGAGCCTGCTCGGTTTCCCTGCCGCCACCGTCCCCTGCGGCCTCGCTGAAAACGGTCTCCCCCTCGGATTGCAGATCGTTGGCGCGCCCGGCACAGACCTCTTGGTCATCGAAGCTGCAATCGCCGCTGAGCGCGTCCTCGGCCGGCTCGATCTTCCCCATTGAGGCACACATGAGCGATCTCGACCGCTACGACTATTCTGCCATTGTTGATCGCCCGCCGCTCGTCATGCCCGGAAAGGCACGCATCGCTGTATTCGTGGTGCCAAATGTCGAATATCTCGAATGGCTGCCGCCGCCCAACCCACTGCGAAATCCCTATCCCGGCGGAGCACCGAACCTTCCGGCCTTTCAGGCGCGAGACTATGGCAACCGCGTCGCGCTCTGGCGCCTCTTCGATCTTTTCGATGATCTCGGCATAAAGACGACTGCATCGGTCAACGCGGCCGTCTTCGAGCATTTCCCGATCATCGCCGAGGAAATGGCAAAGCGCGATTGGGACTATCAGTCCCACGGCATCTACAATACCCGCTTTGCCTTCGGCATGGACGAAGCCATGGAGCGGGAGATGATCGAAACCGTCATCGACATCGTCCGCAAGGCAACCGGCAAGACCATCAGCGGCTGGCTCGGCCCGGCGCTGACGACGACCGCTCGAACACCCGACCTTCTGGCCGATGCTGGCGTCAAATACTGGGCCGACATGTTTCACGATGACGAGCCGACCGAGGTTCGCGTCAATTCTGGCCGGCTGATCACCTTGCCCTATAGCTTCGAGGTCAATTCCGGAGTCGCCCTCGGCGGCCAGGCGCAAACAGCGGAAGCCTTCGGCCGGTTCATCATGGATCAGTTCGACATGCTCTATGAAGAAGGCGCCACGGCGCCAAAGGTCATGGCCGTTTGCCTCCATCCCTTCGCCGTCGCTGCGCCCTCGCGCATCAAATATCTTCGGCGGGCACTCGAATATATTCTGGGCCATAGCGGTGTCTGGCAGGCGACCGCCGGCGAGATTGCCGACTGGTACTATGCCAGCCATTTCGGCAAGCGGCTTACTGCCGGCAAGCCCTTTGCCGCCTGAGGACACCATGACCGACCTGGCAGCCAACTACAATCACCGTGTCATCGACCCTGAAACGCGCATGGATCATGGGCTTCATGCCTTTTCGGCCCTGCCGAAGCGCGCCAAGCTCACCTGGCCCAACGGCGCTGCCGTGGCCATGGCGGTCGTGATCAATGTCGATTACGGCGACCTCGCCACCAATCCGCTTAATCTTGTCGGCTTCACGCATCGCGACTATGGAGCCCGCGTCGGCATTTTTCGCCTGATGCGTATTCTCGAGAGGCTCGGCATTCCGGCGAGCCTGCCTATCAGTGACGCGCTGCTCTTTCGCGCGCCGCGCATCGTTGAGGAAGCCAGGCGGCTTGGCTGGGAGTTTGTTGCGCATGGCGCGAAAGTCACCCAGCCCATCTCCGGTTCAATGTCGGAAGTAGATGAGCGGGCCTACCTCGTAACCTCTCGCTCCGCCATCGAAGAGGCGACCGGTAAGCCGCCTCGCGGCTGGCTCGGACCGGCGAATGCTGAGTCGTCGCAAACGGCGCTATTGCTTGCCGAACTTGGCTACGACTACACCCTCGATTGGGGCAATGATGACCAGCCTTATGGCTTCAACACGCCGGCTTGCGACCTCACGGCAATCCCCTACAGCGCCGAGACTTCGGACGCCGCCGTCGTCCAGTCCCAGAGCCACACGCCGTGGGAATTCGCCGATGCCCTCCACGATCATCTGGAAACGCTGATCGCCGAAGGCAGCGCGTCCGGGCGCGTCATGACGCTCGGGTTGCAGGCGCATGTTTCCGGCCAGCCATTGCGGGCGAAGTATATTCGGCAAGTCCTGGAGACCGCCAGGAACTCCGGCAAGGTGTGGTTTGCAACGGCTTCGGAGATCCTCGACGCCTATCGCGCGCAAAAGGTTGCGGAATAGGCCCACCACAACTCAGCGTACTCTGTCTCGGCCAAGCGCCGCTCAACAGGGTGCGCAGATCAGCGCCGGCGTGGAAGACTGAACCAGCTCAAAATAGCCGCACAGGCTGAAAGAACTCCGGCGAAATAGCAGATCGCGGCAAAGGCGGCGTCGGTCGCCTCGATATAGGCTGCGGCACTACCAGTCGAAACGCTGAGATCCAGGGGCACCCCAAAGACCGTCCCCTCTGGCGCGCCAGCGGAGAAAACCCAGACCGCAAAACTGCCCATCGAGGCAATGGCCAGGAGCCCTGCGACCCGCGACACGGCGTTGTTGATTGCCGACGCGGTACCCGTCTCCTTCTCGGAGATCGTACCCATTACCGCGGTTGAGATTGGTCCCGCTACGGCACTCATGCCGATCCCGAACAGCGCCATGAGCGGAAAAACGGCAAACCAGACCGCGTGCCAGCCCGCCGTCGCGCCGAGCAACACGAATGCCAGCGCGACGATGGCGCCGCCCATGGCGATGACTGGTCCCGGGCCAAGCCGGTCGGTCAGGTGACCCGCCGGCGTCGACAGTAAGGTGAGCGCTACGCCGAAGGGCAATATCGCGATGGCGACTTCGGCCGGCGACACGAGCCACCCAACGATCATCACCATCGAGAGATAGAACATCACGGCTGAAATGCCGAAATAGATGAGAAAGGTGACGACCTGCGCGCCTGTAAATCCGAAATCGGCGAAAAGTTTGAGCGGCAGCATCGGCTCGGATGTACGCGCTTCCCAGGCGATAAAGGCGGCTATGGCGACGACGCCGAAGCCGATAAAAATCCAAGCGGACGAGATGTCCGCCCCCATAAAGGCCCAGGAGACAAACAACAGCGCGATTGTCGCCAGAGCGGCGCCGACGATGTCCAGCTTTCGTCCTTGTCCGACACTGTCTGCTGGAAGCCCTAGCAATAGGCCCAGAGCGAGCGCCCCAAGCGGCAGGTTCAAGGCAAAGACCCAGCGCCAGCTGTCATTGCCAAACCAGGTCAACAGCAAGCCGCCGAAGACCGGCCCCATCAATGTCGTGAGCGATGAAGCCGCCGCCCAGGTGCCGATCGCGCCTCCGCGTTGATCCTTGGGATAGGCCACTGCGATGATCGCCAGGCTGCCCGGAACCATGAAGGCCGCGCCGATCCCCTGTATCGCCCGAGCCGCGATCAACCATTCGGCGGATCCAGCAAACGCGCAGGCCAGCGAAGCGACGACGAAAACCAGGATGCCAAGCGCAAAAACCTTGCGCAGCCCAAATCGATCGCCCGCCGCCCCGCCGAGAAGAAGAAGCGAGGACAAAGTGAGCAGATAGGCGTTCGATACCCACTGGACCTCTGCCAGCCCAGTATCGAGCGAAGCGCGGATTGCCGGCGCGACGATCGAAGTCACGGACCCGTCGATAAATCCCATGGACGACGCCGCGATTGCCGCAAACAGGATCCGGCGCCGTTGCTTTGGAGAAAATTCTGTCATCGTCACCACGCAAAAGGCATGCAAATGCCACTCGGAGTCGGCTTACCTTAGCGGCGCGGGCGAAATAGAAAAGCGCCATGAACATGTTACGCCAGCGCATGGCCTATGGAGGTTGTCTGAATATATGCGATCGAATTGTTGGTTGCTTCTCGCCGCGATGATATCAGACGCCAATGCCCAATTCTGAAATCCAAGCAGGGCCCAAAAGCGGCTTGCGACTGGTCGGTCATCAGATGCAGCTCATGGCCACGCTTGTCTGGCGCTACTGGCCGCAATTGGCGGCAATTTGGCTGCTCGGTTTTATCGGCAATCTAGTGCTCAACGAATTTGCCGCCTTGGTCGGGCGCTGGAACTCGCTCGCTGGCCTTTCTGTCCTTGCGATCGTTGTCCTCCTCAAGCTTATCGTCATCGTCGCCCTGTTCGAAACCGTGCGCCCCGCCTTGCCAGCTCTCGATCGCGCCTCGCGCCTCAGCACCAGTCATCGCGAAGGCGGGTCGTCCTTGAGGGACGAAACTGCCGGTTTCGTCGGCGCTTTGACCCTGACGCTTGTGCCCTTCTTCGCCTTTTATGCGGCTTGGGGATTTCTAAGCGATACCCTGCGCGATTATTCCAAGCTCGCGCTCAGTCTCTTTCTTTCAGGCGAAGAAGGCAGTCTGCTCGACGTAACGGGCGGCTTGTGGCTCACCGTGCCCATTGCCATCGCCTGGGTCGTGCGCGCCTTTTCAAAACGCATGCATAAGCGATCGCGCGCTTGGATCTGGCCGGTGCTGACCGTTGTTTGCGAAGCAAACTGGGCCTTCATCGGTATTTTCGCGCTGTCGCAATGGCAGGGCGATATCCTCGCCTGGCTGGGCCATGCGACCGACGCGATCGGTGCTGTCTTCGGCGCCCTCTCGCCTGTCCGGGAAGCAACGGCGCAACCGTTCGTTCCCCCGCCGCCCGAATTCGCCCAGCCTCCGATCGGCCCACGGCTGACAAGCCTTTTTTTCTATGGGCTTTACCCGGTGGTCTGGCTGACTATCGCTGCGCTCGTTTATGGCTACGATATCAATGCCAGCCCCTTGCCCGCGGAGGGGCGCTTCTCCCGTCTCGTTTCACGCTGGAAAGCACTCCCCAAATCGGTGCGCGATTTCATCGCCCGCTTTGGCGCCGGCACCGTGAAGCGATATCAGGCACTTGCCGAAGGCATCGGATTGACCCTCAAATCCGGCTTGGCCCTCATCCTCTCGGCCATCATGCTTTACCGCCTGCTCGATTGGCTCTCTGCCTGGGCCTGGTACGGCTTGACCCAGCTTATCGGCCCGCATGATCTGCCGCTCTGGCAGATCATTGCCCAGGTGATCTCGCCGTTCATTGGCACGCCGAGCGATCCGGGCGAGGGGTTCCTCATCACCCCGCTCAAGATCTGTCTTTTGGCGGCAACGCTCGAAGTGGGTTTCGCACATGGACGGCAATGGAAGGCGCGTGCTGAATAGCGCCGTCCCCTCAGCTAAGGCCCAAGGGAAAAGCGATAGCCGCCGGGCGCAATGCGCCGAAACTCAGATGCACCAAAAGCTCGGAGGCTGCCGTAGCCGGGACGACGAATTTTTCTTCGATCACCGTCGACTGGTGTCTCGCGGGCGGGTCAAGCGAACTGATTCCGCAGCCATCGAGCGGCTCTGCCACCGGGTCGAGATCGCGGCTCAAATCGTCGGACAGCACGACATCGAGCGGCAGCCAGCGCCGTCCGGCTTCATCGGTCAAACTGACGCTGCATTCGCCCCAGCCTTCGCCGATATCGTCAATTGCCGTCGCTGCCAGCCGAACGATGATCAGCCGCATTTCTCCCGGCAGTTGGACGTCGGTGTCACGACCATCCCCGATCAGGCGCGCCTGCTCAAGCCGCCACGCAGCCCCGCCATAATCAAGCTCGGAGGCTCCTTGCGCCACATCGATTTCGATCCCGTGCCGATAATCCCCGATATTGCGCCATGCGTTGATGCCCACGGCCGCAGCGATCAGTACCGGCAAGCTGATGATAGCGAGCCACCGGATCCTGCGTTCTCGCTCAAATGCCATCTGGACCGATGTCCAACCGCTCGCGAACAGCCTCATCCTGCGGCTCGAGCGTGAGCGATATCTCGTCCTGCAGCTGCGGTTCGTACTGCTCTGAAACGACCAGTGTCATCGTGCCAGTCTCATCTTCAGGCATCTCGAAGATGAAGATCCCCGTGGTCGGGAGCCCCGGCTGCAGCACTTTCGTAGAGAGCACATCCGGCGCCCCGCTCGCCCGGTCCGATTGCCGGTAGCGTCGCCCGGAGGCGCCAACGATCGTGGCTCCATGAACGGGCATGGTCTCCTTAAAACCGCGCAACTCCGCCGAAACGACAACCCAGACCCCAGAACTCTCTAGCGCGACGGCCTCCCCAAACCGGTTGTAGCCGATTGTCCGCGCCCTCGCGACGTCGCCGACCTGAACGGAAAACGTGGTGCTGGTCACGGCCTCACCCTGCTGCCCCGAGGTCTTGAGGGGCCCGGTGATCATCGCATAAGGCGGCGTCGTCGTTTGCAGGAAACTCAAGGTCAGCGCAGCTACGATGACGCCAGCAATCGTCACGAAGCGTGTTTTCACGGAACGCCGCCGATTTGGACTTCGACAGGCAGATTGATTTCTGCGACCTGGCCTGCGGGGAACCAGCCCGGCGCTGCATAAAGATTATCGCGCGGTTTGAAGCGAACGCCCTCGACAATGATCCGCAAGTCCTTCGGTACATCCATCTCCGCGGGAAGCTCCCAAACCGCCGCAACGGCTTCAGGCATTCTCGGCTGCAGATCCCACAGGATCTCGTTATCGCGCAAGAGATAGTAGGTCGGCCGCGGCGCGTCTGGAACGTCGGCCAGGACGATCAAGTCGCCGTAAAGATTCGAGCTTTCCGACGAAACATTCTCAAGCGTCATTTCGAGCGTAAGTGCCTTCTTGCCCGGCGAAACGTTCAAGCCGGACGGCAGAACCGATCCTGCACTGCCCCTGAGAACCGAAACCCTCCACCGCCCCGTCTCGACCGGTGCACCTGCCTCGACCTGCGGAACCTTTGTCGGAACCTGCTGCTGATAAGCCGAATAGCCGAGCGAAATAAGCGCTGCCGAAACCGCCCCGACAACCGCTACCAACCTCGCGCGCCAACCCTTTCGCGTCTCTCCCCGATCAGGCTGCCCCAACCTCAGACCCTTTCCACCACCACATGCAATGCAACGCAGCCCCCACCTGCCGACTTGCGGAGGCTCAATGGACAAAACCAAAACTGTGCTGAGAGTATGGCTGGGGAACCTGGATTCGAACCAAGATCGACGGAGTCAGAGTCCGCTGTTCTACCATTGAACTATTCCCCAGCAGAGCCTGCTGGCTGGGCCGTTTTGGCGGCGCGGGGTCTCCATTAGACAATGCGAGGGCGGATTGCAAGCGGGTAGGGCGCAAGTTTGCCCAATGAATGTGTCCATTGCGCTGCGCTTGTTGTTGAAGTACCGTCTTTTTCAACAATGCAACACAAAAGCTGCGCCTTGGGCGCGGCCGGCTAGGCCGGTCGGCGACCGCGCAGCGTCAGGAGATCCAAGTGACCGATCCGAATCGGTCCGCTGCCCTGTCGGTCGCCCGGACCGGCACGGCGCTCCGCACGCCTTCCGGCCTCGATCGGAAGGACAGGGGCTCGGCTGCGCCACATGGGGCGGAGCCGCGGACGTCGCATGCGCCGAGGCGCGCACGGGGGCCGCTTTATGCAGCGCTCGATCTCGGGACCAATAACTGCCGTCTGCTGATTGCCCGCCCGCACGATCATGGGTTTCGCGTGCTCGACGGTTTTACGCGCATCGTGCGCCTGGGCGAGGGCGTCTCTGTCACGGGCCGGCTCGGCGACGCGGCCATGGAACGCACCATGGAGGCGTTGAAACAGTGCCGCAACAAGTTGCGCGACCACCAGCCGACGCGCATGCGCCTGATTGCCACCGAAGCCTGCCGCGCTGCGGAAAATGGGCCAGATTTCCTTGCGCGCGTCAAAGAAGAACTCGGGCTTGAACTCGAAATCGTTGACCGCCGCACCGAGGCTGAACTCGCCGTCACCGGCTGCGCCGATCTGATCGAGGAAACCGCGCAAGGCGCGCTGATGTTCGATATCGGTGGCGGATCCTCGGAATTGGCCTGGCTCGATTTTCGCGGTGGCCGGCCTCGCTCGCAGGGGCGCATGTCCGCCTCAATCCGCTCCTGGCAGTCGCTGCCGGTAGGCGTCGTCTCCATTGCCGAGCGCTTTGGCGGCGTCGATGTGACGCCCGAAGTCTTTGAGGCCATGGTGGCTTTCGTTTCCGAGCACCTCAAGCAGTTCCGTGGCCGCGAAAAGCTGCGCCAGATGATTGGGACGCACCCTGTCCACCTAATCGGCACCTCCGGCACGGTCACGACGCTTGCCGGTCTTCATCTCGGGCTCGAGCGTTACGAGCGCCAAAAGGTCGACGGGCTCTGGCTCAAGAGCGGGGAGGTCGACGACATCATGCGCGTTCTTCTCGCCATGCCCTTCGATCGCCGCGTTACCCATCCCTGCATCGGCCGGGATCGTGCCGATCTCGTGCTGCCCGGCTGCGCCATTTTCGAAGCCATTCGGCGCGAATGGCCAACGGAGCGCGTGCGCGTTGCCGATCGCGGCCTTCGCGAAGGCATCCTGATTTCACTGATGGATGCAGATAAGGTTCACAAGCGGCCGAGCCGCCCCAAGCGGAGAAGCGCACATGGTGGATAAGGCCCTCGGTACAGGCGGACGCAAATCCGACCGCGACCTCAAGATCCGGCTCAAGACGGCCAAGGGGCGGACGACCTCGTCGACCAAATGGCTGCAGCGCCAGCTTAACGACCCCTATGTTGCCCGCGCCCGGTCCGAAGGCTATCGCTCGCGCGCTGCCTTCAAGATCAAGGAAATTGACGAAAAGCAGAAGCTTTTCAAAAAGGGCATGCGCGTCGTCGATCTTGGCGCGGCGCCCGGCGGTTGGTCGCAGGTTGCGGCTAAGGCGGTGGGCTCGACAGCTGAGCATCCGCTGATAGTTGGCATCGACTATCTCGAAATGGACCCAATTCCCGGCGTGATCCTGTTGCAAAAGGATTTTACCGAAGACGACGCGCCCGACATGCTTTTCAAAGCGCTCGGCGGCCACAAGGCCGATGTCGTCATGAGCGACATGGCCTGGCCCACAACCGGCCATCGTCCGACCGATCACCTGCGTATCGTCCATCTCATCGAGATCGCCGCCGATTTTGCCATCCAGGTGCTCAATCCCGGTGGCGCCTTCGTGGCCAAGGTGTTCCAGGGCGGGACCGAGCATGAGTTGCTGCACATGCTCAAGCGCCACTTCAGAACCACCATGCACGTCAAGCCGCCCTCGAGCCGCAGCGAATCGGCAGAAGCCTATCTGGTGGCCAAGGGTTTTAAGGGCGCGGAGCCGGCGCGTGCGGCAGAAGACGACAGCGACGCTTAAGTCGTCGCTGTCCTTTAGTGCGCGTGCGGCTTGCTTAGGAGCAAGTGCCCGGCGTTCCTCGGAAGCGTCATGAACAGCGCGGTCGCCAGCAATCCGACTGTGCCGACCACGTAAAAGGCGATGTGGAAATCGCTGAGCGCGAGTGCGTCGCCGCCACGCAGCCTATGCACCAGCTCCAGCGTCCCGCCGCCCAGTGCCACGCCCATGGCAAACATCAACTGGCCCCAGACCTGGCTGATCACATTGGCCTGGCCCGCGTCCTTGTCCTCGATATCGGCAAAGGTAAAGGCGTTCGAGCCTGTCCAGAAGGTCGATTGCCAGAAGCCGACGAAGATGAGGACGGCAAGGATGAGCGGAATTGGCGTCTCGGGCGTGTAAAGCCCCATGGCATAGATGCCGGCAGCTGAAATCGCCGTCGACCAGACGAGCGGGTATTTGAAACCCCAATGGGCGAACATCCAGTTGGCGGCGAACTTGGCGATCAGCGCGCCGATCGCGCCGACAAAGGTCACCATGCCGCTCTGGAAGGGCGAGAGCCCGAAGGTGAGCTGCAACATTAGAGGAAAAAGAAACGGTGTGGCACCCTGCCCAAGGCGGAAGAATGTGCCTGCAACGATCGCCACGCGAAAGGTCCGGACCTTGAGGATGCGCAGGTCGAGCAGCGGATATTCCGCCCTCAGCGCATGCCGGGTGTAAAATACCCCCAGCACCATGCCTGCCACGGCTGCGATCACGCCATAAACAGGGGGCAGGGCTGGCAGACTGACCACCGAGCAGCCGAAGGCAAAAAGCGCGAAGGCAAGACCTGCCAGCACAAAGCCTGTCCCATCGATCCGTCGTGGCTTATTCCGGTGCTCGTTGGGCAGGGCATAACCAACGAGAATGATGCCCAGGATGCCGATCGGCACATTGATGATGAAAATCCAGTGCCAGGAAAAATAGGTGGTCAAGAACCCACCGAATGGCGGCCCCACGATCGGTCCGATCAGCGCCGGAATGGTCAGCCAAGCCATGGCGTCGACCAGTTGATGCCGCGGCGTCGCGCGTACCAGCACGAGCCGCGCCACCGGTCCCATCATCGCCCCGCCCATGCCCTGGATAAAGCGTGCGCCGACGAACTGGGCCAGCGAGCCCGAAAAGGCGCAGCAGATCGAGCCGATCATGAAGACCAGCATGGCAACGCGGAACACGCGGCGCGCACCGAAGCGGTCAGCCATCCAGCTTGAAATCGGAATGAAGATCGCGAGCGCCACGAGATAGGCCGTCAGCGCCAGTTTAAGCGAGATCGGCTCGGTGCCGATATCGGTCGCGATCGCGGCAAGCGAGGTGGCGATGACGGTCGAGTCCATGTTTTCCATGAACAGGGCCGTGGCGAGAATAAGCGGTGTCGTTCGGTTCAATGGACGTCATGCGCGGCTCGGCCAGCGCTACTCCTTGATATAGCGGCGGTGACCCGAAACATCGGCGCCGGCATTCTTGGGCAGGGTGAGATAGACGAGGCCGGCAAGGGCGCTGAGCACACCGACGGTAAAGAACGCGATCTGGAAATTGAGCACGGTGAGATGTCCGCCGGTAAAGCGGCCGGTCAATTCGAGAATGCCGCCGGCCACGGCCACGCCGAAAGCAACCGAAAGCTGCTGGCAAACGGCGACGATCGCCGTGGCTTGGCTCGTCTCAGCGTCGGGCACGTCGGCATAGCCGAGAGCGTTGGAGCCCGTGAAAAACACCGACCGCAAGACGCCGCCGCATAGCAAGACGGACATTATGATGACAGTCGGCGTCTCTGTCGTGAACAAGCCCTGCGTAGCGATCAGCAAACCCCCGACCACGGCCGAAAAGGCGAGGACGCGCGGAAAGCCGAAGCGCGCAAACACGCGCTCTGCCACGAACTTGCTCATGATGGCGCCGATGGCCGAAACGAAGGTGATGGCGCCGGATTCGAATGGCGTGAGGCCAAAGCCGATCTGCAGCATCAGCGGCAGGAGGAAAGGCATCGCGCCGACGCCGATCCGGTATAAGGACCCGCCGGTGATCGAGGATCGATAAAGCCGATGCCGGAACAGGGCCGGGTCGAGCAGCGGATATTTGGTGCGCTTGGCGTGGAGGATATAGAGTACGCCTGCTGTCACCCCCACGGCAATGGTGAGATAACCATAGATAATGGGCAGAGCCGGCAGGCTGATCACCGAAAGCCCGAAGACCATGCCGGAAAAGGCGATCGAGGCAATAACGAACCCAACGAGGTCGACCGGCCGAGGCGTTCGCTCATCCGGCACCTGCAGGAAAATGCCTGACAGGATGATTCCGGCGATGCCGATCGGGATATTGATCCAGAAAATCCAGTGCCAGGAGAGGTAGGTGGTTAAGAATCCGCCGATCAGCGGTCCCGTCAGCGGCGCGATCAAGCCCGGCAAGGTCAGCCAGGCCATGGCGGAGACAAGTTCGCTGCGCGGCGTCGAGCGCACCAGCAGCAAGCGCCCGACCGGGGTCATCATCGACGAGCCCATGCCCTGGAAGAACCGCGAAAGCACGAAGCTTTCGAGCGAGAAGGCAAAGGAACAGGCGAGCGAGCCGAGCATGAAAACGAAGATGGCCAGCCGGAAAATGTTCTTGGCGCCGAACCTGTCGGCCATCCATCCGCTCAAGGGGATGAAAATCGCCAGCGCCACAAAATAGGCGGTCAGCGCCAGCTTGAGCGCAATCGGATCGCTGCCGATATCGGTAGCGATAGCGGGCAGGGACGTGGCGATAACGGTCGAGTCCATCTGTTCCATGAACAGAGCGACCGCCAGAATGAGCGGTGTAACGCGGATCAAGAGACTAATCCGGATGAATCGGAGAATGGCCGCGAGTGCGACGAAAAGACTATGAGCCGATGCGACGGGCTGCGCCAGTGAATATTGGGCAGCGCCGGGAAGAATTTCCCTCGCTGCAAGAGGTTTGACGGAGCGGACGAACGTTGTCTTGGCCCCAAACCTTTTTCTGATAGCACCTGCCTGGTCTTAGAGCTAGGTGCCCAAACGCATTGCTCCTGCCTCTCGCACCTCTATGCAAAGGAGAGGCCCGATGCTATTGACCCTCGCCAACCTGAACCCGCGACATCTCTTCGCCGGTTCATATTCCATTATCTCTGAATGAGTTCAGAAGGCAGGAAGGGTCTGGCCTTGGCGAAGATTGTTACCACCATCACCGGCGATTATGCGCTGACTTTCGACGACGTGCTGCTCCAGCCCGCGCGCTCCGATATCCAGCCGACCGAAACCGATATTTCGACCTATGTCACCAAGGATATAGCGCTCAACCTGCCGATCATCTCCTCGGCCATGGATACGGTCACTGAGGCCAACATGGCTATTGCCATGGCCCAAGCTGGCGGCCTTGGCGTCATCCACAAGAACCTGAGCGCGACCGAACAGGCCGAGCAGGTCCGCATGGTCAAGAGCTTTGAAAGCGGCATGGTGGTCAATCCGATCACTATAGGCCCCAATGCCACCCTCGCCGATGCGCTGGCCCTGATGCAGAAGAGCCGTATTTCCGGCATTCCCGTTGTCGAGAATGGCGGCTCTGGTGGTCGCGCCATCGGTAAGCTCGTCGGCATTCTCACCAACCGCGACGTACGCTTCGCCTCTAATCCGGCCCAGCCGATCTCCGAGCTGATGACCCACCAGAACCTCATAACGGTTCGCGAGGGCGTGTCGAAGGAAGAAGCCAAAGTCCTGCTTCACCGTCACCGCATCGAAAAGCTGCTGGTCGTCGACGAAGATTATCGCTGCATCGGTCTCATTACCGTCAAGGATATCGAAAAAGCCCAGCTTCACCCCAATGCCGTCAAGGACGAGCAGGGTCGCCTCCGGGTCGCCGCCGCCTCGACCGTGGGTGACAATGGCTTCGAACGCTCCCTCGCGCTCATCGATGCCGGCGTCGATCTCCTTGTCATCGATACGGCCCACGGTCACTCGGTCCGCGTCGCCGAAGCTGTCGAACGTGTCAAGCGCGAGAGCAATTCCACCCGCATCGTCGCCGGCAATGTCGCCACTGCCGAAGCGACAAAGGCGCTGATCGATGCGGGCGCGGATGCCGTCAAGGTCGGTATCGGCCCCGGCTCGATCTGCACCACACGCGTTGTCGCCGGCGTTGGCGTGCCTCAGCTCGCCGCAGTCATGGGCTGCGCTGAAGAGGGCCACAAGCAGGGCATTCCGGTGATCGCCGATGGCGGCATCAAGTTCTCGGGCGATATGGCGAAGGCCTTGGCTGGCGGCGCCTCCTGCGTCATGGTCGGCTCGCTCCTCGCGGGCACCGATGAAGCGCCGGGCGAAGTGTTCCTCTACCAGGGCCGCTCCTACAAATCCTATCGTGGTATGGGCTCTGTCGGCGCCATGGGTGCTGGTTCCGCCGATCGCTATTTCCAGCAGGATGTGCGCGATCAGATGAAGCTTGTGCCCGAAGGCATCGAAGGCCAGGTGCCCTATAAGGGTCCCGTCGGCGCTGTGCTTCATCAGCTTGCCGGCGGCCTCCGCGCCTCGATGGGCTATACCGGCGCACACACGCTCAAGGATTTCCGCGAGAACGCCACCTTCGTCAGAATCTCGGGCGCCGCGCTGAGCGAAAGCCACGTGCACGACGTGACCATCACCCGCGAAGCCCCGAATTATCGCAGCGGTCGCTGACCTTTCGGCCCGCTGGTCAGTCGGCCAGCGGGTCATGCCCCCAGTTCATCAGCGAATAGCGCCATGGCGCATCCTTGATGTCGCCCTTGGGCTTCTGGGCGAGGTGGCGCTTCACATAGCCGACGACCTTTTTCATATGCGCGAAGTCCGCATCGGTCAGGTCGGCCTTTTTCTTGTGCTTGATCTCGACGATCCGCCGCCCCGAATGGTGCCCCACGGATTCCTTGCCGCCGTCCTTGGGCCAGCCGACTTCCTTGCTTTCTTCGGTGTCCAGCCACTTCTCAAGCTTGGCCGGCGTCATGTTCACCGCTTCCGAAAACTCTTTGTAGATATCGTCGTGATCGTCCTGGGCCATGGCCTTGCTCCTCGTTTGCCAAGGCAACGATGCTCACCCCCACCTGCGTTCCCACCAAACCTTTTTGTGGCCCGCCCCGTTACTGCCACAGCGCAACCGACCGGACCCTGCCATGCCCCTCACCGAAAAACTCCTCGTTCTCGCCATGGCTGCGCAGGTTCTCCTTGCCGTAGCCATCCTCGTCATGATGGGCCGTGAGCGTGTGCCACGCGTGATGAGCGGCGAAATCCCTATGGCCGACATTGCCGTCGAACGCTCGGCCTATCCCCTCCGTGCGCGGCTTCTTTCCAATAATTTCGACAACCAGTTTCAGCTCCCGGTTCTCTTCTTGGTCGCCGCTCTTCTGGCCCTGCAAGTCGGTGTTATCGGCTGGGTAGAGGTACTCTTCGCTTGGGTATTCGTCGCCCTCCGTTATCTCCACGCCGCCATTCACATCACCAGCAATCATGTGCTCCATCGCTTCATGGCCTATTCTGCTGGTCTTGCGGTGCTGGTGCTCTTCTGGCTATGGCTCGTGGGCAAAATTCTTCTCGCCCCGAGTATCTGACCCATGCGCCTTCCCGGCCGTATTGCCGCCGCCATCGACGTCCTTTCCGATGTGGAAACCCGCAAGCGTCCGGTCTCAGAGGCGCTGAAGGCTTGGGGCCTCAACAATCGCTTTGCCGGCGCTGGCGATCGTGCCGCCATCGGCAATCTCGTTTATGACGCTTTGCGCCGCCGCGCCTCCTATGCCTTCGCCATGGGCAGCCACGAGCCGCGCGCGCTGGTGCTTGCCGCTGTCCTCCGTCACTGGGGCGAAACGCCCGAAACCCTTGCCGCTATGTTCGCCGAGGACACTCATGCCCCAGCGCCGCTGACCCCGCTCGAACAAGCCGGCGCCCATGCCGAGGTCGAAGCCGCGCCTGACATCGTCCAAGCCGATTTCCCCGAATGGCTCGCCTCATCGCTCAAGCGTGCCTTCGGTTCCGACCTGGCCGCCGAAGGCCAGGCCATGGCCGGTCGTCCATCGCTTGATCTGCGCATCAACGCCCTCAAGGCGACGCCGGAAAAGGTCGCGAAGTCGCTTGCTCGCTTCTCTCCGCAGCCAACCCGATATGCCCTTCTCGGCCTCACCATGCCGGCCGGCCCTGGCGATGCGCGTACGCCCAATGTCACGACCGACGAGGGCTATCAAAAAGGCTGGTTCGAGGTGCAGGATCAGGGCAGCCAGATGGTGTCGGCCCTTGCCGGTGCCCAGCCCGGCGATCAGGTGCTCGATCTTTGCGCCGGGGCAGGGGGTAAGACCCTCGCACTAGCCTCGGCCATGGGCAACAAGGGCCAGATTTTCGCCTATGACAGCGACCGTAATCGCCTCGCGCCCATTTACGATCGCCTCAAGCGCAATGGCGTGCACAATGCCCAGGTTCGCGCGCCTGAGCCCGGCGCGCTCGATGATCTCGTCGGCAAGATCGACCGCGTCGTCGTTGACGCCCCTTGCACCGGCACCGGCACGTGGCGCCGACGCCCCGACACCAAATGGAAGCTGACGCCCGAACTTCTCGCCCAGCGTCAGTCTGATCAAGCTGCGATCCTTGAGGAAGCTGCGCGGTATCTCAAGCCCGGCGGCACACTCGTCTACATCACCTGCTCGATCCTGCCGGAAGAGAATGACGATCAGGTCGCGGTGCTCCTCTCCGCCCACCCCGAACTCAAGTCGGTTGACATCGCCGCCGCTTGGCGCAGCGCCTTCATTACCGACATTCCGCCCGGACTAATGACCCCCGGCGGTGGCGTCTTGCTCACCCCGCACCGCACGGGCACGGATGGATTTTATTGCCACATGCTGCGCAAGGCCTAGACCGCCCGCAGCCCAACCCGATCTTCACCACCGGGCTTGTCCCGGCGGTCCAAACGGTATTCCAGCGAGATGGATCGTCGGGATAAACCCTGCGATGACGATAAGGTGAGAGTTCTACTCCCTGTGAACCGGGCGTTTCTTTTCTGCGTTAAGTAACAAATGCAGCCTAAGGGGCCCCACAGATGTCCGCCACCACCACTCATCACCAGACGCCACGGTCCTGGATTGTTCTCGGCGCCTTTCTCCTCGTCGTCATCGGCGTCGGCGCGCTGATCGGCACCCAGTCGATCCCCGGGACCTGGTACGAATCCCTCACCAAACCGCCCTTCAATCCGCCCAATTGGATTTTTGGGCCGGTGTGGTTCACCCTCTATGTGCTGATCGCTATTTCCGGCTGGCGAATGTTCATGGACAACCCGACCGGCACGCCGATGAAGCTCTGGTACGCCCAGATGGCGCTCAACTGGGCCTGGTCGCCGGTCTGGTTCGTTGCGCAGCTGATCTGGCCCGCCTTCGCCATTATCGTTCTTCTCTGGCTCACCATTGTCGGCTTCATTCTCGTGACCTGGAAGCGCGATCGCTTGGCGGCATCGCTCTTCGTGCCCTATCTCGCCTGGGTCAGCTTTGCGAGCGTGCTCAATCTCTCGATCGGTCTTCTCAACTGACCGTCTTGATCCCGGCTGGCGCCTCGTCGCGCCGGCCCGGATACTCTAGCTTCCGCGCCCAGCGCACCACTGGCTGCTCTAGGAGATAAAAACTCAGCGTCGCGACCACCAATGTCACGGCGATTACCAGCCCACTCGTCTCAAGCCAAGTAGCCCAGCCAGTCTCTCCTGACGTCCTAAATGAACCCGGAATAACCTTCTCGATCAACCACATGATCAGGAAGTGCCACACATAGATCCCGAAAGAGATTCTGGCGATAAACCTCGCCGGCGGATTATCCAGAATGCTGCCGAGATAGAGCGAAGAGGGCAGGGCAATCAGCGCGACGCCCACGGCCACAGGCATGATGGGGAAGGCATAGGGAATGTCCAGCCAGCCGAAGCCTTCCGAAAGCCCACCGATATTGACCGCGAGGATCACTGCTGTCGTCAGTACCGCGAGGCCGCCGATTATATCCATGCCGATAAAGCGATGGCGCTGCACTAGCACCTGAATGCCCGCCGCCAACCCGCCGATCGCAAAAATGGCGAAGAAGCCGACGGGATTGAAGCGAGGCATCCACGCCTTCGCCCCGCCTACCAACCCATGATCCCAGCCGCGCTCGACATCGTCGATCGGCGCCCACTGCACCGTCATCCAGTGCACGACCAGCACCAGCCCGATCACCACAACCCAAAGCGCCCGCGCCGGCCAATGCCTGGCTTTGGCGGCAAACAGCGCTGCCATGCCGATCGGCAGCAGGAGATAAGAGGTGATTTCGAAACCGATGGACCAAAGCGGCCCATTATTGTCGACAGGAAACAGCGTCATCCAGTGCCAGTCGCTGACCAGAAGCAGCCCCGCGACGAACCGGATGATCCGCTCGCCATCCAGCACCTTGCCGCCCAACATCAGATCGAGAGAAAGGCTGACGATCAGCGCCAGCCAAAACCCCGGCACGATCCGCGCCAAACGCCGCAGCGCATAGGTGCGCATGGACGGCATCGCCTTGCCCGCATCAAGCGCTAGCCAAAATGGCCGCGCCAGCAAAAATCCGCTGAGGACAAAGAAGACCGAAACACCAAAACTGCCATAGACTAGAAACCGCAATACGGGCTGCATCGCTTCCGGCACCGCGTTCATATCCATACGGAAAGCCAAGTGGTGCAAAAGCACCCCCATGCATGCCGTTGCCCGCAGGAAGTCAGCGCCGAGAAGGCGGTTGTCTTGGTTCATGTTCTGCTTGTCCACCCGATTCCTCGTCCCAACGCGCCAAATGCCAGATCGTGCCTTTGTGATGCAACATTCCGGCCTTGCAGTGGCAGCGCTTGCGAAAACCATGCGCTGCGGTTAAAGCCTCGCCATGCAGCTCCCAGATCCCGCTTCCGCTCAAGATTCCATCCTGATCGTCGACTTCGGCTCTCAGGTAACCCAGCTCATCGCCCGTCGCATCCGCGAGACTGGCGTCTACTGCGAAATCCACCCCTTCCAGTCAGCCGCAGCTGCTGTCGCAGCGCTGAACCCCAAGGGCATCGTGCTTTCTGGCGGCCCCGCCTCGACGCTGGATGAGAACGCCCCGACCATCAATCCGGCCATCCTCGACGCCAACGTGCCGATCCTCGGCATCTGCTATGGTCAGCAGGCGCTTTGCATGGCGCTCGGCGGCAAGGTCGAAGCCGGGCATCACCGTGAATTCGGCCGCGCCCAGGTTACCGTCGAAAAGCCGAGCGAACTCTATGCCGGCGTCTGGGATCTCGGCACTGACCATCAGGTCTGGATGAGCCACGGCGATCGCGTCACGCAAATCCCCGAAGGCTTTGAAGTCGTCGGCACTTCGCCCAACGCGCCCTTCGCCATGATTGCGAACGAAGCGCGCCGCATCTGGGCCGTGCAGTTCCACCCCGAAGTCGTGCACACGCCCGATGGCGCCAAGCTCTACGCCAACTTCGTCCACAAGATTTGCGGCATCCAGTCGACCTGGACCATGTCTGCCTACCGCCAGAAGATGATCGAAAAGATCCGCGCCCAGGTCGGCAGCGGCAAGGTCATCTGTGGTCTCTCCGGCGGCGTCGATTCCTCGGTTGCGGCTGTCCTCATCCACGAAGCCGTCGGCGACCAGCTCACCTGCATCTATGTCGATCATGGCCTCATGCGGTTGAATGAGAGCGAACAGGTCGTCACCATGTTCCGCGACCAGTTCAATATCCCGCTGGTCCATGTCGATGCGTCAAAGGTCTTCCTCGAAGAACTCGATGGCCAGTCGGACCCCGAGACCAAGCGCAAGATCATCGGTCGCCTCTTCATCGAGGTGTTCGAAGCCGAAGCCAAGAAGCTCGGCGGCGCGCAGTTCTTGGCCCAGGGCACGCTCTATCCCGACGTCATCGAGAGTGTTTCGTTCACCGGCGGCCCCTCGGTCACCATCAAGAGCCACCACAATGTCGGCGGTCTTCCCGAGCGCATGAACATGCAGCTGGTTGAGCCCCTGCGTGAGCTCTTCAAGGACGAAGTCCGCGTTCTTGGGCGCGAACTCGGCATCCCGGACAGCTTCATCGGCCGCCACCCCTTCCCGGGCCCGGGTCTTGCCATCCGCTGCCCAGGGGGCATCACGCCGGAAAAGCTCGACATTCTCCGCCAGGCCGACGCCATTTATCTCGATGAGATCCGCAAGTCCGGCCAATACGACAAGATCTGGCAGGCTTTCGCCGTTCTGCTCCCGGTCCAGACCGTCGGCGTCATGGGCGATGGCCGCACCTACGAATTCGTCTGCGCCCTCCGCGCCGTGACCTCGGTCGATGGCATGACCGCCGATTTTTACCAGTTCGACATGAACTTCCTCGGAAAGACCGCCACCCGCATCATCAACGAAGTCCGTGGCATCAACCGCGTCGTTTATGACGTGACCAGCAAGCCGCCCGGCACGATCGAGTGGGAATGATGTTCAGGCCAAAGCTTCGGCTTTGGCCTTTTTGCTTGCCGTTAACGCAGCATCATTGGGTTTGATGACGACAGGCCGGGCGAGCATCTTGACCACCTTGACGCGCACTTCGGTCAAGGTCGACTTGAGCCGATTGATCTCTGAAAGCTGCAGAGCTTCCGGCGCGTAGCGGCTGACGAGATATTCGCGGTTTTCAGATACAGCCTCGATGTGCCGCCGCGTCTTTACCCTGAGCACCAGACCATATCGATCTGTCAGCTGCAGACGAGCCGCAAGGTTGTGTTGCAGACCCCGGACGGCTGGCGCAGGCTCGCCTGCGTGCCGCAGGAATGCGTTGAGATAAAGCTCGATCGCGTGAATGCAGAGAAGCCGGAAGGGCGCGGTGGAGAGCGGGCGCCCCGGCTTGCAACCGGTGCTCTCCGCTTGAGCGGCACGGAAATATTCGTCGGCCAGCGCAATGAGATCGGTGACGCTACTCATCTCACCCGGATAGGGTCGCGTCGTCGCCGTATCGCCTGCTGCCAATCTGCGCCTCCCACCAGATGCCCACGGATTAGGTGGTGGCGATCAGTTGGTCGGCAATGGCTTTCTTCAAGTCAGGGTTAATGCCGCGATGAGGCCGCGCCGAAAATTCTATTCGGCCGGCTGCGTCATCGGGGCCGATCGCAGTCCGGAAAGTGGCTTGATCCGCTGTCCCAACCAGTCGAACACAATCAGCGCCAGATTTTCGACCGGCTTCCTGAACCGCCATTCGAACAGAAACGCGAAGACGATCGCCATCGAAAACGTGGTGATCACGACCAGAAGCAGGGCAATCTGGGCCGGCATGTAGCGATCAAACGTATAAAGCAAGCTGATCCCGACATTTTCGTGGATCAGATACCACGAGAAACTCAGAAGCCCGACATAAGCAAGCCCGCCCGACATGGCGCGTGGAAGGCGAAGACGCCTGCCGTCGACATAGCGCAGGAACAGCACGACCAGCGCAAAATAGGCGAGGGCACAACAGCTCGCGATGATCCAGCCATCATGAAGTTCGAATGCAAAGGCCTCGATCCACACCACTGCTACTGACATCGCGACATTGGCGTAAAGCAGTCCCCTGAGCGGCGCGCCCAGTTCCACCTGCCGGCCGAGTATCCCGACAGCGAAGAAGCTGAGGTAAGGCGCGATTAACAGGAACTTGAGCATTGATTGCGGCGTCACCGGACCGCTGCCCAAATAGGAAAAGAAGGTAGAAACCGCCCAGATTGGCGCCATGATCATCGCCAGCCGGCCGAATACCACCGCGAAACGACGCCCGTCGTGCAGCACGCCGGCAAGAATGGCGACGAGCACATAAAACTTCACCTCGACCGCGATCGACCAGAAAGAGCCATCCACCCACTCCCCGATCTCGCCGACGAAAAACAGGTTCATCAGCACATCGACCGGCCCAGGCGGAATGACATGAAATTTAGCCTCCGGCACCGATGGCACATGAGCGATGAGGCCGAAGATGAAAAGGATCAGCACGGCCGCGACGAATGCAGGGTAGATCCGCGAAATCCGGCGCGCGAGGAAGACGCCGACTGTCGCCGAGCGCTCGAGCGTCATGAAGATGCAATAGCCCGAGATAATGAAAAAGAAGTAGACCCCGACCCAACCGAAGAAGATCGGCCAGGGCGCCCCTTCGGTGATGTTCAGCGCATAGGCCGGAAGCCGCGCCGTGAAATGGAACAGCACGACGAGCAGGATGGCGATCCCGCGAAACATATCGATGGTCTGGTCGCGATTGGCGCTCATGGCTCTTGGCTCTGCCGCAGGCAGACCATAGCGCGGCCCGCGATCCGCAGACATTAATGCCATGACCACGGTTAATAACCCCGCTAGCAGCGTGCGCAATTTGCATTCCGGGGGCAGCGTGATAAACGTGCGCCGGAATTGCTAGGATCAAGAGACGCCATGGCCGAGGACAATATTTTCCGCGAAGTCGACGAAGAGCTCCGCTCGGACCGTATGCGGTCTTTGTGGCGTCGCATCGCGCCCTTCGTTATCGGCGCGGCGGTGGCTATCGTCGCCCTCGTCGCCTTCAACGAAGGCTGGTCCTGGTACACCAATTCCCAGTCCGCCCAATCCTCCGAAGAGCTCTACGCCGCGCTTGATAGCGCAAATAAGGATGATCTTGCTGCGGCCCAGGCCGAGCTCGATACGCTCGCTGCCAACGGCACGGGCGGCTATCCGGTGCTCGCTGAATTTGCCAAGGCCTCTGTTCTCGCCAAGTCCGGCGACAAGGCAGGCGCCATTGCCGCCTACGATGCCATCGCCAATGCGCAGTCCAATGTTCGCCTGCGCGAGCTGGCGCTGCTCCAGGCCGGCAGCCTCCTCGTCGATACGGGCTCGCTCGCCGATGTCGAAACCCGCGTCGGCTCGATTGCAACCGATGACAATCCCATGCGCCGCGTGGCCCGCGAGCTTATCGGTCTCGCCCAGTTCAAGGCTGGTGATGCGGAAGCCGCCAAGGCGAGCTTTGAAGCCGTCCTCAACGATCCGCTGGCCCAGCAGGGTATTCGCAATCGCGTGGCCTATTATATCGCGCAGATGACCTCGGCTGGTCTTGTCACCGATACCACCCCGACCGATGCCGCAGGTGCCGCCGATGCGATCGACGCGATTGTCGATGGTGACGAAGCGGCGCCAGCGGCTCCGGCCCAATAACAACGAAGACAAAAGGGAGCGGCCATGACGGTCACTGTAGCCATTGTCGGTCGCCCCAATGTCGGCAAGTCGACCCTCTTCAATCGTCTCGTTGGGCGCAAGATCGCGCTCGTCGATGACACGCCAGGCGTCACCCGCGATCGCCGCGAGGCCGAAGGGCACATTGCCGATCTGACGTTCCGCGTCCTCGACACGGCCGGCTATGAAGACGTCAAGGACGGCTCGCTCGAAGACCGCATGCGCCAGCAGACCGAGCTGGCCATCCGGGAAGCCGACGTCATCCTCTTCATGATCGACGCCCGCGCCGGCGTCGTGCCGCTCGATCAGCGTTTTGCCCAGGTCCTCCGAAAGGCGGGCAAGGACGTTCACCTCGTTGGCAACAAGGCGGAAAGCAAGTCCGCCGAACATGGGCTTGTCGAGGCCTTCAAGCTTGGCTTCGGCGAACCCATCGCGCTCTCGGCCGAACACGGGCTTGGCCTTTCCGAGCTCTACTCGATCGTCTCGGCAGCCATCGATAAGGCCGCCGAAAAGAAGGCCGCTGAGGAAGCTGCCGGCATGCTCGACGATCTCGACCACCTTCCGGAAGTCGATGTCGATATCACGCCCGATATGCTCGAAGGCGAGGGCGAGGAAGCGACGCTGCGCTGGAATCCGCGCCGCTATCTCAACGTCGCCATCGTCGGCCGCCCCAATGCCGGCAAGTCGACGCTCGTCAATCGCATGGTCGGTGAGGATCGGGTGCTCGTCGGCCCCGAGGCCGGTATCACCCGCGACTCCATTCTCGTGCCGTGGGAATGGGAGGGTCGCACGATCAATCTCGTCGACACCGCTGGCATCCGTCGGCGCTCCCGTGTCACGGAAAAACTCGAAAAGCTTGCCGTCGGCGATAGCCTGCGCTCCATCCAGTATGCCGAAGTGGTCGTGCTGCTGCTCGACGCCACCATTCCCTTCGAAAAGCAGGATCTAGCGCTGGCCGATCTCGTCGAGCGCGAAGGCCGCGCCATGGTCATCGCCCTTAACAAGTGGGACCTGATCGAGGACAAGAACAAGGCCCTCGCCGAGTTGCGCGAAGAATGCGAGCGCCTCCTGCCGCAATTGCGCGGTATTCCGCTTGTCACGCTTTCCGGCCTCACAGGTCGCAATATCGACAAGCTGATGGACGCCATCTTCTCGGTCGAGCGCACCTGGAACGCCCACGTTTCAACCGCCAAGCTCAATCGCTGGCTCGCCGCGATGACCGAGAGTCATCCGCCTCCGGCCGTTTCCGGCCGCCGCCTCAAGATGCGCTACATGACGCAGGCCAAGACGCGCCCGCCGAGCTTCATCGTCTTTGCATCCCGGCCAGATGTCGTGCCGATGTCCTATCAGCGCTATCTGATAAATGGCCTTCGCGAAGCCTTCGATATGCCTGCCACGCCTATCCGGCTTTGGTTGCGCGGCGGAAAAAATCCTTACGCCAACAAGGATTGAGATGGCTCGAGGGGAGGGGCGAGCAAAAATTCCTCCCCAGCAATTCGTCCATTGGCCTATTCACATGGCGCGCGTCTGCCTTATAGTGCGCGCGTCGTAGCACCCCGCCATTGGTTGCGGCGTGTCAACATTGCACTTTGTTGCTTACAGAAATCATCATCGTCGTCGTTCTGTTTTTTGTGAACGGCGCCTTGGCCATGTCTGAATTGGCCGTCGTTTCCGCCCGCCCCGCGCGTCTTAAGGTCCTGGCCGATCAGGGTAACGTCGGCGCAGCCAGAGCAATGAAGCTGGCCGAAGATCCGGGCAAGTTCCTTTCCTCCGTACAGATCGGCATCACCCTCGTCGGCATCCTGTCCGGCGCTTTTTCGGGTGCAACCCTGGGCCTGCGCTTGACCGAATGGCTCAAGTCGATTGGCGTCACCGACAACATCGCCGATATTGGCGGCGTGGGCGTCGTCGTCGTGCTGATCACCTATGGCTCCCTGATCCTGGGCGAGCTTGTTCCAAAGCAGATCGCGCTCCGCAGCCCCGAACAGGTGGCTTCGCGCGTCGCGCAGCCCATGACCATCCTGGCCCTTGTCGGCACGCCCATTGTCTGGGTGCTCGATATTTCGGGCAAGGCGGTGTTGCGCCTGCTCGGCCAGCATGGCCAGAACGAAGAGCAGGTGACCGAGGAGGAAGTCCGCACCATCATCGCCGAAGCGACCTCCGCTGGCGTGCTCGAAACCGAAGAACACTCGATGATTTCGGGCGTCATGCGCCTCGCCGATCGCTCGGCCCGCGGCCTCATGACCCCGCGTCTCGATGTCGTCACCATCGACGTCGAAGATAGTTTTGAGGACAATCTCAAGATCATTCTGGGCACCTCCCACTCACAGGTGCTGGTGCAAGACGGTGATGCCGATTCCATCCTCGGCGTCCTTGCACTGTCTGATCTCCTGCCGGCACTCGCCACCGGTCAGCAGCCGGATTTGCGCAAGCTCGTCAAGCCGCTCACGGTCGTCATGGAACACTCCGACGCACTCGACGTCGTGGAGTCCATTCGCCAATCGAGCGCCAAGATGGTGCTGGTTGTCGATGAGTATGGCCATTTCGAAGGCATCGTCACCTTTGGCGACGTGCTCGAGGTGATTACCGGTGTCTATAACGAAGAACCGGGTGACGATCCGGCCATCGTCCAGCGCCAGGATGGCTCGTGGCTCGTTGCCGGCTGGATGCCGGTCGACGATTTCTCCGAACGCTTCAAGATCAACGTCCCCAAGGACGCGCGCTACGAAACAGTCGCAGGCTATATCCTCGCGGCGCTTAATCGCTTGCCGGCAACCGGGGAGAGTTTTGAGCGCGAAGGCTGGCATTTCGAAGTCGTCGACCTCGACGGCCGCCGCATCGACAAAGTCCTGATTTCGCCGCTGCAACCTAGCGAAGGCGCATAAGAAAAGGCCCCGGAGCGATCCGGGGCCTTTTTCGTGAGAGCGTCAAAACCATTTGCCGTCCCCAGCAACAGGCTTTGCCTGTAAAGACGACGCCTATATGTCCTCGAACGCGCCCGTCGTCACGTCGTAAAGGCGCCCGTTTTCCATCAGGGTGGGGCTCAGCATATCAACGAGCTTGGGCGCAACCACGGACGGCGCCGGCAGCGTTTCCGGATCTTCGCCGGGCATAGCCTTGGCGCGCATCGCCGTGCGCACGGCGCCGGGGTAAAAGACGTTGGTCTTGACGTTGGTGATGCTCATTTCTCCGGCATAGGCC
The DNA here is from genome assembly GCF_000970455.1 of Devosia soli. Lineage (GTDB taxonomy): Bacteria > Pseudomonadota > Alphaproteobacteria > Rhizobiales > Devosiaceae > Devosia > Devosia soli. The sequence continues at coordinate 500,636 of NZ_LAJG01000005.1, read as the reverse complement.
TTCACCATGGCGTCGAGCGCCGCTTTGCTCGCAGCATAAAGCCCCCAGAACGGACGGGCCGATCGGGCGGAGCTTGACGACACGAACACCGCACGCCCCGCTGAAGCCTGGCGCAGAAGCAGGTCGAGCGAGCGCAGCAAGCGGAAATTGGCCGTCACGTTGATCGCAAAGACTTTTTCGAACTCATCGGGCTTGAGATGCGGCACCGGGCTCAGCGTTCCCAGCATGCCGGCATTGGCAACGAGACCATCGAGATGCCCCCAACGCTCGAAAATCGCCGCGCCCAGACGGTCGATGGCATCGCCATCGCGCAGGTCGAACGGGACGAGTGTCGATGATCCGCCAAAATCCTGGATCGCATCGTCCAGCTCTTCGAGCGCACCCACCGTTCGCGCCACGGCAACGACATGGGCGCCGCGGCGTGCCGCTTCGAGCGCCGCAGCATAGCCGATGCCGCGCGAAGCGCCGGTGACCAGCACGACCTTGCCGGTGAGTTCAGTATTGTCAGTCATTAACCCGCTTCCTTGAGGAGCGAAACCTGCTTGGGGTCATTGGTAGCGTGACCATTGAGATCGGTCAGGCGTGTGGGATAGTCACCGGTAAAATAGTGATCGGTGAATTGCGGCGCTTCGGCATCGCGCTTCTCCCCGCCGACGGCTTCGTAAAGCCCGTCGATGGTGAGAAAGGCGAGCGAATCCGCGCCGATATAGCGGCACATGGCCTCGATATCGGCATATTGGTTGGCAAGGAGCTTGTCCGGATCGGGCGTGTCGATCCCATAATAGTCCGAATGAAAGATCATCGGGCTCGCGACGCGTATATGCACTTCCGTCGCCCCGGCATCGCGGATCATCTGCACGATCTTGACCGAGGTGGTCCCGCGCACGATCGAGTCGTCGATCAGGACTACCCGCTTTCCGGCAATCTCGGCGCGATTGGCCGAGTGCTTGAGCCGCACGCCGAAGGCCCGGATCTGCTGGGTCGGCTCGATGAAGGTGCGGCCGACATAGTGATTGCGGATGATCCCGAGCTCGAATGGAATGCCGCTCTGCTGCGCAAAGCCGATCGCGGCAGGCGTCCCCCCATCCGGCACCGGCACGACCACGTCCGCCTCGACAGGTGCTTCCTTGGCCAGGTTCATGCCCGCCCTCTTGCGGGCGGTATAGACGCTGCGGCCGGAAACCACCGAATCCGGACGCGCGAAATAGACATATTCGAAAATGCACGGCCGCTCCGGCACATTGCGGGCCGGCTTGCGCTCTTCAATGGTGATCGATCCATCGGGCTGGATTTCGCAGATGATGACTTCGCCGTTCTCGACGTCGCGGATGTACTTGGCCCCGATAATGTCGAGCGCGCAGGTTTCCGAGCAGAAGATGGGCTTGCCGTCGAGCTCGCCCATCACGAGGGGCCGGATCCCCACCGGGTCCCGCGCGGCGATCAGCTTGGTGCGCGTCAGCGCCAGCATGGCATAGCCGCCCTCCATCTGCCGGATCGCATCGATGAAGCGATCGGTTGTCGAAGAATGGCGCGAGCGGGCGATCAGATGCAGCACCACCTCGGTGTCCGAGGTCGATTGGCAGATCGCACCCGTCGCGATGATCTGCCGGCGCAGCGTCAGGCCATTGGTGAAATTGCCATTATGCGCAATGGCGATGCCGCCGGCCTCCAGTTCGGCAAACAAGGGCTGCACGTTGCGCAGGGCCACTTCGCCAGTCGTCGAATAGCGCGTATGGCCGATCGCCATGGTGCCCGGAAGCTTGGCGAGAAGGGCAGGGTCCGTATAGTGGTCACCCACAAGGCCCATGCGCTTTTCCTGATAGAACTGGCGTCCGTCGAAGCTGACGATGCCCGCCGCTTCCTGTCCGCGATGCTGTAGGGCGTGCAGCCCTAGCGCCGTCAGCGTCGAAGCATCCGTGTGCCCCAAAATGCCAAACACGCCGCACTCTTCATGCAGCGTGTCGCCTTCAAGATCGAAATCGTCGTCGCTCGGGTGGGTCACCGAACTTCTCCATGAACTTTAGGCTCACCGCCCGCCGGCCGCGGGCGATGCCGGCAAAGCCGGTCACTTGGTTCACGCCAATAGCGCATTTGCTGGCTCGCCACCAATGACAGTTTTGGGGGCGAGACCTGAGGCGGGCGAGGGCGCCCGCTTCACCTCAAATCTGCGTTTCGCCGTCGACCGGAGCTTCGGTCGGATCAACCGTGCCATCGACGCTTGGGTCGACCGGCACGCTTTCCTGCGGCGTCGTCGGAGCTTCCGGATCGGCGGTCAGTTCTGCGCCGCCGCCCTGGAGAATATCGTTGACCTGCTGTTCGAGGCCTTCTGGGAGCATGGAGATCAGCGTGTCGCCCATGTTCTGCAAGTAGGGCAGCGACTGCGAATTGCGCGCCCATTCCGGCAGGTTGGTCCCAAGTAGCCACACGCCGAAAATCGTGATCACGATGGCGATCAGGATGCCGCGCAAGACGCCGAAGATGAACCCGAGCGTGCGGTCGATCGGCCCGATCCGGCTATCGACCACGAAATCGGCGATACGCATGGTCAAAAGATGCAGCACGATCAGCGACACGATGAAGCTGACGACGACCGTAGCGATATTGGCCACGATCTCTTCGGCGATATACTGCTGGGCGATATCGGGATGATAGAGATACATGTAGATGGCGATGGCCGCAGAGCCGGCCCAGGTCGCCAGCGAAAGCACCTCGCGCGTCAGGCCCCTGGCGGTTGCCAGGATTGCCGAGATCAACACCAGCACGCCCACACCAACGTCAAACGCTGTCAGCATATGTCTGCCTGTCTCCAGTTGCCGCCCGGCTCGTTGCCGCGACCTTTAACGACTTTGGTCGCCCCTGCCAAGCCACGAGCCGCGTAAGGTCGTGAACTTTCAGATATTCTTAACATGTCGGCCCAAAGCGGGTTCCGGTTGGAAGGCAAGAGGCGCGTCGACTGCGGAGCAAAGCGATCCGCGCCCGGCTACCATTGCTCCGGCTCGGCCACCGGCTTCTTGCCATTGGCCGCGATCCGCCCAACCATTTCCGACAATTGCGAAAACTCCGTGACCTCGAACCCTGCCGTTTTGTCGACGGTATTGACCCGTCCGGTGACCACCGATTGGAAGCCGAGCTTTTGCGCCTCCCGCAGCCGCAATCCCGCATGCGACACTGGCCGCACCCCACCAGCGAGGGAGATTTCGCCGAAGTAAACCGCTTCCTTGGGCAGCGGTGCTCCGGTCAAAGAGGAGATAAGCGCCGCAGCGACCGCGAGATCCGCCGCCGGCTCGGAGATTTTTAGCCCGCCAGCGACGTTGAGATAGATGTCGTTCGCCCCGATCCGCACACCGCAGCGTGTCTCCAGCACGGCTAGAACCATCGAAAGGCGCTGGGAATCCCAGCCCACCACGGCCCTTCGGGGCGTGCCCAGCGGGGAGGGGGCCACCAGCGCCTGAATTTCGATCAACAGCGGTCGCGTCCCCTCCATGCCGGCAAAAACCGCTGACCCCGCCGCGTCTTCATCGCGCTGATCGAGAAACAGCGCCGAGGGATTAGCCACCTGTTCGAGCCCGCGCTCGGTCATGGCGAAGACGCCGATCTCGTCGGTTGCGCCATAGCGGTTCTTGACCCCGCGCAGGATGCGGAAGGTGTGGCTCGAATCGCCCTCGAAATAGAGCACCGCATCGACCATGTGCTCGACGACGCGCGGTCCGGCGATTTGTCCATCCTTGGTCACGTGGCCCACCAGCACCACTGCCGCGCCGGTCTTTTTTGCCAGCCGCGTCAGCGCTTGGGCAGAGGTGCGCACCTGCGTCACCGTCCCCGGCGCGCTCTCCACTCGGTCGGTCCAGAGCGTCTGGATGGAATCGATGATGACAAGGTCCGGCGCCGGCCCATTTTCGAGCGTGGCGAGAATGATCTCGACATTAGTCTCCGCCGCCAGCAACACGCCCGCCTCGCCGAGCCCTAGACGTTGTGCCCGCAACCGCACCTGCGCCACGGCTTCTTCGCCCGAAACGTAGATGACGCGTTTGCCTTTGTTCGCGAGCGCGGCGGCCGATTGCAGCAGCAGCGTCGATTTGCCGATTCCCGGATCGCCCCCGACCAGCAGCGCCGAGCCCTTCACGAACCCGCCGCCGGTCACGCGATCGAGCTCTGCAATGCCCGTGACGACCCGCGCCGCACTTTCGGTTTCACCGGCAAGGGGCTGCAGATTGGTGGGCCGTCCGCCAGATTTTGCCGCCTTCGGTCCCGCCCCGATGCCGCTGTCCACCATCTCTTCGACAATGGTGTTCCATTCTCCGCACGCATCGCAACGCCCCTGCCAGCGGGTTGTTACCGCACCACAGGCCTGGCATACGAAATTGGATTTGCTCTTGGCCAATGGATTGCTCGCAACAGGAAACGCTTTTCCGATTTAGCCATATGCAGCTTTTCAGGCAAGAACAAATAGCGAACTGCTAATGGAAGCGTCGTGATATGGCGAGACGGGAGGGCGACCGCCCAGATCATGGACCGCCGGTCGAGCGGCTCGCGGACCTCATCGAATTGTCCCGCATCCCACACCGCTCGGCGATGCGACGCACGCTGTTCCAGTTCCGGGCGGTATTGACCCCGCATTGCTTGTCGATGAGCCGGATCAGCCGACCCGACTGCGCCACGTCGCCCCTGAAGTCGATGACAAGATGATCCTGCACCACATGCACGGCCTCTGGTCCGTCATAAGCGGCAAGCCAGGAAAAGTCGGGCTTGCTGGCTGCAAAGAAATAGACCCCGGTCTGGTTCGACCGGTTTATTGCCGCTTCGCCGATCGGATCGGCCTTGATAAGCCGCTGCAAGACGCTTGGCTTCCGCACGATTGGCACGACATTCTCGCCCAGCCCGAAGCCCTGCAGTAGGTCAGCCATCACCAAGGAAGCCCTGATTGCCGACCCATCGAAGCCGGCAATCATGTTGCCCGTATTGACGAGCGTTTCCGGGGCCTCGAAACCCGCAACAGCCGAAGCCTCCCGCCATGCCGCCATGGACATTAGCCTGTGCGTCACCGGGCCGATGGCGCGCAGCAAGATCACATAAGTGCTCGGCTTGGTCGCCATTTATCCGCTCCCCGCCTCACGCTAGCCGATCGGCGCCAGCTGCGCAAAAACTGGGGCGGTCCCTACTGCTCGGGCAGATAGCCCGTGCCGACATAATTGCGCGAATAGCGTCCCTTGAGAGAGGTCAGCATTTCATAGCCGATCGTGCCGGCCACGTCCGCCTGATCGTCGATATTCACATTCGGCCCAAAAACCTCGACGCCCTCGCCGGGCCTTGGCAAGTTGGGCCCCAGATCGGTGACATCGACGATGGTCATGTCCATCGAAATCTTGCCGAGCACCGGACACAGCCGGCCATTGACGAACATCTTGCCGCCCGGCCGCGCATTGTTCGAAGAAAGTGCGCGCTGGAATCCATCGGCATAGCCGATGCCGACAACCGCCAGCCGGCTATCGCGCGAGAGTGAATAGGCGGCGCCATAGCCGACCGTTTCCCCGGTTCGCGCTTCTCGCACCTGCAGGACAGGGGCGTGCAGCGTCACCACATTGGCCATCGGGTTGCGCCGCCCGACGACCGCCCGGCCGCCGTAGAGCGCGATGCCCGGCCGCACCATCTGGAAGTGATAGTCGCGTCCCGTCATCAGGCCCGCCGAATTGGCCAGGGACGCCGGAATGCCCGGAAACTGGTTCATCACCGAACTGAAAAGCGCCAGCTGCGTGCGGTTCTTTTCGTGGTTCGGCACATCGGCGCAGGCCAGGTGACTCATCACCATCTGCGGCGCATAGCTCAGCCGCGCGATGCGCTCGCGCACCACCACCGCCTCGTTCAGCCGAAAGCCGAGCCGGTTCATGCCGGTGTCGAAGTGGAAGGCGCTGGGATAGGCTTCATTACGCTCGACGCACTTGGCGAGCCACTCTTCGAGCATCTCCATCGAGGAGATCACCGGCATCAGGTTCTGCCGGATGTAAAGATTGGATGCCCCGGGATAGAGCCCGTCTAGCACGAAGATATGGGCATTGGGCAGCGCCGTGCGCACCGCAACGCCCTCATCCGGTGTCGCAACGAAAAAAAAGCGCGCCCCGGCCGCATAAAGCGCCGTCGCCGCCATTTCGATGCCGGTCCCATAGGCATCCGCCTTGACCACGGCAGCCGTCAGCGCGCCCTGGCTTACCTTGTCGAGCGCGCGCCAGTTGCGGGCCAGCGCCCCCAGGTCGACAGTCAGTTGGCCGCCAAGGCCAGACGTCAGCTTCATGCCTATTCCATGCGTTCGGGCAGGTAGTCTGCCCTTGCGAGGTTACCGAAACGGGTGAACTGCGCCTCGAAGCTCAGCTGCACCGTACCGGTCGGGCCATGGCGCTGCTTGGCAATGATGACTTCCGCCTTGCCATGCACCTTCTCCATTTCCCCTTGCCAGGCGATATGCTCCGGCGTGCCCTCTTTGGGTTCCTTGTTCTTGAGATAGTACTCTTCGCGATAAACGAACAGCACCACGTCGGCGTCCTGCTCGATAGAACCCGATTCGCGCAAATCCGCTAGCTGTGGATGCTTGTCGTCACGCGCTTCCACCTGACGGGAAAGCTGGGAAAGCGCGATCACCGGAACTTCGAGCTCCTTGGCCAGCGCCTTGAGCGTCGTCGTGATTTCGGTCAGTTCCTGCACGCGGTTTTGGCTCGAAGACTTGGACGAGCCGGAAAGGAGCTGCAGGTAGTCGACGATCAGCAGGTCGAGCCCCTTCTGCCGTTTCAGGCGGCGGGCACGCGCCGCAAGCTGCGCGACGGAGATGCCGCCGGTATCGTCGATATAAAGCGGCACCCGGCTCATCATGTTGGAGACGTCCACCAGCTTTGAAAACTGGCTATCGTGGATGCGGCCGCGGCGGATGTCCGACGACGAGATTTCTGCCTGCTCGGCAAGAATACGCGTCGCCAGCTGCTCCGAGCTCATTTCGAGGCTGAAAAAGCCGACGACACCGCCATCGATCGTTTTATTGTGTCCGTCCGGCGTCACATCGCCCCGCCAGGCCTTGGCGACATTGTAGGCGATATTGGTCACGAGCGAGGTCTTGCCCATGGCCGGGCGGCCGGCCAGGATGATCAAGTCCGAGCGCTGCAAGCCGCCCATCTGCCGGTCGAGGTCATGCAGTGCCGTCGCGACGCCCGAAAGGCCGCCATCGCGCTGGAAGGCCTCCCCGGCCATGCGGATCGAGGCATTGAGCGCCGTTCCGAAAGCCTGAAAACCCCCATCGTAGCGGCCTTTTTCAGCCAGCTGGAAGAGTTCGCCTTCGACCTTTTCGATCTGCTTGGTCGGCGTCATCTCGACGTCGGATTCATAGGCGACCGAAACCATCTCCTCGCCGACGAGGATCAGGTTGCGGCGGATGGCGAGATCGTAAATCGCCTGCCCGTAGTCACCGGCATTGATGACCGTCGTCGCTTCAGCCGCAAGCCGCGCCAGATATTGCGACATGGTCACTTCAGGCAGTAGTTGATCGGGAAGGTGGATCTTGATCGTCGTAGGATCCGCCGATTTGCCGGCCCGGATCACCTTGCTGGTGATGTCATAGATGTCGCGATGCACCGGTTCGTAGAAATGCTCGGGTTCGAGGAAATCCGAGACCCGGTAAAACGCTTCGTTGTTGATGAGGATAGCGCCCAGCAGCGCCTGCTCGGCCTCCACATTGTGTGGGGCGACGCGAAACGACTTGTCTTCGACCGGATGAAGCCGTGCGATCTCAGCCATTGTGTCCTCGGGTGTGTTAACCTTTTAAACCACGCAGGCGTGGCAAGAGTCCCAAGTCACGTACCGGGTCAGCGGTTAACAAATTCCACAGCCTGTTAACACTGTGAACAACGGGGATAGTTCTAGCGCTTTCTTGTCATGCGAACAAGACGTGAACGCTCCCTAGCGATTCTTGACCTTGCCGTGGCCCGGGCCCCAAGGCTTGAGCGCCGCGTCCGAGCCTGCCCAATGAATTCGGTCGATCCGCCAGTCGCCATTGTAAAGATGCACTGCCTCGATCCTGATCGGGCTCGGCTTGCCGCCCTCGACGATCACCACTGCCTTGTTCTCGTCGCCGGTCTCTTCCACTGACGCGACTTTCGCATCGGTCAGGTCAAACGGCATCTCGCCGTTCTCATGTGCATGAAAGACGAGGTTGTCGAAAATGAGCGCCGTATCGCTGCCGACTTCGGCGATTTCCTCGTCCGCAATATCGGCTTCGGACATCAGCGATCCTTCGATGAACGCCCCTTCGCCAACGGTGAAATAGCGCCCCGCCGTGTAGGTGTAATAGCTGTCGACAAATGTCTGCTTCGCCTCTGGCGAGAGCATATAATAGGCCGCGGCATAATCCTCTGCATTGAAAGCGTCGAGAAAGGCCGTCGCGGCACCTTGAGGCGTATCGAGCGGCAAGCGGTCGACGAAGGTCCGTCCATCCTGCGCCATGGCGGGAGCGGCCAGTATCACGGCTGCAAGTGCGGCGAAAACAATACGCATGATGGGCTCCCTGAATACGGCGCGATCATAGTGAGATATCGGCGCAGCCAAAAGCCCCCAGCCCTGGATTACACAGGCTCGCCCCAGAAGCCGCTTCCTGCGCCAAGGCAAAGAAAAAGGCCGGTTTCCCGGCCTTTTCAAAGTCGTCGATAAGAAGCGACTACTCTTCGAAACGGTCGTCCGAAGCAGCGTCCTTCTGGCCGGCGGCGAAGTCGCTGTTTTCGTCGTCTTCAAAGGTGTGGACGGTGACGTCTTCACCCTGTGCCTGACGTTCGGCTTCATCAGCCGAGCGAGCGACGTTGACGGTGATCGAAACGGCAACTTCCGGGTGGAGAGCGAGCGGCACGGTGTGCACGCCGACCGACTTGATCGGATCGGCGAGATCGACCTGGTTGCGCTGCACGGTGAAGCCGTCATTGGCCAGGGCCTCGACGACGTCGCGAGCGGCGACCGAACCGTAAAGCTGACCGGTTTCGCCGGCCTGGCGGATGATCACGACGGTACGGCCATTAAGGCCTTCGGCGATACCGGCAGCGGCGTTACGGCGCTCTTCGTTGCGCTGTTCGATATGGGCGCGTTCGTTTTCGAAACGCTTGCGGTTGGCTTCGGTGGCGCGAAGAGCCTTGCCCTGGGGCAGGAGGAAGTTACGGGCAAAGCCGTCCTTCACATTGACTTCGTCGCCGATGGTGCCGGTGCGACCGATCCGCTCGAGCAGAATGACCTTCATTCTTTTATTCCTTTGGCTGTCCCGTCTTTAAGACGGTTAGGAGCCGCGGACCATCCGCAACCCCAGCGGGTATTGTTTTGTCCGGCACTGGTATGCCGAAAGGAAGCCGTTGGGCTGGATGAGATAGTGGTGGTTCGCGAGAACCGGAGCGGAGCGTACATGAGTACGTGAGCACCGGAAGCGCAGCGAACCGCCGCTAGATCGCCTGCCCAGCGAGCTTACTTGACCGCATACGGCATGATGCCGATGAAGCGGGCGCGCTTGATCGCGCGAGCTAGTTCACGCTGCTTCTTTGCAGAAACGGCGGTGATGCGGCTCGGGACGATCTTGCCGCGCTCGGAAACGTAACGCGAGAGCAGGCGGACGTCCTTGTAGTCGATCTTCGGTGCGCCTTCGCCCGAGAACGGGCAGGTCTTGCGACGACGCTGGAACGGACGACGGGCCTGGGAAGTGGTGAGGTCTTTAATAGCCATGGCTATGCGTTCCTTATCTTAGAAGCGGCGCGGACGACGGTCGCCCGACGGGCCACCACGATCGCCACGGCCACCGCCATCACGATCGTCACGATCGCGCTTCTGCATCATCGCGGACGGGCCTTCTTCCAGCTCGTCGACGCGCACGGTCATGAAGCGCAGAACGTCTTCATTGATGCGCATCTGGCGTTCCATTTCGGCAACGGCCGGAGCCGAAGCGTCGATGTTGAGCAGCGTGTAGTGAGCCTTGCGGTTCTTGCGGATGCGGTAGGAGAGACCCTTGAGGCCCCAATATTCGTTCTTGGTAACCTTACCGCCACCCTGGGACAGGATTTCGGTCAGCTGCGCGGTCAGTTCTTCGACCTGCTGCTGGGAAACGTCCTGGCGCGCCAGGAAGATGTGTTCGTAAAGGGCCATTGAGTGCGCCTTCCTTTCAGTTGTCATAAGCGTTTCGCTGGCGCGGAGCCCCTTCGAAGCCGGAAAGGCGTCAAAGCAGTCTTGCAAAGAGCGGGAACACGGGAGGCCGGACTCGTTCAGGATCCTGTTCTTCCAAAAGGAAAAACCCTCCGTTCAGCCCCCGGCCAAACGAATTGCTGGGCGCGCTATAAAGCAGATGCAGCCCTATTGCAAGGCTTGGGCCTAGGCAGCGCTGCCGGCGATCGTCTCGCTCGTGTGTGCGACGACGCGATTGCGCCCCGCGCTCTTTGCCTCATAGAGCGCTTCGTCGGCTAGGCTGAGCATGCGCGAAAGATCGGCCGGCGCGCGGAATTCGACCAGCCCGATACTGACGCTGGCGCTGAACTCGGTCTCGCTCGTGCGGAACGGTTCATCGGCGATCGCTTCACGCATGCGCTCGGCAACCCTGTTGCCCTCTTCCAGCCCCGCGCCCGGCAGCACGATGGCGAATTCCTCTCCGCCCAGGCGCCCGACGATATCGCCCCGCCTGATATTGGCCGTCAGCAGGTCCGCAACCGTCTGCAACACCTGGTCGCCCGCCGGCTGCCCATGCCGGTCGTTAATATTGCGGAACCGGTCGATGTCGATGGCGATGGCAACGCTCGTCGCGCCCGGTTTCAGCCGCTTGAGCATGAATTCGGCGCTCTCGTAAAAATCCTTGCGCATGAGCAGGCCGGTCAGTTCGTCGAAATTGGCCCGCTGCATGCGCTCGTGATGCTCGCGTCGCCAGAAAGCGTTGAGCGCCACCACGGCAATGGCCCCGAGGGTTACGAAGCCGACGCCCAGCCGGAACGACGCCATGTCGAGGCTCGTCGTGATGTGATTGTGCCCTTCGCCGAGCAGCACCAGCCCGGCCGGCACCGTCGCCAGCGTCCAGACCGCCGTTGCCCCCGAGAGCATGAAGGCAAAGCGGGAGCGAATGCGCGTCGAGCACCAGATGAGCGCCGGAAGATAAAAAACGAATGCGCCCGGCCCGCCGATCACCACCATCAGCATGCAGGAGACGGCCAGCGTGCCCAGCGCGGCGCCGTGGCGAATGAGCTTGCCCCGATCGCGCGGCGTGCGCAGGCGCGGCGGTCCCTGTATCATCACGCCCGCCACCACAAGCGGTAGGAAGATCGTGAGATTGGCAAATTCGGTCGCACCCCGGCTTAAGATCCGTCCGATCCAAGCGGCATCCATGCTCGGCAGGGGCGAGAGCCCACCGACCAGTCCCGCAAGCGCAGCCGTGGCGATCATGATCGCAAAAAGCGTCACGAGCCCCGATGGATTGGTGATCGGCGAGATACGCGGCTCAGAAAAACGGAACAGCATCACCCCGAAGGCTACCGTGACGATATTGACCCCACTATGCCAGAGCGCGCTTGTCAGATCGTCGCCCACGAGAAGCCAGGGCAAAACATAGCCGGCAACGATCAGCGCCCAGCTTAGCGGATTGTTGGCGCGCGGATGGATCGCCAATATCCCCAGCAATATGGCATTGGCCGGCCAAAGCCCGACATGAGGCGCCACCGCCTCGGCCCAGAAGCCGGCAAGGCTCGAGATGAAAACAAGGCAAGCCGTCACCACCGCGGCAATCGCGGGATTTCGGAACAGCGGGTTGCGGGATGCCGCTGGGCTAAAATTATCCATGGCGTCTCCGAAAAATCGCTTTTGCGCGCAATTCTTGCCTCAAATTCCTAAATAGAGATTGCTTGACTTCGCCAAATTCACTCGGCAAAGCCTCGCAACCGCCCGCATTTCCGGAGATATGCCATGACGAGTTCAGCTTTCACCTTTCCAGGCCAGGGCAGCCAGGCCGTCGGCATGGGCAAGGAACTGGCTGACGCTTATCCCGAAGCGCGCGCCGTCTTCGACGAGGTGGACGATGCGCTCGGTCAAAAACTGTCGGCCATCATGTTCGAAGGCCCCGAAGACGTCCTGCGCCTCACTGAAAATGCGCAGCCGGCGCTGATGGCCTCGAGCATTGCCGTCCTGCGCGTTCTTGAAAGTCGTGGTGTTCGCCTTGCCGATCATGCCAGGTTCGTAGCAGGCCATTCGCTCGGCGAATATTCGGCTCTTTGCGCAGCTGGCACGTTTTCCCTGTCGGATACCGCCCGTCTCCTGCGCACCCGCGGCCAGGCGATGCAAAAGGCTGTCCCGGTCGGCCATGGCGCTATGGCAGCGCTTCTTGGCCTTGATCTTGAAACTGCCCGCGCCGTCGCCGGGGAAGCCGCTCAGGGAGAAGTCTGCCAGGTCGCCAATGACAATGCCCCCGGCCAGGTCGTCGTTTCCGGAGCCGTTTCAGCCATTGAACGGGCGCTCGAAATCGCCAAGGGCAAAGGCGCCAAGCGCGCGCTCATGCTCCCGGTCAGCGCGCCATTCCATTGCTCTCTCATGCAGCCTGCCGCTGAAGCCATGGCCGCCGCGCTCGCTGAAGTCGAGATGAAAGCTCCGGTGGTTCCGCTCGTCGCCAACGTTCTGGCCGCCCCCATCACCGATCCTGCCGAAATCCGCCAGCGCCTCGTCGAGCAGGTCACCGGCGTCGTCCGCTGGACCGAGACCGTCACCTGGCTTGCCGGCGAAGGTGGCGTCACCCAGCTTGTCGAATTGGGCACCGGCAAGGTGCTCTCCGGCCTTGCCAAACGCATCGCCCCCGATGTCGCGACCCAGTCTGTCGGCACCCCGTCCGATATCGACGCCTTCGTCACTGTCGTCACCGCTTGACCCCAGATAGCCTGACCCGAGGAATAAAAATGTTCGATTTGACCGGCAAGCGCGCCCTCGTTACCGGCGCCAGCGGCGGCATCGGCCGCGAAATCGCCAAAGCCTTGGCCGCAGCGGGCGCCACTGTCGCGCTCTCGGGCACTCGCGTTGGCGCGCTTGAGGATACAGCCAAGGAAATCGGCGAGGATTGCCCGATCCTGCCCTGCAATCTCTCCAAGCTTGATGACGTCGACAAGCTCGTGCCCTCTGCCGAAGCGGCCATGGGCGGCCTCGATATCCTTGTCAACAATGCCGGCATGACGCGCGACAATCTCTTTATGCGGATGAAGGATGAAGAGTGGGACGAGGTCATCGCGGTCAATCTCACCGCCGCTTTTCACCTCAACCGCGCAGTCCTGCGGGGCATGATGAAGCAACGCTGGGGCCGCATCATCGGCATCTCCTCTGTTGTCGGGGTCATGGGCAATCCGGGGCAGGGCAACTACGCTGCCTCCAAGGCCGGCCTTATCGGCATGAACAAGGCGCTCGCCCATGAAGTCGCGAGCCGTAACATCACCGTCAATTCCATCGCGCCTGGCTTCATCGCCTCGGCCATGACTGACGAACTCAACGACAAGCAGCGCGAGACCATCCTGTCGACCATTCCGGCCAATCGCCTCGGCACTGCACAGGAAGTTGCCGCCTGCGCCGTCTTCCTCGCCAGCGACGCTGCGGCCTACATCACGGGCCATACTCTTAACGTCAATGGCGGCATGGCAATGATCTAAATCGCGGTTTCAAGGGTCCAAAACCCTTGGAAACCAAGGTTCGCGCGGCTGGCAAAGCATTTTGAAACGTGTTACTCGCCGCCGCGTTAACTCTTGCCGGTTCCCTTGCGAGCGCCTGAAAGGCCGCTTACATTGCGCCCCGGCAAAGTCAAAACCGAGCTTGCTGAATTGGCGCATCGCCAATAAGAAGCGAAACGAAACGTCGATTTCTAAAAAGGGAAGTCAAATATGAGCGATGTCGCTGATCGGGTCCGCAAGATCGTTGTGGAACACCTCAATGTGGACGCCGAGAAGGTCACCGAAAAGGCCAGCTTCATCGACGATCTGGGCGCCGACTCGCTCGATCAGGTCGAGCTGGTGATGGCTTTCGAGGAAGAATTCTCGGTCGAGATCCCCGACGACGCTGCCGAGTCGATCCAGACGTTCGGCGACGCCGTGGCTTTCCTGACCAAGGCCACCAGCTAAGCTGGCCGGGCAGGGATAGACATGGAACTGCGCCGAGTCGTCGTCACCGGAATGGGGCTTGTCACGCCCCTTGGTTGCGGAGTGGAGGCCACCTGGGCCAATATTATCGCAGGCAAGAGTGGAGCCAAGCGTATCGACGACTTCCAGGTCGATGATATCGCCTGCCAAATCGCCCATCGGCTACCCCTCGGGGATTATGCCGAGGGCAAATACAATCCCGACGAGTGGATGGAAGCCAAGGAACAGCGCAAGGTCGACGATTTCATCGTCTATGCCATGGCTGCTGCCACCCAGGCCATCCAGAATGCGGGTGTAGAACCCAAGACCCAGGAAGAACAGGAGCGCACTGGCGTCCTGATCGGCTCTGGCATTGGCGGCATCGGCGGCATCTATGATGCCTCCGTCACGCTGCACGAAAAGGGTCCGCGCCGCATCAGCCCGTTCTTTATTCCGGGCCGTCTGATCAACCTGGCCTCCGGCCACGTGTCGATCCGCTTCGGCCTCAAGGGGCCGAACCATTCCGTCGTCACCGCCTGTTCGACCGGCGCCCACGCCATCGGCGATGCGGCCCGGCTGATCGCGCTCGGCGATGCCGATGTGATGGTGGCCGGTGGCGCCGAAAGCTGCGTCAATCGTCTGTCGCTCGCTGGCTTCGCTGCCGCGCGCGCGCTTTCGACTGGCTTCAACGACAATCCGACCGCCGCGTCCCGTCCTTATGATAAGGATCGCGACGGCTTCGTTATGGGTGAAGGCGCCGGCATCGTCGTGCTCGAAGACTATGAGCGCGCCAAGGCCCGCGGCGCCAAGATCTATGGCGAAATCATCGGCTATGGCCTCTCGGGCGACGCCTATCACATCACGGCGCCCGCGCCGGATGGCGATGGTGGCTTCCGCGCCATGAGCGCCGCTGTCAAGCGCGCCGGTATTTCGGCTTCCGAAATCGATTATATCAACGCCCACGGCACCTCGACGCCGCTTGGCGACGAAATCGAACTCGGCGCCGTCACCCGCGTCTTGGGCGCTGCCGCCGAAGGCCGCGTGATGAGCTCGACCAAGTCGGCCATCGGTCACCTTCTTGGTGCTGCAGGTTCGGTCGAAGCCATCTTCTGCCTTCTCGCCATGCGCGACGGCATCGCCCCGCCGACGCTCAACCTTGATAATCCCTCCGTCGAAACGCCGATCAACCTTGTCCCCAAGGTGGCGCTCAAGAAGGAAATCAACGTGGCGCTGTCCAATAGCTTCGGCTTTGGCGGCACCAATGCGACGCTGGTCATGCGCAAGGTCGCCTGATTTTTTCGATGATCAAGAGGGGCACGTTGCCAGACCAGGCAACGTGCCCCTTGTTTTTATTCAAATCCATTGCAAACAATGCCGCCGCTTCGCCACTCTGTGGCGGCTAATAAGATGCCGAAACGGGCCAGAGGTGATTCCCAACGATGAACGAACGACGTAAACGCCGCCGCCGCTCGTCCAATGGTCTCGTCGATGTGCTCAATGCACTCCTTACCTTGCTGGTAATCGGCCTCGTCGTCGTTGGCGGTGGTTTCCTCTTCGTCGCTTCGCAATATTATGGCGATGGTCCGCTGCCCGAAGAACGCGTCTTCCGCGTCGAGACCGGCAATGCGCTGTCGACCACGGCCAGCCGCCTCGAAGAGCAGGGTTTTATTTCCAATGCGCTGATCTTCAGCCAGTTCGGCAGCCGCGTCGCCGAAAACACCACCGTCAAGGCTGGCGATTTCACCATCCCTGCGCACGCAAGCATGTCCGAAATCCTCAACGAGCTGACGACCGGCACGCCGATCCGTTATGCCGTCACCATTCCGGAAGGCTGGACCTCCTGGCAGGTCGTGCAGCGCGTCAACGCTGATGATCGCCTGACCGGAACCATCGACACCCTGCCACCGGAAGGATCGATCCTTCCCGGCAGCTACGATTATATTCCCGGCGATACCCGCCAGTCCGTGATCGACCGCATGCAGGCGGCGATGACCACGGCGCTAAACGAAGTGTGGGAGGGTCGCGAGGCGGATCTGCCGCTCGAGTCACCCGCGCAGCTTCTCATCCTCGCGTCCATCGTCGAGCGTGAAACCGGCGTTCCCGAAGAACGTCCCCAGGTCGCCGCCGTTTTTGTCAATCGCCTGCGTGAAGGCATGCGCCTCCAGTCCGATCCGACGATCATCTATGGCATCACCAAGGGCCAGTCACAGCTCGAACGCGGCCTGCGCCGTTCCGAAATTCAGGAAGAAACGCCCTACAATACCTACCAGATCGATGGTCTTCCCCCGACGCCGATCGCCAACCCCGGCATTGATGCGCTGGAAGCCGTCGCCCATCCGGATGACCACAACTATCTCTATTTCGTCGCCAAGGGCGCATCCCCGCGCGATGGCCACGTCTTTGCCGAGACTTATGCCGAGCATCAGGAAAATGTCGCGCGGTATCGGGAGATCGAGCGCCAGTCTGCCGAGCAGGCCGCCCAAGAGGCGGAAGCCGCCCGCCAGGCCCTGGAAGCAGAAGAAGCGCAACAGGCGACTGACGCCCAGGGCACCGGTCAGTGACATCCCGCCTTGCGAGCATGACCGGCTATGCCCGGTCAGACGCCGCCTTTGGCGCCGGGCGTCTCCGCGTCGAGCTCAAGTCGGTCAATGGCCGCGGCCTCGATATTCGCACGCGCCTCGCCCCGGGCCTTGATGCCTTTGATATCCCGTTGCGCCAGCTCGTTGGCCAGTCGCTTTCGCGCGGATCGGTCAATCTGGCTGTCTCCATCGAGCGGCAGGGGCCCTCCGGTGCCGTGACGGTCAATGAGGCCGCGCTCAAGATCGTACTTGCCGCAATGGATTCGCTGGCCATGCATCTTGATGCACAGCGACCCACGCTCGATGGCATTCTCGCCCTTCCCGGCGTCCTCACCGTCGAAGAGGGCAGGGGACTCGA
Organism: Devosia soli; assembly: GCF_000970455.1. Lineage (GTDB taxonomy): Bacteria > Pseudomonadota > Alphaproteobacteria > Rhizobiales > Devosiaceae > Devosia > Devosia soli. The sequence goes on along the minus strand of NZ_LAJG01000005.1, from coordinate 483,579 downwards.
CGAAGAAGGTCTTGAACCCATCCTTATGGGCGCTGCCCGCGAAGCGATCGCCGGCCTTCTTCAATCGCGCCTTCAGGAAGGCGCCCGCATCGCCGAAATTCTCGCCGCACAGATCGACGTTATCGCCGGGCTGGTCAATCAGGCCGATGCTCATCCTGCCCGTTCGCGCGAAACCATAGCTGCCCGCCTCAGCCAGCAGGTCGCCTCCCTTCGTCAGGAGGCCGACATCTCCCCCGAGCGCCTTGCCCAGGAAGCCCTTGTGCTCGCGACCAAGGCCGATATCCAGGAAGAGATCGATCGCCTCCGCGCCCACATTGCCGGCGCCCGCGCGCTTCTCGCCAGCGCCGGCCCAGTGGGCCGCCGCCTCGATTTTCTCGCTCAGGAGTTCAATCGCGAAGCCAATACGCTTTGCTCGAAATCGAACGCAGTGGAGCTGACCGCCATCGGCCTTGACCTCAAGGCAGCGATCGATCAACTACGCGAGCAAGTCCAAAACATCGAGTAGAGTAGCTTCTCATGGATTTTCAGCGCCGCGGCGTCATGCTCGTCCTCGCCTCGCCTTCGGGCGCCGGAAAATCCTCGATCTCGCGCGCCCTTTTCGGCGCCGATCCCAATATCAAGCTTTCCGTTTCGGTCACGACCCGCGCCCGCCGTACCGACGAGATCGATGGCAAGCATTATCATTTCATCGATGTGCCGACCTTCGAGCAGATGCGCCGCGACGGCGGTCTGCTTGAATCGGCTGAAGTCCACGGCAATTTCTACGGCACCCCGCGCGCCCGCGTCGAAGAACAGCTCTCCGCCGGCAACGACATCCTCTTCGACATCGATTATCAGGGCACGCTGCAGCTTTATGAAAAGTGCCGCGCCGACATGGTCACGGTCTTCATCCTGCCGCCCTCGATCAAGGAACTGCGCGCCCGTCTCGAACGCCGCGCTCAGGACAGCGTCGGCACCATCGAAAAGCGCCTCAAGAACGCGCGCCGCGAGATGGATCATTACAACGAATACGACTATGTCCTCGTCAACGAAGACCTCGAACTTTCCGTCGCCCGCGTCCGCGCCATCTTGGCCTCGGCCCGTCTGGAACGTAAGCGCCAGCGCGACCTCGATGGTTTCGTGCGCGATCTGCAAAACCAGATCGGCCCCGCCTGACCATGCCGGCAGTGCCGGGCATCCGTCGCGGCACGCCTGAATTTCTGCGCGCAAACGTCGCCTTCTTCCTCTCGGCCTTTTCGGTCTTCGCGTCGCTCTATTCGGTGCAGCCCTTGCTGCCCATGTTCGCCCAATACTGGGTGCGTGACGCCGGCACTGCTTCCCTGGCGCTGTCAGTCACCACGGCCACCATGGCCGTTGCGCTGATCCCCGCCAGCTTCGTCTCCGATCGCCTCGGCCGCCGTCGCCTCATGGTCGGCGCCCTTGCCATCACCGCTCTTCTGGGCCTCCTCCTGCCGCTCGCGCAAACCTGGTGGCAGCTCATCGCCCTCCGCACCGCCATGGGCCTTTCCCTCGCCGGTATTCCCGCCGTCGCCATGGTCTATCTCTCCGAGGAAATGGACGCCGATGGCCTCGGCTTTTCCATGGGCCTTTACATCGGCGGCACCGCCATCGGCGGCATGGCCGGCCGCGTCATTTCCGGCATTCTCTCCGACCTGCTCGGCTGGCGCCTCGGCACCGGCATTCTCGCCGCGCTCATCATGGCAGCGGTCCTCGCCGTCATCGTGCTTTTGCCCCAGCCGCGCCGTTCGGTTCGGGATCCCATTCGCCTGCCCGAACTCTGGCGCCGTTGCCGCGCGAGCTTTGCCGATGCCGCGCTCCCCTGGCTCTTCGCTAGCTCCTTCTTGCTCATGGGCGCCTTCGTCACGCTCTACAACTATGCCGGCTTCCGTCTGGCCCTGCCGCCCTTCCTTCTCAGCCATTCGGCCATCGCTGCCATCTTCCTCGTCTATTTGTTGGGCAGCCTCAGCTCCACTTGGGCCGGTGGCCTCTCCCAACGTCTCGGCCGCCGCAAGGTCTTCTGGGCGCTTGTCACGCTGATGGGTTCCGGCATGGCGCTGACCGCCTTCGAGAACACCGCCATCACCATCCTCGGCCTCGCCATCGCCACCATGGGCTTCTTCGCCGCCCATGGCGTTGCCAGCGCCTGGGTCACCCGCCGCGCCCGCACCGGCAAGGCCCAGGCTTCCGCCCTCTATCTGGTCGCCTATTATCTCGGCGCCTCGTCCCTCGGCACGCTCGGTGGCTATGCCTGGACCGCCTGGAACTGGCCCGGCGTCCTCTTCGTCTGCGGCACGGCGACTGTCCTTGCAGTGCTGGTCGCCATCCGGCTAGCCTTCATCGCGCCACTCCCCGAAGCCGAACAGCCGGCGCAAGGTCCCTTGGCGCAATAACCTTCAAAACCAAAAGCCTGCCCTAGCGAAAGGGCAGGCTTTTGGTTTGCTCAGGCGATAGACGTTCAGAAATGCCAGTTCACGCCCGCCGTGATCTGATGCGTCGCAAACTTCCAGTCGGTCACGCCATAGGCGCGCGCCCCATAGTCGGAGTAGCGATAGGACACATCGATCCCGATATTTTCGGTCGCCTTGACCTCGACGCCCGCGCCCAAGGTCCAGCCATAGTGCGCGTTCGAGGCAACGACATCACCCGTCGACGCCGTCAGCTTGCCGCCAGCGATCGCCAGACCACCCGTGAGGTAAGGCATGAAGGCGCCCGCATCGTAGCCGACCTTGCCGCGCACGCTGCCGAACCAGTTCACATCGAACGCACCGGGCGGAGCGATTACGTCGGGGTCACTAGCATTCGACCACGCGATATCGCCGACGACGCCCAGCACCACGCCATTCTCAAGCGTGAAGTTAGTACCGGCATTGACGCCCAACATCGCACCATTGAGATCGAAGGTGATAGGGGATGTGACGGTGCCGTGCTCATATCCACCGAAGACGCCGACAAACGGGCCATCCCAGTTCCGGACCTGGAGGCCGTAATTCACGTCTGGAATCGACGCATCGACATCAACATCAGCCGCCAGGGCAAGAGACGAACTGCCAGCGGCAAACAGGGCTGCTGCCAAAGCGACGGTGTGACGGTTCATTGAAGCTGCCCTCATTTATGGTGAGGGAAATCTGAACGAACATGGTTAATGCCGTCTTACGCCAAAACCTAACCTGGCTCTGGGCCTAGCTTCTCAACCCCGGAAGCGCCCGCGCCATCGCCAGGAAAGCCTCGATGGGAAGGTCCTCGGCCCGCTCATCGCCCTTGAGTTCGGCCGCCGCCAGCAGACCTTCAACCGGCACCCCGAGCGATTTCAGCGATTGCCGCACCATCTTCCGCCGCTGCCCGAACGCAGCCTTGGTAACCTGCTCGACGTGGCGAACCGGCAAACCGTCTTCAACCGGCTTTGGCACCAGATGCACCACCGCCGAGGTCACATTCGGCGGCGGGACAAAGGCCTGCTTGCCCACATTGAACGCGATCCGCGCGTCGGTCCGCCACCCGGCCAGGACGCCGAGCCGCCCATAGGCGTCTTCGCCCGGCCGCGCGCAGATCCGTTCCGCCACTTCGCGCTGGAACATCAGCGTCAGGCTCTCGAAGAACGGCGGCCACGGTTCCATCGTCAGCCAGGCGGTGAGCAGTTGCGTGCCGATATTATAGGGGAGGTTGGCCACGAGCCGCGTCGGCCCGTCAGCCAGCGTCCGATAGTCGATGTCCATGGCATCGCCCGCGATCACCGTCAGCCGCCCCGGATAAGCCTCGGAAATCTCCGCCAGCGCCGGCAGCGCTCGCGCGTCCCGCTCGATGGCGATCACTTCTCGCGCACCCTCCGCCAAGAGCGCCCGCGTCAATCCGCCTGGCCCCGGTCCTACCTCGATCACCCGCACGCCCTCGAGCGATCCGCCCACCCGCGCAATGCGCGCCGTAAGGTTGAGGTCGAACAGGAAATTCTGCCCAAGCTCCTTCTTGGCGCGAAGGCCATGAGTCGCGATGACTTCGCGGAGCGGTGGAAGGTTGTCGATCTGGCTCATGGTGTCCCGGCCGTCATCTGGTGCGCCATGGCTATGGCCGCGAGAAAGCTCGATGTCGAGGCCTTTCCCGTCCCCGCCAGGTCAAATGCCGTGCCATGGTCCGGCGAGGTCCGCACGATCGGCAGGCCCAGCGTCACATTGACCCCGGCATCGAAGGCCACCGTCTTGATCGGGATCAGCGCCTGGTCGTGATACATGGCGAGCACCGCATCATATTGCCGCCAGTGCCTGGGGAAAAACAGCGTATCGCCGGGCAGGGGGCCCACCACGTCGAGACCCTCATTGCGCGCCGCTTCCAGCGCTGGAATGATCGTCTCGATCTCCTCCCGCCCGATCGCCCCGCCTTCGCCCGCATGCGGATTAAGCCCCGCCACCGCAATGCGCGGCCGTACTATGCCGAACCGCGCCTTGAGATCCCGGTCCATCACCCGCAGCGTCTCAAGGATCAACTCGACCGAGATCAGCCCCGGCACATCCTTGATCGGCACATGGATGGTCAGCGGCACCGTCCGCAAATCCTCATGCGCCAGCATCATCACCGGCAGCGGTTCGACGCCATTTTCCGCACAAAGCGCCGCCAGAAATTCGGTGTGCCCAGGATGCCGGAACCCTGCCTCGTAAAGCGCACCCTTATGGATCGGGGCCGTCACCAACCCGCTGCAGGTTCCGGCCGTGACTGCCGCCACCGCCTCCTCGATGGCCCCGATCACCACGGGCGCCGCGCCACCATTCGGCCGCCCCGGCTGATCCGGCACGTCCCCGGCGATATCCATCACGGGCAGGGCAGTCCCAAAAGCACCCTCGGCCTCATGAGGCGAAACTGCAGCAATCTCGGTGTCCAGCCCCAGCCGCCGTGCCCGCTCCTTGAGAAAACCGGCATGCCCAAAGACAACGAATGGCTTCAGGCCCAGCGCCGCCCGCTGCTCGTAAAGCGACAGGATAATATCCGGCCCGATCCCGGCCGGTTCGCCCATGCTGATCGCCAATGGCGCCATGCTTGCCCCCAAAGCAATGCGGAGGCGCATCGGTCAGGATGCGGCTCCGCAAAAGAAGTCAGGTCGCCTTAGAGCGAGCGTCAGTTGTAGACGATCTTGGCGTCCTTGCGCAGCTGCGCGAGATACGCGTCGACCTGCGCCTTCATGCTATCGCCGCCCACTTCGGCGCGAAGATCGTCCTTCACGAAGGTCAGGTCTTCGGCCTGCGTCTTTTCGCAGATCGCCAGCATCGAAACGCCGTTCTCGACGACGCGCGGCTTGGTGATTCCGCCAACATTCATGCCAGCGAGTTCCTTGGCCATGGCTTCAGGAAGCTGTGTGGCGTGGCGGCGGCCGATATCGACGACGGCAGCGTCAGTATAGGCGAGCGAAAGCTGCACCGCGCCGTCGCAGCCGCTAAATTTGGAGCGATAATTGCTCGCTTGCGAGCTGCGGCCGCTGGCGCCCGAGCCCACGAAGATGATCTCTTTCAGGATATAGTCGAACTTCTGGTAGTCCGACACCTTCTGGGCAGCGCGCTGGTCGAGTTCGAGGTCGGAAATCTGCACGTTCGGCGCCACGGCGCGTTCGCCGACCGCATTCCAGGCAATCGAAGCGCGCAGGCGATCCTTGAGCGTGTCGGTGCTGACGCCACCCTGGCTCAGCATCTGCACGAGCCGATCCTGGCTGACCTTGAGGTTGCGGGCGATCTGCAACAGCGCTTCATCCACCTGCGCGTCGGACACGGTGATGTTGAGGCGCTTCGCCTCGCTCATCTGGATGGCTTCGGTGATCAGCTGGTCGAGCGCGCCGTTGCGGCCGCCTTTATTGCCTTCCATGCGGAAAAGGCGCAGCCGCTGATCGACCTGCACGTCCGAGATGGTCAACCCGTTGACCGTCACGACCGTTGCCGCAAAGCTAGGCAGGGTCGCCGCTCCCGCCACCGCAAGGCCGAGGATCATGGCGCCGAAAGCGCGCCGCAGAGGTGCAAACGTCATGGTCAAGTGTCCGCTTTTGCTTGTGCCGCATCAATGCGGCCCGATTGGCGCCCTGTCAATTGCCGAAAAAATACGGCCAAAATCCGATTGAGCGAAGGTCAGAAGTTCGGAACGGGCACGGCGCCGTTATAGCCGAGGTTGAGTCCGGCCGGCGCCTTGATCGCAAAGGTCGCGAGCACGGATGTGCTGTTCGGCGAAGTGTGCGTCGAACCGGTGCGCCGGGCATTGGCGCCGATGGTGAGATAGCCGTCGTCATAGACAATGCCGCCACCCACCTGCAGCCAGGTATTGCCCGAAATGTCCCAACCGGTATTGGCCCTGAGGCTCCAGTAGTCGGCGACGGGGATCGTCAATTCGCCAACGATCTCGTGCTGGTCCTTGATCTGTCCTTGGCCCGGATTGGCGCCGATGAAGCGATAGTCGACGCTTGCCGCATAGCCGCTCGCACTATAGCTGCCACCCGCCGAGAAGCGGGCAAGTTTCCAGGCGTCGGTGTCGACCTGTGCCTTGGCCCCGAGCGCCACGCCGGGCGTGAATGACCCATAGGCGCCGAGCACGGCATAGGAATTGGTCTTGGAAAGTCCGCTGCCGACGCCGGTATTGGCCTGTCCGGGCGTAGCGAAGGCATTGGTCCCGGCCAGCTGGAACGATTGTCCGCCGACGACCTCGAAATAGCTGCCGTCGCCGAAATTGGCCATGTAGCGCCCGCCGATATTGGCGCGCAGCCCTGTTTCCTGGCGATCCGAGCCAGAGAAGCGGTTGTAGCTGAAAAGGTTCGTGTCATCGAAGACGAAGCTTTGCGCATCGTCATTGGTGATGCCGACTGTGGTCGTGTCGGACCCGCGATAGACGAGTTGGGCAATCGGCTCGATAATATGCACATCGGCGCCATTGTTGGCGACCAGCGGATAGCGGATATCGAGCGCGGCGATGGGCGTAGCGCTGATCAGGCTCGTCTGGCCGGGCAGGAGAGGGCTGCTGCCGTCATAGTAGCTGAGGTCGACGCGGCCACCTGCATAGGGCGTGAACACCAGTCCGCCCCCGCCGATAAACTGCTTCTGCCAGCTTGCCTGCAACAGCGCATGGGTCTTGGTGCCCTGATACCCATAGACGTAATTGGCGCCGTTGACGCTTGCGACGCTGTCGGCCTGGCGCACCACATTGCGCAATTGGCCTTCAAAGGCGAGCCGCCCCATATCATCGTCGAGATCGACGATATGCTCGAACCGCGTCACCGGCAGGTTCGCGCCCTGGCGGTTCTGGTCCGTCTCGGTGATTGAGGTGCCGAGCTGATTGAAGTGCTGCAGGCGGATGTCGAAATAGGTCTGCTCGCTGACATGGGTGGCGTAGACCTGGTTGGTGGTCGATTTCGCCGTCGTCAGCTCATAGTCTTCGAGATAGCCTGCGTCGCTGAACGCCGTATACGACCAGCCAGCTTCCCAATTCGCCATCGGCGTGAAGGTGCCCGATGTCTGCAGTGCCCCACGCCATTCGCGGTTGCCGTTGGCCGCCCCGAAAGCACCCGGATCCCATTGCCTGATACCGGTCGCCTTGACTTGAATCGTGCCGGCGTCGAACCGCTGCACCCACTCGAGGCCGAGCAGCAACCCCTGGCGGCTAAAGAATTTGGGATTGAAATAGATGTCGGTCCATTGCGTCGAATAGGCATTGACCGAAACGCCGACGCCAAAGCCTGTCTTGTCGCCATAGCTGAAGGTCGGGCGTGGCGCGCGCGAAAGCGCCGAATTGCTAAGGTCGGGCAACCACAGATAGGGCAGCCAGGCGACGGGCAATCCGAGCAATGACAGCGTCGCATTCTCGAGAGTAACCGAGTTGTCGACCGAATTGTGCACGATGCGGGAGGCGTTCACCGACCAGCCGATCCTGCGGCCCTTGTCGTCGATGCAATCGCCGCAAGGGGCATAGGACGCGTTGGTGTAAATGCTCTGCAACACCGAGTCGTAATCGGCGCTATCCGCCGTAATGCGCGAGCCGTCATAGGAGGTGATCGTCAGGGCATTGAGGAAAGCCTGCTTGAGCCCGCCGGTAATATCGAGATCGGTGGTTTCGAGCACATTGCCCGATGGATCGATCACCGTCACGGCGCCCGTCATCTTCACCGAGTTCGCCGCGCGGTCATAGACAAGGGTTTGCCCCTTGACCGTATAGCCGCTCGAGGTCAGCACCACGTCGCCTGAAGCCTCGATGAGGTTTTTCACCGAATCGAACGTCAGGGTTGCTGCATCGACTCCCGTGGGCGCAGCCGGATCGATAGGCGCATTGAAAAAGTCGGGCGGGACGAGGTTTTGGGCCTGGGCCGGCAGCGCGGCAAAGCAGAGGGCGGCGCCAAGCAACAGCGCGCGCATCAGCCCTTTCCTGTCTGCCCCCGATCGCCTCACGTTCGTCCGTCTTCCTTGTGCAGCAGCACCGTTACACCAATCACCATGGCTACCAATGCCGGTCCGACTGCCGCAAAAGTTGGATCGAGAACGCCGGTCGACCCGGCTCGGTCGGCCATCTCGGTAATCACGAACACAACAAATCCGAGCACGATGCCGTAGAGCACGGCCGGACCTAGACTAGTGTCCCTTCGATAACCTGCGGTAAACGCAAAGGCAATGAACAGGGACCCGGAGAGCACAAGCGGCAGTGCAAGAAGTTTGAGCAGTCGCATATTTGCCGCGGCCCGCACCGACGGATCCGCCACGCCCGACTGCAAAAGCCTTGCGAGATCGAAAAAGGTCATGTCTTCGGTCGAAGCGAGCTTGAGGCTGATTTCCCCCGGCGTCGAGCTCGTGGGCAACTGATAGTCGCGCAGTGTTTCCGGCGGCGCGCTCGCCGTCCGCGCCGTGGCGATCGGCAGCCGCCAATGCCCATTTTCGAGCAGCGCTTCCGGCGCCTCGATCCGTGGCGCTTCATCGCCCCCACTTCTAAAGATCGTGACATCGCCCAATTGCGTGCCGCCCGGCGCCATCGAGCGCGCGAGCATGACATAGCGCTGGCCTTCGCCTTCCTGCTCGAGCCAGATTTCCCCCGGCGGCGTCAGCAGCGCTGCCTGTCCCGGCGGCGTTGGATAAAGCCCGCGATTGATCTGCGTGCTGGCCGTTTCAGCGCCAAGCGCGATGACGAAGCTGATGCAGATCACCGCAATGGTCGGCGCGCGCACCGCCCGCCAGATCGAGATCCCGCTGGCCTTGATCACGGTCAGCTCGTGCCGCGCCTTGAGATCGGCAAGGCCGAGGATGGCGCCCATCAAGACCGTCACCGGCAGCGTTTTGATGGTCCAGCGCACCGCGCTCATTGCCACCATCACGATCGCCATCAAGGTGCCGGCCTGTTCGGAAACGACGGTGAAGCGCCAGGTGTCGAGCGATTCCACAAGCGCGATCAGCCCATAGAAAATGAAGACCGTCGCCCCGATCCGGCTCGACAGGCGTTTTAGAACCAGCCAGTCAATCCGGGTCATGCCGGCACCATGGCGATAGGGCGCCGCGGCCAGGATTTCCTGAGGAGGATGAAACCCGACATCGCGATCAGCAGGATGGAGCCCGTGCCCGGACCAAGCGGGCTATAGGTGCCGATGCCGCGCTCGGCGAACCCCACCAGCAAGACGATGGCCTCGAGCGGTAGCGGTATGCGGGCGCGCTTGCCGCTCGGAAAGCCCGCAATGGCCAGGGTAAAGAGCGCTATGCCGATCACGCGCAAGGCTTCGGCCGTGCGATTGAGCAGCCGGCTCGCCGCATCCTCCGAAATCACGCCCGTCGTCATGGCATCGGCCACGATCTCGAAGCTCGTCATCTCCGCCATCGCATTGCCCGCCGCCAGGGGCTGCGACAAGCTCTCGACGCTGATGTCGTAGCGGCTGAAGCGCACCTCGGAATAGCGCCCGTCATCCTGCACATATTGCAGCGTGCCATTGCGCAGTTCGAGAATGTAGTTGTCCCCGTCGCTCGAAACCCGTGCCGTCTGGGCGATATAGGTCCGGCGCGATTCGGGATTGCGTCGGTCATCGGCAAAGAAGTCGACGATCTCGCCGCCTGCCTGCCGCCCGCCGATCAGCAGGATCACGCCGGGCGTGACCTGCGTAAAGCGCCCGGGCCGCAGGGTTGAGCTGACGAGGTCGGCGGCAACACTCGCGGCAAGTTCGGAATATTTGCGATTGGCCAGTGGCTCCACCACATGGGCCAGCAGCATCACCACGGCCACCGCCCCACCGATCACCAGCACCGCCGCCCGCCAGAGCCCATTCAAGCCGCGCGTGGCGTGGATGATGTGTAGCTCCCGGCTCTGCTGCAGCCCATTGAGCGCGCGCACCATGCCGATTCCGACGCAGATATAGAAGAAGGCCAGAAGCAGCGGCGGCATCGTATAGAGCGCCTGCACCGCCAGCGTGCCGAAGCCTTGCCCCTTGATCGACACGATCTCGAACGATCGCAGGCAGTTCACCATCCAGAGGAGAAAGCACACGATTCCCATGAGTATGATGGCGTCGGTGGCAAAAAGCCGCGCGAGATAGGTGGTCAGTCGTCTCATGCGCCCGTTCAATCATCCCCATGAGTCGCAAGTTGGGCCAGCGACGGCGGCACCATGAGCGAAACCGCAAACCGATACAATTGCGCAGGTTTTTCCCATGCATATTCTGGCAGGGCTGTTGCGCCTGTGCCGCGCTGGCGCCCGTCGGCGGGGGCGGCTAAAGTGCAACTATGGCTGAAGTTCTCTTCTATCATCTCGAAGTCCGCCCGCTTGAATCGGTGCTGCCGCAATTGCTTGAAAAGACCATCGAGCGCGGGTGGCGCGCCGTCGTCGAAACCGGATCGCGCGAACGCGCCGAGAACCTCGATACGCTCTTGTGGACCTATCGCGACGATTCCTTCCTGCCCCATGGGCTTGCCGGCGAAGAGACCGACGGGCACCAGCCCATTCTCCTCGCGACGGACGAAAGCAATCCCAACGGCGCGACCGTCCGCTTTTTCGTCGATCGGGCCGTGCCGCAATCGACCGAAGGCTATAATCGGATCGTCTATATGTTCTCGGGCCTTGATCCCGAAGCCGTCGCCGAGGCGCGCCAGGCCTGGCGGACGCTGCGCGATGGCAATGACGTTACCTATTGGCAGCAGGAAGCAGATGGCCGCTGGGTGAAAAAGGCATGACGCCCGATCTCGCCACCCCGAGCCGCCACACGCTGCCCGAAGACATCTTCGCCATACTGATCGGCACTGTACTCGTTTCGCTCGGCATCGCCTTTTATGCCGAAGTGCAGTTGACCACCGGCAGCAGCGCCGGCCTCGCGCTCCTTCTCCAATACGCGACGGGCATTCCTTTCGGCGTTCTGTTCTTTTGCATAAACTTGCCATTCTACGCGCTCGCCTTCTGGCGCATGGGCTGGCCCTTTGCGCTCAAGACCATCGTCTGCGTGGCGCTGGTGTCTTATTTTTCCGGGCAGTTCCCGCTCTGGATCGGCATCGACAACATCAATCCGCTTTTTGCCGCCCTGGTCGGCGGCGGCCTCATCGGCCTCGGCATTCTCTCGCTCTTCCGACACAAGGCGAGCGTCGGCGGCATCAATATCCTGGCGCTCTATCTGCAGGAAAACTTCGGCATCCGCGCCGGCTACTTTCAGCTCGGCGTCGATGCGGCGATCCTACTTGCCGCCTTCTTCATCCTGCCGCTCGATCGCGTCATCTATTCCGTGCTCGGCGCATTGGTGCTCAATCTCATCGTCGCGCTCAATCACAAGCCCGGCCGCTATGTCGGCTTCAGCTGACCTCCGCTAGTTGGCCGTGCCGCTCCAGCCCAGGATGTCGTAGAGGTAGAGCGAGAACATGCTGTCGGCCATCTCGTAGCAATAGACCACCTCGTTCGCGCCGGGATAATAGAAGGCATTGGGCTCGCCGCATTGCTTGGCCCGGAAGGTCATGGGCTCGGGCAACACATATTGCTTGGAAACGAGCTCCGCCGCGTGCTCCAGGATCTTGCGTTTCCTGAGGGCGCGCGCGTAGTCCTCGAAGTCCCCCGCGTCTTCATAGACGACGCTGATCTCCGCCCCGCGCTTCTTGCTCACCACATGCGGTTGCAGCAGCTTCTGCCAGGAGTTGTAGGCCTGCGCGAAAGTGTAGCCGCATTCCTCCTGCCGGTCCTCGCCGATATTGTAATTGTCGGCGGTGTCGCCGAACACGTCTGGCACGGCGCCCACCATCATGCAGACCATGGCGTAGGCACGCTGGATATCCAGACTATGGTCCGAGGAATAGGAAAGGTCGTCGATGCCCAACCCGGTCGATTTGACCGCGTTATAATACCAACCATCCGCCGCATCGATCAGGGCATTCCAGCTGTCATCGTCGCTGTCATCGGTAAGGAGCCAGATAGTGGCCAGCGCGTCGACCGCGTCTTCTTCCTTGCCCAGCACAGGCAGCTCGAAGGCGTCGACCAGCATATGGCCGATTTCGTGATACATGCTGAAACTGGCGTCGTGCATGGCGAAGTCCATCGAGTCGGCGCGCCACTTGGCCACCTTGTCCTTCGCCATCGTTGGAGCCACGAGCAAAGCGAGGCACGCCGTGGCGGCCGCGAGCTTGCGCAGCGAGATCATTCGAAAGGCTCCGAGAGAGTGTGATTCATCCCCGCACGCTCGGGACACCCTCACAGCCAAGCGCGACAGGTCGGAATTTAAAGCATTTTCATCGCCGTGCTAAGCGGCAAAATACGTCAGGGCCGCGACACGTGCTTTACCTTGCCGCCTGTGCTTGGCTCGGTGATTTCTGCTGCATAAAGTTCCATGAAATCCTTCATCAGCTCATAGCAGAAGATGATTTCGGTCGTGTCCGGATCATAATAGGCATTGGCCTCGCCACAGCGCTTGGCGTTGAACCGCACCGGCCGGCGCAGATTGTAGCTCTTGCGGATTTCCTCGGCGACTTCGTCGAACACCCCGCTCGAGCGGAAAGCGTCGGCGGCGAACCTCAGCCGCCCGCCAGCATCGTGATAGGTCACGTCGACCTTGGTGCCGCCGGTCCCTCGGTGCTCTTCGAGCACATTTTCAAGGCTGCGATTGACCAGCTCATAATCCCAGTAGCACGAGTCCTGCCGGTCGGTGGCGATGGCATATTCGTTGGCGATCGGCTTGAACGCGGTATCGTCGCTGCCCACCATCATGCAGACGATCTGATAGGCCCGCTGCTTGTCGAGGCTATGGGCTGCGGCAAAATCTTCTTCATACTTGCCGCTGTCATAGGCGACCCCGGTCAATACCCAACCTTGGGCTGCATCCTCCAGCGCTTTGTCCGCCTCCGGCGAGCGCTTGTTGAGCAGCGTCCAGGTCGCGACATTGTCCGCCGCATCCTCCTCCCGCCCCAGAACGGGCAGGCGCAGCTGGTCGACCAGAAGATGCGCCATTTCGTGGTATAGCACGAAGAGGCTGTTGTTGGCGGCAAAGCGAATGATGTCGTTGCGCTCGGCCTTGGTAAAGCCGGTCATATCCTGCGCCCAAGCTGGCGCGACGAAGGCCAGGGCGGTCAAAATCGAAACGAACAAGCGACGCATGGACAGCCTTCGGCCTTTGATCGGGCAAGCAGATGCCAATGCCGTTTCACTGTCAACGCGCCCAAGGGCCCGTCGTTAACGGCATCGATCAAGCTCATTTGCCCGCCCCACGGACAATTTCAGCCGACCAGATCGGGCCACAGCGGCATTTTGATGGCTGCTATCGCGCCGGCGCCCAATCGGGCGGCGCCAGCTCGAACCCGGAAAAACGGAAGCCCGGCGCCACTGTGCATCCCACGAGCGTCCAGCCGCCAAGCGAGCGCGCCGATTGCCAGCCATGCCGCGGCACCACTACCTGCGGCCGCTGCCCTTCGAGAATGTTGGGTCCCAGCACATGCCGGTCCACACTCTCCCCGTCGGAGAGCTCCAGCGCCAGCGGCGCTCCGGCGTAATAATGCCAGACCTCGACCGCATCGACCCGGTGCCAGTGCGATCGATCCCCGGCCTCGAGCAGATAATAGATCGCCGTCGAATGCGCCCGGCCATCGATCCCTTCGTCATCGCCGAAGGTCTCGACATACCACCCGCCCTCGGGGTGGCGCGCCATCCCGAGCGTCGCGATGATCTCTGCCGCTGTCGGCTGGCTCATGCGCGCTCCGCCTCTTCCAGCTCGGCGCTCAGCGCCAGCCACTGCTCTTCGGTCGTCTCCAGGTCGGCGCTGAACCGTGCCTTGTCCTTGCCCAGTGTAATCAGCCGCTCCGGCGCACTATTATAGACCTTGGGGTCGGCCAGCTGCGCATCAATCTTTTCGATTTCCGTCTGCAGCCGGCTGATCTTTGTTTCCGCGTCCTTGATGCGCCCCTTGAGTGGCGCCAGTTCCGCCCGCCGTGCCGCCGCTTCCTGTTTGGAAAGCTTGCGCTCGCCTGTCTTGGCCGCCCCGCCGCCTTTGCCTGTATCCTTGGCTGAAGTGATCGAGCGCTGGTAGCTGTCAAGATCCTCGTCGAGTTCGTGGATCGTGCCCCCCTCGGCGATCCAGAGCCGGTCGCAAGTGGCTTCGATCAGGTGCCGGTCGTGCGAAATAATCAGGACCGCGCCTTCATATTCGTTGAGCGCATGCACGAGCGCATCGCGGCTGTCGATGTCGAGATGGTTGGTCGGCTCGTCGAGGATCATCATCCCCGGGCCGCTGAAGGTGATAAGCCCCATCAGAAGCCGCGCGCGTTCGCCGCCCGAGAGGTTCTTGGCCTTGGTGTCCATGCGGCTGGTCGTCAGCCCCATTTGCGCCAGCCGGCTCCGCCTCTTGGCCTCGTTGTCGAGCGGCATCAGCTCCGCCACATGCTCGAGCGGGGTCCATTCGGGTTTGAGCTTGTCCATCTGGTGCTGGGCGAAATGGGCGATCTCGAGCTTCTTGCCCACGCGCAGATGACCGTCCATCGCGGGAATGTCCCCGGCCAGCAGCTTGGCGAATGTCGATTTGCCATTGCCGTTGACACCGACGAGCGCAATCCGATCCTCAGGGTCGATCCGCATCGTCACATTGCGCAAGATGACTTTGTCGCCATAGCCGGTCGAAACCTTTTCGAGGTTCACCATCGGCGTCGGCAGGTCGACGTTGGGCTGCTGGAAGCGGAATGGCGCCGCATATTCGTCGAACATAGCCTCGGGTGGCCGAAGCTTTTCGATCATCTTGACGCGCGCCTGGGCCTGCTTGGCCTTGGTCGCCTTGGCCTTGAAGCGATCCACGAATTTTTGCAGGTGCGCGATCTGGTCGAGCGTCTTCTCGCGGCTCTTGTTGTTGAGCTCCATCTGCATGCGGCGCGTCGTTTCGAAGGTGTCGTAATTGCCCTTATAGAAGGTCAGCTTCTTGTGCTCGAGGTGCACGATCGAGGTCACTGCCTTGTTGAGGAGGTCCCGGTCGTGGCTGATCATGAAGACGGTATAGGGATAAGTGGCAAGATACTTTTCGAGCCACAACGTGCCTTCGAGATCGAGATAGTTCGTTGGCTCGTCGAGTAGCAACAGATCGGGCTGCGAAAACAATACCGCTGCCAGCGCCACGCGCATGCGCCAGCCGCCCGACAGCTCCCGCGTCGGCGCGTTCTGCCGATCCTGCTCGAACCCGAGCCCCTTCAAAATGGATGAAGCGCGCGCTTCGGCCGTATGCGCCTCGATATCGGCGAGCCGCGTATAGATTTCCCCGATCCGGTCCGGGTCCGTCGCCGTCTCGGCTTCCGCCATCAGCGCCGTGCGCTCCTTGTCGGCCGCCAGCACAACGTCGAGCACGGTTTCTTCCCCGGCCGGGGCTTCCTGTGCCACTGCCCCGATCCGGGCCTTGCGCACCAGTTCCACGGTGCCGGCATCCGCGCCGATATGGCCCTGGATGATGTGGAAAAGCGTCGTCTTGCCCGTCCCGTTCTTGCCGACGAAACCGGCCTTCGACCCCGTTGGCAAAACCAGCGAAGCATCGTCGAAAAGCTCGCGGCCCTGGATGCGATAGGTGAGGTTCGAAATGGTCAGCATGGCGGAAAATATCGTTTCGAGCAGTGTGGCACGCGGGTCGAATTGTCCCTGAAAGAGCAGGGGACCCGCGGCGAAGTGTTGGCTGTTCGATAAAGTTAAGGATCGGTCATGGCAACCGCAAACCAGCCTGGCTGGGCCCCAAGCTGCCAGCAAACAGCCCCGGTTGCGTCCTTCTGTCGCCCGATTTGATGCATCCTTTGGGTTTGGACGCGCATTCCTGCCGCATCCCGAGCCTGAAAGGACGCCCCATGCTAGACGCCCGTATCACCCTCGCCCTCGTTGCCGCCATCGGCATTTCCGCGCCTGCCTTGGCCCAGGATGCGCCCAAGGACGCCGCCGCAGCGCCTGCCGCCACCACTCAGGCCGTCCAGCTCGACGACCTCGATGCAAAGCGCATCAATCCCAACCAAATCACCATCGATTTTGAATATCAGGGTAGTGCCTGCGAACAGGTGAGCCCCGCCGAAGTCGGCGAACTCAACAACGGCACCCTCGCCGTCACCTTCCCAACCATTTCCACAGCCGAAGTCTGCACCATGCAGGTGCAGGAGATCGAGGTCGAACAGACCATCGAGGCCGAGCACATCATTTCCAAGATCGACGTGACGCTCACCGGCCCGGACGGCGAAGTGATCGCCACCGGCTCGACGGATGTCGATCACGACTAACGTGTTTTATCTAGGCTGTGCGAAGAACCAGGCAATCGCCGTCATTGCCCGGCCATCCTCGGACTTGATCCGAGGATGGGGTAATCCATCTCACTACGGTATGACCACCCGGACAAGCCGGGTGGTGACGATCCGTCAGCGTTCGAACGCTTCGACGTCATTCTGTCTGTTTAAAGGGCTATGTTGATGGAGCCGGATTGAGTGACACCTTAGGCCCAAAAAGCTGCCTCAATCCACCCGGACAACCATCTCGACCTCAATCAGCAGCCCAGGTGCGGCGAGCGCACTGACCCCGATCCCCGTCAGGCTCGGTTGCGCCCCCTGCAGAAACTTCCCGATCGCCGCCATGCCGATGCCCATGCTCTCGTCATTGAGCCCCACGACATAGATCCGCATCTGCGCAATATCGTGCGGCGTCGCCTTGAGTTCCGCCAGCGCCGCTGTCAGGTTTTGCGCGACGATCTCGACCTGCTCGGCCAGCGAGCCCGGCGCCGCCCCGCCATCCGCGCGCCATGCCACCTGGCCCGAAACAAAAGCCAGCCGCCCCGGTTCGACCACCGAAATCTGCGAATAGCCGGCTCGTGAAGCGTCCGGCAGGCTGGCGGGATTGATGCGCGTGATCGTCGTGGTCATGGCAAGTCTCCAGTTTTGTTAGGGCTAAGCTTCCACAGCCTAGCGTCTGAACATGTCAGCAGGGGGACGGCCGTTTCGGTCGCCATCCCCGTCTTGCCTCCGTCAAACTCTCCCGCTAAAAGGCGCCACCTTTCCAAGCACAAGCAGGATCTTTTCCGCCATGGCGATTGAACGCACCTTCTCCATCATCAAGCCCGATGCCGTCCGTCGTAACCTCATCGGCAAGATCCTGACCAAGTTCGAAGAAGCCGGTCTTCGCCCGATCGCCCTCAAGAAGATCCACATGACCCGCGCCCAGGCCGAAGGCTTCTACGCGGTTCACAAGGAACGCCCCTTCTTCGGCGAACTCGTCGAGCAGATGATCGCTTCCCCGGTCGTCGTCCAGGTCCTCGAAGGCGAAGGCGCGATCCTCAAGAACCGCGAAATCATGGGCGCAACCAACCCAGCCAACGCTGCTGAAGGCACCATCCGCAAGGAATTCGCCCTCTCCGTCGGCGAAAACTCGGTCCACGGCTCCGACGCCCCGGAAACCGCTGCCCAGGAAATCAAGTACTTCTTCACCGACGAAGAATTGGTCGGTTAAAAGTGCCCTACGTCAATGTCCGCATTCTCGATGACGGTGTCACAGCCGAGCAAAAGGCCGAGGTGATTGCGGGCATTACCGAGATCATGGTCCGCGTGCTCAACAAGAACCCCGAGAGTACCTTTGTCGTCATCGACGAAGTGCCGCTCGACAACTGGGGTTTCAAGGGCAAGCCAGTCTCGGAGCTGCGCAAGCAGCCAAAGGCTTGAAGGCCAAAGCCATGCGGGGCGCCCGTGCCCCTCATGCAGCCGCCGGCCTTGCGCCGCGCGCCTCATGCCGCTAGAGAACCATTATCGAGGCCGCCTCGCGAGGCGGCCTTTTGCATTCCGTGTTTTGCTCCACCACCTCACGGACCGCCCCCCGCGAAAGCGGGAACCCAGAAATTGCCAGCCGTCACGAACGGGAATGTTCCGACTTAGTGGGGAACGACCGCTCTTTGGCTGATTTTGCGAAAGCCAAAGATGTCCCTTCCCGAAACGATTTTTGCCCCGATCGCCGCGACCCTTGCGGCCAAGGGCTATGAGAACCTCACCCCCGTCCAGTCCGCAGTCATCGAAGACGAAGCCGAAGGCCGCGATCTCTTGGTCTCCGCCCAGACCGGCTCGGGCAAGACCGTCGCCTTCGGCATGGCGATCGCGCCGACTCTTCTCGATGGCGCCGAAACCCTGCCGCGCGCCGAACTGCCCCTTGGCCTCGTCATTGCGCCGACGCGCGAACTGGCCCTGCAGGTGCAGCGCGAACTCGAATGGCTCTATGCCCAGATGGGCGCCCGCATCGTCTCCTGCGTCGGCGGCATGGATGCACGCACCGAGCGCCGCGCGCTGCAGCATGGCGCCCATATCGTCGTCGGCACGCCAGGCCGCCTCCGCGACCACATCACCCGCGGCGCCCTCGATATGTCCTCGCTCCGCGCCGTGGTCCTCGACGAAGCCGACGAGATGCTCGATCTTGGCTTCCGCGAAGACCTCGAATTCATCCTCGCCGCCGCTCCCGAAGAACGCCGCACGCTGCTGTTCTCGGCCACGGTCGCCAAGCCTATCGCCAAGCTTGCCGAAACCTTCCAGCGCAATGCGCTGCGCATCACCGCCACCTCGTCCGGCGAGCAGCATGCCGATATCGACTACAAGCTCATGGTCGTGCCCGCCGACGAGCGCGAAAACGCCGTCATCAACACGCTCCTTTGGTACGAAAGCACCAACACCATCGTCTTCGCCTCGACCCGCGAGGCGGTGAAGCACCTTTCGGCCCGCCTCCACAATCGCGGCTTCGACGTCGTCACCCTCTCGGGCGAATTGACCCAGGCCGAGCGCACCAATGCCCTCCAGGCCATGCGCGATGGCCGCGCCCGCATTTGCGTCGCGACTGACGTCGCTGCCCGCGGCATCGACCTGCCCAATCTCGATCTCGTCATTCATGCCGAGCTGCCGATGAACGCCGAAACGCTGCTGCACCGTTCGGGCCGCACCGGCCGGGCAGGGCGCCAGGGTACCTGCGTCATCATCTCGCCGGCCCATCGCAAGCGCGTCGCCCAGTCGATCCTGCGCACCGCAAAAATCGAAGCCGAGTTCACAGCGCCGCCGACCGCCGAGGCCATCGATGCGCGTTATCGCGAGTCAATCCTCACCAATTCCCTTCTCAGTGACCCGATCACCGAAGACGAGCAGGTCAGCGTTAACGGACTGCTAACCAAATGGACCCCGGACGCCCTCGCTGCGGCCTACCTCCGCCTGCAGCTGGCCGCCCGTCCGATCCCCGAGGACGTCTCATCTATCCCCGTTACCGATTTCGACAAGCGCGAGCCGCGCACCCGTGAATCCTTCGCCGGCGGCAGCTGGTTCAAGGTCACTGTCGGTCGCAAGCAGCGCGCCGAGCCGCGCTGGCTCCTGCCGATGATTTGCAAGGCCGGCGGCGTCACCAAGGGTGCCATCGGCTCGATCCGCATCTTCGATACCGAAACGATTTTCGAAGTCGCAGCTGATAAAGTCGATAGCTTCGTCAAGAGCGTGGGCAAGAACGGCACCGGCGAAAAGGGCGTTTATATCTCGGCGGTAGATGGCCCCGGCGAACGCTCGGAACGCCCGCAGTCCAAGCGTGGCCCGCCCGGCCCCCCGGTCGCCTACGATCCCGCCGCGCCGCGCCCCGAAAAGGCCGACCGCAAGCAGCGCTATGGCTCGTCCAACCTGCGTCCCGACGACTTTGCCCCGGCAACCGAAAGCGCCCCAAAGCCGCGAAAGCCCAAGGAAGCCAAACCCTTCGACAAGAACAAGGGCAAGCCAAAATGGTCCAAGCCAACCCTTGAGGGCGACGCGCCGGCTCCCAAGCGCCCCAAGGTCAAAGACCACAAAAAGGTCCGCGCTCAGGACTGATCCTCAAGCCCATCGCCAATCTATCCCCGCCTTCGGGCGGGGAATTATTCTTTGGGTCAAAAAAGTTCAGGCCAGTTGCGCTTCGGTCTTGCCGATCGTCTCGGCAATAGCCGCGATTTCGTCGGCATGCTTTTCCGTCGCCGGCTCTATACTGTCCATCCAGCTACCGAACCGCTTGAGCAGCGGCACGAAGGCGTCAACCTCCGCCTTTTCCCAGCTGGCGAGGAAGTCGCCCATGATCAGATATTTGTAAGCCCGTACTGCATCGACCACGGCCTTGCCCTTCGGCGTCAGTTCGATGATTGTTCGCCGCGCGTCAGCCTGGCTCACCGCCCGCCGCGCAAATCCCTCGTCGACCATATCGCCCACCAGCCGGCTTGCCCGCGATGGATCGATATTGAGCCGGTCGGCCACGGTCGCGACCATCGTTTCGCCCAAAGCTTCGCCCTCGAATTCTGAGGAGGGGCCGTCGATCGCGAACAGCACATCGAGCTGCGCCAGATCAATCCCGATCCGCAAATCCGCCAAGGCCCGGTTGCCTAGCTCGCGTTTCATCGCGCGGCGCCGCCATTTCTGCATCAATGCGTCGATATCCATAACCGCCTCCGCGGTGTCATGGGCAATGCCGGCCCGTAGCAGCAGGGCGTTCAGTTCTGTCTTGGCGCTCAAGGGCATGGCAGCTTCCACAAAATCGCATGCTTCATGCAATTGCATGCTATTGACATGTAATTGCGTGAGGCACATGTATGCCGTCGGAATTCATTTCGCAAGGGCCGGCTCATCCCGGCCCCACTTGTTTTGAGGATTGCCCCAATGTCGGACCCCGTTCAACCGGACGATGCGATGCAAGACCCGTCGACCAAGCTGGTCATCGGTGCCGTCGCTGTCACTCTTCTCTTGGCCTCTCTCGGTCAAACCATTGTTTCAACAGCTCTTCCCTCGATCGTCGGCCAGCTCGGCGGCCTTGATCACCTCACCTGGGTGGTCATCGCATATCTTCTGAGCTCCACCGTCGTTGCTCCCATTTACGGCAAGCTCGGCGACCTTTTCGGCCGCAAGATCGTGCTGCAAGCCGCCATCGTCATCTTCCTCGGCGGCGCCGTGCTCTCGGCCATGGCCACTTCCATGACCTTCCTCATCGCCGCCCGCGCCATTCAGGGTCTCGGCGGTGGCGGTCTCATGGTGGTCGCCATGACCGTCGTCGCCGATATCATTCCCCCGCGTCAGCGCGGCAAGGTCCAGGGCCTCTTCGGCGCCGTCTTCGGTGTAGCCACCGTCGTCGGCCCGCTCCTTGGCGGTTTCATCGTTGAACACCTCTCCTGGCAGTGGATTTTCCTCATCAACCTGCCGGTGGGCATTCTGGCGCTCGCCGTCATCGCCGTGGCCCTTAAGCCGCGGGCCGAACGGGTCAAGCACTCGATCGACTATGCCGGCTTTGTGCTGCTCTCAGGCGGCCTCACTGCCTTCGTGCTCGCCACCTCTCTGGGCGGCAACACCTGGGGCTGGTTCTCGCCGCAGATCATCGGCCTCATCGTAGGCGCCGTCGCCTTTCTCGCCGCCTTCGTCTGGGTGGAAAGCCGCGCCGCCGAGCCTGTCCTCCCGCTCGATCTTTTCCGCAACAACACTTTTGCGGTGACCAGTGCCGTCGGCTTCCTCGTCGGCATGGCCATGTTCGGCTCGATAACCTTCCTGCCCATGTATCTGCAGCTCGCCAAGGGTGTTTCGCCCACGGATTCAGCTCTGCAGCTTGTCCCCATGATGATCGGCCTTATCGGCGCCTCGACCGCCTCGGGCTTCTTCATGACCCGCACCGGCCGCTACAAGATGCTGCCGCTTGTCTCGACCTTCGTGCTTGTCATCGGTCTCCTGGCGCTCGCCAATATGCAGCTCGATACGCCTTCGATTCAGATCGCTGCCTACATGCTGCTCGTTGGCGCCGGCATCGGCCCGGTCAACAGCGTCAGCGTTACCGCGACGCAAAATGCCGTCTCGCGCGACATCGTCGGTGCCGCTACAGCCGGCGTCACGCTCTTCCGCCAGATCGGCGGCTCGATTGGTGTTTCGGTCTTCGGCGCCATCTTTTCGAGTGGCCTTGCCGCCCGTCTCGGCGATGTGATGCCCGAAGGCAGCGGTACGAGCTTCAGCCCCAGCGCCGTCGCGATACTCCCGCCGGAAGTCCGCAGCCGTGTCCTCGAAGCGTTCGCCAGCGCCCTCCATCCGGTATTCTACACCGCCGCCGGCGCTGCCATTCTTGCCTTCGCTCTGGCCTGGCTCCTTGAAGAACGGCCCTTGGCAAATACGCTTCGCCAGGAGCCTGAGGCAGAGATCGACGCTGAAGAAGCCGCAACGGCCTCCATGGTCGGTGCTCCGGCCATGGCTACGCGCTAAACAACTGCGATCGGTCAAAAAACAAATCAATAGAACGGCTTGGCGGGGCATGCGGATTCGTTTCCGCATGCCCTTGATTCATTTTGCGAGGCGCCTGTCGGGAAAGGCGAGGTGGCGCTTTGGCAACACTCTGTCGAGCCTTGCTCGACGCAGCGGCTCCTTGCGGATTTGTGAATGGTCAAATCACGTTATCCCTGTAACCTCTGTCAGTGTTAACCCGCTGGAATTGCGTCACCGGCCTCGCACCCCTGGAGAATCAAGCGTGCCTTTGCGTTGGCAGGAAGTGGCTTTGCCACTGTTCGTGATTACCGTGCTCATAGCCCTCAAATACCTGCCGATGACCGCCCATCTGCCGCTCTCCCGCGCAGCTGGCGTTGTGGCTTTTGGCTATGCTGCCTTTCTCGCGCTTCGTCTCATACAGCCGGAAGATGGCATCATGGTCGAGGGCGGCTGGGCCGAGCTCCGCCCGTCGCTGGTTGAATATTTTGCCTGCTACGGTGCTGCCGCGCTCGCCGCCGTTCTACTCTTTGCCGTCATCTTCATGAGCAGCGCCGCCGACACGACCCAGCTTATTGCTACTTATATCGCCGTCCTTCTCCTCGGCGCCGGCGCCGCTGGCATCGGCATGGTGGGCCTCTTCACCAACACCCGCTGGGACAATCGTCAGGTGACCCACCGCACGGCCATGGGCCGTGAGACCACGCTCGATTGGTCCGAAGTCCGCTCCGTCCGTCCCAACTGGCGCGGTATCACCATCACCGGCACCACCGGCCGCATCACTTTCTCCCAGTTCCATGGTGGCGCCTCTCAGCTTGCCAAGCACGCTGCCACCCGCGCCATCCGCAACGCCGAAACCGCCACCAAGGCCTTCGCCGCCTGAGAGCCACCAACAGGTCCCTCCGCTTGTTGGGGTGCTGTTCAATCTGCACTTCTGAAGTGTGAGGCGTTTTTCGTCATCCTTCGCCTTCTCCTAAACCACCGCGCTTCCCTCGGGCTTGACCCGAGGGCCAGTGTGGGAGCCACAAGAGTGTGGGCCTAGGCGAGTGACCCTCGGGTCAAGCCCGAAGGAAGCCGAGTGTCTGGGTAGAGGCGTGCGAAGTACCCTTGCCATGACAAGCGAGGTGGGCCTCCCATCACGCGCGAAAATCCCGCCCATAACCACAATGCGATTGTCCCGGCGCGCGGCCTCTAATACTTTGGCGCCATGAACGCCCCGATCCCCCAGCGCACCATCCGCTCCGTTTGCCCACATGACTGTCCCTCGGTCTGCGCCCTCGATGTCGATATCCTTCCCGATGGCACGGTCGGCCGCGTCCGTGGCGCCAAGGACGATCCCTACACCGCCGGCGTCATCTGCGAAAAAGTCGCCCGCTATGCCGAGCGCATCCATCACCCCGAGCGTCTGACCCACCCCATGCGCCGCACCGGCCCCAAGGGGGCAGGGCAGTGGCGGCGCATTTCCTGGGATGAAGCCCTCGACGAGATCGCCGCCCGCTTCCTGGAGATCGAAGAAAAGCACGGCCCCGAAGCCATCTGGCCCTACTTCTACGCTGGCACCATGGGCCATGTGCATCGCGACGGCATCGAGCGCCTTCGCGCCGTCCGTGGCTATTCCCACCAATACGACACCATCTGCACCGGCCTTGCCTGGCCCGGCTATATTGCGGGCACCGGCCTTCTCGGGGGCGTCAATCCCGAACAGATGGCCGAGAGCGATTGCGTCGTGATCTGGGGCACCAACGCGGTGCACACTCAGGTCAACGTCATGACCCACGCCATGCGCGCCCGCAAAACCCGTGCGGCAAAAATCTTGGTCGTCGACATTTATCGCAATGCCACCATGGAACAGGCCGATCTCGGCCTCGTCCTTCGCCCCGGCACCGACGGCGCCCTCGCCGTCGCCACCATGCACGTGCTCCTCCGCGATGGCCTCGCCGATCGCGCCTATATGGCCGAATTCACCGATTTCTCGCCCGAGTTCGAGGCCCATCTCGCTACCCGCACCCCCGAATGGGCCGCCGGGATAACCGGCCTCACCGTCGCCGAAATCGAAACCTTTGCCCACCTCATCGGCAAGACGCCTAAAACCTTCTTCCGTCTCGGCTACGGCTTCTCCCGCCAGACCAATGGCGCCACAGCCATGCACGCCGCGCTGTCTCTCCCCGCCATGCTCGGCTCCTGGCAGCATCGCGGCGGTGGCGCGTTCCATTCCAATTCCGGCACGTGGAACCTCGACAAGTCCCGCCTCGAAGGCACGCATCTGCAAAAGGGCACACCGCGCGTCCTCGACATGTCAGAGATCGGCCCGATCCTGACCGGCAATGCCGCTGCGCTGCAAAATGGCGCCCCGGTCCATGCCATGATCGTGCAAAATACCAACCCCGCCTGCGTCGCCCCCGATCAGGCTCTGGTGCGCCAGGGTCTGCTGCGCGACGATCTCTTTCTCGTCGTCCACGAGCAGTTCATGACCGAAACGGCCGAACTGGCCGATATCGTCCTGCCCGCCACCATGTTCCTCGAACACAACGATTATTACACCCGCGGTGGCCATACCCGGATTCTCTATGGCCCCGCAGTTGTCGATGCGCCCGGCGAAGCGCGCTCCAATCACGACGTCATCAACGCCTTGGCCCTCCGTCTTGGCAGTACCGACCCAACCTTTTCGACCACCGACCGCGAAGTGGTCGCCGAAACCTTTGCCCGCTCAGGCCTGCCCACGCTCGAAGAAGTCGAAAAGACCGGCTTCATCGACAAGGAACGCCCGGACGACGTCGCGCGCTTCGCCAAGGGTTTCGGCTGGCCCGATGGCCGCTATCGCTTCGCGCCTGATTGGGACGAAGTCGCCCGCAGGAAAGGCTATCGCTGGGTCTGTGACCCATCGATCATGCCCCGCTTCGCTGACCATTGGGACATCACCGAAAAGACCGACGCCGAGCACCCGTTCAAGCTCGCGACCAGCCCGGCCCGTGCCTTCCTCAACTCGTCCTTCAACCAGACCGCCGGCAGCCTCAAGCGCGAGGGTGAACCCTCCGTCTTCATTCACCCCGAAGACGCCGCCCGTCTTGCGATATCCGATGGCGACGCCGTGACCGTCGGCAATCACCGCGGCCAGGTCCAGCTCACCGCCCGCGTCTTTTCGGGCCTGCCCACCGGCACCCTCATCGCCGAGGGTCTGCATCGCAACAAAGCCCATCGCGGCGGCCAAGGCATCAACATGCTCACCTCAGCCCAACCCGCCCCTCCCTTCGGCGGCGTCCCCTTCCACGACGCAGCGGTCTGGATCAGGAAGTCGGCTCTGACTCAGGCATAAGCCCGCCAGAAAAAATAGCCCGTCATCGCAATGCCATAGATGATCACGCCGACGCGGATCCACTGCGCCGGAATATGCTGCGCCAGCCGCGCCGCGATATAGCCACCGATCGTCACGCCAACCAGCGCGATCGAGCCATGATACCAGTCTATCGTGCCATTAAAGACGAAGCGCACCACCGCCACCAGCGCGATGGTGGACGAGATGAACAGCTTCAGCCCATTCATCGCATGCATGTCGCTCATCCCCGCCAGCGCCAGGAACGCCAGCAGCAGGATACCGAGCCCGGCATTGAAGAACCCGCCATAGACCGAAACCCCGGCGAGCAGCACGAGGATCAGCACCGCCCCCAGCGCCTTCATCCCCGACCGTCCGCCACCGCGCGAACGCAGTGCCCCGTTGATGCGATTGCCGAAGATGAACAGCGCCACGGCAAAAGCCATCAGCCACGGCACGACCAGCGAAAACTGTGCATCCGAAACCACCAGCAGCAGTTCCGCGCCGACAAAGCCGAACACCGCCGCAATGATCCCGTAGATCAGCAGCCTGTCCCTATAAGGCGCCACGGACTTCCAATAGCCTGCTGCGCCGCTGACATAGCCGGGGAGGGCGGCATAGGTATTCGACGCATTGGCGAGCACCGGCGGCACCCCGGCAAAGAGCAGCGCCGGAAAGACAATGAACGATCCCCCGCCGGCCAGCGAATTGACGGCGCCGCCCAGAAGGCCGGCGATGAAAAGCAGAAGTTCGGTCATGACAATTCCGCGAAAGGGAAACATGTGTTCCTAGACCGAACGCAGACATTCGCCCAACGCAATTGTCTGATCCTCGCCATCACGCTCGGTGATCCGCCCATCTTGACTTCCCGATCGGGAGAGCGCATTGACGCCTCCGGTTGCTGGCGCCCGCCGCTCGCGGACACGTGTCCATGGTGAAGTCCAGCCTGAGAAGACCTGACGACCCTTCGGTTCCTCCGAGGCGCATCATGGCAAAGCGGGCACCCATGCACCAGTCGCCTCCCCAAGGAGATGACCCGATGGCTTTTTCCCTCGATACCCCATCCGCCCAGACTTTGAAGTCCGAGGCGAAGAACCTGCGCGAAGAGCGCGCCAGATCCGGCCAACCGATCACCCACAGCGCCGCTCTCGAAGAGACTGCCCGCGCGCATGGCTTTCGCGATTGGAACACCGCGCGCGCCACCTTGCCCGATCGCGTCGCCGTCCCGTTCCAGGTCGGGATGCGCGTCAAAGGCTATTATCTCGAGCAGCCCTTCCGCGGCCTCCTGATCGGTCTTCAGCTCTCAAGCGACATGCAGCACCACAAGGTGACCATTCAGTTCGATGAACCGGTCAATGTCACCCCGCACTTCATGTTCGCCGCCACCCGTCAGCGCGTCACCGCCACCGTCGACATCCACGGCATCTCGCCCGCCCTGCGGGGCAACGGCGCCCCCCAGATGCGCCTGATGCGGGAATAGCAGCCGACCTCCGACCCCTCCGCAGCCGCAGCGCCCCACCTCCCCCTTTGTGGGGGAGGCCGGGAGGGACTGGCGCCACAAACACAGCCCCACCTTGCTCATCATCGTAAAACACCGATATATCTAGCTCATCCAGAAACAGGACGGTGCCTTATGACCACCCAGACCAAGCCGATCGAAGCATTCTCCCTGCCCACGCCAAACGGGCAGAAGGTCCACATCATGCTCGAAGAGCTTTGCGTGCCGTGGAACTATCATCGCATCGATATCGGCAAGGGTGAGCAGTTCACGCCCGAGTTCCTGGCCATTTCTCCTAATAACAAAATCCCGGCCATCGTCGATCCCGAAGGCCCGGGCGGCGAACCGATCTCGATCTTTGAATCCGGCGCGATCCTCAAATATCTCGGCCTGAAATTCGGCCAGTTCTACCCGACGGATACCCGTGCCCAGGTCAAGGTCGATGAATGGCTCTTCTGGCAAGTCGGCGGCTTCGGGCCCATGCTGGGCCAGAACAACCACTTCTCCGTCTATGCGCCCGAAAAGATCCCCTATGCCATCAAGCGCTACAGCGACGAGACCCACCGTCTCTTCGGCGTCCTCAACAAGCAGCTCGAAGGCCAGGACTATATCGCTGGTGATTATTCCATCGCCGATATCGCCTCCATCGGCTGGGCCCAATCCTGGGAACGCTATGGCATCACGCGCGAAGAATTCCCCAACGCGCTCGCCTGGATCGATCGCGTCGGCGCCCGTTCTGCCGTCCAGAGCGGCCTCAACTGGGGCAAGGAAGCCCAGGGCAAGAGCCTTGCCGACGATAAGGAAGCCCAGAAAATCCTCTTCAACCAGCGCGCCCGCTGATCCCCGAACGCGCCGCTCGTCATCCTTGGGCTTTATCCCCTGGTGACGCGCGGTGCACCCCTATTGGGCGGTAGCGTCTTCCGCCGCCCGAGCTTCCAGCTCCGCCTGCGGTACCCGTACCCAATCCTCGCCCCGGCAAATGACATTGTAAAGCACGCAGCCATTGAGCCGCATGGTGTCGGGCCCCGTCAGCTCGACATAGCCCGAATACGTCTTGCCATCCTGCGGATTGTAAATTTCGCCGTCAAAGATGGTCGGCTTGTCGCTCGGCCGCAGGGTCAGGAGCTGCAGGTCCTGCATCGGTCGGCTTCGCAGCGCCGGATCTTCGTTGCGCTGGTCGAAGAAATGATCGGGCGACATTTGCGCCGCCGCCGCCGCTTCTTCTGCGCTAAGACCCTCGCTGGGCACGACGATCTTCGTCAGGAACCCGCAATAGCCCAATTCGCAAACCTCGATCGTCACTTCCGAGAGGAGCTGCGCCCGCCAAACCCCTTCGATGGGCGAGGGCGGAAAAGGAAATTGCGGCGCCTCGACTTGAGCGAGAGCTGCCCCCGCAAAGCCCAGCCAAGCCGCCAAAGCCAGAACGCCATTTGCCGTGCCACGAAGTACCATCGCCGCCGCCTTGAAATTCGAACCGCCAGCGTCGTGATTCGAGCCGATCCGCCGCTGGCACTAGCCTAGCGGCGCTGGGCAGGAACACCAATCGAAACCTAGCCCCGCTGGCATTCGCCGATTTCCCGCCCAATCAGGGAGGCGCGCCAAAAACCGCTTGCCATCCCTGGTCCCTCCCGCTAGACCCGACCCCGTTGGAGAGGTGGCCGAGTGGTCGAAGGCACACCCCTGCTAAGGGTGCAGGTCCGGAAGGGCCTCGAGGGTTCGAATCCCTTCCTCTCCGCCACGTTCCCCCTCATTGTCGGCTCAAGCCACCGAAAGCCGTTGCGGTCGTGGTGCTGGCGCGGGTTTCATGCCGAATTTGCTGACCAGTTCTTTGGCCGCCAACATCAGCGCTTGGCTGTCTGCCGGCGAAAATGCGTGCTCTTCGTAATCGATCAGCGCAAGGACGGCGGGGCAGGTGCCGTCGGGCATCAGGAGCGGTGCCCCGGCATAGAGGTCGATGCCGTTGGTCTGGAGATAGGCGTTGTCGCCGACAAGCGGATTGGGCTGGTCGGAATGGACGATCAGCGGTTTGCGGTGTTCGGCCACCAATAGGGTAAGCTTGGCCGCTTCCTCGTCTTCGAGATGACGTTGGTCGTCCACGAGGTTGATGATGGCGGCAGGAACGTGAAAGCGCTCGGCGACGGCGTCGAGCGCGCGCCCCAGCGCATCGCTGCCGCGTCCGCCACCGGCAAAGGGATTGGCGCTGGTGACATCTTCGGGCGCGCGCTTTGCTGGGGTATCCTGCACAATGATTTCGGCGGCCGCGTCGAGATCGTGGGCGACATGGTCGACATGCAGCGTCTCCGCTGTTTCATTGAGCACGAGATCATTGAGGATGCAGGCAACGATCCGGATGTTCGGTGCCATCCGGCGAACGCGACGCGCCACATAGCGGCATTGGGCTCGCACATCGTCGCCCATGAACACCAGGACCAGCGTCTCGACATTGGTCAGATCGAGCCGGCCGATCGCCTCCTGCCGGATGGCTCCTGGAGGCAAGACATCGACTGCTGCGCCGCTGTCGGTCAGCGCCGTGCCGAGCAGTTGTGCCGCGGCCTCGTCGATTTCGCTCCGCCCCCCGATCAGCAAGACATCGGCCGCGTCCGACCAGCGCGGCATCAGCGTCGTATCGAGCACCGTCTCGAAAGATCGCATTAATTCGCGCCGCTGCGGCACGGCCTCGGGGCCCGTTTGCAGCTCCACATTGGCCATCTGCAATGCCGGCAGCATCAATTCGCCGATGAAATGTGGTTTGCCGAATTCCTCGATATGGTCTTCGCTGATTTCGATGGCGGCTTCACTGTCGCCCTTGAGCATGCGCTGGTAGAGCCGTTCCGCTGGCAACAGCACCGGCTCGCTGCCCAATAGGGTTTCAAGGAACTGGAATTGCGGCAGATGCCGCCCGATGACGACCAGGCAGACAGTCATCGGCGTTGAAAGAATAAGACCAACCGGCCCCCAGAGGGTCGCCCAGAACATGGCCGAAAGCAAAATGGCGAGCGCCGAAACGCCCGTGCTTGATCCATAAAGCCGCGGCTCGATGACGTTGGCAGTGGTAAGATCGAGCAGAAGAAACAGCCCGACCGACTTCAAAAGCATGCCCCAGCCGGGATCGACCGCGAAGGCCAGCGTGAACGGAACCACCGCGATGATGAGCGCGCCGACAAAGGGAATGTAGCGGAAGAGCACGATCAGCATGCCCCAAAGCAGGGCACTCGGTACCCCGATGAGCCAAAGTCCGATCCCGAAAATTGCGCCATAAACGGTGTTGACCATCAATTGGACGATAAGATAGCGCCCCACCCGGCGGCTGGCGTCCGAGATGGCGAGATTGGTCAGCGAATATTTGCCGGCACTCACCAGACGGATGAACCGATCTTGCAGATCGGCGCGGCCCATCAGCAAAAAGATCAGGAAGACCGTCACGATCGCGACGGTCGCGACCGGCCCCAGCACCGAGCCCATGACGGACGTCAGCAGCGTCAGGGGACCCAATTCGTTCGAGATCGTCACCGGAAGGGGAGTGTTTTCTCCATTGGTCGGCCGCTCGGCGCCCATGGAATTGCCGAGATTGGCTATGGTCGAATTGATCTGGTCGAGCCAGGTAAAGCCGCCGAACTGCGTCTGCAAGGCTGTGACTTTGGTCATAACAGTCTGCTGATACCCCGGAAGCTCTGCGGCGAGGCTTGCAATCTGATAGCCGGCGATTCCTGCAAAGCCGGCCAGTACGAAGAAGGCCAGCCCTACGGCGACAATCACTGCCACGGGGTCCGGCAGCCCGAGTTTGCGATTGAGCATCGAAACAACCGGACTGAGCGCAAAGGCCAGGAGAACGGCCAAGGTGAGCGGAACGAGGATGCCTGCGCCCAGATAGAGAAGGGCGGCGATGATGGCAAAGGTCGCCACACTCTCAAAAGTGGAGGGTCGACGGCGGAAAATAGTTTCCACGTTTAGTCTATTGGACATTGTCGACCTCATTTCCGCGAGGAAGGCCTCGCCCTTCAGCAACTCTGACCCGTCATCACGGTTCCGGCATAGAGGCAGAGATCAGCGCAAGTTTGGCAGCACAGCGCCGATCTATCATCGCCGCTCTTTCGTATCTAAGCAAAGCGCGTTCGAGATTGTGAGATCGATATGCCGAGCCCGAAACGAATTTTGCCAAAACCCGGACAGGAGAGCGTGTGGGATTATCCGCGCCCGCCGCGGCTCGAATACGTCGGAAAACGCATCGAGATCGTGTTTGCTGGCCTACGCATCGTCGATGCGCCACACTGCCATCGTGTCCTCGAAACCAGCCATCCGCCGGTCTACTATATTTCACCGGATTTCATAGCGCCCGGTGCCTTGGAGCCAGCTACGGGGAGCAGCGTCTGCGAGTGGAAGGGAAGGGCCGCTTATTTCGACGTCATCGCCAAGAGCAAACGCGCCGACAAAGCCGCCTGGACTTATCCAGAGCCAACCAGCGCTTTTGCCGCCATAGCCAACCATGTCGCCTTCTATGCCGGGCCCATGGATTCCTGCACGATCGATGGTGTAGTCGTAACGCCGCAGCCGGGCGGGTTTTATGGCGGTTGGATCACGCCCGACATTGTGGGGCCCTTCAAGGGCATTGAAGGATCGATGGGTTGGTAGGCGAAGATGCCCAAGCGCGTCGCCAAGAAGGACTTGCCCACCAAGCTTTGCGCCGTCTGCGGGCGGCCATTCACCTGGCGAAAGAAGTGGGCGAAGGATTGGCATGAGGTTCGCTATTGCTCGGACGCCTGCCGCGGTCAACGAGGCACCATCAAGCAGCCGACTTGAGGCAAACCAACCCTACTCGTCTCCATCCTCATAAAGCGGCAAAAGCTCTTCTTCGAAGACGCCGCCAATTGCGTCGAATGCTTCACCAGAGGATTGGAAATCCTCAAGAGTGAGCCGTGGAAACACAAAGTACTTTCCGTCGACCTTGGCTTGCGTTGCGCCAAAAATCACCCGCTTGATGCCGGCAAAGCGCATGGCCGAAAGGCACATTTCGCAAGGCTGCAGCGTCGAGATCATTACGCAGGACGATAGATCCGTCGTGCCGAGCTTTTGCGCAGCTTCTGTCAGCGCCACCATTTCGGCATGCTTTGTTGGGTCCGATTGCAGCCGCACCTCATTTTCGCCCCGGCCGATCTCTTGTCCATCAAGCAGAATGGCCGCTGCAATCCCAGCCTTCCCCGATTCTTTCCTTGCCTGCAGCGCACGATCGACAGCCTGCCGCATGTGTTCGCGTTCCAAATCGGTCAGGTCGGTCATGCGGTACTCCGTTGGGTTGGTTGTGTCGGCATGCGGCCAACGGCATGGCCGGCGCTATGTTCCGGGGAGATCCAGTGTTTCAGGAGCGGCGGCGCGAACGCGCTGCGGCAAGCGCGAGGGAGAGAGGAATGGCCGCGGCGACGAAGCCAAGATTAGGCCGCTTGGCCGGTCGCGCGGCGACGCTTGCAGCCCGGTAACCTTCGATCCACTCAGCACTTTTTCCGGCGAATGGATCGTCTTCGTCCTTGTCATCGATCGATTGTCCCACCGTGTCTGCTACCACCGCGTCGCGGAAGCCCAGTGGCGCATCTTCTCCCGTCGTCGAGTCGCGCCGGGTTTGCCGTTCGGCTTCGGAATTGAGTTCGGCGCCGACGATGACGGCGGTGACGCTGATCCAGATCCAGGTCAAAAGCGCGATCAAGCCGCCAAGCGATCCATAGGTCTTGTCGTAGTTCCCAAAATTTGCCGCGTACCAGGAAAAGAGCAGCGACAGGATGAGGATAATCACCGTGGCAAGCAGAGCGCCAGGCGAAATCCAGCGCCATTTCGCCTGCTGGCGGCTTGGACCAAACCGATAGAGCAGCGCGAGCCCAAGCAACAGCACCGCCGTCAGGAGAGCGTAGGAGCCGATCCGCAGGAGCCATTCAAGGCCAGTCCCCAGCCCCATGAGATTGAGTGCGGCCGGCACCAGCAGGGCTGCGCCCAGCAGAACGATCGCACCGATGATCGACCCGAAGGTGAAGGCTAGTGCGATCGCGTTGAGAGCAAAGAAATTGCGGTCTTCGCGTTCGTCATAGGCAATGTTCATGGCCTCGAACATTGTCTTGACGCCCGAGCTGGCGCTCCAGATCGCCAGGCCCGTCGAGATCACGAGAGCGACCCCAAGTGTGCTCGTCCCGGTTTCGGACAACTTGGTAAGTTGCTCGTTGACGATATCCATCCCCCCTTGCGGGACGATGGATGACAGAAGGTTGAGATGATCCGACACGGTCTGCGCGTCGACGAAAAGACCGTAGATCGAGATGAATGCCGTCAGCATCGGGAATAGCGACAGTAGCAGATAATAGGTCACCGCCGCCGCTATCATCGTCACGCGATCATCGCCGATCTCGCGATAGGCGCGCCAGACGATATCCTTCCAGCCTGCGGGCGGAATATCCTGCGGGCCGTCCGCGTTGCGGCCACGCTTCTTTCCGTCGTTCCGATGTTCTTTGCGCATGTCCACCTCAAGTTTGCGGTGGAACGGCAGGCGGCTAGTCTAGTTGCCAAATCAATCTCGATCGATGCCATGCATCGTCCCGGCCGCCGGTCTCGACGCCTAAGCCTTCACCGATTTCGTGATCGGCGTCACTCGCAACCACGTCGAGACGCCTGCGTTAAGACCTCCGAAATTCAGGCTTGGAGGCTGAAGTGCTATTCTCGAAGAGGGCAGGGCAGATCGCCTGGAACCAGTTTAAAATGCCCGAACAACTGGTGATGCTGGCCATGACGGCCGGACCGCAAAAGGATGTCGAGTGGATCATCCAGCGGGCGCTGTGCTTCCACAATGTCGCTGAGATCACGCCCCGCGGCCTCAAGCTCACCCGCTTCGGCCGCCGCGTGATGGCCGAGCGCCATGGTCTGCCGGTGGTCGTCGGTCGCGAAACGGTCGCAGCTGCGGCCGAGACAGGTCATCTCGGCCGCTCTTTCGAATAGATCAATACTTCACGACAGACCGGATCGACTTGCCTTCGTGCATGAGATCAAACGCGTCGTTGATCTTGTCGAGGCTCATTGTGTGGGTCACGAAGGGCGCGAGGTCGATCTTGCCGCTCATGGCGTCTTCGACCATTCCCGGCAGCTGCGTCCGGCCCTTGACCCCGCCGAACGCCGTGCCCATCCACTTCCGGCCGGTTACCAGCTGGAACGGTCGGGTAGAGATTTCCTGGCCCGCGCCGGCGACGCCGATGATGATCGACTGACCCCAGCCCCGATGCGCGCATTCAAGCGCCGCCCGCATCACGTTCACATTGCCGATGCACTCGAATGAGTGATCAACGCCCCAGCCGGTCATCTCGACGATCACCTGCTGGATCGGCTTATCGTAGTCCTTGGGATTGATGCAATCGGTCGCGCCAAACTCACGCGCGAGGTCAAACTTTCCCGGATTGGTATCGATGGCAATGATCCGCCCGGCCTTGGCCTGGCGCGCGCCTTGAATCACCGCAAGGCCGATGCCGCCGAGCCCGAACACGGCGACCGTATCGCCCGCCTGCACCTTGGCCGTATTGTGCACCGCGCCGATACCGGTGGTCACCCCGCAACCGAGCAGGCACACATGCTCGTGGTTCGCCTCCGGGTTGATCTTGGCGAGCGAAACCTCGGCTACGACC
Organism: Devosia soli; assembly: GCF_000970455.1. Classification (GTDB taxonomy): domain Bacteria; phylum Pseudomonadota; class Alphaproteobacteria; order Rhizobiales; family Devosiaceae; genus Devosia; species Devosia soli. The sequence continues at coordinate 448,491 of NZ_LAJG01000005.1, read as the reverse complement.
GTATATTCGGAGAACGTCGAGCAACCCATATAGTGGTAGATCGGCTCGCCATTGTAGGAAAAGCGCGTCGTTCCGTCCGGCATCAGCCCCTTGCCCTGCGTCGCGCGCACGGCCACACAAAGGTTGGTCTTGCCCGACTTGCAGAAGAGGCACTCGCCGCATTCGGCCGTATAAAGAGGGATCACGTGATCGCCCGGCTTGACCGAGGTCACGCCTTCGCCAACCTCGATGACGACCCCGGCGCCTTCATGGCCAAGCACCACCGGAAACACCCCTTCCGGATCATCGCCCGAGAGGGTGAAAGCATCGGTGTGGCACACGCCGGTATCGGTGATCCTGATCAGCACTTCACCCTTCTTGGGCGGCGCGACGTCGATCTCGACGATTTCGAGGGGCTTTCCGGGTCCGAAGGCAACTGCGGCACGAGATTTCACGCTGCGTCCTTTCCAAATCTGGTCAATGGGGCGCCGGGATCACCGGCTTACCCTCTTCAGACACGCCTCTGACGCTTGACGCAAGCCCCGCCGCCGTCAATATCCCCCTTCCGGGGAGGACCAGCATGGACGCGGCAAAACCGAAATCCTTTGTCAGCGCACAGATGGTGGCCGAAAGGGCAGGGGTGTCGCGCTCGGCCGTGTCACGCACTTTCACCGATGGCGCCAGCGTCTCCGAACCCACGCGCCGCAAGGTGCTCGAAGCCGCAACCGCCCTCGGCTATCACGTCAACCATCTTGCCCGTGGCCTGCGCGAGCGCAGCAACATCGTCTGCCTCGTCGTCGCCGATATGACGACGCCGATCCGCGCCCGCATGGTCGATATCCTGAGCCGCAAGCTGCAGGCGGCCGATAAGATCATCATGGTGATCAACACCGAGTCGCAGACCGAAAGTGTCGCTGCCGCCCTGCGCCAGACGCTGAATTATCGCGCCGATGCCACCGTCGTCCTGTCCGGCACCCCGCCGGCCTCGCTCATCGAAACCTGCCTTGCCAATGGCCAGCAGGTCGTCCTGATCAATCGCGACGATCGTCTTTCTGGCAGCCATAATCTCGGCGTCGATAACGCCATGGCCGGGCGCGAAGCATTCTTCCTGCTCCATCGCGCCGGCTGCAAGCGCCTCGGCCTCGTCACCTCGACGGCCGGCACCGCAAGCCTACTCGAACGCGAGCGCGTTTTTCTCGAAGTCGCCGCGAAGGCAGGCGTCGAAGTTTCCGTTATCGCCGCAGGACCCACGAGCTACGCCTCCGGCAGTGAAGCTGCCCGGCGCATCTTCGGCCGCTCCCGCGCCCCCGATGGCGTCTTTTGCGTCACCGATCTTCTCGCCATGGGCTTCATGGATACCGCGCGATTCGAGTTCGATCTCCATGTCCCCGAAGACCTCTGCATCGTCGGTTTTGACGATATCGAGGAAGCAGCTTGGCAATCCTATCGCCTGACGACCTTCTCCCAGCCGCTCGATGAAATGGCCGATCACGTCGTCGCCCTGGTTCTTGATCCGGGCATGGCTGGCGCCGAGCGCCGTATTTTCGAGCCGGTGCCCGTCTGGCGCAAAAGCGTAAGGCCATCAGCCGGCTAGAGAGCGTCGCGCAAGTAGAAGCCCTGAGTGCAAAGCGCTGCACACGTGCGCAATGCCTTCTCTGTCATCAAAGCGTTATCGAAGCCTCATAACTAGCGTCGTCGAAAATGTCGCTTATGCACTTGTGTGCAAGCGGCATTCGGTGTTGTCTTGTCCGTGCGGTCGCGCTGACGGCAATACCCGACAAAAGATTGGGATTGTCCTCCGCGTTCTGCCGCAACGAGGAGGGGAGTTCCCAAAAGTTTGCGGATGCGGGCTGGTGCGCATCTGCCTGTCGGCGTCAGCCGGTGCATGGACTCCGTCATCAGCACAGCTAGGGTAGCCCCAGGCCGCCCCCATGGGAGAATAAGATGAAACGCCGCAATTTCCTCATTTCAGCCGCCGCCATTTCGGCTGGCGTCACCCTGATGCCGCGCATGACCTTCGCCGCCGAAGGCGTGATCGACGTCTATTTCACCTCGGACCAGAACGTCATCGACTTCTGGACCAATGTGGTGAAGCCAAAATTCGAAGCCGCCAATTCCGGCATCACACTCAACCTTGTTGACGGTGGCGATGGCCCCGGCGTTGCCGCCATCGGCGACCGCGCCCTTGCCGCCCTCGCGAGCGGCGCCGACCCGCAGGCTGACGTCTTCGAAGGCTACGACACCCGCGTCAACGCCGGCGCCATCGACAAGGGCCTTTTCGTCGATTTCTCGGCCGCAGGCCTTTCCAACTACTCCAAGATCAACCCGCTCGCCAACGACATCCCGACCCGCTTGCCCTACCGCGGTTCGCAGGTGCTCCTTGCCTATGACACGACCAAGCTCGATCCGGCCAATGTGCCCAAGACCTGGGCCGATCTCGTCGCCTGGATCAAGGCCAATCCGGGCCAGTTCATCTACAATCGTCCCAACAAGGGCGGTTCGGGTGGCAATTTCGTCCGCCGCGCCATTTTCGAAGCCAATGGCAACGACCCCAAGAAATTCACCGTCGACAACTTCACCCCTGAATTTGCCGAAGAAGCCCTGACCCCAGCCTGGGCCATGCTCAACGATCTCGCCCCGTCGCTTTTTGAAAGCGGCGCCTATACTTCGGGCAATACACAGTCGCTGCAGCTGCTCGGCCAGTCCGCCGTCACCATGATCCCGGCCTGGTCCGATCAGGCGCTCTCGGCCATCCAGCAGGGCGTGCTTCCGGAAACCACAGGCCTCGTCCAGCTTCAGGATCTCGGCCTGCCCGGCGGCTTCACCTATATCGCCGTGCTTTCGAACGGCGCCAACAAGGACGCCGCTCTCAAGCTCGCCGACTTCCTTCTCACCGAGGAAATCCAGTCCGCCATTCTCACCGAACTCGGCGGCTTCCCCGGCGTTTCCTGGGACTATGTGGCAGCTGACCTTCGCGAACGCTTTGCCGACATCATCCCGGAATCAATCCCGACCTTCCCGGGCGGCAAGTGGGAAACCGCCATCAATGATGGCTGGTACCGCGCCGTTGCACCAAACGTGGACCCTGCCTCGTGACATCGATAGAAGCGGGCGCTCTGGCGCCCGCACCCACGCAACGCAAGAGGCCGATCGGCCTCTTGCTCGTGGCCGTGCCCGTTCTTCTCGTTCTCTGGCTCATCATCTGGCCGATCATTTCGGCGGTGATCCAGACCCTCTGGCTGCCGGCCCCCGATGGCGGGCGCACCCTTTCGGTCTCGAGCTACGAGTTCTTCGTCAGCGATCCCTATAGCCGGGCGAACCTCGCGATCACGCTCTGGACCACCGGCGTCTGCGCCGTGCTGCTCCTCGTGATTTGCCTGCCCATCGCACTTTACCTGCGCTTCTCCAATTCCAAGATCGCCGCCTATGTCCAGGGCCTCGCCATCTTCCCGATGTTCGTGCCCTCGATCATCCTGAGCTTTGCTTTCATCCGCGTGCTCGGTCCGAATGGCACCGTCGATCTTCTGCTCAATTCCGTAGGCCTCCCCAAGATCAAGTCGCCCTACCTCACCCCGTGGGGGCCGGTGATCGGCCTCGTGTGGGACAATATCCCGCTGACCGTCCTCATACTTCTTTCAGGCCTCGGCAACGTGTCGAACCAGGCGATCGAAGCCGCGCGCGATGTCGGCGCCGGGCGCTTCGCCCTCCTCTGGCACATCATCCTGCCGCGCATTTCCAATTCCATCCTCGTCGCCATTTCCTTTGCCGTCCTCGGCATCTTCTCGGCTTTTACCTTACCCTATGTGCTTGGTCCTGCCGCTCCGGAAATGATGGGCCCCTTCATGCAGCGCACGTTCCGCGATCTCTTCGATCCGACCAATGCCATCACCCAGGCGGTGATCACCTTCGGCTTCTGCATCGTCTTCGGGCTCTTTTATGTGCGCTCCGTCGCCAAGAACAGGACGCCCTGACATGAGCACTACAGCCGTAAAAATCAGAGAGCCGATCGATTGGACCGGCATCTTCTTTGCCGTCGTCCTGACCCTCGTCATCGTCGCCCCGCTTCTCGTCGTCGGCACCTGGGCCTTCACCAATGTCTGGCGCTTTCCCTCGGTCATCCCGCAGGAATTTGGCCTGAAATTCTGGTACCAGACCCTCGCCCGCGCCGATGTCTGGTCCTCGATCACCATGAGCCTGACGCTCGCCACCACGGTGACGGTGCTTTCCGCCGTCATCTGCCTTCCGGCGGCCTACGCCTTTGCCCGCCTCGACTTCCCCGGCCGCGATATATTGTTCTTTTCATTCCTTGCCGGGCACGCCTTTCCAAAGTTCGGCCTTCTGGTCGCGATCGCAGGTATCTTCCTGCAGCTCAATCTCATCGGCACGTTCTGGGGCGTCGTCCTCATCCAGCTGGTCGGCACGCTGCTGTTCATGATCTGGATCCCCGTCGCCGCTTTCCAATCGGTTGATCGGCGCATGGAGGAAGCCGCACGAGACGTCGGCGCCTCGCCTTTGCGTGTCTTCTGGTCGATCACCCTGCCTCAGGCCGGCCCGACCATCGCCGCTGCCATTCTCCTGAGCTTTGTCGGCACTTTCTACGAAACCGAAGGCGCCTGGCTCATCGGCGCCCCGCAAGTCCGCACCCTGCCGGTCCTGATGATCTCCTTCATCAACAACCAGCCCGTCATCCAATACGGCGCCGTGCTCTCGGTCCTCCTCTGGGTCCCAAGCTTCATTGCCCTGCTGTTCGCCCGCCGAGTGGTCAATTCCGGCTCGTTTGCCAAGGGGTTCGGGGCTTGATGGTTTTCGACCTTGCAGCACCCCCACCCAACCTCCCCCTGATAGGCGGAGGGGTCTATCAGTGGCCGATTAACGGTTCGGCATCCCCGATGCGTCCGTCCCCCTCCCAGGGGGAGGCTAGGTGGGGGGCCTTGCGGCCAGCACCGGCCGCTCACTCCTGCGCCACCTCCCCATCGTCTCTATCGTCACCACCGGGCTTGTCCCGGTGGTCCATGCCGCCGCGCCTGCCGTGGATTGCCGGACCAGGCCCAGCAACGGCGATCTCCGTAAATTCCCAACCGATCCAACTGGACCGGGAGTAATAAAAAATGTCCGTCCTCACCATAAAAGACGTCACAAAGCTTTTCCCCGGCGGCACCAAGGCTGTCGACTCCTTCTCCCTCGAAGTCGCTGACGGCGAACTCGTCTGCCTCCTTGGCCCATCGGGCTCTGGCAAGTCGACGCTCCTCCGCATGGTCGGCGGCTTCGAAACCCCGACTTCAGGCCTCATCGCCATCGACGGCGAAGATATCACCCGCACCCCGCCGGAAAAGCGCCCGACCGGCATGGTATTCCAGAGCCACGCGCTTTGGACCCATATGGATGTCGCCAAAAACCTCGCCTTCGGCCTAAAGCTCCGTCGCCTGCCGGCAGACGAGATCAAGCGTCGCGTCGAAGCCGTGCTCGAACTCGTCGGTCTCGGCGGCTATGGCTCGCGCCGCGTCACCCAGCTTTCAGGCGGCCAGCAGCAGCGCGTTGCCCTCGCCCGCTCGCTCGTGCTCGAACCCAAAATCCTGCTTCTCGACGAACCTTTCGCCAGTCTCGACCAGCACCTGCGCGAACGGCTGCGCGAAGAAGTCCGCGACATCCAGCAGCGCGTCGGCATCACGACGCTCTTTGTCACCCACGGCCAGGACGAAGCCCTTTCCATGGCCGATCGCATCGTCGTCATGCGCGATGGGCGCACCGAGCAGATCGATCGCCCCGATGTCGTCTATCGCAATCCGCAGACGCCATTCGTCGCCGGCTTCATCGGCACGATGAACCTGATCGAAGGCACGGTCAGCAACGGCCAGTTCACCCGCGCCGGTTTCTCCCATCCCCTCGCTATCGGCGACGGTCCGGCCACCCTCGCCGTTCGCCCCGAAGCGCTCGATATCGTCCCGGCCGAGCCCGGCGCTGGCAAAGTCCATCGCGTCACTGATTACGGCACCCATGGCCTTGTCGATTTCGACCTGCCCGATGGCAAGCGCCTAAAAGCCATGGTCAATCAGCCCAGCCAGTTCCAGCCCGGTCAGGGTGTCAATCTCATGCCCCGCGCCGTCGCCGCCTATCGCAACGACATCCAGGTCTTCCGGAGCGCTGCATGAGCGATCCTCTCTATATCGAGCGGGACGGCCATCGTACCTGGCTCAAATGGCATCGCGGCCGCCGCAAGGCGTCCGATCCTGTGTTCACAGGCAGCCGCATTCTTGAAGCCATGCGCCTCGGCGCTAGCGTCGAGGTAGACCTGGTTATCCACGCCGACCACGGCTGCGCTATCCTTCACAACTTCGAGCTCGACGCCGAAACGACCGGCACCGGCCTCGTGCGCGAAACACCGGCCTCGGTGCTTCGTGAATTGAACTTGCGCGGCAACGACGGCCAGCCGATCACCGATAAGGTCATGCTGCTCGAAGACCTCTGCGCGCTGCTCGCCAAAGAGACGCCGCATCCCAACGCGCTCCTTCAACTCGACTTCAAGGAAAGCCACGCGGCCCTCACGCCCGCGGTCGTCGCCAATTTCGGCGCGAGTGTCGCGCCCGTCGCCGATTACCTTATTCTCTCCGGGGGCGACTTCGATGCTATCGGAATGCTAACGGATTCGGCTCCGAAACTGCGCAGCGGTTATGACCCCTGTTACGGCGAATCCCTCGCCAGGTTGCAAGCGACCGGCGACTACCAAACCTTCGTTTCCGAAGCCCTCGCCACTGCGCCGAAGGCGGAAATGATCTACCTCGCCTACGACATCGTCCTCGCTGCGGACAAGGCCGGCTTCGACATCGTCGCCCCCATCCACGCCGCCGGCAAACGCATCGACGCCTGGACCATTCGAACGGTCGACGACACCACGATACCGTCCATTCACCGCCTGCTCGATCTTAAGGTCGACCAGATCACCACAGACGATCCGGAACGCCTGAAAGCGGCTTTGAAACAATGACTTACGATTATCACGCCATCCTCGAAGACATGGCCGCTACAACCCGCGAAGCCGGCGCGCTCACCCTCAAGCACTTCAAGCGTTTCCGCGATCTGGAAATCGGCGTCAAAGGCCCTGGCGACTTTGTCTCCGACGCCGACCGCGAATCCGAAACCCTGATCCGCGACCGCCTCTTGTCGCGCTATCCCTGGGGTCTGACCGGCGAAGAATTCGCCCCCGCCGAGCGCGACGACCAGACCCATCGCTGGCTTGTCGACCCCATCGATGGAACCACTAACTTCTTGAATGGCCAGCATTATACCATCACCATCGCCCTTCGCCGGGGCAATGAAACCATGTGCGGGCTGGTCTACGATCCGGTCGCCGATGAGATGTTCACGGCCGTCAAAGGCCACGGCGCCTTCCTTAACGGTGAGCGTCTCCATGTCAGCCGCTCTACCGACATCGCCATGATGTGCGTCGGCACAGGCCTGCCGACGCCTAATCTGTCATTGCATCCAGGAGCTTACGCCCGCCTCGACGCCATCCGGGCACCCATCGGCGCCGTCCGCATCGTCGGAAGCGCCGCCAATTCCTGCGCCTGGGTCGCTTGCGGTCGCCTCACCGGCTATTTCGAGGAAACCGGCTTCGTCGACACCGCCGCCGGCATTCTCCTTGTCGAAGAAGCGGGCGGCGTCGTTACCGACTGGTGGGGCAGGGGTCCGGACGTGTTCGAACGCACCGGTTGCCTCATCGTCGCCAATCCTGCGACCCACGCTTACCTTCTCGAACACCTTCGAGGCACGCCGCCCAAGAACCCCGCCTGAACAGTGGGTTAACCCTGATTGGCGCTGGGGCCGACCCTCGCCGGATCGAGCCGCGTCGGCCGGTCCGTAAGGGCCAATGCCGTCTGCCGCGGCGCCGTCCGCGCGATCACCCGCCCGCCCTTGATCACCGCAATCCGCGTCGCCCGCAGCCGAATGGCCTCGATCGTATCCGTCGCCTGCAGCAGCACCATATCCGCCTTTTTGCCGACCTCGATGCCATAGCCTTCAAGATGCATCACCTTGGCCGGCCCTGATGTCACCGCCTCGAAGCACTGCCGCATCGCATCGCGGCTCGTCATCTGCGCCACATGCAGCCCCATCGAGGCGACATCGAGCATGTCCGCCTGCCCGAGCGAATACCAGGGGTCCATCATGCAATCCTGCCCAAAGGCGCAAGTGATCCCATAGGTCAGCATCTCCGGAATCCGCGTCATCCCGCGCCGCTTGGGGTAGGTGTCGTGCCGCCCCTGAATGCCGATATTGATGTTGGGGTTCGCCGTCGCCGAAACGTCTGCCTCCGCCATCAGCGGCAGGAGCTTTGAGACATAATAATTGTCCATCGAATGCATCGAGGTCAGGTGCGAGCCGTTGACCCGGCCCTGTAGACCCAGCCGCTGCGCCTCATAGGTCAGCGTCTCGATATGCCGGCTCAGCGGATCGTCCGTCTCATCGCAGTGCAAGTCGACCAGGAGCCCGCGCTTCTCGGCAATCTCGCACAGCGCCTTCACGCTCGCCGCGCCATCCGCCATGGTCCGCTCGAAATGCGGAATGCCGCCAACGACATCGACGCCCATGTCGAGCGCCCGCTCCAGCAGCTCGATCGCGCCCGGATAGCGATAATACCCATCCTGCGGAAAGGCCACGAGCTGCAGGTCGATATAGGGCGCGACGCGCTTCTTGACCTCGAGCAGCGCCTCGACGCCCAGCAACCGATCATCGCAAATATCGACATGCGTCCGGATCGCCAGCAGCCCCTGCGCCACCGCGAGGTCGCAATAGTCCAGAGCCCTGTCGACCACGGCTTCATGAGTAAGAAGCGGCTTTAGCTCTCCCCAGATCTGAATGCCCTCAAGCAGCCGCCCGCTTTCATTGAACCGCGGCTGCCCCAGCGACAGCGTCGCATCCATATGAAAATGGCAGTCGACAAAGGGCGGCGAAACCAATTGCCCATCCGCATCGATCACCTCGCCGCCCTCGCCCCCAAGATTGGCTTCGATCGCTGCGATCTTGCCGTCACGGACGCCGATATCGACACCCTTCCGCCCATCCGTCAGCGTCGCATTGGTGATTTTCAGCTCGAACATTTTTGGTCCTTAAAGTCGCGTACTAGCTGTGATGCTAAAACAAAATCCGATTGTCACCCCGGCGAAAGCCGGGGCCTATCCTGAAATTTCAGAATGGATGCCACTAATGGCGCTGTCCCTTCGTCCAAGGCTGCAACAGTGCCCTCGGATAATCCGCCCGTCTTGCCACCAGGATCAGCGCCACGATCGAGAGCAAATACGGCATCATCAGGAACACCTGACCCGGCACCACCTGCCCAATCTGCGCCTGCAACCGGATCTGAAACGCATCGAACGCTCCAAACAGCAGCGCGCCTAACAGCGCCTTGCCCGGCTGCCAAGACGCAAACACCACGAGCGCGATACAGATCCAGCCGCGCCCATTGACCATGCCAAAGAAGAACGCATCGAACGCCGACATGGTGAGAAACGCTCCACCCAACGCCATCAGCGCCGAGCCAACAACCACCGCACCGACGCGCAGCCCCACCACAGAAAGCCCCTGCGCCTCGACCGAAGCCGGATTGTCCCCGACTGCCCGAATGGCGAGCCCCAGCGGCGTCCGATAGAGAACAAGTGCTACCAGTGCGACAAACACCAGCGCCAAAAACGTCAGCGGCGTCTGCTGAAACAGCGCTGGCCCGATAAACGGCAGGTCCGAGAGCCCCGGTATCGACACCGGCTGAAAGGCGGCAATCCGCGGCGGCGAACTCACATCTGGCAGGGCCGTACGATAGGTGAAATAGCTGACGCTTGTCGCTAGAAGCGTAATCCCGATCCCCGACACATGCTGCGACAGCCCCAAGATGACCGTCAGAAACGCATGCAGCAGCCCAAACAGCGCTCCGGCAAACGCCGCAATCAGCACGCCGCCCCACAGCCCTGCACCGAGATAAACCGCGAGCCAACCCGTCATGGCCCCGGCGACGAAAATCCCTTCGATTCCAAGGTTGAGCACGCCCGCGCGCTCGCAGATCAGCGCGCCCAAAACGCCAAAGATCAGCGGCGTCGCGATGCGGATGGCGGCTGCCCAGAAATTGGCCGAGCCCAAAATGTCGAACAAAACGTCCATCTCAGGCCACCACGCTCTGGCGGTCCCACTTCACGCGGAACCGCAGGAAAAAACTGCCAACCAGCACGCAGAGCAGCGACAGCGCCACGACGAGATCGGCGATATAGCTCGAAATCCCCGTCGCCCGGCTCATCGAATCCGCCCCCACGAAAACGGCCGCCACAAACAGCGCCGCAATCACCGTCCCGATGGGTGAGAGCCCCGCGAGCATGGCAACGACAATCCCCGAATAGCCAAATCCCGGCGACAGGTCCGACGAAAGATAGCCCTTCACCCCGGCCACTTCACCGACGCCCGCCAGCCCAGCGAGCCCACCCGATATCAGCGCCACCTTCAGCATGGTTGCATCCACAGGAATTCCGGCAAACCGCGCCGCCGCCTTGTTCTCGCCGACCGCGCGGATTTCAAAGCCAAGCACGGTCTTGCGCACCATCAGCCAAAGCACCAGCGCCGCCACGAGCCCAACGATCAGCCCCCAATGCATCCGCAGCCGCGGTAAAAGTTTCGGCAGTTTTGCCTCGGCAAGCAGTGGCACCGATTGCGGCCAGCCCATCGAGAGCGGGTCCTTGAGCGGCCCCTCAACGAGCATCTGAATGAAGAGAATGACAACGAAGTTGAGCAGCAGCGTGATGACCACTTCATCGGCCCCGAACCGCTGCTTGATCACGGTCGGAATGACCATCATCAGCCCGCCGGCCAAAAATCCGGCGATCATTACTGTCGGGATCATCAGGGCAGGGGGCAATTGCAGGAGCCCACTGCCAATGCAGACCGCCGCGAGCGCCCCAATATAAAGCTGCCCCTCGGCCCCGATATTCCAAAGTTTGGCGCGAAACGCGACGGCACAAGCAAGGCCCGTCAAAATCAGCGGCGTCGCCCTGTTCAGCGTCTCGCTGAACGCGAACATCGAGCCGAAGGCCCCCTGGATCATCAGACCATAGGCCGTCAGCGGCGACCCGCCGGCAAACAGCACCGGAATGGCGACCAGCAGCAGTGCCACGAGGCCCGCCGCCAGCGACACCCCGATTTTCAGACCCAGCCCAGCATCCTCGCGCGGTTCAAGCCGAATAGTCATGACGCCATCTCCGCCCGCGCGTGGCTCTGCCCCGCCATCATCAAACCGATCGTGCCGCGATCGAGCCCTTCGCTCGGCCCCGCATCATGCAACTCGCCCGCATGGACCACGACAAACCGGTCGGCGAGCGCGAAAAGCTCGTCCAGATCTTCCGAAATCACCAGCACCGCCGCGCCACGATCCCGCGCCGCGAGAATGCGCCGATGCACTTCTGCCTGCGCGCCGACATCGAGCCCGCGCGTCGGCTGATTGGCAAGGATCACCCGCGGTCCGCGCTCAAGCACGCGTGCCAGGATTAGCTTTTGCACATTGCCGCCCGACAGCAGCCGTGCCTCTGCGTCCGGCCCTTGGCAGCGCACATCATAGCCCGCGATCGCCGCCGTCGCCCGCTCGCGCATCGCCTTGCGATCGAGAAAACCCATTTTGGAAAAGGCAGCGCTGCGCACTTCTTCGATGGCGATATTGTCGGCTACGCTCATCGTGCCCACCACGCCATCATGCTGGCGATCCTCCGGCATGCGCGCCACACCATTGGCCACCAGCGCCCGCGGATCGGCCCGCGTCACCGTCTCACCATAGAGACGCATGGTCCCGCTCGTCGGCACCGCCAGCCCCGAAATCAGCCCTGCAATCCCCGATTGTCCATTGCCCGAAACGCCCGCGAGTCCAACGACCTCGCCCGCGCGCAATTTGAGATCGACCCCGCTCAGCGATCGGCCACTCGCCCCATGCAGCGACACATTTTCCAGCGCCAACAACACGTCGCCCGGGCTCGCCGGCGTCCGCACCACCGCGGCCACAGCCTTGCCCACCATCAAATCGGCAATCGCCCGCCGATCGGCATCCGCCGTCACCAGCTCGCCCGCCTTCTTGCCGCCGCGCAGCACCAGAATGCGATGCGACACGGCCAGGACCTCGCCGAGCTTATGCGAAATGAAAATCACCCCGAGCCCATTGGCCGCCAGCCGCCGCAAGACCACAAACAGCCCATCGGCCTCCTGCGGTGTCAACACGGCCGTCGGTTCATCGAGAATGAGCACTTTCGCATCGCGATAAAGCGCCTTCAAAATCTCGATCCGCTGCTTTTCGCCCACCGTCAGATCGGCCACGCGCCGATCGAGATCGACGTCCAGCCCACTCTCAGCAATGATTTTCTGCACTTTTGCCCGCGCCGCACCCTCGCGCCCGAACGACAAAAGCGGCTCGGTCCCGAGCCGAATATTGGCGAGCCCCGAAAGGTTCTCCGCCAGCGTAAAATGCTGATGCACCATGCCTATCCCGGCCTTCAGCGCCGCGCCGGGCGAACCGGGGGGCAGGGCGGTCAGCCCACCATCGCCCAAAACCCGCACATCCCCCTCGTCCTGCACATAGTGCCCGAAAAGGATATTCATCAGCGTTGTCTTGCCCGCCCCATTCTCCCCCAGCAGCGCGAGGATTTCTCCGCGATGCAGATCGAGCGAAATCCCATCATTCGCCGTCAAGGCGCCAAACCGCTTGGTGATGTTCTGGAGCGAAAGGAGCACTGGGGCGTCGGTCATGGTCGGGGTGCTCCGCATTGGCGTCCAGATAAGCCTGAGGCGAGCCCAAGCCCGCCCCAAAACTCGATGCTATTCCTCCCCCTACCAGGGGGGGGCTAGGTGGGGGTTGTTCCCTTAAAAGCTTACTGCGACGAAGTCGGCTCGCTATCGTCGATCTCGACCGTAAACGTCTTGGCCAAAATCTCTTCTTCCTTCGCCTTGGCCGCCGCAACCGCTTCCGGCCCAGCCAGCGCCTCGTCAATCACGACGCTCGAACCGCCATATTCCATAAAGGCATAGATACCGTAATCCGAGGCGGTGAACGAACCCGCCTTCACATCGGCAATCGCCTTATCGATCATCGGCTCACCATGCCAAAGCGCGCTCGCAAGGATCGTGCCCGGATAATCCGCCGCCGTATCGATCACATTGCCGATCGCCAGAATGCCGCGTTCCTTGGCCGCATCCGAAACGCCGAAGCGCTCCGCATAAAGAATATCCGCGCCCGCATCGACCATGGCGAAGGCGGCTTCCTTGGCTTTCGGCGGATCATACCAGGAGTTGATGAAGCTGACCGAGAAGGTCACGTCCGGATTGACCGAGAGCGCACCAGCTTTGAAGGCATTCATCAGCCGGTTCACTTCCGGAATGGCATAGCCACCCACCATGCCGATCTTGTTGCTCTCGGTCTTCATGCCCGCAACAATACCGGTGAGGTAGCTCGGCTCGTGGATGAAGTTGTCGAAGGTCGCAAAGTTCGGCTCTGCCGGCGGCAGGCTCGACCCCATCAGGAACGAAATCTCGGGATATTCCGAAGCCACAGCGCGCGCCGGCTGCTCGACCCCGAACGCCTCGCCGACGATCAGGCTCACGCCCTGCTCGGCATATTCACGCATCACGCGCTCATAGTCCGTGTTGGAGATATTTTCCGAATAGACATACTCGATCTCGCCGCGCTCGTCGGCTGCGGTCAGCGCATTGTGCAACCGGCTTGCCCACTGCTGCTCCACCGGTACTGTCCAGATCGCGGCAACCTTGGTCAGGTCCTGCGCCAAGCTCACACCGCTCATCGCCAGGGCGACGCCTGCGGCCAAAACACCAACGAACACACGTCGTCCGGCTACGAATTTCTCAGTCATTTGTCCCTCGTGTCGAAAATCTAACCCAGGCATCCCGCGTGCCCATTCTGTGGGCAAAATCCGCGCCGTTGGCAAGCGCGGCATAAGGTTTTTCACCGGACTGTCTTGTCAGGTGACAGGGGACCAGCGCCCAAGCTCGTTGAGGAAAAACTGCGGCGAGGCGAGTGGCGCGACGATCTGATCGCGCCAAGCCGCCAACGACTCTTGCCACGCCGCTCCTTGCAGCATGGCGCAGCCAATCGCGATGGGCTCGATCTCAGCCTTCGTCAGCAGTCGCAGCACGGCACCCATCGATTGGCCGGAACTGATCACATCGTCGATTACCGCTACCCGCTTGCCGCGCAGAAGCGGCAACATGCGAGGATCGACGTAAAGCGTCTTCGCCGCCGTCGGGCTGGTGATCGATTTCATCGGCTCAGAAAGATCGTCGCGATACCAGAATTTTCGCGATGTGCCGAGCGGCACCATGCGCGTATGCCCTAGCCGGCGCGCAACGTTAGACGCGAGCGGCAGGCCGAGCGTTGGCACGCCGATGAGCACCTCTGGCGCCTTTTCCCTCAGCATGCCTGCAAGTGATGCGGCCAATCCATCCTCTACCGCAAAACTCGCTTGGTTGAGGATCAGCGAAGCGACCGCTGCTTTGCCGTCTCCCGGCAGCACGCGCAGGGGCAGGGGCAATTGCCGCCCGTCAGCCAGCCTGGCCGGGTAAAAGCCCAGATGCCCCTCGGCGGGGTCGGCTTCAAAACTCGCCGGCGCGGCGAAGCTCTGCCAGAAATCGTGCGGCTCAAAACTCACGCCAAGTCCTTGATTGCTAAGCGGCATAGAAGCAAGTTGCGCAAAACTCTATCGCAAGGCAGGCGTGCCAATGCAATCGGCTAACAATGATCCATTCGAAATCGAAGCCATGACCGCGCTTCGCCGCGATCTTCACGCCAACCCTGAGCTGGGCTTTGAGGAAATGCGCACCAGTGCCATCGTCGCCGAAAAGCTGACGGAGGCAGGCATCGAGATTCATCGCGGCCTGGGCAAAACCGGCATTGTGGGCACGCTCAGGGTTGGCACCGGCACCCGCCGCATTGCCCTCCGCGCCGATATGGATGCCCTGGCCATGCCGGAACTGGCGGAACGCGATTATAGGTCGAATACGCCCAACACCATGCATGCCTGCGGGCACGACGGGCACACCGTTATGCTCCTTGCCGCCGCGCGCCACCTTGCGAAAACGCGCAATTTCTCCGGTACAGTTCACTTCATCTTTCAGCCGGCCGAAGAGGGCAGAGGTGGTGCCAAAGCTATGCTCGACGATGGCTTGCTGCGGCTATTTCCCGTGGATGCTGTTTATGGCCTGCACAATATGCCCGGTCTTGCCACCGATGAAATGGCGGTTGTTCCGGGTCCGCAGCTTGCGTCTTCCGATAGTTGGACCGTTACCTTCCGCGGCATCGGAACCCACGGCGCCAAGCCCCATCTCGGTCGCGACGCTATCACCGCCGCGGGCCACTTCCTTGCCGCTATCCACACAATCGTCGCCCGCGTCGTCGATCCGCTGCAGCCCGCGGTGGTTAGCGCTTGTGCTCTCGAGGCAGGCGACTTCAAGGCGCTCAACGTCATTCCCGATCAAGTCCGCATCGGCGGCACTGCCCGCGCCTATACGCCTGAAGTGCGCGATCAGCTCGAGCGCGAAATCGGCACCATTGCCAAGGGCATCGCCGCGACATTCGGTGTCGCGGCCGAATACCATTTCCAGCGCCGCATCCCGCCCGTCGTCAACAATGCCGACGCCACCGCACGTGCCCTTCGCGCGGCGCAGGCGGCGACCGGTCGGCCAGTGGTAACCGACTTTCCGCCATCCACAGCCGGCGATGATTTCGCGTTTTTCAGCGGCGAAATGCCCGGCGCTTATGTCTGGCTGGGTAATGGCCCAGCCGTGGATGGCGCGCTGCATCACAACAGCCGCTACGATTTCAATGACGACGCTATTCTGACTGGCGCGCGTTTCTGGACTGCTTTGGTCGAACAGGAGCTGTCTGCCTGATCAGACAAAGCCGCTGCGAAGAAGAGCCAGGGCCCCTTCGGTATCGACCCCCATGGCAACCGCGACCGGCGTTCCGCGCTCATCGACCAAGAGGCTCCCGGCATCAGGCTCGATCCCGAGATCGACGTCGAGCCTGATGGTCTCAAGCCGGAAAAGGCCCGGCTCCAGCGCCATGAGCATCACGCATGGATCGTGAAGCGCACGGCTTTGCCGTCCATCCAGCATGTAGGCCTGCAGCACTTCACGAGCCAAATTACCATGCGCCGTTTCCGGCAGGCCATTGACGAAATCCAGTTGCGCCCGAACTTTTCGCGTCACGTCGAGCGGCACCAGAACCACCTTCAGGTGCGCAGCGCAGCCGATGACCACGGAAACCGCTTCCGGGTCCGAGGCAAAATTGAACTCCGAACGCGGACCTGAATTGCCTGGCTCGTTGAGCGTTCCGCCCATCGCGATGATCTGGCCAATTCCCTTAAGGGCCTCTGGGTGCTCGGTTATGACGCGGGCGATATTGGTCAGTGGGCCGAGAGCCAGAATGTCGACGCTGCCCGGTTCGGCCGCAGCAAGGGTTTTGGCGATCCAACCTGACGCATCCTCGAGCGGTAGGTTCAGAGGCTCGGGCAGCGTAATGCCGCGCAGGCCGTCTGATCCATGAATGATGGCAACGATATCCTGAAGCTCGCGCGTCAGCGGGATGTCGGACCCGCGAATGACCGGAATGTCCGATCGACCCATGACGGCAAGCAAACCGCCAGCATTTCGCGTTGTCCGCTCAATACCGATATTGCCGGCAACGGTCGTTACGCCGAGAACATCGAACCGAGCGCTGCCAAGCGCAAAAAGTATGGCCAGCGCGTCGTCGAGACCGGGATCGGTGTCGATTATGACTCGTCTTTTCATCGGCATGATTTTCCAGAATAGCTGTGCCGCAAGGAGGCTTTCCTTGCCTTATGCAGCATTTGTATCGATTGCCGAAGCTATTGTCCGTCGATTCTTGCCATTTCCGACTTGAATTGCGCGGCGATGCCGACGGCGTCAGACACGGCCTTGCCAACGTCCAGCGTTTGCACCTGCCCATTGCGCATCAACCACCTGCCGGCGACCATTGTGTCCGTCACATCAGATGGCATCGCCGCAAAAACTAGTGCTGAATAGGGGTCATACATCGGATGCAGCCGCGGCGCTGACAGGTTGATGCGGATCAGGTCCGCTTGCTTGCCCACCTCGAGCGATCCGGTCTTGAGGTTGAGGCTCAGTGCGCGCGCGCCCTCGATCGTCGCCATACGGATGACATCGACCGCCGGCAAAGGCTTTCTCGACCCGGCAAGCAGTTTCGCGAACATTGAGACCGGCGCAAATTGGCTGAAGAGATCGAGCGTATTGCCGCTCATTGCTCCGTCGCTACCAATTCCTGCAGGCAGCCCCGCATTGCGCATCTTCTCGACCGGCGCAATGCCGCGTCCAGCCTTTCCGTTGGAGCGCGGATTGGTGACGACGCACACCTGATGCTCCGACATCAGGCGGATATCGTTGTCGTCGAGTTGCAGGCAATGCGCGCAGATCAGGTTCGGTTTGAGGAGCCCGGACTCGGCCGTCACCGTCACCGTCGACTTGCCATGTGTATCGAGCGCCCATTTTACCTCGAGCGTGCTCTCGGCCAAATGCATTTGGACCGGCACCTGCGGATGATCGGCGGACCACTGCGCAATTCGCGCCATCACATCTCGCCCCGTGGAATAAGGCGCATGCGGCGCAATCGAAGGCGTGACGAGCGGATGATCCTTGTATCGATCAACCAGCTCTTCAACGCGCCCGAAACCCTCGTCAAAATTGCGGTGATCCGGCGGGTCGAAGTCGGCCAAGGTTTGCCCGACAATTGCGCGCAGGCCGGCTTCGGCGCAGACGTCACCCACTTCGGTTTCGAAGTAATACATGTCGGCAACGGTGGTCACGCCACCCTGGATCATCTCCAGAGCCGACAGTGCCGAACCCGCGCGCACCATTTCCGGCGAGACGAATTTTCTCTCCAGCGGGAGGATGTAACGATAAAGCCGATCATCGACATCTTCGCCAAGGCCCCGAAAGACCGACATTGCCATGTGGCAATGAGCATTGACCATGCCCGGCATGACAATATCGCCAGCGCAATCGACGATCTCGGCGCCCGGCACATCTGGCGGCCTGCCTGCGCCCAAGGCCGTGATCGTTGTGCCATCCACCCGGACCCAGCCGAATTCATGAACCGCGAGCGCGTCGTCCATGGTGACGACGATGGCGTTGGTAAGGATGGTTGTCATGGACGGGATTGGAGCCCGCGGCTCCGCCCCCTCCCTTCCTCCCCCACCAAGGGTGGGGTGTCTGGCCGGTGGCCGTAAACCGATGCTGCCCCAAACTGGATCGTCACCTCCCCCTCGATGGATCCCGACCCGTCCCGCAGGGCAAATCGCTCCAGTGAAGCGATTTTAGGGGAGTAGGCTGGGAGGGGGTGGTCCGCGGTGTACATGACTACTCTACAGACAGTATGGTGCACTGGTCGGGCACTGGAACCAGCTTTGCCAGAGACCCCGGCTCGAGCGGGCGCGACAGAGGGCCATTGGCAACCAAAGTGCCTGCCGCCGTCTCGCTCTGATACTGATAAGCGCGACCCAGATACGTCCGCAGGCCAAGCGTGGTCGGAATTCCCTCCACGGCCATATTGTCGGTGACAGCGAGGCCGTCGGCCCGGCAGGCGAGGACAAAGTTGTCTGGGATCGCACCAAAATGCTCAAGGCCCAGCGTCAGCTTGACGCCACCTGCGGCTTCGGCGGTGATCTGAGCACCATCGCGCCCGACGACCTTCATCGGGATCAGATTTTCAAAGCCGACGAAGCGCGCCACGAAAGCATTGGCCGGCCGCTGATAAAGGTTTTCAGGCGTATCGAGCTGCATGATCTTGCCAGCATGCATGATGGCCACGCGATCCGAAATCGAGAAGGCCTCTTCCTGGTCATGCGTCACATAGACCGAAGTCGTGCCATTGGCGCGCTGCAGCTGGCGAATTTCGACGCGCATGTCGACGCGGAGCTTGGCGTCGAGGTTCGACAGCGGCTCGTCGAACATCAGCAACGGGGGCTCGATGACGAGCGCTCGCGCCAGCGCCACGCGCTGCTTCTGACCACCCGACAGCGCGCCCGGCAAACGGTCGGCCAGATGGGCCAGGCCCACGCGTTCGAGCATGGCGCTGACGCGTTTGGTCTTTGCTTCGCCAGAAACGCCGCGCTGCTTGAGGCCGAAGCCGACATTGTCGGCTACGCTCAGGTGAGGGAAGAGCGCATAGTTCTGGAACACCAAGCCGATATCACGTTGATGCGCGGGCAGGCGCGTCAAATCCTTGCCGCCGAGCGTGATGGTACCCGACGTCGGCTGCAGGAAACCGGCAACAAGACGCAGCGTCGTGGTCTTGCCGCATCCCGAGGCGCCGAGAAGGGACACGAGTTCGCCTTCGCCGATATCGAGCGAGAGGTCTTCCAGCACCTTGGTCTGGCCGTAGTGCGCAGTGATGTTGCGGATGGAAAGCGGCTTGGTCACAGCAGACTCATTTGGCAAGGAAGGTGAGGCCCAGCGTGCGCTCGACAGTGGCCATCACGGCCACGGTGAGCACCATGAGCATAACCGAGACCGAAGCCACGGTAGGATCGAAGAATTGCTCCATATGCGCGAGCAACTGGATGGGCAGGGTAGAAATGCCTGGCCCGGTCAGGAAAATGGAGATCGACACGTCGTTGATCGAGGTGATGAACGCAAGGATAAACGCCGCGATGACGCCCGAGCGCACATTGGGCAGAAGCACGGTGAAGAACGTCTTGAGCGGTGGCGACCCGAGACTGATCGCAGCTTCCTCGATGGAAAAGTCGAACGAGGCCAGCGAGGCCGAAATCACCCGGATCACATAGGGCAGGATCAGGATCGTGTGCCCGATGATCAGCGACAGGTAGATCGGTGCATTGAACTGGAAAGCCAGGTTCTTGAGCAGCGAAAAACCCAGCACCAGTTCCGGCACCAGCACCGGCAAGACGAACAGCGTAGACAGCCAACCCGGCAACTGGATGCGATAGCGGCTCATCGCATAGGATGCCGGAATGCCAATGATCAGAGCGACGAAGGTCGAAATCACCGCAACTTGCAGACTGGTCAGAATAGTGCGTCGGAACGCGTCGATTTCAAAAATATTCTGAAACCACCGAAGGCTCAGCCCCTGCGGCGGGAAGGTGAGATAAGTCGTGTCGCTCAGCGCCGAGCCAACGACTATGACGAGCGGGCCGACGAGGAAAAAGAAGACGATGACGGTAAAGCCGATCAGGGCAGGATGGAGTTTTGTCGGCATCACACGGTCATCGGGTTGAGGCGCCGCGCAGCGGCATTCATCAGGGCAACGATGGCGATGGTGATCACCACCATGATGGCGGCAATGGTCGAAGCGCTGACCCAATCGAAGGTCACCATGGCTTGCTGATACATCAGCGTGCCCATCATCATCACCTGCTCGCCACCCAGAAGCTGTGGCGTCGCGTAAGAGGTAAAGCTGCCGGTAAAGACCAACACGGCACCAACGATCAACCCTGGCACTGCCAGTGGCAGGATGACCTGCGTGAATGTCGCCCACGAATTGGCGCCGAGCGATGCAGAAGCCTGGATCAGGTCATCAGGAATGGCTTCCAGCACGCCAACGAGCGTCAGCACCATCAGCGGCACGAAGAGATAGACCATCGCGACGATCACGGAACCCTGCGTGTAAAGCATCTGCAGCGGTTCGGTGATGATCCCGAGATTGATCAGAGTGGAATTGAGAATGCCGTTCTTGCCAAGAATGATGAGCCAGGCGAACGAGCGCACCACGACACCCGTCAGCAGCGGAAACACCGCCGCGACGATGAGGATCGATTTCAGCCAGCCCGGCGCGCGAGACACGACATAAGCGGTGATAAAGCCGATCACCAGAGCAATGACGGTGACGATCAGCGACACATTGATGGTGCGCAAAAGCACGGTGCGGCGAAAGCCGCTGGCGAAAAAGGCCTGGTAGGTCGAGAAGGGACCGCCGGGCGTCCCGAAAGTCGTGTAGATCGTGGCTGCCACCGGGGCGACGAGCCCGAGCAGCACGAGGAGAGTGGCGGGCGACGCGAGCGTCCAGCCTGCTATGCGTTTCATTGGCCTTGGCCTTTGCTGCGATGGTCCCTCAACCACCGGCTCATTCCCGCTTGGCGAGAATCTCTATTCTGCAGTGCATATGGCATTCCCGCTCGTGCGGAAATGGTGGGATGGCGATCGGGATGTTTTGCACACCCCGATCGCCAAAAACCTTACATGCCGAAGATTTCGTTCCAGCGATCCACCCAGCCGCCCTTGGCCGCGTTGAGCTTGGCGGAATCAATGCTCTGCAGACCCGCGATGACGTCGGCGCCATAGGTCCAGAGCGAAGCCTGTTCCGGTGTCAGCTCGACCGACTTCACCACCGGCGCGTCGACGCCTTCCTCAGCCAGCTTCTGCTGGATTTCAGGGGAAAGGATGAAGTTGATGAACTGATAGGCCAGCTCCGGCTCGGCAGCGCCCTTCGGAATATTGACGGTATTCAGCGTCGCGATCGAGCCTTCCGAGAGATCAGCCCACACAACAGACGGCACAGCGGCCTGGATTTGGCCGAGCGTAAAGTCTTGAGCGACGGCGGCAGTGACTTCGCCGGTCGAGAAGAGGTTAATCATTTCGGAGCCGGTATTGTAGTTCTTGACCACGTTCGGCTTCAGCGCCTCGATGCCGGCAAAGGCGCCATCAGCATCGGCGAAGGCATCGACGCCCTGATGCTCACCGGCCTTGACCACAACCATCGGACCAGCAGTGGTCGTGATGCCCGGCAGCGAAAGCGACGACGCAAGATCTTCGCGCCACAGGTCGTTCCACGAGGTGATCGGCGTCGTCACCTTGGCCGAGTCATACACGATGCCGACGCGGCCGATCGTATAGGCCGGGCCATAGCCGCCCTGCGGATCCTTGGCGAGGTCATAAAGGCCATCGAGGTTCGTCAGCTTGCTCCGATCCAGCTGCTGGAAGAGGCCAAGCTCGATGCCTTGTTGCGAAAAACTGTCGGAGAAGTAAGCGACGTCGACGCCGGCACCATTGCGGATCTGCAGCTTGTTAAGGCGCTCGCCATTGTTGCCGGTTTCGAACTGGATCTCGCAGCCGCACTGCTCGCGGAAGGGCGCGAGGACGAATTCTTCGAGCTTCTCGCCATTAAAACCCCACCAGGAAATGGTGAGCGTCTTGCCTTGTGCGAAGGCTGGCGTGGCAAGGCTGGCGGAAGCGAGGCCCAGGAGCAGGGCGGCTTTGATGGTGCGTGACATGTCTTGTTCCTTGCCAGGCGGGGCTCCTGGCTTCTGGTGATTGCCGCGCGAGCCTATTTTTGTGGCGCAGGCTGCACAAGTCCAATTTTTAGGCTTGGGTTCACTTCGCACACAACTTTAGTCTGCATCGTCCTTCACTGCCTCCATCGACACATGCGTGCTGGTATGCGCCACATGGGGCAAGGCGGAAATCTTCTCGCCGAGCACCTCACGATAGGCTGCAATGTCCTTTGTGCGCACTTTGAGCAGGTAATCGAAGCTTGAGGCGATCATGTGTGCCTGCTCGACCTCGGGCAGTGCCCGCACGGCCTTGTTGAATGCAGCCAACGCGGCTTTGCGCGTGTCCGAAAGTTTGACCTCGACAAAGGCGACATGCGGCAGGCCCAAGCGCTCGGGATCGATAACCGCCCTATAACCGAGAATGTAACCCTCGGTCTCCAGTCGCTTGATGCGCGCCTGGCAAGGCGTCTTCGACAGATTGACCCTTCGGCTGAGCTCTGCGACGCTCAAACGACCATCGCGCGCCAGCTCATCGAGTATTCGGCGGTCGATCTGGTCCAAAGTTTCGAGAATGACGGTCTTCATGGTTCATTCGCCTGCCTAACGGTCTTGAATTACCATCACAGTCACGAGGCGGCCAGAAAAATAGGCGAAAGGCCTTTCGCGGTTCTGGCATTTTGAGCCAACGCTTTTGAGTGCACCTCCATGACCGACACCACTGCCTTTCGCGATGCCATGCGCGCCCGCATCTATGCGGATGAAAACACCCTTGTCCCGCAATTGATCGAAGCCACCGGCCTCGACGACGCCACGCGCAAGGTTATCTCAGCGCATGCCGAAAAGCTGGTGACCGCGGTTCGCTCGGGCAACAAGCTTGGTCTGATGGAAAGCTTCCTCGCCGAATATGGCTTGGCGACCGACGAAGGCGTCGCCTTGATGTCGCTTGCCGAAGCGCTGCTGCGCGTGCCCGACGCCGAAACGGTCGACGCATTGATCCACGACAAGGTCGGCGGCTCCGATTGGGCCAGCCATTTCGGCGGCTCTTCAAACACGCTGGTCAATTTCTCATCCTGGGCCCTGAACCTCACTGCAGACGTGCTCGGCGATCCCGAAGTCGGCCCCAAGAACGCCCTCCATCGCGCCATTGCACGCCTTGGCGAGCCGGTCATCCGCACAGCCGTCGGCCAGGCCATGCGGCTCCTCGGCAGCCAGTTCGTCTTTGGCCGCACCATCGAGGAAGCCGTCACCAATGCGAGAAAGCCCGAAGCGCTGGGCTACCGCTATTCCTACGATATGCTCGGCGAAGCCGCTCGCACCTCGGAAGACGCCCAACGCTATTTCAAGGCCTATGCCGATGCTATTGCGACACTCGCCCCGCATTGCACCTCTCCCGCCGTGCGCGACAACCCCGGCATTTCCGTAAAGCTTTCGGCGCTGCATCCGCGCTACGAATATGCCCAGCGCGACCGCGTTCTCACCGAACTGGTCGATGCCACCCGCAAGCTGGCACTCGCGGCACGCGACGCAAATATGGGCTTCAACATCGACGCCGAGGAAGCCGACCGCCTCGATCTCTCGATGGAAATCATCGAAGCCGTGCTCGCAACGCCGGGACTTGCCGGCTGGGAAGGCTTTGGCGTCGTCGTCCAAGCCTATGGCAAGCGTGTGCTGCCGCTGATCGACTGGCTCGAAGCCACAGCCGAAAAATATGATCGCAATATCATGGTGCGCCTTGTCAAAGGCGCCTATTGGGACGCCGAGATCAAGCGCGCCCAGGTTCTCGGCCTGCCGGGTTTTCCTGTTTACACCCGCAAGGCCGCGACCGATGTCAGCTATATCGCTGCGGCCAGGAAGCTTCTCTCGAAGTCGCGCATCTATCCCCAATTCGCCTCGCACAACGCCCACACAGCCGCTTCTGTCCTGCATCTGGCAGCAGAAGCCGGCCGCATGAATGACACGTTCGAATTCCAGCGTCTCCATGGCATGGGTGAGCGCCTCCACGAAGTGCTGCGCACCAATCACGGCACCCGCACGCGCATCTATGCCCCCGTCGGTCCCCACAAGGACTTGCTCGCCTATCTCGTCCGCCGCCTTCTCGAAAATGGCGCCAACGGCTCCTTTGTCTATCAGATCGCTGACGAAGATATCCCGGCCGCCAAGGTCGCCGAAGACCCAATCGCCAGACTGCTGGCCGTCGACAGCTTTGCCAATCCGAACATTCCACAGCCCGATGCCATCTTCGGGGCGCGCCGCAACTCGGCCGGTCTCGACCTGACCGACCGGGTCGCCCTCGGCGAAGTGGATGCTGCACGCGAAGCCTTCCGGCAGACGAAGTGGCTCGCCACGCCTCTGCCGCTTGCCGACGCAGCCAACGAAACGACCCTGGTCGTCAATCCGGCCGATCCCACCGACATTGTCGGCCAGGTCGTCTCGGCATCCACGGCAGGCGTCACAGCGGCGATTTCGGCCGCCATTGCCAGCACCTGGCCTCAAACCGCCGTTGGCACCCGCGCCGAACTCCTGCGCAAGACCGCCGACCTCTACGAAGCCAATCGCGCCGAGCTATTCGCGCTGCTGGCCCGCGAAGCCGGAAAGTCGTGGGCGGATGCGGTCGCCGAAGTCCGCGAAGCGGTCGACTTCCTCCGCTATTACGCAGCCGAGGCAGAAGCCAGGCCGCTAGGCGCCGCCCGCGGTCCCTTCGTCGCCATCTCGCCGTGGAATTTCCCGCTGGCCATATTCTCCGGCCAGATCGCTGCGGCGCTCGTCGCCGGCAATCCTGTGGTGGCTAAACCCGCGCCGCAAACCCCGCTCATCGCCTCCCGCGCGGTTCAACTCATGCACGAAGCCGGCATTCCGAAGGAAGCCATCCAGCTTATGCCAGGTGGTCCTGATGTCGGCACCGCGCTGACCTCCGATCCCCGCATTGCCGGCGTCGCATTTACCGGCTCGCTGCCGACCGCCCACCGTATCGACCGCGCCATGGCCGAACATGCCGATCCCAAGGCCCCGCTGATCGCAGAAACCGGGGGTCTCAACGCCATGATCGTCGATTCGACCGCGCTCCCCGAGCAGGCCGTCCGCGACATCATCGCGTCGGCCTTTCAGTCAGCCGGTCAGCGCTGCTCGGCCCTCCGCATCCTCTATGTTCAGGAAGATGCCGCCGAGCGCACCATCGACATGCTCAAGGGCGCGATGGAGGAGCTTACCATCGGCAATCCCTGGCATCTCGCCACCGACATCGGCCCGATCATCGACGAGCCTGCTCGCAAGAAAATCCAGGCCTATGTGGATGTGCATGCCGCCAAGGTCATCCACGCCATGAAGGCGCCCGCTGCAGGCACCTTCGTCGCGCCCACCGTCATCCGCGTCGGCGGCATCGAGGACATTCCCGAGGAAATCTTCGGCCCCGTCCTCCATGTCGCAACGTTCAAGGCGGAAGACATCGACCGAGTCATCGACGCCATCAACGCCTCCGGTTACGGCCTCACCTTCGGCATGCACACCCGCATTTCGAGCCGGGTGAAAAAGGTCTCGGCCGCGGTCCACGCCGGCAATATCTACATCAATCGCAACCAGATCGGTGCGGTGGTCGGCTCTCAGCCGTTCGGCGGCGAAGGTCTTTCTGGCACCGGCCCCAAAGCTGGCGGTCCGAGCTATCTCCCGCGCTTTACCAACAGCCACGCGCCTCTCCAGGCAAGCGCTGAAACCCTCCCGGGTCCGACAGGCGAGAGCAACGTCCTTCATGTCCTGCCGCGCGGCACACTTCTCTGTCTTGGTCCCAATGAAGCCGATATTGCGGCGCAAAAGGTTATGGCTGATCAAGCCCGCTGCACCCCGATGGTCGCCGCGCTGGACAATTTCCAACTCGCCAACGCGACCAATTTCGACGCCATCGCCTGGTTCGGCGATGACGCCACCCTTGCACGGGTCCGCAAGACGCTCGCCTGCCGCGATGGCGCTATCCTGCCACTGCTGACCAGCACCGACGACATCGGCCGCCTCCAGCACGAACGCCACGTCTGCATCGACACCACCGCAGCCGGCGGCAACGCCACGCTGATCGCCACGGCGAGCTAGAGCAAAGAGGCCCGCGATAAACATCGCGGGCCTCTTGAATCTCTATATGAACTTCAAGCTCAGCGCGCAGCGACCGCCGCGGCGAGCTTCGCCGGGATCGACAGCACTGCCTTGATCTCTGCCACGCGCTCTGGCGTATAAAAATTCGTCTCGTGCAGCATATTGACCGTACCAACCAGTTCGCCACCGAGAATGACCGGCATGTTCACCACCGACTGGCAGCCGAGCGAGTTGATCAGCTCATAGTCGGGAAACACCTTGGCGATGTCTTCGATCGTGTTGGCGACGAAATAGGCGTGCTGCTTGTGCACGATGTCGAACCACGCGTCATAGTGGATCGGCTTGGTGCCCGAAGTCGGGTAGCTGGCGGCATCGCTCGTATAGGCACGGCGGGCCAGTTCATTTTCCATGTCGACGGTCATATAGGTGAAGAGCTTCACGCCCACGGTCGCTTCGGTCAGCGTCTGCAGCGCGGCGAAAGCGGCTTCGACACCCTTGGCCTTGGCGATAGCCGCATCGAACGCGGCGAGGGCGGCGGAATGGTCAGTCATTGGAATAGTCCTTGGTCAAAAAAATCTTCATGCCGCCGTCGCGGCGAGCAATTCGCGCGAATAGGGCTCTTTGAGGTCGCCCTGCTTAAGCTGGGCGACGTCGGCAATCTCGACGATCCGGCCATGCCGCATGACGGCGAGGCGGTCGCATAGGAAGCTCACGACGGGCAGGTTATGCGTCACCATCAGGAAGGTGAGGTTCTGCTCACGACGCAGGCGTTTCAGCAAATTGAGGATTTCCGCCTGCACCGAAACGTCGAGCGCCGAAGTCGGCTCATCGAGCAGCAACACCTTGGGCTCGAGCATCAGCGCCCGGGCAATGGCGACACGCTGGCGCTGCCCACCCGAAAGCTGGTGCGGGAAGCGGAAGCGAAAACGCTGGTCGAGCCCAACCTGCTTGAGCACCGCTTCAACCCGCTCTCCGCGATTGCCGATGCCGTGAATGGCCAGCGGTTCGGAGAGCGCAGAGTCGATGGTTTTTCGGGGATGCAGCGACCCATAAGGGTCCTGGAACACCATCTGCACTTGGCGCGACACGTTGCGATCAACGCCATGGGTGCGTGGCTTGCCGAGGACCGAGATTTCGCCAGTCCATTCCGGGGCCAGCCCGGCAATGGCGCGCAAAATCGTCGATTTGCCCGACCCGCTTTCGCCCACGAGCGCAAAGCTCTCGCCTTCCGGCACGTCGAGATTCACCCCATGCACGACCTTGGTGTCGCCATAGGAAATGTCGAGGTTCTTGAGGGTAAGTGCGCTCATGTGCCCGCCCATTGTGTCCGGTCGAGCACCGGCAATTCGTCGCGTGTTTCGTCGATCACCGGCATGGCTGCGAGGAGCCCTCGGGTATAGGGGTGTTGCGCCTTATCGAGTTCGCGTGCCGCGCACTCTTCCACAACGCGCCCGGCATTCATGACCAAGATCCGGTCGCAATAGCGGCTGACGAGCGCCAGGTCGTGACTGATGAGGATCAGGCCCATCCCTTTGCGTGTGACGAGATCGTCGATGATATCGAGCACCTGCGCCTGCACGGAAACGTCGAGCGCCGAAGTCGGCTCGTCGGCGATCAGCAATTCTGGCTCAGGGATCAGCATCATGGCGATCATGATGCGCTGCCCCATGCCGCCCGAAACCTCGTGCGGATAGAGCTTTGCCACGCGCTCGGGATCGTTGATGCGCACGGCGGTCAGCATGTCGAGAATGCGCTGCTGCACTTCCTTTCGCCCAAGTTTCTGGTGCGTCACCAACGCTTCGGCAATCTGCTCGCCCACGGTCATCACCGGATTGAGCGAGAATTTCGGGTCCTGCATGACCATGGAAATCCGAGCGCCGCGAATGGCGCGCATCTGCTTTTCGTTCTGGTCGAGGATGTCGATCCCCTCAAAACGCAACTTGTCCGCAGTCACTTCGCCCGGCTTGCGGATGAGTTTCAGGATCGAGCGGCCCGTCATCGACTTGCCCGACCCGCTCTCGCCCACAATACCCAACCGCTCGCGACCAAGGGTGAAGGAGAGTCCCTTCACCACTTCGACGCGACCGGAATGGGTCGGAAACGAAACGCGCAGGTTTTCGACTTCGAGGAGGGGAGTGCTCATGACTTGCCCTCGCTCTTGGGATCGAGCACGTCGCGCAAACCGTCGCCAAGGAAGCAGAAGCCGAGCGAGACGATGATGATGGCAAAGCCGGGCATGGTCGCGACCCACCACTGATCGAGAATGAAGGTACGGCCACGCGAAATCATCGCGCCCCATTCCGGCAGCGGCGGCTGTGCGCCGAGACCGATGAAGCCCAGGCCTGCGGCGGTCAGGATGACGCCGGCCATGTCGAGGGTCACGCGGATGATCATGGAGGACGTACAAAGCGGCAGGATGTGCTGGACGATGACGCGGATCGGGCCCGCCCCGGCCAATTGCACGGCTGAAATGTACTCGGCATTACGAATGGTCAGCGTTTCCGCTCGTGCAATACGCGCATAGGCCGGCCACGAGGTGATGGCGATGGCGATGATGGCATTGTTGATGCCCGGCCCGAGCGCCGCCACGAACGCCAGTGCGAGGATAAGTTTCGGCAGCGACAGGAAGATGTCGGTAAAGCCCATTAGGATTTTGTCGACCCAGCCCCCGAAATAGCCTGAGATCGCCCCGATCAGGAGGCCAAGCGGGGCTGAGATCAGCGCCACCAGCAGCACGATTGTCAGCGTGATCTGCGAACCCCAGACCACTCGGGAGAAAATATCGCGCCCGAGTTCATCCGTTCCCATCCAGTGTTCGCCCGATGGCGGCAACAACCGGTCGGCCAAGCTTTGTCCGGTCGGCGAAAACGGCGCGATCCAAGGTGCGAACAAGGCTGTCAGCAAAAGGACCAAGATAATGACACCGCCCAACACCGAAAGCGGATTGCGGAGCAGGGCGGTAAACACCCGATAGGCGCGCCCGGCATTGGCCTGCCAGCGTGAGGTCGGGGAATCGGCAAGAAGCCAGTCACGCGTCGTCATCAGCGAGCCCTCGGATCGAGGACGCGGTAAAGCACGTCCGAAACTTTATTGATGACGATGAACACCGCGCCGATGACCAATGTCGATCCAAGAACCGCGTTCATGTCGGCATTGAGCAGCGCCGTCGTCAGGTAATTGCCGATGCCGGGCCAGGAAAAGACCGTCTCGATCATCACAGAGCCTTCGAGGAGCCCTGCATAGGAGAGCCCGATAACGGTGATCAGCGGCACGCGGATCGGGTTGAAAGCGTGACGCCAGATCACGACCTGTTCCGGCACGCCTTTGACGCGTGCGGTCGTGACGAACTCCTGGCTTAGCTGATCGAGCATGAAGCTGCGCGTCATGCGCGCAATATAGGCGAGGCTGAAAAAGCCCAGCACCGACGCGGGCAGGATAATGTGCCACACGGCGTTCCAGAAGATGTCGATCTCGCCGGCCAGCAGGCTGTCTATCAGGATCATGCCGGTGACGGGCGACACGAGCCCATCATAGAAAATGTCGAGCCGCCCCGGTCCGCCAACCCAGCGCAATCGCGCATAAAATAGCGCCAACCCCACGAGTCCAAGCCAGAAGGCGGGTACGGAGTATCCGAGAAGACCCACGACACGGATGGCCTGATCAAGCCAAGACCCCTGCCGCGCCGCGGCAGTGACACCGAGCGGCACGCCGAGCGCAACGCCAATCAGAATGCCGAGGGTGGCCATTTCAAAGGTGGCTGGAAAGAACCGGCTGAGATCATCCGCAACCGCCCGGCCCGTCGAAACAGAGCGCCCGAGATCGCCAGAAAAGACGTTCACCACATAGGTGAAAAACTGCTCGTAGAGCGGCCGGTCGAGTCCCATGGCGATCTTAGCAGCGTCGTATTGCGCCTGCGTCGCCCGGTCCCCCACCACCGCGAGCACCGGATCGATCGGGATCACCCGGCCGATGAAGAAGGTTATAGCGAGCAGCCCCAAAAAGGTGAGGAAAAGCGTAATCAGAAATCCGCCAACGGCCATGGCGCGGCGGCGAGCGCGTCTGCCGGCAAAATTTCCAGGCGCAGGCGAGGGTAACGCCGACTGGTCAGTTGTCATGCGAAATCCTCTCGCAATAACAAGATTTTAGATCCGCAGGCTGACTCTCCTGCAGATTGCAAAACCTTCACATTTCACTTCCACCATACAAGAAACTTTGCTTATATCAAAAAAATTTTGGTGGCACGCATGGCGCAAAACGCTTTGGCAAAAGAGGATGAGGGGCACCCGAAAGTGGGTGCGCTCATTCGTGCCCGTCGCCGCCAGCAGCAGATGACGCTGATGGAATTGGGTGCTGCCGCCGAAGTTTCGGTCGGCTATCTCAGCCAGGTCGAGCGCGACCATGCCACGCCATCGCTCGGCACGCTCGCCCAGATTTCGCGGGCGCTTGGCGTTTCCATCGACTATTTCGTCGCAACCCCCGCGCCGCACAATGCGCTGACGCGGGCAGGCGAGCGCAACCGCTTCTCGATCAATGGCTCCTCCATCGTTTATGAGCGTCTCGGCGCCGAATTCCCGGGCAACCAGCTTTCGAGTTTCGTCATGGTCGTGCCGCCCGGCTATCGCTCGGAGACAGTGTCTCATGAGGGCGAAGAAATTCTCTACGTTCTCGAGGGCGCCATCACCCAGCGTCTCGATGGCGAGGAGATGGTCATGCATGCGGGCGATAGCCTGCATTTCCGCGGCAACCGCCCCCATTCCTGGTCCAACCCCACCGATCAGCCGGCCCGTCTCTTGTGGACAGGCACGCTCGCCCTTTTCCGCTCCAGCGCCCGCCCGGCACGCCAGCTGGCAGCGAAACCAAAAACCGGCGCTAACAAGCCGGTTCGCAAAAAAGTCAATTCAAAGGAGAAACGCACATGAAGCTCTTCCGCGCCGCCCTGTTGGCGACTGCGCTCAGCCTGCCGCTGGCAGCGGGCGCCGCCTATGCCGCCACCCCGGCCGATGCCCTGGTTATTGCCCAGAACATCGACGATATCGTCGCGCTCGACCCCGC
Source organism: Devosia soli (assembly GCF_000970455.1). Classification (GTDB taxonomy): domain Bacteria; phylum Pseudomonadota; class Alphaproteobacteria; order Rhizobiales; family Devosiaceae; genus Devosia; species Devosia soli. The sequence continues at coordinate 417,100 of NZ_LAJG01000005.1, read as the reverse complement.
CCAGGCCTATGAATTCTCGGCCGGCGAGATCAACACCAATGTCTATGACCGCCTCGTCCAGTACGAAGCCGAAGATACCTCCAAGCTCGTCGGCGGCATTGCCGAAAGCTGGGAAGCTGACGACGCCAATAAGTCGATCACTTTTACCATCCGCGATGCCAAGTTTGCCTCGGGCAATCCGGTCCGCGCCGAAGACGTGCTTTATTCCTTCAAGCGCGTCGTCACGCTCAACCTGACCCCGGCCTTCATCCTGACTCAACTCGGCTGGACCCCGGAAAACATCGACGAGATGGTGACCGTTGACGGCAACACCGTCACCGTGAAGTGGGATGGCGATTTCGCTTCTGCCTTCGTGCTCAACGTGCTTGCCGCCCGCCCGGCCTCGATCGTTGACGAAGTGCTGGTCTCCCAGCATGTCGAAGGCGAAGATTGGGGCAATGCCTGGCTCAATACCAACTCGGCCGGTTCCGGCCCGTTCGTGATGACCGACTACCGTCCGGCTGAACTCGTGCGCCTCACCGCCAACGAGAATTACTTCCGTGGCGTGCCCGCCATGAAGCAGATCCTCATCCGCCACGTTGCCGAAGCCGCCACCCAGCAGCTTCTGCTGACCTCGGGCGACGTCGACATCGCCAAGAACCTGACCCCGGACCAGATCTCGGGCCTGGGCGACAACGTTAAGGTCGAGACATACCCGCAGGCCGCCGTCCACTTCCTGTCGTTCAACCAGAAGACCGACTCGCTGACCAATCCGGCCGTCTGGGAAGCCGCGCGTTACCTCGTCGACTATGACGGAATGACCGAGACTTTCCTAAAAGGCCAGATGGAAAAGCATCAGGCTTTCTGGCCCAAGGGGTTTCCGGGTTCCTATGACGAAACCCCGTTCACCTATGACGTCGAAAAGGCCAAGCAGATCCTGGCTGACGCCGGTGTCGAAACCCCGATCAACGTCACCCTCGACGTGATCAACTCGACCCCGTTCACCGACATAGCCCAGTCCCTGCAGGCTGGCTTTGCGGAAGCCGGCATCAACTTCGAAATCCTGCCCGGCACCGGCGCCCAGGTGATCACAAAGTATCGCGAGCGTACCCACCAGGCCATGCTGCTCTATTGGGGCCCGGACTTCATGGACCCGCATTCGAATGCCAAGGCCTTCGCGTACAATTCCGACAATTCAGATGCCAACTATCAGGCAACCACGACCTGGCGTAACGCTTGGGCCGTGCCGGCTGAAATGAACGACGAGGTCAATGCCGCTCTCGCCGAGCCCGATCAGGCAAAGCGCAACGAGCTCTATATCGACCTGCAGAAGAAGGTTCAGGCCGAAAGCCCGATCGTCATCATGTTCCAGGCTGCCCTCACGATTGCCATGGCGAACAACGTGGAAGGCTATGTCAACGGCGCGACCTCGGACTTCGTCTACTACCGCCTCGTGACCAAGAACTAGGTCGACCTTACCCCCAATCGTCACCACCGGGCTTGTCCCGGTGGTCCATAGCGAGGCAGGATGGATTGCCGGGACAAGCCCGGCAATGACGATAAACGGGAAGTCATTTTGCGGAGCCCACTCCGCGACCATCCTTGGCGGCGACAAGTCCCTCGTGCCGCCGCCTGCGGAGCCGGGCATCCTCCTCCCGTCCGGCTCCGCCCACCATTCCCAATTCCGCGAGCCCGTCATGAATCCCACGCTCACCACCCGCATGGCCAATCTCCGCCGCCGCATGGCCGAGACCTCGACCGATCTCGTTGCTATCGGCCCCTCGAGCCACATGCGCTGGCTGGCCGATCTCTCGCCCCACGGCGATGAGCGCCCGGTCATGTTGCTCGTGAGCCAGACCTATGCCGGCTTCCTGATGCCGGCGCTCAACGTCGATAGCTCGCGCCAGCACACAGACCTGCCGTTCTTTCCCTGGGCCGATGCCGATGGCCCGAGCGCCGCGCTCGAACAACTGATCGACGCTACAGGCATTTCGCGCGAAAACCCGTCGATCGTCCTTGACGAAACAATGCGCACCGACTTTTCCCTGTTGCTGCTCGATGCGCTTCCGGGCGCCAAGCGTCGCTTCACCCAGGATACGGTCGGCTATCTGCGTTCGCGCAAGGACGAAGACGAATACAAGCGCCTAAAGGCCGCGCATCTCCTCAACGACCGCGCCGTCGAGGCCGCTTTTGCCGCGCTCAAACCTGGGATGACCGAGCTCGAGGTCGCCGCCTACATCGGCGATTTCTACAAGGCCAACGGCGCCACCACCGAATTCTGCTCGGTCTGTTTCGGCCCGAATGGCGCCTTCCCCCATCACCACACCGGCGCGACCCAGCTCAAATCCGGCGATGCCGTGCTGATAGATACCGGTTGCCGCCTCGATGGCTATCCGTCGGACATGACCCGCATGGGCTATTTTGAGGCGCCGCCCGAAGGCTACGGTCAGATCCACTCGATCATCGACCGCGCCGTGGAAGCCGCCATTGCCGCCGCAAAACCCGGTGTCGTCGCCAGCGAAGTCGACAAGGCCGCGCGCGATGTGATCACCGCTGCCGGCTACGGCCCTAATTTCCTGCACCGTACCGGCCACGGCCTCGGCATCGACGTCCACGAAGCGCCCTATATCACCGGCACCAGCGAAACCGTGCTCGACGAAGGCATGGTCTTCTCCATCGAGCCCGGCATCTATCTCCAGGGCCAGTTCGGCGTGCGTCTCGAGGAAATCGTCATCATCCGCAACGGTAAGGCCGAGATTTTTTCTGAGATGCCCCGCACGGCGGTGGCTGCTGGGTAAGCTGTCAGCCCCTCTCATCCACCCCTTCCAAGCGGGAGGCGCCGGATGGTGATCGTGACGAAATAGTTCCCCCAACTCGATCCACACCTCCCCCTTTGGTGGGGGAGGATTGAAGTGGGTGAGTGAGCCACGATTTAGCGTGAGGCGCTCAGAGCCCCTTCGCGACGTCCTCAAGCTGCGCAGCAACCATGCCCCAGCCCTCGTGGAACCCCATCTTTTCGTGGGCTTCTTTGTCTTCCTTGGTCCAGTGCCGCGCGACTGCCGTATATCGTGTCTTGCCGCCTTCATTCTCGAATGTCAGCGTGCAGGTGAAGAACGGCTTTCCCGATGGCTTCCAATCCCCGACATAGGCGTCGGTGAAAACTAGCTTCTTGTTGGGGATCACTTCCAGATATTGACCCGGATTTGGGTATTCGTTGCCCTGTTCATCAGCCATTACCACTTCAGTACCGCCGCCAACGCGCAGATCAAGTGTCGCTCTTGGCGTTGACCACGGCTTGGGCGCAAACCACTGCGTCATCAATACCGGCTCGGTCCAGCAGCGATAAACCGCTTCGGGTGGAGCATCGATCAGCCGGGTAAGAACCAGGTCGCGTTCGCTGTCTATCGTGTTGTCAATGCTCATTTTCGTCCTCGATTGTTGGCGTCTGCACTCACGACGAAAGGATCACGGCCGGTTCGACATTTCCAATCGATATTTTTGTTTGCCGAAAGGCTTTCTAGCGTTGCAGCGCGCGCAGGGCAGGACGCAAATGCCCGTCATGCGCTTTTAGCATCGCTTGAGCCTCAGTTAAGTCGCGTGCCCCTGCCGCGATCAAAACGGCTGGTTTGACATCACCCTGGCTTTTCGCCAGCGCTTCGGCCGCCTTATCTTCCCCCGTATGTGCAATGGCAGCGACAATGCCCCGCGCCCGTTGCTGCAGCTTAAGATTGTCCGCAATCACGTTAACCATGAAGCCGTCGTGCACATGCCCAAGATGTATCGCCATCAGCGTCGAGAGCATGTTGAGCGCGATCTTTTGCGCTGTTCCTGCCCCCATGCGCGTCGATCCTGCAATGACTTCCGGGGGTGTCGGAAGGCATATCCCAACGTCGGCAGTTTCGAGAATGGCGGCGCCGGAATTATTGGATAATCCGACCGTTTTTGCGCCGGCTCTGCGCGCCGCCTGAAGGGCAGCAACGGGGAAGGGCGTCTCTCCGCTCGCGGTGATGCCGATCACGCAATCCCTATCGCTGGGCGACAGATCTTCAATGGCCTTCTTCGCAGCATCGCCGTCATCTTCCGGGCCGCCGATCATGTTGACGAGAGATTCCATCCCCCCTGCTAGGATGACGACGATCTGTTCCCGGCGGATGCCATATGTCCCGGGCAGTTCGAGCGCGTCAGCCAAGGCCATCAGGCCTGAGCTGCCAGCCGCTGCATAGATCAGCCGCCCGCCGGACCTGATCGCGTTCGCGCTCATCTCGCTTGCGCGCGCAATTTCGTCCACGGCCAACGCGACGCTTGCCGCTGCCTCCGCTTGACCTTTTGCGAGCAATGACAGGATATCGGTCGGTGCGCGCAATTCGAGGCCATCCGCTGCATGGTGGCGCTTCTCAGTCTGTCTTTCGGCCATGGAAAACTCCTTGGCCGGATAATGCCAAAAAAATACCACTTGTCCAGCAGCGGACCGCGCGCCATAAGCCGTCCTGAGGTTTGTCGAAGTCAGCCCAGCATTTCCAGTCCAAACTGTTGAGGTGCTGAAAATTCGACTTTGCGAATGGTATTTTATTGGTATTGTATTTTCTCGGGCCCAATCGCATATATGGGTCGGTTTGAGATGACGTCAGAAGGGGGAGAGCAAGCGTGGCTGAGACGTCCGAAACGTTCTTTTCCGATAGACCTGTCAGCCTGCCGACTGGAGGCCCACTCTACCTCCAGCTCAAACGCTGGATAGAAGATGCCATAAAAAATGGCGCAATCAACGCTGGCGACGCTTTGCCATCAGAACGCGATCTTGCGACCAAGGTCGATGTGTCGCGGGTGACGGTTCGAAAGGCCGTTGCACAACTCGTGCAGGAAGGTGTTCTCGTTCAGCGTCACGGCTCGGGCACGTTTGTTGCGCCGGAAACGCACCGCGTCGAGCAGTCGCTGTCCCAGCTCACGTCCTTTACCGAAGATATGGCGCGCCGCGGCATGGCAGTGCGGGCGGAATGGCTTGATCGCGGCCTTTACGTTCCCTCCCCGGAAGAAACCGTCATTCTCGGGCTTTCCGCCGGGGAGAAAGTGGCGCGCATCTCTCGCCTGCGCCTGACTGGCGATATGCCGCTGGCCATCGAACGCGCTGCCTTATCAGGCGTCATTCTCCCTGATCCGCAAGGAATTGGCGACTCGCTCTATAAGCACCTCGACCTGTCAGGCAATCGCCCGATCCGCGCCATCCAGCGCATTCGCGCCGCCAATCTTGCCGAAGATGATGCGCGCCTCCTTCAGGTGCCCGTCGGATCGGCCGGCCTCAACATCGAGCGCACATCCTACCTGGCCTCGGGCCGCGTCATTGAATTCACCCGCTCCATTTATCGGGGCGATATGTACGACTTCGTCGCCGAACTTCGGCTGGGCGAAGCTTCCGCCAACGGAGCAGCAAAGCCATGATTGACCAGACCCACATGCGCCGCGAAGTGGATGAGATTCCCGAAGTCATCGCACGCTTTTTGACCCAGTCGGCTCCATCGCTCGACGCCGCCGCTGCGCGCCTGCGCCAACTCGACCCGGCCCTTATTGCAACTGTCGCGCGCGGGTCTTCCGATCATGCCTGTTCGTATCTGAAATATGCGATCGAGCTCACCGTGGGTGTTCCGGTCGCTTCCATCGGTCCGTCCGTCGCCTCGATCTACGGCAAGGACTTGCGTCTCGGGAAAGCGGCATCGATCGCCATTTCCCAATCCGGGAAAAGTCCGGACATCGTCGGCATGGCGCAATCGGCGCGCCGCTCCGGGGCTACGACAATCGCCATCACCAACACCGCCGATTCACCGCTTGCCGAGGCCAGCGATTTCACCATCGATCTCCATGCCGGTCCGGAAAAGAGCGTTGCCGCGACAAAGACCTTCGTGGCTTCCGTCGTTGCCGGTCTCGCGCTTCTGGCGCGATGGAGCGGCGACGCCGGTTTGACGCGTGCTATCGAAGCCCTGCCTGAAAATCTCGTTAAGGCGGTGGGCTGCGATTGGTCTGAGATGATCAATGCGCTCGATGGACACAACGCGCTTTACGTCCTCGGACGCGGCCCGGGCTTTGCCATCGCCAATGAAGCCGCGCTCAAATTCAAGGAAACCTGCAATATCCAGGCCGAGTCATACAGTGCCGCCGAGGTGATGCACGGCCCGGTAGCGATCGTGACGCCGGGCTACCCGGTGCTCGGCCTCGCCGCTCGCGATGCGGCAGAAGCATCGGTTGCTGATATGGCGCATAAGCTTGCAGGACAGGGTGCCCTGGCATTCCTTACCAGCGATCGCCCAGGCGCGGCCAAGCCGCTCGCCTTCGCTGCAACGGGTCACCCTATCACCGACCCGCTGGCGTTGATCGTCTCCTTCTATGGCTTCGTCGAAGCCTTGTCGCGACATCGCGGCCTGAACCCGGACGTGCCGCCAGCGCTCAAGAAGGTTACGGAAACGGTATGAGCGATCTGCTGGCGGTTTTCGGCGCGCGCATTTTCGACAGCCAAGCCTGGCACGACGATGCAGCCCTCCTGATCGAATTCGGCGAGGTCGCCGGCATCGTCCGCCAAAGCGATATTCCCGCCCATGCCACGCGGGTCGATCTCGAGGGCGGGATGATAGTCCCTGGCTTCATCGACCTTCAGGTCAATGGCGGTGGCGGGGTCTTGTTCAACAACGACCCCTCGCTCCACACCATCCGCACCATTTGTTCAGCGCACGCCCAGTTCGGCACCACGGCACTCTTGCCGACCCTGATTACCGACACTGTGGCCGTCAACATTGCCGCTATCGCTGCGGGTGTCGCAGCATCAACTGCGCAAGTGCCCGGTTTCATCGGGCTACATCTGGAGGGACCACACCTTTCCCTCGCTCGCAAGGGCACGCACGACGCAGCCCTTATTCGCCCGATGGACGAGAGCGATCTCGACCGCCTCATCGAAGCGGCAGCCAACTTGCCGAACCTCCTCTGCACGGTCGCGGCCGAAACGGTATCGCCTGAACAGATCGCGAGACTGTCCGAAGCTGGCGCGATCGTCAGCATTGGTCACTCGGATGCCAATTATAGCGATGTGAGCGAAGCGTTCGCTGCAGGCGCGACTATGGCCACTCATCTCTTCAACGCCATGAGCCAGATAGGCAATCGCGAGCCTGGAGTCGTGGGCGCAGTGCTTGACCATCCCCATGTCTATGCAGGTCTGATTGCCGATGGCATCCACGTCCATCCGGCCAGTATCGGTGTGGCGTTAAGAGCCAAGCGCGGGGACGGGAGGGTGTTTCTCGTGACTGATGCCATGTCGCAAACAGGAACCGATATTCAGACGCTGACGCTCAATGGCCGCCTCATCACGCGTGCCGACGGTGCGCTGAGACTGGCGGACGGAACCCTTGCCGGGGCAGACCTCGACATGATCGATGCCGTCAACTTCATGGTCGACGTCATGGAGCTCTCGATCGACGAAAGCGTCCGCATGGCGTCGCTCTATCCCGCAGAGGCAATGGGGTTGAGCGACACCTACGGCCATCTGCACTCCGGCGCCCGCGCCAGTTTCGTTCACTTATCTGAAGACCGGGCAGTGCAGGCGACCTGGATCGATGGCGTGGAAGTTTACCGCGCCGGGGCTCAGCCACGACCGATATAGGGCATGTTGGTTGCCATGACGGTCATGAACTGCACATTGGCCGAAAGCGGCAGCGCAGCCATGTATCTGACCGCATCGACAACATGGGCCACATCGAATGTCGGCTCCGGCATCATCGTCCCATTGGCCTGCAGCGAGCCGGAGTTCATCTGGCTGGTCATATCCGTCGCTGCGTTCCCGATGTCGATCTGCCCGCAGGCGATATTGTAGGCTCGGCCATCGAGTGAGATCGCCTTGGTCAAACCCGTGATTGCATGCTTCGACGTTGTATAAGAGGCAGCCTGCGGGCGCGGCACATAGGCCGAAATCGAGCCATTATTGATGATCCGGCCGCCTTGTGGGCTTTGTTTGCGCATGAGCCGAAAGGCTTCGCGCGCCACATAGAAGGCGCCGTTGAGGTTGGTGTCCATCATTTCCCGCCAAACCGAGACGTCGATGTCACCGAACGGCCGAGCTGGCGCAAAACGGCCGGCATTGTTGAAGGCAAGATCGAGACGTCCGTATCTTGAGCGTATCAGGGCAAAAAGATTCTCGACCGAATTCGGATCGGTCACGTCGCAGACGACCCCATCAATGCCGTGGCTGCGAGACATTTCAGCGACGAGGTCTGCCCGTCTCCCGCAGATGGTGACCGCCCAGCCCGCTTCTGCCAAACCAAGGGCGACGGCCTTTCCGATGCCAGACGTGCCACCCGTCACAAGTGCGATTCTGGTACTTTCCACGTCGGTTCCTCCACAAGATGGTCACGCTTGCGCCATGTGTCGGGCAAGCGCATCTCGCTGTCAAATGAGTTGGGTTCCCAAGCCATCTGCTTTCCCCATGATATCAAAAGGCCCGGCAAACCGGGATTTTTAAGGGCTTCTTCAGACCTCTTAACAGGAGGTTTCCATCTGTGTGCTGAATCTGCAACATCCGAAACGCAACCATATTGTGGCGCGCCCAAATCCGGATTTGCGTGATTGCGTCCTCGTTCGGCATGCGTAGAGTGGGTCTTGCGAATCCATGCATGGGATCGTTTGTCGGTCGCAACGCGACGGCAACACACTGCACCACGAATAGTGTGGTCGCGTTTCGACAAACCGCTGGGTAACCGGCACCAAATGACTGACTTTGGAGGTCAACTAATGAAACTCAAGAGCCTTATCCTCGGTTCTGTTGCCGCCGCTGGTCTCTCGACCGCTGGTTATGCTGCCGATCTCGGTGTTCTTACCTCGCTGGACGTCTGCGACGCTCTCGGTCTTTCGGGTCTGACCATCTCGTCCGACACCAACTGCCTGCAGCTCTCGGGCGGCGTTTCGTATGAATTCGCCATCGGCGACTACCGCACCGAAGGTGCTGTTGCCGGTACCTTTGATGGCAACCGCAACATCCCGATTGACAACGCCGGTGCTGACTGGGCCACCAAGGTCGAAGCCTGGCTCAAGGCCGTTGGCACCGCTGACTCCGATTTCGGTCCTGCCAAGGCAGTGATCAAGATCAAGGAAGTCGACCTGAACCGTGTCAACAACACTGCTGCTCTCGGCCCGGTGTTTGACAACGACGGTGAGCGCGTTGGTCTCTACATCGACGAAGCTTATGTTTCGGTTGGTGACACAACCGTGATCATGGCTGGTAAGAAGGGCTCGATCGCCAACCTCGGCGACGACGAACCATTCAACTACCTCGGCCTCTTCAACTCCGATGCCATCGACGGCAAGGGTGTTGGTATCGATGGTGACGACACCCGCCTCGGCGGTCACGTCATCCAGGTTGTTTCCGATCTCGGAAACGGCGTGAACGTCGGTGTTGGTCTTGAAAATCTCAACGACGAAACCCCGAATGCCGGTGCAACTGGTTTCCAGAATGGTTACACTGCTGCTAACGCCGCTCGCGCTGGTACCCTCGTTGGCGTGGTCTCCTACGCTGGTGAAGGCATCACTGCTCACCTGACCGGCGCTGCCTTCGGCATCCTCGATGGCAACGTCCAGGAATGGGCACTGCACGCTGGTGCCACCGGCACCTTCGACGCCTTCAAGGTTCGTGGTGCTATTGCGTACCGCGAAAACTTTAAGGGCACTACTGCTGACATCCTCAATGGTCTCGCCAGCGTTGAGGGCACCTTCGACCTCTTCAAGATCGCTCTGTCGGGTGAAGTTGCTAACGTCCGCAATGCTCCGGCAAACGCTGACACCGGTAACGTTGGTGATTACACCGACTACGGCTTCGGCGGCTCCATCGGCGTCAACGTCACCGAAGGCGTTGCTATCAACCTCGGTGCTCGTTACTTCTTCGACGACACCAACACCGTCATCGGTGGCGACAAGTCGACCTGGCAGGTTGCTGCTCAGCTCGTCGCAGCGGTCACCGAAACTATCAAGATGACTGGTGAAATCGGCGGCTACTTCGGTAACGCAATTGCCGACAACCCGGCATTCGCCAACGACTCCGTGTTCTACGGTGCTGCCGAACTCGCTTGGGCTCCGGGCGGTGGTTTCACCTCGTCCCTCAAGGGCGAAGTCAACTCCGAGAACGCCTACAAGGTCACCTTCAAGGCTGCCAAGTCCTTCGAATAATCGAAGCTTTGGTTTCCAATTGGAAAGGCCCGGCGCAAGCCGGGCCTTTCTGCTTTTATGATTTGGAAAAAGGCCTTCGCCTTTTTTCAGCAGGTCAAATCACCTAAGCTATTGGCCAAAGCGGCAACTCCAGGACTGATCTATGAAACTTGACCTACGTGCACTGGCATTAACGAGCGTTTCTGCCCTGGTCTTGAGCGCCGGATTCGCGCTGCCAGCACTGGCTGTTTCGTCAGTCATTGACGTTCCGCCGCCAAAAGTCAGCGATTATTGGGTCAGCGTGACGCGCCAGGAAGGCGGCGTCCTGGTCTTTGACGGGTTTGCGCCGGACGCAAAAACTCGCGACAGTTTTGCCCAAACGTCCAATGCTGATATCAATTGGCTCAAGCTCGGAAGCGGCGCGCCGGCGGAATACGCCGCGGCTGTTTCATTTGGTCTCGAAGCCATCCAGCGCCTTTCGGAGAGTCGTTTCGCGCTTCGCGGGTCGGTTTTGACGATCAGCGGTGTAGCCGCATCACAGGCTGATTTCATTGCTCTCCGGTCGAGTTTGGCGGGCAAATTGCCGGCAGGCATTATTCTCGCGAAGGCTGAAATTCAGGCGCCAAGGGTTGATCGCTATACCTTCTCGGCAAGGCGACAACCCAATGGAAACACTATCCTTTCCGGCTCAATTCCTGATCCTGAAATCGAACAGCGCATCCTGTCCATGGCTGGCACGCGATCGAGCTCTATGTTGCGGTTTGCCTCGGGAGAACCGCTGAATTTTGAGGCTATGCTCGATACGACCATGCCGCTTCTGGCGCTTCTTGCAGAGGGCGAGATCAAGCTGGAAAACGGCCGGTGGACGCTGTCTGGCGAGCCCGCGACGGCGTCGAATGCGCGCTCGATCGAGGCGGCTTTTACCAGCAATCATCTGGCGGAATCGGGGTGGAGCCTGGCACTTTCGGAGCCACGGCAGGCCGATGCGCAACCCTACGTCTGGAAGGCGGAAAAGGCGGCTTCGGGTAACGTTACGTTAACCGGGAGCTTACCTACGGAGGCAATGCAACGCGTTTTGGCTGCACGGCTCGGCGATGGCCTCTCCGACCGGACGACGATCGCGCCGTCCGCCCCCGACGGCTTCATCACGCACGCCCTTTCCGCCGTCGATGCCCTCAATCTTCTGGAGACTGGCTCTGTCGGATTCGATGGAGCAAAGTGGTATGTCGAAGGTGACGGTGAGGCGGCAGGGGCGACGGAAGTCATCCGGCAGAACCTGGCGGCGCCGGCGGATGCCTGGACCGTAACAGTTGATGAGCCCGCAGCTCCGGCAGTGGCATCGGTAGCCAACGAGCAAGAGACGTCCGCTCAGGTTGCAAATCCTGCTGACCCCGCATTGCCAGAGTCGGCAGCAGCTGCAGCTGAGGACGAACCGAGCGCGGTGACTGCTGGGGACCAAGTGCCCGAGGTGACTTCAGAGGGAGCAGTGCCTGGGATGGCCACGGAAGACCACGTGTCCGACCTTCCGGCAAACGGCGACACGTCCGAAGTCACCGCCGAGAACAGTGCTTCCGATGCGGCGGCGCCACAACCGGCGCCGCAGGTTGCCACGACCGATGCTGCCGCGATCGAGCGCTGCCGCGCAACGCTGGCGGATCTGTCTGCGCAGAATGCCATCCTTTTCCGTTCGGGCGCGGCCATTTTGGCTGAAGGGACCGGGCCGGCCTTGCAGGCGGTTGCGACGGCCGTGGCGCAATGTCCCGGCGTAGCGATCGACGTGGCCGGCCATACCGATGCCGATGGCGAGGCGGCGGCCAATCTGGCGTTGTCCGTGGCGCGCGCCGAGGCGGTCGTCACCGCGCTTGTCGGCCTCGGTGTTGCGACTGAACGGCTCTATGCCGTCGGCTTCGGCGAATCCCAGCCCGTCGCCGATAACGGCACGCCAGCCGGCAAGGCACAAAATCGGCGCATCGTCGTATCGGTCCACGCCGACTGATCAGGCAGCCCGGCTCCTGGACTTGCTTTCGAGCGTGGCCATGAAGTTGGCGACCGCTTCGATCTCGTCCAGCTGATCGAAAAGGGCAGGGGAGCCCTGGCCGGCAATGGTCAGGGCATCTGCATCGGGGCGGCGGCGAACCATCTCCTCATAGGTTTCCCGCCGCAGCTGATCGGTCAGCTGCGTGCGAAGGATCATAAGCGGGATGGGGCGCAAGGCGTCGAAAAGCGCCCATTGTGGAGTCAGAACATCGTCAAAGCCGATATCGGCCAGCGGCGCGAGGAGGCGCTCGTCGAAAAGCCCCTTTGCGCGGCCGCGTTTGTCGATGATGTGACTGCGCGCCGCCAAGGCATCGAGCGCTTCTTCGCCCAATTCGGGATAATCGCCGGCCAGCATGCGGCGGAAGCCTGCAGTTACGCGCTTCTGGCCGCGCAGCGAGTGGATATGCGCGAGGTTGTTGCGCAGGCGCACGATACCGCGCGAATCGACGACGGGGCCTGCATCGAGAAGAACTGTTCCGCTCAGCAGCAAAGGGTGATGGGCTGCGAGTGCCATGGCGACCTGCCCACCATGGCCTTGCCCCAATACAACAGCGCGGGTAACGCCGAGCGCTGCAAGTATGTCGGCAACATCCCGTGCATCGTTGAGTGTGCTGTAGTCACTCGCCTTGGTCCGATCGTCTGCCCGTCCGCGCCCCGGAAGATCGATCAGGATGGTCGGTCGCTGTCCGCCGGTGATGCGGCCGAAATAGGCGACGAAATCGGTGAAATCGGCCATGTTGCGATGAAGGCCCGCCAGACAGACGAGCGGCAGGGGGCCACGTCCCAATGGAGCGGTCACATGCACAGCCGCGCAAACAGTAGGATTGCGCGTTTCGATCCGCGCGATGGGGAAGGGCGCGAAGGCTTTATGGTCTGGCGGCACGAAGCGCTTGCTGGGCAATTGCGGTCTCCCTCGCCGTTCTTTTGCCCACGGACGGCGCTATCGATCAAGCCCTTGCCGACAATTGCCATTCGCCTTGTCGCAGGCGCCGGTTGAAAGTATGGTGCCGGTCTCCAATGGCCCCGCGCGCGGGCCGCTCACTCACATCGCATGCCCGGAAATCCGGGCCAAATAGGGAATATCGGCAAAATGCTGCGTGGTTCGATTACGGCACTCATCACTCCCCTGCGCGACGGGGCCGTGGATGAGAAAGCCTTCGCCAGCTTTGTCGATTGGCAGATTGCAGAAGGCACGCACGGTCTGGTGCCTGTCGGCACGACCGGAGAAAGCCCCACCGTCAGCCACGAAGAGCATCGGCGCGTCGTCGAAATCTGCGTCGAAGTTGCCAATAAGCGCGTTCCTGTGATCGCTGGCGCCGGCTCCAATTCCACCGCTGAAGCGGTCGATCTCGCCCGCTTCGCCGAAAAGTGCGGGGCAGACGCAGTTCTCTCCGTCGTGCCCTACTACAACAAGCCGAACCAGGAAGGCCTCTTCCAGCATTTCTCGGCTGTCGCCAAAGCGATCGGCATTCCTGTTGTTCTCTACAGCGTCCCGGGACGCACGGTGGTCGATTTGACCATCGACACCATCGCCCGCCTTCGCGATGCCCATTCCAATATCATCGGCGTCAAGGATGCGACGGCCGATATGGGCCGGGCGAGCCTGCAGCGCGCCAAGTTGGGCGACGATTTCATCTTGCTCTCGGGCGAGGACATGACTGCGCTCGGCTTCAATGCCCATGGCGGCCATGGCTGCATTTCGGTGACATCCAATGTGGCGCCGCGGCTTTGCGCGGAGATGCAGGACAAGTCCCTGGCGGGCGATTATGCCGGTGCGCTTGCCGTTCAGGACAAGCTCGTCCACCTCCACAAGAACCTCTTCCTCGAGCCCAATCCAACCGCCGTCAAATATGCTGCGAGCCGCCTTGGGCTTTGCGCCAATGAGCTGCGTCTGCCGCTGGTCCCTGGTGCCAAGGCGACGGAAGAAGCGGTGGACTTTGCATTGGTCCATGCGGGCCTTATCTAAAGCTTATGGCAACTCCGAAAAACGACAAGAACAAGAATGGATGGATCAGTCACGGCCTCGTGGCTGAAAACCGACGCGCGCGCTTTGATTATGAAATCGGCGAAACTCTCGAGGCCGGTATTGTCCTGACCGGTACCGAGGTCAAGTCATTGCGCCTCGGCAAGGCGCAGATCGCCGAATCCTATGCCTCCCCGGAAAAAGGCGAGCTCTGGCTGATCAACGCCCATATTCCGGAATATCTGCAGGCCAACCGCTTCAATCATGTCGAAAAGCGCCCGCGCAAACTGCTGGTGAGCAAGAAGCAGCTCGCCCGCCTCGATCAGGAAGTTTCGCGCGCCGGCAACACCATCGTGCCGCTCAAACTGTTCTTCAACGATCAGGGCCGGGCCAAGCTGCTGATCGGCCTTGGCAAGGGCAAAAAGAATTATGACAAGCGCGCCACGAGCCGCGATCGCGACTGGAACCGCGATAAGGCGCGCATCATGAAAGAGGGCGGCCGGGGTTAGCCCAAGGCCGCTCGGGCAAGATCACTGCAGTGGCGTGATCCAGGGTTGAGGCAGCAAAGCGCTATATTCGGATGGCGGCGCGCTTCCGCCACCCCCAGACGCCATCCTCGGGCGTGAGCCGGGGAGATTTCAATAAAGATGCCGCCAGGACATCCGCGCCCCCGGGTCAAGCCCGAGGGTGAGGAGTGCTTGGGTCTGGCAGCTCAGGCCTCGGTCGGCCTCTGCACCTGCGGACGGCCCACCGTCTTTGCCAATTCAGCGACATCGAGGAAAAAGTCCGCCTGCCGGCGAAGATCATCCGAAATCATAGGCGTCGAGGTCGTCAAAGTCGAAACGACCGTGACGCGCTTGCCCTTGCGCTGCAGCGCCGCGACAAGCGCGGTGAAGTCCCCGTCGCCGGAAAAAAGGATCAGATGATCGAAATAGGGCGAGAGCTCGAGCGCATCGACGCAAAGCTCGATATCCATATTGCCCTTGATCTTCCGCCGGCCAAGCGTGTCGGTAAACTCCTTGGCAGGCTTGGTGACGACGGTGTAGCCGTTGTAGTCCAGCCAATCGATCAAGGGGCGGATGGAAGAATATTCCTGGTCCTCGACGAGGGCGGTGTAATAATTAGCGCGCAGCAGATAGGCCTTGCCGCTGAATTCGGTCAATAGCTTGCGGTAATCGATATCGATGCCGATAGCTTTCGATGTCGCATAGAGGTTGGCGCCATCAATGAAGAGGGCAATCTTTTCCCGGGGATCTACAGACATGGGTTTTGAAAAGTCTCCAATGAAATAACACAAAGTAATATCAGTTTGCCGTTCTCAAGCAAGCAGGCAGGCGGTGAACAAATCTCACCGTGCCGCAATCGGCTTAAGTTCGGTTTCCGTATATTTTGCGCGCACCGGGTAGGCAAGTGGCGCCATCGGTTATCAATGGGTTGCCAAAGCTGGTCATGCAGTATATGGCAAGGTCTTTCTCCCCCAAATTTGGAGACGTTCGTGGCCCGCGTCACCGTTGAAGACTGCATCGAAAAGGTCGACAATCGCTTCGACCTCGTGCTCATGGCCGCTCATCGTGCGCGCATGATTTCCTCCGGCGCCCAGATCACCGTCCCGCGCGACAACGACAAGAACCCTGTCGTGGCCCTGCGCGAAATCGGCGACGGCACCATCTCGCCGGATGACCTGCATGAAGACCTCATCCACTCGCTGCAGAAGTATGTGGAAGTCGACGAGCCGGAAAGCCATGCAGCTCCACTGATCGAAAGCGCCGGCGACGACGATTCGATCAACTTCGATACCATCAGCGAAGAAGAGCTTCTTCGCGGCATCGAAAGCCTGGCTCCGCCGGAGCGCCGCGACGACTAAGTCGTCCTGGCTTTGCGAGTTTGAGACACCCTCGGCGAAAACCGGGGGTGTTTTGTTTCGGACGCCGAACTTGAGGTTTAAAACCTTCCCTCAATCTATTGCCGGGCTTGTCCCGGCAATCCACCTCGCCTTCGCATGGACCACCTGGACAAGCCTCGTGGTGACGGCCGAAAATAGTGCGCGATAGATTACGAGCTTGAGCCGCTCTCGCCGTCGGCCTCGCGGGTTTTTTGCAACCCGGACTGAAACCGTCCATCCCCGCCCTTCCCATTTCCCATCAACGCGCTAAGTATGGACTGTTCCGAGAGCGGCGACTTCCATGATGCGTCAGTATGAGCTCGTTGAACGCGTTCAGGCCTATAACCCGAACGCCGACGAGCAGTTGTTGAATAAGGCCTATGTCTACGCCATGCAAAAACATGGCTCGCAAAAGCGCGCCTCCGGCGACCCTTACTTCAACCACCCTCTCGAAGTTGCAGCCATTCTCACCGAGCTCAAGCTCGACGACGCTTCGATCGCTGTCGGCTTGCTCCATGACACGGTTGAGGACACCGACGCCACGCGTGCCGAGATCGACCAGATCTTTGGCGGTGAAATTGCCACCATCGTCGATGGCCTGACCAAGATCGAACGGCTCAATCTCATGAGCCGCGAGGAAGCGCAGGCGGAAAACCTGCGCAAGCTGCTTCTTGCCATCAGCCAGGATGTCCGCGTCCTCCTCGTCAAGCTCGCCGACCGCCTGCACAATATGCGCACCCTGCAATATATGCGCGCGGACAAGCAGCAGCGCATCGCGCAGGAAACCATGGATATCTATGCCCCGCTTGCGGGCCGCATGGGTATGCAGGATATGCGCAACGAGCTTGAAGACCTCTCTTTCCGCATTCTCCAGCCCGACCACTACAAGGCAATCATCGAGCGGCTCGAGCAGCTGCAAGCCGAAAACAAGGAAACGATCGACACCATCACGCGCGAGCTCACCGAGCGGCTTGGCGCCGAGGGCATCACTGC
Source organism: Devosia soli (assembly GCF_000970455.1). GTDB lineage: Bacteria > Pseudomonadota > Alphaproteobacteria > Rhizobiales > Devosiaceae > Devosia > Devosia soli. Next base: position 400,079 of record NZ_LAJG01000005.1, on the reverse strand, counting down.
CCGCGTCAAGGCCCGCGTGAAGTCGCCCTATTCGATCTTCTCGAAGATCCAGCGCAAGTCGATCGCGCTCGAGCAGCTTTCGGACATGATCGGTTTTCGCGTCATCGTTGGTTCGCTCGAAGAATGCTACCGCACGGTTGGCCTCATCCACACGACATGGAAAGTCGTGCCGGGGCGTTTCAAGGACTATATCTCGGTCCCCAAGCACAACGACTATCGCTCGATCCACACGACGATCGTCGGCCCAAGCCGCCAGCGTGTCGAACTGCAGATCCGCACCGAGGAAATGGACCGCATCGCCGAATTCGGCATCGCCGCCCATGCGCTCTATAAGGACGGCGCTTCGGCCAACCTCTCGCGCATCGAGAACGAATCCCAGGCATATGGCTCGCTGCGCCAATCGATCAGCCACCTGACCTCGGGCATTTCGGCGGAAGATTTCCTCGAATATACCAAGCTCGAACTGTTTCAGGATCAGGTCTTCTGCTTCACCCCGCGGGGGCGCCTGATCGCCCTGCCGCGCGGGGCGACGCCGATCGACTTTGCCTATGCGCTCCATACCGACATCGGGGATACCTGCGTCGGCGCCAAGATCAACGGTCTCATCCTGCCGCTCGTTACCCAGCTGCGCTCGGGCGATGAAGTCGAAATCCTGCGCGACCAGAACCATCGCCCGCCCAGCAACTGGATCGGCATTGCCGCTACAGGCAAGGCGCGGGCCGCCATTCGGCGAGCCGTGCGTCAGTCGTCGATGCAGCGCGCGCTGGCGCTCGGCGAACACGTGCTGAACATGATGCTCGAGCGCGAAGGCGTCATGCTCGACGACGCCGAAACCAAGACGCTGGCCGACGAACTGGGCCATCCGGGGCGCCGGGAAATGTTGATCGCAGTCGGTGAAGGCAAGGTTGGCAGCGAGGACCTCGGCAATGCGCTGGCCAAGGTCAAAGGTATCCGCAAGCGCCGCCGGAAGCTCGATCTGCCCGTGGCCGACACCGCCGACGGCTGGTTCGCCCTGCGCGCCACCAATCAGTTCAAGTTCCGCGTGCCCGGCGGCCAGAATGCGGGCCCGGCAGCCAAGGCGGCGCTGGCCCAGCTCGATTTCCATACTCCGGTCATTCTGTCCGGCGAGGGCGTGGTACCCGGCGATCGGCTGGTGGGCATTCTTGAGCCCAATGCGCCGATCACGGTCTATCCCATCCACTCGGATGCCTTGATCGAAAAGCACGATGGCGACGTCGCCTGGGTCGATGTGCGCTGGGACGTGTCGGCGACGCGGGATCAGCTCTATCCCACCGTCATATCAATGGAATCGGTGAACAAGCCCGGCTCTCTCGCCCAGATTTCCTCGGCCATCGCCTCTTGCGACGCCAACATCAACAATCTCGTCATGCGGATGATTTCGCCTGACTTCCACCAGATGATTTTCGAAATCGAAGTCCGCGATCTTGCGCAATTGACCGATGTTCTGGCAACGCTCAAGCGCAGCCCGGGCCTTTCTGCCGTCCAGCGGGCTGGTATTCGCGAGGCGAGCATGATTTCGACTCTCGAATGGGATGGCAAGATCGACAGGAGTGCGCGCCGTGAAGACTGAGGAAGTGCTGGATATTTTCCGCAAGTGCGGGGCGCTGCTCGAGGGCCACTTCATTCTCTCTTCGGGCCTGCGCTCGCCGCTGTTCCTGCAAAAGGCAAAGGTCTTTCAATACGCGGCCGAGACCGAAAAGCTGTGCAAGGCGCTGGCCGATAAGATCAAGGCCGAAGTTCCAGGCGTCACCAAGGTCGTTTCCCCAGCAATCGGCGGCATAATTCCCGGCTATGAAACCGCCCGCCAGCTTGGTCTCCCCGCGCTCTATACGGAACGTGTCGAGGGTCAGTTCGAGCTCCGCCGCGGTTTCGAGATTGCGCCCGATGACAAGGTGATCGTCGTCGAAGACATCGTCTCGACTGGCCTTTCCATCCGCGAATGCGTCGCGGCCCTGCGTGCCATCGGCGCCAATGTCGTCGCCGCCGCCTGCCTCATCGACCGCTCCGGCGGCGAAGCCGATATGGGCGTGCCGCTCGTATCGCTGATCGAGTTCAAGGTCCCCGCCTATCCGGCCGATCAACTGCCGCCGGAGCTCGCCGCTATTCCAGCGGTGAAGCCGGGGAGCCGTGGTCTTCAGGGCGTGAAGTAGCGAAGTCCACCCCCACCCAGCCCCCCCCTGAGAGGGGGAGGGGCGCTGTGGTGGTTGGCAGCAGATCGAGGCAAACACTGCCGCAATTCCTCCCCCTCCCAGTGGGAGGCTAGGTGGGGGTCCTTCAAGGAATAAAAAGAATGATCATCGGCCTCGGCTCCGACCTTATCCAGATCCATCGCATCGCTAACACGATCGAGCGTTATGGCGAGCGCTTCACCAATCGCTGCTTTACCGAGATCGAGCGGAAGAAGTCCGATCGCCGGGCCCAGCGGGCGGCGTCCTATGCCAAGCGTTTCGCCGCTAAGGAAGCGTGTTCCAAGGCGCTCGGCACCGGCCTTAGTTTTGGCGTTTATTGGCGCGACATGGGCGTCGTGAACCTGCCGTCGGGCAAGCCTACGATGAAACTGACCAATGGCGCTCTGCGCGCGCTCGAGCGTCTCATGCCCCCCGGCCACGAGCCCCATATTCACCTCACCATCACCGACGATGCCGGCCTTGCGCAGGCTTTCGTCATCATCGAAGCGCTGCCGGTTGACCCCTCGCGGGCAAGCGTCTAACGCTCTCCTCAGCGCTATCCTGGAACTGCAATGACCCAACCTGCCAACAAGTCAGTCAAGAAATCCGCCGCCAGCGAATGGTGGGATACTTTCGTGGTCATTGTCGAAGCGCTGCTGATCGCCATCGTGCTGCGCTTTTTCCTCTATCAGCCGTTTTCGATCCCGACGGCGTCCATGCAGCAGACCCTGATGATCGGCGATTACTTCGTCGCCAACAAGTTCGTCTGGGGCTACGGCAAGCATTCCTTCTCGCTCGGCCGCTACGGCGATTTCAGCCTGCTCGATTTCGAGCTGCCGATTTCCAACCGCATCCTTGGGCGCGAACCGAACCGCGGCGACATCGCCGTCTTCCGTCCGGTCCCGCAGACCCAGGAATATATCAAGCGCGTCGTCGGTCTGCCGGGCGATCGCATTCAAATGAGGGAAGGGCGTCTCTACATCAACGACGTTATGATCGAGCGCGAACTGGTCGGCACGACGACCGATACCGACAGCAATGGCGATGCCCGCGAGGTCCAAGTCTATCGCGAAACGTTCCCCGAAGGCACGACCCACATCATCCAGGAAATCTCGGACAACGCGCCGCTGGATAACACGCCGGAATATGTCGTGCCCGCCGGCCATTATTTCATGATGGGCGACAACCGCGACCGCTCCGCCGATAGCCGCGTTCTCTCTCAGGTCGGCTATGTGCCCGCCGTCAACCTGATCGCCAAGGCCGAAGCGCGCTTCTTCTCGATCAAGGATAACCTGCCGCCGTGGCAGATCTGGCAGTGGCCGGCCAATGTCCGCTGGGATCGCATGTTCGAATCCGTCTATGGCAACCCGCCATATGACACGACGGCTGCCCCGTGAGCCGGCGCGACAAAAGCCACGACCAGCTTCAGAACCGTCTCGGCCATCATTTCGCCGATCCGGATCTTCTCTCGCGCGCCTTGACCCATTCGAGCGCCGTCTCTCCGGGCAAGCGCGTCGAGCGCTCCTATCAGCGGCTCGAATTCCTGGGCGATCGCGTCCTCGGCCTCGTCGTGGCGGACATGCTTTATGCCCGCTTCCCCAAGGCTAATGAGGGCGAATTGAGCCGCACGCTCAATACGCTCGTGCGTAAGGAAACCTGCGCCATCATCGCCCGCCAGCTTGGCCTCGGACCCGAAATGATCCTGGGAGACAGCGAAGCCCGCACCGGCGGCGCGGATAAGGAAGCCATTCTCGGCGACGTCACCGAAGCCATTATCGGCGCGATCTTTCTCGACGGAGGCCTCGAACCCGCCGCCGAATTCGTCCGCAAGCATTTCGAAGAATTCATCGCCGACGGCCAGACCCACCGCGCCGATGCCAAGACGACGCTGCAGGAATGGGCGCAGGCGCGTGGCCTCGAACCGCCGACCTATGCACTCGTCGAGCGCACCGGCCCCGACCATGCTCCCGAATTCACCATCGCCATCGATCTCGCTGGTTTCGAGCGTATCTCGGCGACTGGCCCCTCCAAGAAAATAGCCGAACACAAGGCTGCCGAGGATTTCCTCAAGCGCCAGAATGTTTGGAAGGACCGCTCATGACCGACCCGATCGCGCCCGTCGATCTCGCCAATACCGCCTGCGGCTTCATCGCTCTCGTCGGTGCGCCCAATGCCGGCAAGTCGACACTGCTCAATTCGCTGGTCGGCACCAAGGTTTCCATCGTCACCCATAAGGCGCAGACCACCCGCAGCCAGGTGCGCGGCGTCCTCACCCTCGATCAGACCCAGCTCGTCTTCGTCGATACCCCCGGCGTCTTTACCCCCAAGCGCCGGCTCGATCGCGCCATGGTCGATAGTGCCTGGGGCGGGGCAGGGGATGCCGATATCGTCGCCTTCCTGATCGACGCCGACCGCGGCATCACGCCCGATATCGAACTTCTGATCGAAGGCCTCGAGAACATTCCGCACCCAAAAGTTTTGATCCTCAACAAGATCGACCAGGTAAAGCGCGAAAAGCTGCTCGAACTAGCGCAGGATCTCAACGGCCGGCTGCGTTTTGAATCGACCTTCATGCTCTCGGCCCTGAAGGGTGATGGCGTCACCGATTTCATCGACTGGTGCGTAAAGCACGTTCCCCCCGGTCCCTGGCATTTCCCGGAAGATCACCTCACCGATCTCACCATGGCCATTACTGCCGCCGAAGTGACGCGCGAAAAGCTCTTCCTCCGCGTTCACGACGAAATCCCCTATACCTCGACGGTAGAGACCGAGAGTTTCAAGATCCAGAAGGACGGCTCCTACAAGATCGACCAGGTGATCTACCTCGCCCGAGAAAGCCACAAGAAGATTGTGCTCGGCGCCGGCGGCCAGACCATCAAGGCGATCGGCGCGGAATCGCGCAAGGAACTGATGGCGATGTACGAGGTGCCGATCCACCTTTTCCTCTTCGTCAAAGTCCGCGAAAAGTGGGCCGACGATCCCGAGCGCTACCAGGAAATGGGCCTCGAATTTCCGCATGAGAAGAAGTGACTTTTATCGAGCGCGCCAAGACTTGGGCGCGCGCCATCAAGCGGGACGTGCTGACGCTTTGGATCGCTGCGCGCGACCCCCGCACGCCATGGTCGGCGCGCATTCTTGCAGCATGCGTTGCCGCTTATGCGCTATCGCCGGTTGATCTTATTCCCGATTTCGTACCTGTCCTTGGCTATCTCGATGACCTGCTTATCGTCCCGTTGGGCATCGTCCTCGTGATGAAGCTGATCCCCGACACCCTGCTTGCCGATTTTCGGATCCATGCCGCAACGATGGCTGCCAAGCCCACGAGCCGTGCCGGCTTGCTCGTCATCCTCGCCCTCTGGCTACTCGCCGCTCTTGCGCTCTTCGCCTGGCTCAACGATATCATCTGAGTCATGGAATGGACCGGTGAAGCCCTGCTGATAGGCGTCCGACGCCACGGCGAGACCAGTCTCATCGCCGAGGCCATGGTTGCCGGTCGCGGCCGCTATGCCGGTCTTGTGCGGGGCGGACGGTCTCCTAGGCTCGCCGCCACGCTCCAGGTCGGCAACACCATTCACCTTACATGGCGCGCTCGCCTTGAAGACCATCTCGGTACCTTCACCGTAGAACTCATGCAGAGCCGCGCCGCCGATCTCATGGCCGATCGCACGCGCCTCTACCTGACCCAGCTGGTCACTGAGCACCTGCGCCTTCTCCCCGAGCGCGATCCCCATGATCGCCTTCTCGGCCAGGCTCTCAACCTCCTCGACCACGCGCCCGACGGTGCCGCGCTCGCCCGCTTCGAACTCTCCCTTCTCGACGAACTCGGCTTCGGGCTTGACCTCACGAGCTGCGCCTCGACCGGCGTTACCACCGACTTGACCCACGTCTCCCCAAAATCCGGACGCGCCGTCTCCCGCGCCGCCGCCGAACCCTATCGCGATCGCCTCCTGCCGCTGCCGAGTTTTCTCCACGAGCGCGGCAATGCCTCGCCCCACGACATCCGCGACGCCTTCAAGCTTACCGGCCACTTCCTTGATCGCTACGTCTGGTCCGCCCGCCAGATCGACCAGCCCACCATTCGCGATGCGCTCGTCGATCTTCTCAGTCGCGAGCATCACTAGGCGCGCAATCCCCAAGAAATCCGCGGCTTTCCTGTCGCTTTCTGCGGCGGGCGCTATACTGCCTTCCTGATTCGTTCTCCCTGAGCATGAGCACCGCATGTCCGACGCCGATACCCTGCCACCCGCCGACGATCAGCGCATCGTCGATCTCAAGCAGGCGCTCGAAGAACGGTATCTGAGCTACGCCCTCTCGACGATCACCCAGCGTGCCTTGCCGGACGCCCGCGATGGCCTGAAACCGGTCCATCGACGCATCATCCACGCCATGCGCCTCCTGCGCCTCGATCCCGGCCAGGGTTATAAAAAATCCGCCCGTATCGTCGGCGACGTCATCGGTAAATTCCACCCCCACGGCGACCAATCGATCTACGACGCACTCGTGCGCCTCGCACAGGACTTTGCCCTCCGCTATCCCCTCGTCGACGGCCAGGGCAATTTCGGCAATATCGACGGCGATAGCGCCGCGGCCATGCGCTACACCGAATCCCGCATGACCGAAGTCTCGATGCGGCTTCTTGAAGGCATCACCGAAAACGCCATCGACTTCCGCCCCACCTATGACGGCGAAGACGAAGAGCCCGTCGTCCTCCCCTCGAATTTCCCTAACCTTCTCGCCAATGGCTCGACCGGCATCGCCGTTGGCATGGCGACCTCGGTGCCGCCGCATAACGTCGTCGAACTCTGCAATGCTGCGCTCAAGCTCATCCATAATCCCAGCGCCACGACCGAAGAGCTGATCCACGCCGATCTCTCCGCTCCGCCCAGTATGGACGACCTCGTCCGCGGCCCCGATTTCCCGACGGGCGGTCACCTCGTCGAATCCCGCTCCTCCATCGTCCTTTCCTACGAAACCGGCCGCGGCGCCTTCCGTCACCGTGCCGTCTGGCACAAGGAAGAAAAGGGCAGGGGCGTTTATCAGATCGTCGTCACCCAGATTCCCTATGGCGTGCAGAAATCGCGTCTCGTCGAAAAGATCGCCGAGCTGCTGCTCGCCAAGAAACTGCCGCTCCTCAAAGACGTACGCGACGAAAGCGCCGACGATATCCGCCTCGTCCTCGAGCCGCGCGCTGGCACGGTTGACGCGGTCATCCTCATGGAACAGCTCTTTAAGCTCACCGAGCTTGAACTGCGCTTCCCGCTCAATCTCAACGTGCTCGACAAGGGCACGACGCCTAAGGTCATGAGCCTTGCCGATGCGCTGCGCGCCTGGCTCGATCACCGCAAGATCGTTTTGGTCCGCCGCTCCGAGCACCGGCTCGAACAGATCGCCAATCGCCTCGAAGTGCTCGAAGGCTATATTGTCGCCTATCTCAATCTAGACGAGGTGATCCGCATCATCCGCGAGGAGGATGATGCGAAAAAAAGCCTGATGGCGACCTTCGACCTGACAGATAATCAGGCGGAAGCCATCCTCAACATGCGTCTGCGTTCCCTGCGCAAACTCGAGGAAATCGAACTTCGCAAGGAACACGAAAACCTAACCACCGAGCAAGGCAAGCTCCAGGCGCTGCTGGCTTCAGAAAAGAAGCAGTGGGGCGAGATCGCCAAGCAGGTCGAAGCGTTGAAAAAGGCATATCCGCTCTTTGAGGCCGATGGCGTCACCCCGCATGCCCTCGGCGCCCGCCGCACCGTTTATTTCGATGCGCCGACAGCCGACGCCGCCGAAATCACCGAGGCCTTTATCGAGCGCGAGCCGATTACCGTCATCCTCTCGGAAAAGGGCTGGATCCGCGCGCCCAAGGGCCACAATGCGCCGATCGACGAAAAGGGGTTCAAGGCCGGCGATCGCCTGAAACTGGCGCTCAACTGCGAGACCACCGATAAGCTCCTGATGCTGACGACGGGCGGCAAGGTCTATACGCTCGGCGCCGACAAGCTCCCCGGCGGCCGCGGCCAGGGGGAGCCTGTCCGCATCATGGTCGATATGGAAGAGGGCCAGGATATCGTCGCGCTCTTTGTCTATAAGCCCGGCGCCAAGCGTATTATTGCCTCCTCGGCCGGCTATGGCTTCATCGTCCCCGAAGACGATCTCATCGCCAATACCCGCAAGGGCAAGCAGATCCTCAATGTCTCACTGCCCGAGGAAGCGCGCCTCATCGTCCCTTGCGACGGCGACCGCGTCGCCACCATCGGCGAAAACCGCAAGCTCCTTGTCTTCCCCATGGCCCAGCTTGCAACCATGACCCGCGGCAAGGGCGTCCGCCTCCAGCGCTATAAGGATGGCGGCGTTTCCGACATCAAGACCTTCTATGCCGCGGATGGCCTCACCTGGACCGACAGCTCCGGCCGCACCTATTCCAAACCCACCGAAGAACTCACCGATTGGCTGAGCGACCGCGCCACTGCCGGCCGCCAGCCGCCGACGGGTTTCCCGAGGAACAATAAATTCGTTGGGTGAGGTCTCGCCCTTTCTTCATCTCTCCCTTTGGGGGAGTGGTCGGCGGATAGCGCCGGGGGAGGGGCCTTTCGTATCTCCCTTACATCGTCATTGCCGGGCTCGTCCCGGCAATCCATCTCGCCTCCGCATGGACTACCCGGACAAACCGGGGAGTGACGACGACTGATATATTTCGGCCACTCAAACTCTCACTCCAACCCCTTCCAAGGACTCGCAAAAATGATCCGCCACTGCGTCCTCGTCCGTTTCCGTGCTGAAGTAACGCAAGAGCAGCGCGCCGCGCTTTACAGCGAACTTGAATCATTGCGTGAAGTCGTTCCCGGCTTCATCGCCATGTATGCCGGCCCCAATGTGTCGCCCGAAGGCGCACACCAAGGCTTTGTCGATGGCTTCACCATGGATTTTGTCGACGAAGCCGCACGCGATGCATACCTCGTCCACCCGGACCATAAGGCCGCGGGCAGCAAACTCGTTGCCGCGCTCGAAGGCGGCCGCGATGGTCTGATCGTGTTTGATATGGTGGTGTGACCGGCAGACGCCAGTCGCATCAGTCCTCTACCCGCACCCAGCCGGCGTGGCCGCGCTGGACTTCGAGCGGACGGTACTGCGCCTTATAGGCCATCTTGGGCGAATCCTTCACCCAATAGCCGAGATAGACATAGCGCAGACCGGCAGAGCGTACCTGCGCGATATGGTCGAGGATCAGGAATGTCCCAAGGCTTCGGTGGGCGAGATCTGGATCGTAGAAGGAATAGACCATCGAAAGCCCGTCGGGCATCACATCGGTCAGCGCCACGGCAACGAGCGGTTCGTCGGGATGGTCACGCAGCCGGTATTCCACCAGCACCGACTGTACCGGCGTATCTTCGACCATATATTCGTAGTCCTGATACGACATCTGCGTCATGCCGCCGCCGGCGTGGCGGGATTCGAGATAGCGCTTGAACAGGTCGTACTGCTCGGCGGTGGCCGTCGTCGGGCGCACCGAAATCGAGAGATCCGCATTGTTGCGCAGCACCCGGCGGAAACGGCCGGAAGCCGCAAATTCCCCGGCAACGATGCGCACCGATTGGCACGCATTGCAGCCCTCGCAGGCGGGCCGGTAGATCAGGTTCTGGCTACGGCGAAATCCATTGTCGCTCAGAACATGGTGCAGTGCCGAAGCGCGGCGGCCGCTCAGGTGCGTGAACAGCTTGCGCTCCATGTGCCCCGGCAAATAGGGACATGGCATGGCCGCCGTAAGAAACAGTTGCGTGGCTTCTGGAGTCTGGTCGGTCATCGAAGACCCGTTGCTGCGATCGAACGAGTTTACCCCTCAAGCCCTTTTGCCGCAATATTTCAGTAAAATGCGGTGCGGGGCGTATTCTGCCAGTGCCGGGTCATCGGCGACCGGCGGATCATCAGCGTGCCGACCACAAGATCGTGGATCATCTGACGACGCGGTGTGAAGAGCGCGAAGAGCAGCGAAATCGGCCAGGAAATCCAGAAGGTTACCCAAAACAGCCCCGCATGGAGAATGGCCATCCAGCCATCGAGCGGCTGTCCGCGCGTCGGGGTCAGGACGATATCCATCATCTGCATGCCGATCGTGGCGCGCCGCGTCGAGCCCAACGTGGCCCCATAATAAAGGACAATAACGCCCGGCACGACGAGAAACATCGCCGCCCAAGCGAGGCCGAAGGTCAGGAAGCCGAGAATCAGCCCGACGACCGACACTGCCATCAGCAGTGCCCCGATGACGGCAAGATCGATCAGATGCGCGATGACGCGTCGCGTCAACACGCCTTCGAACAGCTCAGGCGCTGTCGATGGATCGGGAAGGTAAGGGCGGGCGTCGGCGTAATCCTGGGTCATGATCGAGAAATTGTCACGACCGCGCCGCAATGCAAGACCCAAGGCCGAGAAATGGAACAGCCGTGCCAGGACGGATGACTTGTTCGCCCTTCCGTCCTATCCTTCCCCGAGCAGGGAGGACGCGATGAGCCGGATAACGGAAGGCATGGATCGCCAATATTCCGATAGCGAAAAACTGGCGGCCCGCGCGCGACTCTCCGGTGGGTTCACAATCGCCGACGTTCCCTGGTTCACCTGGGTCGCGCGGCATCTTCCCACAGCGGCAGGCGCCAACATACTCGATGTCGGGCGTGGTCCCGCCTGGTTCTGGGAGGACGCAGTGCCAGTGCTTCCTTAAGGCCTCGATCTGACGCTTCTGGATCAGTCACCCGGCATGGTCGCGGAAGCCGAAACCCGCTGCCGTCCGCTGTCTTTCGCCAACATCGCGACGCGGGTTGCCGATGCTGCAAATCTTCCCTTTGAAGATGCCAGCTTCGATGCCGTCATCGCCATGCACGTGCTCTACCATATGGCCGATCAGGCCGCCGCCATCGCCGAATTCCACCGCGTGCTAGGGCCCGGCGGCACGCTTCTGGTCACGACAAACGGCCGCAACAACATGGCCGAACTCTATGCCCTGACCACCGTCTTCGGCAGCGCCCCACGCGATCCTGCTGGCGAAGCCTTCGGCCTCGACCGCGCACGGGACTTGCTCAAGACACAGTTCGGCAATGCTGAACTCAAGATCCACCCCGCCACCATGCGCGTCACCGATCCTGAGGTCGTCTATCTTGCCCTCACCTCGTACCCACCCGGCGATACCGCGCCGCCCGATCAACAGGCCGCCTTCCGCGCTGCAATTCAATCCGCGTTCAAAGCCGGCAACGGCGCCATCGATGTTACCAAGGAAGTCGGCTTGGTCGTCAGCCGCAAAGCCGCGTAGCGATTGAGGCGTTTCCGCTAGGCTTGGCGGGCCTTGGCGCCTATTGTCGCTCCAATCCCGCCCTTCGCGAGTCGCCCTGCCGCTCGCTGCCCCGGACCCAACCCATGTCGACCACTTCCGCGCCCCCCGCGCCGCTGACCGATCAGCCATTGCGCGGCCTTGCCCTGATTGTCGGGGCGACGCTGTTATTCGCCTATACCGACACCGCCAACAAGCTCCTGGTCACCGACTACAATGTGCCGCTGGTCATGGCCGTCCGCTATATCACCCATGCCCTGCTGATGATCGCTGTCGTCGCTCCCTTTCAGGGGCGGCGGATGATCCAGATGACGCGCCCGGCGCTTGTCATTGTGCGCGGTGGTAGTCTGGCACTCGGGTCTTTGCTCATGGGCCTGGCGCTCCAGCGGATGCCGCTCGCCGAGGCGACCGCCATTGCCTATCTCTCGCCAGTCCTCGTGATCCTGCTCTCCGGCTCTCTGCTGAACGAAGCTGTCAGCCCGGCCGCCTGGTTTGCCGCAGGTCTTGGATTTGGCGGCGTCTTGTTGATCGCTCGCCCGGGTGGCGGCCTCGATCCCCTGGGTGTAGCGCTGACACTCGGCAATGTGGTCTTTGCGACGGGCTATAATCTCCTGTCGCGCGTGCTTGCACGCACCGAGCGCACCTTGACACTCCTCTTCTACACGGCCCTTTTCGGCGCCATTATCTTTGGCATCATGCTGCCTTGGACGCTCTATGGCCAAACGCCGACTGCACTTCAGGTCGTCTTGTTTCTTAGCCTCGGCGTCTCGGCCGGGCTCGGGCACTATCTTCTGACCCAGTCTTATCGCTATGCGCCCGCCGCGATTCTCGCGCCCATGAACTATCTCCACCTCGGCTGGGCCGCGCTTTTTGGCTGGGTCATTTTCGGCCATGCGCCCGACGCCATCGCGATCATCGGCATAGCCTTGGTCGCCAGCGGAGGTATCGTCAGCGCAACCATGGCGCGCCGCCGCAGAGCGCGCGCCAGGGAAGAGGTTGCAGCAGCGCCGGAAGAAACGGTCTAGCGCCCGAGCTTCCGCGCCATTTCGAGCGCGTAATAGGTCAGGATGCCATTGGCGCCGGCGCGCTTGAAGGCCCAGAGGCTTTCGAGCACAGCTGCATCGCGGTTGATCGCGCCGGCTGCCCCGGCGAGCTCGATCATCGCATATTCCCCGCTCACCTGATAAACATAGATCGGCACGTTGAAGGCGTCCTTGGCGCGGCGCACGATGTCGAGATAGGGCATGCCCGGCTTGATCATCACGCTGTCCGCGCCCTCCGCGATATCCTGCTCGATCTCACGCAGCGCCTCGTCCGAATTGGCGTAATCCATCTGATAGGTGCGCTTGTCGCCGCGCAGCCGGCTGCCCGAACCGACCGCCTCGCGGAACGGACCATAATAGCAGGACGCATACTTGGCCGCGTAGGACATAATCTGCACGTGCTCGAACCCGTCGGCATCGAGCGCATGACGGATCGCCGCCACCCGCCCATCCATCATGTCAGAGGGGGCGATGATGTCTGCGCCAGCCTTGGCCTGCACGAGGGCCGATCTGACCATGGCCGCTACAGTCTCGTCATTGAGGATATGACCATCCCTTACAAGCCCGTCCTGCCCGTCGCTCGAATATTCGTCGAGCGCCACGTCGGCGATCAGCCCGATCTCGGGCACTGCCGATTTGATAGCGGCCAGCGCCCGGCACATCAAATTGTCCGGGTTATATGCTTCGGCCCCGTCTTCGCTGCGTAAATGGTCCGGCGTATTCGGGAAAAGCGCTAGCGCCGGAATGCCGGCATCGCGGGCCGCCTTCGCCGCCTCAACCAAAAGATCGATCGTAAGCCGCTCGACGCCGGGCATCGTCTTGATCTGTGTCCGCTCGTTCTGCCCCTCGATGACGAAGAGCGGCCAGATCAGGTCGCGCGGCAAGAGTTCGGTCTCGCGCACCATGTTCCGGCTCCACTCCGTCCGTCGCAACCGGCGCGGCCTGCGGCCCTGGAGGAAGGACATGTCGTGCTTTGGCCAGCTTTCGCTCATCGTATTATTCCTTGCTGCGTGGTCTTGGTGCCTGCCGGCGATGCGCGATCCGCAGCGGAGATGCGGAAGGCGGCGGGGCCGTGCCCACGTTGGCTGATGGGGTCTTATCAGGGGCGTCGCGCATGTCCAAGCCGCCGCTTGTCGCAGATGCCTGCGCTCGCTACTAAAGAGCCATGTTCAAGTCGCCCCAGCTCGGTCTTTATATTCGCATTGTCGCCCTTCTCAGTCTCGCGCTGGGGCTCAGCGATGCCGGTCGGCTGCTCGGCATCAATCTCGGCGAAACCAGCCCGCTCGCCGTCATGGGCCCCACCGGCTTCATTCTCCTCGGCATCTTCTCGCTATCGCGGCTTTTCGCCGGCGTCGGCCTCTGGCTCAAGGCGAGCTGGGGTGCGGTGCTGCTGGTCGGCTCGACCGGCGCCGAACTCGCGCTCTATGTCGCCGGCAGTCCCGACGTTCGCATGTCGGCCCTGGGCTTTGCCGTGCGCATCGTGCTGCTCGCGGCTATTTCGGTCATCTTTGCGCTGAGCTTCCGCTTCACCCGGCAGCAGGCCGCGGACTGACTTTGCCCGCCTCCGGATGACGAGGTGAGGGGGCTCGCCCCGTTTACACCCCGGAAAGGTTACAAGTTTATGCACCGGTGTGACGAACCGTTAAGCCAAATTCTCATTGCTTTCCAGTAAGATGCCATTAAGCGTGCTGTTTAGGGTGATCTTAGTCCGGCCGTCGTAGTTTGGCCTCATGAGATGCGAAAAATCGCACGCAGAGAAAAACAGTGAGGCACACTATGGCAATCAAATCGAACGCAGCTGAGGCACTTTCTCCAAACCGTCCGGAAGGTCTCAAGCCCCTCTATCTCGAAGCTGTCTCCCGCGTGGAGCGCCTGCACCGTCGCCTGCTCGACCTGATCAAGGATGAGTTCGACCGCATGGGTTGGGACGATATCAACCCTGTCCAGGCGCTGCTGATGTTCAACATCGGCGATAGCGAACTGACCGCCGGCGAACTGCGTTCGCGTGGTTACTATCTCGGCTCCAACGTCTCCTACAATCTCAAGAAGCTCGTCGAAACCGGCTACATCTTCCAGGAGCGCTCGCGCACCGATCGTCGTTCGGTCCGCATTCGCCTCACCCCCAAGGGCGAAGAAGTCGCGGAAGTCATCGACGAACTCTATGATCGTCACCTCAAGTCGATCGATAAGGTCGGCGGTCTGGGCGATGACGAGTTCGACAACCTCAACAAGGCTCTCGCACGCCTCGAGCGCTTCTGGGTCGATCAGATCCTTTATAAGCTCTAGGCGAAGCGCCGGCCTGCGGGTCAGCCTCGACAGCATCATCGGCCTGCCGTGCGCAGGCCGGATGGAACATAGCGAGCGGGTGTGGGCACGTGTTGCCTCCACGCCACACTCATTGCGGAGACGCCGGCCAATGGCCGGCGTTTCTTATTTGTGCCGCAAATGGGGCGCAGCCGGATTACCGAGTTTTAAACCATTTCTCGTTTTATGGACGGACGTGCCACCATGGTTCACAAGGCGTTGACCGCCGTTGTGGAGCAGGGTTTGGCAATGGTATCGCCCGAAATCGAGGCGAAGCGAATCTTGGGTGACGATATGCGGATAAATCGACGTTCCTTTATCCAGACCATGGCCATCGCCGGTGCCAGCACCGCGCTGTTGCCGACCATGGCCCGGGCGCAGGAGGGAGAGTCGATCTGGGACATGTTCGCGCGCAATCGTGTGCTGCGCGATGCGGATCAGGGCGGCGCCACTGCCGCTGCCGAAGCGCTCATTTCCACCAATGAGCCGATCCTGTCCTACGATACGGTCTACAACCTCCAGCTCGCCATTTCACAGTATGAGCCCTTCGTCGCCGCCGGCGGCTGGGAGGAAATCCCGCAGGAAGCCTATGGGCTCAACCTCGGCAAGTCCTCGCGCGCGGTCGTGGCGCTCAAGCGCAGGCTGATTTCCTCGGGCGACATGGCGCTCGTCGAAAACGTCAACGATGTCTTCGATGCTGCGACCGACGCCGGCGTTCGCGCCTTCCAGGCCCGTCACGGCCTCGTCGTCAATGGCCAGGTCGATGAAGCCACCTGGTATGCCATGGCGGTCCCGGCCCAGACGCGCCTGCAGCAGCTCTATCTCAATTACACCCGCGTCCAGAACATGGCCGCGAACCTCAACCCGCGCTATGTCGTGGTCAACATCCCGGCCGCCACCATCGAGGCGGTCAATGACGGTATGGTCGAGCAGCGACATACCGCCGTTGTCGGTCGCGTCGAGCGCGCCACCCCGATCATGGCCAGCAAGATCAGCCAGATCAACTTCAACCCTTATTGGCATGTGCCCAAGTCGCTGGTTCGCCAGGACCTGACCAAGTACATGATGGAAAACCCGAACTACCTGACCGAGCAGAATATCTTCATCTACGACGGTTCGGGTAACAAGGTTGATCCTTCGACCATCAACTGGTCCAATATCAGCGACGCCGAAGTCAATTACATGTATCGCCAGGAGCCCGGCGCCGCCAACTCCATGGGCCACTGCAAGATCAACTTCTATAATCCCTACGATTGCTACCTGCACGACACTCCGACCAAGGCGCTGTTCGGCGAAAACGCCCGCTTCCACTCCTCGGGCTGCGTCCGCGTCGATGGCGTCAACCAGCTGGTCAATTGGCTCCTGCGCGACAATGGCGATTGGGATCAGCAGAAGGTCGACTCGACCTTTGACTCGCTCCAGCGCCTCGACGTCGAGTGCAAGGCCCGCGTGCCGATCCACACGACCTACATCACGGCCTGGGCCAACCGCAAAGGCACCGTCAGCTTCCGTGACGACGTTTACAAGTTCGACGAGCAGGGCAAGGTCAGCTTCGACGCTTGATCTCATCCGTTATGGCAAATGCTCCGGTGGAGCATCTTGAGAGATCAAGGCCATAAGACTACGCTCGAATGGGACGAACACACCGACCCGCAAAATCCCCGCAGCCGCGGGGATTTTCCTTTAGGCCGCGCTACCCCAGTGGCCGCCTTCCCCGAATCCCTGCTAAGCTCTTTGTACCAATGGAGGTCCAATGCCGGGCGAGGTGTTGTTCGAATTCGTGCAGATGGGGCAGGTCATGCGCGTCGCCGCGATCGACGAAGTGACCGGCACGGAAGTCTTCGTTATCACGCCAGTCAATGCCAGCCGCCTGCACATGCAGCGGCTTGCCCATGCCAAGCTCATGAAAAAGCTCGGCGAACCGGAACCGGTCGCCGAGCCGAAAAAGCCTGGGAAATACGCTTAGAGCTGGCACTGACGGCGGACGCCGTCATAACCCATGAACGTATTGGTTTCTTCGTCGTAGGAACGATAGCGGTTGTAGCAAGCCTGCACATGGGCATCGTAGCTGCGGCTGTTGGAAACAACGACATCGCCGCTGCGCGCATTGGCATTGCTGTTGGCGATGATCGAGCCAAGGGCCGCGCCAAAGGTAAAGCCGAAAAGGCCCGAGGCGATATTGTCGATCGGTGCGCGGCGGGTGCTGTAGAAGCGCTGATAGTCGCGATCGCGCCAGCTGCCGCGATAGAAGCTGTCGCAATCCGGATCCGACGGGTAGCGATCGCAATAGGTTTCAACGACCTGATATTTTTGGCCGAAGCTGAGAGTGACGTTCTGCGCCTGGGCGGGGAGGGCGGTCAGGGCAGCCATGCTGCCAAGGGTCAGCGCGCCGACAACGGAGGCGAATTTGTTCATTTCAAAACTCCTGGGCCAGAGGCCCGCTATGCCGATTGCCGATTCAATGTTGCCGGCGGCCAAGGGTTGCGCGGCATTAGCTCTTTTCCTCACTGCGCTTTTGCGGCATAAGGAGCGCGTTCGCGCAACTGGCGAGAAAAGATGGGGAACCATCGGGGAACGCGAACGTCACGAGAGCCGCTCGCCTGGGCAACCCATCCACGATCAGGGGAGCCCCATGGATTCAATACAGCTGTATCGTCCGTGGATTCGCGCTATCCGCCGTGATAAAGGCACCGCCGTGCCGGTCACCCCGATCCTTCATGAGGAAACCTTCGCATGAGCGCTGCCACGTCTACTCCGCTCTTTCCGCATTTCTTTTCCGCCGCGGTTGCCGAAACCGATCCGGAAATCGCCCAGGCCATTCAGGATGAGCTTGGCCGCCAGCAGAGCGAAATCGAGCTGATCGCTTCGGAAAACATCGTTTCCCAGGCAGTCCTCGAAGCCCAGGGCTCGGTTCTCACCAACAAATATGCCGAAGGCTATCCGGGCAAGCGCTACTATGGCGGCTGCCAGTTTGTTGACGTGGCCGAAACGCTTGCCATCGAGCGCGCCAAGCAGCTTTTTGGCGTCGGCTTCGCCAACGTCCAGCCCAATTCCGGCTCGCAGGCCAATCAAGGCGTCTATCAGGCGCTGATCCAGCCGGGCGACACCATCCTCGGCATGTCGCTCGATGCCGGCGGTCACCTGACTCATGGCGCCAAGCCCAACCAGTCCGGCAAGTGGTTCAATGCCATCCAGTATGGCCTGCGCAAGCAGGATGGCCGCATGGACATGGACCAGGTGCGCCAGCTCGCCCGCGAGCACAAGCCCAAGATGATCGTTGCGGGCTTCTCGGCCTATTCCCGCATTGTCGATTGGGCGGAATTCCGCCAGATCGCCGATGAAGTCGGTGCCATTCTGTTCGTCGATATGGCGCACGTGGCCGGCCTCGTTGCCGGTGGCGTCTATCCGAGCCCATTCCCCCATGCCCATGTGGCGACGACGACGACCCACAAGACCCTTCGCGGTCCGCGCGGCGGCCTGATCCTCACCAATGACGAGGACATCGCCAAGAAGATCAACTCGGCCATTTTCCCCGGCATCCAGGGGGGGCCGCTGATGCATGTCATTGCGGCCAAGGCGGTCGCCTTCAAGGAAGCGCTGCAACCCGAATTCAAGCAATACGCGGCCCAGGTTGTCGCCAATGCCAAAATCCTGGCCGAAACCCTCGTCAAGGGCGGCGTCGATATCGTCTCGGGCGGCACCGACAATCACCTGATGCTGGTCGATCTCCGTCCCAAGGGCCTGACCGGCAAGGCGACCGAGACCGCGCTCGGCCGTGCGCACATCACCTGCAACAAGAACGCCGTGCCGTTCGATCCGGAAAAGCCGGCGATCACCTCCGGCGTTCGCCTCGGCACGCCGGCGGGCACCACGCGCGGCTTCGGCACGGCCGAATTCCAGACCATCGGGGAACTCATCATCGAAGTGCTCGATGGCCTCAAGACCAATGGCGATGACAACAACGGCGCCGTCGAAGCCGCTGTCCGTGCCAAGGTCAAGACGCTGACCGACCGCTTCCCTATTTACGGCTAAGATAAAGGCAATCGATGCGCTGCCCCTATTGTGGCAATGACGATACCCAGGTGAAGGATAGCCGCCCGACCGAAGATTCGGGTGCTATCCGCCGCCGCCGCGTGTGCAATGCCTGCGGCGGCCGCTTCACCACCTTCGAGCGCGTGCAGCTTCGCGATCTCATGGTGGTCAAGAAATCGGGCCGCAAGGTCCCGTTCGATCGCGAAAAGCTCACGCGCTCCATCAACACGGCGCTGCGCAAGCGGTCGGTCGATCCCGAGCGCGTCGAGCGTATGATCTCCGGCATCGTGCGCCAGCTCGAAAGCCTCGGCGATGTCGAAATCACCTCCGACCAGATCGGTGAATATGTGATGGAAGGCCTCAAGGGTCTTGATGACGTCGCCTTTGTCCGCTTCGCTTCGGTCTACAAGAATTTCTCCGCGGCCAATGATTTCCGGGCCTTTCTGACCGAGCTCGATGCCCAGGCCACCCCGCCGCTTCCCGAGGATGATTGATCCGCGCCTCTTGCCCACAGTTGCGCTGACTCGCCGGGGATACTAAGGGTTTGGTGAGCTTCGGCCTGCTTTGCGAAGCAGGCGAGCCGGTGCGGCTTGAGTTGAGGATGATGGCTATGGATTCATATGGCGAGCGCTTCCCGATCGAAGCCAATTCCGCCCAGGGGTTGCATTTCCTGATCGTCGAAGGCCGGGCCTATCCGGCTATCGCCGATGAAATGAAGGCCGGCGCCATTGCTGCGCTCGAGGCTGCTGGCGCGACTTACGAAACCATCCCCGTTCCTGGAGCCATGGAAGTTCCTGTCGGCATCGCCATGGCGCTCGATACCGACGCCTACGACGGCTTCGTGGCCCTCGGCTGCGTCATCCGCGGCCAGTCCAATCACTATGTCGCCGTCGCCAACGAAAGCATTCGCGCGCTCGCCGAATTGGCCGTGGTCGATGCCTTGCCGCTCGGCATCGGCATTCTCACTGTCGAGAACGAAGGCCAGGCCTGGACCCGCGCCCGTAAAACCGAAGGCGACCGCGGCGGCGATGCTGCGCGCGCCGCATTAGCCCTTGCTGCCCTCAAGGCAAAGTTGAACGCATAGATGACTGATATTCCCAAACGCGACCCCGCCGGCTCCCGTCCGGCCAATCAGCGCGGCGCTGCCCGCCTCGCCGCCGTTCAGGCGCTCTACCAGATGGATGTGGGCCGCACGACGCTCGAAGATACGCTCGCCCAGTTCGGCGCCTTTCACCTCGGCCGCGAGATCGAAGGCGAGCAATACCTCCCCGCCGATGCCGATTTTTTCCGCCAGATCGTACGCGGCGTCACCAAGCAGCAGCTCAATATCGATCCGGCGATCGACAAGGCCCTCGCCGAAGACTGGCCGATGGAACGTGTCGACGCCACCCTGCGCGCCATCCTGCGTGCCGCAGCCTTCGAGCTCCTGCATCGCCAGGACATTCCGCCCCGCGTGGTCATCACCGAATATGTGGATGTTGCCCGCGCCTTCTTTGAAGACGACGCAACGGGCATGGTCAATGGCGCATTGGATAGCATTGCGCGGACAGCCGGCGCCGATCTCGGCGACAAGGCCTGAAGAAAAGTCCGGCGCAGCCTGTCCGCGCCGGACGTCAGACTTAGATCAGTTGGAGCCCGTCTGCGGCGTCGTATAGTAGCCGGCGTCGCGGCAATCGCTCACCGTGATCTGGGAGAGATCGATATCGCCGGCCATCGGGGCGCCGGTGGTCACGGTGCCATCAGTGTTGGTGGGGTCGGCTGCAGTGGCGCCGGTATCGCCAGCCCCGGGATCAGCTTCGCGAACGAGCGAACGGCAATACTCATCGAGAGCGGCGGACTGTTCGGCAGGCACGGTAATGCCACCGATGGTGGTCTGGGCCTGGACGGGGAGTGCAGCGAAAATGCCGGCCATGGCAACCGCAGCGGCAACTGTACGAAGCATTGATCAACTCCATTGGTTAATGAATACTTTCACAATGCCAATCCCGCGATTGCGTTGCTTTGTGCCTAAATTGTCGCTGCGTCGCTGGTGGATTTCGTCTCGACCGTCTCGTATGAGCCCCAAAAAGCAAAAAAAGCCCCGGCATCCACCGGAGCTTCCCATGCCTGATGGAATAAAACTCAGAACGACTGCAGGATCTGGTCGATAAATGTGCGGTCTTCGCCGAAGGATGGTGTGCGACGGCTCTCGATGGTGACGGTCTTGCCGTCGGCTGCCGAATAGACGGCCTTGTCGATGACCTTCTTGTTCTTGTCGAAATAGATGGCGAGCACCGTCCGGTCCATCGCGGTCGTCATGCCGAACGAGGTCTGCTGCACCTTGGTCTGCACATAATACCAGGCGGTCTGGTCGCCGAAAGTATTGGTCGATTGCGGCGAACCGAGCACGAGGGTCACGAGCTGCTCGCTCTGGCCCACGCGGATCTGCTGCATCGCGCTGTCGGAAATTTCATAGCCCTGGGTGCGCTTGGTCACGAGCGAGGTGCTGCTCGTACAGGCTGCCAGCGCCACAGCCAGCAGGGCTGCAGCAGCGAACGGCGCGATGGGAGCGGAAGCAATACGCATGGGCATGAATTTGACTTTCCCGATGGCTCTCGACTAAAGGCGTGACAACAAGGCGCGTGCCCGTTGGTCGCCGAAATGTTTAGCTGTCAGAAGACTGCGCTGACAAGTTGGCATTGGCCGGCAAACAATGCATGTGTTTGACCCATCCCGAGGCTGAGCGCAATCCCATGATCCTGTCTCTGTTCCGCAAAAACACCGCGACCGACGCTGTTTACGGCGTCTATCGGGCCATTGTGGCGCAATCCCGGCAACCGGTCTTTTACGCCGAGTGGGGCGTGCCCGATACGGTCACCGGGCGCTTCGACATGATTAGCCTCCACATGGCCCTCGTCTTCCGCCGCCTCCGCGCCAATACCGGCGCCGGCAAGGATTTCAGCCAGGCGGTTTTCGATCTCTTTTTCAAGGACATGGATCGCTCCTTGCGGGAAATGGGGGCAGGGGATCTCGGCGTGCCCAAGAAGATCCAGAAGATGGGCAATCTCTTCTTCGGCCTTCTTGCTGCCATCAATGACGCTATGGATCGCCGTGATCGCGAAGCCCTTGCCGCCGTGCTTTCGCGCAATATCTATGATGGGCACAATATCGAAGAGGCTCAGCGCCTTGCCGATTATGTCTTTGCCCAGGATGCCGCCCTTGCGGCCCAGCCGGTTGAAACCATTACGGCTGGAACAGTGACTTTCGGACCTGCTGCATGAGTGACCACACCGAACCTCTCTTCGACGCCATCGTGCGCATCGACAAATTGCCGGCCGGCGGACGCTCGGTGAGCGTCGACGCCGACGCGCCCACGCGCGAAAAGATCGCCGAAATCATGAAGATCACCAGCGTCGAGCGCTTTGTCGCGACGCTCACGGTCGTGCCCCTGCGCGGTGGTCTGAGGGCTCAGGGCACGCTCGAAGCCAGCATCACCCAACCCTCGGTTGTCAGCTTCGAGCCGGTCACCCAGGATATCCACGAAGAAATCGATCGCGTCTTCCTTCCGGCTTCGGCCATGGACGACGCCCCGGCGCCAGGCTCCGAAGTGTTCGTCGACCTCGAAGACGACGATTTCCCCGATCACATCGATGGCGCTGAGGTCGATCTTAGCGCACTGGTGGTCGAGACTCTGGCGCTCGCCATCGACCCCTATCCCCGTCTCCCGGCGGAAGATTTGAGCACGGTTGCACCCCAGGCGATCGATCCGGGCACCGGGCCCTTCGCCGCGCTCGCGCGGTTGAAGCCGAAGAACCAAGAGTGAGCCATCCCGGTCGGGGCTTGCACCCGACCCTTGATGGGATATGTTGGCATGCCTGCCCACGCGGGCCGAAAAACGGGCTGAAATGACCGATTCCATAACGATTTCCGTGGATGCCATGGGCGGCGACCACGCCCCGCGCGCAGTCATCCACGGGGCAGATCTCGCCTTGCGCGAGCGGAAGAATATCCGCTTCATCTTCCATGGCCGCAAAGAGCAGATTGACCCGCTGCTCGACGAGTTTCCCAAGCTCAAGCCCGCCAGCACGGTTCGTCATTGCGAGGCCGTGATCGCCATGGACGAAAAGCCGAGCCAGGCGCTGCGCAAGGGCAAGAACGTTTCCTCCATGTGGATGGCGATCCAGGCGGTCAAGGATGGGGAGGCCGATGTCGCCATTTCCGGCGGCAATACCGGCGCGCTCATGGCCATGGCAACTTTCTGCCTCCGCCCCATGGAAGGCATTTCCCGGCCCGGCATCGCCGCCATCTGGCCGACCTTACGCTCGGATATCATCGTTCTCGATATGGGCGCGACCATCGGCGCCGACGCGCGCCAGCTTGTCGATTATGCCATTCTCGGATCGGCGCTTGCCCGTTCGCTCTTCGACGCCGAGTCGCCCACGGTCGGCCTTCTCAATGTCGGCACCGAGGAAGTGAAGGGCCTCGACTACATCAAGGAAGCGGGGAAAATCCTGCAACAGGCCTCGGGCGCCGGCTTCACCTATCATGGCTTCGTCGAAGGCGATGATATCGGCAAGGGCACGGTCGACGTCGTCGTCACCGAAGGCTTTGTCGGCAACATCGCGCTCAAGACCGCCGAGGGCACGGCCCGCCAGGTCGCGTCTTATCTGCGCACCGCGCTCAAGGCGAACTGGGTCAGCATGCTCGGCGCCTTCTTTGCCAGTTCCGCCCTCAATGCCCTGCGCCGCAAGATGGACCCGCGCACCGTCAATGGCGGGGTGTTCATGGGTCTGAATGGCATCGTTATAAAATCGCATGGCGGCACGGACGAAGTGGGCTACAAGAGTGCCCTGGGCTTGGCCTATGAAATGGCGCGCAGCCGTCTGATCGACAAGATCGGCGATACCATGCAGCGTTTTCCTGTCAACACGGCACCTCCGGAGCTGCCGTCTGATTCCGAGGCCAAGTCGGCGTGACCAGAGTTCGTTCCATTGTGCGTGGGGTCGGAAGCTACCTGCCCCAGAAGATCGTCACCAACGCGGAATTGGCCAAGACGGTCGATACGTCCGATGAGTGGATTCAGCAGCGCGTCGGCATCAAGGAGCGGCACGTCGCGGCCGAGGGTGAGTTCACCTCCGACCTCGCGACAGCCGCCGCGAGGGCTGCGCTCGATAATGCCGGCCTGACGCCCGACGATATCGACCTGATCATCGTTGCGACGACCACCCCTGATTACACCTTTCCCGCCGCTGCAACGCTCGTGCAGATGAAGCTCGGCATGCACCATGGCTTTGCCTTCGACGTGCAGGCGGTGTGCTCCGGTTTTGTCTATGGCGTTACCACCGCCGATTCCTATCTCAAGAACGGTCTTGCCAAACGCGCGCTGGTTATCGGCGCCGAGACCTTCACCCGCCTCCTCGATTGGACCGACCGCACCACCTGCGTGCTTTTCGGCGATGGCGCGGGCGCCATGATTCTCGAGCGTGTCGAGCTGGCCGACGGCGAACCCGAACGCGGCATCATCGCTTCGGCGCTCCGTTCCGATGGGCATCATTGGGATAAGCTCTATGTCGATGGCGGCCCGTCCTCGACCGGTACGGCGGGCCATGTTCACATGCAGGGCCCAGAAGTCTTCCGCCACGCGGTCGGCAAGATCACCGATGTCGTCTACAAGACGCTCGAGCAGAGCGGCCACACGGTCGACGACCTCGATTGGTTCGTCCCGCACCAGGCCAACAAGCGCATCATCGATGGGGCAGGGCAGAAGCTTGGCCTGCCGCCCGAAAAAGTCGTCATGACCGTTGATATCCACGCCAATACCTCCGCCGCTTCCGTGCCGCTTGCCTTGAGCGTGGCGGTGGGCGACGGACGTATCAAGCAGGGTGATCTGGTCATGCTCGAAGCTATGGGTGGCGGCTTTACCTGGGGGGCCTCGCTCATTCGTTGGTAAGGCAACTGAGCCGATTGACCTCAAGCGTTTCAGGGGGTTAGTGTTCCTCCGGGCGGAGGAACCCGGCGTTGAAGCCTGGCACGGAGCTGCCGTGGCTACGTCGATCGAAGGAAGGTTTTCCTGCCAATCTGCATCGTCAGGGCGGCAACAGCGCAAGAAAAAATATCACGCTGGCTTGGAAAGTCAGTCCTAACCACGGGGGTGCGAATGACGCAGAAGACGGTAACGCGGGCCGACCTTGCGGAAGCGGTTTACGGAACTGTGGGTCTATCGCGAACCGAGTCGGCCGAATTGGTCGAGCGCGTTCTCGAACTCATCACGGAGGCGCTGATTACCGGGGCCAATGTGAAACTTTCCTCCTTCGGATCGTTCCAGGTCCGCTCGAAAAACGAGCGCATCGGGCGCAATCCAAAGACCGGCGAGGAAGTCCCGATCTCTCCCCGCCAGGTTCTTGTGTTCAAACCCAGCAACGTGTTGAAGTCCAAAATCAACAAGTCTATGGTTGCCGCTGAAAAGTAAGGCTTTCTTACTGAGGGGCACAGCGGTTTGGACAAGTCGCCAGACGCCTTCCGGACAATTTCTGAGGCCGCCGAGGAACTTGATCTTCCTCAGCACGTGCTCCGATTCTGGGAAACCCGCTTCGCGACCATTCGCCCCCTGAAGCGTGGGGGCGGGCGCCGCTATTATCGCCCCGAAGACGTGATGCTGCTCCGCGGCATCCGGCATCTGCTTTACGATCAAGGCTTTACCATCAAGGGCGTGCAAAAGATCCTCAAGGATCAGGGCCCGCGCTATGTCATCGCCGTCGGCGAAGGCAAAGGCCTCGACGAGATTATCCCCCTCATCGAGGAAGCCCAGGCCGCCGCCGACGAAGCCGAGATCGAAGAAGCCGTGATGACCGCCGATCCGGCGCTCGATGAAGACTCGCGCAACAAGCTCTCCGAAGTTCTCCGCGAACTCCTCGAATGCAAGCGTATCCTTGAGCGGGCGCGGGAAAACTAAGAGCACAGAGGAGACCCCGAAGAGGTCTCATAGCCAGATGCATACGCAGCGCGATGCCGACCTATCCGCTCTTTCGTCACTACCTAGCTTGTCCGGGTAGTCTATGTGGCGGCGCGATGGATCGCCGGACACGCCCCCGCAATGAAGAGCGCAGGGGCCGGTCAAACGGATGCAGAACCCCCGCTCGATTAGGTAGAATTCTCATTCCATCCGCTTGAAAAATCGCCTATTCATTCCACAGCAATTTCGGGTGGAGGTACCCCTATGACCGTTCGTTTTGGCCTTCTCGGCGCCGGCCGCATTGGCAAGGTTCACGCCAAGGCCATTGGCTCCAATCCCAAGGCAAAGCTCGCCGCCGTCGCCGACCCAATGGCTGATGCGGCCAATGCCATTGCAACCCAGTACGGCGCCGAAGTCCGCACCATTGAAGCCATAGAATCCGCCGCCGATATCGACGCCGTGGTCATCTGTACCCCCACTGACACCCATGCCGATCTGATCGAGCGCTTCGCCCGCGCCGGCAAGGCGATCTTCTGCGAAAAACCAGTCGACCTCGATGTCGAGCGCGTCAAAGCCTGTCTCCGCGTCGTCGACGAAACCGGCGCGACCCTAATGGTCGGCTTCAACCGCCGCTTCGATCCGCACTTCCAGGCCGTCAAGCAGGCGATCGAGGAAGGCCAGGTCGGCGCCGTCGAAATGGTGACCATCACCTCGCGCGATCCCGGCGCGCCGGGCGTCGACTACATCAAGCGCTCGGGCGGCATTTTCCGCGATATGACCATCCACGACTTCGACATTGCCCGCTTCATGCTGGGCGAAGAGATCGAAACCGTTACCGCCCAGGGCTCTGTCCTCGTCGACCCGGCCATCGGCGCCGCCGGCGATTATGACAGCGTTTCAGTCATGCTCTCGACGGCCTCGGGCAAGCACGCGACCATCTCCAATTCCCGCCGCGCCACTTATGGCTATGATCAGCGCGTCGAAGTGCATGGCTCCAAGGGCGCCGTCGCCATCGAAAACCAGCGCCCCGTCTCGATCGAAGTCGCCAATGCCTCGGGCTATACCCGCCCGCCGCTCCACGACTTCTTCATGACCCGCTACACCGAAGCCTATGCCCGCGAAATCTCGAGCTTCATCGATTTTGTCGAATCCAAATCCCCGGCATCCCCCAGCGGCACCGATGGTCTCATAGCGCTTGCATTGGCCGATGCCGCGCTGAAATCGGTGAAAGAGGGCAGGGCGGTCAAAGTGAGCGAGATCACCGGCGTCATGGCCGACAAGAGCGTGTTCCAGGGCCGCTGACGCAAGCGGGCAGCTTCCATCCATCCTCCCCGTCGTCATCGCCGGGCTTGTCCCGGCAATCCATCATCGGGAGCCGGCAAACTTGGAAACAAGAAGGGCGCCACCACAGCGCCCTTTTTCATTTGGACAATTGACGGGCCCAAAGCCCTGTGAGCCCATGAAATTCCTGCCCCTAGTGACCGGCCTCCTGCTGATGTCCCCCACCGCCCAAAGCGCCGAACCCCATTCGGTCTTCACCCTCCGCGGCACCTGTCAGAGCTTTCTTGTCGGCAACGAAAACCTGACCAGCCTCTGCTCGGGCGAAGTCATGCAGGTGGTCTATACCGATAGCCGCATGGACCTCTCCATCTGGACCGACGATCCAAACGGCCGCTTCTTCGTCCTCAGCGGGCCAGCCAGCGCCGAAAACGGCAATCTCGCACTCGCTGTTGATCAAATCACCAAAGGCGAAGACGGCAGTGGCAACAACAATGTCGACCGAAAAGCCTTGGGAAAGTGCCTCCTCGCCGGAGATCCCACCGCCGGCCCCGCACAATACACCTGCGAGGCAACCGACACCAAAGGCACAACTTACACCTTCTCCTTCCTCACCGACGGCACAGCTCCGGAAAATATGCTCGATTAGCACTTCGCGGCGTCAAGCTCGAACGCCTCACTGCCACCGTCACCACCGGGCTTGTCTCGGTGGTCCATGCCATCGCGAACTGGATTGCCCGGATAAACCGGGCAATGACGGAGTCTGGGATAGAAGCCCTACTTCAACATCCACTCATGTTCGGGCGCATTGTAAAACTTCCACACCCGCTTCGGCCCAGCCATGACGTTGAGATAATAAAGATCATACCCCG
Source organism: Devosia soli (assembly GCF_000970455.1). Taxonomy (GTDB): domain Bacteria; phylum Pseudomonadota; class Alphaproteobacteria; order Rhizobiales; family Devosiaceae; genus Devosia; species Devosia soli. Next base: position 372,117 of record NZ_LAJG01000005.1, on the reverse strand, counting down.
CCGTCGTCGCCACCGGGTGGTATCCCCGCGGCACCAGGGTGACATCCCCATCCTCGATCGCCATCGCTTCATCGAGGCTCCGGTCATCGGTGAACACGCGCTGGAAGGCGAACCCCTGCGGCGGGTTCATGCGATGATAATAGGTCTCTTCGAGAAAACTCTCGTGCGGAAGATTGTCCTGATCATGCTTATGCGGCGGATAGGACGAAGTATTGCCTTGCGGCGTAATCACTTCAACGACCAGGAGCGCATTGGCCGAGCCATCGTCCTCCGGCATGATGTTGTAGACATGCCTGACATTAGCGCCCTTGCCGCGAGAAATCCGCGGATGCGTCCCCGGCGGAATGACCTTGGCATGAAAATTCCCGCCGCCCGGCGCCGAACACACTGCGAGTTCCAGGTCCGTCGTCGCATCGACAGCCCAGTCTCGCCCCGCCGGCACATAAAGCGCCCAAGGCGCGCCCTCGAACGGGCTCATCCGCTCGCCGAGCTCGCCAAAATCCTCGCCGTCGACGGCAAAGCGCCCCTTGCCGGAAACCAGCACCAGGCATACCTCGCGCTCGCCCGTCGCCTCGCCATAGGCCTCGCCCGGTTTCAGCTTGTGCAGCCCAAACCCGACATGCGTCCAGCCGGCCGAAGCCGGCGTCACATCATGGATCTTGCCGCTCGTCGCCGTCGATCGGACCAGCAGGGGGGATTTGCTCATTCTTTGGCTCCTCCTTGGGGAAGGCATAGAAGAAATTCCAGAGTGAATAGGCAAGGGCCGCGCCCACCAGCACCATCCACAGCGTTTCCTTGGTCCAGACCACCTCCCAGATCAGCCAGGCCGTCAGGAACACCACGATGGCAACACGCCGCCAGAGTGGTCGGAACCAGTTCAGATCGTTTTCCTTGAGAGCCATGCGCCAATCCTTCCGAGCTGGCGCATGCCTTAGCAAATGTCACGCGTTGGGAAAACCTTGCGTCTCGACGGTGTAGCCCGCCGCCGTCATCACCCGCATCAGCTCCTTATGCCCCACCTGCGCCATTTTGAGCGGCGGGTTCTTCTTCGGATCCTGCTCGGCCTCGACGACAAACCAGCCCTCATAGCCGTGATCGGCCAGCCGCTGCACAATCGCGCCAAAGTCGAGCGAGCCATCCCCCGGCACGGTGAATGCCCCCAGCGCCACGGCGTCCAAAAAGCTCTGCTGGGTCCGATCCAGCCCATCGACCACGGCGCGGCGAATATCCTTCACATGCACGTGGTTGATGCGTGTATGGTGCTTGTCGATCGCGCGCAGCGGATCGCCGCCTGCAAAAGCAAGGTGCCCCGCATCAAGCAACAGCGGAATGCCTTCTCCTGAAGCTGCCATGAACGCATCCAACTCCGGCTCGGTCTCAACCACGGCCGCCATATGATGATGATAGCTCAGCGGCATGCCCTGCTCGGCGCACCATTCACCAAATTGCGTCACCTTGCGCCCATAGGCCTTCATCTCGTCGTCCGAAAGCTTCGGCTTCTGCGCCAGCGGCACATTCCGCTTGCCCTGGATCGACCGCCCCACTTCGCCATAAACGATGCAAGGCGCATCGACCGCCTTGAACAATTCGATCATCGGCAGAATGCGGTCCTTGTTTGCCGTCAGCTCTTCCTCAATCAGCGTCCCCGAGAACCACCCGCCACAGAGCGTCACGTCGGCAGCGCGCAGTATCGGCAGCATCACCTCCGGATCATCCGGAAACCGCCGCCCTTTCTCCATGCCGGTAAATCCCGCCGACCGCGACTGGCGCAGGCATTCTTCAAGCGACACATCATCGCTGAGCTCCACCAGATCATCGTTCCACCACGCGATCGGCGACATCCCAAGCTTGGCTTTCATTCTTGTCTCCTCATCCACCGCACCTCCCTCGCCCCTCGCGGGAGAGGGACAGATTTTTCGCTTTCAGCGAAAATCAGGGTGAGGGGTATCTCTCCCCGCGCTCGATTCTCTCATTTCATCGTCATTGCCCGGCCTGTCTGGGCAATGCATCTCGCCTCCGCATCGACCACCGGGACAAGCCCGGTGGTGACGACCACTATAGGCTAGTGACTACCCAATCCGCTGCGCCGCGAGCGCCTTCACATATCCCTCGCGCGCCGCATTTACCGTCGGCCGATCGCTCACCTCCGGCACCGCCACATCCCACCAATGCCCCCCGGCATCCGTGGTGATCAGCGGATCGGTATCAATGACAAACACCCGCACGCCGCCCTGGCCTTCGCTCGCCGCCAGCTCGGCCTCAAGCTCCGCCACCGAACCCACCTTCTTTGCCACAGCGCCCATGGATGCCGCATGCGCCGCAAAGTCTACGTTCGGCATTTCGACATGATAAGTGTCGCGGAAGAGGTTGTTGAAGTTCGCCCCGCCGGTCGCCATCTGCAGCCGGTTGATGCAGCCAAAGCCTGAATTGTCGAGCAGCACGATGGTCAGCGACACACCCATCATCACTGCGCTGACGATCTCCGAATTCATCATCAGGTACGAGCCGTCCCCGACCATGACGACGACATCGTCCTCCGGCCGCGCCAACTTGACGCCGAGCCCACCGGCAATTTCATAGCCCATGGTCGAAAAACCATAATCGAGATGATAGCTGCCCGGCGCATCGGCGCGCCACAGCTTGTGCAATTCGCCCGGTAGACCGCCCGAGGCGCAGACCAGCGTCGCCTTGGTCCGCCCACGCTGCACGGCGCCGATCACCTGCGCGTCCGACGGCAGTTCGGCATTGGTCGCCGCGCGCGCCGCATCGGCGTCCTTGATCCAATCTTCCTTGCCGCGCAAGGCTTTATACGTCCAATCGGGATCAACCTGCCAACCCATCAGTGCGGCATCCAGCGCTTCAAGTCCCACACGAGCATCCGCCACAAGCGGCAGCGCATTGTGCTTGTGCGCGTCGAACGGCTGCACGTTGAGACCGATTACCCGCACATTCTCGTTCTTGAAAAGCGCCCACGAGCCCGTGGTAAAATCCTGCAGGCGCGTGCCGACCGCCAGCACCACATCGGCCTCTTCAGCCAGGATGTTGGATGCCGACGAACCCGTCACGCCGACCGAGCCCATATTGAGTTCATGGTCATGGGGCAGGGCGCTCTTGCCCGCCTGCGTCTCCATCACCGGAATGCCGTGCTCTTCGGCAAAAGCCGCAAGGCTTTCCGTCGCTTCCGAGTAAAGCACGCCGCCGCCCGCGATGATCACCGGCTTCTTCGCCAGCTTCAGCGCGGCCGCTGCGGTCGCGAATTCGTCCGCATCCGGCATGATCCGCCGCGGCATCCAGACCTTTTCCGCAAAAAAGCTCTCGGGATAATCATAGGCTTCCGCCTGCGTATCCTGGCAAAGGCTCAGCGTCACCGGCCCGCATTCAGCCGGGTCCGTCAGCACCTGCATCGCGCGCCGGAGCGCCGGAATGATCTGCTCGGGCCGCGTGACTCGATCGAAATAGCGGCTCACTGGGCGGAAACAGTCATTGGCCGAAACCGTGCCGTCGGCCCAGTTTTCGACCTGCTGCAGCACCGGGTCCGGAAGCCGATTGGCGAACACATCGCCCGGCAGCAGCAGCACGGGAATACGGTTCACATGCGCCAGCGCTGCCGCCGTCACCATGTTAAGCGCGCCGGGCCCGATCGAACTCGTCACCGCCATGAACCGGCGGCGGAAATTGGCTTTGGAATAAGCAATAGCCGCATGCGCCATGCTCTGCTCGTTCTGCCCGCGATAGGTCGGCAGCGCCTCCTTGACGCCATATAGCGCCTCGCCCACCCCGGCCACGTTGCCGTGACCAAAAATCGCAAAAACCCCGCCAAAAATCGGCACCGTCTCGCCCGCAATCACCGTCTTTTGAGCGGTAAGAAACCGCGCCACGGCCTGAGCCATCGTCAATCGAACAGTCGTCTGGCTCATGGCCACTCCTCATTCTTTTGGTCTTTGCAGACCTATTCAGTATCCCTCATGGTGAGGTGCGCAGCGCAGCGTAGCCTCGAACCACGAGGGCGGGGCACTTACCCAACCCCCACCTATCCTCCCCCTGCGAGGGGGAGGGACGCATCGGCTCTTGCCGCGAACATGTACGCCACCGGCAGGTCCCTCGCCCTACCAGGGGGAGGCTAGGTGGGGGTACGCCTCAAACCCCATCCCAAGCAGCAACCAGCCCACCAAACCGCTCCGCCATCATCGCCACGGCCTCGTCGTCGCCGACCCGCCCATCGAGCCACGCCCGCGCGGCATCGCCGAAAATCGTCCGCCCTACGGCAAACCCCTTGACCCACTTTGCCCCCTTGGCCGCCTTGAAGCCAGCCATCAGTTCCTCCTGCGGCGCATCGAGCCCGAGAAGAACCACACCGCGGCAATAAGGGTCATTGGCGTCGATCGTCGCGTCGATCTGCCGCCAGGCCTTCTCATCCTGGCTTTCGAGCTTCCACCAGTCCGGCTTGATCCCGGCGGCATAGATATCGCTCATCGCCCGGGCCACGGTGCGATCATCGATCTCGCCATGCTTGCCCGCGATTATCTCGACCAGCAATTCGCGCCCAACCTTACGCGCCGCATCGAATGCCGAGCGTAGCTTCGCAATCTGCATCTGCCGCAACTCGGCCGTATCGTCCGGATGATAGAAGCACAGCACCTTGATGCAGTGATCCACCGGCCACTCGACCAGCCGCGACCCCAGATCCTGCGTAAACTCAAACTGCAGCGGCCGCGATCCCGGCAGCTCGATGGGCTTGGCCACCCAGAAATTCGGGATAACACTCGCCGCATAAAGCGCATCGCGCCCATATTTGTCGTCGAGCAGCATGCCAAAGCCATCGCGCCCGCCGGCCACCTGCGCCGCCGCCCTTACGGCCAACACTTTTAGCTCCGGTATCCGCGCCAGCTTCTGCGCATCGCCCGCCGCCATGTCTTCCAGCTGCAGCCGGTGGTCGATGGCCAGCGCCCGCAGGCTCGGAATCTCGCGCCGCCGCGTCGTCGCCCAATGCACGTGATTGATCGCCTCGTCCTTGCGCAGCGCCCGTTCCTTGCTGCCATGCTCGAGGAAATAGTTGAGCTCCGTCCATGTCGGAATTTCCGGCGCACACAGCAGCCGGCTCACCGCAAAAGCGCCGCAGGCATTGGCCCAGGTCGCGCTCGTCTCATGCGGCTCGCCGCGCAACCATCCGCGCAAAAACCCGCTCATGAACGCGTCGCCGGCCCCGAGCACGTTATAGACTTCAATCGGAAAGCCCCTTCCGACAATCCCGTCTTCAAGATCGTCCGGAATTTCCCCGTCATAAACGATGCATCCCATCGGCCCGCGCTTGAGCACGATCGTACCGCTCGAATAGGACCGGATAGTCTTCAGCGCCGCGGTCAGATCGCTTTCGCCCGAGGCAATCAGCACCTCTTCCTCGGTCCCGACGATCAGGTCACAATCGGCCAGCACCGTTTGCAGGTGCTTGGACACCTCGTCCGAAGCGATATAGCGGCTATCGCCCGCATCATGGCCCGCCAGTCCCCAAAGGTTCGGCCGATAATCGATATCGAAAACCACCTTGCCGCCATTCGCCTTGGCGATCCGCATCGCCTTGCGCTGCGCCGCGTCGCTGTTGGGCTTGGCAAAGTGCGTGCCGGTCACCAGCACGGCTTTGGCCGAGCGGATGAAATCCTCGTCGATATCGCCTTCATCCAGCGCCGCATCGGCGCAGTTGTCGCGATAAAAAATCAGCGGGAATGATTTGTCGTTCTCGACCGAAAGCAGCACCAGCGCCGTCAGCCGATCCAGGTCGGTCACGACGCCCTTAGTTTCAACCCCCTCGCGCTGCAACTGCTCGCGAATAAACCGGCCCATCTGCTCATTGCCGACCCGCGTGATCAGCGCCGATTTCAGCCCCAGCCGCGCCGTGCCGACAGAAATATTGGTCGGGCACCCGCCGACGGATTTAGCGAAGCTGCCGACATCCTCAAGCCGCGTACCGATCTGCTGGCCGTAAAGATCCACTGAGGCCCGGCCAATGGTGATCACATCGAGCGTCTGTTGTGTGGTCACCAAAATTCCTCCCGCAACGGCTGATCGTTGGAGGAATTGAAACACATCTTCCAAATCGGTTCAAATATAGAATTTCTGTTCCATTACAAAAATCATCCCCGCCGCCGTTCCTCCGCGATAGCGACGGCCAGAGCCATTGCAAAAGCCATGCTCGCAGAGAGTGACCGGAACCCGGCATGGTCGGCTTCGACTAGCTCGAACCAAACGGTCGAACATTCCGCCAATGGCGAAAATGCCGAGTCGGTCAACGACACGACAGGAATGCCCCGCGCCGCAAGCGCCGAAGCCTGTGCGATCGTCTCCGGTGCATAGGATGAAAAGCTGATCGCAAAAGCTGCATCACCCGGATCGGCCATGGCGAGCAGATCATCATCGATCCCCGAGGCCGTCCCCGCGATCTGGCAGCGGATTTTGAGCTGCGACAGCGCATAGGCCATGTAGGTCGCGATCGGATAGCTACGCCGGCGTGCAATAAGGTGAATTGTGCGCGCCGATGCTAACGTAATGGTAGCGGATTCGAAGCGTTTGGGGTCGATTGCAGTGCCCAGATTGTCGAGGCTGCGATGCGCGGCGGCAATGAAGGACCCCAGGATTGCAGCTGATCCCGCCGGCGCCGCGTCCCCGCTTTCGAGCTCCGCCAACCGGTCTTCATAGCTCGAATTGCGCTCCCGCAACCGCGCCCGAAACACCGTTTGCAGCGCCGAAAAGCCATCGAAACCAAAGGCTTGCGAAAACCGGACCAGCGTTGATGGCTGCACTTCTGCGGCGCCCGCAATGCTTGCCGCCGTGCCAAAGGCGATCTCATCGGGATGATCGAGCGCAAAGGCCGCTACCTGCGCCAGGCGCTTCGGCAGCTCGCGCCGCCGCTCGAGGATAAGCTCCCGCAACACCTCGAAATTCTTCGGCGCCGCTGAAATCTCTCCCCGCTCCATTCGCGTCCCCCAAAATAGCAACGCCGGCAATATCGCATTGCCGGCGCTAAATTTGGAAGAATTATTCTAGCGTTGGAACGCTAGGCTGCCGCAAAGTGAGGCGGACGATCGCGGCCTTCCACGAGATAGAGGAAAAGCGACGCGAGGATAATCAGCGCAGCGCCGGGCCAGAACCAGATCGACGGGACCTGCCCTAGCACGATCCAGCCCACGATCGCTCCGAGAGGCACCTTCAAATCGCCAAACGGTTGCAGGAACGTGGCATCGGCCGCGCGATAGGCAAAACTCAGGAGATACTGCGCTGCACCCGTCAAAGCCCCCAGCAGCAAGAGCAGTACGAGGCCAGTGCCCGAAGGCAATGCAAACGGGAAGCCCGGCGCCGCGCCCGCCGGCAGAGCCCACGCAAAGGCCGTAGCCAGCAATAGGATTGCGAGGTGATTGGGCGTAATCAAGACGAGCAGCGAAATGGTGAGCGTTTCCGGGCTCTCTCCCTGTCGCGTCAGATATTTGGTCAGGATGTCCGTCGTTGCCCAAAGTGCGGCCGCCAGAATCGGCACGAAGGTCTGCCAGGTGAACCCTTCAGCACCCACGCCCGAAACGATGATCGCGCCGGCAAAGCCCGTCAGCGCCGCGCCGATCCGAGCACTCGAGGCTCTTTCGCCCAGAAACAGGGTAGAACCGAGGATGATGAACAACGGCCCCGTGGCGAGCAGGGTCACCATCTGCCATATCGGCACTCCCGAAGCGAAGCCATAAACGAAGACGTGCACGCCCAGCGCCGACGCAAAGGCGCGGATTTCGTGCGCGATAGGATGGCTGGTGCGCAAATTCCTCAGGCCAATGCGCATGATGATGGGCAATGCCAGGATCGAGGCGATGACATATTGCCAGAACGCCATACCGGTCGAACTCATGCCGAACCCGCCATATTCGATCGGCGTCGGCAGAACCGCTTGCAATGTGTTGGAGCCTGCAAAGGCGAGGCTTGCGGCGAGCATGAAAACGGCGCCCGAAGCGGCACCAGAGTGTGTAGACGAGGAAATCTGGTTCATGTGTCGTCCTTTCCGTAACCAGTTTCCTCAGGGTTACGAGAAGGCGACCACGAGACATGCTCGCGACAAAACGCGAGCGCCGTCAAGCGCTTACCAACTCTTTCTCTTTCATCCGGACTATAACCGTCGGCTCCGGAATCACACCGGATCTGCTGACCTTCCAACTCAAGCTGGAAGCGCTCGCGGGCTTGGCGTTGCCGCCTTACCGCCGGTGGGGAGTTTCACCCCGCCCTGAGAACAGCGTGAGATCGTAATCTCACGATGAATAAGATAGGGTAGGGCATCTGACCTGGCAACCACGTCAGCCGGTACAAACTGTCTTCTTTGGCTGAACAGCGCGGATGAATTCTCTTCGAAGCGATGAGAAATAGTTTTCCCGGATGAAGAGGCAAGCACCGCCGCGACACCTCCCCCTTGATAGGGGAGGATGGGAGGGGGTGCGGGAGCCACGATAATCGAGTTCGTGACCACCGCTCCCCAACCCTCCCCGTCAAGGGGAGGGTGCAGCACCAAGGGTATGCGGACAGTTAGCCTTCGAGCCACTTCACCTGTTCCGGCGTCAGCTTGATCTCGAACGCCTTGAGGCTGTCTTCGAGTTCGACCAGACGACGCGGCCCGATCAGTGGCACGCTGGGGAAGGGCTGGGCCAGCACATAGGCCAGCGCCACATGGATCGGATTATGCCCGAGCTGCTTGGCCAACTCGATCGCCCGATCGCGGCGGCCAAAGTTCTGCTCGTTGTACCAGACACGAACCAGTTCCTCATTGTCTCGCTTGTCGCGGCCAGCAAGATCCGTAAAGAACCCGCGCGCCTGGCTCGACCATGAGAAATTGGTGACCTGCCGGTCGATCAGCCACTGCTTGAAGTCTGGGGTCGAAGCGGTCACGCAACCGGCCCAGATCGGATCGAGCATTTCGGCGAGGGCAAAATTGTTGGACAGCGCCTGCGGCTTGGTCTTGCCGGTGCGCTCGGCATAGGCGATCGCCTCGTCCATGCGCTCCTTGGTCCAGTTCGAGCCGCCGAACGGCCCGCGAATACGCCCGGCCTTCACCTCGGCATCCATGGCATCGACGAACTCACCGACCGGTACGTCGGTATTGTCGCGGTGCATGAAATAGACGTCGACATAGTCCGTCTGCAGGCGATCGAGCGATTGCGTCAGCTGCTTGGAGATGACGTCGGGATAAACGAGCGGAGAGTGCGCGCCCTTGCCGATCACCACGGCCTCTTCGCGCACGCCGCGGCTCTTCTGCCATTCGCCGAAAAGCTTTTCGGTATAGCCGCCCGCATAGATGAAGGCCGTGTCAAAGATATTGCCGCCGCGTTCCCAGAAGGCATCGAGCAGGATCGCGCCCGACGAGAAAGTGCGGAAATCCTCAAAGCCCATGGCAACGGCCGACGCCGGCTTGTTGAGGCCCGGGATCGACCGCTTCGGAATGACACCGGTATTCGGGCCGAGCTTGCGGTTATCGATGGTGTTGATGCGATTGGTCGATTTCTCTACCGAATATTCGATCCCCGCATCCTTGCGCCACTGGTCGAGCACGCGCGCATTGCCCAGGCTATCGGCCCAGGTCATGCCGGGCGCCGGGAATTCCTGCTTGCCTTGGAGAATGGCGAGCGAGGCGGCATCGGCCTCGAACGAATAGACGTGAGCCGTTTCATTGACCGAAACCGTCTCGGTCTTGCCGCCCTTGATGATGTCGATGCGGCCAAGCCCCTGGTCGCGATTGCCATTGGCAAACCAGAAATCAGGCACCTCGATCCGGCCCTCGGAGCCATGGATGCGCAGCACATTGTCGAGGTTGGTCATCACTGCGCAGGACACCTGCGCCACGATGCCGTTCTCGAAGGTCAGGATGGCCGCTGCCCAATCGTCCGTCCCTTCATCATTGAGCTTTGCCGTGCCTGCAACTTTCACTGGATCGGCAAACGGTTTGCCCATAGCCGCGCCGGCGATGAGTCGCGCCATCGAAACAGGATACCCGCCAACATCCAGAATGCCGCCGCCGGCCAGTGCCGAAGCAAAAAGCCGGTGCTGCGGCTGGAACTTGCCCATCGAGAAGCCGAAGCTCGACTGGATCATCCGGACTTCGCCGATGGCACCGGACGTGATGAGCTCGATGAGCTGCTTCACCTGCGGATGGAGGCGATACATGAAGGCTTCGCCGGCGAAGGTGCCCGCCTTCTTGTGCGCATGGAAAACCGCGTCGATTTCATGGGCCGACAGCGCCAGTGGCTTTTCGACCAGCACGTGCTTGCCGGCTTCCGCCGCCTTGATCGCCCATTCAGCGTGCCCTGTATGCGGCACGGCAATATAGACGGCGTCGATCTCGGGATCGGCCAAGAGCGCGTCATAGCCATGAACGACACGAACGCCCGGAAAATCCGTCGCGAGATTCGGCTTGCTCGGGTCGCGCGTCGCGATAGCCGCCAGCACCCCGTGCTCCGAACCGTTCACGCCGCCGCGAAATGCCTTGGCGATGCTGCCCGGGCCGATGATGCCCCAGCGAATCTTCTTGTCAGTCATGGTCAGTCCTCGCAAAGCCTGCCGGTCCGGCGGCTTGTTCGTTTGAAGTCGGCACCGCTATGGGGCGCCCGGAAGTCCGGACGCAGCAAGGCGCGTTCGATCTTGCGATCCCCGCGCCTTCTCCTCCCTTGCTCTTGTGCCGAGCCAAACCTAAGCTATCGCGTCACGTTTGGCCGTCGCGCTTATCGGGTATTTGGAATTGGCGGAAAGTAAGATGACAGCGCGCGGCTACTACGAGCCGGCCCTCGATGGCGTCGAGCGCCTGCCCACCGAACTCAATATGTTCCATGCCTCTCCGCTCCTGATGCGCTCGTCCCATTGGCACGCCCAGGTCGAAGTCAATTTCATCGTCCGCGGTTGGGCCCATTATGCGATGAGCGGCTACGAAGTGCGCTTCGGTGCAGGGGATCTGGCGCTGTTCTGGGGTGGCCAGCCGCATCGGCTCGACGACGCCTCGGACGATCTTATCTATGCCGGCGGCCATCTGCCGCTCGTCCATTTCTTCCGCCTGCGCCTGCCGCAGGATGTGCAGGCCGGCCTGATGCAGGGCGCAACCCTCCTGACGCGCGCCACTGACCCGTCCGACCCGGTCAATTTCGCCCGCTGGAACGACTATGTCCGCTCCGGCGATCCGCTCCGCGTCAGCATGGCGATCGACGAACTGCTTTTGCGCATCGAGCGCATCCGCTTTGCGCCATACGAGCTTTTGTCCGGCCACGAGACCAAAACCGGCGCTCAGGGAAACGACCAGCACATTTCTCCCATCGTCGTCCGTATCTGCGATTTCATCGCCGATAATTTTCGCGAGGACATCGATTCCGTCGATATCGCAGTGGCTGCCGACGTCCACCCGAAATACGCCATGACGGTTTTCAAGAAATGCACCGGCATGACGCTTAATCACTATGTCAACCTGATCCGGCTGTCTTACGCCCAGGCGCTGCTTATGCGCGACGAGGCCAATGTCCTCCAGGTCGCCATGGAGAGCGGCTTCGGTTCGCTCAGCGCGTTTAACAAGCTCTTCCGCAAGATCGCCGGCATGTCGCCAAGCGATTTCCGCCGTGATCTGCGTTCCCGGCCCAATTCGGCGCTGCCGACAAGGGTCACAGCCCGCGCGCCTTACAACTAGGGGTAGGGGCGACGGGCAGGCGGTTTCTGGCGCACCATCGAGGCGCTCCGCCTCAACGACGTGACCATCCCAGGCGACACCGTCAATGTCGCGAGCCGCATCGAGGGCGCCTGCAAAACCGTCGGCTACAGCATCCTCGTCTCCGCCGCGATGGTCGAAAAGGCACACGCGCTTGCTACGCTCCCAGCCGGTTCGATGGAGCTCAAGGGTAGGAGCGGACGCGAGGCCGTTTTCCTCCTGATCGGCGACGAGACCTTGCGTGCGGCCTCCGCCTTTCAAGCCCTTGAAGCCAGCCACGCTACGCTCCTTGCGTGCCTTGCGTCCGGCATCCTCGACGAGGAGGCCCTTGCCCGCTGCCAAAGCCTTGCGCCGCAGGTCGACCCTGACCTCGTCCGTTTCTAGAGTGCTATTCGCCGTGACATGGCCCATTTCCGCGACGCTGCCGCGCCGATAACGGCTGCCCTTTCTGCCTGATCTGCCACGCCAAAGGCCTCTTGACTCGTGTTCGTCAAAGGGAACAAATAAGGAACAAAAACCGCCGAGGCGCGCATGCAGCAGGCCAATATTCTCCACGCCGATCTCGATGCTTTCTATGCCTCCGTCGAACAACTGCTCAATCCTGAGCTGCGCGGCAAGCCGATCGCGGTTGGGGGCGGTGTGGTCCTGGCCGCATCCTATGAGGCCAAGGCCTTTGGCGTGCGCGGTGGCATGTCCGGCCGCAAGGCCCGCGAACTTTGCCCCCACCTGCATTTCGTCCGCGGCACTTTCGAGCAATATCAGCGTCTCGGCGATCTCGCGATTGCCGTGCTCGAGGATTTCACCCCGGCGGTCGAGCGTATTTCGATTGACGAAGCCTTTGCCGATGTCTCCGGCTGCACGCATCTTTTCGGCACACCCGGCGAGATCGCCGCCACCATCCGCCGCCGCGTCCGCGAAGAGTTGGGTTTGCCGATTTCCGTCGGCGTCGCGCGCACCAAGCACCTCGCCAAGATCGCCTCGCAGGTCGCCAAACCCGACGGACTCGTTATCGTCGATCCCGGCAGCGAGCGTGAATTCCTCCACGATCTACCGGTCGGTCTCATGTGGGGCGTCGGCCCGGTCACCGAGGCCAAGCTCAAGGATGAGGGCATTTTCACCATCGGCCAGTTGGCAGCAACGCCAGGCCGTTCGCTGCGCGGTCTTCTCGGTACGGCGGCCGGAGACAAGCTTTCCGATCTCGCCTGGAATCGTGACCCGCGCGCGATTGTCACCGAGCGTCGCGCCCGATCGGCCGGCGCTCAATCCGCCCTCGGTCGCCGCCCCGCGACCGAAGCCGTGTTCAAGCCGGCGCTCCGCCACCTCGCCGATCGGGTCAGCACCCGGCTGCGGGCCAAGTCTCTCGCTGGCCGGACCATCACTGTGCGCGTGCGTTTTTCGGACATGCGCGCCGTGACCCGCTCCATGACGCTCGACGCACCCATTTCCGCAACGGTCATGGTCGCCGAAATCGCCGAAGAGCTCGTCCGGGCAGCCCTTGCCGATCACCCACGCGAAAAGACCATCAGTCTTCTCGCCGTTTCCGTGTCGCATATCAGCGAACAGGCCGATATTCAGCTCGAGCTGCCTTTGGGCCTGCCTGACGAAAAGCGCCGGCCAGGTGCCCGTCAAGGCATTGCACGTTGGTCAGCAGACCGCGCGATGGACGCGGTGCGTGAGCGCTTCGGGCGTGAGGCTGTGGGTTATGCCGCCGTCCATTTTGACCGCCGCCAAACCGTTCCGGATGCCTTTCGTGAGCTAGCCGAAAAGAACCTTCTGCCAGACGCCTAGGGCAAGAGGTCCCTTATGCGCCGGACGAAATCCTCAGCGCGGAATGGCTTGGTCATCACCTGCATGCCATGTTCGAGATGGCCGTGATTGAGCACGGCATTCTCGGCATAGCCGGTGATGAACAGGATGCCGAGCTCCGGTCGCACGCCGCGCGCCGCATCGGCAAGCTGCCGTCCGTTCATCCCGCCTGGCAGGCCGACATCGGTCACCAGAAGGTCGACGCGCTGGTCGGAGTTCAGGTGCCGCATGGCCTCGGGTCCATCGCCCGCCTCAACCACGTGATAGCCGAGGTCTTCAAGGATTTCGACGGCAATCATCCGCACGAGCGGTTCATCATCGACGACCAGCACCGTCTCCGAGCCGAGAGCGGGTTGGACGGCTTGGGGGTCCGGGGCGATATCGTCCGTCTCTGCGTTGCCCAGATGCCGGGGCAGATAGATGCAGACCATCGTTCCCTGGCCCACCTCCGAATAGATCCGCGCCGTGCCGCCCGATTGGCCGGCAAAGCCATGCACCATCGAAAGCCCGAGCCCGGTTCCGGCGCCTGTCGGTTTGGTCGTATAAAAGGGATCGAACGCGCGTTCGACCACCTCTGGTGCCATGCCGACGCCGGTATCGCTCACGCAGAGGGACACATATTGCCCCGCCGACAGGCCCCGCTGCCGCGCCGCGCGTTCATCAAACCAGCGATTGGCGGTTTCGATCGTCAGCTTGCCACCATGGGGCATGGCATCGCGCGCGTTGATACAGAGGTTAAGCAGCGCGTTTTCCAGTTGTCCCACATCGACGAAGCAAGCCCAAAGCCCGCCTGCCAGCGCGGTCTCAACGTCGATCATCGGGCCGACACTGCGCGTGATCAGCTCCTGCATGCCCATGGCAAGACGATTGATATCGGCCGGTTTCGGGTCCAGCGTCTGCCGGCGCGAAAAGGCGAGCAGACGTTGCGTTAGCGCCGCCGCGCGCTTGGCGGCCCCCTGTGCGCCAGTCACATAGCGATCGAGCTCGCCGGTCCGCCCTTGCGCGATACGCGCCTGCATCATTTCGAGCGAACCCGAAATGCCGGCCAGGAGATTGTTGAAGTCATGGGCGATGCCGCCCGTCAGTTGCCCCACGGCCTCCATCTTTTGGGCATGGCGCAATTGCTCCTCGGCGCGCATCAGCTCCGAAGTCCGCTCGGCCACCCGCTGCTCGAGCGCCGCTTCATTGGCAACAAGGGCTGCCTCCGCTTTCTTGCGGGAAGTCACGTCGCGAAAGAGCACCGAAACCTGATTGAGGCTGGCCGGCTCGACGCGCGAGGCAGACACCTCGATATATCGGCTGACCGCCACGAAATGCCGCTCGAACCGGATCGGCTTACCGGTTGCGAGCACTCCGCCATAAAGCTCGAGCCATCCATCGACCTCGTCGGGCGCAATCTGCCGCAAGGTCTTGCCGATGATATTCTTGATCCCCGTATGCCGTTCGTAGCCGGAATTGGCCTCGATATGCATATAGTCGCTAAGCGGCCCATCCGGACCATCGAAGAACTCGATGATGCAAAAACCGTCGTCGATAGCCTCGAACAAGGCCCGATACCGGACCTCGGCATCGTTCTGCTGCACGGCCTGCGCCACCGCCCTCAGGCGGTGCACTTCATCCTCGAGTTCCGCGCGCGACAAACTCTCTAAATCACCACTACGCACGACGAACCCTTTATCGGGATTAATCCAAGCCGATTAACTTATGACATAGCAAGGCGTTGCGTGCGGACCGCTCAAACATGCGTAAAAGTGCGCGGACCGTGATCAGGTCCGGCGGCGCCGCGATCGAAGATGAAGGTGAATGGTCGGAGCGGCCGGATTTGAACCGACGACCCTTTGTCCCCCAGACATGCTCTCCTAGTCTCGTTTTTGTACCATTTTCAGCGTCTTAGTTCCATCAATATCCTCGTCGGTGGGACTTTTGGTGGGAGTTGCTGCTTCCATCGCAGCACGAACGTCTTCGACCATAACGTGAGCATATTTCTCGGTTGTGGTGATGCGCTCATGGCCCAACAAGTTCTGCACCACTTTCATATTCGAGGCGCGCAAGGTTCGTGTTGCCATGGTATGGCGGGTGTCATGAAACCGGAACGCTGTAACCCCGGCGGCATCAACCGCTCGTCGCATTGCCGTCCGCAACCCTGCGTCGGTGATCGGATAGCGGGCGCCCCGAATGCGTTCCGCGCCTTCGCGCTTGCTCACGCGCGCAGCGGCATAGGTGAATACTGCCTCGGGGTGGTTCCCCTGTTGACGCCATAGGATTAGGAACAGCGCCCGCGTCATGGGAATGACCCTGGCCTTATTGCCTTTTCCGACCACGGTGAACTGCTTGTTCCCGAAGTCCACCCGCTCCCAAACCAGCCCCACTATCTCCATGCGACGGCAGCCCGATGCGAAAGCAAATGACACGGCGTCATCATAGCCGCGGTCAAGGCCATCCATGATCGCTGCCTCTTCATAGGCCGTCGCCTCGCGCACTCGTTCCTTGGGCTCCTTAAGCATGTGCTGGCGCCAGGTGATGTCGCCTATCTTGACCTTCCAGACTTTCGCCGCCCGGTTGATCACCTTGCGCAGAACCTGCGTCATGGTTCGATTGACCGTTGCGGGGCCGATAAGCTTTGGAGCCTTCTTCAACCCGCTTTTTCGGTTCGATGGCTTCGCTTCGGCGCGACGGCGCGCCACGAGCTCGGCAACGAGATTGTCGCCTATCGTCTCGATCGGCGTCTTGGGGCCTATGGCCTCGGTGAGCCAGCCCAACGACTTCCACGTCGTTCCAGCATTCTTGTGATGCTGCCCGACCTCTTGCCAGTAGCGTGAGGCGGCAATGTCCCAGGTCATTCGATCTGCGCGGAAAGCCGCGGAGGCGGCAATCTCTGCTCGAGCCTGAGCCTTGATTTTCGACTCTAGGCTTTCTGCCTCGCGCTTGTTGCTGGTCGATAGGGCGCCCGAAAATCTATGACCTTTGACATAGAAGTCGTAGGAGTAGGTATCGGCGCCTGGTCGTTTGAAGACCGACATAGCAGCCTCTTGCGTTGAGCCATAAAGGCTTCGATGTCTGCACGATCGTACCGAGCCGCGCGACGGGCGCCGCGTCCGATATCAATGAAAGGGATTGCTCCGTCTTCCGTCAAGTCACGGAGCTGGCGATCTGAGATGTTGAGCATCTCTCGGACTTGTTTGGGGGTAAGGAGGCCCATCACCACCACCCCGCCTGATGGCCGGCAATAAGCGCCAGTGCCGCCAGAGCAATAAGCACCAGGCCAAGGATCTTTGCGGTTGCTAGGGTCATGGCTTCTCTCCTTGGGAGAGGGCGGCGCGACCGGCGATCGTGCGAGAATAGACGACCGTTAGCTGACTTTGGGCATGCGGCAGATACATCCCCGCCTTTATCAAAGCATCGAATGTTTTGCGGTTAACCTTTACTGCGGAGTTTCCGATATGACCCCATACGTTTTGAGTGATGGTCGAGACAGAAAGCGTTTCGTTGTAGCGCAGTATTTCCAACTGTCGTTGAGTTAGCCTCATTGCCCGTTCTCCTTGAGAGCGGCGCGGGCTGCGTTCACCGTTTCCACGGTCCATTCGTCAGGAGCTAGGGCAAACGGCTTCAACGCCTCCCGCAATACCTTCACCTCTTCCTCTAGGGATTGGACGCGGGATTCTGCAGCGGATGCGCGGACCTGCTGACGGTTAGCGCGATCTTGCCATTCGTCCCGCTCCTTCGTCAGCCTCTCGATCTCCTGCTGCTGGGTGGTGATGAGGGTGGCGGCGTCGTAGAGAACTTCGCAGTGGACCTCGTATCGAGGCGTGCTGTGACGAACGATCATTTCGCCGGTGTAGTCTCGACATGGTTCGAGCAGGCGCTCCACTATTTCCCCTCCATCAACTGCAGGGAGAGCAGGAGGCTTGGCTCGGCCCTGAAGAGCGAACCCGGCGGCATGCGGATCGTGGGCAGTGCCCTGCTTCTCGTAGGACATTCCTCAAGCCTCCTTCATGGCTGCTTCGAGGGCGGCGGGGGCGTGGATGCGCAAAGCGGTAAGCACCTGCCGAACTTGCTTTCGGGTTTGGTTTCGCACTCGCCCCGGCTGTCGCTCCCATGGCACTGTGTCGTTGTCGCTTGTCTGATCGAATACACTGACGGCCAAGCGCTCCACCATATCTTCTGTCACCGCCTTTGGCTGGGGCTGGGGAGAGGCGTAGAGGTAGTCACCAACTTTTAGAGTTTCGCACCCTTCAAGCCAGATAATGGGGTCACCCTCCATGTCCCATGTATCACGCATTTGCGCCACCGGCTCACTCACCACTGGCGCTGTGGCTGGTTCGAGCGCTGACAGGATACGGTTGCGGTAGTCGGCTTCGTGGCGTGCCTTCTGTTCGCCAGTTTGAGATTCCAACGGCAAGCCACCGAATGGGTTCGGTGCGCGCCAGAAATGGCCGTCATGACCGGCAATGCAGGTCCAATCCAGCGGCTTCACCTCTACCCCGCTTGCCACAGGCTTGGAGCGGAGTTCATTGATGATTGCCCATGCGCGGTCTTCTGGGCCGCCTGGCGCTACTTCGTCGGCCAGTTCATGGATGATGGCTTCAAGCTGATCGAGGCGATCGCTCACTGTTTCACTGGACATTGGTACGCTCGTTGGGGAGGTCATGTCGTAGGATTCTCCACGATTTGGCCGGTGGCGCGGTCGATCCAGACACCTCGGGCTCGGGAATACTTGATGCGGGCGCCGGGCAGGGTGCCTGGCTGAGAAATGCCGAGATTGCGCGCGGCTACCCGCTTGCCCTTTGCCTGCATCGGCACGTCGTAAGTGGCAGTCTTGTGGGAATGGCATTTGACGCAGCAGGCGACAGCATTTTCGAGCACGTCGCTGCCTTCATCCGTCGCTGGAATTGGATAGTGGTCTATCTCGACGCGCTTGCCTGTCAGAGGCGCATTGCAGCGCTGGCCGGGCTCCAAGCCGTAGACTTCACCAACGGCCTCGCAGAAGCCGCCGGAGCGCTCCCGAGCCTGTCGTTTCACCTTGGTGGAGAAGTTATGCCGGGGCATCGGCCATCTCCTTAAGCCATTCCCGAACCTGTTGTTCGGTCGCGTCGAAGCTCTTCCTCGCAATTTCGATCGGCACGCGGATCATGCAGTCAACGGTTGGGTCGAGCGCCCATTCGGACACACATTCTTTCAACGCGGCGTCCTCGATAATCCCGCACATGCCACGCACTTCGCCTTTGCGGATGGCCAACAGGGCAAACTTCTCAGCCATTGGCTTCCTCCATCCCAAGCGATGTCAGATGAAACCTTGGCCCATCATCGGTCTCTTCCACCCTCAGCAGCCCAGCCCTCTCCATCCTACGAAGAGACTTGTGGCCTTCACGAGGGATGGAAACATCGATGCCTGGGCAGATCGAACCGCCGGCGTTGGAGATGAGCTGCAGTAGCTGGCGCTCTTGGTCGGAAAGCTTTCTCATGAGCGAAACTCCACCAACGGCGATGTCTTGGGCAGGTAAAGCGGATGGCCGGGATGGCCATCCTTCGAGACCTTGAGAACGTAGCGCGGGCAATCACCCAGCCATCCCAGCATGGTCTCGTCTTGTCCGAGGTGTGCCCCGTGATTGCCCCAGGCGCAGACCACCTTGTCGATCGCTATTGCGCCGAACTCCTCACGTTCCGCGATGAGCTGACTGACGATGCGGCAATTGTCGGGTCCGACAGGATCGTCAAAATGGTTCAGCGCCAGTAGTGCAGCGGGATCGGTCGCGCGATATGCGAACAAGTTCACCACATCCATGCGATCATAGCCCCACGACCGCGCAAATCCGACGCAGCGCCGGATAGTTGGGTCGTCAGTCTCTCCATCGGCGGTCGACGGATTCAGCATTACGAACAGAACAGACTTCGGCCAGCCGATCGGCTCACCGGCGCCGTCTACAATTTGCTCGCCCGTATCAGGGTCTTTCCACCATCCCCAATGCGCCGCTTCTGGCCAAAGTCTCCACTCGCGCCAAAGATGGTATCGATACCGACCATCAGCAGAGATGCGCGCGCCGGCCGAAGTGTAATTGTTCGCCATCACGCTGCCTTTCTCGGTTCAACAGCACGGTCAGAAGGGGAAGGAATAGGAACAAGACGTTGAGTGAAGGCCCCGAAGAACTTTCCTTCAGGAAGCTCAAACAGAGGGCGGCCAGAGCCTATGAGGTAGGTGGCTTTCATGCTGGCTCCACGCTTTCGACGTTGAAGTCATTGGCGTCGTAACAGTCCCAATCGAAGCTGTTGGCATCGCGTTTCGATACGATCGCCTCGGCTTCCTCTTTTGATGCCGCTTCGACGATCGTCGTAGCCACCATTCGAGCTTCGGTTTCGACCTCGACGCGCCACTTAATCTTGTCGCCCTCCTTCTTGCCGAAGAGCGGATCGTGAAGTCGGAGCACCTCAGCGGCTTTGCCATATGGAGCGTCGGCAAGCTGGCGCATTTGCTCGGGGCTGATTGGACCTGTTGCACGGTGGTTCATCCCTTCACCTCCGGCACAAAACGATAGTGGGTTACATATCCAAGGAAGCCGTCATCCTTGGTCTCTAGAGAGAAGCCAGGAGGAGGATGCGGTGGATCGTCGAGGCCGCAGAAGATCCAGCCGGGACGGTTCACGAGGAAGCGGACGAGCTCTATGACGGGGTGTGCCATCACGCTGCACCATCTTCGTCGGGGAATTCTTCGACGCCCCATTTCAGTAAATGGAGATGGCGCCGCATTTGCTCGTCAGCGATGTACTCGCTCCAAGGCTCCCGTTTCCAGTCGTCTGTGACCGGTTCGAAATAGCCAGCAAAGGCGTCATGTTGGCCTTCGCTCAGCCAGCGATATTCGAAGCGTCGGCCAATGCTGTTCTGAAGCGCGACCAGCCAGCCGTAAGGCGTAGACCATGCCGTCTGAAAAGTTAGGGTGAGGGTGTCATCGGTCTGGGCAATTGTGCTGTAGCGAGGCCCCGCGCCTTCGGACAGGCCATAGGCGTTCCACTTTGTGCCCCAGTTCTCACTGCACCATTCTAGTGCATTGCCTGCGCGAAAAGTTTCCTCGTGCTTTGTGCCGACGTTGCCAAGCCAAATGTTGAGAGGAATGGGCAGCAGAACCTCGAAGTCGATCTCCGCCTTCTTGCTGCTCACCTTCGATAGAATCTCAGCCTGTGCTGCTGCATCGACATTGCGAAAGACGATTTGGGTAATGACGTGGTTTGGCATCAGAAGGCACTCCAGATCGGAACGTCAAAGCGCAGCCAGAAGGTGAAGGAGAAGCAGAGGGGCGGCAGCAGCACGTAGACCAACGGCTCAATGAACCGGTTCATTCCCCCGTCTCCCCAAACGGAACATCATCCATTGCCGTATCGCCCTCGATAGCAATGCGGGCTTCCTGGTCGACGATCTTCTCGAGGGACTTCTGGCCGTAAGACTTCAGCCGCTCGTTCATTGCGTCGAGAAAGGCTTGCGTGCTGCGTTCGATCTGCTCGGCAGAGCGAGGCACTGGCGGGGTGGTAACAGGGCGGCGCCGGCGATAAAGGCTGTCGTCTTTCCAGCCTGGCGTGATCTTCCGAAGTCCTGGCGTCCTGGCCATTGAATAAATCGGCGGGTGCATTATCCGCATACCCGCCGCTCCTGGGAGGGAAAGGGTTAGGCGCGCGGCGCCAGCAGAAGGATGACAAGGCCCGGCTGCCAGTGAGCGTCCGACTTGATCTGCTTGCGGATGGCGGCGGGCGTGACTTGGCACTTGGTGGCCAGTTCAGCGATGCGTTCGTCGGTCACGTGAGCGAAGAGCTGCTTGGCCTGAATGCGAAGCTTTGCGGTAGATGCGGACTGCTCTTTTCGGTCGGCGCGAGCCTTCTTCGCTTCAGTCGCCTTATAGCGATCGAGCTGGGCATCGATGTTCCCACGCTTGTTGAGCGGAATGTTAAGCGCGCCGTGATCCAGAGCCATTTCCATCTCCCTAGAGGCATCGCCTCGGTGATCTGATGGAAATAACTGTAACAGTTTCTGCTACAGTGTCAACATAGATGTAGCAAAAAGTGTAACACGATTGAACGTGTGCATTTTACCCGTTTTGCGACTCGACTCTTTCTCGGGGTGGATGCTTAATAAGAACAGAACGTGAACGCGAGTGACTGTTATGTGTGACGGAGCATCGATCTTGCTGCACGTCCGCTGTGGCGGATGCGCGAAGCTTTACCAAAAAACCGTGGCTCTCCCGCCGGGGCGGCCCATGCCTGTCGATGGAGATGAATTGATGGAGCATCCCGAAATCCGCGACCTGCCTTTCCGCTGCCCGAAGTGCGAAGCGGAGGGCGCCGAGATCGTGGCATTCAAGACGTCGGAGGCGAACCGTGCAGCGTGAAGTGAACGAGTTTATCGTCATTGCGCCGGCCGGGCTGGGCAAGGCGGTTGAGTGGGCCGAAGCCCGGCTTCTAACCTATCTTGGCGATGAGTTCCCCGGCTATCGCTTCCGCATTGAGCCGTTCGGACCCTTCGCCGATGACGATGAGTTCACGGTTATTCCGATCATGAACCGGCCAGCAGAGCCGGGCGAAGCGTCGCACGACGACATGATGATCATGTGCAACCTCAAGCCCGAAACCGTCCCGCGGATCCAGCAAGCGCTTCGAACATTCGATCCAGACAAGACCAGGAGCCACTGATGCAAGTCGCTCGCATAGACCACAACAGCCGCGTCACCCATTACGTGGTGCAGAGTTACAGGAAGATGGGCAAGAGCCTGGTGGCAGATGAGGCGAGGGTGGCTACTTCGGAAGCGGAGTGCCTTCGATGGGCGCAGTCAACGGCGGCAAGGCGACAAGCGGTCATCGCTTTTCTCGCACTGGGGACGCTGATACCGGCGACTTCGATGATCCGGTCGTACTGGCGACGCATGGCGATGTACGGACGTTTGAATAGCAATTCTAACCCGGCCCCGGGGGAGCAACATTAAGCAGCGGGAGATGTCTGAGGTATGTGCACGGCCAGCTCGCCAATAATCTCGGGATCATTGTCGTCGAGCGTAAATTCTACCGTTATTTTGCCTGCAGATTCTACCTGGATGACTGCATTCTGGAATGACAAGGGGAGGCTGTCAGATTCCGGCACGAATTCAACTTCATCTTCGATTTCCATAGCGATGTGGCCGTTTGGCGAGGTGAGTTTCATCCGAAAACGGTGATGGCCGGAGAGCCCTTGTACTTTGATGTACACTGACAGCGGGAAGCTGCCTGGAACAACTGCAGGCAATAAGTCGCCACTATACACCCCGATCAGAATGTTCTTACCAGAAGTCTCCTGACGGATGTCATCACAGAAGACGACAGTGTACTTTGGCTTCACAGTGCCGCCTCTGAGGTGCGGGTGATTTTCGCTTTCGCTTCCTGGGAGTAAAATACTTTCGCTGGGCTAGTTGACGTCGTCGTGGTTGCTCCGGGCACTTTTAGCCATTCCGGGTGGCCACCGTTGCCGTGTTGCGCTCGGCAGGGCCAGTTTTGGGAATAGTTGGGCTCACTCCCGTCTATAACAAACAGAAGCTCCCCTAGCGTCTCCACGGTAATATTGGCAGGCACGTTCAGAAGCTTGCTAATCCGCGAACGATCTTTCCACCCCAGTCGCTTAGCTACTTCAGCTTTCGTAAGTCCGCTTTTCTTGAAAGCCGCTACGATCAGTTCATGAGCAAGGTGACGGGAGTTGGCGCCCATATAATGAATGTCAAACGGATCTACGGGATCATTGCCCTCCGGCTCAGACAGGGGTCCACTTATCTGATAGGTAAGCATTAATGTTGTCTCCCGTTACTGGTTGATAGCTGTCGAACATGTCCTTCCAGAGAAGCACCATGGTGGCGACAGCGCCGTCAAAATCCAATGCATCCCGATTTCGATAATCGAGAGCCACAAACACGTCGCGCTCCGCAAACCCGCCAAAAATGCGGACATGTGGTTTGGGGTCGCGTATTCTGAAATCCCATATCCCATCGTTGGGCGGGTAATTTCTGGCAAGTTGACAACGCGCAGCTTTGTCAAAGGGGTCCATCCCAACAGTGACGCTTGCTCCGGCAATGAACCGGTCGATCGCTACGCGCGAATCCGCAGCTCGTTTCGCAAGTTCCCGGCGGACGTTGTCAGTCTTACCATTCAGGAACCTGTATACGTCCGGGGTAGCAAACACCTCCCGCATCACTGGTGTCCCTGGCAATCGAGGGGTTATTCGGTACAGTTCTCCGGCATCTACACACTCTCGAATGACGTCACGTGTGGACATATATGTCAACACCATCTGTCGAGCAAGTTAAGGTTCGGTAAACTTGCCTGATTCACGCGTCCGGTCATCCCGGCAACCTATGGATAATATCCCTCACCAGCCCCACGATGGCGACCTCGACCCCATTGTCTTCCCAGCTGTCATGCTCAACAACGATGGGCTTGTGCTTAGGATTGGTGGACCTGGGTTGGAACTCAATCCGGTCATCGAACCAGGCCACTTGCTTCACGGTGAGCTCGCGCTCCTGACCGCCGTTCCTCGAGCGCTGCACCACAACCACTAGACCGTCGCGCAGCGGCGCGCGAGAAGCGATCTCATCATAGCGGATCGCAACGACGCGCGACCCGGGCGTGATCGGATGAGGCTGCAGCGCATTCATGCTGTCGCCGGCTACGTTGTAAACGTCCTGGGTGGCGTCGGGGTATTTGTCATCTGGCGGGACCGCTACCCATTCCGGGTCTGACTGGTCGAACTCATCAACCTCGCGCCAGGCGCCGGCCTCTACCGTGGCCACGACGATCGCTGAGCCCAGCGGAAGGCCGCGCCTGATGTGCTCGCCATCAGGTGGCGCACTTGTCTTCGCCTCCCAAGGCAGCCGGTTCAGCATCAGATCCTCAGCTGTCACGCCCAGGTGTGGCGCCATCAGTTCCGCGCGGTCGCGCTTGAGCTTGCTGTGATCATTGGCTAGCCGGTTCACCGTGGCGCGGGAAACACCGAGCAGATCCGCAAGCGCTTCCTGCGAAGCGACGGGCGAATTTTTGATGAACGGTTCAAGCCAGTTTGCCATGCGACATCTATCCAGCATGGCGAATGTCGCATCTATGCCAAAAAATGTTACATAGTGCTTGACGTGCGCTCCAAGTTGTAGCAGAAATTGTTACATGCAGCTTGAAGCGTATATCCGGCAACACACCACCGTAACCGACTTCGCAAAGCGGATCAAAAAGAGCCGCCAGCAGGTGCATCGCTACATGAATGGCGATCATCTGACGCTCTCCGTCATTGCTGAAATCGAGAAGGCCACTGAAGGCCAGGTCACGTTTGCGGATTTCGCCTCAAAGTCTGAGGGAGCCGCAGCATGACCCTTCCTTCCGATATCCCCGCCAGCATTGCCGAGCGTGCTGCTATCCTCATGGATGCGCACCGCAACGTTCGCGACGATCTCGAATACACGGCCAGGATCATCATGGCCGTGGAAGCCGAGCAGAAGGTTCAAGGTTATGGCCTCAACGAGAGCCAATCCAAGATGCTGGCCTTCGTCGAAGCCTTCATCGACGAGCATGGTTATTCCCCGACTTATGACCAGATCGGCGCCGGGCTTGGCTTGTCCAGTAAGTCGGCCGTTCATCGGGGCGTCCATCAGCTCGTAGCTCGCGGCGCCATGCGGAAAATCAAGGGCCGCAATCAATCTCTCGCTGTAGTGGGGAGATAGGCCATGGCCGACACAAACCTTGCTCAGGACAAACTGAAGGATTTCGTTCGCCGCATCGAAAGCCTCGAAGACGAGATCGTTGCGCTCAACGCGGACAAGTCTGAAGTCTACAAGGAAGCAAAATCTTCCGGGTTCGACACCAAGCAACTGCGCAAGGTCATCCAGAAGCGCCGCCTTCCCGCTGACGAGCGCGAGGAGCAGGACACGGTCTTTGACCTGTATTGGGATGCCGTTCATGCCTCCGAAAAAAGCTCCGCGCACGCACGCGTAGAAAACATTGAAGAATTTCCCGCCAAGACGACCGTGGCGACACTTCGATCGAATCCAGCCCTCGCCATCGTCGAGGCCGCCAACATCGCTCCAAAGAGCGACTTGTCGAACAAGCAAAATGATCTCACCAAAAACCAGCCGACCAAAGCGGCTGGAAGCGACCTGGTCGTGCACTCGTCCCCAAGCAACGATCAGGTCGCACCAAATCCCGAAGCGAAAGCATCCACAGACGGCGGCACGACTGAGCAGGACATTGAGACGCCTGCCGACGGTGTGACGGCAGATGCGAGTAGGGCGAGCGTCGGCGCCGGTCTTGACGCAGAAATTCAGGAATCGCACCGGGCAGAAACCCCGGAAGGGCAGGGACAGTCGGCGCTCTGCGATAATGCCGACGTTGCGGGTAAGTCGGTGGAGGCTTCGGCCTCTGCCGCTCCGGCCTCCCTCTATGCTGCCCCTGGCGTCGTCGTATGGGAAAGCACTCCGCCTGAAGGTGTAGAGCGCCATCCCTATTCCACTGCCTTCGGCACGCTGGGGCAGGACATCGTCGTCATCGCCGATGACATCGCCGGCGCCAAGGCGGCCCCGATCGTCAAGATCGGCAATTCGATCCTCGATGGCTGGGCCCGGTATATGACGGCGCGCGGCGCCATCGGGCTCGACGGTCACTCCACGGAATACCAGGTCGTCCAGTATGACGGCAGCGATCCGCTGATGGACTGCATCCGCTGGAATATGGCCGGCCGGATCATGACCGATCGCGAAAAGCAGCTTGTTGTTCAGCGGCTTTCTGTGCTGGCGCCAGAGCGCAAGCGCGAGATCATCAAAGCAGTTGCGGAGCTTGCGGTATGACCTCGCGCCACACAGCTCGCTTTCTGTCGGACTTTGCATTTGCCCTCTGGGTGTTCGCTGCGGCTCTTGGCTTTTGCCTACTGATCGCGCGAGGCGCCGGCCTGCTGCTGGGCTGTATTGTGATTTCGCTGCCGGTTGCGCTGCTCGTGTTCGGCGCGCTCGAGCGTAAGGCGCGGGGCGACGACTGATGTCAGCTCTTCCCGCCATCAATTATCGCCAAGAACGGACGCGCTCTGATGATGCGCACCCTGGCTTTGTAATTCCCATACCGGCGACGTTCCCTCCCGCCGGCGGGCGAATGATCTCTTTCGAAACCCTCCTCCCTATCGAGGAGGTCATTCGCCCAACGCATCGCGTGCGGTTTGACGGTTCCCGCCGTCGATCCGCGCATTTCCTGCCGGCGCAGCAAGGCTCTCAATTCTTCGCTGACCGGTCGATCCATCGTCTTCGTCGCCTTTCCTCGTCTGCGTCCTGTCCTGGCTCCCAACATGCCAGCAGACAGGAACAAGGACGTGGAATTGTCAGCCAAGAGCTTGGCCAAATCGGCCAAGGCAGGACGCATCATGACTGACGTGCGTATGGCCGCATCGATCATGCAGGACGCCTTCCCGGTTGGACCGGGCAGAAACGTCGGCACTGCCATTTATGAAATCTTCGAAGCGCTCAAGGCGCACGAACGCAGCTTGCCCCGAGAAGTCCTCAGAGAGCGAAACCGCCAGTGGACTGAACGTCGAGTGCGCGCCCTTTGGAAGAAGGAAGCGCGACGTGTCGACCATTACGAAATTCAGGATCTGACGGCGATCGCTGTCGAGGAGGCCCGCCGTGAAAGGCAACATCTCAAAGCTCGTCAGGAACGCCTTGATGCGATCATTGCCTCTGCGGCGGCGAGCGAACTTGGCGAAGTGGATTTTGAGGAGGTCCAACGCTTTGGCGGATTGGATCTGCCCGGAGCTCGCTTCACCGACGCCGACGAGCGCGCCGATCAATCGCGAGGCTGGGGCAGGTGAGACATGAAGACAGTCCGCCGTTCCGCACTCACGCAATGCCAAGGGAAGCGCGCCTTCGCGACGTATCGGGAAGCGACCGAACCCCGTCAGCGCATGCATGCCCTTGAGGCTTACCGCTGCCCGCACTGCGGACAGTTCCACCTAGGAAACAAGCCGAAGCGAATGGGGCGTCCTAAGCCTCCTCCGCCGGCGATCGAACTGGAGTTCTGATCATGGGCAACACCCGCAACTGGACCCGCGAATTCAATGCTCGGCAGCGGGAGCTTGCAAGCTTCGTCAGGTCAAAGGCCGGTCGCAGTGAAAAGGCTCGGAAGCAGGCAATCCAAGCAGCAGCAAGCGGACGCCCATCAGGTCTCAGTGAGATCGCACGGCAAAGCCTCGAAAACCGTCGCGCCAAAGCCATGGTGGAGCGGCTGCAGGGTGGTGGGGAATGAGCTACGCCGACTTCCTTGCCCAAAAGCAGATCAGTGATCCAGAGACCGGCATCACCGAACGGATCGAGCTTCCCAGCTTTATGTTCCCGCATCAGCGCGACATAACGCAGTGGGCACTGCGCCGCGGTCGCGCAGCGCTGTTCGCCGGCACGGGCTTGGGCAAGACGCTTATGGAGCTTGTCTGGGCGCATGAGGTCTCGCGCTATACCCGCAAGCCGGTGTTACTGCTCGCCCCACTGGCTGTGTCGCATCAGCATGAGCGCGAGGCGGATCGTTTCGGCGTGCCTGCCCGAGTGGTCACAGCGCAGTCTGACGGCGTGATCGAGGTCACCAACTATCAGAAGCTCGATCGCTTTGCGCTTGGCGAGCTCGGGGGCGTAGCTCTCGATGAAAGCTCGATCCTTAAGAGCACCGACGGCAAATATCGAACAAAGCTGATCAATGACTGCCGCGATGTTCCTTTCCGCCTTGCGGCGACAGCGACACCGGCGCCGAACGATTTCATGGAGCTTGGCAATCATGCCGAGTTCATTGGTGCCATGTCTTACACCGACATGCTCGCGACGTTCTTCACCCATGACGGTGGCGATACGCAGAAGTGGCGCCTCAAGGGCCATGCCGAAACTGAGTTTTGGAAGTGGATGGCCTCGTGGGCCGTCATGCTGCGCAAGCCTTCCGACCTTGGATATTCCGATGAAGGCTATGATCTGCCGCCCATAAAACGGCATCAGCACGTCGTTGCCGCCGAATATGCCCCTAGCATGGACACCGGGCTCCTATTCCCTATGGAAGCCCGCACCATGCAAGAGCGCATTGCCGCGCGCCGCGATACCGTTGCGCAGCGCGTCGAGCTCGCCGCTTCGATCACGCCAGGAGGCCGACCTTTCGTCTGGTGGTGCAACCTGAACGCAGAGAGCGAGGCACTGCGCTTATCGATCCCCGGCGCTGTGGAAGTCGCTGGTTCGGATTCGGACGACGCCAAAGAAGCCAAGCTTAACGCCTTCACTGACGGCAATATCCGCGTCCTGATCACTAAGCCGAGCATCGCCGGTTTCGGCATGAACTGGCAGCACTGCGCTGACACCGGATTCGTCGGGCTCAACGACAGTTTCGAGCAGATTTATCAGGCAGAGCGCCGGTTCTGGCGCTTCGGACAGCAGAAGCCAGTTACCGTTCATTTCATCAGCGCAGAAACTGAGGGCGCCGTGGTGGCAAACCTGCGCCGCAAAGAAGCGGACGCTGAGCGCATGGCCGCCGCCATGGTCGAGCATATGGCCGACCTATCAGCCGAAAACATTCGCGGCATGGCCCGCACGCGCGCCGACTATTCGCCGGCCGTGCCCATGACGCTCCCCAACTGGATCGGAAACGCAGCATGATCAATGCGATCGAACAGGTCATCACTGACCGCTATGCGATTTATCAGGGCGACAGCTGCGAGCTAATTCGCGCCGTACCTGGTGACAGCATCGACTTCGGCATCCACTCGCCACCGTTCGAAGGCCTGTACCGCTTCAGCAATTCCGATCGGGATATCTCGAACAACGACAAAGAGGGCTTCTGGACGCATTACGCCTTCCTGATCCAGGAGCTTCTGCGCGTCACTAAGCCGGGCAGACTGCATTCGGTTCACTGTATGCAGTTGCCGACGAGCAAGGCCCGCGATGGCTTCATTGGCATGCGCGACTTCCGCGGCGAGGTTGTCCAAGCCTATTGCGATGCAGGCTGGATCTTCCATTCCGAGGTCTGCATCTGGAAAGACCCCGTCGTTGCCCAGCAGCGCACCAAGTCCATTCGCCTCCTGCACAAGCAGGTGACGAAAGACAGCACCATCAGCGGGCAGGGGCTCGCCGATTACATCGTCACGTTCCGGAAGCCCGGCGAGAATGCTGACCCTGTCGTTGGCATGTTTGAACGCTTCGTCGGCGAAGGTCTCGATGTGTCCGATGCTGCCTATGAACGCTATTGCGCAAACCCGCCCGCCGACGCCGGCCAGACTTGGAAGCCGTGGCCCCGCGACATGTGGCGTTCGGTTCTTGTCTGGCAGCGCTACGCCTCGCCGGTATGGATGGATATCAGCCAGACCCGCACGCTGCAGTATCGCAATGCACGCGATGAAAAGGATGAAGTCCATATCTCGCCGCTGCAGCTCGACGTAATCGAGCGGTGCATCGACCTGTGGAGCCTTCCCGGGGAGACGGTTCTTACGCCTTTCCTCGGCATCGGCAGCGAGGTCTACAGCGCCGTCGAAATGGGCCGGAAGGGCTTAGGGTTCGAGCTCAAGTCCAGCTATTTCCGCCAGGCGGTCAAGAACATCGCGGATTTGGAACGCTCGCAGACCGAGCATCTGTTCGCGGATGCCGTCGCATGACACTCCGCCTCTCCCAGAAGCCCAAACAAACCTGGCAAGGCCACAAGTCCAAGCCCTCATCCAAATCCATCATCAAAACACTTGCAAAGAAGAAGGGTAGGGGAAAATGACCTCCGTCATCCAATCCCAGCAGAGTCATGCCCAGCGCCTACATGCTGGCATTTCGTCGCTCAGCCTTTCGCCTAGTGAGGTGCAGTTCCATTACGTCAGGGCAGTCCTTGCCGCTGAGGGTGGCTGCGTGACTACGGCAGCGCGACGGATGGGCCTGCACCGTCGAACCCTTCAGCGCATGCTCGACAAGCGCGGCCCGAAGGCCCGGATCGAAAAATGACGGTCTCGTATCTGCCCTTAATCAGAACGCAGCACAGCCATCATCCGAAGGCGCCTGTAGACCGCACCTTTTCATCAGCGCAAGAAATGCTAGCCCATAGTGCTAGTGTTCGAGAAAGGCTGCGCCGAGAATCCCCTAAACAGCCGATTGTCGCGCTTCCTGAAGCGATCAGCGAAACGGATAGCAATGGTGTGCCGCTGAACATGCTGCGGGCGTGCTCGTGGCGGTTCTTGGTGGAGTACGCTGCCTTGGCCGGTGGTGTCGATGCTTCGGATATTCTCGGAAGCAACCGGACGCGAGAAGTTGTCGATGCCCGACACCACGCCCTCGTGCTGACATACCAGCATACCCAGGCAAGCCTGCCTGCGATTGGCCGCCTCTTCGGTAAAGACCATAGCACCGTCTGCTATGCGATGAACAAGTACAACGCTCGCGGCAAGCTTGTAGACTTGTTTGAGGGCACGCGCGCTCTGCTGCGCCCGAACAGTGGCCGAAAGCTTCCGCTGAGGGTCGACGACCCACATACGCCACGAACTGCCCTGCAAAAGGCCGTGGCGCGCGCCTACAAGAACGGCGTGCCCACTCGGGTTCTGGTGGAGGAGTTAGGTACAACCAGCAATGCAGTAAACGTCATGGCCCACCGTCTAGGGCTTCGGCGCAAGCCGCTCGACGGTGGCGCTGGATGACGGAAACACGCTCCTGGTCATGGCGTCATGCTGTCCTGAAGTCGGATTTGCCTCCGACGACCAGGCACGTGCTACTGACCATCTCCTGCTTCATGAACGACGTCGGCGGCGGATGCTACCCGACCCAAGAGCAGCTGGCCGAAGCAAGCGGGCTTTCCGACCGAGCGGTTCGGAAGCACATCGACGCTGCTGTTGAAGCGGGGTGGCTCGTCAAGCGAGAGCATGGATTTCGTGGCCAAAAGTGGCGGAACCACGAGTATGAAGCATCATGGCCGACACAACATCTAGGCGAGCAATATCAAGATGTTGATGAAGGTGAGGAACTACGTTCCGCACGTTTTGGCGAAGGTGCGGAACCAGGTTCCGCTAAGGTGAGGAACCACGTTCCTACTATACTTCCAGATCATCCTTCCAATACCTCGCTTCGCTCGGAAGCGTGCGAGCGAGTTTCGTTTGACGATGTTTGGAGCTGGTTTCCTCAGCGGCCCGGCGCCAACCGGACAGAGGCCAAGCGTGAATTCTCGCGACTGACGGATGAAGAGACCAATCGTCTTGTCATCGCCGTCAAGCGGTTCACCCAGTGGCACCTGGAAGACAGCGAGGCACGCAAAGTCGATCCGAACGCCCAACTGAAATTCCGCCCTGGTCTCGGGAAGTGGATTCGAACTGGTGCATGGGTCGATTTTCTGCATCTGCCGCTGAGATCCGACCCAGTGCCGCCGGCGGACAATGGCCTCGTCGTCCTCAAACCCGATCATCCGGACTTCAAGGCTGTCGAGAAGATGCGCGGACGACCGGTGATCCTTGGGAAATCCGGTAGCGCAACATTCCGCATTGAGGAAATCGAGCAAGCGCGGGCATCAGCATGACAGCCGCTCTCGATCAACGTGCATCTCAATCCATCCAATCCAACCGACTGAGGCTGAAATGAGCAAGTTCCTGAAATGCGATGCTGAGGGCTGCGACCATATCGAGGATGTGGCGGAAATCACTGGCGACATGATCGGCAAGCCTTGCCCTAAGTGCGGCTCGGACCTGCTCACCCTCGAGGACTTCGAGTTCTACACCAACCTTATGAAACCGAGCATGGCACTGATGACAGAACTCGGTCTTAGCCGCCCCGCTACATCGGACGATCCAGACCATCTCAGGATGCGCATTAGTGGCCATAAGGGCGAGCTGCACATGAAATTCCCATCCATCCCATCCAACAAGAGGCAATGACCATGGGCAAACGTGGACCTAAAGCGCAGTACGGCACTCGCGAAACCAATGGCCGCCTTTCCCGCAAGAAAAACGATGTCACCAAGCGGCTGACCGGTCAGCTTGACCAGGACGAACGGGAAATGCTCCGGACGGGTGTTGAGGCTCGAAACAAGATGCACGGCCTCAAGCCGGAAGACTGCCGCGACGTGAGGGCAGGATCTTTCGTCGGTCGGCTTGCCATGACTGGCGAAATCACGCCCCAGCAGTATGAAGCGGCCAAGGTCTATCTCGAGCAGTACCATGAAATGGCTATTGCTGTTCGCTCTCCCCGTCAGCCTGGCGCTATCGATCTGAACGCCACCAAAGGCGGCAGCGGCGACTATGAGAACGTGCCGAAGAACGTAGCCGCTCTCTCAGCGTGGCGGGCCGCAACTGCGGCCATCCAAGACCGTCAGAACCAGTTGAAAGGCTCTGGCGCCTTATACGCAGCCCTTCAGTATTGCGTGCTTGAAGATCAGGAGCTCCATCACCTGATCGGTTGGCTGCGAGAGGGGCTTAATGCCCTCGCTCGGCACTATCGCATCGGTGACAAGATGAAGGCCGCTTGACGAACGGCCCAAATCAGTGTCATGGTTTTTACGCTAAGGCGTAATCCGCCGAAAACAGAGCCCGCCCAGTGCGGGCTTTTTTATTGTAGTTCGCCCCAGCGGCCTTCCCATTCAGCGCCCTCTTCGACTTTGATGACTATCGGCGCGTTGTGCTTGATGCCTAAAGGCTCTGCGCGAATGATCGCTTCAGGCACCGAAAACTCGCCCTCAGGTAAAAACAGGTATTCGCCTGCTTCTTTCACTGGTCCGCTTCTGTGGAGCGAAGCAACAGTATCCCCTTTTTCGTTTTTGCGAACGCGGATGCAGATCACCTCGTGAGCTTCATTGCCCGTGAATTCTGTGTAAGCCATGGTTACCTCCTGAATGCCCAAGCTTACCACTCTCAAGCCCAGGCTGGCTAAGCTTCCGCCGCGCTTATCCACTCCGAGAGAAATCCGAGATACCCGGTACAGCCCAGACGCAACGGTGCGCGGCTGGTACCATTCGGCCCGTTGGCAGAAGCTCAGGCAGGCTGTCCTAGAGCGCGATCTCTACACGTGCCAGCACACTGGCATCATCCTCACCGGCAAGGCGCCGGCGCCAACCAGTCCTGTCGTCCACCACAAGGTGCCGCACAAGGGCGATGAGCAACTGTTCTGGGACATCAACAACCTCGAAGCCGTGTCGAAGGAATGGCACGATAGCGAGGCGCAGAGGGAAGAGCGTAGAGCGCAATGAGCTACTGCCCCCGATACGTCATCGCTGATTGCCCCAAGTGTGGGTCTGACCCGGACGTCAAGTTCAAGGGCATTTTCAGCAACTTGGTTCACTTGCAGTGCCGATGTGGTGTCGCAGGTCCATGGCGTGAGTACAGCGGCCGTGGTGACCCGTGGCACGATGCTGCTCGCGGTTGGACGTCGGTATTCCCGACCCCCGACATGGGGCGCCCGCCCGCGCCCCGGAAGTGACCGGGGGGGGGTGTCGAAAGTCTGGAAGGCCCTCGCCTTCCGCACCCGCGTCCCCCTCACGCAGAGAATTTGCCTCTACTGGAAGTTTCCAACTGGAAACTAACCTGGAAACCACATGAAAAAGCGCAAAGAAGACAAGCCCATAGACTGGGCTGGCATCGAGCGCGATTACCGTGCTGGTGTGATGACAGTCCGCGAGATCGCCCGTTGGTACGGGGTCTCGCACACGGCCATCAACAAGAAGTCGAAAGAGCAGGGCTGGGAGCGCAAGCCGAAGGTCGAAAGCCCATTTCAGGAAGCCAGGTCTCAGCGCTCGGCGCCAATGCAGGGCGAGATTCTGCCTCCTCCCTCGATCAAGCCTGAAGCTTTGACCGACCGTGGTCGGCTCCTGGCCGGTAGGCTGATGGAAGAGCTCGAGACCGTCACCTCGCACGCTGGCGAGCTGGAAGATATGATCTGCCAGGAAGAGGGCGATCCGCGCCGGCGGCAAGCACTGCTGAAAGCGATCTCACTCGGCGAGCGGGCGAAGACGATGAAGGACATCGCCTTGACCATGAAGACGTTGAACGAGGCCGGAGCGCCGGCAGGCGGGAAGAAGGAAGAGGCGCAGCGCAACGCTGAGACGGCCGCGAACAAGTTCGGCACTCGTCAGCCGCCCCGATTGGTCGCTGACAACACGAAATGAAGGAATGGACGACGGGACTGCCCGACTGGGAGCGACGCATCGTCACCGGCCGGAGCTTGGTGCCCTTCAAGCCGCTGTTTCCGGACGAGGCTGAAGAAGCGGTTCGCATCTTCAAAGAGCTGCGGATCGTCGACGCTGCTGGCAGCCCGACATTCGGCGATGCCTGCGAGCAATGGGTTT
Source organism: Devosia soli (assembly GCF_000970455.1). Taxonomy (GTDB): domain Bacteria; phylum Pseudomonadota; class Alphaproteobacteria; order Rhizobiales; family Devosiaceae; genus Devosia; species Devosia soli. The sequence continues at coordinate 337,335 of NZ_LAJG01000005.1, read as the reverse complement.
TCGATTTCGTCGCCGCCATCTTCGGCGCCTACGATGCCGAGACTGGCCGGCAGATGATCCGCGAGTTCTTCCTGCTCATCAGCAAGAAGAATTCAAAGTCGACGATCGCCGCCGGCATCATGGTGACAGCGCTGCTGCTCAACTGGCGGCATTCAGAAGAGCTGCTGATCTTGGCGCCGACGATTGAGGTGGCGCAGAACAGTTTCAAGCCGGCAGCCGCCATGGTGCGCGCTGATCCGGATCTCGAGGCGCTGCTTCACGTCCAGGATCACCTGCGGACAATTACGCATAGGGTGAACAAGGCGGCGCTGAAGGTCGTCGCTGCCGACACGGACACGGTGTCTGGCAAAAAGGCGGGCAGGGTGCTCGTCGACGAGCTTTGGGTCTTCGGCAAGCGTCCCCATGCTGATGCGATGCTGCGAGAGGCGACGGGCGGGCTGGTGTCGAGGCCGGAAGGCTTCGTGATCTACCTTTCGACGCAGAGCGATGAGCCGCCGGCTGGCGTGTTCAAGGCGAAGCTGGACTATTACCGCGACATTCGCGACGGCAAGATCGAGGACCGAAAGAGCTTCGGCCTTCTCTATGAGTTCCCGCCGAAGATGCTGGCCTCAGAGGCTTATCTGGAGCCGGAAAACTTCTATGTCACCAACCCGAACATGGGCCGATCAGTCGATCAGGAGTGGCTTGAAGACGAACTGAAGAAGGCGGCTGATCCTGACGCTCGGCGCGTGTTTCTCGCTAAGCATCTGAACGTCGAAATCGGCATGAACCTGCGGGCAAACCGCTGGCCTGGTGCTGACTATTGGAAAAAGGGGGAGACGGCCGAGATTGGTCGCACTCTCGCCGATTTAGGCGCATTCCTCGACATGTGCGAGGTCGTTGTGCCCGGCCTTGACGGTGGCGGCCTTGATGACTTGTACGGCCTGACATTGGTCGGTCGGCACAAGGAAACGAAGGAATGGATCTCGTGGACCCATGCTTGGGCTCATGAGGGTGTTTTGGAACGGCGCAAGAGCATCGCGCCCCGGCTTTTGGACTTCAAGAAGGGTGGCGAGCTGACAATCGTCAGTGACGAGCTCGAAGATATCTCGGCGATCGTCGAGATCATTCGTGACGTCAAAGAGCGCGGCCTTTTGGCCTGTGTGGCGGCTGACGCTGCCGGCCTCGGCGAAATGGTCGAAGCGCTCGACGAAATCGGCATCACGCAAGAGGCTGGTCTGATCGTCGCGGCGCCGCAAGGCATCATGATGATGAACGCCATCAAGACGACAGAGCGTCGGCTGGCAAATGGCACTTTTAAGCACGCTGTTTCGCCGATGATGGCTTGGTGCGTGACGAATTTGAAGATCGAAGCGACGGCGACGGCCATCAGGGCGACGAAACAAACCGCTGGCGACGCCAAGATCGACCCGATGATGGCGCTCTTTAACGCAGTGACCGTGATGGTCAGAAACCCCGAAGCTCAAGGCGGCCCGTCTGTCTACGAAGAGCGCGGAATGAGGATGATCTAGCGCATGGGCATCTTCGATTTCTTCCGCCGCGATGCCGTTGCTGCGTCTCGGCACGAGCCTCGCGCTGATGTAGGGCAGGGCGGTGTCTTTATTTCGATGGATGACCCGCGGCTGATCGAGCTGATGCGCGATGGCAATGCCTCGGCGTCAGGCGCGACGGTGAATGTCGAAAGCGCCATGCGGAACACTTCGCTGTTTCGCGCGGTGTCGCTGATTTCTTACGCGATCGGCATGCTGCCGTTGCAGGTCATCAACGAAGAGACCAAGGAGAAGGCGACCGAGCATCCGCTCTATCGGCTACTCCATCGGGAGCCGAATAATTATCAGACCGCGTTTGACTTCCGGACGCTGATGCAGCTGCGGGCCCTGGTGAAGGGCAACGCGTATGCGCTGATCATCCGATCAATGGACGTTCGGTCCGGTCGGAAAAAGATTGTGCGTCTCGTGCCGCTCGATCCTGACAAGGTCACGCTCACCCAAAACGACGACTGGTCCATCAACTACAAATATCAGCCGGGGAAGGGCGCGGCGCGCGTTTACAAAGCTGACGAGATTTTTCACCTGCGCGGCCTCTCGCTCGACGGGATCACCGGGCTATCGCTGGTGAAACAAGCTCGCGACGCCATTGGCTTGTCGATCAGTGCCGAGCTTGCCGCGGGGAGACTCTTCAAAAACGGCGCCTTTGTTGGCGGCATGCTCAAGCACCCGGGAAAGCTTTCCGATCCTGCCTTTGAGCGCCTCAAGCAGAGCATGGCCGAGAAGGAAGGCGCAGAAAACGCCGGCAAGACGCTGATCGGCGAAGAAGGCTTGGAGTGGGTATCCATTGGGCAGAACGCGCGCGATGCGCAGCTGACCGAGTTCCGCAAAATGCAGGTCGAGGAAATCGCCCGCGTTACCGGAGTGCCGCGGCCGTTGCTTATGGTCGACGAAACTAGCTGGGGCTCAGGTATCGAAGCCCTCGGTCGCTTCTTCGTCCAGTATGCTTTGGGCCCGTGGTTTGAAGCCTGGCAGCAGGCCGCAGAGCGGTCGCTTCTGGTCGGCGACGAGAAGGATATGTTCTCGGTGAAGTTTAATCCGGCCGCTTTGCTGCGCGGGTCCACCAAGGATCAGGCCGACTTCTTCGCTAAAGCTCTCGGCGCCGGCGGCGCGCCTGGCTGGATGTCGCAGAACGAAGTCCGGAACATCAACGACATGCCGGAAACGGCGGATGGCAACACCGTCAGCAAGGGCGCGATGGACGCCAAGCCTGCTAACCCGGGGAATCCAGAATGAAGATTGAAGTCATCCCAGGAGCCAACGCCAACCTTGGCGCCCCCATTGGTTGGGATGCCGAGCGCGAAGGCACTGAAGTCTTGGGGCTCCCATGCATTCGGCATGAGAAGGGGTTTGTCTCACAGTGGCGGCCATCGGCTGAAGAGCTTGAGAGGCTGATGAATGGCGCGCCGATTTGGCTTCACGTTCTCGGCGGCGGTCATCCCCCAGTTGCCGTGACAATCGCGCCGGTGCCTGTCCCGGTTCAGGAGAACGCAGATGAACTATAATCGCCGCGTATTTGCCAAGGCCCGCCCAGGCGCAATGCCAATGCCTGCCAGCCGTGACGTTTCTGCGCTGACCAAGCCGCAGGTTTTCGAGAAGTGGTCAGCCGACGCGGCCGGCCTCCGACCGAATGCTCTTGAGCAGGGCGACAATGTCATCACCATGTTCGATGTAGTCGGCGAGGACTTCTGGTCTGGCGGCGGGATCACCGCGAAGAAGGTCGCATCGCAGCTTCGCGCCATCGGCGATCGGCCGGTCACTTGCCAGATCAACTCGCCCGGCGGTGACATGTTCGAAGGCATCGCGATTTACAACGTGCTGCGCGAGCATCCGCAGCCCATCACCGTCCAAGTCATGGGCATGGCGGCCTCAGCCGCTTCGATCATTGCCATGGCGGGCGACAACATCGAAATTGGCGCCGCTTCCTTCATCATGATCCACAATTGTTGGGTTTTGGCGATGGGCAACCGCCACGACATGCGCGAAACGGCCGAGTTCCTAGAGCCGTTTGATCAGGCCATGGTCGACGTCTATGCGCAGCGGTCTGGCAGCGACGCCAAGAAGATCGCCAAGTGGATGGACGACGAAACGTTCATGTCGGGATCCATGGCAATCGAGCGCGGGTTCGCCGATGCGCTTCTCGATGCTGATGCGGTCAAAGTCGATGAGAAAGCAAAGGCGCAAGACCGAGAGGTCAATGATCTCCGCGCGCTCGAGCTTGAATTGGTTTCTGCGGGTCACACGCGCACCGATGCGCGGGCCCGCATCAACAAAATCAAGGGCACGCCAGGCGCTGCCGTTGATGATGCCACGCCGGGCGCTGGCGAACACCTGACAGACCTTCTGGGTCTGGCTGCATTCCTCAAGTCATAGGAGCTTCACCATGAAGCACTTTACCACGCCCGCCATGTTTGCGGGCTCGACTGCGCTTGCCATGCCTCGCGCCGTCACCGGCATGCGCCTCCGCGCAGATGCCTCCGACCCGAAAGCCGTCATTGCCGAGCTGAAGAGCGCGTTCGAAGAGTTCAAGCGCTCGAACGACGAAAAGCTGAATTCGAAGGCCGACGTCGTGCTCGACGAAAAGGTCGCCCGCATTGATGCTGCTGTCGGCAACTTTCAGACCGTCGTTGACGACCTGAACGCCAAGATTGCTGCTGCCCGTGTCGGAAATGGTGTGATCGGCGATCTCCCGGCTGACCCGGAGTATGTGAACGCCTTCAAGGCTCACATGCGCAAGGGCGACAATGCCGGCGCCGAAGTCAACGCCGCCATGACAAAGGGCACCGACGCCGACGGCGGCTACCTGGCCCCGGTTGAATGGGACCGCAGCATCACCGGTAAGCTTAAGCTGGTCTCGCCGATCCGTGCCCACGCTCGTGTCATCTCCACGACTGTGGCCGGCTTCAAGCGGCTCTACACCGATCGCGCCGTTGGTTCGGGCTGGGTGGGTGAAACCGCCTCGCGCCCCGCTACCAGCACGCCGCAGTTCGGCTCGCTCGACTTCCCGCTCGGCGAAATCTACGCCAACCCGGCGATTTCGCAGCAGATGCTGGACGACGCAGCGATCGACCTGGAAGCGTGGCTGGGCGATGAAGTCGACACCGAATTTGCCCGTCAGGAAGGCATCGCTTTTCTCTCCGGCAACGGTGTGAACAAGCCGCACGGCATTCTCACTTATGTCGAAGGCGCTGCAAACGCCGCTCGCCATCCGTGGGGTGCGATCCCGGTCGTGAACAGCGGTGCTGCCGCAGCTCTCACCGCCGATGGCTTCATCGACCTGTTCTACAGCCTGCCCAGCGAGTTCCGCGCCAATGCGAAGCTCTTCACGGCGCGCGGTTCGCAGGCAGCGATGCGCAAGCTCAAGGATGGTCAGAACAACTATCTCTGGCAGCCCTCTTTCCAGGCAGGCCAGCCGGCTACCCTGGCGGGTGAGCAGATCGTCGACATCCCGGACATGCCGGCCGTCGCCGCGGGCAATATCGCAGCGCTCTATGGCGATATGTACCAGACGTACATGGTCGTTGATCGCGTCGGTATCCGTGTCCTGCGCGACCCGTTCACCAACAAGCCCTTCGTGCACTTCTACACCACGAAGCGTGTCGGTGGCGGCGTCGACAATCCCGAAACGATGCGCGCCCTCAAAGTCGCGGCGAACAGCTAAGGCGCTGATCAAGCACTGACAGCGGACCATCCCGGCCCGCTGCTTCAACGCTTTCCAGGAGGCTATCATGGCAACCAAGAAAACCGATGTGCCGACAGGTGCATCCAACCACACGACAGAAACGGTCGAGATCCGCAATAGCGGCGATGCCTCGCAAAACGATGGCGGCGGTCCGGCGAATATCGCCGATGCCACTGAATTCAATTCGTCGGGTGCACCGGTGCAGACCGTCGCCGACGTTGATCCGAGCCATCCAGCTGTCGACAGCAACCCGCGCGCTGGTACCACGGTCGACCAGAACCGGATCGACTTCAACGATCCCACCAAGACCGGCGCTGAAGCTGTCGCCGAAAACCTGCGCGAGCAGGGCATCGAAGTCGCCGACGGAAAGTCCACCGACAGCAAGTCCGAGGACTAAGACCATGGGCAATGTCGTCATCGCCACTCTCGGCCCGCTCTATGATCTTGACGAGGTCAAGCTGCACCTGCGCGTCGAGGGAAACGATGACGACACGCTCATCGAGGCCATGATGGATGCTGCCGAGCAGCAGGTGCTCCAGTACTGCAACATCTCCCTGGTCCCGTTTGGGAAGGAAGCGACGTTCAAGGTCGCCGCGTTAATGGCGATCACCGCCATGTACGACAATCGGGCAGGCGAGGGCGAAGTGTCGCTGCCGGCCTCGTCGAAGAACCTCATCAACCCCTATCGCTGGCTGCGCGTCTAAGGAGCATCGCCATGACCGAACGTTTCCGCTTTACCGCTGACTTCGACTACAAGCCCACGAGCCAAGTGACCGTGGCTTTCAAGAAGGGCGACGAAGGCGAGATCGTCACCGGCGCTGCGGCGTCTGGCAAGATCACCAACGCCGTCGTAGAGGCCGCTCTCGCCGCTAAGAAGGGCGAGAAGGTCGGCGCCCAAGCAAAGCCGAAGGCCGATGCCTGATAACCGCCGGGCAGGGGCGCTGCGGGAGCGCGTTCACTGCCAGATGGCAGAGCCGCAGGATGATGGCTGGGGTACTCCGCTCCCGGGCGCCGGTGCCTTCGTGACGAAGTTCACCATCAGCGCCGGCTTGAAGCCGCGCACCGGCGGCGAAGGCGTCGACGCTGCCCGGCTCGGCGGCACTCAGCCGTTTGTCGTCACTGTACGAAATACCTCGCAGACGCGCCAGATCACTACGGCCTGGCGCCTGGTCGACGCCCGCAATGAAAACCGGATCTTCGCCATTACCTCTCCTCCGGCCGATCCGGATGGCAAGAACCAGTGGCTGGAATTTCTTGCTGTCGAGGGCGGGCAGTAAGTGGCCACCAAGGTCTTCGGCCTCGATCGCCTTAAGCGGAAGCTAAAGCGATTTCCCGCTGTCGTCGAAGCTGAGATTAAGGCGGCGATCGAGCAAAGCGCGAATGAGATCGTGGCGCTCGCGAAATCGCTAGTACCGACAGACAGCGGCGATCTGCGCAACAGCATTGCCTGGACCTATGGCGACGCTCCTCAAGGCGCCATCATTCTCGGGAAGGTCAAGTCGAGTAGCTCGGGCAACTTGCGCATCACCGTATTCGCAGGTGGTCCAGATGCCTACTACGCACGCTTCATAGAGTTCGGTACAGCGCCCCATCTGAACGGCGGTCGCTTTGCTGGTTCAAAGAACCCTGGCACTGCGGCGCAACCATTCTTTTATCCTGCCTATCGAGCGAGCCGGAAACGGGCCAGAGGCCGCGTAACGCGCGCCGTCAACAAAGCCGCCAAGCGAGTAGCAGCCGGGGGCTGACATGGAACCGACGTATGAATTGCAGTTGGCGGCGCTGAATAAGCTCCGGCAGTCGACGGCGCTCGTCGCGCTTGTCGGTACCAAGATTTATGACCGGGTACCCGAGCGCACCGCCGGCGGCGTGCTCGTGCCTGATGTCACGAGCCCCTACATTTCGTTCGGCGCTGTCATCGTCGACACTGAAGATGCTGACTGCATCGACGGGCTCAGCATCACATTCCAGATCGACGTTTGGTCGTGGGGTTCAGGCGAAGCCTACGGCAGCGTGCAAACGCGGAAGATCATCGGTGAAGTCCGCAAGGCTTTGCATCGCGCCGATCTACCCATGACCACCAATGCGCTTGTCTCGATCGAGGCAGGCATCACCCGGATCCTTCGCGAGAGCGACGGCGTCACGAACCATGGCCTGATCCAGTTCGAAGCCTTGGTCGAAACCCACTAAATAGGAGGGCCTCATGGCCAAACCAGTCACCACTAAGGGCGGCATGATGCGCATTCTTCTCGGAAGCGGAGCGGGCCCAATCGTCTATGCAGCGCCGTGCGGCCTGACTTCGAAATCGCTGACTATCAGCAAAGGCCTGGAAGAAGTCAGCATCCCTGACTGCGATGACCCGACAGCTATGGAATGGCTGGGCCGCGATGCCGTTTCGCTGAGCATGTCGGTGTCGGGCGAGGGCGTTCTTGCTCAGGCAAGCGTCGAAGCTTGGCTCGATGCCGTAGAAAGCGCCGATCCGGTTCCCGTCAAGGTCGAGCTGGAATTCCCCACGACGACATGGACGTGGACCGGCGCCATGCATGTTGAATCGGCCGAGCTGGGCGCCGCCAGTAACACCGGACGTGTCACGGGCAATTTCTCGCTGCAGTCTGATGGCGAGATGGTCCGTACGTCAGCGGCGACCAGCTAATGGCGCGCGACGCATCCATCGGCCCGTTGTCGTGGGCTGATGGCAAATATACCTTTCGGCTGGGATGGGGCGAGCTTGCTCTACTCCAAGAAGCCACAGACTGCGGCCCATACTTCCTGCTCGAACGGCTTGGCGGCAAGCACTGGCGCATTGGCGACATCAGCAGCACGATCAGGCTTGCGTTGATTGGCGGAGGCGCTGAGCCAGCCAAAGCCCTTTCTCTTGTGGAGGCTTATGTCGAAAGCCGCCCTCCAATGGAAAACGTCATGCTGGCCTATGCCATCGTGTCGGCTGGAGTGCAGGGGGCTCCAGATGAACCGCTAAAAAAACCTCGGGCGAGACGGAGGGCGAAAAGCTCGACGGTCTCGCAAACGGAAAGTGGCGCTTCGGCCTGATCTACGGCCTGGGCGCTGCGATGGGTTGGGACGTCCACGCGGTCAAACGATCCTCGGTCTGGGAATTCTTCTCGGCCTGGCAGGGATACGTCGAAGCCAATACGCCAAAGCAAAGCGGCAAGCTTAGCGAAGACGAAAAAGACCGCATCTGGGAACGGATGCAGGAGCTGGACGCAACGCCGCCCGGCCAACTCTCTACGCAGACTTACACGCTCGATGGCCTGCGGTTGGTGCCAGCGGCGATAGTGACTTTCGAGGTTTTGTAGCATGGCGACAGACGTCGAGAAACTTGTCGTCTCGCTCGAGGCTTCCATTCGTGGCTTTGAGCGAGCCATGAACAAGGCCAATGGCGTGGCCGATCAGAGCGCCCGCAAGATCGAGCGGCGCTTTGACGGGATGAGCAAGCGGATCGAGACGAGCTATCTATCTCTGAACCGTGGCATCGCCAGTGCGTTCGCGGGGGCCGCAGCGCTGCGAGGCGCTCAGCAGCTTATCGATGCCAGCACTCGGATCGAAAACTCGCTGAAGGTAGCGGGCTTATCAGGAGAGGATCTGTCCAACGTATACGACAAACTCTTTGCATCGGCGCAGCGCAATGCCGCTCCGGTAGAGAGCCTAGTTACACTCTTCGGTCGCGCATCGATCGTTCAAAAAGAGCTGGGCGTCACGACGCAAGAGCTCTTGGGGTTCACAGACAATGTCGCCGTGGCGTTGCGCGTGGCGGGGACGGATGCACAAACCGCATCTGGCGCACTTCTGCAACTTTCGCAGGCCCTTGGCGCAGGAACCGTACGTGCGGAAGAATTCAATTCGATCCAGGAAGGCGCTCTGCCTGTTCTGCAGGCGGTCGCGGCCGGATTGGAAGAGGCAGGCGGATCGGTGGCGAAGCTTCGTGGCCTCGTCATCGATGGCAAGCTCAGCAGCGAGGCATTCTTTCGCGCTTTTGAAGCAGGCTCGGTCGTCTTGCGTGATAAGGTGGCTAGCTCTGAGCTAACCATCAGCCAAGGCTTCATCAGGCTTCAAAACGTCCTGATCGATACAGCGGGTAAGTTCGACAATGCCACTAACGGGTCTTCGAGATTAGCGACCGGCCTCGATCAGCTCGCAAACTATATCGTTCGGATCGGCAATGTCGCGGAAGAAAACGGTCCTGCAATTGATCGCTTCCTGAATTTCATTGGCGGCGCCGCGGATACCTTTAGCAACTCGGTTTTTGCTGGGACAGAAAGGGAGCTGCAGGCGATCGCAGGCGCCGTGGATGCTGTCGCGGCTGGCTTTGACAGATATGGGGCTTCTTTATCAGATGCGGAGCTCGCAACGGCCCAGGCAGAACAAGCGCTTGCAACATTCTCACTGAACGCATCGAATGGCTTTGGTGAGCTTGAGCCGGTTGTCAAAGACTTCATCCAGCAGCTTCTGGAAGGCAAGGGAACAGCCGAAAGCGCAGCTGAAGCGATTCAGGCAATTGGTGACGCTGGCGATTTTGGTCCGCTTATCGAGCAGCTTGGTGGATTGGTCGATCAGCTTTTTGCTGTCCGCGGCGAGGCTGTAGCAACGGCGGCGGCGGTCGCTGCTGCCGCTGCCGGACAGAGTTCGACTACGAACATTGCGGATCAACGAGCTGAGCAGCTTGGTAATCAGCCGAAGCCTGTCGTGAAACCAGTCTCGATCTCCGATTACGCGCCGCCAGTTGCGGCTGGTGGCAAAGGCGGAGGTGGCTCAAAGAAGTCTGGTGCCGACCGGTTCGGTGACAAGCTGGCTGACTATCAGCGACGCATCGACTTGATGAACCGCGAGACCGAGCTTCAGCGCGGCCTCAATCCGCTGGTCAATGACTACGGCTTGGCGATGGAACGTCTGCGGGCTCAGATGGAGCTCGAAAATGCTGCCAAGGAAGCGGGTCTTCCGCTGGACGATCAGCGCCGACAGAAAATCGAAGAACTAGCCAGTGGATATGCCCAAGCGACCGCTGAGGCTGCCAAGCTGGCAGAGGCTCAGGATAAGGCACGGCAGACCGCTGACGACTTAGCTGCCGCAGGCAAGCGAGCGCTCGACAGCATCATCGATGGCTTTCTCGAAGGTCGTGATGCTGGCGAGATCCTCAATAATACGCTCCAAGAGCTTGGCAAAAGCCTACTGAAGATCGGGCTCGATGGAATCCTGAGTGGATTAGGTGGGGGTGGCGGCGGTGGACTATTCGCGGGCCTTTTTGGAACGCTGTTTGGCGGGAAAAAGGAAACTGGCGGATCGGTCCAAGCCGGCAAGGCCTACCTAGTCGGCGAAAAGCGTCCCGAGTTGTTCGTCCCCGGAAGAAGCGGAACGATCATCCCGAAAATCCCGAACATCGCGGGCATGTCTTCGCAGCAAAGCGGATCGGGCGGCGGGCAGATCACTGTTTCAGCCGATTTCCAGGTTGTGGACGGGAATTTGGTCCCGCTCATCACCCAGGTGTCGGGGCAGGTCGCAGGTCAGCAGATCAAGCGCAACAATAAGCAGCTTCCGTCCATCATGCGTGACGCAAACCAGAGGTACGGCTGATGGCTGCTAACGGTATGCAGTGGCCGGTGCCGATCTTGCCGCGCCAAGTGCATTTGACGCCAGCGGTTCAGTCTAGAACAGGCGGGCTGTCATTAAATGGATCGGAGCAGGTCATTGTCTCCGACGCCGGCCGGTGGCAGGCGAAGGTGGTTTTGGCGCTCCGAGGCGAAAGCTCTAACCTCGCCTTGCGAGCATTCCTTGCTCAGATGTCGGGGCGCGCCGGGACTGTCTTGGTGCCGAAGTGGGATCTGTTTCGGCCGGTCAACGCCAATGGACGAAAGCTCTCGCAGGTCCATGCCGTCGGCTATGACGATAATACCCCGCATGATGGCGGGGTTTTCAATTTTGACTGGTCTGGCTTTGGTCAGAACGAAATGCCGGCGGCTCAACTGTCGGCCTTGGCTGTATCGGGCACGACGGAAATTAGCATCACGATCAATGATGGTGAGGGGCCGCGGCCAGGACATTACTTCGGCATCGGTTCGCGGGTCTATCTCGCTTCGCACGTTTGGCAGGAGACGGTGGGAGGCCCGACTAAGGTTCGTTTCTGGCCCCGGCTCAGGGCAACGGCTGCAAGCGGCGAGCCAATTATCCTCGATAAGCCTGTTTGCTTGATGCGCTTTGCGACCGACGACCAGGGCAGTGACATGCTCAGTCGTCGTGGCTCGGGTTCGTTGGCTCTGGAATTGGTCGAGGCGATCTGATGGCTTTCTTCAGCCAGACGGTTCAGTCGTATCTTGCCGGTCGGCAGGTTGCTGCCTCGATCTTGGTGCATATGGATTTCAAAGACACGCCCCGTCGGTGGTGGATGGGCTTCGGCGATCTGCTCGCTGGTGGCCAGACTTGGCAGGGCACAGGCGAGATGATCCAAATCGATGGGCTGGAACAGCCTATCGGTACGACGGCGCCACGGACGACGTTCACGCTCTCGGGCGTTGATGCGACTATCGTCAATCTGGCGCGCAATGCCAGCGATCGCGTGAAAGACCGGCCCTGCACGATCTTTCTGCAATTCTTTGAAATCGCGCCGAACGATGGTGCCGTGCAACCATGGGCGCCGCTAGATCAGCCCTACGTGATCGCTTCGCTTACCATGGATCAGATGTCTTACGGCGCACAGGGGGCCGACAAACGTTCGGTCTCACTCACTGCCGAGAGCATTTGGACATCACGCCGAAAGCCGGCCTTTGGGCGGCTGACGGACCGGGACCAGCAGGGCCGCTTTCCTGGAGATCGGGGTCTAGAGCAACTGCCTGATCTCGTTCAAAAAGTGATCCGGTGGCCCGTGTTCTGAATGATCAGGCAGGCAAGGAAAGACGACATCGCGGCAATTGTCGCGATGACCGGCCGGCTGCGCGCTTCGGTGCAGTCGCCAATCGAGGTCGACGATCTCGTAACTGCCCGCTTTGTTGGAGGACTTCTTGCAAGTCCTTTGGCATCTGTCTGGGTCGTTGACGCTCCGTCGAAGGCGACTGGGTTTCTGGCTGCATCGATCGGGACGGCGTCGATCTCGATGCTACCGATTGCGATCGAGCACGGGTGGTGGGCTGAGCAGGGCGGCGGCTTGCAGCTGCTGAGGCGATATATTGGCTGGGCAAAGTCCTGCGGCTGCTTTGCGGCCCGCATGTCGACGCCGCCGCATAACGAGCGTGCAGCTGAAATTCTAAAGCGGTTCGGCTTCCTTGAAGCCGAAGTCGCGTGGGTGAAGGTTCTCTAATGAGCGATTGGTCCCGGTGGCCGCCAAGAGGTTGGGAAGCTCCCACACCTCGGCGTCAGTTTGCCATATTCACAGCGATCGCTGGCTATCTGACGACGGCGCTGGTTGGCATTGGCCTCAGCGCGACCGTCGCAGGTGCCGTGGCAAATATTGCCATTGGCGCGGCGCTGTTGGGCCTCTACAGCCTCTTCGCACCGAAACCTCCCGTGATGACGACGCCACAGGCACAATCGGTCATCAATCAGACTGTCGGGCCGCGTCTGCGGGGATATGGGCGTGCACTTTTGGGAGGAACGCGCGCCTTCTTCGACAGCACGAACGGTTCGCTCTATCAGATCGTCATGATGCACTCGGGCTATATCAGCGCGATCGAGAGCATCAGGGTAGGGGACAAGACCGTCACCTTGGACGGAAACGGTGACGTTGTTACCGACGGCTTCAATTGGTTCATCAACGGCCGTTTCGGCGGCGAGACCCAGTACGCAATTCGAATATACCAGTATTTGGGTACGACGTCACAGACGGCCGATCCGATGATTGCAGGCGCCTTTCCCGGCGTTTGGACTTCAGAGCATCGGCTGCGCGGCATTGCCTACTTGGCGGCCCGGTTTCGCTCTCCGCCTCAAGAGGAATTTCAGCGGATCTTTCCCGACGGCTACAACACGCCGCTGCGCGCAGTGTGTCGGCTGTCGGAAGTATGGGATCCGCGATCGAACACGACGGGCTGGTCGGACAACTCCGGTCTATGCATTCTCGACTATCTGACGCATCCGGACGGGTTTCGTAAGTCGCTTAGCGACATAGACATTGCCAGTTTCATTGCTTTCGCGAACCTCTGCGACGAGGCTGTGCCGCTGAAAGCTGGTGGGTATGAGCCTCGATATCGGCTTTGGGGCGTCTACCAGCTCACGGACGATCCTGAAGCCATTCTGACGAAGATGAAGGCGACGTGTGACGCCGAGCTTTACCAGAATGCGCAGGGCAAGATCGCTATCCGCGGCGGCAAGTGGGAAGCGCCGACCGTCACTATCACCGGGCAAGATATCATTGCTCACAATCTCGAGCAGGGAAGCGATAAGTTCGCCGCCTTCAATGAGCTCAAGATCATGTATACCTCGGCGGCTCACGACTATCAGACGATCGAGGCCACTCCTTGGATCGATCTCGCCGACCAGGACGATCGCGGGCCTATCCCTGCCGAACTTGATCTGGACTTCGTTCCGTCGCCGTCTCAGGCGCGCCGGCTGGCGAAGATCCACCGGGCGAAGCACAATCCCGAGTGGAAAGGCTCGGTCAGCACCAATCTTTCGGGGCTGCGGGCAATCAATGAGCGCTCTACCCGGCTTGTTATTCCCGAGCTTGAAATCGACAGCGCCTTCTATCTCGGCGGTTTCCGTATTGAGACGGATCTCAGCCGTATCGATATGGAGGTTCTGACCTTCAGCGAAGCAGCCTATCAGTGGAATCCGGCAACGGAAGAGGGCGATAATCCCGCCATTCCAGAGGACACGGCGCCGGACCTGACTTTCCCGGTACCGCAGAACCTGACGCTCTCCGCCGTCGATGGCGATACGATCGAGGCTGCCGTGACGCCAGCAACGCGCGATGGGCTTGAGCTTCAGGTTCAGATCCGCCGCGGCGCCGGCAGCACCTGGCAGAACATGCAGACCCAAGACGACAATGTCTCGGCGATCTTCGAACCCGCTGCGCCTGGCCAGTATCAGGCAACGTCCCGGTGGGTCGGCCCGCAGAATGTCGTCGGCGAATGGAGCTTCCCTTACGCGACGCTCGACACTTCGGTGCCGGTACCGCCGCCATCAGAGCTTATGGTCGATGTCGACGGCGAGACGGTCTCTGTGTCCTGGCGCAATCCAAACTTCGCGCAGTTCTACGCGGCTCGTGTCTACCGGGTGCCCGAGGGCATGCCGTTTGACCCGGGCGCTCAGATCAACTTGCAGTACGGAGCGCCGAACGGGGTACTCTTCTACGATGATACGCCGGCAGATGGTGACTGGTCCTACTTCGTCACGGCTGAAGACGCCAATGGCAATCGCTCAACACCTGCAGGGCCTGTGACAGCAGAGGTGGTGTGATGAATTCGATCACTGATTTCCGCAGACAGCAGCGTGCTCAAGCGCTGATTGACAAAGCTCTACGGGAACAGTTCGGCGCCTTTCAACAGGCGGTCACACAGCAGATGACGGCGATGACGGCAGACCTTGCCGCCCTCGTCAAAACCCAAGGCCAGCTGATCAGCAAGCAGCAACTGATCATCGATGACCTAGCCAAGACGATGAAGCCGACGCTGCTCGGCGATACGAGCATTACGATCCCGGCAGTGACGCTGGGCATCACGCTTCAGGCAACACAGAGAGCGGTGAAGCCTCTGGCGGGCATTCGGCCCGGCGACTTCCTGCAGCCCATCATGTCGGAATACCTGCCCGATGGCTGGTCGCTGCCACAGCTGGTCTGCCGGAACGCCGGCCAAGTCGAAATTCGCATCGCTATTCCATCTGGCCTCGCCGTCGGCACGCCGGCCCGCATTGTCACCTTCGGCGTCATGGCTCTGCGAGCCGTACCGCTCACCTAGCCCTTCGAACCTATCCCAGTTTCTTCAGCCTGCCTCGCGGCGGGCCTTTTCGCTTTGAGGCCCACATGACTGTAGTCGACGACATCCTGCGCGAATTTAGAGAATTCAGGCGCTACAGCGGCGACGGCTTGCCGGGCGAGCCAACGAATGCTCCGCTTCCTGTAGGCGATCCGCAGTCTGGCCCGTGGAACCCGAAAAAGGCGAACCTGCGCCTCGCGCTCGGCGGTCTCGCTCAGCAGCTGCTCGATGGCATTGCGCTGGTCAACGGCGCAATCCCTGCGATCTCGGCCGCCAGAGATGCTGCTTTGGCCGCGCTCGCCGATGCTAGGTCGCAAGCGTTAGGTGCCATCTCATCCGATCTCGTAACTGCACTTTCCGACCTTGCTACCGCCCGTGCAAACGCGCTGATCGAGCTGGGCAACGTCGTC
The DNA here is from genome assembly GCF_000970455.1 of Devosia soli. Lineage (GTDB taxonomy): Bacteria > Pseudomonadota > Alphaproteobacteria > Rhizobiales > Devosiaceae > Devosia > Devosia soli. Next base: position 321,788 of record NZ_LAJG01000005.1, on the reverse strand, counting down.
CAACAAGGAGCGGAAATCCTTGAGGACACAGAGGATGCGAGAGACATAGCCCTTGCAGCGAAAGAGGCAGCGCTTGCGGCAGCTGAAGGGAGCGGTGTTGACCATTGGGCTGATTCGAAGTCCGCTGCGGATGCCTCTTTTGCAAGCTATGCCAACGGCGACGTCATTGGGGTTTTTGCTGATGAGACAGCTGGTGGCGATCAAACCTTTTATCGTAAAGTTGGTGGGTCGCTCGTCCTCAAAGTCAACACACAGGAGCGGACGCGGGCCACAATCAATACCAGCTTAGCTCCAACTGCCCCTCTCTTCAGTTCGTTCGTAGGAGCAACCTTCGCCGATAAACTCGAGGCGGCGATTAAAGCAAGCAAGAACGCACGGCTCATTATTCCAAAAGGGAATTACACCCTAAACCGGCTGCTGACTCTCACGCCGGCAGATATAGGTAATTGCAAAATTGACTGGTCAGGTTCGACGCTCATCGTTGATGCGGCTCGTACGGATGGGGCTGAGTTCGATGTGGTATATGGCGCACTCTCGTTTTTCGGCACACAAGACAGCTTCTACGACCAAACTCTCGCAGCTGATCATCCCGCTGGGCAGAATGCTTGGTCGGTAAATAGTTCCGCCAGCTTTGTAGTAGACGATTATTATTGGATACAGGTCGCCCCTGGCAGCAATATCGAAGCAGACCACATTGTGGATTTGCTGGCTAGATGCGTCCGTACAGAAACCGGACAGGTTTACTTTGACTACAGGCGCGGGTGGAATGTGCCTGCAGGTGCAGTAGTACGCTTCACACACGTAACACCCGTCCGAAATGTTGAGGTCAGTAACCTCAATATCGTCTATGGCCGCACGTATACAGACGATGCGGCAGGGCGTCTGGCCGCATCAAGCGGCGTGACTTTCAAATTTGCTGTGGGCTGCAAAGCTGAAGGGATCACTTATGCAAATGCGCCCAAAAGGACCGTCCAATTTTACTTGTGCAACGACGCCAGTGCAATCAGGTGCGAAGTTAAGCGGACAGCTACGCCAAACCGGGAAGGCTATACAGCTGGATTCTATGGTGTTCTCTACGCGTATGCCGAAAGGCTTCGGGGGTTGCGTGACAGGCACGTTGTCGATTTCACCGGATCGGCTTTTGCCAAAGTGGTAGGCTGTTCCGAAGGGGAAACGCAGAACGCAACTTTTACCACCCACGGGAAGTATGAGCACAACCTGATCTACGAGGGCTGTGCCGGCCATTTGCAGTTCGCTGGATCAGGTGATGCCTTCGGTAATCGCGCAAGAAACATCCTCGTTAGTGGGCACAATGGAAATCAGATTATTGCGCGTTCGGGTGTGGTAGATCTCACCATTGAATCCTCGCGCTTTTCTTCAATTGCCGATCTAAATGCCGACGGTCTGGTGCTCCGTGATAGCTACTTGGGTAACCAGGTAACTTTTAAAAAATCCACGGCACTTTCGGACCGGAAAAACCTAGCCGACAACAGTTTGATTACCTTGGGCGGAAATGCGTTTTTTGACGCTGGCGTCGATGTGGAGATGCTGTTCCGTTGCTGCAAAATACCGAATCTAAATTTCGCGAATGCTTTTAGCGCGTACGCTGCACTAGTATTTGAAGATTGCGAAGTGACATGCACTGCCACAAGCGGCACTCCAATCAGCTGCGGGCTGCGGTCTTTGCAGATTATCCGCGGTTCATGGACGGGCGCGAATCTCAAGTTCACCTCCACGGCGGAGCAGCATCTAAAGATGCTCGATGTCGATATCTCTTGGGGTGGCCGGCCAGCTACGCTAGCGATGCTCGAAATTGCGAAGCCTGCAGGTTCATTGCTAACGCATTGGCGGGGCGGGAAATCCCTGTCCAATGGCGCAAGGCACATTACTGCAGTGACCCCTGGGGCGGTTCTTGGTTTCAAGTTGAGTGAAGTTTCCTTCAGCGGCGGCGGTCTGCGCATCGACCAGAGTGCCCTGACGGTAGGTAGCGGCGGCTATCTGATCATGGGCGAGAACGTCTTTGAGGCGGTGACGAGAGTTCTTCCCTCGCCTGTGTCGGCGGGTGTTGCATACGGTGCTCAACTGGGCGCCTTGGAACTAGCGGCGAGTCAGTCGGCAACGTTGGGGGCTATCCCCGCAGGGACATCGGCCTATCTGAACGTTTCTGTTCCAGGGGCCGTCATTGGAGACTGGGTACGCTACGTGAGTGCATCAGTCGATTTCGGAGACGATATTGATATTAGCGCTCGGGTCAGCGCTCCCGACACTGTGAGGGTGAAGGTCCGCAACGCAGGGGCGGGCAGCGTAACGCCCGGCTCGGCAACATATCGCGTCGGCATCAAAAAGTCAGTTGCGCCCTAGTTGGCGCAGCTTCCATCCCAGTTGATTTGCGAGCAATTTGGATTAGCCGCTATCATCTCCATTTGGCGATCAACGTGGTAGCTCACATCTCGGTCAGTGCTGACGTAGATGTACATCGCCGCAAAAATGATGAGCAAGATCATAATGATGTAGTAGTTTTCTTGTCTCATCTGGCTCACCAAGCTAACCGAAGTCTAATTGGCCGGCATGCGGTTGTCTAAACGGCCGGTTCATTCTAGCTTTATGCCTCGGGAGGCAACTACAGGGGCATATCATGAAAACTCACGTAAGCATCCTAGCGGGGATGATGTTGTGTATTTCGTCTGGAGCGCTTGCCGCAGCCAACGCACAAGACGCAGCGGTTTCGACGGACTCTCCTCCGGTTCAGGTCGAGGTTGTTGCAACACGGACCGTTCAGGAACTGCTTGAAATCCTACGGCAGGGAGATGCGGCAACTGGCTTCGAAGAAGCTCGCTCGGAGCTTACAGAGCTCGCCGAAAGCGGTGACGCTGTTGCCTCAGTGGCCCTCGGCGACCTATATCGTAGCGGGGTGTTCGGCGAGCCAGATCCTGCGAGCGCAAAGAGATTTTTTGAGATCGGTGCAAAGGCAGGAGACGGGAAAGCGCTTGCTCGACTCGGCGAGCTCTATCGAGCAGACACACCGCTCTTACCCGACGAGGCGAAGTCGCTCAGCTACTATACACAGTCAGGAGACGCGGGCTGGGGCCCTGCGCTCATGTATCTCGGCGACTATTATACAAAGGCAAGGGATGCCGAGGGCGCGATCGCTGCGTACGAGAAGGCAATCGCAATTGGCGAAAAGGCGGCGTACGTTCCTCTCGGTGATATCTTCCGGCTGAACCGCATCCATGCTCCGGATTATGAGCGCGCAGATGAACTTTTCCAACAGGCCGCCGATCTCGGGGCCGAAAAAGGGCTGACCAGATTGGCGCAGCTTCGTTTGGATGGCCATGTGGGCAGAGTTAGCGAAGGCGTTGCTCTATTAGAAAAGGGAATTTTGGAAGATGTTCCTGGGGCAGCCGTCGCGCTTGCTGACGCCTACATTAGCGGGCAGGGCGTTAAGCGCAGTGTCCAGAAGGGCATTTCTATCTTGGACGCCGGTGTTGCCAAGGAAGACGCCGCTTCAGCCCGCAGGTTGATTGCGCTCTACCTCGATGGCGCCAAACCGGAATTGCAGCCGAACGCTCGGCGCGCGAACGCCGTGTTTGAGGCGTCTGCGGGTTTCCTGCCAGACCGGGCCAAAACCTATGAAGGCGCTATACTGCAATCTGCGCTCGCGGCTGATAGGACGGCTTTCCAAAGTGCCTACAGCCAATTCACTCTGCTCGACCAATCGCAGAAGGCTTCTGCTCTACCTCGTATCAAGCGCCTGAACGAGAATAGCTACGTTTATTTGTTGCAGTCGGCGCTCGGTGAACGAGGTGTTTTTCAGGGGACGGCAACCGGTCAATTAACCGGTTCCACAATTCGTGCTGTGAATGCATTTTGCGCTGAAAACAACTTGACTGTATGTGTCAGAGGGCCACTAGCCGGTCCGGTGGCGGATGCTTTGGGGAAAGTACTCTGACAGCCATCGGTGAAGCTCCAACCGTTCAATCAATCCCGACGCGCACAAAGCGTCGGGAAGCGACGTTACTCGCTGTATTGCTAGGAGCCGGCACAATCGCGACGTTCGCAGCCGCCACCGTACTTTTCGGTGTAGGTGCCGGCTTTGGAGTCTTGGCAGCCGCAGTTTTCTTCGCCTATGGAAAGCCCTTGCCGACGCTTGGTTTGATCGTCTTCGCGATCATTTTTCAAAATCTGAGCCTCTCGATCTTTGCGCCAGCATTGTTGGAACGTGCCGGCGATTTCTCGTTGGCGCAGGGGGCAAATTACATCGTGATGGCTCTTGTCTTCATGATGCTGATGGTCGCAAGCATGCAGATCCTGAAGAAGGACAACATGTTGTTTGTCGGCGGCGTTCTTATTGTTGCTGTGTACGCAGCTTACGGTGGTGCACGATCAGACTTTGTTAGTGCAGCGTCGTATTTTCGGCTTTTCACCGTTCCTCTGATCTCAGTGTGTTTGGGTTTTTATCTGCGTGATCGAGTAAACGGGGAAGACCTTCGGCGCTTTCTGATGGTCTTTACGATCATTGTCCTTTCGCTCCTGCTGGTCGAGGTTCTCGCTCCTGCCATTTATCACTCTTTTGCTGGCACGGTTGATTTCCAAGCCCTCAAGAGACCAGGTAGCTTCTCGATCGATGATGTCGAGAGCTTCATTGTTGGCAGCCAACGTTCTTTGTTCAACCTAACTGGCGCCTTCCGGTTGGACATCTTTGTTCCGAATATCTACGGCCCCTCTGTGCATCCAATAAGCACGGCGTACATAGTCGCTACACTAGGGCTGTCGATGTTTTATTTCCGGCGCTACGTCCTCACTGCCGGATGTTTCGTCGCCCTGATCCTGATTTCCGCGAAGGGGCCACTTGTACTTTTTGCAGCGCCCGTTGCCACCGTCTATTTGGTGCGGCTGGGGCTGTTCCGGCGAACGGCGCCCTACCTTTTCGGCCTTTCTTATGCTGCGGTCGTTATCGCGTATGGGCTCTATAGTAGCGACGTGCACGTTTATGGCCTGATCGCTGGGCTACAATCGCTTTTGACCACGCCGTGGGGGCATGGTTTAGGGCTTGGCGGAAACTTAAGTGGTGAGGTACTGGCGGTTAAGAATGCTCAGGCGATCGCCTCAGGCGCAGCACGCCCCGTAGAAAGCGCGATTGGGGTCATGGCCTACCAATTGGGCATTGTTTGCTTGCCGCTCTGCTACTGGGTCTGGAAGCGATACACCAAAGCCGTCGAGCCGTTCCGGCCGATTTATCGCGCGTTTCTGACGTCTGCATTTGTGGTGATGATCGTGAATGCCGCATTTCAGGAAGAGGCTTTCTCGCCAGCCGCGTTTGGCCTTGGTGCGCTCGTTCTTCTTCTGCTCACTGGTTTAGACCGAGGCCGTAAGCAAGCGCTCGTGCCCACACCCTAGCACCGCCCCTGAACTTAGTCAGATTAAGAAGCGACATTCAAAAGATGCGAGGATTTCCTCGACCATACTTCTTGCCAGCTTGAGAACGTCTACGATTGGCTGTCCTTCAAAATCGGGAATGTCGTAGAAGCCGACACTTAGATTGGGTTGAAAATCCATGTCGACAACGGTGCCAGGTGTGGTGGTCAGAAATTCCATGTCGTCGTATGGGGTCGAGAACTCTAGAAATCTTTCACCACTTGGCCCGGTACGATAGACCGGTTTCAACACGCCATCGGGAACTACCATGTCCCACTGCCCCGGTCTGGCATGACTGGCAGGAACCATGTGGGACCCACTTCGGCTACCCCACCTTAGCGGGAACCCCTGCGATGTTTTCATCGTGCCCAACTGTTTCTTACGGCTGCCCAAAATGATTGGCATCAAAAGGGGGTGATGCTTTTCACCGATATCCAGGTCATGCATGGCGAAGATGAGGGCGCCTTTACCCCCTCGGTAAGGTTCGGCATCTTTCAAAAAGTCGATGACCGCAGCTGGAAAGTGCTTCTTTTGATCCGCTAGCGATCGCTCAAAAGCGTTAACATTCGCTCCAGTCGGAAACCCAATTCCCTTGTGGCGATGTCCTTTTCTGGAAACGTCAGCAATATGATCTGCATAGGCCGTAAGCATTTTGTCTAAAGGCGTGCGAAGGTTGTGGACGGCGTCCGCCACGATTGACTCGATCTCCAGTGGAATGGCGGTGGGTACAAAACGCCAGACTTGGCCGACGTTCGCTATAATGTCGCTTCTAGTTGTAAAGGGGCGGGTTTCTAAGAAGGCACCTAGTGCTCGGTCAAGGTCCGCAATATGCGTGTCAGCTCGCCTTAACTTGGCTTTGGCGGAGATTAAATGGCTCACCAAGAGCACCCCCTGACGTTTTTGGTAATGCATCAGTAGATTGCTGGGTTAAGTCGGCTCCCACATCGAGGAGCTTTCGGGAATCTTCCCAATGGGCGGCAATCCCCACGTTCTAACGCTCTCCAGCTAAGAACGCTTCCAGGTGGTTTATTAATACGGGGCCTGGGGCATTAGCATCGATATAGCTGTCTACGAACTTAGACGGTTTCTCGTTGAAATACGCAGTTATCAAAGCCTGCCGGAATTCATCGGAAATCCCCTTTACTGTAAACCGATCCAGTCCGGTTTTCTCTGATGCTCGGTACTCTGCTAGTAACTCCTTCAAGGATTTACCATCGTATGGACTAGTCACGGTGTAGATCTCCGCTTGGCCGATTAAGTTGAACATTTATGCAGTTTATAGCGCCCACTGCAAATGCAGAGGACGCCCTCACGCCCTCACACCGATTGTGGGTGGGCCGAGGCTGTTCGGGCAGCCTCGGCCTGCAACTTATTCGTCTAGAAGCTGACGAAGGAGCGCTATGCCAGCTTCAGCGAGCTGCAGGTATAGAACCATAAGAACGATGTATTCTTGAGACACATGTAGCCTTTCTTGGCTTTGTGGGTGATCGTTTTACCGCGCAGCACTAAGCGATTACGGCCCGGGCAAGGGTCGTGGCGCAATAGTTTATCATTCAGGTAACTTGCTTAGGTCAGGCGCTGCTGAACGCTATATATAGTATGCGGCGCCACCGGTTACTGCAACGTATTCGGTTTTCGGCAGTTCGTCCCTACCACCTTGACTGCCGTTTCGGCACGAAAGATTTCAACATTATCTGTGCGTCAGCACCCCTGACGCAACCACCCAATAGGCCCGGCATCTGCTGGGCCTTTTCTTTTCCTTCATCACAGGAGGCCGATATGGCCAATGCAAACGCGGAAGCGAATTTCCGCGCGAAGGCGCCTGGCATAATGGCCAAGCTCCTTGATGACTTTCCAATCGAAATACAGGCAGCTGCGGCGATCGTCGGCAACGCCGGTCACGAGAGCCTTGGCTTCACCGCCTTGCAGGAGATTAAGCCAACCGTCGTAGGATCTCGCGGGGGTTGGGGGTGGATGCAGTGGACCGGCCCGCGGCGCCGCGCGTTCGAAGCGTACTGCATGCGCACCGGCAAAGACCCTGCCAGCGACGAGGCCAACTACGCCTGGCTCTACCTCGAACTCAAAGGCATTGAGGGAACCGAAGGTGCCGCAATTGGCAAGACCCAAGCTGCTATCGGGCTTGAGGCGAAAGTGAAGGCTTTCGAGCAGGCGTTTCTTCGCGCAGGCGTGAAGCACTACGACAGCCGCATCCGCTGGGCAAAGATCGCGCTGGCAGCATGGGAAGCCGATCGCACTGCGCCGGCCGATCCAAAGCCTGCGCCCATACCCGTCGACCCGCTGCCGCCGCCAAAGACCGGCGGCATCAAGCCCGCCGGCGTCATCGTCGCAATCATCTTCCTGGCCCTCCTTGTGGGGGCCTTTTTCTTTGTGAGGTTCTAGACCATGTTTCAAAACGTCATTGTCGGCTGGTTCGCCCGTCGCGCGCTCGAACTGGGCGGCATCTTCGGTGTCCTCTGGACGATTTACTCCAACCTGTCGCCAGCCTCTCAGGACGCGATTGAGCGGCTTTTCACTGGCCGCTGGCAGGAAGTCACGCTTGGCGCCCTCGTGCCGATCGGCATCGCGCTCTGGGGCTATATCTGGTCTTTCCTTTCGACCAAGCGTCCGCAGGTTGTAACCGCTGACGCGAAGCAAATCCCTATCAAGCCCGACACCCGAGCAGCCAGTGAGATTGAGGCCAAGGCTGCAGTGGCGCCAAAGCCACGGACGCTCTGGGATCGCCTCCGCGGCAAGTAACCAACCCCTCTCTAAGGGCTATGCGCAGTGACCAAAGAAACTCTGACGGATGCGGAGCGCCAGGTAATGGCCCGCCTTGCCGAAGCCCTTGGAGAGGAAAAGGCAGATGATGTCGTCGTCTTCAACCGCGATGAAGCGGAGGTATTGAAGGAATGGGCAAGGTTCATGATCGCGTGGAAGACGCTCGGCCGATGGGGTGCGAGCCTCCGCCAGGTTATCCTGTTCTTTGGTGGGGCATTGGCTTTCTTGGCCGCCCTGCGGCTTGGGGTGCTCGACTTTCTCGGCCTTCACGGGGTGGCAAAATGAGACGGACGATTATCTCGGCCGTTGTCGGCGGCGCTTTAGCGGTTGGCGTGATGGCGGGAGCTGACTGGTTTCAGAACCTGCGGGCGGCTGCGGCATTCGCTGAGATGCAACAGGCGTCGCCCGGCGACTGGCTCGAGCTCAGTTCCTTCCAGGTCCGTGACGCCGTTCTTCCTGATGAACCGAAGCTGCGCTTCGTTGGCACTCCCACACTCGACTTGCTGATCCGGGTTGCTGTCTCGCCGCGGGAAACCACTACAGGCAATGTCGTCTGCTCTGGCGGCGGCCCAACCGTGCTCTATGAGGGCGGGGTGCCAGTTACCGTCGATAGTCAGCTCTCTCGGCTGGCCGGTCTCGATTCATGCCAGTTTCCGCCGGGACGATACCGCGTTCGTCTAAGCTTCCTTATGACGGAGCCGGGGACGCAGATTTCAAAAACGCTGCTCGTCGAGACAGAAGATTTGGAAGTGATCGCTGCGCCATAAAGGACAAAAGCCCTACCGGATGGCAGGGCTTTTGCTGATTGGGTGTGTTATTTCTGCTGACTTTTCCGCGCAAGACGGTCAGCCGCAATCGCGCGGCCAATCACAGTGGCGCTGGCATTTGTCGCGGCATGACACTGAACGAAGCCATGACTATCTTCCTCTTCCATTCGCTCGACCGACAAAGCTTCGGCCGCGGCGATGAATGCCAGTTCCCGGACGTTCAGGTTATCCCGCAAGTTCGCTTTGGCAGGAAGGCGACGAGCGGCCTTCAGAGCCTTGGCTGGCCCGCCTAAGACGCGTTCATATGTGACGTTGGTGCAGATGGCATACTCAATGCCCTTGCTCACACCACGTGCATTGAGCTCGTTAGTAAACTGCGATCTTACGACGCGGCTCATTGCGCGCCGCGCCACCCATTCATTTGCCTCAGCATTTGCACGGCTCAAAACTTCATCAGCAAGTAGAGGGTCTGCCGATTTGAACCGTAGGAATACCTCGCGGACCTCAATTGCCAGTTTGGCGTCGAGATACTCTGCATAGGCTAACGCCATGCGGACGTCAGCAAAGGTGCCGATGCCGTTCTTGACGTAATGCACTGATCTTATTTCAGAATCTGACCAGCTATGGGATTTTCCCGTGATCTTTTCGAGCAGCGCGGAAATGAACCGGCGGGTCGATGGCAGCCTCATCCAATCCGCCGGAAGGCGATTCTTGGGTGATCCTGCTGCCGCCCAAACATCGTTGAGCCTGGCTAGGCCATCCGTGGTGAACCTGACGACCTGATCGCGGACAATTAAATCTGGCACTTCAGCCATATAAAGACACCTATATATCAGTGCCTTTTGGACTTGACCGCACCGTCATTTTCGATAGAAGGTGCACTTGCAAAACGGTCGCCCAAAAGGCGGTTACAGAAAACGCCCGCTCCCCCAAGGAGACGGGCGTTTTGTATTTGGCTTCGATTCAGGTTTTGGGTCAAGGAGCCAGAACGTTTTAGCAACAGACCAATCTGTTTTTGTCAGGTTTTTAAGCGCGAATCTTAGCCTTCGCCGTCTGCCGCCAGTACGCATCGGTTGCTTGCTCAACCGCGCTTGGCACGCGCACGATCCGGCTATGGAAAAACGAGTTCTATTAGAGCGAGTTGATCAGTGGCTTCTTGGTGTCGGTGCCCTCGTAGCGGCTGGAATTGACCTCGCGGCTGACGCGATGGAATTCGAGCTGGCTATCGATCTGAGCGTCGAGCAAAAGGGCCTTTGCGTCCTTGCCTTGGATTTCGGTATTCAGCCATGTGCTGTAAGCCTCGGGCGGCAAGATGATCGGCATGCGGTTATGAATGCGCGAAATCTCAGGCACGGCCGGCGCGGTGATGATGGTGCAGCTCGTTACGCCGAGATTGTCGTTGTGAGCCCAGATGCCGGCAAAGCTGAACGGCGCACCATTGGGAAGCTGCAGAAGCCAAGGATCCTTGCCGCCGTCCTCCATGTTCTTGGTCCACTCGAAGTAGCCATCGGCGGGGATCAAGCAGCGGCGCGACTTAAAGCCTTCACGGAATGCGCCCGACGTATCGACGCCTTCGATCCTGGCATTGAACATCGCGTTCTTCGGCAGCTCTTTGGCGTAGAACGGCACCAGCCACCAGCGGCCGCGATCGAGCTCCATATTCCCGGCCTTGTCGAGGTGAACGAAGTCGACCTCTTGAGTTGGCGCGATGTTGAACCGCGGTTGCGAGTTTGTCTTAGCCGGCGGCGCGTCGTGAATGCTGTAAAGGGCGTGAATTTCCGCCCAGGTCATCTCATTGGTGAAGCGCCCGCACATCAGTCATAGCCCTCCGTATCGGCCAACTTACCCCATTCGTCTCGCCACATGCCGCGCTCCTGCAGCGTGATGACAACGCGACGGACGCCCATCATGGCGCGCAACTCTTCGGCGCGATCGAGCGCCTCACCCACGGGCCAACCTATCATTTCGCCGGCAGCAAACACGCCGCGATCGGTAACCTGCGTTGCCCAATAGATATTAGCCTGCGGCTCGACGTAGCTGAGGCCGGCAGCGATCATCGTCGTATCTGTCCCGCCAATGCCGACCATGATCGCATCGAATGCGACCTCGTCGTCATCTGTGGTCCATTGATAGGTTCTGGGCATCGTCAGACAATGGCACAACTCGCCACCGATTCCACCTGAGACTATGCCCACCAAATTCCAATCCGAGAGCGGCGCTATCACGCCGAGCGCTGACGCTACCCATAAATTCCCGGTCTACTATTGCGAGGAGTGTGGCGCACCAAACGCCGGCTTCGGCATGCCTCGCGCCGAAGGCCGGCTGAGCTATTGTGGCTGGGATGGATTCCGGCCGGTTTGCGTCGGCAAGGGCAAGCCTGAAGGCGCTGGGCTGGCTGTGCCGCCGTCTGCCCCCTGGTGAACTCTTCCCGAACAGAAGTGTCCCACTTTTTGGAGGCCTGAAAAGGTGGGACGAATAGGGCCGGATTGCTGAGCAATTTCAAAGGCCCAAAAATGGAATGGCGATCCCGACAGGACTGCCACCTATGAACGAAGAGCCTTCAGCTCGGCCAGCTCGCGCTCAAGTTTTTCAATTCTGGCTTCAATCTTCGGTTCTGCGGTTTTGAAGCAAGCTCCGTCAAAGTGGCAAAATCCGTCTGCTGCGCAAAATCCGCCTGCATGCTGACACTTCATCATGGCCTTGGCGAACCGCTCGTGATGCAGATCAGTGTTTGCAAGAGGCCTAAGCCAGGCTTCACACGCCCAAGCCATACTCATCTCCATGAACAGATCGCGAACCCCGCGTGGGAGTTCGGTGGGATTCTTTGTCCCGCACGATGCAAATTCGTGCGGAAATCTCTGTTTGTTCTAATGGAGAGCGCCTGAGGGGTGAGGCGGAAAACTCTTTCGATTCAAAGAGTTTAATGGTCGGAGCGGCCGGATTTGAACCGACGACCCTTTGTCCCCCAGACAAATGCGCTACCAGGCTGCGCTACGCCCCGACTGCGCGGAGACATACGCAAACAGGGGTCTTGGTGCAACCCTGATTTTTGCGCCCAAGGATCAAACTGCAGGGAAAACTTCCCTGTCAGATCAGCATGTGGTTGCGATAGGTCGCCGCTCTCGGGTCGTTCCGGATGGCGGTCGAGAGCCCCCAGATGAGGCCGATCAGCAGGTAAAAGTGCCGCCAGTGGTCGGAATCGATGATCGCCGATTCCGCGACGACCATCGAAAACGTCGCAAGAACCGGTATCGCCATGAGCCGGTAGGGAGAGGGGCGAAGCACAGTGCCGACCCCTTTCCAGAGTGTCAGCGCAACGAGGATGTAATACATCAGCCCGCCGCCCCAGCCGTAGACGTGCAGCACCGACATATAGACGTTGTGCGGCTCCTCGACGATGCGCATGCGGCTGAATTCGCCCGGCCCGATGCCGAGCGGATGGTCTATCGCCAATTCCAGCGCATAGCCCTGTCGGCCGAAGCGCCCGGTCTCGCCAGTGTCATAATTCTGCGAAGACGCCCGCTGCTCGAAAAAGCGCCCCACCTGCGGCATCGAGAGGAGACCGCCAAGCGCGACGACCAGAAGGCCGGCGCCGATCAGCGTCATCATCAGGATGCGCACCTTATCCCGCGCATTGGACTCGAGCATGAAAACCAGCGCCAGCGTGATGATCGAGGAAGCTGCAAAATGCCCCCAGCCGCCGCGCGAGAAACTCACGAACACCCCGACGAACAGCACGAGATAGACACCCGCCGCAAAGACCGCCTGCCAGGCCCGTCCCAGCAGGACACGTTGCAGCGCAAACATCGCGGGCAAGACGAGGAAGGGCGCGTAAACGTTCGGATCCTTGAACGTTGCCTTGGCACGATCATAGCGCAGAAAGAAATCCGCGCCGGGCATGATGCGGAGATAGGCGAGGGTACCGATGATCGAGAGGATCACCGCGATCACCGTATAGGCGCCCATGATGACGCGGAACCGCTTCTCGGTGGCTTCGGCAACGTAATTGGCGACGAAATACGACGTTAGCAGCAAAAAGATCGTCACTGCCGTAAAGATCAGCGCGTCGTTGAGCGGCGCGATCCGCACTTGCAGGCACGCAATCAGCGCAAAGGGCGTAAAGCACATCAGGATGGCGAGTAGCCCGAAGGTCGAACGATAAAGCCCGAGCCCGGCCACGATCGCGACCGGCAGCACGAGGAGAAACATCACCTCATAGGGCGAAGGCTCGATGAGGACGATGCCGCCGGCAAAAATCCAGAGCGCCACGACCCCGTCGAGCAGTTTCATCGCCCGCTGGCGGATGAAATCGGCGCCGGGCCATCTCGAACCGGCGAGCGCAGGATCGAATGAGCCGGTGACGGTCAATACGCGTTCTCATTCTTGGCGATCAGCGAAACCGGCGTCATCAGCACGATGTATAGATCGAGCAGCAGGCTCCAGTTCTCGATATAGTAGAGATCGTGGTTCACGCGCTGCATGATCTTGTCGATCGTGTCGGTTTCCCCGCGCCAGCCATGGATCTGAGCCCATCCGGTCATGCCCGGCTTGACGCGATGGCGGGCGAAATAGCCTTCGACCGCCTCGTAATAGAGCTTGTTGTCGGCCTTGGCTTGTAGCGCATGCGGCCGCGGCCCCACCACCGAGAGTTCGCCGAGGAGCACATTGAAAAGCTGCGGCAGCTCGTCGATCGAGGTCTTCCGAATGAACCGGCCGACCCGGGTCACGCGCGGATCGCCCTTGGTCACGAGCTTCGTCGCGCCAGCATCGAGCATATCCGTCCGCATCGAGCGGAATTTATAGATGCGGATCAGCTGGTTATTAAAGCCATGCCGGTTCTGCACGAAGAACACCGGCCCCTTGCTCTCGAGCTTGATGGCGATCGCCGTCACCAGCATCACCGGCGACAGCAGCACCAGCGCGGTGATGGCGACGAACTTGTCGAACAGCCACTTGAAAACGAGGTTCCAGTCCGAGATCGGCCGGTCCGCCATGTCGAGCACGGGCACGCCGCCGACATAGGAGTAGGCCCTGTCGGTGAACTTGAGCTTGCTCATATGGGCCGAAAGGCGAATATCGACGGGCAGAACCCAAAGCTGGGTCAGCATGTCGAGCACGCGCTTTTCGGCCGAAAGCGGCATCGAGACGATGACGAGATCGACCGGCGTCAGCCGCGCAAATTCGATCAGGCTCGCGACCTTGCCGAGCTTGGCGAGGCCTGCCACCGAATCCGGCGAGCGCGCGTCATAGCGGTCGTCGAACAGCCCGAGCAGTTCGAGGTCCTTATCGGCGCCGTTGCGGATCTGCTCGATGAGGATTTCCGCGTCATGCCCGCCGCCGACGATCACCGTCCGGCGCTTGAGGCGCCCGAGATCGGTCCAGCGTAGCACGAGAAAGCGCAGCAGCAGCCGATAAAGGATGAGGAACACGGCGCCCGAAAGGAACCAGCTGAGGAGCCAGACGCGCGAAACCATGTCGCCCGCCTTGAAGAAGAAAATCCCCGCCGTTGCGACGATGATCACGCAAAGCCACACCGCCAGCACGCGGCCGAACTGCCCGACGACACGGCGATAGGTGGTGACCCGATGGGCGCGCAGTAGGTTGAGCCCGATATTGGTGGCGAGCACTGCGCCGAGGACGACGAGGAGATAAAAGCCCTCCTGTCCGCTCGGCACATAGGCCGCGTGAATGCCATAGCCGAGCACGGCCAGCGCGAAGGCTTCCATCGCCTGGGCAACGCCGACGATGATGGCGCCGGAATAGGTGCGTTCGACAGGACGCGCGGCGATCTCGGCAGCAGCAGCCGAAAGGCTGCGCGCTTCGGCAAGCCCCTCGGGCTCCCGCGCGGCATGATCCGCAATGGCCTGCTTAGGATCGACGCGAAACATCGGCTACCGGGTACTCGTTACTCAATTCCCGGCCGGATAGTGCGCCCCAATGCGTTTAAACTCGGTGAAGCGGGTTTTTAGCTTTGTCCCAACACATCGCGATAGAGCGCCTCGATCTGCCCCACCATCGCTTCGAGCGAAAACGCCTCTGCCACCCGCCTTCGCCGCAGGGCGAGTTCTGCCTCGAGCGCGTCCGGATGGTCCATGGCCGATTGCATGGCGGCCCGGAGTGCCGCTGCATCCCCCGGCGCCACCAGCGTATCGGTCGTGCCCGCAAAAATCTCCGGAATGCCGCCGACCTTGGTAGTGATGACCGGCAATCCGGCGGCCGTAGCTTCGAGCACGACATAGGGCATGGATTCGGCCAGCGACGGAATCACCGCGATCTTGCCCTGCGCAAAGACGTCGCGTGCCGGTTGGGAACCGACCAGCTTCACGCGGTCGGCAAGACCAAGCGCAGAGATCCGCTCTTCCAGCTCCAGCCTTTGCGGACCGTCTCCGGCCATGACAAGGCTTGCGGGCAGGCCATCGTGCCGCTTCACCCCGGCAAGAGCTTCGACCAGCGGGAAGATCCCCTTGAGTTCGCGCAATTCGCCGACAAAAACGAAGTCGGCCGACCTGTCCTCTGGTGCGATCGGCTCGAATTCTGCCGTCCCGAGCCCATTATAGATGATCTCCGTCCGGCAGGTAGGCGGGGTGATCAACCGGCTATAGGTGTCGCGCGCAAAACCGCTTTCGAAGATGATCGCCCCGGTCTGGCTCAGGAGCTTTCGTTCAAGCCAGTGAAAGAGCTGCCCGCTTCGCGAGCTGGGCGAAAAATGGAGGACGCCGCCATGGGGTGTGTAGAGGGCCGAAGGCCGCCTGCGTCCCAAATGCGCGAGCCTGACGTAGAATCCGCCTTTCGCGCCGTGGCCGTGTAGAATGTCGATGGAAAGCGATCCGGCAAGCTTGCGCACGGCAAGCGGCGTCGTCAGGTCGCCTTTGCCGAGCACCCGCGGCATCGGCATGGGGTGAATGCCGAGCTCGGCAAATTCGGCGAGCGCTGCCAGCCGTTGTTCGGTCTGCGCGTCGCTCGCCAGGGAATCGACGACGAGGCCAACGCTATGGCCTTTCTTGCTCAGCGCCCGCGTCAGATCTGCGACATGGCGAAAGAGCCCCCCGACGGGAGCCCGCATCACCTGCAGGATGCGCAGGGGTCTGTCCATGCCGGTCAGAACCAGCGTTCGGAAACGACCACGGTGTCGCCGGGATAGATCGGGAAGTCGAGGTCGACACTGCCCCGGACCATTTCGTTGCCCTGACGGCGATAGACCGTCACCTGGCCGCGATCTGCCGTGTCCGTATAGCCGCCGGCTGTGCTGATGGCAGCGCGTACCGTCATATAGGGCACATAGGAGAACTGCCCCGAGGTCCGTACCGCGCCCTGGATGAAGAACGGCCGGTATTCGGCCACTTCTACCGCAACATTGGGGTTGCGCAGATAGCCATTGGCGAGCGCACCGGCAAGGCGGGAGGCCGCGGCGGCAGTTGTCTGCCCGCGCACCTGCACCTGACCGACGAGCGGGAAGGCGATCGCGCCGCTATCGGCAACGCGATAGGTATTGCTCAACTCCTGGTCACCATAGACGGTGACGCGCACCAGATCGCCGGTGTCGAGCGTATAGGGTCCTGTTGGTTCCACGAAATAGGAAGCAGGGCGCGTCGTGGCGCAGCCTGCAAGAGGCACCATCAGTGTCAGAGCGAGAATGGGCAGCCAGCGCATGTTTGATCCGCGCGTTTGAGTGGCCCTCAGTGTTTCGCTGTTATGGTTAAGATTTTGCTTATGGCGCGATCACTTGCTGCAGTATCCTGATGGGGTTAACTGAATTTTGACTACGATGGCACATGCTTGGCTCCATGATGAGGAGCTATCGTGAGCGAATACGCCCCGACGATGCGCGATGCGCGAATTGATGTTGCTGCAGTTTTCGCTGCAGTTGGCCGCCGTCTGCCGCGGATAATCATTGTTACTTTGGTGGTGCTGGCCGTCACCTTCCTCATCTTGATGATGATGCCGAGGCTTTATGAGTCATCGGCCTCCATCCTGGTCGAGCCGCGCGCCAATGCCTATACGCGCGCCGCCAACGAACAGGCGCCATCGAGCGTGGCGAGCGACGCCAGTGTCGTTTCGAGCCAGATCGAACTGATCAAGTCCCGCGACACGCTTCTCGGCGTCATCGACAAGCTCGATCTGCGCTCCAAGCCCGAATTCAACGGTAGCCAGTCCGGCTTTTCCCCGCTCGGCGTCATCATGCAGCTCATCGGCCGCAGCGCTACGCCGGTCAGCGTCGACGAGCGCGTCATCAATACGCTTTACGAGCGCATGACGGTCATCCAGGAGCGTGATTCCCGCATCATCACCATCCTGGTTCGCTCGGTCGATCCCGAACTTGCCGCTGAGATCGCCAACGCCGTCGCCCAGGCCCACGTCGAACGGCGGGCGCAGCTGACCCTCTCCGATACGGCCGAGGCGTCCAGCTGGCTTAGCGATGAAATCGCGCGCCTCCGCGTTTCCGTCCAGGAAGCAGAATCGGCCGTTGCCAAATATCGCGTCGACAACGATCTTTTCGTCGTCGGCACCAACAATACGAGCCTGCTCGATCAGCAGCTTTCGACCATCTCCTCGCAGATCACAGCCGCCCAGGAGCGCAAGAACACCGCGCAGTCCCGCGCCGCCGTCATTCGTGGCCTTCTGTCGCGCGGCCAGCCGATCGAAAGCATTGCCGACGCGCGCAATTCCGCAGTGATCCAGCAGCTCAGCCAGGAAAAGGCGCGGCTCCAGGGCCAGCTTGCCCAGCTTTCGGCGACGCTGCTGTCGAGCCACCCCAATATTCGCGCCCTCAACGCCCAGATTTCCGAGCTCGATGGCCGCATCAACCAGGAAGGTTACCGCGTCGCCGAAGCGCTGGAAGCCGAAGCCCAGGTCGAAGCCGATCTTGAAGCCTCGCTGCAGGCCGATCTCAGCCGCTTCAAGCAGACCGCTTCCACGGCAACGCAGGATACCGTCACGCTCGATAGCCTCCAGCGTGAAGCCAAGGCCCAGCGCGACCTGCTCGAAGCCTATCTCCTGCGCTACACCGAAGCCTCGTCGCGCGGTGAAGCCGGCTCCGCCTTGCCGGACGTTCGCGTCGTCACCGAAGCCGCGCCTTCCGTCACGCCGGCCTTTCCCAAGAGTGCGCTGATCCTCGCCGGCGTCGGCATCGTCACGTTCGTCATTCAGTTCGGCGCCGTCGTCTTCGGCGAATTGATGTCTGGCCGTGCTCTCCGCCCCATCGAGCCCTACATGCCGGTCCGCGCCACCACCCGTCGCGAAACCGTCGAAGAAGTCTATGAAGACGATGTCGGTCACGAAACGCACGTCTCGTCTGTTGCGGTCGAGGAAGTTGTCGAACCCGAATACGTGCCTGAAGCTGCACCCATCTACGAACCCGAGCCGGTCCTCGAAGCCGATTCGGTTTACGAGGAAGTCGATACAACTGTGCCGGTGCCGCCTTCGCCGGCCCCCGCGCCAACTCGGCTTGTGGATTTCCAGCATGCCCCCGCTGCCTCGGAAAGCGCGCGCATGCTTCTCCAGGAACTGGCTGAGCGCCGCGCCCAGCGCGAAGCTGCTCGCGCTGCCCTCGAAGATGCGTCGGAAGAAGATGCCGAGACGGTCACGCCCATGGTCGCCAAGGCACCACGCACAGTAGCCGGCTTCGTTCGCTACGCGGACCTTGCAGCCGATCTCGTGCTCGGCAAGACCCATCTCCTGCTGCTCGCCGACCATGGCCGCGATGAACCCGGCCGCCGCATGGCAGACGCCTTGGTCTCCGACGCGCTGTCCAAGGGTCTCAGCGTTGTATTGGTTGACGGGGGCAGTGGTCACCAGGGCGATGAGCCTGGTCTTTCCGATCTCAGCACCAACGAAGCCGGCTTCGGTGATGTCGTCCAAAAATCGGCCGATCAGAGTTTTGCCGAAGTCGCCTGGGGCAGGGGCGAAACCATCGATCGCACCTCCTCCAAGCCGGTGACCTTGGTTGAAGCGCTCGGCGATATCTATGAAGTCGTCGTCGTGCTGACCGGCCGTGTCGGTGGCCGGTCGAGCCTGCCGATCTTTGCCGAGCTGGGTGGCCGCGTCGTGCTGGTCACG
This sequence comes from Devosia soli, assembly GCF_000970455.1. GTDB lineage: Bacteria > Pseudomonadota > Alphaproteobacteria > Rhizobiales > Devosiaceae > Devosia > Devosia soli. The sequence goes on along the minus strand of NZ_LAJG01000005.1, from coordinate 302,772 downwards.
TCAGGCGCCGAAGATCCAGACTCCGCCGAAAATGTCCGCGGCCAGCTGATCGAAGCCGGACTCGAACGCGTCGAAATTTCTGCCCTTGATGATGCGGTTGCCGCCTGACCACGGAAAGGCGCCGCCATGTCTTTGAAATATACGGCGATCCGGACGGCCTTCGAGCTTCTCTGGCTGTCCGGATTGCCGCGCCTTTCGCGACTTCTGTCGGCCTCGCGCGGCGTCATCTTTACGCTCCATCGCGTCCTGCCGACCGACCCGCCGGATTTTTCGCCCAACGCCATCCTGCAGGTGCGGCCGGATTTTCTCGACTATGTCATCGAGCGGATGCGTGACACCGGCATCGACATCGTCACGCTCGACGAAGCGATCGAACGCCTCGCGGCGCCGCAGAAAACGCGTCCCTTCGTCGTACTCACCTTCGACGACGCCTATCGCGACAATCTGCAATATGCGCTGCCGATTCTCCGGCAGCATGAAGCGCCCTTCACCCTTTATGTGCCGACCGCCCTCGTCGACGGTGTCGGTGAACTGTGGTGGCAGGCGATCGAAGACATCATCGCTCGTCAGAAGGCCGTCGCCTTCACCGATGGCGACGATGTCGAATATGTCGATACGGACACCACCGCTCAAAAGAACGACGCCTTCAATCGCCTCTATTGGCACATGCGGAAACTCCCCGAGATCGAGCGCCGCGCGCTTCTCACGGATTTCACCGACAAATACGGCTATGATCTCGAAAGACAGTGCCGCGACCTGATCATGAGCTGGCAGGAGCTGCGTCTCTTTGCCGGTGAACCGCTCTGTACCATTGGCGCGCACACCGTTCACCACTATGAGCTGGCCAAGCTCCCCTCCGACGAAGCGCGTCGCGAAATGGCTCAATCGGTGGACGTGATCCAGGCCCAGTTCGGCATCCGGCCGACACACTTTTCCTATCCATTGGGCGGCCCGCTTTCCTGTGGTCCGCGCGAATTCGGCTTTGCCCGCGACCTCGGCTTTACGACGGCCGTGACCACGCGCCCCGGCGGCCTTTACCCAAAACATCTAGAGAGCCTGCAAGCTTTGCCGCGCGTATCTCTCAATGGCTATTTCCAGCAGCGCCGCTATGTCGACGTATTCGCCAGTGGCGGCCTTTTCACCATGCTCGGCAAAGTGACCGGTTGACCGTCACGGTTGCGGATCGGGCCGCGCCATCCACCTGATGATCGCCATGGCCGGAAGCATCCATCCCATACCGGCAATGATGAAGTACGCGATCAGCACGAACCAGGGCAGCTCCGGCGGGAAGGCGAGGTAGATCGACGTCGCCAGACTGGCCCAAACGAAGATCGAGGCGACACAGGCGAGGGCGCCGATCAATTTGCGAGTACGTTGGGTCATCTGCGGCATCTACGCTGTTGCGACGGACTGTTGCCGGGATTACCACTCCGCCAGCCTCATCGATACCGGAATGTTACCGTGACCACCGACCAGAATGCCGCACTGGGACAGATCAGCTACGCGAGCGATCGCTTGCGGCCCGTCCGCATCTGGCTTTATAGCCTCGCAGCCTTCGTTCTGCTGATCGTTGTTGTCGGCGGTATCACGAGGTTAACGGAATCGGGTCTTTCGATAACGAGCTGGAAACCGATCTCGGGGACTATTCCGCCGCTCAACGATGCGCAGTGGCAGGCCGAATTCGACGCCTATAAGCAGATCCCGCAATATTCCGTTCTCAACTCCTGGATGTCGCTTGATGATTTCAAGTACATCTTCTTCTGGGAATGGCTGCATCGCCTTCTGGCGCGCACGCTCGGGCTGATCTTCATCGTGCCTTTCGCAGTATTCCTGTTCCAGAAGCGCCTGCCGCGTCATCTGGCAATGCCATTATTTATCCTTTTCGTGCTTGGTGGCTTTCAGGGCTTCCTCGGGTGGTGGATGGTCTCGTCGGGATTGTCAGAATTGACCTCCGTTTCTCAATATAGACTTGCCGCCCACCTGACGGCCGCCTCGCTGCTCTTCGTCGCCCTGATCTACGTCGCCCGCAGCATCGAGCCCGGCCGGGCGCTTGGGCGCGTCCGTCCGTGGCATCTGGTTACCGCTATCGTCTTGGGAATCCTGCTGATTATCCAGATCGGGGCAGGGGCCTTCGTTGCCGGGCTGGATGCTGGCATGGGCTACAACACCTGGCCGCTCATGGATGGTGCCCTTGTTCCCGGCGGACTTTTCGCCATGGACCCCGCCTGGCGCAACTTCTTCGAAAACGCCCTGACGGTCCAATTTATCCACCGCACCATCGCCTATGTTATAACGGGCTACGTCGCCTTCCTTATTTGGCGTCGCAACAAGGATGGCGGCTTCGGTGGCGTCCACGGCTGGCTGCCGCGCATCGGCGTTTTGGTGCTGCTGCAAGTATGCCTCGGCATCGCGACGCTCCTCGCCAGCGTCCCGATTTCCCTGGCCGTCGGCCACCAGTCGCTCGCCTTCATGCTGGCCGGCGCCGTCTCTGCCTACATCGCCGACATGCGTCGGGTGAAATAGACAGCCAGGTAGGAAATACGGTAACATAATACCGCAATCATAAGTCATTGAATTCATTGATAGAAAAGAGGGCTATTGACGCGCGGCAGATTCCCCCATACACGAGCCGCCGAACATGCGGTTCTCCTTCGTTTGAAGGGGCTGCATCCCAGCTTTTTCTAGGGAATTCCAACAATGACCACTTACTCGGCAAAACCGAGCGAGATCGAAAAGAAGTGGGTCCTGATCGACGCCGAAGGGCTTGTCGTGGGCCGTCTTGCTTCGATCATCGCTTCGCGTCTCCGTGGCAAGCACAAGCCGACCTTCACGCCGCATATGGACATGGGTGACAACATCATCGTCATCAATGCCGACAAGGTGAAGCTCACCGGCCGCAAGCTCGATCAGCACCGCTTCTACTGGCACACCGGCTATCCCGGTGGCATCAAGGACCGCACCGCTCGCGAGCTGCTCGAAGGCCGTTTCCCCGGCCGCGTTCTCGAAAACGCCGTGCGCCGCATGATGCCGGGTGGCCCGCTGACACGCGCCCAGCTCAAGAACCTGCGCGTCTATGCCGGTTCCGAGCACCCCCATGAAGCGCAGAGCCCGAGCAAGCTCGACGTCGGCGCAATGAACTCCAAGAACGTCCGGGTGAAGTAATATGGCTGAAACCATCAACTCCCTCGAAGCCCTGGGCACTTCCGCTGCTGCACCCGCCGCCAATACCGCGCCGGTCCACGTGCAGAAGCTCGACTCCCTCGGCCGCGCCTATGCCACCGGCAAGCGCAAGAACGCCGTTGCCCGCGTCTGGATCAAGCCCGGCAAGGGCAAGGTCACCGTGAACGGCCGTGAATTCGCCGCTTACTTTGCCCGCCCGGTTCTGCAGCTCATCGTCAAGCAGCCGATCGTCGCCACCGAGCGTCTCGACCAGTATGACGTCACCGTCACGGTCGCCGGTGGTGGTTTGTCCGGTCAGGCCGGTGCCGTGCGTCACGGCATCTCCAAGGCCCTCAACTACTTCGAGCCGGCTTTGCGCCCGACCCTGAAGAAGGGTGGCTTCCTGACCCGCGATAGCCGTGTTGTTGAACGTAAGAAGTACGGTAAGGCCAAGGCCCGCCGCTCCTTCCAGTTCTCGAAGCGCTAAGCGTCTCGAACATCATCTTTGCAAAGGGCCGGGAAACCGGCCCTTTTCTTTTATTGCTTCAGCCTTACATCCTTGCCGCCATGTCCAGCCTCGTCACCCGATTTCACCTGCTGATCTTTGCCGTGACGCTGTCGATCACGGCGGTCTGCCTTTTTCGCATTCCCGAGGACTTTGCTTTCCCGGCCCATTGGCATGGCTCCGGCGCCGATTGGCTCTGGCCGCGAGACCCGGCCCTAACGATAGCTCCGATCGTCCAGCTGACGCTGATGGGAGCCTTTCATGGCCTCGACTGGCTCTTGACTCCCAACCATCTGGCCAAGGTTCGGCATATTCTTGATCCGGCCCTGAGCCTGCTTCTGGTCGTTCCGGCAGCCTGCCAGCTCGCCTTGCTCTTCATTGGCATCGGGTCGGATCTGGATCTCTTCCGCGGCGTGGCTATCGGACTTGCCGCAACGCTGGCACTTTTGGGTCTCGTCCTCTTCACGGCTGAACGCCACAGCTATGCCGGCCTCCGCATGCCCTGGCCGATCCCTTCCGATCGTGCCTGGACGCTCGTTCATCGGCTCAGCGGAATAGCCTCGATCCTCGCCGCAATCGTGCTGGCTGCGCTCGCCTGGTTCGATGTCGGGCCGGGCATTCTTGTGATGTCCTTTGCGCTGACTCTGGCTGTGCTCCCGATCGTCGCTGGCGCCGTGACGCTGATCGCTCGACAGGTATGACGAAGTTCGTTTGCTGAAGGCGTTTCCATCCCGGCGCAGTGAGGCTGCTCTAAAAGTCTTAAAAGGGGAGACGGCGCCTCGCCTTTTCCTTTATGTGGTCGCTATCAATGGATAAAACGCCGCCGCAACAGGATTGGAGTGCAGCTTTATGGTGCAACGGTTGGGCGCCTGGGACGGCCGACGTCGAGCAATTTCTCTGGGCATTTTTTCAAATGCCGTTGGTGCACTGGCCGCTGCGGGCGCTGCGATCGCCGCATGGCTGACGACATCGTCCGGGGCGGATCTCACCCAATGGGCGCTCATCCTTGCCGGGGTAGGGGGCGTCTTTGTTGCCAAGGGCACGATCATACTGGCGCTGGCCGAACGGCGCCCGACCCAATCGTCGCATGATGACGCTGCCCATCAGCTCAATACGCTCGAAAACCGCATGACCGCACGTCACAAGGCCCTGGTCGATCGCGTCAATCAACTCGAAGCCGAACTGGCTCAGCTCCGCGCCAGCGCCTGAACTAAACCGCTTTCTTTAGCGAAAGCTTCTTGGCCTTGGATTTGCGCGCTGCCTTGGTTGCGCGCGGCACGAAATTGGCCATCACGCGCTCGATGACCTTGATGGCCTTATCGGTGCCGTCCTCGCTCCGGAGTGTTTCGGCGAGCGTAGCCGCGTTACGGCGATAGGATTCGTTGCTGTTGAGGTCCGCCAGCGCTTCGGCCAGCGATTCCGCCGTGAGCTTACGAAGGCGGATCGGCTTTGGCCCGCAGCCGAGCTCGAAGACCCGGCGGCCCCAATAGGGTTGATCCATGGCCTGTGGCACGACGAATGTCGGCCGGCCCAGATGCAGACCCGCGGAAGTGGTCCCGGCGCCACCGTGGTGCACAACCGCGCTGACATAGCGGAAGAGCCGATCGTGCGGCGCCTTCTCGATCGGGAAGATCGTATCCGGCAGGTCCCGTGGATCGATGCCGCCCCAGCCGCGCGCGACGACTGCGCGGCCGCCCCAGAGCGCAACGGCTTCCTTCAGGATACGGGTGTTGCGCTCGGCGCCGAACGGCATAGATCCAAAGCCGATATAGACGGGGGCCTCGCCAGCCGAGAGAAAGGCTTCGAACTCCGGCGTCGGCTCCCAGCTGCTCCGGTCGCGCAGGTTCCAGTAGCCCGTGACCAGTGCCGTGCGCGGCCAGTCGCGTGGACGCGGGCTCACTGCGGCTGAATAGGCGTAAAGGGTCGTCAGGGGCGAGCCGTCGGTATTGGTGAAAACGCCGCCCATGTTCCGCGCCTCAAGCCCCATGAGTTCCCGGCGCAGACGATTGCGCGGCAGGTTCCAATAGGCCTGCTGCATGGTGGCGGCAGTATAGGAAAGCTTGTTCAGCGTCGGGCCGAGATCGTCTGCCACGTAATACATCGAGAGCGGGAATTCGCTGGTCGAATTGAGCGGCTGCAGCGCGGTCATGATCGCCGGCACCTTGAGCGCTTCCGCGATATCGATGCCGAAGCTGGTGTTCATGTTGACGATGATGGCATCGGAGCCCTGGCTCATCCGCCAGGCCGCACGCGCCGCAGTGTCGATGATCTGCTGGCCCTGCTTGAGCATCCAGGGTCCGTTGATGAGCATGGCGCTGCTGCTCATTGCGTTTTCAAAGCGGGTTTCCTTGAGGAAAGACTGGATGGAAGGCCCGAGCGAATGGAACTCAATTCCGTAGCCCTTGACGAGGCCTTCGAACTCCTCGGTTGCGCCGAGCACGACGCCATAGCCACGTTCCTGCAGCGCCAGAGACAGCGCAAGGTAGGGTTGAACGTCGCCTTGCGTGCCGATGGTCACCAGGGCAATGCGCTTCAAGTTTTCAACCTCTTCATCCGCCGCTGAACCCGAAGGTTGTTGCCCTTCGAGCCATTTACAAGACCCCGCGAAGGAATTATGAACGGCCTGTCGATTGTTGCATTCCTTACAAAAACGACCTTCGAAGGGCAAGAGACATGGTGTCTCCATTCACTGTTGCATTGGTTCGAGCACCGCTCGCCGGCATGGTGATCGCTATTCCGGCCGCGGTTGCGGCGGCAAGCGCCCGATAGCTCTTCCCGCGTGGCCACCTGCTGGCCGGGAAGAGCCGAATAGATCGTGTCGGTCCCGCAAGGGGCTCTTTAACCCATCTAAAACCATAATTCCGCGATAATCCGCGTCTCTCTTGAGCCGCCTGCGCTCTGCGCGTCGCGATCAGTCCAGGGTCTTCCAAAGACCTGCCGAGGAATCACATGAGCGAAGTCTTCCATCGCATCCGCCGCCTGCCGCCCTATGTTTTTGCCCATATCGATCCGATCAAGGCCAAGGCGCGCGCCGAAGGCGTCGACATCATCGACCTGGGCATGGGCAACCCCGATATGCCAACTCCAGAGCACATCGTCTCGAAGCTCCAGGAAACGGTGAAAGACCCGCGCACCCATCGCTATTCCACTTCCCGTGGCATTCCCGGCCTTCGCAAGGCTCAGGCGAGCTATTATGGCCGCCGCTTCGGCGTAAAACTCAATCCCGACACCCAGGTCGTCGCGACCCTCGGGTCCAAGGAAGGTTTTGCCAATATGGCTTCGGCCATCACCGCCCCGGGCGATGTGGTGCTGGTGCCGAACCCGACCTATCCGATCCACTCTTTCGGCTTCATCATGTCGGGCGGTGTGGTCCGCTCCATGCCTGCCGAGCCGGGGGAGGATTTCATGCGCGCGCTCGATCGCGGTGTGCGCCACTCGATCCCGAAGCCCATCGCGCTGGTTCTCAACTACCCGGCCAACCCCACGGCCTACACTGCCGATCTCGATTTTTACGCCGAGGTCGTCAAATATTGTAAGCAGCACGACATCTTCATCCTCTCCGATCTCGCCTATTCCGAGATCTATTTCGACGAGAAGGATCCGCCGCCCTCGATCCTCCAGATCCCCGGCGCCATGGATATTTCGGTGGAGTTCACCTCCATGTCGAAAACCTATTCCATGCCCGGCTGGCGTGTCGGCTTCGCCGTCGGCAACGAACGCCTGATCGCGGCGCTCGCCCGCGTCAAATCCTATCTCGACTACGGTGCCTTCACGCCTATTCAGGTCGCCGCCGTTGCCGCGCTCAATGGCTCCGATGATGTCATCGAAGAGGTCCGCAAGGTCTACAAACACCGCCGCGACGTCATGGTCGAAAGCTTCGGTCGCTCAGGCTGGGATATCCCTGTGCCAAAGGCCACCATGTTCGCCTGGGCGCCGATTCCGGCTCAGTTCGCCCATCTAGGCTCGCTCGAATTCGCCAAGCTCCTCGTGCAGGAAACCGGCGTCGCCGTCGCTCCCGGCGTCGGCTTCGGCGAATATGGCGATCAATATATCCGCCTCGCCTTCGTCGAAAACGAACAGCGCATCCGCCAAGCCGCCCGCAACATCAAGAAGCTGCTCGGCACCAAGGGCGACCAGAGCAATATCGTCCCGCTGGCCGCGGCGACGAAGTAAAGTAATGCAAGTCACTTGTGACCAACTCGGTTGTCGCCCCGGCGACGGCCGGGGCCTATCCTGACATATCAAGATGGATCCCGGCTCAGGCCCAGGATGACATTCGGTGTGTAGGCAGTAAGCGCCGTAGCGCGCCGTGAGAAACCCGCGTGGATGCAGATCTGACCGCCGCCATGCATTGCGGCTATTTCGATAGAGGCGTTTGCCGCTCCTGCACACGCATGGGCACGCCTTACGGAATTCAGCTCGAAGCCAAGCTCGCCAATGCCCGCACTTTACTCGCTGCCTGGCCCGATGCCGAATGGCTTTCCCCCATGGCCAGCCGCCCCGACGCTTTTCGCAACAAGGCCAAGATGGTCGTCGGCGGCACGCCCGATGCCCCCACGCTGGGCATTCTCGACGCCGCCCAACATGGCGTCGATCTCACCGGCTGCGGCATCCTCACGCCGGGCCTACGCTTCGCGTTCTATCCCATCAAATCCTTCATCACTCTCGCCCGCATTGCCCCCTATGATGTGCCCACGCGCCGGGGCGAGCTCAAGCACGTCCTCCTGACCGAATCCGCTGCTGGCGAGCTGATGCTCCGCTTCGTGCTTCGCTCGACCGAAGCGCTCAGCCGCGTACAAAAGCACCTGCCGAGCCTGCTCACAGCGCTCCCCCAACTCGCCGTCGTCACTGCCAATCTTCTCCCCGAGCACAAGGCCGTCCTCGAAGGCGCGGAAGAAATCCGGCTTAGCGGCAACGAGACGCTCGAAATGCGCCTTGGCGACCGCGTCCTCCACCTACGCCCCGCCAGCTTCTTCCAAACCAATACTGAAATCGCCAAGGGTCTCTATCTCCAGGCCCGTGACTGGATCGATCAAGCCGGCGCGAAATCCATCCTGGACCTCTATTGCGGGGTAGGGGGCTTTGCCCTCCACGTCGCCGCCCCCGGCCGCCGCGTCCACGGCATTGAACTCAGCGCCCCTGCGGTCGAATCCGCTCGTCTCAGCGCCACCGAAGCCGGCCTCACCGATGTCACCTTCTCCGTCGGCGACGCCACCGCCTTTGTGGCGGCTGAAGTGCCAGACGCCATCATTGTCAACCCGCCCCGCCGCGGCCTCGGTGACAAGCTCTGCCAGACCCTCGAATCCTCTGCGGCCGGCACCATCATCTATTCCAGCTGCAACGCGGCCACGCTCGCCAAAGACCTCGGCGCAATGCCCGCTTATGGTCCCACCGTCTTCCGTCTGTTCGATATGTTCCCCCAGACGGACCATTACGAAGTGATGGTCCTCCTGCAGCGCCGTCAGGCCACTCGTCCAAAAAATACATGACACGCTAAGTCACCTTTCGTATGGAGAGTGATCTCTATGCAAAGGATGGCCCATTATGTTCCGCCAGACCCTCTTAGCCTTCGTTGCGGCCACGGTTTTCGTTGCCGCCGCGCAAGCGCAGTCCTTCCCCGTCACAATCGAGCATGCCCTGGGGTCGACCACGATCGAAGCCCAGCCTGAGCGCGTCGTGACCTGGGGCTGGTCTGCTCAAGATGTGACGATCGATCTCGGCGTTGCGCCTGTCGGCATGCCGTTCTTTGCCTATGGCGGTGGCGAAGACGGCATTTTGCCGTGGACGGAAGCCGCCATAGCAGAGCGTGGCATGGACATGCCGGCCATCCTCCCCAATGTCACCGAACCGCCCATCGAAGCCATCGCCGCCTTGGCGCCCGATGTCATCCTCGCGCCCTATTCGGGCCTGACGCCGGACGAATATGCTCTCCTCAGCAACATCGCCCCTGTCGTCGCTTATCCCGAAAAGCCGTGGTTCGCGAGCTGGCAGCAGGTCGTGACCATGACTGGCGAAGCACTCGGCCGCTCTGCCGAGGCAGAAAAGCTCGTGGCCGATACGGAAACCTTCCTCAAGGCCGAACTCGCCAAATACCCCGACGCGCCGGGGACCGTTTTTGCCAATGTGGTCAACCGCAACGACGGCCAGGTGTCGGTTCGCCTCGAGGGCGATCCCCGCGTTCAGCTTTTCGCTGATATCGGCCTCGTGCCATCAGAAGCCCCGAAGGACGCGGCGATCAATGACACCGGCATCGCCTATGCCGTGAGCTACGAGAACTTCGACAAGATCCCCGGCGAAATGCTGCTCATCTTCTTCAATGATCAGAAGTCGGCCGATGACTTTTTCGCCCTGGATCTCATCAAGCTCTCGCCGCTTGTGTCCAAGGGCGCCTACACGAAACTGATCGGCGAGGAACTCACCATGGCCGTCAGTGGCGCGGTGACGCCGATTTCGCTGCGCTGGGGTTTTCCGCAGGTTGCCGAAGAAGTCGGCCGCGCCGCAATGGCGGCAAAAGCGGAATAAACGACGCTCAACGCCTGGCCGCCAAATATCCTATTGACGGCTAGGCAAGTTCCTATGCAGATGTCGCCACCATGAGCGATATCCAGTCTTTCCGCCAATCCGTTGAGTCTTTCATTTCCGCGCGCGGTTGGACACCTACCCGTTTCGGCCGCATCGTCGCGGGCGATCCGCTCTTCGTCTTCGATCTCCGCGATGGCCGCGAACCACGCAGCGAAACCCGATCGCGCATCCTCAAGGCCATGGCTGAATTCGGCGAGACCGAGACGCTCTCGCCGCTCCGCATCGGTGTGGCCGGTCTCGGCAATGTCGGCGCGACGCTGGTCCGTATCCTTCAAAAGGATGGGGCTGAACTCAACAAGAAGCTCGGCCGCCAGCTGCAGGTGACAGCCGTCGCCGCGCGCTCTCGCTCGCGCGATCGCGGCATCGATATTTCCGGCGTCGAATGGTTCGATGATCCGGTTGCCCTCGCCAAATCCGACAGCATCGATCTCTTCGTCGAACTGATCGGCGGCGAAGATGGCCCGGCTTTTGCCGCCGTCAAATCCGCCCTCGAAATCGGCCGCCCCGTCGTCACGGCCAACAAGGCGCTCCTCGCCAAACACGGCGTGACCCTCGCCAAACTCGCCGAAGAATCCGGCGCCCAACTCGGCTTCGAAGCTGCAGTTGCCGGCGGCATCCCCGTCATCAAGACCCTCCGCGAAGGCCTCGGTTCTGCCCGCATCGCCAAGGTCTTTGGAATCATGAACGGCACCTGCAATTACATCCTCACCCGCATGGGCAATGAAGGCATTTCCTTCGCCGATTGCCTCAAGGATGCGCAGGCGCTCGGCTATGCCGAAGCGGATCCCACCTTCGATGTCGAAGGGTTCGATACCGCCCACAAGCTCTCGATCCTCGCCACGCTCTGCTTTGGCTACGAAATCGCGCCCGACAAGATGCGCGTCGAAGGCATTTCCCGCATAACCCAGCACGATATCCAGGTTGCTGCCGACCTCGGCTACAAGATCAAGCTCCTCGGTATCGCCGAGCGCACCGAAAATGGCATCGAGCAGCGCGTCCACCCGACCTTCGTGCCCAAGGGCTCGGCCATTGCCGGCGTCGATGGTGTCATGAATGCGGTGGCCCTCGAAACCGACCACGTCCACGAACTACTTCTCGCCGGTCCCGGCGCCGGTGGCCCACCGACGGCGTCTTCCGTCCTCTCCGATATCCTCGACATTGCCCGTGGCACCCGCGTGCCTCCGCTCGGCGTGCCGAGCGACGAACTGCTCCCTTATCGCGAAGCGCCCTCCCGGGCCCATGAAGGCGGCTTCTACATCCGCCTCAGCGCCAAGGACGTCCCCGGCGCGCTCGCAGCGATCACCACGCGCATGGGCGAAAAGGCGATTTCCATCGACTCCGTCATCCAAAGGTCTGATCTCGCAGCCAAAGCTGTCGCACCCGATGGCACGCCGGCCCGGACCGTCGTAATGATTACCCAGAAGACCATGGAGTCGTCGGTGCGGGACGCGCTTGCGCAAATCGCCGCAGACGGCTTTATCGTTGGCGAACCACAATTGATCCGCATCGAAATGCTCTGATCATTTCGGGGGCGAGGGGACAAAATGAAGCTCAGCAAGGCCGACGACGCCCGCAGCCCGGCCAATCTTCATCGCACCCTGACCCTCGAAATGGTCCGCGTCACCGAACGCGCCGCCGTCGCCGCAGCCGAGTGGCGCGGCAAGGGCGATGAAAAGGCCGCGGACGATGCTTCCGTCGCCGCAATGTCAAAGGAATTGGAGCGCGTTTCCGTCGCTGGCCGCATCGTCATCGGCGAGGGCGAGCAATACGAATGCGACCACCTCTATGTCGGCGAAACTGTCGGCGCCGATGAAGGTCCCGAAGTCGATATAGCCGTCGATCCTCTTGAAGGCGTCACCCTCTGCGCCAAGAATCAGCCGGATTCCCTGGTGGTGCTTGCCATGGCCGAGCGCGGTGGTCTGCTCAACGTTGCCCGCAACGTCTACATGCACAAGATCGCCATCGGCGCCGAATACGCGCCCGAAACCGTGCATATCGAGTGGTCCGCCACCGAAAACGTCAAGGCGCTCGCCAAGGCCAAGGGCGTTCCGGTCTCCGAAATCACCGCCATCGTCCTCGATCGCCCCCGCCACGCCGGCCTCCTCGAAGAGCTGCGCACCGCCGGTGTTTCCGTAAAACTCCTCAGCGATGGCGACATTGCCGGCGTCATCCACGCGGTCAATACCGAAGACACCGGTGTCGATATCTATCTCGGCTCCGGCGGTGCCCCCGAAGGCGTTCTTGCCGCCGCCGCCCTCCGCTGCATCGGCGGCCAGATGCAGGGCAAACTGATCCTCGATACGCCCGACAAGCGCGCCCGCGCGCGCGAAATGGGCATTACCGATCCCAACCGCATCTACGATGTCAGCGAACTTGCCGCCGGCGACGTCCTCTTTTCCGCCACCGGCATCACCGACGGCTCTCTCGTCGAAGGCGTAAAGCTCCGCCGTCATTGGGTCGAAACCAATACCGTCGTCATGCGCTCGTGGAGCCAGACCACCCGCTGGATCAAGGCCCGCCACGCGCGCTGAGCTTTTGATTCGTGCACCCTTTCTTGGAGTAAAACCATGTTCTCCCACGTCATGATCGGCAGCAACGACCTCGCCCGATCCAAGGAATTCTATGACGCCACCTTCGTCGCCCTCGGCGGCAAGCCGGGCGAAATGGATGCGGGCGGCCGATTGGTCTATGCCCACGAAGGCAGCCGTCTCATGGTGACTACACCCATCAACGGCCAACCAGCCACCGCCGCCAATGGGGGCACCATCGGCATTTTCGCCGAATCCGCAGACCACGTTCGCGCCTGGCACAGCGCCGGTACTGAAAACGGCGGCACCTCCGCCGAAACCCCACCCAATCTGCGCCCCATCGGCGTCTTCGTCGCCTATCTCCGCGACCCCGACGGCAACAAACTCTGCGCCCGCACGCGCCCGCCAAAATAAGCCCCATCGACCTCGGTGATCCGAAAGGTGGCCGGGTTTCAACCCCGGTGGCGATTGCGTTGATTGCGAACCTCTTCTGAGCTTGTAGATTTACGCAATGACACACGATCTGAACCCTGATCCGGGAAGCGCGCAAATCCGGCTTTCGCCGGACGCGGCGCTTGTGCTCTTCGAGCTTCTTTCTCGCTGGTCCAGTGACGAGGGCGCCAGCACGCCAGACGAGGCGTGTTTCGAAAGCCCCGCAGAAATCGGGGTCCTCCACGGATTGCTGGCGGAATTGGAAACGCAATTGAGCGCGCCCTTCCAAGCCGATTATCCTCTGCTGCTAAAGGAAGCTCGCGATCGCCTCAGAGACACTTGGAGCGGGCGGACGTTGCGGGATTAGCTGCTTCACGAATATCTGTTCGACCAACATCCCCGATCGTCCCGGCGATCTGCCTCTAACCATCCCGCAACCCCTTCCACCCCCGCCTCAAATCGCCTAACACCAGCCCATGCTGGAAACGCGCCGAAATTTTCTCGATGTCAGCCAGTCGGTCCTCGGCCGCGCCTGGGTCGACCGTCTCGATATCGCCGGCAGCCGCCTCGCCACCGCCATTTCCCAGCGCACCGGCATTTCCGACATCGTCGCGCGCATCCTGGCTGGTCGTGGCGTCGAGCTCGATGCGGCCGAAGCCTACCTCGAGCCGACGATCCGCAATCTCATGCCGGACCCGTCGACCCTGACGCAGATGGACGACCTCGCGACCCGCCTGGCCCAGGCCGTTGCCGACAATGAATCCATCGCCCTTTTCGGCGATTACGACGTCGATGGCGCGAGTTCCTGCGCCCTCATGGTGCGATATCTCGCCCATTTCGGCCTCACGCCACAGGTCCATATTCCCGATCGCATTTTTGAAGGCTACGGCCCCAATATCGCGGCCATGGACAAGCTGATCGATGCCGGCGCCACGCTCATCATCACGCTCGATTGCGGCACCACCAGCGATGGCCCCATCGCTCACGCCCGCAATCGCGGCGTCGATGTCCTCGTCATCGATCACCACCTTTCCGATCACGACCTCCCGCCCGCAACGGCCCTGGTCAATCCCAACCGCCCGGACGACATTTCAGGCCTAGGCTATCTCTGTGCCGCCGGCGTTACCTTCATGGTCCTCGTCGCCGTCAATCGTGCTCTCCGCCAGCGCGGAGATACCGGGCTTCCCGATCTGCTGCGCTTGCTCGACATCGTTGCCCTCGGCACTGTCTGCGATGTCGTCCCGCTCGTTGGTCTCAACCGCGCCTTCGTCATCCGCGGCCTCGAAGTCGCGCGTCGCGGCGACAATCGCGGCATGTCGGCTCTCGCGCTCGCTTCCCGCGTCAGCGGTCCGCTCAATCCATATCATCTGGGCTTTCTCATCGGCCCGCGCATCAATGCCGGCGGCCGCATCGGCAATGCCGCCCTCGGCACTCAGCTTCTCTCGCTCGACGATGAGCACCAAGCTCTCGTCATCGCCGCCAAGCTCGATGAACTCAATACCGAGCGCCAGCGCATCGAGGTCGAAGCCGTCGAAGAAGCCACTGCTGTCGCCGCCGCCGAAATCGTCAGCGGGGAGGGGCCGCCGGTCCTCGTCCTCGCCTCCGCCAATTGGCATCCGGGGGTCGTCGGCCTCATCGCCGCGCGTCTCAAGGAGCGCTTCGAGCGCCCCGCCTTCGCCATTGCCCTGCATCCCGATGGTACGGGCACAGGCTCCGGCCGCTCCATGCCCGGCGTCGACCTCGGCAGCGCCGTCATCGCCGCCGTCGAAACCGGCCTCATCCCCAAGGGCGGTGGCCATGCCATGGCGGCTGGCGTCACCCTGCGCCCCGGCGATCTCGGCCCGTTCCGCTCTTTCATCGCCGATCAATTAAGTCAGAGCGTTGCCACAGCCCGCGCCGCGTCTGCGCTCAAGATAGACGCAGCGCTGACGGCCCGCGGCGCGACGGTTGATCTCCTCCACACCATCGAGCGCGCCGGCCCGTTCGGCTCCGGCAATCCGGCGCCGGTGTTCGCCTTTCCCGCCCATCGTGCGCGCTTTGCGCAGGTGGTTGGAAAAGGGGGCCATGTCAGTTTTTCGCTCACCTCCGAAGACGGCGCCCGCCTGAAAGCCATCGCCTTCCGGGCCGCAGGCACGCCTTTGGGCGACATGCTCTTGCGCGATGGCGAACAGAGCCTCCATTTCGCCGGAAGCCTCGCGATCGATCACTATCAGGGCCGCGAACAGGTGCAGTTTCGCTTGATCGATATCGCGCGATTACCGCGCTAGCCCGAAACTTGCGGCTGATCCAATACGTAGCTTCGTTCGTAGTTTTGATTGACTACACGGAGACTGACCCGAACATGACTTCCTCGTCCATCGCCGTTATCGGATCGGGCATTTCGGGTCTATCAGCCGCCTGGCTTCTCTCCCGCAGTCAAAAGGTCACCCTGTTCGAAAAGGCCGACCGCCTCGGTGGCCATACCAATACGGTCCTCGCCGAAACCGCCAATGGCCGGGTCCCGGTCGATACCGGCTTTATCGTCTACAACGCGCAGAATTATCCCAATCTCACTGCGCTCTTCGATCATCTCGGCGTCGAAACGTCCCGATCGTACATGAGCTTCGCGGTTTCTGTCGGCGCGGGGGAAATGGAATATTCCGGCAAGCTCCTTCGCGGCCTTTTCGGCCAGGCGCGCAACATCGCGCGTCCGCGCCATTGGCAGCTCGTTGCCGATATCATGCGCTTCTTCCGTGACGCCGAAAAGCAGATCGGGGATTGCGATGATGATTTATCGATCGGCGAATTTCTCGTTCGCTTTGGCTATTCGCAGGCCTTTATCGATGACCACATCCTGCCGGTATCTGCCGCCATCTGGTCGACCCCTTCGCGCGGCATGCTCGATTTTCCCGCCCGCACCTTTATCGGCTTTTTCTCCAATCATTCGCTGCTGCAGGTCGCTGGCCGTCCCATCTGGCGCACGGTCACGGGCGGCTCGCGCCAATATATTTCGCGCCTCCTTGCCGATAGCGCATTTGAAACGGTCACAAGCGCCGGCATCACCACCATTCGCCGTCATGCCCAAGGCGCGGAAATCTATTTCGCAGATGGATCGCACCGGCATTTCGATCATGTGGTGCTCGCCTGCCATGCCGATCAGGCCCTCTCGCTCCTTGCCGAGCCGAGCGACGCCGAGCGCGCCGTCCTTTCGAATTTCCGCTTCACCAACAATCGCGCCGTGCTGCACACCGACACGCGCTTCATGCCCAAGCGCCGGCACCTCTGGTCGGCCTGGAATTACCTCCGCAGCAAGCGCGGCGAAGACTCGTTGAGCCTCACCTATTGGATGAACAAGCTCCAGCCCCTGCCGACCACGACGAACCTTTTCGTCACGCTTAATCCCCATGCCGAGTTTGCGCCGGGCACGGTTCAGCAGGTGATCGACTACGAGCATCCGCTCTTTGACGCTGCCGCCATCGCCGCGCAGCGCGATCTCTGGCAGATTCAGGGACAGAACCGCACGTGGTTCGCCGGGGCCTGGATGGGCTACGGTTTTCATGAGGATGGCCTGCAGTCCGGCCTCGAAGTCGCCGAGCGCATCGGGCCGGTCGCCCGTCCCTGGAGCGTTCCCAACCATCGTTATCGCATCGAGCACAATTGGGTCGACGGCGACAGCCAGATCAGGGCAGCCGAATAATGACCTGGTTGGGTGAAGACGGCGCCATTTATGTGGGCGATGTCGTCCACAAGCGCGTTCGCCCCAAGCGCCATCATTTGCGCTATCGTGTCTTTTCGATGCTGGTCGATGTCGAGCGTCTCGTCGGGCTCGATGAGCGCTTGAAACTCTTTTCCCTCAATCGCTTCAACCTCGTCTCGCTGTTCCTGCGCGATTTCGGTCCGCGCGACGGCACAGATCTGGCAACGTTCGTTCGCCGCAAGGCGGAAGCGGCTGGCGTGCGCGACGTCGCTAGCATCCGCATGCTCGCCTATCCGCGCATTCTCGGTTACGCGTTCAACCCCATTGCGGTCTATTTCTGCGCCAATGCCGAAGGCAAGATCGTCTTCATGCTCCATGAAGTGTCCAACACCTTTGGCGAGCATCATTTTTATCCCGCGGCAGTCGAAGAGCAGGCGGGCAGGGTTCACCACGAGAACGCCAAGGCGCTTTATGTTTCCCCCTTCAACACGCTCGAAGGAAACTACCGCTTCGCCATTCGCCCGCCGCGCGAAGACGTGTTTTTGGGCATCACGCTGACCACCAGCGAGGGCGCGTTGCTAACCGCTTACTTTGAAGGAAAGCATCGTCCGCTGAGCGATGGCACTCTCTTCAAACTGCTGCTTGCATATCCCTTAATGACCGTTAAAGTATTGGTAGGCATCCACTGGGAAGCGTTGCAGCTTTGGCTTAAGGGGGTGCCTCCGACGCTCAAGCTGCGCAAGCCGCATGCAACGCGCCGGCCAGCCTCGCGATAGTAGGTATAGCGGCGCAATGAGTAAATCTGCAGTCGAACACACCCAAACGGGCGCCACCCTCTGGACCCGTCTCGTTTCCCGGATTGTCGAACGGATCGGCGTTTCGCTGATCGGCAACCCCAAATACGGCGCGGTGACGGTGATCCTGCCCAATGGTCGCGCGCGCACCATTGGCAATACCAAGACCGGCGAGCATTCGGTCCTCCGGCTCAACAATTTCAAGGTGATCAGAGAGGCCATGCGCCGCGGCACGGTTGGTTTTGCTGCCGCCTATATGAATGGCGACATCGAAGTCGATGACCTCACGGCGCTGTTCCGCTTCTTCCTCCAAAACCGGAAAATGTTTGAAAGCGCCGGCAATGGCTTCTTCCGCCGCGCCGCCGCCGATCTTCATTATCATCTCTCGCGCCGCAACACGCTCGAAGGTTCGAAGAAGAACATTGCCGAACACTATGACCTCGGCAACGAATTCTACGGGCAATGGCTCGACCCCTCGATGACCTATTCGTCGGCGATCTTCACGTTGGGCGATCAGACTCTTGAGGAAGCCCAGCGCGCCAAATATCACCGCGTCGCCGACATGGCCGGCATCACGCCCGGCTCGTCAGTCCTTGAAATCGGCTGCGGTTGGGGCGGCTTCGCCGAAACCGTCGGCCGTGACTATAAGGCCAATCTGCGCGGCATTACCCTCTCGGCCGAACAGCTCAAATACGGCCAGGAGCGTCTCGCACGGCAGGGACTCGATGAATTCGCCAAGCTGGTGTTCGAAGACTATCGCCACACCGAGGGGCAGTTCGACCACATCGGCTCCATCGAGATGATCGAGGCGGTGGGCGAGGAAAATTGGCCCAGCTACTTCAAGACCGTGCATGATCGCCTCAAGCCAGGCGGCACGGCCGCCATCCAGGCGATCACCATCAACGAGGCTGACTTCGAAGGCTATCGCTCCGGGCCGGATTTCATCCAGCGCTACATCTTCCCCGGCGGCATGCTGCTAACGAAAACCGTGATGCGAGAGTTCGGCGAAAAATACGGCTTGGTGCTGGAAAACGTCGAGAACTTCGGCCTTTCTTATGCCAAGACCCTGAGACTTTGGCGCGAGCGTTTCCTTGAACGCTGGCCGGTCATCGCACCGCTTGGCTACGACGAAGTGTTCAAGCGCAAGTGGGTCTATTATCTGAGCTATTGCGAGGCTGGCTTCGCGAATGGCTCGATCGACGTCGGCATCTATCAATACCGCCGTCCGAACTGACATCTTCTCAACAATGAGAGCTTCGGAAAAGCCGCATCCCGCGTGCTTCTCCGAAGCGCATCAAGAACCTTGCCGTTCATCTTCTACTTTTTAGGAAGTAGCCGCTTCATCAGCCGGAAGAAAACGGGGTAGGGCAGGAAGCGGATGGTCTTCATCAGCCACACCATTCGCCGCGGAAAGGCGATTTCGAACCTGTCCGATGTGGTCAAACCCTCGACGATCCGCGTCGCGGCGTCCTCGGTTTCCATCAGGAACGGCATCGGAAAGTCGTTTTTGTCCGTTAGCTCCGATTTGACGAAACCCGGCGCGATCATCCGCACCTTTATATTGCTCGGTGCAAGTTCTGTCCGCATCGTTTCGAGCAGGTTGATGAGACCGGCCTTCGTCGAAGAATAGGCAGCGGACCGCGGCAGACCGAAATAGCCTGCCACCGATGCGATCACGGCAAAATGCCCGCTTCCCTGGTTGCGCATCTGCGCGATGACCGGATTGGCAAGCCGGATGAGCCCCAAATAGTTGGTGTCGACGATGGTTTTGAACTTTTCAAAGCTGTAGTCGCCAACCTTCATCGGTTCCCAGGCCGCGGCTCCGAAAATGAAGAGATCGATGCCACCTAGGTCCACGGCGATCTTTGCAGCCGTTGCGTCGACCGCTGCGCCATCCGTCACATCGAGCGGGTAGGGGCGGATATTTGGAGAGGCTGCCGCGACCGCTGCGAGCTTGTCCTCACGACGGCCAGAAATCGCGACCGTCCAGCCGAGCGCGGCCAATTGCTTGGTGACCGCGGCTCCAATTCCGGAGCCGCCCCCGATGATCCACGCAATACCGGGTTTCATGACTTAGATCCCGAAGAGCGGCTGCAGCGCCCGCATCAACCGGCCCTGGAATGTGAGCTTGGCGTCGACAGCCACAAGACAGATGCAATCGTCGCCCGGCTCTGCAATCGGCTGGTGCTCGACATCCTCGTCGTGGTCGGCAATGTCACCCTTGGCAAAAACGCCGAAGCGATCCTTGTAGGCGCCCTGAAGGATCAGGGTCAGTTCCTGCCCACCATGGCCGTGTTCGGGCACGCGTCGTCCGGCCGCGACCCGCAGCAGCATCAGCCGCGAACGGCCATCCCGGCCCCAGGCGAGATCGGCCGTTGCCACTCCGGGACCCGTCCATTTCCAGCGAACCCCATCGAGGCCCCTGGGCAGGTATTTCTGCAGGGGCAGGGGGACGTCGCTTGGCGTATGCGAGGGCACCTCGATGCGCTCGTCGCCGAGCTTGCCCATCAGGCGTTCAAGCGCCTTGTCGGACAGCTTGGCGTTCGGCTCGTCGTTGAGCAGGGCGCCGCCAATAGTTGTCATGTGACGCACCGTCTCTCGGCCGCCTTCCGACATGGCGAGATGGGTTGCGATAACGGCGGCATAAGGCTCTTCGAGCGCACCAGCGCTGAAAGCCATGAGTGTTGCGATATCTGGGTGATGGGTGATGGTCATTGCAAGTCCTCCAGCATGGGCCGGAGCCGTTCATAAGCAAGGCGAAGCCGGGATTTCACGGTCCCCAGCGGGATGCCGACCTTCTCGGCGATCTGCGCATGGGGCATATCGTGCAGGAAACTGAGGCGAACCACTTCTTGCTGTTCGGGCGAAAGGCTCTTGAGCGCAAGCGTGACGCGGTCGATCACCTGCTTCTGTTCGATCATCATGCTGCCGCTCGGCTCGGCGCTTTCGATCGTGACGGTCTCGAGATCCTCATAGGGCTTGTTGGATTGGCGGCGGAACTGGTCGATCCGCAGATTGCGCGCGATCGTAAAAATCCAGCTCACCGCCGCGCCGCGCTCGATCGAATAGAGATGCGCCTTCCGCCACACCGAAAGAAAGGTCTCCTGGACCATGTCTTCGGCAATGGCGTCGTTCGCACCGAGCTTGAGCATCATCGATTTAACGCGTGGGCCGAAAAGCGAAAAGAGCCGCGCCAAGGCCTCGCGGTCGCGCGCACCCGCAACCCGGAGCAGAAGCGTTTCGGGGTCATCATTGAGAGGGAAGCCAGACCCGGCTTCAAGTTTATTGTCCGACATGCCTATGGAATACATCGGTCTATCCACCTTTGTCAGCCTGTCTACGAACCGCCCTTTCAATTGGATCACTCGAAAACATGACTTGACCGATCAGTATTATGGCGGCAAGGAATCGCGCGATGTAACAAGGGGACGAACATGGTCTTGCGCACCCTCGCCATTGCCGCGGCTTTCTCCGGCGCCGTAGTCGCTGCTGCCCAGGCCGAGTCCTGGACCTATACAGATGGCTCGGGCCAGACCGTCACGCTCGACGCCGTGCCCCAGCGCATCATTGCGAGCCAAGATGCTGCAGCCGGCCTCATCCCGCTGGGCATCCGCCCGGTCGGCATCTATGCCGATAGCCCTGTCGCCGAAGCCAAGGCCCTCGAGGGGCTAGACCTTGCCGGCATTGAAATTATCGGCCAAGCCTGGGGCGAAGTGGATATCGAAAAGGCCGCAGCGCTCGAACCCGATCTCATAATCGCCGAATGGTGGAACCGCAACGCCGTGTGGTCCGGCGGAGAAAATGTCGTTGCCACATTGAGCCAGATCGCCCCGATCACCGGCGTTTCCGCAGGCGATTCGATCGTCGGCATGATCGAGGATTACGAAGTTCTCGCCCAAAGCCTTGGTGCCGATCTCGCGGCCCCCGCTATCGCGCAAAACAAGACCGCCTTCGAGACTGCCGTGGCCGATTTCAAGGCAGCCGTCGCGTCCAAACCCGGCCTCACAGCACTCGCCGTTTATGCCGGCGACGACGCCCTTTACGTTGCCGATCCCGCCGGCGCCGCCGAGCTTCTCGATATGCAATCCTGGGGCCTCGATATCGTGAAACCCCAAGGCGTCGATGCCACCGGCAACAATTATTTCGAGACCGTCAGCTGGGAAAATGCCGATCGCTACCAGGCCGATCTCATCCTCGTCGACAATCGCGCCGAAAGCACAATGGCAACCGCGCTTGCCCAGCCCACCTGGACGCTGATGAAAGCTGCCGAAGCCGGCCAGGTCGCCGAATGGCCCGCCTTCTGGCTGCGCAACTATAAGGCCTATGCTGGCGCACTTACCGATCTCACCGCCGCCATCAACGCGGCTGATCCGGATCTGACCCCCTGATGGAGGCATCCGTCGTCGAGGCGCGCGCCAGCCGTGCCGCCGCGCTCGGCCTTGGCCTTCTGCTGCTCGCCGCCGCCCTGATCGCCGTCATTCTACTCTCCATGGCCACCGGCGCCCGCGCCATCCCGGTGGACATGGTCTGGTCCGCGCTCACCGCCTTCGATCCCAATTCCACCGAACACCGCATCGTCTGGGATTTGCGACTCCCGCGCACCCTCGTCGGCGTCCTCGTCGGCCTCGCCCTCGGCCTCTCCGGCGCCGTCCTCCAGGGCGCCACGCGCAATCCTCTGGCCGATCCATCCATTCTCGGCATCAATTCGGGTGCCGCGCTTTTTGTCGTCCTCGGCGTCTCCGTTTTCGGCATCACCCAGCTTGGCTTCTATGTCTGGCTTGCCTTCATCGGCGCCGGCGTTGCCATGCTGGTGGTTTATTCCGTCGCCTCCCTTGGCCGCGAGGGCGCCACCCCCATCAAGCTCGCGCTGGCCGGCGCCGCCATGACGGCCATCATGCTCGCCGTCATCAATGCCATCCTCCTCACCAGCCCCCGCACCCTCGACGAAGTCCGCTTCTGGCAAGTCGGCTCGCTCGCCGGCCGCTCCATGGACATCGCGCTCCAGGTCAGCCCCTTCATCGCCATCGGTGCCGCCCTCGCCCTCATGAGCGCGCGCCTCCTCGATGGGCTCAGCATGGGCGACGATGTGGCCCGCGCCCTCGGGCAACGCATCGGCCTTTCCCGGGCGCTCGCCGGTCTTGCCGCCGTTATCCTCGCTGGTGCCGCAGTCGCCGCTGCCGGTCCCATCGCCTTCGTTGGCCTAACCATCCCCCACGTCGCCCGCGCCATCACTGGCCCCGGCTATCGCTGGATCCTGCCCTATTCCATGCTGATGGCACCGATCCTGCTCCTTGGCGCGGACATCATCGGCCGCGTCATCGCCCCACCCGGCGAAGTCCAGGTTGGCATCGTCACCGCTTTCATCGGCGCGCCATTCTTCATCGCGCTCGTCCGCCGCCGCAAACTGGCCGCGCTCTGATGACCATAGTTCAAGCCACAACCATCGCCGCCGTCCGCCGCTCGCGTCAGAGCCACGCCACCCGCGTCACCTTCGGCCTCCTCGCCGCGCTCCTCGCCGCCGCCATCGCCGCCATGCTCCTCGGCGATTTTGCCGTCCCGCCCGAAACTGTCCTTCAGTCGCTGTTCTCCCCGCTGACCGGCATCGCCAATAAGGGCGTCGATTTCATTGTCCTTCAGGTCCGCTTGCCGCGCCTCGTCCTCGCGCTGCTCTCCGGCGCCGCCTTCGGTCTCTCCGGAATCATTTTCCAAACACTGCTGCGTAACCCCTTGGCCAGCCCCGACATTATCGGCATCGCCCATGGCGCCAGCGCCGCCGCCGTCTTCTGCATCATCGTCCTCGGCTGGGGTGGCCTTTCGGTCTCGCTCGGTGCCTTCGCCGGCGCCGTCCTCACGGCAATCGCCATTTATCTCCTCGCCTGGCGCAATGGTGTCACCGCCTATCGCGTCGTCCTTATCGGCATCGGCGCCGCCGCCATGCTCAGCGCCGTCATCTCCTATCTTTTCACCCGCGCCCGCCTCAACGAGGTGCAACAGGCCATGGCCTGGCTCGTCGGCAGTCTCAATGCCGCCCAGCCCGCGGACTCCATCGTCCTCGCCATCACCATGGTCGTCATCCTGCCCGCGCTCTTCGTCCTCGTCCGCGGTCTCGATGGCCTCGAACTCGGCGATGACACCGCCCATGCCCTCGGCACCCATGTCGAGCACACCCGCTTGGGCCTCATGCTGGTCGCCGTCGCGCTCGCCGCCTTCGCAACTGCTGCCGTCGGCCCGGTCGGTTTCGTGGCCTTCGTCTCCGGCCCCATCGCCCGCCGCCTCATGGGTGGGGCAGGGCGCGGCTTCCCGCAGGCGGCCCTCGTTGGGGCGCTCGTCATGCTGGTGTCCGATCTCGTCGCCCAACACGCGCTCCCCAGCACGCAATTGCCCACAGGCGTCGTCACGGGTGCCTTCGGCGCCACATTCCTCCTCTGGCTCTTGGTCGTCTCCGGCCGCTCGGGGCGCGTTAACTGAAATGGGGTCCCGCATGCGCAACCACCAGCTCATGGCCGCCGGCCTCCACCTCGGCTATGCCGACCGTGAGATCGTCTCCGACCTCAATCTCACCATTCCCGCCGGCGAGTTGACGGTCATCGTCGGCGCGAATGCCTGCGGCAAGTCCACGCTTCTCCGCGGCCTCGCGCGCCTGCTTTCGCCCAGCAAGGGCGCCGTCTATCTCGATGGCAAACCCATCCACCAGATGCCCACGCGCGAAGTCGCGACCCTCCTCGGCGTCCTTCCCCAGTCCCCCATTGCGCCCGATGCCATCACCGTCGCCGATCTCGTCGGCCGCGGCCGCTATCCGCACCAAGGCTGGTTCCGCCGCTGGACCCCCGAAGACGATGCCGCCGTCGCCGAAGCCCTCGGTGCCACCGACATGGCCGATCTCGCCGCCCGCCCAGTCGATGAACTCTCAGGCGGCCAGCGCCAGCGCGTCTGGATCGCCATGGCCCTCGCCCAGGAGACCGATCTTCTCCTCCTCGACGAGCCCACGACCTTTTTAGACATCAACCACCAGGTCGAGGTCCTCGATCTCCTTACCGATCTCGTCAAATCCCGCGGCCGCACCGTCGTCGTCGTCCTCCACGACCTCAACCTCGCCTGCCGCTATGCCGACCACATCGTCGCCATGAAGTCGGGAAAGATCATCGTCGAAGGCAAACCCGTCGATGTCATGACCGAAAAAGTCGTCCATGACGTCTTCAACATGTCCTCCCGCATCGTCCTCGATCCCGTGTCCAACACCCCCATGATCGTCCCCATCGGCCGCCATCACGTCGAAGCCGCCGAAAAAGCATAGGCTCATCAATTCAGCGGTCGCGCGCTTGCGAACAAAAAGAGAATACGGTCCCATGGACCTTTCTCGACCAAGGATCGATTCGTGCCTGCCAAGACCGACTACCTCGAAGCGCTCAACGCCAATCAGCGCCTCGCTGTCGAGCATGGCGTGGGCCATCCTGATCCCAAGCCGCTCCTCGTCATAGCCGGCGCAGGCTCGGGAAAAACCAACACCCTGGCCCATCGGGTTGCCCATCTCATCGTCAACGGTGCCGATCCGCGCCGTATGCTCTTGCTGACTTTTTCCCGTCGCGCTGCCGCCGAAATGGCCCGCAGAGTCGAGCGCATCGCCGGCAAAGTCCTGGGTCTGGGCTCAGGCGCGGTCACCGATGCCCTGACCTGGTCCGGCACATTCCACGGCATCGGCGCGCGCCTCCTCCGCGAGCATGCGCACCTGATCGGCCTTGATCCGGCCTTCACGATCCACGACCGCGAAGACTCCGCAGATCTCATGAACCTCGTCCGCCATGAGCTCAAGTTCAGCGAGACAACCACCCGCTTTCCCACCAAGGGGACGTGCCTCGCCATCTACTCCCGCGCCGTCAATGCCCAGGCCGATCTCGATGAGGTGCTGAAGACGGTCTTTCCCTGGTGCGCCATGTGGTCAGCCGAATTGCGCACGCTGTTTGGCGCCTATGTTGCGGCCAAGCAGGCCCAGAACGTGCTCGATTACGATGACCTGCTGCTTTATTGGGCTGGCATGATGGGCGAACCCACGATCGCGGCACAGGTTTCGGCGCTCTTCGACCATATTCTCGTCGACGAATACCAGGATACCAACCGGCTTCAATCCGCCATTCTTCTGGCGCTTCGTCCCGATGGTCGCGGTATGACGGTCGTGGGGGATGACGCCCAGTCGATCTATTCCTTCCGCGCCGCCACCGTCCGCAACATCCTCGATTTCCCCGGTGCCTTCACGCCGCCGGCAGAGATCGTTACGCTCGATCGGAACTACCGTTCCACTCAGCCCATTCTCGCCGCCGCCAATGCCGTCATCGGCGAGGCGACGGAGCGCTTCACCAAAAATCTTTGGTCTGAACGGGTCTCGGAAGCCAAGCCGCTCCTGGTGACGGTGAAGGACGAAGCCGATCAGGTCGGCTACATTGCTAAGTCCGTATTGGAAGCGCGAGAGCTCGGCACGCCGCTCAAGCAACAGGCGGTACTCTTTCGCACCGCGAGCCATTCAGGGCCTCTCGAAATCGAACTGACCCGCCGTAACATCCCCTTCGTCAAATTCGGCGGCCTCAAATTTCTCGATGCCGCCCACATCAAGGATGTGCTCGCCGTCCTCCGCTGGGCTGAAAATCCGAAGGATCGCGTCGCCGGCTTTCGCGTGCTCCAGCTCATGCCTGGCATTGGGCCGGGCACGGCAGGCCGTGTCCTCGATGCGATTGGCAACAGCACCGATCCGGCCTGGGCCCTGGGCGAGGTTCCCCCGCCGCTCAAGGCCGGGCAGCATTGGCCCGATCTTGTCACGATGGTTGGCCGCCTTGCTTCGCGCGAAACCGCATGGCCGCTGGAACTCGGCTATGTCCGCCAGTGGTATGAACCGCTTCTCGAGCACGGCTATGAAGATGCCTCTATTCGCGTGGCCGATATTGTCCAGCTCGAACAGATTGCTGGCGGCTATCCGAGCCGCAACCGCTTCCTCACCGAACTGACGCTCGATCCGCCCGACGCTACCAGCGATCAGCCCGGCGTCCCGCTGCGCGATGAGGACTATCTCATTCTCTCGACCATCCACTCGGCCAAGGGACAGGAGTGGAAGTCCGTCCATGTTCTCAATGTCGTCGACGGCTGCATTCCGTCCGATCTCGGCACCGGAACCACCCATGAACTTGAGGAAGAGCGGCGTCTGCTCTACGTCGCCATGACGCGTGCCAAGGACGAATTGCATCTCCTCGTGCCGCAACGCTTCTATGTCACCCAGCAGACCCGCAACGGCGATCGGCATCTTTACGCCCAGCGCACCCGCTTCATTCCGCGCGTGATGACGACGCTCTTTGAAGATATCCTCTGGCCACCGGTCGCACCCATAAGGGCCGATGTGCGGCCCGCTCAACCCGCCGTCGTCGACATGGCAGCCCGTATGCGAGGCATGTGGTGATGCCCGGTTTCAAGGCCGAACCTCTCGTTGCGGCAGGCAATGACGTTGGCGAAAGCCCGGTTTGGGATGCCGCGAGCGAGAGCCTTTATTGGCTCGATATTCCGAACGGCCGGATCCAGCGCCGTACCGCTGATGGTGTTGTGCACCGCTGGACGGCCCCGATGATGATCGGGTCGATCGTTCTCGACCGCACCGGCAAGTTGATCGCTGCTACCGAACGGGGATTTGCCCGGCTGACCCTCGATGGTTCTCAAGCACAGCTCGACCCGATCGCCGATATTCTCCTAAAAGACTCCGGCAAGCGCTTCAATGGCGGTGCCTGCGATCGCGACGGCCGCTTCTGGGCCGGCACCATGCGTCTTCAAGCAAACCCCGCCGATCCTGGCGGCACGCTCTATTGCCTTTCGGATGACGGCCAGGTGAGCGCGCATCTTGATGGCTTCATCACACAAAATGGCCTCGCCTGGAGCCCGGATGGCCGCACAATGTATGTCTCGGATTCCCACCCGACCGTTCGCACCATCTGGGCTCTGGATTTCCAGGACGGCAGCCCCTCCAATCGCCGCGTCTTTTCAAGCGACCTTCCGGGCCGCCCCGATGGCGCCAGCATGGATACCGATGGCTGCTATTGGATTGCCGCGACGGATGCCGGAAAAATTCTGCGGCTCACGCCCGAGGGCAAGATCGACGCAGAGGTCATCGTCCCGGTGCCCAATCCCACCAAGCTCTGTTTCGGCGGCAACGACCTGCGAACGGGCTTCATCACCTCCCTGCGCTCCAGGAATGGTGCCGGTGGCGATGTGTATGTGGTCGAGCTTCCCTTTCAGGGTATGCCCAAAACCCCAGCCTGCCTACCGTGATGGTTGTTGCGCAAAAATCAGAGCCTACCGATTGAGTTGCGACGCTTTTGATGGTGCAATGGCCGGGGAGCAAATCTCCTGAAATGGCGCCGGCCGACCGCAACACGGTCCCTTGGCATTTTGCCCAAGCCTGCGCCGACAAATATATTGGACGAATATCTTGACCATCCCCGTTATTCTTGAGACCGAACTCGGCAGCTTCACCATTGCTGTCGATGCGCAGAACGCACCCATTACTGCCGCCAATTTTCTCGCCTATGTCGATGGCGGTCATCTCGATGACGCGACCGCCTATCGCATCGTCACCCTGGACAATCAGCCGGCCGATAAGCCGATCAAGATCGAAGTGGTGCAGTGGGGTTTCGGCGCCTCCGACGAGCGTCCGGCCCCATTCCCGCCTATTCCGCACGAAACCACCGAAGTGACTGGCCTCCGTCACAAGAACATGACGGTGTCGATGGCGCGCTTCGCCCCCGGTTCTGCCGGCTCGGAATTTTTCATCTGCATCGGCGACGAACCGGAATTGGATTTTGGCGGACATCGTAATCCCGATGGTCTCGGCTTTGCCGCATTCGGCACGGTCACCGAAGGTGAAGACACGGTCCGCCGCATCTTCGCCCGCGCCGAAGCGACTGAAAAGGTAAAAAACCCAGTCAAATTCACGAGCGCAAGACGCGCTTAACGGCCCGTTCACCTTCTCTCATCCAATGCCGAAGTTCTGTCGTCTTTGCTTATAACTGACGCAGGCGGCTAACTATTTCGTCATTCCGTGTCTCTACTGTCTGCGGCAAAGAGGCACAGCACAATGGCGCTATCGTCATCCAGTACCAGTCATCGTGTGTCCGGACAGATTGTCTGGACCACGATTGTGCTGGGCACATGTATGGCGATTGTTTGCGGCTTCTCGGCCTCCTGGGCCGCGGGCCGCATCGATGCGCTCGCCCAAGCCCAGCAGCGCACTGCCGTTCGTTCCGCGCTTGTCCAGGCCGCCGAACGGTTCGCTGCCGATCAGGATATCGTCCTTGAGGGCGGCTATTTCATCGGCGAAGATCGCAATTCCGGCATCGACCGCAACCTGACGACCGACCTCGGGCACGATCGCACTTATCTTGTTGGTCCGGACGGCGCCGTCCTCCGCGCCTCCGAGCGTGGCCGCTATGCTGGCCGGGCCTATCAGCAGGGTGATGGTGCCGTCGTCAAGCCGATCGTCGAACGGCTCCGCCTCAAGATTGCCTCCGTCCAGTTCGATGACCCTGGCCTCGGCGTCGATGGCGCCATAGGTCTCCGCGCTGTCGAAAAGGTGGCTTTCACCAATGGCGATATTGGATTGCTCGGCGTCCGGCCTATCGATCCCCCGCTCGATGCGCCGCCAGTGACCGGGAACGAATATCTCCTCGTTTCAATCAAGATCGTCACGCCGGCCGTCCTCGCCGAAATGAGCGAGCATATAGGCATAACGGGTCTCGCCCGAGCCAGCCGTCCCGTCGCCGATGCGTCCCTGCCGATCCTTGGGCCAAACGGTAATGTCCTGACCTATCTGGTCTGGAATCCGTCGCGGCCGGCCCGCGGTCTCCTCCTCGAAGCAGCGCCCGCCTTGGCGCTGATGATGATCTTCGGCGGCGCCTTGATGGCGATCATTCTTGCCTGGTTGCGCCAGACTTCGCTCCGCCTCGAAGCGAGCCAGGCGCACGCGACCTATTTTGCGCTTCATGATCCGTTGACCGGTGCCGCCAATCGCACCCTGTTCGACACCAAGCTTCGCGAAGCGGGTGGCTATGAATACCTGGCCGAAACAAAAGTCCTTCTGATCTCGATCGACGTCGATCATTTCAAGCAGATCAACGACACTTGGGGTCACGCCGCGGGCGACGAACTGCTCAAGGAAGTCGCCAAGCGCCTCCAGCTCGAAATGCCCGAGGACGCCACCATCGCCCGTCTCGGCGGCGATGAATTCGCCATCGTCCATCCCGGCATCGTCGGCGACGGCCAGGCGCGCTGGATCTGCCATCGTCTCGTTCAATGTGCCCGCACGCCGTTCCAGATCGGGCAGGAAGCCCTCTCGGTCAGCCTTAGCATCGGCGCGGCCCTGGAGCGCGCCGAAGACGTGACGCCCGAAGAGATGATGCGCCGTGCCGACGTCGCGCTTTACGCTGCCAAAGTTGCGGGCCGCGATGGCATGGCCATGTATGAGCCGGCAATGGATCAGGAAAAGCGCGACCGCCGGCGTCTCGAGATAGAATTGCGCAACGCCATACTGACAGGGGAAGGCCTGCAAGTCGTCTATCAGCCCATCTATTCGACCAAGACCCATGGCGTCGCGGCAGCCGAAGCGCTGGTTCGCTGGACCCACCCCATGCGCGGCCTGCTGCCGCCCGATATGTTCATCGGTCTTGCCGAAGATTGCGGCATTATCGACCAATTGGGCATGTTCGTCCTGCGCCAGGCGGCCCGCTTCGCCGTCAAGACAGGTCTCTCGCGCATCGCCGTCAACTTCTCTCCCGTCCAGTTCAAGAACGAGCGTCTCGCCGAGGACGTCCTCGCAGCCATTGCTGAGGAAGGGCTTTCGCCTGAGCGGCTGGAAGTCGAAATTACCGAAGGCATGTTGCTTAAGAATTCCCAGCAGGTGCAGCGCCTTCTCAAGACTTTGCGCGAAGCGGGCGTCAGTATCGCCCTCGACGATTTCGGCACGGGCTATGCCTCGATCAGCTACCTGCGTAACTATCAGGTCGATAAACTCAAGATCGATCAATCCTATACACGGCTGGTCTCGACCGATGCCGCTGTCGGCGAGATCGTGCGCCTCATCATCGGCACGGCTCATGCGCTGGGGATGGTCGTGACGGCGGAAGGCGTCGAGGATGTTGAGCAGCAAAAGGCCCTGGCGGCCATGGGCTGCACCTATCTCCAGGGCTATCTCCTGAGCCGCCCGCTCTCAGCCGAACAGATGCAGGATATGCTCGACCGCGGAAACCATCCGCGCCGCGCCCACGGCTAATCCGCGCCGCCTGTTTGCGCCACGAGCCCCGTCCGCGCCGACGCGATGTGCCGCCGCATCAGCATTTCCGCCAGTTCCGCGTCACGGTCCGAGATCGCCTCGACGATCCGCTCATGTTCCATCAGCGCGCGCTGGGCGCGTCCGGGCACGATACGATGCTGCATCCGGTAGAGGCGGAAAAGCGTGTAATACTCGCCGCAGAGCACGTCGAAGAGGTGCTGGTTTCGGCCCACCCGCGCAATCATGAAATGAAAGTCCGAGTTGGCCGTCGCCTGCCAATAGACCATGGCGTCGGGCTGCGACAGCGCTTCGCGATGACGCGCCAGCATGGTGCGCAGCGCGTCGATTTCGCCGTCCGTCGCATGCTCGGCTGCATGGCGCGCGGCAAGGCCCTCGAGAACTTCGCGGATCGTGAACAGTTCAAGCGCATCATTGGGGGAAGTGACGACCACGCGCACGCCCTGGCGGGGGGCGCGCGTCACCAGTTTTCGTTCCTCGAGACGCCGGATGGCTTCGCGCAGCGGCCCGCGGCTGACGCCATATTGGGCGGCGAGCCGGGGTTCGCTGAGCTTGCTGCCCGGCGCAAAGGTGCCGAGAACGATCGCCTCGCTCAGTTGCTCGAACAACTGATCCGTCAGCAGCCGGTCGTCGGCCTCTTCCACGCGCTCGCCATCCTGGTCCATGTCAATCGCGTGTGGCGTAGCGCTTTTCCAGTTCGTCATAGAATGGCTTGTTCACGAGGCGCTGCCGCTCCTTGAAGCTCGCCACGGGTCCGCTTTCGTCGAGACTGCCCTTGGCCTTGAGCTGACCGAGCGCATTCTGCATGCCGAGAACGGCGCCCTGCAGGGCGACGTTCGCATATAAGATCAGCTTGAAACCCATCTGGCCCAGTTCGTCGAGCGGCATGATCGGCGTGCGCCCGCCGACGACGAGATTGACCAATTGCGGCGTGCCGGCAAGACGCTGGGGGATAGCACGCAATTCATCGACGCTTTCGGGCGCTTCGACAAAGGTGATATCAGCACCATCCTCGATAAAAGCCTGCGCCCGCTCGATCGCGGCTTCTGGCCCAAGCGTCGAACGCGCATCCGTGCGCGCCACGATCAGCAGATTGGAATCCTGCCGTGCATCCGCCGCCGCCTTGATCCGGCTACGCGCCTCGTCGAGGCCGACCACGTCCTTACCCGAAAAATGTCCGCAGCGCTTGGGGTTGACTTGATCTTCGATCTGGATGGCGCTGGCGCCGGCGCGTTCGAGCGTGCGGATCGTGTGCCGCACGTTGAGCACATTGCCAAAGCCGGTATCGGCGTCGACAATGATCGGCAGATCGGTCGCGTCGCGAATGGTCGAGGTATGCTGAGCGATCTCGGGCAGGCCGACAAAGCCAAGGTCGGGCATGCCGAGATAGGTATTGGTCAGCCCGGCCCCCGAAAGGTAGATGGCCTCAAAGCCCATATCGGCGATGATCCGCGCCGCGAGCGCATTGGCCGCGCCCGGCAGCAAGAGGGCGCGATCCTCGGCCAATCGGGCACGAAACTGCCGATTGATCTCATGGTTGAGCATCGGCGCTTACTCCAGCCCGTGATCGAAAATGCCCTGGCCGGTGGGCTTCGACGGGGTCACGCTGCCCTGCGGCAATGCCGGGATCAGCACGTCGAGCTGTCCTGCGGAAAGATTGGCAAAGCCCTTGGCGGCATCGAGGAAGGCCTTGCGATCGGCGTCAGCCAGTTCGCCCTTGGTGAGGGTTTCGAACTTGCCGGCATAGTCGGGCCAGGTCCAGGGGTGGTTGCCATTGGGGTGGGCGTCGGCCACGCCGCGCTCGCCGGTGATCACGCGGCCATCTTCGAGGGTGACGATGATCTTGCCGCCAAAAGCGCGCTTGTCCGGGTTGGGATCGAGGTAGCGCGTGGTCCAGGACGGTTCCTCAACGGTGCGGATCTTGTGCCAGAGGGCAACCGTGGACGGCGTGCGGGCGCGCTCACGGGTATAGGAATCCACATGGTGCCATTTGCGGTCTTCCAGCGCGACGGCGAGGATATACATGATCGAATGGTCGAGCGTTTCGCGCGAGGCTTCCGGGTCCATCTTCTGCGGATCATTGGCGCCGGTGCCGATGACATTGTGCGTGTGATGGCTGGTTTCGAGGAGGATGTCTTTGACCTTTGTGAGGTCGCCGATTTCCTTCGAGAGGTCGATGGCGAGATCGATCAGGGCCTGGGCCTGATATTCGGCTGAGTGGGCCTTGGTATACGTTTCCATGATGCCGCGCGGGCTCTCGCCGGGGGCGGGGATGGAGACCTGATAGGCGTCGTTCTTGCCGCCGAGCATATAGGCAAGCACGGAGTCTTCGCCTTCATAGATGGGCGAGGGCGAGGCCTCGCCGCGCATGGCGCGATCGACGCATTCGATGGCGAGCTTGCCCGAGAAGCCGGGAACATAGGCTTTCCACGACGAGATTTCGCCCTTGCGGGATTGGCGGGTGGAAAAGCTCAGATGCACGGCCTGGTTGACGGCCTGGAAGATGATTTCGGTGGGCAGGCCCAGCATGGCGCCGATGGCAGCCGTGGTCGCAGGGGCGAGGTGGGCGACATGGTCTTTCTTGTACTTGTGAAGCGAGATGGCTTTCACGAGAGCCACATGGACTTCGTAGGTGACGGCGATGCCGCGGGCGAGGGCCTTGCCGTCGATGCCCAATTGCTGGGCGACGGCGATCAGCGGGGAGATGGCGTCGCCGGGGTGGGAATAATCGGCGGCGAGGAACGTGTCGTGGAAATCGAGTTCGCGGACAGCGGTGGCATTGGCCCAGGCGGCCCATTCGGCATCGACGCGGGTGCCGCTGCCGAGACCATAAAGGGTCGAGCCGCCCTTGCGCGGATGGGCGAGCGCCATGGCGCGGGCGGCAGCGACAGGGGCGCGATTGATGGCCGCAAGACCAACGCTGGCATTGTCGACGATACGGCAGGCAATCATTTCGACGACGTCGTCATCGAGCGGGCCGCAATTGGCGGCGAACTCGGCGATGTGCCAGGCGAGCTGGTCCTCGCGCTTGAGATTGGCGGCGGAAGGATGAACTTTGACGTCGTAGGTCTTCATGGTCGAGCGAGAGTCCCTGGAAGGTTTCAGGCGGTAGCGCGGAGGCGCTTGAGGAGAATGGGTAGTGCCAGAAGCAGCACGGCGAGCGTGATGAGGATGGCCGAGAGTGGCGTCGAAACCAAGACCATCGGATTGCCCTGGCCCGCGGCGAGGGCTGTGCGGAGCTGGGTTTCGGCCATGGGGCCGAGGATGAGGCCGATCAGCACCGGCGCGATGGGGAAATCATAGACGCGCATGATATAGCCGGCGAGGCCGACGACAAGCATGATGGTCAGGTCCACCCATGAGCCGGCAAGGCCCCAGACGCCGATCATGGCGAAGACGAGAATGCCGGCATAGAGCTGTGGCCGGGGAATGCGAAGGAGCTGTACCCAGATGCCGACGAGCGGCAGGTTGAGCACGAGCAGCATGACATTGCCGACATAGAGCGAGGCGATGAGGCCCCAGATCAGCGCGGGGTTCGAGGTGAAAAGGAAGGGGCCGGGCTGAAGGCCGTAGTTCTGGAAGGCGGCGAGCAACACGGCGGCGGTGGCCGAGGTGGGCAGCCCGAGCGTCAAGAGGGGCACGAGAATGCCGGCGGCGGCGGCATTGTTGGCAGCTTCAGGGCCGGCGACGCCTTCGATGGCGCCCTTGCCGAATTCTTCCGGGTATTTGGTGAGTTTGCGTTCGAGCGTGTAGCTCAGCATGGTCGGGATTTCCGAGCCGCTGCCGGGCAGGGCGCCCATGGGAAAGCCTATGGCGGTGCCGCGCAGCCATGGCTTCCAGGAGCGGGCAAAATCCTGCCTGGTCATCCAGAGTTGGCCCTTGATGGGGGCCATGACGCCGGGGGTCGAGCGATAGCGGCTCGCGAC
The DNA here is from genome assembly GCF_000970455.1 of Devosia soli. Lineage (GTDB taxonomy): Bacteria > Pseudomonadota > Alphaproteobacteria > Rhizobiales > Devosiaceae > Devosia > Devosia soli. Next base: position 267,858 of record NZ_LAJG01000005.1, on the reverse strand, counting down.
ATAGAGGATTTCGCCGACGGCAAAGAGCGAAACCAGCACCACGGTCAGCGCAATCCCGCGGAGGAGCTGCATATTGCCGAAGGTGAGGCGCGCTTGGCCGGTCATAGAGTCGATGCCGATGACGCCGATGGCAATACCGAGAAAGAGTGAGATGAAGCCGCGGGTGCGCGAGGTGCCCATGACGACGGCCACCGAGCAGAAGGCTAGCGCGGTGATGGCAAAGTAATCGGTGGGCTTGAAATAGAAAGCGAGTTCGGCAACGGCGGGCGCGGCGAAGGTCAGGCAGAGCGTTGCGATAGTGCCGGCAACGAAGGAGCCGATGGCGGCGGTGGCCAGCGCCGCAGCGCCACGCCCGGCGCGAGCCATCTTGTTCCCCTCGAGCGCAGTCATCATCGAGCCGGCTTCGCCGGGCGTATTGAGGAGGATCGACGTCGTCGAGCCGCCATACATCGCACCATAAAGAATGCCGGCAAACATGATGAAGGCCGAGGTCGGCGCGAGGGCGGTGGTCACCGGCAGGAGAAGCGCAATGGTCAGCGCCGGGCCGATACCCGGCAGGATGCCGATGGCCGTCCCCAACACGGAGCCGACAAGGGCCCACATGAGGTTGGTCGGCTGCAGGGCAACGCCAAAGCCGTGAAGGAGGAGTTCAAAAGTTCCCAAAACTCACACTCCCAAGGGCGGGAAGAAGCGACCCAGCTGCAGGCCGAGCTGGTTGAACAAAAACCAGCTGCCAGAAGCGAGCACGGCGCCATAAACGAGGTCGAGATACCAGCGGCGCGAGCCGAAGGCATTGGCGACGAGGACGAAGGAGAGGGTGGCCGTGAAGGGCATGCCGAGTGGACCCATGGTGACGATCGGGAGCGCAACAGCTACGAGCGCGGTCAAAAAGGCGCGCTTGTCCATTTTGGTCGCACCATCAGCGTCTTCGGCGTCTTGCGCCTCAAACGTTTCGCCGCGCCAGATCTGCACCATCAGCAAGGCGCCGAGGACGAGCAGGGCACCGCCCGCGACAGTGACGAAAAGGCCGGGGCCGACGGCGGCATAGCGGGCGCCTTGCGGCAGGCCGAAGGCGTTGTAGAGCCAGACGGCGCCCATGACCATGAGGCCAAGGCCGATCCAATAGGGCTTTGGCGTGGTGGAGGCAGCCGTGGGGCTGCCTCCGGTCGTGTTGCGCTCGTCAGTTGACAAGGCCGGCGTCCTTCAGGATCTGGCCCTGGCGCTCGGTTTCTTCGGCGATGAAGGCACCGAATTCTTCGCCGGCGAGGAAATAGTCTTCCCAGCCCTGGGCTTCGAGCACCTTCTTCCACGCATCGCTCTGCGAAAGCTTGGTGAAGTTGTCGACCCACATGGCATAGTTGTCGTCCGGCGCGCCGGGAGCTGCGAGAATGCCGCGCCAATTGGCGATCTCGACGTCGTAGCCGGCTTCCTTGAAGGTCGGCACATCAGGCAGGTTCGGGCGGCGTTCGGCCGATGTCACGGCGAGGAGCTTGATGCGACCCTGTTCGGCGAACTGGGCGAATTCGGACGTGCCCGAAACGCCAGCCACCAGCGTGCCGTTGACGATTGCCGTCACGGTTTCGGCGCCCGAAGTCTGCGGAATGTAGTTGAGATCGGCGACCGGGATGTCGCCGGCCTGAGCGAGCAAAGCGAGCGAGATGTGGTCGACGCCACCGGCCGAGCCACCACCGAGTGCTGCGGCGCCTGGATCGGCCTTGATGCCTTCAACGAGCTCGGCAAGCGTGTTGTAGGGCGAATCTGCAGCCACCGCGATCACCAGATATTCCGCAGTCATGCGGGCGACCGGGCGAAATTCGGCGAGGTTGATCGGCGAATTGTTGAGGGCAATGGCGCCAACGGTGATGGCGCCGAAGACGGCGAGGGCATCGGGCTGGCCGCTCGACGTGCCAAGGAATTCGGCGAGGCCCACGGTGCCGCCTGCGCCGCCCGTATTGGTGAAATTGACGCCGCCAGTATAGATGCCGGCATCGTTCATGGCCTGGAACGCCTGGCGCCCAAGGCTATCCCAGCCGCCGCCGGGATTGGCCGGCAGCATGACATTGACCTGCGCCATGGCAGCGCCAGTGCCCAGAACGGCCGTCATGGTCAACGCGGCCAGCGTCTTCGATAGTTTCATCATTATCCTCCCGAGCAGATTATCGTGCCGCCATTGGGTTCGGCGGCTTCTGCCTGCCTGCTCAAAATTGTCGACAGAAATGCGCAGAAAGGTCACCATTTCTCACCTTTCGTGTCAATATCCAACTTTCTGCTGACAGAATTGCTTTGTGGGCATCCGCGACGGGCTCAAACCAGTCCTCCGGTAGCCAGCCACGATCGCCTGTGCGCCTTTTTCCCAACTTGCCAAACCTGGCAACGAACAACCCACGCGCTTCACAAATTTGCAATTATGTAGCTGGCGCGCCGTCAGTTTCCCGCTAGATTTCGATGCGGGGCTTGGCGTTCTCTGATGTCGCCGGGCGAAACACTACCCGATGAGAGTAGACAATGGCTCAGAAGCATAATGTGATTGTCGCCGCGCTCCTGGCTGCAATCGCTATGGTTATGCCTGCCCTCGCGCAGGAAAATACGCCCAACGATCCGCGGCTTTTCACCCCCGGCAAGTTGACCGTCAGCACCTCCGAGCCGAGCTATCCGCCTTGGGTGCTCGATAATAATCCCGAATCCGGCGAGGGTTTCGAGGCTGCGCTCGTCTATGCGCTGGCCGAACAGCTCGGCTTCAAGCGCGAAGACGTTGTCTGGGTCGATGTGACCTTCGATGGCGCCATCGCTCCGGGCCCGAAGAATTACGATTTCTCGATCCAGCAGATTTCAGTCACCCCGGAGCGCGCCAAGGTCGCGACCTTCTCAGACGTTTATTATCAGTCCGACAAGGCCGTCATCGCGCTGCCGGATTCAGCCGTGGCCAGCGCCAAGTCCTTTGCGGACCTCAAGCAGGCCCGCTGGGGCGTTGCCGTCGGCACGACCGACTTTGACTATGTGACCAACGTCCTCGGCATCGACAATGCCGCCGTCTACGACGATCAGGCTGGCGTGTTCCAAGCCCTGCAAGGCGGCCAGATCGATGCGACCATCGCCGCGCTCCCTACTGCCCTTTATGCAACCGCCGTCCAGGTGCCGGAAGCCAAGATCACCGCACTGCTCCCTAAGGATCCAAAGGACGAGGGCCTCGCCTTGCTCTTTGCGTCGGGCAATCCGATCGTGCCCTGGATCAACGAAGGTCTTGCCGCCATTCGCGACAACGGTACCATCGACGAGCTCGTGCAGAAGTATCTCGTCGCCGACCCTAACATTCCGGTGATCAGCGAATGACACGACGACCCGGCAAGGGACGCCGGACGATCGCACTCAAGGATCGGCTCACGCCGGTCCTTATTAGTTTGGTCAGCGTCATCATCGTCTTCGGCGCCATCGCCTATTTTGTCGGCTCTGCCGAACAATGGCCGCGCATTCAGAGCCAGTTCTTCAGCCTCGATGCCATGATCGAGGCAGCGCCCAGCGTTGCCCGGGGCTTCCTCGTCAGCCTGCAGATCTGGGTCATCAGTCTCGTCTGCATCGGCATCTGGGCGCTGGTGCTCGCCATTTTCCGCGCCATGAGCGGGCCGTTCTTCGCGCCGCTGCGTATCTTCGCCATTCTCTATGTCGATCTTTTCCGCGGCCTGCCGGCGCTGCTGCTGGTGCTGCTCTTCGGCTTCGGCATTCCCGCGCTCAACCTGCCGGGCCTTCCCAACAATGGCCTGTTCTGGGGCGGTGTAGCCCTAGTCCTCAGCTATTCAGCCTATGCCACTGAAGTCTATCGCTCCGGCATCGAGGCTGTGCATGAAGGGCAGGGCATGGCGGCCAAGGCCCTGGGCCTCACCCAGTGGCAAACCCTGCGCTACGCCATCCTGCCGCAAGCGCTCCGCAATGTGGTTCCGGCCATGCTCAATCTCGTCGTCGCCCTCCAAAAGGACGTGGCGCTGCTCTCCGTCCTCGGCGTCCGCGACGCGGTGCGCGAAGCGCAGATCTATACCGCCCGCACTTTCAACTATTCCTCCCTCGTCGTTGCCGCGATCCTGTTCCTCTTGGCCACCATTCCCTTGGCGCGCCTCACGGATCATCTCGCCCGCCGCGATCGCCAGCGCCGCCTCCAGAGTGCCCTCTAGCATGAACCGCATCGAGATCGACAAGCTCACCAAGTTCTACGGCGAGCGCCTGGTGCTGGATGCCATCGACCTGTCGGTAGCAACGCACGAAGTCGTCTGCCTGATCGGCGCCTCCGGCTCCGGCAAATCGACGTTGCTGCGCTGCATTAATGGCCTCACCGAATTCGACGATGGCACCGTCAAGCTCGACGGCACCGACATCTATGACGAAAGCTTCGGCCGAACGGGGCTTTACAAGCGCATCGGCATCGTCTTCCAGGCCTACAACCTCTTTCCCCACCTGACCGTGCTCGACAACATTACTCTCGCGCCGGTCCGCGTTCACGGCCGCCAGCGCGCCGAAGCGGAAGATGCGGCGAGGCGCCTGCTCGATCTCTTCGGCCTCGGCCAATATGCCAAGGCCTATCCCGAGCAACTTTCGGGCGGCCAGCAGCAGCGCGTGGCCGTTATCCGTTCGCTCGCGACCGACCCCGAAGTGCTGCTGCTCGACGAAGTCACTGCCGCGCTCGATCCCGAACTCATCGGCGAAGTGCTCAAGATCATCCGCGACCTCAAAACCCAGGGCATGACCATGGTGATCGTGACGCACGAAATGGCCTTTGCCCGCGATGTGGCCGATCGCGTCTGCTTTCTCGATGGTGGCCGCATCATCGAGCAGGGCGAGCCGCGGCGTCTCTTCTCGCGCCCGGAAAATCCGCGCACCCAGAAATTCCTCGAGCGCATCATCGCGTCGGGCCGTCTCGCCGAACTCGGCTAGCCCGGCCGGTTGGCGCTCAGAAATTCTTCGGCGAGCGCCACCCAATAGCGCGCCGCCGGTTCGATGATGGCATCGTTGAAATCGTAGCGCGGGCTATGCAGGTCCGCGCTGGGCCCGTTGCCGACAAAGAGATAACTGCCCCTCTGCTTTTCGAGCATGAAGGCAAAATCCTCGCTCACCAGCAATGGCTTGAGCGTGCCGACCTTGTCTTCTCCGAAATGCCGCACCGCCACCTGCCGGGCAAATTCGGTCTCTTCCGCATCGTTATGGAGGGCTGGAAATCCAGGTGGATGAAACACCTCGGCCATGGCGCCATAGCTTGCCGCCTGCCCCTCCGCCAACACCTTGATCCGTTCCCGCACCCGATCGCGGACCGCATCGCTGAAGGCCCGCGTCGTAATCTGCAGCTCGACGCTGTCGGGAATGACATTGGGCATTGTCCCGCCATGGATCATGCCCACGGTGATGACCGCCGTCTCGAGCGGGTCGATATTGCGTGAAACGATCGATTGCAGCGCCATCACCAGTGAAGAGGCCGCGAGGATCGGGTCGACCGCCTCATGGGGCAGGGCGCCGTGCCCACCCTTGCCCTTGATGGTGATGATGACCAGATCCACCGAAGCCATTGCCGGACCCGAAATAAAGCGCAATTCGCCCGCCGGCACTCCCGGCCAATTGTGCAGCCCGAAGATCGCGTCGACCGGAAAGCGATCGAAAAGCCCGTCCTCGATCATCTGCACCGCGCCGCCCGTTTCCTCGGCCGGCTGAAAGATCACGCGTACCGTACCCGAAAAATTCCGCCGCTCCGCCAGCGCCTTGGCCGCCCGAAGGAGGATCGTCGTATGTCCATCATGCCCGCAGGCATGCATCACGCCCGGATTTTTGCTTGCATAATCGGCGCCCGTCGCCTCGGCGATCGGCAGCGCATCCATATCGGCGCGTAACCCGATGGCTTTCTCGCCCGGCCCGTTGCGCAAGGTCCCCACCACGCCCGTCACGCCAAGTCCCGTCGCCACCTCATAGCCCCAGGCTGAAAGCAACTCCGCCACGAGCGCACTCGTCATCGCCTCCTGCTGCCCAAGTTCCGGAGCAGCATGGAGGCGATGTCGAAGCGCGACGAAATCGTCGATGGTTTGTGGGAGGGACATGCAGCATGCCTTTCAGAAAGCACGCCTATATCACAATAAACGTTACGCTTGCCCAGCATGTCGTCGGCATAAGGATGCCGAGGGCGCGCATTCGACCCGCCGGGAAAACGCGCGCAGGAACGCGCATTTCCAGCTGTCCTGTGTTCAACTTATCGCGCGCTCAAGCAGCCGGCTTGCTCTTGTCCGCAGCCGAACCGTTCGTGGTTTCGCCGTTTGCGCCGCGAAGCGCAAGCAGTTGTTCCAGCGCCTTGAACCAATACTTGGTCTCTTCGCCAAAAGGCCGCCCGTCATCTTCCCAAAGATGATAGGCGGCCTTCCGGACATTTTGCTCGAAGTCCAGATCGACGAACTTTTCAGTATTTTCGTACATGCCCAACGCTCCTTTGGCGTCATAACGCATCAGGCATGCTGAATGATCCGTGGCCAAACACAAGTGGCCGCGGAAGCATGGCTGCTAGTGCTTGAGCTTCTTTTCGACCTTGTCGCGGGAGTTGCCGACATCGTCTATGGCGGCTTTCACCGCGTCCTTGCTTTTGCCGGTCTTGCCGGCCTCATACTTGACTTCATGGTCCTGTCCGCCGGCGACGCGTGCACGATCCTGATTGCGGCCGCGGGTGCTGTGCTCAGTATTGGCCATCGGGCCCTCCTATAGTTTCCGGTAAGGGGCAAACGCGCGTCGACTCCGTGAGTTCATTTTGTGATCTCACGTTTTCAGACGATGCGGGAGCCCCGCCGCCTGTTGTGCGTTCGTCCTGCCGAATAACCGGAGAAACTCATGCCGCAGCTCACCAATGACATGGTCCCGATATCGCATAGATTGGGCCGGCTTCCCGTTACTGCCGATGATATCGTGGTTCTATTGATGGATGCCCTATACGACCACGAAGCCTTCGATGAAGCCGAACGGGAACTCTTCGTACGCTTGAGGGCAATTTTGGAAACCCCGCTCGCCGTCGAGATTTACGATCGCGAGATGGAGCGCCGTCAGCCGCGCGACGCCACCCGCTGGCATTAGCCGGCGTCGGCGATCTCGATCCAAACGGGCGCATGGTCGCTCGTACCCTCTAGGGCCCGGATGTGGCGGTCGACGCCACTTTCGGTCAGCCGCGGCAGCAAGGTCGGGCTCAAGAGAAAATGGTCGATCCTCAAACCGGCGTCCCGTTCGAAACTCTGCCGCCAATATTTCCAGAAGGTATAGATATTCTCGTCCGGATGCAGGTTCCGCACCGCGTCGGTCCATCCATCCTTGATCATCTCCCCAAAGGCCTTGCGCACCTCAGGCCGGAACAGGGCATCGTCCCGCCACCGGTCCGGGGCATAGACGTCTCGCTCCGTCGGCATCACGTTGAAGTCGCCAACCAGCGCCACTGGCGCCTCGCTCGCTAGCAGCGCCTTGCCCCGCTCGCGCAGCCGCTCGAACCAGCGCAATTTGTAATCGAACTTCGGCCCAGGCGCCGGATTGCCATTGGGCAGATAAAGGCAGCCAATCAGAACGCCATTGACCGCCGCCTCGATATAGCGCGATTGCCCGTCTTCCGCCTCACCTGCCAGTCCGCGCTGCGTTTCGACCGGCTCGCGCCCGCGGCTCAGGATCGCGACGCCGTTCCAGCTTTTCTGCCCCTGCCAGATCGCTGCATATCCGGCCTTTTCCAGCGCCGATGCCGGAAATTTGCCGTCGTCGCACTTGAGTTCCTGCAGGCAGACAGCGTCCGGCTGCGTCTCATCGAGCCAGTCGATCAAGATGCCCAACCGCCCGTTGATCCCATTGATATTGTAGCTTGCGATACGCATGCCGGATTAACTCGGCGCCTGGCAGAATGATCCGTCTGTGTCTGCCAGGTTGTCAGCAGGTCCAGGCCGCAGATTCCGCCCCCCAAATCCCTGGACCCAAGCAGCTAAATACGGCCTTCACCCCGCCCTGGATCAGCACGAAAATCATGCATCATTGTGCGGGAACGCTTACCCAATCCGTCCATTGCAGCCATGCGGTGCTTGGGAGGTTTTGATGTCGAAAGCCACGCGGTTCTTGCGTGATAACGGTCTCACCATTGCTCTGGTCGGTGTCTTCCTCTTGTGCCTGGGCGGCATGGTCTGGGCTGGATGGATTTCCGAGAACCAGGATCTTCTTGCCCATGATAGGCCCACCCTGTCGCTTCTCGCATACTTTTTGAGTTCGTCCTTCCAGTCAGCCTTGTTTGAAAACTGGGAGAGCGAATTTCTCCAGATGTCGGCCTATGTGATCATGACGGCCTTCCTCTTTCAGCGCGGCTCCGCCGAATCCAAGGATCCCGATGGCAACAATCCCGAAGACGAAGACCCTGCCAAAAAGCGTCACGACCAAAAGACGCCATGGCCCGTAAGGGCAGGGGGTCTTTGGTCCTTTATTTACTCATACTCCCTGGGCCTGGCGCTTCTTGCGCTCTTCCTCGCGTCCTTCATTCTCCATTGGCTCGGCAGCGCCGCCTCGGCCAACGAGGAGGCGGGGATGCACGGTCTGCCGCAGCAAACGCTGCTGCATTATCTCGCCGATGCCCAGCTCTGGTTTGAATCCTTTCAAAACTGGCAATCCGAATTTCTATCGACGGCCGTCCTGGTCGTCCTTTCGATCATGCTCCGGCATCGTGGTTCTCCCGAGTCCAAGCCCGTAGCCGATCCCCATTCCAAAACAGGTCATTGAAAAGGCACTCGATGAGACGGCCGAAACCAACCTCTATTCCCCGCAGCCACAAGATGCGCTTCGGCGCCGAAGTGCGCGACGACGGCACCCGCTTCCGCATCTGGGCGCCAAAAGTGTCCTCGGTGAAACTCAAGTTCAAAGGCAAGCGCACGCTGGTCGATCTCAACCCTCGCGACGACGGCTGGCATCGTGCCGTCGTCGAAGATGTCGGCGCGGGTACGCTCTACAAATACGTCTTGCCCGATGGCTCCGAAATTCCAGACCCCACGTCCCGCTTTCAGCCCGACGACATCCATGGCTATAGCGAAGTCATCGACCCGCGCTCGTTTGCCTGGACTGACGTCGAGTGGATCGGCCGCCCTTGGGAAGAGGCCATCATCTACGAGCTGCATATCGGCACCTTTACCGATGAAGGCACGTTTTCGGCCGCTATCGGCAAGCTCGACCATCTCGTCAAACTCGGCGTGACGGCCATCCAGATCATGCCGATTGCCGAATTCTACGGCAAATTCAATTGGGGTTATGACGGCGCGATGTGGTTCGCCCCCGATTCCAGCTATGGCCGCCCCGGGGACCTCAAGGCCTTCATCAATGCCGCTCACGCGCGCTCGCTGATGGTCTTTCTCGATGTCGTCTACAATCACCTTGGCTCGCAGGGCAATTATCTCGTCCCGATTGCACCCATCTTCACCAAGGCGCACGAGAGCCCATGGGGCGAGGCCATCAATTTCGACGGCAAGGACTCCAAGGTCATCCGCGAGCTCGTCGTCGAAAGCGCGCTTTATTGGACCAGCGAATTCAATCTCGATGGCCTGCGCTTCGACGCGGTCCATGCCATAACCGACGATAGCTCGACCCATATTCTGGAGCTTCTTGCCGCTCGGCTGCGCTCGGCCCGGCCGCACCGCTATACCCACCTCATCATTGAAAACTCCGAAAACCAGGAGCGCTGGCTGCGGCGCAACAGCGGGTCGGAGCCGGTTCATTTCACAGCTCAGTGGAATGACGACGTTCACCACCTCCTCCATTCGGCCGCCACCGGCGAGAACACCGGCTATTACGCCGATTTCGATAATCTCGAGGAACGCTGCGATAAGCTCGGGCGCGCCCTCGCAGAAGGCTTTGCCTATCAGGGCGAACTCAAGATCCACGAAGGCGTCAAGCGCGGCGAACCGAGCAGCGGCCTCCCCGCCACATCCTTTGTCGCCTACATGCAGGACCACGATCAGGTGGGCAATCGTGTCCGCGGCGATCGCATCAACCAGCTAGCCCATATTGACGCGGTCAAAGCGCTGACGGCGGTCTATCTTCTTCTGCCGCAGATCCCCATGCTCTTTATGGGCGAGGAATGGGCAACAGAGCGGCCTTTCCCGTTCTTCTCCGATGTTCCGGCCGAGCTGCGCGACATCGTTCGCAAAGGTCGTCAGGAAGAACTGAAGTCGACTCCTGAACACGACGATCCGAGCAAGCCCAATGTCGAAGAGGCGGTGGATCCGACAAGCCTGGAGACGTTCCAGTCCGCCAAGCTCGATTGGAAAAACCTCCGCGCCCAGCCGCACGCCGATTGGCTGCTGCATTATCGTTCGCTGATCGACGTTCGAAAGATGGAGATCATTCCGCGTCTGGTCGGCCAGGAGGGTTTCGCATCCGAATATGAAGCGCTCGGCCCAAAGGCGGTGCTGGTCTCCTGGCGCATGGGCGATGGCTCCAAAATTCGCCTCTACGCCAACCTCTCCGACGACACTCAATCCGATGTCCCGGCCATCATCGGCCGGCGCATCTATCTCCAGGGCTTTATCGAAGAGGCCGTGCTCGGCCCTTGGTCGGTCCTCTGGACCATCGAGATCTAGCCAATTTCGAAGCGATGGCGCTGCGCCATCTCGATTAAGGCCCGCTGCTCCCGCCCCACGCTATGGAGTTGTTCGCAGCGGGCCAGACCTTGAAGCAATCCGCCCCGATCGGAGCAACACACTTCGCCGCCCTTTCGGAACCACCAGCGCCTCCGCGCGGTTACGGGGCAATGACGGAGTTAACCATGCACAAGTCCCTTGCCGTTCTTCTGGCCGTGCTCGTTGCCACGACCCCTGCCGCCGCACAGGAGTTCGGTGCCGATACCGTCATACTCACCGACGCTAACGCCTCCCTGGGTGTTCTTGGCCTCACCGTCGAGCAGACCGTCGGCAAAACCATCTACGACGTCGACGGACAGGAGCTCGGCTCGGTTAACCGCGTGTTGGGAGACGATCAGGATACGCCGACTGCCCTCGCCATCGAGACCTCGGCCGGCATCGTCATCCTTGACCTCGCCAATACCGAACTCATCAACAACCGGATCACCACCGCCCTGAGTGCCGACGAGTTCTCAGCGTTACCCAAATGGGAACAATAGGGCGCCGCACCATAACGAAAACCCCTGTGCCCAACCCCTGCCATCCATGTTGCGCACCCATCTCAAACCGTGTAGGAACCCGCCACAGTTGGGGTGTCGCCAAGCGGTAAGGCACCGGTTTTTGGTACCGGCATTCCTAGGTTCGAATCCTAGCACCCCAGCCAGTTTCGCTTCCATCGGCGGTTAGGTTTGATCGCGGTCCGACACCTTCTCCCGCGCCGTTCACCAACCATTTAGCCTAAGTACAAACCCTCGTCCGATCGGCCGGGCCGCACAGCTATTCATTAGGAAATTCCCTAGAAGTTGGAGCGGTATAGCTGTGAGGCGAAATGACTGGTCTGGCAAAAAACGTATGGGTATCCCCGGACTTGCCGGGGTTTGACGCGATTCTCGATTCGCTCCCCGACCCGGTCCTGTTGCTCGAAGCACAGGGCGCTATTCTCTGGTGCAATACTGCTGCCAATAGGGCGTTCGAACAGGTCGATCCTTCGCTGCCCGTTAGCGCGATCTTTCCAAGACTGACCCAAAGCCTGCCGGCCGTCACCGCGCCCGTTCATCTCCAGCTCGAATCCGGCCATCAGAAGTTCGAAGCGACGCTCACCCGTCTCGATGCGAATTTCATCATCCTGACGGCGCGCGCCCCGCAATCGACCAGCTTGACCCGCGATGACGTCGATGAGCTGACCGGCGCGGCCAAGCGCAACGCGTTGATGCGCGCCATCGATGGCGAACTCGCGGGTGCGCGCCAGTTTGCCGTCCATTGCATCGACCTCGACCGCTTCAAGGTCATCAACGACACGCTCGGCCACGGGGTAGGGGATTTGCTGCTCCAGAAAGTCGCCGATCGCCTGAAATCGGCTTGCCGCGCCGGCGACATGGTAGCGCGTCTCGGCGGCGACGAATTCGTCATCCTCCAGCGCGATGTGCCGTCGAGCGAAGAAGCCGAGCGTCTTTCTGCCCGCATCGTCGACCTCGTCGGGCGGACCTATGTCCTTTCGGGCCACACCATCAATATCGGCGCCAGCGTCGGCGTGGCCCTGCGCGAAGAGCGTCAGCAGGCCCGCGATCTTCTTCGGGATGCTGATCTGGCGCTTTACGAAGCCAAGCGCGCCGGCAAGGGCCGCTTCCGCGTCTTCGAGCCGGACATGCAGGTTTCCCTGCGCGAACGGCGCGAACTCGAAATAGACCTGCGCCGCGCCTTGGCCCTGCGCCAGTTCCGCCTCAACTATCAGCCATTCGTCGAACTTGAGGGCAACAATATCCGCGGCTTCGAGGCGCTCCTGCGGTGGCAGCATCCGGTGCGCGGCAATGTACCGCCGCTCGACTTCATCCCGATGGCCGAAGAAACCGGGCTCATCGTCAAGATCGGCGAGTGGGTCTTGCGCACCGCCTGCGAAGCCGCTGTCTCTTGGCCGGAAAATCTCACCATCGCAGTCAACGTGTCGCCGCTCCAGTTCAAGTCCGACAATCTGCTAGATACTGTCGAGGCGACGCTCAAGGAGACCGGCCTTGCAGCCAACCGTCTCGAACTCGAAATCACCGAGAGCGCCCTTCTCGACGACACCGAAAATGTGCTCGCAACGCTCCACGCGCTGCGCGGCCTCGGCGTCAAAATCTCCATGGACGATTTCGGCACAGGCTACTCGTCGCTGAGCTATCTGCAGAAATTCCCGTTCGACAAGATCAAGATCGACCGCTCCTTCGTCGTGGGCGAAAGCTCGGATAGCCAGGCGATCCTCAAGGCCGTCGCCGGCCTCGGTTCGAGTCTGGGCATCGCCATCACCGCCGAAGGCGTCGAGACTTCTGATCAGCTCGAACATATCCGCAGCCAGAACTGCACGCATGTACAGGGCTATTTTACCGGCCGGCCGATGAACGACGCCGCCGTCGCCGATTTGCTGCAGTCGCAAATGAGAAAGAACACTAATGCCTGACGCACTTTATCAGTTGGTCTATTACAGCCGAAACCATATTGCCGGCGACCAGGCGGCCTTTACAGCCAATGTCGAAAACATCTTGGCAGCCAGCCGCCGCAACAATGTCCGCGACGGCATCACTGGCGCGCTCCTGTTCAACAACGGCTGCTTTGCCCAGGTGCTCGAAGGCCCGCTCGGCGTCGTCGAAGCCGCATTCGAGCGCATCCAGCAGGATGAGCGCCACGGTGAAGTCTCGCTTCTTGCCCTGAGCCCTATCGAAACCCGCTCATTCCCTAACTGGGCCATGGGCTATGTCGGCTCATCTGCAGCCCAGGCCGCCAGCTTCTCCGCTATCGGTCAGGGTAGCGGTTTCGATCTCAGCCTTCTGGGCAGCGAAGAAATCCACCGGATTCTGCGCGACCTTGCCGTCGAGGAAGAAAGCGCCGCGGCCTGAACCTCGGCCCCTTAGATCGCTTTCGATCGGCGCTCTGCCGATCCTGGCGCTTTGTCCGTATCCAGTGAACGAACGGAAGCGCGCTCGACGAGCCGTGGAACCAACATCACCCGTTGCGGCGGCAGCCGATAGCCGGTGCTGTTCATCCGGTCGAGCAGCAGTCTGAACGCAGCTATCCCCATATCCGAACCCGGCAGGCGAACCGTCGTTAGGGGAGGGGAGATCTGGGTGGCGGCAGCGAAATCGCCATAGCCGACGACAGAGATGTCGTCCGGCACGCGCAGCCCCATCCGGTGAAGTTCCGACACGACATGCACGCCCAGCGCGTCGTGGGCGCAAAAGAGCGCCGTTGGCATGTCGCCTTCGATCTTGAGATCGAGAAAAGCGCCGGCAAATCCGTCCTCGCCGAACTGAATCTCGCTCACGCTCGCATCGTCCTGGCTGAGCAGCGCTTCACGCAGCCCGAAAAGACGTTCCATGCGCCCGCGCAGCACCCGGCTGCCATGAACGAAGCCGATGCGGCGATGGCCGCGCTCGAGCAGATATTGGCCGATGGCATTTCCCGCCTCGTGGTCGGCGCCGGTGACTTGGTCGACCTCTTCGAGCGGCAAGACCCAGCCCAACCGGACGATCGGCTTTCCGGCCGCCTTCAAGACCTGCAGCGTCGCACCATCATGCTGGCCCACCAGCACGACGCCGGCGCTGGCGCGCGCGATGTTCTCGACGCTGGCGGCATCCGCCGTCCAGTGAATCTGCACCTGGTAGCCAGACTCCGCGGCTTCGCGCTGCATGCCGTTCTGCATCTGCATCCAGAGTTCGCTGTTGACCGGGTCGTGGTCGTTGAAAACGATATGGACAGCAGCGCGTGTCGCTGCGACCTCCGCCGCGCGGAGGTATCCCATCTCCAGCGCCTTGGCGTTGACGCGAGTGCGGGTCTCTTCGCTCACCCCATCCTTGCCCGCCAGGGCGCGCGAAACGGCGAACTTCGAAATGGCCAACTCGTCGGCGATTTCCTGCAGCGTGATTTTTTTCAATCGCCCACCTTTCGCGCTTTTGTTAGGTTCTAACACATGCTTTGTTTTGCGCAAGTTTTGTGTTTTGAACCCTATAAAACGCTTCAGAATCAACGTTATAGAGCGTAAGGAATTTTCTGTCAGAAAACCAAAATCAGGATATTGACCTAACGGTTTGGTGTTGATTGGCTTGTGTTAGCTTGAAGAGCGGCGTGTTAGCTGCCCGGGCGGAGGAGGCATCGATGACCAACATTTCCCGTAGAACATTTCTGGCCGCGACCGGCGCCCTACTCGTGCTGCCGGCCATCCCGGCCTTTGCACAGGCTCCACTCAAGGAAGCCCCGGCGCTTGCAGAAGCCGTGGCCGCCGGCACCCTTCCGCCGCTGGCTGAGCGCCTGCCGGTCAATCCCATGGTGGTGCAGCCGTTCGAAAGCGTCGGTCAATATGGCGGGGACCTCCGCGCCGCGCTTGTCGGCGGCGGTTCGCTCAACATGATGCACCGATATCAGGGCTATGAGCCGCTCGTGCGCTATACGCCTGATTTCGGCGGCGTCATTCCCAATGTCGCGGAAAGCTTCGAAGCCAACGAAGACGCGACGGCCTACACCTTCAAGCTGCGCGAAGGCCATAAATGGTCCGACGGCACGCCCTTCACCACCGATGACGTGATGTTCTTCTACGAGGATATTCTCCTCAACGAGGAACTGGCCCAGTCCCCGCCGACCCCGTTGCGCTCGACCGATGGCAGCACGGCAAAATTCGAGAAGATCGACGATCTGACCTTCCGCATCGTCTTCAACCAGCCCAACGGCCTGCTGCCGCTGCGCCTCGCCTGGGCCAATGACGACCGCACCACGCGCACGCCGCGCCATTATCTTGAGCAGTTCCACATCAAGTATAATCCCGATGCCGACAAGCTCGCGACCGATCAGGGCATGACCGGCTGGGTTCAGCTCTTCCAGATCAAGAGCGGCATCGCCGTCGATGGCGAAATCTTCAAGAACAAGGACGTGCCGACGCTCTACGGCTGGCGCGTCACCCAGCCCATCGGCGAGTCCGCCGAGTTCTCGATTTCCGAGCGCAACCCCTACTATTTCAAGGTCGATACCGAGGGGAACCAGCTGCCCTATATCGACCGCATCACCTATGCCGTCGCCGCCGACAACGAAGTGCTGCTGCTCAAGGCGCTGCAGGGCGAGATCGACCTGCTCGACCAGTGGATCTGCACCCCGGCCAACCGCGCCGTGCTCTATGACGGGCAGGAAACCGGCCAATACGGGTTCTACACCACCACCTCGACCGAGCCGAACGAGATGGTGTTCCAGCTCAACCTGACCCATCCCGATCCGGCCAAGCGCGCCCTTTATCAAAATAAGGATTTCCGCGCCGCCCTCAGCCACGCCATCGACCGCCAGGCAGTCATCGACACCGTCTTCATCGGCCAAGGCGCTCCGGCCCAGCCTTCGATCCGTCCCGAAGACCCGCTCTACAACGAGCAGCTGGCGACCCAGTTCACCGCCTACGACACCGCCAAGGCCAATGAGCTGCTCGATGCCATCATCCCCAACAAGGACGGCGAAGGCATGCGCCTCGACGAGACCGGCAAGCGCGTGACCATTATTTTCGAGATCGACCAGGTCCGCCAGACCTTCGTCGATAGCTTCCAGCTCGTTCTCCCCATGCTCCGCGCGGTCGGCATCGATGCGCAGATGCGCACGATGGACCGCTCGCTCTGGGAAGTCCGCGTCCGCCAGGGCGGCGAATATGACGCCACCGTGCACAAGTTCGGCGGCAATGGCGGCATCGTCGCCATTCTCGATCCGCGCTACTTCTTCCCCAACACCACCGAAGCCATGTACGCCAAGGGCTGGCAGATCTGGTACAACGACAAGGACTCCGTCGATGCCGTGGAGCCGCCGGAAGCCACCAAGCGCCAGTTCGAAGCCTATAACGAGTTGCGCCAATCGAGCGACCCGGTCCGCCAGAACGAGCTAATGGCCGAAATCCTCCAGATCGCCGCCGACGAGTTCTACGTCTTCGGCATCACCCTGCCGCTCGATGGCTATGGCATCGTCGCCCATCGCCTCAAGAACGTGCAACCGACCATGCCCAATTCCTGGGGTTACCCGACGCCCGCGCCGACCAATCCCGAGCAATATTACATCAGCTGACCCCTCCCAACGTCAGCTTAGGCACCGGCGGCTTTGTCCCGCCGGTGCGCCTCCCAAAGCCCAAAAGAACCGGATCGTCCGATGCTCAAAATCGAAGACAGCCCAGCTGCGTCTACTCTCCGCACGCCTGATTGGTACAAGACGGCCACGCGCTGGACCCAGCTTACTTTCGTCGAGGACGATCCACAGCGCTATGACCCTGCCTTCTGGGTCGAGGTGTTCAAGCGCACCCAGTCCAATGCCATCTGCCTCTCGGCCGGCGGCTATATCGCCTACTATCCGAGCGAAATCCCGCTCCACTACGTCTCAAAATTCATCGGCGACACTGACCCCTTCGGCACGCTCGTCGCCGAAGCGCGCAGACTCGATATGCACGTCATGGCCCGCGTCGATCCCCACGCCATCCATGCCGATGCCGCTGAAGCACATCCCGAATGGGTCTCGCTCACAGCCGATCGCCGCCCACGCGAACACTGGGCCATGCCCGGCATTTTCGTCACCTGCGCCTATTCGAGCTACAATTTCGACTTCATGACCAAGGTCATCGTCGAGATCGCCCAGAAGTACGACATCGACGCCCTCTTCGGTAATCGCTGGCAGGGCCACGGCGTCTGCTACTGCAAGGCCTGCGAAGAAAATTTCCGCGATGCGAGCGGCTTCGATCTTCCCCAAACGACCACCGCCTCCGACCCCGTCTGGCAAGCCTGGGCCGCGTGGCGCCGCACGACGCTCACCAAGCTCGTTGCCCATTGGGACACCGAGGTCAAAAAGGTAAAACCGCACGCCAGCTTCATTCCCAATATGAGCGGTTCCTCGCTCATGGAATTCGACCTCTCGGTCATCAAGAAGCATTGCCCCATTCTGTTCGTCGACCATCAGGGCCGCCGCAATGTCGAGCCTGCTTGGTCCGCCGGCCGCAACGGCAAGCGCATCCGCGCCACCTTCCGCGATCGGCCAGTCGGGCTCATTACCTCCATCGGCCCTGAGGAAATCCCGCGCTGGAAAGATTCGGTGCAGACCGGCCCCGAAATTGAGCAATGGATCCATGCCGGCATCACCCAGGGTCTTTTCCCCTGGTTCACTAAGTTCAACGCCTGCATTCCCGATGATCGCTGGGTCCAGCCGACGGCAAACGCCTTCAAGCTTCACGCCAAGGTCGAGCCCGTCATCGGCTCCATGCTGCCCAAGGCCGAGATCGCCATCATCGATCCGGCAACCACCCTCCGCCATTGGGACCCCGACAAACGCCATCTCGCCGAACTC
This sequence comes from Devosia soli, assembly GCF_000970455.1. Classification (GTDB taxonomy): domain Bacteria; phylum Pseudomonadota; class Alphaproteobacteria; order Rhizobiales; family Devosiaceae; genus Devosia; species Devosia soli. Next base: position 249,907 of record NZ_LAJG01000005.1, on the reverse strand, counting down.
AACGACATGGGATTTTACCACGCCCTTGTCGAAGCCCGTCTGCCCTTCGAATTCCTCTCTGACCAGATCATGACGGTCGAGGAGTTGCGCCGCTACAAGCTCGTTATCCTCGCCAACGCCACGTATCTCTCCGATGCTCAGTGTCAGGCGCTGCGTGACTTCGTCGTCGAAGGTGGTTCTGTCGTCGCCGCGCACCAGACCTCGCTTTACGACGAAAAGGGCGCCGCCCGCGCTGACTTCGGTCTCGCCGATGTCTTCGGCGTGAAAATGACCTCGGCCCCGCGCGCCAATGTCCGCAATTCCTACGTTGCACTCAACGGCAGCCACCCGATCAATGCAGGTTTCGGCACAGCCCAGCGCATCATCGGCGGCACCGAGGACGTAGCCGTGGAACCAACCACCTCACTGGAAACGCCATTCCTCAAGATCCCGGATTTCCCCGATCTGCCGATGGAAGAAGTCTATCCCCGCCAGCCGCCCCAGGGCGTCGGTGTCGCTGCCCGCACAACCGAAGCCGGCGGCCGCGTCGTCTACATTCCCTGGAACATCGGCGAGGTGTTCTGGACCTACATGGCCGAGGATCAGGGCCGTCTCATCGCCAACGCCGTCAAATGGGCGCTCGGCAAGACGCCTGAAGTCACCGTTGAAGGCCGAGGCGTTTTCGACGTCGGCCTCCACGAGGATGAGAAGGGCAGGGCGCTATGCCTCCTCAATCTCACCAATCCCATGATGATGAAGGGCCCCCTGCGCGACACATGGCCCGTCGGCCCGCTCACCGCCACGCTCGAAATCCCCAAGGGGAAAAAACTGAAATCCGTCAATCTTTTGGTCGCGGATGAAGCCGTCCCATTCCGAATCTCGGATGACCGTGTAACGGTCGACATCAGCCAGATCGAGACCATGGAGGTGGTCCATCTGGCTTGGGAGTGAGCGGAAATACTTCCACCCAACCTTCCCCTGGAATGGGGAGGGGCACATGAAGCCTAACTCGACATCTCCCGAACCACTGCCGCCATCCCTCCCCCTCCCAGGGGGAGGCTAGGTGGGGGTCTTGCGGGAGCCACCAAACCACCCGGCCCGACGGCACTCCCGCCGGACCATCCCGCAAAGCCGAAAGAGGAGCGGCAATGCTGAACTATATCTTGAAGCGACTGGTCTACATGATCCCGACCCTGATCGGCATGTCGATCATTTCGTTCGCCATCATCCAGCTGCCACCGGGCGATTATCTGACCTCGCTGCTCTCGACGCTCGCCGATGGCGGCGCTCCGATCGATCCCGCGACGGTCGAGCGCCTCCGCTCGCAATATGGCTTGGATCAGCCGATCTGGATTCAATACGGCAAGTGGATGCTGGGCATTCTTACCCGCGGCGATTTCGGCTTTTCCTTCGAGTGGAACCAGCCGGTCTCCGAAGTCATCTGGTCGCGCATGGGCTCGACCCTCGCCATTTCCTTCGCAGCATTGCTCCTCGTCTGGGCCGTGTCGCTTCCCATCGGCATCTATTCCGCCGTCCGCCGTAATTCGATCGGCGACCACGTCTTTACATTTTTTGGCTTCATCGGCCTTGCCGTGCCAAACTTCATCCTGGCGCTGACGCTGATGTACGTGTCCTTCCGCGTCTTCGGCCAGTCCGTCGGCGGCCTCTTCTCGCCCGAATATGTCGACGCGCCATGGAGCCTCGAAAAACTCTGGGATCTGATCCTCCACCTCTGGATTCCCATCCTCGTCATCGGCATGTCCGGCACGGCCGCGATGATCCGCATTCTCCGCGCCAATCTCACCGATGAGCTTTCAAAACCCTATGTGACGACCGCCCGCGCCAAGGGCCTGCCGGAATACAAGGTCATCGTGAAATACCCGGTGCGGATTGCGCTCAATCCCTTCGTCTCGGCCATTGGCTGGGTGCTGCCAGAACTCGTCTCCGGCGTCACCATCACCGCCATCGTCCTCAACCTGCCGACCGCCGGCCCGCTGCTCCTCCGGGCGCTCGTCGCGCAGGACATGTATCTCGCCGGCAGCTTCATTCTGCTCCTGAGCGTGCTGACCCTCGTCGGCATGCTCGTGTCCGACATCCTGCTTGCGCTGCTCGATCCGCGCATTCGATACAATTGAGGTGATGCGATGACCCTTACGCCCATCCTCGATGCCAAGCTCGCCGAAGACGGTCCCGCCATTTCCGGCCTCAAACCCGGCATGGACCCGATCTCCGATGCTGCCGCCGGTCAATGGACGCTGATCTGGCGCAAATTCCTCAAGCAGAAAGTCGCCCTTTTCTGCGGCGGCGTTATCTTGGCCCTCTATCTCATCGGTGCCTTTGCCGAGTTTCTGGCGCCGGGCCTGCCCGATACCAGCCGCGCTCAATACACATACGCGCCGCCGCAAAGCATCGGCTTTTTCACCCCCGATGGTCAGTTCCAACTGCATGTGAAGGGCTATAAAGTCGAGATCGACAGGGCCGCGCTCCGTCGTACCTTCGTCGTCGATGACAGCGTAATCGTCCCCGTCGGCCTTTTCGTCGAAGGTTCGGCCTATAAGTTCTGGGGCGTCTTCGATACCAACCGCCACCTCATCGGCCCGCTCGATCCGACCCAGACCATGTACCTGCTGGGCGCTGATCGCCTCGGTCGCGATCTCTTGAGCCGCCTGATCTATGGCACCCGCATTTCCATGTCGATCGGCCTCATCGGCGTCTGCATGTCGCTCTTTCTTGGTGTCGTACTCGGCTCGATCTCGGGCTATTTCGGCGGGTGGGTCGACACGGTCATCCAGCGCATCATCGAAGTCGTCAGCGCCATGCCGACCATTCCGCTCTGGCTCGGCCTAGCCGCCGCCATCCCGCTCACCTGGTCGCCCCTGAACGTCTATTTCGTCATCACCATCATTGTCTCGTTGCTGGGTTGGACCGGCCTCGCCCGGGAAGTGCGCGGTCGCTTCTTCTCCCTCCGCAACGAAGATTTCGTGACGGCCGCCAAGCTCGATGGCTCCTCCGAACGCCGCGTCATCTTCCGGCATATTCTGCCCTCGCTGACGAGCCATATCCTCGCCGTCGTCACGCTTGCCGTGCCCTCGATGATCATCGCCGAAACCTCGCTCTCCTTCCTCGGTGTAGGCCTCAAGGCGCCGGTCGTTTCCTGGGGCGTGCTGCTGCAGGATGCGCAAAACATCCGCTCCATCTCGACCGCGCCCTGGCTCCTCATCTGGCCCAGCCTTGCCGTTGTGATCGCGGTTCTCTCCTTCAATTTCTTCGGCGATGGCCTCCGCGATGCCGCCGATCCCTACGAAACCTGAGGAGCTAAAAACAATGGAAAAGCCAGTCCTCAGCGTCGAAAATCTCTCGCTCGATTTTCACCTCCGCACGCACATTCTCCACGCCGTCCGCGATGTGAGTTTTGACCTCCATCGCGGCCGCACCCTCGCGCTCGTCGGGGAAAGCGGCTCCGGCAAATCCGTTACCGCTCGCTCGCTTATGCGCATCGTCGATAAGCCAGGCGTCATGGTTGGCGGCCGGATCATCCTCCGCACCCAGGGTCGTGAAGTCGATCTCGCTCAACTCGCCTCCAACAGTCCCGAGGTCCGCGCCGTCCGCGGCGCCCGCATTGGTCTCATCTTTCAGGAGCCAATGTCCTCGCTCTCGCCGGTCCACACCATCGGCAGCCAGATCGATGAAGTGATCCGCCTTCATTCGGGGATGGACAAACGCGCCGCCCGCGCCCGCACCGTCGAACTGCTCGGGCAGGTTGAAATTCCCAACCCCGCCGAAATGGCCGATCGCTACACTTTCGAGTTCTCCGGCGGCATGCGCCAACGCGCCATGATCGCCATGGCCCTCGCCGTCAATCCCGACATCCTCATCGCCGATGAACCGACCACGGCGCTCGACGTCACGACCCAGGCCGAGATCCTCGATCTCATCAAGCGCCTGCAGACCGAACGCGGCATGGCCGTGCTGCTCATCACCCACGATATGGGCGTCGTCGCCGAAGTTGCTGATGATGTCGCCGTCATGCGTTTCGGCCGCATTGTCGAGACCGGCACAGTCGACGCCATCTTCCACGCCCCTCAGCACGCCTATACCCAGCGCCTCCTCGCCTCGACCCTCAAACTCGAGCAACCCGCCGATGCCCGCGCCGAAGCCGTCATCACGCCCCAACCACTCCTGACGGTAAAAGGCCTCACCAAGGTCTACGGCGGCGCCAAGGGCTTTCTCGGCACCAAGAAATTCGCCCTCAAGGCCGTGGATGATGTCAGCCTCGTCCTCCATGCCGGCGAAAATCTCGGCGTCGTCGGTGAGTCAGGTTCCGGCAAAACTACTCTCGGGCGTCTCATCCTCCGCATCGTCGAACCGACGACCGGCCAGGTCCTCTATCGGCAGAAGGATGGCACGGAGATCGACGTCACCGCGCTCTCGAAATCCGACCTGCGCAAATTCCACGCCGACGTCCGCCTGATCTTCCAGGACCCCTTTGCCTCGCTCAACCCCCGCATGACCATCCGCCAGATCATCGGCGATCCCCTGGTCGTCGAGGGCAAGCTCAAGGGCAAGGAGATTGAGGAAAAAGTCGCCGAACTTCTCCGCCTCGTCGGTCTCTCGCCCGATGTCATGGAGCGCTATCCCCACGCATTCTCCGGCGGCCAGCGCCAGCGCATCGGCATCGCCCGCGCCCTTGCGCTCGATCCCCGCATCATCATCGCCGATGAAGCGACTTCCGCTCTCGATGTGTCGATCCGCAGCCAGATTCTCGACCTCCTCCTCGAGATCCAAAGCCGCCTCGATCTGTCCTTCATCTTCATCTCCCATGACATCTCCGTCGTCCGCTATTTCTGCGATCGCGTCGCCGTCATGCATCGGGGCAAACTGGTCGAGATCGGTCCTGCCGAAACGATCTGCACGAGCCCGAGTGAAGACTACACCCGCGCCCTGATCTCGGCCGTCCCCAATCCTGACCCCCGCAATAAGCGGATGTTGCACCGAACACGCTTTTCGGCCCTCTCAACGTCAACGTGATGCTACCCAAATGACCACCAATCAGCGTGCCGTTCTCACCGGCGCTGGCGCGATGAGCCGCAAGTGGCTCGACGCCATAAAGACCGTCGGCGGCGTCGATATCGTCGGAATTGTCGACATCAATCCGGCCAATGCCGAGGCCCGCGCGGCCGAGCAAAACATCAATCCCGAGATCGGCACCGATCTCAAAGCGATGTTGGATAGATTGTCTCCCGAGATCGTCTTCGACGTCGCCATCCCCGCGGTCCGCCATGGCATTGTCGCGACCGCCTTGTCCGCTGGCGCCCATGTGCTGTCCGAAAAGCCCATGGCCGAAACCCTTGATCAAGCACGCGATTTGGTCGCCCGCGCCGAAGCCGCAGGGCGTCTCCACGTCGTCATCCAGAACCGCCGCTACCTCGCCCAACTCCGGCGCATCCGCCGTCTCGTCGCCTCCGGCGCCATCGGGGGTATCACCGGCGTCCACTGCGATTTCTTCCTCGATCCGCACTTCGGCGGCTTCCGCGAACAGATGCCCCACGTCCTCCTTTTGGACATGGCCGTCCACACCTTCGACGCCGCCCGCTTCGTCATCGACGATGCCGCCACCTCGGTCTATGCCGAAGAGTGGAACCCCGCCGGCTCCTGGTACGAACGCGATGCCTCCGCCTTCGCCAGTTTCCGATTTTCGCAAGGCGCCGTAATGACTTACCGCGGATCCTGGGCCGCGCCGGGCCTCCGCACCTCCTGGGAAAGCACCTGGCGCATCACCGGCACGGAGGGCTCGATCCTCTGGGACGGCGCCGACGACATCCGCGCCGAACGCGCTCAGCCTCATGTCGCCGGAAAGCTGCTTCCGGATACGCAAGTCCTTGAAATTCCTGCACTCGATCCAGCCGACCGCATTGGCGGCCACCTCGGCGTCATCACCGATTTTCTGATGGCGACCCGTGGCGGACCCACGCCAGAAACGGTCAGCCGCGAAAACATCAAAAGCCTCGCCATGGTCCTCGGAGCCATTGACAGCTCTACCGCCGGCCGGCGCGTCGAAATCATAATTTAGGAGTTATTTCATGGCGATAGACCCCAAAGCCATTCGCATCGGCACCATGATCCGCGGCCACGAGCCCGATCCCGTCGGCTACCTCGAAAAAATCCTGCCGCACGGTTTTGAGAGCATCGAGCCCTATTTCTGGCAGACCGTGAACAAGGATCTCCCCGAACTCGCCAAGCGCCTCAAGGATGTTATCGGCGACCGCGACGTCACCATGTCCACCCTCGGCATGTTCGGTAACCCGTTGGAAGAACAGCCAAAAGACATTGAGACCCTGCGCGGCTGGGAGGCGTTGATCGACAACGCCCACCATTTTGGTGCCACCTGCGTCGCCGGTTTTACCGGCCGTATCCGCAATCGTCCGCTCCCCGAAAGCCTGCCGCAGTTCAAGAAGGTCTGGACCGAACTCTCCAAGCGCGCCGCCGACAAGGGCGTAAAAATCGCCTTCGAAAACTGCTCCATGCGCGGCAATTGGGAAACCGGCGACTGGAACATTGCCCACAATCCCGACGCCTGGGAAATGATGTTCAACGAGGTCCCGGAAGACAATCTCGGGCTCGAATGGGAGCCTTGCCACCAGATGGTCTATCTCATTGATCCCATTCCGCAAATCCGCAAATGGGCGCACAAGTTCTTCCACGTCCACGGCAAGGACGCGACCATCCGCTGGGATGTCATCAAGTCCCAGGGCTATGGCGGCAAGGAGAAAGCCGTCTGGATGCGCACCCCCGGTTTTGGCGATACCAACTGGTTCGACGTCATCTCCGAGTTGCGCCTCGCCGGCTGGTCCGGCTCCATCGACATCGAAGGCTGGCACGATCCGGTCTATCGTGAAGAGCTGGAAATGGTCGGCCAGGTCCACGCGCTCAATTACCTCAAGGCGGCGCGTGGCGGCGACTTTATCGCCTATCCCGGCCCGCTCAAGGGAGCCTGATCCATGCCGCGTTTTTCTGCCAACATCTCAATGCTTTATCCCGAGCTGCCCTTTATGGAACGGTTCGCAGCAGCCGCAGCCGACGGCTTCAAGGCGGTGGAATATGTCGGCGCCTATGACCAAGACCCTGCGGCGCTCAAGGCTCTGCTCGACGAGCACGCCTTAACCCAGGCGCTCTTCAATATGCCCGCCGGCAATTGGGCAGCGGGCGAAAGGGGCATTGCCTGCCATCCCGACCGGATACCGGAGTTTCGTCAAGGTATCGGGCGGGCTGTCGAATACGCCAAGGCGACCGGCTGCGACCAGGTCAACTGCCTCGCCGGGATCGCGCCGCAAGGCTATGATCGCACCGCGCTCGAACTGGTCCTGATCGACAACCTGCGCTATGCGGCGCCGCGCTTTGCCGACGCCGGCATCAAGCTTCTGCTCGAACCGATCAATACCCGCGACATTCCCGGCTTTCTGGTCAATTCTACCAGTGATTACGAGCGGATCGCCTCCGCGGTGAAGCACGATAATCTCTACCTGCAATACGATTTCTATCACATGCAGGTGGTACAAGGTGACTTGATCCCGACCTTCCTCGCCCTGCAGCCGCGCATCGCCCATGTGCAGATTGCCGACAATCCCGGCCGCAACGAGCCGGGAACGGGTGAAATCAATTATCCCAACATTTTCAGAGCATTGGATGAGGCCGGATACACCGGCTGGGTTGGCGCGGAATACAAGCCCAAGGCGGGCACCAGCCAGGGTTTGAGCTGGTTTAACGACTGGAAGGTATCGCCATGAAGATTGGTTTCATCGGGCTTGGCGTCATGGGGCGCCCCATGGCCAACCACCTCATCGCCGCCGGGCACGAGCTCTTCCTGCACCGCGTGAAAGACGTTTCGCAGCATCTCGTGGATGCAGGCGGTAAGGCCCTCGAAAGCGCCAAGGCAGTCGCGGAAACGTCCGAGATCATCATCCTGATGTTGCCCGATACACCGGATGTCGAAGCGGTACTTTTCGGTGAAGAGGGGGTTGCGTCTGGCCTGAGCGAAAAGAAACTCGTCATCGACATGAGCTCGATCTCTCCCGTCGCGACAAAGAACTTTGCCCAACGCATTGGCAAACTCGGCGCGTCATATGTCGACGCCCCCGTGTCCGGAGGGGAGGTCGGCGCCAAGGCCGGCTCGCTCACCATCATGGTCGGTGCGTCAGAGACTGACTTCGAGCGCGCGCTGCCCCTTTTCCAGCTCATGGGCCAGAATATCACCCGCATCGGTGACGTTGGCGATGGTCAAACGGCCAAGGTGGTCAATCAGGTCATCGTCGGCCTGACAATCGAAGCCGTCGCAGAAGGCCTGAGCCTCGCCAAGGCCGCCGGCGCCGATCCGGCCAAGGTCCGCGAAGCCCTCATGGGCGGCTTTGCCTCCTCGCGCATTCTCGAAGTCCATGGCGAGCGGATGATCAAGGAAACCTTCGATCCCGGCTTCCGCATCCGGCTCCACCGCAAGGATATCGGCCTTGCGATGGAAGCGGCCAAGGCCCTCGAACTTTATCTGCCCCACTCAGCCAGCCTGCAGCAGCTGATGAATAAGGCGCTGGCCGATGGTCTCGGGGATAAGGACCACTCGGCCTTGATCAAGGCGCTGAGCTGATCGGGGCAACAGAGGCTACCCTGGCGTCACAACTGGTCCGGTAAGTGCGTGCACGGTCACCGGCCCGTGCGGCAGAGTAAACTTCTAGTTTAGATGTGCGGCCAGGAAGTTGCTCACGTCATCCAGAACCGGCGCGATACGTCTTGCTGGCCGGCTCAGCGCCAAAAGGGTCTGCGGGTGGCCGAGCCCCGGATAGTGCGCTTCCTTTACGGCCACACCCGCTTGGCGCAGTCGGTTTGACAGAGCAACGGTGTTACGCGGATAGACGAGCCTATCCGCGTCTCCTGTGCCTAAAAACATCGGCGGCGCGAATTGCGCCACGTGCTCGATGGGCTGGGTATCCTCGGGCTCGGTGACCGCACCAAATGTCCGCACGGTGATCGGGCTATCGAACGGATAGAAGTCATAGGGCCCAGACAGTCCAACGACGCACCGCACGTTTTTCAATATTCCCTCCGCAGGCAGATAGTCCGGGTGCAGAGCCAGCATGGTTGCGTTATAGGCGCCGGCCGAATGTCCCATCAGAGCCATTCGCGTCGGGTCGCCGCCATACGGCGAAACATTCTGCGCCACCCATTTGACCGCCAGGAGGCCGTCTTGGAGAAACACGGGATAGTCGACCGCCGGCACCAGCCGATAATCGGCAATTACCGTCACGTAGCCAAGAGCGGCGATTGCGCGGCCCGCAAAGTCGTAGTTGCGCCGGTCCCCGTCGCTCCACGACCCACCATAGATGAAGAACACCACGGGCAGCGGGCCAGCGGCTTTTCGCGGAGCATAGATATCTAGCCGTTGCCGCGCGTGATCGCCGAAAGCGATATTGCGCGCGACTTTGCGCGAAGCGGCATCCTTGGGAGTGAGGGCATTAAACACCTGAAGCAAGGAAACCACGAGAACTCACACTCTATAGACGACCCAAGCAACGTGGGCTGGCACGAGTTTGTTTCAGCCTTTCGCGCACCGGTGCCCCTATTTTGCTTATGCTCCCTCGGCGTCAGATTCGCTTGGTCTGCTCGAAATGCCGCGTCTGGCACTTTCGGCGAAACGAAGCGACCGACAGTCCAGCCTTGTCCGTCGAAGGCTGTCGCACAAACATAGGAAGAAACTGATCTTGGCTGGTACGCCCAAGGGGAATCGAACCCCTGTTTACGCCGTGAGAGGGCGTCGTCCTGACCGCTAGACGATGGGCGCCTAAGTCGATGAGCGCCTGAGCCAACCCGCTTTCCCAGCTAAGGTGGGAGAAGCGTGGTACGCCCTAGGGGAATCGAACCCCTCTCTGCACCGTGAAAGGGTGCCGTCCTAACCGATAGACGAAGGGCGCGCTCAACGCTGGGTGTCGTATAGAGGGAGCTTTTGTGCCGCGCAACCCCCTCGTTCGAGATTTCGCATCTTTTTCAAAAAGGGCAAAGTTATCAACAGCCTGAGAAGGTAACCGGCCGATTGTAGCCACGGGGACGATCGCGCACGTCGACATGAATGAAGTTCCGGCCGGGATAGCAGCCTAGCCCGCCCACGCTGTTGCTGCGCATCGCAAACTCGATGAGGTGCTTCTTGTCGACGCCGGGAATGTAGAAGTCCGCGGCCATGCACTTCATGTGGAAGGAATTGTCCGTGCCGCCGGCCGCCGAGTTGTGGCTCGGGTCGCGATAGCCGGATTGCATCACCACCTTCTTGCCGAAACGCCCCTCGAACTCCCAGATCAGAAAACGCAGCTTGGGCGTCAGGCAGAAGGCGTTGACCGAATTCGACGAGACATAGGTTCCCCAATCCGACCGCAGCCCGGAATAGGCCGGCCCGCTGCCGCTGGCGAACATGGCCATGGGCATGCAGGCCGCAAGCGCAGCTGCGACGCAGGCAAAGGCAAGAATTGAGCGGAAGAAGCGAATCATGGGCGACCTTCCCGGTTAGCCGCCTGTGGCAGAAGCGCCACAGGCAATGGGCTGAACGGTTGGTCGCTAAAATTAGAATTGTTTCGCTAACCGCGCGCTAAGCGTCACGGTTAGCGAAACGTAAACGCTGTTACCAGGCGCCGGTGTTGGGCATCGACGCCCACGGTTCCTGCGGGGGCAGGGTACCGTCCTGGATAAGTTCGATCGAGATGCCATCGGGCGAGCGGACGAAGGCCATATGTCCATCGCGTGGCGGCCGGTTGATGACGACGCCCATATCCTGCAGGTGCTTGCAGAGCGCATAAATGTCCTGAACGCGGTAGGCCAGGTGGCCGAAATTACGCCCGCCGGTATAGGTTTCAGGGTCCCAGTTATAGGTCAGTTCCACTTCGCCGCCCTGATCGCCGGGTGCGCGAAGGAAAATCAGGGTGAAGCGGCCTTTTTCGTTTTCGGTGCGGCGCACTTCTTCAAGCCCGAGGCCCTGGCAATAGAACCGGAGGCTCTCGTCGACATTGGTGACGCGCACCATCGTGTGCAGATACTTCATAGAGATTTTCCTTTTCGCACGGACATGTCCTTGGCCTAACAAGCGCGCCACTGTCCCGCAACGGCGTCAAACACATCGAACTACAACTATTTCGCAACACCTTCTTAACTTTTGAGCCTGAATCGGCCAGAGTGCAGCTGTGGTGTCGGAGTACCCGCTTGATGCGGGGAGTTGCAAAGAGGCGTTGGGGTATGGGGGTCAATCTGAACGGTGACAGCGGGAATCCCGCGAATCCGTCGCAGTCCGAGAGTGAAGGGCACGAGGACCAGTCCGCGCGTCAGGACGGTTTGGGGCTCGATACGATCGAGATTTCCGGCAGCATCAAGTGGTTTGATGCGGGCAAGGGATTTGGCTTCATAGTCCCCGACAACGGCATGGCCGATGTCCTTCTCCATGTGACCTGCCTTCGTCGTGATGGCTATCAGACCGCCTATGAAGGCGCACGCATCGTCGTCGAGGCGCTCAATCGGCCCGGTGGTCTGCAAGCCTTCCGAATCGTCTCCATGGACGAATCGACCGCGCGCCATCCCGCGCAAATGCAAAGCCCACGCACCCATGTCGTCGTCGAGCCGTCTTCCTCGATGGTTCGGCTTGAGGTCAAATGGTTCAACCGCATCCGCGGCTTCGGCTTCCTGTCTGCGGGCGAGGGTACACCCGACGTTTTCGTTCACATGGAAACCCTGCGCCGTTTCGGCATCACCGAATTGCGGCCCGGACAATTTGTGCTCGTCCGCTACGGCAATGGCCCGAAAGGCCTTATGGTCGCCGAAATTCGCCCCGATGGCTGGGGCGAGGCTCCGTCGTCCCACTGATCGTCTCGGCGCCAATCACATTGAGCAAGGGCCCTTCGATGTTCCACCAGTTTCGGGCGCTTGCCGCGGTAGCGGTTATTGTCGGCGTCAGCTTGCCGCTCGCCGCATGCAGCGATGATTCAACCCTGACCATTCACAGCGCCAACGGCGACCACACGTTCAAGGTGGAAGTCGTCGATACGCCCGAAAGCCGGGCCAAGGGCTTGATGTACCGGCAGGAATTGGCGCCGGACGCCGGCATGCTCTTTGATTTCTTCGAGGATCGGCCGGTCTCGTTTTGGATGCGGAACACCTTCATTCCGCTCGACATGATTTTCATCACCGGCGATGGCGTCGTGAAGAACGTTCATGTCAACGCGCGACCGCATGATCCGACGGGCATTCCGTCCGATGGCCCGGTTCAGTTTGTCCTCGAAATTCCCGGCGGCCGCAGCGTCGAGCTGGGGATCGATGCTGGCGACACCGTCACGCACGAGCGCATCGAAGCCGCCAAGTAGCCTAGAGGCGGTGGATTACCATGCAGTCGAGCACCGCCCAGAGGTGCAGGCTCGCGCCCGCCACAACGAAAACATGCCATAGCGCATTCTGGAACTTCAGTTTTTCCCACAGGTGAAAAACGATGCCGGTCGAGTAGGTGACGCCGCCGGCAAGAAGCAGCCACAGCGTCGAGCTCGGCAGCTCCTGCGATAGCGCCTGGAAGACAGCCACGCCGCTCCAGCCGATCGCAAGATAAAGCGCGATCGCCATGCGTCCGAACCGTTCCGGCACGATCAGCTTGAGCGCCACGCCGATCAGCGAAGCCCCCCAGACGAGGCTCATCATCACCGCACCCGTCTTGGTGCCGCCGATTACAGCGAGAAAAGGCGTGTAAGAGCCGGCGATGAAAAGGAAAATCGCCGCCTGATCGAGCCGCGCGAGGTGCTGTTTGATCGGCGAAACCGGCCACATATTGTAGGCCAGCGACACACCGAGAACCACGATCAGGGTCGAAACATAGGTCAGGAGAGCTGGAAAGGCCTCGGGGGCCGTATGAAGCGCCGTCAGCGTCAGCAGTACCGAGCCTGCGGCAACCGCCACGATCAGGCCCAGGATATGAACCACGGCATCGACGATAAGTTCGGCGAGGCTATATGGCCGCTGTTCCCGGCTCCACCAGGAATAGGCCTTCTGGCCTTCGATTCCCATCATGCAAAAATTCTCCTCGCCATCACGATGCGGTACGGGGAATGACGAAACTATTGCCGCCATGCGGCAATCCGATGTCATGCTCAACGAGACCACAACGTTTCTGGTGAAGAAAAGGTGGCGGCGCTTGACCTGTAACGGCCATGTTACTTAGGCCTCAGGCTATGAGCAAAAAGCCCAAGCCCCCGATCGCCCTTTATTCGGCCCTGGCCGATGCCACCCGCTGCCGCATTCTCGAGCTTTTGCGCGCGGGGCCAATGCCGGTGCATGTGCTCACCGAAGCCTTTTCCATCAGCCGCCCGGCCATCTCCCGCCACCTTCGCGTTCTCAAGACGGCGGGCCTTGTCGCCGAGGTGAAAAAGGGACGCGAAAATCTCTATGCCTTCAAGCCAGCCAAGCTCGAAGCGGGCAGGGGATGGATCGAGGGCATGACTGCTGCGAGCGCAATCGTCGAGGCCAAGCCCACCAAGACGATCCGCATCACCAAGAGCCAGCCGAAACGAGCGGAACCTGCTCCAGTCGATCAGCCCAGGCCGTCTGCGGCGCCTGCCGTGCCAGCGGCCAATCAAATGGGTTTTGACTTTTAGGCGGCGACCACGGGGCCGACGAATTCGAGATCGGCATCCGGCTCGAAAAGGCTTGCCAGGAGGCGTTCGAGATCGTGCGCCGTCCAGGCGATCTGCAAGTTGGGGCAATTGCCTTCCACAGCGCGCAGCGCCGCTCTTGCGCCCAGCGCCACGGGGACTATCGGCTGCGGCAGGGCGGCGGATGCCGCGAGCGCCGCGTCGATATCCTTGCGCTGGTCGCCCACATACCAGACCACGTCTCGCGCTCGAACATCCCGGCCAATGCTCTTGAGTGCCGCAAGGATCGAATCGGGCCAGGGCTTGCCCCGCCCGACATCCTCGCGAAAGACGCAGGCGGAAAAATACTTCTTGAGATCGAAGGCCTCGAGCACGTCGTGACCATAGCCGCGGCCGAGGCCGTTGCTGACGACGCCGAGGATCACACCCTGGTCGCGTAGATTTTGCAGGACGCTGCGCAACGTTTCGCAGGGCACCAGCATTTCCTCGACGGACTTGCGACGCACGCGATGAATGGCGCGGTGCATCAAAAGCTTCGGCGCCTTGCACTGTTCAGTGGTTCGCTGCCGCCTCCGCAGGCGGAATCGCGCGACGAGCCGCGCTGCGCGATGCGAGCAATCGTCAAGAAACTCCAGCATCTGCAAGACGCGTGGATTGACGTGATGAACCAATGTTCCATCGAGGTCGAAGAGCACGATGGTCGGTGCCGTCAGATTTGAGTCCAGGCTGCATTCCCCCAAAGTGCTGTCGAATTTGCCGCATTTTAACCACGCGCACAACCCCGCCTGTGCCAAGCCCACCGAAACGGGGCTCTAAAGCGAGGGTCGATGGCCTCAACAGCAGCCCCGCTCCATCCGAAAATCCCCGGCCGTATCAACAGCTTTTGAGCCGAGTTTTATGCAGTCCGGCAGCGCATCATCTCCCTGTGAGGCGCTCAGCCAACGGAAAGCGTCGCGTTCTCAGTCGCTGCCTGCCGCCCTTTGCGAGTCGGAGCGAGATACTTCCCCGTTGCAGTCGAACAGTCGCATTAAACCGATTTTTAACGAATTGATCTAAGCTCGTCCTCAAGTCAGTGAGGACCGCGATGAAGATCAGCACGATCACCAATTGGGCATATGCCATCACGGTCGGGCTGACGCTCCTGTCCGGCGGCGCCTTTATTCTTGCCACGCAATATGCCGATCGCGAACGCGATGCCGTTGAAACCGCATGGCGCCTGGATGCCGCCGTCGAAGCTCTTGAGCGCGGCGCGGAGGAGACAACCGAAGCGGCGCGGCTTTACGTGATGAAAGGCGAGGCGCAGTTTCTTGCAGCTTTTCGCGCCGATGTCGGCGCGGAGCGAACCCGCGAAGCCGCTGTTCGCGCGTTGGGCGAGGCGGGGCTGCCGCCTGCGGAAATCAGCGCCCTCCATGCACTTGAAGCCGATGCAGAAATGCTCGACGCCATCGAGGAGCAGGCCGTGGCTGATTTCGAGAATGGCGCCGCAGACGTCGCGCGCGCCGCTGTGTTTTCCCCCCAGCACGAAGCCGCGCAAGCCGATCTTCTTGCCGCCGTCGGACATTTTGCCGATCTCGTCGCCACCCGCACGCAGGATCAGCTCGACGCAGCCCGGGCCGCGGCCGACCTCTGGGGCACGATCGCCAAGTCGCTGCTCGCGCTGACGGCTCTGGTCTTTTTGAGCGTGCTCTATTTCGTCCTCATGCGCCGCGTCGCGCGCCCGCTGCATCAGATGAGCGGCATTGTCCGGCGCCTCGCCCACCAGGATTACGATGTTCAGCTCGTGCGCGATGGCCGGCGCGATGAAATTGGCGACATGAACGAGGCGATCCAGATTTTCCGGGACAATGGCCTTGAGCGTGCGCGGCTCGATGCCGAACGGCGAAAGGACCAGGAAACCAAGGATCGCATCCTGCAATTGATGCACCGGCTTCAAGCCTGCCGGCAGGAGAGCGAACTGGCCCCCATCGTCTCGCTATTTGCAGCCCAGCTCTTTCCTGCGCTTTCAGGCCATCTCTTTATCATGAACGATGGCCGTACTGCCCTGACAGCCCGCAGCACCTGGGGCGCACCGAGCGCTTCGCGCCAGGAGTTCGCGAGCCTCGAGTGCTGGGGCATTCGCCGCGGCAAGGCTCATTTCAGTGATCGAAGCGATGCGGATGTCCGCTGCCAGCATCTCTCGACCAACGCGGCCGAGGCTGGCCTCTGCGTTCCGCTGGCAGCCCGCGGTGACACGGTCGGCATGCTTTATTTCGAAGCACCCGGCGAAGGCACGGCCCTCGCAGAAGCCCGCGTCTATATCGAACTGATCGCGGAGAATCTGGCGCTCGCCATAGCCAATCTCCAGTTGCGCGATCGCCTGGCAAACCTCGCTATACGCGATCCGCTGACCGGCCTTCTCAATCGCCGGTCGCTCGACGAAAACCTGCTGCGTGTCCGCCGCGAGGAAACCGATCTCCCTGCTGCGCTGATGATGATCGATATCGATCATTTCAAGCGCTTCAATGACGAGTTCGGCCATGATGCCGGCGATCATGTGATGACCCAGGTCGCTGCGATCATGACCGATGCTGCAAAGACCTCGGGCATAGTCCATCGCTACGGTGGGGAAGAGTTCGCGGTGGTCTTGAAAGGCGCAGAAAAGCACATTGCGCTCGATATGGCCGAAGCCATCCGCCACGCGGTCGAGACCACGCCCGTCACCTATCAAGGTCAGCCGTTGGGCACCGTAACTGTCTCGATTGGCCTTGCCTCCACCGAAGATAGCCAATCAGCCGCAACGCTCATGCAGCGCGCCGATGCCGCATTGCTGCGCGCCAAATCCGGCGGCCGCAACGCTACGGTCACCGACTGGCTTCCGGCTCCGCAAACGCGCATCGCCTAAAGCGTGTGACTGGTAACGCCGAGCGAGCACAACAGCACGGTCTTTCCTTCTTCGTCGCGCACCCGGATGGATCGGTTCGATTCGCTGCCTTGATGAAGTTGTTCGACCGCCATTTCGGCAAGCGCCATGTCTGCTTCCATCCGCGCAGCTTCGAGACTGGCGAGCTCCACGCCCACCGCGTCCGACGCGACCTGTGACCCGTCTTCAAAATGATCGAAAAAGAATTTGGGCATAGCCTCCTCGTCCGAGTGAGGCCTCCATCTGGCCCCAGTGCTTAACTGGCTGAGGAACCAGAATGTTTCGTCACATTCGCTAGACGTGATGGAAAAGGGGAGGGACGCTAGCCGACAGTCTTGCCATCTATGATTGCCTGTACCTCGCGCTCAACCACGTCGATGATGCGGCCGATGGCGCCGACGGCACCCTCTGTGTCCTCCACCAACATGGCATCTGCAAGATCCTTGTGGATTGGGAAGGAGTCGAGGCCGAAAGCGTCTGCGGAAAACGGCGACTTGCCGCCGCGTTCGAGCGCATTGTCGAGGTTGACCAGAAGCTGGCCATACATCGGATTGCCCGAGGCGTCGTAAATGGCCCCATGAAACGCATGGTCGGCCTTGCGCCAGGGCCGGCCCGCCGCGACCTCATTGAGGAGAATGTCGCAGAGGCGCGCTATCTCGACGCGCTGGGCTCGCGTCGCCTTCATCGTTGCCTTGCGGACGACGTCGTTCTCGAGCGTACGACGGATTTCGAGAAGACGGAGCAGGGCCTCGCCTTCGAGGCGCACCATGGTCGGCACGAGGCCACGCGAAGTCTGCACGCGCGCGGAGAGATAGGTGCCATCGCCGCGGCGGCGGCGAATGATGCCCAGACCTTCCCAGCGATTGAGAGCCTCGCGGATTGTGGAGCGACCCACCCCAAGAGTGGCAGCAAGCGAGACTTCCGGCGGCAGGCGATCGCCGATCTTGAGCCCGGAGCGCTCCACCATATCGGCCAAGGCGTCGAGCACCGCAACGCCACGCGTGCGGGTTTCGAGCGGCTCGAGATAGTCGAGGACAGCCTGGCTCACGGCGTCTTACCTCTCCATTGGCGCGGGCCACCTTTCACCACAGTTTGCTTGCCTTGTCAGCCCTCCCCGCCCGCACGTCTCCGCGACGGTCGCAGGTCGAGTAATTCGGAAAGGGCGTCGAGCAAACGATCCATCTGCGGGCGGGAATTGTACCCCTGCACGGACAGCCGCGCGATATGGTGGTCCTGCCACTTGAAGACCGGGATTTCCACGCGATAGCGCTCAAAAAGCAGCTTGTGGATTTCCGCCGTGTCGCATTCGGGGATCGGCATGGCGACCATCTGCGGGGCGGAAAATTCCGGGCTGCTGAGCGGCTCAAGACCAGTTAGTTCCCGCAGACGGCGCGCCGTGTCCTGCGCCAATTGCCGGCAGTGATCCTGCACCGATGCCCAGTCATTTTCCCGGCGATATTGGATGGCCGCCGGCACGGTGAGCCAGGCGGACGGATCGCGCGTGCCCTGGACTTCGATGCCATCGATAAACGGCGAATTGCCGAAGGCGCCGAGCGCTCCGGGGTCTTTCGATTCCTTGGTCCAGCCGTGGCTGATGACCAGGGGGTCGAGCAGCCCCTGCACTTCGGGGCGCGCATGAAGGAAGGCAGAGCCCTTAGGCGTCATCATCCACTTGTGGCAATTGCCGGAATAAAAATCGGCGCCCAGCGCATCGAGCGCGAGCGGGATATGACCCGGCGTATGCGCACCGTCGATCACCGACCAGATGCCGCGCTTGCGCGCTTCGGCGATGGATCGTTCGATCGGAAAAACCAGCGCCGTCGGCGAAGTGATATGGCTGAGGAACAGCACCTTCGTGCGCTCGGTCATGCCGGCGATGATGGTGTCGGTGAAGGCCTCTTCGGAGATCAGCGGCATCGGCACCTTGACGACCACAACCTCCGCGCCGGTCTTGCGGCAGACATAGGCCCAGGTCTTTTCGAGCGCCGAATATTCGTGGTCCGTAGTCAGGATCTGGTCGCCGGGCTGCAGCGGCAGGGACTGCGCGACGATGTTGAGCCCGCTCGTTGCATTGATGACCGCGGCGATATTGGTCGGCGCCGCGCCGATTTCGGCGGCAACAGCCTCGCGCGGGATGCGCATCATGTCATTGAGGCGCCGGCCCAGAAACTCGACCGGCTCGCTCTCAAGTTCGAGCTGGAAGGCCTGATAGGTCTCGAATACCGGGCGGGGGCAGGCGCCGAACGATCCGTGGTTGAGGAAGGTCACGTCCTCGCGGAGGAGAAACTGACGGGCGAGATTGTCGGACACGTTTAGCGGCCTTTCAGGGTCGGATCGAGCGCATCGCGCAACCCGTCGCCAAAGAGCGAGGTCGCGAGCACGGTGATGGCGAGCGCGGCAGTCGGGAAGACGGCCAGGTGCCAGTAGAAGAACATGAAATCGATGCCCTCATTGATCATCTGCCCCCAGGTGGGCGTGGGCGGCGGAACGCCGACGCCAAGGAAACTGAGCGAGGCTTCGAGCATCATGGCGAGGGGAATGGACAACACGAAACCGATGATGATCGGGCTGATCGAGTTGGGGATCAGGTGGCGCCGGATAATGTACCAGGGCGAGGCCCCAAGCGCCTGCGCCGCGCGCACGAACTCCTTCTCGCGGAAGGCCTTTATCTGCGCGCGAACGAGAAGACAGACCTGCACCCAGCCGAACAGCGCAGCGATGAAGACGATGGTACCATAACCGCCGCGGGTGATCGCGCCGAGAAGCAGCGCCGCGAGCAGGGGTGGCACCACCGAGAACACTTCGATGATGCGCATGATCACCCAGTCGATACGGCCCCCAAAATAGCCGGCGAGCGCGCCGAGCGGAATGCCGATGATCACGCTGAACAGCGCCGCCGTGAACCCAATAGTTAGCGAAACGCGCGAGCCATAAACGATGCGCGAATAGAAATCGCGCCCGAGATTATCGACGCCGAACCAGTGCTCCGCCGAGGGAAAGGCCAGCGCCTCGGTCAGGAAGCTCTGCGCCTCGGGATTATAGGGCGTGATCAGCGGAGCGAAGATCGCCATCAGGATCAGAATCGCCAGCACCGCGCCGCCGACCACGGCCGCCTTGTTGGACAAAAACCGGCGCCAGGCGAACCAAAGCGGACTACGCATGCGGGCCGCAGGGGCCGGGACGGCAATGTCGGTCATTCGGCGCCTCCCACGCGAATACGCGGATTGAGCAGCGCATAGGCGATGTCGGAGAGAAGATAGGCAAGGCAATACATGAAGGTGATGAGCAGCATCAGCGCCATTTGCAGCGTATAGTCGCGCACCTCGATGGACGAGACGAAATAGGCGCCGAGCCCCGGCACGCGGAACATGGCTTCAACGAAGATTGAGCCGGTGGCCGTACCGATGAACATCGGCAAAAACACCGTGACGAGCGGAATGGCCGAATTGCGCATGACGTGCTGGAAGATGATCCGCCGCTCGCTCAGCCCCTTGGCACGCAACACCGTAACGAAAGGCCGGTTGAGCGTGTCGAGCACCGCCGAGCGCGTATAGCGCGCATAGGTCGCGAGCGGGATCGCGGCATAGCACGCAATAGGCAGGATCCAGCGATTGGGCTGCGGCCAGCCGCTCGCCGGAAGCCAGTTGAGCCAGACCGCAAAGATCAGGATCAGCAGCATGGAGGTGACGAATACGGGAATGGTGAGCCCGAACGTAGCGAGGGTCGAGGCGAAATAGTCGATCCAGGTGTTGCGATTGAGCGCGGCCGCCATGCCGAGCAGAATGCCGAGTGGCGCCCCAATCAGCACCCCCGAACCGCCCAGGATCAGGCTCGGCACCCAGGCGCGCGAAATGAGCTCGACCACCGTCTCGCCCGGGCTCTGGAACGGCACCCCGAAATCGAGATGCAGCACACCCCACATGTAGTTGAGATATTGAACATGCAGCGGCTGATCGAGCCCCCACTGCGCCATCATCTTGGCGCGCACGGCCTCGGACACCGGCATGTCATTGGCATCGAACGGTCCGCCGGGCACCGCGTGCATCATCGAAAAGATGATGATCGAGACCACGATGAAGGTGAAGGCGACCGAGAGGATGCGGCGGAGGATGTGGGCGAACATGGCTATCTCCTCACGTCGTCACGATCGCCTCGACCCGGTGGCCCGGGGCGACGGTGACAAGCTGCGGATCGGGACTGGGAGCACTGCCTGTTTGGATGACGGTATAGCGCGGCGTCCTGGCGCGGATATCGTCGGCCGACAGGAACGTGCGCTCCCGCTTTTCCCGCGGATTGGTCGCCGGGATCGCATCGAGCAGGGCGCGGGTATAGGGATGCCGCGGATCGGCGAACAGGCGCTCGGTCGGCGCTTCCTCGATCACTCGCCCGCGATACATGACGACGACGCTGTCGGTCAGCGATTTAACGGTCGACAGGTCATGGCTGATAAACAGAATCGAAAGCCCAAGTTCGGCCTGCAAGTCCTTGAGCAGATTGATGATCTGCGCTTTGACCGTCACGTCGAGCGCCGAAGTCGGCTCGTCGGCGACGAGTACCGTTGGTTCGAGGATCAGCGCCCGCGCGATGGCCACGCGCTGCCGCTGGCCGCCTGAAAGTTCATGCGGATAGCGGCTGCCGAACGAACGGGCAAGCCCCACGCGCTCGAGCCATTTGAGCGCCTTCTCGGACTGTTCCCGCGGCGTGCCGATGCCATGGATATGGAGCGGCTCGGCGATGATCTGGGTCAGTGTCATCATCGGATCGAGCGCGGAATAGCTGTCCTGGAAGACGATTTGCATGCGCTTCCGGAACGGGATCAGCGCTGCAGTATCGAGCCGCGAAATATCGGTGCCGTCGACAATGATCTGGCCCTTGCTCGGCTCAGTCAGCCGCATGGCCATCAAACCCGTCGTCGTCTTGCCCGATCCCGATTCCCCGACCAGCGCCACGATGCGATTGCGCGGCAGGACGACGTCGACCGCCTGCACCGCCTGGAATTCGCCGTGGGTAACCCGAAAGCCGCGGCGTCGCCGCGTCGAATACGATTTGGCCAGCCCCCGTAGTTCGAGCGCCGGCGCCAGCGCATCAGGATCGCCCTTGGACGGCTCGAAGCGCGAATGAAGGCTTGCGAGGAGCGCTTTTGTATAATCGTGCTTCGGCGCCTCGAAAATCTCGGTGACCGGCCCCTCTTCCATGATCTCGCCGCCATACATGACGACGACCCGGTCGACCGTTTCGGCGATGACGCCGAGGTCATGCGTAATCATGATCAGCGCCATGCCGAACTCGGCCTGCACCTTCTTGATCAGCTGCAGGATCTGCGCCTGGATGGTGACGTCGAGCGCCGTCGTCGGCTCGTCGGCGATGAGGATTTTCGGGCGGCAGGAAAGCGCCATGGCGATCATGGCGCGCTGCAGCATGCCGCCGGAAAGCTGGTGCGGGTAATAGCCGAGCACATCGGCAGCATTCTTGATCTCGACGCGAAGCAGCAATTGCTCCGCTTCTGCCAGGGCCTCGCGCTTGCCGATCTTGCGATGCGCCTGAATGGTTTCGGCAATCTGGTGGCCGATGGTGAAGACCGGATCGAAGGCGGTCATCGGATCCTGAAAGATCATCGCCGCAGAACGGCCGCGTAGCCGCGCCAGGTCTTCCTTGTTGGCCTTGAGGACATCGACGCCATCGAGCCGCAGCTTGGCCGCCTCGATTTCTGCCGTCGCGGGGAGGAGCCGCAACAGTGCGGAGCAGCTCACCGACTTGCCGGAGCCGGATTCCCCGACAATGCCGACACTCTCGCCTTCATTGACGCTGAAGCTGACATTGCGCACCGCATCGACCCGCCCGCCATATTGGCGAAAGCTGACGCGCAGGCCTTCGATTTCGACGAGAGGCATAGATTGGCCCTTGGTAGATGCTGTCTCCCGGCCGGAGCCGGGAGACGCATTCGCGTAAAAGCTACTGCTTCGTGATGTGGGTGAAGAAGTAGTGGCCGAGGCGATCGAGCTGGGTGAAGCCGAGCGAGTTCGGCTGCACGCCGTCGCCGGTCAGCTGGTCCGACACAACTGCAATGGTCACCGGATGAACGAGCGGCACAATCAGGCCCTGGTCGATCATCAGCTGTTCAGCTTCGCCATAGAGCTTGTAGCGGGTGTCCCAGTCGCTTTCGCTATCGGCCTTGGCGATGATCTCGTCATATTCCGGCACGAAATAGCCGTGGCGGCCACCATTGTAGAAGATACCGTAGAAGTTTGACGGATCGAGATAGTCGTATTCGTAAGGCGCAATGAAGATGTTGTTCTTCTTGCCGCGGAGGCCGTCCATCCATTCCGGACCCGGCAGAGCGCGGATGTTGAGGGAAATGCCCAGCACTTCCTTGAATTCGGCCTGCAGATACTGCGCCATGGCCGGAACGATAGCGCCGTTATAGCCGCCCTCTTCGCGGTACCAGATTTCGACGTCCGGGAAGCCTTCGCCATTGGGGAAGCCCGCATCGGCGAGGAACTGCTTGGCCTTTTCAGGATCGAACACGGCTTCTGCCGCGATATCCGGATTGTAGCCAGGATAGCCGGGCGGCAAGATCGAGCCGGCCGGAATGGCGATGTCCTTGAGAACGGTCGAGGTCAGCTCGTCGCGATCGACTGCATAGTAGAAGGCGCGGCGGACATTGACGTCGTTGAACGGCGCCGCGTCCAGATCGTATGAGATGTACGAGGTCGCAAACACCGCATTCTTGCGGATGCCATCAGGATAACGCGCCGTCGCGACCGGCACCTGTCCGGTGTTGAGGAACGAATAATCCGCGTCGCCGGCGAGGAATGCCGGAAGGCCGACTTCCGGCGCATTGAGCGTCGGGTCGAGTTCGAGCCGGTCGATCATCGGCGACCAGGGGCCCGTATAGGTATCGGATTTGGTGAGAACCACCGAGTTGTTCGACTTTTCCCAGCTTTCGATTTCGAATGGACCGGAAGAGACGATCGTCGAGACATCGAGCGCCCAATCGTCGCCGAGCTCATCCACCTTATGCTTGGGCACAGGGTACCAGAGGCTGGTGACCGAGGGGAAATAGGGTTTTGGCGCAACCGTCGTGACTTCGATGGTCAGGTCGTCGACCGCCTTGAGGCCGAGCGTCGAGACGTCGGCCGTCCCTTCGGTCACTTCCTTCCAGCCCTTGATGCCGCCGGCAAAGTCCCAATACCAGGCAAAGTCATAGCCCGAGGTCGCAGCACGCTGCAGCGCGAAAACGAAATCTTCGGCCGTCAGCGGTTCGCCATCGGACCAGACGAGGCCTGAGCGCAGCTTGAATGTCCAGGTGAGCCCGTCTTCCGATTGGGTCCAGCTTTCCGCTGCCATCGGGGTCAGCTCGAATTCCTTGTCGAAGGTCGCGATCGGGATCTGCAGCAGTTCCGAGCCGGTACCACGATCATAGACCGTCTTCATGTAGTCCATATAGGTGCCGGCGGTGCTGCCGCTTGGCGCGACGACGGTCGTCTGCGCCAGAACCGGCGCTGACAGCGCCGTGGCAGCGACCAATACGCCGGCCAGTCTCACAAAAGCATTCATAAAAGCTCCCTCCTTGATCCAGAGCCGATGGACGTTCCCTCATGCGCCGCTTCGTGCAGGTCTTGGCCTGCCGAAGCGGTCACTCTCTTTACGCCGCAACCCCCTCAGGCCCGACGCGGCAGCCATTCGAATTTCCCTCTCGAAAGGCCTAATGACATATGTCTGACAAATACGTTCGCGCTTGGCAAGGCGTGAATCGGTGGCTGTGCATGAGCTTTCTTCAGCCGGTCACCAGCCTGGCATCAGACTGCGTGCCGCCGCGACCATGGCGTCGGCGTCAATCCCGAAATGGCGGTATAGATCGTACACCGTCCCGGTCTGCCCGAAATGTTCGACCCCCAGCGTGATCGTGCGGTGGCCGAGTACGCTACCGAGCCAACCCAGCGTTGCCGGATGCCCATCGATAGCGGTGATCAGCCCTGCATGGCGGGGGGCGTCGGCCAGCAGATTCTCGATATGGCTGCGTGCGTCTCCGTCGCCGTGAAGCCGCGCGCGCTGCGCGCCATGCCAGCCGGCATTGAGACGATCGGCGGACGTGACGGCCAATACCGCAACATTGCGTCGATCGCCGCCGATGCGGGCAGCCGCCTCAATCGCCTCCTGGGCGAGCACGCCTTGATAGGCGATCACCACCTCGCATTGCGGGGTCGGCGGCTTGAGCCAATAGGCGCCGCGGATGATGCCATCGGTCAATGGCTTGTCGACAGGGCGCGAGGGTTGCTCGATGGTTCGGGTCGAAAGCCTGAGATAGACTGAGCCGCCTGTCACATCGCGCGGCCAATCGGCGAGGTCGGGCCGCGCATCGCCCTGGCGCTGCATGTAGTCGAACGCCCAGTCCATGATTATCGAAAGCTCGTCGGCGAAAGCGGGCTCGAAACTCGCGAGGCCATCCTGCGCCATGCCGATAAGCGGCGAAGCGATCGATTGATGCGCCCCGCCTTCGCCGGCCAGCGACACACCCGATGGCGTTGCGACCAGCAGGAAGCGCGCATCCTGGTAGCAGGCATAGTTGAGCGCATCGAGGCCGCGGGAAATGAATGGGTCATAAAGCGTGCCGATGGGCAGCAAGCGCTCGCCGAATAGCGAATGGCTGAGCCCAGCAGCGCCGAGCATCAGAAAAAGGTTCATCTCGGCAATGCCAAGTTCGAGATGCTGACCCTCAGGCGTAAACCGCCATTTCTGCGTCGATGGAATAGCTTCCTTCTGGAATACATCGGCCATTTCACTCCGCGCGAAGAGATTGCGCCGGTTGACCCATGGCCCGAGATTGGTCGAAACCGTCACGTCTGGCGAAGTGGTGACGATGCGCCGCGCGAGGTCACTGTCGGTTTTAGCTATGGCATCGAGAATTCGGCCAAAAGCTGCCTGGGTCGAAGTTGGTCCGGTGCCCACGAACTGCGGGCCGAGCGTCTCAACCTGCGGCGACGTCAGACGGCGTGAACCTCCGGCGTTGAACGGGACCTGTTCCAGAAATTTTCGCACGCCCTCGGCATCGTTCATGCCCTCGAACGGCTCCCATTCGTGGCCCTCGCGTACCTTCATTGCCGCGCGCAACTGTTCGATCTGCGCGCCGGTCATCTGCCCCGCATGATTGTCCTTGTGTCCCGCCAGCGGCGTCGCCCAACCCTTGACCGTATAGGCGATGAATACTGTCGGCTTGTCGCTTCCCGCCGCCTCGAATTGCTCGATGAGGCTCGGCACGCAATGTCCGCCGAGATTGGCCATCAGTGTGGCGAGCTCCTCGTCGCTGCGTCGCGCGATGAGGGCACTGACCGGGCCCTGATCGCCGATCTCATCCGTCAGCCGCTCGCGCCATGCCGCGCCGCCCCGAAACATCAGCGCCGAATAGACGGCATTAGGCGCCGCATCGATCCAGAGCTTGAGCCGGTCTCCGCCCGGTTCGGCAAACGCAGCGCGCTGCAGCGCTCCATATTTGAGCGTCACGATATTCCAGTCGAAGGCCCGGAAGATCGCTTCGATCCGATCGTAGAGCCCTTCGCGCACGACGCCATCGAGGCTCTGGCGATTGTAGTCGATCACCCACCAGGTATTTCTCAGCCCATGTTTCCAGCCTTCGAGGAGGCACTCATAGACGTTGCCTTCATCGAGTTCGGCGTCGCCCACCAGCGCCACCATCCGCCCCTCCGGCCGCGATCGGTCGGCCCAGGGTTTGGCGCGCACATAATCCTGGATCAGCGATGCGAAGGCGGTGAAAGCGACGCCGAGCCCGACCGAGCCCGTCGAAATGTCCACGTCGTCTGTGTCCTTGGTGCGGCTGGGATAAGATTGCGCCCCGCCAAAGGCCCGGAAATCGATCAGCTTTTCCCGTGTCTGCTTGCCAAGGAGATATTGGATGGCATGAAACACCGGCGCCGCATGCGGCTTGACCGCTACCCGATCCTCGGGCCGCAGCACGCCGAAATAGAGCGCGCTCATCATCGCCGCCATCGAGGCGGAACTTGCCTGATGCCCACCCACCTTGACCCCGTCGACATTGGGCCGGATGTGGTTGGCATGGTGGATCATCCAGTTGGAAAGCCATAGTGCTTTCCTCGTCAACGCCTCGATATGCCCGATGCGCGCGCGGTCCTCGGCCAAAGTGCGATCTCCTCTTCCCTCCCGATCACTTTGCGCCTTGTCGATCGCTGGTTCTCGTCTAATTTGACCCGTAAAGCACCTCCTGGCGCAGGATTTCATCCGTTTCGGATCGCAGAATGGCAGAATCTTCTAAAACCGAGCTCAGTGTTGTCGATCGTAAAATCCTCCGTGCCTTGCAGGAGGATGGCCGCATGACGATCCAAGCCATAGCCGATCAAGTCGGGCTATCGCCGTCACCGTGCCTGCGCCGGATCCGCCAGATGGAGCGCGCCGGCCTCATCACCGGTTATAGCGCCACGCTGGATCAGAAGGCTGCGGGCCTTCCCGTGTCGGTCTTCATCTCGATCAAGCTGGAACGCCAGCGTGCGCGCGAACTCGACGCCTTCGGCGCGGCGATCTCGCGCTGGCCGGAAGTGATGGAGGCCTATCTCATGACCGGCCAGTTCGATTTCCTCCTGCGCGTCGTCTGCGCGGATCTCGAAACCTATGAGCATTTTCTTCGCGAGAAACTGACCCAGGTCGAGGGCGTCGCCTCGATCGAATCGAGCTTCTCGCTCGGCACTGTGAAAGTCAGCCGCGTCCTGCCGATTTGATTCTTGGCGAGTTGTCCTTTGATCCGCTCAGGATTGAAATCGATAGGCGCCCGCAGGTCACGTGTTCCACCCCGCAAACATTCGTCGTAAAACGAAGCGAATGAATCTCGTCTCATGTCCGTCGCCCGGGCTGAGCGTTGCAAGGGTGATTGCGTGCTTGACAGTACCGGATTGGCCCGCGCCGCAGGTCTTGCTCTTTTTGCCATCTCGATCGCAGGATGCCAGCAGTCCGCTGCCCCGCCGGAGCAACCCGCAGCTTTCGTCAAAGCCGAGACGGTCGCGCTCGTACCCTACACGCCGACGCTGACCTTGACCGGATCGATCCGCGCCCGCGCCGAAACCCCGCTGGCTTTCCAGATCAGCGGGCAGATTACCGAATTGTCCGCCGAGATCGGCCAAAGGGTAACGGAAGGGCAACTGATCGGCCGCCTCAGCAGCGCCGAACAACAGGCCAATGTCACCGCTGCCGAAGCCTCCGTCGCCGCCGCGAATGCCCAGCTCACACAGGCGCAAACCACCTTTGATCGGCAAAACTCCCTTCTCAACCAGGGCCTTACGACCAGAAGCGGATTCGAAACCGCACAAACTGCCCTGACCACCGCCCAAAACAGCCTCGACAGCGCCCAAGCCCAGCTCGAAACCGCCCGCCAAGGCCTCGGCTACACCGAATTGCGCGCCAATGCCGCCGGAATCATCACCGAGCGCCGCCTCGAAGTGGGCGAAGTCGTGCAGGCCGGTTCGCCGGTTTATGTCCTGGCCGAAGATGGCCCGCGCGATGCGGTGTTCAACGTCCAGGAAACTGCCCTCATCGGCCGTTCCGCAGAAACGCCGGTGCAGGTTGCCCTTGTCGCGGACCCCAATGTAGCCGTTTCCGGAACGGTGCATGAAGTCTCGCCCACCGTCGATCCGCAGACCGGTACGGTCGAAGTCACCATCGCCATTGCCGAGCCGCCCGCATCCATGACCCTTGGCGCCGCAGTGGTCGGCACCGTCAGCTCGAGCGTCAGCGATCGCATCGTCCTTCCCTGGAGTGCCCTCTGGTCAGAGGATGGAAAGCCGGCTGTCTGGACCGTGGGAGAAGACGAAACCGTCTCGGTCACCCCCGTTTCCGTTCTTGCCTATGGCACCGGCGTCGTCGTCATCGCCGATGGCCTCACCCCCGGCCAGCGCGTCGTCACCGAAGGAACAAAGCTCCTGACGCCCGGTGAAACCGTCCAGATCGAGGATGCTCCCTGATGCGCCATCTTGCCTCGATCATGCTATTGCCTTTGCTCGTATCCGCCTGCGGCCAGGCGCCGGAACAGCCAGAGACAGCCGTCGTGCGGCCTATCCTCTCGCTGGTGGTCGAAGCCCGCCCAGTGTCCAGTTCAACCTTCGTCGGCACGGTCGAACCAAGGGTCACCACCAGCCTCGCCTTCCGGACCAGCGGTACGCTCGTCAGCCGCGAGGTCGAAGTCGGCGCTCGCGTCCTCAAGGACGAGGTTTTAGCAACCCTCGACAGCACGACGCTTCAACTGGCCCTGCGTAACGCCCAAGCCAATCTT
This sequence comes from Devosia soli, assembly GCF_000970455.1. Taxonomy (GTDB): domain Bacteria; phylum Pseudomonadota; class Alphaproteobacteria; order Rhizobiales; family Devosiaceae; genus Devosia; species Devosia soli. The sequence continues at coordinate 221,085 of NZ_LAJG01000005.1, read as the reverse complement.
GCTTCCGCCCAGGCCCAGGCCGCCAATGCGGCATCGTCGCAGACACGGCTGGAATCGCTGGTCGAAACCAATAATGCCGCCCAGGCCGATCTCGACCAGTCCCGGCAGCAAACACAGGCCGCCGAGGCTGGTGTCGTCCAGGCACAAGCCGCCGTCAGCCAGGCCGAAGAGCAGCTCAGTTACGCGCGCCTTACCGCGCCAAGCGATGGCGTCGTCACCGACGTGGGTGCCGAGCCTGGCGAGGTAATCGCCGCTGGCACCCCGGTCCTGACACTTGCGGACCCGAACCAGCGCGATCTCGTCATCGATGTGCCCGGCGATTTTGTCGACGGCATTGCGGTCGGCACGATCTTCGATGTCATGCCCCAGCTCGATCCTGCCGCGGCCATAGCTGGGAGCGTCCGGGAAATCGCGCCCCAGGCCGACCCGGTCACACGCACCTGGCGCGTCCATATCGCCCTTGATTCCCCGCCAGCAAGTTTTTGGCTCGGCACCACCGCCACTGCATCGCTCAAAGCCTCCGATGGCACGGCCCTGAGCGTGCCCCAATCCTCCATTCGCTACGATGGCGACGAGACGGCAGTCTGGGTCATAGACGAAGCCGCACAAACCGTCAGCCTCCGCCCGGTCAAGATTGGCGAAGCACTGAACGGCCTTGTGCCGGTTGAAGATGGCCTGAAAGCCGGCGAGCGCATCGCCGTCGCGGGCGTCAACAGTTTGACCGAGGGTCAAAAGGTCCGGCTCGGCGGGAAGGAACAGCAATGAAGGGCTTCAACCTTTCCGATTGGGCACTCGAGCACCGCTCCATCGTCTGGTATTTCATGCTTGTTTCGGTGATTGCCGGCGCGCTGGCCTACCTGAACCTCGGCCGCGAGGAAGACCCCGCTTTCACCATCCGCACCATGGTGATCGTCGCGCAGTGGCCCGGCGCCACGGCAGAAGAAGTCACCGAACAGGTTACGGAGCGGATCGAGCGCCAACTGCAGGATCTCGAAACCCTCGACTATACGCGGTCAATCACCACGGCCGGTCAAACCACCGTCTATGTCACGCTCGACAACAGCGCGCCCAGCGCCCAAGTCCCTACCATCTGGCTACAGGTGCGCCAGATGGTCGGCGATATCACCTCTTCATTCCCCCAAGGCGTTCGCGGCCCCTTCTTCAACGACAGGTTTGGCGATGTCTATGGCAACATCTACGCCTTCACGGGCGACGGCCTCACTCAGCGCCAATTGCGCGATTATGTGGAAGATGCGCGCTCTCAACTGCTGGCGCTCGACGAAACCGGTAGCGTCGAGCTCGTCGGCGCACAGAACGAGGTCATCTTTCTCGAATTTTCGACCCGCCAACTGGCCTCCCTCGGCATCAGCGCCCAGCAGGTGATTGCTACCCTTCAGGACCAGAATGCCGTTTCGCCGTCCGGCGTGATCGCGGCGGGCCCCGAGCGGGTAGCGGTCCGCCTTGGCGGGCAATTCACCTCCGAAGAAAGTCTGCGCGAGATCAACCTGCGCGTCGGAGATCGCTTCTTCCGGCTCGCCGATGTCGCCACGATCAGCCGCGGTTATGCCGATCCGCCGTCTTCGCTCTTCCGTTACAACGGCCAGCAGGCCATCGGCCTTGCCATCGGCATGCGCTCTGGCGGCAATCTCCTCGAATTCGGCAAAGCGCTCGACGCCCAACTCGAGCGGATCGTTTCCGATCTGCCGATTGGCGTCGAGGTCCACCTCGTTTCCGATCAGCCGCGCGTGGTCGAAGAAGCCGTCAACGGCTTTACCAGCGCGCTTTTCGAAGCCATCGGCATCGTGCTGATCGTCAGTTTCGTCAGCCTCGGCCTCAGGGCAGGGCTTGTCGTCGCGCTCTCGATCCCGATCGTGCTCGCCATCACCTTCCTCGCCATGTCCTATCTCGGTATTTCCCTCCAGCGTGTCTCGCTCGGTGCGCTCATCATCGCCCTGGGCCTCCTCGTCGATGATGCCATGATCGCGGTGGAAATGATGGTCTCGCGCCTTGAGGCCGGCGATACGCTGACCAAGGCCGCCACCGCCGTTTACACCTCCACAGCCTTTCCCATGTTGACGGGCACGCTTGTCACCGTGGCCGGCTTCATTCCCATCGGGCTCAATCCCAGTTCTGCCGGCGAATTCACCTTCACGCTCTTCGTGGTGCTGGCCGTCTCGCTCCTTGTTTCGTGGATTGTAGCCGTGCTGTTCACGCCGCTGATCGGCGTCAGCGTTCTGCCCAAGCAGCTCAAGCACAAAAGCAAGGGACCAGGTCGTCTCAGCAGGGCGTTCACGCGCTTTCTCGAAACCGCCATGCGTTTGCGTTGGCTGACGATTGCCATAACCGTCGCTATTTTCGCGGCCTCGATCTTTGGCCTCACTCACGTCCAGCAGCAGTTCTTTCCCTCATCGGACCGTCCTGAACTGGTCGTCAACTGGCAGCTGCCCCAAAATAGCTCCATCACCGAAACCAGTGCGCAGATCGCCAAGTTCGAGGCTGAAGCGCTCTCTGGAAATGACGACGTCGATCATTGGTCGAGCTATATTGGTCAGGGTGCGCCGCGCTTCGTTCTGGCCTTTGACTCGCCGACTGCCATGCCCTCGACCGGCCAGACAGTCGTCGTCACCAAGGGACTCGACGTCCGCGATCGCGTCAGCGCCGAACTCAGCGACTATCTGCGCCGTACTTTTCCGGGCACCGATGCCTATATCACGACGCTTTCGCTCGGGCCTCCAGTCGGCCGACCGATCCAGTATCGCCTGAGTGGGCCCGATATCGGCGAGTTGAGGGATCAGGCGCACGCATTGGCCTCCGCCATCAAGCAGAACCCCAGTTTGGGCGATGTGCGCTACGACTGGATGGAAACCTCTAGGGTCGTTGAGGTTAACGTCCTTCAGGACAAGGCCCGGCAACTCGGGATCACCAATTCCGATATCGCCTCGGCGCTCAACGGCATTACCGTCGGCACCACGATCACCCAGATCCAGGACGGCATCTATCTCGTCAACGTCGTTGGCCGTGCCGATGCGACGGAGCGCGGTTCTATCGAAACGCTGCAGAACCTGCAGCTTTCAACAGGAGACGGCCGCTCCATTCCCCTCGCTGCGGTTGCCACTTTCGGCTACGGGCAGGAACAGCCGATGATTGTCCGGCGCGATCGCATCCCGACATTGACCATTAGCGCCGCCGTTCTTGGCACCATTCAACCGGCAACTGTGGCCAGCGAGCTTGAGCCCATTGTCGAAAGCGTGCGCGAGAGCCTGCCGCTTGGTTATTCGATTGCCGTTGGCGGAACTGTCGAAAGCAGCGCGGAATCGACCGCGCCCATTCTGGCCGTCGTCCCGCTGATGCTCTTTGTCATGGCGACGGTGCTGATGATCCAGCTCCAGAGTTTTGCGCGGCTTTTCCTTGTCGTCGCTGTCGCCCCGCTCGCCTTGATCGGCGTCGTCATAGCGCTCCTCGCCACGGGCAAACCCCTTGGCTTTGTCGCCATCCTCGGGGTTCTGGCGCTGGTCGGGATTTTGATCCGAAATTCGGTGATCCTTATCGTTCAGATCGAACATCTGCGATCCGAAGGCATAGCCGCCTGGGGCGCGGTGGTCGAAGCCACCCAGCATCGCCTACGCCCCATTCTCCTCACCGCCCTGGCGGCCAGCCTGGGTCTTATTCCCATTGCGGGGGAAATCTTCTGGGGTCCCATGGCCTATGCAATGATGGGCGGCATCATCGTCGGCACGGTGCTGACGCTGATTTTCCTGCCCGCACTCTACGTCACCTGGTTCGGCATCCGTCCACCTGAGACCCCGAAAGAAGAGGTGCCGGCCGGTTGATCTGGCACCCTTCAGAGAAGGTGGATATTGAGTGTTCGGCCTGTCCAGGGGCAGCGGAACGGGTAAGCCGGGCTGATCCGACGATCCAGCGCTCCGGCCTCCACATCCATGCGGCAGTGGTGTTGGAAGGCACAGGCTTCCCAGGAACGGCGAGCCGCTGACTGTCGGGGAACCGGTTGGCCCCGGCGACTGGCGCATCAAAACCATTGCTCAGCGTTGCGACCAGTATTTCTTGAGCGTCGCGGGCGTGTGCATGTGGTCATAAAGAAAAGACCAGAACGCCTGACGTTCGTCCGGCGTCACGGCTTTCCAGACGTCGTGCACAGCCATGTCACCGCCATAGTAGGCAAAGACGAAAGGCGCGCGCAGATTGTGGTTGAGGAAGGCGAGGCGCGATCGGGCGGTCACCGGATCCTGCAGGGCCTTGTCGGCCACGATCGGTACGATCTCATCCAGGCTCATGCCTTGAGCGTGCATCATCCACGCCGCATTGCAGCGCATCGCGCTCCGAAGGCGCTGGAGCGCCACGCCGAGTTCGTCCTCGGGTCCAACGACCCAGTCGAGGAAGAACATGCCGTTATCGGCAATGCCTTCGAACAGCGCGCTGCTCGCCGAGCTCGTCACCACCTGGGCGCCATCGAGCGGCATCTTGCCTTCGGCAACGGCGCGTTCACGCAGGTTCATGTGCACGAGATGGCCGGGAAATACTTCGTGCGTCGCCAGGTGCTTGAGCGAAAAGCGCGTGTAGGGGAAATCGAGGTTGAGCAGCACTTTACGCGTCGGATAATCGCAATAGGCCGAAAAGGGCACGGCGGTGACGCCTTCGGGCTCCATCCATTCATGCGCAAACGGATACATGCTGGCGCTGACGCGCTCGCGGCCTTCGCGGATCAAGCCTTTGAGTTCCGCGAGCACCGCCTCCTTGGGCACACGGGCCTGGGCTTCCCAGCGGTTGAAATCGTCGGTGAGACTGCCGCCAGCATAGCCGAGTTCATCGAGTTTTTCACGAATTGTCTGTCGATAGACGTCCAGTTCCGCATCCGGAACCAATTGCGTTTTTACCCTGATTTGCCGGGCGACACGGTCGGCAAAGCTGATCGGCTTTTCTTCAAAGGTGGTGACGAGCGCCAGGAGCGAATCGATCATCTCGGCGACATAGTCGTGACGCAGCTGCGTTTCTGCCTCGCCGGCGTTGCGGGTTGCGAGCGCCTCGAGCTTTTCGCGCGCCTCGATGTAGTCGCGGAGCGGAGCGGGCTCGACCTTGGCCATGGCGACAGGAATGAGCCCTTCCTTGTCGAGGAAGCCATCGCTGCGAGGCGTCTTGCGATAGAGCGCGTCGATGCCGGCCGTCAGGCCTGCGAGTTCATTGCCGATCAGCATGAAGAACGTCCTATTGGTGACCGGCAACCGGCTTGGGATGGTAGGGGGCTTCGAGTAGAGCCACGTCTTCGTCGCTGAGTTTGACCTCGAGCGCGGCAACGGCGTCGTCGAACTGATGGAGCTTGGAAATGCCGACGATCGGCGCCGTGATCCCGGGACGTGTCGCGACCCAGGCATAGGCGATCTGGGCCGGCGGGCGGCCATGGCGCTCGGCCACCTGGCGCACGGCAGCCACCACGGCGTCATCCTGTTCGCGCGAACGGTCGTAAAGCGCCGAAGCGGTCTTGTCGGTCTGCGAGCGGGTCGTTTCGGTCTCGGTACGGGCGGCGAGACGTCCGCGGGCGAGGGGGCTCCAGGGGATGACGCCGATGCCTTCGGATCGGCAAAGTGGCAGCATTTCGCGCTCTTCTTCGCGATAGATCAGGTTGTAATGGGGTTGCATCGAGACGAACGGTGCCCAGCCATTGGCCCGCTGCAGGCCGAGCGCCTTCATGAACTGCCAGGCATGCATGGACGACGCGCCGAGATAGCGCACCTTGCCGGCGCGGACAACGTCGTTGAGGGCGTCGAGCGTCTCTTCGAGCGGCGTTTCATAGTCGAAGCGGTGAAGCTGGTAGAGATCGATGTAATCGGTCCCCAACCGCTTGAGGCTGCCATCGACCGCCTCGAAAATGTGCTTGCGCGACAGGCCCCGATCGTTGGGGTCCTGGCTCATGGGATTATAGAGCTTGGTCGCGAGAACAAGCTTCTGCCGTTTCTGAGCAGATAGAACCCTGCCGACGACCTCCTCGCTGGCGCCCAGCGAATAAATGTCCGCAAGGTCGAAAAGGTTGATGCCGAGGTCGACCGCCTTGTCGATGATCGGTCGGGATGCGGCTTCATCGAGCACCCAGGGTGCCCATGTCGGCGAACCAAAGGTCATGCACCCGAGCGCTAGTCGCGAGACTTTCAGGCCCGTGCGGCCCAGGTTGCTATAATCCATTAGTACACCTCTGAGAGCAGTCTTAGTCAGGAACGCACCAGCTATCCAGAAAGCAACGCCGGTTTTTAGCGCGATTTCGTGCATCTGTGCACATTCAAGCGGCGAAATCAAACGGTGTGCAAAAAAATTGCATGACCTATTGCGGTCATGAGAACTCATCGGTACGGTCGGTGTATCAACGTGGTAGAACACATGTTCACGATAGACGCGTCCAGCATCGACAAGTCGCTTCCCGTTCCTGTCGGGACGCAGCTGCATGGTCTCTTGAGCTACATGCTGGCCTTCAGCGACATGCCCTATGGCACGAAGCTCCAGTCGGTGCGGCAGCTGGCAAGCGAGATCGGCATTGCGCCGATGACGGTCAGCCAGGTCTATCAGCAGCTGCGCGATGAGGGCTTGATCGAGATGCGGGCGGGGCTTGGCGCCTTTACGGCGCGCGATCCGTTGGCGGCCGCAGCGTCTGGGCAGCCGATCAACGCGCTGCGCGGCGATATCGAAGCGATCCTTGCCAAGGCCGAAGCGCTCGGCGTGTCGTCGATGGCCCTGGTTTCCATGATCAATGCCGGAGCCCAGATGCGCCGGCCGGCCACAGGGCTATCCATCGTATTCGTCTGCATCTTCGAGGGGCCTGGGCGCGACTATGTCGAGGAAATCCGCCCGACGCTCGCAAGCAACGATCAGATCGAACTCGTTACGCTCGACAGCATCCGCGAGGACGGACCGCAGCGTCGCGCCTGTGCGGCTGCAGATATTGTCCTGACCTTCGGCCACAGGGAGGCGGAAGTGCGCGCGCTGGTCGATGGCGGGGAGGTGCTCGGGCTGCGATTCATTCCGTCCCAGCGCACTCGGCAGAGCCTTGCCGGTCTGGACTCCCGCGCCCGCGTCGCCGCCATCACCCACTTCAAGGAATACATCGCGATCATGCGCCCCAGCGTGCGCGAGTTCGCTCCGCATATCTCGGACATTCGCGTCACCTGGTCTTCGGCGCCGGATCTCGGCGAGATCATCGAGGCGTCTGATGCGGTGGTCTATGCCTCTGGCGCCGACCATGTGGCCCAGCTCGTACGGTCCGGCGTCCAGTGTTTCGAATATCGCCACGCGCCCGATCCGGGCGCGCTCGACACCATTCTGGCGCCGCGGCTTGCCGATCTTCGGCGCGCCAAGGGTGGTCAGTTCGCGGGCCGACTATCCGCATAATTAGTCAGATCAAGGGAACAGGGAATGAAGAAATTTTTGTTGACGACCAGCGCCTTGGTGGCGCTGAGCATCATGCCGGTCCAGACCGGTTTCGCGCAGGACCAGGACACGCTCATCGTGGGGATGGACGTGGACGCCGGTACGCTCGACCCGCGTCTGATGCGCGATACGACCGCCTCGCGCACCGCTGACCTCATCTATTCCGGGCTCGTCCACATCACGCCGAACCTCGAGCCGGTGCCGGACCTCGCCGAGAGCTGGGAAACGCCCGATCCGCAGACCTTCATCTTCAAGCTCCGCCCGGACCTCAAGTTTTCCGACGGCAGCCCGCTGACCGCCGATGACGTGGTCTTCACCTATACGACGCTGATCGACCCCGAGCTCAATGCCCCGAGCCGCGCGCTCTATGCGCCGATCTCGGCCGTCGAAGCCGTCGATCCGCAGACGGTCAAGTTCACGCTCTCGGCGCCCTATGCGCCGCTTCTAACCTATCTCGATATCGGCATCATTCCCAAGGCGCTGGTCGAAGGCGGCACCGATATCGCGCTCAATCCCGTCGGCGCCGGGCCAATGAAGCTCGTGTCGTGGAATCGTGGCAGCGAGATCGTGCTCGAAGCCAACGAAAACTACTGGCGCGGTGCGCCGACCATCGAGAACGTGACGCTGAAGATCATCGGCGACAATTCGGCCCGCTCGCAGGCTTTCGAAGCCGGCGATCTCGACGTCATCCAGTCTCCGCTCGCCCCGCAGGATATCGAGCGCCTCAAGGCCGATGACCGCTTCGGCAACGTCATCACCGCCGGCCTCGGCGTCAATTACCTCAACTTCAACGTCAAGGATCCGCTGCTCGCCGATCCGAAGATGCGCCAGGCCTTTGCCAAGCTCGTCGACCAAACGACCATCGTCAACGACATCTACCAGGGCGTCGACCAGGAAGCGCATTCGATCATCCTGCCGTCCTCATGGGCCTATTCCGATACCATTGCGCAGCCGACCTTCGACATGGAAGGCGCCATCGCCCAGTTCAACGAGCTTGGCTGGACCGATAGCAATGGCGACGGCATCCTCGACAAGGACGGCAACGATCTCGAAGTGGTTCTTTCGACCCACAGCGAAGACACCAACCGCGTCCAGACCGTGGAATTCCTTCAGGCCATGTTCGAAGCCGCAGGGGTAAAGGCAACGGCCCAGATCACGGATTGGCCTTCGTTCTCGACCAATTATGTGCAGCAGGGCAAGCACCAGATCGCGCTTCTCGGCTGGCTCAATATCGTCGATCCTGATCGCCTGCTGTTTGCCCAGCTTTCGACTGATGGCCCGACCAATTGGGGCGGATATTCCAATCCGGAAGTCGACGCGCTGCTGCAGGAAGGCCGCTCGACCCTCGATCAGGCTGGACGTGCTGCCGCCTATCAGAAGGCCGCGACCATCCTGGCGGAAGAGCTGCCCTATTACATCATCTCGGCCCAGGGCTATCAGCTGTTCTACGCCAAGGACCTGCCCGTCGAAGTGCAGGCAACGCCGCGCGGCAATCTTCGCGGCCTGATCGGCTTTACCGACTGATCCCGTCCTCCGGCCGGCGCCTTGCGTCGGCCGGACCCGGCCCCAATCGAGGACCTCGCCATGGCTTTCTCCCAGCGCCTCAGCGCCGATTATTACGCCTCTGTGCACCGCGACATCCGCGCGCGCATGGCCGAAGACGGCGTCGACGTGCTGCTGCTCGATTCCAATGACGACGTCATCTATACGACTGGCTTTTCCCACTACACGACCGAACGCCCCGTCGTCTTCGCGCTAACGCAGACCGATGCCTATCTGCTGATCCCCGAACTCGAGCGACACCATGCGCTCGACCAGAAGACCGCCGCCGAACTCGTCGTCTATTTCGAATTTCCGGGACGCGACCGTCCGTTCGCCGTCCTTGCCCGCACCCTCGGCGACATCAAGGGCACCGTGGCGCATTCGCCAGGGATTTCGTTGGCCCGCGTGGGGCAGCTCGAAAGTGCATTCCCTAATGCCAAGGTGACCGCATCCGGCATTGTCGGAAAGATGCGCCTCATCAAGCGCCCTGAAGAGCTGGTGCTGCAGCGCGAAGCCGCGCGCATCTCCGATTCCATGGTCAGTGCTGGCGTTGCCCTGATCGATGATGCGCTTCGCACCGGCAAGACCATGCCGACGGAAATCGAGATCGAAGCCCATATCATCCGCCACGCGCTCGATACGATGTATCGCGAGCACGATGACATTTTGCTCGTCCAGGGTATCGCCGGCGGCCTCGTCTATTCCGGCCTGCGTTCGGCCTTTCCGCATGGCATGCCGACCGGGCATCGCCCGCAGCGCGGCGAGAGCATGATCCTCTCCCTCGGTTGCCGGGTCGGGGGCCGAGCTGCCGAGAGCGAACGCACCTTTATCCTCGGCGAACCCAGCAAGGAACAGGAACGCACCTACAATCTGGCGCAGCAGGCCCAGGCCATCGGCACCGCTGGGCTTGTCGCCGGCGCAACCTGTGCATCGGCTGACGACCGTGCGCTCGGCTTCATCCGCGAGCAAGGCGTCGGGCAATATTGCCTCCATCGCGTCGGCCACGGCATGGGCGTGATGTTCCATGAGCCGCCCTGGGTTGAGGGTGGCGACGATACCGTGCTCGTGCCCAATATGGTGTGCTCGTCCGAACCTGCCCTCTATGTGCCTGGCCTCGGCGGGTTCCGCCTCGCCGACACCGTGCTCGTCACCGAAAGCGGTCCCGATAGCCTCACCAAGTTTCCGCGCAAGCTCGACGAGGTAATCCTTGGCTGAGCGCAACTCCGATACGCAAGGGCAACGCCAATGCTAGCCTATGTCATCCGCCGGCTGCTGCTGCTGATCCCCATGGCCATCGGCATGGTGGTGGTCACCTTTGGTCTCCTGCTCATCATCCCCGGTGATCCGGCCGCCGTGCTGCTCGGCCAGGACGCAACGCCGGAAGCCATCACCAACCTGCGGAACACGTTGGGTCTGAATGACCCCTGGTATATCCGTCTTTGGGACTATTTCGCCGCCCTGCTGCAAGGCGATATGGGTCGCTCGATCTTCCAGAACCAGCCGGTCGCCGAGATTATCTTCGGGCGCCTCGGCGCGACCATCGAGCTTGCCTTGGTAGCGCTGCTGCTCGCGACCCTGATCGGGCTGACGCTGGGCGTCCTCGCCGCCATTCGCCAGGGTTCCTGGATCGACACCGTCACCATGCTCTTTGCCCAGCTTGGCGTGTCCATGCCGGTCTATTGGCTTGGCCTGTTGCTGATGCTGCTCTTTGCCGTGCAGCTTGGCTGGCTGCCATCCATTGGTCGCGGCGCGCCACTGCCGGAAGCATTCCTGGCGGCCGTGACCGGACGCCCGCAAGTGCTCTGGGATTCCATCAGCCATATCGCCTTGCCAGCATTGGCGCTGGCGGCGAATTCGGCGGCCATCATCTCGCGTCTCGTGCGCGCCTCCATGCTCGAAGTGCTGCGCGAAGATTTTGTCCGAACCGCCTATGCCAAGGGCCTCCGCAAGGGTCGCGTCGTCATCCGCCATGCCCTGCGCAATGCGCTCCTGCCGGTCCTGAGCGTCATCGGCCTTCGCTTCGGCGCTCTGCTTGGCGGGGCGGTTCTCACCGAATCCATCTTTGCCTGGCCGGGCCTAGGGCAGCTCACCATTGCCGCGATTTCGCAGCGTGACCTGCCGCTGATCCAGGGCATCGTGCTCACCTTCGCCATCGTCTTCGCGCTCGTGAACCTCGTGGTGGATCTTCTTTACGCCGCGGTCGACCCGCGCATTCGGCTCGGGTGATGACCATGCGTTTGCCAAAAGCCTTCACCAATGTCTCGCTCGTCGTCGGCGCGCTGATCTCTCTGACGATCATTCTCCTCGCCATCTTCGCGCCGTTTGTCGCGACCCATGGCATCGAGCAGATGGACATGCGCAACCGCTTCGACGGCCCGACCGTGGAGCACATCCTCGGCACCGACAATTTCGGCCGCGACCTCTGGTCACGTCTCGTCTTCGGCGCCCGCATCTCGCTGACCATAGCGGTCATCGCAGTGGCGGTCTCGGCTGCCATTGGTACGGTCGTCGGGCTGGTTGCGGGGTATTTCGGCGGCTGGGTCGATCAGGTCCTGATGCGGATCACCGATATCTTTCTCGGTTTCCCCGCCATCGTTCTGGCGCTCGCCATCGTCGCGGTGCTTGGCCCCGGCATCACCAATGTCGCGCTCGCCATCATCGTCGTCGCCTGGACCGAATATGCCCGTGTCGTGCGCTCGACGACACTGGTGCTGCGCGAGCAGAACTACGTGCAGGCGGCTAAGGCACTTGGCGCGAGCCCGGCTCGCATCATCTTCAAGGAAATCCTGCCCAATGCGCTGGGGCCGATCATCGTACTGGCTTCGCTCGGCCTCGGCACCGCGATCATTTCAGAATCGGCGCTGAGTTTTCTCGGCTTCGGCCTGCCGCCGCCGGCCCCGACCTGGGGATGGACGCTGGCATATGGCACCCGCTTCATGCGCGACGCGCCGTGGCTCTCCATCATTTCGGGTGCGACCATCATGGTGACCGTGCTCGGCTTCAATCTACTCGGCGATGGTCTGCGCGATGTGCTCGACCCGCGCCAGCTCTCTCGCGGCGGCGGCAAGTCCGCCAAGGCAAAGTAACTAAAGGAATTCTTTCATGGTCAAGTCCATCAACCAGCTTCGACCGAAGTTTACGACCCACGCCGATGGCAGCGACGCCGTGCTCTTCATCCATGAACTGGTCGGCGAGGAAGATGGCCCAACCATCGGCATTTCCGCCTCGATCCACGGCAATGAAAATAGCGGCTCCCAAGCCGTGCTCGACCTCTATCGCGCGCTGAAGGACCAACCGCTCAAAGGCCGCATTCTGCTGTTGCCGGTCGCCAACCCCTATGCCTTCGCCGTCAACGAACGCTTTGCGACCATCGATAAGGTCGACCTTAACCGCCAGTTCCCTGGCAATCCCAAGGGCACCTATTCCCAGCAGCTGGCCCATGCGCTGACCAACGAGTTCCTCAACGTCATTGACGTCCATATCGACCTTCATTCGGGCACCGATCGCCCGACCGTCGACTATGTCTACATCTGGAACGACGAGCGCCTGTCGCGCGCCTTTGGCTCAAAGCTCCTCTACCGTCCGGTCGAGAACAAGCAGGGCACGGTCTTTGGCGGCACCACCAAGTCGGTGACCATCGACACCCGCAATATCCCGGTGGCGGTGATCGAACTCGGCGGCGGTATCGTCGACCAGACCCCTTACGTGAAGCAGACGGTCGATGGCGTCCTCAACATGCTCAAGACCATCGGCGCCATCCAGGGTGATCCCTGGACCAATCCCAAGCAGATCGTCGTCAATGAACTGGCCGGCATTCGTCCGACTCAGGGCGGCTGGCTCGAGCCACTGGCTCCCGCCAATGGCGAAGTCATCAAGGGCGGCCAGCTGCTCGGGCGCGTTGTCAGCCCCTACACGTTCGAAGTGCTCGAAGAGATTCCGACCCCGTTCGACAACGGCGTGATGATCATGCAGCACCTGACGCGCAACCTCGTCCATAGCGGGGATTATGGCTTCATGGTCGGCAATCTCGACGGCGCGACCGACTAACACATCAGACATGCCGGGTGCGTCCCACCAACCCGGCAGTGGAGACGACGGCAATGAGCGACATGACCACAGATACCTCTCTCCCGGTTCTGCAAGTCTCGGATCTCGACATCGAGATCCGGGGCGACAATGGCGCTTTTGCCGTCGTCTCGGACATGAATCTGTCCGTCAGGGCAGGGGAGACACTCTGCATCGTCGGGGAAAGCGGCTGCGGCAAATCGATGACCGCGTTGTCGCTGCTGCGCCTCCTGCCCGATGCGGCGGCGATCACGAGAGGCAAGGTGCTGATCGACGGCGAAGATTTCCTCGCCATGAACCAGCGCCAGGTCGAAGATTTCCGCGGCGAAAAGATCGCTATGATCTTTCAGGAACCGCTGACGGCGCTGAACCCGGTGCTTCGCATCGGCGAGCAGATCGCCGAAGCCGTGCGCCAGCATCGCAAATGCAGCCGCCGGGAGGCCGATACACGCGCCGTCGACGTCCTCCGTCTCGTTCAGATGCCGGACCCTGAGCGTCGCGCGGGCCAGTTTCCGCACGAGCTTTCGGGCGGCATGCGTCAGCGCGCCATGATCGCCCTGGCGCTCGCCTGCGACCCCAAGATCATCATCGCCGATGAGCCCACGACTGCCCTTGACGTGACCATCCAGGCCCAGATCCTTGGGCTGATCTCGGACCTGCAAAAACGCCTCGGCACGGCGCAGATCCTGATTACGCATGATCTCGGCGTCGTCTCGGAAGTCGCCGACCGCGTCATCGTCATGTATGCGGGGCGCAAGGTCGAGGAAGCAAGCATCTACGATCTCTTCGATCGCCCGTTCCACCCCTATACGATCGGCCTCATGGGCGCTGTGCCCGGGGCGGGCGCATCGAGCGAAGCGGGGGATCGCTTGGCTGATATTCCGGGTACCGTCCCGCCGCTCTGGGCCCTGCCCAAGGGATGCGCCTTCGCGCCGCGTTGCCCCGGCGCCTCGGCTCGCTGCCTTGAAGAACGACCGCCATTTGAAGAAAAACGCCCCGGACACTGGGCCGCCTGCTGGGAACACGACGATGCAGCCTGATCGCACCCCCTTGCTCAGCGTCGATAATCTCGAAGTTCATTTCCCGATCCGCGGCGGCGTGTTGCAGCGGCAGGTGGGGGCGGTCAAGGCCGTCGATGGCGTCAGTTTTTCGCTCAATCGGGGCGAGACACTGAGCCTTGTCGGGGAAAGCGGCTGCGGCAAGTCAACGACCGGCCTTGCCCTCATGGGCCTCGTCAAGCCGACCGGCGGGCGCGTGCAGTTCGATGGCCAGGAAATCCGAGGCTTCAATCCGGCGGCGCTCAAGAGCTACCGGCGGCGGATGCAGATCGTCTTTCAGGATCCGTTTTCTTCGCTCAATCCGCGCCAGCGGGTAAAGGACATCATCCGCGCGCCTCTCGACATCCACAATATCGGCACCACGGCCGAGCGTGAGGCGCGTGTCTCCGAACTGATGGAGCGCGTCGGCCTCCGCCCGGATCAGGCCGACAATTTTGCGCACCAGTTTTCGGGCGGCCAGCGCCAACGCATCGGCATAGCCCGTGCCCTCGCGCTCAAGCCGGATGTCATCGTCTGCGACGAACCGGTTTCGGCGCTGGACGTGTCGGTGCAGGCGCAGATCCTCAATCTTCTCAGCGATCTGCAGCGCGATCTGGGCGTCTCCTATCTCGCGATCTCCCACGATCTCGGCGTCGTTGAATTCATCTCCCATCGTGTTGCGGTGATGTATCTGGGCAAGATCGTTGAAATTGCCCCCAAGGCCGCAATCTTCGCTGCGCCTGGCCATCCCTATACCGAATTGCTGATGCGCTCGGCGCCCTCGCGCGATCCGCGTAAGCGCCACAGTTTCAGCGCCAGCAACGACGATATCCCCAGCGCGACGAAAAAGCCGAGCGGCTGCCCATTCCATACCCGCTGCCCGCTCGTCACCGCCGTCTGCAAGACCACCGAGCCTGCCCTTACGGCCCGCGACGATGGCCGCCTCGTTGCCTGTCACAATCGATGAGTTGACCCCATGACTCCCTCCTATCTCTTCACCGGCGGCCACGTGCTCGACGCCGAGGCCGGCGTTCTCAAATCCGGGCTCGATGTCCTGGTGGAAGGGCAGCGGATCACAGCCATCGGCGCAAACCTGGCCAAGCCCGAGGGCGTCGAGGTTGTCGATCTTGCCGGCAAAACAGTCATGCCGGGCCTCATCGATTGCCATGTCCACATCGTTGCCGAAACGCTCGACCTCTGGGCCAATATGGTCGCTCCGGCTTCTCTCGCAGCCCTGCGCGCTGCCCGCGTCATGGACGAAGCGCTGCAGCGCGGATTCACCACCCTGCGCGATCTCGGCGGCGCCGATTACGGCCTCGTTCGCGCGGTCAATGAAGGCCTCATCCGTGGACCCCGTCTTGTCATCTGCGGCAAGGGCCTGACGACGACCGGCGGCCATGCCGACCTGCGCAATCGCACCGACGACCGTCCGGGTCTTTTCTCGGATCGTCTCGGCTCCATGGGCCTCATTGTCGATGGCGTCGACAATGTCCGCGCCGCCTGCCGCACCATGATCAAGGAAGGCGCCAACTTCATCAAGGTCATGGCCAATGGCGGGGTCTCATCGCCCAACGATCCGATCCACTCCATCCAATATTCGCGAGACGAGATCGCGGCCACGGTGGAGGAGGCCGAAAATGCCGGCCTCTATGTCGCCGCTCACGTCTATACCGACCGCTCGATCGCCCGTTGCGTCGAACTGGGTGTCCACTCGCTTGAACACTGCAACCTCATCGAGCCCGAAACCGCCAGAATGGCCGCCGAAAAAGGCTGCATCGCCGTGCCGACGCTCGTCGCCTATGACGCGCTGGCGCTCGAAGGCGAGGCCCTCGGTCTCGGCGCGTCAGAATTTGCCAAGATCGACATCGTCCGCAATGGCGGCCTGCGTTCGCTCGAAATCATGCGCGATGCGGGCCTGCCCATGGCGTTCGGGTCCGATCTTCTGGGCCAGCTTCGCAAATATCACTGCATGGAATTCGAGCTTCTCGCCAAGGTGCTGACCCCGCACGAGATCATCCAGTCGGCAACCGTCGTCGGCGCACGACTTTGCCGGCTCGAAGGCCAAGTCGGTGTCATCGCCGAAGGCGCCTTTGCCGATCTTCTGGTCGTCGACGGCAATCCGCTCTCCGACATTTCCCTGCTCCAGGGCGATGGCGCTTACATGCCGCTGATCATGGCGAATGGGCGCGTGGTCAAAAACGTGCTCCATTAAGGGCGCAAGCGACCGAGTCCCTTTCCATGACTGAAATTCCCGCCAAGCCCCTGCGGCCAGCCGAGTGGCTGGGTGGTTTCACTGTGCTGATCCTCTGTCAGCTTGCCGGAGAAACCTTGGTGCAATTGCTCCGTCTGGTCTTGCCCGGCTGCGTCTTTCCAGGGCCGGTCGCAGGGATGTTGCTGCTGCTGCTCATCCTGACCCGCATCGGCAATCGCGCCCGGCCGATCATCGCCTCGGCCGATGGATTGCTGGGTCTTTTGTCGCTGCTCTTCGTTCCGTCCGCCGTCGGCATCATGCAATATGGCGATGTCATTCTGGCATGGGGCGGCCCCTTGTTACTGGCCGTCCTCGGCTCGACCGTACTCACGCTTCTCGTCACCGTGGGCGTCTTTCTCGCCACCGACGCCTGGCTCGCGCGGAGGCGGGGATGAGCGGTCTTGGCACCATCTGGGTCTATCTCGCCGCTTCGCCGCTAACCTGGCTCGGCGTGACGCTTGCCGCCTATATCCTTGCCCTCCGCATCGCGGTTGCGCTTGGCAGTTCGCCCCTCGCCAACAGCGTTCTCCTCACGGCGGCAATGGTCATCCCGCTGCTGCTTTTCACCCGCACCTCGTATCCGAGATACTTCGAAGGCGCGCAGTTCGTGCACTTCCTGCTGGGGCCTGCGACAGTCTCCCTGGCGGTGCCGCTCTTTCGCAATCTTGCTGCGGTCCGCCGCTCCATCCTGCCGATCGTGGCGGCTCTGATTGCAGGCTCGCTGACGGCAATGGGTAGCGCCCTTGGCATCGCGGCGGCCTTCGGTGCGCCCTCCGACGTGCTTGCCTCGATCGCGCCAAAATCCGTCAGCGCACCTATCGCCATGGAATTGGCCAAGGGGCTCGGCGGCGTACCCTCGCTGGCCGCCGTGCTGGTCATCCTGACGGGCATTACTGGCGCCGTGATCGTCACGCCGCTGATGAACGCCTTGGGCATCCAAAACTACGCGGCGCGCGGCTTTGCCGTCGGCATTGCGTCACATGGCATTGGTACGGCCCGCGCTCTTCAGGTCAACGACACCGCCGGCGCTTTCGCTGGCATTGCCATGGCGCTCAACGGCGCTTTTACGGCTTTGCTGGTCGCCGGGTTCGTCCTTCTGCACTAAGACTCAGTAGACCCGATCAAGCACGCCGCTGACGATACGCTCCGTATCATCCCAGCTCGGCAGGCGCTCGCCAGCCTGGCGCGAAACCTCGGCCATCTTTTGCCGGGCGTCATGGTCGGTTAGAAGCATCCGCAGCGCTTTGGCGATGGCTTCTGCATCGTCGACGGGCACCAGCAAGCCAGCGCCTTCGGGAACGGTGTCGGGCACGGCGCCGGTCCGGCAGGTGACGATTGGCAAGCCATGGAGCAGCGCCTCGCCAAGAACGATGCCATAGCCCTCGTAACGCGTCGCCAGCGCAAAAATGCTGGCCGCCCGATACCGTTCGATGACCTCCGCATCGTCGAGAAGGCCGGTGAGCACCACCCGCTCGCCCAAGCCAAGCGCTTCGATCTGCCCGCGAAGCCTGGCTTCCACGGCCGCGTCATGAGTCTTGCCGACGATCTGCGCCTGCCACTCCAGATCGCGTAGCTTGCCGAATGCCGCGACTAGCACATCGTGTCCCTTGCGCTCTGCGAGCAACCCCACGGACAGGATCAGCGGTGGCGTGCTCAGTTTCTTGACGGGATCGGCAGGCCGGAAGCCGGGCAGGGCGATGGTGATCTTGTCTTCCGCCACTCCGAACTGCCCGACCAGTATCCGGGCCGTATGCGGGCTCGGCACCAGCACGGCCCGAGCGAGCTTGAGGTTGTCCGCCTCTCGCCCCAGCAGATGCGCCGAGCGCTCTGCGGAGAGGCCGGTCTCGAGACCGAGCGGGTGATGGATCATCGCAACGATCGGCGCCCTGACCGTTTCGAGACCTGCGGTGTCGATCGAACCGAAGACCAGACCATCGATGATGAGCGGCACATCTGCGGGGAGTGCCGCCATGGTCTCGATCGCCGTGCGGGTTTCAGCCGGCGATGGATCGGGAAAGCCGCTCGCAAGTTCGATATGGTCGACGGCACGGCCATTGCGGCGCAAGCCCTGTAACAGCTCCCATTCATAGATGTAGCCGCCGGTTTTCTGCGTCGCATCGCCCGGAATGGCAAAGGCAGCGGGCCGGCGGGTGGTCGTGTTCGTCATGTTGCAAGTTGCTCGCTGGCAAAGGTTTTAAGGACATGCCGCTCCAGCAATCGGACCAGCGCGTAAAGCAGGCTTGCCGTCACGGCGAGGACCATGATGGCGCTCCAAAGCAGATTGTAATTGGACGTCGATGCGGTCAGCGCCATGAGGCTCCCCATGCCGGTGCCGGTCGCGAGCCATTCCGCTGTCGTGGCAGCAAGCAGCGCACTCGGGACCGCCATGCGCGTCGAAGCAAGAAACGCAGGCGCCATGGCTGGAAGCTGAGCGTGTATCAACCTCTGCATAGGGGAAGCCGCATAAGTGGCAAAAAGATCGAGCACCGCCTTGGGTGTCCGCCGCATGCCTTCGAGACACGCCGCCAAAGTCGGGAAAAAGATCATGACCGCGACAATGGTGATCGTTCCCGCCGGCCCGCGCCCGAGCGCCAATACGAAGAGCGGCGCGGTCGTTACGATAGGAATGGAACGCAGCGCGATGGCGAGGGGCAAAGCAGCGGCAGCAAGCCGCGGCTGGGTCACGAGAACGACGGCAAGTCCTGCCCCCAGGGCGAGCCCCGCGAGATAGCCCGGCACGGTCAATGACATCGTCTGCCAAAAGGCATCGAGCAGAACGTCTCGATTGGCAGCATCGGCTACAAGAAACGAGAGCACATCCTGCGGCCGTTTGGCAAAAAACGGCGACAGGTTGAACGCCTGCATCAAGCCGATCCAGAGCCCCAATACGGCAATGACGACGAGGGTGAGATCGAGGGCGCCGAAGCCAAGACTCTTTCGCTCTTCGCGCCGCGGCGACAGCAGCAAGGGCGGCGGGCCCGCGCCGAGCCTGCGTCCGAGCCAGCCGAAAAACCAGAACGCCACTGCCGATATGGCCGCCGCAATGGTCGCGATCGCCCAGGTCATATCTACCTCGAGCCCGCGCATCGCCCTTATGCTGAGAACCCCCAGCCCGCGTTCGGCCCCCGTGAATTCGCCGACCATGGCGCCAAGGAAAGCCGCCGGCGCGCCGATCTGAAGGCCGGCGATAAAATAGGGCAGGGAGGCCGAAGCGCGGACATGGATCAGTTCGCTGAACCGCCCCCGACCATAGCTGCGCACGAGGTCAAGCCAACTCGCTGGCGTCGCGCGCAGTCCGACGAGCAGGCAGAGATAGGTCGTGTAATAGGTTGCGAGCGCCGCAAGTGTCACCTGTGGACCTTCGCCAACGCCGAAGATCACGCGGAGCACTGGTCCGGTTGCGACGAACGGCAGGCAAAAGAAAACCAGCGCCAGACCCGAGATCAGCCTTTCGAGCCGCGGTAGCGCCAGTGCGAGACCGGCCAGCACCACCGCCATGCCATTGCCGATTGCAAAGCCCAGCGCAGCCGATTGCAGCGTCACCCCGGCCGAACGCAGCAGCAGCGATCCCTCGCCAGCAATCGCGCCAAGCACTTCAACTGGCCCGGCAAAAACGAACATACCCTCGGTTAGGCTCGCGAGCCCCTGCCACATTCCGACAAGCAGCAGCGCGGCAATCAGCGGCGGCCAGATGTTTGATGGAAGGGCAACGCTGCGGGCGGTCACGAGACGAGTTCAGCCTCGCTCGCCAGCGCCTTCGCAACAGCCTCGATCAGTCCCGCCCGCGCGCGAGGATCATGGCGCGCCCCGGCGAAATCTCCGACGATCCGCGCCGGCCGTGGCGAAAACACGAGGATGCGGTCGCTGAGGGCCGCGGCCTCGGCAATCGAGTGGGTGACCAGCAACGTAGTCGTGCCGCGCTCCTGCCACAGTGCCGGCAGTTCGGCATTAAGCCGGGTGCGGGTCAGTTCGTCCACCGCCCCAAACGGCTCGTCGAGCAAGAGTAGGCCCGGCTCCGTCACGAGACAGCGCGCGATCGCCGCCCGCTGCCGCATGCCGCCAGAAAGCTCGGCCGGTCTCGCGTCGGCGAACTGCTTGAGACCGACCAGATCGATGAGGTCGCTGACCCGGCGGGCATCCGGCGCCCGCCGCGCCAGTTTGAACGCCAGCGCTACATTCTGGCGCACCGTCAGCCAGGGCAGCAGCGCCGCGTCCTGGAACGCGAAGGCCAGGCCCGCCGCTTTCGTCACCTCCGCAGGTGTCGCGCCACCGATCGTTATCGCACCCTCGCTCGGCGTCTCGATCCCCGCAATCAGCCGGAGGAGGGTCGACTTGCCGCATCCTGAAGGTCCGACCAGCGCAGTCGTCTTGCCGGGTTCGAAAACAACATCGAGCGGACCGACGGCGGCAATGGCATCGCCACCGAGCCAAAAGGTCTTTTCGACGCCGTCACAGCTTACACGCGGCGGACGGGATGCCAGAGGATCAGGCATGCACTTCCTCAAGAATGGACCGGTCCCAGAGGTCCGGCGTCACCGATCGGCCAAGCAGCCCGAGCGTCTCGACATTTTGCGCCACCGTTTCGTCGGTGAACCAGCCAAATCCATTGGCCTCTGTCAGTTCCGAGAACATGAGCGGTACCTGCCGTTCGGCCTGCAATTCCTGCGTCGGCAGGTCGAGCCCCTGGTCCGGATACATCTCCAGCGTCAGCGCAGCAGCGGCCTTGGGATCGGCTTTGTAGTCGTTCCAACCGCGCACTTCGCCCCGCATCATGGCGACGAGATCGGCCCGGCGATTGGCGAGGCTGTCTTCCGTCGCGATATAGGTCTGCGAGTGAACCGCATAGCCGTGGTCGGCCATCAGCATGGTCACGCTTTCGACGCCCTGGATCGCCATGGCGACCGGCAAATCGGTCTGCCAGCAGAGGAGGCAATCGACCTGCTTGGCAACAAGCGGCGCTGCATCGTACTGGGTCGGCACGATTTCGATCTGGTTGATATCGACATTGTTGATGGTGCAGAGCGCCTGCAGCACGGGGGTATTGGCAAGCGCCATGCCGATCTTCTTGCCGACAAGATCGGCCGGGGTGTTGACCGGATTGTCCGGCAGCGAGGCGATGACGAAGGGATTTTTCTGCATCGCGACGCCGATGATCTTGAATGGCGCACCCTGTTCGACCGAAGCCGAAGCGTAGTCTGCTGCCGAGATGCCGATCAGCGCTTGCCCCGTTACCACTGCTGGGTCGACCGGCGCGTTGGGGCCGCCTGGGTTCAGCGCCACATTCAGTCCGGCTTCGCTCCAATATCCCTTGGATTTGGCGATATAGCTGCCGCCGAACTGCACCGAGTGGAGCCAGCTGAGCTGTAAGGCGACATCCTTGGTCTCCTGCGCGAGAAGCCTCGGCGATAAGGCCGCAAGGCCAAGCGTGCCGAGCCCGGCACCGACAAAGGAACGGCGAGAGAGTTTGAACGAGGTCACGACGGTCTCCTGATTTTTCTGGGGCGAAACAGAACGAAAAGGCCAGGCAGGCTGGCAGCGAGAATGACGAGCCCGAAGGCGAGACTGGCAGCAAAGCCTGCTGCGGCGCTGGCGCCGGCGAGGGGAAAAAGGCCCGCCGCTGCACCCTCGCGAAATCCCCAGCCGGCAACGGTCGCGGGAACCAGCATCGCGCAGAGGATCAGCGGCACGAGCACCAATATCGCTTCGGCATTGAGGCTGGTCCCCGTCGCCAAAGCACAGAGCGAAAAGCTTGCAAGATTGAGCGCCAAGATCAACCCGCTCAGCCCCGTCTGCTCGATCCAGGCGCCGTCGTTCACCAAGGCGATCCTGATCGATCGACCGAGTCGCAACGACCATTTTTTCCGAACGAGCCGCAACAGCGAGGCAACGACCAACAAGACCGTGCAAATCACCAATGCGACGACCAACAACTGCGCCTTGTCCATCGATAAAGCCAGCCCGCCAGGCGTCCATATCGCCCATGTGCCCGCCACGGCCAGTAGTCCGAACATTGCGATCTGCCCAGCCAGCCGCTCGATGACGACGGACTTGGCTGCTATCCCGAGGCCGGCCTCATGCCGTGCGCGGACCGCTCGCGCCGCGTCGCCGAGAACGCCACCCGGCAAGGACTGATTGACGAGCTGCGAAAGGTAATATTCGGCAATCGCACGCGAAGGCGCAATCGCCTGCCCAAGCCGCGCCGCAACGCGATGCCATCGCCAGGCAGAGGCGATGGTCTGCAGATTGACGGCAAGGAAAGCGAGGGCAAGATATCGCCAATCGGCGCCCGCCAATAAGGCCAACGCTCTGGGCCCATCGGCCAGGCTCCAGAGAAGACCGATGATGATGACCGGCGGGACCAGCCGGAACAGGATGCGCCAACGCGACCGTGGCGCTTCGTCTTCCCGAATCGTGAGAGTTTCCGAAGTCATAGCGCCGTGGCTCCCGACGAGAGAGCAGCGATAAACCGGTCGCGAAACGAACTCATCGGCCATACCGGGGACGTTTCATCGGGAATAAGCCCGTCGGTAAACCCCCAGGCGTCGAATGCCGCGAGCGCAGCCGCCGACCCGATGAGATGGATGGGCACATCTTGCCCCTCGATCTGCGACACAGTCTGGGCCGGCGGATGATCGCCAAGGATTACCAGGAGCCAATCCCGCCCAGCGTGACGCGCGGCAAAGTCGAACACAATGTCCAGCGAATAGTCGAGCGCCAGCCGATATTGCTCGCGCATCAAGTCTGGGTTGGGCCAAACCTCACCTCCAGGCGGGCCGACATGCTGGCTTTCGTCGAAGATCGCGCCATCGCCCACCGCATCCCAATCCACCACCTTGGGCACGGGTGTCCAGGGCGCGTGGGACGAGAGCAGCGCCGTCATGGCAAAGTCGGGCTGCCCGCCTTCGGGCAGGATGCGGTCGACCGTGCTGAGCGTATATTGGTCGGGCATGGTGGTCCAATTAAACGCTTCCCCCTGATAATCCAGGTCCTTGGCTTCGTAGATGTCGTTAAATCCCATGAACTGCGACTCGGGCCAGGGGAGGGTGATCGCCGGCATGATCACCGTCGTGCGATAGCCCGCCGTCTGCGCCAGATGATAGAGCGAGGGCCGGGTGCTTGCGAGCATGGCCCGATAGCGCGCCTGGTTATCGATCGAAAGGCCCGAGGCGATAGTGGCATGGGCGAGCCAGCTTTGTCCGCCTGCGACCGGCGAGGTCAGCAAGGCCGAGCGCATCGACAGGCCCGCTGCGGCAAGCTTCTTTTCCGCTTCTTCGAGCCGCGCCCGATGCGTCGGCGCATAAAGCGGATTGCGCAATGCCGTCTGCCCATAGCTCTCGATGAAGATCACGAAGACATCGCGGCCATCGAGGCGATCAAACAAACCGCTCTGCCCCGAAAACGGATCGGTCTCAGCTTCAGTCTCGAACGCAGCAAGATCGGCATAGAGCGCCCGGAACGTCGTCGTCCGCTCGATCGCCAATTGCGTTGAAAACGCTTCCCCCGGAACCGGTATGGGCAGTGTCCAGGCTTCGCGCGCAGCGCCCACCTGCGCCACTGCCAGGACCATGGCAACAGCACCCACCATGCCGGCGATCCAGCGCATTGGCAGGCCGATCGTCAATCGGTTGATCCTCCCGGTGCTCCACCAGAGCATTGCGGCAAGACCGAAAGGCAGTAGGCCGATCAGCACAGCGATCATTATTGCCAGGGGCCACCCGACCGACCCGCCCGCGAGCCGCAGGGCGGCTTCCGCCAGCGGCAAATCCATGAGCGGATTGAAGGAGCGGTTGAAAGCAGTGAACGTCGCGAGGTCCGCACATTTCAGCAACGACACCAGCGTCAGCGCCAGCGTCAGCATGGCCCGGACTGCGTAGGTGAAGGCACGTCCAGCCGGCAGCAGCACCAGCACACCGACCACGGCAAACCATTCGAGCGGCAGTTGCAGTAAAGCCCATCCATTGAGCGCGTCCGGATGATTGGGCTGCACCAACACGGCATAGACGGCAAGGCCAGCCAGGAGCGTAGTCAAAATGCCTGAGCGTCCGCGTCTCAAGGCCGGTGCCTTGCAAGCCAGACGATGTCGCGGCCAAAAGAATAGGCGAGAAGCAGAGTTCCGATCGCCGCGGTGGTCCAGGAAAGTGGCCCGGTGATGATCGGCGCCAGCAGCGCAATCAGGATCGCGATCTGGATTACGCAGATGAGCTTGCGGCTGAAACGTTCGGGCAGCGGCCCCATCAACCACGGCCAGACGATCGCAGCCGCGAGAAAGAGATAGCGCATGGTGCCAAGGAGCAGCACCCAAATGCCCGCCTTGCCCGATTGCCAGGACAACAAGGCCAGTAGCAGCGCAAAAACCGAATCGACCTCCATGTCGAACCGTGCCCCAAAGCCCGAACTGAGCCTTTGCCGCCGCGCAAAAAACCCATCGACGCCGTCCAGGCACAAGGAAAATATGGTGATGCCGAGTACGGTCCAGGCGAGACTGGTGTCGGTGACCAGCAGCCCGGGCGCCGTCAACAGGCTGAACAGTGCGGCGATGATGCCGGTGCGCCCAAGCGTCACGAGATTGGCGACCCCGAGCCGATCATGCGGATAATGCTGGGCTAGTCCCCAGCCCGCTGTGCCTGCCATCACGAGAAAAGCCAACAATCCGATGGCGGCGCCGAGCGGGGTGCCGGTCAGGTAAAAGCCGAAGGCAATCACCGGAACACAAAGGATCAAAGAGGCAAGCGCATAGCGCCCGGTAACAGCCCGTAGCATCAAAAACCGCCCTGCGGACGCTCGCTCTGCCGATTGTGCCTCCTTCATGCCTGCCCGATCATTGCTGATGCCCACCTATGACACTTATGTCATGCTACGGCGTGCAGGAAAGCATGGTTCACCGGCTTCAGGGGGAAAATGAGATGACCAGCAATTTGACCTACAAGCCGCTCGCCAAAGCTTTTCACTGGCTCACCGCGCTGCTGGTGCTCCTGACCATTCCAGCAGCCTTCATCATGCTGACCCCGGGCATCGAACGTTCGCTTCAGGATCCGCTCTTTCTCTTCCACAAAAATATCGGCGTGGTGATTTTCGTGCTCGTGGCGCTGCGCCTTGCCTATCGGTCGGTCAATCCGCCCCCTCCGCTTCCCGCCAGCGTCCCCGCCTGGCAGCGGCACGCCGCCGCGATTACCCATTGGCTGCTTTACGCCCTTTTGCTCGCCATGGCCCTCTCGGGCTATATCCGCGTCACTGCCGGCGGCTTCCCGCTCGAAGTGTTCGATCGCATTGGCTTGCCGCGCCCCGTGCCCCGCTCCGACAGCCTCGCTGAAACCGCCAAGGCCATCCACGCGACCCTGCGCTATCCCCTTATCGCCCTCATCATCCTCCACATCGCAGCCGCGCTGCAACACGCCATCATCAAGCGCGACGGCGTCTTCCAGCGCATGCTGCCCGGCGCAAGGTAGAACTGGGAAAGAACAGGGGGGAAGAGGGTCTGGCGATCCCGACAGGACTCGAACCTGTGACCTTCAGCTTAGAAGGCTGCTGCTCTATCCAGCTGAGCTACGGGACCGCACGCGCTTTCCTTTAGCGCATTGGCAAAAAAATGAAATGGCCTAGATCCGTGCTGGGCTCATGTCGACTTCCAACGACGGCCGACCGACGCTCGCAAGTCGCCCGGTGCTTTCGCGGACGACGAGCTCCGAGCGAAGAACGATCCGCAATGGAATAGCGAGCGCTTCGGGGTCTTCGATGAGATCGATCAGCGCTTCTGCTGCCATCCGGCCCATCGCCTCGCGCGGCTGGCGCATGGTGGTGAGCGGCGGCACATAGTGCGAAGCGACCGCAAGATCGTCGAAGCCAACCATGGAAATGTCGCGCGGGCACAGGATGCCGCGCTGCCGCAGCCCCGACAGAAAGCCGATGGCCGATTCGTCATTGGCGGCGAAGACCGCGCTCGGCCGGTCGTTGAGCGAAAGAAACCGCGCAGCTGCGGCAAACCCGCTTTCCATGTCGAAATTGCCGCGAAACTGCCATTCCGGCTGTGGCGTCAGCCCGGCATCGGCAAGGGCGCGCCCGTAGCCAGTGATACGCTCGCGCGAAACGACATTGTGCTCGGGCCCCATGATGTGTCCGATCCGCCGATGCCCCAGGTCGATGAGGTGTCGCGTCGCTCGTTCGGCCGCCTCGACATTGTCGGTCAAGACAGTGTGGAAACCGGCATTGGGGATTTCCTCGCACGCCACCACGATCGGGATTTCGCCGGCCTGTTGCGATACGGCGCGCAACAGGTCCGTATCGACCGAACCATCGAGCAGCAGCAGTCCGTCGGCCCGGTTGGAGAGAAGAAAATCCTGAAGGCGGCGAATGGTTTCGCGCCCGAAGTAGAGGTTGAGAACGAGGACGCCATAGCCCCGCGTCGCTGCCTCCCGTTCGATGGCATCGAGGATGGAAGAGAAGAACGGATTGCGAATATCGGGGATCGCCACGAGAATGGTTTTTGCCGAGCGCTGCCGCAGCGACCGGCCGGCCTGATTAAGCGTGTAACCGGTTACACGAATAGCTTCGGCCACACGTGCCCGCGTCCCCTCGCTCACCTTCTCAGGTGCCGACAGAGCACGGCTCACAGTAGCGGTAGAGACGTTGGCAAAGCGCGCAACGTCTTGAATCGTCGGTGTTTTTCGGTCCAAACTCACGTCTGGCAGCGCCCCCTCTCGCTGTCAGTAGCCCAATCTGTCTAAATCGATCTTGACAGGTCCGCAAGGCTTGTATGAAACTCCTGAAATCGATTGCACAACCTGTTTCATATGGTTTATGCAATCGATTACACGCGGCCGGTCGGGGTGTCTGGAGGAACGGGGACCCGCGGGCTGGTGGCATGAATGGGGGCATACGCTCCTCGTGTTCGTTGGGAGGACATTCCTATGAAGAAATTTGCAGTGGTTGCCATGATGGCAACCGCGCTGCTCGGCTCTACGTCTTCGTACGCAGCCGATCTCGAAGTGACCCACTGGTGGACCTCCGCCGGTGAAGCGGCTGCGGTCGCCGAGTTTGCCCGTGTCTTCGAAGAAGAAACCGGCAACAAGTGGATCGATAGCGCCCTGGCCGGTTCCGGCACCGGTGCAAACCCGGTCATCATCAGCCGCATCATCGGCGGCGACCCGATGGGTGCCACCCAGATGAACACCGGCCGCGACGCCGAAGAACTCATCCAGGCCGGCCTCATCCGCGACCTGACCGACGTCGTTGCCGACATGGACATCGACTCCTTCTATGTCGACCAGTCGCTGCTCGAGCCGTGCAAGATCGACGGCGGTCTCTACTGTCTGCCCGTCAACATCCACTCGTGGGATTGGCTGTGGCTGTCGACCAAGGCCTATGAAAAGATCGGTCAGCCGGTTCCCAAGGATTGGAACGAATACGTTGCCTCCTGGCCCAAGCTCCAGGAAGCCGGCATCCTGCCATTCGGTCTTGCCACTGGCTGGCCGTTCTCGGGTATCCCGGGCGTTCTGATGTCGGGCATCGGCGGGTCCGATCTCGTCCTCAAGATCAACCGCGATAAGGATGCCGAAGCCGTTCGCAGCCCGGAATTCCGCAAGGTTGCCGAAGCTCTCGACGCCCTGCGCAAGGTCGTTTCGCCTGAAACCATGGTTCCGTCCTTCGGCGACGTCGGCACGCAGCTGATCGAAGGCACCGCGGCTGGCAACATCCACGGCGACTGGCTCCAGGGCGACCTCCAGGTTGCTGGCGCCGTTCCCGGCAAGGACTATGAATGTCTCCCGGCTCTCGGTCTCGGCACCCAGCTGACCGGCGGCGGCGACTCGTTCTACTTCCCGGTTCTTCCCGAAGGCACCGATCCGGCTGTCATCGAAGCTCAGGCCCAGCTTGCGCGCACGCTCATCTCGCCGGAAGCCCAGCTCGCCTTCAATCTGAAGAAGGGCTCCATGCCGATCCGTACGGACATCGACCTCTCGCAGGCCAATCCGTGCATGCAGAAGGCTCTTGGTCTTCTCAAGAACGGTCTGCTCCCCTCGGGTGACTTTGCGCTCTCCAGCGACACCCAGCAGCAGATGCAGGACCTCAACACCGAGTTCCTCGATGACGACAGCATCACTGTGGACGACTACATCGAACGCTACGCTTCGATCATCGAGTCCGCTGACTAAGCGTCGGTTCTATACGTGAGGCCAGGGTGCGCCCTGGCTTCCTATCACTGAACAGCGGTGGTCGGCCTTGGATCGACAAGGTCGGCCACTGTCGTATGGAGAGACACTGATGGCGGACACTACCGTACAATCCGCGCCGGTGGCTGGATCTTCCAGCCGGCCCAGCGCCTTGAAAAAATTCTTCCTTCACAACCTGTCCGCCAAGGTCGCGGCAATTCCGATGGTCGCGACGGTTCTCGTCGTTTTCATCGGCTGCACCATCTGGACGATCTACTACTCGTTCACGAACTCAAAACTGCTGCCGACGGGCAAGTTTGTCGGCTTCGATCAGTACGAGCGCCTGTTCGCCACCTCGCGCTGGAATGTGTCGGTCATCAACCTCTTGATGTACGGCGCCATGTCGCTTGTGCTGACCCTTGGGCTGGGCTTCCTGCTCGCCGTTCTGATGGACCAGAAGATCCGCTTCGAAAGCGCCTTCCGCACCATCATGCTCTATCCCTTCGCGCTGTCCTTCATCGTCACCGGCCTTGTCTGGCAGTGGATCATGAACCCGACTCTCGGCCTTCAGGGCACGATGCGGAACCTGGGATGGACCAATTTCACCTTCGATTGGATCGCCAATCCGCGCATGGTGCTCTTCGCGCTGCTCATTGCGGGCCTCTGGCAGGGCGTCGGCTTCTGCATGGTGCTCATGCTGGCCGGCCTTCGCGGCGTAGATGAAGAAATCTGGAAGGCCGCGCGCGTCGACGGCATTCCCACCTGGCGCACCTATATCTCGGTGGTTCTGCCCATGATGCGCGGCGTGCTCGTCACCGCCGTGGTGCTCATCGGCTCGGGCATCGTTCGCCTTTATGATCTTGTGGTCGCGCTCACCAATGGCGGCCCGGGCATCTCGTCCGAAGTGCCTGCCAAATACGTCTACAATTACATGTTCTCGGGCGGCAATATCGGCCAGGGCCTGGCTGCTGCCACCATGATGCTCCTCACGGTTCTGATCATAATGGTCCCGTGGGCCTATCTCGAATTTGGCGGAAAGGGGCGCAAATGAGCCAGACCGCGACTATGACCGGCTCCGCGCCGGCAACTGGCGGCAACACGGCCACGGACCCACGCGGTCCCCGCCCCAAGCCGTTTTTCACGCCCAAGAAGATCATGATCTATACGACCCTGGTCTTCTTCACGCTCTACTTCCTCTTCCCGCTCTACGTCATGGTCGTCACTTCATTGAAGACCATGCCGGAAATCCGCTTCGGCAATATCTTCGCGCTGCCGTCCGCGCCGAGCTTCGACGCCTGGGTCAAGGCCTGGACCAGTGCCTGCACGGGTCTGACCTGTAATGGCCTTTCCCCCGGGTTCTGGAACTCGGTCAAGATCACCATTCCCTCGACCATCGTCTCGATCTTCATCGCCGCGGTAAACGGCTATGCTCTGGTCAACTGGCGCTTCAAGGGCTCGGAAATCTTCTTTGCGGTCCTGATCTTCGGCTCGTTCATCCCCTATCAGGTGATGCTCTATCCGCTGGTGATCCTCACCCGCTCTATGGGTATTTTCGGCACGCTCCAGGCCGTCATCGTCATCCACACTATTTTCGGCATGCCGATCCTGACGCTGCTGTTCCGCAATTACTTCGCCTCACTGCCCCAGGAACTCTTCAAGGCAGCACGTGTCGATGGGGCAGGGTTCTGGCGCATTTTCTTCGAGATCATGCTCCCCATGTCGCTGCCGATCTTCGTCGTGGCCCTGATCCTGCAGATCACCGGCATCTGGAACGACTTCCTCTTCGGCGTCGTCTTTGCCGGCCCGCAGAACTACCCCATGACGGTCCAGCTCAATAATATCGTCAACTCGGCCCAGGGCACGCCCGAATATAACGTCAACATGGCTGCCACCGTGCTGACCGGTCTCGTGCCACTCATCATCTACTTTGTGTCCGGCAAGCTGTTCGTACGCGGCGTCGCCGCCGGCGCCGTGAAGGGATAAAGAAATGCAGCCAAGCGTTTCCATCAAAGACCTCTCGCTGAATTTCGGTAATGTGAAGGTTCTCGACCGTCTCAATCTCGATATTGCCCAGGGCGAGTTCATCGTCCTCCTCGGGCCCTCGGGTTGCGGCAAGTCGACCCTGCTCAACTGCATCGCGGGTCTCCTCGATGTGTCCGATGGGCAGATCTTCATCAATGGCAAGAACGTCACTTGGGAAGAGCCCAAGGACCGCGGCATCGGCATGGTGTTCCAGTCCTACGCGCTCTATCCGCAGATGACCGTCGAGCGGAATCTCTCCTTCGGCCTCCGCGTCGCCGGCATGCCCAAGGACGAGATCAACCGCCGCGTTGCCCGCGCTGCGGAAATCCTGCAGATCCAGCCGCTGCTCAACCGCAAGCCGGCAAATCTCTCAGGCGGTCAGCGCCAGCGCGTCGCCATCGGCCGCGCCCTCGTGCGTGACGTGGACGTGTTCCTCTTCGACGAGCCGCTGTCCAACCTCGACGCCAAGCTGCGTTCGGATCTTCGCGTCGAAATCAAGCGCCTCCATGCGCGCCTGAAGAACACCATGATCTACGTGACCCACGACCAGATCGAGGCTCTGACGCTCGCCGACCGCATCGCCATCATGAAAAATGGCGTCATCCAGCAGTTGGCCGATCCGCACACCATCTACAACAAACCGGTCAATCTCTATGTTGCCGGCTTCATCGGCTCGCCCTCGATGAACTTCATCTCTGGCTCGCTCGATGGCGCGACTTTCACCGCCGACGATGGCACCAAGATTCCGGTTGGCGCCTACGACTTCGCCGCCCAGCGCACTGGTGCGTCCAAGGCGGTTCTCGGCGTGCGTCCGGAACACATCCTTCTGGGCGACGCCGCCCAGGGCATGCCGTTCCAGACCCAGGCCGAAATCGAAATCGTCGAGCCCATGGGCTCGGAAACCTTGGCCTGGACCAAGGTCGCCGGCATCCCTGTCACATTCCGCTGCTCGAGCGATATTCCGCTCCATGCCGGCGATAAGGTGACGGTTGGTTTCGACATCGCGCGTGGTTCGCTCTTCGACGCCAAGTCGGAAAACCGGCTCTAAGCCTTCGTGGCGTCCTGCGGGGCGCCACTTCGGGCCCGCCCGAAACACACCTTACTTTTGCGGCATTGCATCTGACGAAGCAGTGCGACATGCACCCGCTCGGGGGAGTACCCCCATCGCCATGCGGAGCCGCATTCAACCGAAAAGACGAGGCCGAAATGGACTTCTCCTACCAGCTTTACAGCGCACGCAACGAAGCGTCGCTCGATGAAACCCTCAAGACGCTCGCCGGCCTTGGCTACAAGCAGGTCGAAGGCTGGGGCGGCCAGTTTGCCGATCCCGCCGCGCTCGCCCAAAGCCTGAAAAACGCCGGTCTCACCATGCCGACGGCGCACATGGGCTACGCCCAGCTCGAAGACACCGACGCTGCCCTCAAGATCGTCGATACCGTCGGCATCCAGACCGTTTACTGCCCCGCGCCTCCGTCCGAAGCCTATCGCAACGGTACCGGCAACTGGTCCGAATTCGCCCAGGGTCTTGCCAAGATCGCCGCTGCCTTCAAGGCGGCCGGCAAGGGCTTCGGCTACCACAACCACCACTGGGAATTCACCAAGGACGCCAACGGCAAGACCCCGATGGAACTGATCCTGGATGCATCCCCCGACACGCAGTGGGAAATGGACCTCGCTTGGGTCGTCAAGGCCAATGAAGATCCGCAGGCCTGGCTCAGCAAGCTCGGCAGCCGCATCACCGCCGTCCACGTCAAGGACATTGCACCCGCCGGCGAAAAGACGGACGAAGACGGCTGGGCCGATGTCGGCCACGGCACGCTCGATTGGAAGACCCTGATCGCTGACGTCAAGGCAAAGACCCAGGCCAAGTATTTCGTCCTCGAACACGACAAGCCACTCGACGCGATCCGCTTCGCGCGCAATTCCATGACCACTCTCAAGGGCTTTGGAGTCTAAAATGGCCAAGACCTATGGCGTCGGCATCATGGGTGCCGGCAATATCTCTGCCGCCTATCTCCGCCTCGCGCACCTCTTCAAGGGGCTCGAAGTGCGCGCCGTGGCCGATATCATTCCGGAAGCCGCCCAGAAGCGGGCGACCGAATTCGGCGTCGCCGCGCAGACCCCGGATGAGTTGCTCAAGAATAGCGAAGTCGATGTGATCGTGAACCTCACGATCCCCTCGACCCATTACAAGGTCTCCTCGGACATCATCTCGGCCGGCAAGCACGCCTATTCCGAAAAGCCCTTCGTTCTCTCGGTCGAAGAGGGGCTTGCCCTCAAGAAGGCTGCTGATGAACGTGGCCTCAAGGTCGGCTCCGCCCCCGATACCTTCCTCGGCGGCGCCCATCAGCAGGCGCGCGAAATCATCGACAGTGGCAAGCTCGGCAAGATCATGAGCGGCACCACCCACGTCATGAGCCGCGGCATGGAACACTGGCATCCGAACCCGGACTTCTTCTTCCAGCCCGGCGGCGGCCCGATCCTCGATCTCGGTCCCTATTACATCACTGACCTCGTTCACCTGCTTGGCCCGGTCAAGAAGCTCTCGGCCTTCACCAACATGGCGCGCGCCGAGCGCGAAGTGACCGCGGAAGGCCCCTATAAGGGCACCTTCATCAAGGTCGGCACGCCGACGACGATCCACGGCATTCTCGAATTCCACAACGGCGCCATCGTCACTATCGGCGCCAGCTGGGACGTCGCGGCCCACGGCCACCACAATATCGAGCTCTACGGCACCGACGGCTCGATCTTCGTGCCCGATCCGAACTTCTTCGGCGGCGATCTCGTCACCGCTTCGCTCGACGGCACCCGCACGCCGGTCACCCCGTGGGCTCACCCCTTCGGCAAGCCAAACCAGGACCTCGACAAGGCCATCCCGCGCTCCAACTATCGCTGCGCCGGCCTGGCCGACATGATGCTCTCGCACGAAACCGGCGAAACGCCGCGCTGCGGGCTCGATGTCGCTCTCCACGTGGTCGAAGTCATGACGGGTCTCCTCAAAGCCGGCGAAACCGGCCAGGTCCTCACCCTCCAGACCACCTGCGAACGCCCCCGCGCCCTCGGCATCGAAGCCGCCCAGGCGCTGCTCAAGGCTTAACGACAACACGGCGGCTCAATCTCGGCCGCCTATCTACCCACTATAGACACCTCCCCCTTATTGGGGGAGGCTGGGGGCTCGGCACCACCCATCCTGAAACGCCATCACCAAGCCACAAATCCTCATTGATGAGCGTACCTCATTGACAGGCTCCGTATGCCGGTCAAAACTGAAAACTAACATGTCAGGGCAGCGGCATAGACCGCCCGGCATCGTCAATAATGGGCTCCTGACGAGGCGTTTGGGGAGCCATCAGAGGAGAAAAGTTATGGCCACCACCATCAAGGGCCCGGCAATCTTTCTCGCCCAGTTCGCTGGCGATAAGGCCCCCTTCGATACGCTCGACAATATCTGCAAATGGGCGGCTGACCTCGGCTATAAGGGCGTCCAGATCCCGACCTGGGTCTCGAGCTTCATCGATCTCGAAAAGGCCGCCAATTCCAAGACCTATGCCGACGAGATCAAGGGCACCGTGAACAGCCACGGCCTCGAGATCACCGAACTCTCGACCCACCTTCAGGGCCAGCTCGTCGCCGTACATCCCGCTTACGACGCGGCCTTCGATGGCTTCGCCCCGGCCTCCGTCCATGGCAATCCCAAGGCTCGTCAGGAATGGGCCGTCCAGACCATGATGCACGCAGCCAAGGCCTCCAAAAACCTCGGCCTCAACGCCCACGCGACCTTCTCAGGCGCGCTTGCCTGGCCCTACCTCTATCCGTGGCCGCAGCGCCCGGCAGGCCTCGTTGAAGAAGCCTTCGACGAACTTGCTCGCCGCTGGACCCCGATCCTCAACGCCTTCGATGAAGCCGGCGTCGACGTCTGCTACGAAATCCATCCCGGCGAAGATTTGCACGACGGCATTTCCTACGAAATGTTCCTCGACCGCGTGAAGAACCACCCGCGCGCCAATCTTCTCTATGATCCGAGCCACTTCGTCCTGCAGCAGCTCGATTATCTCGACTACATCGACATCTACAAGGATCGCATCAAGGCCTTCCACGTGAAGGACGCCGAATTCAACCCGACCGGCCGTCAAGGCGTCTATGGCGGCTTCCAGTCCTGGATCGACCGGGCAGGGCGCTTCCGTTCGATCGGCGATGGCCAGGTCGATTTCCCCGCGATCTTCGCCAAGATGGCTGCCAACGATTTTAAAGGCTGGGCCGTCCTCGAATGGGAATGCGCGCTCAAGCATCCCGAAGATGGTGCACGTGAAGGCGCCGAGCTCATCAAGAGCTACATCATCCGCGTCACCGAACATGCCTTCGACGACTTCGCGTCCGGCGGCTCCGATCAGGCTGCCAATCGCAAGATGCTGGGCCTGAGCTGAGCCAAATTGCGGGCCGCTAACGTTTGGACGTTGGCGGCCGCTCAATGTTAACCTGTTGCTAACAGAAGAGACACGAAAAATGGCTGAAAACGGCGCAAAACGCATCCGCCTCGGCATGGTTGGCGGCGGCACCGGAGCCTTCATCGGCTACGTCCACCGCATCGCCGCCCGCCTCGATGGCGACTACGATCTGGTCGCTGGCGCCCTCTCATCACGCCCCGAAGTGGCCAAGGAATCCGGCAAAAACCTCGGTCTCTCCGAGGACCGCATCTACACCTCCTACGAAGAAATGGCCCGCGCCGAAGCTGCCCGTCCGGACGGTATTCAGGCTGTTTCGATCGTCACGCCCAATCACATGCACTTCGGCCCCGCCAAGGCCTTCCTCGAAGCCGGCATTCATGTCATCTGCGATAAGCCGATCACAGCCACCATCGAAGATGCCCGTAAGCTCTTGGAAATTCAGCCGAAAAACGGCGCGAAATTTCTGCTGACGCATAATTATACTGGCTATCCGCTGATCCGTCAGGCCCGCGAACTCGTTGCCTCCGGCGCTCTCGGCAAGCTCCGCGTCGTCCAGGCCGAGTATGCCCAGGACTGGCTGACCGAAGCTGCCGGCGATGACAACAAGCAGGCTGCCTGGCGCACCGACCCCGCTCGCTCCGGCGCCGGCGGCGCAATCGGCGATATCGGCACCCACGCCTACAACCTGCTGCGCTTTGTCACAGGCCTCAAAACCGAAGCAGTTTCAGCGGACTTAACCGCATTTGTCCCCGGTCGTCAGCTTGATGATAATGTGCATGTCATGCTGCGCTTCGAAGGCGGCGCAAAGGGCATGTTGTGGGCGAGCCAGGTGGCCGTGGGCAAGGAGAACGGACTGCAATTGCGCATATACGGCGACAAGGGCGGGCTCGAATGGAGCCAGGAGAACCCGAACTACATGTGGTTCACCGAATTCGGCAAGCCGCGCCAGCTGCTCACGCGCGGCGGTTCGATCTCCGTCCCGCCTGCCGCCTCGATGAACGTCCGCATTCCTTCAGGCCACCCCGAAGGCTATCTCGAAGCCTTTGCGACGCTTTACAGCCAATTCGCTGCTGTCATTCGCGGGGAGGGTAGCGACTTTGAACGCCTGCTTCCGACCATGGCCGACGGCGTCGAAGGCATGCAGTTCATCACCGCTTCGGTGAAGTCCAGCCAGAACGATAGCCGCTGGACCCGGCTCGCGGACGTCTAGTAGCCTAAGGCCGTCCGGTTACGCCGGGCGGCCTCATTGCACACGCTCGCCGGTGAACCCTTTTTCCTCGAGCAGCGTCACGACACTATAATCGCCAATCAGATGGCCGGCGCCGACGACGAGCACGGCCGCTTCATCCTGGTCGAGCATTTCCGTAATCTGCTGGGCCCAATTCTTGTTCCGCTGCACGATCAACCGGTCCATGAAGGCGTCGCCGTAAGCGCCCATGTCGGCGAGAAAAATATCGCCAACTGTTTCCGGTGTCCCGGCGATCCAGGCATTTTTCATATCCTCGATCCTGCCGGCCGACCACTGGGCTTCGGCGATCGTCGCGGTCAGCATCTGGATCTGGTCGGCTTCGCTCCCGCCGGCAATTGCCTCAATCTGCTG
Organism: Devosia soli; assembly: GCF_000970455.1. Classification (GTDB taxonomy): domain Bacteria; phylum Pseudomonadota; class Alphaproteobacteria; order Rhizobiales; family Devosiaceae; genus Devosia; species Devosia soli. The sequence continues at coordinate 184,549 of NZ_LAJG01000005.1, read as the reverse complement.
TGCGGCCGTTTCGAGAAAGCCTTGCTTGTCGCGCGGAATTTCTGCCGTGAGGACTGCCTCGACGCCTTTTGTCGGGTCATAGCCAAGGCCACTGACCGCCGCCGTCGCGATCGTCATCGCCGCCATCCAGGGCTGCATGGCGAGAAGTGAAGGCACAGGCAGATCATATTTCTCGGCCGCCGTCCGGACCTTGCCCATCAGCTTTGTACCGATCCGGCGATTGAGCAGAACTCCATCGCTGGCAAACCCGCGCGACATTGTGAGGGTGACGATCTCTGCGTGTGCCTCGGGGCCGAGATCGGTTTCGAAATAGACCCTATCGGCGTCTTGGATCAGCCTATCGAGCGTTTCGGTTCGCCAGTCGGTATCCGCCGGAAGCATATGGATGGAGCCGAATAGCCAGATCGAGCTGTCCTCGTCGCTTACCTTCCAGATTGCCGGAGCAGCCGTTGCGGCGTTGCTGAAGGCCAGCAAAATGGCAAGGGCAAGCAAGCTTCGGCGACAATGCATATTCTGCTCCAGCAAGTCTGGCATTAGTCGGCAAGATAGCGTGAAGTTTGAGACGAGGCGACCAAAAAACTAAAGCGCCGCAATTGCTTGCAGCGCTTTACCGATTCAGTTTCAAAAACGATCAGTGTGTCCAGGGCGTCTTGCGATCAGCTTTGAAGTTGTCCGGATAGCTGACCCGCTTCGGCGTGGGCTCGTGGGCGGGCTGCACCGTATATTCGATCCCGTTGCGCTTGGCGTAGGCTTCGGCGTCTTCAAGGGTCGGGAATGAGAGCTTGATCTGCTGGCGCATGTCGGAGCTGCTCGTATAGCCCATCAGTGGCTCGATCTTGCGAGCCGCAACCGGTTCGTGCACCAACACCCACTGCTTGGATTTGCCTTTGCCCGACTGCATGGCGTTGCGGGCAGGGCGGTAGATACGGGCGGTCATGCAAAGTCCTCAACACGATGCGCGCGATGGTCGGAGTACAAAGATTCGAACTTTGGACCCCCGGTTCCCAAAACCGGTGCTCTACCAGGCTGAGCTACACTCCGACGTCGCGCATTCCGTTAGCGCGTTCAAAGCGAAAGGGCAAGGCGGCATTGCACGATAGGGCACTATTGACTGGGCAAATCCATCCGACCAAATAGGCGCATGAGTGACCTCAGCAAACCCTGGCCCTTTGGGCTCAATCGGCGCAACTGGCCAGATTACCTGGCTATTTTCATCCTGACGCTGTTCATTCTGCTCTTTTTCGACGCTTATATCTCGCGCAGTGCCATCGCCTGGCCCGTCGAATGGCGCCAGCCTTTTCAGTTCGTTACCCACTTCGGGCTCTCCGATTGGGTGCTGATTCCAAGCGGACTGGTGTTTCTGGTCAGTTTTGCGATTTTCCGCTTCTGGAAACGCAGCTCGCGCTGGCGTCGCGCGCTTTATGAAGCGTCCGTCCTATCCGGCTTCATCTTCGTCTCGGTCGCCGGCACCGGGCTATTCACCAATCTGGCGAAACGTCTCTTCGGGCGCGGCCGGCCGCAAGTTTTTGATGACTTCGGCGCCTTCAGCTTCGAGCATGTTTTTAACGATTGGACATTCCAGAGCTTTCCCTCCGGCCATTCCACCACGGCCATGGCCACGGCCGTCGTTGTTGGCTTCGTCGCCCCGCGGTTTTTCCGCCTGGTGCTCGTCATCGCTTTTGTCACCGGCATGTCGCGCGTCGTCGTCGGCGACCATTACCCGACTGATGTGCTGGTTGGCTTCGTGATCGGTGCGCTCGGCACCTATCTTGTGCGCAATCTCTTCGCGCGCCGGCGCTGGCTTTTCGAGACAACGCCCGACGGGCACGTGCGCTATCGCGGCGTGCCCGCTCTGCGGCGCCTTTTTCAGCGCGCCTTGGCGTAGCGCTCGAGGCCGGCTGCGAGGTCGGCCTTGAGGTCTTCGATCCCTTCGAAACCAATATGGACGCGGAAGAGGTTGCCTGCCTTCGTCCACGGCACGGCTGTGCGATTCTTCTTGATCACGACGGGCAAACAGAGACTTTCATACCCGCCCCAGGAATAGCCCATCGAGAAAATCTGCATATGGTCGACGAACGCGGCCACGGAGGCACGCGGCGCAGGCTTCAGCACAAAGCCGAAAAGGCTGCCAGAACCGGTAAAATCGCGCTTCCAGATGACGTGGTCGGGATGGCTCGGCAGGGCAGGGTGAAGCACCTCGGCGACCTCGCTCTGCGCTTCCAGCCACCTGGCGATGTCGAGAGCACGTTGCTGGTGCGCAGCCATGCGGAGCGACAGGGTCTTCAGGCCGCGCGAGACGAGATAAGCGTCGTCCCCGGAGGTAAAAAAGCCAAGAAGGCTTCGCACGCGTTCGACGTCGGCCCACGCTGATTCGGTTGTGGAAATAGTGCCAGCAAAGGCATCTGAATGCCCGACGAACATTTTCGTCCCGGCATGCACGACGATATCGGCACCAAGCTGCAAAGGCTTGTGGTAGAGGGGGCTCGCCCAGCTATTGTCCACAATCAGTCTTGCATTGTGAGCATGCGCCACCTGCGCGATCGCGGGAATGTCCTGCACTTCGAACGTCAGAGAGCCAGGGCTTTCCGCCAGCACTGCCCGCGTATTAGGCAGCATCAACGCCGCAAGGTCAGCGCCGGTCCTTGGATCGTAGTAGCGCGCCGACACACCCATTTGCGCGAGGAAGCCATCGGCAAACTTGCGCCCGGGCTCATATGCGCTGTCGCTGATCAGGATATCGTCGCCAGCCTTGACGCAAGCCAGCATCGCCACGGTTATCGCAGCCAGACCGGACGGCACGAGCTTGGTGCGGTAGGCGCCTTCAAGCGCGGTAACGACCGTCTCGACCCCATCGGTCGTCGGGTTTCCAGCTCGTCCATAGAGGTATTTCTGTGCCTGCGCCTCGATATCATCGAGGGTCTTGAAGAGGACAGTCGAGCCTCGATACACCGGCGTGTTGACGAAGCCGAACTGGCTATCGGGATCGCGTCCAGCATGAGTCAACAGCGTTTCGACAGAGGCGTTGGGCAAAGAAAAGTCACTCATTGTGCACGATGCTCAAAATCGGATCAAATTCACTACTTGGCTAAAAAAGAGACAGAATAGCTGTCCCAATCTAGCTTCTGCCCTTGACGTTAGCGTCGAGAGAGGCTTGCATGCTTAACAGCATCGTAACCGCTACACAAAGGCGGTGGTGCCGCCGGAGGCGCCCAAGGCAAATTGGGACAAGAAACTCCGGGACACGAGGGTCAGGAAACAAAGGGCAATAATATGCAAACAAAGCTCGTAGCGCTTGCAGCAACGGCGATATTGGGTCTCACGGCTGTGTCGGCTCAGGCCGCCATTCTGGATGACGTCAAGGCCAAGGGATACGTGCAGTGTGGCGTCACCGGCGGTGTGCCCGGCTTCTCTGCACCGGACGCCAACAACGTTTGGACGGGTATCGAAGTCGATTTCTGCCGTGCCATGGCCGCAGCCATCTTCAACGATGCCGACGCCGTCCGCTACACTTCGCTGACCAGCCAGGAGCGCTTTACCGCTCTTTCCGCAGGCGAAATCGACGTGCTTTCGCGCACCACCACCTGGACGATGAGCCGCGATACCCAGCTCGGCATCAGCTTCGTCGGCACCATGTTCTATGACGGCCAGGGCTTCATGGTCCGCAAGGCCGATGGCATCGCGTCCGCGCTCGATCTGAGCGGCGCCGCCATCTGTATCGAGTCCGGCACCACCACCGAACTCAACGCCGCCGACTACTTCGCCGCCAACAACATGGAATTCAATACCGTCGTCTTCGTCGACCAGGACGAAGTGGTGAAGGCTTACGAAGACGGCCGTTGCGACGTTTACACCACCGACTCATCGGCCCTGGCTGCCGAACGTTCCAAGTTCGCCAATCCGGACGACCACATCATCCTGCCCGAAATCATCTCCAAGGAACCCCTTGGCCCCGTGGTTCGCGCTGGTGATACGCAGTGGTTCAACATCGCTCGCTGGACCTATTTCGCCCTGCTCGAAGCTGAAGAACTCGGCGTCACTTCGGCCAATGTCGATGAAATGCTCGGTTCGGACAATCCGGCCATCAAGCGTCTCCTCGGCGTGGAAGGCGACTTCGGCACTCCGCTCGGCGTGACCAAGGACTGGGCCTACCAGATCATCAAACTCGTCGGCAACTATGCCGAAACCTATGATCGCAATGTCGGCCCGAGCACCCCGATTGGTCTTGAGCGCGGCCTGAACGCCCTCTGGAAAGACGGCGGCATCCAGTACGCCCCGCCGATCCGCTAATCTGAACGAATTGTGCCGGCGCCCCCAAGGTGGGCGCCGGTCACTTTGTTCTGTCACCTACGGCGCCGCTCTCGGCGCGTAGCGGTTCTTGCGGCCAAGGGACAGTATTCTATGACAACTCGCGAACTGGGGCACAACGCTGCCCCCCGGGTTAGCTTTTTCAACGATCCGGTGATCCGAGGGATCATCTACCAGGTCGTTGTCGTGGCCATCCTGGTCGGCTTCATCTTCTGGATCATCGGCAACACAGCTGCCAATCTGGCAGCACAAAACAAGACGACAGGCTTTGATTTCCTTTGGAAGACAGCAGGCTTTGACATCAGCTTCACGCTGCTGCCCTGGTCGCGCGGCTCCTATTATTGGGAAGCCTTTCTTGTCGGCCTGATTAATACGTTGCTGGTGGCCTTTATCGGCATCATCTTCGCCACCATCCTCGGATTCACCATCGGTATCGCCCGGCTCAGCAGCAATTTCATCATTTCGAGCTTGGCCACGGTCTATGTCGAGCTGATCCGCAATATCCCGCTGCTCTTGCAGCTCTTTTTCTGGTATTTCGCCGTTCTGAAGGCGATGCCGGCCGTGCGCAATTCGATTGCGCTGCCGCTCGACTCCTTCATCAACCAGCGCGGCATCTTCGTGCCACGGCCTATCCCGGATGATCAGTTCGGTTTCGTCTGGATCGGTCTCGCCCTCGCTATCGCGGCCGTCGTCTTCTTGCGGCAATGGGCAAAAAAGCGTCTCGAAGCGACCGGACAGCGCTTCCCCGTCTTTCTGACCTCGGTCGTCATCCTCCTCGGCGTCACCGGTCTTTTATGGTTCATCAGCGGGGCGAGCGTGACTTTCGAACCGCCGGTTCTCGAACGCTTCAACTTCAAGGGCGGCCTCGCCTTGCCGCCAGAATTTGCAGCACTGGTTTTCGGCCTTACCATCTATACCGCGGCCTTTATCGCTGAAACCGTACGCGGCGGTATCCAATCGGTCAGCCGCGGTCAGACCGAGGCAGCGCAATCGCTCGGTCTCAAAGACAATGACAGGCTGCGCCTCGTCATCGTGCCACAGGCCATGCGCGTTATCGTGCCACCGCTCACCAGCCAGTACCTCAACCTGACGAAGAACTCTTCGCTCGGCGCTGCGATCGGCTATCCCGAGCTGGTGAACGTCTTTGCAGGCACATCACTTAACCAGACCGGCCGCGCGATCGAGTGTATCGCGATCACCATGCTCGTCTATCTCTGCTTCTCCCTAATCACCTCGGCGATCATGAACTGGTACAACGCCCGGGTTAAGCTGGTTGAACGGTAGGAGGATCTGATGACAGATATTGGATTCGTCCGCTCGAACCTGGTGGAGCCCCGCCCGGCGCCGGTCCGCACCAGCGGCGCTATCGCCTGGGCACAGAAGAACCTCTTCTCCACCCCCCTCGATACTGTCCTCACCATTTTGGGGCTGCTGTTTCTCGCCTGGATCCTGCCGCCGCTCTATGGGTTCTTCTTCGGCAACGCCGTCGAGCCCAATGGAACAGTCGAACAGTGCCGGCTCGACAATGCCGGCGCCTGTTGGGCTTATATCGCTGCCGAAATGGAATTCTTCATTTACGGCTTCTACGACATCCCCGAACAATGGCGTCCGAACATCGTCTTTGCACTGGGCGCGGCGTTGCTGATCCCTCTGCTTATACCCAAGGCCCCGTTCAAGCGGACGAACGCGGTCCTCTTTCTTCTGGTCTATCCGATCGTCACCTACTTCCTGCTGGCGGGCGGAGTTTTTGGGCTGAAGCCTATCCCGACGGAAAAGTGGGGCGGGTTGCTCGTCACCCTGATCCTGTCGGTGGTTGGCATCACGCTCTCCTTCCCCCTTGGCATTATCCTTGCCCTGGGCCGGCAGTCGAAGATGCCGATCATCAAGACGGTCTGCGTTGGGTTCATCGAACTTGTCCGCGCCGTGCCGTTGATCACCATTCTCTTTATGGCCTCGATCATGTTGCCGTTGTTCATGCCGCAAGGCACGACAGTTGATAAGTTCCTGCGGGCGCTTGTCGGTGTGACGCTCTTCACCTCCGCCTATATGGCCGAGGTGGTGCGCGGCGGCCTCCAGGCCATTCCGCGCGGACAATATGAAGCTGCTTCCGCCCTGGGCCTCGGCTACTGGAAGCGGATGTGGTTCATCATCCTGCCCCAGGCTCTCAAGCACGTCATTCCGGGGATCGTGAACAACTTCATCTCGCTCTTCAAGGACACGTCGCTCGTCTACATCGTCGGCATGAAAGACCTACTCGAGGCTGTCAAAACCAAGAACGACACTGCCCTCGAGTGGCAATCGGCCAACACCGCGACCACCGGTTATCTCTTTGCAGCCATGGTCTTCTGGGTGTTCTGCTTCGGCATGTCTCGCTACTCCATCTACATGGAGCGTCGTCTCAACACTGGCTACAAGAGGTAGCTCGATTGTCTCAGGTTTCCGAAACAACCGTCGCTCGTCAAATCGATACCAGCCACATGCAGGTCTCCAAGACCGAAGTGGCCATCGATGTCATCAACATGCACAAATGGTATTCCGATTTCCACGTGCTGCGGGACATCAATCTGCGGGTGATGAAGGGCGAGCGTATCGTCATCGCCGGGCCTTCGGGCTCGGGGAAGTCGACGCTCATCCGCTGCATCAATCGCCTGGAGGAGCACCAGGAAGGACAGATCATCGTCAATGGCACGGAGCTCACCGCCGATCTCAAGCGCATCGACGAAGTGCGCCGGGAGGTCGGTATGGTGTTTCAGCACTTCAATCTTTTCCCCCATCTGACGATCCTCCAGAACCTTACGCTTGCGCCGATCTGGGTTCGCGGCATTCCCAAGGCTGAAGCCGAGGCGACAGCCATGCACTATCTCGAGCGAGTGAAGATCCCGGAGCAGGCCAACAAATATCCGGGCCAGCTTTCCGGCGGCCAGCAGCAGCGCGTCGCCATTGCGCGCTCGCTCTGCATGCAGCCCAAGATTATGCTCTTTGACGAACCGACCTCGGCGCTCGATCCGGAAATGGTCAAGGAAGTGCTCGAAGTCATGATCGGGCTTGCTGAAGACGGCATGACCATGATCTGCGTGACCCACGAAATGGGCTTTGCACGTCAGGTGGCCAATCGCGTGATCTTCATGGACCAGGGCCAGATCATCGAACAGAACGAGCCTGAAGCCTTCTTCTCGAACCCGCAGCATGAGCGAACCAAGCTGTTCCTCAGCCAGATCCTGCACTGAACGCCGATATCCACGGGTCACCGCCGTCACCGGCTTGACCCGTGGCATCCGCCTGCCACAATGTCCGCTCGTTGGAAAAAGGCCGGCATTTTGATTTCTCGCATCAAGCCATTGCTGCTCGTGCTGGCCATTGGTTGGATCAGCTGGATAAGCGGAGCTCATGCGGCAACGCTCGACACAGTCCGCGAGCGTGGCTTCCTGGTCTGCGGCTCCAGCAACCCATTGGCGGGATTTGCCCAGCAAGACGCCAATGGTCGGTGGTCCGGCTTCGATGTCGATCTCTGCCGTGCCTTGGCGGCTGCCATCTTCGGCAATCCCGATCTCATCGAATTCCGGGCTTTCCGTGGCGAAGCGCGCTTCGCTCCGCTCCAGACCGGCGCAGTTGATGTGATCATGCGCAACGGAGCATGGACGGCCGGCCGCGACCTCCGCTACGGGGCGCGATACGTAACGCCGAGCTTCTTCGATGGTCAGGGGTTTCTCGTTCCTCAGTCGATGAGCGTCGTCTCCGCTTATGAACTGGACAATGTCAGGATTTGCGTCGTCGACGGTTCAGGTGCGGTTGAAGCGCTCGATGACTTCTTCTTCACCAACCAGACGAGATATACTGACATTGTCTACGAAGACATTGCCGATCTGATCGTTGCCTACCGGGCCAGTCTTTGCGACGTCATCTCTGCTTCCGGCCGCCAATTGCAGGCCATCCGTCGCGAACTCGAGGATCCATCGCAACACCGTATCTTGCCCGAGCGCATCTCAAAGGAAACCCTTGGTCCAGTCGTACAAGGCGGAGATGACCAGTGGTTCGAGATTGTCCGTTGGACCATCTTTGCCTTGATCACCGCAGAAGAGGTGGGCGTCACAAGCCTTAATATCGACTCGCTCTCGGCGGCGCGTTCGGCCGATGTGCGGCGTCTGCTCGGGGTTGAGGGCGACTATGGCGCAGCCTTGGGCCTTCGCGCGAGCTTCATGACAGATGCCATTAGGGCGGTCGGCAATTATGCCGAGCTCTTCGATCGCCATTTCGGGCCGCAGACCGGTGCTGCCATGCTCCGCGGCCAGAATGCGCTCTGGAGCAATGGCGGGCTGCTTTACGCGCCGCCAATCCGCTAGGCGAACAGCAGGTTCACGCGGCGGTTCTGCTTGCCCTTGTTCTCGATTTTTCCAATCGCGAGCGTCCCGATTTCTCCGGTGCGCACGACGTGGGTGCCGCCACAGGGCTGCAGATCAATGTCGCCGATGCGAACAAGCCGGACACGGCCCTGACCCATGGGCGGCTTGACCTTCATGGTCTTGATCAGGTCGGCCTTGGCCAGCATTTCCTCGTCGCTGATCCACTCGGTCGTCACTGCATGATCGGCGTCGACCATGGCGTTGAGTGCCGCGTCGAGCGCCCCGACGTCTTCCGGAGCTTCAGGCATGCTGAAATCGAGCCGGCCCTTGTCCTCTCCGATGGATCCGCCAGTAACCGGAAAGGGCAGCGCCACCGAAAGCAGATGAAGCGCGGTGTGCATGCGCATGAGCTTGTACCGCCGCTCCCAATCCAAAGTAGCGATGACCTTGGTCCCGACGCCAAGGCCGGGTTGCCCCTCGGCCGATACGTGAAGGATGCGTGTCTTGTCGCCATCGGGGTGGATGGCACTGCCGATCATCACCACCGTGCCGTCTTCCGCCGTTATGATGCCGCTATCTCCAGGCTGCCCGCCGGATGTGGCGTAGAAAACAGTTTGATCCAGCACAATGCCGCCGTCGGGCGTAATTTCAGTCACGACTGCTTCAGTCGAACGGCGATAGGCATCATCGCGAAAGAGCATGTTCGTCATCGAAAGGGTCCTTAAAGCACGGGCGACAATAGGCGCGCGGCCTGCGTCAGGAAGTAGAGCACCATTGGCCGCGTCGAGACTTCGGCCGTGCTCACTTGGCGGCAAAGCAGGAAATCGGCTTCCAGCATTTCCTCGACGTCGCGAATGGCCTGCGGATCGGTGAACCAGAGGGTGATCTCGAAATTGATCGCGAATGACCGATTGTCGAAATTGACGCTACCGACGGTGGCAATCTCGTCGTCCATCAGCACAACCTTCTGGTGCAGGAACCCGTCGGTATAGCGATAGACGCCGATATCATGCTGAACCATGGCATCGGCATGCGCGATGCTCGCGAGCCAAACCATCAAGTGATCAGGATTGTCAGGCAGCATGATCCGGACGTCGACGCCCCGCAGCCGCGCGGCAAAGAGTGCCGTGCGGATATCGGTATCCGGCACGAAATAGGGGCTGACGATCCAAAGTCTTTCGCGCGCCCGCCCTATGAGGTCGACATAGGCGATAGCGCATTCCTCGAGCTGATCGGCAGGCCCGCTGCCCATGACTAGAACGGACTGATCGCCCGGCGTTTCCAGTTCCTTTGGTGGGGTTGCCGGCAAGCGCTCGCCGGTCGCCCATTCCCAATCCTCGCGGAAGAGAAGAGCGCAACCGAGAGCGGCTGGCCCCGAGACACGAACATGCGTATCGCGCCAACGGCCGAACTTGGGGTTCTCGCCGAGATATTCCACGCCGACATTGTGTCCGCCGACCCAGGCATGCTTGCCGTCGGCGACGACGATCTTGCGATGGTTGCGGTAATTGATCCGGGTCGGACCGTAAAACCGCATGAACTTGTGGCGCTGGTTGAAGCCCGCGACCTTGATGCCGGCATCGCGCATCTGTGTGCGGAAACGCTTTGGCATGCCGGTGCTGCCGATATCGTCGTAAAGCAAGCGGACTTCGACGCCAGACTTTGCCTTGGCGATCAGCCGTTCCGCAAGCTGCTGGCCGAGCGCGTCGTCCCGTACGATATAGAATTGCACCAGCAGATAGTGTTCTGCCGCCTCGATCCCGGCAAAGATGGATTCGAACGTTGCCTGGCCATCGACGAGTAGCTCGACGTCATTGCCTTTGAGAAAAGGCAATTCCGAAACGGCAACCTGCACCGGCCATTTGGCATCGGTGTCTCGATCGATCAGCGCGAGGTCCTTGGCGCGCAGGGGCCGATCCGCGCGACCGTTCTTGATTCGATCGGTGGCGTAGTCATCGAAGAACTTCCAGCCGAAGACGAGATAGACGAACACCGTCGGAAATGGGAGCAGCGCCAGGGACAGAAGCCAGGCGATCGACCCCTGCGAAGTCCGGGAATTATAGATCTCGCGGACCGCACAGATGAACGCGAGGAGATAAATGGCGCCCATGATCGCGGCCACCAGATGCAGGTCCGCAACTATGGCGCGCAGAATGTCGTCGATGCCGAACAAGGCTGGGGGTTCTCCAATTTGCCGCGCACTCTATCAGCCAGCAGCCGCTGGACAATCCCGTTGACACGAGGATGCACTGCGCTAGCATTGACCGTAGGCTCATGCAGCCCGCCGCTCGCACCCGTAAGGGCTGGTGAATGCATGACAAATGCTTAGGTTTGACCCCTAGATGGCGGACGAACCGTCAGCAACGCGAGCACTGGCCGCTACAAGTCCGCCCGAGAGGATCAGACCATGCATACGTTCATGGACGCAAAGCTCATGGCTAAACTGCTGCGGCAGGCATTGGCGGAACGGAATATTGAACTGTCTCATAGCGATAGTCTTGAACTGCTGGCCAGGCAGTTCGGCGTCGCCAATTGGAATATTCTGAGCGCCAAGATCGAAGCGTACGGTATAGCTCATGAACTCGTGCCCAAGGCATGGAGCAAATCGGGGAATAATCCTAGCGCCTATCGTATCAATGTCGATCAGACAGACCATGCGGCGGTTATCGAAAGCAAGCCCGGCGCTGAAGCCTACCTTTCGGAAGCGGATTTTTGCACTTTGATGCAAGCCATTGACGCATCGGATTATCGTGGCAAGCGAACAAGACTAAGGTGTCAGATCAAATCTGTAGGCGTTTCAGGTGGGGTTACCCCGTGGTTCAGGGTCGATGGACCAGCTGGGTCATCGCGCTTTGAAAACTTGGAACGGTCTCAAATTGCTGGTCCAATCAACGGCAATACCGATTGGACAATCCGCACAATCGTTTTCGATGTGCCCGAGGACGCTGTGGCGCTGAATTTCGGATTCTACCTTAAAGGATCCGGACGCGGGCTTGCGCGAGCGATAGAACTGACAGAAGTATCCAACTCAATCCCGTTGAACATGCCGGACAGCGGCGTGCTGCGGAAGCCAACTAATCTGGACTTCAGCGCCTAGTTTTAGAGCCGGCGTCACGCCGGCTCTTCTTCGATAATGTCCGAGATATCGATCGGGATGCGGGCTTCCATCCACGGGGGAACGGGAAGATTTTTTCCGCGCAGGAAATCGGGATTGAAGATCTTGCTGGCATATCGGTTGCCGTAGTCGCAGAGGATGGTGACGATCGTCTTGCCGGGGCCGAGGTCGCGCGCCATGCGCACCGCGCCAGCGATGTTGATGGCGCTCGAGCCGCCGAGGCAAAGGCCTTCGTGCTCGAGGAGGTCGAAGATGTAGGGCAGGGCCTCGGCGTCTGAAATCTGGTAAGGATGGTCGATCGTCAGGCCTTCAAGATTGGCCGTGATGCGGCCCTGACCGATGCCTTCGGTGATCGAGTTGCCCGAGGATTTGAGCGTGCCGTGCGCGTAATATTCATAAAGCGCGGCGCCTTCGGGATCGGCCAGGCCGATCTTTATGTCGGAATTACGTGACCGGAGCGCTTCGGCAACGCCGGCCAAAGTGCCACCTGAACCGACTGCGCAGATGAAGCCATCGATACGGCCATTGGTCTGGTGCCAGATTTCCGGTCCGGTGGTTTCGATATGAGCACGCTTGTTCGACACGTTGTCGAACTGATTGGCCCAGACCGCTCCCTCCGGGAGTTCACGATTGAGTTTTTCCGCGAGGCGCCCCGACAGCTTGATGTAATTGTTCGGGTTCTTGTAGGGCTTGGCCGGCACTTCGATGAGTTCGGCACCATAAAGGCGCAGTGCGTCCTTCTTTTCCTGGCTCTGAGTTTCAGGAATGACGATCACGGACTTGAAGCCCAGAGAATTGGCAACCAGGGTCAGCCCAATTCCGGTGTTACCCGCGGTGCCTTCCACAATCGTACCGCCAGGCTTTAGCGCGCCTGATTTGACGAGGTCGTGGATGATGAAGAGGGCTGCGCGATCCTTTACGGACTGGCCGGGATTGAGAAATTCTGCCTTGCCCCAAATCTCGCAACCCGTCAGCGCCGAAACCCGGCTGAGGCGAATGAGGGGCGTGTTGCCGATGGCGGAGATGAGATCGTCGTGCTTGGCCATGATCGCTCTAGTGGTTGTTTATGAAGGATGGTAGGGGCCAGTCCCCCGTCGAACAAGCCTCAAACATCGGAAATGGCACGACTTTCCGGTCGCCGGGCCACTGGCAGAACTGTGCGCCCCGCCCGGGCGATCAATGCAGTTTCTTTTTCTAGAGTTCCTTTTGCCGATCAAGCGCGCGCTCGCGTGAGGATTTAAGATCAACGATGGGTGCCGGATAGGTTTCTCCGATCTTGATGCCCGCCTTTTCCAGGACGTCCTTCGGTGCGGAGGCAGGATCATGGAGCCACCTATCGTCGAGCTTAGCCAATTCTGGCACCCAGCGACGTACATAGTCGCCGCCAGCATCGAAGCGCTCGCCTTGGGTAACGGGATTGAAGATGCGAAAGTAAGGCGCGGCATCAAGTCCGCTGCCTGCCACCCATTGCCAGCTTGCCGGGTTGTTGGCGATGTCGCAGTCGACAAGACAGTCCCAGAACCACCGCTCTCCGTTTTTCCAATCGATCAGGAGATTTTTGGTGAGAAGGGACGCGACCAGCATGCGAACGCGATTCTGCATATAGCCTGTCGCCCAGAGTTCGCGCATCCCGGCATCAACGATAGGAATGCCCGTTTGGCCCGCCTGCCAGGCTTTTTCCGCCTTTGCGTCATCGCGCCAGCGCATGCCAGCGTATTTTTCCTGCATCGGGACGCTAGCGATATCCTGGCGATGATAGAGCTGATGATAGCTGAAATCGCGCCAGGCCAGCTCGGACAGAAATTTATAGCCGGCCTCGGCCCGCTCTGGCTCGGCCTCGATCAGGGCGTGCACCGAATGCCAGATCTGACGGGCGGTAATTTCACCGAAGCGAAGATGCGGGGAGAGCCTCGACGTCGCATCCCGGCCCGGAAAGTCGCGGCCTTCGGGATAGATGTCGAGCCGCTCATCGAGAAAGTCATGCAGGGCCTTGCGCGCACCCGCCTCGCCAATGGTCCATAGTCCGTCGAACTTTGTGGACCATTTCGGCGCCTTGTAAGTGTCGTCTATGCCTTTAGGCTTGAGGGGCTCACCGTGCTTCTTGGGTGCCTGCTGAGGCTCGTCGATGGCGCGGTCCTTCAGGGTGCGCCAAAAGGGGGAATAGACTGAATACGGTTTGCCTTGGCCCGTCTGTATCGTCCACGGCTCCGCCAGCACATTGCCGACATGCGAGGCCACCGCGATGCCCCGAGAGCGCAGATGTTCTTTAATGGTGTGGTCGACTTCCCGCTCGGCTGGCGCGTAACGACGATTCCAATGCACTGCCTGGATGCCGTGGTCATTTGTAGCCCGCTCCAGAACGAGAGCCGCCTTCCCAGCTTCAACGAAGAGCGGAATGCCGATCTTGCCGAGGTCAGCAGCCAGGGAAACGAGACTGTGGTGAAGCCACCACCTGGCCGCGCTGCCTGGGCCGCGAACGCCGTCGTCAGCTTCGTGGATATAGAGCGCCACAACTCTCATATCCGAGGCACAGGCCGCAGTTAGGGCGGGATTGTCGGCGAGGCGCAGGTCGTTGCGCAGCCAGACAAGGCAGGTCGGTCGATCCAAGGCGAAGCTCCGGTGCTTTCCGTTACTACGCTTTGGACAGCGCTCCGGTTCAGTCGATCACTTCTTCCATCACCTCGGCGAGTTGCTCGAGAGCGGAACTCCAAGCTTCCATCGAAAATATGCGTGTCTGCGGGTCAGCGTGCGGCAATCCCCGTTCAATGACCGTGATTTCGGTGTTGTCATCGTCGATGGCGCGGAAGCTGATGTCGAGGACGAACAACAGCTCTTCGTCAGCTTCCTCGTCGCGGTGAACCCAGGACATCACGAGCTTCTCGTCTTCGACGATGTCGAGGATTTCGCCGGTCACTTCATGGTCAGCCTCGTCTTCATCGCCAAAGGTGACAAAGCGATACTCGCCACCTTTCAAGGGCTCGAACTCGGCTTCATCCACTTGCCACTGTTCGATCAGGGCAGGATCGGTCCAGGCTGAAAAGACGTCGCTGACATTGGCGCCGATCTTCCGCGTCAGCGTGATCTGGCTTTCATTGTCGAGGTCGATGCCTTCACTCATGCGACTTGCTCCTTGGCCGGCGGGTGTAATTCTGCCGTACGCGGCAGGAAGATGGTAAGGATACCCAAGATGGGCAGGAAACCGCAAATCTGAAAGACCTGGACGATGCCGATCTTGTCTGCGAGCGCGCCCATCGCCGCAGCGCCGAGCGCGCCAATGCCGAAGGCAAAGCCGAAGACGAAGCCAGCGATCATCCCAACTTTTCCCGGCACCAACTCCTGCGCATAGACCACCATCGCCGAGAACGCTGAAGATAGGATCAGCCCAGTCATGATGCTCATGGCCGCCGTGCCATAAAGGTCGAGATAGGGCAGGGCCAGGGTAAAGGGCAGGGCTCCCAAAATCGAAATCCAGATGACCGATAGCCGTCCATACCGGTCGCCGACCGGACCACCGATAAATGTTCCCGCGGCCACTGCGCCGAGGAAAAGGAAGAGATAAATCTGCGATTCCTGCGCCGAAAGGCCGAATTTTTCGATGAGGAAGAAAGCGTAATAGCTCTTCATCCCCTCGATATAGATGAACTTGCTGAAGAGTAGCGCGCCGATCACCGCAAAGGCGACGATGAGCCGACCCCGAGCGAGGCTGGGCCTCGAGAGCACGACGGCTGGGCGGGCAGCTGCCTGGCGCTGATGTTCGACGAACCAACCTCCCACATGAGCGAGGAGGGCGATGCCGAGAAGGCCCGCGATCAGGAACCAGCTGGTTGTTACCTGCCCGAGCGGCAATAGAATCATAGCGGCGGCCAGGGGGCCTAGCGCAGTGCCGATATTGCCTCCGACCTGAAACAGCGATTGTGCAAACCCGAGCTTGCCGCCCGACGCCATTCGCGCCACGCGCGATGCTTCGGGGTGAAAGATCGCCGAGCCGATACCCATGACGACGGAGGCGACAAAGAGCCAGATATAGCTTGGTGCCAGGGCGAGTCCCAAGACGCCGACCGTGACGATCACCAGCGAAATCGCGAGGCTATAGGGCTTCGGCTTCAAGTCCCCACGCAGGCCGAACACCGGCTGCAGGAAGCAGGCGGTGATCTGTTGCCCCAGCGTCAAAAGCCCGATCTGCAGATAATTAAGCTCGTAATTGACCTTTAGCAGGGGATAAAGCGCCGGGAGCAGAAACTGCAGCAAGTCATTGAGAAGATGGGCGCCGCTAACAGCAAAAATGATGCTCAGAGCAGTTTGCTGGCCGGCCAATGAGGCGGGGCTGCTGGTCGAGGTCGTCATGAGAGGCATTCCAGGATGAAGCCTCTCCTAGCCTGACAAGCTCGAGAGTACAACGCTCATTGCTCAAAAATTGAGCAGAGCGATGTGATTGAGAGGGGAGGGTAAACCCCGATGGCTCCGCGAGCTGGACTCGAACCAGCGACCATTCGATTAACAGTCGAACGCTCTACCAACTGAGCTATCGCGGAACACTTCGGTAAGGCCTTCTTGCGAAGGCGAGGTCCGTGTACCCAACTTGATTTGGTTTGCCAAGCCCTTCGTTGCGCCGCCTGTGAATAAATCTGTCACAGCGCGGGTGCGCTTTGGTTACCAAAAGGGTCGGGTGCCCGGCGTTGCAAGGCGATCAGGTCGGCAAGCGTGTTGAGGTTAGCGAAAGGATCATGACCACTTTGATCCTTCCAATCGAGCCGCGAGGCACTGGCTTTCCGGAGCAGGACCTTAGGGCCGTCATCTGGCTTACATGCGGCTAGTTGCTTGCGCAGCGTCTCGAGACGCCAGGCACTGTTGGTGGGATAAAAAGATTCGCCGTAGGCAGCAAAGGCCGCGCCACGATCTCCGGCAGTCGATGCGATCCGTCGAACGTAATCCGATGGTAGGAAAGGAGCGTCGACAGCCGCAAAGACCACGATTTCCGCTGCCTCTGGGCCTAGTGTTTCACACGCTGCGCGCATTCCTTCCAGCGGCCCGCTGCCCCCGCGGTCGGCAACAACCTGAACCGCTTTCGGCGTAGCAAGGTCGAAACCTCCTGTCGACACGATCAGATGATCGACTTGGCCGTCGAAAACCATGAGGACCCTGTCAAGGAGGCGCTGACCACCAATTCGGATGTCTGCTTTTCGAACACCGCCTAGGCGTGTTCCTGATCCTCCGGCGAGGATCACGCCAAACGTTTTTGTCACGCAACTTGCCGCGGCTTGAGCAGGAAAAGAAGCGCAATGCCGCCGACGAGCCCCCAGAACGGAGCGCTGACACCGAAAATAGTGATGCCCGACGCTGTAGCAACAAAAGTCAAAATGGCAGGCAAGCGCACGTCTTCCTGCGCCAATGCGCCTGACAGCGCCGAAGCGAGGCTTGAAAGAAGCGCCAAACCTGCGACGGCCTGGATGAGAATCGGCGGCGAGGCGGCGATGAATGCGGCGGCGAGACTCGCGGCAAGGCCCAGCAGCAGATACATGACGCCAGCCGCGACCGGTGCAGGCCAGCGTTTGTCAGGGTCAGGATGCGCTTCCGGCCCGGCACAGATAGCGGCGGTGATCGCGGCAAGATTGATCGCGTGCCCTCCGAACAAGGCGGTGATTGCGCTTCCAATACCCGTCAGAACAAAAATCGGGGAAGGGCGAAGGTCAAAGCCATTTGCTTTCATGACCGCAATGCCGGGCAGGTTCTGGGACGCCATGGTCACGACATAGACGGGCAATCCAATGCGGACGATTGCGTCCCAGGTGAAAACAGGCATCACGGGAAGCAGAACTGGCCAGGTGCCATCAAGCGCGCCGGGCGGCAAGTGAGTGGTGAAAGCCAGCACCAGACCAGTGACGAGTACAGCAATCGGCACCGCGTAACGGCGCGCAAAACGAAGCCCCAGAGCCCAGGCCAGCAGAATGGGCAGAACAAAGAGGGGAACTTCGCCCAATGCGGTAATTGGCGCGAGGCAAAGCGTCAAAAGCATACCCGCCAGCATGGCATTGGCGATCGGTGCTGGGATGGCAGCGATCAAACGCGCCAGCGGCTTGACGAGGCCTGTAAGGAGGATCAGTGCGGCGGCAACGAGAAACGCGCCTGCGACTGCCGGAAAGCCTCCAACCGGTTCGCCTACAGTCAACAGAAAGGCCGCGCCGGGGGTCGTCCAAGCAAAGCTGATTGGCGTTCTTACGCGCCAAGCGACGATGATGTTGAGGAAACCCAAAGCGAGGCAGACGGAGAGGAGCCCAGACCCAGCCTGCTGAGGTGAAGCGCCCGCGGCTGTCAATGCGGCGAGTACCACCGTGAAGGTGCTGGCATAACCGACCGTTGCCGCCAAGGCGCCAGCCATGATCGGCTGAAAATATTCCTGCCGTCCGCCAGGCGCTGCCAAGGTGCTCTCTGCGCTCATGACGATTCCCTCCAGAGGCTTCAACGCTAATGCTTTTTTTGAACAGGTCCAGCGCGCAAGCAGCATCGGAAATTGGTTAAATGCGCTTAACCAATTGACCTGTAATATCTCCTTAATTTCTCACGAGTGGAAAATTAACCATAATCGCAAAATCTCGCGGACATGTTCATGTGAAATCGAGTGTCCGTCGTGCCGCCGTCCCGCCTTCTGTTTTGCCTCCTGGTCTTTGGCGCTTTACTAGGCGGATGCGCGAAGGCGCCGAGTACACAGCCAAGGCTGAGCGCCACCGCAAAGGTGGATATGGTCAATACGGGGGCCATAGCCGTGCTAGCCTCGCTTAGCCAATCGAGCCAACCTTTGCCGAGAGAGATATTCTCCCCGTCGAATCTCGGCGGGCGGACCTTGGCAGTCGCAACAACAGCCGATATCGCGCTCAAGCCTGGCGAAGTCGTGCTTACCTTTGACGATGGCCCGAGAGCCGGCAAGACTGATGCCATCCTGCAGTTGCTGGCCGACTACAATGTCAAAGCGACCTTCCTGATGCTTGGTGCCTCCGCCCAGGCCAATCCGCGACTGGCTCAACGCGTGGCCATCGCCGGGCACACGGTCGGCAGCCATACCTATGGGCATGTCGACCTTTCACACCTTACCCGTCAGGAGGCGATCGCTGAGATCGTCAAGGGCGAGGACGCAGTGTCGGCTGCCTTGGCGGGTGGCGGACAAAAACTATCGCCGTTCTTCCGCTTTCCTTATCTGGCGCAGACCGGCTTTCTGCGGACGGGGTTGTTGCATAGTGGGGCCGTCGTGCTCGACGTCGATATCGATAGCAAGGACTATTACAAGGACACGCCCGAAGCTGTGGCAGCGCGCACCTTGGCACGCCTTGATGCACGTGGAAGCGGCATAGTGCTGTTCCACGACATCCACCAGCGCACCGTCGACATGCTCCCGATCTTTCTCGATCAACTCGCCAAGCGCGGTTATTCGGTCGTCCGTCTTGTCCCGCGCGACAATTCGATTTTCGGCCGAGACTTGATCACCGCGGGTCTAGATGATCTCGCCACTGAGGGCGGCACCGTCACTCAGTAGCGATCCGGAGGTCAGGGATCGTGAACGCGGGCATTAGGTAAAACCAGCAGTCCCGGCTGGATGGGACCATTATCCGGCAAGCGATGCGCTCCAATGCTGCAAAGAAATCGGCCGCTTTCCGGCGGCCGATGATTTTGGGCAGAGTCGTCTCAGTCCTCTTCGACAAACACTTCCTTGCGCTTCTTCCGGATCGAGGGAAGCACCGCAATGATCACCGCGAGCAAGGCCAAACCCAGCAGCGTTGCCGAGATCGGGCGTTCGAGGAAAACCATCGGGTCACCGCGCGAGATGATCATGGCGCGGCGCAAGTGTTCTTCGAGGAGCGGCCCCAGGACGAAGCCGAGAAGGAGTGGTGCCGGTTCGCAGCCAAGGCGGATCAGCACATAGCCAAGGATGCCGAAGAAGCCGATGGCGAAGACGTCAAAAATGTTCTGGTTGATCGAATAGCAGCCGATGCAGGCAAAGAGCACTATGGCCGGGAACAGCGCGCGATAGGGGATGGAGAGCATCTTCACCCAGAGCCCGATCAGCGGCAGGTTCAAAAGCACCAGCAAGAGGTTGCCGATCCACATCGACGCGATGATGCCCCAGAAGAGTGCCGGCTGGTCGTTGATCACGTTCGGGCCGGGTGTAATGCCCTGGAGAATGAAGGCACCAACCATTAGCGCCATCACAGGATGGGCCGGAATGCCGAGGGTCATCAGCGGAATGAACGAGGTCTGCGCCGCCGCATTATTCGCCGATTCAGGACCCGCCACGCCTTCGATAGCACCATGGCCGAATTCCTCCGGGTGCTTGGAAAGCCGCTTTTCCGCCGAATAGGAGGCGAATGACGCAAGGATATGTCCCCCGCCCGGCAGGATGCCGAGGATGGAGCCGAGTGCCGTCCCGCGCACCACCGGAGCGACGATGCGCTTGAGTTCTTCCTTGCCGAGCCACAGTCCCTTGACGGATTTGACCATGACATCGCGGCCCTTCTCGTTTTCGAGATTGCGCAGGATTTCGGCGACGCCAAAGATGCCGACGGCCACGGAGACGAAGTTGAGGCCTGAATAGAGCTCGCGTATGCCCAGCGTGAAGCGCGGCGTGCCAGTATAGATGTCCTGGCCCACCATCCCGAGGAGGAGACCCAGAACGATCATCGCCAGCGCTTTCAGGATCGAGCCATGGGCCAGAGCGATCGAGACCAGAAGCCCAAGAACGATCAGCGCGAAATATTCCGGCGCCCCAAAATTGAGCGCCGCTCGCGCCAGGGGCGGGGCGAAGAAGGCTAGAAGCAGCGTCCCGACCGTGCCGGCAAAGAACGAGCCGAGAGCCGCAGTCGCGAGCGCATGTCCGGCGCGGCCTTTCTTGGCCATCTGGTAGCCGTCGATTGCCGTCACCGCCGACGAACTTTCACCCGGCAGGTTGATCAGGATCGCGGTAGTCGAGCCACCATATTGGGCGCCGTAATAAATGCCGGCGAGCATGATCAGCGCGGCGGCTGGCGAGAGGGAGAATGTGATCGGCAAGAGCATGGCGATTGTCGCCGTCGGCCCGATGCCGGGGAGGACGCCGACCAGGGTGCCGAGCAGCACGCCGATAAAACAGTAGAGAATGTTGATGGGGTCGAGGGCGACGGAAAAGCCGAGGCCGAGATAGCCGATGATATCCATTGATCGCTCCTATTGACCGAGCCAGGGTCCGAACCACGGCACGGTCATGCCGAGGCCGATGACGAAGATGGCGGTGCAGAGAACGGTGAGCCCGGCCGCCAAAAGCGCGGCAAAGAGCGGCGAATTGAGCCGGCTGGCCATGGCCGAACCGAAGGCGCCGATGAATACGACCGGTACGAAGCCCAGCCCGCGAATGGTCGCGCCAAAAAAGATGACGACGCCGATGATCAACGCAATGCCGCGCCAGGATGGCGGCAGCGGCTTCTCGATGTCCGGCTTCTGCCAGCCACTAGCGGCAACACCGATGCCCAGCATGGCGAGCACGGCGCCGAGCAGCAGCGGCATGAAGCCTGGACCCATGCGGAAAGCGGTTCCCACCTCATAATTGAGTGCTTCGAGCGCGAAATAAGCGCCGGCGAGCACGAAGATGCCGCCCGCGAGTAGTTCGCGGAGTGAAAACTTGGCCAGCATGGCCGCCTCCCCAAAGACCTGTTGGTTGTGTGCCGGCGCGGCCCGCACGGACGCGGGCCGCTTTGCTGTTGGCTTATTCGGCGTAGACGCCGGCCGCTTCGATCACGCCGCGCCAGAGTTCGATCTGGCTGGTCAACGTTTCGGTCAGGGCTTCGGGAGTGGCTTCGGCAGCCGTTACCGGCGTCGTACCGAGTTCGGCAAAGCGGGCGACGACCGTTTCGTTGGTCAGAGCCTTCTGGAGCGAACCTTCAAGGCGCTCGATGATCGCCGGATCAGTGCCCGCCGGCGCATAAAGTCCGTGCCACACGCCGATTTCGAGATCGAGTCCGGCTTCTTTGGTGGTCGGCAAATCCGGGAGGTTGGTCAGACGCTCAGGCGAGGTAACGGCATAAGCCTTGACTTCACCGGCCTGGATCTGGGTCGTTGTGTTGGTGGTCTGATCGCAGATCATGTCAATCTGGCCGCCGATGATATCGGTCATCGCCGGACCGGCACCCTGATAGGGCACGGTGGTCATGACGGTTTCGGTCTGCTCCATGAGCAGCATGCCGCAGAGCTGGCTTGCCGAACCGATACCGGCATGGGCATAGGTGACATTCTCGCCGTTCTCCTTGATGTAGGTCAGCAGTTCCTCGAGCGTGTTGGGTTCAAAATCCTTACGCGCGACCAACGTCATCGGCACCGAAGTGATGAGACCGATGGTCGCGAAGTCGGTCAGCGGATCGTAAGGCAGGCTGCGGTAAAGGGTCGGCGCGGTGGACATGCCGATATGGTGGAGAAGCAGCGTATAGCCGTCGTTGGGTGCCGTTGCGACCTGGCCAGCTCCGAGCGTACCGCCCGCGCCGCCGACGTTTTGCACCACGACCTGCTGGCCGAGGTCCTGGCTCATCGCCTCCGCAACGAGGCGCGCCACGGTGTCGGTCGGGCCGCCAGCCGAGAAGGGCACGACGACCGTAATCGGCTTGGTTGGATAGTCCTGCGCAAAGGCAGTGCCGGACAAGGCAAAGGCAAGCAGCGTGGCGACGGCAAAAGTCTTCTTCATTGGTTTCCTCCCGGAAATAATCTGTTAGCCGGCTCCTCCGCCGGTCTCGCAATTCGTGTTGCAAACCGTATGCCAACTCAAAAATGCAAGCCAGACCTGCGTTTTTCGCAATCCGTTCTGGTCAATGTGGCAGAAACTTGCCAGAACATCCCAGAAGGGTGGCAAATTCTTGCCAGCGAGGACCATGGCCAGGAGTTCGGTACATCGCGGAATACGCTCTCGGCGCACGCTGCTCGCTTTCGCCTTGGCGGCTCTCGCCATCCTCGGCACAGGCTGGGTAGCGTTTGAATGGACGCTTTCGGCTGGCCTCCGCAATGCCGGCGATCAGGCCGATCGGCGCCTCGCGCTCTTTGATCGTACGCTCGAAGCAATCATCGAGCGCTTCCATTATCTCCCCTCGAGCATCGCGCTGGCCGCCGAAGTCCGCGACGTTCTCGCCGACCCGCAGGATACGGACCGCCGCGACGCCGCCAATGCCTTCCTCTCCCGCCTCAATGACACGGCAGGCGCCGGCGAACTTTTCGTTCTCGCGCGCGATGGCCATGTCGTCGCTGCCTCCAATTGGTGGGCATATGACAGTTTCGTCGGCGAAAATCTCGCCTATCGCCCCTATTTCGAAGAAGCCATGTTCGATGGCGATGCGAAATTCTACGCCGTCGGTTCGGTCACCGGGGTTGCCGGTTATTTCCTCGCCCGCCGCATTGACGGCGCAAATGGCCCGCTCGGCGTTGCCGTCACCAAGGTCAATCTCGGGGAGATAGAAGCCAATTGGTGGCGCTCGGGCGAGCTGATAGGCATCGTCGATATCAACAATATCACCATCCTTTCGACCCGCCCTGATTGGCGCTATCGCCCGATCTCGCCGCTTCCTGCCAGCACCTATGCGATGATCGCCCCGCAATTGCGCTATGGCGCGCAAGGCGCCAGCGATCAACCAGTCGCCGTCGATATCTGGCCCTCGCGCGGCGTAGATTTCGCCTATATCGCCGACGAAGATACCGATACGAGCGGCATCTTCATCGTTGACGAGATGCGCCTGCCGGTCCATCAGTGGCGTATCATTTCCTTCACGCCCGCCTGGCCGCTCTTCCGCGATGCCTGGATCGCCGCCCTTGCCGCTGCGCTCGCCGTAGCCGCGCTCTGCCTTATCGCCGCACTCCTCCTCCAGCGCCGCCGCATGCTGGCCCAGCGCCTTGCCGATCATGAAAAGCTGGAACAGCGCGTAGCCGAGCGCACCGAAGATCTCTACGTGACCAATGAGGCCCTCCGGGCCGAGATCGCTGAACGCATCCGGGCCGAGGCCGCCGAGCGGGCGGTTCAGGGTCATCTTGTTCAAGCCGCCAAACTTGCCAGCCTCGGCCAGGCACTGGCGGGGGTTGCCCATGAAGTCAGCCAACCCGTTGCGGCGCTGACGACCCACCTTGCCAGCGCCAAACTTCTGGCCGCGCGCCGCCAGGATGACGACATCACCAGTGTCCTCGGCCATATCGACCGCATCGTCGATCGCCTGGCTGCATTGACCGGCCATCTCAAAACCTTTGCCCGCAAGCAAAGCGGCGCGCCCATGGAAGCCGATGCAGCTGCCGTTATTGCCAATGCGCTCGAGCTCGTCGATCACAAGCTGCGAGCCTTCGGCATCGAGGTAGAATACCGCCGTCCGCGCGCGCCGATCAGAGTGGCGGGCAATCCTGTCCATATCGAACAGGTGCTGATCAATCTCTTCACCAACGCCGCCGATGCCATGGCTGGCCAGAGCGTCCGCGTTCTCTCGATCGGTGTCGACGTCGAAATTGAAGGTCACGCAGGTTTCACCGTCAGCGACACGGGGACCGGCATTCCGGCCGAAACGCTGACCAATATCTTCGACCCCTTCTATTCCACCAAGGGACCAGGAGAGGGGCTGGGCCTTGGCCTATCGATCTCCTATGGCCTTGTGCGCGACATGGGCGGTACCCTTGCCGTCAAAAGCCCAGCCGGCCATGGAGCCAGCTTCACGCTGACCCTTCCAATGGTTGTCAAAGCCGAAAGAGAACAGATTGCCTGACCAAAGCGTGCTTATCGTCGACGATGAGGAAATGATCCGCACTGCGCTCGAACAATGGCTGCGGTTATCAGGGTTTGAAACGCACGTCGCGACCGACGCCAGCTCGGCGCTCGCCCGGCTCGACGAGGTCAAGCCTCATGTCATCCTGAGTGACGTACGCATGCCCGGCCTGTCGGGTCTCGATCTGTTGCGCAAGGTGCGAGAGCGAACCGTGCCGGCGGAAGTCATTCTGATCACTGGCCACGGCGATGTGCCAATGGCCGTGGAAGCAATGCGGCAGGGTGCCTTCGACTTCATCCAGAAGCCCTATGTGCCGGATGAACTCGTCTCAAGCTTGAAGAAGGCCGCTGAGCAGTCTGCTCTCAAACGCGAAATTGCCAGTTTGCGGAGACGCCTGGATGGCGGTGAGGCCGAACTGGCCAATCGGCTGGTCGGCAATTCGCCCCCGATGGAGCGGCTTCGGCAAGCAGTCCTTGAACTGGCTCATATTCCCACAGACCTGATCATTTTGGGTGAAACCGGAACGGGAAAGGAGGTCGTTGCCCGTTGCCTTCATGATTTTTCGCCGCGCGCCAAAGGCGCATTCGTCGCGGTCAATTGTGCTGCCATTCCGGCCGATTTGATCGAAAGCGAACTCTTCGGCCACGAGGCAGGTGCCTTTACGGGTGCGGGTGCGCAGCGCATCGGCAAGTTCGAATATGCCAATGGCGGAACGCTCCTGCTCGATGAAATCGAGTCCATGCCGCTCCTGGCTCAAGCCAAAGTCCTGCGCGTCATCCAGGAGCGCGTAGTGGAGCGTGTGGGCTCCAACAAGCAAATTCCGCTCGACCTTCGCATTATTGCGGCCTCGAAAGTTGATCTTGCCAAGGAAAGCCGCGAGGGCCGATTCCGCGCGGATCTCTATTATAGGCTCAACCTCGCTACGTTGCCTCTCGCGCCACTGCGTGATCGCGGAGACGACTGCGTTTTCCTCTTCCACCATTTCCTTGGGGAGGCGGCCAAGCGTTTCGGTCGTCCGGTTCCAACCCTGCATCCCGCTGACATCCAGGCCCTGCTGCATCATAGATGGCCCGGCAATGTGCGCGAGTTGAAGGCCGCGGCGGATCGCTTTGCCATTGGCCTCGATGCGACCGGCCGGTCGCTCAAAGCGATCATCGGTCTCGATGTGGCCGATGCGCCTGCTGTCCAGGGTGGGCTAGCCGAACGTGTGGCCGCCTACGAACGGCGTCTGATCGAGGCCGAATTGACGCGCCATAACAATTCTATCGCTGCCGCGGCGGAGGCACTGCAGGTGCCGCGTCGAACCCTGAGCGAAAAGATGTCGAGACTGGGTGTCGAGCGCTAGGCTAAAAATTCAGGGTTAGGCACGGCCACCGTCGACGCTAAGAATCTGTCCGGAAATCCAGGATGTTTCCTCTGAAGCTAGAAAGAGCGCTGCCGCGGCAATGTCCTCTGGCGTGCCAAGGCGCCGCATGAAGGTCGAAGCAACGAGTCGATCTTGTTGGTCAGCCGAATAGCTATCCCATTGTCGCTGGGTGTTAGGATTGGAAAGGACAAATCCCGGCGCTACGCTGTTCACGGTGATGCCGGAAGGGCCGAGTTCGAGTGCAAGCTGCTTGGTCAAGCCGACCAGGGCGTGCTTGGCAGCGGAATAAGCCTGAATGCCAGTCAGGCTCGGACGGAGACCCGCGCCCGATGAAATCGTGACGATCCGCCCAGCGCTCCTCCTCTTCATGTGCGGAGCGACAGCCTGCGCGCACCAAAGCGCGCTTTCGACATTGGCAGCGAACAGCCGCTGCCAGTTTTCTTGCGTCACGGCCTCGATCGGGCCGCCCACCTGACCCCTGACGCCCCCCGCCGCCGTGACAAGAATGTCGATACCACCGAATTTGGCAACGACAGTCTCAACCGCCGTGGCGACCGCTTGCTGGTCGGAAAGATCGACATCGACAAGAAGCGCGGAATTCTCGAGCGCTGCCATCCCGGCGCGATCGATGTCGAAAGCCGCCACCCTTGCACCAGCATCGAAAAAGCTCTGCGCGATCTGCCGCCCAATACCCTGCGCGGCCCCGGTGACGATGACGGATTTGCCGGAAAAATCGAATGAAACGGACACCGACTTAACTCCAGTCGTTTTCGATCAAGCTGCGCGTTTCTTCGATCGCAACATCCCAGATGGCATGCATGTCTTCGTCTGCGCGCTGGTAAAAGCCGCCGAAATTGCCGTCGCCGAGATAGTCTTTCACGGCCGGGCTCCCCATGGTCTTGAGTCTGTCGAGATCACTCATCGGTTTTTGTTCGCTGGGCATGCCGATATTGGGCAGTCGCGTCCACGGGAAATTTTCCATCCAGGAGGCGTGGCTCGCGACGGGATCGATCGCTTGAACCTTTGCGAAGGTTTTGGGCGCATTCCACCAATTATGCCAGCGCACCCGGCAATCGGCATGACTATTCAGCCATTCGAGCGCCGTCGTCTGGCCCGGGCTGTTGCCGCCGTGGCCATTGACGAACAGGAAGCGCCGAAAGCCCTGTCCGGCAAGGCTGTCGAGGACATCGGTGATGATCCGGCCATAGGTTTCAAGGCGCAGGGAGACGCTGCCGGGATAGGCCGTGAAATAGGGAGTGATGCCATAGGCAAGAACGGGAAAGACCAGGACACCGGTCGTCTCCGCAGCCTCGACAGCCACCTTCTCTGCGAGGATCGAATCAACGCTATTCGACAGATAGGCGTGCTGTTCAGTCGAGCCGAGCGGTATTATCGCTCGATCGTCGTGGCGCAGATAATCTTCAACGGCAAACCAATTCATGTCGGAAATTTTCACAGCCAACGTCCTGACGCGATCCTGCGGTGGGTCACCGATTGACCCCCGGCGCAACTCGCTTCAGGGTTGACCACAAGGCGGCGCCGATCAAGCGGCAATCTAGAGGGGACCGATCAATTGGCGACACTGGCTATCCACGGCGGCGCCGGAACGATCCCGCGCGGTTCGATGACCGATGAGGCTTATCGTGCGGCGCGCGACGGGCTGCGAAGCTCGCTTGTTGCAGGATGGGAGGTGCTCGGAAAGGGTGGGCTGGCATTAGATGCAGTCGAGGCTGCGGTCGTCGCGCTCGAAAATCATCCGAGCTTCAACGCCGGACATGGCGCCGTCTTAAACGAACGACAGGAGCACGAGCTCGATGCCGCGATCATGGATGGTCGCACGGGTGCAGCGGGTGCCATCGCTTCGGCTCGCCACATCCGCAATCCCATACTTGCAGCGCGCCGGATTCTTGATGATGGCTCGTGCCTTCTGCTTTCAGGCGCTGGTGCGGATGACTTCGCCCGACAGCAAGGGCTCGACATAGTCGGGCAGGGTTACTTCACGACGCCACTTCGCCAACAACACTGGCAAAGGGCGGACGATGAGCGCGCCGGGAAACTCACACGTGCGCGCACCGAAGCGGAGAAGCACGGCACGGTTGGCGCCGTCGCGCTGGATGATTTCGGCAATCTTGCGGCAGCGACATCAACCGGCGGTTACACCTACAAGCGAGCGGGCCGCGTCGGTGATACACCGATTATCGGCGCCGGGACCTATGCGCAGAACGGCGTGGTGGCCGTATCATGCACCGGCCTCGGCGAATATTTTATCCGTCGATGTACGTCCCATGACATCGCGGCGCGCATAGCCTACCTCGGTGTTTCGCTCGACGAGGCAACGAAGCATGCGATCAACCAACTCAAAGACGACGGCGCAGGCGCGGGGCTGATTGCCATTGATGCTGCCGGTTCGGTGTCGCTCGTCCATAATACAGAAGGCATGTATCGCGGCAGAATTTCGCCGGACGGTGTGCTGGAGCTCGGAATCTACGCCGACGACTTTGGTCCTGCCTAAGCAGCTGTCTCAGAGATTGTATAATTGTAACCCAATGTTGTCGCGACTTAGGTCGGGTGTTAGAAGCGCCTTTGCGTAGAGGGCTAGGAACTGCCCCCGGCGAGCGAGGTAAAGACCCAGATGCCCGGCGAAGCTAGTCTTGTCGAATTGCCGCAACCCAAGCGGATTTCGCTGTCCGAGAGCGTTGCCGATACGATCGCGGAGGCTATTGCGACCCGGATCATTATGCCCAATGAGAGGATTGTCGAGACGACGCTCGTCGAAAAACTCGGAGTCAGCCGCGTTCCCATCCGTGAAGCTCTGAAAGTTCTTCACGCACAGGGCATCATCAGTGGCGGTGGTCACAAGGGTTATCGCGTCGCTGCCTTCGAACCAGGCATTACCCAGCAGATCATGGAAGTGCGCCTCAGCCTAGAGACGTTCATGCTGCGTGATGCCATCGAGAATTGGCGCAAGGGGCAGGGTAGCCCAGCGGTTCTGCAACCGCCGATCGAATTGATGATCGCATCGGCCAAAGGCGGCAGTCTGCGCAACTCGCTGATTGCCGATCTCGAATTTCACCGCGCGATCCGTCAGGCCGCGCACAATCCGATCGTCGGTACGCTTTGGGATACGATCGCACGGCATGTCCTCATCATCTTCAATTTCGAGCGCTTCCGCGATGAAGACCTCGAGGCAAGCGCTCGGCAGCATGAGCAGTTCCGAGACTGGATCGTGGATCAGGTTGCCAAGCCATCGACGCCGTTCAAAGCCATCCAGGAGGCGTTGGAAGACCACATGCTCTTGATCGCGCGCAAGAAAACTGGCGACGTTTCCATCAGCCGCTAGGGCAGTGGCCCGCCAGAAAGTCGGTTGATCGATTGTATACTGTATGACAAGGTCGGGATAGATGGCCTCTTCTCAACCTGGTTTTTCCATACATGTATCGCATTGGCGTCGACGTCGGCGGCACGTTCACGGACTTCACCTTACTCGATGACCGTTCGGGCGATGTCCATTTCTTCAAGACACCCTCGACACCGCACGATCCGTCCGAGGCTATCGAAAATGGCTTGCGAGATATGCTCGGCGAGCTGGGTTTTGCGCCTTCGGACGTAATCTATCTGGCGCATGGCACGACTGTTGCGACCAATATCGTCATCGAGCGGCGCGGCGCGCGGACCGGGCTTGTGACGACCAAGGGATTTCGCGATGTGCTTGAACTCGGCCGGCAAGCGCGGCCGTCGATCTACGACTATCGCGTTGAGAAGCCACCCGTTCTGATCCCACGCGACCGCCGCGTCGAGGTGCTCGAGCGGATTGGACCGGATGGCGAAGTGCTGCAGGAAATCGACGAAGACTCGCTACGTGAAGCAGTCGCCAGATTGGCGGCTATCGGTGTCGAAAGCGTTGCCATCTGCTTCCTCCATTCTTATCGCCGGCCGGAGCACGAGGCGCGTGCCAAGGAGGTTGTGCGCGAGCTTCTGCCCGATGCCTATGTGAGCCTTTCCTCGGAAATCCTGCCGGAATTCCGCGAGTTCGAGCGCATGTCGACGGTCGCGGTCAATGCCTTTGTTGGGCCGCGCATGGGCAGCTATCTGCAGCGCTTCCGCAAGCGCGTCGCCGATGTCGGCATTCCCGCCGCGCCTTATACGATCCATTCGAATGGCGGGCTGATGTCGATAGACACGGTCTATGCGAGCCCGGTGCGCACCTGCGTATCCGGGCCGGCAGCCGGTGTGGTGGGCGCAGCAGAGATCGGGCGCGTGGCGGGACTGCCCAATCTCATCACCTTCGATGTCGGCGGCACCTCGACCGACGTTTCCCTCATCGACAATTGCACACCGCTTTTTACCAGTGCGCGGCTCGTCGCTGGCTATCCCGTCAAGACGCCGATGCTCGACATTCACGTCATCGGGGCCGGGGGCGGCTCCATTGCCGCGATCGATGATGCTGGTTCGATGAAGGTCGGTCCACGATCGGCTGGCGCAGCGCCGGGTCCTGTCGCCTATGGGCGCGGTGGCACCGAGCCCACGATTACCGATGCCAACTTGTGCCTAGGCCGATTGGACGCGACGACCCTCTTGGGGGGGCGCATGCAGATCGATCTCGACGCGGCACGCCGGGTCATTCGCGAGGCTATTGCCGAGCCGCTTGGCATTTCGCTTGAAGCTGCCGCCCTCGGCATCATCCAGATCGCCAATGCCAATATGAGCCGCGCGATCCGGTCGGTGTCGGTGGAAAAAGGCTACGCCATGGGCGATTTTGCCCTCTGCGCATTCGGCGGCGCTGGACCGCTTCATGCGGCGGAAGTCGCGGTCGAATGCGGCCTGCCGCGTATTCTCATTCCCCGCGAGCCGGGCACGCTCTGTGCCCGCGGCATGCTCCTGACTGATCTCAGCTCTGACTATGTGCGCAGTTTCTTCTCGGATTGCACCGCAGAGAACTGGGCCCATGTGCTCGACCTTTTCGACGCCATGGAGGCCGAGGGTGCAGCCTGGCTCGACAATGACGGCGTCGCCAGCGGTGACCGCCGCTTCAATCGCGTGCTCGACGCCCGCTATCGTGGCCAGAATTTTGAGGTCAAGGTCGATTGCAGCGGCCTCGGCGCCGGCAATCTCAAGGAGCTCGAGGAGCGGTTCCACGCCGCCCACGTCAAGGAATATGGCTACGATATCAGGCACCGGGCGATCCAGTTCGTCTCGGCCCGCGTGCAGGCGATCGGTGCGGTCGAAAAGGCGCCGCAGGCTGAAGTGCAAGGCGGAAACAGTCTTGAGGCCGCTCGGACCGGCTCGCGGCCTGTCTATTATGATGCCACTCGTGGCTGGCTCGAGACACCCATCTATCATCGTGGCGACTTGCCGTCCGGTGTGCCGATTTCCGGCCCGGCCATCATCAATGAGATGAGCGCGACGAGCCTGATCCTGCCGGGACAAACTGTTATCGCCGACCGCTGGGGCAATCTGATCGTGGAGACGAACCTATGAGCCAGGACAACGATCACATCGCCGATGCCATCCAGATGGAGGTGTTCTCCAACCGGTTGCTCGCTATCGCCGAGGATATGGGATCTATCCTCATTCGCTCGTCATTCTCGTCCAACATCAAGGAACGGCGCGATTGCTCGACAGCGATCTTTGATGCCCAGGGACGGCTTGTCACCCAGGCCGACCACATTCCCATTCACCTCGGCGCCATGATCGGTGCCGTGGAAGCAATGCTGGCGCGCTATCCCTTATCGGCAATGAAGCCTGGCGACGCTTTCATCGCCAACGATCCCTATCTTGCAGGCGGCAGTCACTTGCCGGACATCTCGATCATCACGCCGGTGCATCATGATGGCGAGGTCCGCTTCTTCGCAGGCAACATCGCGCACCATGCCGACGTTGGTGGCAAGACGCCGGGATCGACATCGGGTACATCCCGTTCGATTTTTGAGGAGGGCATTCGCCTTCCGATCATCCGCATCGCGCGGGGCGGTGAGATCGACGAGGATCTCCTCGAACTCATCGCACACAACACGCGCGATCCCGAAGAGCGCCTGCTCGACCTGCGGACACAGATCGGCACCAATGTTCGAGGCGGTGCGATGCTGGTGCAACTGGTCGATCGCATGGGCTGGGCGGCGGTGTCGCAAGCCATCGAAGATATCCTGACCTATACGCGCCGTCGCTTGCGCAATCGCGTGGCCGCTTTGCCCGATGGCGTCTATCGCTTCGAACGCGCCATGGATGATGATGGGTTTCCGGGCGAACCGGTGCCGATCGTCTGCACGGCGACCATTGCAGGGGACAAGCTCTCTTTCGATTTTGCCGGTTCAGGTCCGCAGGCGCGCGGCGCCATCAACCTGCCGGACAGTGCCCTAAAAGCCTCGATCTACTATTGCGTCAAAGCGGTGCTTGATCCCGGCCTGATGCCCAATCAGGGGATTATCGACCCCATCGGCATCTCCGCGCCGCCGGGCACGATCGTCAACCCGAAGGCGCCCGCCGCTGTCGCCGGTCGCGCTGTGACTTCAAACCGTCTTTGCGGCGCCGTATTCGGCGCACTCTACCAAGCCATGCCAGAAGATAAGGTCATGGCATCGTGCAATGACTCGACATCGGCCGTCTCCATCTCTGGCTGGCATGAAGGCCGCCAGGCGACCTATGTCTATCCCGAAAGCATGGGCGGTGGGGCAGGCGCCTTTGCCGACCGCGACGGCATGGATGCCGTCCATGTGCACACGGTCAATTCCACCAATCTGCCGGCTGAAGCGCTGGAACTCGAATATCCGCTATTGCTAGACGAATATTGCCTCGTGCCGGATTCCGGCGGGGCAGGGCTGCACCGCGGCGGTATGGGCATGGCCCGGCAGATCCGAATTCGTGAGGACAACACCACCTTCTCCGCTCGCTCGGATGCCCACATCATCCCGGCGCCTGGTGTGGCCGGAGGCAAGGCGTCAAATGTGACGCGCATCCGGCGCAATCCGGGCACGGCGCAGGAAGAAAACCTGCATTCTAAAGCCTCCGGACTGGTCCTAGCAGCCGGCGAAGTGATCCGCGTCGAAACGCTGGGCGGTGGCGGCTTTGGCGATCCAGGCGAGCGTCCGCTTGCCGCCTTGGCCGCCGACCTGCGCGAGGAAAAGATCACCCGCGCAGCGGCCGAGCGCGATTATGGCGCAGGCCGTGTCGCAGAGGCCCTCGCGCTGGGTTGAAGCCTAGCGCGGGGTGTAGACGACAAGTTCAACCTCGAGCTTGACCTCGGGTCCGCCCAGCGCCGCGACGATCAGACCGGTATGGGGCGGGCGGTGCGCACCGAAGAACGCCTTCCTTTGTGCCGCAGCGGCGGCGGAATCGGCCGGGTCCACGAGATAGGTGGTGATTTTTACAACTTGGTCGCGCTTCGCACCGATATGGCGCAAGATAGCGTCGATGTTGCGATAAACCTGCGCCGCCTGTTCGGTGGCGTTGCCCGGCCCAACCAGGTTACCGGCGACATCACGCGACACCTGTCCGGCAACATAAGCAAAATCGCCTGCTTGGGCCACATGCTCATAGCTGGCAGGGGCGTAGATATCTCTAGGGCTGGATAGGGTAATCGAATGGCTCATCACATGCTCCGTTTGCCCAAATCTACGACTTTGAGTTTGTATTACAAGCATACAATAATGTAGGATTTGGAAACCAAATCTGGGGGTAGATGTGAGACTAGAAGGCATGGTTGCCGTGATCACCGGCGGCGCGAGCGGAATGGGGCGATCGACTGCGATGCTCTTTGCCCGCGAAGGCGCTAAAGTCGTCGTCGGGGATGTCGATGACGCAGAGGGCGCGCGTTTGGCCGATGAGGCGAAAGCGGCTGGCCTCGCGATTGTCTTTCAGCACACAGACGTGTCTCAAGAAGACCAGGTCGCCGCGCTGGTTGCACGGGCGGAAAAGGATCACGGCAGGCTCGATACCATCTTCAACAATGCCGGCATTGAACAGCCGGTGACGCCCTCCGAGGATGTCACTGAAGCCCTGTTCGAGCGCGTGATCGACATCAACCTCAAGGGCACCTTTTTCGGTTGCAAACACGCCATCCCGGCGCTGTTGCGCAATGGTGGCGGTACCATCGTCAACAACTCCTCCGTCAGCGCCTTTGCCAATGTCGGTGGCAATCTCAGCTATGCGGCATCCAAGGGCGGCATCATGTCGATGACGCGCGTCATCGCCATTGAATATGCGACCCGCAACATTCGCTGCAACGCCATCAATCCGGGCGTTATCGACACGGGCATGAACCGGAGAAATCTGGAGAAGGCCGCAGACCCCGATGCGTTAGAACAAAAATGGCGGTCCATTACGCCGCTCGGCCGCATGGGCACGGGTGACGAAATCGGCGAAGCGGTGCTGTTCCTTGCTTCAAAACAGTCTTCCTTCGTCACCGGAATTGGGCTTGTTATCGACGGCGGAAGGATCGCGACATGAGCGGCAAACTGGACGGCAAGATTGCCATCGTCACTGGCGCAGCACGCGGCCTTGGCCGCGCCATCGCCCAGCTTTACGGTGCGGAAGGCGCTACCGTTTATGCCCTTGACGTCTTGGAGGATGAGCTTCAGGGCATTGCCAAACTGCCCGGCGACATTCGACCGCGCAAGCTCGATCTCACCGACGCCGAAAGTATTGAACCAACTTTGAAAGCCATCGAAGCTGAGGCGGGTCGGATCGACATACTGATCAACAATGCCGGCATCATATTCTTCAAGCCGGTCGAGGCCGTCACCATCGCGGATTGGGATCGTCTGATGGGCGTAAACCTCAAGGGCGCCTTCCTGTGCGTCAAAGCCGTCGCACCAGGGATGAAAGCCCAAAGAGCCGGCGCCATCATCAATGTTTCCAGCAATGCCGGCATTGTCGGCGATGTCGACGAAAGCACCTATTGCGCATCGAAGTTTGGTATCGAAGGTCTGTCGCGCGCTCTGGCAAAAGAGTTCGCGCCCTACAATGTCTCGGTCAACATTGTGACCCCCGGCCATGCCATGCACACACCGATGAGCGAAACGACATATTCGCCGGAACTGCGGAAAATCTGGAAGGACCCGATCGAGCTTGCACCAGCCTTCGTGCATCTGGCCGTTCAGGACGCCAGCG
Source organism: Devosia soli (assembly GCF_000970455.1). GTDB lineage: Bacteria > Pseudomonadota > Alphaproteobacteria > Rhizobiales > Devosiaceae > Devosia > Devosia soli. The sequence continues at coordinate 149,581 of NZ_LAJG01000005.1, read as the reverse complement.
GTCTTAACGACCAGCGCATTAAGGCCTGGGATCTGGTGCAGGAAATAGCTGCCCGCTAAAAAATACTCCGGTCCCAGGAAGGACCGGAGCCAGTTGGGACAGGAACTCAGTTGACTGTCGTTGTGACCCGATGCGTGCCGCCTTTTTCGGAGCGGCTCGTGACGGTTACTGATGAGCCGGGCCTAGCTCGGACCAGCCACTCGGTCGGGCGACCATTGGCGGTCCATTGCTGGCCCCAAGGCGACCATGGATAAAGGCGCTCGTTGCGGCCAGCGAGATTGCCGAGATCGGCCGTTTCCGGGTTCATCACCAACTCACCGCCGTCGACGCTGATCGAGGCAGTGACGGGCTTTGCCACCTTATTGGCGATGGCAACGTCCGAGAGATTGGTCGGCAGATAGCCGAAATTGCTGATGACCGCGCGCACCTTATAGAGATCGCTGCCGACGGCGGTGATGCTCACATCCTCGACCTTGACCTGCGGGGCTGCCGCAGCGTGCTTGAGATTGAAGAGGACGTTTTGGCGAACCATCTCTTCGAGCAGATTGCCCGGCGGATTGCGGTAGCTCCAGATATTGACCATGCCGCCGATCTCGATCTTGCCGAGCTGCGGATGATCGAACGGCTTCCAGTCGCGCCAACCTTTTTCGGCCATGTTGGCCTTAACGTAGTCGTAGACCTTTTGCTGGACCTCTTCATTGCGCGGGTAGAGGTTGTAGTAGCCTTCCTTCGGAACGCCGGCGGTGCGCTCAAGGTCCCAAAGCTCAGTGCCGAAGGAGATGATGCCCATCTCCTCATAGGTCCAATCCATCAGGCCGCCGCGGCGGACGACGGATTTGTCCGGCGTGAATTCTTCGTAGATCGAGACGGTCGGGTAGCCGGTCAGCGCCGTGCCGACCTTGCCGATCTCCTTATAGAGATTGATATCCCGCGCGCTCATGGCGCTATCGGGCTTGGTCATAGATGGCCTGAGGATAATGCCGCCATGGGTGTGATAGGCGCACATGCCGCAGATATTGGGATGGTCGAGGATGAATTTGGCCATGCCGAACGCTTCCGGCTCGGACAGCGGATGAATGCCAGCGCCATATTCCTGCGGTGACCAATGCGTCGGGAAGTTGCGGTTCATATTGCCATCGAATGGCTTTTCGACCGGAACATTCACCCCGTCATAGTTGCGGACGGTACCTTCAGGATACATGCGATAGTATTCGCCGCCTTCCTCGCCAGGCGTGCGCTGCACCATGATGTCGGGATTGCTGGCGCTCTTTTTCCACTCACCCTTGGGATCGGGTACGCGCATCCAGACGAGATAGCCGTCGCCGTCGATATCTTCAGGGATCAGGCCTTCGAGCCGATCGGCGCCCGGCATGAAGCGGCCGTTACCGCACCAATTGTAGTAAGGCGGCACCAGCGAAAGCTCTGCTCCATCGGGATTGATGCGGGGGAGGATATAGAACACCTGAGTGTCGACAAGGCGCGTCGCTTCTTCGTCGGTGCCGTACTTCGTCAGCAGGTGATAGACAGCATAAAGCGCCGCTGCCGAGGTTGCGTGCTCCTCGGCATGAATCTGGCCATCGATATAGTAGCCGGGCTTTTCAGCTGCCGGGCCGGTCTTGGGATTGGTGATCTCGATCAGCCAGACGTCGCGACCCTGGAAGCTCTTGGCGAGCGAGGTCATCGTGGCCAGGTCGGGATAAGCAGCGACCAGCCGTCGCAGGCGCTCCGTCATCTCGTCATAGGTGTAGTAGCGGTCGAATTTCACATCGAGATCGGTCATGGCATATCCTGGGCGGCAAGTTGGCCGTAGGCGGGTTGTGGGGCGGTGCGAATGCAGGCGCTGAAATGCGCGGGCGAAACCTCGACCGGCACCGGCACGACCTTGGCGCAATCGGCGATCGCGATGGGACAGCGGGTGCGGAAGACACAACCGGAGGGTGGGTTGATCGGGCTCGGAATATCGCCCTTGAGAATGATCCGGTCTTTACGCGCCGTGATGTCGGGGTTAGGCACCGCGGAGAGCAGGGCCTTGGTGTAGGGGTGGTTGGGATTGCGATAAAGTGTTCGCGTCGGCGCGATCTCCATGATCCGCCCGAGATACATCACGATGACCCGGTCGCTGATATGCTCGACGACCGCGAGATCGTGGGCAATGAACAGCATGGTCAAGCTGAACTTGTCCTTGAGATCTTCAAGTAGGTTTACAACCTGCGCCTGGATCGACACGTCGAGGGCCGAAACCGGCTCGTCAGCGACGATGAAGTCGGGTTCGACAGCGAGTGCGCGCGCAATACCGATGCGCTGACGCTGGCCCCCAGAGAACTCATGCGGAAAGCGGTCAAGGTAGTCCCCGCTCAATCCGACCTGCTCAAGCATGGCGACGATGCGGTCTTCGCGATCTGCCGAGGTGCCGATATTGTGGACGGCGAGCGCGTGACCGAGAACGGTACGGATTTTTTCGCGCGGATTGAGACTGGCGTAGGGGTCCTGGAAAACGATCTGCATCCGCTTGCGGTATCGCCGCATGGCAGGTTTGGAGAGCTTGCTGATATCGGCGCCATCGAAGTCTATGACGCCCGAGGTCGGCTCGCCTAATCGCAGGATGGTCCGGCCTACAGTGGTCTTGCCTGATCCGGACTCTCCGACGAGCCCGACGACTTCGCCGCGGCGGATCGAAAACGAAACGTCGTCGACCGCTTTCACATTAGTGACGACGCGGCTCAGGACGCCGCCGCGTATCGGGAAATATTTCTTGAGATGCCGCACATCGAGCAGTGCATCGCTCGGCGCGACTGGCGTTGGAAAGGATGTCTCGGTCATGCCGTCGCCTTGGTCTTGAGATCGAGTTCGCGCCAGCGCACGCAGCGCACGGATCGGCCGCTGTCGAGCACTTCGAGCGGCGGTTCGGCCGCTGCGCAGCGGTCTTCGGCAAAGGCGCAGCGTGTGCGGAAGCGGCACCCGCCAGGCAATTTGGTCAACAGCGGCACATAGCCAGGAATGGTCTGGAGCCTGGTCTTTTCTTCATATTCACCCATGCGCGGAATCGACTGCATGAGCCCCGATGTGTAGGGCATCAGCGGCTTGGTGAAGATTTCGGCGACCGTCCCGGTTTCGACGACCTGGCCGGCATACATCACCACCACTCGATCGGCCATTTCGGCGACGACGCCGAGATCGTGGGTAATGAAAACGATCGCCATACCCATCTTGGCTTGAAGATTGCGCATCAGATCGAGGATTTGCGCCTGGATCGTCACATCGAGTGCCGTGGTCGGCTCGTCGGCAATCAGCACGCTTGGTTCGCATGAAAGCGCCATGGCGATCATGGCACGCTGCCGCATGCCACCCGACATTTCATGCGGATATTGGCTGGCGCGGCGAACGGGCTCGGGAATGCCGACGAGTTCGAGCATTTCGATAGCGCGCTGATGCGCCTGCTTCTTGCCCAGCTTGGAATGTTGCATCACCACTTCGGCGATCTGGGTGCCGATGGTGTGGACCGGGTTGAGGCTTGTCATCGGCTCCTGGAAAATCATGCCGATATCGTTGCCGCGAATGGCGCGCATCTCTCCTTCAGGCAAGCCCACCAGATCCTTGCCGCGGAGGCGGATGGTACCGCGCGAGATGCGGCCGATCTTCTTGGGCAGAAGCCGCATGATGGAGAGGCTGGTCACGGATTTGCCCGAGCCGGACTCTCCGACGATGGCCAGTGTTTCACCACCTTTGACGACGAAGCTGACGCCGTCGACGGCGCGAACATCCTGTCCCTCGCCGACGATGAAAGAAGTCTGCAGGTCTTCAACCTCGAGGAGAGGCGGTTCGTTGGTCCGTGCCGTAGGCGAAGAGGCGAATGCGTCACTCATGGGTCAGGCCCTCAATCTGGTGTCGGGTCGGATCGTCCGGTCTGGAGCGACGAAGTGGCCGTCTCCCGCTTTGCCGACAACTTCGCCATCAAAAACGGTCTTGCCGCCAACAATTGTTCGCGTCACTCGTCCCGAAAATTTCGCGCCGTAATAAAGATGCGCGACATCGCGAGCGAAGGTGTGGAGATTGTCCCTGGAAATCTCGGTTGTGCCATCGAAATCAACGAGGATCATATCGGCATCCGCGCCAACTTCGATACGGCCCTTGCTCGCCAGGCCAAAGCGCTCTGCCGCATTGCTGCTGAGAAGTGCCATCGCTTTGTCGAGCGATATGCGGCCCTTGGCGACGGCGTCCAGCATGGATGGGAGGAGAATTTCCGATCCCGGCGAACCTGGAGGCGCGCGCAGGAAATCCTTGGCGCTTGCCAGCTTTTCGGCGTGGGAAAAAGCCGCGTGGTCGGTCGTGACGTGCTCGATAGTGCCGTCTGCCAGCGCGGACCACAATGCATCCTGATCGGCCTGGAGCCGGACCGGCGGATTGATCTTTGCGAAGACCCCCGCCTTGCGCACATCGTCATGAGTGCGGAAGAGATAGTGGGGGCAGGTTTCGGCCGAAAAGTCGGACGTGCCCTTGTACCGGCGCAGGACGTCCACCGTCAGGGCACTCGTGACATGGGCGATGTGCAGCTTGGCCCGTGCCTCCATGTTCATGGTGAGAAGCTTGGCAACCGCAACGGCCTCGCAAAGGGCCGGACGCGCCGCGAGGTGCGTATCGGCATTGGCAAGATCGAGCGATTGCGCGGCCGTCTCAAACATTGCGATCAGCTGGGCGCTTTCGGCATGGACCACGATCGGAATACCAGCTGCTGCAACTGCCTTGAGCGCGCGCATCTGATCCCCCTCGTCGGGAAACGACAAGCCAAAGAACTCGTCGTCTCGGCCGGGAGGTGCTTCGGTCGTAAAGATCTTGAAGGCAATCGCGCCAGCATTCGCCATTCCTCCAACCGCTTCAGGCGTCAGGTCGCCCGGCGCGCCAAAGATGCCGAAATTGATCCGGGCATGTTCGGCAAAATGCGCTTTACGCATCTCGATGCGTTCTGCGGAATTGCAGCACGGCTTGCTGATCGGCATTTCGAAAAGGGTTGTAATGCCACCAGCTGCCGCTGCCTTGGTTTCGCTCTCGACCGTGCCACGATCCGGATAAGCCGGGGCCCGAATGTGGAAATGGATGTCGATGACGCCGGGCAGAAGAGTTTGCCCAGCGCCATCGATGGTCCCGATGGCTTCGCCGGTCCCCGTCGGCAAAAGCGCCGCGATCTTTCCGCCTGCGATGGCAACGTCGATGGTTTTCAGCCCGCTGTTTGTCAGCACGTCCGCATTGCGGATGATGGTGTCGTAGGCCGCCACTACTTGAGCCCCAGTTCTGTCAGGGCCTTGGCCACGCCATCAAGATTAGTCAGGTGCATGCTGGCATAATTTGGGGCCAGCACCACCCCATGGCCGCCAGCACGATAGGTCGCCATAACCGACCGGTAGGCGATGTCGGGGGTCATTTTGGCGGTTTCGGGCTTGGTGCGCGGGGCATCGACGCCGAGGCCCATGAAAACCTTGGCCTTGCCATTTACGCCCTTTACCGCATCGGCGCACTGGCCAAAGACATAGGTGTCCGGGTCCATGCCTGCAGCGATGACATTGGCATAGGGAGCCTCGTTGAGACCGAGAATGCGGTAGAGCACCGCCGTCGCTTCATCGGGCGAAAAGTCACGCAGAATGGTCTTCTGGAAGAAGCCTAGTTCCTTGGTGAACACTTCGCCAGCCTGATGCTGGTAGGTGATGGGCTTCACCCAATCTGCATACATGGTCTGCTCTTCCCACGGCCATTGGGCGCGGCGGAAGATATTGAAATGGTTGCGGTTCCAGACGTTAAGCCCAAAGCTGAGGCCGGGCTTACACCATTTCACGAGGCCATAAAGCTCGCGGTCGAGGTCCTTGTTGCGCTCGAGCCAGAACTTTTCCCAGATCAGCGCTTCGGGATTGGCCAACAGCGTACGGATAAATGTGATGAAGGCGCCATCGGCAAATTCCTTGCCAGAGGCGGCTTCCTGCACGAAATCGTAGAGATTGATGAGAGCGCGGCGGCACGCTTCGACATCGATGCCGCGTTCCATGGCTTCGCGACGGGCGTGGGTTGAGAAATCGCCAGGGGCGCCGCCCTGGATCAGGGTATCGAGTGGCGAATTGCGCTCGTTGCACCACATGACCCCGTCGATGTCGTAATTGCGAACCTGGTCCTCGATCATCGAGAGGATCCAGTTGCGATAGTCTGGATGGCTGGTCGAGGGATCGCTGCCGAGGCGGCCGAAAATGTCGACTTCCATGGCCTGGGCGAGGTTGGGGATATCGACGGTATTGGTCGAACCGTGACCGGTATATTTGAAGAACGGCTCCATCAACTCGATGAACACCTTCATTCCCCGCTCATGCGCGGGTGCAATGACCATGTCGAGAATGTCCTTGCCTTCGAACTCTGGGTCTTTGGCGCGGTAATCCTTGATGAAGGTGCCGCTGTAATAGGCCGGATCGGGCTCGAAATAGGCGCCGCCCTTCATGGCGAAGGGTTCGGGCACGCCATGGTCGGGCCAGCCATCGAGCTTGTGCGAGATGGAGCGGCCAGTCTTGAGGCCAAGCCAGGACACGGTGCCCAGCATCAGCACGTTGACGCCAACGCGGTCCTTAAGGATGTCTAGGAGGTTTTCGACGCCCTCGTCGATGAAGTTGATCGGGCTAACCTGGATGCCGACGAATTTTTCGGCGGGATTGGGCTTTTCGGTCATGCGGCGGCTTTCGCGTGCTTGGCGATGAAGCCCTTCATGCGCTCGACCGCATCCTTGATCTTGTCGAGCGGCTGCAGGAACGACATGCGGATATAGCTCGGGTCATGATCGCCGAACATGGTGCCTGGGAAGAGCATGACGCCGGTTTCGCGCAAGAGCTTTTCGCAGAATTCGGGCGTCGACATGCCAGTGCCAGCAACGTTGATATAGACGTAGAAGGCGCCGCCGGGCTTGCCGTAGGTGAGGCCCATTTCGTCGAGCGCGGGCAGGAGATAATCGCGGCGCGCCTTGTATTCCTCGATCATCGCATCAATTGGCTCCTGCGGGCCGGTCAGGGCGGCGAGGGCTGCATATTGGCTGATGGTCGAGGTGTTGATCGAGAGCGTGTGGCGGGTGTCGGTGATGCGCGAGATGAAGTCGGCAGGGGCGGCCATGTAGCCGACGCGCCAGCCGGTCATCGCATAGGTCTTGGAGAAGCCGTTGAGCGTGATGGTGCGGTCCTTCATGCCCTTGATCGAGGCAATGGAAAGGTGCTCGTAGCCGTCGTAGATGATCTTGGCGTAGATCTCGTCGGAAACGATGACGAGGTCATGCTTGATCGCGAGATCGGCGATGCCGCGGATGACGTTGGGCGGAGTGACGGCGCCGGTCGGATTGTTGGGCGAGACCAGCACGAACATCTTGGTTTTCGGCGTGATGCGCTTTTCGATCTCGGTGAGGTCGAGTGCGAAGTCGTCCTTCTGGAAGGTCGGCACCGGCACCGGCACACCGCCTGCAAGGTTCACCGCCATGTCATAGGTGGTGAAGCGCGGGGAGGTGATCAGCACCTCGTCGCCAGGCTGGATCAAAGCTAGCATGATCAGGGTGATGGATTCCTGGACGCCTGCTGTCACGGCGATGTCGTCGGCGGCATAGTCGAGGCCATATTCCGCGTTGAGATGCTTGGCGATAGCGTCGCGGAGCGGGGGGATGCCGTGCGGACCGGTATAGTGATGCTGGTTTTCGTCGAGTGCCTTCTTGCCGGCTTCGACGATATGGGCTGGCGTATGGAAATCGGGATCGCCGCGACCCATGGCGATGACATTGGTCATGCCGGCGGCAATGGCGAGCATCTTGGTCCGGAACGAGCCGTCGTCCTCGGTGATGCGTGTGGCCATATGGTCGTTCAGAAAGCTCATCAGTGCATCCTCTTGCCGGCGATCAAGGTCATCTCGACGCGTTCGAGCGCATAGAGATCCTCGTCGGGTTTTCCGTCGACGACGATGAGATCGGCTTCCTTGCCGACTTCGACAGTGCCGATCTTCTTGTCCATTTTCGAAAGTTGCGCGCCTCGAATGGTGATGGCGCGCAACGCGTCGAGATTGTTGGGGCAGACGCCGACCTCGACCATGAAGGCGAGTTCCGGCGCGATGACATCGTGCTCGACAGCGGGGCTGCCGGCATCTGTGCCGAAGACGATCGGCACACCGGCCTTGGCGGCGCGCACGAGGCCATCGAAACGCGTCTTGTCGCCGACCGCCTTCTGGCGCTCGAGCACTTTCCACTCGGGAATGCCGAAAGCCTTGGCAATGTCGGGCTTGGCCTGCATGACGAGGGCCGAGAAGGTGGTGACGATCGGAATCTTCTTGTCGAGGAGGATCTGGATCGTCTCGTCGCTCATCGAGCCGCCATGCTCGACGCAATCGACGCCAAATTCGGCGACGCGACGGATACAGGCGTCATAGGTGGCATGCGCCGTGATCGGCAAGCGGTTGCGATGGGCTTCGTCGATAACGGCTTCGAGTTCGGCATCGGTGAATTCCAGCGTGTCGTGGCAGGCCATGATTTTTATGAGATCGGCGCCGCCTTTGACCTGATCGCGCACGGCGCGGCGCATTTCATCGGCGCCCGAGGCTTCGCGGCACACCCAATAGGTATGGCCGCCGGTCTGGATGATTGACTCACCCGAAACAAGCAGGCGCGGCCCGGGGAAAAAGCCTTGGGCGACGGCCTGTTTGGCAAAGAGATTGGCATTGTGGACGCCAAGATCGCGCACCAGCGTCACGCCGGCGCGGAGCGATTTCAGCATGTTGCCGGCGGCCTTATAGGCGCGGATTTCGGGACTATCGTACATGGACTGGAAGGACAGCTCATGCACACCATCCCAGGACAGGTGGCCGTGGGACTGGATCAGGCCGGGCATGATCGTCTTGCCGCCAGTGTCGACGACTGCGAGATCGGTGTTGCCGAGCTCGGAAGCCGTGCCGACGCGGGTGATTTTGCCGCCGCGGATTTCGACGAAACCGTCTTCGATGATTTCGTCGCCGACAGCGGTGATGATGCGGCCCTTCAGCACCTGATCGACCGGCTTGAGGTCGAACATGGGCTTGGTGATTTTGGTGTAATGCCAGGAGGCGGGTTCGGGCATTTCAGGTCCTCAAAGCGGAATGACGCGCTGGTCGATGGGAAGGGTCGCGAGCAGGCGCGAGGGGATTTCGACGTGATTGTCGTGGACAATCATGGTGTTGATGGTGCGGTAGCCGTCGCGGCCGGGGCGGTAGACGCCGGGTTCGTTGGAGAAGACCATCCCGGTTTCGATGGTGGTCATATCGCCCGGTGCGAGCCAGGGCGCCTCGTGGCCTTCGAGCCCCATGCCGTGACCGATGCGATGGCGGATGGTGTCTCCAAGCCCTGCCGATTTGAGCGCATCGAGGGCGGCTTCGTTAACATCCTGGCAACGTTGACCCGGCTTTAGCGCCGAAACGGCGGCATCATTGCAGTTGGCCATGGCGGTCATGACATGGCGCTGGTCGGCGCTCATTTCGCCGACGACGAGCGTGATGCCACTTTCGGCATGATAGCCGCCGAGACTGGCGCCGATGCCGGAGATGATCGTGTCGCCATATTCGGGGACGCGGTGGCTGGTCGAGCCATGGGGCAAGGCGGCGCGGGGGCCGGAATGGACCGAGGCGGTAATGCCGAGCTTGGTGCCGGCAAAGGCGGCGCCGTAGTCGCGCTTCAGGGCCGCGAGGGCAAAGCCGGTGCAGTCGGCGAGGAGATCGAGTTCGCTGCCGCCATTGCGGATTATGGTGCCGGCTTCGCTGGCAAGGCGGAAGAGGCAGAGGTCGGCATAGCCTGCGGCGATGCGGGTGAGTTCGAGTTCTTCGGCCGTCTTGATGAAGCGCAGCGGAGCGGCGAGGTCTTCGAGGACAATCGCGTCGGCAAGGGTATTGAGCGTTGCGAGAAGGCGGGCGTCTAGAGTGTCGATGGCGATACGACGGGCCTTGGATTGGCAGAGCATCCAGGCGATCGGATGAACGAGGCCGGGGAATTCTTCGTATGTCGCGAGTTCCACGCCTTCGACTGGCTCGGCATTTTCAAGTTCGAGCAAGGGCACGAAGAGAAGCACCGGGCCATCGACGGGCACATAGAGCCCGATCGGGCGTTCGTTGACCGAGAAGTTGAAGCCGCAGGCATAAAAGACATTGGCCGGCGAGAGCAGCAGCACGCCATCGACGCCGCGCCACTCAGCGGCGACACGAAGGCGGGCCTGCACGTCCTGCCGGAAGGCCTGGCCAAGTGGTTGGACTGGTTTAATGGGGGGCGCCTGCAGGTTCACAGTCGGGCCTCGTTGTAGGGGCCAATCGCCTGGATTTCGGATTTGAGGCCGAGTTCCTTGCCGAGAGCGACGAGATCGGCCAGCACTTCATCGTCGAGCGGGACGCCGGCCTGGGATTTCTTCGCGACGCGGCGTGCTTCCTGCTCGCCTGGGATGAGGACCTCGGAAAAGCCGGGGCGGGTCTGGCGGGACTTGACCATTTGGGCGAACTCGCCCATGCGCGCCTTGAACTCGTCGAGCGGCATGAACCATTCGATATCGATGGCCGTGAGGCTATGCGAGACGTCGAGTTTGGCCGGGTCGGCATAGGGCTTAAGGCCAAAGCCGCCGCCGCCAATGACGCCGGTCAAAACATCGGTCATGAAGGCAAGGCCATAGCCTTTGTATTCGCCGATCGCGAGGAGGGGGCCCTTCATGGCGGCATCGGGATCGTCGGTGACTTCGCCCGCAGGTGTCAGGGCCCAGTCGAGCGGCATCTTTTTGCCCTCGCGCGAATGCCACTGCATCATGCCCTTGCCGGCGGTGGTCAGGGCAAAATCCATGACGGCGGGGAAGCCGAGATTGGTCGGGGCAGCAATGCCCCAGGGATTGGTGCCGACGGCGCCTTCGCGTGCGCCCCAGGGCGCCATTTCAGGGCCGGCATTGGTATAGGCGATGCCGATGCAACCGGCTTCCATGGCCTGGCAGGCATGGACGGCGGAGGAGCCATAGTGGGTCGAATTGCGGACGATGACCTGGCCGACGCCGCAGACTTTTGCCTTCTCGATCGCGAGCTTCATTGCCTTGGCAGCTGCGACGGTGCCGATGCCGTTGTGAGCATCGACGAGGGCGAGGGCCGGGCTTTCCTTGACCAGCTGCCAAGGCGCGCGAGGGTCGACGAGCTTTTCGCCGATCCGTTCCTGATAGCGACGGAGGCGGCGAACGCCCTGGCCGTGGCCGGGGTGGAAGCGCAGTTCAGAAAAGATCAGCGCATCGGCAAAGATGCGGGCGTCTTCAGGCGTCAGCCCGAGCGCTTCGAACCCCTCGGCCATAAAGCGCTCGAGGCTCGGCTTGTCGACGCTGGTGAGAGTGATCGACACGGTCAGGCCTCGAGTTTGAGAAGCGAGGCGATGTTGGCGGAGGCATCGCGATAGGTGCCGAGTTCGCCTTTTGGCGCGGTCATGATCACAGTCATGCCGGGGCCGTAGCCGGAGCGCGGGCCATCGGTCTGGCCGACGACGCCGATGCTCATGGCGCCGCGCAGATAACCGTGATTATAGCGGCTATCGGTGTTTTCGATGGCGACGACATCGCCGAGCTTGAGCTGGTCAAGACCCGCTTCGGCGAGCGCGGCCTTATCGGTCGACTGCATGTGAAGGCTGCCGCCTTCGCTGGTGAGACCTGCACCTGCACCGACCAGGAAGGCCGGAACGGTGGCGACAGTACCGAACTTGAGGATGCCGTCTTCGACTTTGCTCGGCAGGACCTTCAGCAGGTCCGGCGAGAGGCCCTTGCAGGCGATGTTCTCGTGGCCCTCGATGACGATGCCGGTGCCGTAGGACTTGACGAGAATCTGGTCGCCGACGGCCATTTTTTTACGCACTTCCTTGGGGAAGTGGATGATGACCTGCTCGGAAAAGCGGCCGGACTTGCCGGTGACGACACCCTTGGAACCCTGGGCCTGGCCGGTCATGACGGTGGCGGTGTTGCCGAGGCAGGAAAAGACGTTGAGGCCGCGATTGCGTCCGTCATCGGTGCCGCGGATGGAAACGCCGGGATGAATGCAGTCGGCGGCCCATCCGAAAGCCTTGTCGCCCACCGAAACGTTGTAGACGATGCCGCCCCAAGCGGGCAGCAGGAACGGCGTGCCGTCCGCGGCGAGGCGATAGGGCTCGGCGGGAAGGCCGGGGAAACCGGGATGGGCGATCACGCCGCCAACCGAGACGGCAACGAGGTCGGCTTCGTTGAAGGTGACGGTCATTTGCCGGCTCCAATGCGGAAATAGTTGGCGATGTTGGCGGACGGATCGACTTCGAATTCGATGCCACCCTCGTGGCAGGTCATCAGCGTCATGATGCCGGGGCCATGGCCGGTCATGATCGAGTCGCCATGGATACAGATGGCGATGGAGACGGCGCCTTCGCGATAGGAGCGGCCGAAATGGTGGTCGGCGTGGCGGATGGCGATGATGTCGCCCAACCGCATCTGGTCGATCCCGAGATCGGCCATAAGCGTGCGATCACCGCTCATCAGGTCCTGGTCGACATATTCGGAATTCAGTTCGGCGCCCGAGCCCATGATCTCGATGGGCAATTCGATGGCGACCGGCAGTTTGAGCGCGCCATTGCCGGCGCGGGTTAGGCCCAGAGAGGCGAGCAGCTTCGGGCTCGTTTTCTTGAATTCGATCTTGGGGAACTCGTTGAGCGCGATCCCACGGCCGATAGCCTCGATCTGGATCTGGTCGCCGATATTGAGGAGATCGTTGACCTCGTCAGGGAAGGCGACGAGGAGGCGAGCGTGCTCGCCGGTAACCGTGCCCTTGGCGCCCTTGGCCAGGCCGGACATGACGGTCGCTTCATTGCCGACGCAGCTCAAATAATGGAGCGCCATGTCGCTCTTTTCGTCGGGGTGGGCGATCGACACGCCGGGTTCGACATGGTCGCCGGCCCAGCCGAAAGCCCGGTCTCCGACGGACGCATTATAGGTCACCCCGAACATGCCGGGCAGGATGACACCCTTGCCATCTGGATAGTGCGTGTAGTGGCCGGGGCGGAGCGAGGGGCTTGAGACATAGCCGCAGACGGCCATGGCTACGAGGCTTTCCGCATTGGAGGTGAGCCCTCCGAGTTCAGCACTCATGCTGTCTCTCCACATTTTTTCGCTGGCTTATTTGCATCGCTTGACAACCCGTCGAAACCCTGTCCACCATTAGATCATCAGATTGTCGACAATCAGACGATCAAAGAAGTGCACACAGATCGGGCGTCGTCAAGCGTTCGATCAGAAAAGCAGCAAAAATGCTGCGATCAAAAGATTAGTCAGGCGGGGCAATGGGTTACGCGCAGCTTATGGAAGCCATGGGGCAGGTGAACGACCTGCTAAACACGCAGTCCATCCTCAATTGGGATGCGCGTACGATGATGCCCGAAGGCGGGCATGAAACGCGTGGCAAACAGTTGGCAACGCTGTCGGTGTTGACGCGCGACCTCTTGGTTTCAGCCGAAACGCGCCGCCGACTCGACGCGGCAGAAGCCGAAGTAGCCAACTTTGCCGATGGGTCTGTGGAAAAAGTCATGGTGGCGCAGGTGCGCGAAGCCATCGATTACCATCTCGCCATTCCCGCGGACCTAACACGCCGTCGTGCCGAACTCGGGTCGCTGGGCCATGCCGTCTGGGCCAAGGCGCGCGCCGAAAGCGATTTCAAGCAGTTTGCTCCGATCCTCGAGCAGACGGTGGCGCTCAATCGCGAAATGGCCGAGGCGATCGGCTATTCCGAACACCCCTATGACGCGCTGATGTATCGCTTCGAGCCTGGTGAAACCGTTGCCACGCTCAAGCCGCTCTTCAACCGCCTTCGCGAAGGGCTGCAGCCTCTGGTCAAGGCGATCGGTGAAAAGCAGCAGCCACGTTTCGACTTTCTCGAACGACACTATCCGGTCGAAAAGCAGCACGCCTTTGCCTTGGCCATGGCGCAAAAGGTTGGCTACGATCTGCATCGCGGCCGGCTCGATACGACGCTGCACCCGTTCGAGGTGTCCTTTACTCGCAACGATGTCCGTATCACCACGCGCTTCAATCCCAATTACATGGCCGCGAGCCTCTTTGGCGCGCTGCATGAAGCCGGCCACGGGCTTTACGAGCAGGGCGTCGATCCGGCCTATACGCGCACCCCGTTCGCGACCGACCTCGTTGGGCTTTATGCTGTCGGCGGCGTCAGCTTTGGTGCGCACGAGTCGCAATCGCGTCTTTGGGAAAACCATGTCGGCCGCAGCCGGGAATTCTGGCAGGTCAATTTTGCCGAAGCGCAGAATTTTTATCCCGAGCAGCTGGCCGATGTGACCGCGGAAGAATTCTTCCGCGCCGTCAACCGCTGCAAGCCAGGCTTCATTCGCGTCGAAGCCGACGAGCTGACCTATGATTTCCACGTCATGCTGCGCACCGATATCGAGGCGGCGCTGATCGATGGTTCGCTGGCCGTCAAGGACCTGCCGGAAGCCTGGAACGCAAAAATAAAGGAATATCTCGGCCTCGACGTGCCGAATGATGCGCAGGGAGTGCTGCAGGACGTGCACTGGTCCTCAGGCCAGATCGGCACCTTCTGCAACTACACCATCGGCAATGTCATGGCCGGGCAGTTGTTCGAGACGGCCAAGCAGGATGGTAACATCGCCGATGGCTTGGCGCGTGGCGACTATGAGCCACTGCGTCTCTTCATGGTGGAAAACATCCACCAGCATGGCCGCCGCTATGGGCGCGACGAACTGCTGATCAAAGCAACCGGACGCCGTCTCGATCCCGAGCCCTACATCGCGCACCTCACCAGCAAATATAGCGAACTCTACGGTCTCTGAGGGAGGGAACCATGCAGATGAGCGAACTCCACGCCAATCGCCTGGCAAACCGCATCAAGCTCAAGGATGAGCATATCATCACGCGGATGGCCAATATTGCGGAAGGGCTGACCGACGTCATCAAGCTCGGCCGCGGCGACCCCGACCTCGACACGCCCGCCCATATCGTCAAGGCGGGGCAGGATGCGCTGGGGCGTGGCGAGACCCATTACGGGCACCCACTTGGCCTGCCGGCCCTGCGCAAGGCGATTGCGGAAAACATCAAGGCGCATGGCGGCGCCGACTATTCGCCGGATGAGATTGTCGTCACCCCCGGCGGTCAGCATGCGATGTTCGTGATTGCGCTGTCACTGCTTAATCCGGGCGATGAGATCATCGTACCGTGCCCCGGGTACAATCCCTATTCGCAGGCGGCGGAGCTGTCGGACGCGACGGTGGTTCCGGTGCGCATGAGCATGGAAACCAATTTCACGCTCACTGCCGAGATGGTCGCCAAGCATATTACGCCGAAATCGCGCGTCTTGGTGCTGATCAATCCCAACAATCCCACCGGTACGGTCACTGCGCCGGATGAGGTGGAAAAGATCGCCAAACTTGCCATCGAGCACGATCTGATCGTTATCTCCGACGAAATATACGCGCGTCTGACTTATGGTAATCAGCGCATCCAGCCAGTGGCGTCGCTGCCCGGCATGCGTGAGCGGACGATTACTCTGTCGGGCTTCTCGAAAGCCTATGCGATGACCGGTTGGCGCGTCGGCTACTTTGCCGGGCCTCGTGAGCTGATCGTCGCCATGGCCGAGGTCAACCATGCCTTTGCCATTTCCGTCGCCTCGGTCAGCCAGCACGCCGCGCTGGCCGCGCTCACCGGGCCGCAGGAGTGTGTGGAAGAGATGCGAAAGACCTATGACGAGCGGCGCAAGGCGTTGTGCGCAGGGCTCGATGCCATGGGCATTCGCTATGCCGAGCCGCAGGGCGCGTTCTATGTCTATGCCGATGTCGCTGCCGCGACCGGCATTCCCGCCAGCCAGTTCTGCGAGCGCCTGCTCGCCGAGGGCAAGGTGATGATCTACCCGGGCACCATCTATGGCGACTATGTCGACGACTATGTCCGCATGTCCCTGACCCAGCCCGTCCCCCGCATCGAGGAAGCCATCGGCCGCATGAAGGCCGTGGTCGACACCATCCGCGCCGAGCGCAAAGCGCCGGCAGCCTAAGGAGTGAATATGTCCGTTTCTACCAATCCAAACGTTCTCTCGATCAAGCACATGGCTTTTGGCGTCAAGGATGCGAAAAAGGCGCTCGACGCGTATTCGAAGTTTCTCGACGTGCCGACCGATACGGCGATCATCGACTATCCCAAATCCAAGAACCGCGTTGCGCTCTTCCAGTTGGGCGGCATCGAATATCAGCTTTGCCAGTCGCTTGAAGAGGGCGGGCGGTTTGATGCCTGGATGAAGCAGCGCGGTGGCGCCGAAGGGCTCCATCACATCTGCTATGCCGTCGATAATATCGACAAAGCGCTCGATCACGCCAAGGCGCAGGGCGCGGAACTGCGCATCTGCCAGGCCTGCGGCGTCTATGGCAGCCACCCGCATCCGGAGGGTTTCGTGGCCTTCCTCGACAATGATGCCGGCGGCATCGAGATCGAATTCATGCAGGTCTACACGCCTGAAGAACTCGAAAAGTACAACGCCTTCAAGGGAATCTGACGACCGTGTCCGAAGCAAAAACCATCACAGTCGGCACTGCAGTTGCCAAGCCCGGTGAAGTTGTCCGCGGCGTCATCCCGGTCACCGAGCTGGCCGGCGGCACAAAGGTTGAGATCCCATTGGTGATCGTCAATGGCACCAAGCCCGGCCCGGTCTTCTGGGTCGATGGCGCCATCCATGGCGATGAGCCCGAAGGCCCGATGGCCTGTGCGATTGCGCTGCGCGAAGTCGATCCGGCCCAGCTTTCCGGCACGCTCGTCATGGTGCCCGTGATGAACGTCATGGCCTTCGAGAATGCCAATCGCGGCAATCCGCTCGATACCTTCTCGTTCGACATGAACCGCATCTATCCGGGCAAGGCCAATGGCTATCTCAGCGAACGTGTCGCCTGGGCGCATTCGGAATGGATGAGCAAGGTCGCTGATTTCGAGATTTCCATCCATTCGGGCGGCGCGCATTCGTTCCTCGCCAAGGCCATTTTCGTCGATGAGACGCCGGCTTCTGTCGAGCTCGCCATGGCGATGGGCGAGGGCTGGGGCTGCATCATGTCCAACTTCCTGCCCAAGGGTTCGCCGATGGCGCAGATGAAGGAAATCGGCAAGACCGGGATCACGGTAGAGCTCGGTGGCCGCTCGGCGACCTCGCCTGAGAAATTTGCCGAAATCTCGCGGCACCTGGCCAATTCGATCATCAACATCCTGCGGCATTATAAGATGTATCCGGGCCAGGCGACGTACCCGACGGATGCAACCAGGGGCCAGCAAGAAGCGCTCCTGGCGCCTGCCTCCGGCATTTTCGTGCCGACGCCGGGCGTCGATTTCCTCAAGCCGATGAAGAAGGGCGATAGTCTCGCCAAGATCATCAACATCTTTGGCGACGAACTGGCCCATCTCGTCGCTCCGGCGGACGGCATGTTCTTCGGATTGCGGGCTTTGCCGAACGTCAACACCGGCGACTGGTGCTGCTTCTTCAACAAGGTCGAAGGACCGCGCGACTGGACGCCTTGAGGCGGCCGGGCAGGGGGCATCAGCATGCGCGACTTCATCGGTTACGCCAATCGACCACCGACCGTAAGATGGCCCGGCAATGCCGGCGTAGCGGTCAACTTCGTGCTCAATTACGAAGAAGGGTCGGAATATTCCCTCGGTGACGGCGATGGGCGGTCCGAAGGGGCGCTCATCGAGGTCAATGCCGTTCGGGTCAAGACCGGCGACCGCGATTTCGCGTCTGAAAGCATGTATGAATATGGTGCACGCGTTGGCTTCTGGCGCGTCTACCGCCTGTTCCGCGAACGCAACCTGCCGCTGACCATTTTCGCGGCAGCTCTCGCGCTCGAGCGCAATGGCGATGTCGCCAAGGCCATCGCCGAGACCGATTGGGACATTGTCGCGCACGGATATCGCTGGATCGAGCACTACAATCTCGATGAGGCGACCGAGCGCCAGCACATCGCAAAGGCTCATGCCAGCATTCTTAACTCGGTCGGACGAGCGCCGGAGGGTTGGTATTGCCGTTATAGCCCAAGTGCGCACACAAGGCGCCTCGTCGTCGAGCATGGCGGCTATAGCTATGATAGCGACGCCTACAACGACGAAGTACCCTATTGGCTCAGCGTCGAGGGTAAGCAGCATCTGGTCCTGCCCTATTCGCTCGTGACCAATGACGCCAAGCTCCTGGCGGGCGGTGGCATCGAAACGGCGGGCGATTATGCGCAGTTCCTGATCGACACGTTTGAGGTGCTGCGCGCCGAAGGTCGCCAGACCCCGCGCATGATGTCGATCGGTCTTCATCCCCGCGTGGTCGGCCATCCCGGCCGTTTTGCCGGCCTTGTCAAATTTCTCGATCATGTCGCTGCCAGCCAGGACGTCTGGATTGCCCGTCGGGCCGACATTGCCGATCACTGGCGCGCCGTCATGCCGCCGGAAGGGAAGGTGGCGTAATGCAGTCGGTCGCCATCCAACCGAGCATTTCTCACGATCGTTTTGCTGCTTATGGCGCCATCATCGATCGCCCCGCTCAGTTCGGCGAACGCGCCTTTTATTCTCGCTGGCTTGGCGGGGATGGCCTTGCGCCAGTCTTCCACGTCAACAAGGTGCCGATGACTGCTGTGCCGGCGGTGGTCGATCGGCTGGAGCGGCACCCGCATGCCGCACAGTGCTTCGTGCCGCTCGATGTCAGCCGCTATCTCGTCACTGTCGCGCCCTCGCTGGCCGATGGCACGCCCGATCTGGATCAGGTCGAGACCTTTATCGTTCCCGGTACCCTGGGCGTTATCTATGCGCCGGGCGTTTGGCATGCCGGCATCAGCGTCATCGACCGGGAAGGGGCCTTCGCCGTCCTGATGTGGCGCGGCGCCAATGATGACGACGTCTTTACCGAAATCTCTCCGCTTCAACTCGTATCCGAGGAGGTTCAGGCTTGACCCGGACCCCAAAACTCTACGTTCCCGCCATCACGCCCTTTGCCGCCGACCTTCAAGTCGACGTTGCCCGCTTCGTGACCAATTCCAAGGCCTTGCTCGAAGACGGCGCTGATGGGCTCGCACCTTTCGGCACGACCAGCGAAGCCAATTCCATGAGTGTCTCCGAGCGCATCGACGCGCTTGATGCCCTGATCGAAGGCGGCATCGACCCCAAGCGCCTCATCCCAGGAACGGGCTGCTCAGCTTTGACCGATACGATTGCGCTGACGCGCCACGCCACTGGGCGCGGTTGCCTTGGGACGCTCATGCTGCCCCCGTTCTACTATAAGGGCGTGACGGACCAGGGCCTGATCGACAGCTATTCTGCGATCATAGATGGTGTGGCGAATAGCGCGCTCCGCATCTACCTCTACCATATCCCGCAGATGACCGGCGTGCCGATCACGCTCAACCTGATCGAGATGCTGCTCAAGAAGCATCCCGGCATTTTTGTCGGCTTGAAGGACTCCTCGGGCAATTGGGAAAACACCCGGTCGGCGATCGAGGCTTTTCCAGAGCTTGAAAGCTATTCCGCTTCCGAAGCGCTGATCCCGCAAAACGTCGCGGCCGGAGGCGCTGGCTGCATCAGCGCCTCCGCAAACGTCAATGCGCGCAATATCGTCGCCCTGATGCACGCCCTCGGAACACCCGAAGAAGCCGAGATTGCGAGAGGTGTCACGGCGGTCCGCAAGATCTTCGAAAGCCTGCCGCTTATTCCGGCGAT
Organism: Devosia soli; assembly: GCF_000970455.1. GTDB lineage: Bacteria > Pseudomonadota > Alphaproteobacteria > Rhizobiales > Devosiaceae > Devosia > Devosia soli. The sequence continues at coordinate 129,839 of NZ_LAJG01000005.1, read as the reverse complement.
CAAGGCCGCCACGGCCCTGCGCCATGGCGACGAGGCCTATGCGGTCGTTCGGCCGCCCTTTGTCCGTCTCGGCGTCGAGCACAATGAGGCGTTGAGCCGCGCTGTAGCCATCGCACAGGGCGAGGCAGCATGATTATGGCAGAACCGAATGGCGACATCAGCCGCATCGAGAACGTGCCGCTTCGCGTTTCGGTCGCCGACATCATCCGCCAAGCCATCCTCAATGGCACGATGAAGCCCGGCACACCCGTCGTCGAAATGGCGCTGGCCGAGCAGTTGCAGGTTTCCCGTGCGCCCGTGCGCGAGGCGATCCAGATCCTCGAGGCCGATGGCCTCATCGAAAGCGAGCCCTATAAGGGCAAGCGGGTCAAACCGCTCACGCTCAAGGAGGTAGAAGAGCTCTACAGTCTTCGAGAACAGTTCGAAGCCTTTGCCATTCGTCGGATCGTCGAACGGCAGGTCGATGTTTCCGAATTGCGCCGTCACTCAGATGCGATGTTCGAAGCAGCCGAGCGTGGTGATTTCGCGGCCCTCAATACTGCCGACGAAGCCTTCCACCGCACGCTGATCCGGCTCGCCGACCACGACCTGATGCTCGGCTTCTGGGACAATCTCTATCTCCGTATCCGCCAGATCATGGCCCTTCGCAACAGCGCCAATCGCGATCTTCGCGCGGTCGCGCGCAATCATCCGCCGATCATCGAGGCGATCGAAAACCGCGACATGATCCGCGCCATTTCGTTGATTTCGGATCACACCCGTTCTGCCTCCCAGATCGCTCCGGAAGAACTGGGGATCGCACCATGACGCGGCGCGTCTTGATCACTGGGGCTGGTGGCTTTGTCGGCTCGCACCTCGCCGCAGGTTTCAAGGCATTGGGCGACGCAGTGTTTGCCGTCGATCGGCTGTTCGATCCAACTACGCGTCAACGCCTGGCGGACATCGACCTAATTGAGGGCGATCTCCTTTCTGACGAAATGGCTCTGCCACCCGCAGACCTCGTCATTCACGGTGCGGCGATCACCACTCCGGCGAAGGGCGGTACAGCAGCCGAGCACGTGCTTCTTTCTACCAATACCGCGTTGACGAACCGGGTCCTCCGCCACGCAAGCGAGAGCGGTGCCAAAGACTTCGTCTTCATCTCCTCGTCAGGTGTCTTCAGCGCGACGGATGGGGATGGCGTTCACCTTGAAAGCACGGCCGCAACCGCTGACCTGCCTTATGCAAATGCGAAGCGCGCCGGGGAAGACGTCGTTGCCGCCGCAACCGAACTGCGCGCGATCTCCATTCGCCTCGGACCGATCTACGGACCGGACGAACGCCCCCGTGACACCCGCACCGTGGTTTCGCCCATGAGGCGTTGGCTCAATATGGCGCTTTCGGACGAACCTATCATCGTCGACATGCCCGCCGAGCGCCGCGACTGGACTTTCGCTCCCGATCTCCCATTTGCGCTCGACGCCCTGTTGCGTCAGCAACCGCCTCTTCGCGGCGTCTTTCATCTCACTTCGGGCCAGTCGATCGCCAATATCGACCTTGCCCGGATGATTGCTGACCTCATTCCCGAAGCGCAGATCGTTATCGGCGACACCACGCGCATTGAACGCCTCCCCATGGGTAGCGATCGGCTCGATCTTGCGGCGCTCTATGAGTGGACGGCTTTGCCCACTGGTCTTGCACGGATTCTTGCTGCGGAGGCTCGCACATGAGCCCGCTCCGCATCATCCTCGTCGGTCTTGGTGCCCGGGCCCAATTCTGGATGCGCGTCATTCGCGAAAATCCGGACTGCACCATCGTCGGCCTGATCGATCCTTCGGACGAGGCCCGGACCCGCGCCCTTGCTCAATGGCCTGAAGCCGCTGCCAGCGCCGACCTCGATCTCATCACGACGGTGGATGCCGATTTCGTGCTACTCGCCACCCCGCCTGGTGGGCGAGAAAGGCAGATGGAGCTGGCATGCAAAGCCGGCATTGCCATTCTCGCGGAAAAGCCATTAGCCGACAGCGTTGAACTCGCCGCGCGCTATGTCGAGATGGCCGAAGATGCCGGCGTGCCGCTCGCCGTTGGGCTCAATTTCCGCTTCCTGCCCGTCACCCAGGAGACGCTGCGCCTTTTTGACGAGACGGTGGGTGCGCCGGAATTCGGCCGCTTCACCTATGAGCGCTGGCGCGATGGCTGGCGGCCAAACTTCAACAAATATCCCCTGACCATGGATCAGCCCATGCTCTGGGAACAGTCGATCCACCACTTCGACCTGATGCGCTACGTCTATCGCTCGGAACCCGTGTCAGTCTTCGGCTCGACCTTCAACCCGAGCTGGTCGATGTATCGCGACGACGCCAATGTCAGCGCGCTCATCCGCTTCGCCAACGGCGTAGAGGTCAATTATCAGGGTCTCTGGCAGTCCAATTGGCAAAAGCCGGGCTTTCAGTGGCGCAGCGAGTGCAGGAACGGGGTCGTCGTCCAAAACGATCAGTTCGGCGAGCTCAACTATGCGCTCCACGCCGACAGCGAGCTAACGCCGGTTACGCTCCCGCCATATGAGCAGTGGATCAACGACGCCAAATCCCTCCTCGCCGCTTTCGTCGCCGCCATGCGCGGTACGGCTGATCTGCCGTGCACCGGGCGCGACCACCTCAATTCGCTTCGCATGGTTCAAGCCTGCATCCTCTCCTCACAACAGGGCCAAGCGATCAATCCGGCCGATCTCGATACGAATGCGAAGCGAGAGATCGGTCACTCCACTCACCACTCTGCACTCCAGCAAAGGACGTCCCAATGAACACCGTGAGATATCTTCTCATGGCAGGCACGGCGGCGCTTATTCTGCCGTTTGCTTCCGCCCATGCCGCCCCACCTGCAGATACCCTGGTCGTGGGCATCTCCGCAGATGCCTCGACCTTCGATCCGGCCAATATTTCGAGCCGCGACAACTCCAATATCGCCAAGCACATCTTCGGGACCCTTTACGAAGTGGACCCTGAAGGCCAGATCGTCCCGCAGATGGCGGAATCGTACGTGGAATCAGAAGATGGCAAAAGCTACACCTATACGCTCAAGCCTGACCTGACCTGCGAAGACGGCGAAGCACTGACTGCGGAAGACGTCGCCTATTCGTTCAATCGCGCTGCTGATCCGGCCAATGCGTTTACCGGCAATACCCCGGGCTTTGTTTATTCCTCTATCGGCTTTGCCGGCGCCGAGGTGGTCAGCGACCGTGAGGTCAAGATCAACCTCGACAAGAAGAACCCCGTTTCGTTCGGGCTCATCGCGGAAGTGTTCATCCACTGCAAGGACAGCTACGAGAAGATGAGCCTTGAAGACGCGGCGGCCAAGCCGATCGCTTCGGGGTCCTATCGTCTCGCTTCCTGGGACCGCGGCTCGCAGGTCGTTCTTGAAAAGATCAAGGATCCGGGCAGCTTCCAGAACATCGTCTGGCGCATCATTCCGGAAGCCTCGACCCGCTCAGCCGAACTGATCGCGGGCAATGTCGACATCATCACCAATGTCGCCCCCGACCAGATCGACGCCGTCAACAATTCCGGTACGGCGGAAGTCAAATCCGTCCAGGGCACGCGCCGTATCTATGTCGGCTTCAACATGAAGGATTCGTTCGCCACCGGTTCGCCGGGCGGTGAAGCTATCCAGAAGACCGATGTGCGCGTGGCGCTGCAATATGCCGTCGACGTCGAAGCCATCTGCAAGCAGCTCCTCAATTTCGAATGCACGCGTGCCACTGGCCTCGTCAATCCACCCAACGACAACAAGAGCCTCACGCCTTATCCCTATGATCCGGACAAGGCTGAAGAACTGCTCGATGCCGCCGGCTATCCGCGCGGTGAAGACGGTACGCGCTTTGAAATCACCTTCCAGGCGCCCCGCGGCCGCTATCTCAACGACGCCAACGTCGCTCTCGCCATCGGCCAGTATCTCAATGACATCGGCGTCAAGACCAATGTCGAGCTGATGGAATGGGCCTCGGTCTATGTGCCGCTGATCCAGAAGCATGATGTCGGCCCGATGTTCCTCCTCGGTTCGGGTGGCGGCACCTGGAGCGCCCTTTATGACATGGCCGACCTTTCGGCTGTCGATGCGGGCACCAACTATACCGAATGGAAGAACCCGGCCTGGTTCGATGGCTGGCCGGAAATCGCCGCAGCAAAGACCGACGAAGAGCAGCGCGCCGTTATCGATCGCATGCTCGAGGTCTTCTACAACGATCCGCCGTGGCTGATGCTCTACTTCCAGCCGGACTTCTACGGCGTGTCCAAGCGGGTCACCTTCGAACCGCGCCGCGACGAAAAGGTCTACCTGTTCGACACCGCTCTCGCACAGTGACGCATTTCGGCACGCAGGGTCAGGAGAAGCCCTGCGTGCCGGCACAGGTCGGCAGCATAGCCGGCGTGAACGCGCATCCGGGAGGTCAATGAGGGAATGACAATGAGAACACTGTTTCGCTTTGGTGCCGTCGCCGCCTTGTTGGGCGCCGCGCTTTCGACCACAGCCTTGGCGGCTCCCCCCGACAATACGATTGTCGTGGGATTGAGCGCCGACGCGTCCACTTTCGATCCGGCCCAGATTTCGAGCCGCGACAATTCCAATATCGCCAAGCATATTTTCGCGACGCTGTTCCGCGTCACCTTCGAGGGCGAAGTCGAGCCTTACCTCGTTGAGGATACCAAGGTCAGCGACGACGGGCTCGCCTATACATTCAAGATCAAGGATGGCCTCACCTGCGACGATGGCGAACCGCTGACCGCGGAAGACGTCGCCTATTCGTTCAATCGGGCAGCTGATCCGGCCAATGCCTTCACCGGCAATACGCCAGGCTTTGTCTATACGACGCTAGGGTTCAAATCCGCTGAGGTCGTCGACGATCTCGACGTCAAGATCAATCTCAGTGCCAAGACGACGCTCGCTCTGGGGATGATGGCGCAGGTCTATATCCACTGCAAAGACAGCTACGAGAAGATGACGCTCGAGGAAGCGGCGGCAAACCCCATCGGCTCGGGTTCCTATCGCCTGGCGTCCTGGGATCGCGGCTCGCAGATCGTGCTTGAAAAGGTCAAGGACCCAGGCACCTTCGATACCATTGTCTGGCGCGTTATCCCCGAAGCGTCGACCCGCACCGCCGAACTGATCGCTGGCAATGTCGATATCATCACCAATGTCGCGCCGGATCAGATCGAGGCAATCGATGCCTCGGGCACGGCTGTTGTCGAGAAGGTCAGCGGTACACGCCGCATGCAGGTTGGGTTCAACCTCGGCGAAGGCGTTGCCGGCATGCCGGGCGCCAAGGAAATCCAGGACCCAAAGGTTCGCTGGGCGCTGCAATATGCCGTCGATGTTCCGAGCATCTGCACCCAGCTTCTCGGCACCGAATGCGAGCGCATGACGAGCCTCGTCAATCCGCCCAATGGCAATCCGGACCTCAAGCCTGTCCCCTACGATCCGGACATGGCCGAAAAGCTCCTCGATGAGGCTGGCTATCCTCGCGGCGAGAACGGCGTTCGCTTCAACATTCGCCTTCAGGGGCCGCGCGGCCGGTATCTCAACGACGCCAATGTCGTCCAGGCCATCGGCCAGTATCTCAGTGATATCGGGGTCGAGACCGAGGTAGAACTCCTCGAATGGGCTTCGGTCTATTCACCGCTCCTCCGCACCAAGGAGATGGGACCGCTCTTTTTCCTCGGGCAGGGTGGTGTCACCTGGAACCCGCTCTACGACATGAGCCTCTTTTCGACGCCTGACGCCGCCACGAACTACCAGAGCTGGAAGGACCCGCGCTGGTTCGATGACTGGAAATTGGCTCTTGCCGCCGACACGGTGGAAGAGGCGCGGCCGATCATCAATCGCATGCTCAAGCTCTTTTACGACGAAGGCCCATGGCTGCAGCTTTACTTCCAGCCCGACTTCTACGGCGTCTCCAATCGCATCGACTGGACGCCCCGGCGCGATGAAGAAATCGAGCTTTTTGCCGCGGCACTCAAGCAGTAGCCTCAAACCAACCGGATGCGCCGAAGCGCGGCGCATCCCCTGCCTCTCCAAGATCGGTTGACCGCGTATGTGGACATTTATCGTCAGGCGGCTTTTGCAAAGCGCCATCGTCATCATCGGGGTAACGCTGATTACCTTCACCGCCCTGCAGATGAGCGGCGATCCCACTTATCTCTATGTCAGCGAACGCGCGACCGAAGCTGAAATCCAGCGCACCCGAGAGGCGCTGGGCTTCGATAAGTCCTTGCCTGAGCAATATATCAATTTCCTCGGCAATCTCGCCCGTGGCGATTTCGGCAATTCCTTGTCGTACAAGCGCCCCGCCATCGAAGCGGTGATGGAGGCCCTGCCGGCAACGCTGGAACTGACGCTGTTTGCCATGTTCCTGGCGATCGTGGTCGCAATCCCGCTCGGGGTTCTGGCCTCGCTCAATCGCGGAAGTGCTGTGGATGGCTCGATCATGACCATGGGCATGCTGGGTCAGTCGATCCCGAGTTTCTGGCTCGGCATCATGATGATCATGTTCTTCGGCCTGCAGTTGCGCATCTTGCCGATCTCCGGGCATGTGCCCTTCATCATGCCGCTGATCCAGGGTGACTTCGTTCGCGCTTTCACCAACCTGCCGCAGACGCTCTACTACCTGATCATGCCCGGCTTCGCGGTGGCGTTTTATTCGATCTCGCGCAATGCGCGACTTGTGCGCTCCTCCATGCTCGAAGTGCTGGGACAGGATTTTGTCCGCACCGCGCGCTCCAAGGGCATCAGCGAGCGCGCCGTGGTTATCCGCCACGCCCTGCGCAATGCCTGGCTTCCCGTCGTCACCATGATCGGCCTCGAATTCGGCTTCCTGATCGGCGGCGTTGTCGTGGTGGAAATGGTCTTTTCCTGGCCCGGCATCGGCCGGCTCGTCTTCAACGCCATCAATCAGCGCGACATTCCCGTGGTTCAGGCCGCCGTCGTTACGCTGGCGCTGGTGTTTATTGCTCTCAATCTCATCGTCGATCTGGTCTATGCCCGGATCGACCCCCGCGTGAAACTCTAGGAGGCCCCAATGTCGGTCGAAACTGCAGGGCGCCCCGTCATCGTTACGCGACCCATGTCGCATCGGCGGCGCGAATTCCGCCGCGCCATCCGCTCCATGGTCCAAGCCAAATGGCCGGTCGTGGCTGCGCTCATCCTCATCTGTGTTGCCATCGCCGCCATCTTCGGGCCGTGGATTTCGCCACTCGATCCCAATCGGCAGGACATCATGATGCGGCTTGCCGATCCGCTGACCGAGGGCCGGCGCAACGCCTTTTTCCTCCTTGGTACGGACGGTCTTGGCCGTGATGTGCTCTCACGCCTCCTTTATGGCGCCCGCGTTTCGCTCCTCGTCGGCATCTGCGCAATTCTCGTAGGCGGCACCATCGGCGTCATCGCCGGCCTTCTCGCCGGCTATTTCGGCGGCTGGATCGATGACGTCATCATGCGTCTAGGCGACATTCAGCTCGCTTTCCCTTTCATCCTCCTCGCCATCATGTTCCTCGTGATCCTCGGGCCGGGCGTGATGAACATCATTATCGTGCTGGGTGTCGGCCAATGGGTCACTTATGCCCGCATCGTCCGAGCCCAGACGCTCTCCATCCGCGAGAAGGAGTATGTGGAGGCCGCTCGTGCCCTGGGCGATCCGACCTTCCTCATCATCTTCCGCACCATCCTGCCCAATATCATCGCCCCACTCACCGTCATCGCCTCGTTCAACGTCGCTTCGGTGATCCTCTCGGAAGCCTCACTCTCCTTCCTCGGTCTCGGCGTTCCGCCCGATGTGCCGACCTGGGGCGCGATGCTTGCCGATAGCCGCGATCAGCTGATGGCCAATAAGTGGTGGCTAGCCTTCTTCCCCGGCATGGCGATTGTCCTGACCGTGCTGTCCTTCAACATACTCGGCGATTGGCTGCGCGATTTCCTCGATCCGCGCCTCAAGACGATGGCCTGACCCCGAAACCGGAAAGACAAAATGAAAATCGGAATTGTCGGGGCAAGCTTTGCCCGCGCTGCCTACTTGCCCGCCCTACGCCATGTTGAGGGGACGGAAGTCGTCGCCATTGCCTCCAGCCGCCTCGAAAGCGCCCAATCGGCTGCGTCCGAATTCGGCGTCGGCGCTGCTTATGACGACTGGCAGACGATGCTCGACAACCACCAGCTCGACCTCGTCCTGATCGCAACGCCCACCGACCTGCATGCGCCCATCACGCTGGCCGCACTCGAGCGCGGCGCTCATGTGCTCTGCGAGAAGCCGACGGCCATGGACGCAACAGAAGCCAAGACCATGCTCGAAAAGGCCGAGGCGCTTGGCCGCGTCCACATGATCGACCACGAGCTGCGTTTCAACCCTAATCGCGCTCGCGTTGCCGAGCTCATAGCCTCGGGCGAACTCGGCGATGTCCGTCACGTCAACATTGCCAATATCGGCGCATCCTGGGCCAATCCTGCCAGCCGACCGAAAGGGGACTGGTGGAGCCTTGCCGAACAGGGTGGTGGCCGGCTAGGCGCGAATGGCAGCCATCAGGTCGACATGCTGCGCTGGTGGCTCGGCCCTGTGCGATCGGTCGTTGGCCAGGCGCTGACGGTCATCCCGGATCGCATTGACAAAAAAACCGGCGAGGCGTGGACGGCAACTGCGGACGATCTCGCCTATTTCACCCTCGAGATGGCAAACGGCGCGCTGGCGCAGGTCTTCATGTCCGGCGTCGCTGCAAACAATATCGGCAACCTGACGCAGGTTTTCGGCTCTAAGGGCACGATCTTGCTCGACAATGACACCGAACGCCTGATGTTTGCCAAGGCAGGGGAAAGTTTCAAGGACATCACCGTCGATGATCCCAATGCGCAACTTCCAGGCCTCAACAAGGGAATATGGAATGTGTCAGTCGTCGCGGCGCTGCGCGAACTGACGGCAGCTATTCGCGAGGGCAGGGCCCTTGGTCGTGGCGCAACCTTCCACGATGGCCTCAAAAACCAACAGGTGCTTGATGCGGTAAAGACGTCAACGCAAACGCGAGCCTGGGTCGATCTGCCCTGAGCCTGAGGCTCAGGGAAACTCAGGCTGCGTTGATGATATCGGCCACCTGGCGGCGCAGCGCAAAAATACCGCTGTCTTTCCACCGGCTCGGATGCACGCGATTGGTGAGAAGGGTCCAAGCCCGGTCGCGTGCAAAATCGATCCACAGGCCCGTGCCCGTAAAGCCCGTATGCCCGATCGTCTCGGCGTTTGCCGTGTCTCCGCCCGACCAGCCCAGGTTGGCGCACTCCCAGCCATGAGTGCGGTGCGCGGCGAGCCGCGTCCGCATCAGCTGGACCACCGGCTGATTCTTCGTTTCCAAAAGCTCTAATGCGCGGTCCAACAGGGCAGTAGCTGTGCCGAATAGTCCGGCATTGCCGGCCCCTTCCAGCGCAAAACAGTTTTCGTCGTGAACTTCGCCTACCAGGACGCGGCCGCGCCAAGGACAATTCTCGGTTGCAGCGGTCCGGTCCCGAGGACCGGCGAAGGCAAAACCTTCACCAGCATCCATCTCGCGGATAGACCTGCCCTCGAGCCGCTCCAGGGCAATGCCCAAAAGGATGAAATTGATATCCGAATAGGCCGACGGGCCCGCAATCCATGGATGCTGTAGCACGAAATGCCGAAGCAGCTTTGGATTGTCTCCATAGGTGAAGATCGGCACCGATGCCGGAAACGCCGTCTGATGTCCCAGGCACTGACGGAAAGTCACCTTTCGTTCCCAGGCGCCGGGTTCATACTGGCGAAAATCTGGAATGACAGAGGTAAGCGGCGCATCGAGATCGATCCGACCCTCTTCCGCCAATTGGAGAATGCGGGGCGTTGTGAACAATACCTTGGTCAGCGACGCGAGGTCAAACCAGGTGTCGAGCGTCATTTCTCGCTTATCGGGTACGATCTGCGCAAGGCCTGCCGCTGAAGCGCGCCGGCCCCGTTTCAGGTCCACCACGCCGAACACGGCGCCCGGGATGCGCTTATCCTCAATCGCCCGGCGCACCGGAGAAAAGGCGGTTTCGAAAACCTGATCGAGCGCCGGATCTGGCGCCTCGGTTGCCATCGATCAACCCGCCGCGCGCGGCACGTCCAGATTGGCAGCGCGTCGAAGGAAACCATTTGCCCCTGCCAAGGACCGCTCCGCCGCGCCCTTATCCATTCCGGTCAGTGCCATCAGAATGGCGAGCTTGACGCTGTTGCCGCTCGCCGCAAGATAGCGCTCGGCGTCTTCGGGCGTGCATCCGGATACTTCGACAAGAATACGAACGGCGCGCGCTTCGAGCTTCTGGTTTGAGACCGAGAGGTCAACCATCAGGTTTTGAAAGGTCTTGCCTATCCGGATCATGCTGGCAGTGGTCAGCATGTTGAGGACGAGCTTTTGCGCTGTCCCGGACTTAAGACGCGTCGATCCGGTCACGGCCTCTGGCCCTACCACTGGCGAAATGGCGATATCGGCTTGCCGCGCGATGGTCGAATCTGGATTGCAGGACAGCGCCACCGTCGTTGCGCCAATCGACTTTGCATAATCCAACCCACCGATCACGTAGGGCGTGCGTCCGCTGACGGCTATGCCGACTGCCACATCGCGCGCCTCGAGATTAACGCGCTCAAGGTCCCTGCGACCCTCTTCGGGCGAGTCTTCTGCCCCTTCGATCGGGTGGCGAAGGGCACGATCCCCGCCGGCAATGATACCGACCACCATCTCTGGAGGCACGCCAAATGTGGGTGGACACTCGGACGCGTCGAGCACGCCGAGCCGGCCGCTGGTTCCCGCGCCGAAATAAATCAATCTGCCACCCATGCGAAAGGCATCGACAATGCGGTCAACGGCCTGCGCGATTTCAGGGATCACCTTCTGGACCGCCAGGGGCGCGTTCTGGTCCTCGCGGTTCATGGAGAAGAGGATTTCGCGCGTCGACATCAGGTCGATATCGACCGTGTTCGGGTTGCGCGCTTCCGAAACCAGCGTTTCGAGTTCAGCCATCAGGGCGCGTTTTGCCATGCGTCTCACCTTGCATTTGGCCAAATGCTAGGAGCGAATATTCCACTTGTCAACGAAACGAGGAATAGAATATTCCAATCATGAAAATGTCGAGCGGAGGAGCCGAGCTTGTCCATCCTCAAGATTTTGAGCGCCAAGATCGACGCGATGACGCAGGCCGATCAACAAATCGCCCGCTTCATCCTCGACCATCCCGAACAAATGCTGACGATGTCATCCGCGGCTCTGGCCGAAGCAACGGGTCGTAGCCAATCGAGTGTCGTCAAGTTCAGTCAGAAGCTCGGCTACGAAGGGTATCAGCAGCTCAAGCTCGATGTGAACAAGGCCAAGGCGCAGGAATTTCACGCACCGGCCGGTGTTATCCACGGCAGCATAGACGCGAGCGACAGCTACCTGACAATCCTGCAGAAGCTGATCGGCTCAAAACTCCTCTCCATGCGCGAGACAACTGCGGTCAATACCGAGGAGAAGATCGACCTCGCCCTCGACGCGCTGATGAGCGCTCGCCGGATACAGCTGGCAGGCGTAGGGGCGTCTTCACTCGTTGCGCGAGATTTCTCCTATAAGCTGCTCAAGCTCGGCCGCACGGTATTGGTCGACAGCGACAGCCATATCCAAATCTCCAACGCGTCGGCGCTCAATGGAGAGGATCTCATCGTCGCGCTGTCGCATTCGGGCCGGAGCGTCGAAACGCTGCGCATTGCAGAGATCGCCAAGGCGCGCGGGGCGAAGCTCCTGTCTGTGACCGGATTGCAGCCAAACCCGCTGCTCGAGCTTGCCGATATCAGCCTTTTCACGGTCGCCGACGAAGAGCGCGTGCGCTCGTCCGCCATCACCTCGCGCGACGCCCAGCTCATGCTGATGGACATGCTTTTCATCCTGCTGCTGCGCCGCCAGGCTGACGCCTATGATTATATCCATCGCAGCGAGACGGCCGTCACCGTGCTCAAAGTGTGATGGCCTTACTGAGCTGTGTAATTTTATATTCTTGACACAACAAAAAGTAGGAATTTAGTATTCCAAGCTGCGGCACTCGCGAGGGGAGTGTTGCTGGAACAGGCGGAGAACCTCCAGTGGCTCGACTATCGCTGCGCGGCATCAAGAAGCGCTTCCGGACCGCCGATGTGCTGCATGGCATCGATCTCGAAATCGGTGACCGGGAATTTGCCGTTTTCGTCGGCCCATCCGGCTGCGGAAAATCCACGCTACTACGCCTCATCGCCGGTCTCGACCCAATTACCGAGGGCGAATTCTTCCTCAACGATCAGCGCATGAACGACGTGCCGCCTTCGCGGCGCGGCATCGCCATGGTGTTTCAGTCCTATGCGCTCTATCCGCATATGGACGTTTACGAAAACATGGCTTTCGGCGCCAGGCTCATGGGGTTGAGCAAGCAGGAAGTCGAAGGCCGCATCGCCGACACCGCGCGCATGCTTCGGCTTGAAGCGCTGCTCAAGCGCAAGCCGCGGGAATTGTCCGGGGGTCAGCGCCAGCGGGTCGCGATCGGCCGCGCGCTGGTCCGCAAGCCGGAAGTTTTTCTCCTCGACGAGCCGCTGTCCAATCTCGACGCTGCTCTGCGCTCGGAGGTTCGTCTCGAGATCGCCAAGCTCCATCGCGATATCGGCGGCACCATGGTCTATGTGACTCATGATCAGGTCGAAGCCATGACGCTCGCCGACAAGATCGTCGTCATGAACGCAGGCCGCATCGAGCAGGTTGGCTCGCCCCGTGAACTCTACGAGACTCCGGCGAATACGTTCGTCGCGACATTTATCGGTTCTCCACGGATGACGCTGATCGATGTCGCTTCAGATGGCGCACGGCTTTCGTTGGCCAATGGCGGCAGCGTCGCAACCGGACCCCTGCCAAGCGCCCCGAGCCTCAAGCTCGGACTGCGTCCGGATGCCGTACGCCTGACGCGCGGACACTTCGAGGATGGGCTCTGGGCCACGGTCGTTTACACCGAATATCTTGGCGATAACGCTTACGTCTATTCGCGTCTCGCGGACGGAACACTGCTGGCTGCCCGCACCACGCCGAACGATCTTTATGCGCCGGACGAGGCCGTGACCGTGACGGTCGAGCCCAGCTCGGCGCACTATTTTTCCGCCGAGGATGGTCGGCGGCTGGCGCTTTAGGGCACCGGCACACTCCATTCTGAAGAAGTAACAAGGGAAGGGAACATAATGAGGAAGTCCATCATCCGTACCGGCGCCGTGCTGGCAGGCGTGCTCGTAGCCGCTCCGGCATTCGCCCAGGATCTGACGTTCTGGAGCTGGCGCCAGGAAGACCGCGCCGCCTATGAAAAATTCATCGAGACATTCGAGGCCGCCAATCCGGGCATCACGGTAACCTTCGAAACCTTCGAAGCCGCCAATTACAATACCATTCTCTCGACCGCTCTCGCCGGCGGCACCGGGCCTGACGTCATGATGGTCCGCGCCTATGGTGGCTTGGAAAACGTCGCCGCGGCCGGATATCTCGAGCCGCTGACGACCGAGACGGTGCCCGCCCTTGCCGACTTTGCCGCGCCGGCCATTGCGGCCGAAAGCATGCGGTCCGATGGCGCGATTTACGCCGTTCCCTTCGCCAGCCAGACCCAGCTCGTCATCTACAACAAGGCCCTTTTCGATGCGAACGGCATCGAAGAGCCACAGACGTGGGAAGAGCTGAAAGCTGCAGCTCAGAAGCTCAAGGACGCTGGCGTCATTCCATTTGCCAACGGCACTGCGACTGCCTGGCAGAATGAAACCGTGACCTTCGGGCTCGGCTCGTCGCTGATGGGCAAGGATTTCTACGACGAACTAATGGCCGGCACGACCGACTTCACCGATACCCGCTTTACTGGAGCGCTCGGCCAGGTCGCGGAAGTCGCGGCGGAATATTTCCCCGATGGCTTTATCGGTCTCGATTACCCATCAGCCCAGCAACTCTTTTCCTCGGGCATGGCCGGCATGTTCATCGGCGGCTCTTATGAGCTGGCGACTTTCAAGGCGCAGAACCTCGACATCGAAATGGGCGTCTTTGCTGCTCCAGGCGAAAACGCTGACGATGCCAAGCTTGTGGCGCTTTACTTCGACGGCGGCTATGCGGCCAACGCAGCTGGCGCCAACAAGGAAGCCTCCATTAAGTTCCTGAACTATCTGGCGAGCAAGGAATTCGGCCAAGCTTTTGCCGATACGCTGAGCAATATCTCGACCATTCCCGGCGTGACCTTCAACGACCCACTTCTTGCCGAGGTCAACGACCTCAATAAGTCCTCGATCCCCTATCTGATGCTCGCTCACTTCCGATACGGCGAACCATCGGGCTCGGTGATGATCCAGGCTGAGATGCAAAAGCTGTTCGCAGGCGAAACCACGCCGGAAGCTATCGGCGAAGCGCTCACCACCGGTCTTGCCGCCTGGTACGAGCCGTTCAAGAAGTAAGCCGGTTTGGGGCCGGGCCCCAATCTCCTCGATATCCGCTGTCGTCACCACCCGGCTTGTCCGGGTGGCCTAGGCGAAGGCGAGATGGATTGCCTAGCCTAGCCGGGCAATTACGGCGCAAGAAGTATTTGCGCGCCCCAATGCGGCTGTTGACTCAGTTGCCAGCTTCTAGCCCGAAAGCCTTGAGAAAATGCCACACCTCAGGATGACAGGCCGCGGCCTCTGGATCACCGCGCTCATCGTACCGCCACTGGCTTTCGTGGCGCTGTTCATCGTCTATCCGATCGTTTCAGCCTTCGCTTATGCCTTTTTCGATTGGCAGGGCCTGCGGCGCCTCGACTTCGTCGGGCTCGAAAACTTCCATACGGTCCTGTTCGTCGAGCCCTATCGGAGCTGGACGCTCAATGCCTTCAAGAACAATGTCATCGTCTTTTTCGCGCTGATGGTGCTGCAAAACGGCCTCGGCTTCATTCTCGCCTATGCGCTCTGGCGCGAGCTGCCCGGCGCGCGCTTCCACCGCATCGCGGTCTTCCTGCCGGTGGTGTTGTCCACCATCATCGTGGCCTACCTGTTCAAGCTCTTCTATCATCCGCTTTTTGGCGTCGTGAACATCAGCCTTAAGGGCCTCGGCCTCGGGTTTCTCGCGCAACCATGGCTCGGCCAGAGCGGCACGGCGCTGTGGAGCATCATCGTTGCTCAGGCCTGGCACATGGTCGGCTTCCCGACTTTGGTCTTCCTCGCCGGCATGCAGCGCATCCCAGGCGAAATCCTCGACGCCGTGCGCATGGAAACCGAGAGCGAGTGGGTGAAAATCACCAAGATTGTCTGGCCGCTCGTCGCGCCCAGCGCCACCATCGTTTTCACGCTGCTGTTTGTCGGCGCTTTCAACTGGTTTGAACTGCCCTACATTATGGGCGGTCTCGATGGTTCGCCCTTCGGCTCCACCGACGTGCTCGGCCTCTATTTCTATCGCACTGCTTTCGGCAATGTTTCATCCGGCCAGCAGGATTTCGGCTTGGGTTCTGCGCTGGCGGTGCTGATCTTTATCTTCATCGCACTCGTTGCTGGCGTCATCACCACGCGCCTTCGCGCCCGGGAGATTCAGCTATGAGTCTTGCGGCAAACAGCTACTACGATCGCAAGGGCATTCTCGCGACGCTGGGTCGCGATGGCCTGCTCCAGATCATCCTGATCGCCAACACCATCTTGATGCTGACGCCCATCGTCATCATGGTCTTTTCGGCCTTCAAGACGACGCCAGAAATCTTCAAAGCGCCCTTCGCCATCCCCGATTTCACCCAATGGGCCAACTTTGCGCGCATCTGGAGCGAAACTAACTTCCTGCGTTATCTGCTTAATTCCTTCGTCGTCACTGGGGCCTCGATGGTCCTGATCCTGACGCTCGGCACCATGGCCGCCTATGCCATCGGACGCTATGCCTTCACCGGAGCCAACTTCATCCTGATGTTCTTCCTGGCCGGGCTGACGCTGCCGCTCAAGCTCGCCATCATTCCGCTCTTCATGCTGATGCGGGATTTGTCGATCCTCAACAATCAGCTCTCGCTGATCTTCGTCTATACCGCCATGGGCCTGCCCACGACGGTCTTCATAATGACCGGCTTCATACGCAGCCTGCCCAATGAACTCGAAGATGCCGCCCGTATGGATGGCGCGAGCGAAGCGCGCATCATGTGGTCCATCATGCTTCCGCTGGTGCGACCCGCGCTCGTGATCGCCGGCATCCAGAACGTCGTGCCGATCTGGAATGACTTCTTTTTCCCCTTGGTCTTTATTCAGAACGATAGCCTGAAAACCCTGCCGCAAGGCCTGACGACCTTCATGGGCGAGTACACCACCGATTGGGGCGTTCTCTTCTCGGGGCTCACCCTGTCAGCGGCTCCGATCATTCTGATCTATATCCTGCTCTCCAAGCAGTTCATCGCGGGCATGACTTCGGGAGCCGTCAAATGACCCAGGCGCTGCCCAAGGGCCTTATCGTGTCGTGCCAAGCGCGGGCCGACAATCCTCTTCATGGACCAATGTTCATGGGCGCCATGGCGCTTGCAGCACGGGACGGCGGCGCCAGGGGCATTCGGGCCAATAGTCCCGAGGATATCCGTGCGGTCGCTGCGGCCGGCTTGCCGGTCATCGGCATCCATAAGGTTTTTTCGGACGAGCACCCCGTCTACATAACCCCCGACTTTGACGCGGCTGCCGCCATCGTCGAGGCCGGAGCCGCTATCGTCGCCCTCGATTGCACCCCGCGCCCGCGTCGAGGCGAACATCCCCAGATACTCATTCGGCGTATTCTTGACGAACTCCATGCCGAGGTCTTCGCCGACATCTCGACCCTCGACGAAGGGCTAGCTGCCGCCGACTGGGGCGCGACCTATGTCGCGACGACGCTTTCGGGCTACACCGAATATACGGAGCCGAAACCCGATCACCCTGATCTGGCGCTCTTGGAAGCGCTCTCCACGCGCCTGAGCGTCCCGGTCGTAGGTGAGGGGCGTTTCAATACCCCCGACTGGATTCGGCGAGGGTTTGACGCTGGCGCTCACGCCATCGTCGTAGGGACGATGATCACCAATCCCCGCGAGATCACCCGCATGTTCGTGCAGAACGGCGTTCGGGCATGACTGCGATCCATCTCGGCATCGACGTGGGTGGCACGGCCAGCCGCTGGGTCGCTTGCAACGATGCGGGGATTATCGTGGCGCGCGGTTCCACCTCTGGCGCCACGGGCCACCTTTTCAATCCTGCGGAAAAGGATCGGCTCAAGCTTTCGCTCGCCAACATCGGCCACAACCTCCTTGCCCAGGACCTTGTGCCCAAAACCGTCACAACTGGCCTCACAGGCTTTGGCTCTGTCGTCGCCAATACCCTGCTAGATTTGCTTGGCGACGCGTATGCCGTGTCACGAGCCGACTGCATCACCGTCGATGACATGACACTGGCTTACGCTTCGATCTTCGCGCCGGGAGAGGGGCACCTCATCTCGTCCGGCACTGGATCGATCGGCCTCCATATAGGCCATGGCGACACCTATGTCCGCGTCGGTGGCCGAGGCATTCTAATCGACGACGCCGGATCCGGCAGTTGGATCGCGCTCAAAGCGCTCGACACGCTCTTCCGCCATCTCGATCACAATGGTTCGATCGACGGCGTCAGCATTCTGGCCGATGAACTTTCCAAAATGCTCGGCGGTATCGATTGGCATGTCGTCCGCGAATTCGTCTATGGCGGCGATCGCGGACGCATCGGCACGCTCTCGACGGCAGTGGGCAAAGCGGCCGATCGGGGCGATCCGACTGCGGCGTCGATCCTGGAAGACGCTGGCCGGGAACTGGTTCGGATGGCCGAAGCCTTGACCAACCGCGTCGGTCCAAAACCTGTGGGATTCATCGGCGGGGTTTTGATGCTCTCTCGTATCCGCCCGGCCATCGAAGCCGCCTTGCCCGGAAAAGACCTTCGCTTCCCTCAAACCGACGCCGCCCTTGCTGCTGCACAAATGCAGACCGGACAAAAGGAAGACTGGCTCGCGGTCCTTAAGAACAATCGCGGTCTCAAATAGCTGCTCTAGCCAGGCAATGCCGCCAAAACTTGAATCTCCACTTTAATATCCGGCAGCGCCAGGCGAGCCTCTACCGTGGCGCGGGCAGGGGTATGACCGGGCAGCACCCAGGCATCCCAGACTTCGTTCATTTCATTGAAGGTCGTGATGTCGCTGAGCCAGATATTGACTTGGATGAGGTGTTCCTTGCTTGTCCCGGCATCCGCCAAGAGCTCATCGATGCGCTTGAGGATATCGCTGGTCTGATCGGCGACGGAGCGTCCTTCGCGCTTGGCTGCGGTCATGCCCGAGAGGTGGACATTGTTGCCGTTGATGACGATGTCGCTCATGCGAGGGCCGGAATGAATGCGTTGAATACTCATTTGTGAATTCCTGAAACGGTGCAGGCGGGAAGGGGATCGGATGGGGTCGGCCAGCGCGCCACGCGGCCACGGTCGCGACGCGCACGTTCTGCAATGGGGTCCGGAACCGGGACGGCGTCGAGGAGAACCTTGGTATAGGCGTGGCGCGGCGCGCCGATCACCTGTGCGGTCTCGCCCAATTCGAGCATCTGGCCGCCATACATGACGCCGATACGGTCGCTGAGTTCAGCAACCACGGCGATATCGTGGGCGACCAGAAGATAGGCGACGCGAAGCTCTCGCTTCAGCTCACCAAGCAGGGCCATGATGTCGCGCTGGATGGAGACATCGAGCGCCGAAACCGGCTCGTCGAGCACCACCAGCCGCGGCTCGAGCATCAGAGCCCGGGCGATCGCGATACGCTGGCGCTGCCCGCCCGAAAATTCATGCGGAAAGCGGTCGAGCGACGATGCCGGAAGCCGGACCTGATCAAGCACGCGGCGCGCGCGCTGGGCGACGTCGCGCCCGCCATGAATTTGGGCCGGTTCGGCCAAAAGCTCGCTCACCGTCATGCGTGGGTCGAGTGAGGCATACGGATCCTGGAAGACGACCGACATGTCGCGGCTGGCCCTCAACCTTGCTTTGGGCGTCTCAAGATCCTGGCCCTCGAAAATCACGCGGCCGGCGCTTGGCGTCAGAAGGCCAAGAACCGTGTTGAGCAGTGTGGTCTTACCCGAACCCGACTCGCCTACGATCCCCAGCGTCTCGCCAGGCATGAGATCAAAGGAAACGTTGCAGAGCGCGTGGATGACGCGCTCGCTTTCCGAGAGCGTCTTGCTGCGGGGACGGAGGAAGTGGCGAGACAGGCCCTCAAGGCGCAGGAGCGGCTCGCCTTCTCGAAGGAAAGGCTCATCCTTCTTGGCGACTTGATCGAGCCGCGGGGCAAGGCTGAGCAAGCGCTTGGTATAATCATGCTCGGGTGCTGCAAAAAGCGCGCCGACCAGCTTCTGCTCCACGACCCGACCCTCGCGCATGACGACGACCCGGTCAGCCACGCCCGCAACGAGCGCCAAGTCATGCGTGATGAAGAGCATGGCGGCGCCCGTCTGCTCCCGAGCGACACGTAGGCTATCAAGGACCTGAGCCTGGACGGTGACGTCCAGCGCGGTGGTCGGCTCGTCGGCGATGATCAGCTCGGGCTTGTGGATCATGGCCATGGCGATGACGACGCGCTGACGAATGCCGCCCGACATCTGGTGCGGATACTGGTCGAGGCGGCTTTCCGGATCGCGAATGGCCATCAGGGCCATCAGTTCGATCGCTCTCCGACGGCTTTCGGCGCGTGTGATAGGACCCGCGACAGCCATGGTCTCTTGAAACTGGGCGCCGATGGTCAGGACCGGATTGAGGCTCGTCGACGGGTCTTGCAGGATAGTGGCAATGCGGCGGCCGCGATAGTGGCGCCATTCCGCGAAATTGAGCCCGGTTACGTCCTTTCCATTGATCAGCACCGAGCCACTTGCTTTGGCACCCACGGGCAGGAGCCCTGCAATGGCAAGCGAGGTCAGGGATTTGCCCGAGCCTGACTCCCCGACGAGCGCAAGCACTTCGCCACGCCCAACGTGAAGATCGATGCCATCGACGGCGGGGCGGTCCGCATTCGGGAAGGTGACCCGAAAATCTGAAAGCTCGACCACGGCGCCAGGGTGTTCTGCCACCGGAGCCGCCACATGGCGCAGCCTCGTGCGGTGAGCGACCAGCGGATTGGTTGGCGCCGCCTTGGGGTTGAAGGAATCGCGGAGGCCTTCACCAAGATAGTTGATGGAAAGGACAATGAGGATGATCAACACGCCCGGCGCATAAAAGAGCCACGGGCGGGTTAGCACAGCCGTCTGGGCATTGGAAATCAGAAGGCCAAGCGATGTATCCGGGGGCCTGACGCCGAAGCCGAGGAAGGAAAGCCCGGTTTCCGAAAGGATCGCGACGCCAACCAGCAAAGCCGTCGAGACGATGATGTGGTCGGCAACATTGGGGATCATGTGGCGCGCCATGATGCGAACGGGTCCCGCGCCCATCACCTTGGCTGCCTTGATGAACGGCATTTCACGCAGCGAGAGGGAAACTCCGCGAACGAGGCGCGCCACCGAGGTCCAGAACAGAGCGCCCAAAACGAGCGATAGACCGAGCCATGAGACGCCGGAATTGCTCATGGCATTGCCGAGGAAGGCAGCTAGCGCGATGGTGGGAATGGTCAGCACCAGATCGACAAGCCGCATGATCGAGGCGTCGACGAGGCCACCGATATAGCCGGAGATCACACCCAGGACGGTGCCGATCAGGCTCGCGATCAAGGCGACCGTTCCCGCAATAAGAAGGGACTGCTGCAGACCGCGCATGGCCATGGCCAGCATGTCGCGCCCCAGCGTGTCTGTGCCAAGCGGATGCGCCCAGGATGGCGGCTGGGAGAGATCGGGCGTGATCTCGGCATAGCCATAGACCCAGAGCATCGGGCCGAAAATCGCGACCGCGACCAAGGCCAGGAGAACGGTAAGCCCGATCATGGCCATGGGATTGGCGCGAAAGCGGCGCAACGCCATGGCAAAACGCGAACGCGAGCGGGGCGCAGTTTCAGGCTTGGCCATAGCGCACCCTTGGATCGATGACGGCATAGACGATGTCCGCCAGGAGATTGAAGAAAACCACAGCGACGGCCGCGACGAGCAGCCAGGCCATGACCGCATTGGCATCGCGATTGGCAATGGATTCAAGGAGGAACCCGCCCATCCCGCGCCACTGAAACACCGTTTCGGTGATGACCGCGCCCGAAAGGAGGGCCGGTAGGTCTAGCGCCACCACGGTGACGATCGGAATGAGCGCCGGCCGCATGACATGAGCGCCGACGATCCGATTGCGGGATAGCCCGCGAAGCACGGCAAAGCGGACATGATCGCTCGAAAGCGATTCAACCACCGCCGTGCGTTGATAACGGCTCCAGCTGGCAAAGTGAATCATGGTCAGGACGATGGTTGGCAGGATCAGGTGCCCCGCCATGTCCAGCATCAGCGGCAGAAACTCCTTTGGCGCGGGCACGGAGACGTCCCCCACGGTGAAGAGGATGCGCGCATTGGCCGTCTTGTTGAGCACGATGCCTCCCTGCTTGAGGAGAACCGCGAGCCAGAAGGAGGGCAGGGCGATGAGGATAAAGGCTGAAGTCGAGATCAGGTGGTCGGCGCTGCGATTGCGGTAGAGGGCGGCAACCGTGCCGGCGATGAGCGCGAGAAGCGTCGCGATCACGATGGCAGTGGTGACGAGGCGCAGCGTCACGCCAACCCGCGGCGCCAGTTCGGCGCCAATATTCTGGTTTG
Organism: Devosia soli; assembly: GCF_000970455.1. Lineage (GTDB taxonomy): Bacteria > Pseudomonadota > Alphaproteobacteria > Rhizobiales > Devosiaceae > Devosia > Devosia soli. Next base: position 108,098 of record NZ_LAJG01000005.1, on the reverse strand, counting down.
GCTTTACCGAAGGTCCGAAGTCGCCCTGGACCACGCCGGTCAGCCAGGTGAGATAGCGCACGGGAATGGGCTGGTCGAGGCCGAGACGCGCCTCTTCGGCGGCGATGACGTTGTCCGGAACCGGCGGCTGCCGGTCGCGGAGTTCGCCCAGCGGGTCGCCCGCCAGGGCGACCAGCGTAAAAACCACGAAGGTCGAGACGAGGAGAATGGCCAGGCTGTTGACGAGCCTTCGGCCGATCAGGGCAAGCATTTTTGTCTCCTCGTCATCGGGTCTTGTGTCAGACGGCTTCGATCGGGCGGATGCGGCCCCAATGCCACCACGGGATGGAGTAATCGAGCTGGTCGGCCCAACCGAAGAAGCGCTTGGAGCGGGCATAGTAGGTGCCGTACCACAGCAGCGGCACGAACTCACAGTCACGCTGCCAAATGGCCTGCAGTTCCTTGTAGGCTGCGCCACGATCTTCGCGGGTCAGCGCCGTGCGGCCCTGTTCATAGGCTGCGTCGACATCCTTATTGTGATGGAGGCCCATATTGTTGAGCCCAGTCGACGAGTATTTCGTTGCCGTGATCTCGATGTCCGGGGACATGGTGCCACCAACGATATAGAGGTCGAAGTCATGCTCGCGGCGAATGCGCTTGGACCATTCGATGGAGGAAAGCCCTGCATATTCGACCGCAAAACCGACTTCTGCGAGGTTGTTGCTGACGATTTCGGCCAGCTTCTTGTGACCGTAGAACGTGTCCATGTAGAACATGCGCAGGGTACCGCGTGAGCCGGTTGCGTCGCGCTTGAGGCCGCTTTCATCGAGCAGGCGATTGGCTTCAGCGAGGTCATGCCCCGGGGCCTTGGCGTTCGGGTTAAAGGCCCATTCGACGCTGCCCAGAAGATAGTGATCCCATGCGAAGCTGACGCCGGGATCGGTGATCTTGGCGATATCTGCGCGGTTGACGGCGCGCGCAATGGCCTCGCGGCGACGCTGGTCGGCCCAGAGTTCGCTGCCATGGTTGAAGTCGAGGAGAGCCATGCCGGGGCCCTTGCCCTTCATGACTTCGACATTGTCGGCGCCCTCGACGAGGTGCAGGCGATCAAAGGTGAGGGTATCTTGCGGGAAGAAGTCGGCTTCGCCGCGCACCACCATTTTCACGCATTCGTCGCGATCGGGCTCGATCTTGAGGATCAGTCGGTCGATCTCGGGCTGAGGACCCCAGTGGTTCTTCACCTTTTCAAGGATGATCTGCTTGCCCTTCTCCCATTCAACGAGGCGGAAGGGACCTGACCCGACGGGCTTGAGATTATATGGATTGGTGTCCCAATCCGTGCCCTCATAAAGGTGGCGGGGCAGGATGTGGGAGAAGATGAAGTTGCCGAGCTGGACCAGGAACCCGGAGTTCGGTCCCGTCAGGTGATAATCTACCGTGTAGTCATTTACGGCCACGATGTCCTCAACGTCGGTGAGGAACATGGCGCCGGTATAGCCCATCTTCTTGGCATGGAGGTGGGTATAGACCACGTCATGCGCTGTCATCGGCACGCCATCCTGCCAGCGCGCGGCCTGATTGAGATGGAAGCGCCAGCGGCGGGCGCCGTCGAGCATTTCCCAATGGGTCGCGAGGTCGGGATAGGAGCCGTTGAAGTTGTACCACTCGGTCAGCACCATACGATTATAGATGTTGTTGCAGACGAGGTAGCCGGCGGTGGCGGTGTAGTTGCGGTGCACGTCATTGAAATGCACGGCGTCATGGGGCGTCGCCACGACGAAGTCGATGGTCATTGAAAGCTCATGGACTGAGGGAAAAAGTGGGAGCAGGACTATGCCCGCTCCCAGGTCAGGATTAGTTGGCGGCCTTTAGGCCCCATTCCTCGATATTCATCGTCGTGCCGTACTTGGAGGGATTGACGAAGATATTGGCATAGCTGTCGGAAAAGACGGCCATGTTGGTGATCGGAAAGAGCGGCACGACGATACCGTCGGCCAGAAGGGCACGGTCGAGTTCGTTTGTAAGACGCGCCGTTTCGGTGTCGTCGAGGGTGACCGAGATCTGCTTGATCAGGTCATCCACCGTTTCAGAGGAATAGCCGAAGTAATTGCGTGCGGCGCCCGTTTGATACCATTGAGCAAGAGACAGGGCCCCGAGGTCGAGCGCCGTGGCCGTCGTGTAGATGTCGAAGTTGCCAGCCTGTGCTTCCGGTGTGTAGCGCGAGCGATCCGCAGCATCGATCGTTGCCGTGATGCCGAGCTTGGCAAGCTGGGACTGCGCGAGCTCTGCGAGCTGCACGCGGATCGGGTCCGTCGAATAGGTGAGGATTTCGAGGTCGCGCAGCGGCGTGCCATCGGGCTTTGTCAGCTTGCCATCTATAAGGGTGTAGCCGGCACCTTCAAGCAATCCCATTGCACCCTCGATGTCGCCCGTGCCTACGCCAGTGGCGCCCGTATTATCTTCGAGTTCAGCTTGCCCCGGAATATAGGCCGAGCTGGTCATCGGCACGGCACCATCGACAAATTGGCCCACCGTACGGTTGGTCATGTCGGCAATATCGAGCGCTTTGGTCATCGCCTGTCGCAAGACCTTATCGGCCATGACATCGCCATCGGCCTTCAAGCTGAAATGGTAGTAGGTCAGCGTGGGTCCGATCTCGACATTGACGCCAAACATCTGGTTGACCTGCTCGACCGTGTCGAGTGTCGCACCCCCATAGACTGCGTTGATTTCGCCGTTTTCGAGCGCAGTGATCTGCTCGCCGATGGTCGAAATATAGCGGAAGCGGATGGTATCGAGATGTGTGGGATTGCCATACCAGGCCGGGTTCTTGACGAGGTTCATCACCACCCCGTCCTCATAGCTCTCAACCATATAAGGACCGCCTGAAACGGTTGGCACGTTTTCCGAAAGCCCGACATTGAACGAGGTTGCCAAATCCCCGTAGGTCTTGGCGACATGCGCCGGAAGAATAAAGGGAAAAAGTGTCTTCCACGGTGCGAAGGGCGTCTCGAACGTGACGCGAACGAGCTTGCCGCTGTCATTGCTCTCGATCGAGGAGACGAGGTCATAACCCTGGGTGAAAGCCGCCGAGCAATCGGCACAAGCACGCGGATCCTGCACCTGCTGAGTGTAGCGGAAATCCTCTACCGTGATCGGCGTGCCGTCCGACCAGACAGCTTCGTCACGGATCACATATTCCACGACCATCGGATCGGTGCTGACCACGTCGGCCGAAACCAGGAACTGGCTATTGAGCGTGACACTCGCGTCAGTCGCGGTCAGAAACGGATGTGGATAGAGCGGCCACTGCTGCTGGCGATTGGTAGTGATATCACCAGTCGCAGAAACGGGGTTCCAGTTCGGCGGAGAATTGGTCGAGGCGATTATGAACTCACCGCCGTCGGATACGGCGACCGGCTGAGCAGATGCCGGTGTGGCAAGAGCCGCCAGAGCCAGCGTCAAGACAGCCAGCGAGCAGGTTGAACGGGCATACGACAACGGAGCTTCCTTTCCCCAGAAGGCTGGGAAATGCAGTGGAACAGGCGGCTCAAGGCCGCAATCCTCGGCCCCTCAGCGCGAATTGAGGCTAGACCCGCGCTTTTGTTTTGGTCAATATAACTATGTTCATAAACATAAATGTCTGACGAAGGTGGGGATATGCTGGAACGGATCGTCAAGCGTGTACCCATGCGCAACCCGAGGGCCCTGAGCCGAACTATCATGGAGATGGTTGCCGAGGGCGAGCTGTCGCAGGGCATGCGCATGCCGACTGTGCGTGAGGTCGCGGGGGCTCTCGGCATGAGCCCCGCGGGTGTCGCGGCAGCGTGGCGCGAGCTCGTGGATTGGCGCGTCCTCGAAACGAAACGGCGCGGCGGTACGACAGTGTTGGGGCCAGCGTTGCCGCGGCGCGCGACACGCTACGATGTGATGATGAAAGCCTCCGAAGGCATTCCGCTCAACCTCGGACACCTGACGCCGGACAAATCCATTCTGCCCCCCCTCGATCGCGCTTTTGCCGCAGCACTTAGGGATGCGCGCGTCCATGACGCAGCCCCCGCGCCGATCAGCGAAATGCTACGCGAAGCCGTCGAGCCGAACTGGCCTTTCCAGCCTGGTTTCATGATGGCAACCCATGGGGGGATAGCTGCAGCGGAGCTGGCCTTACAGACTTCGGTGCGTCCTGGCGATCGTGTCATCGTCGATTCCCCGACCGTGTCGCGGATACTCGACATCCTTGAATCGCTTGGTGCACGCGCTGTGCCGGTGACCTATCGGGAGGGTGGTCCAGATTTGGGCGAACTTAGGAAGGCCCTCGCGATGCGGCCGGCTGCCTTTGTCTATCAGCCGGTCGGCAATCATCCGACGGGATGGTCGGTGACGCCCGATTGGATCAGGCAGGCTGCCGATCTGCTGGCTGAGGCGCATATGCCCATCATCGAACTCGTCCAGGCGCCTTTGATGCATGCCCAACCGTGGCTGTCGCTGGGCACACGATTGCCGCGGATCGTGGTCCACGTACACGCGTATAACTTCTTTACGGGCACCGATCTGCGAGTCGGTGTAGTGGGCGGCAGCGATTACTACATCGATCGGATGTGGCAGAAGCTGACCTTCTCATCCGGTTGGGTTAGCCGAATCCTGCAAAACGCACTGGCGTTCCAACTAACCGATCCGGGCGCTCTGAATTCACTGCGCACCTATGTCGAAACCTGTCGCCAGCGCCACGGCACTATGCTCGATAGCCTTGGACGCGTTGGGTTCACTCTGCCGAGGACCGACGGACCGACGATCTGGCTGCCGGTCCCCGACGAATATGTGGTGACCAACCAGCTCTCGAGCCGAGGCATCGTCGTTCATCCGGGCAGCTATTTTTCGCCCGCTCCGCTTGCCTCCGATCATGTCCTCATCAATGGCGCGGCGTTGGGCGGCGGTCATGACATGGTGGCGGAGGCTATCGGGTCGATTATTTCAGGTATGTTCCGACGTTCTTCCGAGATTATTGACCTCTGAATGTCAGCGCTCGAAGTTCCGCCAAACCTTCTTCTCGAGACACTATCGGGCGGTAAGCCAAGTCCCTTTCGGCCTTGCGGATGTTTACGGTGTTTTCGATGGCTGACGCGGCAAATGCCTGCAGGGTCAGCGGTGGAGCAATCCGACCCGCGGTTGCGGTGTGGAGCAACTCCCCAGTCACGGCCATGGTACGAATGATGGCGCGCGGGACAGTTTTTGTCGGCGGCGCAATGCCTTGGGTTTCGAGCAGGGCCGAAACAAAGGCGCGAAACTGGACGGGCGCCCCGTCACTGACGAAATAGACCTCGGCGCTGGTCCCGCGGCGAAGCGCATATTCGACTGCGTGGCAGAGATTGGCGATATGAGTTGTCGAGGTCAAATAGGTCCCGCCACCGATCCAGGCCAGCTTTCCCAATTGGGCCATGTCGACCAGCATGCGAAGACCAGTTGTGTCATCGCGCCCCCAGACCATTCGCGGCCTTAGGGCTATCACGGCAAAATCGGAAGTGGCGGCCGAGAGAGCGATTGTTTCGGCTTGTGCCTTTGTTCGGGAATAATGGCCCGCGGGCCGGCGGGGCATGGGAATTGTCTCGTCGACATTGATGAGCGGACTGCCATCGGCGAGGACAGAGTCGCTGCTCAGATGCACGACACGGCGGACGCTGGCTTGGCGCGCCGCGGCGATGACGCGACGGGTACCTTCGACATTGATCGCGGTCTGGCGGGCGGTGGCCACCCCATGATCGGTGTCGGCTGCCGCGTGCACGAGTCCATCGCAGCCGGACATCGCCCCAGCCATCTCGGCGTGAAGGATATCGCCGACGAAGATCTCGGCACCCAATTGTTTCAATCTCTCTGCCGAGGTCTCGGAGCGCACCATGGCCACGACCGCGACGCCGTTTTCGAGGAAATGCCGCGCAAGATTTCTGCCCACATAGCCAGCAGCACCGGTGATGAAAACACGCTCAATCTGCGCGTGCGAGAGGGTGGCCGCTCCGTTGGCGGCGATAGGTTGGCGATGCATGGATAATCCTGAAAGAGGTTTAGGGGAGTTCGACTTCCCTCGGCAGGGTTTGGCTCAAGCCATGGATTTCCCGCAGGAGCCGTGAGCGCTCCTCGAGGGGGAAGTGGTGGAAATCGAGATGCTCAAGAAACTTGAGGCCCTCCAGCGCCAGATAAGCAAGGAGAGCACCGCGCGGCGATGTCGAGGTTTCCAGCAAGCGTGAAACGACCGATGCCTGGCTCTCCTGCATTTTCTTACGCAGCGAGGGATCGAGCGTCAAAGCCGCACTGAGATTGAGGGCGGCTGCGCGGAATTCTTCCGCCGGTGGTTCGGCAGCAGCCAGGAGCCGGCCTTTGATCGCGAGGTCGGCCTCGCTCTCAACCGTTGCCTCGCACTGTGCATGGAGTGCGTCATCGCGGCGAAAGGCGCGATCGACAACAGCTTCGATCAGGGCCTGCTTAGACTTGTGGTCGTAAAGGACACTGGCTTTGGTGATGCCCGCCTCTTTTGCTACCGCTTCAACGGTAAGATTGGCCGCGCCATTTCGGGCGACAACCCGCTCTGCCGCATCGAGAACCCCGTCCTGGTCAATTGCGCGCCGTCTACCCATCACTGCACCAATTTATTTCCGACCATTCGGTTATAAATAGCTGCCCGCGATGTTGTCAACCGAAGCATCACTTTTGCCCGCTAGGAAAAATTATCACGGGGCCATCGACTAAAAGGCTCTCCGTCCGTTGCGCCATCTCTAGGAGCACATTCGATGTCCATGCCGCAGATTTTCGCCTTCTCCGTCATCGTTCTGATGATGGGGGCCTTCGTCTGGGGCAGGTGGCGTTATGATCTCGTCGCAGTCGGCGCTCTGCTAGCTTCGGTCGCCGTCGGCATCGTCGCGCCCGAAGATGCGTTTTCGGGACTATCGGACGATATCGTCGTGATCGTCGGCAGCGCTCTGGTCGTCAGCGCGGCAGTAGCGCGCTCCGGCGTCATGGAGGTGGCGGTGAGGCGCTTTGCGCCGAATCTGGGTTCGCCCCGGGTCCAGCTCATCGTGCTCGTGCTGACCGTTACTTTGCTCTCGGCCTTCATCAAGAATATCGGCGCCCTCGCCATCATGATGCCGATCGCCTTTCAGATGGCGCGAAAATCCGGCGTGTCGCCCTCGCTCTTTCTGATGCCGATGTCGTTTGGTTCGCTCCTTGGTGGCCTGATGACGCAGATCGGCACTTCGCCCAACGTCATCGTTTCCCGCGTTCGTGAAGAGCTGACGGGTACCCCGTTTCATATGTTCGATTTCACCCCGGTCGGCGCGACGCTGGCTGTGGTCGGTGTCATCTTTCTCGCCCTCTGCTATCGCCTGCTGCCCGAACGTGCGCCGGCCACGAGTTCGATGGAGCAGGCGATCGTCATAAAAAATTACACGACCGAAGTGCGCGTACCGGCTGAATCGCCCAGCATCGGCGAGACAGTGGGCGCTATCCAGCGTCTTGGCGGTGGCCAGGCCATGATTACCGGCATTATAGCCGCCAATGGAAAGCGCCGCTTGCCCTTGCCCGATTCCATCGTTCATGCCGGCGAACTGCTGATCGTCGAAGGTGAGCCTGAAGCGCTCGATCGCATTGTCTCGCAAGGCAAGCTTGCCTTTTCCGAAAGGCGCGACCAGGCCGCCTCGACGCGCGAGGTCGGTGTCGTCGAAGCCGTCGTCGGTGACAATTCGTCGCTCGTTGGCCGCAGCGCCAAGGAACTGGCGCTGTTCGATACGGAAGGCCTCAACCTCCTTGCTGTCAGCCGGCGCCAAAAAAGGCTGACAGAGCGGCTTGGCGACATCCGGTTCAAGACAGGCGACGTGCTGGTGCTGCAGGGTGATCTCGATACACTGCCCGAGCGCCTCCGGGAGTGGGATTGCCTCCCGCTTGTCGAGCGGAATCTTACCATCGGCACCATCCGCAACGGATTGATCCCGGTGTTGATCCTCATTCTCGCAATGGGAAGCACGGCGCTTGGTCTTGTCTCCGTACCCATCGCCTTCTTTGCAGCGGCCGTCGCCATGGTCGTGACCCGCACCGTTCCACTGCGTGATGTCTATAATCACATCGACGCGCCGATCCTCGTCATGTTGGCAGCGCTCATTCCGGTCAGCGATTCCCTCAGAACCACAGGCGCAACGGATCTGATCGCGAACTGGCTTTCTGGTACAGCCGCGGGCCTGCCTGCCTATGGGGCGCTGGCGCTGATCCTGGTCGTTGCAATGGCAGTGACACCCTTCCTCAACAATGCGGCGACGGTTCTCGTGATGGCGCCGATCGCGGCGACTTTCGCAGCGGATCTCGGTTATCAGCCCGAAGCCTTCCTTATGGCCGTAGCGATCGGGGCCGGGTCTGACTTCCTCACGCCCATCGGGCACCAGTGCAACACGCTGGTGATGGGACCGGGGGGCTATCGTTTTGGAGACTATTGGCGTCTGGGTCTGCCGCTATCCCTGATCGTCATCATAGTCTCTGTGCCCATGCTGTTGCTTGTCTGGGCTCTTTAGGCGGACGACTACCTCAATTTTCGTTCATTGCGATCGATTGCATCGGCGGACAGGCGGCCCTCGTGTAAGCTCGAAGCTGCGTGCTGGAACGCAGCCTTGGATGACATAACAAACTCGGCATCGGTGATGCATCGGCGCTTCGATAGAGTCCTAAGTTGGCGTCATCCCGAAAACGGTGCGCATGTAGGGGGGTGGACACCGGGTCATGAGCACGGCGCGCGATCAATTGGAGGCGTGGGCAGGCGCTTTGCTGACCCAACGGGTGGGGTGAATGTTTTTCGCGTTATCCTCGATGCCCGACAGGCCCGGGCCGACGAGATTGCGCACGACGATCCAGTGAAGTGGAATGATGGCAGTGTCATCGACGAGACGGGCTTCAACGCGCGCCAGAATGCGAGCGCGTTCTGCAAAATCAGTTTGCCCATTGGCTTCGGCGAGCAGCGCATCGACTCCACCGTCGCTGTAGCGCCCAGAATTGAATTCGGACGTGCTGCTCATCAGCTCCAGAATATTGGCCGGGTCGGAGACATCGAGAATCCAGGAGAGGCGTCCAATATCGAAGTCGCCAGCTTTTAGCGCCCTATAGTGATCGTCGGCGGAGGCGCTGAAGAGTTCGACATCCACCCCGATCGGACACCACATCTCGGCAATCTGCTGGGCAACCTTCTGGTGCACGTCGCTCGATGTGCCGATGTAGCGGATTTGAACGTTAAGCGGCTTATCAACCGTATATCCGAGCGAAGCCATCGTCGTACTTGCCTCGACCACGCGGCGCTCAAGCGGCCAGTCTGCCCACTCGGGTCTGAAAGGCTCCACACCCTCATAGTTCGCAGTGCCTTCAGGCACGATGCCGTAGGCGGCAGTGCGCGGGGAATGGACCCCTTGCGGGTCGAGCGCTCCGCGATCAATGGCCATGGATAGCGCCCGGCGCAGTGCTTTTTGATCAAAGGGCGGCTTGTCGAGATTGAGCGCAAGATAGGCAAGGCCAAGGAAAGGCACGACCTGGCTTTGAACGGCCGCATTGGCATCGATCCAGGCATTGGCGCTGACAGGTAGATCGTAGAACATGTCGATCTCGCCATTCTTGAATTGCTCCAAGGCCGACGGCACGTCGCTGACGGCAAGATAGTTCACCTCTTCGACTGCGACATCGGCGCTTGCATAGTAGTGCTCGGATTTGACCGCAGTGGTCCGTTCGCCTTCGCGTTTTGTGATCGTAAATGGGCCGTTGCAGCGAAGGTCCTCCGGCTTGAGACCGGCACGGCCGCGGGCGGCGAGAACCGCGCTGGGCACGGGATAGGCGGTCGAATGCGTCAGCGTCTGGAGGAAGAACGGAGCGGCGTGCTCAAGCGTGATCTCGACGCGCTTCTCGCCCAGCACCCGGACGCCGAGATCGGCCATTGGCATGGTGCCCGCCGCAATCGCCGCTGCATGGCGGATGGGAAACTGGAGATAGGCAAACTCGAAGGCGTTGGCCGGATCGAAAAGCCATTGAAAGGCGGCAAGAAAATCGTCGGCAATCACCGGGCTGCCATCGGACCATCGGGCCTCGTCGCGCAGCGTGAAGGTATAGACGGTGCCATCGGGCGAAATTGTCCAGGATGCGGCCTGGCCGGGGATGGCTTCGCCGCGAGCGTCGGATGCGACCAGGCCCTCGAAGCAATCGACCAGGGCAAGCGGGTCGATGGGTCCGAAGGCCGTTGGATAAACGGAGATGGTTTCGGGCGTGTGCGCTAGGGTCAGCGAGACGGCAAGCGCGGGATCAGCGGCTGAGCTGAAGCATCCCAGGGCGAGCAGTGCGGCCCGGACTAAAGAGGTCAATGCAGCTTACCGCCGGTCTGTTTTCTGTTCCCAGAACCAGTTGTTTCCTATTTTCTCCAGCAAGGGAAGGACTTTGCGGCATTTCAGATTGCTGCAACGCTGGGCAGGGCAAAACCATAAAGGCCCCAATAGGCAACGCAGATGAGCCCAAGCAGAAAGACGCTCGGCGGAAGATGACCGGGCTCCCGGGCACGAATGAGCGTTGCAAAGATCGCAAGGCATTCGAGCGCTCCCAGAAGCAGCCCGAAGGGACGCAGGGTAGGGACGAGAAGCAGCAGGCCCACCGCGAGGCAGACCGCGGCATTGACGAGATGCCACCAGCCCGGAAAGCCCCATTTCACAAAGCTTTCGCGCATGGGCTTGGGGCCGATGGCGCTAACGACAGCATCGCCGATAAAGAAGATGGACAGCACGCCGACAAGTATGAGTGCCCAGTGAAAACCGAAAATCATGACAAGACCTAGTGAAGAGGAGAGTGTGCGGCGGGTTGTCCCGCCGCGGAGGGATCAGAACTGAACGGCGAGGTTCGCCTTGACGCCATGCTGCTGCAGGCTCGGGCTCAAATGGCCGCCGTAGGAAAAGCCGAGATCGACATTTGGGCTGATGTTGAAATCCAGACCGGCTTCGATAACGGCGGCGTCTGAAGCTGGCGAGCTGCCGGCGACGGTGAAAGACGAGCCTGTGCCGAATGCGTGGGTCGAGTTGGGGTCGACGCCCCCCAGTTCATGGCGCCAGCCGATCATTCCATGGGCTGTGGCCTGCATTTCACCGATCGCGAAGCTGGTCTCGCCGCGCAGACCCAACGTCAGGTGCGTCGTGCTGGCATAGGCGCTGCCGCCGGAAAGCGCTGCCGGGCCGCCTTGTTCGGCAAATCCACCGGTGTAGAGGCTTGCATGCGCCAGATTGACGAATGGCTCGACGATCAGCCCGCTGTCGAATTCGAACTTGTAGCCGATCTCGCCGAAGACCTGCCCGGTGCCGCCAAGGCGGGAGCTGAAGAGAGCGTCGGTGAAACCGGGAATTGAGACGGTACGGTTGGTTTTTATCTCGTGCTGTGAATAAGCTGCACCGAACTTGAGTGTCAGATTGTCGATCTCTCCGCCGCCGTAAATACCGGCGTGGTAATTGTTCGCCGTGGCTGTCGATCCGCGATCGCCCACATTGACACCCGACTGACCGAAACCGAGCATGGCGCCCAGCATCCAATCCTGGTTGAAGGTTGCGTCGGCGCCGACGAACAGATTGCCTGCGCTGAAGCCGGTGCGCGCTGCATTGCCGTTGGCGTCGAGCACGCCGAGGTGACCGCTCGCACGGCTCCAGAGGTTTATGCCGACAGCCTTATCATTGGTTTTGGCTGCGCCAAGCTGGGGAAAGGCTGCAGCGACGCGGTCTTCCATCGCCGCGCCAACGTCCTGTCCGGCGGCGAGGAGGGCGCTTTGCGTCGAAGCATATACCTCGCCCGAAAGCTGATCGAAGCTTGCGCGAGCGTCGTCGGCGCCAAGGGTAAGGACGCGATCGTAAAGCAAATTGCCTGGCCCAAGCGTATCGAGAGCACCGGCACTGGCGCGCTGATTGGCGGTGCTGGCGATATCGGCAAACTGGACCTGATTGCGCGTCAGGAGAAGGCGCACGTCGTTGGCATTGTACGCCAGGCTTGCTTCAAGAAACGCAAGGTTGGCGCTGACGCCGTCGAATTGCCCGTCAACGCCACCTTCGGCACGGAGGAAGGTATATTCGACGCCGGCAGAATAATCGCCGCCGCTTGCCAGCGCCACCACCTCGCCACCGAGATGGGCGGTGCCGTCGACCTCGAAAAGATCGGAATTGCCTTGGTCGTCGACCTTGATCTCCATCGTGGCGGTGTCGAGCATGTAAAGATCGCCCGCGATTGAGAGTCGACCAAAGCTCGATGCAGCCCGCGTTTCGGGAAGCGGGAAGGCGCTACCGGCGGCTATAGTGCCGGCGACGTCGGCGTTGCCGATAGCGCCTGAGCCCTGAAGCCGTCCGTCCTCGCTGACGGTGACACTCCCGATAATGCCGTTGACCTCAAGGGTACCGCCGCGCACTTCGGTGCCACCGCCATGGCTGTTGCCATGGCTATTGAGCACCAACATTCCCCTGTCGGTTTTGACAAGTCGCCCGGAGCCGGTGAGGTTCGAGTCGATAAAGGCAACGTGGTCTTCGCCGGCAGCAGTTCCGTCGCCAACGCGGACGATCCGGTCTCCGTCGACCAGTTCGATCCTCCCGCCATGGATGTCATAACCACTCGTCGCAAACTGCATGCCGGTGACGGCGACCGTGCCGTCAACCTCCACCTCGCCGGCATTTCCTGTAAAGACAACGAAGCCTGGCGTTGGCGATTGCGGCCCGTTGGTGAGACCATCGGCGCTGGTGAAGCTTTCAGTAGTCGCCCCCCAAACGCCATTGCCGCCGTCGATGGTGCCATTCTCCCACAGCGCAGCATCGCTGCCGTCCCAGAAGAGCGTGTCGCCTGCCGCCGCGACGTGACGGGTAACATTGACCTGACCTGCCACGCTTGTCTGGATGTCGAGATCGCCAGGTCCGAAGCCGGCTGGGAGGCTGCCGATATCGAGCCCGTTGTCGATCAGGGTGCCGCCATAGCTGAAGAGACGATAGATACCAGGATCGAAGCCGCCGACATCGACGATATCGAGCGTTCCATCGAGCGTTAGATCGTCCCGGACATAGAACAGTTCGTCAGTGCTCAGGGCGCCGAATTCGGCTAGGATGCGGGCATCGGCGCCGAGGACAAGATTGCTCATGGTCAGACGGGTTCCATCGTAGCCAGCTAATGTTCCGCCATTGACGGTGACATCGCCCAAGCGGCCATCACCAGCCAGTGTACCGCCATTGAGAATGGTGCGCATGCTGCCGAAATCATTGGCGACGCGGACCGGACCGCTCTCGATGCGAAGGGTGCCACCATAACCCTCATTATCGCCATCGAGGGTCAGGAGGCGCGAGCCGATCATCACGATCCCAGAATCGGCTGAGCCTGTGAGCTGGCCCTGGAACGTCGACGTCGTTGCCTGCGGGTTGAGCGTCAAGGTGTAATCGTTTAGGGCAGTGGTGCTCGTGCTGTTGGCCGAAAGTCCGGCGATCTGCTGGTCAGCGAAGATATTAAGGCGGGTATTGGCATTGAGGATGTGCAGAGAATTCTGCGCCAACGCATTCTCCATGTCCGCCGTCAGGGTGCCGCCGACGATGTTGGTATTGCCGCCATAGCCGGCATAGCCGGAGACGATCAGCTCGCCAGCGCCCGTCTTGGTGTAGCCGCCACCAAACGACGACCCCGCAATATTGCCCGACAGCGTGGCGCTTCCGCCTGCGACATCGACCACCGACGAGCTTCCGCTGCCCGTCTGCAATGTGTTGGCGAGCGTGACCCCATCGCCTAATCGCAAAGTGCCGCCTTGGAAGTAGACATCGCCAAAACCCAGAGCGGCGTTGTCGAGCGCGACGATGACGCCGTTTTGGAGGGCAATCCCGCCCGCAAAAGTATTGGCATTGGTCAGGGTCAGCGTGCCGGCGCCGGTCTTGATAATCTCGCCCGCGCCCGAGATGAGGCCATTGAGCGTCAGGTCGTTGTAGATCTGGAAATACTGATTGCCCGAGCTGCCAAAGAGCACAAAATCGTTCTCAAGCGCGAGCGCACGGCCGAGCGGACTGTTGAAATAGGTATAGCTGCTCATGGTGACGGCGCCGGCGCCGAGAGCATTCTCGTGGAGCGGTGTCAGGGAGCCTGAGACGAGGTCGGTCCCGCCCGAATAAGTGTTATCGCCTTCGAGCGTCAGGCTGGCATTGACCACCAGCCGTCCGTCGCCGGAGAGGAGCCCGGTATGCCGCACGCGCTGGTTGCCGCCGAATTCTGCGGCACCCGTGATGTTGACCTGGTTGGCGAGGACGAAGTTATCGATGTCGAAACGCAGCCGGGTACCGTCCAGCATCGAAATCGGCCCCGTGCCGGCCGCATTGGCGTTGGCTAGCGCGATAGTTCCCATATTGACGTCGAGCCCGCCAGAGAAGGAGTTGCTGCCGGATAGCCTCAGAATACCATAGCCCGCCTTGCTGAATTTGTAGGCGCCTGAAATGGCGCCTGACTGCGTCGCAAATTCGTCTGTCGCGACAGTGCCCACCGTTTGGCGGGTCATGACGATCGACGTGCTACGCGTTTCTCCGTCGGTGTAGGTGACGGTGTCAACCTGGGCGCGCGCTGGCAGGACCATGGCGAGAACCGCAGCGGAAGCGCCGAGGAGCAGCCAAGTCTTCGTGCGTCGCCGCCGCTGGTGCAGGGTGGAATAAAGTTGGCCGAATGGGCGTTGCGCCATGTCTGTCTCCAAGCAAAGCCAGCCGCACGCAAAGCGTTGCCGGCGACGGATGCGCAGGGCATCCGAACGGTCAAAGAATTTCGGTGTGTGGCCGTCGACGCCCCGAGGTTGTGCGCGTTTGGCCTTGAAGGCAGCTCGCCCTGCAGATGCGAGCCGCCTCGTGCCGCGACGGATGTCCCTCCCTCTTCGGCAGGCAAACGATTAGGCGGAGCGCAAAGACGGCGCCCCGTCTAAGCAAACGGGGCGGCCCGATTTTTTGCCCATTAGGCTGGTTCAGCGTTGCCCGTCGCCATGTGGCTTGGCTATTGATGAGCGCAGCGCGATTGAGCGACAGGGTGGACCAGGCGATGGAGCGGCGGCATTTCTTGAAAGTGGCCGCTGCCGTGGCCGGGTCCGCTCTGTCGCACCCGATTCTTGCGCAATCGGACCGTGCCGTGCTCGAAGTCAGCGGCCAGCTCAAAGCCAGCCGTACCTTTACCCTGGCCGATCTTCAGGCGCTGGGCGCGACGCGGCTCGTCACCAGCACGGCCTGGACGGACGGGACGCCTGAATTCGAAGGCGTGCTCGCCCGCACCGTCATAGACACCCTGGGCCCAATCGGTTCCGACCGGGTTACGGCGCTGGCGCTCAATGACTATCGCACCGATATCCCACTCAGCGATTTCCACGAGTTCGACGTGATTTTCGCCTGGAGTATGAACGGACAGATGCTGACGCGGCGAGACAAAGGGCCGCTTTGGATCGTTTACCCGCGCGACGCGGTGCCGCAATTGCGCGAAGAGCGATACGAGAACCGCTGGGTGTGGCAGCTCAACCGGCTTATTTTCCCTTGAAGACGCCAGGCGGATACCGGCGCGAGGTTATCGCGGTCGGCATTGCCGTCCTCGCCTTCGTCGTTCTCCTGACTTTTTCTCTGGCCCGGCTTGTTGAGATCGAGCGCAACACGCATGCAAGCTCGGGCGAGGGCATCATCTGGGCGCTGAGCCAGGCTCAATATGAGATCCATAGGTTGATTCTCGCCACGACATTGAGCCGGCCGGCGAGCGCGGAGGAGATTTCGCTTCGGTTCGACGTTGTCTTAAGCCGTCTCGATCTTCTCGAAAACGGCCCGATGGCGGCTCAGCTTGCCGCTGCCGGCCGCGCGAGCGTCATCACCCGGGCGCGTACCGCCTTGCTGCAGCTAGAACCGCTGATCGCAGGTTCGGGACCCGATGTCGCGCGCTACAGCGCCCGCCTCTCACGCACCATGGGGCAGTTCCTCGAGCCTCTCGGCACCATTGCCAACGACCTGATGATCGCAAACCGCGTCGCCGAGGGTGAACGGCGCAGCAGCTACAATGCCAGCATCGTGCAGGTTATCGTCTCGATCCTCGGCATCATGGTCACCGGCGGCTTCCTGATTTTTCGCCTTGTGCGCAGCCTTGGGGACGCAGCAGCAGCGGAAGCTCAGGTCCGGCAGGAAAAAAGCTTCCTCGACCGTGTGATGAACGCGAGCGGTGAGGGGATAGCGGCTTTCGATCGCGCTTTGGTCTGTACCCATTGGAACGAGCGGATGACCGAGTTGCTCGGCGTTTCAGCCGGCGAGCGGCTGGGCCGGAAGCTGCCGGCGCTCGACCCGCTCTTTGATGAGACGACGCTTCGGCGTGTTCTTCTCGGCGAAGAAGTCTACGCCGTGCCGGACGCGAGGGAGGAAGGTCGCTATCTCGAGCATCTCGCGTTTCCCATCCGCCACAACGGATCGATCACTGGCGGCATCCTCGTGTTGCGTGACGTTACCGAGCGGCACAACGCCCAGCGCGAGCGGCAATTGCGGGAAGTCTACCGCGATTTCGTCACCATGGTCTCGCATCAGTTCCGTACGCCGCTGGCCGTGATCGATTCAACCGTTCACCGGATGATGCGGCGCGGCGCGTTGATGGATGGGCCCGAAATCAACACCCGTGCGATGACCATCCGGGGCGCTGTCTCGGGGCTTTCGCGGCTGATGGACAGCACCCTGACGGCCGAGCGCATCGATGCGGGACAGATGGAGCTCAGGCTGCGCGAAACCGACCTGATGCAGCTTCTGTCGGACATCCGCGCGCGTTTCGTGGACCTTGCGCCGGAGCGCACGATTACGCTTGAGGCCGACGGGTTGGCGCTGCTTTCATGCGACCAGGTGCTGCTCGATCAGGCGCTGGGTAACCTCCTCGGCAATGCACTCAAATACTCCCCGCCCGAGAAATCCGTCAGCATCCGCATCAGCGAGAACGACCGGACTGTGAGCATCGCCGTAACCGACTATGGCGTCGGCATTCCAGTTTCCGAGCAGGGGCGCGTCTTCGAGCGGTTCTTCCGCGCGAGCAATGCGACGACAGTCAAGGGCAGCGGTATCGGGCTTTATACCGCCCGGCAGATCGCGCGGCTCCATGGCGGCGACATTACCGTCGCTTCAAGCCCCGGCGAAACGACCTTCACCATGAGCCTACCAAAGCAGATGGAGGCACGATGAGCCGCGCCCTGAGCCATCCCCAAGAGTTTCTGATCCTCTGCGTCGAGGACGAACCGAGCCTGTTGGGCAATATAGTCGAGGAAATCCTCGATGCCGGTTTTCGCGCTATCGGCGCCGAAGACGGGGTAGCGGCGCTGGCCTTGCTTGCCGATCAAATGCCGGACTTGATCCTTTGCGACATCACCATGCCGCGCATGGGCGGCTTTGAGCTGCTCCGGTCGGTGCGTGCGTCTGGTTCTCCAATGGCCAGCGTGCCATTCGTCTTTCTCACGGCCCTTTCTGACCGGCTGGCAGTCATCGAGGGCAAGACGGCAGGCGCGGACGATTATCTCGCCAAGCCGATCGACTTCGACCTGATGCTCGCGACCATCCGTGCCCGCCTCGACCAAGTGGTGCGGATCGAAGCAGGCCTGAGCGCCAGTGCCGACCTGCAGCGCCGGGCCGCGCTCGATGCTGCCGCCGAGCGGAGCCTCGATGATCTGGCGCGCACGCTCGACCACGTTACGCTCGGCGCCGTGCTGTTTGATTCCAGGCGCGAAATCCTGCGCAGGAATGGCGAGGCCGAGGCAGTGCTGGGCGATCTCATCTCCCATGCCAATGGCCGGCTGTCGGCTCAAAATGCCCAGGTTTCCAGCCAGTTGCGGGCAGCGCTCGACGACGCGATCGAGCGGGGTGAAAATTCCGAACTCATCGCGGTCAACCAAGAGGGTCGCCACCCGCTCCTTGTCCAGTTCGTCGCGCTGGCGCGGGGAAGTGGCGCGCGGGCCGCCATGTTGCTTCTCGATACCGAGGCGCCGCCAGCCATTTCGGAGCAACTTGCCGCGAAGCTTTTTGCCCTTACACCTACGGAAGCCCGTGTCGCGGCCGCCATTGCTCGCGGCCTTCGCACTGAGGAAATCGCCGCGGACATGGGCGTAACGGCGACCACGCTCGCCTTCCATATGCGCAACATCTTCCGCAAGGCCGGCGTCGGCCGCCAGCAGGATCTGATGGCTCTGATCTTTCGCAGCGCGCTGCTCGGCAAGGCGCCCAGCTAACAGAGCCATATTGGCCACGGGCCAGAAACACTTACGGTTCAACCATTGACCAAGTCTGCATCAGCAGCCCGAGCCTACTCTTGAAAGCTTCCCAAACCAGTCTTCTGGCTTCTGAGTCTGGCGAGCGTGCCAAAACGGTTCAACACTATTCGGCACGTCGAATCCAGCAGATTTGCCAACAAACTGGACCGCGGCGCGCTCCTGAGCCCCAAATCCGATTTGCTCGCTACACTCGACCTCAGTAGTCGTCGTCATCCTCGACATCGGTCAGGTACACCGAAAACTCGATATCGATGCCATGCTTGGCGATGGCGGCTGCTGCGTGGGCGGGGATGCGGGCGGACATGGATTCGCCGTGCTCAGGATAATCGAAGGCGATGTCGAGGACGGCGCGGCCGAGGCGGCGGTCGGACAGCATGGCTTCGATCGTGGGGCCGGATCGATCTGCGAGATCCAGAATAGCGCGAATGGGATTGCTGACCGGCACGTCGATCTGGCCATAGAAACTGCCTTCGGCATCCTCGGGCTCGTGGCGTACAAGCAATTGCTTGAGCGCTGTTTCCGCTTCGTTTTGCGGGATTGTCAGGCCGGACAAACGCAGAACTACGGCAAAAGGCTCGAAGGTGCTCATGCGCTTCTTCCCGCAGTGGCGGCAAAAAGGGCGATAGCCGCCGCGTTGGACACGTTGAGCGACTTGATCGGCCCCGGCATGTCGAGCCGCACCATTTCGTCGCACAGTTCGCGCGTACGCTGGCGCAGGCCTTTGCCCTCGGCGCCGAGTACGACAGCCATTGGCCGGTCATCGGTGCGCGGACGCAACGGGGCAGGGGCCTCGGAGTCAAAACCAAGCACGGTCAAACCCCGCTCCTTGAGCGTTTCGAGCGCGTCGGCAAGGTTTCGGACTTCAATCATCGGGACGAGGTCGAGAGCGCCCGAAGCCGATTTCGCCATGACGCCGGTTTCCCGCGGCGAATGACGGGCGGTGGTGATGACGGCATCGGCCCCAAAGGCACAGGCGGTGCGCAGGATGGCCCCGACATTATGAGGATCGGTCAGTTGATCGAGCACCACGACAAGGCGCAATGGTTCGATATCCGACAGACCGAAGCGGCTCACGGGGTCGACTTCCAGCGCGACGCCCTGGTGCACTGCCTCGCCGCCAAGCAACCGGTCAAGGTCCTTCGGCGTCGTTTCCTTGACGCTGACTTTGCCGATGTCGCCCGCTTCCTTGAGGCGATTAAGCCCGTTTGGCGTTGCCAACAGCTCCTTCTTCAGGCGGCGCGGATTATCGAGCGCCGCGCGCACCGTATGAATGCCATAAAGATAAACCGGTCCTGTATCAGGATCGTATTTGGGTTTGGGCGGAAATTTGTTGCGGCTCATGGAATGCGCCTAGCGCCTTTCTGATCGGGCCGCAAGCGCAGGCCTGTTCATCGAACTGTCTTCCCTTGCAGAAGCTTTTGCAATGTCAGCGCATTTTTCAGCGCCGCCCCAGCGGCCGTATTGTCGAAGATGCACCAGACTTCCTCTGCGACCAGGTTCCGCATGCGTGCTGCATAGTCGGCGATCGTCGCGTCATCGTAGTCCGAATAGTAGATTTTCGGCGAACCATGGAGGCGCCAATAGCCAAGTCCGTTGCTCGCGAGAGGCTGGCTCGCCGCCAGCGGCCGGGCAGGGTCGGCTCCGACCACAGCGATATCGTATTTTGCCAGCAGAGCGCGGGCATCGCTCTCGAACCAGGATGCATGCCGTGGCTCGATTGCGGTGTGCGCCCGCCAATGCGCCTTACACGCAGCCAAGAACGGCTCGGCGATCGTTGGCGCAAAAGCATGGTTTGGCGCCAGTTGCACAAGCACGGCCCCCAGCGTCTCGCCCAGCATGCCAATGGCCTCGGCAAAGCGCTGCAGTTCACCGTCCTCGAGCGCGAGCTTTGTCTCATGCGAAATGATCTTGGGCAGTTTGACCGAGAAGCGAAACGTCTTTGGCACTGACGCTGCCCAACGCGCATACGTCTCGGGCTTGTGTGGCCGATAGAAGCTCGAATTGATCTCGACGCAATCGAAGGTCGAGGCGTAGCGCTCGAGCGCGGTTCCGTCCGGCGCGAAGTGATCGGCGAGACCGCGAGCGATGCTCCAGCCCGCCGTACCGACGCGCAGAGTCGGCGTGCGACCGGTCATATCTAAAGATGCGAGGGGAGAAATGGAGCGGGTAGCGGGAATCGAACCCGCGTATTCAGCTTGGAAGGCTGCTGCTCTACCATTGAGCTATACCCGCTTGCGCCAGGATCACCGTAGCCATTTGCGAGATACTACGGGCCGCGCGACATCGCAAGACCCGCATGCTCAGCTTCAGAGCAGGGCGCGCGCATTCGCTCTTTTTTGCGACGGCGCCCGGTCTTCTCGACCATCCGGTTTTTACAACATTACAGCGACCTGACACGACGAGAAAAGATAATTTCATATATAAATCAATGACTTATATGGGAACGGAAAGCGCTGGTGTCAGTTGTGCGAGCGTTGGATTAATGAGGAGGCGACCTGAAACAGGCCGCAACGACATGACCAAACTTTCCACTGCTTTAGCTCTCATCCTGGCTCTCGGCGTGCCGAGCGTTATGGCCCAGACGACCAGCACCGGTACCACCGCAGGGGCTGGTGCCAGCGCCGATGGCTCTGCCACCACTTCTGGCGGCACGACGACGACCGATGGCTCCGCCACAGCGGGCGGCGAGGTTTCGACTGATGCCTCGGGTGGCGCGACGACCAGTGATGGCAGCACCGGCACGTCGACCGATGGCAGCACTGGCGCCACGACCGGAACGGAGACCAATTCCGGTACTCAGGCCGGCGGCACCGCCGCGACCGACACTTCTGCCGCGACGGCAAGTGGGGAAGCCAGTGCCAAGGTCGAAGTTTCGACCGAGCAGCAAGCTGAAATCCGCACCTTCGTGACCGAGGTCGACGCCGATCCGGTCGCCAGCGCCGATATCGATTTCGATGTCACCGTCGGTGTCGCCGTGCCGAAGACCATCGTGCTCAAGCCGCTCCCGGTTCGTGTCGTCGAGGTCGTTCCACAGTACCAGGGCTACATGTTCTTCAAGCTCAATGACGGCCGCATCGTCATTGTTGACCCGAACAGCCTGCAGATCGTCCTGATCATCAACGCCTAAACACTCTGGGCCCGGCAGGTCCGGGCCCAAAGCTAGTTAATTACGGAGAATATTGATGGGCTTGGGTACCATTCTGATCATCTTATTGATCCTGCTGCTGCTCGGCGCTTTGCCGACATGGAACTATTCGCGCGGGTTCGGTTACTTTCCATCCGGCATTCTCGGCGTTTTGCTGATTGTCGTCATCATTCTGATGCTCAGCGGTCGCGTCTAGGAGGAAGCCGAGATGGTTGTATTGATGTTCATCGGCATCATTTTCGTCGCATGCGCGGCAGCGGCTGGCCTCATTGCCAGCGCCGAAGGCGTCGAACCGCAGGTCACGGCGCCGTCGCAGGAAACTGCGGTCTGATCGGGGAAAATGCGCCGAAGGCCGATCCGGCCGTCAAGTTTGGGGGGCGGGCGAACCTCGACCGGCCTCCGGCGACAGGTTTGACGGCATGCCAGCATGGGACGGCGTCAACAATTGAGAGCTTGGCACAGGGGCGGTGACGCATCCATGAGCCCGGCTGTAAGGGTTTTGTCAGCTTGATCGGGTTATGTCTGATCCATGCGGTTTTCGTTTCTCATAGTGCCAATCTTGCTTCTGGCCATTTCGCCCGCCCTTGCCCAAGGCAACGGTAATGGCAATGGCCAGGAAAACGGCAACGCCAATGGCCAGGACAATGGCGGCGGCAACGGGAACGGCAATAGCGGCGGCGGCCAAGGCAACGGGAACGGCAACTCCGGCGACAGCGGTTCCAACAACGGCAACGGCAACAGTGGCGGCTCGAGCAATGGCAATGCGGGAGGCAATTCTTCCAGCAATGGCAATGGCGGGTCCAGTTCTTCCAACAGTGGTCAGCGCAGCGGGAGCACGGGCAACAACGCCTCCGCCAACTCCGGCACTGGTGCGGACAGCTCCGGTAATGGCCAGAGCGGCGGCAACAGCTCTGGCGCCAACGAGGGCGGCAACTCTGGCGCCAGCCAAGGCAGCAATTCGGGCAACAGCCAATCCACCCCGTCCGCAAACGGGCAGGGCGCGCCGGGCAACGGCAGTATCGGACGGCCTGATGCCGCAGCATCGCCGGTAACGGACGCCAATGGCACTGTGCACTATTCGCAGGATGACGCGCGCGACGCGGTAAACGCGGGCAGGGCGGTCAGCCTTGCGAGCCTCTTGCCCGACATCCAGCAGCGTGTCGTTGGCAATGTCATCGACGCGGAGCTACTACGTGTGCAAAGCATATTGGTTTATGCCGTCAAGGTCTTGCGCGCGGATGGTCGCGTGACACTTGAATATTACTACGCCCAATCGGGACGCTTTATCGGGAGCGAGCCATGAAGATACTGGTCGCCGAGGACGATGACCGTATCGCCGAGGTTCTCGATTCGGCCCTTAGCCGCTCCGGCTTCGAAGTCCATCGCGAGCAGGATGGCGAAACCGCCTGGTATCGCGCCGACACGGAGGATTTCGACGCTATCATTCTCGATCTTGGGCTCCCGCAAATGGATGGCCTGACGGTACTGAAGCGCTGGCGGCGCGGCGGACTGGCAACGCCCGTGCTCATCCTGACCGCGCGTGGACAATGGGAAGAGCGCGTCGAAGGCATCGAGGCAGGCGCCGACGATTATGTCGTCAAGCCGTTTCACGCGCTCGAAATCGTGGCACGCATCCGCGCTCTCATCCGCCGGTCGAAGGGCGTTGCGTCGCCGCGCATTACTTTCGGCAAGTACGAGCTTGATATGCGCACCATGCAGGTTACCGAAGACGGTATTCCGATGGATTTGACGCCGCAGGAATTCCGGCTGATGGCCTATCTGCTGCACAATCGCGGCCGGACTGTTTCGCAGCTTGAAATCACCGAGCACATTTACCGACAGGATTTTGAGCGCGATTCCAACGCCGTCGAGGTTCTCGTCGCGCGCCTGCGAAAGCGTCTCGGCCATGACGTCGTCAAGACCCGCCGGGGCTTCGGCTATACGCTTGGAGACGATTATTGAAAACCAATTCGCTGGGCCTGCGCCTGATGGGTCTGGCGTTTATCATGGTCACCATCTCGCTGATCATGGCTGGGGTCATCCTGCAGACCCTGTTCGTCGATAATCTAGAGCGCAGTGTCCGCAACGACCTCGACGCCGCGTTGACGCGTCTCGTTGCCTTGATCGATCCGGATCGCGCCGATCCGACCATTCTCGCGCCATTGCCGGACCCACGTTACGAAGTCCCCATGGGTGGCCGCTATTGGCAGATCGAAGCGCTCGATGGCGAAGGCGTTGCCCGTTCCCGCTCTTTGTTCGATCAGCAGATCGACACGGCGCAAGCGCCTGATGGCAACGCCTTTCACTGGATCAACGGCGAAGGCCTTCATCTCATTCTCGTCAGCCGTACTGTCGAGATTGTGAATAAACGTTTTCGCGTCACTGTCGGCGAAGATCACGACCGTATTCACCAGGCCGGGATGCAATATGGCTGGGACATCGCAAAGCTCTTCAGCCTTCTCGGCATTGTCATCGTAGGCGCCGCCTGGGCCCAGTTGCGCCTCGTCCTCCGTCCGCTTGATCGCCTCCGCAACGCGGTCGACGATGTCCGCCGCGGCGAGGTAGCGCGTCTGGAAGGCAAGTTTCCGTCCGAGATCGAACCGCTGGTGGACGAGGTGAACGGTCTTCTCGCCGAACGCGAGACCTTGGCCCAGCGCGGCCGCCGGCGCGCCTCAGATCTCGCGCATGGCCTCAAAACGCCGTTGGCTGCCTTGCATGGCATCGCCATGCGTCTCCGTGATCGGGGGGACGAGGCGGAGGCGACTTCGATCGACGAGCTTGCCCTCGAAATGTCGAGCCGCGTCGACTACCAGATGCGTCTCGCCTCGCTGCGCACGCGTACGGGCGAACACCACGAAAGCAGCTCGCTCAACACCGCTATCCTGCGCACAGTCACCGTTTTGCGAAAGACCGAAAGCGGCGAGCAGCTGCATTGGATGGTGGAGCTCGGAGACGAAGTCCATGTCGATATCCACCGCCAGGACCTGATGGAACTGGTAGGCGTCACGCTTGAAAACGCTTGCAAATGGGCCCGCAGCGCAGTCGTCGTGCAGATATTCCGGGAAGCAGACGTGGCTCTCCTCAAGATCATCGACGATGGACCGGGCATTCCGCCAAAGGAAATCCAGAAGCTCGGCCGACGGGGTGCGCGCCTCGATGAAAATGTTCCTGGCACAGGCCTTGGCCTTGCCATCGCCACCGAAATTCTCGATCTTAATGCGGGAAGCATCACCTATGCGGAAGCGCCGCGCGGTGGGCTGGCGGTTACCCTGCGCCTGCCGCTCGCCCGGCGCTAGTTCGGCGCCTTACAAGACGATTACGCACCCCGTTAGTGCATCGTAAGGTATTGAATTTATTAATCTTTCCTGGAACGGTTGACGAGGTATCGAGTTTTATCCGCATCTCCATCAATTGAGTGAGGATAAGATGAAGAAGATCATTTCCGGCGTCATCGCAGTTGCCCTTCTCGGCATGCCGGCCGTTGCCCATGCCCAGATCATCAAGAGCGATACCGACGCCAATGCCGCCGTTGGCGGCGCTGCCGGCGGTGCTACCGGCGCAATCGTTGGCGGGCTCATCTTTGGCCCGATCGGCGCAGCTATCGGCGGCTTCACCGGCGCTACCATTGGCGCGGCTGGCGGTGTCGAAGCTTCTTCCGTCGATTACGTTCGCCTCAACCCAACAGACCCAGTCGTCATCGATGGCTCGGTCGATGTTGGCTATGTCGTGCCAGACACGGTCGAACTGCACACGATCGATGGCGATAGCAAATATGGCTATTTCTACACCAACGACCGCGCCTACTTCGTCGATCTTTCCAATCGCACTGTCGTCTATTCGCCCGGCACCGTCGTTGCCGTCCAGGCAAACTGATTGAGCATGGCGGCCATCTTCGGGTGGCCGCTGCCACTCCATTCATTTCAAGAGGACGACCATGCTTAAGTCGCGTTTGCTCGCCGGCGTTGCCCTTGCCGTGCTGAGCCTGCCCCTCGTCACGCTCGCGCCCGGCTTGCCGCTTTCGGCCACGGCCGCCCATGCCCAGAGTGCTAGTGTCAGCTTCCAGCTTTTCTTTGATCAGCTTCAGCCGCATGGCGTCTGGGTTCGGCACGCAAAGTATCAATATGTTTTCTGTCCCACTGGCGTCGATGCCAGCTGGCGGCCATATACCGAGGGCCGTTGGCTTTATGTCGAAGGTCGCGGCTGGTATTTCGCGTCCGACGAACCCTTTGCCTGGGCTACCTATCACTATGGCCGCTGGTTTCCTGATCGCGACCTCGGCTGGTGCTGGGTTCCTGGCACCAAGTGGGCTCCCGCATGGGTAAGCTGGCGCCGCAGCGACAATGTCGTCGGTTGGGCTCCGCTCCCGCCTGAAGAAGATGGCTTTGCTGTCAGCGTGGTGGTGCGTGAGCGCGATCTTCCTCAAGGCTACTGGGTTTACGTGCCCACCGAGCGCTTCATCGAGCCCGACCTATCGGTCAACATCGTCATCGGCACGCAGCAGCCCGAATATTACACCCAGACCCAGTTCCTTGGACCTGTGGTGGTGGAAGGCGACGTCGTCGTCAACAACGTCATCGACGTGACCTATATCGAGCAGAACATCAACCAGCAGGTGATCGTCTATCAGCCGCAGGAAGCTGCGAGCCCGGCCGATCAGTCGGTTGCTGTCGAGACCCAGGCCATAGCGGTGTTCGATCAGGATATCGCTGCGCCCGATACCGAAGCAGCTCCGCCGGAAGCCGTGGACGAGGCTGAAGCGCCCCAAGCGATCGAAGCGGCTGGCGGCACTGCCGGGGCGACCGCTGAAATCGCTGCGGAAGCCGATGTTCAGCCTGCCGCCGGCGAAGATCAGCCCGCAGCTCCCACCGCAGAAGGCGAGGCTGTACCGGCTCCAGACGCTGCCGCCCCGGCCGCTGATGCCGCTGCGCCAGCACCGGACGCCACGCCTGCCCCTGAGGCACAGCCTGCACCGGCTGATGCGACCGAGCCGCCCGTTGCCCCCGAGGCCCCGCCGGCTTCGGAAGCCGAACAGCCAGCTGACGCCGCTCCGGCACCTGCCGAACCGCCGGCGCCTGCTGCAGCCCCTGCCGAGCAACCCGCTGAACCTGCTGCTGCCCCCGAGGCGGCGCCTGCCGAAGAGCCGGCCCCGGCTCCGGACGCAGCGCCTGCTGAAGAGCCTGCTGCCCCCGCTCCGGAAGCTGCACCTGCCGAGCCTGCTCACGAGGCCGCCCCGGCGCCGGAAGCCGCTCCCGCTCCGGAAGCTGCTCCCGCTCCAGAGACCGCTCCTGCTCCGGAAGCACCAGCAGAAGAAGCTGCACCAGCCCCTGAAGGGCAGCAGCAGAATCAGCTGCCATGCCCGCCTGAGGTGCAGGTCGACGGCAAGTGCCCGCCTGCAGCACAATAGCGCTTGAAAGAGGGACGGTCAGAACCGCCCCTCTCGCTCATCAGCAAACTGACATTTCGCTTACATCAGGTGAAATGTCATTATCATAATAAAATCAATGCGTTGTTGAAACTGGGTCACGCGCCAAGCGTTTGGTCTTCATCAAAATCTGGAGGCAAACATGCCAATCGAACGCGAAACCATCATCGAACGTCCTGCCAGCGAAACCATCGTTACCGGTGGCGGCAGCCCCTTCGGCATCATCGCTGGCATCATTGCAGCGGTTGTC
This sequence comes from Devosia soli, assembly GCF_000970455.1. Lineage (GTDB taxonomy): Bacteria > Pseudomonadota > Alphaproteobacteria > Rhizobiales > Devosiaceae > Devosia > Devosia soli. The sequence continues at coordinate 81,016 of NZ_LAJG01000005.1, read as the reverse complement.
GCCGTGCTCCTGATCGTCTGGCTCGTCAATGGCGGCATTTCGACCAGTGGCGACAGCGTCAATGTCGACCTGCCCAATGTGACGGTTAGCAACTGATCGACTGTTTCCTGATGGTCGACGAAGCGGGATCGGCTCTGGCCGGTCCCTTTTGCTTTTCGCCACAAGGCAAGCGCTTGTCGTGGGATAGCTGGGGAAAATTCATCTATCAGAAGATTTCTTGGCCGCCGTTCAGGAAGGGTGTTGACACTCTTGCGACAGCCGACCATAACCCGCCCCGACGAAACGCAAAGCGGATCGTTTCTCACCCGAATAGATGTGGAGGGGTGGGAGAGTGGTTAAATCCATCAGACTGTAAATCTGACGCCTTAGGCTACACTGGTTCGAATCCAGTCCCCTCCACCACCCGGCCCTGATGGCCATTGATTTATCAAAATAATTTGCCTGTTTTTGGCTAACCGATTTCGAGGTTAGCCATTCTTATGTTTCGGCTTCGTGCCGCTCAGAGCGTCTATTGCTCTGTCCGAGAGCCGCCTTTGGTCCGCCGCTCTCGTGTACCTGGTCACCTCTTTATCCGTGACATGACCCGTGACCGACTTAATCTCCGCATGAGACTTTCCGCCCTCTGCCATACGGCGAGCGGCGGCCTTTCGCAGGCCGTGGGCGCTGCATTGAGGAAGCCCGGCAGCATCGCACTGCCGGCGAAACCAATTGCCGAATCCGGCGCTGGTATATGGCTTTCCGTGTTCGGTCGTGAGGTAGAGCATGTCGCCTTCTGGCGCCAAATCGAGCTCTGCCGCCAAATCAGGATGGATAGGCAGCGACAAAGAGACGCCTGTTTTCTGCTGAACCAAGTCAAATCGATCGCCGGTGCGATGCTGCTTTCCAAGCCCAACGACGTCGCCGCGGCGCTGGGTCGTGTAGAGGAGCAGATAGAGCGCGCGGCGCGGCTTTGATCCCGCCGGATGCCGCTCTTCGAACTTCTCGATTTCCTCGTCTGTCCAAGTGTGGAAACCGCTTCCCTCGATGTCGAAGCCTTTGACGCGGTAAGTCGGGTCGTCATGCCGCCATTCATCATCGATCGCGATCTTCATGAGAACGCGCAGGCGATCGAGCAGATTGTTGGCGGCGGCCGGCGTCGCGTGCATGCTGCCTATCAAGGCTTTGATATGGGCTCGGGTCAGCGTGGCGACCTGTTTGTCGCCATGCGCGTCGCGGAAGCGCTCAAGCATATTGCGATAGGTTTTCTGCGAGCTCGTCGCCAGGCCCGTGAATTCAGGGGTGCCATAATAGACAGCGATCAGCGCCGAAATGCTGCCTGGCTTGGTGCGAAGGCTGGTGCGGACCTTAGGAGCGTCGACCGCGCCTTCACGTGCCTGCTCAAGCTCCTCTCGCCAGCCGTCTTGCCCAGGGCGCGTTTTGAAATAGTAGGTGGCCTTGCCCTTGGCGCGATAGCGCAGATGCCATTTATCATGGCGATCTTTGAACTCAGTGACGCCCTTTGGTAGGCCGCTTTTCTTGGGCATTGAAAACCACGTCCCATTCGTTCGATGGCGGGGCATCATCTGCTTCACCGCCTAAGTCTGCAACAATCCTGCCGGATCGATCGATAACGACGCGCTTCACCGTCATGCCGGCCGCCTTAGCGCCCTTCAGCAGCTTTGAAATATCGCCCTGAGTGAACATCGCTGCCTTGGTCATTGCCCGTTCTCCTTGAGAGCGGCGCGGGTTTCAATTTGCCACCAGAGGAGGCCGTCAGATTGCGACGGCGACGAGATCTTCGTGAGGGATTCCCTAAGCCTCTTCACCTCTTCCTCTAGGGATTGGACGCGGGATTCTGCGGCTTCGAGATCTGCACGCATACGGCTGACTTGTTCGCCCAGAGATACGTCGCCACCATCTGGCGGGTCCATCCATCGGACGGAACCGATCGCTCTGGAAACTTCGGAAAGCTCCCGTTCAGCAGCGTTGACATGGCTGCGGTAGAGGGATGCGAGGTGATAAGGTGTCCAGTACCCGTCCTCCATCGGAACCGTCAATGGTTGCGAAGGTCCATTCCAACGAAGCCCGAAACGGGGCAATCCGTCACCCTCTGGTGGGTAAGGCGGAAATTCTGGCTGAAGCCCACGAAGCCTCTCGATCTCCTGCTGCTGGGTGCTGATGAGGGTGGCGGCGTCGTAGAGAACTTCGCAGTGGACCTCGTATCGAGGCGTGCTGTGACGAACGATCATTTCGCCGGTGTAGTCTCGACATGGTTCGAGCAGGCGCTCCACTATTTCCCCTCCATCAACTGCAGGGAGAGCAGGAGAGGTTGAGACCATGGCTTGCCAGAGGTTGATGGCCATTCCAGCCTCATCCTCGTTATCGAAGTCAATTTGCGTTGCAGCGGTCACCATCGCTTGTGTCGGCTCTACCGGCACCATCACCCAAGCCTTCGTGTTCAGCGGCTCAACCATTGCTGGGCTCCAGGGCGGCTTTATCTTCGTCCAGCGTGAATTCGCCGCACCAGTAATAGGCGCCGACGCGCGGTCGTATGTTCGAAACCCTGCCTGTCGGTTCAAAATATGGGGCGGGCGGGAAGCGCCGGCATTCCACCGTGCCAGCGTTCTCCAGATCGGCAAAAAGACATGTGCCGCAGCGGCCATGCTTCTCAATGATGGCTGGACGCCCGTACTGCGTTGCCATTCCTCAAGCCTCCTTCATGGCGGCTTCGAGAGCGGAAAACGGCTTTGCGCTCTCCCATCCTTCCGGGAGCCGAACGTTCGGTTTCCAGAAAATCGGATCGACGTTATCGCGATGGACGGCGCTCCATTGCCCTGCTTGGAAGGCACCCTGCACGGAGTAAACAAACCCTCCCGGCTCTTTCACGGCCAAAATACAATGTTTCCCGTCGAGTGGGGCGGTGTCCATCGTTTGCCACCCATCTGTCACCGCCTTTGGCTGGGGCTGGGGAGAGGCGTAGAGAGGACGACACTCATCAGCGTCCATAAGCGCATCGTCTTCAGTAGGGTGAAGAGCGAAAACAAACTCACTGGCGGTAGGCATCGCAAGGCGGACAGCCTGCTTTCGACGCGGTTGCCACCCCACTGGCGCTGTGGCTGGTTCGAGCACCGACATAATGCGGTTGCGGTAGTCGGCTTCGGCGGCGGCTTTGGCTTCCTGTTCAGTTGCGAAACAGCCAAGCTCATGGACGTCACCATAAAAGGCTTCCCAGCCAGGGCCGTCGCTATCCTCGTAACAATCAACTTGGTAATCAGCGAAAGCGGTTTCCGCTCGATATACGCGCTTTCCGCGCCGCCCTACCTGCTCCCATTCCAGCGGCTTCACCTCTACCCCGCTTGCCACAGGCTTGGAGCGGAGGGATTGAAGCTCGCGGAGGGCGAGTGCGAGATCGTACTCGGGGTTATTTGCACCGAACCGTTTTGCAGGCTCGGTGAACGCTTCAAGCATCTCTGCCAGCCGCTCATTGCTCACTGTTTCACTGGACATTGGTACGCTCGTTGGGGAGGTCATGTCGTAGGGTTCTCCACGATTTGGCCGGTGGCGCGGTCGATCCAGACACCTCGAGCTCGGGAATACTTGATGCGGGCGCCGGGCAGGGTACCTGGCTGAGAAATACCGAGATTGCGCGCGGCTACCCGCTTACCCTTCGCCTGCATCGGCACGTCGTAGGTCCGGGTCTTAAAACCGTGGCAGTCGGTGCAGCAGGTGACGGCATTTTCGAGCATATCGCTGCCTTCGTCCGTCGCGGGAATTGGATAGTGGTCTATCTCGACGCGCTTGCCTGTCAGAGGCGCATTGCAGCGCTGGCCGGGCTCCAAGCCGTAGACTTCACCAACGGCCTCGCAGAAGCCGCCGGAGCGCTCCCGAGCCTGTCGTTTCACCTTGGTGGAGAAGTTATGCCGGGGCATCGGCCATCTCCTTAAGCCATTCCCGAACCTGTTGTTCGGTCGCGTCGAAGCTCTTCCTCGCAATTTCGATCGGCACGCGGATCATGCAGTCAACGGTTGGGTCGAGCGCCCATTCGGACACACATTCTTTCAACGCGGCGTCCTCGACAATCCCGCACATGCCACGCACTTCGCCTTTGCGGATGGCCAACAGGGCAAACTTCTCAGCCATTGGCTTCCTCCATCCCACTCGATGTCAGATGAAACCTCGGCCCATCATCCGTCTCTTCCACCCTCAGCAGCCCAGCCCTTTCCATCCTACGAAGAGACTTGTGGCCTTCACGAGGGATGGAAACATCGATGCCCGGGCAGATGGACCCGCCGGCGCTGGAGATGAGCTGCAATAGCTGGCGCTCTTGGTCGGTGAGCTTTCTCATACCGCCGACTTTCGCTTCTGCCTGATGGCGTGATCGATCTTCGCCACTGCCAGGATCGCGGGCTTCAACTCTGCCGGGGCGCTGTCATAGGCGATTGTTCGGGAGGCCTTACCGCCATTGAGGCGAGGGAGGATGCTGCGCGGGATCAACTCCCAATTCGACGGATCGGTGTTCAGCTTGTTGCTGTCCACGCATTTCAGGCAGAAGCCCTCGGGCACCGGGCCGTTGGCCTTCTCCCAGAGATAGACATGCTTATGCACTGGCCTAGTCTTGGCCCCGGTCCATGGATTCGTCTCCTCGACGATCATGACGACATAGCCATCCTTGCTGTCGATGCGCTCATGTCCATGGCCGCGATACGTGTGCGAGACGCTGCCCTTTTTGAATTGCGTTTTTCTGGCATTCGGATGTCTGCCGCCTTTGCCAGGAGGGCAGGGCACTCCCTTGTTGACCGGTGCGGCTCCTTTGACAAAGCAACCAGTCCGTCCGGTCTTCCAGCCTTTGCGAGTACAAAGAGCCTTGAAGTTATCCGCTGACACATCACCCCGCCCGAACGCCTCCACAAACTGCGCGTGGAGCTCCTTACGAGGCGTTTTCGCTCTGGCTTCGATCCAAGCCAACTCCTCGGCGCTGTATTTGAGTTGTTGCCCCTTCATTCGTCGCTTGTCTCCACCGTTACGGACTTTCCGATCAGCCCAGACAGCGCAGGGCGGAAGCGGTCGCCATGCTGGGCGACAAAGGTGGATGCCTTGAAGGTCAGCTCGGCGTTGCGAATGATCTGGTCAGCGACGTTGACCAAGGCTTCGCCGCGCTTGGATTCGACTTCGATCTGCTCGGGCGTCAAATCTTCATCGGACAGGCGCTCAAGCTGGGCAAACAGGTGATCGTTCAAATCGGAGAGCTTGTTTTTCATCACGCTGCCTTTCTCGGTTCAACAGCACGGTCAGAAAGAAAGCCGCCCTTTCGTGTTTCCGTGATTTCCACGCCGTTCATGGCGCAATAGGCCAAGGCGTACTCGATGAGGCTCGACGCGCGGGCCACGCTCATCTTGGCGGTGCTCTCGCGGATGGCTACAAACTCACCCTCAATGCCGGGTATGACCTCGCCCTGAGTGCCGGTAGCAACGGCATGGCCGGACACCAGCAGCACTTTCCATTCCTCGAGCGATCGGCGCTTGCCGGCGAACTTCAATTCCGATTTGGCAAGGTCGCTGCAGATCGAATGAAAGAACGCGTTCTGATCGCTGCTGCGCTGCTCTGGTGCGATTGTCACGCGGGCGTTGAGGCCCATTTCGCGGATCGCTTCGAAGCAGTTGCGCAGGATGGCCGGATTGCGGATCGTAAAATAGCGCGCCACTAGCCAATCCCTCCGCCCGATACGAACAGATGCGCGCGGCCATAAGCCTCCATCAGATCTTCTTGCTCGCTTTCGCCAAGGGCAGAGAAGCGGGGATCATCGATGAGGTTCTTTGCCAGACGCAGGTCGTTTTCCTTGCGGCTGTCCTTTGCCTTTCGGCAGGCGCGCTGCACTTCGGTGATGAAGTCGGCTTGGGCTTCAATGGTCATGCTGCACCTGCTGCGGCAGCAAGTGCCGTCTTCAGGTTCGCAACCGCCCTTCGCGCATCTCCGCTGAACCCCGCTGGGCTCTCCTGCAGATTGATGAAATCAGGCATGACCGCGCAGTACATCGGTCGCCCTTGCTCCGTGTAACCGTCCTGGAAGATGATCGCCGCGCCTTCGGCTGGGCCTCCATGGTTTGGACAGCACGGTCCAAAGCAGTAGGCAGGCCTGTCGAGCAGGTAGCGGACGTTAAGTTCCGCCAGATATTCGCGTGGGTACTGCGGACCAAAAGCTATGTTGTCGCAATGGCCCGAGGGCGATCCTCCCATCCACATTGGGACGCGGCACTTCCCGCCCTGCCATGCTGTCATCTGCGAAACTGGTGTGGTCATTGAACTGCTCCCGGCTCTTGCGACTTGCGTGCTCAGATGAGCAACCGGGGTCCCTGTCAGGTTGGGAATTAGGCGGCCAAGGCGCCGGGCAGTCCGTATTTGCGGATCAGCTCGGCAACCGTGGCATCAATTTCGGTGAGGAACTCCGACACTTCGGCTTCCAGTTCAGCGATCCGCGCGTCGTCGCGATGCAAGCGCTTCACGAACAGACGCATGTTCTCGGGCAGACGCGGATCGAACGAGACAAAGTCGCACCACTGCCGGCCAGTGCACGCCATTTGCCAGAGCATCTGCGTCTCGTATTTGCCGGGGATTTTTTCGTCCCGCAGCGTGTCCAAGTGGGTCGCGGTGATAGGGCACTTGATCTCGACCAAGCCGTCATCGCCAATAAGGCCATCAGGGCTCGCACCGCTCATTCCAATGGTCGGGTGCTCAACAAAGGCGACCTGGACGACATCGGCGTCGTGACCGAACTCATACGCGAGCCGAGCTTCTGGTTCCTGCTCGGTGCCCCACTGCATGGCCGCATTCGAATAGCTTTCCGCAACAGTGCCTGTCAGTCGCTCAGCAATGAGCTGGGCCGCGTAGTTGGCGCGCGACGTTGAATAGCCGGTCTTGGTCTTGGCAATGACATCGGCCACGCGGGACGCAGTCACCTTGCCAAGGCGGGCTGCGAACCAGTCCGCCGATCCTTGTTCGAAATCGCTCATGCTGCAGCCCTCGCCTTCTTGGCGTTGAGCTTGGCAACGGCGTCGGAGAAGCGCTTTGCTGGAATGCCAGCAAGGCTTTCGACCCGCATGACCTGGCAGAACTTGGCAACGTCCGAATTGGTCTCGGTCAAAAGGGCCTGTAGCTGCTCGATCTGCTCGATGCTGACCAATTCGCCAGCACCGCCGGCATTGCCATCGTCGTCCTTCGTCGTGGACAGGCCAAGTGCGGCAACCAGCGTGTAGCGCATCAGATAGGTTTGGGTGGACCCGAGCGCTTGGATGCTGTTCTTGTTGCCAGACGTATCGGCGCCGGCCGTGATGGACGTTTCCTCGCGGTGCCCCAGCTCGTGGGACAGAATGCAGGTGATCGTAATGGCGCCATTGGCCTGCGCCGTCCGGTGCCGGTAGTTGAGGCCATGGCGCGAGAGGATTGGATCGACCGCATCGGCAATCGCAGCAAGGTCCGCATACTTCCCGTTGTGACCCTTCTCGGTGCGCACAACCGGCTTGATCTCCGCTTTCGCTGCAGCAATGGCCTTGTCGAAAGCCCGTTGCGCTTCTTCGGCGGCAAGCTCAGTTGCCATGTTCTTCAGCTCGCGGATCACGTCGAGCGGCTGGCCGGCGGCAACAGCCTGGCGGATCATGTCCATGACTGGATTGGAAGTCTGGGCAATGGCGACCGGCGCCGGATTGTCCTGGTGCTTTTCAAGCGCGCTCATTCGTCTGTTCCTTCTTTGCGGTCGGGCGAGTGAAGTAGGGGAGGTCTTTGGGAGGGGCGGGGATTTGGGTCCAGGCGCCGTCAATGATGGTCCACTTGGTCATCTCGACACCAACCGTCGAAGTACGTTCAGCACCTCGGCTTCGTACTTTTCAGCAGCGAAGGCTTCCCCGCTCAAGATAGCCGCGACCCTACTTGGCGTGATCTGGTCTTGGCGTATTTCCTCAACCGTTGACCAACCTCCGCTGTCGGGGAACACGAATTTCCACCGGCGCGGGCTTGGTCCGGACCACTGCGCTGTCTTGCGCGTAGTGCTCAGCAGAAGCATTTCCAGAAGCTCGCGACGAACCCCCGTTATCTCTTCCGGCACGGCGTCAACGACATGCCATTCGCGCTCCTTCACGGTCGTCATCAGAATGCGCCTCCGTTTTCAGGCAGCAACACCACGATTGCCGCACATAGGATTAGGGATAGGGTCCAGAAGGACAGGGCAGGGTGGTGGGAGAGGAAGTTACTCATCCATCCGTCCTTTCGGAGTTGGATAGGGCGTCGCCCTCGTCGCGGTTGTCGATGAAATCCTGGATGGCTTCGACCTCAGTCGCGCCGTAGCCGTACCCGCCAGCTTCTTCATCTCCATCGTAGTGAGCGCACCAGTCGAACTGCCGCGTCGGAATGGGCGGGTTGACATAGCTTGTCACGATCTTGCGGGTGTCGTTCATTCCGCCGCCTCCATCGCTTCCGAGCGCTCAAACCGCTCAGTCCGCGCATAGAGTTCTTCCGGAGTGCGGAAAGTGCCGACCGCCTGATAGGCGCGCATAAGGTCCATGACCGCCGCGTGGTTCAGAGGCAGAAGCTTGTCGAGATGCTTCTCACCACGCACGTCCATGTTGCGACGAGAGAAGATGCCTTCGTATTCGTCCTGCGCCGCCTCGATCGCACCATGCCGATTGGCAGCGCTGAAAAGCAGGCCATCGAACTGGTTGGAGTTGCCGCACATCGACCAGAAGGCAGGCTTGCGAGCCTTCAGATTGGCAATCGCATCATCTTCCCAGCCATAGGTGTTGGTGGCTTCGATCAGGGCGCTGATGCGGCTCTTGTGGTGGGCGGTGATCGGGTCTGACATCTGTCGGCTCCATCTGACGCGGTGCGTCGTTGATGAAGGTACCATAATGGGCTTCTGCCCATCAGTCAATGGGCAACTGACCAACAAAATGGGCAGGCAAAATATTAACGACCGACTCGACTCTTCGGGCGTTCTCTGGAATCAATGGCAAGAACAGAAAGGGAACGAGATGGCTGGCGTTGCAGAGTACGTGATCCTGAGCGGTCCATTAGTACATGACAATCTGGTGCGACTTCGCGCAGAGCTGCGTGCGTACCTGGCCAGCTATTTCCCCAGCTGCAAGTTCAGCCTAGCTGTGCGCGAAAGCGAGGGAATGGATTTTGTGGTTGTGCCAGTGGTCGGATCAACGGGCGATGATGTAGATCTCGAGATTCCCGACCTAGTCGTGCTGGCAGAGATCAAGATGGTCCTTGAGGCTTTCGCCCCAGGGCAGACCCTGCACTAAATTCCGAACAGCTCGTTATTCGTGTAGACGCGGTGCATGATCAGATCGGGCCGGTTGCGGAATTTGATTGGGCCCGGCGGGTTGAACTGCTTGCATTCAATCCACTCGGCGCTGCGGCGCACGAGGATTTTGATAAAGCCTGCTGGCTCGTCACCCTCAACATCCCCGGGGTTCTGAATGACCACAGCGTCACCCGGCCGCGGAGGGCGAATGCTCGACACAAAGACTAGGTCGCCCGAATTGTACATCGGGGACATGCTGTCGTTTTCGACATAGGCGGAATAGACGCCCTTCACGCCAACTAGCCCAGGCGGCCGGGCCACTTTGTCGATCGGATCCATTGAGAATTTGAACGAACCGCGGCCATGATCCGAGCCGGCAACCGCTGCAACAACGTCTATATCGCGGGCAAGGGTAGGGCGGTTGATCGGGTCAACGTCCGCCGGCGACACCTCGCGGACGGGATCGAGCGGAATGCGTCCGATGATCCTGGCAATGGCATCCATGACCTTATCGAAGTTCTCTTTCGATGGCTCACGCTCACGCTTGATCATATCGCGCACAAACGTCTCGCCCAATCCAGCCGCCAATGAGACGGCTTTCATGTTGAGTTTGTGCTCTGTCACAAGCGTTTTCACGCGTTCGATATGCTCACTTGCCATGGGCGCAGCATTTCAGAATGGGCAGCCCATAGCACTTGGGTAATAGCCCATTGACAAATGGGCAGAAGCCCACCAGTATTGGCGCATGGTTGAAATTAGCGCCCTTCTCAAACAGATCGAAGCCTACTGCCAGCGACACGAGATCGAGGAGACCACATTTGGTCTTCGCGCCGTCAATGACGGCAAGTTCGTCGCCCGGCTCCGTGCAGGAAAAACCATTCAGCTCAAGACGCTTCACAAGGTCACCGCCTTTATGAAGCGTAAACCGGCGCGGGTGGCAGCATGACCGACATTCGCGTCGTCACGTACCAGAGCACCAATGCTGACGCCGGCAAGGAATGGATCGCCTTCCTTACCATGCCGAACGGCGAATACCTGCCAGTTCGCTTCCAGGGCGCGACCGAAGACGCCGCCTCCGACGCTGCACTTGCTGAATGGGAAAAGCATCGTGCCGAGCGCGAAGCCAATCTTGCTCGTCGCGAAGAGGGCCGGCGCAAGGCTGCCAAAACCCGCTCTCGCAAGACCGAAGTGAACGCTGCTTACAATTCCAAAAATCGCGAGGCTTGAATGAGCGACAACGTCGCAGGCGAGGAACTGCGCCAATTCATTGAGAGATGCGAGCGACTTGATGAGGAGCGGAAGGCAATCTCCGACGACATCAAGGAAGTGAAGGCTGAAGCCAAATCTCGCGGGTTTGATGTTCGGATCATCAACATGATCCTGCGTCTGCGCCGCATGGATGAGAACGAGCGCATGGAGCAAGACGCTCTTCTCGACCTCTACATGTCCCATCTGGGTATGTTGCCGCCGGGTGAAGACGAATGACCAAGGTTCACACATATCCGCGCCTTGTCATCATAGCCGTCTATGCCTTTGCAGGCTGGTCGCTTGTGTTTGCTGCGTACTGCGCTTTGGCGGCAATCGTGCTTGTCATGGGTGTGCAGCCATGAGCGTCAATGTTTGCCCTTGCTGCCACCGTCCGCTTATCAGCGCCTTTGAGCAGGTTGCGGACGAAGCCAGCCTTTCGATGAAAGAGCGCGAGCTATTCCTCACCGTTGCGAATGGCTTCGGCGGATCCGTGCTTCGGGAAGTCGTCGTGAACGCCTTGTATGGGCTCGACCCGAACGGCGGGCCTGACGATCCGCGCGCCGTCATTGCGGTCATCATGACCAAAACCAATGCCAAGATTGCCCCGTTCGGCTATCGCATTTTCAGCCGCAAGACTGTCGGCTATCGGCTGGCCACCATCATTCCCACCGAGGCGGCGGCGTGATGGTATCCGCACCTGTTCAAACCAGTTCTGGCGAGACGGCATCGGCCTTTTCCAAGGCCAAGGATACGTGCCGCTCACGCTTTGCCACCTCGAATGCTGATCAGAATAGGACGTGTTCGCACCACACGCCCTATTTTCATAAGCATTTGCAGTCTGTCGTCCCCCTCTGGACTGCAAGCCGGGCGCGCTTCTTCTCCCTGTGCGCGCTCGGCACCCTTACCCTGCCGAAAGACCTCCCCTCGCGGCAGCAACTGCGGCCCGGCGCTTTCCATAGCCGCCGGCCGCTTTTTCTTTCCGCTGGCTCGAACGGTTCCCGCCGTCCCTGCCTGCACACCACTGCGCATCAGCGTCTCGTAAAGTCTGCTGCCAATGCGCTCCATAAACAAGTCCTTTCAAATTCCATCGCGTCGATGCCCCAACATGGCGCGAAAGGAAATGGACGTGTCCCCAATCCCTACGGAGAACTCCACAGATCGAAGGGAGAATTCCCCAATGTCGGCTGCTGACGACATTTACGAGATGAAGAGCCTTTGCGAGCAGATCGCAGGGCGGCTCGCGACTTCATCTTCGGACAAGGATCGCGTCACGGCGATCTACGAGGCACTTAAGGCCAAAGTGACTTGGAACAGAGCGTTTGAATTTTTGAAAGGCAAGGCACGCCGCATCGACTCATGGGAGAAGGATCTTGCACGAGCAAAGCTCCAAGAACTCAAGCGCCTTGAGCGCGAACGACAGGCCCTGCAGCACGTCGCATGGCTTCAAAGCATTCGGAGCCAAGCCGAAGAAGCCGGTTCGGACATGGATCGCGCGGACCTTGCTGCGGTTGAGCGCGTCCTCTCTCGAATTGGCGTACTGGATCGCCCCCTGGGAAATCCCGATGCCGCCTTCACAGACGCCGACGAGCGAGCCGACCAGTCCACGGACTGGGGCCACTAACCCAATCCCGCGTGTGGAGGACTGAATGATCCCGAGTCATAAGATGATCGCATCAATAGCAGGCCTGTCTTTGATCCAAGGTCGCGTCTTGGCCGCCATGCTGGACGAACGCAAAGAACAGTCCGCCATCACCGTCGCTGCCCAGCCTGAAGAGCCTGTTGTGGAGAGCCGGCAGGTTCGCCGGGCTCGCGAGCGCCGAGAAGCAAAGGCGCGGAAATGACCCTCTCCGAACAGATGCTTCAGAAGCTCGTCACTCCCAAGCCTGGTTACATGACAACCCGGCTTCCTACGAAGTCCGCCAAGACCAATGCATCCCTAATTGCCTCTCTCAAGAAGGCGAAGGAACTGGGGAGCGTGAAGGGATGATGCAATACACCGACTTCATCGCCAGCAAGCAGATGATGGACCCCGAAACAGGGATCACGGAACGCGTCGAGCTCCCGTCCTATCTGTTCCCTCACCAGGCTGACATTACGCAGTGGTCATTGCGCCGCGGCCGCGCCGCTATCTTCGCTGGCACGGGCCTCGGCAAGACGCTCATGGAGCTCGTATGGGCGCATGAGGTCTCGCGCTATACCCGCAAGCCGGTGCTCTTGCTGGCGCCGTTGGCCGTTTCGCATCAGCACGAACGGGAGGCTGGCAGCTTCGGCATTCCGGCACGCGTTGTTTCGGCGCAGTCAGATGGTGTGATCGAAGTCACCAACTATCAGAAGCTCGATCGCTTCGCTCTTCGTGAGCTGGGCGGCGTTGCCCTCGATGAAAGCTCAATCCTCAAGAGCACGGACGGCAAGTATCGCACGAAGCTGATCAACGATTGCCGCGACGTGCCTTTCCGTCTAGCAGCGACCGCGACCCCGGCTCCGAACGATTTCATGGAATTGGGCAACCATGCCGAGTTCATCGGCGCCATGTCCTATACCGACATGCTGGCGACGTTCTTCACGCATGACGGCGGCGACACGCAGAAGTGGCGCCTCAAGGGCCATGCTGAAAACGAGTTCTGGAAGTGGATGGCGTCGTGGGCCGTGATGCTCCGCAAGCCTTCCGACCTGGGTTATTCAGACGAAGGCTATGACCTTCCGCCATTGAAGCGACAACAGCACGTAGTCTCTGCCGAATATGCTCCGAGCATGGACACAGGGCTCCTGTTCCCGATGGAAGCGCGCACCATGCAGGAGCGCATATCTGCCCGCCGGGACACGGTTGCCGAACGCGTCGAATTGGCAGCGTCCATCACCCCGAAAGATCGCCCTTTCGTCTGGTGGTGCAATCTCAACAGCGAGAGCGAGGCCCTTGGGTCCGCCATAGAAGGCGCTGTGCAGGTTTCCGGTGCCGACAGCGACGACACCAAGGAACAGAAGCTCAAGGCGTTCACAGCCGGCGAAATCCGCGTCCTGATCACCAAGCCATCGATAGCCGGTTTCGGCATGAACTGGCAGCACTGCGCCGACACCGGCTTTGTCGGGCTCAATGACAGCTTCGAGCAGATTTACCAGGCGGAGCGCCGGTTCTGGCGCTTCGGGCAGAACAAGCCCGTCACCGTCCATTTCATCAGCGCCGAGACTGAGGGTGCTGTTGTGGCGAACCTCCGCCGAAAAGAAGCCGACGCCGAGCGCATGGCCGCGGCGCTCGTAGAGCACATGGCCGACCTATCGGCTGAGAACATTCGCGGCATGGCCCGCACCCGTGCAGACTACGCGCCGACGGTGCCCATGACGCTCCCAAACTGGATCGGAGCCGCAGCATGATCAACGCGATCGAACAGGTCGTTACCGAGCGATATGCCATCTATCAGGGCGACAGTTGCGAACTCATTCGCGCCGTGCCTGGTGACAGCATCGACTTCGGCATCCACTCCCCGCCGTTCGAAGGGTTGTACCGGTTCAGCAACTCTGACCGCGACATTTCTAACAATGACAAGCAGGGATTCTGGACGCACTACGCATTCCTGATCCAGGAGCTTTTGCGCGTCACCAAGCCCGGCCGGCTGCACTCGGTGCATTGCATGCAGTTGCCGACCAGCAAGACGCGCGACGGCTTCATTGGCATGCGCGACTTCAGGGGTGAGGTGATTAGCGCCTATGTCGATGCAGGCTGGATTTTCCATTCCGAGGTCTGCATTTGGAAGGACCCCGTAGTGGCGCAGCAGCGCACCAAATCCATTCGCCTGCTCCATGCTCAAATCCTCAAGGACAGCACGATCAGCGGGCAGGGGCTTGCGGATTACATCGTCACCTTTCGCAAGCCCGGCGAAAACGCCGAGCCCGTGAGTGGGCCGTTCGATCGCTATATTGGCACCGAGGTGGACGTGAGCCGCGAGGCATACGATCGAGAGGCAGCCGCGTTCCGCGCTGAAGGCCGTGAGCCATGGCCTTATGACAAGTGGAAGTCCATTCTGGTTTGGCAGCGCTACGCCTCGCCGGTGTGGATGGATATCAACCAGACGCGCACGCTCCAATATCGCAACGCCCGTGACGAGAAGGACGAGGTTCATATCTCGCCGCTCCAGCTCGACGTGATCGAGCGCTGCATTGATCTGTGGTCATTGCCCAATGAAACGGTCCTGACACCGTTCTTGGGCATCGGCAGCGAGGTTTTCAGCGCGGTCGAAATGGGTCGCAAGGGCATCGGCTTCGAGCTCAAGGCCTCGTACTTCCGGCAGGCGGTGCGCAATCTCGAAGACCTCGAGCGCGCCAAGACCGACAGCCTCTTCCACGAGGAAGTCGCATGAAATCCACCTCCAAGACTCCCCGAGTATGGGAAGGCCACAAGCCGGCTCCCTCTCAGAAATCCATCCTTCGTGAAATCGCAAAGAAGAAGGGCAAGGGTAAATGAAACCTCTGTCTCACCTTGAACAACTGCAGGCTGGCATTGCCTCGATGAACATGCCGCCTCAGGCCGTCCAGTTCCACTATGCACGCGCTGTTCTGGCTGCGGAGAAGGGATCCATCTCTGCCGCGGCTCGCCGCATGGGCATTCATCGTCGCACGCTTCAGCGGATGATGGAGAAGAACGCGCCAAAGCCAAGGGTGGATAAATGAGCACAATCCATCAGGAGGCCGCGCAGGTCTATCGAAGCTTCCGCCAGGCTGTACGCCTGACACGGATGGAGTGCGAGGACGCCCGTTTGCTACAGCGGAAAGAGCGTACCATGCGCGAGATTGCGCAAGCTTTGGAAGTGCCTGTCTCCGTCGTCCAGCAATCGCTCTATTTCGATGTGGTGGCCAGATGAACATGCCATCGATAGGCCCGGAGCTTCGCCGGCAGCATGAGATCGGTGTTGCCGCTAGAAACCGCCTCTGGGGACGGCCCGGCGCTCGCCCTGGCGCCAACATGCCGCGCAACGGTACAGCACAATTCCGGCGCACTGAGCGCCCTGCAGTCGATTTTGTCTATGCGATGCGTCTCGTCTGCGAAGATCAGCAGGTCACGCCAGATCAGATCCTCAACAGCACTTATAGCGCGGCCGTAGCGGCCAGGCACATGCTTTGGACTGTGATGCTCGATGGGGGGCATCCGGTTGCCAACATCGCCCGCATTTTCGGCGTGGATCACGCCACGGTCACGATTGGCATTCGGTCGTTCCGCGATTTTCAGAAGGGGCAGGTTTAGTGTCCGTATCTTCCTCGACCCTTCGAAAGCTTGCTGAGCTTCGTTTGGACCCTGACCAAATGGCCGGGGTGTTGGAGCTTCTTGCCGAGCAACAGGAAGTTGAGGAAGCGCGCAAGGCCGCTCAGCGCGATCGTACTCGCCGCAGCAGAGCCAAGCGTGACGGTAACGTTACAGACACGCCACCGTCACATGACGGTAACGCAGCGGTTTCCCCTAAAAAAGAAAACTCCCCCACACCCCCTAAAGAAAAAACTACCCCTTCCAGCACGGAACCTAACGGTTCCTCAAAAACACGCGCTTCGCGCCTGCCGGCTGATTGGGTTTTGCCGTTCGAGTGGCGTCAGGATGCGATCAACGCTGGATTGCCGGAGGACCGCATCGCCTCGGAAGCCGAACGGATGCGGGATTGGTCACTGTCGGCTCCGAGCGGCGCAAAGCTCAACTGGCGTGCGGCTTGGCGCAATTGGGCCAAGGGCGCTGCCGAAAAACTGCCGAAGCGGGCGCAGTCTCCACCGAGCCAAAGGCAGCAACCCAAAGGCGCCGACCACTTCGACAATTTCGCTGAGGAACTGAGACATGGACGAGCAGGAAACAGCAGAGGCAATCAAGGCGATTGGGATGATGTTGCGGGCGTTCCCGTCCTCAGCATCGAGCATTACCGCCGAAACGCCTAGGGTCTACGCCTTCGCCGTCGAAGAGTTCTCGCTGGAGGCTGTTCGCCGCGCTTGCCGCGCTTTCGTACGCGGACAGGTAGAGGGACATAACCCCGACTTCGCCCCTTCGACCGCCAAACTTGCTCAAGTGGTCAAGGGCTTCAATGACGCCTTAGCCTGGGAGCAGTTTCAGCAGGCCAATACATTCGTGCCCGTCGGCTCGGATCTTTGGCGCCAGGTTGCACTCATGGATGGCCGCGAACCGCCGGTGTCCAGCAGCAGCGGAAAAGAAGGCTGGTGGCTCCCAAATGCGAAGGTTGCCGAGGCTAGGCTTGTCGCACTGCCGCCTCCTGTTTCTGAAGCTCAGATGCAGGTCAACGCTGTGCGTGTCGGAGCGCTCGTTGGAGCCAAGACCTTCAACGCGGCCGACGACGACAATCACGACATGGGAGGCGAGAGGGTGGCATGACCCTCCGCATCCCTCTCTCAGACCAAATAGCAGAAGCAGAACGAAACCGAGATCAGGCAGCAGAGATGGTCAAGGACAAGCCGGAGATACTGCCCAGGCTCCATGCCCGAGAGGCGATTGTGATCAGCCTCTACGCCTATCAAGCCTTTGAACACGAGATCGAGCAGATGGAGAGAGCGCGGTGATCAAGGTCATCCAAGACGTGCCGAAGTGGCTCCATGCGTATCTGCGCAGCCTATATCCGTTCCTCGTGTGTTTCGTCGGCGGGCTTGTCCTAATGGCTCATGATGAACTCGGCGGGATAGCTGCCATGGTCATTGCCGGTCTCTGCTTCGCATGGGGGCTCGACCTGGCGGCAGCACGTGCCGAGGCGAAGGCCACAGAGCACACAGCGGCCAAGCTGACATCGATGCTGATCAGTGGCGACGACACGACGGTTACCGTGGACATAAACCACCACTCCCCGGCCTTTGAACACGAGATGAATGGGAAGACGAAATGAGCCTTCGATGCCTATTCGGTCATGATGTGCAGGTTCGCTTCTTTCTCAACCATCGCTTCAAGATGACGGGGCACATGAAGCGCGGCATGTGCGCCGTGGCCATCTGCAAACGCTGCGGCAAGGAACTGTCGCCGCCTGCGAACCAGCCCCGCCGATCCTCCTAACCCCCAGAGAACAGCACCATGACAAAGCCAGAAGATATCGTCTGCTGTGCATGCTCCGAAACCTTACCAGCGAGCGCCTTCAATCAAGACCACCGGCGTGGCGGCGTCCGACAGCCGTGCCGAGCATGTTATAATCTTCGAGCTCGCGAGAGGGCAAAAACCCCAGAGGCAAAGGCGGCGAAGGCTCAGTATCGATCCGCGCATCGAGAAGAGGCTCGTGTTGCCAACCGCAAATATCGCGCGGCGCACCCTGGCATTTCTACTGAAATGACAAGGCGCAACGATGCTAAAGACCCTCACAAGCGGAGGGCGCGCAACAAGACGTGGAAAGCGATCTTGAACGGCACTCTGGTTCAGAATCCCTGTGAGGTATGCGGGGAGCTGCCGGCCGAAGCGCACCATGACGACTATTCAAAGCCGCTTGAAGTGCGATGGCTTTGCAAGATGCACCACGCAGAACATCACAAACAAGCCGCCATCCGTTCCCGCAAGGAAGCCTGATATGACAAAGCGGATCATCGAACATCGCCTGGTGCAGGATCCCGGCATCACCGATGCGGAATATTACCACCAGCGCCAGACCAAATCCGGCCCTCATGTCGGCAAGGTCTATGTCGCCATGAACATGGTGGAGTATGTCGGGGGCCTATCGCGGCTTCAGGGCGCAAGCGAAATGCAGATCATGGCGGCCGCAAAGTATCGCATGGCCTATGACCGTGCGCAGATCGGCGGCGCTCGGGCAGTGGACTATGCCGCGGTCAAGGTGGACACGTCGGGCCCGCGCGAGGACGTGCTCAGCGGACGCATGGTGGATGATCTGGAGAACTACAAGCAGGCGGTACGCTGCCTTGGCATGATGCGCTCCTCGATCGTTGAGCGCGTTGTGTGCCACGACCAGAGCCTGACGCACCGTGGCATGGGTGCGCGAGCTCGATCACGAGCGAAGGACGAGCTTTTCGCCGCCCTTGATGACCTGGCTGTGTATTTCAAGCTGACAACAAAACGAGCCGCTTGACGGCGGGGCACGGATCAGGCACAAGTCGATATGCTAGCGCATATCGCGCTGGATTTTAGGGCTCGCTTCGGCGGCCCTTTTTGATTCAGAGGCGTTCCGGTGCTGCTGAGATGCAGTCGCCTCGAAACTCTTGCCGCATTCCTGCAGTCGCAGGCGGTGTGCGGGTCAGGTTACTGCGAATGCTTCCGTACTGCGCGAGGGTGCGGATTAAGACAAGCCCGGTGGCGTTTGATCCTCTGCTCGGTTAGCTCGCGCCTCAATCCCCATCGAGCGTTTATCGCTCCAAGTCAGCTCCGCATTGCCTCGAATTGGCGGCGGATATCCAAAGGTTCATCGTATGGGGGCCGGCTGACATTCCCATCGAGCGCGGCGATACACACCCTCATCGCTTCATTGCACCATAGATCGCCCGCTCGTACCCTTTCATCGGAGAGTAGAATGCCAGAGAACAAGCTCATTCACGCGTTCACTCTGCCTGGTGCAGATGCGCCGCCTTACATCAACATTTCCCGTATGCCAGATGGCGCGGTGCGTGTGGTCGTGCGCGGCGCGATTTGGCCGAACGGCACCAGTGGCACCGAGGAAATCGTTCTGCCACCAGATGATTGGGCTAACCTTGCCCAGGCTGTCGCTTCAGAGGCCTCAGCCTAACCCCTTTCCGTAGCGCGCGGTTCTCTCACGCCGATCCTGGTGGAAAGCCGGGTAATAGATCGGAGGCTTGAATGGCCAATAGCCAATCAGTAAGCCGCGTCGATCGATTGAATACGGCGCTTGAAGTTTCGCTTGCGGAACGCCGCCAGCGCCGAAGCATGGAAAGTCTGACGCCAGCCGATGTCGGTCTCGGCAATGTCAACAACACCAGCGATCAGAATAAGCCGGTCAGCACAGCGCAGGCCGCGGCAATTGCATCGGCCATCTCGGCATTGAACCAAACCATTACCGCTGCCCTCGCAATGAAGGCGGCGCTGGTTCATGGGCATTCGATCAATGACATCACCGGGCTTTCCTCTGCATTGCAGGGGTTGTCCGACGTCGCGGCAGCGAAGGTCGCCAAGGCCGGCGATACGATGACGGGGCCTTTGGTCATGCCGACCTATCTCAAGGCGGCATTGCCAAGTGTCTCAACCTATGCCCGATCGTTTATCTATGTCAGCGATCTCAATGGCGGCGCGGAGTTCTGTTTCAGCGACGGAACCAACTGGCGCCGCATCTCTGACCGAAGCATAGCGAACTAGCCATGGCGCAAAACCCTGGCAATAGCATCATTCGCCGGCTGCAGCTTGCTGTTGCGCTCGATGGCCTCACGGTCTCAGTTGGACCCGGCGTCTGCTATGTGCCCAACACGGGCCGGCTGATCAGCGACGGCACGGAAACCGTCGCGCTCTCCAATCCAACGGTGAGCACCTGGTATCATGCCTACGGGTATCAGAAGGCCAATGGCGATCTCGGGCTCGAGGTTGTCACCACTGCGCCCGACACACCCTACCAAGGCACGGCAAGAACCAAGACGGGCGACGCCAGCCGGCGCTATCTGGGTTCAATGTATGTCGGGACAGACGGGAAGATCCGACCATTCCGCCATATCGTCACAGGCGATGTCGGCAACCGCATTCTATTCGACGCCACGAGCATTGCCGGCAGCGCGCCCAATACGCTTCTCAGCGCCTTGACCGCCGCAACGGTTCAAACGGTATCGCTCAATCCAATCATTCCGGTGACGGCAAAGCAGGCAATCATCCAGGTTGCCAATCTCTCCAACCGAATTGCCTTCATTTCCCGGCCCGGCATGCCCGCGCCAAGCGCATCGAACTTTCAGATCATGGCGGGCCCGAACGCCTGTCCCATTGGCGATGTGATGCTGACCGATACGCAGCAACTCACATTGATCCTCACCAGCGCCGGCCTTCTGGGCAACATTCTCGGCGCCGTCCTTTCTGGCAATCTCATGCTCTACGCTCTGGGGTACGTCTATGACCGATGAGAAGCGCCAGCCGTTCTATACCCCGCCGCCAGCGCCGGGCATTCTGCCAGATGGAAAGAGGGTCTTTGTCTCGACTGATCATGCGAGCCATTGGCCTGTAGGTTGCGCATCGGTTGTCGTCGCCCTCTCCGAAGAGCAAGCGCGCGGTCTTCTGGATGCGGAGCTTCGCGCCCACGGCCTCAACCCCAATGAGCCTTACACCCTCAAGGAAATAGGGCAGGGCGAGCCAGTTGCGATTGTTCTCTGTGATGGGCAGTACTGATGACTGGTCGTCCAACGATCTTCACGCAAGAGCTTGCCGACAAGATCTGTGAACGCCTGGCAGATGGCGAGAGTCTGCGCACGATTTGTTCCGAAGACGGCATGCCAGCGCGATCGTCGGTGTTCAAATGGTTGGGTGAGAGCGCTGGCTTTTCGGACCAATACGCGCGCGCTCGAACGGCGCAGGCGGATGCGATCTTCGATGACATCCTCGAAATTGCCGACGATGGCTCGAACGATTGGATAGAGCGCACCAACAGCGACGGCGAGAATATTGGCTGGCGCGAGAATGGTGAAGCATTGCGCCGCTCGCAGCTTCGCGTCGAGGCGCGGAAGTGGATGGCCGGCAAGCTGGCGCCGAAGAAGTATGGCGAGAAGACGCAACTGACCGGCGCGGATGGTGAAGGCCCGGTGCAGATAGAAGATCTGGGTAGCTATGACTTGGCTCGAAAGATTGCCTTCGCCCTGTCCGGCGGGAAATAATGGGTCTGCTTGACGACATCCTGGCCCGCTTCGAAGCGCTGCCAAAGGAAACACAGGAGCAAATCAAGAAGGATGCGATAGAGGCTACAAAGGGCCGCTACTTCATCCCAAATCCCGGCCCGCAAACGGACTGCCTGCAAAGCCTGGCGGATGAAACGTTCTTCGGTGGCTCGGCGGGCGGCGGCAAGTCGGCGCTTCTCTGCGGCACTGCGGTCGATGACTTCGATCGCTCGATCATTTTCCGCCGCGAGTATCCGCAGATCAAGGGGCTTGAGGACGAGGTTGCCGGGCTGATCGGTGGCCGGCAGGGATATAACTCGCAGGACAAGCTCTGGCGCCTGCCGAACGGCAACATCCTTGAGTTCGGCTCAGTCCCGCACGAGAGCGACGTCGAGAAGTATCAGGGTCGCCCACATGCGCTGAAGGGCTTTGACGAGATCACCCACTTCAGCGAGGCGATGTACCGCTTCCTGATCGGTTGGAACCGCTCAACAACGCCGGGGCAGCGCAGCCGGGTTATCGCAACCGGCAACCCGCCGGTTACGCCGGAAGGCTATTGGGTGGTCAAGTATTGGGCGCCTTGGCTCGATCCAAAGCATCCGAACCCGGCAAAGCCCGGCGAGCTTCGCTGGTTCACGACGATCAACGGCGAAGATGTCGAGTGTGAAGGGCCAGATCAAGTCGAAGTCAATGGCCGCATGGTGCAGCCGCGATCGCGGACGTTTATTCCGGCCAAGCTGGAAGACAATCCGGACCTGATGGCAACGGGCTATGCTTCGGTGCTCGAGGCCATGCCGGAAGAGCTTCGCATCCGTCTTCGCGACGGGCGCTTCGATGCCGAGGTCAAGGACAACGAGTTTCAGGCCTTTCCAACCGAATGGATCAAGGCCGCGCAGGCGCGATGGACTCCAACTCGGCCAGAAGGCGTCGGCATGTCGGTGCTCTCCAATGACGTGGCGCTTGGCGGCGGCGATGCGAACACATTGGCCGCTCGGTATGGCCACTGGTACGACGAGGTTAAGTCGGAGACGCTGAAGGGCAAGGTCGATCCGCTCGATCTTGCTGCCAAGGTTGTCGCCACAATGCGAGACGGTGCAGAGATCGTCATCGATATGGGCGGCGGCTATGGATCCGGCGTCTATTCGCACCTGAAGAACAACGTCCAAGGCCTGACGCTTCACGCGCACAATGGCGCTGAGAAATCGAGCAAGCGGACGCGAGACGGCAAGCTCAAGTTCGCCAACAAGCGGGCAGAGGTTCACTGGAAGTTTCGCGAGGCACTGGAGCCTAATTTGGGCGAGCCGGTTGCCTTGCCACCAGATCCTGAATTGGCTGCAGATCTTGCGGCCGTGACATGGAAGCTCACGCCGCGGGGCATCCTCATCGAGGAAAAGACCGACATCAAGAAACGCCTCGGTCGATCGCCGGACAAGGGCGACGCCGTGATCAATGCCTGGTCATACGGCGAGAGCTCTGTGAGCGCCCGCATTCGAACGGCAAGCAGCCGCAGTCGCAACGGTGGTCCCAAGGTCAATCTTGGGCATGCCAGTATGAAGTCACGCCGCAGGGCGTAGCAGAAGGAAATCCAGATGGCCCTTTCCGGTCTCCATGTTGAATTCAGTTACGCCGTTGGTCCTGGCGATGAACGCGTGACCAGTGCGCTCAAGGGCGAGCCTGTCCAGTCGCAGACCATCACGAATGGCCAGCAGACTGAACCCGGCCCCGGCGGCAATGCTGTGAACGGAACGCTCGTGGCGCACCTTCATTCGTCCGAGGCGGGCTTCTATGCGGTCAATAAGGCGGCCAATACCAATCCTCGCGGCTATCTCGCGGCTGATACGCCGATCGACATCTTCATCCCGAGCAAGGCCACTATTTCGTGGGTTACGGCATGAGCCAGCTTGGCCTTGGCTCTATCCGCCAGCTCGGCACGCTGAAGCTGGGAGCGCTCGCCCCAACAAAGGGCGGGGGGTGGGAGCCGGTCAAAGGCCTGGGCACAGATTTGGTTGGTTACTTCGATGCGCGGCGCCCAGAGACCATCACAACCTCCAGCGGCGCGGTGTCGAGTTTCCGCGATGTCATTGCCGGCTATGACATGGCGCAAGCTACGGCTGCATCCCGCCCAACGTTCAAGGCGGGCGGCTTTGACGGGCTAGACTGCCTCTATTTCGACGGCGTAGACGATTGCCTTCTGCTGTCGTCGGTGCCGTTCCCATCTGGCTCGGCGCCAAGCGAAGTCTGGGCAGTTGTGCAGCAGGACAAGCCGACGACCGACGCCGTGAACGGCACCCTGATGATGTATGGTAACGCGTCGTCTACGTCCAGGCGTTTAGCCCGCGCCCAGCTATCGGGCCTTAATCGCTACCAGTCGTTGGCCGGAAACGGGACCACAGGACTGACGAACTACCAGACCGACACCAAATTCAATGATTGTCACGTGGTGCGCTCGATATTTGACGGAGCGAACATGTATTCTGAGATTGAGGGTATTGCGTCCACGCCAAGTGCAGCGGTCCCGGCAACGGCAACAACACGGTCTCGCATTGGGGCGAGTTCGGCATCAACCCCAACTGAATTTTGGCGCGGCAAGATACTCTGCATTCTTGTGACTAAGCCGCTGTCGGGCGGGAAGGCCGCCCAACTACGCCGCTATCTGGAGAACCTGCGCTGGCGCCAATATGAGCGCCATTACGTGCGCGGCAACGATTACTCGTTCCAAAACCTAAACAATCGCTCTGAACAGCGGTTTGAGGTTCGTTCGGGCGATCAGCCTCTGAGCGCAGACGTAACCAACGGCAACGAACGTTCTGAACTGTCCATACCTGCTTCGATGTCGCCTATCGCCGTGGACGGAAGCTTGGTTCAGTTGCGCTGGTCGTTCCTAGTTGAGGCCGGCGCTCCGCTCACGAGCGCCTTCGCTATCCTTGGCCAGATACACCAGACGGAAGATGCAGGTGAAAGCCACCAGCGTCCCTGGTTGGCGGTCAATATGCGCCCCGATGAGCGACTAGAACTGAACATTATTGCTGACCCGAATGCCATATCAGACGGCACAGCGCCGATAAACGTGGCTTGGACTTCTCCGTCCCCAATTACTCGTGGTGTTTACCATGATGTCGCGATCGACCTGCGGCATGGCCCTTCGGCTGGGTACCTGAAGTTCGTACTTGATGGTGACGTCAAGTATGACCAGGCCACCGCTATCGGGAACAACGATCAGAACCCCAGCTATTTCAAATACGGCATCTACCGCAAGGCAGCGGCTGAAACATTGGCTGTTCGGTATCGGACCCCGGAAATCACAGTTCCCGACTCCTATGCGAATACCTTCACCTTCAATGGTTCGCCCTACACCTTTGGCGATACAGCTTATGAATATAGGGCATAAGGGCCATGGCAAATAACCTCGCAAACCGTGCATCTGCCAATTTGGCCGCCCTGCGTGCGCTACGCGATAGCGCCGACAAGTCGATGTTTCCGATTGGGTGCCGTGCTGGCTACAACTACAACCGGAACATCACCACAGATGCTCTCCCGGCCTATTTGAGCCGCAGTCGCCATGTGTTGCCCTACGGCGCGAGCCAGATCGCTCCAGTGTATGTGGGCGGGCATGGGGCTTTGGCCGAACAGGAAAGTGCTGGCTTCTCCGGTGTCCATGTCGGATTAGCCCCTGCCTGGGGCGCGGCTGCTGGCAACGCTTACGATGTGAATGCCATCCGCCGCGTTACTCGGCAGGGCAAGTTCAACATGACGATCCCTGCGGGCGAGTTCTCCGTATGCGATCCCATCGGAGTTGATATCGCGGCCGGGACGGCCATCGGCCTGCAGTTCTATGCTGTAGGTTCAACAACAAACCCCTTGGCCGGGAGCCGAGAAACCGCCCGCTCTAAGACATGGGGCGAAGAGTTCGCTCGCCTATACGCATCCACTAGCGACCTTTCGCTGGTGCAGTCAGGCTGGCCGGCGAATGACAGCAATGCCCGCGCTTGTATTGTCCCAGCTGTAATTCTTGGCCGCACAGCAGACGGCATTCGGCGCTCGTCCGTGGCGATCATTGGCCACTCCATTGCCTACGGTCAGGTTTCAGGTGGCGGGCTGCTCAGTCGCGATACTGGAGACAATGACGGGAATATCGGTTGGATTGAGCGTTGGATCGCATCGCAACGACCGTTCAGCGCCTTTACCATACCGGGCGACGAGCTGCGCACGTGGATGGGTGTAAACAACGCCAATGCTCTTGCGGCTAACTACGCAGCGCAACGCTTCGCCTTGTTGTCCCTCGGCTTTACCGATGCCATCGTGCAGCTTGAGGTGAATGACTTCGGCACGATCACTGTGGATCAATACGAAGTCCTGTTCCGCGCCTTCGTCAACAAGCTCAAGGGCATCGGCATCCGTGTTCATGCGGTAACGCCGTTTCCCATCGCAGACTCTACCAGCACCCTGGCTGTCCAAACCAAGCACGCCAAGTCCGATATGATCGTAGACTGGGCCGCGCGGGTGCGCACCAGCGCTGTGGCGACGTGGGGCTGCGCGTCAGTGATTGATGCCAATGCTGTTCTGCGTGATCCAGTGGACACATGGAAATGGCGCAGCGATCTGGACACGCTGGTTGGTGGTGCCTCAACGGTTGACTTCACCCATCCATCACAGTTGACGACAGTATGGCTCGCCGCAAATCTGGGTGTGAGTGCTACTTCGCTGATCCCTGAGTTCCCGTCCTAACCCACACACCCTCACATCAACGGAGGGGGTGCCGAGCATCGCTCGACACCCTAAGCGTCAAACCTCGGTGGAATATTGAAAGGAATTGAAGCGATCGGCGACCAGGCGGCCGGCGTCCTTTCGGTGCACATAGGTGTTCAGAAAAATCGACGTCGTTTTCCATCCGCCTGCGACCATGGTGCTCTTGACGTCTGCGCCCATGGCGATGGCGTTCGTGGCAAACGAGTGGCGGCCGCATGCATGGGACGACTTGTATTCGATCCCTGCGCGGCGACACACCGCCTCGATCCTGTCATTAACGCCGAAGCGGGAGACATAGCGGAAAACCCGCTCATCGCCGTCTCTGCCCAGTAGAAGCGGTGCCATGCGCCTTGCCAGGGCATCGGTGAGGGCGCGCTCTGAATGGCGGTCGGTTTTCGTCCGAACCAACATTGCGCGACGACCCGCTAGGTCAACATCGCCGACGCGAAGATTGATGGATTCGGTAACTCGCGCGCCTGTGTGGCTCATGAACATGACCAGGGCGGCAAGGTGATCGAGCCCGCCGTCTTGATCGCACTGGCGCACGAACAGATGCAGCCAGATCGGCGAGGCAGGGCTTTTCTTTGCCGGCGGGTCCTCTTTGAAGCGTCGCAGGCGAATGGGCGCGCACCAGCCGCGCTCATAGGCGTGCAGAAGGACGGCGCGGATCGGAGTGATGACCTGGCGATTGCGTGTCGCTCCTCCTTGGTCGGGCAGCAATGTTTGCGCCAAGCTCTTGATGTCGAATGGCACAATCTCGTCGACGGGAATGCTGCCGAGGTGCGGCATCACGCGGTCGAGGAATCGATTAGAGCCGCCATGGCGAATATAGCTCGCCGCTGCTGCTTCGAAGGTTTGCCCATTGCGGGCGCGCGGGAAAAATGATGTGACAGCCTGAGCCATCCTGAACTCCTGAGGTTCGGTTGGTTAGAGCGCGTCGTGGCCTGCCAGGGCCACGGCGCGTTCGCATTTGAACATCAGGCCAAGCGCCGGCATAGCGTTGCTGGCAATCAAGATTAACAGCCTCGCATCCGCGGGGCTTTTTCATGAGGCGCCACCATGGCCACATACGGCACGATAGACGGCTGGCGTCAGTATGCCAGCGTTCGAGGCGATCAAGCTCCGACAGAAGCAACGGATCAGGCTGCAACTGCTGCCCTGACCAGAGCGTCAGACATGGTTCGGATGAGATACGCGCCAAACCTCTTGGCGGCGGGCTACAGCGTCGATTTCACCCCAGATGAGGCAGACCTGCCCTTGACGACTGAAGCGGCCTACATCGCCGCCTATATCGAGCTAACGACCCCCGGGTTCTTCAGCAAGACCTACACCGCAAGCGAGCAGAAGAGCCTTGTGCAGGTCGACAAAATCCGCTGGCAGGTCACAGGAAACGCCTCTGGCATCTATGCCGCTATGCCGGTGAGCACACTGATCGAGGCGCTGTTCGAGCCCTATATTCTTGACCGCAACGCCATGGGCTTTTTCTTTGGCTCCATCGGGCCGATCTCGGAGAACATCTGATGGCCGAGGATTGGTCGAAAGTCGCTCAGGAAGTCGAAGCCGCTCTCGCCTCTATCGGCGACGTGTCCCAGCCCAACGGCTATCCGGCCACGATCCGCCGCGTCGTTCCCGGCACGCCTGATCCATCGACCCCATGGATTCCTACCGAGCCAACGATCACCTACACCCCTGTCATTGCCCTGCAGTCCGACAAGGAACTGCGAGACATAAACGGCACGTTGATCGGCATGACCAAACGCACGGTGACGATCTCCGGCGCTGCGGGCATAGCCCCGACAGATGATGATACCATCCTCTTGGGCGAGGCGCTGACGTTCGCGGATGCGGCGGACGATGCCACACATGCCTGGGAAGAAATACAGGCCGTGCGGGCTCTCTCGCCGGCTGGAATCGCTGTTCTCTATGACCTGGACCTTGCTCTCTGATGGCTTCCAACCGGACACCGTTCGATCAGCTCGTCGATAAGTTCTCGCCGGAGGTGCGCGCCGCGTTCCTGGAAGCCTATGATCGCATCAAGGCCGGCGTGACACCTGCCATGCTCAAGAGGATCGTGGCTGAGATCGATCGCGGCAACATCGAAGCGGCTATCGATCTTCTGGGCATCGATCGAGCAGCATTCGGCGGCCTCGACCTCGCCATTGCGGATGCATTCAATCGTGGCGGCATAGCCATGGCGGCAGATGTCATCGTGCGCGATCCAGCCGGCACACGCGTCGCCCTCTCGTTCGGTGTCCGCAACCTGATCGCCGAGGCGCTGCTTCGCGATCTCAGTGCGCAACTCGTGACGCGCGAGACAGAGCAGGCCAAGCAGTTGCTCCGCATTGCGCTCACCGAAGGCTTGGCACGTGGCGACAATCCGACCAAGACGGCGCTAGAGGCAGTCGGCAGGGTCAATAGAGCCACAGGGAAACGCGAGGGCGGCTATATCGGTCTTAGCGGGCCTCAGGAGCGGACGCAGGCTAAAGCCCGCTCCTCGCTCATTTCTGGCGATCCAGAGGGCATGCGAGATTATCTGCAGCTCAAGCAGCGCGACAAACGGTTCGACCGGATGGTGGCGAAAGCGATCAGCGAAGGAAAAGCGCTGTTTCGTCAGGATGTCGATCGCATCGTCGGCCGCCTAAATGACAAGCAGCTGAAGTTCCGCGCCGATGTCATCGCGCTCAACGAGACGCGCGCCGCATTGGCCATGGCAAAGAACGAGGGCATTCGCCAGGGCATCGAGAGCGGCAAGATCGATCCGCGCGACGTGACAAAGACCTGGGGGCGCACCATCAGCGAGCATCCGCGGTCGCAGCACAAGGCCATGGTGGGGCAAACTGTGCCATACGACCAGCCTTTTGTGGCTCCTGACGGTACGCTGATCCCGTATCCGCATGCGCCCGGCCTTCCTGCTCGGCACACAGTCGGGTGTAACTGCCCAGTGACGTACAAGATCGACTACACCGCCGCGCTGATCCGTCGCCGGCAGTTGGCATGACCCTCTCTTTCGAAGCGCAGGTCGCAGACTGGGCGCAGTCGGTCGAAGGCGCGCTCGAGGTGGTATTCCGGGAGAGCGTGCAAGAACTGGTCGAGCAAATGGATCTGCTGCTGGTGCAGACGGTCTATGACGCTCCACCGGCGCCGAGCGGCTACAAGCGAACAGGCTTTCTACGGGCTTCGCTGGTGGCATCGCAGACGGCCATGCCGCTGCTGACCAGGGACAATCCCGGCGTGCCGGTTCCTGCTGATCTCGGCGATGTCATGCTGGTGATCAGCGGCAGTGATCTCGGTGAGACGATCTACCTTGGCTACACGGCCAATTATGCGGGGTATGTCCACTATTCAGCGAATGGTGAGGCGGGCCGTCCATGGGTAACCATGGCAGGTCAACGCTGGCCTATGATCGTGGATCAGGTCGCGGCTCGGGTGAGGGCTCGGCTCGGTCTTTAGCGTCCTCAGACGCTTTCAGCACGCCCATCTGCAGCAAGAGCAGGGAGCGGCGCGCAGCCTCAATGGCTGTGTTCCCGGCCACGGACGCGCCTTTCTCCTGCCCAAGGGCATCTCTGGCGACCTGAATGCGGTTCCAGACCTGTTCGTTGCTTAAATCATCGGCCATGGGCCAGAGGTATCGCACAATGGCCACGACCACGGAAGGTGCTATCGAAGAGGCGCTTTTGGCGCGGCTCGCGACACTGGTTCTCTCGCCGGCCCACCCTGTCGCTTGGCCGAACCTAAATTTCACCAAGCCAAACGACAATCGCTATCTCGAGGCGATCTTCGCTCCGAATGCGGCCAACCGCGTGCTGATCGATAGCGATGGCCCACACCAGCGCATCGGCTTTCTGCAGGTCAATGTGCGCGACGGGCTGAACAAGGGCACGCGCATCACCGACATCGCAGGCGCTGTCGCTGCGCATTTCCATGCCGATTTGAAGCTTAGCCACGCTCTCGGGCTCATCGTCCGCATCACAGCAGACGCCGAAGTCGGCTCAATGCTGGTCGAGACGACGCCTCCTGGCGTGCTCGTGCCTGTCCTAGTGCCCTTCGAATGTTGGGCCTGATCATTCAACCATAGGAGGGCCACATGGCCACGCTCTATCCAGTAGCCGGATGCCGGTATTATATCGGCCCTGCCATGGAGCTTCCCGACGTCGATGTCACGGAAGCAGATTTTGCCTCGGTCGTCTGGACTGAGGTCAAGAATTACATGGAAGCAGGATCGCTCGGCGATGCTGCTGCGCTGATCACCACGCCCCTTATTGATCGCGGCCGTGACGTCAAGCAGAAGGGCACGCGCAATGCGCCTTCTCGACAGGACAATTTTGCCGTTTCCGCAACGGACGCCGGCCAGATTGCGATGCTGGCAGCTGAGCGCACCGATTACAACTACCCATTCCGCGTCGACCTAAACGATGACCCCATCGTCAAGTCGTCGGTCGTGACAATGACGATCGCAGCGCCCGGCGTCATCACTTGGGCAAATCACGGTCTTTCAGCCGGTACGCCGATCAAGTTCACGACCACTGGAGCCCTGCCCACCGGCCTCACTGCCGGCACCACCTACTATGTGGCAGCTGCTGGGCTCACCACAGGCGCTTTCAGTGTTTCAGCAACGCCAGGCGGCGCGGCGATCACCACCACCGGCACACAGTCGGGCGTGCATACGGCATCGACCGTGCCCGTCCCATCAAAGCGATATTTCGTGGGACTCGTTGCCGGCGCCACTGAAGGCTTTGGCGGCCCAAACAATGTGCGGCAGCTGCAATGCACTGTCGAAGTGAACAGCAATACCGTGCGCGTCGCGCCGCTCGGCTAAGGAGCTATCATGCAGATCAAGAACATTGGGCAGGATGCCCGCACCATTTCCCGCGACGGCATCGACGTGCCGTTGCTCCCCGGCTCCGCTCTTGATGTCGAGCTGACCAAGGACGAGGCCAAGGCTTTCGAAGGCCTGGGCTTCGAAGTCACCGGCGAACCCGCCAAGCCTGCTCCCAAGTCGAAGGAATAGCGGATGGAAATCTCTGGCCTCGTTTCAACCGAGCAGCTGTTCGAACTCGACGTCGAGCACCCTGCGACCGGCGAGCCGATGGGCATCAAGATCATGGTGCGCTCGGCTGGCTCGGAAGCGGCAATGGCGGTTGTGCGAAAGCAGACCGATGCCATCCTTGCCAAGCAGCAGAAGCGCAAGCTGATCGATGCAGACACAGTTGAGCAAAACGAAATCGATCAGGCCGTTTCCTATGTTGCCTCTTGGGATTGGGGTGGCAACACCTATGACGGCGCTGTACCCAGCAGCGATCCCGCAACGATCAAGGCCATCCTAACCAAAGAAACATGGCTTTATGCGCAGGTCGTGGAGGCCGCGCGCAAGATCGCAAATTTTACCAAGAGCTGACGGACGATTTCTGTCAGATCGTTCGCTCGGCTGTTCTCGCGCCGAGCTATGAGCCAGACATACCATGGGGGCAGGAATACCTCTGGCACTGGTTCATAGAACTCCATCAGGGGCGTCAGGACGGCTTTTCCGGGCCACAGGCGCTGTCATGGCGGGAAATGGCGGAATGGGCGTCCCTGACCGGCTCTGCGCCCTCCACAATGGAATGGCGAGCCCTCCGTGCCATGGACACGGCCTATCTAGCTGTCTGCCGTGAAGTCGCCGGTCGCGAGCAAGCTGAAGGCGGCAATCCAAACACAATCTCCGAGCGCACCATGACGCCGGAACTCTTTGACGCCATTTTCTGATGAGGTGACCTATGCCCGATGTTGCTCGCCTCGGCTTGGCCGTGGACTCCTCGCAGGTCGAGAAGGGCACGGTCTCGCTCCATCAGCTTACAGGGGCGGCGGGGCAGGCTTCTGCGGCCGCCCAGCGGCTTGCTGGGGCCTCACAGGCTGAAGCGGCAGGGCAGAAGGCGGCTACTGCTGCAGCCCAAGCCCACAACGCTGCTCTGATGGCTCAGAACGGCATCATCCGTTCCTCGATGCAGCAACGCACGATGATGATCTACCAGCTCAATGACGTGGTCGTTTCGCTTGCGTCGGGCATGAACCCCGCGATGGTGGCCATTCAGCAGGGATCGCAGATATTCCAGGGCGGTTTTGCTCCCGCACTTCGCACGATCTCGGACCTGACAACAGGCCTGATTGCGAAATTCTGGCCGCTGGCCGCTGTTATCGGCGTCGTTGCCGCCGCCATCGGCGGGCTCACCTACGAGTTCAACAAAACCGCCGACGTGCAGGTTAGCTTTTTCGACGTGGCTTTGGCCGGCTGGCAGATGTTCGCCGAGATGATCGGCTCGATCCTGGCTCCGGTCTGGGGCGGCATCGTCTCTGCGCTGCAGTGGGTCTGGGATCAGATCGCGCCCATCATCAAGGGTATGGCAAACACGATCATCGGCTCGTTCTCTTTTGCCGTGCAGGCCATAGGCGCACTGTGGTCTGGTCTGCCGGCGGCCATCGGCGACGTTACGATCCAGACCGCCAACATCGTCATCAAAGGCATCGAGTGGTCAATTCAACGCGCGACCGAGCTCATCAACAGCCTCATCACGACGGCCAACGATGGACTTGGGCAATTCGGACTGAACATCCCAACCTTCGGAATGCCACAGATCAGTGGCTTCGATAATCCGTTTGCTGGAGCAGCGGGCCAACTCGGCTCGAACATTGGTGATGCAGGGGCGAACGCTTTCGGGACAGACTATCTCGGCGGACTTGGAGACGCTTGGTCCAAGCGAGCCCAGGACATTGCCCGCACGCGCAAGGAAACGGAAGCGCTAGGCGGGGCCGCCTCGGCGGCAAACGACAACGTCAAGAACCTAGCAAACGATGGTCTGAAGGCTGCTGCTGAACGCGCTCAGGAGTTCGCCAACAATCTCGGCAAGTCGATCGGCGGGGCGCTAAAGGATCTGATCAGCGGCGCCAAGGACTTCGGCCAAGTGATGCTGGATGTCCTTGGCAATGTGGCCCAGTACGCGCTCCAGCAGGCATCCAGCATCTTCGGCGGCATGGGGGGAGGTTTCGGCTTCCTCGGCAGCATCCTCTCCGGACTGTTTGGCGGCGGCTTCGCGAATGGCGGAGTCTTCAGTGGTGGCCATGTGCAGCCATTCGCCAACGGCGGCATCGTTTCTCGACCGACACTTTTCCCCATGGCAAGCGGGGCAGGGCTGATGGGTGAGGCTGGGCCGGAAGCCATCATGCCGCTGCGCCGCGGGCCTGATGGACGGCTCGGCGTCTCCGCCGCAAATCAAGACCAGCAGTCTGTGCACGTCACTGTCGGTGTTGCTGCTGATGGGAACGGCAACATTCTGCCGTTCGTCCAAAGCGTATCGCAGTCCACCGTCACACAGGCGGCGCCGTCCATTGTTGCCACGGCGAGAGCTGGCGCAGCAAAAGACGCACCGTCAGCCATGTCTCGCTACCAAGTCCAGCAAGCAGGATCGGATTACCGCCTTGGCTAATATCATCCGCTGGCCAGCAAAGCTGCTTGTTCCCGCCCGTGCCATGGCTTCTCAGGTCGCGTTCTCGCGAGGCGGCGGCAAGTCGCTGGGCGGGATCGAGCGCAACATCCGCACCGATCGAGGATTCTGGCGTGTGTCGATGACGGACGTATCTGTTCGGACACGCGCCATGCGGCGGGTTTGGAATACCATCGCCACCGACCTTGCCGGGAAGGCGGGTCTAGTGGCCGTTCCGGTTTGGGCGTTCGATAGTGCTCCATACCCTTCAGGCGAGCGCGAGCGGGAAGCGTTAGTGACGTTCGACGATGACACCGGCTTCGATGACGACTCCGCGTTCATCCAAGGATCAATCAATGTCGAGATGGCCACCTATGCCCCGCTGGGGGCAACGGTGATCACCGTTCGACTTATCAACGCCGCCGCCGCAGCGGGCATTCGCTTCAGCTATCAGGACGCGCTCTACCAGACCGGACGGGTACTGGCTCAGCCGAGTGAGACGACGTTCCAAGTGCCGGTGTTTCCGGCCATTCGCCAGGCCATTCCTGCAGGGGCGCAGCTCGAATGCGATGCTCCCACCTGCCTCTGCCATTTGTCTGACGATCGAGGCATGGACCTGCCTCTGAACAACACTGAGATCGACGTCGCTTCGGTCGAATTTGTCGAAGCGGTGGATTATTGGAACGACTTGGCGCTCGGAGTGGCGTGATGGCAATCAAGAGCCTGCGCGTTCTTTGCCGCATTGAGTTCCCGTCCAAGACTTTTCGCATGTGGGACGGGGCTGGGCCATACCTAGACGCCAATGGGGACATTTGGGTGGGTGCGCGGCTGACTGAAGGTCTCGACCAGATCGAGAGCGCCATGAACGGGGAGGCATCCACGCTGATGCTTTCCATGTCTGGCGTTGACCAAGCCGTCTCCGATCTCGCCTACGAGGATATGGAGGCAGGTGAAGTCATCGACGCCAAAGTGCAGCTGCTGATCCAGCCCTGTGATGAGTGGGACCAGCCGGTGGGTGATCCAGAAGTCAAGTTCACCGGCTTCGTGGACAACATGCCCAGCGACGATTCGGTGAGTGGCGACCAAGTGGTTTCGACCCTCGTGCTCGAGGTGCGCAATCGGTTTGACTTGCGCACACTGGTCAGTGGTGCAGTGCTGTCGGATGTGGACCAACGAGCTCGGTCGAAGGTTTTGAACCCTGGGGCGCCAGCCGATCGTTTCGCCGAGCGCATCCCCGGCCTGGTCGACAAACAGATCGTCTGGCCGCGGTTTAGCTGATGACTAACTGGACCCGTTACGATACCCGCGCCTTGATCGAGGCAGCGGGCGAGAAGCCGTGCGTATCCATCGGCGCGGTAAAGGCGATCCGTCGCCATCATGGCGAACCTAACCTTGTCGAGCGGATGGCTCGGTTCGAGGGATTCATTGATCAGCAGACCGTAGGCTTCGTCTGGGGCCAGACCGATTGCGCTCTTTTGTTAGCCGATTGGGCGATTGCTTGCGGCCATTCGGATCCGGCACCTCATCTTCGCGGGCAATATGACACCGAAGATGGATGCCGGGCGATTCTAGCGGCCGCTGGAGGTCTTCCCAATGTTGTCCAGGCATGTGCCGCATCCATTGGTCTCAAGCCTCTGCACGAGCCCGAATTTGGTGCTGTAGCGGTCATCGGCTCGGCGACTAACTCGGCAAGACAATGGGGCGCGATCTGGCAGGGCCACAAATGGCTTGTGCGCTGGCTGGCCAAGGACGGTCGCCCAACCTGGGCCCTATTCGCGGCAAAACCTCTTTCCTTATGGCGGGTCTAGATGCCTCAAGCTCTTGCAACGGTGCTGGTTCCTTGGATTTCCAACACCTTGATCGCTATCGGCCTTCCAAGCCTGGCCTTTGGCGCCGCGGTCGGCACGATCGCGCTGGGGGCTTCCTACCTATTGCTAGCCGGCGCCGCTTTCCTGGTGTCGCAGGCGTTTGCGCCGCAGAAGCCGGAAGCACCGAAGCCCGAAGACGGCAAGTTCAACCTGAAGCAGAGCGTCCCGCCGCTGGTCTATGTGCTGGGTAGGGTCAAGAAGGCGGGAGACTATGCCTTCCTCGAAGAAACGCAGGGCGTGGCGTTTCACGTCACGGTTCAGGCGGCCCACCACATCAAAGGTTACGTGCAGCATTTTCTGCACGACGAAGCAGTCACGGTCAGCAGCGGGATCGTAACCTCGCCAAGCCATTTCGAAGACAATGTCGCTATCGAGACCCGGCTTGGTGACAACGCGTCGACGGCTTATCCCAACATCATCGCCTATTTTCCAGCAATCTGGGGTCCGGATCATCGGGGCGATGGGTTGGCCACCACATTCTTGCGGGTCGAGTCGGTTCCTGCTGAAGACCTTCAGCGCGTCTACCCTTCTGGCATGCCGCAACTGCAAGCGATCATCGACGGTCACGACAGGCTAATCGACCCGCGCACCGGCCTGGCCGGCTATAGCACCAACCTCGCTATTTTCCGCTACTGGCACCTGACCCACCCTGTTGGTGGCAAACTGACACGTGACGATCTTTACACCCCTGATTGGGCACATGCCGCCGACGTCTGCGACCAGACCGTGGTCAACCGCTCAGGGGGCACGGAAAAGCGTTACCATGGGGGGCTATGGTTCCGCGCTAATAATGATCCGGTGCAGATTGGTCGGCTCATGGACCAGGCGGCGGAGCTGGTGCTTTACGAGCGCCCAGACGGAAAGGTTGGCGTTCACGCCGGGACATTCGTCGCGCCCGATGTGCGCTTGACGGCCGACGATCTGATTTCGGTCAACTTTGATCCCAACAAGCGCCGGTCGACAAATGTGCTAGCCGTGCGCGGCCGCTATACCGACCCGGCCAAGGGTTACAACACAGCCGATGCTGCAATCTATGGCGTACCGTATCCCAGCGATGACGAGCGCACCAAGACGGTTGAGAACCAGGCGGTGCAGTCGCACAATCATATGGCTCGGCTGCAAGCCATCGCCTACATCCGGGCCAATGCGCCGCGTGTAAAAATCGTGGCCCATTATGAGCCTGCGCGCGATGTGCCGTATCGCCGGTTTGTAACCGTGCATTATCCTCCCAAGATGACGGAAGCCGTAGTCGAGATTACTGGCCGCCCGGTTCTGTCGTTGCGTGCCCTGACCTATGAATTCGAGGGAATCGTCATCCCCGGCGAGCTGCTCTATGCGTTTAATTCTGCGACGCAGGAGGGTGTGCCAGGATCTAATATCGTTCCGGTGGAACGGCAGGAGGTGCCGCTGCCGCTGGGCTTTGACGTCACGATCCAGACCGAAGATGTCGGCGGCGGGGCAAGTGCCGCCTATGCCAGGGCAACTTTCACGGGGCAGAGCTCAACGTTCCAATATGAGCTGCAATGGGTGCCAACTGCGGGAGGCACGACGCAGAGCGTGATGGGCGCTGCCGGGGCGACAACCGTGCGAACCGGATATCTAGCTGATGGTGTGCAATACAAGTTCCGGTCTCGGACCTGGTCGGTCGGCGCCTCGTCGGCGTGGACTGATTACCAGGTTCTTACGACAACTGCTGATCCGGTCGCGCCAGGCGCCGTTACGGGGGTAGCTGCCACCGGCGGGACAGGCCAAATCGCCTTCTCATGGACCGCGCCGAACAGCGCCAACTATGTCGGGTCGCGGCTCTACACCAATACCACCAACACGATGACCGGGGCGACTCTGCGTGCCACGGAGTTTGGCGCACCCAGCTCGGCCGATGGGCGAACTGTAACCGGTCTCGCTGCCGATACCTATTACGGCTTTGTCGTTGCCATTAATGGATCTGGTGTCGAAGCGACGCCAGTTCCCACTGGAGCCGTCACGGTCTCCTAATATTTCCAAAGATCGAGGAACGTCATGACCCTGACCCCTGCGCAGGTCTTCCGCCGCTATGAGACTGATGGCGTGCCGGACAGCGGTAAGCATCAGGTTGATAAAGACGAGGTGATCCAGCTGCTGAGCCAGTTGTTTGGGTCGGCCGGAGGTCTCGCCGATGGCCTAGTTGACCTCAACGCTCTTAGCGATAGCTTTGTCCCAGTTTATCTCAGCACTGCCACGGTGCAGGCCGCGACAATCCGGGCTGGTACCAAGGTTTTGCGAGTGGCTGGCTATGCCGTTCCTGGTGACGGCGGCTCGGCTCAGTGGAAACGCGTCGCGTCAGCACCGACCCATGGCGCCGGCATCCGCTCGATCGATCGGTTCCTTCCCAATGGTTCAACGGATGGATCGAATGGCGGCTGGTGGGATGTGGATGAGGCATTTCCAAACGAGCTCATGTTTGGCGGGGTGGCGTCGCGAACCAATGCCCAGCAGACAGCTGCCATCCAGGCTATGCTGAATTATTGCGGTGCCAAGGCTACAAAAGGCTACATCGCTGCGGGCCATTTGCTAACCTCAGGTCTGGTGGTCCCTGATTTTGTTACTGTGGAATGGGCGAAGCGAGGCTATGCCTCAAACGACCGGATCCTGGACAAGGTGTTCAACGGCGACATGATAATCATGGGCGACGGCGCCAAGCTCGTCAGCCCTGCGTTGAGAGGCAATTCAGCAAATTGGTCAGGGCGGGGGGTCGTGATTGATACAGGGTCCGATCAAGTTATTGACGACCCCTATATGATCGACATGGCAAGTTATTGCCTGGAGTTCCCGACCGGCGGCAAAGGTATTCGTTTCCATATGAATGGGGGCCTAATCCAAAGTGCATCCGGATACGCCGTGCGCATGCCGGCGACGGAAGCCACCACCACCGGATACCGACATTTCACAGGTGTCCACACGGGCGGGACGCCATTTATCGATCTTCGAAACGGGGACTATACGATACTTGATGGATGCGTATTTGCTGGGATAAATTTCGGAAATACGACCACAGGTCGCACCAAAATCACAAATTGTCGAAACGCTGATCCAGCTGGCACGCTGATATTCGGTATCGAGCACACTTTTGCTCTCAACCATTGTGCTGCAGGGCTAACGCTCGGCGCTGGAGCGCAGTACTGTAAAGTTATCGGCAACATTGTAGCTGGCGGCCTATCGCCGATCAACAACAGCGGCAACGCCACGAACCAAATTGTCTAGCGGCTGAAATGCCTTCTCAAGGCTCATTAGGTAAGCCGCCTCGGACGCAACTGCATCACTGACGTTACGCCTAAGATGTCCGTCATCGCGGAAGAGAAAGTCTCCCAAAACGAATGCTGGGCACTCCCCAGAAGAACACCATCGATCAATTACATCAACGAAGTGGGCATTGGGAGCCGCTGCCGCAGCAGATTTGATTGCAGCGGTGGTGGTGAACTGGGCCTCGGTTAGCATAGAAACCTGTAGTTCATCGATGTCACAGTCGGTTCGGAGAAGGCCTGCTGCCCTGGCAAATGCACACGGTGTGGGATCTTGCCGCCACTGGGGAACGTCACTTAGCAATACGAACTGACGGTCGGGAAACTCAGCGGCCAATCGGCTTATCCCTTCGCCAATCAGCTGTGGGCCATTTGTTTGGGACGATCCGGGGCTGTGAATAACCCTGCTCAAGTTAGGCCATGAGCTGGACAGGATAACCAGACGCACATCTCTATTCGTTCTGAGCCATGCCCTAACAGATTTGTTCTGGGCCATGCAGTTCGC
Source organism: Devosia soli (assembly GCF_000970455.1). Classification (GTDB taxonomy): domain Bacteria; phylum Pseudomonadota; class Alphaproteobacteria; order Rhizobiales; family Devosiaceae; genus Devosia; species Devosia soli. Next base: position 41,883 of record NZ_LAJG01000005.1, on the reverse strand, counting down.
GTCATAGTTTGGGTCGTCTGGGTTATCGCGTAGAACCGTTGCGCCATCGAGAATTGCGGGGCATCCCGCTGCGAGAGTTTCTTTCACCAGAAGGACTGAACTATCTTCTGCAAGCGCAGTTTGATGCATGTACGGCGCAAGGTGTTCCGCGTGGCTATCTCCCCACAGGATGGCCTTCCGCGTCGATGTCTCCCACGGACGGCCGAGCACGCAGCTAGGAAACGATAAACCTGGCAGAGTGATAGTCTCGGGGCAATCCCAATGCCACATCCTGTCAAGCCCGCTCAATTGCATTGCCTTATCTGGAATGCGCAATGTGGCACCGTCGTTCGCGAGGATGAAATATCCTGTCAAGGCAACCACTGCTGAAGACAGCATGCCAGCGGAAACCATTCTCCAGCGAACGACGGCGATGGATGGCCGCCTAAACGGCCTTTCAATCCAGCGCCAGGAACCACACGCGATTGCCAAGGATAGCACCCCGAGCGAGATTGATTCCGCGGGGCTAGGCATTGCCCCATTCAGATAGTGCCGATACAGCACCAGCACCGGCCAGTGCCAGAGATATAAGCTGTAGCTGATCAGTCCGATGAACACGACGGGCCGCAGCGATAGTCCCGCCGCGAAAAAGGAATGTTCCTTGGGCCAGATCAGAAGTGCAGCGCCTATGCAGCCGTAAGCGGCATTCAAGCCCGGAAAGGCATCCTGGGCGTGGATGGCGAGAAGGCTGTAGCCGATCAGCGCAACGCCGATTGCTGCCATAAGTTGGCTGATGACACGACTCGTAATTGCAGGGAGGAAAACTAATACTGCGCCAATGGCCAATTCCCATGCGCGCGGGTGTGGGAGGTAGAAGGCTGCCTTGGGGTCGGTGCCGAGCAGAGCCTGGGCATAGACGAGCCCGGCCGCCACAATGACCACGAACACGGCAGCAAGTGCCAGTCGTGAGCGAACAAACGACATCGCCAGCCAAAGAACGGCGGGCCACACGACATAGAACTGCTCTTCGACACCGAGCGACCAGGTGTGGAGCAAGGGCTGCAGCTCAGATGCCTGGTCGAAGTATCCAGTGTTCCAGAAAAAGAACAGGTTGCCGAGACCGAATGCAGCGTAAGCGGCGCTCTCACCGAGATCGGCATAATCACCCGGAGCTAGGATGAACCAGCCAGCCGCCATGGTGACGGCAAGCATCGTTAGTAAAGCAGGGAATATGCGGCGCACTCGGCCGTCATAGAAGCCGAGGATGGAGAACTCGCCGGCAGCAATATCTTTTCTGAGCTTCGCAGTTATGACGAAGCCGCTGATGACGAAGAACATATCAACGCCGGTAAATCCACCGGGCAACCAAGTCGCCCCGTAGTGGTAAAGGACAACCGAAAGTACCGCGACCGCGCGAAGTCCGTCGATATCAGGGCGATAGGCTGGCTTTGTGCTCATAGCCGCTCATTGCCACGGCTCTAACCCTCCTTCAACACCAATCACCACAGGAGGCCTTTATGGCCAATGAACGCGGCTTTGACCGCGCGCTTCTGCACGTCTGCGAGGTTGATCATGGCATCCACTAAGATCACCCAGTTCATCGGCGGCCATGAAGGTTTCGTGTCCACCTACTATCTCGACCCGGTACATGTGCCGACGATCGGCTACGGCTTCACTTGGGGCTCTGCGGTTTTCCGCAACTGGTGGCAGACCCGCTATGGTCGCAAGTTCCAACGGGGCGATACCATCAGCCAGGCAGACGCCCATAGCATCCTGAAGCTGATCATCGAGACCGAGGCCGCGCCGCCGGTGGATGCCAAGATTGCATCTGCCAAGGCGAATGTCCGCGATGCGTCCTACTCGATGGTCTACAACGCCGGCGCCGGGTCGCTAAAATGGAAGTGGTTTCAAGCGCTCATCCGCGGCGATATCAAGGGCGCCGCTGCCCTGTGGCGCAAGACGGCTGTCACTGCCAAGGGCAAGTGGCTTCCGGGCATCGCGCGACGCCGGAACGAAGAAGCCGACATTGCTGAGTTCAATCGCTGGCCGTCGTGGCTGGGGCAGGGTGATGTCGCGCCGGCGACGCATACGCCATCAGAGAATGTTCGTCAGGCTCAGCTTTGGCTGAAGGCGCTAGGTTATGAGCCGGGGCCGGCAGACGGCGTGCCTGGACAGCGAACCAAGGCCGCAACGCTTCGTTTCCAGCAAGATCACGGCGCCCTAAAGGTCGATGGCGTCATTGGGCCTGCGACGCTAGCGGCGCTCCAGCGCACGATCGATCTTCGCAAGAAGGCCGGCGGAACCGTGGCGGCCGGCGGCACGACTGCCGGTGCCGGTGCTACCGAGAACGCTACTGGCGCCGCTGATGGCCTGCAGAACGTGCCCGACGGCGTTGGCGACTGGCTGCTGTGGGGCGGCGTGTCGATCGTCGTCATCGGCTTGATCTGGCTCGCCTGGCGCTACCGCGACGAAATCAATGCAACACTTCGGAGGCTCGCATGAGCTGGACTGACGCTCTCATTCGGGCCGGCGCGCCCGTTCTTAAATCTGTCGTCGAGCAGCAGATCGGCGGTGTTGGCGGAAAGATCGCCGGCGCCGCCATCGATAGCTTGGCCGAAGCGCTCGGCACCGAGGCGACTGGCGAAGCGATCGCCGAGAAGATTGATGCCGATCCGTCGTCGGCAGTCGTCGTTCAGCGTGTTGAACAACAATTCGTCCAGGACATGGCGCGTATTGCCGAGGCGAACCGAGATGCCATGGTGAGCTATCATCAGGTGCTTATGCTTGACGCGAACCAAGAAGGCATCCTGTCGAAGCTGTGGCGTCCGCTTTTCGCCATCGTCTTTACGGTGATGTTTGGCATGGTCGGCGTCACGATCTGCTGGCTTATGTGGACGCGGCAACTTGGTACACTGCAGCAGCTGGGCGAAGTGACCACATTCCTCACCTTCATGTTTATCGCGGGCTGTGCCGTTCTTGGTGTCCAGATCTACCAGCGGAGCGAAGAAAAGAAAGCGGGGGTGAGCTAAGCCCAAATGGAGACCGCCACCGATCTCGCGGCCAAGACCGCAGAGCCGTTCCTTCAATCCGGCACGCTTGGCGCGACGGTGGTCGCACTAGCTCTCACACTCGTCGCAGTCGTAATTTTTGGCTGGCGTGTCATCGATGGCAAGGACAAGCGCATAGCTGAGCTCGAGAAGGGATGGCGCGATGACCTCCGGACTTCGCTTGTCAGCGTCACGACGGCAGTCGCCGCGCTGGAGAAAGCCGAAGCCTTTGTCATGGACCAAGGGAGGCGCTGAGATGTTCGGCTGGCTTAACTTGACCAAACACATGGATCGCCGTCGGCAGCGGATAGAGGCAGAGCAATTGCGGCGGCTCGAACGCGCCGAGCTCCAGGCCGGCATCAACGCGCTTGATCATCGGCGCAACAATATCGAACACCTGATGCGTCGCATGCTGGAGGAGCGGAATGCCTGACTTCCTGAAGAATTGGGCTCTCCTTGTTGGTCTGGGTGGGGCGGCAGTGTTTGGCGTCTCCACGCTCTTTTTCACGCCCGACCAGATGGCGGACGCGACAGCCGTCGTCATGATTGCCGCCTGCGTCGCCGGCCTCTGGCGCTGGGCGCCAACAGGCTGGCGAGTGTTCTGGCGCGGCGCTCAACGGACGGAAGATTGGGGCATTCTTGGCCTATGTCTGGTGCTTGTGAGCATCTTTGCTGGCCGGGTCTATGGGATCGTGTTCCGGCAGCTTGATCGTCCGCAGTGGCTCGTGGACAGCTACTGGTCGCCATTCTTCATGTACCTTTTGCTGTGTGCCGTGACCCTTCTCGTGGCCGCCACCAAAGGTGATCGGGATTGATCTTGTTCCGCTTACGTTCCCGTTATAGGACTCGGCCCCTCGTGCATATCGAGGCCCACCATGTCCATGACACCGAGTCGTCGCACCATCGAGGCAATGACCCTTGGTGGAATGGCGATCGACAATCGAACGCTGATCGTCCGGTGCAATTCATGTTGGCGCACCAGGACGTTTCTCGCGGCGGATCTGGCGAAGGTCTATGGCGATAGCGCGAGCCCGCACCGGCTATTCACGACATGCTCGAAATGCGGGCGCCCGACTCGGCATGGCTATGGCTTTCCGCATACTGGCTAGATGATATGCCGGCCCTCGGCGCTCACTGTGTGGAAGTGGCGGGAGCAGATTTACAGTCGCGACGATGGAGCGAAGCAGGAACAGAAGTGACTACCCTTCGGTGAAAGGTGTCTACCTGTTCCATTCTGTTCTGAATGTCGACCGGAGAAAATCTCAACGGTTTCAGTTACTTATGCCTGGCAGGGGCTGGGGGACTCGAACCCACGACCCTCGGTTTTGGAGACCGATGCTCTACCAACTGAGCTAAACCCCTTCAGGCGAGGCAGTGTCTAACGGCAAAGACGGCCACGCGCAAGTGGGTCGTGGCCAAGTTGCACAAAACTTCGAGCTCTATTCAGCCGCCACGGTGACACGCTGCTGATGCCGCGTCTTGAGCTTGTTCAGTTGGCGGGCCGCATGCGCGAGGAGGGCGTGCCGCACCGTTTCCGAGCTCGCCGCGCCGATATCGGCCTTCACCTTGAGGTCGAGGGTATATTCGGTGCGTGTCGCGAGAAATTCCTCGCTGATGCGCACACGCACGACGCCCGTGACGCGACCGGGAATCGCGGTGTGCGGCCCGAAGTGCAGAAGCTGACAGGACTTGATCTCGAACGACATGACGGCGTATCCCTCGATGCCACCTTTTGGCCGCATTTTGATCCAATTCCAAAGCATTGCCGGACGCAAGAGACTTCCACAGTTTTCTGCAACTATGCTTTACGGCTGTTGTAGCTTTGCGTCGTCCCTCTCGCGAGGGGCGGCGCGATTGGCGGTTGCAATTGCACCCAAGATTAATTAGATAGCCCCAATCCGGCCGTGCGGGAGTCCTGCGCGGCCTTTGGTTTTGCACCAAGACAACCGGAATCGACCACCAATGGCCCGTACCAATCCGATCACCTTCTTCCAGCAGGTTCGCACGGAAGTATCGAAGGTCACTTGGCCGGGACGGAATGAAGTTATCATTTCGACCATTATGGTTTTGGTTCTGGTGATCTTTGCGAGCATCTTCTTCCTGGTCGCCGATCAGGTGATCTCGTGGCTGGTGTCTTTGATGCTTTCGATCCGCTAAGCGGACCGGGCGACTAACGAGGAGCGGCGAGGCGGCATGGCCAAGCGCTGGTACATTGTTCAGGCGTACTCGAACTTCGAGCGCAAAGTGGCTGACGCGATCAAGGAAAAGGTCGCCCAGACCAAGCTCGAGCATCTGTTCGACGACGTCATCGTGCCGACCGAAAAGGTCGTCGAGATCCGTCGTGGCCGCAAGGTCGATACGGAACGCAAGTTTTTCCCGGGCTACGTGCTCGTGAAGATGGATCTGACCGATCAGACTTTCCATCTGATCAAAAATACGCCGAAGGTGACCGGCTTTTTGGGTGCTGATAACAAGCCCATGCCGATCTCCGAAAAGGAAGCCATGTCGATCCTGCAGCAAGTGCAGGAAGGCGTCGAGCATCCAAAGCCTTCCGTCAGCTTCGAGGTTGGCGAAAGCGTTCGCGTGTCCGACGGTCCCTTTGCCAGCTTCAATGGCATCGTGGAAGAAGTCGACGAAGAGCGCTCCCGCCTCAAGGTGGAAGTTTCGATTTTCGGGCGCCCCACACCTGTGGAGCTCGAATACGGTCAGGTCGAAAAGGTCTGACCCCCTACGTAGCTTCGGCTGCGTAAAACCCGTGGAAGGGGATGGCGCTTGCCGGCGTCAGGAAACCGCACCACGGCTCAACTGCCGGCTTCGGCACTAAGAGGATAGAAAATGGCGAAGAAAGTCGTTGGCTACTTAAAGCTGCAGGTTGCCGCTGGTTCGGCAACCCCATCCCCGCCGATCGGCCCCGCGCTCGGTCAGCGCGGCCTTAACATCATGGAATTCTGCAAGGCCTTCAACGCGGCCACGCAGGAGATCGAAAAGGGTGCTCCGATTCCGGTCGTGATCACCGCTTATGCCGACAAGAGCTTCACCTTCGTGATGAAGCAGCCGCCGGTGACCTACTTCATCAAGAAGGCCGTGAACCTAAAGTCCGGTTCCAAGCTTCCGGGCAAGGATTCGGCTGGCACGATCACGACGGCTCAGCTGCGTGAAATCGCCGAGAAGAAGATGGTTGATCTCAACGCCGACAACGTCGAGGCTGCAATCTCGATGATCGCCGGCTCCGCCCGTTCCATGGGCATCCAGGTCGAGGGCTGATAACAATGGCAAAGATCGCAAAGAAGGTCGCCGCTGGTCGTGAAGGCCTGGACCGCACCAAGCTCTACTCGCTCGAAGAAGCGGTGAAGTTCGTCAAGTCGAAGGCTTCGGCCAAGTTCGACGAAACCGTCGAGATCGCGATGAACCTGGGCGTCGACCCGCGTCACGCCGACCAGATGGTTCGTGGCGTCGTCAATCTTCCCAACGGCACCGGCAAGACCGTTCGCGTCGCCGTGTTCGCCCGTGGCGCCAAGGCTGACGAGGCCAAGGCTGCCGGCGCTGACATCGTCGGTGCGGAAGATCTTCTCGAAACCATCCAGGGCGGCAAGCTCGATTTCGATCGCTGCATCGCCACCCCGGACATGATGCCGCTCGTCGGCCGTCTCGGTAAGATCCTCGGGCCGCGCAACCTGATGCCGAACCCCAAGGTCGGCACCGTTACTATGGACGTCAAGGGCGCTGTCGGCGCTGCCAAGGGCGGCGCTGTCGAGTACCGCGTCGAAAAGGCCGGCATTATCCACGCCGGTATCGGCAAGGTTTCGTTCTCGGAAGAAGCGCTTCTCCAGAACATCAAGGCCTTCACCGACGCTGTCGTGAAGTCCAAGCCGGCTGGCGCCAAGGGCACCTACGTCAAGAAGGTTGCCGTTTCCTCGACTATGGGCGCTGGCGTCCACGTCGAGCCGGGTACCGCGCTCTAATAAAGAATTCCGGGCGGTTCACGCCGCCCGGTGTCGCCTCTCGAATAGAGGGGCAGAAGTCCTGTCCGAGACTGCCGGTCGATCCTTTGGGTCGTTAATTCCATCCGGAGCCAGCAATAGACGGGGTGAGACACCGAAATTTCGATTTCGGTTCGAACCTAAACCAGTGGCCCGTCCGGGCGCTCGGTTGGCAGGCACCTAACCGTTGCTCTCCGCTCCGCAAGGGGATGAGGCAGCAAATGGCAATGGTCCCTGCATGCCTTCAGGCATACTGGGCCTAGTCTAATTGGAGACTAGCATGGAAAAAGCGGAAAAGCGCGAAGTCGTCGCTTCGCTCCAGGAAGCCCTCGCGGGCGCTGGATCGATCGTCATCGCGCAGAACGTTGGTCTTTCCGTTGCTGCGTTCACTGATCTGCGCGTGCAGGTCAAGAAGGCAGGCGGCAAGGTCAAGGTCGCCAAGAACCGCCTTGCCAAGCTCGCTCTGAAGGAAACCGATGTCGCGGACATCTCGGGCCTGTTCACCGGCCCGACCGTGATTGCCTACGCTGAAGACCCGATCGTTGCGCCGAAAATCGCAGCGGCTTTTGCCGAGAAGAACCAAAAGTTCGTCATTCTCGGTGGCGCAATGGGTGCGACTGCGCTTGACGTCGACGGCGTCAAGACCCTGGCAACTCTGCCCTCGCTCGACGAACTGCGCGCCAAGCTCGCAGGTCTGGTCAAGCAGCCGGCACAGAACATCGCTTCCATTCTCGTGCAGCCGGGTGCGGGCATTGCTCGCGTCCTCGCAGCGCACGCCGAAAAGAGCGAAGCGGCATAAGCCGTTCCGACCAAACAAACCTGTTCGAACTGAAACCCTATCTGGAAAGAGTATAAAATGGCCGATCTCGCCAAGCTCGTTGATGATCTCTCTGCCCTGACCGTTCTGGAAGCTTCCGAACTGTCCAAGATGCTGGAAGAAAAGTGGGGCGTTTCCGCCGCCGCTCCGGTTGCTGTCGCTGCTGCCGCTGGTGGCGGTGCTGCCGCTCCGGCCGCTGAAGAAAAGACTGAATTCGACGTGATCCTCGCCTCCTTCGGCGACAACAAGATCAACGTCATCAAGGAAGTCCGTGCCATCACCGGTCTGGGTCTCGGCGAAGCCAAGGCTCTCGTTGAAGGCGCTCCGAAGGCCGTCAAGGAAGGCGCTTCGAAGGCTGAAGCTGAAGACATCAAGAAGAAGCTTGAAGACGCTGGCGCCAAGGTCGAACTCAAGTAAGTTCGCTTTAGCACTTGAAATCGGCGAGGTGGCGCTATATGTGCCATCTCGCTGTTCTGTTTTCTACAGGACGATTCGTCGGGCCGATTGGATGGGTCTGGCGCCAATTTGCGGAAATTGATGACGATTTTTGATGTCGCAGGCACGCGAAAGCCTATGTTGACCTCGCCTTGGGCACGGCCCGACGCGAGGCTTTAGCCGCTTAACACGCACCTGTGATCGTGTCCGGTGGTTCGCGGATACGATGAAAACGGCATCGTCCGGACCAGTGTAATGACTACCAGGCATATATCCCGAGCGCCGACGGCTGATAGTCGGGTCTTTGGATATCTGCCTCCGAGACAAAGCAAGAAACGGAGCGCTTAGAGGAAGGTTGCCCTTCCGGCGTCGAAAGCGCGACAAAAGAAAGTAGGAGCTTCATGGCTACCACGTTCAACGGCCGCCGTAAGGTACGCAAGTCCTTCGGTTCCATCCGCGAAGTCACGGAGATGCCCAACCTGATCGAAGTCCAGAAGGCTTCATATGATCAGTTCCTCATGGTCGACGAGCCCAAGGGCGGTCGTGCCGATGAAGGGCTTCAGTCCGTCTTCCGGTCGGTGTTCCCGATCACCGACTTCTCCAACACCGCTTCGCTTGAATTCGTGCGCTACGAATTCGAACAGCCCAAGTATGACATCGACGAGTGCCGCGCGCGCGATATCACCTTCGCTGCCCCGCTCAAGGTCACGCTGCGCCTGATCGTGTTCGAAGTGGACGAAGAAACCGGCGCCCGTTCGGTCAAGGACATCAAGGAGCAGGACGTCTACATGGGCGACATGCCCTTCATGACGTCGAACGGCACCTTCATCGTCAACGGCACCGAGCGTGTCATCGTCTCGCAGATGCACCGCTCTCCGGGCGTGTTCTTCGATCACGACAAGGGCAAGACCCACTCCTCGGGCAAGCTCCTGTTCGCTGGCCGCATCATCCCGTACCGCGGATCCTGGCTCGATATCGAATTCGACGCCAAGGACATCGTCTATGCGCGTATCGACCGTCGCCGCAAGATTCCGGTCACCTCGCTCCTCAAGGCGCTGGGCATGGATGCCGAGGAAATCCTCGACACCTACTACACGACGCTGAACTACGAAAAGACCGACAACGGCTGGCGCGTGCCCTACGATGCGGAAAAGTGGAAGGGCGCGAAGCCAAGCCACGACCTCATCGACGCCAAGACCGGCGACGTCGTCCATGAAGGTGGCAAGAAGCTTTCGGCCCGCCAGGCCAAGAAGTTGGCTGAAAACGGTCTGACGCACCTGCTTGCGACCGATGCTGATCTCTTCGGCGCCTACATCGCCGAGGACATCGTCAACCTCAAGACCGGTGAGATCTACGCCGAAGCCGGCGACGAGCTCGACGAAAAGCTGCTGACCAAGCTGGTCGACCTCGGCTTTGACGAGCTGCCGATCCTCGACATCGACCACATCACCATCGGGCCCTACATCCGCAACACGCTCGCCGTGGACAAGAACGAAAGCCGTGAAGACGCGCTTTTCGATATCTACCGCGTGATGCGTCCGGGTGAACCGCCGACCGTCGAAACCGCCGAAGCCATGTTCCAGTCGCTGTTCTTCGACAGCGAGCGCTATGACCTGTCCGCCGTCGGCCGCGTCAAGATGAACATGCGTCTCGAACTCGATGCGCCGGACACCATGCGCACCCTGCGCAAGGAAGACATCGTCGAAGTCGTCCGCACGCTGGTCAACCTGCGCGACGGTCGTGGCGAAGTCGACGACATCGACAATCTCGGCAACCGCCGCGTTCGCTCCGTCGGCGAACTCATGGAAAACTCCTATCGCCTTGGCCTGCTCCGCATGGAGCGCGCCATCAAGGAGCGCATGAGCTCGGTCGAAATCGACACGGTCATGCCGCAGGATCTGATCAATGCCAAGCCGGCTGCCGCCGCTGTGCGCGAGTTCTTCGGCTCGTCCCAGCTTTCGCAGTTCATGGACCAGACCAACCCGCTCTCCGAAATCACCCACAAGCGCCGTCTTTCGGCTCTTGGGCCGGGCGGTCTCACCCGCGAGCGCGCAGGCTTTGAAGTCCGCGACGTGCATCCGACCCACTACGGCCGTATCTGCCCGATCGAGACGCCGGAAGGCCCGAACATCGGTCTGATCAATTCGCTCTCCACCTTCGCCCGCGTCAACAAGTACGGTTTCATCGAAACTCCGTACCGCAAGATTGTCGATGGCAAGGTGACTGACGAAGTCGTCTACCTCTCCGCCATGGAAGAGGCCAAGCACTACGTTGCCCAGGCCAACGTCAAGATGAACGCCGACGGCACGCTGACCGATGATCTGGTCGTGGCTCGCCACGCCGGTGACAACGGCCTGACGCCCAAGGAAAACGTCGACCTCATGGACGTTTCCCCCAAGCAGATGGTGTCGGTCGCCGCTTCGCTGATCCCGTTCCTCGAAAACGACGACGCCAACCGTGCCCTCATGGGCTCGAACATGCAGCGTCAGGCTGTGCCGTTGCTGCGCGCCGAAGCCCCGTTCGTGGGCACCGGCATGGAGCCAGTCGTGGCCCGTGACTCCGGCGCTGCCATCGTTGCCAAGCGCAAGGGTGTCGTCGACCAGGTGGACGCGACCCGTATCGTTATTCGCGCAACGGAAGAAACCGATGCGTCGAAGTCGGGTGTCGACATCTATAACCTGATGAAGTTCCAGCGTTCGAACCAGTCCACTTGTATCAATCAGCGCCCGCTGGTCGTTGTGGGTGACCACGTCAACGCCGGCGACATCATTGCTGACGGTCCATCGACCGAACTGGGCGATCTCGCCCTCGGCCGAAACGTGCTCGTCGCCTTCATGCCCTGGAACGGGTACAACTTCGAAGACTCCATCCTGCTGAGCGAGAAGATCGCGATGCAGGACGTCTTCACCTCGATCCACATCGAGGAATATGAAGTGATGGCCCGCGACACCAAGCTTGGTCCTGAAGAAATCACGCGTGACATTCCGAACGTTTCGGAAGAAGCGCTGAAGAACCTCGACGAAGCCGGTATCGTTCACATCGGTGCCGAAGTGCAGCCGGGCGATATCCTCGTCGGCAAGATTACCCCCAAGGGCGAAAGCCCGATGACGCCGGAAGAAAAGCTCCTCCGCGCCATCTTCGGTGAAAAGGCTTCGGACGTTCGCGATACCTCGCTCCGCGTTCCGCCGGGCGATGCTGGTACCGTTGTTGAAGTGCGCGTTTTCAATCGCCACGGCATCGACAAGGACGAGCGCGCCATGGCCATCGAGCGCGAAGAAATCGAGCGTCTCGCCAAGGACCGTGACGACGAACAGTCGATCCTCGACCGTAACGTCTATGCCCGTCTCAAGGAAATGCTGTTCGGCAAGGCCGCAACCGCAGGTCCGAAGGGCTACGTCGTCGGCACTAAGCTCAACGACTCCATCTTCGAAGCGCAGCCGCGTTCCAAGTGGTGGCAGTTCGCGGTCGAAGACGACAAGGTCATGACCGAGATGGAAGCCCTTCATGCTCAGTATGAAGAAAGCCGGCGTCTCCTCGAACAGCGCTTCATCGATAAGGTCGACAAGCTCCAGCGTGGTGACGAACTTCCGCCGGGCGTGATGAAGATGGTCAAGGTCTTCATCGCCACCAAGCGCAAGATCCAGCCAGGCGACAAGATGGCCGGCCGTCACGGCAACAAGGGTGTGGTTTCCCGCATCGTTCCCGTCGAAGACATGCCGTATCTCGAAGACGGTACTTCGGTGGACATCGTGCTCAACCCGCTCGGCGTGCCATCGCGCATGAATGTTGGCCAGATCCTTGAAACCCACTTGGGTTGGGCCTGCGCCGGCATGGGCAAGAAGATCGACCAGATGGTCCGCGCCTATCAGCGCAACGGCGATTTGAAGCCGCTGCGGACTGAAGTTCAGGAGCTCTTTGCTGGCGATACCGCCATCACCGATCTCGATGACGATGGCATGGTGCGTCTTGGCGAGCACCTCTCCAAGGGTGTTCCGATCGCGACGCCGGTTTTCGACGGTGCCAAGGAAGCCGACATCGTGGTTCTGCTCGAAAAGGCAGGCCTCAAGGCTTCGGGCCAGTCGACCGTTTATGACGGCCGTACCGGTGAGCAGTTCGATCGTCAGGTGACGGTTGGCTATATCTACATGCTCAAGCTCGACCACCTCGTGGACAACAAGATCCACGCCCGTTCGATCGGTCCTTACTCGCTCGTTACCCAGCAGCCGCTCGGTGGCAAGGCGCAGTTCGGCGGTCAGCGTTTCGGCGAGATGGAAGTGTGGGCCCTCGAAGCGTATGGCGCCGCCTATACGCTGCAGGAAATGCTCACCATCAAGTCGGACGACGTGGCAGGTCGTACCAAGGTCTACGAAGCGATCGTCCGTGGCGACGATACCTTCGAAGCGGGCATCCCCGAGAGCTTTAACGTTCTGGTCAAGGAAATCCGTTCGCTCGGTCTCAATGTCGAACTCGACATGCGCGAAGTGGAAGACCCCAATCAGGCGGAGCTCGCACCTCCTCAGGAAGCGGCGGAATAATCCGGCACTTCCACCCCCATTCACCTTCCAAACCGACCGTCAGCTTGGCTGCGGTCGGGGCGGATAGAGGAGAGAATTGATGAACCATCATTCCCACGTCATGGACCCGTTCAACCCGGCCCTCCCGGTGCAGACCTTCGACCAGATGAAGATCTCCATCGCCTCGCCGGAAAAGATCCTGTCCTGGTCCTATGGCGAAATCAAAAAGCCCGAGACCATCAACTACCGTACGTTCAAGCCTGAGCGTGACGGTCTCTTCTGCGCGCGTATCTTTGGCCCCGTGAAGGACTACGAATGTCTTTGCGGCAAGTACAAGCGCATGAAGTTCAAGGGCGTCATCTGCGAAAAGTGCGGTGTTGAAGTTACCCTCAGCCGCGTTCGCCGCGAGCGCATGGGCCACATCGAACTGGCCGCTCCCGTCGCTCACATCTGGTTCCTGAAGTCGCTGCCGAGCCGTATCGCCTTGCTGCTCGACATGACCCTCAAGGATATCGAGCGCATCCTCTATTTTGAGAACTACGTCGTTCTCGATCCCGGTCTGACCCCGTTCACTCAGAACGAACTTCTTACTGAAGAACAGTATCTGGATGCACAGGACGAGTACGGTGCGGACAGCTTCACCGCCAAGATCGGCGCCGAAGCCATTCGCGATATCCTGCTCAACCTCGATCTCGAGAAGATTGCGGCTGACCTGCGCGTCGAAATCGCCGAGTCGACCACCGAGCTGAAGCCCAAGAAGCTGGCCAAGCGCCTCAAGATCGTCGAGCAGTTCATTGTTTCGGGCAACAAGCCCGAATGGATGATCATGACCGTCATCCCGGTCATTCCGCCCGAACTCCGACCGCTCGTCCCGCTGGACGGCGGCCGCTTCGCGACGTCCGATCTCAACGACCTCTATCGTCGTGTGATCAACCGTAACAACCGCCTCAAGCGCCTGATCGAGCTCCGCGCCCCGGACATCATCATCCGCAACGAAAAGCGCATGCTGCAGGAAGCTGTGGACGCGCTCTTCGATAACGGCCGCCGTGGCCGCACCATCACCGGTGCCAACAAGCGTCCGCTCAAGTCGCTGTCCGATATGCTCAAGGGCAAGCAGGGCCGCTTCCGTCAGAACCTTCTCGGCAAGCGCGTCGACTATTCCGGCCGTTCGGTCATCACCGTTGGCCCCTACCTCAAGCTGCATCAGTGCGGTCTTCCCAAGAAGATGGCGCTCGAGCTCTTCAAGCCGTTCATCTATTCGCGCCTTGAAGCCAAGGGTCTGTCCTCGACCGTCAAGCAGGCCAAGAAGCTGGTTGAAAAAGAAAAGCCCGAGGTCTGGGATATCCTCGACGAAGTCATTCGCGAGCACCCGGTTCTGCTGAACCGTGCGCCCACGCTGCACCGTCTCGGTATCCAGGCTTTCGAACCGATCCTCATCGAAGGCAAGGCCATCCGTCTGCACCCGCTCGTCTGCTCGGCGTTCAATGCCGACTTCGACGGTGACCAGATGGCGGTTCACGTGCCGCTGTCGCTCGAAGCGCAGCTCGAGGCGCGCGTCCTGATGATGTCGACCAACAACATCCTGCATCCCGCGAACGGTCAGCCGATCATCGTGCCGAGCCAGGACATCGTTCTCGGTCTCTACTATCTGTCGATCGTGGCAGAGGGTGAGCCGGGCGAAGGCATGGCCTTTGGGTCCTATGCCGAGCTCGAACACGCGCTCGACACTAAGGTCGTCACGCTCCACACCAAGATTAAGGCCCGCGTGCCGGCTTGGGATGAGAATGGCAAGGAAACGACCCAGATCGTCGACACGACGCCGGGCCGCATGCTGATTGGCCAGATTCTGCCCAAGAATCCGGCTGTGCCGTTCGCCACCGCGAACCAGCTCATGACCAAGAAGATGATCTCCAAGATGATCGACACCGTTTATCGCGGTTGCGGTCAGAAGGAGACGGTCATTTTCTGTGACCGCGTCATGCAGCTTGGCTTCAAGAACGCTTGCGACGCCGGCATCTCGTTCGGCAAGGATGACATGGTCATTCCGCAGTCCAAGTACACGATTGTCGAACAGACCCGTAAGCAGGTCGAAGAGTTCGAACAGCAGTACAATGACGGCCTGATCACTCAGGGCGAAAAGTACAATAAGGTCGTCGACGCCTGGGCCAAGTGCGGTGACAAGATCGCCGAAGAAATGATGAAGGGCATCGCTGCCGTTCAGTTCGACAAGGAAACGGGTCGTCAGAAGCCGATCAACTCGGTCTATATGATGAGCCACTCCGGTGCTCGTGGTTCACCGGCCCAGATGAAGCAGCTCGCCGGCATGCGCGGCCTTATGGCCAAGCCCGACGGCTCGATCATCGAAACGCCGATCACCGCGAACTTCAAGGAAGGCCTCAACGTTCTCGAGTACTTCAACTCGACGCACGGTGCCCGTAAGGGTCTGGCCGATACCGCTCTGAAGACCGCTAACTCGGGCTACCTGACCCGTCGTCTCGTCGACGTCGCTCAGGATGCGATCATCATCGAAAATGATTGCGGTACCGATCGTGGCCTGACCATGGAACCGATCGTCGACGCTGGACAGATCGTGGCTTCGCTCGGCCAGCGCGTTCTTGGCCGCACCACTGCCGATGACGTCTTCCATCCGCTGACTGGCGACTTGATCGCCCCCAAGGGCACGCTGCTCGAAGAGAAGCATGTCGACGTCATCGAGGAAGCGCGCATCCAGTCGATCCGCATCCGTTCGCCGCTCACCTGCGATCTCCGCCAGGGCTGCTGCGCCGCGTGCTATGGTCGCGACCTTGCTCGTGGTACTCCGGTCAATATCGGTGAAGCTGTCGGCGTTATCGCCGCTCAGTCGATCGGTGAACCCGGTACCCAGCTCACCATGCGTACGTTCCACATCGGTGGCACGGCTCAGGTGGTCGACTCCTCGTTCCTCGAAGCCGGTGCCGAAGGCAAGATCGAAGTTCGCAACCCCAACCTTGCCAACATCGAAGACGGCAAGCAGGTCGTCATGGCCCGTAACGTGTCGCTCGCCATTCTCGATGGCGAAGGCAAGGAGCGCGCGACGCATAAGGTGACCTACGGCTCCAAGCTGCTCGTCAAGGCAGGCGATACCGTTCGCCGTGGCCAGCGTCTGGCCGAATGGGATCCGTACACCCGTCCGATCCTGGCCGAAGTCGAAGGCGAGGTCCTGTTCGAGGATCTGGTCGACGGTGCTTCCGTTGCGGAAAACACCGACGAAGCCACCGGCTTCACCAAGCGCGTGGTCATCGACTGGCGCGGCAACCAGCGTGGTGAGGGCCTCAAGCCCGCACTCGCCATTGCCCGCGGCGGTACGGTTGCCAAGGTCGATCGTGGTGGCGACGCCCGGTACCTGCTCTCCGTCGACGCGGTTATCAACGTCGAGCCGGGCGAGAAGGTCGTTCCTGGTGACATTCTCGCGCGTATCCCGCTCGAAAGTGCCAAGACCAAGGACATCACCGGCGGTCTGCCGCGTGTTGCTGAACTCTTCGAAGCGCGTCGTCCGAAGGATCATGCCATCATCGCTGAGATCGATGGTACCATCCGCTTCGGCCGCGACTACAAGAACAAGCGTCGCGTCATCATCGAGCCGACTGAAGCTGGTGCAGATCCGGTCGAATACCTGATCCCGAAGGGCAAGCCGTTCCACCTCCAGGAAGGCGACACCATCGAGAAGGGCGAATACATCCTGGACGGCAATCCCGCTCCGCACGACATCCTTGCCATCAAGGGTGTCGAGGAACTGGCACGCTATCTCGTCAACGAGATCCAGGAAGTTTACCGTCTGCAGGGCGTGTTGATTAACGACAAGCACATCGAGGTGATCGTTCGCCAGATGCTGCAGAAGGTCGAAATCGTGGAACCCGGTGACTCTGGCCTGCTCAAGGACGAGCAGCTGGATAAGCTCGACTTCGACGAACTCAACGACGCGCTCGTCGCCGAAGGCAAGAAGCCTGCAACCGCTAACCCGGTCCTGCTCGGCATTACCAAGGCGTCGCTGCAGACCCGCTCCTTCGTGTCCGCGGCTTCCTTCCAGGAAACCACGCGCGTCCTTACCGAAGCTGCCGTCTCCGGCAAGGCTGACCTTCTCGAAGGCCTCAAGGAAAACGTCATCGTCGGCCGTCTCATCCCGGCCGGTACCGGTGCGGGCCAGACCAAGGCTAAGCTCATCGCGGCCAAGCGCGACGACCTCATCCTCGAGGAACGCCGCCGCCAAGCCGAAACGACCCGCCTCTCTGCGCCTGCGGCCGAGTAAGGTCGAGATCGCCAGATACGAAAAGGGGCCCGCAAGGGCCCCTTTTTTTGTTGGCAGAGAGATCGATCAGAACATCTCATTATTCTCGTTCGGCTCGGGCAGCGTCTTGCCATCCGGACGATCGAGCGCATCGATCCGGTCAAGGTCCTCGCGGGTCAGGGTGAAATCCCAGACATCGAAATTATCCCTGGCGCGCTCTGGCTTGCTGCTCTTGGGCAATACGATCAGGTTCTGCTGCAAATGCCAGCGAATGATCACCTGCGCCGGCGATTTCCCATGCGCCTCGGCGATGTCCTTGATGGCATCGTCTTCAAGCAGCTGGCTTCCCTGGCCGCCAAGCGGGGAATAGCATTCGATCTGGATCTCATGCTCCTGCAACCATTCGCGGATAGCGCGCTGCTGGTAAGCGGCGTGCAGCTCGATCTGGTTGACCGCGGGAACGACACCCGTGGCGTCGACGATCCGCTGAATATGTTCGGGCAGGAAGTTCGAGACGCCGATCGATTTCACCTTCCCATTCTTTTGCGCTTCAACCAGCGCCTTCCAGGTATCGACATATCGATCATGCGCCGGCGCGGGCCAGTGGATGAGGAAAAGATCGAGATGATCGAGCTTGAGCCGTGCGAGCGATTCATCGAGCGAACGCAACGCGCTGTCATATCCTTGGTGCCCGTTGCGCAGCTTGGAGGTAATGAAAAGCTCGCCGCGGTCGATGCTTGCCTGAGCGATCGCCTCACCAACGCCAGCTTCATTCTCATAGCCCTGGGCCGTGTCGATATGCCGATAGCCGGCCTTAATCGCTGCGCCAACGACCTCTGGTGCCTTGTCTTCTTCGAGCCGCCAGACGCCGAAGCCGATTTGGGGAATTCGATTGCCGTCGTTGAGGGGAAGGGCAGGGGTTTCGTGCACGTCTTTGCTCCTCGTATAGGGTTTGCTGCCTAACGGGCCAGCACCCGAGTGGCTCCCTCACAAGCCGCAGGCACCTCATGCCGGCATGAAACGTTACCCCTTCGCCTGGCCGGAGCGTCGTTTCTCTTCAAGGCCGAGGTAAGCCATCAGCTCCCGTGCTGCCGCGCCTCCGGCCCTGTTCGCCCCAATGGTGGAAGCCGATGGCCCATAGCCAACCAGATGCACGCGCGGATCTTTCTCCACTTGCGTCGCGAGACGCCCCGTCATGATTATCCCGCCGCTCTCCTCGCGCAGCTGCAGCGGCGCCAGATGATCGAGCGCGCTTCTGAACCCCGTGCACCAGAGGATAACATCGACATCGAGGGTCCGGCCATCGTCCCAGTGCACGCCGGTAGAGGTAATCTCGGAAAACATCGGCTGCCGATCGAGGACGCCCCGCTGGCGCATCGCCTCGATTGCTGGCGTGACGGGCAGCCCCGTCACCGATACGACGGCCCGCGGCGGCAGTCCGGCCCGCACGCGTTCTTCCACCATGGCCACAGCCTTGCGTCCTGCATCTTCATCGAACGGGCCTTCGCGAAACCGCGGCGGCGTCCTCGTCACCCAGGTGGTTCTGGTTACCTTGGAGATTTCATCCAGTAGCTGGATAGCGGAAATGCCGCCACCCACGACGAGCACATGCTTTCCGGCAAACTGTTCGGCAGTCCGATAATCCCGCGTATGGAGCTGCTGTCCGCCAAAACTCTCGGCTCCGGGATAATCTGGGATATAGGGCTTCTCCCACGTTCCAGTGGCGTTGATGATGCCGCGCGCGGAAAAAAGCCCGCGATCGCTCTCCACTCGAAGACGTTCGCCACGAGGGCATACGACACTCACACGCGCCGGCCGTATGACCTGAAGACCGAAATGCTCCTCATATTCTGCAAAATAATGCGGCACGGCGACGGACGCTTTCACGCTCGCATCGCCTCCCGCATATTCTGCAAAGCCGAGCCCCGGCAGATCGTGGACCCTGTTGACCGTACTCAAGGTCAGCGACGGCCATCGATATTGCCAGGCGCCGCCAGGCTGCGGAGCCTGGTCCAGCACGACGAAACCGCGGCCAGGGGTAAGTCCGAGTGACTTGAGATGATAGGCCGAACTTAATCCGGCCTGTCCCGCGCCGATGATGACGATGTCGACTTTGAGTGCGGCGCGCAGCGTCTCTTCGGTCACTTGATCAAACTCCGATGGCTCGCCCATACCTATGTTCCGCCATTGTCGCGAACAAGCGCCGGACAGCGGGCAGGGGTGCCCTGCGTGACTCAAAATGAGACTCTGTTAACCTATGCCGTACGGCTTTACGCCAAATCGTCCCGTCGCCTCGTGAGGGGCTGGGAGGGCCGAACCTCCCGGAATGCATAGCTTCCTCGCAGATATTTTCACGAAAGAATCCTTGACGGGGCGAGTCAACGGTTCTAAACAGCGCCTACCTTAGCGGTCGGTCGTGATTGTCACACCGGGTCCCTGCCGCCTAGCGCGGGAATCCATGACGATCAAACACACTGTCGGGTAACTAGACGAAGCAATTCCTGTGCGCATGACTGCCCATTTCGATGGGATGGTCCGCTGCAAATTGGGGCGCCGCCGATTCCCGGAAGGGTTCGGATGAGCGCCACTTTGGTTTGCTTGTGTAGACCGAACTAGAATTTTTGGACGATGGAAAGAGCGCAATGCCCACCATTAATCAGCTGATCCGCAAACCACGCGCCAGCAAGCCAAAGCGGAACAAAGTTCCCGCCATGGAAGCCAACCCGCAGAAGCGTGGCGTTTGCTCCCGTGTGTACACGACGACCCCGAAGAAGCCGAACTCGGCTCTGCGTAAGGTGGCCAAGGTTCGCCTGACCAACCAGCGCGAAGTGATCTCCTACATCCCTGGTGAAGGTCACAATCTGCAGGAGCACTCTGTTGTGCTCATCCGTGGCGGTCGCGTGCGCGACTTGCCGGGCGTTCGCTACCACGTGCTGCGCGGCGTGCTCGACACGCAGAGCGTGAAGGACCGCAAGCAACGCCGGTCCAAGTACGGCGCGAAGCGTCCGAAGTAAGGAGAATTTGAGTCATGTCCCGTCGCCACCGCGCCGAAAAACGAGACGTTATTCCCGATCCCAAGTTCGGTGATATCGTCGTTTCCAAGTTCATGAACTCGCTCATGGAAGACGGCAAGAAGTCCGTCGCCGAGTCCATCGTCTATGGTGCCTTCGACATCGTCGAATCCAAGACCAAGCAGGACCCGATCACCGTGTTCCACAACGCCCTGGACAACATCCGTCCGGCCGTTGAAGTCCGTTCGCGCCGCGTTGGTGGTGCCACGTACCAGGTTCCGGTCGAAGTCCGCACCGACCGTCAGCAGGCTCTCGCCATCCGTTGGCTGATCGAATCCGCTCGCAAGCGCGGTGAGAACACCATGCGTGAACGCCTTTCGGGCGAACTCATGGACGCCATGAATGGTCGCGGCCAGGCCGTCAAGAAACGCGAAGACACGCACCGTATGGCTGATGCCAACCGTGCCTTCTCGCACTACCGCTGGTAGTAGGAGCGCCCCATGGCACGCGAATACCCGATTAATCTCTATCGTAACTTCGGCATCATGGCTCACATCGATGCTGGCAAGACGACCACGACCGAACGTATCCTTTACTACACCGGCAAGTCCCACAAGATCGGCGAAGTCCACGACGGCGCCGCGACCATGGACTGGATGGAGCAGGAACAGGAACGCGGCATCACCATTACGTCGGCCGCTACGACCACGTTCTGGAAGGACCGTAACGGTACCCAGCACCGCTTCAACATCATCGACACGCCCGGCCACGTGGACTTCACCATCGAAGTCGAACGTTCGCTCCGCGTGCTCGACGGTGCCGTCGCTCTGCTCGACGCCAACGCTGGCGTTGAACCGCAGACCGAAACCGTGTGGCGTCAGGCTGACAAGTATCACGTTCCGCGTCTCATCTTCGTCAACAAGATGGACAAGACCGGCGCTGACTTCTACCGCTGCGTCGAGATGATCGGTTCGCGCCTCGGCGCCCGTGCCGTTCCCGTCCAGCTGCCGATCGGCGCTGAGAACGAGTTCAAGGGCATCGTCGACCTGATCGAGATGAACGCTCTGGTCTGGCGCAACGAAGAACTCGGTGCCCAGTGGGACGTCGTCGAGATCCCTGCCGATCTCAAGGACAAGGCCGCCAAGTACCGCGAAGCCATGATCGAAGCTGCCGTCGAAATGGACGACGCTGCGATGGAATCGTACCTCAACGGCGAAGTGCCGAACAACGACACCATCCGTCGTCTGCTCCGCATTGGTGCCATTGGCGCGAAGTTCTTCCTGGTCTTTGCTGGCTCGGCGTTCAAGAACAAGGGCGTGCAGCCCCTGCTCGATGGCGTTATCGACTTCCTGCCGTCCCCGATCGACGTCCCGGCTATCCAGGGCATCGACGCAAAGACCGAGCAGCCGATCGAACGTCATGCCGATGACAGCGAACCGCTCTCGATGCTGGCCTTCAAGATTGCCAACGACCCGCACATGGGCTCGCTGACCTTCTGCCGCATCTATTCGGGTCACCTCGAAGCTGGCGTCAGCCTCGAAAATACCGTCAAGGGCAAGCGCGAACGCGTTGGCCGCATGTTCCAGATGCACGCCAACTCGCGCGAGCAAATCACTGAAGCCTTCGCCGGTGACATCGTCGCCATCGTCGGCCTCAAGGATACCACGACCGGTGACACGCTTGCTCCGGCCAACTCGCAGGTTATCCTCGAGCGCATGATCTTCCCGGATCCGGTTATCGACATCTCGGTCGAACCGAAGTCCAAGGCCGACCAGGAAAAGATGGGCCTCGCGCTCAATCGCCTTGCTGCCGAAGATCCGTCGTTCCGCGTCAAGACCGACGAAGAATCGGGCCAGACCATCATCTCGGGCATGGGCGAACTTCACCTCGACATCATCGTCGACCGCATGCGTCGCGAGTTCAAGGTCGAAGCCAATATCGGCCAGCCGCAGGTGGCCTACCGCGAGACGATCACGCGCAAGACCGAGAAGGACTATACCCACAAGAAGCAGTCGGGTGGTTCGGGTCAGTTCGCGCGCATCAAGATCACGGTCGAACCCGGCGAAGTCGGCAAGGGCCTCGAATTCGTCAATGCCATCGTCGGCGGCGCTGTTCCTCGCGAATACGTCCCTGGCGTTCTCAAGGGTGTCGAATCGGTCATGGGCGCAGGCCCGTTGATCGGCTTCCCCGTGGTTGACGTGAAGGTCACTCTGACCGACGGCGCCTACCACGACGTTGACTCCTCTGTGCTCGCGTTCGAAATCGCCGGCCGTGCAGGCTTCCGTGAAGCCCTGCGTGAAGCTGGTCCGAAGATCCTCGAACCGATCATGAAGGTTGAAGTTGTCACGCCGGAAGATTACATGGGCGACGTCATCGGCGACCTCAACTCGCGTCGTGGACAGATCCAGGGCACTGAAAGCCGTGGTGTGGTCCAGGTCGTGAATGCGTTCGTGCCGCTTGCAAACATGTTCGGATACGTGAACTCGCTGCGCTCCATGAGCCAGGGTCGTGCACAGTACTCCATGGTGTTCGATCACTACGAACAGGTCCCGCAGGCTGTCGCCGACGAAGTCCAGGCCAAGTACGCCTAAACCAGCGCAAGCTAGTAATAAACCTAACGAATGTCGGCCTTTGCGCTGACCAAATTGGAGAAAAGCTATGGGTAAGGAAAAATTTTCCCGCTCCAAGCCGCACTGCAACATCGGCACCATCGGTCACGTTGACCATGGCAAGACCTCGCTGACCGCAGCGATCACCAAGGTGCTGGCTGAGACCGGCGGCGCGACCTTCAAGGCGTACGATCAGATCGACGCGGCCCCTGAAGAAAAGGCCCGCGGCATCACCATCAACACCGCCCACGTCGAGTACGAGACCTCCAAGCGTCACTACGCTCACGTCGACTGCCCCGGCCACGCTGACTATGTGAAGAACATGATCACCGGTGCTGCCCAGATGGACGGCGCGATCCTCGTCGTGTCGGCTGCTGACGGCCCGATGCCGCAGACCCGTGAGCACATCCTGCTCGCTCGTCAGGTCGGTGTGCCGGCTCTCGTCGTGTTCCTGAACAAGTGCGACATGGTCGACGATCCGGAACTGCTCGAGCTCGTCGAACTCGAAGTTCGTGAACTTCTGTCTTCGTACGAATTCCCGGGCGACGACATTCCGATCATCAAGGGCTCGGCTCTTGCCGCTCTCGAAAACTCTGACCAGAAGCTCGGCCACGACGCCATCCTCGAGCTGATGGCTGCCGTTGACGAATACATCCCGCAGCCGGAACGTCCGGTTGACCAGCCCTTCCTGATGCCGATCGAAGACGTGTTCTCGATCTCGGGTCGTGGTACCGTGGTCACCGGCCGTGTCGAACGCGGTATCGTCAAGGTTGGCGAAGAAGTCGAAATCGTCGGCATCAAGGCAACCCAGAAGACCACCGTTACCGGTGTCGAAATGTTCCGCAAGCTGCTCGATTCGGGTGAAGCTGGCGACAACATCGGCGCTCTGATCCGTGGTATCGACCGCACCCAGGTGGAACGCGGCCAGGTTCTCTGCAAGCCCGGTTCCGTGACCCCGCACACCGACTTCACGGCTGAGGTTTACATCCTCACCAAGGAAGAAGGTGGCCGTCACACCCCGTTCTTCGGCAACTACCGTCCGCAGTTCTACTTCCGCACCACCGACGTGACCGGTATCGTGTCGCTGCCGGAAGGCACTGAAATGGTAATGCCGGGCGACAACCTGAACATCAACGTTCAGCTGATCGTGCCGATCGCCATGGAAGAAAAGCTCCGCTTCGCTATCCGCGAAGGCGGCCGTACGGTTGGTTCGGGCGTCGTCGCCACGATCCTGAAGTAAGTCTATTCGAGACAATTCGCGGCGCGCGATTAAGCGCGCCGCGATCTTTTTCCGTCAGGATTTGAGAAGATGAACGGTCAGAATATTCGCATCCGCCTCAAGGCGTTTGACCATCGCGTGCTCGACACCTCGACCCGCGAAATCGTCAATACCGCCAAGCGCACGGGTGCTCAGGTTCGCGGTCCGATCCCGCTGCCGACCCGCATCGACAAGTTCACCGTCAACCGCTCGCCGCACATCGACAAGAAGGCGCGTGAGCAGTTCGAGATCCGGACTCACAAGCGTCTCCTCGACATTGTGGACCCGACTCCTCAGACGGTTGATGCGCTGATGAAGCTCGATCTCGCCGCCGGCGTCGACGTCGAAATCAAGCTCTAAGAAAACAAAGATTCCGCGCCTGCCGCCAAAAGGGTCCTCTGAAACCATGACCCGGCAGAGCGCCAACAAGAAGGTAAAACCGATGCGTTCTGGATTGATCGCACAGAAGCTGGGGATGACCCGCATCTTCGCCGAGGACGGCTCGCACGTTCCGGTCACGGTGCTGGCTCTGCAGAATTGCCAGGTCGTGGGTCAGCGTACCGTCGAGAAGGACGGCTATGTTGCTCTGCAGCTTGGCGCAGGCCAGGCCAAGGCCAAGAATGTCTCGAAAGCTGAGCGCGGCCAGTACGCCGTCGCCAAGGTCGAGCCGAAGCGTCACGTGGCTGAGTTCCGCGTCGATGCCGATAACCTCATCGAGGTTGGCGCCACCCTCAAGGCGGACCACTTCGCCGAGGGCCAGCTTGTCGACGTCACGGGTACGTCGATCGGTAAGGGTTTTGCCGGTGGTATGAAGCGCTGGAACTTCGGTGGTCTGCGTGCTTCCCACGGTGTGTCTGTGTCCCACCGTTCCATCGGTTCCACCGGTGGCCGTCAGGACCCGGGTAAGACCTTCAAGAACAAGAAGATGCCTGGCCACATGGGTGACCGTCGCATCACCACGCAGAACGTCAAGGTCGTCAAGACCGACGTCGAGCGCGGTCTGATCCTCATCCAGGGCTCGGTCCCGGGTGCCAAGGGCGCCTGGATCATGGTCAAGGATGCCGTCAAGAAGCCGGCTCCCGCGAATGTTGCCCTGCCGGGCTCGTTCGAGGCCGCTGCTGCGGGAGAAGCGAAGTAAATGGAACTGAACGTAACCACTCTCGACGGTAAGTCCGCCGGTACGGTCGATCTCAAGGACGATGTGTTCGGTCTTGAAGTCCGTCCGGACATTCTCCACCGCATGGTTCGCTACCAGCAGCTCAAGGCCATGGCCGGCACGCATGACGTGAAGAACCGGTCGGAAGGCGTACGCACGGGCAAGAAGTTCGTGAAGCAGAAGGGTTCGGGCGGCGCTCGTCACGGCGATCGCAAGGCTCCCCAGTTCCGTGGTGGTGGCCGTGCATTCGGTCCGACCCCGCGCAGCCATGCCATCGACCTTCCCAAGAAGGTTCGGGTTCTCGCGCTCAAGCATGCTCTCTCGTCCAAGGCCAAGACTGGTTCGCTGATCGTCATCGACAGCGTTGCCCAGGCTGAAGCCAAGACCGCTGCGCTGCGCACCACCTTTGGTAAGCTCGAATGGGCAAGCGCGCTGATCATTGATGGCGCCGCAGTCGACCAGAACTTCGCTCTGGCCGCCCGCAATATCCCGAACATCGACGTGCTGCCGATCCAGGGGATCAACGTTGTTTCGATCCTGAAGCGCGACAAGCTCGTCCTGACCAAGGCAGCGCTCGAAGCGCTCGAAGCGAGGTTCGCATGAACAAGCTTGCCGCTTACGATATCGTCCGTAACCCCGTCGTGACCGAAAAGTCGACGATGGCTTCGGAATACAACCAGGTCGTTTTCGACGTGGCGATTGATGCCAGCAAGACCGAGATCAAGGCCGCCGTCGAGCAGCTCTTTTCGGTCAAGGTCAAGGCAGTGAATACCCTCGTCCGCAAGGGCAAGGTGAAGCGCTTCCGTGGCAAGATTGGTGTCCGCAACGACGTCAAGAAGGCCATCGTGACCCTCGTCGACGGCCAGTCGATCGATATTTCGACCGGCCTCTAAGGGATAAGAGACAGCAAAATGGCTCTAAAGACTTACAATCCGACCTCCGAAGGCCGTCGTACCCTCGTTACGACCGACCGTTCGGAACTCTGGAAGGGCAAGCCGGTCAAGGCGTTGACCGAAGGCCTCAACAAGAGCGGCGGCCGCAACAATACCGGCCGCATCACTGCCTACCACCGTGGTGGCGGTCACAAGCGCTCTTACCGCATGATCGACTTCAAGCGCGTGAAGTTCGACGTGGTCGGGACGATCGAACGTCTCGAATACGATCCGAACCGCACCGCCTGGATCGCTCTCGTGAAATATGAAGACGGCGAGCAGGCCTATATCGTTGCTCCGCAGCGTCTTGGCGCTGGCGACAAGGTCATCTCCTCGATGAACACTGTCGACGTAAAGCCGGGCAATGCCATGCCGCTTGAGCGCATGCCGGTCGGCACCATTGTGCACAACGTCGAACTCAAGCCCCGCAAGGGTGGCCAGATCGCGCGTTCTGCAGGCGCCTATGCCCAATATGTCGGTCGTGACTCCGGTTGGGCGATCCTTCGCCTCAACTCGGGTGAACAGCGCCGCGTCCACGGCACCTGTCTTGCTACCGTGGGTGCAGTGTCCAACCAGGACCACGCCAATACCTCGCTCGGTAAGGCCGGTCGCAACCGCTGGCTCGGCAAGAAGCCGGTCAACCGCGGTGTGACCATGAACCCGGTCGACCACCCCCATGGTGGTGGTGAAGGCCGTACCTCTGGTGGCCGTCACCCGGTTTCCCCGTGGGGCAAGCCGACCAAGGGCAAGCGTACGCGTTCTAACAAGGCTACGGACCAGTTCATCGTTCGCAGCCGCCACGTGAAGAAGGGCAGGTAAACACATGACCCGTTCAGTTTGGAAGGGGCCGTTCGTCGACGGCTATCTGCTCAAGAAGGCCGAGAAGGCCCAGACCTCTGGCCGCAACGATGTGGTCAAGATCTGGTCGCGTCGCTCGACCATCCTGCCGCAGTTTGTCGGCATCACGTTCGGCGTGCACAACGGCCAGAAGCATGTTCCGGTGAACGTCACCGAAGACATGATCGGTCATAAGTTTGGCGAGTTCGCCCCGACCCGTACCTATTACGGTCACGCGGCCGACAAGAAGGCCAAGAGGAAGTAAGATGAGCAAGCCGAAGACTGAGCGCGCTCTCAAGGATAACGAGGCTAAGGCTGTGCTGCGCATGCTGCGCATCAGCCCTCAGAAGCTGAACCTCGTCGCGCAGTTGATCCGTGGCAAGAAGGTGGAGAAGGCCCTGGCCGATCTCGAATTCAGCCACAAGCGCATCTCTGGCCAGGTGAAGAAGGTGCTCGAGAGCGCCATCGCCAATGCCGAAAACAACCATGGTCTCGATACCGACGCTCTCGTCGTTGCCGAAGCCTATGTGGGCAACTCGCTCGTCATGAAGCGCTTTACCGCTCGCGGTCGCGGCCGTTCGGCTCGCGTCGAGAAGCCGTTCTCGCATCTGACGATCGTCGTCCGGCAAGTTGAGGAGGCCGCATAATGGGCCAGAAGATCAATCCCATTGGCTTCCGCCTGGGCATCAACCGCACCTGGGACAGCCGCTGGTTCGCCAACAAGGGCGAATACGGCACGCTGCTCCAGGAAGACCTCAAGATCCGCACCATGCTGATGAAGGATCTCAAGGCTGCTGCGGTCTCCAAGATTGTCATCGAGCGTCCGCACCGCAAGTGCCGCGTGTCGATCCACACTGCTCGTCCGGGCATCGTGATCGGCAAGAAGGGCGCTGACATCGACAAGATCCGCGCCAAGGTCAAGAAGTTCACCGACTCCGAAGTGCACATCAACATCGTTGAAGTGCGCAAGCCCGAAACCGATGCGACCCTCGTTGCCCAGGGCATTGCCCAGCAGCTCGAACGCCGCGTTGCCTTCCGTCGTGCCATGAAGCGTGCAGTCCAGACTGCAATCCGCATGGGCGCCGGCGGCATCCGCGTCAACGTTGGTGGTCGTCTCGGTGGTGCCGATATCGCTCGTACCGAATGGTATCGCGAAGGCCGCGTGCCGCTGCACACCCTGCGCGCCGATATCGACTATGGTACGGCTGAAGCCGAAACCACCTACGGTATCATCGGCATCAAGGTCTGGGTCTTCAAGGGCGAAGTCCTTGAGCACGATCCGTCCGCTCACGAGCGCCGCGCTACCGAAGGTAGCGAAGGTGGTCAGCGTAGCGAACGTGGCGAACGCGAACCGCGCCGTGAGCGCGGCGACCGCGACCGCGAACGCGCATAAGAAGGTTGAACGACTATGCTGCAACCGAAACGTACTAAGTTCCGCAAGGCCCACAAGGGCCGCATCCATGGCCTGGCCAAGGGTGGTACCGATCTGGCATTCGGCCAGTACGCTCTCAAGGCCACCGAGCCCGAACGCGTCACTGCCCGCCAGATCGAAGCGGCCCGCCGCGCGATCACGCGTGAAATGAAGCGTCAGGGCCGTGTCTGGATCCGGATTTTCCCGGATCTCCCCGTCTCCAAGAAGCCGACCGAAGTCCGTATGGGTAAGGGTAAGGGCTCCGTGGAATACTGGGCAGCGCGCGTAAAGCCGGGTCGCATCGTTTTTGAGATTGACGGCGTGCCCGAAGACGTTGCAAAGGAGGCCCTTCGCCTCGGAGCAATGAAGTTGCCGATCACCACGCGCATCGTTACGCGCATTGTCGACTAAGGACCACGAGCATGAAAGCCAGTGATGTGCGGAGCAAAACCGCAGACGAACTGAAAGATCAGCTCGTCGACCTCAAGAAAGAACAGTTCAATCTGCGTTTCCAGCGCGCTACCCAGCAGTTGGAAAAGCCCGCCCAGGTCAAACAGGTCCGCCGCGATATCGCGCGGATCAAGACGATCCTCGGCGAAAAGAACGCAGCTAAGTAAGGAATAAAACCCATGCCAAAGCGCGTTTTGCAGGGGACTGTTGTCTCCGACGCTAACGAAAAGACGATTGTCGTCCGCGTCGAGCGCCGTTTTACGCACCCCCTTCTGAAGAAGACAGTGCGTCGCTCCAAGAAGTACCACGCTCACGATGAAGCCAATGTGGCAAAGGTCGGTGACGTGGTGTGGATCGAAGAGACCGCGCCGATCAGCAAGAACAAGCGCTGGACGCTTGTTCCGTCTGCGTAAGAGAATTTTTGAATTAGGTCGGCGAGCCGGATGACGGTAGAGCCGGTTAACTAGAAGGCATCCAGTTATGATCCAGATGCAGTCCAATCTCGACGTCGCGGATAATTCCGGCGCTCGTCGTGTCATGTGCATCAAGGTGCTGGGCGGCTCTCATCGCAAATACGCCTCGGTCGGCGACATCATCGTCGTTTCGGTCAAGGACGCTATTCCGCGTGGTCGCGTTAAGAAGGGCCAGGTAATGAAGGCCGTGGTGGTTCGCACCGCGACTGACATCCGTCGCCCCGATGGCACCGTCATTCGTTTTGACAAGAACGCCGCGGTTCTGATCAACAATCAGAAAGAGCCGATCGGCACCCGTATCTTCGGACCGGTTCCGCGCGAACTCCGCGCCCGTAACCACATGAAGATCATCTCGCTCGCCCCAGAGGTGCTGTAATGGCCTCCAAGATCAAGAAGGGCGATAAAGTCGTCGTCCTGGCTGGCAAGGACAAGGGCAAGACCGGTCAGGTCCTGTCGGTCATCCCCGCCGAAACCAAAGCTGTCGTCCAGGGTATTAACCTGGTCCGCAAGCACCAGAAGCAGACTGCCTCGCAGGACGCCGGCATCTTCACCAAGGAAGCGCCGATCCACCTGTCCAACCTGGCCGTCGCCGACGCAAATGGCAAGCCCACCCGTGTCGGGTTCCAGATCAAGGACGGCGTGAAGACTCGCGTCGCCAAGACGACCGGAGGCCAGATCGATGGCTGAGACCGTTTATGTGCCGCGTCTGCGCACCTTCTATGACGAGACCGTCAAGGCTGAACTGAACAAGCAGTTCAACTACAAGAACGTCATGGAGCTGCCGCGCCTCGACAAGATCGTCCTGAACATGGGCGTCGGTGAAGCTGTCAACGACACCAAGAAGGTGAAGTCGGCTGCTGCGGAAATGGAAAAGATCGCTGGCCAGAAGCCGGTCATCACCCATGCCCGCAAGTCGATCGCCGGCTTCAAGGTCCGTGAAGAGATGCCGCTCGGCGTCAAGGTCACCCTGCGCAAGACGCGTATGTACGAATTCCTGGATCGCCTGGTGAATATCGCACTGCCGCGTGTCCGCGACTTCCGTGGCCTCAACCCGAACGCCTTCGATGGTCGTGGCAACTATGCCATGGGCATCAAGGAACACATCATTTTCCCCGAGATCAACTATGATCAGATCGATCAGGTCTGGGGTATGGATATCGTGATTGCCACGACGGCCAAGTCGGATGATGAAGCTCGGGCACTGCTGCGCGCTTTCAACTTCCCGTTCCGCCAGTAAGCGGGCAGGGAAGGGATAAAGGATCAGAACATGGCAAAGACCAGTTCCATCGAGAAGAACAACAAGCGCGCCAAGCTCGCCAAGCAGTATGCCGAGAAGCGTACTGCTCTCAAGGCGACCGTCAAGGATCAGACCTTGTCGATCGAAGAGCGCTTCAAGGCCACCCTCAAGCTGGCCGAACTGCCGCGCAACTCGGCTAAGGTTCGCGTTCGCAACCGTTGCGAAGTGTCGGGCCGTCCGCGTGGCTACTATCGCAAGCTCAAGATGAGCCGTATCGCCCTGCGTCAGTTGGGCAACCTGGGTCAGATCCCGGGTCTGGTGAAGTCGAGCTGGTAAGGAGAGACATAAGATGAGCTTTTCCGATCCCATCGGCGATATGCTGACTCGCATCCGCAACGCTCAGGAGCGTCGCAAGAATACCGTTTCGACTCCGGCCTCGACCCTTCGCGGTCGCGTGCTCGACGTTCTCCAGTCCGAGGGTTTCATCCGCGGCTACTCGGAAACGAAGTTCGAAAACGGCGCTGCCGAATACGAAATCGAACTCAAGTATTCGGACAACCAGGGCGTGATCCGCACCATCGAGCGCGTTTCCCGTCCCGGCCGCCGCGTTTACGCGTCGGTCAAGAATATTCCTCAGGTGGCCAATGGCCTGGGTGTTTCGATCCTCTCCACCCCCAAGGGTGTGATGGCCGATCACGAAGCCAAGGCTGCCAATGTTGGTGGCGAGGTACTCTGCCGCGTCTTCTAAGGCGTGTCGGTCTCGAAAGCGCAGTGAGGCACTTTGGGCAAAGTGGTTTCCACTTTCCGGTTGTAAGTGCTGCAAAAACTGATAGGAGCGCGGTCAACGTTTCTCGGAAACGCTGATCGGCTCCGTTTTCGAGCACCTTCAAGCGCATTGGATGCGCGGCAAGACGATTACTCAAGGATATAGAATGTCACGTACTGGCAAGAAACCGGTGGCCCCGGTTAATGGCGTTACGGTCACGATCAATGGTCGTGACGTTTCCGCCAAGGGCCCGAAGGGCGAACTGAGCCTCACGCTCATGGATATCGTCAACGTCGAGCAGGGTTCGGATGGCATTGTCATCACCCCGGCAAACGACACCCGTGAGGCTCGTGCAGCCTGGGGCACCACCCGCGCGCTGATCCAGAACATGGTCACCGGGGTGAGCGCCGGTTTTGAGAAGAAGCTGGGCATCCAGGGCGTGGGTTACCGCGCCGCCATGCAGGGCAAGGACGTCAAGCTCTCGCTCGGTTTCAGCCACGAAGTGATCTACGCGGCCCCCAAGGGCATCACCCTTGCCGTGCCGACCCCGACCGAGATCGTCGTTACGGGCATCGACAAGCAGCAGGTCGGCCAAGTTGCGGCTGAGATCCGCGGCTGGCGTCCCCCCGAGCCCTACAAGGGCAAGGGCGTGCGTTACGCCAACGAGCAGGTCTTCCGCAAAGAAGGCAAGAAGAAGTAAGGAGCGCCACCTATGGCTATCAGTGCAAAAGGTGCGGACCGCCGCAAGGCTCGTATCCGCAAGGCGCTCAAGGCTCGTGCCTTCGGTCGCGCCCGTCTCAGCGTGTTCCGCTCGGACAAGAACATCTACGCCCAGATCATCGACGACGCCAACGGTCGTACGCTGGCTGCGGCTTCCACCCTCGAAAAGGACGTACGCGCTTCCCTCAAGAACGGCGCGACCTCCGAAGCGGCAGCTGCCATCGGCAAGCTGATCGCCGAGCGCGGTGTGAAGGCTGGCGTCGCCGAGGTCATTTTCGACCGCGGCTCCTATCTCTATCACGGCCGTGTTAAGGCCCTTGCAGATGCTGCCCGTGAGGGCGGTCTGCAGTTCTAACAGCGGCGAGGAAAGAACATTATGAGCAGAGACGTTCAAGAGCGCGAAAGCGAGTTCGTCGATCGCCTGGTCCACATCAACCGTGTGGCCAAGGTTGTGAAGGGCGGCAAGCGCTTCGGTTTCGCAGCCCTCGTCGTTGTGGGTGACCAGAAGGGTCGCGTCGGTTTCGGTCACGGCAAGGCCCGTGAGGTTCCCGAGGCAATCCGCAAGGCAACGGAACAGGCCAAGCGCCAGATGATCCGCGTGCCGCTGCGCGATGCCCGTACGCTTCACCACGACATCACCGGCCGCCATGGCGCCGGCAAGGTTGTGCTGCGTGCAGCCGTCCCGGGTACCGGTATCATCGCCGGTGGTCCGATGCGCGCCGTCTTCGAAACGCTTGGCATCAACGACATCGTTGCCAAGTCGACGGGCACCTCGAACCCATACAACATGGTCCGTGCCACCTTCGATGCGCTCAAGCGCGTCGACAGCCCCCGTGCCGTGGCGTCCCGCCGTGGCCTCAAGGTCTCCGAACTGCAAGCTCGCCGCGGCGAGACTGCAGTCGAAGCCTGATCCGTAAGGACTGAGCAAAATGGCTGAACAGAAAACCATCACCGTCAAGCAGATCGGTTCGCCGATCCGCCGCGAAAAGAGCCAGCGCGCGACCCTGATCGGTCTCGGGCTGAACAAGATGAACAAAGAGCGCGAGCTGATTGATACGCCCGAAGTCCGTGGCATGATCAACAAGGTCCCGCACCTCGTCCGCGTTGTCGGCGAGTAATAGGGAGCTCGACAGATGACTCGTTTGAACGAACTTCGCGACAACGACGGCGCCAACAAGACTCGCGTTCGCGTGGGCCGTGGTATCGGCTCCGGCGTTGGCAAGACCGGCGGCCGCGGCGGCAAGGGCCAGACGGCTCGCGCCGGTGTCGCGATCAACGGCTTCGAAGGCGGCCAGATGCCCCTTCACATGCGTATGCCGAAGCGTGGCTTCAATGCTTGGAACCCCAAGGATTGGAACCAGGTCCGCATCGACCGCATCCAGGCCTATATCGACTCGGGCAAGCTCGATGCTAAGGGCGTCGTGGATGCTGCAGCGCTCGTTGCTGCAGGCGTCATCCGTCGTCCCAAGGATGGCGTCCGCCTGATCGGTGCCGAAGGCTTCACCGCCAAGAAGGTGACCTTCAAGGTGGATCATGTTTCCAAGGGTGCTGCCGCAGCGATTGAAGCTGCCGGCGGTAAGGTAGACCTCATCGAGGTCAAGGAAACCTGGAAGAAGACCCCGTACGCCGCCAAGTAGTTTGGCATCGGCGCACCCGGCTTGTGCTCGGGTGCGCTTTTTTGGTTTGTTGCGCCGGGGCTGCACTCCTATATGCTCCCCTGGCGCTTCGAGCGCCTGTGGCTTGCAGCCATAGAGCAGGGCGCGGAAAAGTGCGCAGCGGTTTTCCGCATCGTGCCTTGCGACAACAAATTTTAGAGTCAGCAATGCCGTCTTTGGTCCATTGCCCACGGCTCTAGGGAGCGAAGTATGGCGTCCGCAGCCGAGCAACTTGCTCGCAATCTCAGTTTCTCGACCTTTTCAAAGGCAAAAGCCCTTCAGCAGCGCATCTGGTTCACTCTGGGCGCGCTGCTTGTTTATCGTTTGGGCACCTTCATTCCGGTCCCGGGCATCGACCCCGATGCGTTTCGCGCGACCTTCGAGCAGAGCCAGCAGGGCATCATCGGCATGTTCAACATGTTCTCCGGTGGCGCCGTGGAACGTATGGCCATCTTTGCTCTCAACCTCATTCCCTACATCACGGCCTCGATCGTCGTGCAGGTGATCGCCACGGCTTCGCCGCGGCTTGAAGCCCTCAAGAAGGAGGGTGAGGCCGGCCGCCGCAAGATGAACCAGTATACGCGTTATCTGGCGGTCGTGTTCTGTGCCGTCCAGGCCTATGGCATCGCGGTTGGTCTCGAAGGCAGTCAGGGCGTCGTGCTCAATCCAGGCTGGTTCTTCCGCCTCTCGACCGTGATCACGCTCGTCGGCGGCACCATGTTCCTGATGTGGCTGGGTGAACAGATTACCTCGCGCGGCGTCGGCAACGGCATCTCGCTGATCATTTTCGCCGGCATCGTAGCCAATCTGCCCTCGACCGTCGTCCAGACGCTTGAATTGAGCCGCACGGGCGCAATTCCTGCCTTTGCCGGCTTCGGCATGATCGCCCTGGCGCTCGTCGTTATTGCCATCATCGTCTTCTTCGAGCGCGCCCAGCGCCGTCTTCTGATCCAGTATCCGAAGCGGCAGGTCGGCAATAAGATGTTCCAAGGCGAAAGCTCGCATCTGCCGCTCAAGCTCAATACTTCTGGTGTCATCCCGGTGATCTTCGGCTCTTCGCTGTTGCTCTTGCCAGCAACGATCGCGTCCTTTGCCGCGCAAAACAGCGGCATGGGCTGGCTCACTACCGTTACGGCGCTGCTTGGCCGCGGCCAGCCGCTGCACATGGTGCTGTTTGCCTTCTTCATCATCTTCTTTGCCTTCTTCTATACGGCCATTGTCTTCAATCCGACCGAGACGGCAGACAATCTCAAGCGCTCCGGCGGCTTCATTCCTGGTATCCGTCCGGGTGAGCGCACTGCCCAGCACATCGACTATGTGTTGACGCGCATCACCGTCATCGGTGCCCTCTACCTCACGGTGATTGCGCTGATCCCGGAACTGATGTTTAGCCAGCTTGCGGTTGCACAGTTTATCGGCGGCACCTCGCTGCTGATCATGGTCACGGTGACCCTTGATACGGTCAGCCAGATCCAGAGCCACCTGGTCGCTCAGCAATATGAGGGCCTGTTGAAGAAATCCCGCCTTGGAGGGGGCAAGCGTCGATGAGGTTAATCCTGTTGGGACCGCCGGGGGCGGGGAAGGGGACGCAGGCTAAGATTTTGGTTGAGGCCTTCGGCATCCCGCAATTGTCCACCGGCGACATCCTGCGGGCCGCCATCGCCGACCAGACCCCGCTTGGGCTCGAAGCCAAGGCGATCATGGACCGGGGCGACCTCGTCTCCGACGCCATCGTCAACGGCATCGTCTCTGAGCGCATCGATGCCGAGGATTGCCGGCCCGGCTTCATCCTCGATGGCTTCCCGCGCACCATCGCGCAGGCCCAGGCCCTCGACAAAATGCTGGCCGAGAAGGGTCTCAAGCTTGACGCCGTCATCGAGCTCACGGCAGATGCCGACGAACTCGTGCGCCGGGTGATTCAGCGTTCCAAGGATAGCAATCGTCCCGATGACAATCCGGACGTGATCCGCAAACGGCTGGATGTCTACACCACCAGCACCGCACCTCTGGTCGATTACTACGGTCAGCAGGGTCTGGTGAAGACGGTGGACGGCATGGCGCCGGTCGAGAGCGTGACGTCCGCCATCAAGACGGCGCTCGGCAAATAATTTGGATGGGCGGAGACTGTTGACTCTGTCCCTTCGAATCCTTAAAGAACCGCACCAGTCTCATGGATTATTGGGCTGGATTCGGTTCTCCACAGTGGTTGGGGGTCGAAATCCGGTCCCTTGTTGTTTAAAGACATCCGCCGCGATGGCGCGTGTTGAATGAAGGAGAGCAGACGTGGCTCGTATTGCTGGCGTCAATATCCCGACGAACAAGCGCGTGGTTATCGCGCTGCAGTACATTCACGGGATCGGCGAAAAGTTCGCCAATGATATCACGACCAAGGTCGGTATTCCGGCTGATCGTCGCGTCAATGAACTGACCGACGCGGAAGTTATCCAGATCCGTGAAGCGATCGACAAGGACTATGTCGTCGAAGGCGATCTTCGCCGTAACGTTGCGATGAACATCAAGCGCTTGATGGACCTCGGCAACTATCGTGGCCTGCGCCACCGTCGTGGCCTTCCGGTCCGCGGTCAGCGCACCCACACCAATGCCCGCACCCGCAAGGGTCCGGCCAAGCCGATCGCCGGCAAGAAGAAGTAATTCTGCGCCCGCGATCTTGCGGGGCAGTTGTTTGATTGGAAGGCGGGCAGGCTCTCGGGCCTGACCCGTCTCTTCCATGGTGGAGCTGCTGGAACTACGGCAGCGCCGATACCCTAGAGGACCTGAATGGCTAAGACTGACACGACGCGCGTCCGCCGCAAGGAGCGCAAGAATATCACTTCGGGCGTTGCACACGTGAACGCCTCCTTCAACAACACCATGATCACCATCGCCGACATGCAGGGCAACACGATTTCGTGGTCCTCGTCTGGCGTTATGGGCTTCAAGGGCTCGCGCAAGTCGACACCCTATGCCGCCCAGGTTGCTGCCGAAGATGCCGCCAAGAAGGCTCAGGAACATGGCATGAAGACCCTCGAGGTCGAAGTGCGTGGTCCCGGTTCGGGCCGTGAATCTGCGCTCCGCGCTCTTCAGGCTGCTGGCTTCAACGTCACCTCCATCCGCGACGTGACTTCGATCCCGCACAACGGTTGCCGTCCGCGCAAGCGGCGCCGCGTCTAAAGACTAGACCACTTGGTAAACTCCTGGCCGCGGGGCCAGGGGTTCTATTGTGTTTGCGGCGGTGCGGCTCTCGGAGCCGCGAATTTGAAAGGACAATACCGTGACGATCCAGAGGAACTGGCAGGAACTCATCAAGCCGACCAAGCTGGAGATTGTTTCGGATGGCGCTGACTCGCGTCACGCCTCGGTTATTGCCGAGCCGCTTGAACGCGGCTACGGCCTTACCCTGGGCAATGCCCTGCGTCGCGTCTTGCTGTCTTCGCTCCAGGGCGCAGCAGTAACCGCTATCCAGATCGACGGCATTCTGCACGAATTCTCGTCGCTTCCCGGCGTTCGGGAAGACATCACCGACCTCGTGCTGAACGTCAAGGAAATCGCCATCAAGATGGGTGGCGAAGGCCCGAAGCGTCTTACTCTCTCCAAGCAGGGTCCGGGTGCCGTGACCGCTGGTGACATCAAGGTCTCCGGCGATATCGAAGTCCTGAACCCCGAACTCGTGATCTGCCACCTCGACGATGGCGCCGAGATCAACATCGAGTTCACCGTCAATTCCGGCAAGGGCTATGTCCCGGCCGACAAGAACCGTCCGGAAGATGCCCCCATCGGGTACATTCCCGTCGACGCCCTGTTCTCGCCAGTGCGCCGCGTCAGCTACAAGGTTGATGCGACCCGTGCCGGTGAAAGCCTCGACAAGGACAAGCTGACCCTGTCAGTCGAAACCAATGGCGGCGTGTCGCCGGAAGATGCCGTGGCTTATGCAGCGCGTATTCTCCAGGACCAGCTGTCGGTTTTCGTCAACTTCGAAGAGCCCACCAAGGAAAAGGCCCAGGACTCCGTTCCGGAACTCGCCTTCAACCCTGCGCTGCTCAAGAAGGTCGACGAGCTCGAACTGTCCGTGCGTTCGGCCAACTGCCTCAAGAACGACAACATCGTCTACATCGGCGACCTCATCCAGAAGACGGAAGCCGAGATGCTGCGGACCCCGAACTTCGGCCGCAAGTCGCTTAATGAAATCAAGGAAGTCCTGGCACAGATGGGGCTTCATCTCGGGATGGACGTGGCCAATTGGCCGCCCGAGAATATCGATGACCTCGCCAAGCGCTACGAAGATCATTACTGATCCGGCGCTGCCAAGATTTTAGGAGATACCCATGCGACACGGTAATCGCGGCCGCAAACTCAGCCGTACCGCTTCTCACCGCAAGGCCATGTTCGCCAACATGTCCGCCGCGCTGATCAAGCACGAACAGATCGTCACCACCCTTCCCAAGGCCAAGGACCTCCGTCCGATCGTTGAGAAGCTCATCACCCTCGGCAAGCGCGGCGACCTGCACGCTCGCCGCCAGGCTATTGCGCAGATCCGCGACGAAGCCCAAGTTGCAAAGCTCTTCGCCGTGCTCGGCCCGCGCTATGCTGAACGTCAGGGCGGCTACATCCGTATTCTTAAGGCCGGCTTCCGCTATGGCGACAACGCCCCGCTGGCCGTAATCGAATTCGTCGATCGCGACGTCGATGCCAAGGGTCAGGATTCGGGTCCGGTCCAGTACGACGAAAACGAAGCCGAAGCCGCGTAAGAGCGCTTCAGCAGTTTATCGAAAGGGCGGCCTCCGGGTCGCCCTTTCTGTTTTCGGCTGCTGCGGATGTCATTGCTCCACACGCTATAAAATCCTCTTCCGCGCGTAGATACGAGCGTGTAGGGCAGGGTGCAACGCGGGGAGCAAATATGGACCGTATTCTCGTCACCGGAGCATCGGGTTTCGTTGCCAAGCATGTCATCGGCGAGCTCCTTCGGGCCGGCTACATCGTCCGCGGCACGCTCCGAAACCGTGTAAAGCTGCGCAGCGTCCAAGCTGCGATGAATCTTCTGGCATCCGGCTTTGAAACCCGCCTCGAAATCGTCGAAGCTGATCTGCTCGATGATACTGGCTGGGCCGCCGCCACGCATGACGTCCAGGCGGTCATCCATGTTGCCGCCGCCATCGTTGCCGAAGAACCCAAAGATCCGTCCGTCGTCATCCGTCCCGCCGTCGAAGGCACCGAGCGCGTCCTGCGCTTTGCCCACGCAGAGGGCATCGAGCGCGTCATCATGACATCGTCGATCGCCACGGTCGGCTATGGCCATGGTCACGACAAAGGCCCACGCACATATACCGAGGCCGATTTCACGGACCTCACAAACATGCGCCGTCCCTGGGCCTATTGCATCGGTAAGACGCGCGCCGAGCAGGCCGCCTGGGCCCTTGCCAGCGGCCAGAGCATGCAGCTGACCACAATACACCCCGGCGCCATTCTCGGCCCCGCCACAGATCCCGAAACCAGCATCTCCCTCGGCCTTGTCGGCGGGCTTCTCGATGGCTCAACGCCAGCCATGCCGCGTATCGGCTTTGCCATCAGCGACGTGCGCGATGTCGCCGCCATGCACCTCGCCGCCCTGAAAGACCCGGAAAGCATCGGGCAGCGCTATCTCTGCACCGGGCCCTACATGACTTTCGAAGACCTCGCCGCCGTTCTACGCCGGCACTATCCGGATTACCCAATCACCCTCAAAAGCGTTCCGGATTGGATCATGCGTGGCGTCGCGCTGATGGGCGGACCAGTCCGGCAGATCATCAACGATATCGGCAATCAAAAGCACTTCGACGGCTCGAAGGGCGAGCGGCTGCTCGGCCGGCCCTATCACAGCAACGAGGATGCCGTCCTCAGCGCCGCCGAAAGCCTCATCCGCTTCGGTCTCGTCAAGCCAGGGAAGCGGGCAGGCTGAGCGCCCAGGCGTTATAGAGCCCGTCCAGCGCTCGCTGATCATTGACGAAGAGATGTGGCAGACCGGCCTCCAGAACCAGCGCCTGGTACTTCCCGACCGAATGCCGCGTCTTCCAGAGCCAGCCGAGCATCATGCGGTTGACCCTGTCCTGCCCACCTTCGAGCGCGCCGGCACGCTGGCGCTGAAACAGCGTCCGCTGAAAATACCGCCGATAGCGCTTCACCAGTCCATCGCTGATTACCAGCGCACCTGTCGCCCGCCTGAACCGCTGCGGCAGGAGGTGAGAGTAATTCCCTTCGATCACCCAGCCCGGCGGCAGGATCGCCTCGTCATGGAGTTGCGCGAAGTCGTCATCATTCCGCACTTCCCAATTGGTATTGGGCAAATGGCGCAGCCGATCAAGATGCACCACCGGCACCCCAAGTCGCTCCCCGAGCGCCACCGCCAGCGTCGACTTCCCCGCATTGCTCGGCCCTAGGATCAGGATCCGTTGGCCGAAAATGGAAATGTCCGGTATCGCTGCCATCAACTCCCCCTGAATCAAATGTGGAACGAACGCCACTAAGCGCCCTTAGCTACTCAACTTATTTCGGCGTACCTCGAATTTCTAACCCCCACCGCGCTTCCCTCTGGTTTGACCCGAGGGTCACTTCCTGGGCCCGCGAAGTTTGTGGCTCACGTGCTGACCCTCGAATCAAGTCCGGGGGAAGCCAAGGGGATGTGAAACCTTCGCAGCCTACCCTTGCCAAAAAAAAGACCCGCCCAAGCATCTGCCGGGGCGGGTTTATCAAAACCTCAAAGCGTTACTCGGCCGGCGCCATGTCCTTGCCCGTATAAACCTCATCGACCCAATACTGGTCGCGGCGATCAAAGCCATTGAACGGCGTCAGCGAGGCCTGGGTGTAAGCACCCATCAGGCCGAACTCGATCCAGTCGTCTTCATCGATATCGGCCGGCAGGGTGAACACCTGCGGCAGCACGTCGTAGCTGTCGCACGTCGGGCCCCAGATGGTGAATTCGGAAAATTCCTGATCGTTGTCGTGCACGCGCGGCCCGCGCCAGACGCGCACCGGCGGGGTGAAGTGCATGAACTTGACTTCCATCAGCGAACCATAAGCGCCGTCATTCACATAGACCGACTGCCCACCGCGCTGGTGCTTGACGCGCAGCAGCAGCGAGGTCGACGAGGTCACGAGCGCGCGCCCTGGTTCGATGATCAGCTCGGGCTTGTTCTTGTCGCCGAAATGGTCGGAAACTGCCTGGCTGATGGTCTCGAAATAATAGTCCATCGGCGGCGCTTCGCTGGTCGGGTAGGGGGCCGGATAGCCTCCTCCGATATTGAGGCGCTTGAGCTCGATCCCCGATTCCTCGACGATACGTGCCGCTGCCGCGATATGCCGCTCATAGGCATAGGCGTCTTCGCACTGCGAACCGACGTGGAAGCAGAGGCTCGGAGTATAGCCCATCTTCTCGACGGCCTGCACGATTTCCGCTGCACCCTGTTCCATCACGCCGAACTTGATGCCGAAATCATAGCTCTTGAGCGCCTTGCCCGCCTTGAAGCGCGTCGTGACTTCCACATCGCGCGACGGCGAGACGACGGCGGCGAGCTGGTCGAGCTGCTGCGGGTGGTCGATGGTGAAGGAGCGAACGCCGAACTCTTCATAAGCGCGCTCGATTTCGCGCTTGTTCTTGATCGGGTTGTTGTAGTGCATCACCGCGCCCGGCGCATGGTCGCGCACCAGTTCCATTTCGGTGTTCGACGCGACGTCAAACGCCTTGAGACCTTCGCGGTGCAGCTGCGCAATGATGTGCGGCGAGGG
Source organism: Devosia soli (assembly GCF_000970455.1). Taxonomy (GTDB): domain Bacteria; phylum Pseudomonadota; class Alphaproteobacteria; order Rhizobiales; family Devosiaceae; genus Devosia; species Devosia soli. The sequence goes on along the minus strand of NZ_LAJG01000005.1, from coordinate 577 downwards.
GTTGCATTTCACGGCATATGTAAGAAGCCCGTCAAAACCCTTCCTGAAGACCTTAACAGCCCTATGGAATTCCTTTTCCGAGAAAAGGAAGGAAGGAAAGTCCGGCGCCTCGGCCGCGATCAGGGCGGACGTATTGGCGTAAACGGTCTTCGGCTCGTCAGTCATTGGACAACAGGCCTTTCGGGGCTGGAGAGGTCAGGGAAATTCGCGGTGCTCAAGTGTTTCCGTTTCGTAAACATCGCGAAATCGAGCGCTGCATATAGGGCCGTGTGACCCCTCGCGCAAACGTTTATTTGCCTTGCGAAACAACAATGTTGCCGCGTCATTTTCATGACAGAATCCCGGCGCTTTCGTCGCTGTGCAAGCGGAAGGCCAGCGGGCCAGAAATCCGCAGCTGAAGGTTTACCCATGTCTTTGCGATCGCTCGTTTTTTCGGGTCTCGCCGTGGCGGTCATCGCCATCGGCGGCACACTTGCCTTCTCCCCTTGGAACGCTCCGGGGCAGGCGCAGGTTCAACAGCTTGAGGCACAAGCCGCCACGCCGCCCCCCGCGACCGACGCGATCCCGGACACCGCCC
>NZ_LAJG01000048.1 GCF_000970455.1 Devosia soli | reverse complement strand
TTCATCGTGAAGATCAGGTCGGCGGCATCGACCGGGGCTTCAGGGAGCGGGGTGAGTTTCGGGCTTGTCGAGCGGGCCGAGGTTTCGACCGGACCGATGACGATGGGAAGCGGTCGGCGCGACACGGCGGGGCCCAGGGCGACGAAATGGCCGCGGGCGAGGTCCCGGAACTGTTCGGCCTGGCGGCGGTCCATGCCGAGAAGATCGGCGGCGCGGGCCATGTCGATATCGAGAAACGTACGGCCCATAAGGAAATTGCTGGCTTCGGCCGCAACGTTCTTGGCGAGCTTGGCAAGGCGCTGGGTGGCGATGACGCCGGCAAGGCCACGCTTGCGGCCGCGGCACATGAGGTTGGTCATGGCGCCGAGCGAGACTTTCCGCGCCTCGTCGGAGACTTCACCGGCGGCAGCCGGAGCGAAAAGCTGGGCTTCGTCGACGACGACAAGGACCGGATACCAAAAATCGCGATCGGCATCGAACATGCCGCCCAGAAAGGCAGCGGCGGCGCGCATCTGCTGCTCGGCATCGAGCCCTTCGAGATTGACGACCACCGAAACGCGATGCTGGCGGACGCGATTGGCAATGCGGGTCAATTCCGCTTCCGAGCGGGTGGCGTCGACAACGAGATGACCGAATTTATCGGCCAGGGTGACGAAATCACCCTCGGGGTCGATGACGCATTGCTGCACCCAGGGGGCGGACTGTTCGAGGAGGCGCCGGAGGAGGTGAGATTTACCGGAACCGGAATTGCCCTGGACCAGAAGACGGGTGGCCAGCAATTCTTCAAGGTCCATATGGGCCGTGCCGGAACCCCGGCTCTCGCCCATGTCGATCGCAACCTGCATCATAACTCCCACATACGCGAGCAGCGACTTTAGCATGGCCCGACCCCGATTCGGCATCGGCGGAGATCAATTCACAGCTTGCTGGTGGCTTGGTCTTTTTGCTTGGTTGCGGCCCATGCAAGTCGGCGAATTGACAAAGCGCGTGATTTGTCGACCTTGTATGGAAGCAAGGCATGCCCGGAAAAGCCCGAGAAAGCTGTGGACGCTGCGCGCGGGCTAGAGCCAATGGACCGGTTTCCGGACCATGGTCGAAAAAGAAGGGAATCAGCATCCATGGCCGCAGCGCTGGGCAGCATCAAGGAAACCATCGCCATGCGCGTCGTCGATGCGCTGCGCGACGACATCATCACCATGGGGCTCAAGCCCGGTGACGTGATTTCCGAAAGCGATATTGCAGGGCGGTACGGGGTGTCCCGTCAGCCGGTGCGCGAGGCCTTCATCCGGCTCGCGCAACAGGGCCTGTTGCTGATCCGGCCCAAGCGGGCGACGGTCGTTAAAAAGATTTCTCCCGATGGCGTCCGCCAGTCGCGCTTCATTCGTGAAAGCATCGAGGTCGAAATCATCCGCAGGGTGGCGAGCCAGCCGAGCGACGATGCCGCCGATGTCCTGGCAAGCCTGATTGCCGACCAGGAGGCTGCTTCTGCGGCCAATGACAGCCGGCGGTTTCATACGCTCGACGAACTGTTTCATCGCACGCTCGCCCGTCTCGCCGGCGTCGAATATGCCTGGCAGCTGATCGACGATCACAAGATGCAGCTTGATCGGGTGCGTTACCTGACGCTGGGCGTTTCCTCGACGCAGCGCGCCATCGCCGAACACAAGCAGATCGCCGAGGCAGTAGCCAAGGCCGATCCTGCCGCTGCCGAAAGGGCTATGCGCGCCCATCTTGCCCGGGCTGAACTGCTGCTCAATCAGACGATCGCGGATTTTCCGGACTATTTCGAATAAGGGGCGTTTCGTACCCCCCGGGATTTACGGGTTGACCCCAAAGTCGCCGGCCGTCACTTTCCGCGTCCCTTGAAATCCGGCGCGGGCGAGTTCGATGGCCAAGACCGAGTGGACGACGAGCTGGCCCGCATTGCGCGCCATTTTTCGCAGCTTCTGGAAAAAATCGCACTGGATGCTGATCGCCATAGGCGGGGTGACGCTTGTTTCGGCGCTGTTTTCCATCGCAACGCCCTATGTGTTTTCCCGGCTGATCGATGAGCTCGCCGATGGCACGATCGTCAGCGCGGTCTTTGCCGGTTTTGTCGGCTATGCGGCCATCCGCGGCTTTGAGATGCTATTCGGCCGGGCCACCAGCTATCTATCCTTTATGGTCTCGGAGAACCTCAAATTCATCGCGGCCACGGCGTTCTTCGCCAAACTGCTGCGTAAGCCGGGCACGTTCTTTATCGAGCACAATCCCGTCGCCATCCAGACCGCCCGCGCCCAAGGGGAATCCGCGGTGCAGTCGCTGGCGCAATTGGCGCTGATCGTCTTTGTGCCGGGCATAGCGCAGATCGGATTCTCCATCGCGCTCCTCGGTGCGATCATCAGCATCGAATTGATGGTGATCGTCGGCGTCTATGGCATTTGCTTTGTCGCCCTGACTTACTTTGCCAATCGTTGGACCAAGCCCCTACTCGATCAGGCCATCGAGGCGAACCAGGAGAACTCCCGTTTCGTGGGCAATGCCGTCAATGCCATGGAGACCATCCGCTACTTCAACGGCGACCGCTGGATCAGCGAGAAATTCGCCGAAAAGGCCGAGCTGGCGCGCTCATCCTGGGTGCGCTGGTCATGGCGGCATATCGCGCTTTCCGGCATCTTCGGCCTCGCGCTCGCCCTCCAGCTCGGCTTTACCTATTTCGTCATGCTGCCGCGCTTTGCAGCCGGAGAGATGAGCCTGGGCGATCTTGTGCTGATCAATCTGGTGCTTACCCAGCTCAACCGGCCTTTCGAAATGATCGGCAGCGCCATCGACGACATATTTCGGTCGATTTCGCGCTTCCAGCCATTTGCCGCTATGTGGGCCGAGCCTGACGATCGGGCGGGACATGGAAGCCAGATTCTTGACCCGGTCGCGGGCTCGATCACCTTTGACAACGTCGGCTTCCGCTATGGCGACCGACGGACGCTCAAGGCTGTGTCCTTCTCCGTGCCGGCCGGCGGCACCGCCTTTATCACCGGGCCAACGGGGGCGGGAAAAACTACGCTCTTCAGGCTGGCGCTCAAGTCGCTGGAGCCGACGGAGGGACGAATCCTCGTCGATGGCGTTGATCTTGAGGAGATCGACCGCGCAAGCTGGTATGACCTTGTGGGTGTCGTGCCACAGGATGTGATGCTGCTCAACGATACGCTCGCGACCAATATCGTTCTCGGCCGCCAGTATGATGCCCGGCGTCTGAGACATGCCGCGGAGCGGGCTTCGATCCTCTCGTTCATCGAAAACCAGCCGGACGGCTTTGAGACGACGGTAGGCGAACGCGGGCTCAAGCTGTCGGGCGGCGAACGGCAGCGCGTCTCGATTGCGCGTGCGCTCTATGGCGATCCAAAGGTGCTGTTTCTCGATGAAGCGAGTTCGGCGCTCGATGAGACGACCGAGGGCCAGATCATGGCGGAGCTGCGTGGGCTGGAAGATGTAACTATCCTCGCCATCACCCATCGCCGCAGCATCATTGCCCCTGGCGATCAGGTCATTGCGCTCGACTTTGCAGAGCACGTTGGGGAAGCGGCGTCTGAGCCGGCCAGCAGCCCTTGACCCGGCGGGCTGCAGCCGACAATGTCCCGACCCTATCGGCGGCGCCTGCCGCCCTACATCGGGTGACACAATGAAAACGCGGCGCTTGGGTAAGACAGGATACGAGGTCAGCGAGATCGGCCTCGGCTGCTGGCAACTGGGCGGCGATTTCGGCCCGGTGGGTGATGACGCGGCAAGCCAAATCCTTGATGCTGCCAATGCCGCGGGGATCAATTTCTGGGATACGGCGGACGTTTATGGCGGCGGGCTTTCGGAAAAGCGGATCGGCGCCCACGCCAAGGCGCCGGGAGTGCATGTCGCGACCAAGCTCGGGCGCGCCGGGTCGCTGTTTCCGAACAAATACTCGAAGGATCGCGTACGCGAGAGCATGATTGGGTCGGCGCAGCGGCTCGGCGTATCGAGCCTCGATCTTGCTCAGCTGCATTGCGTGCCGACCAGCGTGCTGCAGGACGGCGAGATTTTTGCCTGGATGGAAGAGTTTAAGGCTGAAGGGCTGGTGCGCCATTGGGGCGCCAGCGTCGAGACGATCGAGGAAGGCCTGATCTGTCTCGAGCAGCCAGGCTGCGCGACGCTGCAGATCATCTTCAATCTCTTCCGCCAGGATGCGGCCGAAAAGCTACTGCCGATGGCGGCGGAAAAGGACGTCGGCGTCATCGTCCGCCTGCCGCTGGCCAGCGGGCTCTTGAGCGGCAAATTCGACAAGAACACCACGTTCGATGCCACCGATCACCGCAGCTATAACCGCGATGGCGAAGCCTTTTCGGTGGGCGAGACTTTTTCGGGCATCAAGTTCGAGCGCGGGATCGAGCTGGTTCAGGAATTGAAGGGCCTTGCGCCCGAAGGCGTGCCGATGAGCCAGTTTGCTCTGCGCTGGATCCTCGATCACCCGCAAGTCTCGACCATCATCGCCGGGGTTTCGAAGCCGGCGCAGATTGCCGACAATGTCGCGGCGTCCGAGCGCAAGAGCCTTTTCCCGGCACTGATGAACCAGCTCGGCGAATGGTACGAAAAGACCGTGAAGCCGGAGATCCGCGGCGGGGTTTGATCTCCGTCCGTTCGGGCGTGGATCGCGCCGGGGTCCGCCGTCATTGCCGGGCTTGTCCCGGCAATCCATCTTGCTGTCGCATGACCACCGGGACAAGCCCGGTGGTGGAGAGCGTTGGGAATTTTTGAGCCGTTTCAACTCTACGGCAGGACGCCCTACTCACAGCTTTTCGGCAAAATCGCCTCCAATTCGCCACTTGCCGGTTTCAGCTCGCCGCTTTCGATGTGGATGGGCTGGTAGGGCGGAGCGTCCTGCACGGTGGGTTGGGCGAGGCGCAATGTGTAGCAGCCGGTGAATTGGGTGTGTTTGCCGGCGCCGTCTACCGCATCGATGGCGACGGGGAGCTTGTAATAGGTGCTGCCTGCCGCGCCTTCTTCGGTTTCCTCGCCGGTGAGCAGGGTGACGAATTCGGTGTTGGCATAGCCCTTCTTGAAGGTTTCGTAATCGGCCTTGGCTGCTTCGTCCTCCGCCGAGGCGACGGTGTTGGACGCATAGTAGGACCAGGCGCGGAGATATTCCTTGCGGTCGATGGCGTTGTAGAGCGACTGGATCAAGGCGGTCGCGCTGGAGCGGTCGTCTTGATAGGCGGGACTTTCCTGCGCCATGGCCGCTGTCATGGATATTCCAGTGAGGGCCAAGGCCAGAGTTGCAAAAGCTTTCATCGCGCATCCTCCAAAGATGTCTCACGGCCTTGCGACCGGGGTAGCGAAACAGCCAACGGCTAACTAGGTTATGCGGCAACAACAAGAAATTGAGAGTTCTCTCATGGCTTCCTCCCATCCCGCTTTCGAACTGGTGCGCGACGAAAAAGTCGCCGAGATCAATTCGCAGGCGCAACTGTTTCGGCACAAGAAGACCGGTGCGGAGGTGCTCAGCCTCGTCAATGAGGACGAGAACAAGGTCTTTGGCATTACCTTCAAGACGCCGCCTGAGGATTCGACCGGGATCGCGCATATCCTTGAGCATTCGGTGCTCTGCGGCAGCCGCAAATATCCAGTGAAGAAGCCTTTCGTAGAGCTGTTGAAGGGGTCGATGCACACCTTCCTCAACGCCATGACCTTTCCGGACAAGACCGCCTATCCGGTGGCGAGCGCCAACCTCAAGGATTTTTACAATCTCGTCGATGTCTATCTCGACGCAGTGTTCTTTCCGCTTCTGACCGAAGACACCTTCGAGCAGGAGGGCTGGCACTACGAGCTGGAAAACGCCGAAGCGCCGCTCGTTTACAAGGGTGTTGTGTTCAATGAAATGAAGGGCGTTTTCTCTTCGCCCGACTCGGTGATGCACGACCAGACGCAGCGGGCGCTTTATCCCGATACGACCTATGGCAAATCCTCGGGCGGCGACCCCAAGGATATTCCGGCGCTGACTTATGAGCAGTTCAAGCGCTTCCACCAAAAATTCTATCACCCCTCCAATGCCCGCGTGGTGTTTGCCGGCGACGATGCGCCGGAAAAGCGGCTTGCCATTCTCGACGAGGTGTTTAGCCAGTTCGAGGCTGCGCCAGTCGATGCCGAGGTCAAGCTGCAGCCGCGCTGGAATGCGCCGCGGCAGGTGAGCGGCACCTATGCCGGTACGGTGGATCCGGAAAAGCGCCGCGATGGCATGGTCAGCGTCAATTGGATGCTTGACCCGCCGGAAGGGCGCGCAGAAACACTAAGCCATGGTATTTTGAGCTATTTGCTGGCTGGGAATTCGGCGGCGCCGCTACGCAAGAAGCTGACGGAAAGCGGGATTGGCGAGAGCATGCTCGGCGGCGGGATCTCCACCTGGCTCAGGCAGCCCATGGCCGGGTTCGGGCTCAAGGGGATCGATCCGGCGGATGCGGAGAAGGTCGAAAAGCTCGTGCTCGACACCTTAGCGGAACTGGCCGAAACCGGCTTTTCCGAAGAGCAGCGGGAAGCCGCGCTCAATACGTTCGAGTTTCACCTGCGCGAACAGAACACCGGCGGCCAGCCGCGCGGCATGAACTATATGTTCACCGCGCTCGGCGCTTGGCTGCATGGTGGCGATCCTTTGGCGCCGCTCACCTTTGAGGCTGCGCTCGAGGATTTGAAGCAAAAGGCCGGGCAGGGGCATTTCGAGCGCGAAATCCGCCGGCTGTTCCTCGATAATCCGCATCGCGTGACTTCGAAAATCGAAGCTGATCCGGAACAGGGGGCGCGTGAAGCCAAGGCCGAGGAAGACAAGCTTGCCGCAGTGCGCGCCCGGATGGACGATGCGGCAATCAAGGCGACGGAAGAGCGGACCGCACGGCTCAGGGCCTTGCAGGAAGAGGTCGACCGACCGGAAGATCTGGCAAAGATACCGACGCTGACGCTAGGCGATCTCGACCGCGACATCCGCACTGTGCCAACCGACGAGAGCGATTTGGCGGGGGCGCGGCTCCTGCACCACGATCTGCCGACGCTTGGGATTCTTTATCTCGATCTTGGCTTTGATCTAAAGGTTCTGAGTGCGGATCTGCTGCCTTACCTGCCACTTTTTGGACGGGCGCTGCTGCAGACCGGCACGAGCAAGGAAGACTTCGTCAGCCTGACCCAGCGGATCGGGCGGACAACGGGCGGGATTTCGCAGCACCGGAGCCTTGCAACAAAGCTCGATGACAGCGGCACGGCCGCCTGGTTCTTCCTTTCGGGCAAATCGGTGCCCGCCAAATTCGGCGAAATGCTCGAGATCATGAGCGATGTGCTGCTCGATGCGCGCCTCGACAATCGCGAGCGCATCCGCCAGATGGCGCTCGAGGAAAAGGCGGGTTTCGAAGCCCGTATGATCCCGGCCGGCAATTCCATCGTCGATACGCGCCTCAAGGCCGGGCTGACGGAAGCGAGCTGGGTCGCCGAGCAATCGGGCGGGGTCAGCTATCTCCAGTTCCTGCGCGATCTCGTCAAGCGGATCGATACGGATTGGTCAAGCGTCGAGGCCCGCTTCCGGCAAATCCGCAATACGCTGTTTAACCGCAGCCGCATGGTGGTCAATCTGACGGCGGATGGAAGCTTGCTGGCTGATGCAAAGTCATCGCTCGGGAGTTTCGTTTCCGGCCTGCCACAGCGCGACGCCACCGAACAGGATTGGGGCTTTGCGGTTGCGCCGAAATCCGAGGGCCTCGTTATCCCGGCGCAGGTCAACTATGTCGGCAAGGGGGCAAACCTCAAGGCTCTCGGATACAACGCATCGGCGGCTTCGGCGGTGGTGCTGCGCTTCCTCAACACCACCTATCTATGGGACAAAGTGCGCGTACAGGGCGGGGCTTATGGTGGATCGAGCCGGTTCGATCTTTCCTCGGGCAACTTTGCTTTCCTTTCCTATCGCGACCCGAATCTTCTCAAGACACTCGATGTCTATGACGGGGCGGCCAAGGCGCTGCGGGCGGGGATAGGCGAGAGCGATCTGACGCGCTCGATCATCGGTGTGATCGGCGACGCGGATCGGCCCGAATTCGTCGATGCCAAGGGGTATTCGGCGATGTGGCGGATTTTGACCGGGACCACCGACGATATCCGCCAGCAAAGGCGCAATGAGATCCTTGGCGCGAGCAATGCCGATTTCCTGGCATTGGCGGAAGCGATCGAGGCCATTCGCGACAAGGGCCACGTGGTGGTGTTGGGCGGGGAGGCGGCGATCAAGGCTGCCAACGATCAGCGGCCGGGGCTGATGGAAATCAGCAAGGTGATGTAGCCAAAGGCTCTGAAGAAGAAATCCCCTATACGCGGGGATGCCGTCATGGGTGTAGTCACACTCGTCATTGCCGGGCTTGTCCCGGCAATCCATCTTGCCGAGGTATGGACCACCGGGACAAGCCCGGTGGTGACGGTGGGGCAGGGCTCGACCGGTTGACGTCGATCGCCACCTGCCTTTCTCCCTCGCAGACGCCTAGTGCCCCAGGCTCTTGACGATATCTTCCGTGACCTTCTTGGCGTCGCCGAACAGCATCATGGTGTTGTCGCGGAAGAAGAGTTCATTCTGTACGCCGGCGTAACCAGCGGCCATGCCGCGCTTGATGAAGAGTACGGTGCCGGCGTCTTCGACGTTGAGAACAGGCATGCCGTAGATCGGTGAAGTCTTGTCGGTCTTGGCGGCAGGATTGGTCACGTCGTTGGCGCCGATGACGAAGGCGACGTCGCTCTGGGCGAATTCGGAGTTGATGTCCTCGAGTTCGAAGACTTCGTCATAGGGGACGTTGGCTTCGGCGAGGAGCACGTTCATGTGGCCGGGCATACGACCGGCAACGGGATGAATGGCGTATTTTACTTCCACGCCGGCGGCCTTGAGCAGGTCCGCCATTTCGCGCAGGGCATGCTGGGCCTGGGCTACGGCCATGCCATAGCCGGGGACGATGATGACCTTGCCGGCATTCTTCATGAGGAAAGCGGCGTCCTCGGCGGCACCTTGCTTGACCGGGCGATCGTCTTCACCAGCAGCACCGGCAGAAGCGGTGTCGCCGCCAAAGCCGCCGAGGATGACGGAGATAAAACTCCGGTTCATCGCCTTGCACATGATGTAGGAAAGGATGGCGCCTGAGGAACCGACCAGGGCGCCAGTGATGATGAGGGCGGTATTGCCCAATGTAAAACCAATGCCGGCGGCGGCCCAGCCGGAGTAGGAATTGAGCATCGAGACGACGACGGGCATGTCGGCGCCGCCAATCGGGATGATCATCAGCCCGCCAAGGACGAGAGCGAGAAGGGTGATCAGCCAGAAGAGCCAAGGTTCGGCTGTGACCGTGAAGGCCCAGACGAGCGCGATGAGCACGACGCCGATGACGATGTGGATCAGGTGTCGAGCTGGCAGGATGATCGGCTTGCCCGACATATTGCCGTTGAGCTTGGCAAAGGCGATGACCGAGCCGGTAAAGGTAAAGGCGCCGATGGCGACGCCGATCGACATTTCGATGAGCGCCTGGGCGTGGATGGCGCCGGGTACGCCGATGCCGAAGGCCTCGGGCGCATAAAGCGCTGCGGCGGCCACGAACACGGCGGCAAAGCCGACGAGCGAATGGAAAGCGGCGACAAGCTGGGGCATGTCGGTCATCTTCACTTCGCGCGCGATATAGGCGCCAATACCGCCACCAAGGCCGAGGCCACCTATGATCAGCAACCAGCTTACCCAATCGCTTGGCGCCGCGACAAGCAGCGTGGTGACAACGGCAATGCCCATGCCGATCATGCCGTAGAGATTGCCTTGGCGGGCGGAAGAGGGGCTCGAGAGGCCGCGCAGCGCCAGGATGAAGAGCACGCCGGAAACAAGATAGAATAACGCGGCGATATTGGCGTCGATCATGACCGTCAGCCCTTCCGCTTGTACATGGCGAGCATGCGCTGGGTCACGAGGAAGCCCCCGAAGATGTTGACCGAGGCAAAGACCAAGGCGATGAAGCCGAAGAGCCTTGAAACCCAGCTGGCGTCATTGGCCAGCTGGACGCCGACGGCGAGGAGGGCGCCAACGACGATCACCGAGGAGATGGCGTTGGTCACACTCATCAGCGGCGTATGGAGCGCAGGGGTGACGCTCCATACGACGAAATAACCCACGAAGATGGCGAGAACGAAGATCGCCAGACGGAAGATGAAGGGGTCGATCGCCCCGCCGATGGCGCCGTGAACGACCGCCGTGGCGGTATCGGCGACCGTATTTGCCGTTGCTTCCATTTAAAGGTTCCCCTCCGGCTTGGCTTTTTTTGTTCTGGTCGGCGGCGCTTCCACCTGACCAGCCGCGGTCGTTGGTTTGCTTGTTCGCGCTCGCGCCGGCTTGGACGCTTCGATTGGCGCATCACCCCCTGCGGTCGCGACTGATTTTGCCGCGTTCCGGGCAGCCGGCTTCTTGGCGGCCGCGGCCGCGTCGATCACGGCGGCGACCTTTTTGGCGCGGGCGCGCTTTGCGAGCGAGGGCGCCGGTTCGGCGCCGGCGGGAATGGATTGTTCGACGCCCGGCGCGGCCTTCTTAGGGGTGTCCGCCATGGCGGCGACTTCCGTCTTCCTCGCCGCCGGCTTCTTGGCCGTGGTGCTTGTCGCAGGCTTTCCGGCCGCTCCAGTTTTGGCTGGGGCCCCTTGTGCCGTCGATGTGGTAGCGGGCGTCGCGGGCGCATCTTTGGGAAGGGCGAGGGGGGCATTGGCGGGCTGGGCCGTCGCACTGAAATTGGGATGGACGATTGCGCCATCGCGCGTCAGGACGGTCGCCTTGACCAGCTCGTCATCCCAATTGATGGCGAGGCGCTTTTCCTTCTTGTCGATTAGCGTTTCGACAAAAGCGAGGAGGTTGCGGGCATAGAGTTGACTGGCCGTTGTCGGGATGCGGCCCTGGAGATTGGTGTAGCCGACGATGGTGACGCCGTTGTGCTCGATGATCTTATCCGGTTGGGTCAACTCGACATTGCCGCCGCGTTCGGCGGCGAGATCAACGATGACGCTGCCCGGCGCCATGGATTCCACCATTTGGCGGGTGATGAGACGCGGGGCAGGGCGGCCAGGGATCAGGGCGGTGGTGATGACGATGTCCTGCTTGGCGATATGCTGAGCAGTAAGCTCGGCCTGCTTGGCCTGGTATTCGGCGCTCATCTGCTTGGCATAGCCGCCAGCGGTTTCAGCCTGCTTGAACTCTTCGTCCTCGACGGCTATGAACTTGCCGCCAAGCGATTCAACCTGTTCCTTGGCAGCGGGGCGCACGTCGGTGGCCGAAACGACGGCGCCGAGGCGGCGCGCCGTGGCGATGGCCTGGAGGCCGGCGACGCCCGCGCCCATGACGAATGCTTTCGCCGGCCGCACGGTGCCGGCGGCAGTCATCATCATCGGCAGCGCGCGCTCGAATTGTGCCGCGGCTTCGATGACCGCCTGGTAGCCGGCGAGGTTGGCCTGAGAGGAGAGAATATCCATCACTTGCGCGCGGGTGATGCGCGGCATGAATTCCATGGAGATGGCGCTGACGCCGGCAGCGGCGAGCGCGGCGATGTCGGCTTCATTGCCATAGGGATCGAGTGCGCCGATGACGAGCGCGCCGGGATTTGTTCCGGCAAGGCTCGCGGCGAGGGGGCGGCGGACACCGAGCACGATGTCGGCGCCGGAAACGGCCGCGGCACGGCTCGGCGCAATGGTCGCGCCGGCTTCGATATATCTGTCATCGCCAATGCGGGAGCCGATGCCGGCGCCCGCTTCGATGCTGACGTTCGCGCCAAGCCCGATGAGCTTGCCGACGGTTTCGGGCGTGGCGGCGACACGGTGTTCGCCGCCTGCGGTTTCCCGCAGAACCGCAATCTTCATGAGCACTCTCCTACCCGCCTGCCGGCGGGCAGGCAGCTCTTGGCCTGCTTTTGGTGATTTATGGCTGAACGACGAAGTAGAGGATGATCAGCAGCACCGCGACCGACAGTACCGACCACTTCACCCCCGAGATGAAGCCATTATAGGTCTTTTCGTGCTCGGCGTAATCCATCGGCGATTCAAGGATCGGCTCGGAATGGTGGGCGGGGTGCTGGGATGCCATATCGTCCTCAAAAAAATGCAGTCGTCTCGTTTTCGTCGCGCCTGCCGATCAGGGCGAGGTCGCCTCAAGTTCGTCGATCAGTCCCTCGATCATCGAAAGGCCCAATGACCAGAAGTTGGGGTCCTTGGCATCAAGCCCGAATGGCGCCAGCAGTTCGGAATGATGCTTGCTTCCCCCAGCCTTGAGGAGCTCGAAATATCGCTCCGCAAAGCCCTCACTGGACTTCTCATACTGTGCGTAGAGCGAGTTCACAAGGCAGTCACCGAAGGCATAGGCATAGACATAGAAAGGCGAGTGGATGAAGTGCGGAATATAGGTCCAGAAGATCTCGTAGCCTTCGTTCTGAACAATACCGTCACCCAATGAAGCCTTCTGCACCTCACGCCAGATCTGGTTGATTTCTTCGAGCCGCAGTTCCCCCTGGCGGCGGGCAGTGTGGACCTTGCGCTCAAAGGAATAAAAGGCGATCTGGCGCACAACGGTATTGAGCATGTCTTCGACCTTGGAAGACAGGAGCGCGAAGCGCTGCTTGGGGTCCGTCGTCTTGTCGAGGAGCGATCGGAAGGTCAGCATTTCGCCAAAGACCGAGGCGGTTTCTGCCAGCGTCAGCGGGGTATTGGCAAGGATGGGGCCCTGCGCGGCGGCGAGACGCTGATGCACGCCATGGCCAAGCTCATGGGCGAGCGTCATGATATCGCGCGTCCGGCCCAGATAATTCAGCATCAGATAGGGATGGGCGCTTGGCACGGTTGGGTGCGCGAAAGCGCCGGACAGCTTGCCGTTGCCGGTGGGGGCGTCGATCCAGCCGGAATTGAAGAAGGGTTTTGCGACTTCAGCGAGGTCGGGGGAGAAGCGGCCATAGGCGTCGAGGACGGTGGTGACGGCCGTGTCCCAATCCCAGACGCGTTCGTCGCTCGTCGGCAGCGGCGCGTTGCGATCCCAGGCATTGAGCTTGTCCTTGCCGAACCACTTGGCCTTCATCTTGTAGTAGCGGTGCGAAAGACGCGGATAGGCATCTTCGACGGCCTTTTGCAGCGCATCGACGACTTCGCGTTCGACGGAATTAGCCATGTGGCGGCTGTCGGCAATATCCTGATAGCCGCGCCAGCGGTCGGAGATTTCCTTGTCCTTGGCGAGCACATTGGTGATGTGGGCAAAGAGCCGGCCATTGGCCTTGAAAGTCTTGGCGAGGGCCTTGAAGGCGCTTTCGCGCTTGTTCTCGTCCTTCTCGGAGAGCAGGTGCAAGGTCGATTCAAGGTTCAGCGTTTCGCCATCGACCTCGAATTCAAGCGCCGACATGGTTTCATCAAATAGCCGGTTCCATGCCGAAAAGGCGGTGACGGACTTGTCGTGGAAGAGTTCTTCGAGCTTGTCGTCCAGCTGGTATGGCTTGGCCTTCCGCAGCTCGGCAAACCAGGTCTTGTAGCGGCCGAGTTCGGGATCGCGCGCGAGGGCAGCGTCGAGCTCGGCGTCATCGATGCGGTTGAGTTCGAGTTCGAAGAAGAGGACGCGGGTCGAGAGCGTCGTCAGCGCTTCGTTGATGTCGCCCATGAATTTGGCGCGGTCGGGATCGGTCGAGCGTTGCGCATATTGGAGGAACGAGAAGGAACCGATGCGGCCGGTGAGGTCGCCCAGCGTTTCGCTGTCCTTGATCGCCTTGATGAGGCCGCCCGATTTGGTGAGGTCGGCAAGCTTGCCCTTGTAGTCGCTCTCGAACTTGGTGGCGAGCGCCTTGGCCTCTTCGAGCGCGGCCTTGAATTCAGGGCTGTCCTTGCCGGGGTAGAGGCCGTCGAGATCCCAGACGGGCAGGTTGCCGAACTGGTTGTGGCCTTTTTGTGCGGCAGCGCTCATCAACGCGACTCCTCTAAAGCTAATCGGGGCGGACCTTAGCCAGCCCGGGCGTCGCTGTGAAGCCAGATCACCCTGCCATGAGCTTGCTGGCGCCATCCCAGATCAGCTGCAGCGCCAGAAGGAAAACCAGCCAATAGGCGATCCGATAAAAGAGCTTCATCGAAATGCGGCGGACGAGATAGATGCCGAGAAAAACCCCGGCGACGCCGACCGGCGCCAACGCGGCCGACAGCGTCAGGTTATGCACGTTGAGCTGGCCGAGGAAGAAATAGGGGATCAGCTTGGCTGTGTTGACGATGGCGAAGAACACCGAGGTGGTGCCGGCATAGATGGCGGGCGGGAGTTTTCGCGGCAGCACGTAAATCTGGAAGGGCGGGCCGCCGGTATGGGAGATGAAGCTCGTAAAGCCGGCGACGGCGCCCCAAAAAGTGCCCCAGGGTTTTGAAGGCGGTAGGCCTTCGAGCTTCTTGCGGATTGGAAAGACCGCATCGATGACGAAGATCAGCGTGACGATGCCGACCATGAGGAGGACGACCGCATCGCTGACCATGGCCCAGAGCGCCCAGCCCAAGAGCGTGCCGACGGCCGCGCCGGGCAGCATGATCTTGAGGAGAGAGCGGTCGAATTCCTTGCGATACATCCAGACCGCGACAGCATCCATGCAGAGGAGCACCGGCAGCATCATGCCTGCGGCGTCGCGCGCTGGCATGACGAGGGCAAGGAGCGGCACGCCGACGACTCCGAGGCCGCCAAGGAGCCCTGCCTTGGACAGGCCGACGATCAGCACCGCAAGAACGGCGACGGCAACGAAGACGGGATCAATCATGGAGGCGGCGAATCCGGCAGGAAGGTCGGATAGATGCACTCTCCAATGGTTGCTTTGTCAACGGGGGGCACCAATCTGCGCTCTCAGCCGGAACACAGCCATATCATCCATCGTCATTGCCGGGCTTGTCCCGGCAATGACGATGGAATGAAGAGCGGGGCCAGCGTTTGAGACTTCATTGGCCCCAAACAAAAATCCCCGCTACGAGAGCGGGGATTTTCAAACTCAGAAACCCGACACGATCACTCGTCGGCGTTGGACTTGAGCGACTTGAGCTTGGAAAAGACCGAGTCGGCGTCGAGGTCTTCGTGGCTCTGGTTGCGGCGACCCTCGCCGTCTTCTTCCTGGCTGCCGTACTCTTCCTGGCGCGCATTCGCGCGGGCAAGGGCTTCTTCGGCGGTGAGGAGGGTGGTGCCTTCGGCGATTTCGTTGGGAATGCCGGCATCCTTCGACGCGCGCTTGACTTCGAGGTCGAGCTCGATCTGGCTGCAAAGGCCCAGGGTCACGGGGTCCATGGCGGTCAGGTTGGCCGAATTCCAGTGGGTGTTTTCGCGGACCGATTCAATGGTCGACTTGGTGGTGCCGACAAGACGCATGATCTGCGCGTCCTTGAGTTCGGGATGGTTGCGCACCAGCCACTTGATGGCATTGGGGCGCTCGTTGCGGCGCGAGATCGGGGTATAGCGTGGGCCCTTGCGCTTGACGGCGGCGACGCGGACCTTGGGATCGGAGAGCTTCAGGCGATAATTGGGATCGGCCTCGCCCTTTTCGATCTCTTCCTTGGTCAACTGGCCGTTCTGGATCGGATTGACGCCCATGATGCCGGAGGCGACATCACCATCGGCAATACCTTGCACTTCAAGCGGATGCAGGGTGCAGAAAGCCGCGATCTGGTCGAAGGACAAGGCGGTGTTGTCCACGAGCCAAACGGCAGTTGCCTTGGGCATGAGTAGGGGCTGGGACATGATAAAACTCTCCTGCTGGCGCGGCCGGTTTTCCTCCGGACCGCTCCGCCTCGTGGCCAAAAGCTGAGGGGGAACTGCGCTCAATATAGAGTTGAGACCGCATTTCTGCAACGCTTAAGTCAGGCGATAAGAGTTTATTAGTGCAAATTCTTTGGGCTATTCAGCCGCTCCGAAGCGTGTTTGCAAGACAAGCTTGCCGATATGGCTGCGCCCTTCCATGGCCCGATGCGCTTCGGCCGCAGCTTCCAGCGGAAAGACCGCAATCTCGGGCTTTATCCAATCGGGCGACTGCAAGGCGGGGAGAAGATCGTGGGCAATGCGCGCCGCGATGTCTGCCTTGGTAGCGCTGGTCTGTGGGCGCAGAGTAGAGCCTGAAAGGGTGAGGTTTTTGGCCATGATCTGGCGGAGCGGCACCGGCGCAGTGCCGCCATCGAGGGTGGCGATGAGAACGATATGGCCGAAGCGCGCCGAGGCTTCGACATTGACCGCCGCCATCTCGCCGCCGATAAGATCGACGATCCGATCGACACCCTTGCCTCCGGTCAGGGCCAGAACTTCGGTTGCGATATCGGCGCTGCGATCGACCGTGGCAAAGGCGCCGAGCTTTTTGGCATAGGCGGCTTTTTCCCGGCTCGAGACGACCCCGATGGCTTTTGCGCCCAAGATGCCTGCAATCTGGATGGCGGCGCCGCCTATGCCGCCGCTGGCGCCATGAACAAGCACACTCATACCGGGTTCGACACCGGCACGCATGACGAGGGTCTGGGTGATCGTGAACCAGGTTTCAGGCAGGGCTGCGGCTTCTGTGAAGCGCCAGCCTACGGGCATGGGCAGGACTTGGCCTTCCGGCACGGCGACATATTCGGCATATCCGCCGCCATTGGTGAGCGCCATGACGCGGGCGCCGATGGCATGCTTTGCGGCGTTTTCGCCTTGAGCGACCACAATGCCGGCAACTTCGAGCCCGGGAAGGGGCGAGGCGCCGGGCGGCGGATCATATTGTCCGCGCCGTTGCGCAAGGTCCGGGCCATTGACGCCCGCGGCGCCGACGCGGATCAGCACCTCGCCTGCCTTTGGCAGCGGAAGCGGATAATCGACAGGCAGCAGTCCATCGGGACCACCTGGGGTGGCGATGGTTACGGCCCGCATGGTGGCGGGAAGGTCGTTGGGTGAGGTCATGGCCCATGCTGACGCAAAGCGGGCTTGTCCGGCAAGAGCAGGCAGATCATCTTAAGACAAAATAACTCTTGTGGAGACGATCCATGGACGACGAAGACCGCAAGGCGGCCAAGAGCCACGAAGTGGGCATGGTACTCGACACGCTTTCGGTTTCGGAACTTGAGCAGCGGATTGCCCTGCTTGAAGCCGAAATCGTGCGCCTGCGCGCCGCCATCGATGCCCGCGGCAACACCCGGCGGGCCGCCGAGGCGGCGTTCAAATTCTGATCGATGCAAGACGCTGAAAATGCCGCGGATTAAGGTTAAGGCGGGGTAAAGGTTCTGGTTGGCTGACCGTTGGCGTAGCGTTGGCCCAATCTTAACGGTGACTTAATGAGCTGGAACCTTTTGGCCCTCGTTCTCCTTATTGGCGCGACCGGCATTTGCGTCATCACCTGGACGCTGCGCCTGGCCGGGGCCGAAGACGGCTCCCCGATCAGGATGCCCCAGCCGGCCGATCCGCTCGATCGTGTCTGGCACGAACAGCCGGTTCAAACTTTTGTTTTGCAGGTTCAGGTGGCCCGCTATTGGCAGCCACCGTTCCGTCGCCGCTGACAAGGCGTTGCGACGAAGACGTGGGAGAGGACTTAAGTGATGAAGTCGCGTGTGGATGTAATTCTCGAAGGCGTCAAACCAGTCGAACTCGAATATCTCAAGGCGCTCGACGCCGGGCGATCGCCCGCCGAGCAGTCGTTTCTCCGGCCGCTCGAAGACAAGGGCTGGGTGGAAACCGTCGGCGGTACGCCGCTGATCACGCTGACCGGCCGCACTTTGCTCGATGGCGCTGGCAGTCACGCCTTTCGGTAACTCCGGCTATAACGGGCAAGGTTAAGAAATCGAGTCTCGTTAACTCGCAATTAAGAGGTTGCAGTTAAGGTGTCATTATTCAGATTCTTCTGGATTTTGCAGAGCGGTTCTCCCTCTGTTTGACGCCTCCCTGTTAACTTCGAGAGCCGTGGTTCACGGCTCTTTTTCTTTTTGGGGTGCGGATTTGATATCTGCCGGTAAACGACTTCTTTAGGTTAGTCGGACCGGGCGGGTGACGCCTAAAGGGTTTTCCCTTAGCATGGCGCGGTTGGGCGGCACTGCCCTCGGATCAGCACAGGATGGATCGTGGCGGACACGAGCGAAACGAGTAATCCAGCCATTTCCCTCGGGCCGCGCATCGCGGCATCGGGTGGCTTTGATCAACTCTATCGCGAGGGCATGGGCCTTATCGAAGCTGTCGCCTCCTATCTCGACCAGGATGGGCGCGAGGAAAGCCGGCTCTTGCCGCGCGAGGCCTCGTTTCTTTACGCCACCGAATCCATGCGCCTGACGACGCGGCTGATGCAGATTGCCTCGTGGCTCCTGCTGCAGCGGGCCGTCAACGAAGGCGAAATCACCCGCGAAAATGCGCGCTCCGAGAAGGAGAAGGTGCAGTTTTCCGCAACGCCCTCCGAGCGCGGTGGGCCAGGCTATGATCGCTTGCCGCTACGACTGCGCGATTTCATCGACCAGGGCGATCGCCTGTTCGATCGCGTGACCCAGCTCGATCAGCTCGAGCGCGGCAAAATGCCGGACGTACCATCGGGCAAGGTCAACGGCATCGCAGACCAGTTTTCACGGCTGCAGGCGGCGTTCAAGCGCGCGGAGTAATCCCGCAGCGTCAGATTTCCTTAGCGCGATACCCTTGGGATGAACCCTAGGGATTTGCATTCTTGTGGCATTCGCAAAGTTCAGACGCCTTGGCTCAATCCCGAGGGCGGCAGCTGGTGGTCAGCCTTGTCACCAAAACAAAAAACCCGGCGCGAGGCCGGGCTTTTCGAATTGTTTGCGGAACCGCTTAGAGGCCAAGGCCCTTGAAACGTTCCTTGAAGCGCGAAACGCGGCCGCCGCGGTCCATCAGCTGGCCCGTGCCGCCGGTCCAGGCGGGATGGGTCTTGGGGTCGATGTCGAGGTTCAGCGTGTCGCCTTCCTTGCCCCAGGTCGAGCGGGTCTGGTAGGTGGTGCCGTCGGTCATGACCACGTTGATGGTGTGGTAGTCGGGGTGGATATCGGACTTCATCGCATACGCCTCAAATCAAACGGGCGCCGAGGCGCCCGGAGAGCTGGAAACTGGTGTTGGGCGGCTTCTTACAGAAACCAGTCCGGTTAGGCAAGGGTAGGGGAGCGGCAATTTTACCCTGTCCCCGCCTGTTGCCCCTGCGAGGGGAGGGGCCTATATCCAACCCGCCGCCGTGCGCGGCCTTCGCGTAACCGGATACGGCAGACCAGCATGACCGACGAAGCCGTACCGGCAGAGAGCAATTCCGACAAGATCGTTTCCGCTGCCAAGTTGCAGCCGAAGCGCCTGCAGCCTTTGCGCCGCCTCTTGCCGTTCATGCTTGCCTATCCCGTCAGACTCGCGCTGACTGTGCTGTTTCTCCTGATTTCAGCCATTACCTCGCTTGCCATCCCAGCCATGCTTGGCGGGGTGATCGACCAAGGCTTTATCGAGCAGAACCTCGATAAGGTCAGCCAATATGGGCTTTTGATCATCGCCATTGCTGCAGTGATGGCAGCTGCGAGCGGCTCGCGGTTCTATTTCATCTCGGTGATCGGCGAGCGGGTCATCGCGGATTTGCGCCAGGCGGTGTTCACTCATCTCCTGCGCCTTGATGCACGATATTTCGATACCAATCGCGTCGGCGAACTGACGAGCCGGCTCAATGGCGACGTCGCCATCATCCGCGGCGCGGTGGGCTCGAGTTTTTCACTGGCTTTGCGCTCGTTGGTGACGATCGTCGGCGCTTTGACGATGATGATCCTGACAAGCCCGGTCTTGACCCTGGCCGTCGTTATCGCGGCGCCAGCCATTCTCATTCCGGTGGTCGCCTATTCGCGCCGCCTCCGCGGCATGTCGCGACGCACACAAGACGCCCTGGCCGACCTATCGGCCATGGCAACCGAAATGCTGGGCGCGACACGGACGGTTAAATCCTTTACCCAGGAAAACGTCCAGTCGGGGCTATACCAGTCGCGCAGCGAGGACAGCTATCGCGCCGAGGTCAAGCGCCTTGCCGCACGCGCAGTGCTGGTCGGAATCGTCATTTTCCTTGGGACCTGCGCTTTGGTCGGCATGGTCTGGTGGGGCGCGCGCTCGGTCTTCGAGGGGTCTGTCACTGCGGGGCAGCTGGCGCAGTTCATGGTCTATGCGCTGATGGCTTCAGGCGCCCTCACCAATGTCTCGGAAGTCCTCGGCACGTTGCAGTCCGTCGCCGGGTCAACCGAGCGCCTGACCGAAATCCTCGACACCGAAGCAGCGATCGAAGACCCCAAGTCGCCCAAGCCGTTGCCGGTGCCCTCGCTTGGTACCGTCGAGTTCGACCGGGTTTCCTTCGCCTACGATCCTTCGGCCACAACGCCTATTCTCAACGATGTCAGCTTTTCTGTCGCCAAGGGCGAGACGGTGGCCCTGGTCGGTCCGTCGGGATCGGGCAAGTCGACGACGCTGTCGCTGCTGCAACGATTTTACGATGTCAGCGAAGGCGCTATCCGCGTAGACGGGGTCGACCTCCGCGATGTGCGCCTCGCCGAGCTTCGCCAGCGCTTTGCCTATGTCGAACAGGAGCCGACGATCTTTGCCGGCACGATCGCCGAGAATATCCGTTTCGGCAAACCCGATGCCAGCGATGCCGAGGTCGAGGCCGCGGCGCGCGCGGCGCTGGTACACGATTTCGTCGTCGATCTGCCGCTCGGCTACGACACCGTCGTGGGCGAACGTGGAGTCATGTTGTCCGGCGGCCAGAAGCAGCGTCTCGCCATTGCGCGCGCAATTCTGAAAAATGCGCCGATCTTGCTGCTTGATGAGGCAACGTCAGCGCTCGACGCGCAAAGCGAGCGACTGGTGCAGATGGCGCTGGAGCATCTGATGGAGGGCAGGACGACGCTGGTGATTGCCCACCGTCTGGCAACAATCCGCGACGCCAACAAGATTCTGGTGCTCGATGCTGGCGAGATCATCGACCAGGGGACGCACGAAGAACTTGTCGCCAAGGGCGGGCGCTATGCCGAACTCGCCAAGCTGCAGTTCCGGACCGACGAGACCATTTGAGACGGCCTGTCAGCCTTCGGTAAGCTTGAACTCGATGCGACGGTTTCGGCGATAGGCTTCTTCGGTATCGGCCGGATCGAGCGGGGCGAATTCACCAAAACCGGCGGCCACGAGACGGGCGGGCGGCACGCCTTTGCTGACGAGATATTGCGCCACCGAGATCGCGCGCGCCGCAGAGAGCTCCCAGTTGGACGGGAAGCGGGCATTGGAAATCGGGCGGCTGTCGGTGTGGCCGTCGATACGCATCACCCAATTGATGTCTGACGGGATTTCGCTTTCGAGCTGCAGGATGGCCGAGGCAAGGGCGTCGAGCTGGGGCGACGCCGCTGAATTGAGATCGGCCTGGCCGGGCTCGAACAGCACTTCGGACTGGAAGACGAAACGGTCGCCGACGACGCGCACATCGGCGCGGCCTTCGAGAATCTGGCGGAGACGGCCGAAGAAGTCGGAGCGATAGCGCGAAAGATCCTGCACCCGCTGCGCCAGTGCCAGATTGAGGCGACGTCCGAGATCGGCGATCTGGGTGCGCGAGTCGGCGTCGCGTGTTTCGGAGGCTTCGAGGGCCGCTTCCAGGGCACCGATCTGCGAGCGAAGGGCGGCAAGCTGCTGGTTGAGCAGCGCAACCTGGGCGTTGGCTTCATCGGAGAGTTTTTCGGCGTCGATCAGATCTTCCTGGAGACCGGCGATGGTCTGGTCGCGGTCACCGATCCCGGCGCCAATGCCGCTCAATTGTGAATTGAGGCTCTGATTTTCAGCTTCGGCTGTCGCGAGCGTCGCTGTCAGCGTCGCCAATTGGCTTGTCAGATCGTCGGAATTGGCGCGTTCGAGCTGCAGCAGCTCGGTCAATTCGGCGATCTGGCTGTTGAGGCGAGACAGCGCAGTGTCGCGGCCCTGGATTTCCTGGCCCAGGAAAAACTGCGTGAGCATGAAGAGGCTCAAAAGGAAGATGATGACGAGCAGCAAGCTCGACAGGGCGTCGACAAAGCCCGGCCAATAATTGGCCTCTACCCTGCGGCGCGAGCGGCTCGATGCCATCGTCTAGTTCCGGCGCTCGGAATTGTTGTCTTCGTTGAGCATGGCCTCGATGAGGCTCCTCAGCTTGCGATTGGTCTCGCCCTGCTCGGTGATATAGGCGCGCAGGTCTTCCTGTTCGGTGCGGATATGCTTGACGAGCCCGTCGATGCCGCGCGCCAGTTCGGCCATGGCGCGGATGGCGTTTTGCGAGGAATTCTGGTTCTGCATGCTGTTGCCGAGCTTGTCGAACATGGCCTGCATATCCGGACCTGCGGCATTGGCCTGCATGGCGCTGACCGGATGATCGAGCTCGGTCATCGAGGTCATCCAGTCCTCTAGGTCGGTATAGAAGGCGTTTTGCGCCTGGCTGGTCTGGAGGTCGAGAAATCCCAGCACGAGCGAGCCCGCGAGGCCGAACAGGGAGGAGGAGAAGGCCGTGCCCATGCCGCCGAGGGGGGCAGCGAGGCCTTCCTTGAGGTTCGAGAAGAGGGACGCGGAATCGGCCGAAGTCACATCCAGCGCATTGATGACGCCAGCGACCGAGGTGACGGTTTCGAGAAGGCCGTAGAAGGTGCCCATGAGGCCGAGAAAGACCAGAAGGCCGGTGAGGTAGCGCGACGTATCCTTGGCTTCGTCGAGGCGATTGCCGACCGAATCGAGGATCGAGCTCATGGAGGCAGGGGTGATCACCGCCTCGCCGATGCGCTCGCGCAAAATGCCGGCCACAGGCGCGAGCAGAACCGGCGGACGCACCTGGGTCGAGTTGCCATCCTGTAGCGAATTCACCCACTTCACCTCTGGAAACAGGCGGAAAATCTGGCGGAAGCTGAGGAAGATACCGATGAAGAGTGCGAAGAAGATCATCGAATTGATGAACGGATTCGCCCAGAAGAAGATCAGGATCTGGCTGAAAAGTATGGCAGCGACCAGCGCGACCAGCACCAGAAAAATGACGATCTTGACGAGATAAACGGCAGGACTAGCGAGGTGGTAGGGATCGTAACCTTGAGACATCGTGCCTTGACCCTCGCCGCGCACACCAAATCAACCGCTCCGAGACTAGAGGCGGCGGATTGGCGTGACAATGGAAAAGGTTAACGCTGGCGCAAGAGGTGATGGGGGCGCCCTGCATAACCCCGGCTACAGGCCATGCTATTGGCGCGATATCTCTACTATCCACCGTGTCATCCCCGCGAAAGCGGGGACCTCCGCCTGAACAGGGGGCCCCGCTTTCGCGTGACTGACATCGGGGTGAGAAACTACTGAACAGACTTCAGGGTCTTAAGCAGGGCGCCTTGAAGGGTTTCGTTGCCCGCAACGATCTGACCATTCCAGACCGAGCCGGGCTGGCCGGCATAGTCGGTGACGAGGCCGCCGGCTTCCTTGACCATGAGAAGGCCCGGGGCAACGTCCCACGGTTTGAGGCCCGCTTCCCAGAGGGCGTCGAAGCGACCGGAAGCAAGCCACGCCATATCGACCGAGATCGAACCCGAGCGGCGGATGCCGGCGACGGCGGGGTTGACGTGGTTGAGCTGGCGCAGCTGCAGGCCGTCGTTGGATGTGCCCTGGGTCTTAATGCCGGTGGCAACGACGGCGTCCGACAGGTGCCTGCGCTCGGCAACACGCAAGCGCTTGCGATCGGCAAGCCAGGCACCGCCGCCCTTTTCGGCGGTATAGAGTTCGTCCATCACCGGATTGTAGATGACCGAAGCGACGATCTCATCGCCCCGCTGCAGCGCGATGGCGACGGCAAAGAGCGGGATGGAATGGAGGAAATTGGTTGTGCCGTCGAGCGGATCGATGATCCAGGTGTGCTGGCCATCCGTGCCGGAAACTTCGCCGCCTTCTTCCATCACGAAGGCATAGGTGGGACGGGCCTTGCGCAGTTCGTCGTAAACGATCTGTTCGGCGCGAAGATCGGCCTTGGAAACGAAATCGGCAGGTCCCTTGCGCGAGACCTGCAGGTTTTCGACTTCGTTGAAATCGCGCGACAGCGACTTGCCGGCCTTGAACGCGGCATTGACCATGACGGTGAGAAGGGCGGAACGCGCCATTGTGCTTTTCGCTCGCTAAGTTAAGCGGTTCACCAGCGCGCCGGGCGATGCCTGGCGCGAGTTGGGTCGCAAGACCCTGCCGCTTCAATCGAAAGTGTGGCGGGCTTATTGCCTCAGAACCCGCGCCGGTTCAAGGGTTTTGCGCCGGAGGCGACGCAGCAGGTGGGGTCTCGGTTTCTGCCGGAGGCGTCGTCCCGGTTTCCGCCGGATCGGTATCGGCGCCAGGCTCGGGCTGGCCGGCCTCGCGGACAACCACGCGGCTTGGCGCATTTTCCATATCGGTCGGAGCTGGGAGGGGTGGCCCATAAACGGGGGCGGTTGTCGGGATTTCCGCGATAGTTTCGATGCTGGGCGGCGTCGAGGGCCAGAAGCGGGCACGCTCTTCGGCGCGTGCCAGCGCATCTGCCGGGATCGAGACAAGGAGGCGGTCGAGCGCCGGATCGGTCAGCCCCTGCCGCCGCGCCAAGGCGCGCCACATGGCGGCGGTCTCAAGATCGAGCGTCGTGCCTTCCCCGACTGCCATCAGCTTGGCGAGACGGTTTTGCGCCACCGGATTGCCGCCTTCAGCGGCGCGAAGATACCAGTTGGCGGCGGCTTCGACGTCTTTCTCGATGCCCTGGCCGAGGTAAAGGAGCGTTGCGTAATCGATCTGCGCAGCGATCAGGTCTTGTTCTGCTGCAAGGCCGATATAGCGCGCGCCTTCCGCTGCGTCAGGAGCTACACCAGCGCCTTCGATCAGCATCGAGCCATAGTCGTATTGCGCTTCGGGCAATTCGGCATCCGCTGCTTCCTGCATCAGCCTTGCGGCCGTCGTCAGGCTCGGATCGGCATAAACGCCTTCGACATGGAGAAGCGCGAGATTGTATTTTGCGGGCGGATAACCCTTGTCGGCTGCGGTCTTGAAGAGTTCAGCGGCCTTTGTCCGGTCCTGTGGGACGCCGACACCGTCCTGATAGAGGAGCCCAAGCTCGAAGGTTGCGAGCATGTCACCGTTTTTCGAGGCGAGCTGGTACCAACCGGCGGCGCGTTCGTCGTTTTGCGCGACGCCGAGGCCCTTGGCATAGATTTCGGCGATAAGGGTCTGGGCAGCAGCGTCACCGGTTTCGGCGCGGGGCAAAGCCAGCTCAAGCGCGGTCAGGAAATAGCCGCGCTGGAAAGCGCCGAAGGCATAATCGGGCGTTTCGCCCGACCCGAAGATGGTGTTCGAGATGGTCTCGGCCTGGTTTGCCTGGGCTTCCGCATCGGCCGGATTTTGCGCCAGGGCGAGGCTCGAGACGGAGCAGAAGAGAAGCACAAGGAGCGGTGCACGCCAGGTCATGCGCCGGTCCTGATGGTGTCGGCGAAGGCCTTCAGCGTTACCGCCGGATCGTTTTGAGCCCAGATGCAATCGGACAGAGCCAGAAATTCGGCGCCGGTGGCGTCGCCCTGGCTGACATCTGCAGCGGGGTTGGAGTGCACTGCGGGAACCTCGAAGGTTTCCGCCCACCATTGCGCGAGTTCAGCTGCCTGAGGATCTGGCTCGCCGCCGAGCGGACCGAACATGACGTAATCCACATCAAGCTCGCCAAAGCTCATGGCATCGTGGCGCGAACGGACATTGCCAACCCCAACGATGCCGTCAGGCTTGAGGAGCGATACGGCTTCGCGGATTGCCTTTAGGCCACCATTGGTGATGTGGACGCCATCGGCGCCAATGCCGGTTGCCAGCGCGACGTCATCCTCGACGAGTACCGCGGCACCAGCCGCCTGGCCGATCTGCACGAGACGCTCGGCCATCTCGGCATAGGCCGCATCATCGAGATTGCCCCGGCGCACCAGAAGCGCTGCGATCTCGGGCCCGGTGAGCACAGCCATCAGCCGGCGCGGAAACTGCGCAGGATCCGGATCGGCGGGCGTGATGAGATAAAGCTGAGGGGCCATGGATTTCCCGGGAAAAACACCTGACGTGCCTAGTCTGCCATTTTGGCAAGAAAGGGACGGGGTTCAATAGGCCATGGTGGATGACGAGGCAATGCGGGGCGAATGCAGTGGTAGAATTGCGTTATCGCGTCACCCCAGCCCAGCCTCCTCATCAAAGGGGAAATGCGGGGCACACGCAAAAATGGCGTGCCCCCTTTCAGAGGCACGCCAGTCGTGACGTTGGGACGTCGAACGGATCAGGCGGCGCGGTCGACCGTATTGCTCCATTCACCCAGGGCGGCGAGGGAGTTCATCTTGGCGCGGTGGGTGAAGGCAGCCTGTGCGGCCGGGAAGTTTTCGCGACGACCAGCCCAGGTGCGGAGCGCGACATTCTGCAGGGCGCGGCCATAAGAGAAGGTCATAGGCCAGGGCTTATAAGGGATACGGTTCATGGCCGAGAGGTGGGCCGTCGCTTCTTCGTCGGTCTGGCCGCCGGAAAGGAAGGCGATGCCGGGCACGGCGGCCGGGACGTGTTCCTTGAGCACTTCCACGGTGCGCTTGGCGACGTCTTCTACAGAAGGGCGCTCGCGGGAATTGATGCCGGGCAGCACCATGTTTGGCTTGAGCAGCATGCCGGAAAGGTCGACGCCGGCAAGGCGCAGTTCCTTGAAGACGTTCTCGAGCACTTCGCCGGTCACCTGGGCGCTGCGTTCCATCGAGTGATTGCCCGGATCGCCATCACCGACGACTTCCGGCTCGACAATCGGCACGATGCCGGCTTCCTGGCAGAGAATGGCATAGCGGGCCAAGGCATGGGCATTGGCGCGGATGTTGTTGCGGGTGGGGGCGACGTCATTGATGGTGATGACCGCGCGCCACTTGGCAAAACCGGCGCCGAGGCTCGCATAGCGTTCGAGGCGCTGGCGGAGGCCGTCGAGGCCTTCGGTGATCTTTTCGCCGCTGTCGCCCGGCATCGGGAAGGCGCCGCGATCGACCTTGATGCCGGGGATGACGTCGGCGTCGGCGAGAATGGCGCGGAAGGGCGTGCCGTCGGCAGCCGATTGTTCGAGCGTTTCTTCGGTGAGGATGACGCCCGAGATATAGTTGGTCATCGCCTCTGTCGAGCGGAACAGCATTTCGCGATAGTCGCGGCGCAGGTCGAGCGAATTGGGCAGGTTGATCTTGGCAAAGCGCTTGGCGATCGTGCCTTCCGACTCGTCGGCGGCTAAAATGCCCTGGCCTTGCGTCATCAGCTTTTGGGCAATGGCATTGAGCGACTTGGTCATCGGAACTTCGGCCTTAATCTCGGTACGGAATGGTGACGAGAGATTAGACTTTTGGCCCCTTCAGTCGATTAGACCTTGGGTTATCAGACGAAAGGATGATCTTGTATGGCAGGGAGCGAGGGAACTTTTCTGCGTGTTGCGTTTATCGTAAGGTGACGATCAATCCCACCTTGTTCCCCAAAAGATGGATAGCAGAATGAGCACGCAACCTCACGTGACTTTTCATGATGGCCGCAGCATTCCCCAAATCGGGCTCGGTGTCTGGCAGACGCCAAACGATGTCGCGGTCGACGCGGTATCGACAGCGCTCAAGACAGGCTATCGCCACATCGATACGGCCGCTGTCTATGAGAATGAGGAAGGCGTCGGCGAAGGCATCCGCCAGTCCGGCGTCGCGCGCGGCGATATCTTTCTGACCACCAAGGTCTGGAACGACGACCAGGGTTTCGACCAGACGCTACGCGCCATGGATGCATCGCTCAAGCGCCTCGGGACCGACTATGTCGATCTCTATCTCATTCACTGGCCCTCGGCCTATCGCGGCAAATATGTCGAGACCTGGCAGGCGCTGGTGCGGCTCAAGCAAGAAGGCAAGGCCCGCTCGATTGGCGTGTCCAATTTCGAGGGCACTTATATCGACGAGCTCGAAGCCGCGACCGGGCAGTTGCCGGTCATTAACCAGGTCCAGCTTCATCCGCGCTTTCAGCAGCGCAAGCTTCGCGCCCGCTATGAACCGAAAGGCATCATTACCGAAAGCTGGAGCCCGTTGGGGCAGGGCAAGATGCTGCAAGACCGAACCATCGCCGACATCGCCCAGCGGCATGGCAAGAGCCCGGCGCAGGTCATCATTCGCTGGCATATTGAAGAAGGGCTGGTGGTGATCCCGAAATCGGTGACGCCGAGCCGGATCGTCGAGAATTTCGATGTCTTCGATTTCGAACTGAGCGCCGAGGATAAGGCGGCGATCAATGGGCTTGATAGTGAGACCGGACGCTTGGGTTCGGATCCGTTGACGGCGAAGTTTTAGTCGGCTCGGCTTCACCGCCCCCCTCTCCCACAAAGGGGAGGGGGACTTCGGCGGTTGAGGGATATTCTAGCTCTGCAACGGCGCTGTTTCGTCCAGGACACCGGCAATCGAGTTCAAAACCCTCGCCGCCTGATCGAGCTTACCGGCAAAAGCTTGTTCCGTCGCTTCAAGTTCGTCGGCGATCTGATGGCCGGCCTGGGTCAGTTCTTCGACTTCCGCCTCGAGCGCAGCGATCCGGCGTTCGGCTTCAGCCAGTTCATCGAGCACGGCGATGCCGGCCATGACGGTAAGGCGATTGTCCCCAATTTCACCGACGGCACCCTTGAGACTTTCGACGCTGGCATTGAACCGTTCGGCCAGCGCAATCAGGTGCCCTTGCTGGCCCTCCTCGCAGGCCATGCGATACTTGCGTCCATTGATCTCGACATTGACTTCGGGCATCGGCTACTCCGTCTTGGCGAGAACAGAACGCACGGTCTCCATGGCCTCAACAAGGCGGCGGGACACATCGTGAGCACTGTCGTCGAGCCGTTTGGCGCGGGCGGAGGTCTTGTCGAGTTCGGTCGCAAGCCGCGCGCGCTCCTGGACGAGGCGC
Source organism: Devosia soli (assembly GCF_000970455.1). GTDB lineage: Bacteria > Pseudomonadota > Alphaproteobacteria > Rhizobiales > Devosiaceae > Devosia > Devosia soli. The sequence continues at coordinate 349,102 of NZ_LAJG01000048.1, read as the reverse complement.
TGGGTATCGACCTCGATGCGCTTGAGGCGCTGCATGCGGCCGGTCAGATCCTGAAGGCTCTGGTCGAGCCGCGCCATGGCCGCATCGAACCGGGCGGTGGCCGCGGCAAGGCCGTCTTCAACCCCGTTATGATCCATTGGCCGCAACAACCTTTAACTCAACGTCGATTCAGGACCGGGCCAGCCTGCCCGAAGCCGGGCGCCATTGCAACGGCGCAGCCGCGCGAAAAGCCCGAAATCGGCCCGGCAACTGGACGGCTTGCCCTGCCGGTGACATTGACAGAAGGGACGAACCTGTTATGCCTCAACCCCGCCTTTGGGAGGAGGCCGGCCCGGCCTCTTGCCCCTGTTTCCCAGCCTTCCTCAGCACCAAGAGAGCGGCCTATCCATGACGAACACAGCCCAGCAGAACGAACTGGCCAATGCGATCCGATCCTTGGCCATGGATGCGGTCGAAAAAGCCAATTCCGGACATCCGGGCCTGCCCATGGGCTGCGCCGATATCGCCACGGTGCTCTTTACCAAGGTGATGAAGTTCGATCCCGCGAACCCCCACTGGGCCGATCGCGACCGCTTCATCCTTTCGGCCGGCCACGGCTCGATGCTGCTTTATTCCTCGCTCTACCTGCTCGGCTACGAGGACATGACCATCGACCAGGTCAAGAACTTCCGCCAACTCGGATCCAAGACCGCCGGTCACCCCGAATTCGGCCACGCCACCGGCATCGAGACCACGACCGGCCCGCTCGGCCAGGGTCTTGCCAATTCGGTCGGCTTTGCCGTTGCCGAAGCCAAGCTCGCTGCCGAATTCGGCTCGGATATCGTCGACCACCACACCTGGGTGCTCGCCGGTGACGGCTGCCTCATGGAAGGCATTTCCCAGGAAGCGATTTCGCTCGCCGGTCACCTCAAGCTCAACAAGCTGACCGTCATCTGGGACAACAATAACATCACCATCGACGGCAAGGTCTCGAACGCGGACTCGACCGACCAGATCGCCCGCTTCAAGGCCGTGGGCTGGAACACGATCGAGATCGACGGCCACGACCAGAATGCCATCGAAAAGGCGCTGCTCGAGGCCAAGGCCTCGACCGACAAGCCGACGCTGATCGCTGCCAAGACCACGATCGGCTTTGGTGCGCCCAAGAAGGCCGGCACGGAAAAGGTGCATGGCGCTCCGCTCGGCGCCGAAGAACTAGCCGGCGCCAAGCAGGCACTCGGCATCGACTATCCGGCGTTTGAAATTCCATCGCACATTCTTGACGCCTGGCGCGCTGCCGGCACCCGCTCGCAGAACGTGCGCGGCGAGTGGGAAGCGCGTCTTGCCAAGTCCGACAAGAAGGATGAGTTCGTCCGCCGCATGTCCGGCAAGCTGCCGGCCGACTTCGCCTCGGCCATGGCCGCCTATAAGGAAAAGCTCGTCGCCGACAAGCCCAAGGTTGCTAGCCGCAAAGCGTCGCAGATGGCGCTCGAAGTCATCAACAAGGCCGTGCCGGAAACGCTGGCCGGTTCTGCCGACCTCACGCACTCGAACCTGACCAATACCCCCGAAACGCTGCCCTTCCAGGCCGACAACCGCCTGGGCCGCTATATGATGTATGGTATTCGCGAGCACGAAATGGGCGCTGCCATGAACGGCGTCGCGCTCCATGGCGGCCTTATTCCCTATGGCGGCACCTTCATGGTCTTTACCGACTATGCCCGCCCCGCCATCCGCCTATCGGCCCTGATGGAACAGCGCGTCATCTACGTCATGACCCACGATTCCATCGGCCTCGGCGAAGACGGCCCGACGCACCAGCCGGTCGAACACCTTTCGGCCCTCCGCGCCATCCCCAACCTCCTCGTCTTCCGTCCGGCCGACGCAGTCGAGACCGCCGAATGCTGGGAATTGGCGATGACCTCGGAAAAGGCGCCGTCGATCCTTGCGCTGTCACGCCAGAACCTGCCTGCCGTTCGCACCGAGAATTCAGCCGAAAACAAGTCGGCCAAGGGTGCGTATACGCTCGTCGGTCCTGCCGACGCCGATGCCGTGATCTTTGCGACAGGCTCGGAAGTGGCGATCGCCGTCGAAGCCCAGAAGACACTGACCGACCAGGGTATCAAGGCGCGCGTCGTCTCCGTCCCGTCGATGGAGCTCTTCGCCAAGCAACCGGACGCCTATAAGGCCGAAGTGCTGGATACCGCAAAGGCCCGCGTCGCGGTCGAAGCCGGTATCGAGATGAGCTGGAACAAGCTTTTGGGCGACAAGGGCCGGTTTGTCGGCATGCACTCCTTCGGCGCTTCCGGCCCGATCGATGCGCTCTATGCCCACTTTGGCATTACGTCCAAGGCCGTTGTTGAAGCCGTCACCGCACAGTTGTAAGAGAGCCGCGCCTCCCTTTCTCCTTTCCTCCCTCAGGAGCATCTAAACATGGCAGTTCGCGTCGCCATCAATGGTTTTGGCCGTATCGGCCGCAATATCCTGCGCGCCATCATCGAATCCGGCCGCACCGACATCGAAGTGGTTGCCGTCAATGATCTCGGTCCGGTTGAAACCAATGCCCACCTGCTGCGCTACGATAGCGTGCACGGCAAGTTCCCGCATGCCGTTGTCGTCGAAGGCGACACCATCAAGACCGCCGGTCAGACATTTAAGGTCACCGCCGTCAAGAACCCGGCCGAACTGCCGCACGCTGCCATGGGCGTCGATATCGTGCTCGAATGCACCGGTATCTTCACGTCCAAGGAAAAGGCTTCGGCGCACCTGCAGGCTGGCGCCAAGAAGGTGATCGTTTCCGCTCCCGCCGACGGCGCGGACAAGACCATCGTCTATGGCATCAACCACGCTTCTCTCGGCAAGGACGACGTCGTCATCTCCAATGGTTCGTGCACCACGAACTGCCTTGCGCCGATGGCGCTCATCATGAATGAGCTCGTCGGCATCGAGAAGGGCATGATGACGACGATCCACTCGTATACAGGCGACCAGCCGACGCTCGATACGATGCATAAGGATCTCTATCGCGCCCGCGCTGCCGCGCTCTCGCAGATCCCGACCTCGACCGGTGCCGCCAAAGCCATCGGCCTCGTGCTGCCCGAACTCAAGGGCAAGCTCGACGGTGTTTCGATCCGTGTGCCGACCCCGAACGTGTCGCTGGTCGATCTCAAGTTCATCGCCGGCCGAGCCACCACCGCACAGGAAGTCAACGATGCACTCATCGCTGCCGCCGAAGGCAAGCTCAAGGGCGTCATGACCTTCACGCGCGAGCCGCTGGTGTCGAGCGACCTCAACCACGATCCGCATTCGTGCACGATCCTGCTCGACCAGACCAAGGTGATCGACGGCAACTTCGTCAACATCATGGGTTGGTACGACAATGAATGGGGCTTCTCGAACCGGATGTGCGATGTGACCGCGGCCTTCGCGGCAACGCTCTAAAATTCAAAGCCCCGCTTCGGCGGGGCTTTTTTGTGGCTCGTCACATTCTCGTGCCATTACACCCGTTAGCTGGGCTCCGTTTTCAACACGGAGCCTTTTTCATGCGCTTATTGACCGCCATCTCTTTCGCTTCGCTTGCCATCGCTGCACCGGCGTTGGCCGCCGAGGACGAAGCTACCGGTCTCGGGGTCAATCTTTCAGACGATTTCATCGTCGAGGCGACGCCGCCGCAGGCGCAATATTCAGCCAATTTCGGCGTCAAATCCGCCTCAGGCACCCCGGCTAATTTCGAGGGCGAGGCCTACCTTTGCCAGGTCAGCTTCGCACCGGCCCCGCAGAACGCTGATCTCAGCCAGGAAGAGATCAACACCATGGTCGGATCTCCCGAATGGGTCGATATGGCCAAGCAAAGCATGTCGCCTGTCTTTACCTTTGAGGACGACACCGCGTTCGAACTGGCGGGCTACAATGGCCACGAATTCATCGCCGTGCCCAAGCAGGAGGGCGCGGAAAATGTCCGTCTCGTGCTCTCCATGCTCGAAACCGCAAAGGGACGCACGGCTATTTCCTGTGTCGCCGATGCCGAGACGCTGGATGAAGCGATCGACGCATTCCGCACGATCCGCGATGGTGTGACGCCACCTGCCTGATTCTTTACATCCTTGACGCCAAGGGAAGCGGTCCGCATTCGGCCGCACCGCTCTTGCGTTCGGCGTGCACATTTGCTGGAAATGCCGCTTCCCTGTGGAGAAGCGTCTTGTCCCTTAATCAATCCTTTCGGTGGCGGGGCCTCGACCTTGCCACCATCGAGCATTGTCATGTCATTGCCAACGATCGCGACACACGCATCCGCAGCACCATCATCGGTCCCGATTTCGGCCTCTTCTATCGCATCAAGCTCGATGAGAGCGGCCATACGCGGACGCTCAAGATCGAGCGCTCGGATGGCAAGGCGCTGGAGCTTTTCTGCGATGGCCAAGGCGGGTGGTCGGACGACCGAGCCGAGCCGATCCCGGCGCTCAAGGGTTGCGTCGATGTCGACATCTGGCCCACGCCGATGACCAATTCCCTGCCTATCTGGCGCAGCGACTGGGCGGTGGGGAAAGCGCAAAACTTCGCTATCGTCTGGATCGACGCCACCACCATGGAAATCCGGCGCGACGAACAGATTTACACCAAGATCAACGCCGACCACTTCCGCTTCCAGTCGGGAGGTTTCGAAGCCGTGGTTGCGATTGACGGGGATGGGGTCGTGATCGATTATCCCGGATATTTCAAGCGGGAGTAAGCGAGGGCGCGGGCTGCTCGGATCAATGCAGAACTGCAACTCCCATATCAAGATGATCGACGCGCGCTAAAGTCGTCGCCCTTTGCCCAATCTTGTCAGAGCGTGATTCCGCAACTTTCGGGCTGGTTGACGGAATATATGCGTCAAGCGCTTCCCCGATCAGCGCGCCTCTGATAGGCCAGACCCAAGTTTCGTTTGCCTTTCGGAGCCTGGCGATGACCGAGCACTTCAAGACCCTCGACGAACTCGATCTTTCCAATAAGGTCGTGCTGCTGCGGGCGGACCTCAATGTTCCCGTGGCCGATGGCAAGGTGACCGATGCGACGCGCATCGAGCGTCTCGTGCCCACCATCCGTGAAATCGTCAAGCACGACGCCAAGGTGGTGCTGCTCTCCCATTTCGGCCGGCCCAAGGGCAAGGTCGATCCGGAATTTTCGCTCGAACAGGTCTGTTCCGCCGTAGCCGACGTCACCGGCCATCCTGTGGGTTTTGTCGCGACTGATTGGACAGATGTCGGCGCTGCCAAGCAGGCGATCGCGGAGGCGCCAGCCGGCTCGGTGCTAGTCCTCGAAAACACGCGCTTTCATGCTGGCGAAGAAGCGAACGACCCTGAACTGGCCAAGCGCATGGCGAGCCTCGGCGACGTCTATGTCAATGACGCCTTTTCTGCCGCCCACCGCGCTCACGCTTCGACCGAAGGCCTTGCCCACCTTCTCCCCGCCGCAGCGGGCCTTGCCATGGAGGGCGAACTCGACGCGCTCGAAAAGGGCCTCGGCAAGCCCAAGAAGCCGGTGGTCGCCATTGTCGGTGGCGCCAAGGTTTCCTCCAAGATAGACCTTCTCGAAAATCTCGTGACCAAGGTCGATGGTCTCGTCATCGGCGGCGGCATGGCCAACACGTTCCTTTTCGCGCAGGGCTATGGCGTCGGCAAGTCGCTGTGTGAAAAGGACCTCGCAGATACGGCGCGCCGCATCATGGATAAGGCCGACAAGGCCAATTGCGCCATCATCCTGCCGGTCGATGCCGTCGTCTCCTGGCATTTCAAGGCCAAGTCGCCGACGCGGCTTTATGGCGTCGATGCGATCGATCCCGATGGGATGATCCTCGACATCGGCCCGCAGTCGATCGAGCGTATCAATGGCGCGATCGATGACGCACATACCGTGATCTGGAACGGTCCGGTCGGCGCCTTCGAGATGGAGCCTTTCGATGCAGGTACCGTGGCAATCGCCAAACACGTCGCCAAGCGCACGCATGACGGGCACCTGGTTTCCGTTGCCGGCGGCGGCGACACCGTCAGCGCATTGGCCCATGCCGGGGTGAAGGATGCGCTGACCTATGTATCGACCGCCGGCGGCGCTTTCCTGGAATGGATGGAAGGCAAACCCTTGCCGGGCGTAGAAGCGCTTAAGAAGTAATAGCAGGACCCTGCTGACCCGGGCCGGGGCTTTGCCCCGGTTCCCGATGATTTCCCTCATATTTTGCGCTTAAGCAGCTGTACGCCATTTGCGCGCCGGTTCCGAAGCGCCTATATCTTGCTCGCTGCCCGGCGCGTGAGGACACACATATCCCCGGGGCCTTAATCGATCCTAAGGGAGCTGTCCCTGACCGGGCCCGTGGGCTCGGACATACGGCGCCCACCTACGTGAGTAGGTTCCCGGGATCGCTCGTCCCACGGCCAGGGCGGCGCTTCAATTTCGGTTCCGGAGCATGAGGGCATATGGCGGATGAGGGGATCGACACCGCCAAGGCGGCCTTGCGCAAAGCGGCCCGCGCCCGCCGCGAGGCACTGTCGCCCGAATTTCGGACCGACGCTGCAAAGTCTGTGTGTTTTCATTTCTTCGACAAGATCGCCTTCAGCCCCGACGATGCCGTGGCGGGCTATTGGCGCATTCGCGACGAGCTCGATTGCCAGCCTATCCTTATCCGGCTGATGGATGGCGGGCAGGTCGTTGTGCTGCCGGTTGTCGACGGACCGGACCAGCCGCTCGACTTCCGCGTCTGGGAAGCGGATGCGCCGCTCTATGAGGCTGGTTTCGGGACCTTGGCGCCGGCAGACCTGGCGCCGCGTCGCGCGCCGGACCTCATTCTCATGCCGCTTCTTGGCTTCGATGGCCAGGGTACGCGCCTTGGCTATGGCGGGGGCTATTACGATCGGACGCTGGCAACCCTTGCCGTACGCCCGATGCTGGTCGGTCTTGCCTTCGCCGCCCAGGCGTTTGACGAAATTCCGCGCGAGGGGCACGATATCCCACTCGATGCCGTTGTGACCGAAGAGGGCGTGCGTTTCTTCGGGGAGAGTTCATGAAGTTCTTGTTTCTGGGTGATGTGGTCGGCCGCTCGGGGCGCGATGCGGTCAGCGAGCGTCTGCCGGGCCTTATTGCCACTTATGGGTTCGATTTCGTCGTCATCAATGGCGAAAATGCCAGCCATGGCCGCGGCCTGACCGAAGCGCATTTTCACGGGCTACGCGATGCCGGCGCCGACATCGTAACGCTCGGCGATCACGCCTTCGATCAGCGCGAGACGTTGAGCTATATCGAACGCGAACAGACCCTGATCAGGCCGATCAATTTCGCTCCCGGCGCGCCAGGACGTGGCGCCATGATGGTCGAGGGCCGGAATGGTCATCGCGTCCTCGTCGTCAATGCCTTGGGCCGCGTGTTCCTGCAGCCGGTGGATGACCCTTTCCGGGCCGTCGAGGCCGCGCTTGCGGCAGCGCCACTGGGGGAAGTGGTGGACGCCGTCATCGTCGACTTTCATACCGAGGCGACCTCGGAAATCCAGGGCATGGGTCATTTTCTCGATGGCAAGGCGACACTGGTCGTCGGTACCCATACCCATATCCCGACTGCAGATCACCGCATCCTCAAGGGCGGTACGGCGCTCATGGCCGATGCCGGCATGTGCGGCGACTATGATTCGATTATCGGGGTCGATGCCGAAGAGCCGCTCAACCGGTTTCTGACGGGCATCCCCAATGGCCGGTTCACACCCGCCGAGGGGGAGGCGACACTCTGCGGGATCGCGGTCGAGACCGATCCCAAGACCGGACTTGCGAGCCGGGCCCTGCCAGTGCGGATCGGCGGCACGCTCAACCAGGCCTTCCCGGCTTTTTGAGCCTCTTGTCTCCGGGGGCGTTAACATCGCTAAGCGTCAGCTGCAGTCATGAAATGACGACACAGGCCCTGCGCGCCGCTTGTGCACACCCTTCCATTTTGCCCTGCCGCCCCCTATAAGCCCCATCAAAATACGAAAATCCGAGGTTCCGAATGGCTGGCCATTCCCACGCCAAGAACATCATGCATCGCAAGGGCAAGTCCGATGCTGCCCGCTCCAAGGTCTTTTCCAAGCTCGCGCGCGAAATCACCGTGGCGGCCAAGATGGGCCAGCCCGACCCGGCGTTCAACGCTCGCCTGCGCCTCGCGGTGGCCAATGCCCGTGCCCAGTCTATGCCCAAGGACAATATCGACCGCGCCATCAAGAAGGCCTCTGGTAGCGACGGCGAAAACTATGACGAAATCCGCTATGAGGGCTATGGTCCCGGCGGCGTTGCCGTCATCGTCGAGGCACTGACGGATAATCGGAACCGCACCGCATCCAACGTGCGCTCCTATTTCTCAAAGAACGGCGGCGCGCTCGGCGAAACCGGTTCCGTTGGCTTCATGTTCGATCGCGTCGGCGAGATCACCTATCCAGCTTCGGCTGGCTCGGAAGACAAGGTCATGGAAGCAGCCATCGAGGCTGGTGCCGATGACGTCGAGAGCGACGAAGAGGGCCACTACATCTACACCTCCTTCGAAGCGATGGCCGAAGTCTCGGCTGCGCTTGAAAAGGTGCTGGGCGAAGCAGAATCTGTGAAGGCCATCTGGCGTCCACAGAACCAGACGCCGATCGACGCCGAAAAAGGCGCGACGCTGATGAAGCTGATCGCCACGCTCGAAGAAGACGACGACGTGCAGAACGTTTATTCGAACTTCGACATGAGCGACGAAGACGCGGCCAAGCTCGCCAGCTGACCGGTGCCCTCAAATGCATGCGAAGAAAAGGCGGCCCAGGCCGCCTTTTTTCATGCCGTTTTTCTCAATGCGATGGATGGATGATCGAGGGCATGGACGATCACCGCCTGGTTGCGCCCTGAATGCTTGGCGCCATAGAGGCGCTGGTCCGCGATGCGGAAGAGTTCGGCAAAGCTGGTGCGGTTATTAAAGACTGCGCCACCGATGCTGACCGTCAGTGGATAGGCCTGGCCGCGTGGAGCGAACTGGGCCAGCTGGACCACCCGCCTGATCCTTTCGGCGATCGCCTCGGCATTTTTCTGATCGACGCGCGGCAGGAAGACGGCAAACTCTTCGCCGCCCATGCGGCCGATGAGATCCCCGGCCCGCAGAACGGAACGGATCGAGCGGGAAAGAATGGTTAGCGCCTCATCGCCGGCATCGTGGCCGAAGAGGTCGTTGATGGCTTTGAAATTGTCCGCATCGATCATGAGGAGCGCGCCGGCCTCGAGGGCGGCTTCCCCATCGAGCACAGTCTCAACGCGTGCCGTAAACGCACCCCGGTTGAGACATGAGGTGAGGCTATCGGTACGTGCCACGAGCCCCAGCCTCCGGTTAGTGATGGCGAGGTTGCGCAGACGCACTGAAAAATAGAAGAACAACGGGCTCGCCACAAGGGCCGGCAGAATCGTTGCCGACAACAGGGATCGCCGCAACGCTTCGGGGCCAAGGTCGGCAAAGGCGATGGCATTGTAGACCAGCGCGATAACCATGCAGGCTACAGGGCCGAACACTGTCCACTTGGCAACGCTGGACCAGCCCTGCAGTGCATGGATCGTGCGTGGTGACGTCATGGTGTGCCCTGTCCTCGATACTGCAAAATGGCGAAGCTGGGCCGAGGCCCCTAGTCAGATAGTGCAAGACTGAACCGGCGATCGCCAAGGCGATCCCCATCTACTCCCGACGATTTGAGAAGTGTTGACGAGCGAGCCGAGGCCTTGCGCCATCGACTCGTTGCATCATCCGTCCCTGCGTCCCGGAAGCGACGTTAGGCGGCAGTTTATGAAATACGGGTTTCGCCGATGCGTAAACTTGCAGATATCCCCAGACCATGCTGCCATCGGGTTTCTGCTTTGTTCACTTAAGTCTTGGTAGGTTCGGCGAAGCTGATAGAAAGAGCCCCATGAGCAGAACCGTTCGAATCATCGGTATCGACCCAGGCCTGCGCCGCTGTGGCTGGGGCGTGGTCGATGCGCAAGACAATCGCCTGAGTTTCGTCGCCGCCGGAACCGTGACCCCGCCGACCGATGGCGCGCTGGCCGATCGGCTTGTGGCACTTGCAGCAGGGCTTGCCGAAGTGCTGATGGCCCATCGCCCCGATGAAGCAGCGGTGGAAGAAACCTTCGTCAATGCCGGTCCGCGCTCGGCGCTGATTCTGGGGCAGGCGCGTGGTGTGGCGCTGGTGACGCCGGCCCAGCACGGCCTGTTCGTTGCGGAATATGCGACGAACCTCGTAAAGAAATCCGTCGTCGGCACCGGCCATGCAGAAAAGAACCAGGTGGAATTGATGGTGCGCACCCTTCTGCCGACCGCCAGTTTCAAAGGTGCCGACGCTGCCGACGCGCTGGCCGTTGCGATTTGTCACGTTCACCACCGCGTATCGTTGAAGCGGATGGGAGCGGTGGCATGATCGGCAAGCTCAAGGGGCTGGTAGACGGTTTTGGCGACGATTGGGTGCTGATCGACTGCGGCGGCGTCTGTTACCAGGTGCATTGCTCGACGCGCACGTTGCAATCGCTGCCGCGCGTAGGCGAAGCAACAGTCGTCTTCATCGAAACTATCCTCCGCGAGGATCTGATCCGCCTTTTCGGCTTTGCGACCGAGGCGGAAAAATCGTGGTTCCTGCTGCTCACCACCGTCCAGGGTGTCGGCGCGCGCGTCGCTCTTTCCATCCTTTCGGTCCTGACGCCATCCGAACTATCGAGCGCCGTGGCGCTGCAGGATAAGGCCATGGTCGGCCGCGCCAATGGCGTCGGGCCAAAACTGGCTGTCCGCATCGTTACAGAACTCAAGGGTAAAGTCCCCGCCATCGGTGCGGTCGACGCAGGGACGCTGGGGCTGCAGAGTGCTCTTGGCGAAGGCGTGGCATCGAGCAATGTCGCCGATGCCGTTTCGGCGCTCACTAACCTTGGCTACTCCAGTGCCCAGGCTTCGGCTGCGCTTGCCCGCGTCGTCGCCAAGGAAGGTGAGGACACCGCCACTGAAAAGCTCATTCGCCTCGGGCTGCGGGAGCTTAGCCAGTGACGTCTTTCACCTCTCCTGCCGCGGGTCGCGATGAGCCGCTCGATGTCGCACTACGCCCTTCTGGGTTTTCCGATTTCGTCGGGCAGGCTGATGCGCGCGCCAATCTCGAGGTCTTCATCGAGGCAGCAAAAAAACGCGGTTCGGCGCTCGACCATGTGCTTTTTGTCGGTCCGCCGGGGCTCGGCAAGACCACCCTGGCGCAGATCATTGCCAAGGAGCTCGGCGTCGGGTTTCGCGCCACGTCTGGACCGGTTATCGCCAAGGCGGGCGATCTTGCTGCGCTGCTGACCAATCTTGAAGAGCGGGACGTGCTCTTCATCGACGAAATTCATCGCCTTAATCCCGCGATCGAGGAAGTGCTCTATCCGGCGATGGAGGATTTCCAGCTCGATCTCATCATCGGCGAGGGGCCTGCTGCCCGCTCGGTGCGGATCGATCTCGCCAAGTTCACGCTTGTCGGCGCGACCACCCGCGCAGGCCTCCTGACGACACCCCTGCGCGACCGGTTCGGCATTCCTGTCCGGCTCAATTTTTACACGCCGCAGGAGCTGGTGCAGATCGTTACACGCGGCGCCCGGCTGATGGGCATGCCCATGGCGCCTGATGGCGCACTCGAAATTGCGCGCCGATCGCGCGGCACGCCGCGTATCGCCGGACGGCTCTTGAGGCGCGTTATAGATTTTGCGACGGTCGATGGCGCTGCGGAGGTCAACAGCAAGCTGGCCGACAAGGCGCTGCTGCGCCTCGATGTCGATGCGCGTGGCCTCGACCAGCTCGACCGGCGCTATCTGACGACGATTTCCGATTTTTATAATGGCGGTCCTGTCGGGATCGAGACCATCGCGGCCGCGCTCAGCGAGCCTCGGGACGCCATCGAGGAGATCGTGGAACCCTATCTGCTTCAACAGGGCTTTATCCAGCGCACGCCTCGCGGGCGTATGTTGACCGCCATCGCCTTCCAGCATCTGGGCAAGGCGGTGCCGCAAGGATTTGTCGGGATGCAGGCCAGCCTCTTTGAGGGCGAAGAGGGGCAGGACTGACCCATGGGGCATCCCATCCAGCGCCTTCTTCACCTTTTCGGGGCGCATAGCTGGATCGAAAACGACGGCATCAGGATAGTGCGCTATGCGCCTTCGGTCTTTAACTGGCCATCCGATCTTCCCTTGCGCATCGCCATGTTGAGCGATTTTCATGTTGCCGAACCCTGGCTCGGTGTCGATGCCTTGGAAACAATCGTCCGAAAAACCAATGCGCTTGGAGCCGACATTGTCCTGCTCCTCGGCGATTTCGAGGAAGGTCCACGGTTCAGCCGCCATCTGACCGCCGATGCCTGGGCCAAGCCATTGGGCGGCCTCAAGGCGCCACTTGGTGTCCATGCGGTTCTCGGCAATCACGATTATCCGCGTATCGCGCGAAAGCGGCACCGTGTGCTCGAACGTCCGGAGGCGCTTGTTGCGCTCGAGAGCGTCGGCATCCCTGTCTATGTCAATCAGGCCGTCCGTCTTGGAACAGGCGAAACGTCCTTCTGGCTTGCCGGCCTTGGCGATCAGATCGCCGAACATGAAGATGGCCGTCGCCTCGCCGATCTCGATGGTACCCTGGCCAAGGTTGGTGACGATGCGCCCGTCATCCTCATGGCGCATGAGCCAGATATTTTTCCCGAAGTGCCGGAGCGGGTGGCGTTGACCCTGTCGGGTCATGTTCATCATGGGCAAATCCGCTTTTTCGGATATGCGCCAGTCGTGCCGTCGCGCTACGGGCGCCGCTATCTGCATGGCCATATCGTCGAAGAGGGCCGCCATCTGATCGTCGGCGCAGGCCTCGGGCATTCCGGGCTTCCGTTGCGTTTCGATGCGCCACCCGAAATCGTCCTGATCGAACTTGGAGCCCGACATGGTTGAGCGGCACGTCATCAGCTTCCCGCTCTCGCATGGTCGCTTCAATTATCGCGTGGCGGCAGTCATTGTTGTCGACGGCCATGTGCTGATCTGCCGGGAAGATGACGACGATTATGCCATGCTCCCAGGCGGGAGAGTCGAACTGGGTGAGGATAGCCGGCTGAGCCTCACCCGCGAGATTGCCGAGGAAATCGCTCTGCCGGCTGAAATCGGCGCTATGCTGGCTACGTCCGAGAGTTTCTATCGTCGCGAGGGCGAAGATTTTCATGAGCTCGGTTTTTTCTACGCCGTAACCTTGCCGGGAGAGGGGCCGAACGGCGCTTCCCCGTGGCTCGAGCGGCGTGACGAGGGGCATGACCTGTACTTCTACTGGGTACTACTGGAGGGCGATGCTCTGGAGAAAGCGAATCTCCTGCCGCGCTGGCTGCCCGAGTTTTTGCGTAAGTTGCCATCGGGGCATACCCATATCGTCTTCGACGAGCGCTCGGCATGACAATCCACGCCTTTCCGGTGCGCATCTACTACGAAGACACCGATTTCTCGGGAAATGTTTATCACGCGGCCTATTTGAAATTTTTCGAGCGCGGCCGCACCGAGTTCTTGCGCGATCTCGGAATCCACCATTTCGAGTTGATTGAGAAGGGCATCGCATTTGCCGTGCGGTCGATGGAGATCGATTTCCTCGGCGCCGCGCGTATTGACGATCTTCTCACTGTGACCACTGAAGTCACGGACACGAGCGGCGTTCGCCTATCGCTCAAGCAGACAATTCTGCGTGACCAGACGGTGCTGACAATAGCCAAGGTAGTGGTCGTGGCGATCAAAACCAGCGGTGGGCCCGCGCGTCTTCCTGCGGAACTGCGTGCACGTTTCGCAGGCGACCATTGACTTCCTTGTCAGCGGAATCTGTTTCTTAACCACTTGGTCACCATAATCGAGTCAAAGGAGCGATTGCGCTGAGGGCGGGGCCGAGAAGCCCGGCTTTCAGGGCATTTCTCTTAATTTTGACAGATTCCGCCCCCATCGCACCAATGTATGGGGCCGGGCGCTTGGGCCAGGCCGAAAGGATCACTTCATGGAAGCCATGGATGCAGTGGGAGCGGCGGCTCCGCATGCCGACCTGTCCATTTGGGGACTGTTCTGGGCGGCCGACATCGTCGTCAAGTCGGTGATGCTGGGCCTGCTCGGCGCTTCCGTCTGGTGCTGGGCCATCATTGTCGACAAGTCGATTGCGTATCGCCGGACGCAGGCCGAGATGAATCGCTTCGAGCGCACCTTCTGGTCGGGCCAGTCACTGGAAGAGCTTTACCAGCAGCAGTCTGAAAAATCCTCGGGTGGCATGGGAGCAGTGTTTGTCGCTGCCATGAAGGAATGGAAGCGCAGCCACGAGCAGAATGCGGCAAGCTTTGTCGGCATGCAGCAGCGCCTTGATAAGGTGCTCGATGTCGCCATCGCCCGCGAAAGCGAATTTTTGGAAAAGCGCCTGGGCTTTCTCGCCACGGTCGGATCTGCTGGACCCTTTATCGGTCTTTTCGGGACAGTCTGGGGCATCATGAACGCTTTTACCAATATCGCGGCATCGTCCTCGACCAATCTGGCGGTTGTTGCCGGGCCGATCGCCGAAGCGCTCTTTGCGACGGCTATCGGTCTTGTCGCGGCTATCCCAGCCGTTATCGCCTACAACAAGCTTTCTGCTGACGCCGGCAAGATGATTGGCCGCCTCGAAGGCTTTGCCGACGAATTTTCGACCATTCTGAGCCGCCAGCTCGAAGCCCGGAGCCGCTGATATGGGCATGGGTGTAGCAGGCGGCGGAGGCGGGGGCGGCGGACGCCGCCGTCGCGGTCGCCGGAAAGCGGTAATGAGCGAAATCAACATCACGCCGATGGTCGACGTGATGCTGGTGCTGCTCATCATCTTCATGGTTGCCGCGCCCATGATGACGGCCGGCGTGCCGGTCGACCTGCCGCAATCGGCGGCGGCAGACATGCCAAGCCAGACCCAGCCGATCACCGTGGCGGTGACGCCGGAAGGCGCCATCTATGTCGATGAAACGCCGGTCGACGAAGCCAACCTCATCACCACCGTTTCTGGCCTAGCGACGCCTGAGGATCGCATTTTCCTCCGCGGCGATACCACGGCCAATTATGGGGCGGTAATGCGCGTCATGGGGCTACTTTCGGCGGCAGGCTATTCAAAGATCGGGCTCGTCACCGAACGCGGCGAGCAATAGGCCGATGCGGACAGGCGTTGTCGTCTCAGCTTCAGTCCACGTGCTGCTGATCGTGCTTGGTTTGATCAATCTTGGATCGACCGAGCCGCTGACGCCTGTCGTTGAATCCATCTCGGTCGATCTCGTGCCGGTCGAGGAATATTCCAATATCCGCGCCGGCCAGCTCGACAGCACCGTGGTCGATACCGAAACGCCGTCCATCGTCGAGAGCGATCAGCCCGCCGAACTCGCCCAGCCAACGGGCAATACGGAGCAGGACCAGCCGACGCCGTCGCCTGCGGACGTTCCGACGCCTGCCCCGGTGACCGAATCCGCACCGGCGCCCGAGCCTACCCCGCAGCCCCAACCCGTCCCCGAGCCGGCGCCCGAACCTGAACCGGCGCCAGAGCCTGATCCGGCGCCAGAGCCTGAGCCCGCACCTACACCCACGCCGGCACCGACCCCAGCGCCGACGCCGGCGCCACCGATTCCACAGACTCGCCCGACGCCGGCTCCCGCTCCCGAGCCAACCCCAACGCCTGAGCCGACGCCGGCGCCGACACCTGAACCTGCGCCAACGCCTGAGCCGGCGCCAGAGCCAGAGCCCCAACCGACGCCCGAACCCGAGGCGCCCGCCGTCAACGCGCCGACCCCGGCTGCGCGTCCAAGCAATCTTGCCCAGTTGCGTCAGCAGTTTGCTGCCGCCGAAGCGGAGCGCAAGAAGCGGGAGGAAGAAGAGCGCAAGCGCCAGGCTGCTGCCGCGGCTGCACAAAATACTGCCCAGAACGATACGCCAACGCCGACCCCGTCTGGCCCGACCGCCCTTAACTCTGACCTTGCCGACGACATCAGCGCCATCATCAACAATGCGCCCACCACCGGTGGCACGACGGGGCAGGGTGGTTCGCCGACGCTTGGCGACACGACCGGCACCTCGGCGCGCCTTAGCCAATCGGCGATCGACGGGCTCGTCGCCAAGATCAAGACCTGCTGGAATCTGCTCCCGAGCGATTTCAACTCGGGCATGAACGTGACCCTGCGCATGTCGATGAACCCCGACGGCAGTGTCAACGGCACGCCGCAGATCGTGTCGGCTGACCCGACGCCGGCGGGCCAGGGCATTGCCCGCGCTGCTCAGCGCGCCGTTGTCCAGTGCGGTCCATATTCCATGCTGTCCTCGGATTCCTACAACGAATGGCAGTCGATCGAGGTGGAGCTTCGTCCATGACCCGTCTCGCCCCGCTAACCGCGCTCGCCATCGTCGCGCTGTTGTCTCCTGGCGCTGAAGCTCAGGAGGTAAGCCAAGTTGAACTCGAGGCGTTTGTCGAACAGGTGAAATCCTGCTGGACGATCGCCCCTGCCGATATCGGCAGCGGCCGCAGCGTCAAGCTGCGCGTGGCGCTCGCGCTAGACGGCGCAGTGACCGACGCCTCGGTTATCGATCCGGATAAATCCGAAGCCGCGCAGCGCCTCGCGACCGGTGCCATTCGTGCCGTGGAACGTTGTGCGCCTTATTCCTTTTCCGCAGAGAGCTACGACGTCTGGAAGACGCTCGAAGTCGACCTGCAACCCTGACCTTGAATTTGCCTTTGTGCTGGCCACAATTCGGCCAACAGCGAAATTGGAGACAACAAAGACCATGACGCTTCTTACCCGGCGTTCTGCACTCAAGCTTGGCCTGGCCGGCAGCGCTCTTCTCGCCACCTCGCAAATGACCATGGCGCAGTTGCGCATCGTCGTCGAAGGCGCCAACTTCCAGCCGCTGCCGATCGCCATTCCCGATTTCGCTTCGTCCGACCCCAATTTCGGGCGCGAAATCGCCGATATCGTGCGCAACAATCTTCGCCGGTCCGGTCTTTTCCTGCCGCTCGATCCGGCCTCGCTGCCGGTGCAGGTCGGCGACGTCAACGGGACGCCGGATTTCAACGTCTGGCGCACGGCAAATGTCGATGCGCTCGTCATGGGCTCGGTCGAGCGTGGTGGCCAGATTTCGTCTTCGGTGCGCGTCTGGGATACGCAGCAGGCCGCGCAGGTTGTCGGCAAGAGCTACAATACCGATCCCAATTCGGCGCGCCGCATTGCCCATATCGTGTCGGACGCCATCTATGAGCAGCTCGCCGGCGGCACGGGCTATTTCGATACCCGCGTCATCTACACCGCGGAAAGCGGCCCCAAGGCCAACCGCACGCGCCGCCTTGCGATCATGGATCAGGATGGCGCCAACGTGCAGTATCTGACCGATGGCTCGACCATGGCGCTGACGCCACGGTTTGCGCCCAATGGCGATCTGGTCACCTATATGAACTTTGCCGACGGCAATCCGCAGGTCTATCTGCTGCAGCTTTCTTCGGGCCAGCAGCAGCGCCTCGCCAATGTCGGCGCCATGACGTTCGCGCCACGCTTTTCTCCCGATGGCGGCACCGTCGCCTTTTCGGTCGAACAGGGTGGCGCGACCAACCTCTACGCCATTTCCACCGGTGGCGGTTCGCCCGTGCAGCTGACCTCCGGTGCTGCGATCGATACCGGCCCATCCTATTCGCCCGATGGCAGCCGCATCGTCTTCGAGAGCGATCGCGGCGGCTCGCCCCAGATTTACATGATGGGCGCCGGGGGCGGAAATGCGCAGCGCATCAGCTTTGGCCAAGGCAGCTATTCGACGCCAGTTTGGTCGCCCAAGGGTGACCTTATAGCCTTTACGCGCCAGTCGGGTGGGCAGTTCCATATCGGCGTCATGGCACCCGACGGTTCAGGCGAACGCCTTCTCTATTCGAGCTTCCACGCGGAAGGTCCGACCTGGGCACCGAATGGTCGCGTCATCATGTTTTTCCAGGATCCGGGTGGCAATGACGGCCCGCGCCTCATGAGCGTCGATATCTGGGGTCGTAACCCGCTGACGATTGCAACTGAAACCTACGCTTCGGACCCATCCTGGTCCAATCTTCGCAGCTAGCACGAAAGGGGGGCTTCAGCCCCCCTTTTTGTCATCTGTTGCCGGGCGAGCTTAACCTTAACGTGATTGATGCCAAAACCTGTTGCGCTTTGGCAACGCCACGGAAAAGCCCGGATTTCTGCCACATTCGCGCCGCGATAGGCAAAGATTAACCATGCCGACAAACCCGGCCTTAAGATTAAGCGCGGTAAATGCTGCTCTTAAGATTGTTGCCTTTTCTGGAGCTAACCGTGGCCCTTCCCGCACCCCTGAACACTGCGTTGCGCGCTGCCGCGATGCTGTTTTTCGTCGTCGTCGTCGCTGCTTGTTCGCGCAGTTCCAATGATGCCGTTGGCCTGACCGGCGCCGGCAATCTGGGACCTGGCGGGGGTGCGCCGGGCAGCCAGCAGGAATTCATCGTCACGGTCGGCGATCGCGTGTTCTTCGAAACCGATTCGAGTTCGCTGACCTCGGAAGCCATGGCTACGCTCGACAAGCAGGCAGCCTGGCTCAACCAGTATCAGAACTACCGCATCCTCATCGAAGGCCATGCCGACGAGCGCGGCACCCGCGAATACAACATCGCGCTCGGCGCCCGCCGCGCGTCGGTGGTCGTGAACTACCTGACGTCCAAGGGCGTCAATGGTGGCCGCATCACCAGCCAGTCCTTTGGCAAGGAACGTCCGGTGGCCATCTGCAACGACATTTCCTGCTGGAGCCAGAACCGCCGCGCCGTTACCGTGGTGCAATAACCAGAATTTCCAGTCGCAAGAACTGGAGGCAAGAACGCCCGGCGCCACGAAAGTGGGCCGGGTGGTTTGTTTTGGCCAAAATTGGCCTTTATCGGCAGGCCAATGATACCCATGTAGGCGCGGTATCATCGAACGGAGGCAGAGGCGTGCAGCTTGGAACGTTGAACAGAAAGGCGCGCGCCGGTTTGTGCGCCGTGGCGATGGGATTGGGGCTCTATGCGCCAGCGGCCAATGCCCAGAGCATGATCCTTCCCGGCGAACTGGGCGGCTTGGCCCTCAACAATACCCAGCCGGACCGGATGCTGGTGGCGCAGGCCGATCAGGCACAATTGCTTGTCCGCATCCAACAGCTCGAAGAGCAATTGCGCGTCCTCAACGGCCAGGTCGAAGGCCTGACTTTCCAGCTCACGCAGATGCAGGAAATCATCAACCGCATGCAGGAAGACAATGAGTTCCGCTTCCAGCAGCTGGAAGGCGGTGCTGGGGGAAAAACTGATGCGGTGACCCAATCTGGCGGCGCGACGCCGCCCGAGGCGTCGCCGCAGGCCCAACCCCAAATCCAGACCCCGGCCCCAACGGGCGAAGACGCCGTGCCTCTGACTGACATTCCCGAGCAGGGCGTCAAGCCGCTGCCCGGCGAAGTCGAGTTCGATCCGACTTTCACGGACACAAATGCCGCGCCGATGGACGATCTCGGCCAATCGGGCGATCCGCTGGTTGGCACCGGTCAGGCCGGCGGTATCGATCTTGCCACCGGCCAGCCGCTGGACCTGAGCTATAATCCTGGCGCAACGCCTTCGGGCAATGCCGATGCCGATGCGCAGTTTGCCGCTGGCTATGAAGCCATGGTTTCTGGCGACTATGCCTTTGCCACCGATCAGTTCGAGCAGTTCGTGTCGCTTTATCCGGACAATCCGCAAGTGACCGACGCGGCAAACTGGCTTGGGGAATCGCTCATTTACCAGCAGCAGTACGACCAGGCAGCCGAGGTACTTCTCGATGCTTTCCAGAAGCATCCTGATCATGCCCGTGCCCCGGACCTGTTGCTCAAGCTCGGCATGGCTCTTTCTGGGGCCGGCGAGCGCGAGACGGCCTGCCGCACCTTCTCCGAAGTCGATAAGCGCTACACCACCCTGCCACCGGCCTTCCTGACGCGGTTGGGCGAGGAGAAAGCCAAGGCCGAATGCCCGCCGGCTTGACCCCGGACCTCGCAGATCCCGCGGCGCTTGCTGCGCTCTTTGCCCCGGTCGCCGGCGATGCCGTTATCGGGCTTGCCGTTTCGGGTGGACCCGACAGCCTGGCGCTGATGCTGCTGGTTCGGCGCTGGACGGAGCAACTGGCGCAGGGTCCAGTCATCATCGTCTACAGTCTCGATCATGGCCTGCGGCCCGAAGCCGCTGGTGAAGTCGCCATGGTTGGCGCGGAAAGCGAGCGTCTCGGCTTCGCCTTTCGTGGCCTTGTCTGGGACGGTGACCATCCCGAAAGCGGATTGCAGGAAGCTGCGCGGCAGGCGCGCTACCGGTTGATCGGCGAGGCCATGGAGCGCGATGGCGCCAAGGTATTGCTGACGGCGCATCATCGGGCTGATCAAGCCGAGACCATTCTCATGCGCCTTGCTCATGGTAGCGGGCTTGATGGCCTGAGCGGAATGAGCGTCTTTTCCGAAGTCGAGGGGGTGCGCGTCTTTCGCCCGCTGCTCGATGTGGAGCCGGCCATGCTCGCTGCAATCGTCAGCGACGCTGGCCTCACACCGGTGCATGATCCATCCAATGACGATGAAAGCTACGAGCGCGTCCGCTGGCGGCGCCTCCTCCCGGCTCTAGCGCGCGAGGGGCTCGACGGCGCTGCATTGGCCCGCTTCTCTGCCCGCATGGCGGAGGCCGATGAGGCGCTATCCCAGCTTGCCGATGGCGCCTTCGCTGAACTTGTGACGCTCGATGGTTTCGGGGCGGCCTCCATGTCTCTTGCAGCGCTCGGCCAACTCGGTCCTGCCGTCGGCCGTCGTATCCTGAGCCGGGTGCTCGCCGTTGTCGGTGGCCGGCAGAAAACCCGGGCGCTGGGGCAGGTCGAACGGCTCTTCGAGCAACTGACAAGCGGGACGCTGCCCCGCGGCACGACGCTTTTGGGCACGATCATTCGTGTCAAGGATGGATCAGTGCTCGTGGCGCGGGAGCCGGGCAGGGCGCTGCCCGAGCAAAAGCTCCTTACCCCTGGCGAACCGATCGTTTGGGACGAGAGGTTCCGCATCACCAATGTTTCGGCCGAAACCGGCCTCTTTGCCGCCCCCACCGACTTCTTTCCACGTCACCGGCTCGAGGAGGTTTTGGGCTTCAAGGTGACGA
Organism: Devosia soli; assembly: GCF_000970455.1. Lineage (GTDB taxonomy): Bacteria > Pseudomonadota > Alphaproteobacteria > Rhizobiales > Devosiaceae > Devosia > Devosia soli. The sequence goes on along the minus strand of NZ_LAJG01000048.1, from coordinate 327,961 downwards.
CGCCCGCAGAGGCTATCCGCACAGCGCCGATCGTGCGCGACGCGACCGGAGCAGTTCTCTCTTTGGGCGGCTGGTCGTTCGACGAGCGGATCACGGTGACGCTGCTCGTGGATTGATGGCGCGAAATCGTTGAACGTCGCCATCTCACCGGAACCGGACACGCTACATCCCGTTAACCCCGTCGCGACAATATGACTGGACGTTGCGCCCTGAACGCCGCAGGTCTTGCCCTTGTAACGCCCCAATAGGGGTCTTACATTCGGCCCAATGCTGCCGCGTCGCGCGCTGGCTCCCTCCGGGACAGGATTGATGAACGGAAATTTCCGCAACTTTGCCATCTGGCTCGTAATTCTTTTTATGCTGATGGGCCTGTTCCAGGTCTTCCAGTCGTCGACCCGGACAATGTCGGTCGGTGAAAAAAGCTACAGCCAGTTCATGAGCGATGTCGATGCCGGCCGCGTGTCGAGCGTGACGATCACCAACGATATCGTTTCTGGCGTGCTGCAGGATGGCACCCGGTTCGATACCGTCATTCCCGATGGCGCCGATGTCGTCTCGCGGCTTGAAACCCAGAACGTGTCGATCACGGCGCGCGCGCCTGAATCGAGCCCGTTCTGGTCGATCCTCCTGTCGTCCTGGCTTCCCTTTATCGTCATCATCGGCGTGTGGTTCTTCTTCATACGCCAGATGCAGGGCGGTGGCCGTGGCGGCGCGATGGGCTTTGGCAAGTCGCGCGCCAAGCTGCTGACTGAGACCCAGGGCAAGGTGACGTTTGAGGACGTCGCCGGCGTGGATGAGGCGAAGCAAGATCTTGAGGAGATCGTCGAGTTCTTACGCGATCCGGGCAAGTTCCAGCGTCTTGGCGGCCGCATTCCGCGCGGCGTTCTGCTTGTCGGTCCTCCGGGTACCGGTAAGACGCTGCTTGCGCGTTCGGTCGCCGGCGAAGCCAATGTGCCGTTCTTCACGATTTCCGGTTCTGACTTTGTTGAAATGTTCGTCGGTGTCGGCGCGAGCCGCGTCCGCGACATGTTCGAACAGGCGAAGAAAAATGCTCCGTGCATCATCTTCATCGACGAAATCGATGCCGTCGGTCGCCAGCGTGGTGCGGGCCTTGGCGGCGGCAACGATGAACGCGAACAGACCCTCAACCAGCTCCTCGTCGAGATGGATGGCTTTGAAGCCAATGAAGGCATCATCCTGATCGCCGCGACCAATCGCCCCGACGTTCTCGACCCTGCGCTCCTCCGTCCCGGCCGTTTCGACCGTCAAGTCGTCGTGCCGAACCCGGATGTGTCGGGCCGCGAAAAGGTTCTCAAGGTTCACGTCCGCAAGGTGCCGTTGGCTCCTGACGTCGATCTGAAAGTTCTCGCTCGTGGTACGCCTGGTTTTTCGGGCGCGGACCTGATGAACCTTGTCAATGAAGCCGCCCTGATGGCGGCGCGCAAGAACAAGCGCTTCGTCACGCACCAGGAATTCGAGGACGCCAAGGACAAGATCATGATGGGCGCAGAGCGCCGCACCATGGCCATGACTGATGACGAAAAGAAGCTGACTGCCTATCACGAAGCTGGCCACGCCATCATCGCGCTCAAGGTTGCCGGCATCGACCCGATCCATAAGGCGACGATCATTCCGCGCGGCCGCGCGCTGGGCATGGTGATGACCCTACCCGAGAACGACACCTATTCTTTCAGCCGGGAAAAGGCGCTGGCGCGTCTGACCATGCTGTTCGGTGGTCGCGAAGCCGAGATCATCAAGTTCGGCCCCGCAAAGGTTACTTCGGGTGCATCTGGCGATATCCAAATGGCAACGAGTCTTGCCCGTTCGATGGTAATGGAATGGGGCATGAGCGAGCGTCTCGGCCGCGTGCGCTACAAGTCGAACGATCAGGAAGTCTTCCTTGGTCATTCGGTGACCCAGTCGACCAACATGTCGGATGAAACCGCCAAGCTTATCGACCAGGAAGTGCGCAAGCTCATTGAAGATGGTGAAGCCTCGGCGCGCGATATCCTGACCACTTACCACGATCAGTGGGAAGCGATTGCGCAGGCGCTGCTCGAATATGAAACGCTGACGGGCGACGAGCTGCGCGCCCTTATGGATGGCAAGCAGCCGATTCGTCCGGACGATAGCGGTCCTGCTGTTCCCAAGGCGACGGGCGTGCCCACCGCCGGCAAATCCGGGAAGAAGCGTCCCGACGCCCCGCCCGAGCCAGGCATGGAACCGCAGCCTGAGAGCTGAAGGACTTCGTTAGGGCCACCCCAGGGTGGCCCTTTCCTTATGCTGCGGCATGCGCTACTCCGGGCAAAAGTGGTATTAGCCGCATGAGACCATTTCTCGGGAGACCAAGATGGCGCGCAAGTATTTCGGCACCGATGGCATTCGCGGCATGGCCAATGGCGAGAAGCTGACGCCAGAGCTCGCTATGAAGGTCGGCATGGCTGCCGGCACCAAGTTCGTACGCGGCGATCATCGCAATCGGGTCGTCATCGGCAAGGATACGCGCCGCTCCGGCTATATGCTCGAGAGCGCGCTGGCGGCTGGCTTCACAGCCGTGGGGATGGACGTCTACTTCCTTGGTCCCATGCCGACGCCTGCCGTCGCCATGCTGACGCGCTCGCTGCGCGCCGACCTTGGCGTGATGATTTCGGCGTCGCATAACCCTTACGAAGACAATGGCATCAAGTTCTTCCGCCCGGATGGCTACAAGCTCAGCGACGAGATCGAGGCCGAAATCGAGCGGCTGATCGATACGGACATGACCAAGCTTCTTGCACATGGCATGCAGATCGGCCGGGCTCACCGCGACGAAGCCGCTAGCACCCGCTATATCGAATATGCCAAGCGCACATTGCCGCGCAGCATTGACCTTTCCGGCCTTCGCGTCGTTGTCGATTGCGCCAATGGTGCGGCCTATAAGGTTGCTCCGGTCGCCCTCTGGGAACTGGGCGCAGAGGTCATTGCCATTGGCGATGAGCCGAACGGTTATAACATCAATCACAAGGTCGGCTCGACCGCGCCGGAAGCGGTTTCGGCCAAAGTCAAGGAAGTGCGTGCCGATATCGGTATCGCGCTCGACGGCGACGCGGATCGCGTCATCATCATCGACGAGAAGGGCAATGTGGTCGACGGCGACCAGTTCATGGCCGTTATCGCACACAGCTGGCTTGAGCGCGAGATGCTGGTCGGCGGCGGGATCGTTGCGACCATCATGAGCAATCTCGGGCTCGAACGCTATCTTGGTGGCTTAGGTCTGACACTCGAGCGGACGCAGGTGGGCGATCGCTACGTGCTTGAGACCATGCGTAACAAAGGCTTCAATGTCGGCGGTGAACAGTCCGGCCATATCATCCTTTCCGATTTCACGACGACGGGCGACGGTCTTGTTGCGGCGCTGCAATTGCTGGCTGTGCTCAAGCAGCAAAATCGCCCGATCTCGGAAATCTGCCACCGCTTCGAGCGCGTGCCGCAGCTCTTGCGCAATGTCCGCTTCAAGTCCGGCAAGCCGCTCGATGACAAGCACGTCAAGCAGGCCATCGCCGACGCACAGTCCATGCTCGGCGCCGCTGGCCGTATTGTCGTTCGTCCGTCGGGCACGGAGCCGGTGATCCGTGTCATGGGCGAGGCCGATGATGCCGCGCTGGTCGAAAACGTGGTCGGCCAAGTCGAGGCAGCGATCCTCAAGATCGCCTGAGATGCGTATCAATCCTATTAGGGTTAAACAGGAGGGTTAAGCCGGGCTTAGGGTTAAACGTGCTTTAACGAGTTTGCCCGATATTTGCCGTTAATCGACGAAGAGTCGTGGCAAATAAAGGACTGAATTCATGCGCAAGCTCATTGCTGCGTTCCTGCTGGCGGGTTCAGCAGTCGCAGGCCCGGCAATTGCCGCGGACCTCGTTCCCTATTATCCCCCCGTCATCGAAGTGCCGGATGTGGATTATGGCGTCTCGGGCGGCCTCTACCTCCGCGGCAGCGTTGCCGGCGGCGCCTGGACGGCCCAGGACGCGATCTATTGTAACTGCGCGACCACCACGTTCGACAAGTGGGGCTACGGCTATAGCGTCGGCGCTGGTGTCGGTTACGATAGCGGTCACGGTATTCGTGCCGACGTCACCATCGACTACCTCAACTATGGTGGCCTTGCGACCACCAACGGGTACTCGGTAAACCTGCGTTCGGGTCTGGCGCTCGCCAACCTTTACTACGACTTCAGCCTATCGGGTAACGGCTATGGCGCGGGCGGCTTCGGCGCTTATGTCGGTGCCGGTCTCGGTGTCGCCAAGAACTATTCCGAAGTCATGGATGGCAGCACGCAGCATGCCTGGGGCACCTCGCTCGAAGGTGCCGGCGCTGTCATGGCCGGCGTGAGCTACGATTTTGGCTCCCATGTGGCCGATCTCGGCTATCGCGGCATCTACATGAACAAGGTGATGAGCCAGCCGGCGAACCTTGCCAACGCCTATATCATCAACAACAACTTCATTCACGAACTGCGCGCCTCTCTGCGCTACCGCTTCTGATCCGAAGCGAGATGTGAAAAGCTCGGTCGGCGCCTTCGGGCGCCGATTTGCTTTGGAGGATGGCATGAAGGTTTTGGTGATCGGCTCAGCCGGTATGGTCGGCCGCAAGCTGACGGCGGCCCTGCTAAAGAACGGCAGGATTGGCGATCGCGCGATCGCGCAGATTATACTGGCCGATATCGTTGCTGCCGAAGCGCCTGCAACGAGCATTCCGATCGCCTCTCATGCCGTCGATCTTTCCGCTCCGGAAGCTGCCACCAAGCTCCTAGCCGAGCGACCGGACTTGATCTTCCAGCTCGCCGCTATTGTGTCCGGCGAAGCAGAGGCCGATTTTGAGAAAGGCTATCGCATCAATCTCGACGGTACGCGGCATCTTCTCGAAGCGATCCGTCAGCAGCCCGACTACTGTCCACGCCTCGTGTTCACTTCCTCGATCGCCGTTTTCGGGGAGCCGCTGCCGCCCGAAATCCCCGATGAATTTCCACTGACCCCGCTGACCTCCTATGGAACGCAAAAGGCGATCTGCGAGCTGCTGCTCGCCGATTATTCCCGCCGCGGCTTCGTGGATGGGATCGGCATTCGCCTGCCGACCATCACTGTGCGGCCGGGCAAGCCGAACAAGGCTGCATCGGGCTTTTTTTCGGGCATCATTCGGGAGCCTCTCGCTGGTCTTGAAGCCGTGCTTCCCGTCGACGAAGGCGTCCGCCATTGGTTCGCGAGCCCGCGCGCGGCCGTGAATTTCTTGCTCCATGCCGCTCAGCTCGACACATCGGGCCTTGGCCAGCGCCGGAGCCTCACCATGCCGGGGCTGGCTGCTACGGTTGGCGAGGAGATAGAAGCGCTGCGGCGCGTTGCCGGGGATAAGGCGGTGTCGCTCATCCGCCATGTGCCGGACGAAACCATCGCCCTTATCGTCGCCGGTTGGCCTCAGGCCTTTTCTGCCAAGCGTGCGGAAAGCCTTGGCTTCGTCGCCGAGAAAAATTTCGATGACATTATCCGCGCCCATATCGAGGACGAACTCGGCGGACGCATCGGCTAGAACAACCGGCGCTGCCCGCCTATAACCCGTCCATGACCGAAACCGAACTCACCCTGATTCCTGACTTCGACCTCTCAGGCCGCAACACTCTCGCGCTGAAGGCGGCTTCGCGGTTCGGTGTTGTGCTCGAGACGACAGAAAGCATCGCGGCGTTGTTCGCGCTTGCCGAGGCTCGTGGCCTGCCACTGCGCATCCTTGGGGGTGGGAGCAATGTCGTTCTGGCCCCGGAGTTTGATGGCATTACGGCCATCATCGCATCGAAGGGAAAGTTCCTTGTCGAGAACACGGATGGTCACGTCGTTGTCGAGGCAGCGGCCGGCGAAGTGTGGCATGATTTCGTGGGCTGGACAGTCGCGCAGGGTTTTGGTGGCATCGAAAATCTTGCCGGCATCCCTGGTACCGTTGGCGCGGCGCCGGTCCAGAATATCGGCGCCTATGGCGCGGAAGTCGCCGACGTCTTCGAGAGCCTTGTCGCCTTCGACACCAAGACCAGGTCGTTGCGGACATTTGCTCTTGACGAGTGCGCGTTTGCCTATCGCGACAGCGTCTTCAAGCATGAGCCGGGTCGCTATGTGGTCGTTTCGCTCCGCTTGCGGCTCAAGAAGCCGTGGACGCCGAACCTGCGCTTTGCCGGGCTCTCCGAACTCGCCGATCTGCCCCGGCTCGATCCCAAGGCCGTCATGGAGCGGGTCGTTGCCATCCGCAATTCCAAATTGCCCGATTGGCGGGTGACACCCAATGCCGGTTCGTTCTTCCAGAACCCGATTGTCAGCCTCGAAGAAGTGACGCCGCTGCTGGCGCGGTTTCCGAACGCCCCCAATTTTTCGCAAGCCGATGGCCGGACGAAGCTTTCTGCCGGCTGGCTGATCGAGCAGAGCGGATTGAAGGGTTTTCGGCTTGGCAAGGCGGGCGTTTCCGATCGCCATGCGCTGGTCGTGATCAACCTCGGCGGCGCCGCGGCCGAAGACATCGCGGCGCTGGCAGCGCATATCAAGGCGACAGTTATGGAGCGGTTCGGCATTGCCTTGCATGAGGAGCCGGTCTTCACCTGATCGAAAGCCGGACGACCCGGTTTGAGACAGGAGCGATGGTGGAACCGCGGGTGAGGCAAGCCGTTCTGTGGTCTCTCCTTTCTCGCAACCCAGTGCTCCATGCCCCCACCGTTTCAGTTTGGCGCGCTCCTCGGAAAGACCGGAACTCGGTTTTCCGCCTGGGCGCCTGGTAAGAAGTCGGCTGCCGTCGATATTGTGGGTAAGGGGCGTCATTCGCTCGATGCATTGGGCGAAGGCTATTTCGCCGCGACAATCGAAGATGTCGGCGCTGGCGCGCGCTACTTCTTCAGTTTCGATGATGGCAAGGATGTTCCCGATCTTGCTTCACGCTGGCAGCCGGAAGGAAGTGCTGGCCCTTCCGTAGTTGTCGATCCCGCCTTCCGTTGGACTGACGACCAGTGGCAGGGCGTTCCTCGTGACAACCAGGTCATCTATGAGCTCCACGTCGGAACGTTCACGCCCGAGGGAACATGGCGTGCCGCAACGGACAAGCTTCAACACCTACGCGAGATCGGCGTCACCGTTATCCAGATCATGCCGATTGGCACCTTCAAAGGGGAGTTTGGGTGGGGATACGACACCATCCTGCCCTATGCGCCATTTGCGCCCTATGGATCGCCCGAAGAGATGCGCCGTTTCGTCAACGAAGCGCATGCGTGCGGCATCGGGGTTATCCTCGATGTTGTTTACAACCATGTCGGGCTTGGCGAGCATTATACCGCTTATGGCGATGGGTATCTGACCGACAAATTCGAAAGCGAATGGGGCGCGAGCTTCAATTTCGACGGCCCGGAAGCGCGCGCGGTGCGCGAATTCGTCATCGGTAACGCTGTCTATTGGATCGAAGATTTTCACGTTGATGGCCTGCGGATCGATGCGGCCCAGGCCATGTTCGATGACAGCGAAGAGCACATTTTGACCAAATTGACGCGAGCGGTGCGAAACGCGGCGGCTCCGCGGTCGGCCTATATTGTCGTCGAGAACCAGCCGCAGGAGCGGCGGATGGTCCTGCCGGCAAGCGAGGGTGGGCATGGCGTCGACGCCATGGTCAGCGACGATTTCCAGCATTCTGTGCGCGTTGCGAGCACCGGCCATGATGATTTCTATTACCGCGACTACCGCGGCACTCCGCAGGAACTCGTCTCGGCGCTGAAGTATGGGTTTCTTTATCAGGGCCAGCGCTCGGATATGCGCGACAAGGCATATGGCACCTACAATCTCGACACGCATGCCCAACATTTCGTGCATTTTCTCGAAAACCACGATCAGGTGGCCAATTCCGCGCGCGGGTTCCGGCTCAGCACCCTCCTGACGCCTGCACGTCTTCGCGCCGTCACGAGCCTTCTCCTTCTCGGGCCGCAAACACCGTGCCTCTTCCAAGGACAGGAATTCGGGGCGACCAATCCTTTCCTTTATTTCTTCGGCATCGATGGCAACGAGGCCAGAGCCGTCGCCAAAGGGCGCAGGGAGTCTCTTGAGAATTTCCCAGGCGTTCGCGATCCGGCCATGGCTTCGAAACTGCCTGATCCTTCAGACCGGACGACCTTTGAGCGCAGCAAGCTTGATTGGTCGGAAACGCAAAAGCACGATGGCTTGCTCGCGCTACATCGCGATCTTTTGGCATTGCGGCGCGGTGATCCGACGTTTTCTCACAGGACAGAGCGGCGCATCGATGGAGCTGTGCTTGGCGATGCAGCGATCCTCCTGCGCTTCCTGACCCCGGAGCCCGGCGGCCATCGCCTTCTGCTTCTCAATCTCGGGCGGGACTTGCACATGTCGGTTATCCCCGAACCGCTTCTGGCGCCGCCTGATGGCCATCGCTGGCTGCCAACCTGGTCAAGCGAACATCCGGACTATGACGGCGCCGGCCGGCGTCCCGTCGAACCCGATAAATTTTGGATCCTGCCCAGCGACTGTGCCGTGTTGCTGCGGAGCGAGGTAAATGCATGACTAGTCTCCGCGCGACCTATCGTTTGCAGCTAAACCAGGATTTTACGTTTCGGCATGCCATTGCGCTTGTTCCATATCTGGAGGCGCTCGGGGTCAGCCATGTCTATCTCTCGCCGATCCTCAAGGCGCAGCCGGGCAGTACGCACGGCTATGACACGGTCGACCACACCGTCATCAATCCTGAGCTCGGCACGGAGGAGGAGTTTCGCCAGCTCCATGCAGCGCTCAGCGCCCGGGATATGGGAATCATCCTCGATTTCGTGCCAAACCACATGGGCGTTGGCGGCGCCGATAACCCGCTCTGGCTCGATGTTCTCAAACGCGGACCGAATAGCCAATACGCCGATTGGTTCGATATCGACTGGAATCCGCCACGTCCGGGCATGGCCAACAAGCTCTTGGTGCCGTTTCTCGGCACATCCTATGCTGAAGCCCTGGCGGGGGGCGATCTTGCTCTCAAGGCCGATGGCGACGGCTTCGCGGTTTGGGCTTACGACAAGGAAAAGCTACCGATCCGTCCCGAAGATGCGCAACGTCTTGTTAAAGCACATAGGTCGGTTGAGGCGGTTATCGAGGCCCATTCGTCTGCCGATAAGCTCGATGAACTGATCGGCCAGCAATATTGGCGGCTGTCGCATTTCGCGGTCGCGCCGGATGAGATCAACTATCGACGCTTCTTCATCAACAACGAACTTGCCGGGATCAGGATCGACCGGGAAGACGTGTTCGATCATGCGCACCGGCTCATTTTCCGGCTCATCACCGAAGGGTTGGTCGATGGTTTACGCATCGACCATGTCGATGGCTTGCGAGATCCGACCGGCTATCTCCAGACGCTGCGGGCCAAGGTGCCGCGGCCGATCCTCCTCTACATCGAGAAAATTCTCGCCCCGCACGAGTATCTGCGGGCAGACTGGCCGATCGAGGGGACGACAGGCTATGAGGTCGGGGCGCAACTCACCCGGCTTTTGACGCGGGCCGATGGGGAGGACGCGGTCACGCGCGCTTATACCGAATTCGTCGGCGACGTAACCGAGGCTGAAGAGGAAGCTTATCGCAGCAAGTTGCGGGTGATGGATAACGAGCTCACCATCGAACTCGATAATCTCGCAAGACGCGCTGCCGCGATTGCATGGTCAGTTCCCAAAACTGGCGACCTCACGCAGGCCTCTATGCGGCGGGCATTGCGCGAGGTGATCGCGCGGCTTTCGGTTTATCGGACCTATGTCGAAGGTGAACCCGCGCCGCGCGATCGCCGGGAAATTTCGATTGCCTTGGCAAAAGCGCGGCGCGGCCAGCCTCAGGTTCCGCCAGCAGTCTTCGACTTTGCCCAGAGCCTGCTCCTCAAGGCACTGGGATCAGGTTACTCGTCGAGCGATATCGAAGCTATTCTCGGCAAGTTCCAGCAATATACCGGGCCGGCGATGGCCAAGGGGCTCGAGGATACGGCGCTTTATCGCTACAACCGTTTGGTGTCGCTCAATGAGGTTGGCGCTCATCCCGACAGGTTCAGCGTTTCCATCGCGGCCTTTCATGACGCAAACCGACGCCGTGCCGCCAATCACCCGTTTTGCCTCATTGCGACATCGACCCACGACACGAAGCGCGGCGAGGATATTCGCCTGATTATCTCGGCTATCGCCGACGAGCCTGTGCTCTGGAGTGAGGCAATTGTCGATTGGCGGGAAAGGCTGGGATCAGCGGTCGAAAAAATTCACCCCAACGACCTCTATCTTTTCTTCCAGCAGTTACTGGGAGGCTGGCCACTGGCCGGTGAACCAGAAGGTCTGGCCGATCGCCTAAAGGCGGCGCTGGAAAAATCGGTGCGCGAGGCGCGCCAGCGCAGCGACTGGGGCGTGAACAACGAAGAATATGAGGGACGCCTCAAAGACCTCGTCGACGCCGCGATTGGCAACGATGTGTTTCTCGATACTTTCCTGAAGGTCCAGAAACAGTTCGCTGAAATCGGCCGGCGAAAGGCGCTTATCCAGGCCGTACTGAAGATGACCATCCCGGGTGTTCCCGATATCTATCGTGGCGCGGAGGATTGGGAGCAGAGTTTCGTCGATCCCGACAATCGACGCCCGCTCGATTTCAATACCTTGGAAAAGCGACTGGCCAGTCCAAATGGCGAAGCCGACAGCAAGCTATCGCTGACGCAGGGGCTCCTCCATTTCCGTCGTGAGCAGCCACACGTTTTCGCCAATGGGAACTATGAGGCATTCGACGCCGGAAAGGAAGTTCTGGGCTTCCGCCGCTGCGCTGGGGGCGCGGAGCTCACGGTCGTCGTCGACCTCTCCAAAAGGCACAATGCGAACCTTGGCGAACTGCCGGTTGCCGGAAGGGTGATCTTGGGCGGGCCGGCAGATCCATTCCGGGTTACATTCTCAGAGCGGTAGCCGCGGGCCGCTTCTGAAACCAATCGCTGTGCGCATTAATTCTTCTCCATGCGCGGGCTTGCCGGTTGTAACCTGCGTTGTAGCTGACGCGCGGCAGGCGCAGGATGTAGGAGCAAGCGATGCAGATAGCGATGGTTGGGCTCGGACGGATGGGCGCAAATATGGTGCGGCGGCTGATCAAGGCCGGGCACGAATGCGTCGTGTTCGATGTCAGTCCGGAAAATATCGCGGCGCTGGTCAAGGAAGGCGCGGTCGGCGCCAGCTCCATGGAAGAGATGATCGGCAAGCTCCGGGCGCCGCGCTCGGTCTGGCTGATGCTGCCGGCGGCGATCACCGGCAAGATCGCCCGCGAAGTTGCGGGGCATTTGCAGCCGGGCGACACCATCATCGATGGCGGCAATTCCTATTATCGCGATGCGGTTGATCTTGCGCGTGAGTTTGAGGCGCAGAATATCAGCTTTGTCGATGTCGGGACGAGCGGCGGGGTCTGGGGCCTTGAGCGCGGCTATTGCCTGATGATCGGCGGGCCAAAAGAGAGTTTTGACCGGCTTGAGCCGATCTTTGCCTCGCTTGCGCCGGGCAAGGATGGTACCGGCGCCGAGGCCGGGTCGGGTGACACGGCGCCGCTCGGCTATCTCCACTGCGGGGCGAGCGGCGCGGGGCACTTCGTCAAGATGGTGCACAATGGCATCGAATATGGGCTGATGGCCGCCTATGCCGAAGGCCTCAATATCTTGAAGGCCGCCGATGCGGGGAGTGAAGCGCGGGCGGCGGATGCCGAGACGGCGCCGCTCCATGATCCGCAATATTATCAGTTCGATATCGATGTCGGCGGGGTGGCGGAGGTCTGGCGGCACGCGAGCGTCATAAGTTCGTGGCTGCTTGACCTGACGGCATCGACGCTGAAGACCGATCCGGAACTGACCAATTTTGGCGGCAAGGTTTCGGATTCCGGTGAAGGGCGCTGGACGCTGCGCGCGGCGGTCGAGACCGGCGTGCCGGCGCCGGTTTTGTCCTCGGCGCTCTTTGGGCGCTTTGCCTCGCGCGATGCCGACGAATATTCAAACAAGCTGATCTCGGCCATGCGCTACGCCTTTGGCGGCCACAGCGAAAAGCACTGAGGGGGGCAATATGCGCAGGACTTCCTCGGACGCGCTCGTCGTCTTCGGCGTGACGGGCGATCTCGCCCACAAGATGATCCTGCCCTCGCTCTACCAGATGGTGCGGCGAGGGCATCTCGATAAGCCGGTAGTCGGTGTTGCGCTCGACGATTGGAGCGAGGAGCAATTGGCCGAGCGGGCGCGCGATGCCGTGACCAAGCAATTTGGCACCGTGGACGAGGCCGTGTTCGGCAAGCTGATGGGCCTGATGCATTATGTATCGGGGGATTATAAGCAGACCACGACCTTCGAAAAGCTGCGCGCGGCTTTGGGGACGCACAAGCATCCGCTCTATTATCTTGCCATTCCGCCATCGCTGTTCGGTCCGGTGGCCGATGGGCTGAAGGCGGCGGGGATCGCTAAGGGCGCGCGGCTGATGGTGGAGAAGCCATTTGGCCGGGACCTGGCCACCGCGCAGGCGCTGAACGCGACGCTGCATCAAGTGTTCGAGGAAGATGCGGTGTTTCGCATCGACCATTTCCTCGGCAAGGAGGCGATCCAAAACCTTCTCTACATCCGCTTCGCCAACGCTTTCATCGAACCGATCTGGAACCGCAATTATGTCGAGAGCGTCCAGGTTACGATGGCCGAGGATTTTGGCATCAAGGGCCGCGGCAAATTCTATGACGAGGTCGGGGCCATTCGCGATGTGGTGCAGAACCACTTGCTCAATGTCCTGCTACTGCTCGCCGTCGAGCCGCCGATCAATGGCGAATCCGATGATCTCAGCGATGAGAAAGTGCAGGTTCTGAAGGCTATTCGTCCGCTGAAGAAAGAGGACGTCGTGCGCGGCCAGTTCGACGGCTATCTCGACGAGCCGGGCGTGGCGCCGAAATCCGCGCGCGAGACGTTCGCGGCGCTGCGCTTTGCCGTCGATACCTGGCGCTGGGAGGGCGTGCCCTTCTATATCCGCGCAGGTAAGGAACTGCCGGTCAAGGTGACAGAGGTAATCGTGCGCTTCCGCCGGCCGCCGATTGCTGTCTTCGATGGGTTTCCCAAGGATCAGGCCAATTATGTGCGCTTCCGGCTCGGGCCGGAGGTGGTGACGGGGATCGGCGTGCGGCGGAAGAAAGCGGGCGGCGACATGGTCGGCGAGGCTGTGGAACTGACCGCGCTCGACGATACGACCGACGACATGATGCCCTATGAGCGGCTGATCGGGGACGCGATGGCGGGCAAGCGGCAGCTTTTTACGCGGCAGGATGCAGCGGAGCTAGCCTGGCGGATTTTCGACCCCATCCTCGACGATCCCGAAGCACCGGCACGCTATAAGCCCGGCACTTGGGGACCGAAGGCGGCGATGAAGGGTTTTGAACCGCCCGGTGGCTGGGTGGATCCGGAGGCTTGATCATGGCAGACAAAAAGGTTCTCGCCGTCGATATCGGCGGCTCGCACGTCAAGATCATGGCCAATACCGGGGGCCAGGTGCGGAAGGCCGCGTCGGGTCCGACGATGAATGCCGAAACCATGGCAACGGACTTGGAGACGCTCTGGGACGGGCTCGATTTCGACGTTATCGCCATGGGCTACCCCGGACCGGTGGTGCACAATAAGGTCTTGGCCGAGCCGCACAACCTTGCGCCAGGCTGGGTCGGGTTCGATTTCGAAAAGCGCTTCGGCAAGCCGGTACGGATCATCAATGACGCGCTGATGCAGGCGATCGGCAGCTATAATGGCGGGCGAATGCTGTTTTTGGGGCTCGGCACTGGGCTCGGGGCGGCGATGCTGGTCGAGCACGTGGCGCAGCCGATGGAACTGGCGCACCTGCCTTATAAAAAGGGCCGGACCTATGAGGATTATCTCGGCGAAGCGAGCCTTGAAAAACGTGGCCACAAGAAATGGACGCGGCATGTGTTCGAGGCGGTCGAAACACTGACGGCGGCTCTGCAGCCGGACTATGTGGTGATCGGGGGCGGCAATGTTGATGCGCTCGATGACCTGCCGCCCAAGGCAAGGCGCGGCGACAATGCCAATGCCTTCAAGGGCGGGTTTGCGCTTTGGACGGATGAGAAGCTGGTGCTTTAGGTCACGGCCAGCGCAATCGCAAAATCCTTGCCTTCCCACTCCCCGTTGCCGCTGCGGAAGGTGAAATCCAACGTCTTGTGACCTTCGAGGTCGGCAGTGGTGAACAGCACGCAATGCATCCCGAGGCCGTTGGCGACGGAGGCTTTGTCTTGAGCATGCTCCCAGCCATCCAGGCCGAAGTGGAGGATGAAGGGGTCGCAGGCTTCGATGGAGATGGATTTTCCCGCTGCGATTTCCGTAAAGGGGCTCGATTCCCGCCAATGCCAGGTCATGGCAGATGGCCGCTTGCCGGCGTAGCGGGAGGCGATGACATCGAATAGTTCGGCGGGGCGGCGGGTCGTCTGCGTCGCAAGGAGTTTCAAAAGTTCGCCATGGGCCCAGACGAGGGGCATGGCGCTGCCGGAGGGTTCGCCGGGGACAAGGCCGTGTTCGGGCATGGGTTCGCCGTCCCAGACCTGTTCGGGGATGAGACCGCCCTTGCCCGTCATGCGCAGCATGGAATTTAGGTAGGGCATGGGGTCTTCCCCGATCAGTGCCGCATAATGTCCGCGTTCTCCAGCAAGCAGCGGCCAAGGGCGGCCGACGCCGAGGCCGTCGAAAGGTTTCCCGTCTTCGTGCTCGCCATAGCCATCGCCATTATAGCGATAGTAGGCGATGCCGGTCGGGAGTTCGACGCGCAGCTTGGCGTCGATCAGCTTGACCGTATCGACGATGCGGCGATCCTCCGCCGTGCGTAAGCCGGTGCGGACGAGGTACAAGAACTCAAGGCCGATGAGATCGCCGGCCGGGGTTTCGCCGTGCTGGACATTGCGGCGGCTGATGATGCCGTCGATGCCGCCATCGACCGCGCGGGGTCCAAGGCGGATGTAATAGCCGGGGAGGTCGAGACCGGCGCAGAGGTGGCCGTTGACTGAATAGGTCCAGTCCTCGATGCGCTCGTTCCAGCTATCGGCGAGGGAGAGGATATAGTCGCGATCGTCGCCGGTGAAATAATCGGCCGAAACAACGAGCGCGACGATCAGCATGGCGAGGGTAAAGGGGCTGGCTCCCGCATTTTCTTCCCAGCGGTCCTGATCGCTCATCGGGCCATTGCGGACGATGAAGCGGATGGCGCTGCGCACCATCTCTTCTTCGGGTGGGGAATTGGTGAGATGCCCCACAGCGCGGAGTTTTGCGGCGAGCATGACGGGGAGCGCAACCTCGTCCATCTGCTTGCCGCTCCAATAGCCGCGGCCATCCGGAAAGTAGTTTTGCGCCCAACTGCCGTCCTCCGCCTGGGTGCCGATTAGATAGTCGAGTGTGCGGCCTGCATCTTCGTATAGGCCAACGGTGATGAGGGCGAAGGCGGCTTCGACCGTGTCACGCGTCCAGACCAGATGATAGCCGCCGGCATCGTCGTGGCTCGAGCCCCAGGGCACGGAAAGGCTCGCGACCATAGCGCCCGCATAGGTACGGTCTTCATGGCATTTGATGACCATGGCCGAGCGGCGGGCGGCTTCTTCGAGCTCGGGCGAAGCATAGGGTATGCGGAGGTGCTGGGCCCAATCCTCCCAGCTCTTCATGAAGATATCGCGGCTCTCGTCGTAGGAGTCCGCAAGGCTTGATCGGGCGAGCGTGCGCGCGCCCTCGGGCGTTTCGGAAAAGCCGAGTGCGAGGACGCCATTGTCCGAGGCGAGTTCGCCCATGAGAGCGACATTGCCGCCTTTGGCCTCGGGAAAAGTCCAGGTCATGCCCCCATTGGCGGAAAAATCCTGCCAGCCATCGGACGTACCGACAAAGCCGGCGCTGGTGCGCAAAAATCCGCCATCGGCGCGGAGACAGAGAGCCGTGGCATTGTGGGTGGCCGAAAGATCCTTGCCGGCCACCGCATCATTTTCGCGTGCACCATCGAGATGGGGCGCGAGGAGGACGTAGAGCCGCGCATCTTCCCCCGAAAGGGCATATCGGATGAGGAGACAATCGCGCAGCGGGTGCGGCAGGACTTCCAGTTCGAGCCGGTAATGTTCTCCCTCATGAACGACAGTCGGCAGCGGAACATAGGGTTTTGGAAGCGAGAAGAGATAGGTGTCGGCGCGCTTGACTTCGGTCCATCCGCCCTTGTGCGCAATGATGAAGCCGAGATCTCGGATCTGTGGGCGGCCTGTCGAGGGCCAATAGACCTCGTTTACGATGCCATGACCGAGGGTTGCCCAGACACGGCTCGCGCCAAGCTCGGTCGTGATCATGTCCTTGTCGCTGGAAGACCATGTGGGGTTAAGGCCCGGGGCGCCGGGGGCGGTAGGGGTGGTCATGACGCTTTACTCTGGGCCCCGTGCAGGGCAATTCCGAAAGACGCTAATGCGGCGGTTCACAACGCGCAATGGTGACCCAGCGTCTCACTCAACAACGACGGGCGGGACAGAAAGCTGCTGCGGCAAGATCGTCGGAAATGGATGTTTCAGGTTCCGGAGAGCATTCGCGAGATGCGAAGCGCATAGCGGTCCGTCATGCCCGAGGTGAAATCAGCAAGAGCATGCAGCGCCTGCGACGGGCTCGTTATCTCCCGCAGATCGAGATCCAGCGCGCGCTGGAGTTGGCGGCTGTGGTCGCTGAGTTTGTTAGCGTCCCATTTGACCCGCGCCAGGTCTTCGTAGACTGGCAAGATGCCCGACATGACATTCCCAATCGTGCGGCGTCCGGAAAGCTCGAGTTCAGTCTTGCGACGGGCGGTGAAGATCTGATCGCGCGATAGCTTGCGGATTTTTTGAAACAGCGGTGCCAAGGGGCCTGCTTCAGTCAGCGATTGGGAGAAGGTCCCCGCCATGATGGCGTCGTAGTTGTCGATGAACGCTGTAACGCAACTATCGATCGCCTTTCCGATACCGAGGGCGCGAAGCAGGGCGATGTGTTCGGCCTGGCTGTAGCCAGTAACGTCGCGATTGGGCTTGCCGGCAACTTCGTGGAGCAGTTTCCTGACCGTGTCGAAGGGCAGTTCGCCCGTCGTGAAGGCATCTTCGAGGTCGACAATATTGTAGCAGATGTCGTCTGCCGCCTCGACCACGAAGACCAGAGGATGCCGACGCCACCACCGTTCTGAGCCCGATCCTTCACTGACGA
This sequence comes from Devosia soli, assembly GCF_000970455.1. Classification (GTDB taxonomy): domain Bacteria; phylum Pseudomonadota; class Alphaproteobacteria; order Rhizobiales; family Devosiaceae; genus Devosia; species Devosia soli. The sequence continues at coordinate 310,720 of NZ_LAJG01000048.1, read as the reverse complement.
GGCCAAGCGAATTGGCGACCTCCTCGAAAAGGGAAAGCTCGGCGCTGAAGACCCCGAATTTCTTGAGGCCGACATAGGCTGCTTTTGGCCGGATTTGGTCGAGCGCGTGCGCCGTTACCGGGTATTTCGTGAAGGCTCCAAGCGTTGCTTTGGAGAGGCGCATGCCGCCCATGTTGCGGTACATTTCGAGCCGGGTGACGATGCGAAAACCTTGAGCATTGCCCTCAAAGCGCGTGAACTCGCTGCGAAGCGCCGGGTCCAGATCAGCCAAGTACCCGTTGGTCTTTTCAAAGTGTTCTGCAAACCACGACCCCATGGCTTCTTCGCCCGAATGGCCAAAAGGCGGATTGCCGATATCGTGCGCCACGCTCGCCGCCTGCACGATATTGGCAAGGCTGCTGACATCCTCTGGCGCGATATGCTGTTGTTCTTCGAGCCAATGGCCGATTTTCATGGCAAGCGAGCGTCCCACGCTGCCGACCTCAATGGAATGGATCAGCCGATGATGCACATGGTCATGCTCATAGAGCGGCTGGACCTGAGTCTTGTTGGCGAGACGCCGAAAGGGCGCGGAGAATACGATCCGGTCGTGATCCTGGACGAAGATCGAGCGTCTGAACCCGGGCTGGTAATTCTTGTCGCCCAGCCTCTCGCTCGACAATAGCTTGTCCCAATCCATCGACATCTCCCGCTTGTCGCGGTCATGCCTACTATGGTCCGTGATCTGGGGCAAACCGCCGACGCAGGATTTCTGTGGGCGCTCAGGCGATCGGATTATGGCCTTGAGCCCCGCCCGGGATGCGCTACCCTAACGGCAAGCATATCGATCCCGATCAACCAGGCATCCCTGGAAAAGCTCGGGTCATCCGGAGGACTGAATGCGGCGTCTATTTACTACGCTTGGTGCGTTGTCGGCTGATCAATTGGGTATGATCCTGCCGCACGAACATGTGTTCGTTGATCTGCGAACGCCGGACCAACCGAGCTATGCGGAGGCCGATGTGGAAGATGTTCTGGCGCTGATGGTCCCCCAGATCGAAGCGATCAAGGCCCTCGGGGTGACAGCGCTTGTCGAATGCTCAACCGGCGGTGTCGGGCGTCGGGCCGATTTCGACCTTGCCGTCAGCCGCGCCACCAATTTCCCCATCGTCGTGCCGACGGGCAATTATCGCGAGCCATGGATTCCGGAATGGGTCGCGAGAGCTAGCGAAAAGGCGCTTGAGGAATGGATGCTCGGTGAACTACGGGACGAGATCGAGGTAACGGGCTTCAAGGCTGGCTGGATAAAGCTCAGCGCCGGTGACGATGGCATGACGAGGCTTGAAGAGCGCATTCTCCGCGCCGCGACGCGGGCCGCCATTGCAACCGATGCACTCATCGGTAGCCACACCATTCGCGGTCGCGTCGTGATGGACCAACTAGACATGATCGAATCCGAGGGCGGTTCAGCGAGCCGCTTCGTGTCCATCCATACGCAAGCCGAACCGGATTTCGGACTTCACCGCGCCGTTGCCGAGCGAGGCGCCTGGATCGAATACGACAATATCGGCGCCGTGCCGGTAGAGGAGAGTGTCGATCTGATCCTGCGGGCGCTTGATGCCGGACTTGGACCGCAATTGCTGATCAGCCACGACCGCGGCTGGTTCGATCCCGCTTTGCCCAAGGGCGGCCAGCCCAAACCCTATACCGTCGTCAACACCGAAGTTCTGCCGAGGCTCTCGGCGGCAGGTGTCAGCGAAAGCGATATCGCGATGCTGACGCGACACAACCCGTTCAAGGCGTTTTCACGGGCTGTTGCTATTTGATGAAGGAACGAAGCCGGCGGGTGGACCGCCGGCTTTTTTTGAATCATGCGTCCGCCTTACTGAGGCGGATGATACTCGAAGTTCCACCGTTTGGATTCTCGGTCACTGCATAAACCGCATCATCCGGCCCGACCTTGACGTCTCGAATGCGCGCTTGCAGTGGCACCCGCTCTTCGAAGGCAACGCTATTGCCATCAAGATGGACGACGACAACGCCCTGGGACACGAGACCGCCGATCAGGAAGGCGCCCTGCCATTCGGGGAATTCGTCGCCTTCGTAAAAGGCCATTCCAGAGGGGGCGATCACCGGATCCCAATAGTAGACCGGTTGGGTGGTGCCTTCCATTGCGGTGATGCCATCGCCGATTGGCGCGCCGCTGTAGTCGATCCCGTAGGTCACTTCCGGCCAGCCATAATTGACGCCGGGTTCGGGACGGTTGAGTTCGTCGCCCCCTTTGGGGCCGTGTTCGACAGTCCACAGCCGGCCGTCGCCATCGAGCGCTGCCGACTGCATGTTGCGGTGGCCAAAGCTCCAGATTTCGGGCAGGGCGTCCGCGGTCGAAACGAACGGATTGTCGGGCAGGGCATCGCCATTGACATCGATGCGGAAGACCTTGCCGAGGCCGCTCGAAACGTCCTGTGCTTGATTGCGGGTTTCGACATCCGAGCGTTCGCCGACCGTCACGAACAAGGCGCCATCAGGCGCGAAGACGAGGCGCGAGCCAAAGTGCTTGTTGCCGTCATAAGTCGGCATCTGCTGGAAGATGACGCTGACATCCGAAAGAGCGCCGCTGTTCTGGTCATTGGGCGTCAGGACGGCGGAAGCGACGCTGGTTCCGTTTCCGCCTTCGCGCGGCTCGGCAAAGGAGAAGAAAATCTTGCCTGAGTTTTCATAATCGGGTGCCAGAGCAACATCGAGGAGACCACCCTGGCCGCGCGTATCGACCGCGGGAACGCCGGAAATGGCCTCGCCCACTTCGCCCTCGGGCGTAACGATATGCATCGCTCCAGCCTTTGTGGTTACCAGCATGCGACCATCGGGCAGAAATTCCATTGCCCAAAGCTGGGGCAGATCGGCCGCGATGACGGTCGTCTCAATCTCGGGTGTTTCGGCCGGCTGGGGGGCGCGCGTCTGCCCATCAAAAGCTGGCTGCTGACTGGGCGCGTTCGGCGCTTTGGTTTCAACGGGGGTGTTTTCCTGCGCCAAGGCGAGGGCTGGCAGGAAGGCGGCGCAAAGAGCCGTGCTGGCAAGCAGTGTCTGAAGGGGGCGCATCGGGGCTCCTCTGTCGGCTGAGGCGCAAACGCACGTCGCAAGCAGTGCGTTCGTCGGTTGTCGGGCAGGATTGCCTGATAACAGAAAGCCGGGGTCCGACAGCTCGTTGCATGCCGGCAGATCACATGGCGGTGTGCCGCAAAGCATCTGAAAAACAGAATCCGAAATTTTGATCTATATCGAAAATGCAGATATTGTGATCCGCGAGGAAACGTATCGCGGGGGAGGATTGATTTGTCTTTAGGGACGTGGACTGCGGACAATGGGGACGGGACCTACGCCAACCCATTGTTCTACGAGGAATTTTCTGATCCCGACATCATCAGGGTCGGCAATGATTTTTACATGACCGGCACCACGATGCACACGATGCCGGCGTTGCCCGTGCTGCATTCGACCGACCTCGTGAACTGGACCCTGCTTGGATATGCCCTCGACGCGCTCGATCTTGGCCCGTCCTATCGCCTCGAAGGCGGGGAAATCTATGGGCAGGGCATCTGGGCGCCGTGCATTCGCTATCGCAACGGGACGTTTTATATCTTCTCCAACGTCAATGGTCAGAAGACGCAGATTTTTACGGCCACGGATCCGCGCGGGCCATGGGTCCATACCGAGGCTGAATACAATTATCACGACCTTGGCGTGTTCTTTGACGATGATGGACGTGCCTACGTCGTTTGGGGATACCGCAACCTCAAGATAGCCGAACTCGACGAGACGCTTCACCGGATTATCCCCGGCACGGAGCGCGATTTGACAGGTGCAGATAGCCTGATGGGTGAAGGTGCGCATTTTTATAAGGTCGACGGCAAGTATCTGATCACCAGCGCCTGGTTTGTCGGACAGATGCGCATGCCCTGCGCACGCGCCGAGAGCATCGACGGGCCCTGGGAGATCAATCCGGCGATCTCCGTCGATGAAGATTTTGGCCTGATGGAAGGCTACAAGATCAAGGGTGCGGGCATTCCGTTCACGCTCGACCCTCCATTCGAGATCTTTCCTCCGAACCCCGCTTCCAATGGTCGGCTCAACCTGCACCAGGGCGGCATCGTCGACACGCCGGCGGGCGAATGGTGGGGCTGGTCGATGATGGACTATAATTCCCTGGGACGATTGACGGCGCTTTCCCCCATCACTTGGCATAAGGGCTGGCCCTATTTCGGCCTGCCTGGAAATCTCGGACGCACCCCCCGGACCTGGATCAAGCCAGCGGTTGAAACGCCATCAGACATCGCTGTTCCATGGCCGCAGCGCAGCGACTCGTTCGATCAAACCGAGCTCAATCCGCTTTGGCAGTGGAACCATGTGCCGGTTGCCGGCAAATGGTCGCTAAGCGAACGGCAGGGCTTTCTTAGACTTCATACCATGCCCGCCGAAAGTTTCTGGTGGGCCAAGAATTCGCTGACGCAGCGCGCCATCGGTCCTATTTCAACCGCGACAGCCGTTCTTGACGGGACTGGTCTTGCGGTCGGCGATGTTGCCGGGTTGGCCTTGCTCGGTATGCCCTGGCGGTGGATTGGTATCGAACGCAGTGAAAGCGGGTTTTCCGTCGCGAGCTTTGATTTTCAAACCGGGCAGAAGCTCAGTATGCCGATTGCGGCGCCACGCATCTGGCTGCGTGCTCAATGCGATTTTCTTTCCGAGGAAACGCATTTCAGTTTCTCGACGGACGGCCAGCATTTCGAGCCCCTCGGCGACGTCATGATCATGCTCTTCCAGCTCAAGACGTTCCAGGGCATTCGCTATGCGCTCTTTGCTTACAACGAACGCGGCGAAAACGGTGGCCATGCAGACTTTGATGGCATCACGGTAGACGAACCACATCCAAAGGGTCTGATGCATCCCATTCCCGCTGGACAAGTTGGGCAGCTTGAAGTGGCAGGCAGGTCAGGCTTTGGTCTTACGGTTGAGGTTGGCACCGTCCGCGCTGGCGTTCCTATGACGTTGTCTGTGGAAGGTGTTGGGCTTGGACGCGTTATGTTGAAGGCGGGAGAAGCGCCGTTTTCTGTCACTGCCGGAGGCTATGTCACCGTCGGGGGAGCGAAGGGCCAGGCCAGTCACTTCCAGTGGATGGAAACGCCAACCGGCGACGTGGTCCTGATGTCACTCGCGACCAACAGGTTCTTGCGCGTGCAGGACGATGGCAAGGTCCGAGCCGACAGCCCCGGGCCGAGGCCGGATGGTCTTGACGGAACGCGGTTCCGCTTTATTCCGAGTTGAGAATTGAGGGGCGCCATCAGTGGCGCCCTTTGCATTTCAGCTGCGCAGTGCATTTGCCGATTCCGTTTGACGCGGCTTTGGCCGAGGAGTATCCCGGTTCTCAGGACACTCTGCCCTAACGCAGAGCGCATAGGCCTGGGAGGGCCGCTTGAGATGGCTGAAACGCCCCAAACCGCACCGTCGGTCAAACCGGCTAATCCAAATTTTTCGTCGGGTCCGTGTGCCAAGCGTCCAGGTTGGACGGTTGAAGCGCTGGCTGGCGCGCTGACTGGCCGCTCGCATCGCGCCAAGATCGCGAAGGCGCGCATCCAGCAGGCGATCGACCTGACGCGCGAGCTTCTCGAAGTCCCCAGCGATTATCGCATCGGCATCGTGCCGGCGTCCGATACCGGCGCCGTTGAGATGTTCCTCTGGAGCGCGTTGGGCGCTCGTGGCGTCGACATGCTGGCCTGGGAATCGTTCGGCGCCGGTTGGGTGACGGACGTGCAGAAGCAATTGAAGCTTGCCGATTGCCGCGTGCTTGAAGCGCCCTATGGCGAACTGCCCGACCTGACGCAGGTCGACTTCAACCGCGACGTGGTCTTTACCTGGAATGGCACGACCTCGGGTGTACGCGTGCCAAACGCAGACTGGATTCCGGCGGACCGCGAAGGGTTGACGATTTGCGACGCGACTTCGGCGGCCTTTGCGCAGAAGCTTGATTTCGCCAAGCTCGATGTGGTGACTTTCTCCTGGCAAAAAGCGCTGGGCGGTGAAGCTGCGCACGGAATCCTCATTCTCAGCCCGCGCGCGGTCGAGCGTCTCGAAACCTTTAAGCCCGACCGTCCGTTGCCCAAGATTTTCCGTCTGACCAAGGGCGGTAAGCTGATCGAAGGCATCTTCAAGGCTGAAACCATCAACACCGTCTCGATGATCTGTATCGAAGATGCGATCGATGCCATGCAGTGGGGCCTCGGAATTGGCGGGTTGAAGGCCATGCAGGCGCGTGCCGATGCGAACTTCAAGGTGCTGGCGGATTGGGTGGCAAAGACCGATTGGGTCGAGTTCCTTGCCAAAAAGGCTGACCAGCGCTCGAACACCTCTGTGTGCCTGTCGATTGTCGATCCCGATATCACTGCGCTCGACGATGAGAGTCAGGCGGCCTTCGCCAAGGCCATCGTTGCGCGGCTCGACAAGCTCGGCGTTGGCTATGATTTCGGGTCCTATAAGGACGCTCCGGCAGGGCTCCGTATCTGGGCCGGCTCGACGGTCGAGGCATCCGATCTAGCGGCGCTGACCCCTTGGCTCGACTGGGCTTTTGCCCAAGAGAAAGCCGCGCTTAAGGTTGCTGCTTAACGTTCCCGACTTTCAGTCTCCGTCATTGCCCCGCCTGTCCGGGCAATCCATGGACCACCCGGACAAGCCGGGTGGTGACGGTGGCTGAGATACCTAGCCTCATTCATGCGGCGCTGATTGACCTGCTGCCGCACTCAAATTGGAAGCTCAAAAATGCCAAAAGTTCTCGTTTCCGACAAACTGAGCCCGACCGCCGTCCAGATTTTCAAGGATAACGGCGTTGAGGTGGACTACCTGCCCGATCTTGGTAAGGACAAGGAAAAATTCCTTGAAGCTATCGGACAGTATGATGGCCTTGCCATTCGTTCGGCCTCGAAGGTCACGGAAAAGATCATCGCCGCGGCGACCAATCTCAAGGTCATCGGCCGTGCCGGTATTGGCGTGGATAATGTGGATATTCCAGCTGCGACCAAGAAGGGCATCATTGTGATGAATACGCCCTTCGGCAATTCGATCACGACAGCTGAGCATGCCATCGCCATGATGTTTGCGCTCGCCCGTCAGTTGCCGGAAGCGGACGCCTCGACCCGCGCTTCGAAGTGGGAAAAGAACCGCTTCATGGGCGTCGAAGTCACCAACAAGACGCTGGGGCTGATCGGCGCGGGCAATATCGGTTCTATCGTTGCCGATCGTGCCATCGGGCTTCGCATGAAGGTGATCGCGTACGATCCGTTCCTGACGCCGGAACGCGCTCAGACCATGGGTGTAGAAAAGGTGGAACTGGACGAGCTTCTCGCCCGTGCCGATTTCATCACGCTCCATACCCCGCTGATCGACGCGACGCGCAATATTCTCAATGCAGAAACCCTCGCCAAAACCAAGAAGGGCGTGCGCATTATCAATTGCGCCCGCGGCGGTCTCATCGATGAGGACGCGCTTTATAACGCGCTGAAGTCGGGCCATGTCGCTGGCGCGGCGCTCGATGTGTTCCTTGTCGAGCCCGCCGAGAACAATCCGCTGTTCGAACTGCCCAATGTCATCTGCACGCCGCACCTCGGCGCCTCGACGACGGAAGCGCAGGAGAACGTGGCGCTGCAAGTTGCCGAACAGATTTCGGCCTACCTGATGACCGGCGAGATCACCAATGCCCTCAACTTCCCATCGATTTCTGCAGAGGAAGCTCCGATCATCACGCCATGGGTGAAGCTTGCCGAAGCGCTCGGCTCCTTTGCCGGCCAATTGACCGAAACCGCCATCACCGGCGTCAAGATCGAGTTCGAAGGCGTGCCTGCCGGGCTAAACACACGGCCGATGGTGGCTGCCGCCATCAATGGCGTGTTGAAGCCGTCGCTCGGTGACATCAACATGGTCTCGGCGCCCCAGATCGCCAAGGATCGCGGCATCACGGTCGAAACCACGACCCGCGACCAGCAGGGCGCTTATGAAGGCTACATCCGCCTGACCGTCACGACCGAACGGCAGACCCGTGCCGTCGCCGGCACGATCTTTGCCAATGGCAAGCCGCGCGTCATTCAGGTCAAGGACATCAACATGGAAGCGGAACTTACCCCGTCCATGCTCTATGTTACCAATGAGGACAAGCCGGGCCATATCGGTCGCCTCGGTACGTTGCTCGGAACGCTCGGCATCAATATTGCCAATTTCAACCTCGGACGTGCCGAAGTCGGCGGCGATGCGATCGCGCTCGTTTCCATCGATGGGACGCTGACCGAGGAGCAATTGGCCAAGATTGCCGCGCTTGAAGGGGTGAAGCAGGCCAAGGCCGTCCGCTTCTAGTTCAGACAGAATTATCGATAATTGCCCCGCCGGCTCTGTCGGCGGGGCTTTCTTTTTGGGCTCGTGAGGCGTTAGTCTCGAATTGTCCCTCGCGCCGGCTCCTGGCGCCAACCCCAAGAAAATCGAGGTTCTGATGAAGACCTTCAAGGTGCCGCACACCGATCTTTCCGTGTCCAGCGTCGTGCTCGGCCTCATGCGCATCGCCAAGATGAGCAATAGTGAAATCCAGGCGCTTTATAGCGCGGCCGTCGATGCAGGTGTTACCGTCTTCGACCATGCCGATATCTATGGCGGTGAGCGCCATCGCTGCGAGGAGCGCTTTGGCGAGGCGGTCACGCTTTCGGCTGCCGACCGCGAAAAAATCCTCATCCAGAGCAAGGTGGGTATCCGCAAGGGCTACTTCGATTTCTCGTCCGAGCACATCCTGCAGACCGTTGACGAGTCGCTAAAGGCGCTGAAGACCGAGTATCTCGATGTGCTGCTGCTGCATCGCCCGGACACGCTGGTCGAGCCCGAAGACGTGGCTTCGGCGTTCGACAAGCTCGCGGCCTCCGGCAAGGTGCGCCACTTTGGCGTCTCCAACCATACGCCGGGCCAGATCGAGGTATTGAAGACGGCAGTGACGCAGCCGCTGCTGTTCAACCAGGTCCAGCTCAGCATCACCCACGCCAATCTCTTCGCGCAGGGTGTCGCCGCCAATATGAATGGGCTGGATCAGTCGATCAGCCGCGACAACGGGCTCCTCGATTATTCGCGCCTTAAGGGCATGATGCTGCAGGCGTGGTCGCCCTTCCAGAAAGGATTCTTCGACGGCGTCTTCGTCGGCGACCGCGAGGCGTATGCGGAACTCAACGACGCCATGGATGAGTTGGCGGCCAAGTATGGCGTGACGCCAACCGGCATCGCGGTCGCCTGGATTACGCGGCATCCGGCCAATGTGCAGGTTGTGCTGGGGACGACGAAGCCCGAACGCGTGCGGGAGTCTGCGGCGGGATCGTCGGTGCCGCTTACACGAGAAGAGTGGTATCGGCTGTTCCGCGCGGCGGGGCATACGTTGCCATAAGGATCACTATAACTATTCCTCCATCGTCACCACCGGGGCTGTCCCGGTGGTGACGATGGAGGTGAGATCGATTGCCCGCACAAGCCGGCAATGACGATGGATCGGGGTTTGGAGGGGAAGGTCTACTGTGTCGTTCGCTTCCGCGCCGCCCATTCGGCGAGCACGATACCGACAACAATGATGCCTGCAGCAATGAAGTGATAGGTCTGGAGGCTTTCGCCGAGGATGATCACCGAGCCGAGCGTCCCGAAAACCGGGATAAGATTATGGCTTGGCGCTGCGCGGTTGGCGCCGACCAGTTCTACGCCGCGGGCATAGGCGATCTGGCTGAACATCGAGGGGAAAATGGCGACATAGGCGATTACGGCCCAGACCGTGGGAGAGGCGTTGGCGAGGGTGCCGACCGACGTCAGGCCGTCGTTGAACAAACCCAGCAGGACAAGGCTTGCCAATGCTGCTCCGCAAAACGACACGGCCATGAAACTGAACATGTGCACTTTCGGGCGGAAGCGGAGCGCAAGCGTATAGGCAGTATAGGCAAGGCAGGCGAGGATGACGAAGCCGTCGCCGAGATTGACGTCCATGCGCAAAAGGCGCAGCGGATCGCCATGCGTAGCGGTGAGGATCACGCCGAAAATGGCGAGCACTACCCCGGAAATCTGGATAGGATTGGCGCGAACCCGAAAAACCAGAAAATTTGCACCGAGAATCAGCATCGGCAGCGAAGCCTGCTCGATGGCGGAATTGACGGCCGTGGTCATGGTGAGGCCGATATAAAGAAACGCGTTAAAGAGCGCATAGCCGATGACGCCAAAGCTCATCAATACCGGCCAAGTGCGCTTCACCTCTGCCCAATCATCCTGCAAGTATCGGAACGCAAAGGGAAAAATGAACAACGTCGCCAAGACGCAGCGGCAGGCTAGCAGGAGGAATGGGCTGATTTCGCCGACCACCAGCTTGGCCGCAACGACGTTGCCGCCCCAGAAAAGCGGCGCCAAAACGAGGAGCAGGTAGGGCTTGTCCAGAATTGAAGCGGAATTGCCGCGCTTTTCGTCGGTCTGCGGCTTTGTCATTGGCGCTTGGGTGATGTAAGGACAATCGGACTTATCAGTTATTCGGCCGCAATCAAACCCGACAGGGTGGCCGGGGGGACGACGTCCGTAACCTGGGTAAGGGTGCTGCCCAAAGCAGCCGGCCCAATTCTGTCGTGCCGCTCTAGGGCACGCCTTTCGGTAAGGAAGACTGGACTATGGCGAATGTGGTTGTCGTCGGCTCGCAGTGGGGCGACGAGGGCAAGGGCAAGATCGTGGATTGGCTCTCGGAGCGCGCCGATGTCGTCGTACGCTTCCATGGTGGCCACAATGCCGGCCATACGCTGGTGATCGATGGTGTAAGCTACAAGCTCGCGCTGCTGCCTTCCGGTCTTGTCCAGGGCAAGCTTTCGGTGATCGGCAATGGCGTGGTCGTCGATCCGCACCACTTCGTCCAGGAGATGGAAAAGCTGCGCGGGCAGGGGGTCACGATCACCCCCGAAATCTTGCGGATTGCCGATAATGCGCCGCTGATCCTGTCGCTTCATCGCGAACTCGACGGCATTCGCGAAGATGCCAATTCCGGCCTCAAGATCGGCACGACGCGCCGCGGCATAGGCCCTGCCTATGAAGACAAGGTCGGCCGTCGCGCCATCCGCCTTATCGATCTTTCCGAGCCCGACACGCTCATGCCCAAGATCGAACGACTCCTGTCGCATCACAATGCGCTGCGCCGGGGAATCGGTCTTGCCGAAATCGATGCGCAGACGATCTATGCCGAACTCACCTCGATTGCCGACCAGATCCTGCCTTTCATGGATCAGGTTTGGCGCGTTCTCGACGACAAGCGTCGCGAGGGTGCCCGTATCCTCTTCGAAGGCGCGCAGGGTGCCTTGCTCGACAATGATCATGGGACCTATCCCTTTGTGACCTCGTCCAACACCGTTGCCGGCCAGGCCGCCGCCGGTTCGGGCCTCGGGCCGACGGCGATTGGTTATGTGCTCGGGATCACCAAGGCCTATACGACCCGCGTTGGCGAGGGCCCGTTTCCATGCGAACTGGACGACGACATCGGTCGCCATCTCGCAACCGTCGGCAAGGAAGTTGGCGTCAATACCGGCCGCCCCCGCCGCTGTGGCTGGTTCGATGCCGTGCTCGTGCGCCAGACGGTCAAAACCTCGGGCATAACCGGGATCGCTTTGACCAAACTTGACGTTCTCGATGGTCTGAAAGAGATCAAGGTCTGCGTCGGCTATGAACTCGATGGATCACGCATTGATTATTTGCCTGCCTCAATGGGAGCACAAGCGCGGGTTACACCCATTTACGAGACGCTTGAGGGGTGGTCTGAAACAACGGCCGGTGCGCGCTCCTGGGCCGAGCTGCCAGCCCAGGCTGTCAAATATGTCCGCTATATCGAAGAGCTGATCGGGGCCCCGGTCGCGCTTTTGTCGACCAGCCCTGAGCGTGCAGATACCATTCTGGTGGTAGACCCGTTCCAAGACTGATTATTTTTGCTAAAAGACGACGCTGCAATTGTGAGTACCCAGTAGCCGATGGCGGACTATAAGGAGCTGTTGCGCCGAGCGATCTCGGCGCTGCCGGAGAACAACGGAGCTGCGCGACGCGCAGTCTACGAGAAGGCGCGTTCGGCATTGGTGGGGCAGTTGCGGGCAATTCAGCCGCCACTGCCGGCCCGTGAAATCACGCAACACCGGCTACAGCTCGAAGATTGCATCCGTCAGGTTGAACAGGAAGCGAGCGAGGCCGTTATCAGCCTTGGTCGCGATCCGATTCTCACGCCAAAATCAGTCCCGTCTGCTCCAGCTCCAGATCTGGCGCCCGAACCGATAACGACACCAGTCGAACCGCCGCCTGTTGTCGAGCCGCTCGTGAGGGTAGCTCCGTCGAGCCCGGTCAATTTGTCCCCGGTTCCCAAGCCGGCGGAAAAACCTGCTCCAGAGTCCGTCGCTTTCGCGCCGGAAGTTGAGCCGGGCCCGGAACAAGTCGTCGAACCCGTCGAGGAAGCTGACCCGCCGGCAGTTGATCCAGAGCGGGATGGCCCGCTTTCGATCGAAGAGATCATCGGGGAAGCGGCATCGACCACGGGCGCGAAGGTCGAGCCCGTCGAAAAGCCATTCGTTAATCCGTTCCTGGCGTCGAGTGGCGACGCCGACAGCATGCCAAGTGCTCCCGCTGCGCCCGTGCCCCTCAAGCGCCCGAGCATTCTGTCACGGCGCGACGCTTCGGCAGCGGTGACCACTGCCGCCAATGTGGTCTATCCGTCTTCACCGATCACCACTCGCGTCGAGCCGTCGCTTGGTTCTGCAGCCGCTTTGGCCCGTCAGACGATCGTCGAACCTGAAATCGTCGCTCCCGCGCAGCCGGTCGAAACCGCTCTTTCGAGCGTGCGCGAAGTTGAAGTCGATCAGGACGATGCGCGGGAAGCTGAAACCGTTATCGAGCGTGCCATCGAGACGCTCGATCGCGAGGCGCGTGGCGAGCCGACAGACATGCTGCCTGAGCAACAGGTGGCGCGGCCTCCACTTGGCAGCTTGGCCGATGAGGCTGTTGAAGCCACTTCTGATGACACAGCTGCCGAAGATGAGCGTCGCTCGGGCGCGGGCCTGACTATTTTCCTGATCGTTTTCGCACTCCTGCTCGTCGGCGCCGGCGGCGCAGGCTTCTGGGCATGGCGGGAAGGCTATATCGACCTCAATCAGATGTTCGGCCAAAACACCGAGCCGGCTGTCGCGGAAAATTCCGATATTCCGACGCCGACGACGCCCACGCTCGATGCACCTACTGTCTCCGAGACGACGACTGGTCCGGGGAACACAGCCACGACGACGACAACCGAGCCAACCACGGCTATCCAAGGCATCGATACTGAAGATCGTCTTGAGCCTACGCCGGATGCGGTGACACCGAACGGGACGGAAACCGTGCTTCCTTCCCTTGATGGCGGCGAGACTAAGACGGAAGAGCGCCTGTCCGGTGCCGATACCTCCATAGCCAATGCAGACGATCCCGCCAATAGCGTCGATCCGAGTGTATTGGCGGGCAGCCAGTCCTTGCTGCTTGAAGCTTCCGCAGACGGGCGCACCGGTGCCGTACCCTTCTCGGGCACGGTCGAATGGAGCAAGGGTGAAGACGAGCTCGGCCTGCCGACGCTTGTTGGCGAAGCCAGTATTCCGGCCCGCAATCTCAACGTCACATTGACGGTTCGCAAGAATTCCGACCCGAGCCTACCGGCCAGTCATTTGCTTGAGGTTAATTTCGATGTGAACGACACCTTTGTCGGCGGGTCGATCTCAAGCCTGCCCGGCGTTCTGCTCAAGAACGAAGAACTGGTGCCCGGTACGCCGCTGGTCGGCGCTTCGGCCCGGATCGTCGGAAACTCGTTCCTCTTCGCGCTCAGCGCCTCGCCGGACGATCTGACGACGAACACCAACCTTCTGGAGTCGCGCCGCTGGCTTGACCTCGCCATTGTCTATGGCACAGGTCGGAACGCTATTCTGACCCTTGAAAAGGATCAGGAGGCGCAAAACCTCTTCACTGAAGTATTTACGGCCTGGGGCGAGTAGCCTCAAGCAGAAGCCAGCACGCCGTCCTTCAGTTGATATCGCCGCGACGCGAGCGCTGCGATGTCATCGGCGTGGTGGCTGACAAGAATGGTGTGCCAGCATTGCCGAACCGTCAGGTCTCTCACCAAGGTTCGGATTGATCGCCGCGTGTCGTCATCGAGAGCCGAAAACGGTTCGTCGAGAAGTAGGACCGGTCGATCACGGAGAAGGGTTCGGGCAAGAGCAACACGCTGCTTTTGCCCGCCGGACAGCGTCGCGGCGCGCTGATGGGCCAGGGCGCTCAGACCCATTTGCCTTAAAACGTCAGCGATGCGGCGCCTTGCTTCCGCCTTATGGGTGCCGCGCGAAAGGCCGAGCGCAACATTGTCCTCCGCACTCAAATGATCGAAAAGATTGTCGGCCTGAAGAAGCAGCGACACCGGCCGGGTTTCCGGCAACATGTGGATGAGGTTCTGCCCATCAAGCGCGAGTGTTCCGCTCTCGGGCTTCAGAAAGCCTGCAACGAGATCGAAGAGTGTCGACTTGCCCGAACCGCTTGGACCGGAGATGGCCGTGACCTCGCCAGGTTCGGCGGTGAAGCTGAAATCGTAGCTGGTGCTTTGGCCCGGATGGGCGAAAACGAGATGCTCAGCCTCGAGCATGAGCGATCCTTTCAAAAAGCCGCGGCAGGCCAACAAAAGCAAGGATGGTTCCGATAAGGAGGATGGCAGCAATCGCGGCAGCATCATTGCCGCGGTAGGCGCCGAGAGCGCGGAACATCATCAGCGGCAGGGTCTGGAAATCCTGGGTACCGAAAAGGGCGATGACGCCCAGATCGCCGAGTGAGAAGCAAAAGGCCAAAGCCAGCATCAGCCCGATATCCTTCCCGAGAAGGGGATATTCAACACTCCAGAACTGCTGCCAACCGGAGAGCCCGAGCGAGCGGATCAGTTTTCCGCGTGCGTGGGCGATGGCGTCGAGTGGCGGGCCGAGCGTTGCAACGGCAAACGGCAGCGCGAGAAGACTGTTGGCAACGATGACCACGAAAGGCGCGGCCCGCTCCGGCGCAAGCCCGAGATTGCGGATGAGCAGAAAGAAGCCGAGCGAAAGTACGACGGCGGGAACGGCGAGATAGGCGAAGCTGGGTGTTCCGAGCAGCGTCCGCAACGCCTTGCCGCTACTCGCGGATCGGCCGAGGCAAAGGGCAAGGGCGAGCACAAGCGTAAGAGCGGCGGAGGCGCTGCCGATGATCATACTTGTCCCAAAGGCCCACCAGAATGTCGGCTGAACCAATACCCTGCCGAAGCCACCCGTGACGCCATCGATCAACACCGAAAGAAGCGGCAGGACGAAGCCGATCGTCGAGAGCGCCAGCACGAGCCATTGTAGGGCGCGGGCAAAGGCCCCGTCGCGCCAGAGCGGCGTCGTCGAGCCGCCATGAGGAGGCGCAATGACATTGGTGCTGGCCGACGCGAGGAGAATGACGATGGCGCAAACTCCGATCTGGGTCAGGGCCAGCCGGACAGCGCCGACAAGATCGAAATCGAGGCGCACGGCGGAATAGATCGCGACTTCGAGCGTCTGGTTGGCCGGGCCACCACCGAGCAACAAAACGATCGGAAAACTGGTGAAGGCCAGGAGAAAGATAATGGCGCCGAGGCCCGGCAGGCTTGTGCGCATTGCTGGCCAATCGATGAGACGAAAGCGTTGGGATGTGGAGAGCGCAAGGGACTGTCCGACCTTGAGGCGGCTCGCCGGGATGGCATCGAGGCGCGCCAGGAGGATGCGCGCGGCAAAGGCCCCATCGAGAATGACATGGGCGAGGAGAATGCCCGAAAGCCCGAAGGCGGGATTGCCGAGCGGAAAGCCGAAAATGGCCTTGCTCGCTTCGTTGATCCAGCCATTGCGCCCCCAGATCGACAGGAGGCCGAAAGCGACGACCATGCCGGGCGTGACGATCGCGGCGGAGAAAAGCCCGACGACGAGATCGCGGCCAGGGAAGCGCAGGCGATTGAGCGACCAGGCGAGCGCCATGCCAACGGCGAGGGAGAATATTGTTGTCAGCCCTGCCTGGATGGACGTCATCCGGAGGAGATGCGGAATGTCGACGCGGGAGGGGGTGGCGGTATCGGTCGCGGCTGCGAGAATTGCCCAGAGAACGGCGATGATCAGGCCTGCGATAGCGAGGGCGAGAGTGATTGAGAGGGCGATCCGGACGGGGCGGTGTGGGAGGGTCAGCATGGCGAGATACCCGCCGGTGTGCTGTTTACCCCCTCCCAACGTCCCCTAGTAAGGGCAAGATGCCGTATCCGGTGCGTCGCGAGCTGGCTCCCCGACAGGGCTACATCTCCCCCGTGGTGGGGGAGGCTGAGCGGGGGTGATGGTTCGCGCAAGTGCCGGAAGCTGGTCACGTCGTTACTGCACCGCCGCCAGCATTTCGTCGATCCAGGCTGAGGAATTGGCAAGAATATCCTCGTCACTGAGATGCAGCGTTTTCTCCGGCTGCGGCAGGCCTGCAAAGGCCGGGTCAAGATCGGCGCCGAGGTCTACCACTGGGAACATCCAGTTTGTCGTCGGAATGATCTTCTGGCCCTCAGATGAAGCGAACCAGGCAAGGAATTGCTTGGCCAGTTCCTGCTGATCGGAGGATTTCAGGACGCCCGCGACCTCGATCTGCGGGTAGTGTCCTTCCTCGAACAGCGCCGCCTTGATGGTCTCGTCACCCTCTTCCTTGATGTGGTAGGCGGGCGAGGTGGTGTAGGAGAGTGCCATGTCCGCTTCGCCATCAAGGAAGAGCGAGTAGCTCTCGCTCCATTCGCGCGTGACGGTGAGGATGTGCGGCTTGAGACCCGCCCAGATTTCGCTGGCGCGGTCGCCATAGGCGGCCTTGATCCAGAGAACGAGGCCAAGGCCAGGGGTTGCCGAGCGCGGATCCTGAATGACGATCTTGAAGTCGTCGGGCAGGGCGATCAGCTCTTCAAAGGACTTCGGCGGCGTCGTGGTCCTATCGGTGTCGTACATGAAGGCGAAGTGCGAATAATCGAACGGGACGAACTGTTGGTCCGTCCAGGCCTCGGGCAGCGCCAGATCATCGAGCGTCAGGCCATGGTCGGCGAAGAGGCCGGTTGCGCGGGCTTCGCCGGCGATGGCTGTGTCGAGGCCCACGATGAGGTCGGCTTCGGTTGTTGCGCCTTCGAGCTGGACGCGGCGCAGGGTACCGATCGAGGAATCGGCGGCGACCCAATTGAGCCTGCAGCCGCAGATCGGCTCGAACGCGGCCGAAAGTTGCGGGCCGGGGCCCCATTCGGCGGCAAAGCCGTCATAGGTGTAGATGGTGAGCGTGGGCATATCCTGCGCGTGGGCAGGAAGGGCAGACAATCCAAAAAGGACCGCAAGCGCCATGGAAATGGATTTGACCATCGGGTCATCCCTTCAACGGTTGCGGCCATGGGAGAAGGGGATGTGTCAATGGTGAGGACGCGAAAAGGCGACCTTGCCATCTCGAACTTCCTCCGCCAGCATGACCTGGTTCAGGTTCTATGGGTAACTCTCAGCTCCGGCTTGCATCCGGAACACCCCAGCGAGACGGGTCGGACCATATTGAGAGAAATGTGACAGTGCAAGTGACTTCAGAACGCAGCCCGGGTGCGCCCCCGCTTGTCTTCGCTCGCCCCATGGCCATTGTCGGTGGCGGCACGGTTGATACGGCGTTGCTGCGCGAACTGGCAGCGAAGGGCGTCGCTCTGGTCGGTGCCGATGGCGGGGCAGATACGATCGGGGCTGCAGGACTTTTGCCCGAGGCGATCATCGGCGACCTCGATTCGCTTGAAGATCGGGCCAGTTGGGAAAGCCGCACGCGGGTAATCCATATTCCCGAGCAAATCACCACCGATTTCCAAAAGGCGCTTTACTCGACCGAGGCGCCGGTAACGCTGGCTCTGGGCATGACCGGCAAGCGGCTCGATCATACGCTCGCGGCGCTCAGCGCCGTGCTACAATATGCGCCGAGCCGCAAGCTGATGCTGGTGGATGAGGTGGATGTAGCTCTGGCGGTAACCGGACCCATCGCGTTTGACGCTAGGGTCAAGGAGAGGGTGTCGATCCATCCGCTGGTGCCAATCCGGTTTCAACGCTCAAGCGGGCTGTTTTATCCGATGGATGGCTTGTTGCTGGAGCCGGGCGGGTTGATCGGAACGTCCAACGAGGGGACCGGGGGAAGGGTCGAGGTTGAGCCGGAGGATGGGACGCCGTGGCTGCTGATCCTGGGCAAGGAGCGGCTTTGGGATTTGGTGGGTGTGGCCTAGAGAGCCGTGGCTCCCGTCACCCCCTCCTAGCCTCCCCCATCAGAGGGGGAGGTGCTGCATCGAGTACGTGACTAGATTTTGCCAAATCCGCTGTCCCAGCACCTCCCCCTTGATGGGGGAGTTTGGGAGGGGGGTGCCACACGCCCAAATTTCAAAAACAAAAACTCCCGCGCTTCTTTGGAAACGCGGGAGCCGAATTATTTCAGTTCTAAGCCTTAGTGCGCGTGTGCGGCCTGCTGCACGGCTTCCTGGACCTTTTCGAACGCCCGGACTTCGATCTGCCGAATACGTTCGCGGCTGACGTCGTATTGTTGGGCCAGTTCTTCGAGCGTCGCGGGGTTGTCCTGCAGGCGGCGGGCCTGGAAGATGGCGCGTTCGCGTTCGTTGAGCACATCCATGGCTTGCGTCAGCATGCCCATGCGCTCACTGAACTCCTGGGTTTCGCCCAGGCTCGTTTCCTGATCCGGCGTGTCGTCGACCAGCCAGTCCTGCCATTCCGATGAACCCTCGTCCGCCCGCATGGGCGAGTTGAGTGAGGCGTCGCCCGAGAGGCGCGCGTTCATCGAAACGACGTCGTCTTCGGTGACGTTCAGCGTCGTCGCGATCTGCTTGATCTGGTCCGGATGCAGGCTGCCGTCGTCCAGGGCGGCGATCTGACCCTTTACCTTGCGCAGGTTAAAGAACAGCCGCTTCTGGGCGGCGGTGGTGCCGATCTTCACGAGGCTCCACGAGCGCAGCACATATTCCTGGATGGCAGCGCGAATCCACCACATGGCGTAGGTCGCGAGCCTGAAACCCTTTTCGGGTTCAAAGCGCTTGACCGCATGCATGAGGCCAACATTGCCCTCCGAAATGACTTCGGAGATCGGCAGGCCATAGCCACGATAGCCCATGGCGATCTTGGCGACGAGGCGCAGGTGGCTGGTGATCAGCTTCTGGGCCGCGCCTGGATCGGCATGTTCCTTGTAGCGCTTGGCGAGCATATATTCTTCATCCGGCTCCAACATTGGGAACTTCCGGATTTCCTGCAGATAGCGGCTAAGGCCGCCTTCCGAGGAGAGAACGGGCAAATTAGTCTGGGCCATGGACGCACCCCCTTTCTATCCCCCGCATCCCGCGGGCGGAAAAATCTCCCCCTGTCCATCCGGCACAAGGGCAGACGCCTGCCTAATATAGGTGGCAGTTTGGCAATTTTAAGAGGCAGAAACGTATCCGAACGTTACAATTTGGATAAGGTTCCCGCCGCCGGTGGCTCTTGCTAGAAATACGCGCTAGTGGGCCAGATGGTTCTATCACCGTTCGGTGAATCCAGTCTCGCAAAGTTCTATCGCGCAAAGGCCTTGTCATAGGGATCGAGCGCATCCTGCAGAGCCTGCAGGTCGTCGGGCATCTCGGCCTCGAACGTCATTTCTTCGCCGGTCACGGGATGCTCGAAGCCAAGCTCAGCGGCATGAAGGGCCTGGCGGCCCAAGGCGCGAACGCAGTTGGCAAGCTCTTCGGGCAGGCGGTTGAGCTTGGTGGCATAGCCCGAGGCATAGACCTGATCGGCGACTAGGGGATGGCCGATATGGGCCATATGCACGCGGATCTGGTGAGTGCGGCCGGTTTCAAGCTGGCACTCGATACGGGTGATGTCCCAGCCCTCATCGCCATAGCGCGCTTGGACGGCATAGTGGGTAATCGCCTCGCGCCCGTCCTTGCGCACGGCCTGCTTGAGGCGATTGCCGGGGTCGCGGCCGAGCGGCGCGTCGACTGTGCCAAGCGCGCCCTGCGTCGTGCCCCAGGCATAGGCAATATAGGCGCGATGGAGCGGGCCGGTTCGGCCGTGATCGGCGAACTGGGCGGAAAGATGCTTGTGCGCCTTTTCGGTCTTGGCTGCGACCATGACACCGGATGTGTCGCGATCGAGCCGGTGGACAATGCCCGGGCGCTTGACGCCGCCGATGCCCTTGAGGCTATCGCCGCAATGGAAGATCAGCGCATTGACAAGCGTGCCATTGGGCGAGCCAGGGGCAGGGTGCACCACCATGCCGACCGGCTTGTTGATGACGATGAGCTGGTCGTCCTCATAAAGAATATCGAGTGGGATATCCTCGGCCTGCGGCTCGGGATCTTCGGGGGGTGGGGCAAGAAGGACGATTGTCTCGCCCGCCTTGAGCCGGTAATTGGGTTCGGTGACGGTCTTGCCGTCGATGGTGACGGCGCCTTCAAGGATCAGGTCCTTGATGCGGCTGCGGCTCAGAACGGCGTGTTCCCTTGCGAGCACGGCATCGAGCCGCCCGCCGGCGTTGGCTTCATCGACCGCAAGCTCGATCGGCTCGCCCTCGAATTCTAGATCGGTATCGTCCGCCATGAGTGATCCTGACAAGTCCGGCAATACGCCCCACGCGGCGGAGACAGAACTCTCGCCCGAGGCCGTCGCCACTTTGGGAAAAGCACGCCGCTCGGCCGGTGTGGCCATGGGCATCATGTTGCTCGGCTTTATGGCGATTGGCGTCGCGGTTGTCTATCGCCTGATGCGCGATGCACCGCCGCCGACCATTGCGGCCAGTGTCAGCGTGCCGGCAGGGTCAGAGGTCGTCTCCGCGCTGAGTGTCGACGGCACAATCCAGGTGACTTACATAGCCGGCGGGGCAGTCATGCTGGCGCTGTTTGACGCTGAAACGGGCGAACTGCGGCAAACAACTGCCATCAGCGCCCAATAGCCAGTCCGTGCCTCAACGTCCCTGAATTTCGCGTAGGGCTGCTAACCGGTCCGACACGGAGCCGCGCCGGGCCGTCCCGCTAGGTGGCTCAAGCGTGCCCATGGACTCTCCATCGTCGGCAAAACGCTGCACGCGCTCGAAGAGGCTTTCTTCGGGGTTGTCGTTGAGCGGCGCGTCGTGATCAACTGCATAGACCAGCCGGCTGACGCTGGCGGCGATGTCATTGAGCTTTTCGCGCAAGTGCGCTTCTTCCAGTCGCTCGGTTTCCCAATCGGCCATGATCGAGGCTTCGACATTGCCGATCTTGCCACGCAGGCGCTCGACTTCTTCTTCGAGGCTGAGCTTGTCGGCAAGCAATTGTTCGGCGCGGCCCTCGCTCTCGGCGATCGCCTGATTGCTTTCGGCAAGAAGCGCATTGAGTCTGTTTTCGGCGCTCGCGATACGGGCCTCAGCCGTCACCAGAGCCTCGGCGTTGTCTTCATCTTTGGCATCGCGACGCGCCAGGGCGTCGCGCATCTGCGCTATGGCGGCCGTAGCATCGGCGGAGCGGCGATCGGAATTTTCAAGACGGTCGATGAGGCTGCGCGCTTGGTCCTCAAGGAAGCTCGCGCGCTTGCGCTCGATCGCGAGAGCTGCAGTCAAACGATCGACGTCCTGGTCGTAATCGCCGAGCAGATGCACGCCCTCGACGCTGGACGCCGGTAGGCCGCCGCGCATGTTAAGGCGCAGCTCTTCGAGTTCGCTCTGGCGCACTTCGACGTCGCGGTCGCGCATACGCAGACGCTGGGCGAGATCGGTGCCTTCCTTTTCGAGCTCGAGAATGCGCGCTCGCAGCTCGGTCTGCCGCGCTTCAAGCTCGGCGACGACCGCCATGTGCTGCTCGCGCTCAGCCTTGAGAGCGCCGAGATCGGTGCGCTTTTGGTTGACGTCGCTGAGCTGTTCGGCAAGGCGCTTGCGCAGCGTCTCGACGTTCATTTCGAGCCGGCGGGTGGAGAGGGCGAATTCGGCGCGCAACTGATCCTTGTCGGCGCGAAATTCGGAAAGGGTGATTGGCGTTGCCGCCTCGATGCGGCGCTTGGTAAGGCGCACGGCGCGTTTCCACACCGCCGGCATGATGATGAGCGCCACGAGACCGGCCACCATCAGGCCGAGGGCAAAATACATCATGTTTTCGATCAGCATCGCGCTTTCTCCAGCCGCGGTCCGCACACCGGCTGGCAAGCCGGTTGGGCGCATTCTGCATTTAGTCGGCAGGATCTACCCTTGGCCACCTTTGCCAAGGATTAACCCTAACGCGTTTGCGCAAAGGCGTCACGAAAAAGCCGGGGACGAGGCCCCGGCTGCCAGGACTTGTGATGGATGCCGATCAGAACGGGTTCCAGGTCGGTTCGCTCGTGAAATTGAGATAGCCGACATTGATGCCGAGCCGCGCGCCGACGCCGGAGCGGATGGGGACGATCACGACATTGCCGCGCTTGGTCACGGTCATGCCAAGGCCGCCGAGCACATAGGCAGACCCGTCGACACCTGGATATCGCCCGAGGATTTCCTGTATGTTCTGGAGATTATAGACCAGCATCATAACCTTCGAGCCATCGCCTCCGACGTCGAAGCCGATGCTCGGGCCCTGCCAGAAGATCGAGAACTCGCCGGCGTTGCGGGTATAGAGCTTGCCCTCGCCATACTTGGCGCCGACGAAGAGCGCGCCGCCGGCTTCCTCTCCCAGAATATATCCATTGGGCAGGCCGAACTGACCTACGGCCCGCTCGACGAGCGAAGCGAGCCCCTGCGCTGCTGAGCCGAAAAACTCCTGGCCGCTTTGGACGAGTTCGTCGCCGGAATAGGTGTCGCTCAGCGAGCCTTGGGCAAAGGCGGGAGCAGAAAGCGGTATGGCCAGGGCCAGCAGCAGCGCGCCAATCTTGGCTAGGCGTTTCAACATCGGTCCATCTCCCATGGCGGCTCAGCGTGGTTACGAAGACATTAAGGTCTTTGCGGCAAATTTGCCGTCGATGACGTGCCGGTTCCGGGTTTCAATCATGCAGCAAACCTCTAAACAAATCTTAACCATGTTCGCCGTCTTGCTGCCGCTTTTGGGTCTGGTTTCCGCCCATTTCACCATGAGCCAGGCGCAGTCGGTCGTCAGCTACATTACCACCGATCCGCTCACCGGCATTGCGATTGGCGGGATGGACCCGGTTTCATATTTCACCGAGCCGATGCCGCTCGAGGGCAAGCCGGACTATGAGTTTTACTGGATGGGCGCGCCCTGGCATTTCGCCAATGCCGCCAACCTTGAAATCTTCAAGCGGCACCCGGAAATCTACGCGCCCCAATATGGCGGCCATGGCGCGATGAGCATGGCCCGGGGCTTTGTATCTGATTCCGATCCGCGGCTTTACACCGTGTTCAAGGATCGGCTTTTTCTCTTTTATTCGGCCGCGAATCGCGAAGCGTTCCTGCTGTCGCCCGACGATGCCGCACGCCGCGGCGCTGCCAATTGGCCGGCGCTGTCCAAAAACCTGTCGACGCAGTAGTCCTCTGCGTCGCGCCCCACTATTGTTCCCAACACTGATTCCCCGCCCTGTCGGGGCCCAAGGAGATAGAGATGGATATCATTGAGCTCAAGGCAACAGACCTCGCGGCGATGCTGTGCTCTCGGGTCTGCCACGACCTCATCAATCCTATCGGGGCCATCGGCAATGGGCTCGAAGTGCTCGGCGATCCGAACCAGGCCGAAATGGCCGATGGTGCGCGCGACCTGATCGCCAGTGCCGCCAGGCAAAGCCGCGCCAAGCTCGAATTCGCCCGCCTCGCCTATGGCGCGTCCTCGACGGCTGGCACCGACATCGATACGCGCGAGTGCGAGCGCGTTGCCCGGATTTTGTTCGATATCGAGAAGGCCGATCTTGATTGGCAGGTGCCGCTTATCCTTCTGCCCAAGCACAAGGCGAAGCTGTTGATGAACATGCTGCTGATCGCGGCTGGTTCAGTGCCGCGCGGTGGCATGGTGACCGTCAAGGTTTCCGGTCCGGCGGGTGAAGAAAAGTTCGAGTTCCATTCCAAGAGCGATCCGGAAAAACGCCAGAAAACCCTGGTTCCCTCGGGTTCTGCCGGGCTTTTGTCGGGCATGCCGGAGGAGGGTTCGGTCGATGCGCGTGGCATCCAGCCCTTTTACACCGGGCTTCTCGCGCGTATGACGGATATGGAGCTCGATATCGGGCTTGAGAACGATACGTTCTTCTTCACGGCAGTTCCGAAGGCCAAAGAGGCTGCTGCCGATGATGAACAGCCGGTTGAAACAGTCAGTGAATAGTTGCCGTTTCGATAACCTTTCCAACACCACTTGGCTGGCATAGTCCGGGAATAGCACTCCCGGAGGCCTAGCGTGCCCACCTGTCTTATCGTCGACGATTCCAGCGTGGTGCGAAAGGTGGCGCGCCGTATCCTCGAGGACCTCGACTATATGGTCGATGAAGCCGAGGACGGTCAGGAAGCCTTCGAGAAGTGCCGGGTGTCGATGCCCGACACGATCCTGCTCGATTGGAACATGCCGATCATGAGCGGGCTCGAATTCTTGAAACTGCTCCGCGCCTTCATCGGCGGCGAAAAGCCCTATATCGTTTATTGCACGGTCGAAAACGACATCGGCGCCATTGCTATGGCGCGCAAGGCTGGCGCGGACGACTATATGATGAAGCCGTTCGACCAGCAGATCCTTGAAGCCAAGTTCAATCTGACGCGCCTTGAGGCTGCGATCTAGGCCTCAACTTCCGCCGCGCGGGCAAGGAGATAGGTCCTTTCGCGCTCGTTGCGGGTCAGTGCCGCTGCCTTGCGAAAGTCGAGATTGGCCTCCGTGTGCCGCTCGAGTTTGCGCAAGAGATCGCCGCGCACCCCATAAAGCAGGTGATAGTTTTCGAGCGCGCCATCTTTTTGGATTGCGTCAACGAGCTTTAGTGCTTCTGCGGGACCCGCCGCCATCGATACGGCGACCGCGCGATTGAGCTCTACCACCGGCGAGGGCATGATGCTGGCGAGCACCGCGTAAAGCCCGGCGATCCGGTTCCAATCGGTATCCTCCGCGCGCCGCGCGCGCGCGTGGCACGCCGCAATCTGAGCCTGCAGCGCATAGGGTCCGTTCTGGCCGCCAAGGGCCGACAGCCTGTCGATGCTTGCCAGGCCACGCCGGATCATCAGCTGGTCCCAAAGCGCGCGGTTCTGGTCGGGCAGCAGGATCGGTTCGCCCGTGGCATTGGTGCGGGCATTGGCGCGGCTATGCTGGATTTCCATCAGCGCCAAAAGCCCATGCACTTCCGGCTCTTCCGGCATCAGGCTGGCGAGAATGCGTCCCATCCGCATGGCTTCTTCGCAAAGCTGAGGCCGCATCCAGTCCTCGCCCATCGTGGCGGAATAGCCTTCGTTGAAGATGAGGTAGAGAACGCCCAGCACCGAGGCGAGGCGTTCTGCCCGCTCCTTGCCGCGTGGCACTTCATAGGGAAGGCCGGCGTCGGCGATGGTGCGCTTGGCGCGCACGATGCGCTGGCCGATGGTCGCATCATTGGCAAGGAAAGCCCGGGCAATCTCCTCGGTAGTCAGGCCCCCGATAAGGCGCAGCGTCAGCGCCACGCGGCTTTCCGCTGGCAGGATCGGATGGCACGAGGTGAAGATCAAGCGCAAAAGATCGTCGCCAACATCGTCGTCCATGCTGTCGTGGATGGCCGTTTCGACGTCAGGCACATCGTCCTCCAGACTGCGCCCGACTTCCTCGAGCTTGCGGGACGCCATCTTGCGGTGGCGGAAGTAGTCGATCGCCTTGCGCTTGCCTGCCTGCATCAGCCAGGCACCGGGATTGCGTGGCACGCCGCTTTCAGGCCAGTGCTTGAGCGCCGCCATCAGCGCATCCTGTGCCAGTTCTTCGGCAAGCGAGATGTCGCGGACGACACGCGTCAGCCCGGCGATCAAGCGCGCCTGCTCCTGCCGCCACACGGTGGCGATGGCTTTGTCGGTTTCGCTGCGATTGCTCATCGGCTCCTCCAGATCCCCGGCAAGGGTGCCAGCGAAAAGACGCGAGGAAAAGGCCGGAACGCATGGCGCCGGCCCCCGCTGTCATTGGTCGAACATGCCCTTTGGCGCTTCACCCTTGAGGAAAGGCTCGATAATGCCCATGAGCAAATCCACCTGGCCGATGACTGCCGTATGCGAGCTCGCGGGGAGAATGGCGAGGCGCGAGGCACCAAGTGGCTTGCCCATATCGCCGGGTTCGCCGCCGCCGAGGAGGCGGAACATGCTGACGAGATGTTCGAGCGTCATCATGTCGGCGTCCCCTGCAATGATGAGCACCGGCATCTTGAGCTTCTCGACATCGTTGCCCCAGGCCATTGGCTCGTGTTCAAGCGCGATCAGGCGCTCGACGAAGGGCCGGAAGCCATCGGGATTGGGCGCCAGCTGCTTCCAGGCTTCCTCCATCGGCGTGCCGACGAACATGTCCGGCACCATGGTGGGGATCATTTCAAGGAACGCCGGCTGGGAGCCAGACATATCGTAGCTCACCGAAGCGGTGATCAGATGGTCGACCTTGTCGGGATGGTCGATGGCGAGGCGCAAGCCCGCCGCCGCGCCCATGGAGTAACCAAGGATATCAGCTTTTTCTAGCCCGACTTCGTCCATGAAGGCAGCGACGTCGCTGGCCAGGTTTGGATAGGTCACGGGCCGGTCGATGTCTTCGGTTCGCCCATGGCCCTGAAATTCGAGAGCGTAGACCTTATGCGTCTTGGCTAGGGTCGGAATGATATCGCCCATGGCGGGGATATTCATATAGGCACCATGCAGCACCACAATCGGTGCGCCTTCGCCGGAGACCTCGTAGTACATCCGCATGCCGTTGACCTCGGCATAGTCGCCTTTAGGCTCGGCCTGCGCCTGGGCGCCGATTGTCGTCATTACCAGGGTGGCGGCTATGGTCAGGGAACGCAGCATCGTCTTATCCATCGGTAGCGCGCTTGGTGAGGCGCTTTCGATGAGACGACGGATGAGCGTAGGCCCGGTCGACACAGTGCGCAGAATTTTTTCGGCGCAAAAGAAAAGCCCCGCTTCGGGCGGGGCTTTGAAGGACTGACGCTGATGCGTTGCGGACGCTTAGGCGACGTTCTCGCTGTAGACATCGGCCTCATCGGGCTCGCGCAGCACATAGCCGCGGCCCCAGACGGTCTCGATGTAGTTCTTGCCGCCGGTCGCAACGGAAAGCTTCTTGCGCAGCTTGCAGATGAACACGTCGATGATCTTGAGCTCGGGCTCGTCCATGCCACCATAGAGGTGGTTGAGGAACATTTCCTTTGTGAGGGTTGTGCCCTTGCGGAGCGAAAGCAGCTCCAGCATCTGGTATTCCTTGCCCGTCAGGTGAACGCGAGCGCCCTGGACTTCGACGGTCTTGGTGTCGAGGTTGACCATCAGGTCGCCCGTCGAAATGACCGACTGGGCATGGCCCTTGGAACGACGGACGATGGCGTGGATGCGGGCCACGAGTTCGTCTTTGTGGAAAGGTTTGGTCATGTAGTCGTCGGCACCGAAGCCGAGACCGCGAACCTTGTCCTCGATACCGGCCAGACCGGAAAGGATCAGGATCGGCGTCTGCACCTTGGCGACGCGCAGGGTCCGCAAAACCTCGTAGCCGCTCATGTCGGGCAGGTTAAGGTCAAGCAGAATAATATCGTAGTCGTAGAGCTTGCCGAGATCGACGCCTTCTTCACCGAGATCGGTGGTATAGACGTTGAAGCTTTCGGACTTGAGCATCAGTTCGATGCTCTGCGCCGTGGCGCTATCGTCCTCAATGAGGAGTACCCGCATTATATTCCCCTTGTCATTCGTTCCTGCTGGAACCTGCGTGGTGGGATGACAAGTCCGACCACCACGCTCCAACCCTACTGGATATGACTGAAGCCTAAGCTCAAATAGTTAACAAAGTTTAATTCGCTTCGGCAATACGCAAACGACGTTAGGGTCATTTAAGTTTAAGTCATTGAAAATGCAAATTAAAATGCGTGAAAATTTCTTAAGGTAACACGTTAAGAAGTGCCTATAGGCGATTCAAGAGACTCACGCATTGGTCACTCTTGAGGGTTTTTTGCGGCAAAACGAGGCCGCGTGGGCCAGCAGCCCAATCGCTCAGCCAATAGCGAAATTCGGTTAATGTTCGGTTATCTTCCGATTCGGAGCGCGGTCGATTCGAGGAGCTGCGTAAACCATGTTCTATCCGCTGGAGCTCGTCAGACCCGAATGAAGGCGCTAGTTGCCGCGATCGATGCGATTGACGATGTCGAGGTCTTCGGCCGCGTCAAATCCGTCCAAGGCCTGCTTATCGAAGTCGTCGGCCCGGTGCGCGAATTGCGTGTCGGTGGCCGCGTCATCATCGAAGGCAGCGACGGAAAGAACCTTGCGGCCGAAATCATCGGATTTCGCGATGGCCATGCGCTGTGCCTGCCATTCGGTGAACTCGGTGGCGTTCGTCTCGGCTGCAAGGCGGTGTTCAAGCGCCATGACGGTTCGGTCAGCCCTTCGATGGCTTGGCTCGGGCGCGTCATCAATGCCAATGGCGAGCCGATCGACGGCATGGGACCGCTGCCGCGCGGCGCCAAGTCTTATCCCCTGCGACAATCCCCGCTTGCCGCTCATGACAGGGTTCGCGTCGGCGCGCCGCTTGATCTGGGCGTGCGCACGCTCAACACCTTTACGACCCTGTGCGAAGGCCAGCGCATGGGCATCTTTGCGGGCTCGGGGGTTGGCAAGTCGGTCCTGATGTCGATGCTGGCGCGCAATACCAATGTCGATGTGTCCGTCATCGGGCTCATCGGCGAGCGGGGACGCGAGGTTCACGAGTTCATCCAGGAGTATCTCGGCGAAGAGGGGCTCAAGCGCGCCATCGTCGTCGTCGCAACCTCGGATGAAGCTGCACTGATGCGGCGCCAGGCGGCCTATATCTCTCTCGCGCTGTCGGAATATCTGCGCGACGAAGGCTTGCGCGTCCTATGCATGATGGACTCGCTGACACGCTTTGCCATGGCCCAGCGCGAGATCGGACTTTCGATCGGCGAACCACCAACGGCCAAGGGTTATCCACCGACAGTTTTCACGGAATTGCCACGATTGCTCGAAAGAGCCGGTCCCGGTACCCCTACGACCGGCTCCATTACCGGACTATTTACCGTTTTGGTGGAAGGTGATGATCACAATGAGCCGATTGCGGATGCCGTGCGGGGCATTCTCGATGGGCACATCGTGATGGAGCGCGGCATTGCCGAGCGGGGGCGTTATCCCGCCGTCAACGTGCTCCGGTCCATCTCCCGCACCATGCCAGGGTGCGTACCGACCGATTTCAGGCCGGTGCTGGCAAGGGCGAGAGAACTCATGTCCATCTTTTCGGACATGGAGGAGCTGATCCGGCTGGGGGCATACCGCAAAGGGTCAGATCCGAACGTGGACCGCGCCATCGCCGTCAACCCGAAGCTGGAAGGGTTTTTGAACCAGCAGCGGGAAGAAACGTCGACGATCGCCGAGGGCTACAGGCGCCTTGCGGAAATCATCGCCGAAGCGGATGCGTGAGGTCCAAAAGGGCGGGCTCGGTGAGACCCTCCGGAACTGGCTTGGTGTGTAAGGAGTACAGGTCTTGAAATCGCGCAGTGAGAGCCTCATCAGGCTCAAGAAGTTCAATGTCGACGAAAAGCGCCGGCAGGTCATGCAGATCGAGATGATGATCGCGGACTTCGAGCGCATGGCAGCCGAACTCGATCAGCAGATCGAGATCGAGCAGACCAAGACCGGCATTTCCGATGTCGCCCATTTTGCCTATTCAACCTTCGCCAAGGCTGCCTTGCAGCGCCGCGATAATCTTCTCGCTTCTGCCAACGACATGCGCAGCAAGCTCGAGGCGGCCCAGGATCAGCTCGCCGAGGCGCTCGAAGATCTCAAAAAGGTCGAACTGCTCGACCAGCGCGAACATCAGCGCGAAAAGGAAGAGCAGAACAAGATCGAGCAGGCCG
This sequence comes from Devosia soli, assembly GCF_000970455.1. Classification (GTDB taxonomy): domain Bacteria; phylum Pseudomonadota; class Alphaproteobacteria; order Rhizobiales; family Devosiaceae; genus Devosia; species Devosia soli. The sequence goes on along the minus strand of NZ_LAJG01000048.1, from coordinate 280,652 downwards.
AATTCGATGAGATCGCTCGCCAGCGCTTCCGTAACCGCTAGCGCCTTAGGCCAGTCTTGGATCAATAAAAAAGGCCCGCCGAAGCGGGCCTTTTCCTTTCCAACGAACCTCCAGTGAGCAAGAGGCCGTGGGGAAAAATTACTGAGCGGGCGCTGCAGCCGGGGCCATCGCGTCGCCCGTGCCAGCAGCAGGGGCCATTGCGTCGCCGGTGCCAGCGGCAGGGGCCATTGCGTCGCCCGTGCCAGCAGCAGGGGCCATTGCGTCGCCGGTGCCGGCGGCGGGAGCCATGGCATCGTCGGCATCAGCCGGTTCGTCTTCTTCCCAGACAAAGTCTGGTGCAGCAGTCAGAGCGTCCGCGGTGGTCGGGAGGACCCAGCGTTCGGTGTTGTCGGCAGCAAGGGTGAATTCAAGCGAATTGAAATCAACGGCGACGTTCTTTTCGCCGATGCCGAGGAAGCCGCCGACGCCGATCACCACTGCTTCGATCTGGCCGCCTTCGGAGAAGACGAGGTCGTTGATCGAACCGATCTCTTCGGCATCGTCACCGGCGCTCGAATAAACCGGCTGACCGATCAGGCGCGTGCCGAGATTGTCTGTGTCGGCAGCGACATAGCCTTTGGACATATCCCACGGCTCGTTGACGTCGGTCTCTTCCATGGCGCCCGATTCAACCGGAGCGGCATTGACATCGGCCGGTGCTGCAGCAGGAGCAGCTGGCGTCTCTGTCGTCATTGCCGGGGTTTCGGTCGTTGTTGCTGGCGCATCGGTCGGCGCAGGAGTGGTCTGAGCGATAGCAGCGGTACCCATGAGCACGGCAACGGCCGTAGTAGTCAAAAGCGTGCGGATCATTGTAGGCTCCAATGGTTCATTTGTTGAACAGGGCCACACGGTGCAAAACTTGCCGGTCGCGTACTGTGTGGCCCATTATGCAGGTGACAACGTCACAACCGCGCGAGCCGTTCCGAACCAATTTTTCTGACTAGCCTGGAACCATTGAAAAGGCCGGCTCCCGCAAAGCGGTGCCGGCCCTTTCCGCCTCCCTGGCGGTTGGTCGCGTCCTGCGAAAGACAAGAATTTCGCGTTCTTGCCCAGCACCGCACCACGAGGGCTCGCTCGGCAGGACGCGCTCTTCGAGCGACAACGCCACAATAACGCAGGTTTGAGGGCAGGAGTCGCCCACCCGGGTTAATGCGTTAAATTTGACTTAATCGAGTAAGGTTGCGGTGGCCTTGTCGTAGTCGCGCATGGCCCGGTGCGGCATGCCGCCGTCGATGAATTCCGGGCCGAAGGCAACGAAACCGAGCTTTTCATAGAGCGCCAGCTTGTCGCTCTGGGCAGTGAGGTAGAAGCGGTTCTTGCCCGAGGCGCGCTTGTCGGCCATGGCCTTTTCGATGAGCTTTCGGGCAATGCCACGTCCGCGCCAGGCCTGACGCACCGCAACGCGGCCGATCTTTGTGTGTTCGGGCATGTCTATGAGCCGCAAGGTGCCGACGACGTCGCCTTCGGAGATCGCGACATAGTGGATGGCCGTCAGGTCGTAATGATCGAGCTCTTCTTCCTGCGGCACTTTCTGTTCCCAGACGAAAACCTCGCGCCGCACCGCGAAGGCAGCGTTGGCAAGGGTGGAAAAGACCGGGGCAGTGAGAATGGCGATGTCGGACATGGACCTGGGTTTAGCAGCTGGCTTTCATGACTGGAAGCGCCAGCCAGGCGGAGCGTCTCAAGTGGCAGCTTTATTCGACCTGATCGAGGGCCGCCAGATGCTCGAGCGCCGGGGCCTGATGGACAAGGTCATTGATGAAGGCAAGCTTTTCCATGACGGGCGGGGTGAGCACGAACGGATAGGCGTCGGTCTGGCCCATCGCCCGGTTGAGGTTGTTGAGCAGCAGCGAGAGCGGCACCCAGTTGTCGATGATGTCGGTCATGTCCGGCGCCATATAGGGGTCGAAGCGCACCGGGGGCAGCGCCAGGCTTTCATCGCCTGTCTTTGGGCGGGCGCGAATTCCGAAGGCCGCCGCCATTTCGACGGTGTCGGTGATATGCAAATAATGCGCGAAGGTTTCCGCGAAATCCTCCCAGGGGTGCGAGGTCGCGTAGGCGCTGATGAAACTCTGGTGCCAGCCCATGGGTGCGCCATTGGCATAATAGGCCTTGAGCGCTTCGCCATAATCGGCGCGCTCATCGCCGAAAACCTGGCGATAACGATCGAGTGGGGCTTTGTCGCGGACCAACAGGTCCCAATAGTGATGACCGATTTCGTGCCGGAAATGGCCGAGGAGCGTGCGATAGGGCTCGCCCATATTGGTCCGCCGCCGTTCCCGCTCGGCGTCGTCGGCTTCGGCAAGGGCAATGGTGATGATGCCGTTTTCGTGGCCGGTCATCACGCGCGGGGCGTTGTCGTTATCAGCAAGAAACCTGAAGGCGAGGCCGTGATCTGGGTTTTCGATACGCGTCTCGATCGGTAGTCCAAGGCGGATCAGCGAGTACATCAAGCGCTTTTTGGCGCGTTCGATGGTCTGCCAGCGCGCCAGATTGGTGGGGTCATCAAGTGGCGGAATGGTTTCGTTGTGAGCGCAGGCAGCGCAAAATATCGGTCCGCCGGGCTCGGCCTTGATCAGCCAGTTGCAGGCGCCGTGGCGCGCATTATCGCAATAGACGTAAGCAGAGCCGGGCAGGGCAGGGGCAACCCATGCGCCATCGCTCTCGTCAAGCGAAACCATGGCATTGTATTGCGGGAGATAGCCTAGGGCATGACCGCAATGTTCGCAGCGATTGTTCTCGAAATAGACGGTATTGCCGCAGTGATCGCAGGAAAATAGCTGCATTTGGCCCTCGCAGTCGCGTCGGAACAATGCCGCATCCGTCTGGCCGTTCCGGCGTTGTCCAAATTCATCCCGTCGCTGTTGGAAGGTTGCTGCGTTCGGGCGCTGGAAGCGGACCAATCGAAGAGGACTGTCGCCATGGACATCAACGAAAACAGCATTCGCGAACGCGCGCACTGGCTCTGGAAGCAAGCTGGCGAGCCCACGGGCCGCGATCTCGAATTCTGGCTAGAAGCTGAGAAGAGCCTCAGTGCAGACGGTGATGACGCGAGCGTCTCGGCCCATACGGACGAGAGCTATAACGCCGATCCCAGTGAACTCTCGCTGACCCAAAAAGTCACGCGGGGCTGATCGTCCGAGTTTTTCTCTCCAGCAACCGTCCTTTGCCTACTGGCGTTAATCAAGTCGACGGCAGAGGAGGAAGCCATGGACTATGACGAACATAAGGTGCGTGATCGGGCCTATCAGCTCTGGATCGACGCCGGTGAGCCGGAAGGCCGCGAGCAGGAATTCTGGTATCAGGCGGAGCGGGAACTGGCGGAGGAAGATGAGGTCGATACCTCCGCCGAGGCCTCAATCCTCGACTTGCCGCCCCTTATCCCCGGTGGCATGACGAAATAAGAGAGGCGGAGCTGTGGCTCCGCCTTTTTCTTTTGTGAGAGCACCTCAGATGCTGCCGACGGTCTTTAGGCGGACGCGAGGATGAACTTCGTTCTGGCTCATGACAACCGTCTGGGGGCGGAAGCGCTCTATGATGGCGCGGACATGCGGACGGATCGACGGCGAGGTAATCATTACCGGCAGTTCGCCCTGCTGGGCGGCGCGCTCAAAACCCTGGCCGACAGCGGAGATGAACTGCTGCAAGCGGCTCGGCGCCATGGCAAGGTGGCGGTGTTCGCCCTCGCCAACCATCGCTTCAGCGAAATCGCGCTCCCACTGGCCCGACAGGGTGAGGAGCGGCAGGTTACCATCCGGGCCGAGATTGGCGGCGCAAATCTGGCGGGCCAAGCGCGAGCGCACGTGCTCCGTGATCGCCTGGATGGAGCGGCCGGGGCCGGCAACTTCGGCAATGCCTTCGAGGATCGTCGAAAGATCGCGGATCGAGATGCGTTCGGTCAGTAGCGCCTGCAGTACACGCTGCACGCCGGAAACCGAGATCTGACTCGGGATGATGTCTTCGACGAGCTTTTGCTGATCCTTGGGCAGGCCAGACAAGAGGCTCTGCACGTTCGCATAGCTCAGGAGCTCGGCCACGTTGGCCTTGAGCACTTCTGTCAGGTGGGTCGAGATAACAGTCGAGGGATCGATGATCGAGAGACCGCGAAGCTCGGCTTCATCGCGCAGTGCCGGGTCGATCCAGGTCGCAGGAAGGCCAAAGGTCGGCTCGGTCGTCTGGTGGCCCGGCAGGTCAATCGGGTTCCCATAGGGATCCATGACCATCAGTAGATTGGCGTGGATCTGGCCGTGGGCGGCTTCGACTTCCTTGATCCGAACCTTATAGTCGTTGGGCTCGAGCTGCATGTTGTCGAGAATGCGGACCGGCGGCATGACGAAGCCGAGTTCAAGGGCCAACTGACGGCGCAGAGCCTTGATCTGCTCGGTGAGGCGATCGGTGCCGTTTTCGTCTTCCTTGACGAGGCCCAAAAGCCCATAGCCGAGTTCGAGCTTGAGATCGTCGATCTTGAGGCTATCGCTGATTGGCGGCTCACCCGCTGGGGCGCCGGGAGCAGCCGACTGGCCAGGAACACCGCCGGCGCCCTTGGTTGCCGCATCGGCCACGGCCTTGGCACGTTCGGCCACCTCGCGGACAGTCTTGCTCTTTGAGGCACGGTAAGCGGCATAGCCGACACCGCCGGACAGCGCCATGAAGGGGATGAGCGGCATGCCCGGCAGCAGCGCGAGGGCGGCCATAACGGCTGATGCCATGCCAAGCGCCTTGGGATAGCCGCCGAACTGGCTGGTCAGCGCCTTGTCGGCCGAACCGGTCACACCCGACTTCGACACGAGGATACCGGCAGCGGTTGAAACGATCAGCGCAGGGATCTGCGAGACGAGGCCGTCGCCGATGGTCAGGAGCGTATAGACCTGGCCGGCTTCACCGGCCGATAGCCCTTCCTGGAAGATGCCGATGGCCATGCCGGCCGAGACGTTGATGAAGGTGATGATGAGACCGGCAATGGCGTCGCCGCGCACGAATTTGGACGCACCGTCCATGTTACCGAAAAAGGCGCTTTCGCCTTCGAGCTCGGCGCGGCGCTTCTTGGCCGTGTCTTCGTCGATCAGGCCCGCAGAAAGGTCGGCGTCGATGGCCATCTGCTTGCCGGGCATGGCGTCCAGGGAGAAACGCGCCGCGACTTCGGCGATGCGGCCGGAGCCCTTGGTGATGACGATGAAGTTCACGATCACGAGGATAATGAAGATCACGATCCCGATGACGAAATTGCCGCGCGTCACGAAGTTGCCAAAGGCCTCGATGACGTGACCGGCTGCAGCAGAACCATTGTGACCCTCGGATAGGATCAGTCGCGTGGTCGCAAGGTTCATGCCGAGACGCAGCATGGTGGCGATCAGCAGCACCGTCGGGAAGGACGAGAATTCGAGCGGCTTCTGGATGAAGAGCGCCGTCATCAGGATCATCACCGAGAAGACGATTGAGATGGCAAGCAGCGCGTCGACCATCAGCGCCGGCAGCGGCACGATCAGGATGACGATCAGACCCATGACGCCGGAGGCAAGGGCGATATCGCCCGAACGCAGCGTGTCGAGCACCGTCTTGACGGATGGTGGCTTGAAGCTGAAGCGAGACGGAGAGGACGAGATATCGGTCATGGATCAGGTACCGGGGAGAAACGGGAAGGGAGGGCGGCGTTTCCGCCGTCCTCCCGTCAGATTGTAAATCAGGCGACGTTTCGCCGCTCGCCGGGTTCAGGAATGCTCATTCCCTCGTCCGAATATTGATTGAGCTTGTTTCGCAGCGTGCGGATCGAAATGCCGAGGATATTGGCCGCATGGGTGCGGTTGCCCCAGGTATGATCGAGCGTGTCGAGGATCAGCTCGCGCTCGACGTCTGCAACAGTGCGGCCAACCAGGGCGCGCGACATGGCTTCGGCCGTTTCGGCGAGAAGATGCGCCGGCGAATTGGCGCGGGCTGCTTCATTGAGCCCCATGCCATCGGGGAGAACGATGGCTTCGGCCCCGATCATGGTGCCGGTCGCCAGCAGCACGGCGCGGTGAAGCGTATTTTCAAGTTCGCGGACGTTGCCCGGCCAGGGTGCCTGCAGCAGGGCGGCACGGGCGTCGTCGGAGAGTTCGCGCTTGGGCAGACCATTGGCCTTGGCATATTTGGCTACGAAATGGTCGGCCAATGCCACGATGTCGCCAGGGCGATCGCGGAGGGCGGGAAGGCGCAAGTTGACGACGTTGAGGCGGAAGAGAAGGTCCTCGCGGAAGGAGCCCTCGCGTACCGCTTCGGTCAGGTTGCGGTTGGACGTTGCAAGGATGCGGATATCGACCGGAACTGGCTTGGTGCCGCCGACGCGGTCGATGACCCGTTCCTGGATGGCGCGGAGGAGCTTGGCTTGAAGCCGCACGTCCATTTCTGAGATTTCGTCGAGCAGCAGGGTGCCGCCCGAAGCTTCCTCGAATTTGCCGACGCGGCGGGCAATGGCGCCGGTGAAGGCGCCCTTTTCGTGGCCGAAGAGTTCGGATTCGAGCAGGGCTTCGGGGATGGCTGCGCAGTTGACCGAGATGAAGGGCTTGGAGGCGCGCTTGGAGCGCGAATGAACGAACCGCGCGACCACTTCCTTACCCGTGCCGCTTTCGCCGGTGATCAGGATCGAGGCTTCCGAGGCTGCGACCTGCTCGGCCATCTTGACGACGCGCTGCATGGCGGGGTCGCGGAAAAGGAAATCCTCGCTGTCGCGCGACACCGCCTGGATGACAGCAGCAATGAGTGCCGCATCGGGTGGAAGGGGAATATATTCCTTGGCGCCGGCGCGGATTGCGTTGACCGCAGCGGCTGCATTGGTTTCGACGCCGCAGGCAACGACGGGAATGGCGATGCGTTCGGCTTCGAGAGCCGCGATGAGGCCGGCGATATCCATCATCACATCGACCAGCAGCAGGTCCGCACCACGACCGGTGCGGAGGGCTGCCATGGCGATTTCGATGCCTGGAGCGTGCGCAACCTTGGCGCCGCCATCCATGGCCATTTTGGTGGCCTGGCTCAGTTGACCTTCGAGGGCTCCGACGATGAGGAGGCGCATGCCCGTCACTCCCGTTCTTGTTATTGGGGCTTGATGATTTCGGTCATGGTGACGCCGAGCCGGTTTTCCACCAGCACGATTTCCCCACGCGCAACGAGACGGTCGTTGACATAGATTTCCACAGCTTCCCCGACTTGGCGGTCGAGTTCGACAACCATGCCGGTATCGAGCTTGAGAAGATTGGCGACCGGCATCTTGGTGCGGCCAAGAACCACCGAGACGCGGACCGGAACATCGAAGACGGCTTCGAGGTCGTCGGCAGTGCGTTCGACGGTGAAGTCTGGCCGGCCACCCATCTCGGGGGAGGACATTTCGCCAAGGCCCAGACCTTCGGCGTCCGGCATCTCGGTCTCAGAATCGGTCGGGTTCATTCACCGCTCTCCTTGGTCTCGTGGGCGCCGGCGTTTCCGCTCAGGGCAGCCAGGTAATCACTGATGGTTCGATCGATCTCGGCATCGAGGGTTTCGCTGTCGCGCACGAGGCCGCCATCGACCCATTCGAGGCGCCCGTCGCCAAGGCGGATATCGGGTTCGCCCATGACGACGAGCCGCCCCGCATAGCCCGACGTCGCGATCTGGGCCGTGGCGATGTCGCGGATCTGGTCGGCAAGCTCGGAATTGCAGCGGATCACGAGATGCGGCACACCGGCAAGGCTCGGCATGCATTCGGCGATCAGCGCTTCGAGTTCGGCCGTTGGTCGGCTCGAGATCAGGTGTCCGGCAAGCTTGCGGCCGACGCTGAGCGCCAGCCCGATGGCTTCGCGCTGATTGTCGATGCGCGCTAGGTCAAGGTTTGCCGACATGCCGGCGGCATGGGCAGCAAGGGTGCCCGCAGCCGCGGCGATCGTCTGAGTGGCGAGCGAAGTAGCATTGCTTTCGCCTGCGACGAGACCCGCTGCGTAGCCTTCTTCGCGCGCTTCCTGGACGAGGCGCGCGACCACGTCTTCGGGAATGCCGACCGGCTGCGGCGGCAGGTCCGGCTTGCTCGACATGGCGTGCGCAGGGCGGTCGGCCATATCGAGATCGAAGGTGAAGCGGGCGAGGGCGGCCATGGCGTTACGCGATCATCTGATCGTCGGCCTTGGACTTGACGATGAGGATTTCCCCCTTCGCGGCAAGGTCCTTGGCGGTTGAAACCATACGGCTCTGGGCTTCGTCCACGTCCTTGAGGCGGACCGGGCCCATGGCCATCATGTCGTCCTGCAGCAGCTTGGCCGCGCGGGTCGACATGTTCTTGAGGAAGAATTCCTTGACCTCGTCATTGGCGCCCTTGAGGCAGAGGGCCAGTTCGCGCTTGTCGACGCGGCCGAGCAAGGTCTGGATCGCCGAGAGGTCGAGCTTGGTGAGATCCTCGAAGGTGAACATGAGCGACTTGATGCGCTCGGCATCTTCGCGGCTGCGCTCTTCGAGCGAGGTGATAAAGCGCGCTTCAGTCTGGCGATCGAAGGAGTTGAAGATTTCGGCCATCAGCTCGTGGCTGTCGCGGCGCTTGGAGGTGTTGAGCGTCGAGATGAACTCGGTGCGCAACGTCTGCTCGATCTTTTCGAGGATTTCCTTTTGCACCACGTCGAGCCCGAGCATGCGCTGCACGACGTCCATGGCCAGTTCCTCGGGCAAAGCGCCGAGGACTTCGGAAGCGTGGTCCGGAGCGATCTTGGACAGGATCACGGCTACGGTCTGGGGATATTCGTTCTTGAGATAGGCGGCGAGCACGTCGGCCTGAACGTTGGAGAGCTTTTCCCACATGTTGCGGCCGGCGGGCCCGCGGATTTCCTCCATGATGGCGTCGACGCGGTCCTGCGGCAGGAAGCCGAGGAGCAGGCGCTCGGTCGAGTCGGTGTTGCCGGCGACGCTGCCGTTGGATGCGATAGAGGTCACGAATTCGGCCATCAGCTCATCGAGCATGGCCGGAGTGATCGGGCCGAGCTTGACCATGGCGCGCGAGAGCGACTTGATCTCGTGCTCGTCGAGCTCTTCAAAGATCGGCTTGCCGTAATCGGGGCCGAGCGCCAGCATCAGCGCGGCAGCCTTTTCGTCGCCGGCGAGGGCGCGATAATTGGCGGAGCCACCGATCTTGAGCTGGCTGCCAAGGCGCGGTCCATCCTGGATGATCGGGGTTTCGACGGCTTGAGCGACAAGGGCCATGGTGGACTACGCTGCGTTGGAGAGCCAGCCGCGCACGATCAGCGCTGCCTGCTTGGGATTTTCTTCGACGAGAGTGCCGACGGACTTGAGCTGCTGGAGCTGGGCCTCGCCCAAGGCCTTGGCATCCTCGACCCAGTTCTTCTGCTCGATGGCCTGCCGGGCGGCTATGGCGGCCGCTTCCTCGGGGCTTGCGGCGATGACATTGCCTTCGGCGTCGAGCGTCGTGCCCTGGCCCAGTTCGACCGCGGCGGGCAGGGCAAGGGTCTGCGTTTCAGGGCTCATGACCTTCTTGAGCAGCGGACGGAGCACGAAGAACATCAGGGCGAGCGCGATGAGCAGGGTTACCGCCATTTCGGCGCCGTTCATGATGTCGTCGCGGGTGAAGTCGAGGAGGCCACCGCTCTGGTCGGTGCCGGCCGGCGCCAGGTCGGGTCGCTCGGCAAACTGCATGTTGACCACGTCGACGGTGTCGCCGCGTTCGGCCGAATAACCGACTGCCGAGCGAACGAGGGTCTGGATCTGGTTGATCTCATCGGCTGAGCGGGGCGCATAGGTCATGTTGCCCTGGCCGTCGTCGGTATAGGTGCCATCAACGACCACGGCGACCGAGAGACGCTTGAGGGCGCCGGCTTCGGTGACGGCCGTCTGGGTCTTCTTGGAAATCTCGTAGTTGACGACTTCCTCGGTCGAATTGCCCTGCTCGGTATTGCCGTTGCTGGCGCCGTTGCCGCTGGCGCCCGGCAGTTCGTTGGCCACGGTCACCTGGCCGGCAGCGGCGCCGGACTGGTTCTGGGCTTCACGGGTCTGGGTCGAGCGAACGACCTGGCCGTCGGGGTTGAAGGTTTCTTCAGTGGTGGTCGAGCGGTTGAAATCGAGCTCGGCGCTGATTTCGACGCGGGCGCGGCCTGGCCCAACGACATTGGCGAGCATGTCTTCGATGCGGGTGCGCATGCGGTTTTCAAAGGAGAGAACGCGCTCCTCGGCCTGGCCGGCGATGGCGCCAATGCCATCGTCCTCGGTGCCTGAGGCCAGAAGGTTGCCGGCATCGTCGACGATCGAGACGCGCTGCGGGGTCAGGCCCTCGATGGCGGAAGCGACGAGATGCTGGATCGCCTGGATTTCGCCTGCCGAAAGCGCACCGCGCACGGAGAGGACGATCGAGGCCGACGGATCCTTGCGTTCGCGGCGGAAGAGTTCACGCTCGGGCAGCACGAGGTGGACGCGAGCGCCCTTGATGCGCGAAAGCGAGGAGATCGTGCGAGCCAGTTCGCCTTCGAGGGCGCGGACATTGTTGATGTTCTGGACAAAGCTCGTGGCACCGAGCGTCGACTGCTGGTCGAAGATTTCATAGCCGACCTGGCCCTTGCTCGGCAGGCCTTCCCCGGCAAGGTTCATGCGGACGGTGGTGATCTGGTCGCGCGGCACGAGGATGGTGTCGCCATCGCCGCGTAGCTCGTATGGAATGCTCGAGGTTTCGAGCTGGGAGATGATGGCGGACGAATCTTCAAGGCTGAGGCCCGAATAGAGGGGGGCCATGTTCGGTGTCTGCGCCCGCATCATCAGGAAGCCGAAAAAGCCCATGATCAGCACGGCGACGGTTGCCATGGCCGCAAGACGCGGCAGGCCGATCCGGTTGATAAGAGTAGTGATACTATCCACGCTGCCACTCGAAGTTCGCCAAGCGCAGTCATCGGAGCTCGTCGACCGCTGGGCAAAAATTACCCATCGGATGGTAAACAATCTCTTAACCACTCGCTGCCAAACGCAAAATCAGGCAAAAATTGCCGGGTAAATCTCGGGTCGAAAGAGGAGGCAAAGGGATGCGGGTCTTGGGCCGCGCGAGCTCGATCAACGTGCGTAAAGTGCTGTGGGCGCTCGATGAATTGGAGGAAAGCTATGACCGAGAGGACTGGGGGCTGCCTATTAGAGACCCCAAAGTCCCCGAATTCCTTGCGCTTAACCCAAACGGTCAGGTGCCGGTCATTATCGAGCACGATGGTTTTACGCTCTGGGAGAGCAATGCCATCCTCTTGTATCTTGCAAGGACGCGATCCTCGCTGATGCCGACGGATGATCATGCCTATGGGCAAGCGCTTCAGTGGCTGATCTGGCAGGCGACCGAACTCAACCCGCCCTGGGGCTACGCGCTCAATGCGCTTGCCCGCAAGACGCCCGGCTACGACGACCCGGCAAAAATTGGCGAATCAATCGAACGGTGGACTCGGAAGATGGAGATGCTCGAAGAGCAATTGTCGCCGACCACAGCCTTTGTTGCCGGCGATAGCTTGTCGCTGGCGGATATCGTCCTTGGGCTTTCGATTCATCGCTGGTTCCGAACGCCCATGCCGCACAAAGCCTTTCCGAAAATCGAGGCTTATTACACCCGCCTGCGCCAACGCCCGGCGGGTGCGCGCTGGATGCCGGACAAAATCGTTTGAGGCGCTGAAACGCGAAAGCCCCCGAGGCCATGGGCCTGGGGGCGTCGCAATCGTGAGCGAAGCGGATCAGCCTTCGCGGTAGTGTTGGATCCATGTCGTGCGCAAACCGGCAAGACCATGCTTGTCGATCGCTGCCTGCCAATTCAGGAATTCGTCAACGCTCAGCGTATAGCGGGCGCAGGCCTCTTCCAGGCTCAGAAGGCCACCGCGCACGGCGGCCACGACTTCCGCCTTGCGGCGGATCACCCAACGACGGGTGTTGGCAGGAGGCAGATCCGCAATGGTGAGCGGGCTGCCGTCCGGACCGATAACGTACTTTACGCGAGGACGCATCTGTACGGTCATTTTACTCTCTACTCAACCTGACCATATGAGGAAGAGAGTAGGACGGCAGGCTTAAGATACCCCTAAAGGGAAACTTACAACCCGTTAAGATTGCAATGAAATATCAATCAATTGTACGCCGTCCGGATCATTCTGGAGCGAAGGTGAGACTCTGTGCGTTGCTTGCCATCAAGAGTTCAACGAAGAACTCGGAGAAGAGGTTCTTATCGATGGCAGACGTGAGCGGTGGTTGCCTTTGCGGCAGGGTGCGCTTCACGGCTTCGGGTCTCCCCTATCGCGTCGGCCTTTGTCATTGCCTTGATTGTCGCAAGCATCACGGTTCGTTGTTTCATGCCTCCGCGATCTTTCCTCAATCCTGCGTGGCCATCGAAGGGGAAACCCGATCGTTCAACGGCAGACATTTCTGTCCCAATTGCGGCTCCTCGGTTTATGCGGTGAGCGAAGACGAGGTCGAAGTCAGCCTTGGCGCGCTTGACGCCATCGACCAATTCAAACCGAGCTACGAACTCTGGACCATTCGCCGCGAAGCCTGGCTGCCGCCTTTCCCGCTCGGTCATCGCTATGCGCGTGACCGGCAACGCAGAGGGCGAACCGAAGACTAGACGCTGTCGTCCTTGAGCCGGACTTCGGACACGTCGCTGAGCGGCACCTTGGCAGCGCCGACGGTGACCATGGGCGTGCCGCTCGAGAAGTCGACGGCGCTGACAACGCCGATGGACGAACTCGTGATCTTGACTGGCTTGCCGCCGACATTGGTGCCTTCGATGTTGATCGTATAAAGGCCATCGGGCTGGGGCTGGCCGTCGGAGGAGATGCCGTCCCAGGCGAAGGTGCCGGCGCCCATGGCGAGCGAACCGGATTGGGTATAGACCACGTCGCCCGTTGCGTTCTTGATGGTGATGGTCGCATTGGCGACGTTGGCTTCGGCGTTATAGCCCCACATGGCGTGCGTGCCAGCCAATTGGGTCGTCTTGCCCGAGATCGTCACCTGCTTGCCGATATAGCCCACCGCATCCATGCGCCCGGCATTCTGCGTCGAGGACAAGAGGCTTTCGAGGAACTCGTTGGTCTTGAGCTGCTGCTCGACGCCGGTGAACTGCACGAGCTGCTGGGTGAACTGGTTGGTATCGAGCGGGTCGAGCGGGTTCTGGTTCTTAAGCTGCGTCGTCAGGATCGAGAGAAAGGTATCGAAGTTCTGCGCGATCGTCTGGCGTGAGCCGTTGAGCGAACTGTTGCTGGTGGCGCTGGAGCCGGAAATTCCGTCGACCATGGTGAAACGTCCTATGCAATGATGTTGACGCCGCTCGCCTGGAGCGCGCCACGGTAAAGGGTAATGGCCGGAACCGGCGCTTCGATTTCTTCGCTTTCGGCCTGGCTGCCACCCGAACCGCCCTGGCCATTGCCCGAGCCTTGGTTCTGGTCGCCGGCGAAGGGATTTTGCTTGAGCGAAAACTCGAGATTGGTTTTCGATTGATCGAGCCCAGCCTGCTGCAGCGCCCGTTCCAGGGCGCGCTGGTCGCGTTGCATCAGGTCGAGCGTTTCCGCCTTCTCGACCGTCAGCTTGGCATGGACATGGCCGCGATTATCGATCTCGAGCTTGACGTCGATCCTTCCAAGCTCCGGTGGATCGAGGCGGATCTGGAAGCGGGTATTGCCGTCCTGGACCTGGCGCGACATTTCGAAGGCAAGCTGGGGCAGGTTGAGCTGCTGCTGGCTTGTCTGGTAGCCCGATTGCACGAGGCGCGGCCCGTTTAACGTGGTGTCGCCGGTCGCCGGCGTCGGGTCAGCCTGCTGACCCTGCGCGGCCGCTGCGAGGTTGAGCGCATTGTCGCCATTGCCGTTGGCTTTTGCCGCCTGCTGCGGATTTGGCTGGGCTTTCTGGCCGGCATCGGAGGCTTCGACATCCTTCTTGCGGTCGGAATGCTGCAGGGCGTCGGTCTCGACCTTGATCTCCGGCTCTGTCGACAGGGGCTTGGCTGCGTCGGCAGCATCGGCTCCGGACACAGGGAGCGTCAGCTCGGCATTGCCAAGGTTAGGCTGCAGAGGAACGGGCTTGGCCAATTGCTCGAGGCCGGCGAGAAGTTTCTTGAGGCTATCCTCAGCGCCAGCCGGCAGGGCAGCGCCAGGGGTGCCGAGTTTCTCGCTCAGCCAGGCGGTCAATTTGCCGGCAAGGTCGGTGCTGCCGGCCAGGCCGCCCGACGCCGGCACGTCCTTAGCGAGTTGCGCCAGTTGCTGCATCAGGGTGGCAGCATCGAGACCCAATATCTGCGCCAGTTCGCCCAAGGCATCCTTGATGTCCTTGAGCGCGGCAGGGTCGTTGAGGTCCAGCGCGCCGCCCTTGGCCGTCAGGCCATCGGTGTTGATGCCCAGGGCTGCAAGGGCCGTCAGCAAGCTATCGGCCAGCGAGGTCTCGCCCGAGCTGTCGTCGTCTTCGGTGTCGTCGACCTTCGTTCCCTCGGCTGAAGCCGCGGCCGCGGTTTCGTCAATTGCCTTGCCATCGACCGGCGCTTCTGCCGGCTTTTCAGCAGGCGGCGAACTTTCGACTGCCGGCGTCTCTGGCGCTGGCGCCTGAGCATCGATGAGGCGAGCGAACTTGTCGTCAGGCGCCGCTGGCTTGACGGGCGCCGGAAGAGGGGGCTTGGCGACGCCGCCAAAAGCCGAAACGAGAAGATTTGCCAGGTTAGAAGCCACGATAGGCGCCTCATGCAAATAGCGGAATTTCCCGTAGCCCGATGCAAGCGGCTTGCCAGTCTGGTAGGGCACAGCTTAAGCAATTCAAATCAATCGAGAATTCGTCTTGCGCGAGCTAAATCCGGATGTCGGCCGCATGGCGGGTCGTGCCGATTTCGCCATGCACCCGGCAATTTCTGCCGAGGAGATCAATTGCCAGTTCCGGTCAATGCGCGTAGAACCCACGCACATTTGTCCGCTGGCCCTTGACCCCATCCGGATAGGAAAGACATGTTGAATTCGCTTGATATCGCCAAGCGTCCCGAGGACACGCGCGTTGTTGTCGCCATGTCCGGGGGCGTCGACTCTTCTGTCGTTGCCGGTGTGCTCGCCCGTGAGGGTTATGAGGTCATCGGCATCACCCTGCAGCTTTACGATCATGGCGAAGCCACCCATCGCAAGGGGGCTTGCTGCGCGGGACAGGATATTCACGATGCCCGTCGCGTCGCGGCAAAGCTGGGGATTCCCCATTACGTGCTCGACTATGAAGAGCGCTTCAAGGCCTCGGTGATCGAGCCCTTCGCCAATGCCTATCAGCAGGGCGAAACCCCGGTGCCTTGCATCGCCTGCAATCAGTCGGTCAAATTCGTTGATCTGATGACCGTTGCCCGCGATCTCGGCGCCGATGTTCTGGCGACCGGGCACTATGTGCAGACGCGCCTTGGCGCGGACGGCCGCCGCCAGCTTTTCCGCCCTGTCGATTCAGATCGCGACCAGACCTATTTTCTCTTTGCGACGACGCAGGAGCAGCTCGATTTCCTTCGTTTCCCGCTTGGCGGCATGAGTAAGCCGGCGGTGCGCGAACTGGCGCGCGAATTCGGCCTCGAAATCGCCGAGAAGCATGACTCGCAGGACATCTGCTTCGTGCCGCAGGGCAAATATGCCGACATCATCCGCAAGATGCACCCTGAAGCCATGGCCCAGGGCGAGATCGTGCACCTCGATGGCCGCGTGCTCGGCACGCATGATGGCATCGTCAATTACACCATTGGCCAACGGAAGGGCCTCGGCGTCGCCGCCGGCGAGCCGCTCTACGTCGTCAAGCTCGACCATCGCGCCGGCCGCGTCATCGTCGGTCCGCGCGAGGCGCTCAAGACGCACACGGTTCGTCTTCGCGACGTCAACTGGCTCGGCGCCATGCCTTTGGCCGAAGCCAGCGCGGGTAATGGTGCCCCGGTAGAAGTCAAAGTTCGCTCGACCCGCGGTCCGCAGCCGGCCGTCATCCAGATGCAGGGCGGCGAGGTGTTCGTGACGCTGGTGACCGGCGAATACGGCATCTCTCCCGGCCAGGCCTGTGTGTTCTACGCCGATGACAGCCAGACGGCGGAAGTGTTGGGCGGCGGGTTTATCGCAGAGGCCGTTCCGCAGGCCCTCGTGGCTTAGGGTTAAGGCCTTGCCCACGCACAGGACCCTCCCTCGCCCCTTGCGGGAGAGGGACAGACTAATCTGCGTTCCGCAGATTAGTCAGGGTGAAGGGTTTCTCTCCTCCGCCGAGGAACTGGTGAGTAGATCGCTGACCCCTCATCCGCCCTTTGGGCACCTTCTCCCGCAATGGGAGAAGGGGTAGCCAGTGGTTGGGACAGCTACTGCCCCTGCTGCTCCACCGTCGGCTCTTTGGCCGCATTCGCCGCATCTCTCAGCGCTTGGTATTGCCCCAGGCCACCCATCATCATCGACACCGCGATTAATAAAATGACCGCGCCCATGGCGAGGAGGAAGATGCGGGTGCGGTTTAGCTTGAACGGGCTTTGCGGTGTTTCGGACATGCTCAGTCCCATACTCGAAAAAAATGTCGGGGGCGACCAAAGGATCGTCCCGCGGCCGGCGTCATAGAGCTAAACTACTCCCGAAGAGGCTCCATGTGCAGGCACAGCTTGTGGGACTGACTGCCGCATCTATCCCCGATCCGACCGCTGCCTTGACCGAGGCGCTGGTTCGGCGCGCCCAGAATGGTGATGGCGACGCCTTTGCCCAACTCATCGAGGATCAATATGACCGCATCTATCGCACAGCCTGGCGCTGGTGCGGCAATGCGCATGATGCCGAGGATATCGCGCAGGACGTCTGCGTGCGTCTGGGGGATGCCATCCGCGGTTTTGACGGGCGCAGCGCCTTTTCGAGCTGGGTCTATCGCATCACGCTCAACATGGCGCGCGATTGGCAACGTGCCGGCCGGCGGCGCGGCGCCCATGCCGACGCTTACGCCGAAGTGATCCCAACCGAGGAAGCCCCCTCCCAGGAGGATGCGGCGACCAATCGGCAGCTCTGGTCAGCCGTTCGCAGTCTTCCCGAAAAGCAGCGCGATGCCGTGCTGCTTGTTTATGCCGAAGAGCTGAACCATGCCCAGGCCGCTGAGATCATGGGCATCAAGGAGGCCACCGTTTCCTTTCACGTTCACGAAGCCCGCAAGACCTTGAGGGGGCTCCTATGACCGATCACCGCCCCGATCCATTCGAAAAACTCGGCCAGTCGCCGGTGCCGCCGCCGCGTTCAGGGGCAAAGGCGGCAGCGCTTGCCGCCGCCCGCGCGGCCTATGCCGAAGCCGAAACGAAAAAAGTCGCCGGCCCGACCAAAGGAACGGCGCGTGGCCGCCGTCTCATGTCCATCACATCGATCTTCAAAGGATTTTCGATCATGGACATGCGCATCCCCGTCGGCACTGCTGCCATCGCCCTTCTGGTCCTGCCGCTCGGCTACCAGCTTTATTCCAGCACCTCGATGACTCCGGTCATGCCGCCAGTGACCACGCAGGTCGAGGCGCCCGCCGTGGAAGCGCATGCTCAGCCCGAAGCTGTGGCCACGACACCGGCGAAACCGGTTACGACCACGCCGACCGAAGAGCAGCGCGCTATCGGAACGGTCGAGGATACCGCAACTGCCCCGGTTGACAGCGGGGCCCCCGCCGCGCCCGAGCCCATGTTGATGGAAAGCGAAGCCGCCCCCGCTGCCGATATGGCCGTGCCGCCGCCGCCGCCTTCGGTGGCGCCAATGCCATCGGTCATTCAGCAGAACCAGTCCTTTGCCCCATCGCCGCTGGGCGGGGCGGCCCGGCAAGCGCCAAGCTCTTCGACCGAAAGCTACGAGATGAGCGGGGGGATGGCCGTCGAGCCGAGCGGAGACGAGTTTTCGAGCTTTGACGAACAGCGCCTCAAAGTCGCTGCCGACGAGCCGGTCTCGACCTTTTCAATCGATGTCGATACGGCAAGCTATTCCTATGCCCGCCGCATGCTCGAAGACGGCTATGTCCCTGAGCCGGACGCGGTGCGCATCGAAGAGCTGATCAACTATTTCCCGTACGATTATCCCCCTGCGCCCAGCGCCGAGGTGCCGTTCCAGCCGACCCTCAAAGTCTTTCCGACGCCCTGGAACGAGAAGACCCAAATCCTCTCGATCGGCATCAAGGGCTATGTGCCGCCGGCCGAGGCAATTGCGCCCAGCAATCTGGTCTTTCTTATCGATACGTCCGGATCGATGGACGAGCCTGACAAGCTGCCGCTTCTCAAGCGCGCCTTCGCCTTGCTGCTCGACCAGCTTTCGGCCGACGACACGGTGTCCATCGTCACCTATGCGGGCTCGGCTGGGGTGGCGCTCGAACCGACGTCCGCCAGCGACAAGGCAAAAGTCCTCGCGGCTCTCGATCAACTCGGGGCAGGGGGCTCGACCTCGGGCGCCGAAGGCATTGAACTGGCCTATCGCCTTGCCGAGCAAGGGAAGAAAGACGGCACCAACCGCGTGATCCTCGCAACGGATGGCGATTTCAATGTCGGGATCGACGATCCGGACGCGCTGAAACAGTTCATCGCCAAAAAGCGCCAGTCGGGGATCAGCCTGTCGGTGCTCGGCTTCGGACAGGGCAATCTTGATGATGCGACGATGCAGGCCCTCGCCCAGGACGGCAATGGCAATGCGAGCTACGTCTCCAACTTCGCAGAGGCCAAGAAGGTGTTGGTCGAGGAAGTGGGCGGCACTCTGCACACCATTGCGCAGGACGTGAAAATTCAGGTGGAATTCAATCCGGCCGTAGTCTCGGAATATCGCCTCATCGGCTACGAAACCCGGCACCTCAACCGCGAAGATTTCAACAATGACGCCGTGGATGCCGGTGATATCGGCGCCGGCCACACGGTCACTGCCCTCTATGAAATCACCCCAGTGGGCGAGGGGCAGGTCGATCCGCTGCGTTATGGGACGGCCAACGCGACCACCCCGGCGACAGACGAAATCGCCTTCCTCAAGATGCGCTACAAGCTGCCGGGCGAAAGCGTCAGCCAACTCATCGAGCAACCGGTTACTGCAGACGTCACCTATGAAGACATTGCCCAAGCCGGTGTCGATGCCCAGTTCGCGACGGCCGTTGCCGCCTTCGGGCAGAAGCTCAAGGGCAGCGCCTATGGCAGTGACATGACTTGGGATGAGATCGAAGCGCTGGCCAAGGCCGGCCGCGGTGCGGATGAGGGTGGCTATCGTGCCGAGTTCGTCAGGCTGGTGGAAGATGCGGCGCTTCTGGAGCCGGATGGCGAGTGAGAATTGGCATTCGCCGATGCGGTCCCCTCTCCCCTGAGGGGAGAGGGTTAGGGTGAGGGGTTCAGCTTTTTCGGCTAAATCCGAGGCGCTGGACCCCTCACCCGCCGCTTCTCGTCGACCTCTCCGCTCAGGGGAGAGGTAAGCTTCGCCCTAGACTAGCGGCTTCAACCCTGCCTCAATGCTTGCGCGCCGGCTTTCGAGGAACGGCGGCAGCGACAGCTTTTCGCCCAGGCTTTCCATCGGCTCATCCGCGGCGAAGCCGGGAACGTCGGTAGCGATTTCGAACAGCACCCCATTGGGCTCGCGGAAGTAGAGCGAGGTGAAGTAGAACCTCTCGACCTCGCCCGAGGAGCGAATGCCAAAGCTGTTCACCCGCTCGATCCATTCGCGCAGCGTGTCCTGGTCAGGCGTGCGGAAGGCGACGTGGTGGACGCCACCGGCACCGGGGCGTGCGCGCGGCAGGCTCGGATCGACGGAAACGTGCAGCTCCGCCGCTGGCCCGCCCGGACCCATCTCATAGACGAAGGTCTCGCCGCCGCGTTCGCGGGCTGGGTAGTGCCGTACCTGCCGCATGTTCATCACGCGGGTCAGCATGGCATCGGTCGGCTCGAGCTTGGGCACGGAGAGGGTGATCGGGCCGAGGCCGATGATCTGCTTGTCCGCCGGCACGGGCGACTTGGCCCAGGGGATGACCTTGTTGCTGCCATCGACGACCAGGCGGAAGCGCTGGCCCTCGAAATCTTCGAAATCCATCGAGATATGGCCAAAACGTTCCTTGATGCCGCTCGCGGAAACTTTTTGGGCTTCGAGATGCTCCTTCCACCACTTCAGGGTTTCCTCGCTGTCGACGCGCAAGCCCGTGCGGCCCACGGTGTGGTTGCCGCGCTGTTCGCGCAGGGTGGGGAAATCGAAGAAGGTGAGATCGGCACCGGGCGAAGCGACGCCGTCGCCATAAAACAGGTGATAGGCCGTCGTATCGTCCTGATTGACGGTTTTCTTGATGAGCCGCATGCCCAGCGTTTCGGTGTAGAATTTGAGATTGCGCGGTGCGTCTGCGGTTACGGCTGTCAGGTGATGGATGCCGCCAAGTTGCAGGGTCATTTTCCAAAACTCCCAATATCGCGGCGTCTTGCGCCGTGTTCGAGACGATATGTAAGCGGTCCTCTCCGTTGTTCATAGCGAGACAATGGTGACGCACTTGTGTCGATTGTTGAACATTCGATCGGCACCACCCGCCCGCCGCGCCCTTCGGCTCGCTCGCGGTCCAGCTGCCGGGTTGACGATAGAAACCGATGGTCGCGCCAATTGTTTCAGCGCGCACCACCTCGGTTGACCCATCACCCCTATCCCAGAGGTCTCAGTCGGGGAAATGCACGCCGGCCAGTCTTTCCGACTCGTCCCAGAGGCGCTTGGCGACTTTGATGTCGAGGGCCTGCGGGGGAATTTTCGATGCTGCAGGGTAGCCGCGCGTCTCGCTCAGCTTATCCGGTCCATAATAGCCGCCTGCCTTGGCCTCTGGAGCGGTGGCGGCATAGAGCGTGGGCAAGGCGCCTTGAGCTGCCGGCTGAAACAGGAACCACGCCAGCGATCGGACGGTGCCTATGAGGCTGCCGCGCCCAGGCGCATTGTGGAGAAGATCGGTGCGAGAGACGCCGGGATGCGCGCCGATGCTGGTCACGCCCCATTGGCCAGCGGCGCTGCGCCGTTGCAGTTCGAAGGCGAACATCAGGCAGGCGATCTTGGATTGTCCGTAAGCCTTCATCGGTACGTATTTCCGGGAAAACTGCAGATCGTCGAAATGGATCTGACCTTGCCGTGCGGCAACACTTGAAAGGCTGATGACCCGCGGATTCTTGCCTTGGCGCAGGAGCGGCAGGAGGTGAGCCGTGAGCGCAAAATGCCCTAGATAGTTGGTGCCGAACTGCAACTCGAACCCGTCCCTCGTCTCCTGACGCTGCGGCGGCACCATGACGCCGGCATTGTTGATGAGTATATCGAGACTGTCCTGTTGTGCCGCCATCCGCGCGGCAAAAGCCCTGACCGATTGGAGGTTGGCGAGGTCGAGTTCTTCGAAGCGCACCTTGGCGCCGGGCACTTCCTTGCGAATATGCGCCAGGGCTTCTGCGCCCTTTTGCCCGTTGCGGCCCGCGACCACCACATCCGCCCCGGCTCGCGCCAGAGCCAAGGCGTCCTCTAGCCCCAACCCGCCCGTCCCGGTTACAACCGCAGAGCGGCCCTCCTGCGAGGGAATCTGCGCTGTTGTCCATTTTGTCATTTGTCGGTCCTTAACCATGGGAATATGCACTCAGTGCAACAATAATATTGCACCAAGTGCAATTATTTCAAGAGGTATGTCATGACCGATCCGGAAAATCTTCAGGAAGGGCTTCGGGAGCGCAAAAGGCGCGAGACGCATGAGCGGATCATTGCCTCTGCGATGCAGCTTTTTGCGGCTGATGGATACGAGGGAACCACCCTCGACGCGATTGCCGCTGCCGCCGGCATTTCCAGGCGCACATTCTTTCACTATTTCAAATCCAAGGACGACATCCTCCTTTCCCTGCAAAGTGGCCTGGGCGACAGCCTCGTTGCGGCACTTGCGGAACAGCCGCTGGACGCACCGCCCTTCCGCGCCATGCGGAATGTTCTGATCGCCATTGCCGGCCAATATTCGATCGACGAGCTGGTCAAGCTCGATCGAGTGATGCGCGCCAGCGAAGCCGTGCAGGCGCGCAAGCAAGCGTTCTATCTTCAGGAGGAGGGTATTCTCCTTGCCGGTCTTCGCGCGCGCTGGCCGGAGGTAAGCGAGGTGACCCTGCGGCTCCTCGCCTTTATCTCGATCGGCATGTCGCGCCTTGCCATCGACGCCTGGACAGCCGAAGGCGGCACGCGCCCCCTTGCGGCGCTGGTCGAAGAAATTTTCGACGCGCTGGCGGGAGCGGCCAAAACGATCACGAAATAAAAGTCGGGAGGTGGTCTGACGCCGTCGTTGTGCTTCGTCGTGTGGGTATTAAACCCAAGGAGAGCAGCCATGACCCCGACAATCACGGCTTTTGAAAATTCCCCCGACGGTGGCCAGGGCCTGGCGCGCGACATGCGCGTGCGCTGGGCGCTCGAGGAAGTGGGGCAGCCCTATGATGTGCGGCTCGTCTCCTTCAAATCCATGAAGGAGGCGCCGCACCTTAAGCGCCATCCTTTCGGGCAGATCCCGACTTATGAAGAGGGAAACCTGATGCTCTTTGAATCCGGCGCCATCGTTTTGCACCTCGCTCAACATCATGATGGGCTGTTGCCGCCCGAC
This sequence comes from Devosia soli, assembly GCF_000970455.1. Lineage (GTDB taxonomy): Bacteria > Pseudomonadota > Alphaproteobacteria > Rhizobiales > Devosiaceae > Devosia > Devosia soli. Next base: position 258,083 of record NZ_LAJG01000048.1, on the reverse strand, counting down.
GAAGCGGGGCAGGGGCGAGCCATATCCTGGCTCTTTGCCGCGCTCAATTCGGTCGAGCCACTGATCGTCGAGCGCGAGCAGTCCTGGTTCATCGAGCGGGATTATCCCTGGTATGCCGAGCGCATCGCCCTTCTCGACGAGCGAATTCTTGCCCGTCTCGGCGAATTGTCCCGGCGCCTCGGCAAGGCCGAATGGCTCGATGGCGAGTTCAGCGTCGGCGACCTGATGATGGTCATGGTGCTGCGCCGCGCCGAAGACACCAACACGCTCGAGCACTATCCCAATCTCATGGCCTACAAACTGCGCGGCGAAGCACGCCCGGCCTATCAACGCGCTTTTGCAGCGCAACTTGAGGTGGCCAAGGCTGCCGGACGATGAGGATATCTGTTGTCCTCGCACGTTGAGCTCGCCGCCCCGCCCCCTCCCAGCCTCCCCTATCTAAGGGACGTGTGAAGCTGGTGAGGTTGAACAGATCTAGCCAGAATCTTGATACGCACCTCCCCTTAGATGGGCGAGGCTGGGAGAGGGTGACGGGCGCCACTCCTATAAAGTCCCCGGCCGACTTACCCCCAGCCCGATCACAAATCCCGGACTCGTGTCTTTTTAGCATGCAGCCATCCGACACTTCCTTTATTCATCCAGAACAAAGGATGAACAGATGGTTGCTCTTACGCTAACGCGAAAACTTGCCATTCTCGCAGACGCCGCGAAATACGATGCGTCCTGCGCCTCAAGCGGGTCGGAAAAGCGCGACAGTACGAAATCCGGCGGCATTGGATCGACCGAAGGCAGTGGCATCTGCCACTCCTATGCGCCTGATGGACGCTGTATTTCGCTTCTCAAACTGCTTCTGACCAATTTCTGCGTTTACGACTGCGCCTATTGCATCAATCGATCGTCGTCCAATGTCGAGCGCGCCCGGTTTTCGGTCGACGAGGTCGTGCAGCTGACGCTCGACTTTTATAAGCGCAATTATATCGAAGGCCTCTTTCTCTCCTCGGGCATCATCCGCTCGCCCGATTACACCATGGAGCAGATGGTGCGCGTGGCTCGCACGCTACGCGAGACCCACCTTTTTGCCGGCTATATCCACCTTAAGGTGATCCCCAACGCCGCCCCTGAGCTCCTGGCCGAGGCTGGGCGCTGGGCCGACCGCCTCTCAACCAATATCGAGCTGCCTACGGATTCTGCTCTGGAGAATTTCGCGCCGGAGAAGCGTCCGTCGGAAATTCGTACCGCCATGGCGCGCCTGCGGGGCAAGCTCGACGAGACGACGCCGGATAAAAAGCCCACCAAGGCTAAACCCGAGAAGTTTGCGCCGGCCGGCCAGTCGACCCAGATGATCGTTGGCGCGGATACCGCTGACGACAATGCCATCCTCACGCGCGCTGCCGGGCTCTACTCCGGCTACAAGCTCAAGCGCGTCTATTATTCCGCCTTCTCCCCCATTCCCGATGCGTCTTCGCGCCTGCCGCTTTCGCCACCGCCCCTGATGCGCGAGCACCGGCTCTATCAGGCCGACTGGCTCATCCGCTTCTATGGGTTCGACGTGCCCGAAATCGTGTCGGGCGGGGAGGGCGGCCATCTCGATCTTGGGGTGGATCCAAAACTCGCCTGGGCGTTGAAACACCGCGCCAGTTTCCCCGTCGACGTCAATCGCGCCGATCGTGAACTGCTTCTGCGCGTGCCCGGCCTTGGCATCAATGGCGTCGACCGCGTCATTTCCTCGCGACGGCACCATCGACTGACGCTTGCCGATGTGGCGCGCCTGACGGCCTCGATCGATAAGGTTCGCCCCTTCATTGCCGCCGCTGACTGGACACCCGGTGGCCTCACGGACGATCTGCGGCTGCGCCAGAAACTGACGCCGCAGCCAAAGCAGCTGGAGCTCTTCTGATGCTCTCGGTTCGGCTCGAGCGGCTCAACGATTTCGACGAGTGGCGCGGCAAGGCGCGCCGGCTTCTCGTTGCCGGCATGAAGCCCTCGCAATTGGTCTGGCGGGTCGGCTCGGAAGAAAGCGGCCTCTTTGAAGCGGGCGACGATATGTTGCCGCAAGCCGATGGGCCGATCGGCTCCGTGCCGCGTCAATTCATCGATCTTGCCGCCTCGGTCATCCAGCACTCAGACCCCGAACGCTTCGCGGTTCTCTACCGTATGCTCTGGCGACTGCAGCAGGATAGCCAACTCCTCGCCAACGCTGCGGACGCCGATACCGTAATGTTAACGAAATGGGCCTCCGGCGTCCGTCGCGATGCGCATAAGCTAAAGGCCTTCGTGCGGTTTCGGGCGATCGACGATCGCTACGTCGCCTGGTTCGAACCCGAGCATTATACCCTCGAAGCCACAGCTCCGTTCTTCACCCGACGCTTTGCCGGCATGGTCTGGGGCATTGTCACCCCCTATGCTAGCGCCTTCTGGGATAAGGAGAATTTGCGTTTCGGGCCCGGTGGCACCAAGAAGGATGTCCCGTCAGAGGATGCCGTCGAAGACGATTGGCAGACTTATTATGCCTCGATCTTCAACCCCGCGCGCCTCAAGGTCGCGATGATGAAATCGGAAATGCCGGTCAAATATTGGCGCAACCTTCCCGAAGCCCAATTGATTCAGCCTCTTATCCGAAATGCGAGGCAAATGGAGCAGGACATGATTGACCGCGCCACTACCCAGCCGCCCGCCCGCCACCTGCGCCAGAAAGCGCGTGAGATGCCGGAAGAAACTCATGATATTCAGTCGCTTAGCGATGCCGCTGAAGCGATCGGCGGTTGCCGCCGCTGCTCCCTCTACGAACAGGCCACCCAGCCCGTTTTCGGCGAGGGGCCACAAGACGCCGAGGTCATGTTTATCGGCGAACAGCCCGGCGATCAGGAAGATCTCGCCGGTCGCCCCTTTGTCGGTCCGGCCGGTCAAGTCTTTGACGAGGTTATCGAAAAAGTTGGTATCGACCGCAGCCGCGTCTATGTGACCAACGCGGTCAAGCACTTCAAATTCGTACCCCGCGGCAAGCGCCGCATCCACCAGCGGCCGGATAGTGGCGAGATCCAAGCCTGCAAGTTCTGGCTCAACCTCGAGCGAGAATTCGTCAAGCCGAAAATCGTCGTTGCACTGGGAGCACGTGCCGCGCAAAGCCTTATCGGAAAAGCAGTTTCCATCTCCAAGATGCGCGGCGAGCCGATCGAGCTTGAGGATGGAGCGGTGCTCTACATCACCAACCATCCCTCTTATCTATTGCGCATTCCGGATGTCGAAGGGCGGGCGCGCGAGCGGGCAAAGTTTGCGGCTGATCTCGAATTGGTGCGCGACCACATGGCGCTGTTGCGGCAGCATTGAGCGGGAAAACAAAAACCCCGACCTCGCGAGAGGCCGGGGTTGATTGGTCGGAGTAGAGTGATTCGAACACTCGACCCCCTGCTCCCGAAGCAGGTGCGCTACCAGGCTGCGCTATACTCCGTCAGGGCAAAGGCGCGGTAGACCGCGTCGATGTGCGGGCGTTATAGCCGCGGATGTCGCACTGTTCAAGCGAGAGAAAGCGGAAAATGTGGTTTCTCCGACAGTGATCTCAGAGCTTGGCGCTTACAAGTGCACAGCCTAGGCTAAGTATCTGATCTTAAATGGAAAAATGGTGCCCAGAGCCGGAATCGAACCAGCGACACGCGGATTTTCAATCCGCTGCTCTACCAACTGAGCTATCTGGGCATCGGGCTTTTGCGGCAGGTCTGCCGCGAGCCATCGGCCTTATAGGGTAAGAGTTTTTTCCGCGCAAGCGATATGACGCCTTGTGGAAATCTCGCTTATGTCGCCAGTCTTCAAACCATGGATGGCCCTGAGCTTATAAGGTGGCTGGGCTTGCTAATATTATGATCATATGCATTAGCTAGGTTTGGTTTTCCTGACCTTTTTCTTCTCTCCTTTTGAGTATCATGTCTACTCCTGCCCGCACATCGGCGAAGGGCCGTTCGGTCAAAGAAAGTGGCGGGGCCGCGCGCCGCGTCACCATGACCGATATTGCCCGGGAAGCGGGGTGTTCGCAGGCCACTGTATCATTCGTCATAAATGATGCCCCGGGGATAAGATTATCGCCGGAAACGCGGCAGCGGGTGTTGGAAGTGGCGCGGCGGCTCGGCTATGGCGCGGTGCCGGCGCGGGCGCCGGTCGAGGCGCGCAAGGTCAAGCGTGGGCGGCGGATCGGGTTCATCGTCGATCAACTGGCGACCAGTCCGGAGGCGGTGCAGGCCATTGAAGGGTTGAGCCAGGCCGCGCAGGCGATGGGTGATCTCGTGTTTGTCGCGCAGAGCCGCAACGATGTCGAGATCGAGGCGGAGTTGATCGAAACCTTTGTGGGGCAGGGTGTTTCGGCGCTCGTCTATATGACGATCTTTACCCGCGAAGTTGAACTGCCGGCGGCGCTGAGCGACGTCGATGTGCCGGTGCTGCTGCTCAATTGCTATGCGACGGGGCAGACCATTCCGGCGGTGGTCCCCAGCGAAATCGCCGGTGGTCAAAGGGCGACGCATCACCTGATCACGCATGGCCATAGGCGGATCGCCACTATAACCGGCGAAATCTGGATGGAGGCGGCGCAGGATCGGCTCAAAGGCTATCGGCGCGCGCTGGCGACGGCGGATATTCCCTTTGATCAGGACCTGGTTTTTACAGGCGACTGGTCGGCGAGTGCAGGCTATGAGGCGACGCGGAAAATCCTCGATCTGCCCGAGGTGCCGACGGCGATCTTTTGCCAGAACGATCGCATGGCGATTGGGTGCTATGAGGCGCTGAAAGAGGCGGGGTACGAAATCCCGCGGGATATGTCGGTGGTGGGCTATGACGACGAGGAAATCGCGCGGCATCTCCATCCGCAGCTGACGACGTCGGTCTTACCGCATCGGGCCATGGGGCAGTGGATTGCCGAACAGCTGAGCGATGGATTGGCTGAGGATCTTTATCCACTGACGAAGCTGGAATGTCCGCTGGTGGAGAGGGCTTCGGTGGATCGGCCGCGCAGCTAAATCCGTGGTGCCGCTATCGATTCCCGCTCAACGAACTCACATTCGATCTTGATCTTCTGCATGCGTTCGTCGGCATCGAGGCCATCAAAGCCATCGAGCAATTGCCCCACGGCCCAGCGGGCCATTTCGTCGTGGGGGAGGACCATGGTTGAAAGTGGCGGGTCCATGTTGGCTGATAGGTCTTCGTTATCGAAGCCGACGATGGAAAGATCGTGCGGGATCTTGAGGCCCAGGATGCGAGCGGCTTCGTAGCAGCCGATGGCCATGCGGTCGTTGAAGCAGAAGATGGCGGTGGGGCGGTCGGGGCGCGAGAGCAGTTCGAGAGCCCGTTCGCGGCCGGCGCGGATCGAATAGCCGCCGAGGGTGACGAGGCTCTCGTCGACCGCAATGCCGGCCTTGGCCATGGCCTGGCGGAAGCCTTTTTCGCGATCGACTGCGGCTTCGGCGGTTTGATATTCGCCGGCAAGGTGGGCGATGCGGGTGTGGCCGGCCTTGATCAGGGCCTCGGTCGCCATGAACCCCCCGACGATATCGCCGGGCACGACCGAGGGGTGGTGTAAGCGCTTCTCGTAGCAATTCAGAAGGACAAGCGGCAGGGCGGAAAAAGCCTCAGGAACAATGACTTCGCGGGTCATGAGGGTCGTATAGACGGCCCCAATGGCCTTTTGAGCGACGAGCATGTCGAGCCCGGCCTGTTCGAGCGCGGGATTGTTGCCGGTGCAGAAGGTGGCGATGGTGACGTCCTGCAAGGCCGCTTCGTCGCGGGCGCCTTCGATCAGCGGGGCGGCGAAAGGTGTCGTAGAAACTTCGTCGATGAAAAGGCCGATGACGCGCTGGCGGCCGGCGGGGACCGGATGGGTTTTGCCGCGGCGATAGCCGAGTTTTTCGGCTGCCTCCTGCACGCGACGGCGGGTGGCTTTGGAGACGCGGGCGTTGGGTACGCCATTGAGCACGAGCGAGACCGTCGCCTGGGAAACCCCGGCGAGATCGGCCACATCGTGCATGGTTGCGCGCTTTTCCATTATCCCTCCGAGTGCGGGGATAAATCTTTAGCGCGGATTCGCCGGCATGCCCATTCCGGTAGCATTCCGTTAACATCGAGATTGGACTTTCGGCGAGTTCGTTCCTGATCCGATGACAGGCGCGCCATTCTGTTGACCGCCCGAATTGACCCCCTTGCCAAGGGCTGAATTTTCGACCTATGGTGATAATAATATAACTAATACAAGTTAAGGGTGGGGATTATGGACTTGGGTCGCGCCGTTGCCGCAGAGGCTATCGACATGCCGCGCAAGAGCCTGTCGCTCGATGGGGTCTGGCAGTTCCGGCACGAAGACGGTCCCTGGCGCGAGGCCCATGTGCCCCAGCCGTGGCAGGCCGAATTCTCCGACCTCGTCGATACGTTTGGCCATGCCGTCTACAAACGCAGTTTTAGCGTACCCGCCGGTTGGGACCGGCAGGAGCTGGTGCTGCACTTCGGCGCGGTGAGCTACTATTGCGACGTGTTTCTCAACGGGCAGAAGCTCGGCAGCCATGAAGGCGCCTTTCTGCCGTTTGAATTTGTGCTCGATAGCAAATTGCTGCGCCCGACCAATGAGGTCGAAGTGCGCGTGACCATGCCGTCGGCAGACCATCGCGCCTTCCCGGACTTCCCGTTTGGCGAAGTGCCGCATGGCAAGATTTCCTGGTATGGCCGGATTGGCGGTCTTTGGCAGTCGGTGACGCTGCAGGCGCGGGATGCGCGGCGACTTGAGGCGGTAGTGATTACTGCCGGAACTGATGGGGTCGTGAAGGCGGAGCTGGACTTTTCGGCTGCTGCAGCGGGTCTGCCGGTGGCGCTGACGGTGCGCGATGCCGACGGTAATGCGGTGGCTGAAGCCCAAGTGACGGCGGCGGAGTCGGTAAAGGCGGAACTGCGGGTCACATCTCCAAAGCTTTGGGGCATCGATCAGCCCAATCTCTACACGCTGACCACATCGCTCGGCGACAATATTGACGTGGTCGAGGAGCGTTTTGGCTTCCGCTCGGTCGAAACGCGCGACGGCAAGATCCTGCTCAATGGCGAGCCGATCTTCATGCGCGGCGCGCTGGACCAGGATTACTATCCCGACGGCATCTATACGCCGCCCTCGCTTGAGTTTCTTGAAGATCAGGCCAGAAAGGCCAAGGAACTTGGGCTCAATACGCTCAGGTGCCACATCAAGGTGCCGGATCCGCGTTATTATGACGTGGCCGACCGTTTTGGGCTGCTGGTCTGGACCGAAATTCCGAACGTTGCCAACTTTACTTCGAAATCGGCGCAGCGCATGCGCGACACGATGACGGGCATTTTGAAGCGCGACCGCAACCATCCCTCGATCATCTGCTGGACGATCATCAATGAGGACTGGGGCACCCGCATGCTCGAAAATGCCGAGCATCGGCAGTGGGTGAAGGACACTTATGACTGGCTGAAGGCTGAGGACACCACGCGCCTTGTGGTCGACAACTCCGCCTGCTTCCCCAACTTCCACGTCAAGACCGACCTCAACGACTACCACTATTATCGTTCGGTGCCGGAACGGCGCCAGGAATGGGATGACATCACGGCGCAGTTTGCGGCAGGTGCCGACTGGACTTTTTCGAGCCTTGGCGATGCGGAACGGAAGGGCGATGAGCCGTTGATCGTGTCCGAATTCGGCGTCTGGGGTCTGCCTGATCCGAAGAAGCTGCGCCGCGAGGATGGCTCGGAGCCGGATTGGTTCGAGACGGGATCGCTCTGGGGCGATGGCGTGGCGCTGCCGCATGGCATCGAAGATCGGTTCGGGGCACTGGACCTAGCGAAAACTTTCGGCTCGTTCGACCAGTTCATCGAAAACGTGCAGTGGTATCAGTTCATGAACCTGCGCTACGAGATCGAGGAGATGCGCCGCTATTCCTCGATCATGGGCTATGTGATCACCGAACTGACGGACGTGCATTGGGAGGCCAATGGTCTCCTCGATATCGAGCGCAATCCGCGCGTGTTCCACGATGTGTTTGGGACGATCAACACCGATGTGGTGATCGTGCCGCGACCGGCGCGTTATTCGGCCTATCTCGGCGAAACGCTCGATATCGAACTCAAGATCGGGACCGGTGGCGAGACTATTCCAGCGGGCGCGGTATTGCGCTGGTCGGGCGAAGTTTCTGGGTCGGTCGATGTGCCGGCGACGGGAAAAGTCTCGACGGCTGATCTTGGCAAGATCGGTTTTGCCCTTCCGTCAGGCGGTGGCAATCGGATGCTGTCCATAGAATTTGTGCTTGAGGCCAATGGTTCGGTGCTCTCGCGCAATACTTGCGAGATCGCGCTTTACCAAAAGCGCGATACGGCGGGGCGCCCCTCCATCGCCGCTGCCGATTCCTCCCTCGCAAGCTATGCCAGCGGCCTCGGCTACCGTGTGGTACCGGCTGCCGAGGCCGATGTGGTGCTGGTGCATGCTGTCAATGGAGACGATGTCGAAGCCATCAAGGCGGGCGCGCGCTACCTGATCCTCGCCGATGGGACGGTCGAGACGAACAAGAACCTGCGGACGGACATGCCGCTCGGGGAATTGCCGCATCGGTCGATCGTGGCGGATGGCAAGAAGTTCAGGCCGAGTTTGGATCAGCACCTGCCGGGGATCAGCCTTGTCGAGCGTGATGGGACGATCTGGCGGGGTGACTGGATTGCCGGGTTCTCGTGGGTGCGCCGCGAAGGCGCGTTTGCCGACATTCCGGGCGGGCCGATCTTTGATCTGAGTTTTTCCGATGTCGTGCCGCATCACCTTCTTACGGGGTTCAGGCCCTGGGAATTCGGCAACAATGTTATTGCCGGGATGGTCTGCGGCTGGGTGCATAAGCCGGCGGCGATCATTGGTGAAAAGCGGGTTGGGCGCGGTGGGGTTGTCGCGACGACGTTCAGGCTGACGCGCGAGGCGCCGGGGGCTGATCCGGTGGCGGCAGCGCTGTTCGATGGGTTGGTGCAGACGGCGATGGAATTGAAGGTGGATGAGGGAACTATGTGAGCCACGATGCAGCCTTCTCCCCTTACGGGAGAAGGTGCCCCGACGGCGCGGATGAGGGTATGGCGAGAGCCAGCCTGATGACCAGAAGACAGCAAAGCTGCGCTGGTCTGACGAGGAGGAGGAAAGAATGGCCGATATCGTCCTTCGGGATGTCAGCAAGTCCTATGGCGCCGTGCAGGTGCTCGATAGCGTCAGCATGCATATCCGCTCCGGCGAGTTCATCGTTTTCCTCGGGCCTTCGGGCTGCGGGAAATCGACGCTATTGCGGATGATCGCCGGGCTCGAGGCGGTCAATGCGGGCGAAATCCATATCGGGGACAAGCGCGTCGACCAGCTGCCGCCCAACCAGCGCGAAGTGGCCATGGTGTTTCAGAATTATGCGCTCTATCCGCATATGACGGTGCGCCAGAATATGAGCTTCGGGCTCGAGAACATCGGCACCGACAAGTCGGAAATTGCGCGGCGGGTCGATGAGGCCGCGCGGATGCTCGAGATTACGGCGCTGCTCGATCGCCGGCCGGCGCAGCTTTCTGGGGGGCAGCGGCAGCGCGTTGCGATTGGCCGCGCCATCGTGCGCGAGCCCAAGGCGTTTTTGCTCGATGAGCCGCTTTCCAATCTCGATGCAGGACTGCGGGTGCGGACACGGGTGGAGCTGGCGCAGCTGCATCAGCGCATCGGCACGACGATGATTTTTGTGACCCATGACCAGACCGAGGCGATGACGCTGGCGAGCCGGATCGTCGTCATGAACAATCGCAAGGTTGAGCAGATCGGCACGCCGATGGAGGTCTATTCCAAGCCCGCGAGCCGGTTCGTCGCGACCTTTGTCGGCTCTCCCTCGATGAACTTTTTGCCCGTGACAGTGCTCGCCGATGAGGGCGGGCGGGTGGTGGTGACAGCGGGCGGCACGCGGATTGCGACAACTATTCCGACATCGCTGGCGCCGACTTTGGGGCAGGGGCTGACTTTTGGCGTGCGGCCCGATGCCTTGCGCGTCGCGCCCGATGGCGAGGTCTCGGGGACCATTGCGCTCGTCGAGCGTCTGGGGGACCGGACGCTGATCCATACACGGCTCGAGGACGGGACGGTGGTCGTCGGCGACGATATCGGCAAGTCGACGCTCGAAGCGGGTCAGCCGGTGCGGCTCAAGGTGGATGGCTCGGCCGTCCATCTCTTCGATGCCGAGGGGAAGGCCTATCACGCTGACTGAGGAAAGTTTCCGCCGGGAAAACAACAAGCGCCCGGCCGGATGAATGCATGCATTGGGCATGTTTGGGAGGAAAGTATGAAACAGACTTTGAAGCGACTGGCTTTGGTGTCGACGGCGCTGATGGCGCTGACCCATGCCGCTGCGGCCCAGCAGAATGTAGTCTGGTGGGATTTTCTCGCCGGCGGCGACGGCGTGCGCATGAAGGCGCTGATCGACCAATTCAACACCGAGCACCAGGGCGAGATCACCATCGAGAACACGACGCTCGAATGGGGCACGCCGTTCTATACCAAGCTCCAGACCTCGGCAGCGATCGGGGAAGGGCCCGATATCGCGACCTATCATTTGAGCCGCATTCCGTTGGCCGTCGATAGCGGCACGCTCTCTGAAATTACCGACGAGGATATGTCTGGCGCCGGAATTTCGGATGCGGACTTTACGACCGCTGCGTCCGATGCCGGCAAGGTCGATGGCACGCGCTATGCCGTGCCGTTCGATCAGCACGGGCTCATTCTCTATTATAACAAGGATATGCTCGCCGAAGCTGGCTTGATCGGCGAGGATGGCCTGCCCAAGGGCCTTGATGGGCTCGAAAATTTCAACAAGATCCTGGCTGACTTCACCAAGGACGGGAAATACGGCATTTCGACCCCGACGGGCGATCGCTACCGCACCATCTACTCGTTGTTCGGCCAGCAGGGCGGGACGATGTTCGATGAAGCAGCTGGTGGTTTCTTCCCGACGGACGAGGACGTCACCAAGCTCACCAATGCCATCGACGTGGTGAAGGGCTGGGTCGATAGCGGCTATACGCCGGTGCAGGTGGAAAGCCCGGCGGCGCTGGCGCTCTTTACCTCGGGCCAGTCGCCGTTCTTCATCATGGGCAATTGGGAAATCCCGACCATGGTCGATCTCCATGCCAAGGGTGAACTCTTCGAATGGGGCGCGGTCGAACTGCCGACGCTGTTCGAGAACAAGGCTGCATGGTCTGACTCGCATGCCTTCGTCATTCCCGCCAATGCCGGCAAGGAAGCCGATGCCGAAAAGCGCGCGGCGGTGATGAAGGTGATCGCCTGGATGGACCAGCATTCGCTCGATTGGGCTGGTGCGGGCCATATCCCGGCTTTCAATGCGGTGCGTGAAAGCGCTGAATTCCAGGCGCTGAAGCCGCAGTCCGATTATGCCGGCTTTGCCGATACGGCTGTGTTCGATCCGCGCACCGTGCTCGCCGGTCCCGCCGCGCCGCTCGGCGATGCCTGGAGCAACTACATCAATCCAGCCACCACGGGTGAAATCGAGCCCGCCGATGCTGCCCAGCAGATGCGGGATGATTTGAACGGGCAGCTTTAACCGGCTTCCACGCTCTGCTGAAAATCCGAACCCCTCATCCGGCCCTTCGGGCCACCTTCTCCCCTCAGGGGAGAAGGGAAAGGGGAGCGGTGGATGATTTGGGAGGGGGCTTAGGCCACGGGATCGTGGCTCATGTCACCCCCTCCCAACCTCCCCCATCAAGGGGGAGGTGCCCGCTGGTGCTTGTGACGGAATCGGAGGCCCAAAAAGATGCTCAGGGATAAACGGCAGGAATATCTGGTGGCGCTGATCCTGGTGGGCCCGTTCGTGCTCATCTATGGGGCGCTGTTCGTCTGGCCAACGATCCAGATGGCCATGCTCAGCTTTACCAAGGCGCCGTTGATCGGGACGGGCGACTGGGTGGGCTGGGATAACTATGTCAAAATTCTCAGCCACAAGCTTTTCCATCAGGCGTTCTGGAACACGGCTTATTTCGTGTTGCTGACGGTTATTCCCAATACGCTCGTTTCGCTTGTCATCGCCATGGCGGTGAACCGGCTCAAGGGTCCGGTGCAGGGCTTCGTGCTCGCCTGTTTCTTCCTGCCCTATATCCTACCGGTCTCGGTGGTGTTCCTCACCTGGAACTGGATCATCGACGTGCAGTATGGGCTGGTACAGGGGCTTGTGGCGCTCTTTAATGGCGGCCAGCCAATTTCGCTGACGCGCACCATTCCCCTCTTCATGCCCACGGTCGCCTTCGTCACCCTCTGGTGGACCATGGGTTTCAATATCCTGCTGTTCATCGCGGGCTTGAGAAACATCTCGCCCGAGATCTACGAAGCGGCATCGCTCGATAGTGCCGGGCGGTGGCGGCAATTTCAAAAAATCACCTGGCCGCTGATCTGGCCGGTGACGGCGCTGGTGCTGACCATCCAGCTCATCGCGCAGCTAAAAATTTTCGATCAGGTCTATCTGTTCTCGATCGGTGGGCGGCAGGACGCGACGATCACGCTGGTGCAATATGTCTATAAGCTCGCCTTCCAGCAGAACAAGGGCGGCGAGGCCGCAACGGCCGCCATGCTGCTGTTCCTGATGATCATCGTCCTGTCGGTGCTGCAGTACCAAGTCTTGCGCGCGAGAGGTGAGAAATGAGCGCCGAAGCCCTTCCCAATCGCGAGGCGGTCGCTGCCGCGCGCAGCCGGGGCGATGGCCCCATCGATGTGATCGGGCTGGCGCTGACGGCGATTACCATCCTTGTCGCGCTCGCGTCGTTCTTCCCGATCTATTGGGCGGTGATCACCTCGATCAAACCCGATGGCGAAGTCATTTCGGGGAGCAATTCGCTGATCCCCAATCGGGTGGTGTTCGACAGCTATATCCACATCTGGAACAACACCAATATCGGCATCTGGTACATCAACTCGATGGTGACCTCGCTGATCATCACCGCGCTCGTCATCGTCTCCTCGGCCGGCTGCGCCTATGCGCTGAGCCAGCTCGATTTTCCCGGACGGCGGGTGATCTATGTGCTGATCCTCGCCTGTTTCATGGTGCCGATGCAGGCGCTGATCGTGAACCACTTCGTGTTGATGGCGCAGTTCAAGCTCCTCAACACCTGGGCCGGCATCATCCTGCCGCAGTTAATCGTGCCGGTTGTAATCATCGTCTACAAGCAGTTCTTCGACTCGGTGCCCAAGGAGTTTCGCGAGGCCGCGCAGATGGACTCGGCGGGACATTTGAAGATCCTCTTCCGCATCTACCTGCCGATGAATTGGGGCGTTACCGCCTCCCTGGCCATCATCACCTTCATCGGCGCTTGGAACAGCTTCCTCTGGCCCTTCCTGGCGGCGACGGGCGAGGCGACGATGACCGTGCCGGTCGGGATCACGCAGGTGAAAGACGCCTATGGCATCGTCTATGGCAAGCTCATGGCCTCGGCGGTCGTGGCGGGCCTGCCGGTGGCGGTGGTCTACCTGATTTTCCAGCGTCGGGTGACGCAGGCCATCATGCTTTCTGCCGGGGTGAAGGGCTAGCCCGATAAGGCCGGCCCGGTTGGTGGGTCGTGCGATTTCGCTGCGCGCATCAGGGCGGTGCGACACTGCGCAGCTTGCAATGGATTTGGGGTGCGTGTAGCTCAAGACCAGATCGAGGAACACGATGCCGATCCGGATGCATCATATCGCCAGGGAAGTGGGCGCCGCCTTTGCGGTGCTGGCGATCTATATGCTCGTGCTCCTCGCGCCGCTGCATCAGGTCAGTGGCCTCCAAAAGGATCTGGCGCGACTCGGCTTTGAATCGACCTCGTCCTTTTCGGTCTGTACCTCGGTCAGCGATGATCGGCAGGACGAAACTCCGCTTGCCGCCAAATGCCCGCTGACGGGTGTCGCCAAGTTCGAGCTCGCAGCTGTTTCCGTCGAGAGCAATTTCGACGCGCCGCTGTTGACGGCGATCAACGTCGTCTATGGGACCGAGAGGGCCGATGTTCCCGCCGCGCCAAGCGCGCATCCGGGCATTCCAAGGGCACCGCCAGCGCTCGCCTGAGCGCTCCATCCCCCATTCTTCTCATAACTGGCCCTATGAAGACCCTTTTGGGTGCTGCGGCCTATTGGAATTTCAGATGACACTCCGTTCTTCTCTTTTTGCCCTTGTTTCTGCGCTCACTTTGACTGTCGCCGCTCCCGTCATTGCCCATGAGGGCCATCAGCATACCGACGACGCCGCGCAAACCGAACACTCGGGCTGCGACGCCGTGACGGTCGGCGATCTTGAAATCTCGGGTCCGTTCACCCGCGCCACCCTGCCCAATGCGCCGGTGGGCGGCGGCTTCCTGACGATCAAGAATACCGGCACCGAAGACGACCGCCTGATTTCGGCAACAAGCACGATCGCCAAGGACACCCAGATCCACGAAATGGCGATGGAAGGCGATGTCATGAAGATGCGCCAGCTTGTCGATGGACTTGCCATTCCCGCAGGCGAAACGGTGACGCTCGAGCCGGGCGGCAACCACATCATGTTCATGGGCCTCAATGGTCCGATCAAGGAAGGCGAAAAGGTTTCGGTGACGCTGACCTTTGAAAAGGCGGGCGAAGTGACACTCGATCTCGTTGCCGCCGGCGCAGCGGCCGATGCACCCGCGCACGATCACGGCAGCATGGCGCATTGAGGCCGAAATGAAGCTAACGACACTCAGAACGGTGCTCTGGACCCTGGTCGCGGTCGTGGCGATCGGGGCGACGGGGCTTTATGCCTATACAGCTTTCACCCGGCCGAGCCAGGCGCAAAGCCTCGGCCAGGGCGAGTATCAACTGGTGACGGCGAGCGGGGAAGCGTTCAACCGCCAGACGCTCGAAGGGCATCCATCGCTTCTCTTCTTCGGCTTTACGCATTGCCCGGAAGTGTGCCCGACGACCATGGCGGAAATGACCGCCTGGTATGAGGCGCTGGGCGATGAGGCAAAGGACCTCAAGGCCTACTTCGTGACGGTCGACCCGGAACGCGACACAGTCGACATCGTGGGCGACTATGTCTCCTGGACTGGTCATGTGACCGGTGTGACCGGCTCGGTGGCGGAAATCGAGAAGGCAGCGAAAGCCTGGGCGATCTACTTTAAGAAGGTGCCGCTCGAAGGGACCGACTACACGATGGACCATACCGCGTCGGTGTTTCTTCTCAACAAGGACGGCGACTTCGAAGGAACGATCGCCTATCGGGAAGATACCGCAACGGCGGTGGCAAAAATCCGCAAGCTTCTGGCGGAAAGCTGATCGAGATGCCGGCCTTCGGGCCGGCATTCTTTTATGTAGTAAGCATAACCGCCGGCGGCGCTATGAGCCAACGGCACTCCGCAAGGCCGAGCGGGCTGCGTCGAGCCCTGCAACAGCATCGCCGTAGCCGGTGGCGGCAACGGCTTCGAAAATGCGCTCGGCTTCGCGATAGCGCTTGAGGTGGTAGTAGGACCAGGCGCGCAGCGTCAGGAGGTCATTGCGTTCGGGCGCGTAGTGAGCACGCTGATCGAGAAGATTGAGCGCCATGGCATATTCGCCGATGTCATAGGCGCTGGTTGCCTTCTTGGTGAGGATCGAGATTTCGAGCTCAACGGCGCGCTTGTCCGAAATCGGGGCAGCAGCTGCGGCGACCGCGGCTTCGTCAGCAAGGCCCAGCCGGATATAGGCGAGCGACTGGCCATAGGCAGCGTCGCTCCGGATCGACTGGCTGGCTGAATCGAGCGCACGCTGAAAATGATCAACCGCCTGGGCGGGGCGGTTGAGATCCATAAGGCACCAGGCGTGGGAAAGTGCGGCTGAGGGGGAAAGGCTCATGGGCGGGCGGTAAACCTGGCAACCGCCGCCCGATCCGTCACCACCGCCTCCGCCACCACTGCCGGGATCAGCGGCAGGGACCGCTTCGCGATATTGCGCAACAGGCTGGGCCTGAACCACAGGCTGGGCCTGAACCACAGGCTGGGCCTGAACCACAGGCTGCGCCTGAGCGACACGAACCGGCTGCACCTGAGTGGTCGCGTGCACCGGACGAGGCTTGGGCAATGGCACGTTGAAGGTGGCGCCGGACACCGAGCCGAACTGGGCGATACGCACCGACCGGCTGCCCCAGGTGCGGCGGATTTCTTCGACCTTGGCGGTGTCATTCAGCGCGTTGGCCGCGACCATCAGGCCATAGGCGGCAGGCTCGAGATCGGCCTGCCAGCCGAGTGCGGTTTCGAACCATTCGACGGCAGTCTGCGGCTGGTTGAATGCATAGGCGTACCAGCCGAGCTCCTGGGCAATGTCGGGGTCGCGTGCATCAAGACCTGCCTTGACGATGCGGGAAAGAACATTGTCCTTGATGGTCGGCCGCGGCTGCAGCGCCAGCATGGCGGCCGCAGCATCGCGATAGACCTGGTTGATGGTGTCGTTTTCGTCGCTGTAGTCGGCAAGAATGTCTTCAGCTTCGGTAGGCTCTTCGAGCTGGAGAAGCGCGACACCGAGACCTTCGGCAGACGCCGCGGACGGATCGGCATCGAGCGCGGCTTCGAAATATTTGCGCGCATCGTCGGGCTGATTGCGATCGAGTTCGAAATAGCCAAGGAGCCGGAGATCGTCGGGGTTCTTGCTGGTTTCGGTGGTCTTGGCGAGGCGGGTGACGTCGTCAGCCTGAGCCTTTTCGCCGCCTTCTTCGAGCGAGGCGGCGATGGCGCGCCGGGCAAGATCGAGGCGCAGGACTTCGAATTCACCGACACCATCGGTGCCGGTCTTTTCGAGCGCCAGGAGCGGGGCCAGGTCGGCGCGAGCGAGCAGATCGATCGCCTTCTGCATGGTGGCGTAGCGCTCGCCGGTATCGGTGCAATTGGTCAGCACATAGCCATAAGCGTCGACGGCACGCTGCTTGTTGCCGGTCTTGGCGAAGGCTTCGGCGAGGCGCCAGAGATTGTCGACGCTGGCACAGGTCAGGAGCTGCGGCGCATTGGCAGCGATGGAAATCACCTTGGCGTAATCGGCGGCGTCGGAAGCGGCGCGCAGCTCGACGCCCGCTTCGCCACGCGAAATGGTTTCAAGAAGGTCGGCGGTGGGAACGAAGGCCGGGTCCTTGGCCTGCTTGTCGGCAATGGCGGCGCGGGCGCCGGCATAGTCACTGGCGGTCACGAGGTCCCAGATCTTGATGATGTCCTGGTCGGGCGTGAAATCGCTGGCTAGCGGGTCGGCGGGCGGCTGCCAATTGGGGTAGAGGGCGCGGAGGCGCTCGATCTCGCGCTGGAGGCGCACGGTGTCGCCCTGCTGGGCGAAATAGCGCAGCGCCGTTTCGTCCGGCGCGCCTGAAGCGGTCGTCTGCGGCACGGCCTGTGCGGTCAGCACCGGCTGTGGCGATGGCGGGGCTGCGATGATCGTCTGGACCGGGGTGGGCGTTGCGGGGGCCGCTTCAGTCTGGGAGACGATGAAGGGCGCAACGCCCGTGCGCGACACCGTAACAGGATCGATGGCGACCGGGGCCAGGGGCGGCGGCAATTCGGGCGCAGGCTGGCTCCAGCCGCGATTGACGAGCCCGAGCATGCCGATGGCAAGGCCGCAGAACAGGACCAGCGAAAAAGCCTCGGGCCGTCTCATTGCTCGGGCTCCGCGCTGATGCAGGCGAGGCGCTGGCGACGCAGATGATCGAGCATCAGCAATTGCAGCGTCGCGGCATAGTAGCTGGTCGGGTCGAGCGTGCGCAGCTCCGCGGGGACGGGGCGGCCGGTCGCAATGCATTCCATTGCAGCCTGGATCAGGCGGTAGCCTGGTTCCGAGATCGGTTCGATGGCCTTGCCGGTCGTCAGGTCGATCTTGAAGAGGCCGGCCGAAGACGCATTGTTGCGGAAGGGTTCGAGATAGGCGGGATCGACGCCGGCGCGCATCAGATAGACGGGAATGCGGATGCCGTTATAGCCGAATTCTGCTGGGAAGTTGGGCGCGGGTTCGACAGCGCCATCGCGCATGACGACCCAATCGCCGGGAATGCCGGCAGGTGTCGCCGTAGCGCGGCGGAGAAGTTCGAGGCCCGTGGCGCTGACAGCGTTCCAATCAATGACCGGATCGAGCTGGGCAAAGACGGGGAGGGTCTCGAAGACCCAATAGGACGGATTGAGGATCGGCTGGCCGCCGGTCTCGTCGGTGCCGGCAAAGCCTTCGGCTCCGGGGAGGATGGCGGGGAGGCCATCGGCGGAGGTGAGCATGGAGCGGCCGATGGTCTGGACCATCTTTTGCGCTTCGGCGCTGAGGGTAGGGTCGTTCCAGGTTTCGCCCGCCATGACGAGGCCATAGGCGATAAGCATGTCGCCGTCGGTGGCGTTGTTGGTGTCTGTGACGTGGGGATCGGCATCGGGCTCCCAGCGCCAGGCCGCAAGGCCATCCTCGCGGACCATCAGCTCCTTGCGCGTGAATTCGAGGATGCGATCGAAGGCCGCGCGATCTTCGGCCAGGGCCGAGAGAATGAGGCCATAGCCCTGGCCCTCGCTGTGGCTGATATTGCCGTTGCCGGTATCGACGACGCGGCCGCTCTCGTCGACGAAAGCATCGAGATAGCTTTGCCATTCTTCCGCGGTGAAGACCGATGCAGCCTGAGCCGGCACGAGCATGCATCCTCCAAGCAAGAGCGAAATCAGCCAGGATTTCATGACGGGCGTCCAATCCGGGTGAGAAGGCGAGAGGTAGCGAACATGAGGAGAATGCCGCCGACGACGATGGCGAGCGCGAAATAAACGATATTGCCCGAGAACCAGTTGGCGGCGACGCGGCGGGCGTTGAGGATCGACATGGGCTCGTCGGGAACAATGGTGACGTTGTTGGCCGCGATGGTCGTCACCCTCTCGTCGCGCGGCGCGATGGCGCTGACGCGGCCGCCGATCTGGCGCCAGGTGTCGGTATCGAGAAGCCGTTCCGTGCCGCTGACAAGGGTTGCGCCGGTTGCCGCGGTGAGGGTCGTCCAGAGCCCACCCTCGGGCTGGCGCATCTGGGAGACGACGACGGCATCGGCCGGAGGTTGATAGGGCTGGTCCGGAGTTGGGAGGACGCGGAGGTCAGTCAGGTTGAGGCCGACGGTTTCGAGCAGCCACTGCACCTGGCCGGCGAATGGACCACCGGGCTCGTTGGTCGCGAACTGGTCGAGAAGGGCTTCGTCATTGCGCTGGGCAGAGGATGCGCCAGTGCCGACGCCAGTGCGCGACAGATTGAGCGGGGAAATCGCAGTGGTCGGCATGACGATGAAAGCGTCGCTCTCCGCTGAGAGTTCCGCATCGGGGACGACCGAGAAATTGATGATGTTGCCCGAGGCGGTGGCGATGCGCGCGGCAAACATCAGCGCCGAAACCATGGACTCCTCGCCTTGGCCGATGGCAATGGGGACGGCTGTGTCGTTGACATAGGGCCAGGCCGTGCCCGTCAGCACCTGCAGGTCCGGCATGGTGACAGCGCGGGCGTAATCGGGGAGGCGGAGGGCGCTGGCGTTGGAGAGCACGAAGCGGACGGGAGAGCTGCCTGTCCAGCCGGCGGCGCAGGAGGCGTCGGAGCGCGTCTGCAGGTTCACCGACAGGGTCGCGACATTACGGCCCGGACGCAGATTGGTCATCGGGATGCGGATGCGGGTGTCCTTGAGGGCGCCGCCATCGGTGCGGAGAAGCGGGGTGGCCGAGGCGATTTCGCCATTGGTGTAGATGTCGATCTCGCTGCCGGGCAGCACGTCGCTGGAATAGGCGGCATCGAGCACCAGTTCGAGTTCGCCATAGCGATAGCCGTAAAAATCGGCGGGCAGCTCGAACTGAAGGTTGGTAGCGTAGCGGCGGCCGTTGAATTCGAGGCTATCGACGCCGAGGCCGCTGAGGGTGACCGAGGAATCGCCCTGCATCATCGGGGTGGGCGATGGGAGATCGTAGCGCGGGCGTTCGGGCGTGATCGGGGCGGCGGCGACAAGCGCATCGCCGGCGCGGGCGATTGCGTCCCAGGTGGGGCCGGAGATGACGAGCGTATTGGCGCCCGAGGCGACCGGAAGCATGGCGGCGAGGGGCCCGCTCGATGATTGCGCTCGGGCAGCGTCGTAGGCCGCGGGCAGTTCGGCCGCGGGCATGATGGCGACGTCGAGTATGCCGGGTTCCTGCGCAGCCGAAGGCGCGTCGGCAAAGGAAATAGTGAGCTTGGGGGTGCGGAGGGCGAGCCCGATCTGCTGGACAAGGCGCAGCATGGTGGCCTTCGCCGCAGGATCGGCCGTATCGGGGGCAAGAAGCCGGAGGGTGGTGTTGCCGGTCGCATCGACACCTACCGCGCCGAGTTCAGCCAATTGGTCGAGCCGGTCGAGGCCGGTGCCCTCAAAAATCAGCTGGGCGCTGTCGCTGGCGATCTCGGTCCAGAGTTCATAGGTGGAATCGACGGTGCAATCGGTGCGGTGGCGTTGGCTGGCGCGGAATTCGACGACATTGGCGCCAGCACGAAGAATGCCGGCGGGAATTTCGGCTGAAACCAGCGTCGGCGCCGAAGACGAGGCGATCTGCGCTGTGGTGATGTCGGTCTGGTTGACGCGTATCCGCAGGTTCGAGACTTCGGGCGCGACGACGAGGGCGTTGAGATAGGAGAACTGCAGCTTGGCCGGCGCTGCGGCCTGGGCGTCGGTCAGGTAGACGACGACGCCATCCTTGGACTCTTCGCCCTCAAGGCGAAGGTTGCCGGTGGGCAGCAGGTAGCGCGTGAAGCCTTGTGGCGCCGCGGGTTGCGCTTCTGCCGGGGTCGCAGGTGTGGCTGGAGCAGGGTCGGCTGGCTTGGTGACAAGACCGCTCTCGGGCGACATGTCGAAGGGCGCAGGCTGCTGAGCAGAGACACCAGCGGAAAGGGCAAGGAGCGCAACGGAGGCGAGAAGGGCGGGTTTGATCGTCATTTGCCAAGGGCCCTTCCCGAACCGAAGCGGAGAAGATAGCCGAGCCCGCGACCGGTTTGATAAAGCGCGATGCCGAGGAAGCGGACGGTGCCGCGGATGATGCCAATATTGACCTGACGCGCACTCTGGCGCATCTGCCAATTGCCCGAATTGGCGTAGATAAGATCGGCAATCAGGCGATAGTGCGAGCCGCGCTCGGGCATGTAGCGGCAGCCGAAGACGACGCCCTTCCCCTCCTGGGTAACCTGGCGGATGAAGACGGGCAACTCGTCGGCGCCGATATTGGCGAGCGGGGTGAAGCGCAGGGTCGTCGGCATGCCGCGACCAAGACCTGCCGAGCTATTGGGCATGCGCACGGCCACGCCGCCGCTCGAGACGTTGACCAGCATGGCGCGGGTCCATTCCCCATCGGTACCGCGCACTTCGCAGCGGCGTTCGACGGCGACGCGGCGGCTGCCCCAGCCTTCGCGGCGTTCGGAAACAACGCCGAGAGCACAGCCGGCAAGGATCAGGTTGAAGATGTTCCAGCCGCCCACCACCATCGTGACTTCGGCCTGATAGGGCTCGGCGCCGATCTTGTAGATGGTCATGCCGACGGCCAGCACGAGGAGGAGAAAGATCAAATAGAAGGGGCGCGCCAGTTCGGAGAGGCGCGAGGATTCAACGCTCTCGTCCTTGGCCGTCACCTTGAAGCTCGGCTTATAGGGGTTGCGGACGACCGAGAAGAGCGCGCCAAGCAGGTGTACGGACTGGATGAATTCGTAGAGCTCGGAAATCCAGGGCCAGCGCCAGCGCCCGAAGAGCGAGTTCTGCATGACCAGGTTCACCACGAAATAGGTAAGGGTATAGGCAGTGAACTCGCCGGCCGATGCGGTGAAGATCTGGAGATCGAAGAAGAGATAGAAGAACGGGGCGAAGAGGAAGATCATGCGCGGGATCGGGAAGAGCCAGAACATGGTCGAGGACATGTAGCAAAGCCGCTGAGCGACGGTTAGCCCCGACTTGAAGAGCGGAAAGCTGAACAGCATGATCTGCATCATGCCCTGGGCCCACCGGGTACGCTGGCCGATGAAGCTGGCAAAGGTCACCGGCTGCAGGCCCGCCACGAGGGGCTTATCGACATAGATCGAATTCCAGCCGCGGCTATGCAGTTCGATGGCGGTTTCGCAATCCTCGGTAATGGAGCGGCCGGAAAAGCCATTGGTGGTGACAAGGGCTTCGCGGCGGAGAAGGGCGGCCGATCCGCAGAAGAAGGCGGCGTTCCAGCGATCGAGCCCGCGCTGGATGACGCCATAGAACATCTCGTTTTCCGAAGGCATCACTTCGAAAGTGCGCAGATTACGCTCGAGCGGATCGGGATTGAGAAAGAAGTGCGGCGTCTGGACCAGGAACAGCCGGCTGTCGCGACCGAAGAAGGGCACGGTTTCCTGAAGGAAATCGCGCGCGGGAGCATGGTCGGCGTCAAAGACAGCGACGAATTCGCCGGTCGAATGGGCAAGGCCATTGTTGAGATTGCCGGCCTTGGCGTGCTCGTTTTTGGGGCGCGTCAGATAACGGCAGCCGAGCTCCTCGCAGAGCTGCTGGAGCTGCTCGTAGCGCTCCTGCGCAGCGGCGGCCTGTTCGGGATCGGGATTGTTGCGCTTGGCTTCGGTCGAGCCATCATCGAGCAGCCAGACGGTGAAACGATCTTCGGGATAATCAATGTCGCGCGCGGCAGCGAGGGTGCCGGCGAGGAGTTCGTAATCCTCGTTATAGGTGGGAATGAAGATGTCGACCGTCGGGACAGGCTCGCCGGGCGTGAGGCGGGTCGAGACATGGTTCGGCATTGGCCGGATAACGACGAAAAGGCTGAGGAACAGCATCATGATGCAGTACATCTCAGCGAGATAAAGGATCAGGCCGGGAATGAAGTCGGCCCATTGATCCATCGGCGGCAAGGTGCTGGTGGTGCGCCAGAAAGCGTAGCGCAGCACGATGATGGTGCCGAAGGTCAGGAGCAGCAGGCGCCAGTTGCCGTCGAGGCGCAGGAGCTTGATGATCATCATGCCGATCAGCAGCACCGAGGCGGTGACAAGATGGGTCTGGAGGCTGACGGGTACGGTGACCACGGACAGCACCACGGTCGAAACGGCCAGCCAGAAGAGAATGGTCAGCGCCCTGTTCATCGATTAGGCCTTCCTTACGGCTGGCTGTCAGTTGCCGCCCGTCGGCGGCGACGGCACGGTAACGGACGAGGTGGTCGGTCGGGGAACGGTCGGGCCGGTCGATTGGCCGCTCGTACCCGTGGGAGGTGGCACGATCGGTGCGCCGGCGGGTGGTACGGGGATGGCAGGGGCCGCGACCGCCTGGACAACAGGGGTGGCACGGGGAGCGGGGCGCCTCGCAACGACGGGCTGGCTCGATGGGATGACCTCGGCAAAGCCGTCGGCGCCGACCGGGCGGATGGGATTGGCGATCGCGCCGATCACGGCGGGCGCCTTGCTCGGCGGGAAAACGTTCACGTTGAGGCGCAGGCGATACATCAATTCGAGCAGCGCTTCTTCGGATACGCCCCGGCGGCAGGCCTGGACGCGAATGATGATGGTGCCGCGATCGACCGCGCCGGAGGGTTTCAACGTCGGTTCGATGCGCTGCCAGGCATAAAGGCAGGTGTCGCCATTAGCCGGCTTGGCAATCGCATAGCCAAAGGGGCCATAGGCGTTCTGAACGAAATAGGGCGAAACGGCCATGCCCGAGCCGGGCCAGGCGGCGAGCGCCTCCTCCGTCAGATTGACCTGGGTGAAGGGAATGTCCTTGAGCGCGGCATCGCTGCCATCGCCACCCTTGCCGATGAAGCGAATGACGCTGATCTTGTTTTCGCCAACGCTGCGCGCTTCGGTGGCAAGCGAAATATCCTGGCGGATGGCGTTGGGGTAGACGGTTTCCACGACAGTGACGATGGCGGGGCCGCCAGGCGGGGGAAGGATGACGGCGTCGGACGCGCGCACGATCTCAGCTTCCGAAGTCGGCATGTCGGTAGTGGTGGCGCAGCCGGCGAGCGCGCAGGCAAGCAGGCCGGCGGCAATGCCGGTTCGAGCAATCCGGCTCAGCTGGAGCCTGAATTTGAGAATGTCCTGCATGTCAGATCTAACCCGAGCCAAGCTCAAAAATGCTAGCAACGGCTTCTGCCTGCTGGATAGCTACGACAAAGCTTGGCAAAGTGTGGTTAATGACATGCTAATTCGATCGGTCGTTAATTTCCTATTCCCGGTAACCATTTAGGCCAGCCGATCTGGCCATTAGATTTTGAGACAAAAAATCCTGGAAATCCGGGTGTTTCACTCTGAACCAAGTTTCGAGGACGAGTGGACGCCAATAAATCGTTGGCTGTGAAAAAAATCGCGTCGGGCGACGGACGCGCCCGCAAAAAACAAAACCCCGGCCGAGGCCGGGGTGGGTGCATCCGTAGAATCCCCAATTGGGCTATTCCGAGGTCGTTTCCTTGCCGTAGTAATTCTGGCCCAGGACGATGCGGTCGCGGCCGGTGGCGATACGATGCTCGTTGGTGTCGCGCAGCGAATAAACGCAGCCGCAATATTCCTGCTGGTAAAATTCTTCGCGCTTGGAGATTTCGATCATGCGGGCCGAGCCGCCCCCCTTGCGCCAGTTGTAATCCCAGTAGCTCAGGCCCTCATAGGGCGCGACGGCGCGTTTGCCGCTTTCATTGATCTGCGCCATGTTCTTCCAGCGCGAAATGCCGAGCGAACTGGTCATCACCGGAAAGCCATGCTCATGGGCGTAAAGCGCGGTGCGCTCGAAGCGCATGTCGAAGCACATGGTGCAGCGGATGCCGCGCTCGGGCTCGTGCTCCATGCCTTTTGCACGGGCGAACCAGTTGTCGCGGTCATAATCGGCATCGATGAAGGGCACGCCGTGCTTTTCGGCGAAGCGCACATTCTCGTCCTTGCGCAGGAGATATTCGCGCTTGGGGTGAATATTGGGATTGTAGAAGAAGATCGTGTAATCGACGCCGGACGCGAGCATGGCTTCCATCACTTCGCCCGAGCAAGGGGCGCAGCAGGAATGGAGCAGCACTTTTTTCTCGCCGCTTGGCGGTGTGAGGACGGGACGTTCGATGGTTTCGCTCATAGGCGCGGCATAGCAAAAGCTAGGCGGGATTTCCAGTTTTTCTGGCATCCTCTGTGCCGTTGCAGTCCGTTACCACCGGGATTGTCCCGGTAGTCCTTGCTTGTCACGATTTCGATTGCCCGGACAAGCCGGGCAATGGCGGCGCTTGTGGGTCTCCGCTCAGACCGGATCAGGCACGATCGTCGCGACGATCGAGGCGTCGAGCGCTTCATAATCGGCGAGGCCGATCGTTTCATAGAGTTCGGCGCGGGTCTGCATCTCGGGGACCATGGCCTTGGTCGAACCATCCCGGGCGATGGTGGCGTAGAGCTTTTCCTGCGCCTTGTTGGCGACGCGAAGCGATGAGACCGGCCAAATGACCATGCGGTAGCCCATCTCCTCGAATTCTGAGGCGGTGAAGAAGGGCGTCTTGCCGAATTCGGTCATGTTGGCGAGGAGCGGTACGCCGGGCATGCGCCGGGCGAATTCGCGGAACATCTCGGCCGTGGTCAGGGCCTCGGGGAAGATCGCGTCGGCGCCGGCTTCCATATAAAGTTTTGCGCGGGTCACCGCGCCATCCATGCCCTCGCTGGCGGCCGCATCGGTGCGGGCGACAATGTAAAGGTGACGGCGGGCCTTGGCGGCAGCGTTGACCTTGGCGGCCATGTCATGGGCCGTCGCGAGCTTCTTGTCGTTGAGGTGGCCGCACTTTTTGGGCAGGAGCTGATCCTCGAGATGCACAGCGCCGGCGCCGGCCTCCTCGAAGGCGCGGACCATGTGCATGACATTGAGCGCCTCGCCATAGCCGGTATCGCCATCGACGAGGACGGGAAGACCGGACGAGCGGGCGACCTGCCTGATGAAGAAGGAGACCTCGTCGACCGTGATGATGCCAAGATCCGGCAGGCCCATCGAGGCGGTCATGGCTGCGCCCGAGAGATAGAGCGCCTCGAAGCCGGCTGCCTTGGCCTGGAGGGCGGCCATGCCGTTATGGGTGCCGGGCAGGCGCAGGATACCACCACGCTCGATCAGATTGCGGAAGCGCAGGCCCGCGGGTTCGGTGGGCAGGTCCGAGGACAAAAGATAGGGCATGGCGAATCCTGAAATTAGCGCTGGTCGATCGGCACGAAGGTGAGATCGTCCGGCCCGGTATAGTTGGCCGAGGGGCGGATGATCTTGTTGTCCTGGCGCTGCTCGATGACGTGGGCGGACCAGCCGGAGGTGCGCGCGATGACGAAGAGCGGGGTGAACATCGAGGTCGGCACACCCATCATGTGGTAGGAAACGGCGCTGAACCAATCGAGATTGGGGAACATCTTCTTGGCATCGGCCATGGTCGCTTCGATGCGCTCGGCGATGTCGTACATCTTGGTCGAGCCGGCTTCCTTCGAGAGATCTTCGGCGACGGTCTTGATGACGACATTGCGCGGATCGGAGACGGTATAGACCGGATGACCGAAACCGATGATGACTTCGCGGTTTTCGACGCGCTGGCGGATATCGGCCTCGGCTCCGTCGGGATCGGCATAGCGCTTCTGGATATCGAAGGCGACTTCGTTGGCGCCGCCATGCTTGGGGCCGCGCAGGGCGCCGATGGCGCCGGCAATGGCCGAGAACATGTCTGAGCCGGTGCCGGCAATGGTACGGGCAGTGAAGGTCGAGGCGTTGAATTCGTGCTCGGCGTAAAGGATCAGCGAGACGTGCATGGCCTTGACGTGGCTCTCGCTCGGCGTTTTGCCATGCAGCAGGTGGAGGAAGTGGCCGCCGACGGAATCGTCGTCGGTTTCGGCCTCGATGCGCCGCCCGTTGTGGGAGAAATGATACCAGTAAAGCAGCATCGAGCCCTGACTGGCGATCAGCCGGTCGGCGATGTCGCGGGCGCCGGCGTGATTGTGGTCGTGGGCTTCGGGGAGAACGCAGCCAAGGGCGGAAACGCCGCTGCGGAGGACGTCCATGGGGTGGGTCGCAGCCGGCAAGAGCTCGAGCGACTGGCGCACGATGGCGGGAAGACCGCGCAGGGATTTGAGCTTGGTTTTATAGGCGGCAAGTTCGGCGCGGGTGGGCAGGGTGCCGTGGACGAGGAGATGGGCGACCTCTTCGAATTCGCATTGGCGGGCGAGATCGAGAATGTCGTAGCCGCGATAATGCAGATCATTGCCGCTGCGGCCAACGGTGCAGAGCGCGGTATTGCCGGCAACGACGCCCGACAGGGCCACCGATTTTTTCGGCTTCAAGGTCATAAAGGTCCTCCCGATTTGGCTCGCACTATAGGCAGGAGGGGGAGGGAGTAAAGGGATGGGGGCATGCCGAATTGGCAGCGCCGCATTCCGCGGCTCGGGCGTCACCACCGGGTTTATCCCGGTGGTCCATGCTGAGGCGAGATGGATTGCCGGGACATGCCCGGCAATGATGATGGTTTAAGCATCGGGACAGAATGGCTGCCCGGAAGCTCATCGGATCGCCCCTATGCCCGTAACGCCTTCGCGGCGCTCACCAAGTTGATCAGCGAGGCCCTCACCTCCGGCCAGCCGCGGGTTTTTAGGCCGCAGTCGGGGTTGACCCAGAGCTGGTCGGCCGGGATGCCCTCGGCGGCCTTTTGCATCAAGGCAAGCATATCGGCCTCGCTCGGCACGCGGGGAGAATGGATGTCCCAGACGCCGGGACCGATTTCGTTGGGATATTTGAAGTCGCGGAATGCTTCGAGCAGCTCCATATCCGAGCGGGAGGTTTCGATGGAAATCACGTCCGCGTCCATCTCGGCGATGGCGGGCATGATGTCGTTGAATTCGGCATAGCACATATGGGTGTGGATCTGCGTTTCGTCGGCAACGCCCGAGGCGGAGAGACGGAAGCAATCGACGGCCCAGCGCAGGTAGGAGTTCCAATCGCGCTGTCTAAGCGGCAGGCCTTCGCGCAGTGCCGGCTCGTCGATCTGGATGATGCCGATGCCGGCCTTTTCGAGGTCGAGCACCTCGTCGCGGATGGCGAGGGCAATCTGGCGGCAGGTTTCCGCGCGCGGCTGGTCGACGCGAACAAAACTCCATTGCAGGATGGTCACGGGCCCCGTCAGCATGCCTTTCATCGGCTTGTCGGTGAGCGAGGCAGCAAAGGCCGACCAGCGGACGGTCATGGCCGAAGGGCGCGAAACATCGCCGAAGATCACCGGCGGCTTGACGCAGCGCGAGCCATAGGACTGGACCCAGCCATTTTTGGTGAAAGCAAAGCCATCGAGCTGCTCGCCAAAATATTCGACCATGTCATTGCGCTCGAATTCGCCATGTACCAGCACGTCGAGCCCGATGTCTTCCTGGATGCGGATGGACTTTTCCGTTTCCTGTTCGAGGAAAGCATCGTAACCGGCGGCATCGAGCAGGCCCTTCTTGAAGGCGGCGCGGGCTTCGCGGACTTCCCTGGTCTGGGGGAAGGAGCCGATGGTGGTCGTCGGATAAGACGGCAGATTGAACTTTTGGCGCTGTTTGGCGCGGCGTGCAGCAAAGCCAGACGCCCGGTCGAGGGCGATGGTTTGAGCCGAGCGCGCCTTGACCGCGTCCTTATGGATGCGCGGGGAGGCGCGGTGTGCGGCTGCCGCGGCGGCCGATGTGTCGAAAGTCAGCTTTGCCGCGGCGCGGCCTTCCCGTTGCGCCTGGGTCAATGCAGCCACTTCCCCTAGCTTTTGCTTGGCAAAGGCCATCCAGGATTTCAGTTCGGCATCGAGATTGGTTTCGGCGTCGAGATCGACCGGGCTATGCAGCAGCGAACAGGACGGCGCGATCTCGAGCCGGTCGGGCCCGATCTGGTCCCAAGCGCGGGTGACGAAGCCGAGCGCGCGATCAAGATTGGTTCGCCAGATATTGCGGCCATCGACAACGCCAACCGAAAGCGTCTTGTCCTCGGGGAGCACCGCAAGCACGTCTTCGAGTTGTTCGGGAGCGCGGACGAGATCGATGTGGAGGCCGGCAACGGGCAGGGTGGCCGCGAGTTCGGTATTGTCGAGGAGCGCCCCAAAATAGGTCGCAAGGAGCACTTTTGGCCCGGCCTTGCTCAGGACCTCATAGGCCATTTGGAAGGCCGCCCTCTGCTTGTCCGAGAGGTCGAGCACGAGGACGGGCTCATCGATCTGCACCCATTCGGCACCTTCGGCCCTGAGCGTGCGCAGGAGCTCGGCATAAACGGGCACGAGCGTGTCGATCAGATCGAGCGGATCGAGGCCGTTGTCCTTGGCTTTGGCAAGGCTAAGGAAGGTGACGGGGCCAACGATGACCGGACGGGTCTCGAGGCCGAGAGCTTTGGCTTCGCGATAGTGACCAACCGGCTTTTGAGCATTGAGCGCAAAGCTCTGCCCGGCATGCAGTTCTGGGACGATGAAATGATAATTGGTGTCGAACCACTTGGTCATTTCCATTGCCGGGGCGGCAGTGGTGCCGCGGGCCATGGCGAAATAGCGTTCGTCCGCATCCGCGATTTCGGCAAAACGCGGCGGAATGGCGCCGACCAGCACGGACGTATCGAGCACGTGGTCGTAAAAGGCGAAATCGTTGGAGGGAATGACGTCGATGCCGGCGTCGCGCTGCAGCGTCCAATGGCGTGCGCGCAGCTCTCTTGCGGTGGCGTGGAGCGCTGCGGCGTCGGTCTCGCCCTTCCAGAAGCTTTCCTGGGCTTTCTTGAGTTCCCGGTGGAGGCCGATGCGGGGGAAGCCGAGATTGGCTGAACGGGTCATGTTTTTCCTTATGCGATAGCGTGCCCGGCGCAGGTTTTTGCGCAGGCTGAAATGGTTGGGCATGTTATGAAAAGACGGCCGTTGGCCGGCTTCAGCGTCGCATTCGGAAATCGAGACGATCTATCGTCATGGGTCTTGTCCTCTCCCTGATCCGCCCGATCAGAGCCAAGTGAATACACCGCCCAAGGTAGGTCTCCTGGCTCGCGGATCGAACCGGATGCTCGCCTTCCCGGCATGCTGACGCCAGTGGACCCATGAACATCCGTTTCCGCCGACAGTTGCGGGGGCAGCTCCGGACTTGAGCCGCAGCCGCACCGGATTCCCTGTTATCCCCTTGCGGGGACCTTGAACGAGACGAGGATGGCGGAGGCAAGGAGATAAGTCAATAAGGATATAAAGATGTCTTTATGTTAGGTTTAGGTTTTGCCGGTCGGTGGTTTCCTTGCTGGCACCAGCGTGGCAGCTTTTGGTGGCGGAGTGAGTAACCCAGGGGCACGAGGTGTCGTTTCAATGCTCCTGCCAAGGCGTGAGAGACTTCTCCATTCCGCGATAAATCGGGTTGCGCGGGGACTTTCTGCATGTGCGACGCACAAAAGGAAATTGGAACCCCCTCATCCGCCCTTCGGGCGCGTTCTCCCTCGATGGGAGAAGGGGTTCGGCGGGCCGCGCAGCGCTGATCAGAAAGGGCGCCATCTGGCGCCCTTTTCGTTTTGGATGACAGGATCAAAAATCCCAGTCTTCGTCCTCTGTGGCAATCGCCTTACCGATGACATAGCTCGAGCCTGAGCCCGAGAAAAAGTCGTGGTTTTCGTCGGCGTTCGGCGAGAGGGCCGATAGGATGGCGGCGTTGACCTTGCAGGCTTCGGGCGGGAAGAGGGCTTCGTAGCCAAGGTTCATCAGCGCCTTGTTGGCGTTGTAGTGGAGGAACATCTTGACGTCTTCGGCAAGGCCGACGCTGTCATAGAGGTCTTCGGTGTAGCGCGCTTCGTTGTCATAGAGTTCGAGGAGGAAATCGAAGGCAAAATCCTTGATTTCCTGCTTGCGCTCTTCGGAAAGGCGCTCGATCTCGCGCTGGAACTTATAGCCGACATAATAACCATGGACCGACTCGTCCTTGATGATGAGGCGGATGAGGTCGGCGGTGTTGGTGAGCTTGGCGCGGCTCGACCAATACATGGGCAGATAAAAGCCGGAATAGAACAGGAAGCTTTCGAGGAAGACGGAAGCAACCTTCTTCTTCAAGGGATCGGCGCCGTCATACTGTTCCATGATCAGCCGCGCCTTGTGCTGCAGGAATTCGTTTTCTTCCGACCAGCGATAGGCGTCGTCGACGTCCGGCGTCAGGCACAGGGTCGAAAAGATCGAGGAATAGGAGCGGGCATGGACCGCTTCCATGAAGGAGATGTTCGACAAAACCGCTTCTTCATGCGGGGTCTGCGCATCGTTCATCAGGCGAACGGCGCCAACGCCGTTCTGGATGGTGTCGAGCAGGGTGAGGCCGGTGAATACGCGGATGGTCAGCTTCTGCTCTTCCGGCTTCAGCGTCGCCCAGGACGGGATGTCGTTGCTGAGCGGCACCTTTTCGGGCAGCCAGAAGTTGGAGGTCAGGCGGTTCCAGACCTCGAGGTCCTTATCGTCCTGGATGCGGTTCCAGTTGATCGCGCGGACGCGGCTCAGCGGCTTTACGTGAACGTTCATAACAGTTTTGCCCTTGGTCACAGCGCGCAGGAAACGCAGCCCTGCACTTCAGTACCCTCGAGGGCCAACTGGCGCAGGCGGATGTAGTAGATGGTCTTGATGCCCTTCTTCCAGGCGTAGATCTGCGCCTTGTTGATATCGCGGGTGGTCGCGGTATCGCGGAAGAACAGGGTCAGCGACAGGCCCTGGTCGACGTGCTGGGTGGCCGCCGCATAGGTGTCGATGATCTTTTCCGGGCCGATCTCATAGGCATCCTGGTAATATTCCAGGTTGTCGTTGGTCATGAAGGCGGCCGGATAGTAGACGCGGCCGATCTTGCCTTCCTTGCGGATCTCGATCTTGGAGACGATCGGATGGATCGAGGAGGTCGAGTGGTTGATATAGGAGATCGAGCCGGTCGGCGGCACGGCCTGCAGGTTCTGGTTGTAAAGGCCGGTCATCATGACCTTGGCCTTCAAATTAAGCCAGTCTTCCTGGGTCGGGATGTGAATGCCGGCGTCTTCGAAAAGCTTTGCGACTTTTTCGGTCGCGGGCTTCCATTCCTTAGTCGTGTACTTATCGAAATATGTGCCGTCGGCATATTTCGACTTTTCAAAGCCCTTGAAGGTCTGCTCGCGTTCGGTGGCGATCAGGTTCGACGCGCGGATGGCGTGATAGGTCACCGTGTAGAAGTAGATATTGGTGAAGTCGATGCCTTCTTCGGAACCGTAGAAGATGCGCTCGCGGGCGAGATAGCCGTGCAGGTTCATCTGTCCAAGACCGATCGCGTGGCTATCGTTATTGCCTTGGGCGATCGAGGGCACGGACGAGATATTGCTCATGTCCGACACGGCGGTCAGCGCACGGATCGAGGTTTCGATGGTGCGGCCGAAATCGGATGAATCCATCGCGGCGGCGATGTTGAGCGAGCCGAGATTGCAGGAAATATCCTTGCCCATCTTGGTGTAGCTCAGGTCTTCGCTGAATTCGCTTGCTTCGCTGACCTGCAGGATTTCCGAGCAGAGATTGGACATGGTGATGCGGCCCGCGATCGGGTTCGCCTTGTTCACCGTGTCCTCGAACATGATGTAGGGATAGCCGCTTTCGAACTGGATCTCGGCGATGATCTGAAAGAACTCGCGGGCCTTGATCTTCTTCTTCTTGATCCGCCCATCGGCGACCATTTCGCGGTACTTTTCGGTGACCGAGATTTCGGTCATCGGCACGCCATAGACCTTCTGCACGTCATAGGGCGAGAACAGGTACATGTCCTCGTTGTTCTTGGCCAATTCGAAGGTGATGTCGGGGATCACGACGCCGAGCGAGAGCGTTTTGATGCGGATCTTCTCATCGGCATTTTCGCGCTTTGTATCGAGAAAGCGCATGATGTCAGGGTGGTGTGCATGGAGATAAACCGCACCCGCGCCCTGGCGCGCGCCCAGCTGATTGGCATAGGAGAAGCTGTCTTCGAGCAGCTTCATGACCGGAAGCACGCCCGAGGACTGGTTTTCGATCTGCTTGATCGGGGCGCCCATTTCGCGAATGTTGGTCAAGCTCAGGGCCACGCCGCCGCCGCGCTTTGAAAGCTGTAGCGCCGAATTGATCGAGCGGCCGATCGATTCCATGTTGTCTTCGACCCGCAAGAGGAAGCACGAAACAAGCTCGCCGCGCTGCTTCTTGCCGGCATTGAGGAAGGTCGGGGTCGCGGGCTGGAAACGGCCCGAGATGATCTCGTCGACAAGCTGCTTGGCGAGCACTTCGTCGCCACGCGCGAGCGCCAGCGCCACCATGCAGACGCGATCTTCGTAGCGCTCGAGGTAGCGTTTACCGTCGAAGGTCTTGAGCGTATAGGACGTATAATATTTGAACGCGCCGAGGAAGGTCGGGAAGCGGAACTTCTTGTCGTAGGCGTAATCGTAAAGATCGCGCACGAAGTTGAAGGAGTACTGATCGAGCACGTCCTGCTCGTAATAGCCTTCTTCGACGAGATAACTGATCTTCTCGCGCAGATTGTGGAAGAAGACGGTGTTCTGGTTGACGTGCTGCAGGAAGTACTGGTGCGCCGCCTGCTTATCCTTGTCGAACTGGATATTGCCATTGTCATCATAAAGATTGAGCATGGCATTGAGCGCGTGGAAATCCAGCGACTGGTCCTGGCCCAGGCCCTTGGCGGCGGGGCGTTCTTCGGTGCGGTCTAGTGTGAGCGTGTCCAAAACCGTTCGAGTCCTTGCTTGACGTTTGTCACATCCTCTTCGGTACCGAGCATTTCGAACCGATAGAGGAGGGGGACGGCACATTTGGCGCTGACAATATTGCCAGCCTCGCCATAGGCCGCACCGAAATTCGTGTTGCCGGCCGCGATCACGCCGCGAATGAAACCGCGATTGGCCGGATTGTTTAAAAACTTAATGACTGGCTTGGGCACAGCGCCCTTGCCGTCGCTGCCGCTATAGGTGGGAAGAACCAGAACAAATGGTTCATCCACCACAGGCGGCTCGCTGCCGGCATCGACCGGCAGCCTTACGCTCGCAAGGCCCAGCTTCTTGACGAAGCGATGGGTGTTTTCCGAACTGCTGGAATAGTAAACGATGGTGCCCATGGTTCCCGGCTTCGGTTCCCTTGGTGCGCGGACGGAAATTCCAGCATCCGCGCAAACCCCTTTTTCGTTAGGCAAGACCGCCGATCATGTCGGGTCGGAAGCCGGCCCAGTGCTGATCGCCAGCTACTACCACTGGTACCTGGCGGTATCCCATTTCTTCGACGCGCGCATAGGCTTCGGCATCTTCGGAAATATCGACCACCGTATAGTCGATGCCCTTTCGGTCGAGCGCACGCGTGGTCGCGGTGCACTGAACGCAGGCTGGCTTGGAATATACGGTGACGGTCATCTTGTCCTCACAGGGATTGGTCTAGAATAAGAGGGTTCAACGCTTTGCTAGTCACTTTAAACGCGCGCTGGCGAAGGGCTCGTCCCCACGGCTTTCGCCAGCCTCGGGCTTGGTCTTTTCATGAGAATCGATCATGCCCCGAACGCTATATATAGTATGCAGCAGCATTCCTTACTGCAACGTATATGGTTTGTGACGGTTCCGTCATTGGCCCTTGACATCATAGGTTATTGGCCAAGGCATCCGGAAATCCGAGACTTTTGAAGGTTGCAGATTCGAGGCAGCGGCGCTTGCAAATTGCTCCTTCTGTCCGATCACTTTGCGCGCGTGTGGATAAGGTTGGGGATGAAGCCAATCCAGCAGGGCGAATCCTCAAGCAGTTGCAAGGACATGGCCTGAGCAAGGCAATTCTTCCGGCTAATAGCCCGTCCATCCGGCCTCAATTTCGGCCTATCAAGGCTTCTTGCACATCGAAAGGCGGGATTGGCGCCACCACTATATATAGTGTGTACGGCTTCTGATGGGAGGGCTGCTTTCCGGTGGCCAGAGGCACGGATGAACAATCCTCTCTCATCGGTCGCTTTTGCGATTCATTCCCACTTGCAACTTTCAGCGTACAGATCCATTGTGTGCAAATGCAAACCATTCGCAAAAAGGCAGATTGAATGCTGTTTGGAACACGGCGTCGTGCCATCGGAGCAGTGCTGGGCCTTGGGCTGGCGGTTGCGCTGCCCATTTTGCCAAGCCAGGCCCAGGACAAGTTCAAGGCGGTTACGAGCTTCACCGTGATCGCCGATATCGCGCGGAACGTCGCCGGCGACGCGGCCGAGGTGCAATCGATCACCAAGGCTGGCGCCGAAATCCACAATTACCAGCCGACGCCGGGCGACATCCAGCGTGCGCAGGGCGCCGATCTCGTTCTCTATAACGGGCTCAATCTCGAGCTTTGGTTCGAGCGCTTTTTTGCCAATCTGCGCGATGTGCCGAGCGTTGTGGTGTCGGAGGGGGTGGAGCCGATGGGCATTGCCGAGGGACCCTATCAAGGCAAGCCTAACCCACATGCGTGGATGTCGCCCAGCGCTGCCATGATCTATGTCGACAACATCCGCGATGCCTTTGTCGAGCACGATCCGGCCAATGCCGAAACCTATAAGGCAAATGCCGAAGCCTATAAGGCGCAGATTGCGGCAATGATCGCGCCGATTCAGGCTGAGCTCGTCGCCGTGCCCGAAGAAAAGCGCTGGCTTGTGACGTCGGAAGGCGCGTTCTCCTATCTCGCGCGCGATTTCGGGCTCAAGGAACTTTACCTCTGGCCGATCAATGCCGACCAGCAGGGGACGCCCCAGCAAGTGCGCAAGGTGATCGACGCCATGCGTGAAAACCAGATCGGCGTAATCTTTTCGGAAAGTACCATTTCGCCCGCGCCGGCCGAACAGGTGGCGCGGGAAACCGGAGCCAAATATGGCGGCGTGCTTTACGTCGACTCGCTGACCGAAGCCGATGGGCCGGTGCCGACCTATATCGACCTTCTCCGCGTCACCTCCGAAACCATCGCCAAGGGGCTTGCCGAATGAACGCGCCGCTTCGTCACGCCGAAGTCGAGGCCGGCAGCGGCATCGCGGTTTCCGGCGCCACGGTCACCTATCGCAACGGCATGACCGCGCTCCGCGATGCGAGCTTTGCCATCCCCACTGGCACGATTGCCGCGCTTGTGGGGGTCAACGGTTCGGGCAAGTCGACGCTGTTCAAGGCCATCATGGGGTTCGTGCGCCTGGCGCGCGGCGAGATTTCCGTGCTTGGCATGCCGGTCGCCGAGGCGCTGCGGAAAAATCTCGTCGCCTATGTGCCGCAGGCCGAAGAGGTCGACTGGAACTTCCCGGTGCTCGTCGAAGACGTCGTGATGATGGGGCGCTATGGCCATATGGGCATGCTGCGCATCCCCAAGAAGGCCGACCACGAGGCCGTCGATGCGGCGCTGGCCCGAGTCAACATGACCGAATTTCGCAAGCGCCAGATCGGCGAGCTTTCCGGCGGCCAGAAGAAGCGGGTGTTTCTGGCCCGGGCGCTGGCCCAGGATGGACGGGTTATCCTGCTCGACGAGCCCTTTACCGGCGTCGACGTCAAGACCGAGGATCAGATCATTGCGCTCCTACGCGAATTGCGCGACGAGGGCCGGGTCATGCTGGTCTCGACCCACAATCTCGGCTCGGTGCCGGAATTTTGCGATCGTACGATCCTGATCAAGGGCACGGTGCTCGCCTATGGGCTAACCGAGGAGACCTTTACTCAAAACAATCTCGAAAAGGCCTTTGGCGGCGTTTTGCGTCATTTCGTGCTCAGCCACGCGGCTGGCAACGAACAATCCGGTGTTGGCGTATTCACGGATGACGAGCGGCCATTGCTGTTCGAAGGCGGCAAGGCGCGGCGACACACGCCGGCCGAGGGGGAGCCGCGATAATGGAGCTCCTGCTCGAGCCGTTTTCCTACGGCTATATGACCAATGCCATGTGGGTCTCGGCCCTTGTCGGGGCGGTCTGTGCTTTTCTCTCCTGCTATCTGATGCTCAAGGGGTGGTCACTGATCGGCGACGCCTTGAGCCATTCGATCGTTCCGGGGGTCGCTGGCGCCTATATGCTGGGGCTGCCCTTTGCCGTCGGAGCCTTCTTTTCCGGTGGGCTCGCCGCGGCGGCCATGCTTTTTCTCAATCAGCGCACCAAGCTCAAGGAAGACGCCATTATCGGGCTGATCTTCTCGGCCTTTTTCGGGCTTGGGCTGTTCATGGTTTCGGTGTCGCCGGTCTCGGTCAATATCCAGACCATCGTGCTTGGCAATATCCTGGCGATCACGCCTGAGGATACGCTGCAGCTCGCCATTATCGGCTTCGTCTCGCTGGCCATTCTCCTGGCCAAGTGGAAGGACCTGATGGTCACATTCTTTGACGAAAGCCACGCACGTTCGATCGGACTGCGGCCGACCGTTCTGCGAGCTGTGTTCTTCGTGCTGCTGTCGGCGTCGACGGTTGCCGCCATGCAGACGGTCGGGGCGTTTCTGGTTAT
The DNA here is from genome assembly GCF_000970455.1 of Devosia soli. Classification (GTDB taxonomy): domain Bacteria; phylum Pseudomonadota; class Alphaproteobacteria; order Rhizobiales; family Devosiaceae; genus Devosia; species Devosia soli. The sequence goes on along the minus strand of NZ_LAJG01000048.1, from coordinate 220,717 downwards.
CTGTCTTGTCGTTACGCCAGGCGCGACCGCGTATCTATTGACTGACCGGTTCCCGCGGTTGCTTGCCATCGCGGTGACGATTGGCACGGTGACGAGCTTTGTCGGTGCCTATGTCAGCTATTTTCTTGATGGCGCGACGGGCGGCATCATCGTGGTGATGCAGACCGCGATTTTTCTCCTCGCCTTCTTGTTTGCGCCCAAACACGGGCTGTTTGCCGCCCGCCGTCGAGCGGCCGAAGCGCTGGAGGCTGCAGAATGACCCTTTGGGATTTCATCATCCTGCCGTTCCAGTTCGAGTTCATGAACAATGCACTGATCATCTCCGCCCTGGTCGCCGTGCCGATGGCGCTCCTGTCATGCTTCCTCGTGCTCAAGGGCTGGTCGCTGATGGGTGACGCCATCTCGCACGCCGTGTTTCCCGGCGTGGTGCTGGCCTATATCTTGGGCATACCCCTCGCCATCGGGGCTTTCGTCGCCGGCATGTTTTCGGCAGTGGCGACCGGCTATCTCAAGGACAACAGCCGGATCAAGCAGGACACCGTGATGGGTGTCGTCTTCTCCGGCATGTTCGGGCTTGGGCTTGTGCTCTATGTCAAGATCCAGTCCGACGTGCATCTCGACCATATCCTTTTTGGCGACATGCTGGGCGTCAGCATGGGCGACATCATCCAGGCCCTCGTCATCGCGCTCCTCGTCGCTGTGATCATCGGGCTTAAATGGAAGGACTTCCTGTTGCACGCTTTCGATCCGGGGCAGGCACGGGCCGTGGGGTTACGGGTCGGGCTGCTGCATTATGGTCTCCTCGCGATGATCTCTTTGACCATCGTCGGCGCCTTGCAGGCGGTGGGGATCATCCTCTCGATCGCCATGCTGATTGCGCCCGGTGCAATTGCTTTCCTCCTGACGCGGCGCTTTTCGATCATGCTGATGCTGGCGACCGTCATTGCGCTCGTTGGATCTGTGTTGGGGGTCTACCTGTCGTTTTTCATGGATAGTGCGCCGGCGCCGACGATCGTCCTCTTGCTGACAATCGTATTCATCTGCGCCTTCATCGTTTCGACCGGCCGAGCACGGCAGATCGAAAGCCAGGAGATGGCGAGCTAAAGCCCGCCATTCGGCCTAGTCGATCGCTTCTATCCCGAGACGCCGGGCACGCTCGACGCTATCCTTCATTTTCTGCAACTGCTCCGGCGGATGGCCGACCCAGCCCTCGACTTCCCCAAGGATCCGCAGGGGCTGCTGGCTGCGATAGGATTTCGTCGGATTGCAGGGAAACTTCTTGTCGGTGAGGTTAGGGTCGTCGATGAAATCGCCGGTGGGTTCGACGAGGTATATGCGCTGCCGGCCTTCGCCCTCAGCCAGTTCAGCGCCCCAGATTGCCGCTTCCAGCGTCGCCGCAAAATAGATCCACGAGGCGCGATTGCGCTTGCCGAAATTGGAGGTGAAACCAGCGGTAAGCAGGTCGCCGGTTTTGAGGTCGGCCCGCGTGCCGTGATAGTAGATCATCCAAGGCTCCTTGGAATGGGGAGCGCCGTTGTAGTGGATGATGGTGGGCTTGAAGCAAGAGCCTTGCGCCCCACATATCAGAGGTGCGGGACGTGGTCGGCGTGAAATCGGCATTTGCCGTGGTCGGCCAGGATGTCGATGACCTTGCAGTCCTCCACCCGTCCATGTGAGCAGCCCTCGACCATGCGCTCGAGCTCGTGTTGCAATGCCGTCAGGCTGGCGATCTTTTGCTTGACGTCGGCGAGGTGGCGGCTGGCGATGGCATCGGCATCTTCGCAAGATACGTCTGGCCTATCCTGCAGTGACAACAGCGTGCGGATTTCGTCGATCTCGAAGCCGAGTTCGCGTGAATGGCGGATAAAGGTCAGGCGTTCGAGATCGCGCTCGTCATAGCTGCGCCGATTGCCCTCGGTGCGCGGCGGGGAGGGGAGAAGGCCGATCTGCTCGTAATAGCGGATTGTCGGCACCTTGACCCCGCTTGCCTGCGACACGTTTCCGATTGTGATGCCCTGGCTCATTTTCCGCTTGCTCCTCTAGTCACTAGAGGATGTACGCCGGTTTCCATGATTTGCAAGGAGCCGGTGAAATGAGCGGAGAGGAAACGACCACACGCTTCCGCGTCGAGGGCATGGATTGCGCGAGCTGCGCCAGCAAGATCGACACCGCCGTGCGTCGCCTTCCGGGCGTCGAGGACGTTTCCGTCTCCGTCGTGGCGGGGACCATGACGGTGGGTCATCGGGGGGCCGATCTCGGGCAGGTGGAGAAGAAGGTCACCGATCTCGGCTATCGTGTTTCGCCGCTGTCGCCCGGCCGGCAGGCTGCGTTGCCCAAACATGACCATGCGGACGATCATGATCATGATCATGGTCATGCACACGGCCACGGCCACGGCGACAAAGCTCCAGACGCATTGGCTGGCATGCATGGTCATGACCATGGGGCCGAGACAGGGCCCTGGTGGCAGACGGGCAAGGCGCGGTTGACGCTGTTGAGCGCGTTGGCCGTTATTGCGGCCTTTGCGCTCGAACTTTTCATGCCGGGTTGGCATACGCCGCTTTTCATTCTTGCCATGCTGGTCGGCCTGATCCCGATCGCCCGCCGCGCCTTCCAGGGCGCGATCAATGGCAGCCCGTTTTCCATCGAAACGCTGATGACGGTTGCGGCCGTCGGCGCCGTGTTCATCGATGCGGCGGAAGAGGCGGCGATCGTCGTTCTTCTCTTTCTAGTCGGCGAACTTTTGGAGGGCATCGCCACGGGCCGGGCGCGCGCCAGCATCAAGGCGCTGGCCGATCTGGTGCCGCGCCGGGCGCAGCGCGAAGTCGATGGCCGCGTGAGTGAAGTGGATGCAGCCGAGCTCAGCGTCGGCGATGTTGTGCTCGTCCGGCCCGGCGATCGGATCCCTGCCGATGGCGTGGTGATGTCGGGTGAAGGTGCCGTCGACGAAGCGCCGGTCACGGGCGAGAGCGTGCCCCGGCACAAGGGGCCGGAGGACCAGGTCTTTGCCGGCACGGTCAACCAAGACGGAGCGCTGCGCGTCAAGGTCACCGCGGCGGCAGCGGACAACACCATTGCGCGCATCGTCTCGCTGGTCGAAGAAGCACAGGAATCGAAAGCCCCGACCGAGCGGTTCATCGACCGGTTCTCCCGCTATTACACGCCGGGTGTGCTCGTTGCCGGCGCGCTGGTCGCCGTTCTGCCGCCGCTCCTGACCGGAGCGTCCTGGGACGAGTGGATCTACAAGGGCCTCGCCATTCTCCTGATCGGATGCCCCTGTGCTCTTGTTATCTCGACCCCTGCTGCCATTGCGGCCGCGCTTTCGGCCGGGGCGCGGCAGGGCCTGCTGATGAAGGGCGGCGTGGTGCTCGAACAACTGGGCAAGATCAACACTGTCGCGCTCGATAAGACCGGCACGCTGACGGCAGGCCGGGCACAGGTGACGGATATCCTTGCGGTGCGGCGTTCGGAGGTCGAGGTGTTGCGGCTTGCGGCCGCGCTGGAAGTAGGCTCGAGCCATCCGCTCGCCACGGCGATCCTTGCCGAAGCGACGTCGGCGGGGGTCGCGCCGGTCGCGGCCACCAAGGCCGCAGCGCTCGGCGGCCGGGGTGTCATCGGCACGCTCGATGGTGTCGAACTCTTCCTCGGTTCACCCAAGGCTGCCGCCGAACGCGCATCGCTGAGCGACGAGTTCGAGGCGCGGATCGGCCAGCTCAATGACGAGGGCAAGACAGTCTCCGTTCTCGTTGCAGGTCGAGAACTTGCCGGCCTCATCGCCATGCGTGACGAACCGAGGGACGATGCACGGGCAGGGCTTGCTGCGCTCAAGGCATTGGGTGCCGATGTGGTCATGCTGACTGGTGACAATGCGCGTACCGCTCGGGCTATCGGGGCTGATCTTGGCATCGATGTTAGGGCCGAACTGCTGCCCGAGGATAAGCAGCGCATCGTTGTCGGGCTGAAGGCCGATGGGAGGATTGTTGCCAAGGTCGGCGATGGCATCAACGACGCGCCGGCGCTGGCGGCGGCCGATATCGGCATCGCCATGGGCGGCGGGACCGATGTGGCGCTCGAAACGGCCGATGCGGCGGTGCTGCACGGTCGGGTGATCGACGTCGCTAACCTGATCCGGATTTCGCGGGCGACCATGGCCAATATCGGCCAGAACATCACCATCGCCTTGGGGCTGAAGGCGGTGTTTCTGGTGACGACGATTATCGGCGTTACCGGCCTGTGGCCGGCGATCCTGGCGGATACCGGGGCAACGCTGCTGGTGACGGCGAATGCGCTGCGATTACTGGCTTGGAAGGGGGAGCGGGTTTAACCGAACCCCACCTAGCCTCCCCCTAGTAGGGGGAGGGATCTGCCGGTGGCTTACAGCTATCAAGCCTAACTCGATACGTTCCTCCCCCTATCAGGGGGAGGCTAGGAGGGGGTGCTCAACCTGCCTTGTAACTCACCTTGCCCTCACCAGCCGGGGCTTCGACCAGCGCATAACCATTCGGCCCGAGCGTCAGTGCCTTGCCATCTAGCACGGCATTGTGGCTCACCGCCTCGAGTTCAACCGCTGTACCAGCCATGGTGACACCCCGCTCTTCGGCCGAGAGATTGAATACGCAGATGATGTCCTTGTTGCCGGCAGAGCGGCGATAGGCGAGGACGGGTTCATCGGTCTCGAAAAACTCGATCGTACCGGTGAGCAGCGCCGGCTGGCCTTTGCGCCAGGCGATAATCTCACGATAAAATTGCAGCGTCGAATTGGGGTCGGCATTCTGTGTTTCGACACTGAGCGCTGCGGCCGCGTGTTTGACGGGCAGCCATGGTGTGCCCGTCGTAAAGCCAGCATGGTTCATGGCATGCTGCCAGGGCATCGGCGTGCGGCAGCCATCGCGGCCCTTGTCCTCGGGCCAGAAGCGGATGCCGCGCGGGTCGGTCAGCTCCTCATAAAGAATATCGGCTTCCTGGAGGCCAAGCTCTTCGCCCTGATAGAGTCCAACCGAGCCTTTGAGTGTCATGATCAGCGCCACGGCCTGGCGCGAAAGGTCTGCCGGCGACACGCTGTGTGGCGCCCAACGGGTCATGTGGCGAATGACGTCGTGGTTGGAAAAGCTCCAGCAGGGCCAGCCGGTGCTGTTATCGGCAAAGAAGGCCTCGATCTTGGAGCGGAAATGGGCGGCGCTGAATTTTACGCCGAGGAAATCGAACGAATAACACATGTGCAGCAGGTCGCTGCCGGACGTATATTGCCGCATTAGTTCGAGGCCGCGCTCGTCGTCGCCCACTTCGCCAACCGTGGTCGCATTGGGATAGTCGTTGAGCAGATCGCGCACGCGCTTGAGCCAGGCGACGTTTTCCGGCTGGCTCTTGGAATATTGGTGGCTCTGCATGTCGTAGGGATTCACCGCCGGCTTGCCATTGAGCGATTTGAGCGGCGGGTTTGAGCGCAATTGCGCATCGTGGAAATAGTAATTGACCGTGTCGAGACGGAAGCCATCGAGGCCGCGATCGAGCCAGAAGCGCATGACGTCGAGCACGGCGTCCTGCACCTTGGGATTGTGGTAGTTGAGGTCGGGCTGGGAGGTGAGGAAGTTGTGCAGGTAATATTGCTTGCGCGCCGTATGCCATTCCCAGGCCGAGCCACCGAAGACCGAGAGCCAGTTGTTGGGCGGGGTGCCATCGGGATTGGCATCGGCCCAGACATACCAGTCGGCGCGGGCATTATCCTTTGAAAAGCAGGATTCGCGGAACCACGGGTGCTGGTCCGAAGTGTGGCTGACGACCTGGTCCATGATGACCTTGATGCCAAGGGCATGGGCGCGATCAATCAGGACGTCAAAATCCTGCAGGGAGCCGAACAAGGGATCGACCTGCATATAGTCCGACACGTCATAACCCATATCAGCCTGGGGCGAGGAATTGATCGGCGAGAGCCAGATGCAATCGACGCCAAGGCTGGCGATATGGTCGAGCCGGTCGATGATGCCGGGCAAGTCGCCGATGCCATCGCCATTGCTGTCCTGAAACGAACGCGGATAGACCTGATAGATTACTCCGCCGCGCCACCATTCCGTCATTGTCAAAGCTCCATGTCGGCCCAAGGCCAAATCACCCGAAGGCTAGCGGGTTCGGCAGGTGCTGTTAATGGCCGTATGTGGCAGGACGGTGCAACTGGGCCATGCTTTTTTGCCGGGCAGCGCCAACGCTCCCGGATTTAGGGTGGACGGATCCCGGAGCGGCATTCGCTTCTGAGATTTGTTGATAGATGAAGCGGAGGCCGCTCCGGGATGCCATTTTTTCGGACAGGACTCACAGCGCCCTTTTGATCGCTCGTCGCAAGGCGGCCAGTCCCGAACGGGCACCGGAGACGATCCAGCGCCGGGGCCTCCTCGCTACTGTCGTCTGCAGACCGTCCGTGCGAGGTTGGAGGGAAAGCATAAAGCGGTTCGGATGCGCGGGGATAAGGTGAATAAGTCGGAGGCCGAAGCAATGAACATCACCACCGGATTGCTGATCGACCATGACGAGGCGATGAGCGCCCTGGTTGATCTTTACGAGAGCGAGTGGGCCGATTGGTACAATCCCCGCGGGGCTTCGGCGCGGGCTGATCTCGCGGAACGGCTTGAGCGCAACCGCTTGCCCCTTGGCATTGTCGCCTTTGCCGACGGGCAAGTGGCGGGGACCTGCGCGCTAACTGCCACCTCGGGCGCGCTGACCGAGCGATCACCATGGCTCGGCGGTCTTTTGGTCGATCCGGCGCTTCGGCGGCACGGCGTCGGTTTGGCCCTGCTTGAGCGCGCTAGGGTCGAGGCCAAGCGGCTCGGCTTTTCACGGCTCCATGCGCTGACGGCGGAGGCGCGGGAACTGTTTGAGCGGGCTGGGTGGCGGCTGGCTGAGAATGTCGAGGTTGGCGGGAAGATGCACGGCATCTATGTAGCCGTTCTCTAGGACGGATTATCGAGCCGCGAGAATGATCGGGTCCATATCCACGAGGCGAAGCGCGGTGACCATGTCCGCCGTTCCCTCCTTGTACTTGCGGAAATGCGGCGTTTCGATATGGGCCTCATAGGCCGCGCGCGAGGCATAGACTTCGAGGATGCGGATGCTCTGCGGCGCGGCTTTGTCCGCGACCGCATGGAGCATGAGCACGCCAGGCTCGCGCTCGACCGAGGCGGCGATTTCCTCGGTCAGAAACGCGAGATAAGCGTCGAGCTGCGCCGGATCGACCTCGATCTCGGCCACGCGCACCATTTTGTCGTCTGCCATCAGACAACTGCCGAAATCAGCGGCTCACCGGCAAAATGCCGATCGAGATTGGCGACAAGGAGCGCGCCCATGGCGTCGCGGGTCTGGTTGGTGGCGCTGCCCTGGTGTGGGGAGAGAACGACATTGTCGAGACCGAAGAGGGCCTCGGGCACTTTTGGCTCATCGACAAAGACGTCGAGGGCTGCGCCGCCGAGGCCGCCATTTTGTAGAAGGTCCACCATGGCCGGCTCGTCGACGAGCGTGCCGCGAGCAACGTTGACCAGCATGCCCTTGGGGCCGAGCGCTTCCAGCACCTTTCGCGAGACTATGCCTTCGGTGTTCTTGCCGCCCGGCGCGATGATCACGAGCCAATCGCTGTCGCGCGCCATCTCTTCGAGGTTGTCGTAATAGATATGCGGCACGCCGCCCTGCTGCTTGCGGCCATAATAGACGACGCGCATCTTCATCGCCTGGGCCCGGATGGCGATTTCCTTGCCGATGCGGCCGAGGCCGAGAATGCCGACCGTCTTGCCGGTGAGTTCGGAAAAGAGGCCGAAATTGCCGTTTGGCCATTTGCCGGTGCGCACGAACTGGTCGCCCTGCGGAATGCGGCGGGCGAGCGCGATCATGAGGCCAATGGTCAATTCGGCGACGGCGTCGTTAAGAACGTCGGGCGTATTGGTGACGCGGATATTCTTCGCTTTGGCGGCGGCGGTGTCGATATTGTCGTAGCCGACGCCGAAACTGGCGATGATTTCGAGATTGGGCAGCTGGTCCATCAGCGGCTTCTGGACGCCCGAGCCGGCATGCGCGCGGATGCGGGCGCCGTTTTCCTTGAGCCAGGCGTCCTTGTCGGACACTTCATGGAGCTTGTGGACGGTGTAGCGTTCGGCCAGCGCCTTCTCGCAAGAGGCGAGCAAAGGGCCGGTCTGCAGAATCTCGATGGTCATGAAAATTATCCTCTCTGCGCGAGACACTAGCGGCTCGGCCACGAGAGGCAAGGCGGGAGGCGGATAATTCGGCCGCGCGCATCAGAGCATCTTGCCCGCCATTTGCGCAAGCCAGTCCTGCACCAAAAAGCGGCATGTCTTGCCGATGACTGTCTGGACGGCACGCGACAATCGTGTAGCAATAGTTTTTGCGATGGGAACGCCGTATCAAATTAGCGAAGTATAATGGGCGAAACGACGCCGTTCGACGAAATGTACAATGCGGACGGCAGCGTCCGCGAACCTTATCGAGCCCTCAGCGAATGGCTCGCCGAACAGCCCGACAAGGGTCTGGCGCTGATGCAGACGGATGCGGAGGCGATCTTCCGCAAGCTCGGTATCACCTTTGCCGTTTATGGCTCGGAGGAGGGGACCGAGAAGGTCATCCCGTTCGACGTCATCCCGCGCATCATCGCGGCGCAGGAATGGCGCAAGCTTTCCCGCGGGATCGAGCAGCGCGTCAAGGCCCTGAATGCCTTCCTTTATGACGTCTACCATCGCCAGGAGATTTTAAAGGCCGGGCGCATTCCGGAAAAGCTCATCCTCAACAATGCGGCCTTCTGTCCGCAGATGATGGGGCTCGAGCCGGCGCGCGGGGTTTATGCCCATATCATCGGCGTCGACATCGTCCGCGTCGGGCCCGACGAATTCTACGTGCTCGAGGACAATCTGCGGACCCCATCTGGTGTCTCCTATATGCTCGAGGACCGCGAAGCGATGATGATGCTGGCGCCGGACCTTTTCCAGCGCTCAAAGGTTGCTCCGGTCGAAACCTATCCCGAGAACCTGCGCCGGACGCTACAGAGCGTGGCACCGGCCGGAGCGGGCAGCAATCCGGTCATCGCCGTTCTGACGCCGGGCATCTACAATTCCGCCTATTTCGAACATTCGTTCCTCGCCGACCAGATGGGTGCGGCGCTCTGCGAAGGGCACGATCTCTTCGTAGATGGCGGCAAGGTCTATATGCGGACGACGACCGGCCCGGAGCGGGTCGATGTCATCTATCGCCGGATCGACGACGACTATCTCGATCCCTTGACCTTCCGGCCCGATTCCATGCTCGGTGTGCCAGGCGTTTTCGACGCCTATCGCGCGGGCAATGTCACCTTGGTGAATGCTCCGGGGACCGGCATCGCCGACGATAAGGCCGTTTACACCTATGTGCCCGAGATCATCGAATTCTATCTCGGCGAAAAGGCGCTGCTCAACAACGTGCCGACCTATAATTGCACCGACGAGGACCAGCGCGGCTGGGTGCTCGACAATATCGGCGATCTCGTCGTCAAGGAGGTCCATGGTTCGGGGGGCTACGGGATGATGGTGGGGCCCACTTCGACTAAGGCGCAGCACGAGGAATTCAAGAAGAAGATCCTGGCGCGGCCAGACAATTACATCGTCCAGCCAACGCTCTCGCTCTCGACCTGCCCGACCCATATCGATGGAACCGTCGCCCCACGCCATGTCGATCTTCGGCCTTATGTGCTGGTCGGCGACGAAGTGCGGATCACGCCCGGCGGGCTGACCCGCGTTGCGCTTAAGCAAGGGTCTTTGGTGGTCAACTCCTCGCAGGGCGGGGGCACCAAGGACACCTGGGTGTTGGAAGACTGAGCCCATGACCATGCTTGGACGCACTGCCCAAAATCTCTTCTGGATGTCGCGCTATGTCGAGCGCGCCGAAAACATGGCTCGCCTCCTTGAAGTGGGGTACCGCATGTCGCTGACCAGCCGCCGCGAAGGCGGGGCCAGCGAGCATCTGGTTTCCATGCTGCAGGCGGCCGAAATGGACGAAGCCTTTGCCGAGCGGCACGACGTGGCCGATGTCGATACCGTCGCCCATTTCATGATGTTCGACCCCGCCAACCCATCCTCGGTCTATTCCTGCCTTCAGGCCGCGCGCACCAATGCGCGATCGGTGCGCACCGCGCTGACAACGGACATGTGGGAGAGCATGAACGGGGCCTGGCTCGAATTTTCGCAGATCAAGCCGCGCGACGTGCGCGGCGCCAAGCTCCTCGGACTTTTGCAATGGGTGCGCCAGCGCAGCCATGAATTCCGCGGCGCGCTGCTCGGCACGATCTTGCGCGATGATGGCTTTGCGTTTCTGCAGGCCGGCAATTTCGTCGAGCGTGCGGACAATACGGCCCGCATTCTCGACATGAAATATTATGTGCTCTTGCCGCGCTCAAGCCTTGTCGGGGGCGAGATCGACATCCAGCAATGGACGCTGATCCTGCGCGCCGCCTCAGCCCATCGCGCCTATGGGCACGTCTATCATGACCGCTACAAGGCGCATAACATCGCCGATTTCCTGATCCTTCGTCCGGAGATGCCGCGGTCTCTGGTTTATTGTGCGCGCTTCGTGCAGCAGAACCTCGATCTTCTGGCCAAGATCTACGGTCGGCGCGAGGCCTGCCAGGATGCGATCGACGATCTGCTGAGGCTGGTGGAAGGAACCGACATGGACAAGATCTTTGCCCATGGGCTCCACGAATTTCTCAACGATTTCATCGACAGGAACAATCGCGTCACCGATGCCCTGTCAGTGAGCTACAACTTCTATTGAGCGCGGAATGCGAATTGGCATCGAACATAAGCTGCGCGTGACCCTGCCGCCCGGAACAGGGCAGGCGGTCTTGCACCTGCTGCTGACCCCGCCGAGCGGACAGAGCCAGACAGTCGAGAGCTGGAGCGTCGAGGCGCCTGGCATCGGCAATGCCGGGCGGCTCATCGATGGCTTCGGCAACACCGCCCATCTCGTCAATCAGACCAAGCCGGAAGGCGAGGAGCTGCTGATCAGGGTGCGCGGCACGGTGACGACGCGGGATACCCACGGCGTTCTCGGGCGGCCGCCGGGCGAACCGATGCCGGCGCTTTATCGACGGCTGACCGAGGCGACGCGATCCGAGCCCGACTTCGTCGAGGCCTATCGCGGGCGCAGCGTCAGCCGGCTCGACCTTCTTCATGGGCTGATGGCCGACGTCCGATCGAACCTGGCGCACAACGAACCCGTCCCCACCCAGATGCAGGCCGATGGCGGGCAGGTGCAACGCCAGGGCGGCGCTGAAGCGGCCGAACCGCCTTCGGCAGCCGAGCACGTACATCTTTTTATCGCGGCAGCGCGGGCGCTCAATATTCCCGCACGCTTCGTCGCCGGCTACCGGCTTGGCGAGGATGCGGATGGCGGTTGCCTACATGCTTGGGCGGAAGCGCTGGATGATGGGCTGGGCTGGATCGGTTTTGATCCGCAGGCGGTGATGTGTCCCACCGATGCCTATGTTCGTCTGGCCACGGGGCTCGACGCGCAGACGGCGACGGTCCTCCGTATCGTGCCGCAAAGCGCAGTGACCGAAGAGGTCACTTTGACCCGCCACGACTGAGACCGCGCGGCCGGCCCTCATTAACCCGCGATAAAGTTGGCCTTTGATTGCGGCTTCTGGGGAAGTTTCAGACCGTTTGCTCAGAGTGGCGCTTGGCGCCTCGTCATCCGGACTATTGCCTCTGGCGTTGAAAGTTCGGCAACCCCAATTAATCTGGGCTCGCGTGGTTCTCGTTTGGTTGGACGCGCATGCCGACAGAGCTTTGCGCCAGGCGCCATTCTGTCCTTTCAAACCTTTTCCGATGCCATCGGATTGATCAGGGTTCAGGAACCCTCGTGGTCCAAGACCCATTCACCCGGCATGGCGGCTGTCTCCCGACTGCCACAAGAAGAGGAACTTGCCGATGAGCATCGAGGATCCAAGAGAGCCTGGCGCCTATGCCGGGACCAGCAACACGCAATTGCAGGACCAGGCGAGCCGGGATTTGAGCCAGGTCGGCTCCCAGGCCAAGGAACATCTTGACGCGGTCAAGAGTCGCGCTGCCGAAGACGTTCGCAATCTTGGCGAAGAAGCCAAGGCCAAGGCGGGCGAAGTGACCGAAAAGGCAAAGTCTTTCGCCTCCGAGCAAAAGGATCTCGCTGCTGGCCAAATCAGCGGCGTCGCATCGGCGCTCGATAAGGTCGCCAATGAGCTCGAAGGCACCGAGCAGCAGACCATCGCCCGGTATGCGCGCGATATCTCGCGCAGCCTGTCCGATTTCGGGCGGCAAATCGAAAATCGCGATGTCGACGACCTGATGGGCGCGGCGCAGGATTTTGGGCGCAAGCAGCCCGTCGCCTTTTTGGGCGCAGCAGCGCTTGCAGGCTTCGTGGCGAGCCGCTTTGCCGCCGCTTCGGCCCATCGCCGCAGCACCGCGCAATCCCAGCCGCAATCCTCGACAGTTCAACCGGTCGAGACCCCGTCCTATTCGAACAATACATATAAGCCCGAGAGCGCCGGTTCGACGACGACCGGCAATGGCTATAGCGGCCAGACGGGAGGCGTTTGATGTCTCAGGTTCATGAAAGCCGGCCGCTTGCCGAACTGCTCGGCGGCCTTGTCGGCGATCTTTCCAATCTCTTCCGCAAGGAAGTTCAGCTCGCCAAAACCGAGGCGTCCGAAAAGCTTTCCGAAGTCATGGGTGCGGCAAGCGCCCTGGCGATCGGCGGCGTATTGCTGCTTGGCGCACTGGGCGTCCTGTTGAGCGCCATTGTTTCGATCCTCGCGGCCTGGATGGTCAATGCCGGGGTCGATCCGACGCTTTCCACCGCCTTTGCAGCGCTGATCGTGACGGTCGTCGTCGGGCTGATCGGGTGGATGTTCCTTTCCCGAGGGCTCAACGCGCTCAAGGCAAGCAATCTGAGCATGAATCGCACGGCCAGCTCGCTCGGCCGTGACGCTGGCATCGTGAAAGAGAGGCTGTGATGGCTTATGAGAACGAACACAAGAGCTCGGCCGAGCTGCAACGTGAAATCGAAATGCAGCGCAGCCGCGTCGAAAATACCATCGACGAAATCCAGGCCAAGCTTTCGCCCGGGCAGCTCGTCGATGAGCTCCTCGCCTATACCAAGGGCGGTGGCGGCGAATTCGTCTCGACCCTGCAGCGTCAGGTCACATCCAATCCGCTCCCGGTTGCTCTGCTCGGCGTCAGCCTTGCCTGGCTGATGGCCAAGCCGAACAATGGGCCCAAAGTCGACCATAGCGGCGACCGTGCCTGGGACGACAGCATCAACCGCAATCGTGGCTATGCCGTCGCCGACGAAGACGAATATGGCGATTATCCCGTTGCCATCATCAGCGGCACGAGCATGCGCCGTCTGGGGCACGCCAGCGACATCCATGGCCGCCGGGTCAGTGAATTTGCCGACGATGCGGGCCGCAGGTTCCGCGCCTTTTCCGATGAAACCGGCAATCGCGCCGGCCATTTCATCGACGAGACGGGCAGCCGCTTCCGTGGCTTCACCAATGCCACGGGCGAGCGCATCGACCAGTTCCGCGATGAGGCGGGAAACATGCTCGACGAAGCCAGCGGCTGGGCGTCGCACACCTGGCAGAAGGCACGCGAAAAGCTCCATAATGCCGCTGGGGCAGGGCGCGAGAGCGCTGGGCAGATGGCCGGTTCGGTTCAGGGACAGCTCGACAGTCTCAACCAGACGATCATGACCCAGTTCCGGGATCAGCCGCTTGTTGGTGGCGCCCTGGCCTTCGCGCTCGGCGCCGCGCTTGGCTCCGCGCTGCCGCACACGCCGCAGGAGGATGCGGTTTTGGGTGAAGCCTCCGACAAGCTCAAGGGCAAGGTGACCGATGCGGCCGCCGACGTCTACGAAGAGGGCAAGGAGCGCGTCGCCGAAGTCTATGAGAATGCGCGCGATAAGGCCGGCGAGCTTTATCACCAGACCAAGGATGGCGTCACAAACGCCATGCGAGACCAGACGCATTGAGGCGGAAAGGGAGGCTTCGGCCTCCCTTTCTTTTTGCCGCTCGTGACGGTGTTAGCCATGTGCTGCGCCGCGCCGAGCTGGAACAGGCGGGGCCAATTGGACGTTGCGCCTTTCCAAAAGGAGTGTCCCATGGCCGTTCGTCCCTATTGGAAGGGTTTTCTCAAACTCTCGCTTGTGACTTGTCCGGTCACGCTTACCCCGGCAACCACCGAGGGCGAGAAAGTCAAGTTCCATACGCTCAACCGCAAGACCGGCGATCGCATCTATACCCGCTACGTCGATGCAGTAACCGGCAAGAGCGTCGATAAGGATGACCAGACGCGGGCCTATGAGAAGGGCGAGGACGACTATGTGATCCTTGAGGAAGAGGATCTCGATTCAGTTCAGCTCGGAAGCGCTCGAACCATCGATATCGACGAATTTGCGCCAGCGGATTCGATCGAGTGGACCTATTTCGATAGTCCCTATTTCGTCGTTCCGGATGCAGAAATCAGCGAGGAAGCGTTCATCGTCATTCGTCAGGCTATGGCCAACCAGGATGTGGTGGGCATAGCGCGCCTCGTCATCGGGGGGCGGGAGCGTGCCGTGATGCTGCAGCCCTGGGACGAAGGAATCGTGCTCTGGACGCTCCGCTTCGGCGACGAAGTGCGCGACGAGAACGAATATTGGGAGGAGGTGGACGACAAGCCGGTCGACAAGAAGATGCTGGCCATGGTCGAAAAGCTGATCGAGGATCGCAGGACCACCTGGTCGGAAAAGATGGTCGCCGATCCGGTTCAAGACCGGCTGCTCGAGATCATCAAATCCAAGAAGACCGAAAAGAAGAGCCGCAAAAAGCCCGAGGCCCCGGCGGAAAGCGATGCTCAGCCCAGCAATGTCATCGACCTGATGGCGGCGCTCAAGAAGAGCCTCGAGGGAAAAGCCGAGACCGAGAGCCCTAAAAAGTCCCGAAACCGCTAGCTCGCCTTGCGGCGCGGCGCGGCAGGTTTGTCTGCCGTTCGTTTGGACTTAGTTGAAGCGGAAGCTTTGCGCTGGCGCGGCTTGCGCTCGGAGTTTGTTTCGTCGCCCTTCCCCTCTGCGCTCAAGCGCAGTGCTTCGAGAAGATCGTTTTTCTTGGTCACCTCGGGGCGCCTGAGCGGAATGACCTTGCGGCCTTCGACCTTGGCCTTGACCAGTTCCGCCAACGCAGCTTCGTAGCGATCCTCGAACTTTTCGGGCTCGAACGTGCCGGCTTTGGTCTTGAGGATATGCTCGGCCAGTTGGAGCATTTCCGGATCGATCTTGCGCTTGGGAATGGATTTGAAGGCCTGCTTGGACGAGCGCACTTCATAATCGAAATTGAGCGTCGTCGCGATCAGCCCCTTTTTGTGCGCGCGGATCAAGACAGGCCGCAGCCGCCGGAAAAGAACGGTATGGGCGATCGCAGCGGCCTTTTGCTCGCGCAACGCTTCGCGGATGAGAATAAAGGCCTCTTCCGTCGCGTCGGACGCGGGCAGGAGATAATAGGGGCGATCGAAATACGTCGTTTCGATCTGGCTGCAGGTGATGAAGCTATCGACCTTGAGCACCTTGTCGCTATCGGGGACGGCAGCGGTGATTTCTTCGGGCTCGAGGATCACATAATGACCCTCGCTGGTTTCGTAGCCCTTGACCTGATCTTCCCGCTCGACCGGCTTGTCGGTCTTTTCATCGACATAGAGACGCTTGAGGCGATTGCCGGTTTTGCGATTGACCATATGCAGCGCGATACGGTCAGAGGTGGTGGCCGCGGTGTACATCTTCACCGGGCAGACGACTTCGGCGATCTTGATCACCCCGCTCCAAACCGCGCGCGCTGTCATGACGACCCTCCATTTGGAGGCAAAACGAAACAGCTGCGCCTGCGTTCCGCCTCTATGCGGGTCGGCCGCCTAAACGAGCCTGGTTACTCGACGCGCTCATAGGTGCCGGGTTGGAAGAACTGCATTTCTTCTCCGCCTTCGGGCTTCCGCACAAAAGCCCTTATGCAGCCGTTCCAGCGCTCGACACGGGTGGCATCGATCCCCAATTGCCGCAGGTGCATGAGGTCGAACTCGTTCCGATCGGTTTCCGTGAACTTTTGCCCGATCGAAAAGCCGGTAGTAATTTCAAAATCCGGCGCATCGTCGATGCAGAATGGGGCGGCTCTGACGCTCGCAACGCTTAGGAGCAGGGCGCCGACGACAAAGAAAAGATGACGGGTCATGGCAGTCTCCGGGATCAATGCTTGTCTTGCCCAGAATTGTGGCGCAGCTGGGTCGCTTGCTGCTCCTGCCAGCGAATGATCATGACGACGGCGGGAATGGCGAAGCTGAGCATGAGCAGGCGGATCACATGGTGCGCGGCGATGAACGCGGTGTCATAGCCGAGCGCAATGCCGAGGGCGCCCATGCCTTCGAGCGCGCCGGGCGAGAGCCCAAGCCAGATCTGGCCGAAGGGCATGTCGACGACCTGCGCCACGGCCAGCGCCATGATCGTGACGATGCCGATAGTCATAGCGGTGGCGATCAGCCCACCCTTTGCGGCCGCCATGAACTCGCTGCGCGTGATGCCCACGAAGCGAGAGCCAATCATGGCGCCCGTGAGGACGAAGGTGATGATGACAAGCGGGGTCGGCATGGCCTCAGAATAAAGCCCGCCGAGCTTGGCGGCTGTCGCCGCGGCCATGGCGCCGAGCACCATGCCGGCCGGGATTTTCAGGCGGATGAACACAATGCCCATGGCAACGCAGCCGAGCGCCAGCGCCAGCAATTGCAGCGGATCGAGGAAGTCGGTTGCTTGCGCGACCTCGAAATGGTCGATCGGCAGGAAGGTTGCCCCGATCGGCACGGCAATGGTCAGCATCAGAATGCGAATGACCTGGATGATCACGATCTGGCGGGCATTGCCCACGCCCGTCGCGGCAATGCCCATGACGAAAGAAAGATGTCCGGGGAAGGAGCTGAGATAGGCAGTGCCGGCATCGAGCCTGAAAAGCCGCGTCAGCATCCAGCCGGTAGAGGCGATGATGACGACGAGTTCGATGGCCAGGGCCGCCAAGCTCACCGGCCAGCTCGCAAGCAGGGACAGACTATCCGGCGCCACGCTCGCGCCCATCGACATGCCGATCAGCACGAAGATGACGTTGCGTAGGCCATCGGGGAGGACAATCGGCGCCCCGGCCATGGCCGCTATGGTCACCCCCAGCGCGCCGCCCATGAGCCATCCCGCCGGCAGGCCAAGCACCGTCGCGACACCGCCGCCGAACGCCGAGATGGCGATCGTGAAGACGAGGCGCAGCAGCATTTTGGGATCGGGCAGGGACATAAAGGCCAAGGCAGAAGACTGGCTACGGCCTAACCGCTTGAAACCGGTTTGTCACCCTCCATCCCGCGCCAATCGGGAAACTCGATAAAATTGCACGGAGTTGTTTGAGGAGAGATTAGACTCTGAGGGCTCTTATGAAGATCAGCAGAGACCTGTGTCACCCACGAGGACCACATCATGTCGCAACGCGACGCCCATATCGCCGGGCACCATCATATTGCGTTGCCGCGTGGATGGGTCATCCTCGCGCTAGGTGTTGCAGCATGGTGCGGCGTGATCGGCGTCACGACGCTTGCCGGCGCCGCATTCCAGGCGATCCTGACGACCATCGCCTGACGCGCGAAAAGTTAGTGCGCGTTTGAACTGACGAGTTCGGAAGCGATCGTCTTGGCTATGATCTTGATATCGAGCCAGAGCGAAAAATTCTGCACATAAGCGAAATCGTGGCCGACGCGGCGGAGCGCCCGCGTGCGATCGGTCGTCGGGCCGCGCAGCCCCTGACACTGGGCCCAGCCGGTCAAGCCGGGGCGCATGCGATGGCGGAAGCCGTAGTGCGGCACGAGGTCTTCATAGTGCATGCCGGCGGCCTGCATGCCTGCAACATGCGGGCGCGGGCCTACCAATGACATATCCCCGCGCAGGACATTGATCAGCTGCGGCAATTCGTCGATGCTGGTCTTGCGGATGAAAGCCCCGATTGGCGTCACGCGGAGATCGTTGGCGACCGTCTGAGCCACGCCGGTCGTATCCCCAAGATGCACATACATCGAGCGGAACTTGAGAATTTCGAACGACTGACCATCAAGGCCAACCCGAGACTGGCGAAAGAACACCGGGCCCTTGTCGGTCAACTTGATCCACGCTGCAATAATCAGCAGTAACGGGGCAAGAAACAACAAGCCTGCCGCGGCTCCAGCAACATCGATGGCGCGCTTGGCGCCCAATGACAGCGAGCGCGCGACTGTGTCTGCTGGTTCAGCGGGCGTGCCTTGATCCCAGGCAACCTCGAGCCCGGCCTGCGACCGAACGAGTTCATGGGGAATGGACGTAATCCAGGGAAGCTCGATACCGAAATCGCGCTGCGGCAGCGAAATGATCTCGCCTTCGCCACGTGCACTGACTACTTCGCGTTCAACCAGGTTGGCCGTCCCGTCCATACCAAGCTCTCCGGCGGCTACGCCACTTAACACTTTACTAACTATCGCAGAATTCGCATGGATTGTCTCATGCGCGCAAGTCATGGCTCGTATTTATATTAACGCGCAGCCCGATCGGCGCCTTAGATGCGCCAATTTTCATAAAATTTGAAGTGGTTTTGAGAGAAGGCGGCAAATTGGTCCGTCCAGACTGGCTTTCATCAGGTCAGTCCAAGGATGGGCAATATGAGGAAGATGATTTTTGCAGCCGTGGTCAGTGCCATTGCTGTGTTGGGAACGGTCGACACCGCCTTTGCCAATCGTGGCGGGCAGGGCTTCGTGCAGGAGAGTGTCAGCTCCAAGGGGCCGTTGAGCTTCCAGGTGTTTTGCGGCTTTTATCCGCAGGAGTGCCGGCCGGGCGGTGCCTCAAAAATCGCGCTCGATGACAATATCATGCGCATCCTGACGCGGGTGAACAGCCGCGTGAACCGGGCTATTCGTCCCAAGCTCGACAATCCCCTGGTGCAGGTGTGGCGGATCAATCCGAGCGCGGGCGATTGCAAGAGCTACGCCATCAGCAAGCGCCATGAACTGATCCGGGCGGGGCTGCCGGCAAGCGCGCTGCGCATTGCCTATGTCAAGACGCGTCAGGGGTTGGGGCACGCGGTGCTGGTTGTCAAAACCAGCCAGGGCGATCTGACGCTCGATAATCTCACCGGCGAGATCAAGCCCTTCCATCAGGCCGGCTATCGCGTCGTCGCCATATCCGGTGCAGACCCAAGACGCTGGAGCTGAACTTAATCTGTTATATAAGACGATGATTCTGGGGGAGTGACGGGGTTGAAAAGGCAGTCGTTCGGGCTTTGGTCTGCGTTTTTCCTTGCCGCTCTCCTTCTTGTTGGTTCTGCCCTTGCCGCCTATCAGGAAGTCGTGCCGTATCTTAGCGGTGGGCGAGACGCCGAAAGCAAGCGGCAGGCGCTCTCTGTAGCCGAGCTTCCAATCGGCTTGTCGCTGCAAGCACAGCGCCTCGCGCTTGATGATTGCCTCCAGGCGCTGACGCCCCTTATCGGTACAAGTCTGAGCGAAGAGAACCTCCGGGTCGCGGACAATTGCCGAGCAATGGCGCAGGACATCGTCAGCCAATCTCCGCTCTTTTCCTATGGCTGGTTCATCCTGGCCATGAGTTTTGACGCCGAGAGTCAGCCGGACGATTTCCAGAAGGCGCTCGCCCAATCTCAGGTCACGACGGAAAATCAATGGGCCATGGCGTCATTGCGGCTCTGGCTCGGGTATCAGCGCTGGGTACAACTGACCCCTGACCTTCGCGAAAAGCTTGGCCACGATATTCAGGTCGTTGCGACCACCAACGACGGACGCACCTGGCTTGCCGCGCGCTACCAGGAAAACGAAGGCTTTCGAGAGGACGTCATATCCAATCTTGAGAAGACGTCAGCCAATACGCAGCGGGCCTTCGTTCGCGCGCTCTCCCAGTCCGGTGTTGCACAATGACCAGATTGAACAACGCGATCGGCATTTTCGCTGTTCTGATCGTCGCCCTGTCGCCCGTTCCTTTCGGAAGCAATCGGCCTTTTTTCTGGACCTTGTGGGGTATGCTGATCGGGCTCACCGGTTTAGTCTATTTCTTGCAGGCTACGCGGTCATTCGACGGGCTTCGCATCCCCCTCGGTCGCATCCGCATCCCGGCTGTTCTTTGGCTGCTGACAGCCCTATGGCTGGTTGTGCAGGTTTTGCCCATTGGATCGTTCTCCGTGGTGCTGCCAAACGGGCAAGCTGTAGAAAGTGCGACCATCAGCACTGCGCCGGGCGCTACGCTCCTCATGCTGGTCCGCATCGTAAGTTACGGCCTGTTTTTCGTACTTGCGCTCGAAGCGGGTGCACGGGAGTCTCGCGCCAAGACGATGCTGACTGCGATATTCTGGATCATTGTTGCCCATGCGGGCTTCTCCCTGCTGCAATTGACGCAGTTCGGAGATACCATCCTTGGTCTTCCCAAGATCGCCTATATGGGCGTTGCAACCGGCACGTTTATCAACCGCAATTCGTTTGCCACATTCCTCGCGATGGGCCTGAGTGTCGGGATTGCCTTGGTGCCAGGTATTCTTTCGGCGAAGCTCGCCCGCAACCAGTCGGCTATGGATAAAGTTCTCGTCGCCTTCCTCTATGCCGGGGGCCTTTTCGTCATCACCATCGCGCTTTTAGCCACCGAGTCGCGTATGGGGCTTTTTGCGGGAGCGGTGGGCGCGTTTGTCGTGCTGTTGCTCATATTGAAGCAGCATGAGCGCTGGAAAATCCTCATTCCCGCAGCAATTGTCCTGGCTGTCGCGCTAGGCCTCGCCGCCATCTGGACTTTTGGTCAGGGAACCATTGAGCGGGCCCTTACGCTCGAGGGTTCGACAGAAGGCCGCATGGCACTTTACGAGCAGGTCTGGAACCAAACCATGGACAGGCCTCTAATTGGTTTTGGTGGCGGCGCGTTTTCGCTCTATTTTCCCGCCTATTTCGGTCCACCGCTCAATCTCAACAATTTTTGGGACAAGGCGCACTCGACCTATCTGGCGCTGTTCTCCGAGCTGGGCCTTGTTGGCGGTGCGCTACCGATACTCGCCGTAGCTGTTATTTTCGGCAGGGTGGTTTGGTCGCAGGTGAGCAGCGAACGACTTAGTCCGGCTCGCCTGGCTGCCGTCGGTGCCATCTTGACCTGTGCAATGCATTCGCTCGTCGACTTCAGCCTCGAAATCCAGGCAAATGCCCTCTTATTTGCGGTGCTTGTCGCTCTGGGGCTTGCTGGCTCCATCAAGCTTCAGGAGAAGCGCTAGGCTAACTGCCGCATTGGACTGCACTCAGTCATATTGCCCGATGGCCAGCTGACCAACTGTCAAAACAAGAAGGCCGCGGATTACTCCGCGGCCTTCTCAAGCAAATCAGAATTGCCCGAGGGCAGAAACTTTACTGGGCGCTCGGCGACGGACCGGTCGAAGAGGGTGTCTCCGAACCGCCGCCAACCGTGCTGTTCACACCGGGAAGGGGTGTCGCTGCAGTGTTGGTCGTCGTGATAGCGCCGATCCCGAGAGCCTGGAGCTCAGCAGGAGTGAACGTGACGCCTGCAACCTCAGCGATAGTCGCAGCCTGAGCGGCCGATGGCGTGAAGCCAAGCTGAGCATAGGCGGTTAGCAGAGCGAGAACGCACGCCTTGTTACCAGCGCACAGAGCTGCAGCGGAGGAAAGGCCGCCAAAGTTAGCATTGGTGATCAAGCCAGGCAGTGCGCCCGGATTGCTGATGGCAGCAGCAGCTTCCTGCTGGGGCGTAGCGTAAGCCGAGGGAGCCGTAACGGCAACCAAGGCACTCGAAACAAGCAAAACTCGGAAGAGATTGCGCATCATGGTAAAACCCTCGTGTTAATTCTTTGTTTAGCAAACACGACTGGCCTCAACTATGTCAAGTGTCTGCAGGTCGGAGTTGGTCTGCGCCGCATGCATAACGGCTTCAATAGTTAATTCACCCAGCGGTTGCAACAGCGCTCGCAAGTATTTTCATAAAATTTGAAGTGGTTTTGAGAGAAGGCGGCAAATTGGTCCGTCCAGACTGGCTTTCATCAGGTCAGTCCAAGGATGGGCAATATGAGGAAGATGATTTTTGCAGCCGTGGTCAGTGCCATTGCTGTGTTGGGAACGGTCGACACCGCCTTTGCCAATCGTGGCGGGCAGGGCTTCGTGCAGGAGAGTGTCAGCTCCAAGGGCCCGTTGAGCTTCCAGGTGTTTTGCGGCTTTTATCCGCAGGAGTGCCGGCCGGGCGGTGCCTCAAAAATCGCGCTGGATGACAATATCATGCGCATCCTGACGCGGGTGAACAGCCGCGTGAACCGGGCTATTCGTCCCAAGCTCGACAATCCCCTGGTGCAGGTGTGGCGGATCAATCCGAGCGCGGGCGATTGCAAGAGCTACGCCATCAGCAAGCGCCATGAACTGATCCGGGCGGGGCTGCCGGCAAGCGCGCTGCGCATTGCCTATGTCAAGACGCGTCAGGGGTTGGGGCACGCGGTGCTGGTTGTCAAAACCAGCCAGGGCGATCTGACGCTCGATAATCTCACCGGCGAGATCAAGCCCTTCCATCAGGCCGGCTATCGCGTCGTCGCCATATCCGGTGCAGACCCAAGACGCTGGAGCTGAAGAGCCCAAGCATCGAAGAAAAATGGCGCTCCGATCATCGGGCGCCATTTGCGTTATACATATGCAGTAAAATTGGTTGCATGGATCAAAGGCGCCAGAGATAAACAGCCCACTTATAGCGGTGGTGATCCATGGACGAGCAAGAAATCGATCTCAGAGCAATCTTGGGCGTGCTGCGGCGCCATATCCGATTGATTGTTCTGGTGGTGGTCGCCGTTCTTGTCGTCACCGGGGGTGTGGTTTACTCGCTCAAGCCTGAATTCACGGCAACGACCCTTGTTTATGTCGATACCGCCCGCAAGGACCTGCTCGACCCTGACGCCCTGACCGGAGTCTCCAGCTCCGCTGACAATGCGCGTGTCGATAGCGAAGTCGAGATCGTCCGCTCGATCCCGACACTTCTGCGCGTAATCCAGGACGCAAATCTTCTTTCCGATCCGGAGTTCATGCCGCGGATCGGGCTGCGCCAGGAAGTCATGGCGTTCCTGCGCCTCGGCGAACCGACATTGCCGACCGGCGAGGAAGCGCTCAATGCGCTGGTGTCGCGTCTTCAGAATTCCATTTCCGTGCAGCGGCGCGGCCTAACTTATCTGATCTCCATCAATGCCGAGGCGGCCTCGCCGGAAACGGCGGCGCGGATCGCTAATGCGACGGCCAACGCCTATATTGCGCTGCAAATCCAGTCCAAGACGCAGTCGGTCCTTAATTCGCTCGATGTGCTTGAGCCGCGTATCGCCGAGGCTACGACGCGGCTTGCTCAGTCCGAGGGCGCATTCGATACTTTTGTCGAGGACAATGTCGATCGTCTCGCTGGCAGCGGTGGCGACATCGACCAGTTGCGCCAACGCCTGACTGCGGCAACCAGTGAGCGGGAGCGTCTCGGCTCTGTCGTTGACTCCGCCAATGCGAGCCTGCTGCAAAACAATTATGACCAGCTGGCAAGCTCGCTGCAGTCCGAAGCCATTGCTGGCCTCGAGCAACAGCGCGCGGACCTTCTGGCGCGGATCAATTCGCTCGAGCCGACATCGGGCGATGTGGTCAATCTCCGCGGCGATCTTGCGAGTATCGAGCAGCGCATGCGTAGCACGGCGGAAGAAGAAATCCAGACGCTGCAGCAGCAGGTGACGGCAACGCAGGACGAGGCCTCGGCTCTTCGCGAGCAGGTGCGCCAGAGTTTCCTTGCGAGCGATCTGCCGCCGGATGTCCTCACGAACATCTATGAGCTGCAGCAGAATGCGTCGCTTGCACGGTCGAACTACGAGCGGCTCGTCGCCCGTGTCAACGATCTGCGCGCTCAGGCTGACCTGCAGGTTGCCGATAGTCGCGTCGTTGCTCAGGCCACCCCGCCCAATGGCCCATCCTTCCCCAATACGCGGCTCATTCTCGTTCTTGCGGGCCTTGCTGCGGTCGGTTTGGGGGTGGGTCTTGCATTTGTCGTCGACAATTTCGTTGGCGGGTTCACCTCGGCCGATCAGCTCGAAACCGTCGCGCGCCGCGAAGTCGTGACGGGCATCCCGCTGCAGAAGCCGGTCAAGCGCGAAGACGGGCAGATTGCCAGTGCGGCGGACCTGGTGATCACCTCACCGCTCTCGCATTATTCCGAGAGCCTCCGGCGGGTGCGGCTTCGGCTCGATCAACTGCTTCTCGACTCCAAGGCAGCGCGGAAGAACCGTCGCGGCAAGGTGATCCTTGTGACATCCTCGCTTCCTGTCGAGGGCAAGACGACGACGGCGCTGGCTCTGGCGCGCACCTATGGGGTTGCCGGTCAGCGCGTCCTCATCATCGATGCCGACTTGCGCAAGCCTTCGCTGCACAAGCATCTCAACCTTGGTTCGACTGCCGGACTCCACGAGTATCTGGCGGGCGAAATTTCTCCTGAGGAAAGCAAGTCGATCATTCACCGCGACCCGCAATCGGGAATTTCGGTGGTGCTCAGCTCCAATTCGAGCAACCTGCCGACCGAACATCTTTTGACAAGCAAGACCTTCGTGCAGCTGATCGAAGCAGCTACGCAGGCTTTTGATATCGTCGTCATCGATACGCCGCCGGCTGGCGTCGTGGTGGATGGCGTCTATCTCATGCAGTTTGCCGATGTGATCCTGTTCCTGACGCGTTACGCTAGCACGACGCAGCGTGAAGTGCTCAACACGCTCAAGACCATTGACCGATCCAAGGACGAGGAGACGCCGCTCGTTCTGGCGATGACGCAACAGCCGGACACGGCACGGTCCTATAGCTACAAATATTCGTCCTATTACGCCGACTGAACCAGCGCTTAGTTCAAAGTCATTTCCGAAGACAGGAGGCCGAGGTCTCCTGTCCTTGTTATTTTAAGAGCAGTGAGCGGGCCGCCGTCATAAGCCGCGGTGTCAATACCGATCCGGAACGAGGTGATCTGTGGCTCGGCGGCCGGGGTGTGGCCATGCACCACCCTGATGCCGAGGCCATGGTCCTTGATTAGGAATGGATCGCGGATCCAGATCAGGTCTTCGTCGCGTTGCTGTGCGAGGCTGAGGCCCGGCCTGATCCCGGCATGCACGAACAGAAACTCGCCTACGCCGACCATGATCGGGCACGATTTGAGGAAAGTGACGTGCTCTTCCGGCACCATGCCTTGCATGACCTGCAATTGCGATTTGGCGCCCATCCGCTGGAAGGTGGCGCTGTCGATCCCGTAGGAAAGAAGTGTTTCCTTGCCGCCCCATTGCAGCCAATTGCGCGCGGTGCGTGGATTTTCGATCGCCTGCAAGAAAAGCGCTTCGTGGTTGCCGCGCAGGCAGAGGCGCTTGAACCCGTCCGGTGGCGCCTTGGCAAGCCAGTTCAGCGTCTGTGCCGAGTTCGGTCCGCGGTCGACATAGTCTCCGAGCGTGATGATCAGCTTCTCGCCCGCGATGCCGGCAGCGTCCGCACTGATGAGCGCTTCGAGGCGTTTGAGCTTATCCAGACATCCATGAATATCGCCGATGGCATAGATGACGTCGGGTTGCGTTTCGAGCGTCACGCGCGCAGCGCTATTGCCGGAAGACACCGGGCGCTTGCCGAATAGTCCAAACATGAATTCTGTCCAAGTCCGTCGCAGCCAGAGGTCTGGCTCTGCTCCTATCGAAATTGCCGGTCAAGTGAAAGTATCGGTCAATGGCGGCTACGTTCCGATTTTTTGCTGAGATAGGATTTGCCAACCTGTCAAAAATAGACTTCAACTATAGGGAGGAATTGGAGAAACGCTGTGTTGAACACGCGTATCTGGCTTGAACGTTTCGTCGGCATACTGTTTAGGCATTCAAAGGCCATGGCTTTGGTCTTTTTTGCCATAGTATTTTCCGCCTGGGCGACAACCCAGATATTGCGACCATCCTTCAGCGCTGTTGCTTTGATTGTGGTTGAGCCGCATGGGGGCATTCTCTCGAACGTCGGCAGCCAAGCAACCCTTCCCAAGGCGCCTGATAACGGCTTCATCGATGGCATGGTCGAGGTCATGCGCGCGGAGCCGACTTTTGTCGCGGCGGCGGATGAGTTGGTGCCGCTCGATAGCCGCGCCCTGATCGATGGCTTGGATGTCCGGCCCTGGGTGCTGGATTTCTTTCGTATCGTGCCTGAGAGACTGGGCGATGGCGGCGAGGATCGGGCAAGCCTTGTTCGGTTGATCCGCCAATCGGTGACGATCACGCGGAAGGGACTGACGCCGGTGATTGCCATTACGGGGCGCGCTGCCTCTGCGGAGGTGGCTGCCGATCTCGCCAATGCGGTGGCGGCGGCGTATATCGAGCTGCAACTGCAGGCCAAGATCGCTGCTGTCGAAGAAGCGCGAGATCTGGTTTCCCTGGAGTTCAGCACCGTCGACCAGCGGGCCAGCGCCCTTGACCGGCAATCGGACGCAATTGTTCAGGCCATGGTCGCCGAGCTTTCTGTCGACGCCAAGACAGCTGCGCTGGCCGAACCGCTGAAGTCCGCATTGGCCGAGCGTGCGGTGCGGGTCGGGCAGGCGCGCCAACCGCTTCAGCTTGCCAACCTGACCGGTTTCGTCCGGCACGCTCTCATGGCGCAATGGGTCAGCATCGAGCAGAGCGCGATCGATGCCAAAGCCGAGGCTGCCGATCTGCGCCGCCGCGTCCGAGCGCTCGATGCGGAAGCTACCCTGCAGCGGCCCGATGCGCGCCTTATCGCCTCGGCCTCCGTTCCGGCAGAACCGATCTGGCCCGACGTCAAGACGGTGATGGGCGTCGCCGGGCTCTTTGGCGTCGCGCTGTCCTTCGGCGCGGGCTTCCTGCTCGATGGCATGGCGCATGGCATGCGCTCGACCGCCGAACTGGCCGATGCCGCTGGCGTGACGACGGCAGTGGCGGTGCCGCGCCTCCGGCCCATGCGGCTCGATGGCGTGAGCCATGCCGATGCGGTGATCGAAGCGCCCATCTCCCCTTTTTCCGAGAGCATGCGGACGCTGCGCGTGGCGGTGCAGCGCAATCTATTGCCTAATGTGCCGGGGCGGATCGTCGTCGTCACCTCCGCCAATGAGGGAGACGGCAAGACCACGATCGCCCTCGGATTGGCAAGGGCCTTCGAAGCGACTGGGCAGAATGTGCTCCTGATCGATGCCGACGTGCGATCCGCAGCGCTTCATCGGCACATCGACGCGCCGCTCGCCGGGACATTTGAAGATATTCTGTCAGGGCGGCTTGCGGCGACGCGAACCGCGGGGATGCTGTTGCGCGATCCGCTTTCCAAGGTCTCGGTTCTGGTCAATGCCGGCCGCAGCGATGCGGGAGCCGAAAACCTTTTTGGCGGCGCTGGCTTTGCCGATGTGCTGCGCGGAGCGCGCGCCAGTTTCGATACGATCGTCATCGATATGCCGGCCATGGCCTGGTCGGCGGAGGCAGCCTATATCCTGCCGGCGGCCGATGCCGCGGTCGTCGTCGCCTCATGGGGCAGGACGCTGCGCGAACAGATGCACGACATCATCGTCACTATGCGCCAGGCCAATACCGTGTCGCTCCCCATCGTGCCGGCGCTGTCCTTGCAGCCGGCGGCGTTGCGTTGGCCGGTGCGGCGCTATGAGCCGGGATATTCCGCAGCCTAGGACAAGCGGTAGTAGTCTTGGTACCAGCGGACAAAGGCCGCAATACCGGCGTCGACTGTCGTATCCGGCTTATAGCCGGTTAGCGCCTGCAAAAGAGCGGGCGAGGCGTAGGTTTCCTCGACATCGCCCTGCTGCATGGGCATAAAATTCTTCTTCGCCGTCTTGCCCAGCGTCTTCTCGATGGCGGCAATGAAATCCATGAGACCGGTCGGCTGGCCGCCTCCGATATTGACGCTGCGCCATGGGGCGATGGGCGAAAGCGAATCTGAGGCGCCGTCGATCGGGACGGGATATCCCTTGATCGGCACGGCGTCCATCAGCCGCACGATGGCTTCAACGAGATCGTCGATATAGGTAAAATCGCGCCGCATGCGGCCTTCGCCATAGACGTCGATCGGCTGATCCTGGCTGATCGCGGCCGTGAACTTATAGGGCGCCATATCCGGCCGGCCCCACGGGCCATAGACGGTAAAGAAGCGGAAACACGTCGTCGGAATATCGAAGAGATGGGCATAGGCGTGGCTCATCGCCTCGCCCGCCTTCTTGGTCGCGGCGTAAAGCGACACCGGGAAGTCGGTGCGGTCGCTTTCGTTAAACGGCATGGTTTCGTTGCCGCCATAGATTGATGAGGTCGAGGCAAAAAGCAGGTGCTTTGGCAGGGACTGGCGGAGGATTTCAAGCAGATTGAACGTGCCGGTGATATTGGCGTCGATATAGGCCTGGGGCGCTTCGAGGCTGTATCGGACGCCTGCCTGGGCGCCGAGGTGCACAACGATGTCTGGCGCAAAATCCGAAACGGCAGTCTCCAGCGCCGCCCGATCTTCGAGCATGGCTTCGACAAAGGAGAAGGCATTGGATTTTTTGAGCCGCGCCAGCCGGGAACGTTTGAGTTCCGGATCGTAATATCGGGTCATCCCGTCATAGCCGCAAACCAGATGGTCATCCGCAAGGAGCCTCTTCGCCAGATGGTAGCCGATAAAGCCGGCGGCGCCGGTAATGAAAATCTTCACGCTCGATCTCGCTTCTGCCCATCCGAGAATAGTGCATTTCTCGCGTTGGCACAGCCACTTGCGGATGCGGTAACGCAAATCTCTCCCCGGCTCGAACCCCGCTCCTAGACTGGGTGCATCGCATCAAGGGAGCCGAGCATGGCCGATATCTTTTCCTCGTTTGCAATGAATCTTGCCGCGCCAGCGGCTGGTGCCTTTGCCATTTCGCCCAACAATGCCGCGGTATTCGATCAGCCGACGCGGGCCGTCTATGTCGGCGGCGGTGGCACGCTCGAAGTCGAGATGCTGGGCGGCGGGACGATTACCTTCGAAGGCCTCTCCGCCGGCGCCCTCCTGCCGATCCGCGTCGTCCGCGTGCTGACCGGCACGTCGGCAGCTTCGCTTATCGGGCTTTACTGATGGTGGGCATTGCGGCTGGACTCGGCCTCCGGCAAAAAATCAAAGGCGACAGCGCCGTCAGCCAGGCTTGGCTTGATGCCGATTACGGCGCCGGGCAGTTCCGTCATGCGGGCCGACGTTACGCCGATGAAGCGCAGTTTCGTTCGGCGATCGGCGCCACGGTTCCGGCCGCGGGCCATCTCATCATCGGGCCCTATGTAAGCCCCGGCGCGCGCGAACTCCTCAGCGATGGCAGCTTCGCCGCCGGGTCCCTCGCCGACTGGACAGGGGTTGGCAGTTCCCTTTCGCTTGCTTCAGGGGCGCTGCGGGTCACCGGCAGCGGTGGCAATGGTTCGGGCGCCTATCGAACAATCGCAGGGCTTATTTCTACCGCCGGCCGCGCCTATCGCCTTACCGCCAATGTCTGGCGCGAAACGGCATCCAATGCAGCGCTCGGTTTCGGTGCCGCGGGCGCCGGCACGGCGAACTATGCGCAAACGGCCAATCTGACCAATGTAGCCCCGGCGCCGGTGACGCTTTATTGCGGCGGGTTCAGCCCGGGCAATGCGTCCATCGCCCTGCGCCATCAGGTCAACCCATCGAGCGGCAGCTATTGCGTCGACGACCTCTCGCTCCGCGAAGCCGTGCCTTATGCCGGGTTTACCCCGGGCGCTCTCTGCGGCATCGTCGAGGCGGTGACGCCCGCAAGCGGTGGTAGTGGAGGCATCGTCTTCCAGGCCGATGACAATGCAGAATTCAACGGCAACTGGTTCGAGCGCAATTTCATCCGGCTGATCTGGGACGCGAGCCAGCATCTGCGCTTCATCGTTTCTTTCGGCGGCAGCGGCATGCAGGTCGAACAGGTCAATCTCGACCTCGGCATCGTCGCCGCCAATACCCGCTTCTCCGTCGGCTTTGCGGCGCGGGACGGTCTTTGTATTGCAGGTCTTCTGGGCCAGGGCATGTCGCGTGCGAGCACGGGCATCTTTCCAGGCCTCGCCGCCATCCGGCTCGGCCGCGGCCGCTCGATCGCCACTGGCCTTTGGGCCGGCAGCATCAGCCGGCTCCGGCTTTTTGCCGGCATGCTCGACGAGGAAGATCTCGTTGCGCAGATGGCGGGCAATGGTGCGGTAGCCTGGGGCGATAGTCTTACGGCTGGTGCTGGCGCAACCGGCGGCAGCACCGGCAGCTTTACCTATCCCATGGTCGCGCAGGCACTTTTCACTCCGCCCCGCGCCGTGCTGCGCCATGGGTTGGGTGGGCAAACATCGACGCAGATTGCCGCGCGCATGAATGCGGTGCCCATCACGGTGACCCTGGCGGGCAATGCCATCCCGGCCTCGGGCTCGGTGGCGGTGACGCAGAAATCGATCAATGTCCTCACCAATTCCGGCACGTTTTCGGGCACGCAACGCGGGGTTCTGGCCGGCATTCCAGGCGTCATGAGCACGGATGCCTCCGGCAATTGGAGTTTTAGCCGCAGTTCACCCGGCGTTGTCGTGCCGGTCCAGGCGGGCACGCGGTTCTTCTGCGCCTGGGGCAAGTCGCTTCGCGGCATGACGGCATGGCTCTGGCTCGGCCGAAACGGCGCGCAATCGGGTTACTCCGTGACCGCGGATATCGCGGCAGCCGTCGCTTCGCTTTCGCACACGCGTTTTCTCATCGGTGCCATCCTGCCGAGCGCTGCCGATACGCCCGGAGGCATTGCCAGCCTTGCTTCGCTCAATGCCCAGCTCGCCGGACTATATGGCGTGCGGTTCGTCGATCTGGTCGCGGCCCTGAAGGCCAAGACCAATGGATCGCCGGAAGACACCAGCGATATTGCGGCCGGCTATATCCCGCGCTCGCTCCGGTCGGATCACCTCCATCTCAATGATGCGGGATATGCAGAAGTGGCGCGGGCCTTTCAGGCGGCGCATATGGCAATGGGCTGGTAGGCAAGTTGTCGTCCATCTCCCGCCGCCGCAGGTATTTTGCGGGATTGCCGATATAGACCGACCAGGCGGCGAGGTCGGAAAAGGCGACGGCTCGAGCGCCGAGCACCGCACCATCGCCGACCGTGACGCCGGGGCCGACCATGGCCCCGGCGCAGATCCAGGCATCGACGCCGATATGGATGGGCCGCAAGATCAGGGGCAGGCCCCGCCGGTCGATGTCGTGACTGCCGCTGATCAGGTGCGCATACTGGGACACGATGGCATTGCGGCCGATATGGATCGGCGCCTGACAATAGATCACCGTATCCCAGCCGATGACCGCGCCTTGATCGACCTGAAGATTTGGGGGATACCAGATGCACGCCGTGCCGTAGATCCGCGCGCCTTGCCCGACCTGCGCCCCGAATAGACGCAGCAGCCACAGCCGCCAGGCATGAAGCGGCGCCGGGGTCCAGCGCGCAAGCACAGCCCAGGTCACCATCCACAGGGCCCGGAAGAGACGGTGACGCAGCGGAAAATGGGACGCGGCAAGTCGTGTCATGGGGCTGGTCCCTCGAGAATAGCAGAGTAATGGTCGAGCATGCGGCGGGCGATGCCAGGCCAGAGAAACGCCTCGGCGGCTTCCCGGGCTTTGGCGCTGCGCCGCGCCTTTTCGCTGCCGGTCATCGCGCGCAATCGCTCGAGAACGCCGGCAAAATCGGAAAAATCGGCTTCCATGCGGATCGAGATGTCGTTGGCAAAGAGTTCCGGCAGGTGACAGGCCTCGGTGAGGATGGGAATTGACCCCGCCGCCAAGGCTTCAAGCGCGGCCATCGGCAGCCCTTCGCTGAGCGAGGGCAGGATAAAGAATTCTGCTGTTGCAAGCGCCTCGGCCTTGGCTTCGTCATGCACTCCGCCGGCGAAGCGGACGCGCTGTTTTCCCTGACAGCGGGCCGCGACCTGCGCTTCATAGTCCGCCGCTCCCCACCCGGCGATCGTCAGCTTGAGGCTCTTGCCATGGGTCTCCCAGGCGTCGATCAATTTCAGAACCTGTTTCTTTTCGTGGAGGCGTCCCAGGAACAGAGCGCCCTTGCGCGCCGGCGATCGGCCCGGCGCGGCATGGATGCCATTGGGCACAGTAAAGACGCGGTCGCTGAGGGTGGGCATGAAGGCCCTGACGCAATCGGCCTCGTGCGCGGAGAGTGCATGAACGTGCGCACGCGCCAGCATGGGACGCTCGAAGAGGGCGGCGTGGCCGTGTTTCACCAATGGCTTACGCTGGAGAATCCATGGGTCGAGCATGCCGCGCGGGGAGACCACCAGCCGCGTGTTCTTCGAGGCAAACCGGCCATAGATCGAGCTTGCCGACCAGATGCCGTGGATATGGAGGATATCGGGCTCGAGCCGGGTGATCGCGCCCAGAATATCCGGCGAGAACCCATAGCGCTGTCGGCCGAGGGAATGACCGATGAGGCTAAGATCGCCCCAGACGTGCCTTTCGTCGGCAAATCCTTTTTCCGTTCCACCCACCACGGTGATCTCGGCGCCAAGGCCTGCCATGCCCCGCGCCAGCCCAGACACCGAGTGGTAGAGGCCCCCACCGGAGCGGCCGAGGCGAGTGGAATAATGGACGACCCTCATGGTGCAGCTCCCAGGACGCTGCGGCGCCGATGGGCCAGCATCCACAGGCTCAGCACGAGGGCAAAGGCACAGGTTTCGCTGCCGACAAAGATCAGGGGCTGATCCGTGCCCGTTGCCAGAATGAGGCCGGCCGATCCAAGCACCACGACCGCACCGAGCCCGGCAAGGCCAAGGTCATGGCGGTCGACGACTTGAAAGCTGTAGACGGCGGTTGAGGAGAGTTTTTCTCCGATCTGCCAGGCAATGATCGCGAGGAGGGGCAGGGGGCTGAGGCCAAGTCGGAAAGCCATGAGCGCGAGAAGCATGCTGCCGCCGAGGGCGATGATCCCTTGGCCCCAAAGGCTGAGGCGCATCGATCGATCGGTCCCCCGCTGCAGTTCGGCGCGGCGCAGATAGGCGACGACGATGCCGGAAGCGTTGAAGAGCTGCTTGCCATAAACGATCAGCGCGGCCGTCGGACCGGCAAAACTGCTGCCGAGAACGAAGAGCACCATGCGCCCATAGATCTGGCCGATCCCGTTGGCGGCCATGAGCGAACAGATTTCGCGCAAGGAGTCGCGCGCCGCCGATAGCGAAGTGAGACGGCTGCGCCGGCGAAAGCGCAGGTGGACGGCGGCATAAATGAGGCTCGACCACAGGGCGCACTGGCCGGCGATCACGGCATCGATGGTACCCCAAAGAACCGCGCTCGCCGCCAGTGGCAGCATCCAAAGGTTCTGCAACAGCATGCTGGCAGATTGCAAACGCCGTTGGTCGAGGTCGCCATCGAGAAAGGGCAAGCGCAGGAGCAATGCTGCGGCGCAAAAGGGTAGCATCGCTGCCGTCCCGGCCGGGTCCCACAGCCAGGCAACAGGCAGGAGTGACGCGAGAAGGCCGAGAACGCTGAGACGATAGGCGAGGAAGGCGGTCCTGATGGCGGCCTCGCTGTGCCGCAGCCGTATGAGACCGGGCGCGAGGCCGGAATTGCCGTCGAAGGCAAAGAAGAAGAGCGCCAAAAGGCCTCCATACCTGGCAAGGGGCAGGATGGCGTCCGCCTTCCCGGCAGCGACCAGCCAGGTCTGAGCCAGAAACAGCGCCGCGGCCGGCAAGGCTGCCAGCATTGCGCCATAAAGATGCCCGCCCCGCCTCATGGCCGTATCCGATGGAGGCGCGCCGGCGTGCCGAAGGCGATGCCGCGCGGCGGGACGTCGGCATTGACGAGGCTATGCGCCCCGATCACCGCATGGTCGCCCACCGTCACGCCGGGAAGGATGGTCACCTGACGGCCGATCCAGACATTGGCGCCAATGACGATCGGGCGCGTCTCGAACCCACTCTCAAGGATCGGCACATCCGGATCGAGCCGGTGGTCGCTGTCGAGAATGCTGGTGTGGTCGCCGATGCGCGTGCCGCCGCCAATGCTCACCGCGCGGCGCGCAGAAAGGGTACATCCCTTATTGATGGACACATCCGGCCCGACGGTGATCCGGCCGCCTTCAGCAACGGCAAGGCTGACGCCGTGCCCCAAATAACTGCGGTCGCCGATTGCCACCGTGCCGGTGACGCCAGGGCAATGGATGGTGCCAGCGAAGGTGACGCCATGGCCAAAGTCGACCCAGGCGAGATAGACACGGCGATACCAGAGCGCCCGCACCGCGCCGAACAGGCGATCGATCCCTTTGGTCAGATAGTGTCCCGGCCGATAAGCACTCATATCGCCGGCCTCCGCATCGGCAGAGGAGCGCGAATGAAGAGGCCGGAGAGACCCGCGACCAGCAGGATATCGAGACGGAAGATCGAGGTATCGAAGCCGCCGCGCAGCGTGAAGATGGCAAGAAGGGGCAGGAGGCTGACGACCAGCGCCTGCGTCAGCGGCCGCAGGGCGACGAGGCGGCGATAGCCATTGTCGAGCGCGGCAAGTGCTCCACCGAAGGCGAGCCCGATGGCGGCAACGCCAATCATGCCGCCGACGACAAAGGCCTCGCCCGCAAGGCCCGGCGTCAGTCCGCCCAGCGTGTCCCGCGCTTCCATCAGGCGCAGGGCACGGCTCAATTGCAACGGCTTTTCGGGAAAAACCGCGCGGGGCACGATCTGGAGCAGCGTGTCGGCGTAAAGCGCCGTTCGCGTGCCGAACTCTTCGACGAAACGGGCGCAGAGGGCATAGCCTTCGAGCAATGAGACCTGCGCCGCCATGAGGCGAAGCGTGTCGATCAAGCCGATGGTTTCTCCCTGCAAGGCCAGACGAAAGCTGAGCGTCAGGGTTGCGAGCGCCATCAGCATCAGACCGGGAAGGGCGAGCGCCATAATGCGCACCCGCCTATGGGCCAGGAAGACGAGCGCAAAGGACATGGCGCTGATTGCCAGTTGCGTCCGCCCGCCGAGCAGCCAGAAGACCAGCAGGACAAAGCCGATCGAGACGAGAGGCGGCTTGGCTCGGCCTGTCGCCGCAAAGACGCAGAGAACGGTTGTCGTCAGTGCGGCAAGGCAAGCGGTGGCGTAAGTTAGCGAGAACAGGAAGCTATCCACCGGCAAGCGCAGAAAACCGGTATGCGCAAAGCCGAAGATGCCGCCCGGTGCGGAAAGTAGCAGAATCCCGAGGATGGCAAGAACCATATGATGCAGGCCAACAGGCGGGGCAAGCAATGCGTCGTACGCTGCTTCCATCGGTCTCGAGCGGGCAAAGAGGTTATAGCCGCTCAACCACGCAAGGCTCGCGATCAGCGCGATGGTTGCAACCGTCATGTCCTGGGCTTGAAGGGTCGCCGAAATTCCGGCCCTGCTCCGCGAAAGCTCGATGAGCGGCCAGGCGTGAGACGCCAGGATTGTACCAGAAAGAAGGATCAGCGCCGGCCGTCGCGTGGCAAGACCTGCGAGCAGAGCCGCAGCACCAAAGCCAATGAGCAAGAGCGCATAAAGGAGCATCATAGCGGCTCGCCCACCAGGGCCACGAGCTTTTGCTGGGCTGAAACCGCGACTTCGATATCGGCAGCAAATCCTGCAAGGATAGTGGGACCATCCCAGCGCGCTTCGGCCCGGCAGCGGCCCGCGGCGCCCAATTTCTGCGCCAGAAGCGGGTCGTCGCAGAGCTCGCCTATGGCTTTGGCCAGAGCTTCAGCATCGCCAGGCGGCACGGCAATGCCGCATCCGGCGATCTCGTCAAAGAGCCCCGTTCCGATAGCGGCAGTCGCAATGACCGGGCGTCCAGAGGGCAGCATGTTGGGCAATTTGCTCGGCAGGACGAGATCGGCTGCCCCGGCGATCTGGGGCAGAACATGAACCGTTGCAAGGGAGAGCAGGTCGCCCAGCCTTTCCGTCGGCTGCAGGTCCTGAAACCGGATATTGTCGAGGACTCGCGCCAGGGCTTCAAGCTCTCCCCGATAGGGACCGTTGCCGCAAACGACGAAGGTCAGGTCCCTGCGCCCCTTAAGGCGTCGCGCCGCCTCGACGATGAGGTCAAGACCCTGCTTGCGTCCCATGGCGCCTGAATAAAGCGCGACGTGTGGCGTCTCTATCTGCCAGAGATCGCGATAAGAGGAACGTTCTTGCCCGGCACGAATGGCAGCAAGCTCGGCCCAATTCCGGTGTTCCGAAATGCGTTCGGCGGCAACGCCCTTGCTCAAGAGACGCCGGCACATGGCGGGCGAAATGCTGCTGACGCGGTCAAAACTCTGCAGCAGCCGCTTTTCGATCGTGCCGAGGATTTTTGCTATCAACGGCCTGCGCGAAACGAGTCCGGTTGCCATGGCCGCCTCAAGTTCGAAATCCTGCACATGGAGCCAGCTCCGCGCGCCAGAAAGCTGCGCGGTCATCAGGACAAGAGGCGCAGCCAGAAGGCTTGGCGCAATGGCAATGACGCAATCTGGCCGCCACGAAATGGCGCTCGCCAGCATGTGTGGCAGCGCTGCAAGGGCAAAGGTCAAGTGTTGGATGAGACGTCCGCGGCCGGTCGGCTTTTGGGGAATAACGTGCGGTACCCGCAAGATCTCCGCAGTGCCGCGGGTTTCCTTTGTCCACCCCCGATAGCCCGGCCTGCTTGACCAATTGGGGTAATAGGGTTGCCCGGCGACGACGCGCACCTCATGGCCGCGCGAGGCAAGAGCATCCACAAGCCCGGTCGTGTAGCGCGCGGTGCCGATCGGTTCAGGCGCATAGTTAAGCCCGAGCAGCAGGATCCTCATGACGAGGCAGCCGCGCAGCACCTTTTCTGCCAAACTCTGAGCATATTGAACCCTCCCACAGACGCTTAAGTCTTTTTCCGAAGGGCCTTGGGGTCAATGCTGATAAAGTGGCGTCAGCACTGGGAATTTAGGTATTTTTTACGATATCGACTTTGCTTTGATAGTTTTATTGTTAAATCGCGGATGCATTGAATTGAAATGACGGAATAAATTGCAAAAGAAACGGCGCCACTCGAGGGGAGGGCGCCGCTTTTGCTGTTCGTTAGAGGCTAGCTGATCAGAATTCGTCCCAATCGGCGGCGACGGCAGCATTGCCATGGCTGAGATATTGCACCTTGGCCGCCTTTGGCGCCGGCGTGCTCTTGCGCGTCTGAGGCTTGTCTTGGTCGATGTGTCCATCCTTGAGGCGGAACACGTCGACGATGGTGTCGAGTTCGTTGGCGCGCGCTTCGGTCTGCTCGATCGCCGCGTTGGTTTGCTCGACCAGAGCCGCATTATGCTGGGTCATCTCGTCCATCTGGCGAACGGCAACCGTCACTTCGTCGATAGCCTGCGCCTGCTGGCCGCTTTCGCGGGCAATC
This sequence comes from Devosia soli, assembly GCF_000970455.1. Classification (GTDB taxonomy): domain Bacteria; phylum Pseudomonadota; class Alphaproteobacteria; order Rhizobiales; family Devosiaceae; genus Devosia; species Devosia soli. Next base: position 183,284 of record NZ_LAJG01000048.1, on the reverse strand, counting down.
TCGGCCATCATCGCGCTATTGGCACGCAGGGCCTCGAGCATGGTGCTGAGCTTTCCAGCTGCATCAGAAACGAGGCGGGCACCGCCATCGACTTCGCGCGCACTCTGCTCGATCAGCGCCTTGACGTCCGAGGACGCTTCGGCGGCGGATTGGGCGAGGCGCCGCACTTCGACGGCAACCACTGCAAAGCCCTTGCCAGCTTCGCCCGCCCGCGCCGCTTCCACCGAAGCGTTGAGCGCCAGAAGATTGGTCTGGAAGGCAATGTCGTCGATCATGCCGATGATGTTGGAGATCTTTTCCGAGGCCGTGGTGATGCGGCCCATGGCGAGTGTTGCTTCATCCATCACGGCGCCGCTTTCGACTGCCGATTGAGTGACGGCTTCCGCGGTGGTGCTGCCGCGCTGAGCGCGCTTGGCGTTTTCGGTCACCGTGGCGGCAAGTTGCTCCATCGTTGCCGAGGTTTCTTCGATCGTTGCAGCCTGGCGCGTGGTGCGCTCGGAGAGATCGTTGGCGCCAGCCAGGATTTCGCCGGTCGCAACCTTAACGCCACGCGAGGTGGTGCGAAGGCGGGTGACCACATCGGTCAGCGTATCGGCCACCCGGTTCATATCGGTCTGAAGCTCGAGGAAAGCGCCCTGGTGGGTGCCTGTCATCCGCTGCGTCAGATCGGTATCGGCAAGGGCCGCCAGCACCGAGCCGGCATCTGCGAGGCCTGTCTGGACGCTCGAAACCATGGCGTTGAAGTTGCGGGCGATGCGGGTGATGTCCTCGTCCTCAAAGCGCGTGGTGATCGAGCGGCTGAAGTCGCCGGCCATCGCGGCTTCGACCACGTCGTCGAATTCGGCTTGGAAGATTTCCATGGTCTTGGCGCGGGCGCCAGCGCGCAGGGCCGCGGCCTGTTCCTGGGCCGTCATGGCGGCGATCTTGATGCCATTGTCCTTGAAGACCTGCACGGCCTGGGCCATTTCGCCGATTTCGTCGGCGCGGTTACCGCCCGGGACTTCGGTCTCGAACTTGCCTTCGGCGAGATCGCGCATGGCGCCGGTCAACTTGCCGATCGGCCGGCTGAGTTGTGCCGAGCCGAGATAGAGCGCGGCAGCAGCGCCCAGGAGAATGCCGATGCCGGCCGTACCGAGCATCAGAAGCCGCATGGTATTCTCGAAGCCGACGATTTCGTTCTGGATTGTCTGGTAGCGCTCGAGATCGGCTGCGACGATGCCGTCGATTTCGGCCTGGAAGGCCTTGCGGTTAGCGCGGTTGTCTTCGTTATTGCCCTGAGCGTTGGCGTCGGCGGGAGAAACGTTCTGGCCAAGGCGAGCAGTTTCGGCTCGGAACGTGCGGAACTCGGCAGCCTTGGCAGCCATGGCTTCGAAGGGCGCGAGGTTCTCGGCCTCGATCAGCGGGCGCCATTCGGCGATGACGCGATCGATATCATCGAGGCGGGCAAGGATGCCTTCGGCAAACTGGCCGGCCTTCTCGGTATCGGCGGCGGCGTATATGCCGCGCGACTCCATGACCACGGCCGTGACGAGCCGGTTCATGGTCTCGCCATAGAGCGCGCGCTTGGAGGAATTATCGAGCCGGCTGATCTGATGATCGTATTCGGCCACGACATAAAGACCAATGCCGGTGATCAGCGCCGCAACGACGCCCATGATGCCGACGATAGACAATACTTTGCCGCGGATGCGCATGCGACAGAACCCTTTTCAGTCTTTGACCGTGGGGTACGGCCAAAATTGGTACGCGCCTCATTCATTCGACCGCAAAGCAATGCTCGTTATCGTCGCGAATTCGGTGGTCTGTCCGGGAATATGCGGCTTTTCCTCTTAATGTATGGTGAAACTTCTCTAAACTGCCTAAGTTTTCGGCAGTTGTCGTCTCGGCGGATACTTGGCGAATTATTTCTTTGCCATGGCGAGTTTAAGTGCGCGGACGAGGTCTGCGTCGGTCTCGCGACGACCCTGACTTGTGAAGCCAAGCGCCGCCGCGTGCGTATTTTCCGGCGCGGCCGGGCGCGAGCAGGAGCCGTGAATGGCGCCAAGGGGCGCAGCTTCCAGAAGCGATTCGACATTGGCCGCGCTGATGCCCGCGCCGGCCATGATGCTAATCCGGCCAGAGGCGATCCGACACGTTTCCGCAAGATCTGGAAGCCCAAGCGGTGCGGAGGTCCGGCGGCCCGAGGTGAGGATCGTGTCGAAGCCGAGCGCGATGGCCACTTCGACAGCTTCGCCAAGATCGGGGACGAGGTCGAAGGCGCGGTGGAGGGTGAGCTTGAGGCCTGCGGCTGTCTCGACCAGCGCTGAGAGAAAGTCGCGATCGAGCCGTCCATCCGGGCGGCTGGCGCCGAGCACGACGCCTTCAAGGCCATAGTGCCGTGCCGCGGCGATGTCGGCCTTCATCATGGCAAGATCATCGGGGCCAAAAAGAAAGTCGCCGCCGCGGGGGCGGATCATTGCGCGAGCGGTGACGCCTGTCTCGGCAGCGAGTGCCATCAGGCCCGGGCTTGGCGTCAATCCGCCGAGTTCGAGAGACGAGCAGAGCTCGATCCGGTCGGCGCCTCCCGCATGGGCCGCAAAAAGGCCCGCGGCCGTATCGACGCAGACTTCGAGAAGGGTCATGGCCTCGCTCCCAATCCAAGCGCTGCGGCACCGATCAATCCGGCATCGGCCGTCAGCTGGGCCGGCACGACGAGAGGACGATCGAGACGGCGCAGGATGCGCGGCCGCACCGCGGCGTCGAGCCGGGCGATCAGTTCGGCACTGTTGCCGAGCCCGCCACCCACGGGAATGATATCGGGCCCGACGATGTTGACGACGAGCGCGAGGGGAAGGGCGATAAGTTCGATGAAGGCATCAATGGTCACGGAAGCGGCGCCATCGCCCGCGCGCCAGGCTGCGACAATGTCGGTGCTGGTGCGATCGAGGCCATGAATATGCCGGTGCAGCCGCTCCATGCCGCGGGCGCCGCCGACGGTATCGAGGCAGCCGGCAAGCCCGCAGCCACAGGCAAAGTGCGGCAAATCGAAGGGTGGCACGCGCAGCTTGGTCGCGACAATTGTACCGTGACCCCATTCGCCGCCAAGACCACCGGCCCCCGGATGGAGCCTGCCGTCGACGACGATGCCGCCACCGACGCCCGTGCCAAGGATGGCTCCGAACACCACGCGATGGCCGCGACCCACGCCAGCCGTTGCTTCGGCGAGCACGAAGCAATCGGCGTCGTTGGCGACGAGAACCTTGCGCCCCAGCATTGCGCTCAATTCGTCCGCGAGAAGTCTGCTATCGATGCAGGGAATATTGGCGCAGGTAACGCGGCCGCCTGCGGGATCGACGACCCCGGTCACGGAGATGGCAACAGGCGCATCGTCCTGCGCGCCGCCTTGCGCCACGAGGTCGGCGATGGCGGCGGTAAAGGCGGCATAATCATCCCGCGGCGTGGGCACGCGGCCGAGCATGGTCAATAGGCCGGGGGCAGTCGCGGTGGCGGCCTTGATCGTCGTGCCGCCAATATCGAAGCTTGTGATCATGGGTTTGCTGGATTGGACGAGGTCGCGTCAGCCGTACCAGCCGCTGCGCCGCTTTGCCACTGCCTTGCGGGGCCGGCGCGAAACGGACTAATGATCGCCACTGCCTCTGGCGCTGGAGAAGAGTGTGTCGCATGAGCTTGCCATTATCGGGGGCGGACCGGCCGGGCTGATGGCGGCCGAGGTTCTGGCCGGAGCGGGCCATGCCGTTACCGTCTTCGAGGCCATGCCCACCGCTGGGCGCAAGCTGCTGATGGCCGGCAAATCCGGCCTCAACATTACCCATTCCGAAGATCATTCTTTGCTCCTCTCCCGCTATGGTTCGGCTGAGGATACGCTCCGTTCGGCGCTCGATGACTTCACCGGCGAGGATCTGCGCCAATGGTGCGCCGGCCTCGGCATCGAAACCTTTGTCGGCTCGTCCGGCCGCGTGTTTCCCACGGCGATGAAAGCTTCGCCGCTCCTTCGCGCCTGGCTCGCCCGGCTCGATGGCCTTGGCGTCATCATCCGCACCCGCCATCGCTGGGTGGGCTTTGAGGACGGTGCGCTCAAATTTGAAGCGCCGGAGGGCGCCTTCACCGCCAGATTCGATGCCGTCCTGCTGGCTCTTGGCGGGGCCAGTTGGCCAAGGCTCGGGTCCGACGCTGCCTGGGTGCCGTGGCTCGAGCAAAAGGGTGTTGCCATCGCGCCGTTCCTCCCAGCCAATTGCGGTTTCGAGGTTGCGTGGAGCCCGACGTTCGTCGAGCGCTTTGCCGGCGCGCCGGTCAAGTCGGTTACGGCGACGAGCCCCATCGGCACGACGCCCGGCGAATTCGTGGTCAACCGCTGGGGCATCGAGGGCAGTCTCGTTTACGCCCATTCCGCCCCCTTGCGCGATCGGCTCATCGAGGGACATGCCGCAAGTTTCGAGATCGACCTGATGCCGGGCCGCAGCCTTGAGCGGCTCGAAAGGGACATCGCGCGTCAGCCGGCAAAGCTCAGTCTTTCCAATCGCCTCCGCAAGGGGACGGGGCTCGATCCGGTCAAGGTCGGGCTCCTGCGCGAGGCTTTTGCCGATCTTGCGAGGTTCGATCCGCAAAAACTCGCCGGGGCGATCAAGCGCCTTCCCATCGCTCTCGAGCGCACGCGGCCGATCGCAGAAGCCATTTCGTCCGCCGGCGGCATATCGCTCGAAGCCATGGACGAGCGGTCCATGCTCAAGGCGCTGCCGGGCGTCTTTGCAGCCGGCGAAATGCTCGATTGGGAAGCCCCAACCGGCGGGTACCTGCTGACGGCCTGCCTTGCCACCGGGCGTGCGGCCGCCTCGGGCATGCTCGGATTTCTCAGCGAAGGGCAGCCTTCGGCGTAAGGCTGACAAGGCCCAAGAGCCTCCAGACTAGGACAGCCATCAAGGGCAGGTTTGCCGGCACCCACATGATGACACCGGCCATGCGCTGATCATCGACCGGCAAGAGGCCGAAAGCCTCGCTGGTCAGGAGATGCGGCAGATAAAGCGGCTCCGGCGCGAAGACGAGCAGGGCGCCGAGAAAGCCCATCTGGATCGCACTCAACAGCGCCACGAGCCCGGCTGCCATCGCCGCTTCGCTGCGCAGCAGTCCCGCCCAGAGCCAGGTAAAACTCGAAAGCAGGCTCGCCTGCATCAGCCAATAGATGGCCGGATGCGAAAAGGCCGAGGCATAGGCGAGCGGGGTGTGCCAGGCCCATAGCGCAATGGTTGACAGCGCCAATGCCGGCGCGAGGCGCCAGCGTCTCGCCCATTCGGGTGGCAAGGCAAAGGCCAGCAGCGGCGCGACAACCATGGTGAGCGCAACGTGATGGCTGACCCGGGCGGAAAAGAGCGCGACCGTCAGGGCGCAGATCGGGGAAACGAACAGCGCTGCCGCAAGCGTCCAGGCGCCGGCGAAAGCCAGTTGCCTGCCGCGATCGGCATGGCGAAGGGCGAAAAAGCCGAAACCGGCGACAAGAACCAGGCCCATGAGCAAAACCGGATCCCCATTCCAGCGGCCCATGAGATCAGCCGGCGAGGGCGGTGCGCCGCAATAGCTCATGTCGAAGGAAAATCTCGGTTCCATGCCCCGGTCCGCTTAATGCTCGCTTTTAAAGCGCAACGCCACAAGTGTGCCAGCGTTCCGCCGGTTTAGCGATAGCCGGCGGCTTGCAATTCGAAGAGTTCGGCATAGCGCCCATTGCGCGCCAAAAGCTCCTCGTGCGTACCGGCTTCGAGAATGGCGCCGTGTTCCAGCACGAGGATGCGGTCGGCCATGCGCACGGTCGAAAAGCGGTGCGAGATGATGACGGCGGTCTTGCCGCTCGCGAGCCCCTTGAAGCGGGCGAACACTTCGGCCTCCGCCTTGGCGTCGAGCGCCGCTGTCGGCTCGTCGAGGATGATCAGCTCGGCATCGCGCATATAGGAGCGGGCAATGGCCATTTTCTGCCATTCGCCGCCTGACAGATCGCGCCCCTGCTTGAAGAGGCGACCCAATTGCTGGTCATAGCCCTTGGGTAGCTTGGCGATGACGCTATCGGCAAGGCTTTGCTCCGCCGCCTGGTCGATCCGGGCCTGATTGTCCTTTTGATCGACGCGTCCCACCCCGATATTGTCGCGCGCGGTAAAGCTGTAGCGGATGAAATCCTGGAAGATGACGCCGAGATGGGCGTGGATATCGGCAGGCGCCATGTCCTTGAGGTCGATGCCATCGACGGTTATGCGACCTTCGCTCGGATCGTAGAGCCGCGCCAAAAGCTTGACTATGGTGGTTTTTCCCGCCCCATTCTCGCCCACCAGCGCCAGCGTCTCGCCGGCCTTGAGGGTGAAGGAGAGATTGCGGATCACCCAGTTGTCGGTTTCAGGATAAAGAAAACCGACATTTTCAAAGCGGATGCCCTCGCGGATCGGCGCGGGAAAGGGCTTTGGATTGGCCGGCGCCAAAACGGTGGGCTCGATCTCGAAAAATGAAAAGAGATCGTCGAGATACATCGATTGGCCGGCAATGGCGGTGAAGCCGAGCAGGATCTTTTGGAAGAGGCCGTTGAGCCTGAGGAAGGAGCCGGAAAGAAAGGCGAGGTCGCCGATGGTGAATTCTCCGGTCACCGTGCGCCAGACGATGAAGGCATAGGCCGCGTAATAGGCAAGGGTCGAGATGGCGGCAAAGACTGCGCCCCAGCCGTTGCGCAGAATGGCGATGCGGCGGTTTTCAAGAAAAATGCCATGGGCAAGCTTGCGGAAGCGCTCGATCAGAAAGCCGCCAAGGCCGAAAAGCTTGATCTCCTTGGCCGTCTCGGCGCTGGCGCCGATATAGCGCAGATATTCGAGCTCGCGCCGCTCGGGCGTGCGCCAGCGGCTCATCATGTAGGCGAGCGTATTGAACCGGGTTTCTCCCCAGATCGAGGGCACGAAACTCAGCGGCAAAAGTAGGATCAGCCAGGGGGCATAGACAAAGAGGCCGGCGGCCAGCGTCATCACGGTGATGATGTCTTGCGCCTGGCCGAAAAGCTGGCTCAGGAGCGCGTTGCGTCCCGCAGCCTGCCGTCGGGCCCGTTCGAGACGATCCTGATACTCGGCGGATTCGAAATGCATGAGGTCGAGCCGCGCCGCGTGCCCCATCAGTTCGATGCTGACCTGGTTGGAATGCAGCTCGGAAAGGATGGAATCGACCAGTCCGGTTGCCCGTCCGATGATGTCATTGGCCAGCACCAGCGCCATTTCAAGGGCGAGTAGGATCAGGATGGTGTTGAGTTGACCTGCATTCCACCAGTCGATCGCATTTGGTCCTGGTGGGGTGATGGCGGTCAGGCGCACCACTTCATCGACGATCAGCTTGGCCGCATAAAGCACCGCGATCGGCTGCAGTGCCGCGAAAAAACGGAGACCAATGCTGGCTGCGGTCAGCGGCCGGCTGGTGCGCCAGATCTGGGCCACAAGGCGCCCGAGATGGCGCAGGTTCTCGAGCCGTTGCTTGAAGGTCGGGGAGCGTTCGGGAATGGGCGGCGGAACGCGCCCGGGCAGGTCGGTCATGACCTATAGATAGCGCCACCCGTGCCCGGCGCAACATAAGTCTCGGTAATGTGGTCGTTTTGTCGGGGCAACTTGCATGTCGACACCCGCGTTTCCTGCGAGAAACGGGAGGTTGTGATGCTCAAGGACAAGGACAGCGCCGCTATCGTCGCGGTCAAGGATATCGGGCGGGCCCGGCAGTTCTATCGCGACGTGCTTGAACTCGAATTGGCGCAAGACGGCGACCAGGTGTTGGAATTCAGGACCGGAAAGACGACGCTTGTCGTCTATGTTTCCGAATTTGCCGGCACCAATCAGGCCAATGCCGTTGTGTGGGGAGTCGGCGACGAAATCGAGAGCATCGTGACCCGTCTTGCTGGCAAAGGCATCACGTTCGAAAGGTATGACGGCATGGACTTTGCCGACGGCATTCACCGCGCCGGGGATTTCGCCATGGTCTGGTTCAAGGACCCTGACGGCAATATCTTGCACCTCAACAACATGTAGTTGCATTCGGCTAGCCGGCGGGCGTCCCCGCCTTAAAGCCGGTTCGCCAAAGCGTCAGCGGAGGTTGCGCAAAAAGCCCGCGAGATCGCCCGTCACGTGGTGCACATGCGGTCCGGTCGTGCGGCCGAGCTCCCAGGCCTCGACCTGTTCATGCGCGAATTCCGGTCCAGCCACCACCTGCACGGTCGACATGCCAACCTCGTGCGGCACGACGAGGTTTTTTTCGAGGTCATCGAACATGGCGGCCGACTTGGGATCGATGCCGTGACGGGCAAAGAACCCGTCATAGGCTGCACGATGCGGCTTGGGCACATAGGTCATGGCGCGGATGTCGTAGACGCCCTCGAAGAGGTCGCCGCCGCCGAGCCGGCCCAGCACATTATGTGCGTGGCTGACATCGCCATTGGTGAGAATGAACTTGCGGCCGGGCAGGGCGCGGATAGCCTCGACAAGATCGGGATGCGGCGCAACCGGGGCATAGTCGATCGCATGAACCGTGCTCAGGAAATGGTCCGGGTCGATCTTGTGCTGGGTCATCAGGCCGTTCAACGTCGTGCCGTAGTCCCGGTAATAGGTTTTTTGCAATTGCCGCGCCGCGTCGAATTCGAGACGCGTCACATTCATCACATATTGGGTGATGAGCATGTCGATCTGGGCAAAGAGATTGCATTCACGCGGATAAAGAGTGTTGTCGAGGTCGAACACCCAATCGGTGATGTGGCTCAGGCTCGGCGAAAGGGAAGACGTGCTGATCATGGGGACATTCTGCCCCAAATGTGTTGAGGCTTCCTAGCGATGGCGGGCCCCTTGGGAAGGGCCCGCCATGCCTGATTATTCTGCGGCGGGCTGGTTGGCGTTGACCGCGAGGCCGACGGCCGAGATGAGACCCGCCGGATTGGCGGCGGCGGCGCTGAGCACGAGCAGGGTCGTCGGGCTTGCCGGCTTGACGGCAATTTCGATGCTCTGCGGATCGTCGAGGAAGGCGTTGACGGCCGGGACGACGAGGTCGGTCAGTTCCTTGACGCCAGCCTGGCCGATCAATTGCGGCGCCATGGCCTTGAGGCCTTCGACGAACTGGGCCCGATCGGTACCCGACTGGGCGGCGAACATGTCGAGCAGCTTGGGCGCAAGGCCTGCATCGTCATAGCGAATGCTGGAGCCCGTCAGCGTCAGGGCCTGGAGCAGTTCCATCCCCACCATCATCTGCTGGGCTTGAGCCTCTTCGCTGGTGGCGTCGGCGCTGGCGCTTTCAAGCGCCGAAATCTTGTCGAGCACTGCCGGGGTGAAGCCGGAAATGTCCGCCTTGAAATCGATGGCGCCGACATCGGCAAAGTCGAACAGGAACTGGTCGACCACGAGATGGCCGTCCTTCATGCCCCAGGTCATGGACTGGTTGATGTCGCCCTTGATCTGCTGCAACCCGAGCGCTTCAATGACCGGACCGGCCTGCGGATCTTCCGCAGCCATGGCGGTGAGATCGGCCCAGATGCCGCTGACCGAGAAGGTCGAAGCGATGTTTTCGAGGGCGTCTTCGGCGTCGTAGGTGAATTCGTTGACCGCCTCGATCGCGTCGATCGCGAGGAAATCGGCGCCGTTGCGGGTGATCTTGAGCGGGCCGGTGGTCAGGCTGCCGACGGCTTCGAGAAGCGCGGTGGTGTTGATCTTGTCTTCGGGCGGCAGGTAGATATCGGTGGCGCTGATATCGGTCAGTGTGAGGCGGCCGACCGGATCCTGGGAGAATTCGGTGTCGATATCGGGAACGGTCATCGCTTCAGCGGTGAAACCGCCGTCATCGGCATCGGCGACGCCAGTAAAGGTCAGCTCGGTGTCGATCTTCCAGGGTTCGCCTTCCATGCCGGCAACGGTCACGGTGGCGCCATCGACGGTGACGGTGTCGCCATCAAGGGTGGCAGGACCGAAGGCGATGTCGTAGCCGCCGAGCTTATAGACTGCTGCAATGCGATCGACGAACGTCTGCGCCTCGACGGCCATGGCCGGCTGCATCAGCGCAAGCGTGGTCATGGCGGATGCCAACATCAGGCCGTGAATCTTCGTTGTTCTTGTCATGGTCTGCGTCTTCCTTGACGGTTGTGAACGGGCGCGGAACTGACAGTTAAACCCCCCGCGATCCCTGGTTAGGATTGCCCCTCGGGCTTGGAGTGCAATCGTTGTGCGGCAGAATTGCGTCCGCCCTTCTAGCGATGCTTTATTTCGCCATGATGTCGAACCCGCTTTACCCAAATCGGTTCAATTTGTTTCAAGAAATTGCCGATAGGCCGGATTTTGCGTTTCGTCCCAATAGGGAAAGCCGATGGCGTCGATATGCGCATAGAAGTCGGCGCGGGTTTCGGCGGGCACCTGGATGCCCACGAGCACGCGGCCATAATCGGCGCCGTGATTGCGGTAGTGGAAGAGCGAGATGTTCCACGCGTCATTGAGCCCCTCGAGGAACTTGAGAAGCGCGCCCGGCCTTTCGGGAAACTGGAAGCGGAACACCAGTTCATCGGCCAGCCCGCTGACCCTGCCGCCCACCATGTGCCGCACATGCAGCTTTGCGACCTCGTTGTCCGTCATGTCGGTGACGCCGAGCCCATTGGCGGTCAGCACATCGATGATCTCGTGCTTTTCGGTGTCCCCGCGCGTCAGTTTGACGCCGACAAAGATATGTGCGGCGCTGCCATGGGCGTAGCGATAGTTGAATTCGGTGATGGCACGGCGCCCGAGAAGGCGGATGAAGGCGCGATAGCTGCCCGGCGCTTCGGGGATGGTGACGCCGAGCAGCGCTTCGGCCCGCTCGCCGATCTCGGCGCGTTCGGCAACGTAGCGCAGCCGGTCGAAATTGACATTGGCGCCCGAATTGACGGCGATGAGACTGCCCTTGGGCGCCGTGCCGTTCTCGATATCGCGGCGGAGCCCGGCGAGCGCCAGCGCCCCGGCCGGTTCGGCGATGGCGCGCATGTCGTCGAAGATATCCTTGATGGCGGCGCAGATTTCGTCGGCGGTGACGGTGACGATATCGTCGAGGAGATCCCGGCATAGCCTGAACGTCTCCTCGCCCACCTGCCGCACGGCGACGCCATCGGCAAAAAGGCCCACCTGGTCGAGCGGTACGGGGTGGCCCGCCGCAATAGCCGCCTTCATGCTCGCGGCTTCCTCGGGCTCGACCCCGATGACGCGAATTTCGGGCCGCAGGAACTTGACGAAGGCCGCGATGCCCGCTGCGAGCCCACCGCCGCCGACCGGCACATAGATGGCGCCGATATCGCCCGGATGCTGGCGCAAAAGTTCCATGCCGACCGTGCCCTGGCCGGCGATCACGTCTGGATCGTCGAACGGGTGCACGAACACATAGCCGTGCCGTTCCGCCAGCCCTGCCGCATGCGCGCGCGCCGCGTCGAACCCGTCGCCAAACAGCACCACCTCGCCCCCGAGGCGCTTGACCGCGTTGATCTTGATTTCCGGCGTCGTCGTCGGCATGACGATCACCGAGCGCACGCCGAGCCGCGTTGCCGAAAGCGCCACGCCCTGCGCATGATTGCCCGCCGAAGCGCAAATGACGCCGCGCGCCCGCTCTTCCGCCGTCAGGTGGCTCATCCGGTTGTGCGCGCCGCGGATCTTGAACGAAAAGACCGGCTGCAGATCTTCGCGCTTCAGCAGGATTTCCTGGCCAAGGCGCTGGGAGAGCAGCGTCATCGGATCGAGCGGGGTTTGCTCGGCCACCTCATATACCGATGAGGTCAGGATCTTGCGGACATAGTCGGTCATGGCAGGCTCCGGAAAGTGCGCCTGATGGACGCCTGCTGACATCAAATGTCAACGTTCCGATGCATGTCGGCGGCATGCAATTTGGGCATGGGGGCAATTCTCAATCAAATGATTGATTGATAAATTGCGCTGCTCTATTGAAACCGCCACCTCAATTCAACCGGCATTCCGCATGCGTCCCGAGCAGGCCCATTCTCCCAAGCGCGAAAGCGGCGACGAACGGCGCGCCGCCGTTGCCGAGGCAGCGCGCGCCATCATCATCGAGAAGGGGCTCGAAGGCCTGCGCACCCGCGATATCGCCGAGCGCGTCGGCATCAATATCGCAACGCTCCATTATCACGTGCCCACCAAGGAAGCGCTGGTCGCGCTCGTTGCCGAATCCCTCCGCGATGATTTCAAGGCCCAGGCGCTGCGCCACCCCAAGGCCGGGCTCAACGGCGCCGATCAGCTGCGCCAGGAGTTCAACGAGTTCCGCGAGATCGTTGCCGAGATGCCCGAGCTGATCGGCGTCCTCAGCGAACTCGTCGATCGCGCCCGGCGCGACAAATCCATCGCCGACATCATCCTGCCGATGCAGGCCTATTGGACCGAGCAATTCGCCACGGTCTACCGGCTCGGCATCGCGGATGGGTCCTTCCGTAACACCATCGATCCTGCAGCCGCTGCCGTCATCACCACCGCAGCCCTCTACGATTGCTGGCGCCCGCATCGACGCGATCAACTCGACGGCGTTTTCGCCGAGCTTGAGCGCGCCTTTTCCAATCCGTCTCATGCCTCACAAGGATAGTTCCATGTCCGATCATCACCCCGCCGCGGCCGGTGCGCCGCCCGATCCGCGCCGCTGGGTCGGCCTTTTCGTGCTGCTCATTGCCAATTTCATGAACCTGATCGACGTGACCATCGTCAATGTCGCGCTGCCCTCGATGCGGGAAGGGCTCGGCGCTTCCGACACGCAGATCGAATGGGTTGTCGCCGCCTATATTCTCGCCTTCGCCCTTGGTCTTCTGCCGTTCGGCCGTCTTGGCGACATTCTGGGGCGCACGACGCTCTTTCTCTGGGGCGTCGCCGGCTTCACCGCCGCGTCCGCCCTTTGTGGTCTCGCGCCCAATATCGAGTTCCTCATTATCGCCCGCATCATCCAGGGCCTTGCCGGCGCCATGATGACGCCGCAGGTTCTGGCCATCGCAACCGTCACCTTCCCCCCGCAGGAACGCGGCCAGGCCTTCTCGCTCTTTGGGCTCTCGGCCGGCCTTGCTTCGGTGTGCGGCCCTATCCTGGGCGGCCTGCTGATTTCAGCCAATCTCTTTGGCCTTTCTTGGCAGCCGATCTTCCTCGTCAATATCCCGATTGGCATTGCAGCCGTGGTCGCCGGCTGGTTCCTGATCCCGCGCCTGCCGGGCCATCCCTCGCTCAGCAATGACTATGTCGGCATCGCGCTTTTCGGCCTCGGCATCATGGCCGTGGTGTTCCCCATCGTCGAGGGCCGCGCCTATGGCTGGCCGTTCTGGGCCTTTGGCATGATCGTTGCCGGTGTCGCGCTCATCGTTGCCTTTGTCTTCTGGACGCGCAACCGCGCTGCCAATGGTCAGCCGCAGCTTCTCAATTATGATCTCATCACCAATCGGCAGTTCATGTTCGGCGCCTTCGTCGTGACGATCTTTGCCTCCGGCATTCCGGGCATGTTCATGGTGATTTCGCTGTTGCTGCAGGGCGGGTTCGATTTCACCCCGCTTGAATCGGGCCTCACCAACACGCCCTTTTCCGTTGGCGTGCTGATCGCTTCAGCTATCGCCGGCCGGTTCGGCGCGCGTTACCTGCGGACCCGCCTCGCCACTGCCGGGGCGCTTCTCAGCTTCGGCATCGGCTGGCTCCATTTCTATATCGCTGGCGTCACCGACATGATCGATCATTGGGCATTCCTCCCGCCCTTGCTCATCGCCGGCATCGGCCTTGGTCTCGGCTTTTCCTCGCTCTTCCAGCTCGTTCTCGCCAACGTGCCGCAGCGCGATGCCGGCGCCGGTTCAGGCGCACTCCAGGCCTTCCAGCAGGTGGGCGGTGCACTGGGTGTCGCCATCATCGGGGAAATCTTCTTCACCCACCTCGGCAATTCCATGGCTGCCGGCTCGACGCCTCACGCCGCCTTTGCCGATTCGACGGCCCTTGCCCTTTGGTATCAGGTCATCAGCTTCGGTCTTGTGCTGGTGCTGGCTTTTGCCTTCAAGCGCCCCGGCGTCAGTCGCCAGGCCGCGCCGCAGCATGTTGCGGTGGAAGTCTGAAACAACAAAGGGGCCGCGTCAGCGGCCCCTTTTTTTCTTTTCGGCTCAATCTGGTAGGTCCGGGGGACCTGGCTGGCTTAGCGGACGATCAGCGTGCCCGCGCCGAACTCGGTGAAAAGTTCGACCAGCACCACATGCGGCTGCTTGCCATTGAGGATGACGACGCCTTCCACGCCCGAATCCAGCGCTTCGAGGCAGGTTTCCACCTTCGGGATCATGCCGCCAGAAATGGTGCCGTCCGCGATCAGCTTCTTGGCGTCGCTCACCGTCAGCTCCGGAATGAGCTTGCCTTCCTTGTCGAGCACGCCGGGCACGTCGGTCAGGAACAAGAGGCGCTTGGCGCCGAGCGAGCCGGCAATGGCGCCGGCAAAGGTGTCGGCATTGATGTTATAGGTATTGCCGTCGCGGCCTGGAGCCACCGGCGCGATGACCGGGATCATTTCCGAGCGGGCAAGCAGATCGAGCAGGGTCCGGTCGACTTCGACCGGTTCACCGACAAAACCGAGATCGAGCACGCGCTCGATGTTCGAGCCGGGATCTTTCACCTTCTTTTCGGCCTTGCGGGCAAAGACCATGTTGCCGTCCTTGCCGCAAAGCCCGATGGCCCATTCGCCTTCGGCATTGATCAGCGCGACGATTTCCTTGTTGATCGAACCGGCCAGGACCATCTCGACGATTTCCATCGTCCTTGCGTCGGTCACGCGCAGACCGCCTTCGAACTTGGATTCGATGCCGAGATTTTTTAGCATCGAGGCGATCTGGGGTCCGCCGCCATGCACGACGATGGGATTGACCTTGGATTGCTTGAGCAGCGCGATGTCGCGGGCAAAGGCCTGGCCGAGCTTGAGGTCGCCCATGGCGTGGCCACCGTATTTCACAACGACCGTCTTGCCCTCGTAGCGCTGCATATAGGGCAGGGCTTGCGCGAGGATGCCGGCATCATGGCTGAAGCGATCGGTCGTGTTCTGGTCGGTCATGGGTCGACTGTTTCCTCGGAAAGACCTGCGGACGGGCAAAGGGTCTAGTGCATTTTGCCGCCCGTTTAAATCAGTGGAGGCGACAAAATCGTGGCCGATGATCCATTTCTTCCACAATTGCGTTGTCCGAGCGGCGGGTGCGTGGAAAGATGCTCGCATGGAGGAGCCGGAGAGCGTTTCCGGACATAGAACCGATGCAAGCAGATGCCCGCGACATCGCGGACCTAATCTCTCGTTGTGCCTTACGCGATCGAGCGGCCTTTCGCGCGCTTTACGACAGAACCAGCGCGAAACTTTTCGGCGTAATTCTTCGTATTTTAAAAGACAGAGCCGAAACCGAGGAAGCTATCCAGGAAGTCTACGTCAAGATCTGGCAAAAAGCCGATCGTTATGTCTCGAGCAATACCAGCCCCATCAGCTGGCTTTGCGCTGTTGCCCGCAACCACGCCCTCGACATCATCCGGGCACGGCGTCCGACCAACGAAGACATAGACGTTGCCCTCGATATCCCCGATCTCAGCCCTAACCCGGAGCGGCAGACCGAAGCTGCCGAAGATAGCGCGCGGATCGAGTATTGCCTCGGAACGCTCGACCCCGATCGTGCCGATGCTGTGCGCGGGGCCTATCTCGATGGCTTCAGCTACGAGGAACTGGCAAGCCGCCATTCCGTCCCGGTCAACACGATGCGGACCTGGCTGCGACGCAGCCTGATCAAACTACGAGAGTGCCTGACGACATGACCGAGCAAGATTTCGAGCAAGAGGATGAGCGACGCGCCGCAGTCGCCGAATATGTCCTTGGCCTGCTCGGCCCCAAGGCTCATGCCGCCATAGAAGCGCGCATTGCGCAGAAGGTCGATTTGCAGCGCGAGCGCGATTTCTGGGTCCAACGCTTTGCCCATCTCGACAATCAGGTCGAGCCGGTCACTCCGCCGTCCCATCTTTTCCAAAATCTCGAAGCGCGGCTTTTCGGCGCAGAAAAGCGCACGTCGTTCTGGGATAGCCTGGTTTTCTGGCGGTCCATGGCTGCAGGCGCATTGGCCGTTGCCGCTGTGGCCGTCGCCTTCACCGCTCTTGAGCCGCAGCCCAATTCTGGGCAACTCGCGACCCAGCTTGTCGCCGCCCTTCAGGCCGAAGGCAGCGATGTCGAGTTCGTGGCGCTCTATGACGGAACAGGCGCAGTGCGCCTGACCTCGCTCTCGGGCGACGCCGTGCCCGGCAGCGATTATGAGCTTTGGGCCATTCAAGGTGGCCAAAACCCCATTTCTATGGGTGTCGTCCCGGTCAATGCCCGCACGACCGTCGAGCTTTCCGACGCCGTTCGCGCCGGCTGGGGCGAAGGCTCCGTTCTCGCCATCACCCTCGAGCCCGCCGGAGGCGCTCCCAACGGCGTTCCCACCGGCCCGGTCGTGGCACAAGGCGCGGTGACGAAGATTTAGCCAAGCGCGTTTGCGTGCTCGCTAGCCCAATTCCCACACTATCGTCATTGCCCAGCTTGTCCGGGCAATCTATCTTTTGGCCAAGTGCACCGCCCGGACGAGCCGCATGGTGACGGCTGCCAGATTATTGGAGCTTACCGACGGTGATGTGTCGACCCGCATTATTCAGGGAACGCCAGCCCCGTTCCTGAACAACCCCCACGATGCCAGACGCCAAAAAGTTTCACTGTTTTTCTCGCAAAAAAAGCGAAACTGACGAAAACTACTCCGGAAAGTCCTTCGTACCTATCTCTGTCCCGACAGTGATCGGGAACAGAATTAAAACAGGAAGGAACTTTCAATGACCATTTCTCTTCGCGCCCTGTCGCTCGCAGCCGTCCTCTCTTTCGGTGCCATCTCCGGCGTCGCCTATGCTCAGGAGAATCCGGAAGTCGGCGGCGCAGCCATGTTCGCTGACAAGAACATCATCGAGAATGCCGTCAATTCCGCCGATCACACCACGCTCGTTGCCGCCGTCAAGGCCGCTGGCCTTGTGGAAACCCTGTCGGGCCCGGGCCCCTTCACCGTGCTCGCGCCAACCAACGAAGCTTTTGACGCTCTCCCGGCTGGCACTGTCGAAACCCTGCTCAAGCCGGAAAACAAGGATCAGCTCACCAAGATCCTGACCTGCCACGTGATCCCGGCCAAGGCCCTCTCGACCGACATCGTCAGCATGGTTGAAGAAGATGGTGGCGAGCACGTCGTTGACACCGTCGGCGGCTGCAAGCTGACCCTCAAGGCCGATGGCGGCAAGGTCACCGTGACCGACGAGAATGGCACTGTTGCCAATGTCACGATTGCCGACGTGATCCAGTCGAACGGCGTCATCCACGTCATCGACAAGGTCCTCACCCCCAAGATGTAACCTTATTCGGCACCACGCCGAATGATGACTGGAGGCCCCGCTCCCCCGCGGGGCCTCTCTTGTTCTTGACCACCATTCGCCCCGGTTTGCTTTGTGCTGACGGGCAGGGAGAAACGACATGCAGCTTACCCGACGCGCAATGCTTCTCGGCGGCTCGGCCGTAGCCGCGCTCTCGGCCTTTTCGATCTGGCGCTCGCCCGGAGACGTCGTCGCGGCCGAAGGCAATTTTCCGTTCAAGCTCACGGATGCCGAATGGAAGGCCAAGCTCGATCCGGCCGCCTACGATGTGTTGCGCCATGAAGGCACGGAGCGCCCATTCACCTCGCCGCTCAACGACGAGCACCGCTCCGGCACTTTTCATTGCGCCGGTTGCGACCAGGCGCTCTTCAAATCCGAAACCAAATTCGACAGCGGCACCGGCTGGCCGAGCTTTTACGATTTTATCCCCGGCGCGATCGGCACCACCGAAGACAACAGCTTCGGCATGGTCCGCACCGAAGTGCACTGCTCCAATTGCGGCGGGCACCAGGGGCACGTCTTCAACGATGGTCCGGCTCCGACCGGCCTGCGCTACTGCATCAATGGGGTGGCGCTGAGTTTCGTCGCCGCCTGAGCCAAACGGCATGGCAGGTTTGAAGAGGCCCGGAGTTGATCTTCGGGCCTTTTGTCGACTACCTGTCCTTGCCCTCACTTTTGCCGTTGACCAGATGCGACTGACGATCGTCCAGACCGGGGATGTCCCGGCGCCGCTCCGTTCCCACTTCGGACCTTACCCCGCCATGTTCGAGCGCATGTTCGACAATACCGGAAAAGCGTTCGAATACGAGACGGTGGTCGTCAATGATAACGGAATGCTACCCGATCCGACGCAGCTCGAAGGCATCGTCATCACCGGTTCGCCTGCCGGCGTTTACGAGAATCACGCCTGGCTGCCCCCGCTCCGCGCCTTCATTCGCGCTGCCTATGAGGCAAAAACACCCATGCTCGGCATCTGCTTCGGTCATCAGATTATGGCCGATGCCCTTGGTGGCGATGTCCAAAAATCCGAGAAAGGCTGGGGTCTCGGCCGCCATACCTACCGCGTCGCGAGCCGTCCCGGCTTTATGGCCGATGCGCCGGAAACGCTTGCCATTGCCTGCTCGCACCAGGACCAGGTGATCGTCCCGCCCTCCGAAGCCGAGGTAATCCTTGCATCCGACTTCACCCCCAATGCCGGACTTTTCTATAAGTCCGGCAAGGCTTTAAGCTTCCAGCCGCACCCGGAATTCCTTGACGATTATGCCCTGGCGCTCGTCGAACTCCGCCGCGGCAAGGCCCCCGACACCGTTGTTGATCAAGGCATCGAATCGTTCGGCAAGACCTCGGACAGCGATCGGCTCGGCGACTATATCGGCGCCTTTTTTCGCGACTGACTGGCGCTAATCCTGCGTGCCGCTGGTGGCCAGCAGCATGGCGATCTCGGTACGCAACTCCTTGATGCCCGTGCCTTTTTCGCTCGAGGTCAGCAATACGTGAGGGTGTGAGGCCGGGCGTTTCGCTATCGACCAGCGCGTCGCGGCCAGGGCCTTTTCGACATCGGCAGAGTTAGGCTTGTCGGCCTTGGTCAGAACCACCTGATAGCTCACCGCAGCCTTATCAAGCTCGTTCATGACGCTGAGGTCATTGTCCTTGGGCCCATGGCGGCTATCGACCAGAACATAGACCCGACGGAGCGTCGCGCGCCCGACGAGGTATTGATGGACGAGCTTGGTCCAGGCCTTGACCTTGGGCTCGGGCGCCTTGGCATAGCCATATCCGGGCATGTCGACGATGCGCAGGTTTTCGCTCTGGCTCTCGAATATATTGAGCTCCTGCGTCCGCCCCGGCGTATTCGAGGTGCGCGCCAGATTGGACGTGCCGCACAAGGCGTTGATAAGGCTCGACTTTCCGACGTTCGAACGTCCGGCAAAGGCAATCTCGACGCGGTCCATAGGGGGCAGGTCGGCGAGGCTGACGCAGCCCTTGGTGAAGATGATGGGGCGGGCAAAGAGCAGGCGGCCGCGTTCGATGAGGTCGGTTGGGTAGTCGATTTCGGTCATTTTGATCAGCCTCAAAGACAAGGCCCGCTGGCTTTACCAGCGGGCCCCGTGCGTGTCGGGTTTGGCGTTAGCTCTTGGAATTTTCCGCCGGCTTTGGCTTCTTGCGGAAGCTGTCGACGATATTGCCGAAAAGGTTCACCTCGGCGCCGTGGCGCTTCATGATGAACCATTGCTGGGTCACCGACAGGGTATTGTTCCAGGCCCAGTAGATCACGAGGCCAGCCGGGAAAGTGCCGAGCATGAAGGTGAAAATCACCGGCATCCAGTTGAAGATCATCGCCTGGGTCGGATCCGGCGGCGGCGGGTTGAGCTTCATCTGCACCCACATCGTGATGCCCATGATCACCGGCCAGATGCCGAGATGGAGGAACGAGCCGATGATTGGCAGCACGGTCGGGTTCCAGGGGATAAGCCCGAAGAGCGTGAAGATGTTGGTCGGATCGGGCGCCCCGAGATCCTGAATCCAGCCAAAGAACGGCGCGTGCCGCATTTCGATGGAGATGAAGATAACGGTATAGAGCGAGAAGAAGACCGGGATCTGTACGAGGATAGGCCAGCACCCCGAGAGCGGATTGATCTTTTCCTTGCGGTAAAGCTCCATCATCGCCTGCTGCTGGGCGGCACGATCGTCCTTGAGCCGTTCCTGGATCGACTTCATTTCTGGCTGCACGCGGCGCATCGCGGCCATGGAAGCATAGGAGCGGTTGGCAAGCGGGAAGAAGATCGCCTTGACGATGATGGTCACGGCAAGGATCGCAAGGCCGAAATTGCCCAAGATGCCGTAGAGCGTCACCAACAGCCAGTGCATTGGCTTGGTCAGGAAGTGGAACCAGCCCCAGTCGATCAGGAGTTCAAGACGGTCAAAGCCATATTGGTTCTGATAGCCCGAGATGACTGCCTCTTCCTTGGCGCCCGCGAAAACGTAGCTTTCCGAAGAGGCAGTGCCACCTGCCGGAACGACGACCGGAGCGGTCTCCACATAGTTGGTCTGGTAGACTGGGGTAGAGCCCGATGTCGAATAGGCAAAGCGCGCATTGATGCCGGCTGCAGGCTTGGGCAGCACGGCAGTGGCCCAGTACTTGTCGGCAATGCCGAGCCAACCAGTGGTCGAGGCGAAGTCTACCTGACGATCGTTCTGGAGGTCGTGATACTTGCGCGACACGTAGTTGTTGGAGCCGAGAACGCCGATCGGGCCTTCATGCTGGATGAAGAAGTTCTGAACCGGCGGGGTGCCTTGGCGCACGACGCGCGCATAGGGGAAGAGGGCCACGTCGCCCGTACCGGTATTTTCGACCGATTGGGTGATGGTGAAGAGGTAGTGCTCGTCGACGGCGATGGTGCGGCGGAAGATCAGCCCCTGGCCATTGTCCCAGCGCAGGGTGACGGGGGTTGCGGCCGTCAGCGTGGTTGTATCGCCTTCGACCGACCAGACGGTATTACCATCGGGCAGGGCGATGGTAGCACCGGCTGCCGGGGCCCAGCCATGTTCGACATAATAGCCGCCCGGCGCGCCCGAAGGGCTGAGGAGGGTAATGATCGGCGAATCGTCCGCTGTGGTCTCGCGATATTGTTCGAGCTTGAGATCGTCGATCCGGGCGCCGGTCAGATTGATCGAGCCGGCGAGGTCTTCGGTGTCGATGGCAATGCGGTTCGAAGCGGCAATGGCAGCGTCGCGATCGGCAAAAGTCTGCGTGCCGGAGGCGGGCTGCTCGGCGTTGGCTGCCGGCGTCGTGCCATCGGCAGGGGTGGCGGGCACGGCGAGCGCTTCCTGCTCGGCTTGCTGCTGCTGGGCGATCTCATTGGCGCGCTGCTGGCGTTCGAGCTGCGGGCCGGCAACGAAGAATTGCCAGCCGAACAGCACGACCATGCTCAGCACGACGGCGAGAATCACATTGCGATTGTCAGAATTCATGGTGTCGCGTTCCGTGGGCCACGGCCGGCCCCTGTCCGATTATCGTTCGCCTTGGTGTCATGCACATTGGTGTCATGCACGCGGGCGATAAGACCGCTGAGGTCCGTGATCATTTTGGCAAAGGGCCTCGATAGGGCCTCGCGCCTTGCCAACAGCACATAGTCATGGCCGGGCAGAAAGTCATCGGCACATGCTGCCGCAGCCGCGCGCAGACGACGCTTCATGCGATTGCGCTCCGGCGAGTTGCCGACTTTCTTGGTGACGGTGAAGCCGATGCCGGCCAGGGCTTCGTCTTTGGATGCCATCACCTGCAGCCCAAACGCAGAGCGCCCGGCGCGATTGCCCCGGGCTGCCCTCAAAAACTGCGAGCGCCGCTTGAGGCGGCGCAATGTCGCTTTCGGTTGCGCGTCGGCCGTCATCCGGCCAACAGCCTTAGGCGGAAAGCTTCTTGCGGCCGTCGCGACGACGACGGTTCAGAATCGCACGGCCGTCCTTGGTGGCCATACGAGCACGGAAACCGTGACGGCGAGCACGCACGAGCTTGGAAGGCTGGTAAGTACGCTTCATGACTTTTAACCGCGCGAGAGCACGGTTCCTCTATTGCTGGCGCATCTCGCGCATAAAACTTATCCGGCCGGCGGGACAGGCGCGCCAGCTTTGGTCGTGGCGTCTATAGGGAAAAGCCCCCGGCAAGTCAACGCGGCAACCACGGGCCAGCTGCACTTTCCAGCCTGTTGCCAAGGGGCTCCATATCCTTCCATAAGTGCATCGTTTCTTTGAGCCTGCGGCGGATTTGCGTACGTGTCCACTTCTTCTGACCTCTGCATAGTCGGTGCCGGGGCGCTCGGCATCGATCTGGCGCTTCACGCCCGTCGCTTCGGCGCCGATGTGGTGCTGGTCGATCGTGGCCAGCCCGAACCGGGCGATGCGGCCCAGCAGGCCGTGCGGGCTGCCAGCCTCAAGGAAAGCGCCCGCCGCGCGCAGGACCTGCGCCAGGCAGCCGATGTCGGCCTTGTCGCTGGCGAGATCAAGTTTTCGGTGCGGCAAGTGACCGAGCGCGCCAAGGCGCTGGCGGAACGCCGTGCCCGCGCGACAAGCGAGGAAATCCTGACGGCGCGCGGCGTCACCGTCATGCGCGGCGCCGTCAGTTTCGTCGATCACCGCTCAATGCTCGTCGGCGATATCACCCTGCGGCCGCGAAACATCCTCGTGGCCATCGGCGGCGCTCCGGCGATTCCCGATGTGCCGGGGCTAGGCGATATCGGCTACTTTACCACTGACAGTATTCTCGAAAACACGCGGAAGCTGACCCATTTGGTCGTCATCGGCGCAGATGCTGCGGCGTTCGAGCAGGCGCAGGTGCAAAAACGCCTTGGTGCGGAAGTCACGCTTGTCGCCAATGGCCCCATGCTGGCCGGCTTTGATCCCGAGCTTGTGGCGTTGCTGTGCAGCATGCTGGCCGAAGAGGGCATCCGCATCCTTTCGGATGCCCGCATCGGCGCGATCAAGGCGCGCTCGCAGGGGATCGGTATCGAGATTGTGCGCGAAGATGGAACGAGCCAGCTGCTCGATGCTTCGCATATCCTTGTGTCGGCAGGCCGCACGGTCGATCTCGATGGGCTCGCGATCGCCAAGGCTGGGCTCAAGCCCGGCAATCATCCGCTCCATGCCTATATTCGCGGGCCGTTCGGCGAGACCTCGGCGCGCTCGATCCGCCTTGCCGGGCTCGCCGGGGGCCAGGAAAGCTGGGCCGAGGCGCAGGCCCATGGCCGCGCCTCTGTCGAGACGATTCTGGGGATCAAGCGGGCGGCCTCCGCCGTCCGTGTGCCGCGGCTTGTCGAAACCGAGCCGGGCCTCGCCCAGATCGGCCCGCACCTCGAGCGTGCCGGCAAGCCGCGTCCCGGTGAGCAATCGCTGCGCGAAAACTTTGCCGAGAACGATCGCGCCGCTGCCATGGCCAGCGAACGCGGGCTCTTGAAGGTCAGTGTCGACGCACAGGGGCAGGTGCTGCGCGCCGGCATTGTCGGCCCGCGTGCCGCCGAAATTGCGGGTGCGCTCGCCTTGGCCGCCGATCGCCGGATCGGGCTTGCCGGGCTTGCCGAGCTGCCTGTGCCGACGCCGAGCCTTTTTAACATTCTGGTGCGATTGGCGGAAAACTATCTGGCGTCTCGCCCCGTTTCCTCTATGGCGCAGCGGACTGCGGCGCTGCGCCGGCTGTGGCGCCGATAGGGCAGGGGCTGACGTTTGCCATCGTCATCTCCTATGATTGAGTCGCGATGACAGACGAGTCCAACGTCACACCGAGCCGGTTTTCCGGCCTGTCGAACAAGCTGATCGCCGCAATCATCGCGGTGATCCTGCTTGTCGAAATCATCGTCTATCTACCCTCGCTCGCCACCTTCCGCGCCTCATGGCTCGACGATCGGCTCCGCGTCGGCATCGTCGCCGCCCGCGTGCTCGATGCCGTGCCTGATGTCATGGCGCTGCCGCGCGACCTGACCGATCGCCTGCTGACGTCAGCAGGCGCCAATGCCATCGTTTATCGCCGTGCCGGCCAAAGCCAGCTGATCGAGCTTGCCGATCCCGTGACGCCCGAGCGTGTGGTGACCGCCGATATGCGCCAGCGCGATCTGCCGAGCCTGATCGTCGGCGCGCTCGACACGCTCTTTGCCGGACCTGGCCGGACATTGCGCATCGTCGGCGAGGGCGATGTCGACGATAGTCTCGTCGAGATTCTGATGTTCGAGCGGCCGCTGCGCGCCGACATGCTCGATTATTCGCGCAACATCGTTCTCGTCTCGCTCGGTATCGCTGCGGTCACGGCCTTCGCGCTCTACATGCTCGTCAGTTCGCTCTTCATCCTGCCGGTGCAGCGCCTCACCAACAATATTCTGCGGTTCCGCACTGCGCCTGAAAATGCCACGCTTATTCTCGATCCCACCCAGCGCCGCGACGAGATTGGCGTTCTGGAGCGCGAACTTTCGGCCATGGAAAGCGAGCTTTTCGGCATGCTGCGGCAGCAGCGTCACCTGGCCGATCTCGGCCTTGCGGTCGCCAAGATCAATCACGACCTGAGGAACACCCTGACCTCGGCGCAACTGCTCTCGGATCAGGTGGCAACGCTCGACGATCCCAAGGTCCAGCGCCTGGCGCCGCGCCTCGTGACGACGCTCGACCGGGCGATCGGTTTTGCCCAATCTGTGCTCGATTATGGACGGGAAGCGGCGAGCGTGCCGCAGCCGGCGCCCGTCAACATCAAAAGCCTGATCGAGGATGCCGCTTTCGAGGCACGTCTTGTTGGTCACCCCGCCATCGCCTTCGAAGCCAGCGTTCCGGAGGACCTCACGGTCCATGTCGATCCGAGCCAGATGACGCGGGTGCTGGTCAACCTGATGAAGAATGCGCGCGAAGCGCTTGAAGCAAGCCAGCAGATCGAAAGCCCCAGGGTGAGGGTCACGGTCACTGCGGAGGCAGACAGGGCGCTGATCGTCGTTGAGGACAATGGCCCCGGCCTGCCGCCCCGTGCGCGCGAGAATCTCTTCGTCGCCTTCGAGGGGTCGGCCCGCGCCGGCGGCACGGGGCTCGGCCTTGCCATTGCCCGGGAACTCACCGAAGCCAATGGCGGCACATTGCGGTTTGTCGAAACCGGCGCTCCTGGGACGCGCTTTGAACTGACGCTGCCCAAAGATATTCACAGCCTCTGAGCGCCGATCACAAAAACCCGTGTCACACGCTTGCAATGCGCGAAGCACCACTATATGGGTTGCCTCGCTTTCGGGATGAGCGCACCGCTCACCTCCGAACACCGCCGCGACACAGCGGCCTGCGCGCCCGTAGCTCAGCTGGATAGAGCACCAGACTACGAATCTGGGGGTCAGGAGTTCGAATCTCTTCGGGCGCGCCATTTCTTTTCGAGTGTCCTGACACGGAAAGAGCGACTCGATTGCGTCGATAAACGACTCGATTGCGCGTTAAGAGTGACTCTCCATTCCGCGATACGAACGACCCGTACGCACGGCTTTTCACGGTGTCAGGTGCGCGCCAAGCAGCACCGTCGCTAAAGCGACTGGTTACGGGCTAGGATTATCCGCAGCCAAGGAGTGGAATTTCCCCGTGACGTTGGATTAAACCATCTATCCATGCTGCCCCATTGGGCGCGGCCGCCTACGCCTTTAACGGCCACCCCAAAAGCCAGTCGCTTTGCTGACAGAACGCTAATTCTCCAACGCCGATATACCGCTGCGCCGATGACTTCAGTGCCTTGAAAGCTCCGAAGCCAATTCGGTGCGCGTAGCAGCCGCAAGAAAGCGCAAGCTCAGGTACCGGGCGTAGTCAGGTTCCGCTTGCGTCCTCGCCAGACGATCTTCAAAGCGTTCTCCAGGCGCCAGAGTGAATGGCTCGGCGATCGCCTCGTAAATGCGCAGACTGCGCAGAACCACGTCATCGTGATCTCCGCGTACCATGGCCGCCGCTTGCAAGAGAATGGCCCAATGGCGGGCATCCAGCTTGGGCAATGATGAAAGAAGCGCACTCCCATTCTCGATTGCGACAGATAGTGCCACCACCTCTGAAGCGTCGGTGTGCTCTTGCGCTTGCTCGGCGCGCTCCCGCGACTTGTGCAAGTCTTCGAGCATTCCGCTGATGGTACTCACCATGCTCGCAACAGAAGGCGTTTCTACTTTACCGAGGGCTCCAATCGCGGATTCGAGAAAGAACAGCTCCTCGAACGTTATCTCTGTGAGGTCAATGTAGGCGGTCAATGCTCGAATCCTTTTCAATAGCGACCTGAAAACGGTCGCTCGGATTTTGGCAAGGCACAACCACGAAGGCGACGCATAGGCGATGCGGCTGACTAGCCCGTCTTGCCGATCTCCAAAAATTGAAAAGTAAAGGATTAATGCGACGTGGCCTGCCATCACGATCGTGATTCAAGCGCCGAACCGCTTCGAACTTTTTTGGGCGGCAAGGACGGCAGGAGTCACCTAGTAGGCACTCATCGACAGAAATGGACGACTGTAAACAGGCCCTGATACTGCTTGAAAGAAGCGGAGGCAGATAACGACCGTAGTGGGGCCGAATGCCGACTGGCGGCTTACGGGACCCGCTTGGCGAGAGCTGACATTTCGGCTTAGGTAGGATGTTGCTAGGCCACCGCGGTGTCCTACCCGATGGCGATCGTTGGGACGAATGCTTGCGCGGTACGGTTCTGGTCGTAGATCTTCATCGAGAGGTCCGCCTTAGGCATCCATATGCGCCCCGCCTCCACCGCTGCGGAAGCCGGCACCACGGGGAAAACATGCAGCAACACGCCTTCCCCGTGGTAGGCCTTGATGCGGTTGAACATGTCGCGGACCAATTTCTTGTAGGCGGCGAGGTCGTCCTTCCTCCGCATGATGTCGTTGCCAGGTTGTTCGCAGGTGATTGACCAGATGGCGGTATCTTCACCCAGTACCGACGTGATGCGCTCGTCGTTCACCGTGGCACTCAGGGACAGCTTCAGCGCGACCGGCACGTCCTTCCTGCCACTGTATTCGCCGACCTTGTAGGCGATGCGCGGCTGGTCAGGCAGCCATTTCCACGTGTCTGGTTCGCGGTGCTTCTGATGTACGGAGACCGGTACAACGTCGCCGAGGAGCGTCCCAAGACGGATGAGCAACGGCTGTGGAGCCAGGGCGAAAACGCTGAGTTGGCGGATTTCCCGTTGCTCGATCCTCTCCTTGATCTTCCGGGCGAAGGCTGTCTCCAGGTTTCGGCCTTGTTCGGTCCAGTAAGCCTCTTCGTGATCCTTCAGTTCGGAGCCAATGAGTTCGATATCGATCGTCCGAAAGTCAGCCGGATGGTGATCAGGTGGCATGGCGGCGAAGATCGCTCGCGTCGTGATAACCGCGTCGCGTTGACCGATGTCCGCTGCGAACCTAACGACATGGGAGACGCGGTCGACGTCCATATCCGTGACGATCTCGATGCGGTCCTCATGTTCGGCCTTCATGGCAAGAAGCGCGGCTTCGTCGTAGTCGGCCAGATGGTCCACGTCGATCGCCTTATGATGGATCGGGCACATCAGCATCAGGTTGTCGATGTCCTGGGCAAGCTGCAGCGACCTCACCGCGTCGCCACGGGGACCGCCTGGCTCATCGGCAACGATGTGGGCGATGTAGCCATATTTGCCCGTCCTCTTGCCGGTGATCAGGTCACCGACAAGAAGCTTGTTGCATCCACGGAACTGGCAACGCCCCGCAGCTTTTGCCCAGAGGGCGTTTGCAACCTTTGGCGGAATTGCAGTCTTGGACATGTCGCTCCTCCTATCGCCGCATCGAAGGCGACAAACTTAAATAAATCTTCTCTTCGACCGTGGCATCGGATCGTCGATCATCTCGACGCGTTGCGGGTGCTGCCCCCGCATGAAGAGGTAGGTTCCCACCTGCAGCATCACGAACATCCGCAGCCGGACGATCATCAAAACTGAGAAGTCGATGTTGCCGACGTCTTCGACCATCGCCTGCATGGTCCTGATGTCGGTGATGCTCGGGTCCACTGGAAAGCTCGGATGGGAATGCCATTCCCCCAGGTAGTTGAAACGGCCAAACTCGTTTCCGTTCTTCTCGAAGAAGGCTTCCAGTGCCTGGGCGTGCAGTTCCGGGCGGCGCTCGAAGTAGGCGCTCTCGCCGCCGCTTGGGTCCACGGTGACGTCGACAACCCGAAATCTTCCTTGGTCGTCCAGTTGCTCGGCGAGCAGCAAGCCCCCGGTTTCGCGGCGTCCTGACAGCGCCAGTTCGCTGCAAATCTTCTTACGGACGGTACTAGACAGGGCGATCTGCATCGTCGGCCTGTAGGGGAAAAAGGAGGGTCACGAGCTCTGTCAGCTTCACCTCGTCGGGTGAGGATCCCGCGTCCCAGCCCTCAGTACCGATATAGGTGATGGGGTGGGTGTCGAATGGAGCGGCGAATATCCAGCCTTCGCCGAGGCCGACCGCATATGCGGGAGCAGGGAACTGGCTCCCGCCACCCCGAAGCGTGTCAATCGCGAGACGTGCCAGGTGGCCCGCCATTACGGAGACGTCGGCATCGTCTGCGATCAACGGTGCCTGATCCGCCCGCATAATGCCGTATTCCACCTGCCGCGAGGGCAACTCCCACTCGACGCCCTTGTCTTCGCACCACTTCAGAATTTGGCGGCGGGCCAAGTCGGGAGACGGATCATGACCCGGTCGAGACCGGGCGATGATGCCGCCGATCCCGCCCTCGAAGACTTCGCCCCAGACCATCGGTCGGCCCTTAAATCTCGCGGCGGCCGAGGCGAGGCCGAAAACGGTCGCGTCCGCCGTGGCGTCGATGATCAAGTCACAGTTGGATAATGTCTCTAGCGCTGTTGCGGTCCACTCAGAACTCTCCTGGCCGCCGAGGTTCACGATCTGCACCGTGATCTTAGCGTCAGGGGCGATTTCGAGCAGTCGTGCTCGCAACGCCTTGGCCTTATGTGCGCCAACAGCGCGCCAATCCAGTTCGTTCCTCACCAAGTTGCCGGGCGAGAGGATGTCATCGTCGAATAGTTCGAGCTTCCGGGCTCCCGATCGTACAAGCATTGCCGCTGTTCTCGACCCCAGCGAGCCGCATCCGATCAGGGCGATCCGCTTGTCGGCCAGCGCCGCGTTCGCGGTCGGCAGTCGCTGTTGGTCTGAGTCGATGACGAACGTGGCGTATCCATAATCCTGAACGCCACCATCCGCCTTGCGATACACCATCGCCAACCACGCCGTCGTGTCATCCACCAGCATGTAGTTGGCAGGTGGCCAAGCCGGGTAATCAGTCGTAAGGCCCGCAGCCTTGAGCGCGACCTCAAGGGTCTCTTTGATGATCGGGCCTGGAAACTTAATTCCCCGAGGAACACGGATGGCAAGTCCCTTGTATTTGGATGCCGTCGAGACCGGCTTGTTCCGATGCCATATCCTAGCCTCATCTGGACCGAGGGCAGTTAGATGCGCCACGGCGGCTTCGCCGTAATAGTGTTCGTCGATCTCGATCGGCTCGACATGGCCGTTGTCCATCGCCTGGATCAGGCGCAACGGTTCTTCGGGTATGACCAGCCTGAGATAGCTCCCGCGAAGACGCTGGCCTTCGGATACGGCATGAGCTGACGGAACTCCTTGACCCGCAAACTCCGCGCTTTCTCCGAGGAGAAGGCGATGGGCGCTTGCGATCATCATGGCGCCCGTCCAATCGAGTTGCCAGTTGTCGGGCCGATACTCCAAGCAAAGTTCGCCCGATAGACCGTATTGATGTCCAGATAGCCGTTCGCCGTCCGCGTTGAACAATAACGGCGGGATGGAGGGGAAGAAGTCCGGGTAATGCATGACGAGACGCCACCTGGATTCGCCTTCGACAATGTCGAAATCTAGGAGCAGCTTCAGGCCATCAAGGCGCCACCTTACGTTCTGGAGCCAGTCTGAGGACTGCTCGAGGCGGGCGACCTCGCGGCGCTCCGCTAAGCCCCGGTCCGGATCGGAAATCCACCAGCTCATATGCCGCCGAATCCGGCCGGCTTGCCGGGAACACGCGGCTCGGAGGGGAAGGTCGGTGTTGCAGCCGCCGTAGCGGACACCGCCGTGGCGGGGCGCAAAAGCGATGTGGCCGGCCTGGGCGCTACACGATCCCTTGCCCTTTCGGCAAGGCTGCGGCCGATGCGGGGAGCGACGGAGTCCGTAATCATCTGTCGGCTGCTGACCTGAGCCGCATAGAAGAAGTCGCCCCGCGCTGCTTGCAGCCATTCGTAGAATGCGGCACGGCGCTCGGGATGCTCGGCCCATTTGTCCGCGAAGTTCTCGAGCGGGTCAGACGGGTTGGGGATATGATATTTTATGCCATCAAACCCGATGAACTGGTCCATCTTGGTCAAGATAGAAACCAATGCCTGACCGATTGTTTCCTCGCCGTCATATGCATGGGCGGACAGGGTGGTCAGGATCACCGAGATCGGTTTGACATCCTTGCGGTCCGCGAACATCTGATCGCGATGCCGCTTCAGGATCATAATCGCCTGTTGCAGTGGGGTGACCACCCGGTATTCGGGAATGCTCTCAACACTGGCCTGGGCCGCTTCTGCAAGCTTTCGGCGCTTGCGCGAGAAAACGACTGCCATGCGCGAGCGGAACCAGTCGGCATAGCCCTTCGGATTGGAACGGGGCCAGTCAGTGGTGGTCTGATAGAAGAGGGGATGCTTGTTGTCGGTAATGGCGATTGCGGTGCCGGCCCACTGTGCATCCAAGCCGCGTGCCTCCAGCAACAGGCGCGTGGATGTGCCATTTGGTATCGCCGGCACGATATCCATGTGGAACTGGGCGCCATCGGCATACTCGAGCGTCCAGCAACGACGGCCTTCGCCGACTGGCTTCACCATTGCCTGCGCCGTCCGATAGGCCTCGATCTCGACCCGAAGCAATTCCTTGAGCGTGTACTGGGTCAACTGGTTCTTCTCGAGAGCGGCCAACTCGCAAACCGAGTCGATATCATACTGGCCGTTTTCGTCGTCGGGCTTGATGACCGTGCCCAGCCGGAACGAACCCTGCGAGTAGACCTGCGGGTCGTACTGTTTCACCGTCGAAGCTTCGCGATGCAGCCAATTGCCCAGCGACTCGTACCGGGCGACCGCCTGTTCGTACCTGGTGGGCGAAATCGTGAGCTCGTCGGCCAATGCCTCGAGGTAGCCTTCGGCTTCCTTAGTAATCGTAACCATCGTGCCCTCGTCCTGCTGACCCGCTGATGAGCACGACTATCGGCGCTTGCGCCGAAGGCGCATGTCGTCCGACAACTCGGATGGCTATGTCCCGAAGCCTGACCGAGTGCGTCGCAACCGACGAGCCAGATTGAATAATGCCCCGCGGCGATTTACCTCTCATTAACCGTATCTAGATTGGCGCCACCAGTCGTTCAAGGTGCATTCTTCGGCGACCCGCACGGGAGTTGAGCAAGTCGCGCAAAGGCCAAAACTGGGCGCTGTCCCCGCCGGTGGCGAGTTCTGCGTCATGTCAGGATTCAGGAAATCGTAGACGCAGTTTTCACGACCGGAATGGGGCGCGTAGCGGCTCCTAGAGTGTGCTGCTCTTGACCAACTAGGGCAGTATCTTATTGGCCAAGCCATTTGCCTTACTGCAGTTGACGACAACGATAGACCAGTTGATTAACGGGGTCATTCCCCAAAAAGCCTTCAGACCGAGAGGGCGCTGAGGTGCGTCTTCCTTCAATAAACTCCAGAAAGTAGACGATGCTTATCCGGGAAGGCGAGGAGCGCACCTTCGATACCGACATTCGGCTTGCTGCGCTGCTCTCCGGGGTGGCCGGCGCCATCAATGCCGCCACGTTCCAAGCGACGGGGCTGTTCTCAGCCAATATGACCGGCAATGTCTCGGCGCTCTCCGACTCCATCAGTCTTGGACAGGTCAGCCGGACAGCGCTGATGGTCTCGCTGGTGCTCGTCTTTATCGTTGGAGCATTCAGTTCCGGCCTGCTCATTGAGGCCGGACGTCAACGCGGCGTCCGAGCGATCTATGCATATAGCATAAGCTTTGAGGCGGTGATGTTGATCGCGCTCGGAGCGGCCGACCTGACATGGCACTCTGTGCTCTCCGGTGGCGGCCTGATCTTAGGTATGAGCTTCGTGATGGGCCTGCAGAATGCCGCAACGACGCGCATCTCCAACGCACGCGTGCGTACGACCCACGTTTCCGGCATGGCTACCGACATTGGGCTGGGCTTAGCCGCGATGGTCACCGCTGCGCATGATCGGAAATCCGCAGTCGCACGATTGCGCCTTTATCTCTTCACCATCATCGCCTTTCTGGCTGGCGGCGTCGCCGGCGTGGCGCTGTACCTCTTATCAGGGGGCTACGTGTTCGTGGTTGCTGGGTGGGTGCTATTGGCTATCGCTGTGCCGGAGGTGCGCAGGGCGAGGCGATCATGAGGGTGCCGAAGGTCGGTCCACAAGCGGAGCCCATCCCCTTTCACACTCCGTCCGCCGCCACGAACCAACTGTCTCGTCACTCACAGGTTTCACTGAGCCGGATACTGACGCAATCACGTCAAACTAGCCGTTTAGCTGGTGGGACGGTGATGACCGCTTTCCGGAAACCCCTAAGGTTCCTGGACTGACCGAAATGGGGCGCATGTTGGACAACTGCAATTCCAATCGCCGACCGGACTACGCTGCCAACGCATACCCGATTGTCCAGCCACACTTTCCCGGCGATAAAGTCGCATGGCCGATCCGTTGTCTATCCTCGTCATCGATGACAATCCCATCCGCGCTTCGATTATCGAAGCAGGGTTGCGTGAGGCTGGGCATCAGACTGTGAAGGTCATTGTCGATATTGAGGATATCGCACAAAAGATCGGCGCCATCTCGCCCGATGTGGTCATTATCGATCTCGAAAACCCAAATCGCGACGTGCTTGAGCATTTCTTCGCCCTGTCGCGGAGCCTTAGGCGTCCCGTTGCCATGTTTGTCGACAAGGCCGATCCGGCCGAGATCGAAGCGGCCGTTGATGCCGGTGTTTCCGCCTATGTGGTCGATGGCTTGCGAAAAGACCGGATCAAGCCAATCCTCGACATGGCCATCGTCCGCTTCCGCGCCTTTTCACGCCTGCAGGGCGAACTCGAGGCTGCGCGTTCCGAATTGCAGGGTCGCAAGGTGATCGATAAGGCCAAGGGCATCCTGATGTCGACGCGCGGGCTTTCCGAAGACGCGGCCTATGCGCTGCTGCGCACCACTGCGATGAATCAGAATCGCAAGATCGCCGAGATTGCCCAAGCGGTCGTCACCGCCGCGGAGTTGCTGGGACCATGAAGGAGAAGATTTGGTCATGGGCCTGACGCAGATCACCGCCGGCTATGTGCCGCTGCTCGATAGCGTGGTGCTGCTTGCCACCGAAGAATTCGGCTTTGCCGAAAGCGAGGGCCTCCACCTCAATCTCGTGCGCGAGACCTCTTGGGCCAATATTCGCGATCGTGTCGCCATCGGCCATCTCGATGTCGCGCATATGCTCGGCCCCATGCCGCTCAGCGCCAATCTTGGCCTCACCCCCCTCGATGCGGCGGTGATTGCGCCCATGGCGCTTGGCCTCGGGGGCGCGGCGATGACCATGTCCAATGCCGTCTGGGCCAAGATGGCCGAGGCAGGCGCGCCGGAGGACGGTGCGCCGGGTCCGGTCGGCGCCGCCCTGCGAAAAGTGGTCGAGGAACGAAACCGCGGCGGCGAGCCGCATCTGCGCCTTGCCGTCGTTCATCCCGAAAGCGCCCACAATTACGCGCTGCGCTATTGGCTGGCGGCCTCCGGGATGGACCCCGACAATGACGTCGATATCGTCATCGTGCCACCCCCGCTCCAGGCCGATGCCCTCGCCGCCAAACGCACCGACGGCTTTTGTGTCGGCGAGCCCTTTGGCTCGGTCGCCGTCGCCCGCGGTGTCGGGCGCATCGTCACCACCAAGGGCCATATCTGGCAGATGAGTCCGGACAAGGTGCTTGGCACGCGGCTTCAATGGGCCGAGCGTTTTCCCGAGCAGTTGGCCGCCCTCCTCCGCGCCGCCACCCGCGCCGCGCGCTGGTGTGAAGACCCGACCAATCACGCCGCCATCGCCGCGATGCTGGCGCGCGAAGATCGCCTCGGCATCGACGCCAATCTCATCCTGCGCGCCCTCACCGGCCGGCTGCAATTCGCTCCGGACGTCGAAGAGCCGATCCCCGACTTTTTCGTGCCCTATTCCCGCGCCGCCAATTTCCCGTGGGTCAGCCACGCACTGTGGTTCTATTCGCAGATGGTGCGCTGGGGTCAGGTCACCCATACGCCGGAAAATGCGCGAAAGGCGGCCGCAAGTTATCGCCCCGATCTTTATCGCGCCGCCCTCTCCGGCATGGGCATGCCCGTCCCCGGCGCCAGCAGCAAGATCGAAGGCGCACTCGTCGAACCGACGGAAGTCGGCGCCGTCGGCGGCCACCTGACTCTCGGGCCTGACGGGTTCTTCGACGGGTCGCAATTCGACCTCGATTATCTCGATGATTATATTAGAGGCCAGTCGCGCGATCTGCGCACAGAATAAGCAATCTGCTATAGCCGTGTGCGCAGGCACCAGCGCTCCGCGCGCTCCAGCGTCGCGGGACAAGCCGTAAGCATCTGCCAACTCTGAACATTTATCTCCGCCGCCGATCTGGCACGGTTCATGCAATAAGGTCTGCGAGCGCTTCGGCGCAGCAAAATTCCGGCGTCCAATGACGGGCGCCACAACATCTGGCAACGCCGCCAACCATCAAGACCGGCTCTCCCCATGGGAGACAGGTCGCGACGGTTGGCGGCGTTTTCGTTTTGGCCGCGCGGTTTTGAAAGACCGCCATAACGAGAGCAGTCGACTCAATGACCGAGAAGCTCGTCATCATCGGTGCTGGTATGGCCTCCGGGCGCATGCTCGAGCACCTTTTTGAGACATCACATAATTACGAGGTCACCCTCTTCGGCTCCGAGCCGCGCGGCAACTACAACCGCATCATGCTCTCGGCGGTCCTTGCAGGCGAAAAGGCCTATGAGGACATCGTCACCCACGACGCCGACTGGTACGCGGCCAATGGGGTCGACACGCGCTTCGGCCACGCCGTGACCCGTATCGACCGCACCGCCCGCACAGTCTTCGCCAATGGCGTCGAGACGCCATACGACAAGCTGGTCATCGCCACCGGCTCCGCCCCCTTCATCCTGCCCATCGCCGGCCACGACCTTCCTGGCGTGCGCGCCTTCCGCGACCTCGATGACGTCAACGCCATGCTTTCGGCCGCCGATTGTCCCGGCAGCCGCGCCGTCGTCATCGGCGGTGGTCTCCTTGGCCTCGAAGCCGCCGCTGCTCTGCGTGGCCGCGGCATGCATGTCGTGGTGCTGCATCTCGCCGGGCACCTGATGGACCGGCAGCTCGACCCCGCCGCCGGCTATCTCCTTGAACGCGAACTTGGCCGCCGCGGCATAAAAATCCATTGCCGGGCACAGACCAAGGCCATCCTTGGCACCGACCGTGTGGAAGCGGTGCTGCTCGAAGACGGCACGATCTACGAAGCCGACCTCGTCGTCATGGCGGCCGGCATTCGCCCCGAGACCCGCCTCGCCACCGATGCGGGGATCGAGGTGCAGCGCGGCGTGGTTGTCGACAGCGCCATGCGTACCTCCAATCCCAATATTCTCGCCCTTGGCGAATGCGTCGAACACGAGGGCGCCGTCTATGGGCTCGTAGCGCCGCTCTACGACATGGCCAAGGTGGCCGCTAAGACACTTGTCGGAGAGGCTGCAGCCTTCGTTGCACCCAAGACGGCTACCCATCTAAAGGTTACCGGCGTCAATCTCTATTCCGCCGGCGATTTCGCTGAGGGCGAGGGCCGCGAGGAGATCGTCCTGCGCAATGCCGCCTCCGGGATTTACAAGCGCGTCGTCCTCGCCGGCAACAAGGTAATCGGTACGGTCCTCTACGGCGAGACGGGCGATGGCGCCTGGTTCTTCGATCTCATCAAGCGCGGAACCGACATCTCGCAGATGCGCGACACGCTGATCTACGGCCAATCCTATGGAGGCGGCGCCGTTGCCGATCCGCTGGCCGCCGTCGCCGCCCTCCCCGCCGACGCCGAAATCTGCGGCTGCAACGGCGTCTGCAAAGGCAAGATCACTGACGCCATCTCAGCCCAGGGTCTCACCTCGCTCGATGATGTCCGTGCTCATACCAAGGCCTCCGCCTCCTGTGGCTCCTGCACAGGCCTTGTCGAAAAGCTGCTGATGGCGACGCTGGGCGACGCCTACAATCCCGCTGCCATCCAGCCAATGTGCAATTGCACTGAGCTCGGCCACGACGAAGTGCGTCGCCTCATTATCGCGCAAGAATTGAAGTCCATCCCTGCCGTCATGCAGGAGCTGGGCTGGAAGACCTCCTGTGGCTGCGCCAAATGTCGGCCAGCCCTCAACTATTATCTCGTCGCTAACTGGCCCGGAGAATACGAGGACGATGGCCAGTCGCGCTTCATCAACGAGCGCGTCCACGCCAATATCCAGAAGGACGGCACCTATTCGGTCGTGCCGCGCATGTTCGGCGGCATCACCAATGTCAAAGAGTTGCGCGCCATCGCCGACGTCGCCGAAAAATTCGACGTACCCACTATCAAGGTGACCGGCGGGCAGCGCATCGACCTCCTGGGCGTCAAGAAGGAAGACCTGCCAGCCGTCTGGGCCGATCTCAATGCTGCCGGCATGGTGTCTGGCGCCGCCTATGCCAAAGGTCTCCGCACTGTCAAAACCTGCGTCGGTTCCGACTGGTGCCGCTTCGGCACCCAGGATTCGACCGGCCTCGGCATCCGGATCGAAAAGTTCATGTGGGGCTCATGGACCCCGGCAAAGCTCAAGCTCGCCGTCTCGGGCTGCCCGCGCAACTGCGCCGAAGCCACCTGCAAGGATATCGGCGTCATCTGCGTCGAGAGCGGCTACGAGATCCATTTCGGCGGTGCCGCCGGCCTCGATATCCGAGGCACGGAAGTCCTCTGCCACGCCAAGACCGAAAACGAGGCCATCGAGATCATCGCCGCCCTTACCCAGCTCTATCGCGAGCAGGGCCGCTATCTCGAGCGCATCTACAAGTGGATGAAGCGCGTCGGCATCCCGTCGATCAAGGCCGCCGTCGTGGAGGATCTGGCCAGGCGCCAACAGCTCTTCGAACGCTTCGTTTATTCGCAGCAATTCGCCCAGGTCGACCCCTGGGAGGAGCGCGTCAACGGCAAGGACGCGCACGAATTCGCCGCCATGGCCGAGTTGTCGATGCTGCAGGCGGCGGAGTGATCGCGATGACCGACATGAGCCCCATTACTTGGGTCGAAATCGGCGCCCTCGCCGATGTCCCCCGCCGCGGCGCCCGCTGCATCATCACTGCCTTCGGCAAGATCGCCGTTTTCCGCACCGCCACCGACGAAGTTTTCGCCATCGACGACAAGTGCCCGCACAAGGGCGGCCCCCTGAGCCAGGGCATTGTCCACGGGGCGCAGGTCACCTGCCCCCTCCACAACTGGGTCTTCTCCCTTGAAACAGGCGAAGCCCAGGGCGCCGACAAGGGCGCCGTCCGCACCTATCCCATGCGCAGTGACGGCGGCCGCCTCTTCATCGACGCCAGTATTCTTTCCGCCGCCCCTGCGGCCTGACCCCCCTTCATCCCCACGACCAGACCCCAGGAGACTCCCAATGGACTACGTAGCCCCCAAGGACTTCGTCACCAAAATGATCGATGCCGGCGAGGCGAAGGTCTTCATGTCCACCCGCGACACGCTGATCCGCTCCTTCATGGCCGGCGCCATCCTGGCGCTCGCCGCTGCCTTCGCCATCACCATTACCGTGCAAACAGGCCAGCCGCTTCTCGGCGCCGTGCTCTTTCCGGTCGGCTTCATCCTTCTCTACCTCATGGGTTTTGACCTCCTTACGGGCGTCTTCACCCTCGCCCCGCTCGCCCTTATCGATCGTCGTCGCGGCGTCACCCTTGGCGGCGTCCTGCGCAATTGGGGCCTCGTTTTCACCGGCAATTTCGCCGGCGCCATGCTTGTCGCCCTGATGATGGCGGTCATCGTCACCTTCGGCTTCAGCCAGGCGCCCGACGCGGTCGGCGAAAAGATCGGCCATATCGGGGAAGGCCGAACCATGGGCTACGCCGCCCACGGCGCCGCCGGCATGCTGACGCTCTTCATCCGCGGCGTCCTTTGCAACTGGATGGTCTCCACCGGCGTCGTTGCCGCGATGATGTCGACCTCGGTCTCCGGCAAGGTCATCGGCATGTGGATGCCCATCATGCTCTTCTTCTATATGGGCTTTGAGCATTCCATCGTGAACATGTTCCTCTTCCCCTCGGGCATCATGCTCGGCGGCCAGTTCTCGATCATGGATTACCTGGTCTGGAACGAAATCCCCACTGTCATCGGCAATCTCGTGGGCGGCCTCAGCTTTGTCGGCCTCACGCTTTACGCCACCCACTCACGCACGGCGCCCCGGCGCCAACCCTTCGCCGGTGATCGCAGCGAAAAGATCATCCCCGTCGCCGCCGAATAAGCGCAAGAAAGGAGACCGGCAGATGCATATCGTGCCCCAGACGCGTCCTACTCCTCAAGCTCCGCGCATGGCCGACCTCGCCACGCTGCCGGTCTTCTATATCCTTGCCGACAAGCGCGTGCTTGTCGCCGGCGGCTCCGACGCCGCGGCCTGGAAAGCCGAACTCCTCGCCGCCACCGGCGCCGAAGTGCTCGTCTATGCCCCGGAAGCCGATTGCAGCACCGAGACGCTGGCGCTTGCCAAGTCCGCCCGCGTCCACCTCCACCACGTCGATTGGCGCACGGCCCCCTGGACCGATCTCGCTATAGCCGTGGGCGATTGCGACGACCTCGAAGCCGCCGACTTCGCCACCCATGCCAAATCCATGGGCGTCCCCGTCAATGTCATCGACAAGCCCGACTTCTGCAGCTTCCAGTTCGGCGCCATCGTCAATCGATCCCCCCTCGTCGTCGGCATTTCCACCGCCGGCGCCGCCCCCATTCTCGGCCAGGCCGTCCGGCGACGCATCGAAATGTTGCTGCCGCCCGCTCTCGCCGGCTGGGCCAATATCGCCAAAACGGTGCGCGACCAGGTCACCGCCCTCCTCGATCACGGTCCGCAACGCCGCGCCTTGTGGGAAAACCTTTCGGAGGCCGCCTTCCTCCGCGCCCCCGACGAGAGCCTTATTTCCAACTGGCTCGCCACCGCCAAGACAGCACAAGCCGGCAAGGTGACCCTCGTCGGCGCCGGCCCGGGCGACGCCGAATATCTCACCATCAAGGCCGTGCGTGCCCTCCAATCCGCCGACATCATCCTCTTCGACGATCTCGTCTCCGACGATGTCCTTGAGCTCGCTCGTCGCGAAGCCAAGCGCATTCTCGTCGGCAAACGCAGCGGCCGACCAAGCTGCAAGCAAGAAGACATCAATGCCATGATGATCTCCTTGGCCAAACAAGGCCACCATGTCGTCCGCCTCAAGTCTGGCGATCCGATGATCTTCGGCCGCGCAGGAGAGGAGATCGCTGCGCTCGAGGCGGAGAATATTCCCGTCCATGTAGTCCCCGGCATCAGTGCGGCCATGGCGCTAGCGGCGGGCCTCAACATCTCGCTTACCCATCGCGAATGCGCCCAATCCGTCCGCTTCGTTACTGGCCATTCCCGTGACGGTGGTCTGCCGGATAATCTCGACTGGCGAGCACTTAGCGATCCGTCGACCACCCATGTTTATTATATGGCGGGGCGCAACGGCGCCGCCATTGCCAAAGCGCTGATCACCCACGGCATGCCACCGCAGACCGGCGTGGCCATTGCCAGCGACATCAGCCGAGCAAACGAGACTGTCATTCATACGTCTCTCAAGCACATGGCCGCCAAAATGGGGGAAAACATACCGCCAAATGGCCCGGTGCTTATCATGGTTGGCGACGTACTGACCCGCGCGGAAAAAACAGCCACCGTTGAGAAATCCGTCGCACGGGCCTTATAATCTTGCACTATAGCGGGGCCGACAGAAATACCGACGCCCAGTACGTCGTCGATTGCTTATGCCGAACTGTTTCTGAACGGCTGCTTTAGGGAGTTGGGGATTGCTCCCATGACGTCCGGAATGGGGCGCTTGCCGGCCGGCGGCTGTCGACCCCATTGCGGCCATTCGGTTGGTTGTTGTTGATGCCGAAATGCGGACTAAAGCGCCAGACGAAAAGCGACACGAACCGAGGCTGATGTGGCTATCGCTTCTCCAGTCGAAGGGTGGTGATCTCGCCGTTCGGGAACCTGCTCCGCGTAGAGCGTGCCGGCGCCGGGAAAGTCGATTGTGCTGCCGCCCACGATAGCCTCAGCTAACTCGTGCATGACGCGGTCCACTATGTGCATTGCGGTGGCAGCTTCCATTTGATGCTCGCTGGCGATCTTGGCGGCGATGTGATCGGAGAGTTTCATGACATGATCTCTATTCAGTCAGCGGCCGCCATCGAGAGTGCATTTGGGTGAGCATAATCGCGCCATGCGGCAATGTGATCACCGTCCAGCTCATAAATGCCCATGAGAGTCGTCCGACCGATCTCGCTTCCATCAGCACGTTCGAAAATGTCCAGGCGCTCGGTGAGAACCCGATTGCCGGTTGCCGCGATCGCCAACATCTCAATGCGGACCGTGGCGATACCCATGGATTTCTCAAGCCCGTCGATGAAACCGATCGCTTCTTCAATTCCGGTCGTCGACGTGATGCCGACGTTGTCCCAAATTGTCTCTGGACTAAACCACCGTCTGATAGCGGCTCTGCCGCCGTCCTCAACGAAAGCGGCGCAGAACTCGGATACAATTTCGATTGGTGTGGTCATCTCATTCTCCTTTGGAGGTGGGGCCGATCAGTTATCGGTCGGCCCTGTGGTTTCGGCATCAAATCCAGGTCGGTTTGAAGCCTTCCGCATAACGGTCGCCGAAACCGCCGTCGGGTAGGATTTCTTGGATGCGGGCCAGGTCGCCGGCCGTAAGCACCACATCGGCGGCACCGACGTTTTCCGCGACGCGCTCTGCTTTTCGAGACCCGGGTATTGGCACGATGTCGTCGCCTTGGGCGAGCAACCAAGCGAGCGCCAACTGCGAGACCGTTGCGCCCTTGGACGCAGCAAGCTCTTTCAACTGGCGAACGGCTTCGACATTTTTTTCGAAGTTACCGGGCTGCCAGCGCGGGTCATCCCGGCGCATATCGCCCTCTTCAAGCTGGTCAGCAGGCTTGACCGCACCGGTCAAAAAACCACGACCGAGTGGAGAGTATGGGACGAAGCCGATACCGAGCTCGCGCAAAAGCGGGAACAAGACCTCCACCTCACGCTCGAATACCGAGTACTCGGTCTGCAATATTGCCACTTCTTGCACGGCATGAGCCTTGCGAATGGTTTGGGGACCGGCTTCGCTCAGCCCAAAATGCTTCACCTTTCCTTCGTCAATCAGGTCTCTGACCGTGCCGGCAACGTCTTCGATTGGCACGTTGGGATCAACGCGGTGCTGATAGAGCACGTCGATATGGTCAACGCCCAAATATCTTAGGCTGTTCTCGGTCACTTCGCGAATGTGCTCAGGCCGACTGTCAGCTTCTCAAGATGGAGTGAAGCCGAACTTGGTGGCGAGGACGACGTCATCGCGGAAGCCTGTGATGGCACGTCCGATGAACTTCTCGTTTTCGCCCCACCCATAGAGCTCGGCGGTGTCGAAGAACGTTACGCCAAGATCATAGGCACGACGAATTGTCGCCAGACCTGCTTCTTCGTCGGCGGAGCCATAAGCCAGATGGAAGCCCATCGCGCCGTAACCAATGGCTGAGACTTCCGGGCCGTTTGTACCCAGTTTCCGCTTTTGCATAATTCTACCTTTCATTGCGTGAAAGGAATTTGGACCAAGGGTGGCTGTTCCACCATGCCTGATGGTCCCGAAAAAATGCCTGATCCCGCCGGGCGCTTGATATTTTCAGGCATCGGGGCACATTATTGTGCATGGATAAACTCGACGACATTCGCGCCCTGGCGATGCGACATGCTGGTGTGAAGCACCCTGGCATGCCTCGCCTGAGTATTTACAGCATTACCCAGCCAACGGAGCTGAGCGCGCTCGTCTACGATCCAATGGCGTTCATCGTGCTGCAAGGCACGAAGCGGACCATTATTGGTGATCAGGTTTTCGAATACGGTCCTGGACAGACCATGGTTGTAGCCGCTGAAATAACCGCAATGGGCCAGATCATTGAGGCATCACCCGAGCAGCCCTTTTTGGCCATCAACCTCGATCTCGATCCTGCCGTCATCATGAACGTGGTGCTCTACCTGTCCGAGACGCCAGAACTACAGATGCAGCCTGGCTTCGCCTTCAGTATGGCCAATGTTGAACTGATCGGTGCGTGGCAAAGGCTATTGGCAGTGTGCGACAGGCCAAAAGAAATCCCGGTAATGGCGCTGCATCTCGAGCACGAGCTGATGTTTCGGCTTATGCTAAGCCCACATGCCGAGATGCTTCGTCAGATCGCCGGCGTTGACTCCCGTCTTTCCCATATCCGAAGGGCGATGGCTTGGATTCGTGAGCATTACACTGAGCAACTCAGCGTCGAGGATATGGCTGCTATCGCCGGTATGAGCGAAACTGTATTCCACCGACGCTTCAAGGCCGTCACGGCTCTAAGCCCTCTCCAGTATCAGAAACACATCCGCTTGCAGGAAGCGCGCCGTCGCATGGTGGCAAAGGAGGCTGATACGGCATCGGTGTCCTTTGCCGTCGGCTATAAAAGCACCTCGCAATTCAGCCGTGAATACAAGCGCCTTTTCGGCGAGCCTCCTCGCCGTGATGCCGAGATTGTACAGACAAGGGTTGGAGCAGGTTTGCAATAAGACGCCGCACCGGGCGTCAGTTGCAATTCGACCGGCCCCTTGTGGGCTTTTGGCATCGGAATGCCGGAACCCGCCAGTCCGCTACCCAACCCGCTATGGCAGTGCGAAACTGACCGAACTGGATCATACAATCGTCGCAGCTCATGCCTTAAAAACAGCCGACCGTATCCTACAGCATCATTGGATTACTCAGCCCGCAAGTTGCTCATCCTCAACCGAAACACCCCAGGCGTTCATGGCATTCAGCACGCCACTCAGCGTCATGCCCAGTGCCGTCAGTTCATAAACGACCCGTGGCGGTGTTTCGGCAAAAGCAGTTCGGGTGACAATGCCGTGTTGCTCGAAACGTTTGAGACGATGGGTAAGCGTGTGGGCGCTGATGCCATCTAGAGCCGTTTTCAGTTCATTGAACCGGCGCGGCCCCACCAGCAGCTCTCGAACAATCAGCGTTGCCCAAGGACCATCCAGCAACAGTAGACATCGTTCGACCCCACATTCGGGAAGACAGTGATCCGCCATGTTCGCTCTCGCTTTCCGCTCAAAATAATTTTGCGCGACGTCCATTAGTGCATTTGACGTAACCGATGCACAGAATGCACTCATGCGCCTTTCTAACAGCTTAGCGAGATTATTCCTATGTCCTTCATCATTCACGGCGCCACCGGCGCACAAGGTGCTCCCCTGTTCGACCGCCTCAAAGCGGCAGGAAAATCCGTTAAGGCGGCGTCGCGAAATGCTGAGAACAGCGACCATACCGTTACAGCAGACGCCGCTTCTGCCGACTCGCTGACCAGCGCATACAACAAAGCAGAAGGCGTTTTTGTGCACCTGCCCCAGGCTCCAGAAGATCTGCGTCTCAGCTACGCCAACAATATCGTTGCGGCGATCCGCGCTGCGCAGCCTGCGCGCGTCGTGATTTCGACCAGCGGCGCGGTTGTCGACGCCCCAGATAGCCCGCTGCAGTCGCCTGCCGATTCCGCCATCACGACACTGATCAATGGTGTCAAGGACAGTGGCGTTTCAAACTCTGTGGTCGCCCCCCGGCTGTACCTTGAAAACCTGCTGCTGCCGATGGTTTCCGCACCCGTCACGGCCGAGGGCGTGTTGCGATACCCGGTTCGGTCCGATTATGCCGTTTCGTGGAGTACTCATGCCGACGTAGCCAAGGTGGCGGAACGACTGCTGATGGACCACACATTGACGGGCGTTGTCGGCATTGGCCATTTGCCGGGTCTGCTGGGCGCGGATCTGGCCGCCGGTTTCAGCAAGCATTTTGGCCGCGACGTGAGATTTGAAGCGCTGACACCTGAAGCGTTTGGGGATCTGATCGAGCCGTTCTTCGGCCCGGCCTTTGCGGGTGTCGTCGGCTTCTACAAAGCACATTGGCAGGCTCCGGCAAATACCATCGAGCCAAAGACCAGTGCGCAGACCTTGTTGGGTATCGAGCCTGACAACGTGCAAACCTGGCTTGCCCACGCTTTGGGCAGTTAACCCGTCACAATTGTCTCACCTTCCGTGCAGACACGGACGGCTTAGAGGACATTGTCGGGTGGGTTGCGCCTGTGCGGGTAAGCGTCCCGCACGGGCGCAATTGCTTACTTCACGTATTCATCGGATTTCACGACCTTGCCGTAAGCAAAGCCCAGGGCCGACATGAACGCCGTGTGCACCTGAGCTGCCGGAACGGTCATACCGTCGAACTCGGCGTCGCGGGTTGCGGCAGCATCTTCGACCACAGTCACGTTGAACCCGTAGTCGGCGGCGGC
The DNA here is from genome assembly GCF_000970455.1 of Devosia soli. Taxonomy (GTDB): domain Bacteria; phylum Pseudomonadota; class Alphaproteobacteria; order Rhizobiales; family Devosiaceae; genus Devosia; species Devosia soli. The sequence continues at coordinate 138,691 of NZ_LAJG01000048.1, read as the reverse complement.
CCTGGCGGTGGCGTCGATGCACATGTGGCTCATGGCCCCGATGATGATCACATCCTTTGTACCCGCGGCGTCCAGCTTGGCCTTGAGGTCAGTGCCGCGGAACGCGTTCGGGAAGTTCTTAACGACGACCTGCTCACCGTGCTTGGGCGCTACGGCGGGGATGATCTCGGCTCCGGGTGTCCCGATGACGAAGAACGGCGAGCCTGCAGGGCTCTCATGCCGGACATGGATGACGGGAATGCCCTTGGCTCGAGAGGCTTCGATCACCCTGACCGCATTTTTTACGGCGACATCCACACCGACCAATGGCCAGGAACCGGATGCAAGGTAGTCGTTCTGTAAATCCACGACGATGACAGCTTGGTTGCTCATGAATGGCTCCTTTCGATGCGTGTTTATGGACGCTGGCTGACAACGGCGCTATTGGCGATACCGACAAATTGCGGGTCGGAAACGACAAATGAGCGACGACATTGAAATCGGGCTTCTCGAGTATTCCGGTGCTCAGGAGGCCGCCTTGCTGGGGTTGGAAGACTTATTAGAAATCGCAAATCAGCCTGATCGACCTCAGCTCCGGGTGACAAGATGGCGGGCTATCGGCGATGAGCTAGTACCCGGCAGGAATACCGCGGCGCCTTCCGTCATCATCATACCTCCCGGCAAGCTGGGGCCGGTTACTGCCGATGTGGCTCGACCTAGCGCCTCGGCGCTGCGACAACTGCATGGCAACGGCACCACCTTGGCGTCCGTGTGTGTTGGCGCGTTCATTCTAGCTGAAACAGGTTTGCTGGATGGGCGATCGGCGACGACGCATTGGGAAACAGCTGAGGCTTTCCGGTTTCGGTTTCCCAATGTCTACCTCGACGTCGATAGGCTTGTGATCGATGACGGAGACATCATGACTGCTGGTGGCATGATGGCGTGGACGGACTTGGGATTGAAGTTGGTCGACAGGTATCTCGGTACTACGGCCATGATGAAGACCGCAGGAACTCTGCTGATCGATCCTCCTGGTCGCGAGCAGCGCTACTACAGTTCCTTCCTACCAACACTGGCCCACGGCGACGCGCCTATCTTGTTGGTGCAGCATTGGCTGCATGCAGAGTATGCAGACAGCATCAGCCTTTCAGATATGGCCAGCAGGTCAGGCTTGGAGGAGAGAACCTTCCTGCGGCGGTTTCGGAAGGCGACGCACATGACTGCAACCGAGTACCTCCAACGATTTCGCGTCAACAAGGCCCGCGAGATGCTTCAGTTCGGAGCTGACGCCGTTGAAGCGATTGCATGGGCAGTTGGCTACAGTGATGCCAGCGCCTTCCGAAAGGTCTTTTTTCAGATCGTAGGCTTGTCGCCGTCTGATTATCGGAGGCGATTTCGCGCCTAACTTATCTACAGCTTTGCATCGCTCATGCGCTGACGGCAACTATTTGATGATCAATCGCCCAGGTCTGCTTTGTGGGATCTTTCGTCAAAACCGGTCTGACTGCATCCCTGAAGAGTTTCGGCTGCCGGTAGGCGCCCGAAAGTCCGGGAAGACCGAACCCGCGAGCCACGGGGTGGGCGCTATGGGTTTTTCTGGATTTGGCCGACTTGTGGACCGTCTGGTGGGTGTGATTGAGCCGCGACGCTAAGGTTGAACAAGTCGATTTCGCTATCGTTGCGCTGGAGTCTGCGGCAGCAGATGTGGCCGATCGAGAGGGTGATGACGATCCAGCCATCGAGGGGCGCAAGGTCCCCTGCGGGCCGCGATGGTGATGTCGCGGTCTGGGCGAGCAAAAGTTCATGCCGGGTCATTGATGGTCTCCCGGTTTGGTGGTGGCGCGGTCGGCGGTGCCCGCGGCTGGCACCATGCAGCGAAGGTCTCGATGATCACCATAGCGCCGCCGCAGCAGGGACAAGGTGGGCGCAGGTCCGGAGTGGCCTGCTCGACCGCGGGTTCGTCCGGGGCTGGCGCCACTCCAAGCATGTTGCGGGCCAGGGCAAGGCAGTCCTTGCGGGCGGAGCCGGCGAGCAGGCCCCCGGAACAAGTCCGGGGCAGGCTCCGTGCCGGATACGGTGGAACCCGCGTGGCAGAACGTGGATCAGGAAGCGGCGAATGAACTCGTTGGCGGCCAAGGTCATGACCTGCTGCCGGTCGGTGCCAGCGCGGCGGTAATCCTTGTAGCGGAAAGTGACCTCCTTGCCGTCGAACCGGAGCAGGCGGCTGTTCGAGATGGCGACCCGGTGGGTATAGCGAGAGAGATAGGCGAGCACCGCCTCAGGCCCAGCAAAGGGCGCCTTGGCATAAACGATCCAGCGCTTCTTGCGGACCGAGGCGATGTGGTTGACGAAGGCCCGGCGGTCGTTGAGTCCTGCCATTTGTCCGAAGAAGGCAAGCTTTCCGGCATTGTGCAGCTCAAGCAGCCTGCTCAGGAACAATCTTCGGAACAGCGCACCTAGAACCCTGACCGGCAGCAGGAAGGCTGGTCGCGACGAGATCCACCGACCATCCGGCGCAATGCCGCCACCGGGCACGATCATGTGGATGTGGGGATGGTGGGTCATCGCCGAGCCCCAGGTGTGGAGCACGGCGGTCATGCCGATACGGGCGCCCAAATGTTTTCGGTCGGCCGCGATCGTCAGCATGGTCTCGGACGCCGCCTTGAACAGCAGGTCGTAGATCAGCCCCTTGTTGTGGAAGGCGATGTCGGCGATCTCTGCGGGCAGCGTGAAGACGACGTGGAAGTAGCCGACCGGCAGGAGATTGGCCTCTTGTGCTTCGAGCCAGGCGCGTGCGGCAGCGCCCTGGCATCGCGGGCAATGCCGGTTGCGGCAGGAGTTGTAGGCGATCCGCTGATGGCCGCAGTCGGAACAGGCTTCGACGTGGCCACCCAGGGCAGCAGTGCGGCAGGTCTCGATCGCCGACATGACCTTGAGCTGACTGAGGCTCAGATGAGCGGTATGGGCGGCGCGATAGGCAGGGCCGGCAGTCCGGAAGATATTGGCGACCTCGATGGTGGAGCGCACCGCTCAGGGGGCGGGTGGCGTCTCTGTCGGAACGAAGATGCCCAGCTTGTCGAGCGGACTGATGATGGCCCGCACCGTGCGGGTTGCCACCTTGGTAAAGAGCGCCGTCGTCTCGAGCTTGGCGTGGCCTAGCAGCACCTGGATGATGCGGACATCGACGCTGTCTTCCAACAGGTGCGTGGCAAAGCTGTGCCGCAATGTGTGTGGACCGACGCGCCTGGTAATCTCGGCGGCGTGGGCAGCCTCCACCACGACGCGATAGAGCTGCCTGGTGCTGATTGGCTTGAGGGCGTACTGGCCCGGAAACAGCCAGCCATCGCGATGCAGTACCCCTTGGCGATGGCCATCATGCCACCACTGGCGCAACAGGGTGAGCAAGTCGGGCGAGAGCATGGCATTGCGATATCGCCCGCCCTTGCCGCGCTCGACCCGGATCATCATGCGTTCGCTGTCGATATCGCGCACCTTGAGCATGGCGACCTCGCCGACGCGCAACCCAGCACCATAAGCCACCGACAGCGCCGCCTGATGCTTGAGGCTGGTGGTGGCGTTGAGCAGCCGGGCGACCTCGTCGCGGCTCAATACCACCGGCAGGTTACGCGGATGGCTCACGCGCACCAGCTTGCGCGCCAGGTCAGGCCGGTCGAGCGTATTGGCGAAGAAGAACCGCAGCGCCGAGACCACGGTATTCATGGTCGGCACCGGGACACCGGCCTCGCTTTGAGCAAGCTGGAACTGGCGCACATCCTCGGTGGTTGCCGTGTCCGGTGATCGCCGGAGGAACGATGCGAAGCGCCCCACATCACGGATGTAATTGCGCTGGGTGGCCGCCGAGAAGTGGCGCATGGTCATGTCGTCTATCAACTTCTGGCGCAGCGGGCTGACAGGGACGTTAGGAAGGATCGTGGTCATCGTCGGGCTCCTGGGTTGAAGGAGCCAAAAGGGAACGCCCAAACCAGGCGATCCTCAATCAAACCGTGACGACCGGTCCTTCGCCGTTATCCAACCGCGCGCACCCTCCCGCGGCAGCGGGTTCGTTCTTCCACCCCGATTAGGTCGTCGCCCGGCGTGATGGGAATGTCCGCTTTGAGGAATTCGCTGAAGCCAGTCTAACGTCCGAGATGGGCCGCATTGCTGAATCGGCATCTCTCGACTCCATTCCATTTCTGTCTACATCTGCATGATATGCTCAAAGCTGCCTTTCCCTCGTGAGCATCCGCTCCCAACGCATCCGCAAGCGTCGGTGTTTGCCATTGCGCATCATTGGCGGTGCTACTTCGTCAGCATCTTCTGGAAAGCGCGATAAGTGTCCTTGGGCTTGCGGTCACGCGTGTCGGGGTCCATGCCGACGATGCCGAATTTCGGCGTAAAGCCTTCTGCCCATTCAAAATTATCGATCAGCGTCCAGGCGATGTAACCGCGGAGGTCAACGCCCTGGCGCTTGGCGTCCAGCATGGCGGCAAAGTGCCGGTCGAAGAAGCTCATGCGCTTTGCTTCATCCGTTTCCGAAGCGCCGTTTTCCGTCACGTAAAGGGGCACGTTCGGGTAACGTTGAGAGACGCGTAAGAGGAATTCGGTGAGGGCTTCGGGAATGATCTCCCAACCCACATTGGTTTTCTCGAGCGGACCGCGCGCTTGCGTAAACGGAAACACCGGGACGCATGGGTCGGCGGTGTAGAGGAAGCGCGTGTAGTAATTGATGCCGACCCAATCGAGGGGTTGGTTGAGCGTCGCCATGTCGTCGCGCCAGCCCTTGGGCAGATGCGGATCGAGGATATTGGTGACCTTCTCCGGGTAGGTGCCCTTGAGGACGCCATCGAGGAAGAACTGGTTGAAGATGGCATCGCCCAGTGCGGCCGCTTCGATGTCCTCGGGCTTGTCGCTTGCCGGGTCGCACTTTTCCATGTTGACGACGATGCCGAGGTTCTTGTTGGTCCCGACCTCGCGCATGGCCTTGATACCGAGGCCGTGGGCCAAGAGGACATGGTGCATGGCGCGGGCGGTGGCGCGGACGTCGCGATAGCCCGGGGCATGGGCGCCGAGGAAGTGGCTGAGCATGGTGATGCACCAAGGCTCGTTGAAGGTCGCGATGCTTTCGAGCCGCAAGCCGAACTTTTCAGCGGCAAAGGCGGCATAGTCGGCAAAGGCCGCGGTGGTGTCGCGGTTCATCCAGCCGCCGCGATCCTGCAGCGCCGATGGCAGGTCCCAGTGGTAGAGCGTTGCGAGCGGCTTGATGTTGCGCTCGAGCATGCCGTCGATCAGGCGATCATAGAAGTCGACACCGGCCTGGTTGATGGCGCCGGTGCCTTCGGGGATCAGCCGCGACCAGGAGAAGGAGAAGCGATAAGCGTCGAATCCGCCGTTCCGGATGATGTCGAGGTCCTCGGCCCAACGGTTGTAGTGATCGCAGGCGATGTTGCCGCTGTCGAAATTGCGGGTGTTGCCCGGCGTATTGGCAAAGGTATCCCAGATCGAGGGACCGCGGCCATCGGTCTGGCCGCCTTCGATCTGGTGGGCGGCCATGGCAACGCCGAAGAGGAAATCGGGGCCGAAATCGGCGCGCTTGTGAGTGAACATTTTTGGTCCTGGAGGATGGTTCAAGAATATGGCTCCCCGGAGTGAACCGGAGAGCCATCAGGCTTCGACGAGGGAGGAGGCGAAGCCCGATCAGGCTCAGGGGCGGCCGTATGGATCCCAGCCGTTCGCCTGGAAAAGGCCGATGATATAGCCGTAGCAGAAGGCGAAGCCGGTCTCGAACGGGGAGATGCCGTCGATCTCTGGGACGTGGTCGGGCATGATCATGCAGTCGACGCCGACTTCCTTGTAGATCTTGAGCGCGGCCGGCATGTCCATGTCGCCATCATCGGGGAACACTTCGGTGAACGAGAAGCGCTTGCCCTTGATGTTGCGGAAGTGGACGTTGAAAATTTTGCCGCGCGAACCGAACCAGCGAATGACGTCGCCGATTTCTTCGCGCGGGTTTTCAAGGCTTTCGCCAATCGTGCCCTGGCAGAAGTTGAGGCCGTGATAGGGGCTCTCGGCGATCGAGACGAAGCGCTTCAGTCCTTCCACATGCGAAATCACGCTTTCCTCGATGCCGCGATAGTTCGGCGGAGTCATCGGGTCATTGGGATGGCAGGCGAGGCGCACCTTATTCGCCTCGGCCACCGGAATGACGCGCTCAAGGAAATAGGTGATGCGTTCCCAGAAGGCATCGGCGCTGACATGGCCCGCGCTTGTGATGTCCCCCGCATTGGTGATCTGGTCGGCCCGGAAGGTTGGCACCAGCGCCCCGCCGCGACCGCGCTCGGACTTGGTCCGCGGCACGCCCAGATAGCTGAAATTATACTTGGCTGAGTGGACGCCGAGCGAAGCGAGGTTTTCGATCAGCTTGCAGATCGCCTCGATCTGGCGATCGCGCTCGTCGCCCTGACCAAGAACGATGGCCGGTGAACTGACCTTGTCGATGTCATCTCGGTCGATGATCAGCGAGGCAAGCGGCAGCTGCACCATGTCGAGCTTGAGCCCGGCGGCATCGACGCGCTCGATGTGACGGGCGATGTCATCGCGCGTCCAGTCACGCGGATTGCCGACCGGATCGATGCAGACGTGGTAAAGCCCGAGCTGGGCGAGCTGGCGCAGGTGGGCATCGCCGAATTCTTCGACCATGCCGCCGCTGAGCTGTGTTCCTACATACATATTGGTCTCCTCAGACTTGCCCCCAAATCCGAGGAGGCCAGGCTTTTCCAATTCAGCTTGCGCTTACGCGACCTTGGCGATCAGCGCCTTGAGCTCGTCCATTTCCGCACCGGTGAGATCGGTCAGCGGCGGACGCACCGGTCCGGCCTGGCGACCGCGCGCCTCAAGGCCTGCCTTGATGATCGAGACGGCATAGCCCTTCTTTCGGTTACGCAGCTCAACCAGCGGGAAGAAGAAGTCCTTCAAAATCTGGTCGGTCGTGGCTTTTTCATTAGCGCGCAGCGCCGTGTAGAATTTTTGGGCCAGTTCCGGCACGAAATTGAAGACCGCGGACGAATAGGTGGTCACGCCGCCCGAGAAATAGGCCTGGGCGTAGAGTTCGTGCGTCGGCATGCCGCCGATATAGACGAGGCGATCGCCGAGCTTGGTGGTGATCTCGATGACGCGGTCGACTTCGCCATGGCCATCCTTGAACCCGATGAGGTTCGGGCACTGGTCGGCAAGGCGCTGCACGCTGTCGGCGGAGAGGATGATGTTGTCGCGGTTGTAAACGACGACGCCGATGCCGACGGCGTCGCAAACGGCCTTCACATGCGCAACAAGCCCGGCCTGTTCGGCAAACATCAGGTAGGGCGGCAGCAGAAGGATGCCATCGGCGCCGGCAGATTCCGCAGCCTTGGCCATTTCCACAGCCATGGCCGTGCCATAAGCAGCGCCACCCAAGATCGGCGTCTTGCCAGCATGCTTTTTGGCGACCTTGGTCACCTGAGCCACTTCATCGGGGGTCAGCGAGAAGATTTCGCCGGTCCCGCCCGGCGCGAAGAGGGCCGCGGCGCCAAAACCATCGAGCCAGTCGATATGGGCGGAGTAAGCCGCTTCATCGAACTTGAGGTCGGACGTAAAGGTTGTGACGGGGAAAGACAGCAATCCGCTGCCGAGCGCGGCTTTGACTTCGTTGGGAGTCATTGATTCAATCCTGGAAGAAAGGTCGGTGGGTTTCGAGTGATTGCAGCATCGCGGCCGATGGGCTGCGTGTGATCGGGCATGATCAGTTTGCCTCTATCGGCTTGCCACCGAATAGAATCCGCTCGCGTCCGTTTTCTTGTCCGCGCGCTTCACTATGTGACCCTGCATACATGCCATCCTCCTCGCATAAGATATGACATAATATGACTTGAGAGATGTGTCGAGCCTTTGTTTAGCGCGCGAGCTGCCGATAACGCTTCTGGCTGCCGGTCAAATGCGCCCGCATGGCCTGGCGGGCAGCCTCTGGATCCTGCTCGGAAATGGCTTCCAGGATACGCTCGTGCTCGCCAATGACCTTCTGCAAATAGTCGCGGCTTTCGGCATCGGGCAGGGTGGGGAACTGGCTGCGCGGGATGGAGCGGGCGCCGAATCGGTCCAGCGCATCCACGAAATGACGATTGTTTGCGGCCTTGGCGATGGCTTGGTGGAAGGCGAAATCCGCCTCAATCGTCGCCTCGCCGGCGTCGACCTGGCTCTTTAGAAACTGGTTGGCAGTGCGGATATCGGCTTCCTGCTGCGCCGAGCGCCGATAGGCGGCAATGGCTGCCGCTTCTGTCTCCACAGCAATGCGAAACTCAATCATTTCAAGCGTTTGCGGGATACTTTGGATTTCGGTTGGGGTCAGAATGGTCGCCGAGGCCGACTCGGTGACGAACATGCCTTTGCCCTGCACTGGCGTCACAAGGCCCGCAGCGCGCAATTCGGCGATGGCTTCGCGAATAACGGTCCGGCTGACATCGAACTGCGCCTCGAGTTGCGGTTCGGTCGGCAAGCGGTCGCCCACGGCGAGCGCGCCGCTCTCGATTTGCTTTTTCAGTGCATCGATAACGCTTTGCGCCAAACGCGGCCGACGCCTTGTGGTGGCAATGTCCATTCCGCCCATTACTCCTCGATCGGTGATTTGCTCACCCTATTGCCTTCATCGATGAAAGGCCATATTCATATTACGACATACCAACGACATCGTATGTCGATATGGTATCCTGTGGAGGAAAATTTATGAAGCATGTTTCCAAGCGCCTGATGATGGGCGCTGCCTTCCTTGCCATGGCCGCTTTCGTGCCGGCCGCCTTTGCCGCGACGCCGAACGACCAGCTCGTCATTGGTACCTCGCTCGCGCAGGTGCTCTCCCTCGACCCGCAGCAGGGCACCGAGGTCAAGACTCAGGAAATCCTCGCCAACGTCTACGACCGCCTCGTCGCCTTCGACCCCGAAACCAGCGAACTTTTCGGCGAATTGGCCGAAAGCTGGGACGTCGATGACACCGGCATCACCTTCCACCTGCGCGACGCCCAGTTTGCCTCCGGCAATCCTGTGACCGCTGCTGACGCCGTCTTCTCGCTCGTCCGTCTCTTCAAGCTCGATCAGTCGGCCGCCGCCGGCCTCAAGTCCTTTGGCTTCAATGCCGACAATGCCGAGAGCCTGATCACCGCCGTCGACGACAAGACCGTCCGCATCAATTTCGCCGACAAGGTCATTCCCGAAGCGCTGCTTTATCGCCTTGCCAATGGCGTCGGCAGCGTCGTCGACAGCGTCGAAGTGCTCAAGCACGTCGCCAACAATGACTACGGCAATGAGTGGCTGCGCACCAATACCGCCGGCTCGGGTCCGTTCGTGCTCAATCGCTGGTCGCCGAATGAAATCGTCCTGCTGCAGCGCAATGACAATTTCTGGGGCGAGGCTCCGGCCATGACCCGCGTCATGTTCCGCCACGTGCCCGAAAGCCAGGCTGCCCGCCTGATGATGGAGCGCGGTGACATCGACATCGCCAATGCGTTGACTGCGCCCGACGTGCGCTACTTCGAAGCCCAGGAAGGCTTTGCCATCGACCAGGCCAAGACCGGCGGCTTCTATGCCCTCGCCATGAATGCCGGTCGCGAACCGCTCAACGACCCCAAGGTCCGCGAAATCATTGCCCAATACGGCATCGATTATGCCGGTATCGCCCAGACCATCGTCGGCCCCTATGGCCGCGTGCGAAACGTGCCGGCGCCAGAAGATTGGGAATTCGCCATTCCGAACCCCGATTGGTCCTTCCGTCCCGAAGAGGCCAAGGCGATGCTGGCCGAAGCCGGTTATCCCAATGGTTTCTCGCTGACCATCAAGACCATCGCCCAGCCGCCGCGCGTCGACATGGCCACCGCCATCCAGGCGAACCTGGCTGAAATCGGCATCAAGGTGAATGTCGTCCAGGGCAATGGCGCCGACATCGTCGCGCAGCACCGCGCCCGCGATTTCGATCTCCTGATCCCGCAGACCTCGGCCGCTGACCCGACCGCTCTCGGCGCACTGGATAACTTCACCAACAATCCGGACAATTCGGCCGAAGCCAACAATGCCGGTAACTTCGTCTGGCGTTCGGACTGGGATATTCCCGAGCTCAACGCCTTGCGCGTTGCCGCCAATTCCGAACTCGACGCGACCAAGCGCGGCGAGATGGTCAAGCAGCTCCAGGAAGACTTCATCGCCTCGAGCCCGGCCGTGTTCCCCATGTTCGAGCGTTTCGAACCGGTGGTGGTCAATGCACGCGTCGAAGGTTATGACGCCCATCCCTGGGGTCTGACCCGCCTCGAAGGCGTCACCAAGGGCGACGCGAACTAAGCTGGACGGCCGATCATGAAGGAATTCACTCTCCTAGAGCTGGGCAAGCGCATCGGGCAACTGCTCGTTAGCCTCTTCCTCCTGCTCGTCGTCACCTTCGTGATCGGCCGCGTGCTTCCCACCGATCCCGTTGGCGCAATCGTCGGCGAGTTGGCGGACCCGGCCGCTTACGAGGCGATGCGCCAGCGTCTTGGTCTCGACCTGCCCATCTACCAGCAGTTCTTCGTCTATGTGACCTCGCTGCTGCAGGGCGATCTTGGCACCGCCATTCTCACCGGCAATCCGGTGGTCAAGGATCTGAGCAGCGCTTTTCCGGCCACGCTGGAACTGGCCACGCTCGCCATCATCCTCTCGACGGTCATCGGCGTACCGCTTGGCATGACCGCGGCCTTCTTCCGCGATAGCTGGTTCGACCAGTTCGCTCGCGTCATTTCGCTCGTCGGTCACTCGATCCCGGTCTTCTGGTTCGGCATTGTCGGGCTCGTCATCTTCTACGCCACCCTTGCCTGGGTCGGTGGACCGGGCCGGATCGACATCTATCTCGAAGGTCTCGTCGAGCCCCGCACCGGTCTCCTCTTGATCGACAGTCTCCTTGCCGGCGACACCGAAGTGTTCTGGAATGCCGTCAACCACATCATCCTGCCGGCCTGCATCCTCGCCTATTCGGCCATGGCCTACATTACCCGCATGACGCGCAGCTTTACGCTCGAGCAGCTGAACCAGGACTATGTGGTCGCGGCACGTGCCAAGGGCGCGTCCAACTGGCGCATCGTTACCGGCCATCTCCTGCCCAACATCGCGGTGCAGCTCGTCACGGTGCTCGCCATTTCCTATGGTGGCCTGCTCGAAGGCGCCGTCGTCACCGAAGTGGTGTTCTCCTGGCCCGGCATCGGTCAGTACATGACCAATGCCCTGATGATCGGCGACATGAACGCCGTCGTCGCCGGCACTCTCATCATCGGCTTCATCTTCATGTTGCTCAATTTCCTTTCGGATCTCGCCTATCTCGTGCTCGATCCGCGCACCCGTGAGGTGACCGCATGAGCCTCGCCACCTCCGCCGGCGCCGGCAGCAAGCCCGGCGTTTTCCTCTTGCGCATCGGCCGCAGCCTCAAGAATGCGCTGACCAAGCTGTCGCGCGAGCCGGTCGGCCTGTTCGGCTTCATCGTGCTGTCGATTCTGATCGTCGTCGCCATCTTCGCGCCGCTGATCGCCCCCTATAGCCCGACGACCCAGAACCTGCCCAATGCACTGCAGGCGCCAAGCTGGGAACACTGGGCCGGCACCGACGAATATGGCCGCGATATTCTCTCGCGTCTGATCTACGGCACCCGCATCACCATCCAGACCGTGCTGGCCGTCTCGCTGATCGTCGGGCCGATCGGCATGTTGGTGGGCATCGTCGCCGGCTTTGTCGGCGGGCGCACCGACGCGATCTTGATGCGCTTTACCGATATCGTCCTCTCGTTCCCATCGCTGATCCTGGCGCTGTCCTTTGCCGCAGCACTCGGGGCAGGGCTCGAAACCGCGATCATCGCCATCTCCTTGACCGGTTGGCCGCCGATCGCGCGCCTCGCTCGTGCCGAAACGCTGATCGTGCGCAATACCGATTATGTTGCCGCGGCCCGTCTTTATGGGGCCTCGCCGCTCCGCGTTCTCTTTCTCTATATCGCTCCGATGTGCATTCCGTCCGTCGTCGTGCGCCTGACGCTCAACATGGCCGGCATCATCCTGACCGCCGCAGCCCTGGGCTTCCTGGGCCTCGGTGCGCAGCCGCCGGCGCCGGAATGGGGCGCGATGATTTCGAGCGGACGCCAATACATGCTCGACAATTGGTGGGTCGCTGTCATGCCCGGCATTGCCATCCTTCTCACCAGCCTTGCCTTCAATCTCGTCGGCGACGCGCTGCGCGATATTCTGGACCCTCGCCATGCCCGCTCCTGAAACCGTCCTTTCCGTCCGCGACCTCGCGGTCCGTTTCGGTCGCTCCGGTGTCCGTGCCGTCGATGGCGTCAGCTTCGATCTCGGCACCGAGCGCCTCGGCATCGTCGGCGAATCGGGTTCCGGCAAGTCCACGCTCGGCCGCGCCATCATGCGACTCTTGCCCAATGCGGCGCATGTCGAGGCGACGACGCTCGACTTCGACGGCAAGCCGCTGCTGACCCGTCCCGAGCGCGAAATGCGCACCCTCCGCGGCAACCGCATGGCGCTGATCATGCAGGACCCGCGCTATTCGCTGAACCCCGTGCTATCCGTCGGCAAGCAGGTTGCTGAAGCAGCGCTCCTCCACGCCAAGATCGGCAAGAAGGACGCCTATGCCAAGGCGGCCGAAATGCTGGCTCGCGTGCGCATTGCCGACGTTGAGCGCGTCATGGGTCTCTACCCGCATCAGATTTCGGGCGGCATGGGCCAGCGCGTGATGATCGCCATGATGCTCCTCGCCAAGCCGCGCCTCGTCGTGGCGGACGAGCCGACCTCGGCACTCGACGTCTCGGTGCGCGGCGACGTGCTTAACCTCCTCGATGATCTGGTGCGCGAAAACAATTCGGGGCTGATGCTGATCAGCCATGACATCCGAATGGTCGCAGCGTTCTGCCAGCGCATTCTCGTGATGTACAAGGGCAGGGTGGTCGAAACTCTGACCAAGCTCGACGAAGCGCAGCACCCCTATACGCGCGGCCTGATCGCATCCATGCCCGATCCGCGCAATCCGGTTCGGCGCCTGCAGACGCTCGACCGCCGCGCCATCGACGCGATGGAGGCGCGCACATGATCGAAGTCAGCAATCTTTCCGTCTCCTTCGGCAGCGGCGAAGCCCGCCGCCAGGTGGTCCAGGGCGTCTCCTTCGTCGTCGGCAAGGGTGAAACCCTAGGGATCGTCGGTGAATCAGGCTGCGGCAAGTCCACGGTCCTCCGCTCGCTCGCCGGCCTCGACCGTCACTGGGAAGGCGACATCCGCCTCGCCGGAAAACCCGTCGACCGCGAACGCAGCCGCGAGCAACTGAAGCTCGCACAGATGGTGTTCCAGGATCCCTATGGCTCCATCCACCCGCGCCACCGGATCGAGCGCGTCCTCGCCGAACCCGCCCGCGCCATGAAAACCGGCGATGGTTGGAGCCGCGTGGCGCCCTCGCTGGAGCAGGTCGGCCTTCCTGCCAACTTCGCCGAACGCTTTCCGCACGAACTCTCGGGCGGCCAGCGCCAGCGCGTTGCTATCGCCCGTGCGCTGATGCTCGAGCCCGAAATCCTGCTCCTCGACGAGCCGACTTCGGCGCTCGACGTGTCGGTGCAGGCCGAAGTCCTCAACCTGCTCTCCGATCTTCGCGAAGAGCGGAACCTCACCTACGTCCTCGTCAGCCACGATCTCTCGGTGATCGCCCACATGTGCGACCGCGTGCTGGTGATGAAGGACGGCACCTTCGTCGACGAACTCGACAAGGGCGCACTCGAAAAGGGTGAGACTCACCATCCCTATTCAGAGCAGCTTTTCGAGGCGAGCTTCCTATAGGGTTGCAAGCCTACGGCGTGACGCCTCCGTCAGCCAATCAAGACCGTGCCCACATAAAAATGAGATGTTCATCGAGGAAACTGCTCCTGGTCCAAGGAGTTGCAAATGTCCCGCTTGTTCGATCCGCTGATGGTTGGCGCCCTCAAGTTGCCGAACCGTATCATTATGCTCCCGCTCACCCGCAAGCGCGCCGGTGTTGATCGGGTGCCGAACGCCATGATGGCTGAGTACTATCGCCAGCGCGCGGGAGCCGGACTGATCCTTAGCGAGGCGACATCGGTCTCGCCGCAAGGTGTTGGCTATCGGGGTATGCCGGGCATCTGGAACGATCGCAGGTCGAAGGCTGGCGGCTGGTCACAGGAGAAGTGCACGAAGCTGGTGGCCGCATCTTTCTTCAGCTCTGGCATGTGGGCCGCATCTCCGACCCGGAATTACTTGATGGCGATCTTCCGGTCGCGCCAAGCGCCATCGCCGCTGCTGGGCATGTCTCCAGCCTCAGACCGAAGCGGCCGCACCCTGTGCCACGTGCTCTTGAAACTGAAGAAATACCGGGCATCGTCGACGATTTCCGGCGCGGAGCAGAGCGGGCCAAGGCCGCCGGTTTTGATGGTGTCGAGCTGCATGCGGCCAATGGCTACCTCATTGACCAGTTCCTTCAGGACAAGACCAACAAGCGAACGGATCGCTACGGCGGTTCAGTGGAGAACCGTGCCCGTTTCCTTCTCGAGATCGTGGATGCTGTGGTCGATGTATGGGGTGCCGACCGAGTGGGCGTACATCTGCGTCCACGTGGCGAGGAACACGATATGGGTGACAGCAATCCCAAGGCGATCTTCGGCTACGTGGCCGAAGAACTCGCCAATCGGAAGATCGGGTTCATCTTTGTTCGCGAGATTGAGGCCGAAGACAGCTTGCTTGGAGAGATCAAGCGCCGGTTTGGCGGTGCGGTTATCGCCAACGAGTTGATGTCGAAGGAGGATGGAGAACGCTTCATCGACTCCGGCATTGCCCCGCGCCCCTGCTAACCCTATCCCGCGGTGACAGCGTGACCGCCTGGGAACTCTCGGCAATCACTGCGGAATACTTTCCCGGGGACGCCAGCACCAGCCGGCGATCCACAAAACTATCATTACATCAATGGCTTCGTTGATGTCGGCGATCTGCCCTGCCGTATCGCCACCTGGCGCGAGGTTGCAAGCCGCACTGTTTCCCTCGACAGAGATTGGGAAGTGGAAAGCCTCAACCTTCCCGGCAGTAATCGCCGGGTTGAATTCACTCAGTTCCGCTATCGCCCGACCCGGCTAAGCCGTTGGTGCCGCACCACAATTGCATCGCGCGAAGACCGCTATTGCTCATTCCGCCTCACCACTTGCGGCGGCGTTCATATCTGGGTCGATGGCACCTTGGCCGCCCGCTTCGAACCCTTCACCCGCAACCAGGCTCAGGACACCGTAGTCCACCTGCCGATCAAGGCTACGGGCGGCGAAGTCATTGTCCTGTCTGAGGAAATGGCGGAGCGCGACACGAATTGGTTCTTCGAGCTCACGCTCCTCGACAAGACTGAACTCGACATTGTCCTCCCCGGCGCCGAGATCGGCGAACAGGCCGGCGCTCTCAAGGCACTCGCGGCGCAAGCCCGCTGCCGCGGCGAAGTCGTCACGGCGGACGAAAAAGTTATCCTCGTCTTCGACACCCCGGCTAAACTGGATGTCGACATCGAGGTCACCTTCGCCAGCACCTCGCACACCCACGCTAGCGCGCTGCAGCGCCGGGTGGTCTTACCAGCAGGCGCAACCGAGGTTTTCGTCTGCCATGGAAGCGAACTGCAGGATGGCTACTACAATGTTCCGCTGAGCTTCAGCATCGGGACGTCCCGCGTCGAACGGGTCATCGGCTGCGCTATTCTCCACACCCTCGAGCCGCAGGTCCTCCCCGGCGATCTCGCCGCCCGCAAGCGCCATGCACTGGAACACGCCGCGCGGCATGGCGAAAACCGCATGGGCACCGTCGTTGCGCTGCTCGAAACGAGCCAGGGCAGCGATCCGCGCATTCGCCCGATCGTCGAAGAGACGCTCAGAGCCATCGAGGAGCGGCACGACTGCGCCGACTTCGTCTCGGTGCCTCTCCTCTGGGCCTATCACCGGCATGCCGTTGATCTTCCCCAGGATTTGCGCGAACGAACTGAGTCTATTCTCCAGGGCTTCCGCTATTGGGTGGACGAACCCGGCAATGATGTCATGTGGTTCTGGAGCGAAAACCACGCCCTCTGCTTCCACGTTTCTCAACTCCTTGCCGGGCTCGCCTGGCCCGATGCGCATTTCAGCGCTTCCAACCGTTCCGGCCGCGAGCAGGCTGAAATCGCCACGCATCGCCTGGGCCTCTGGCTCGATGCCGTCGAGGAAGATGGCCTCGCCGAATGGAATTCTTCCGCTTATTATCCTGTTGATTTCATTGGTCTCCTGGCACTCGCAGAACTCGCGCCTGAGCCCATCGCCATCCGCGCCAAACGCCTCTGCGATCGCATCTTCACTATGCTCTCGCTTCACACGCTCAATGCCGTCCCTGCCGGCTCCATGGGGCGCGCTTATGACAAGGAACTGCGCGCTGGTCCCCTGACCGAACTCGCCCCCTTCGCTGCCGTCGCCTTCGGCAAGGGCTGGCTCAATAGCGGCGTCGCCTCGCTCCCGCTCTTTGCCGCGGGCCGCTATGAGCCACCGGCTCATTTGCTGCCTTACGCCCAGCCCGGCCCGGGTGAAACGATCTCCGCGCACTATCGGCAGGGCTATGGCCCCGCAGCGCTGCTCTCTCTGCATAAGACTGAAAACATTCAGCTTTCCACCAATAGCGGCGCGCGCGCCAGGGGCTACGGCCATCAGCAGCATGTGATCGACTTACGCTTGTCCACCCATCCCATGGCCCGCAGCTGGGTCAATCATCCGGGCGAAGACGATCCCTGGGGCAACCAGCGGCCTTCCTATTGGGCCGGCAATGGCAATCTTCCGCGTATCCTCCAGGACGGCGGCACCGCTCTCATCCTCTATCGTCTCGACGCAGATGCTCGGCTCGATTTTACCCATATCTACGCCGCCCGCAGCGGCATCGAGCACCATGTCAGCGGCGATACGCTCATTCTCAAGGCCGGAAAGGCATTGGCGGCCTACAAAGCGACGTCCAGCCTGCAAGCGATCGTCACCGGTCCTGGCGCGGGCCTGGAATATCGCCAAGCCGGTCTCAACCAGGGCTGGGCTCTGATCACGGCCGAAGATCAAAATCTTGAGCAATTCTCGGCCTATATTGCCGCTCTCCGCCTCGATCTCAACGACGAAGGCGCGCGCCTCGTTCTCTCGGGGCCTGGCCGGGAGGACCTCACGCTCAATTGGATAAGAACGGAACAGGAAGAGCGGCTTGGCGCTCAACTTAAAGCCGAGCCCTCGATCTCTGTAAGAACCGCGCCTTGAAAACTGGATATAATCCCATGCCCCACTACCGCAGCGAACCCATCGCCGCCGGCCCGTTCGAGCCATACTGGGCCTCGCTCAAGAGCCAATATCGCCCACCGGACTGGTTCCGCGATGCCAAGTTCGGGATCTGGGCGCATTGGGGT
This sequence comes from Devosia soli, assembly GCF_000970455.1. Lineage (GTDB taxonomy): Bacteria > Pseudomonadota > Alphaproteobacteria > Rhizobiales > Devosiaceae > Devosia > Devosia soli. The sequence goes on along the minus strand of NZ_LAJG01000048.1, from coordinate 121,249 downwards.
CCCCAGTGCCAGCCGGAGGCCGGGGACTGGTATGCGCGGCACATGTACATGCAGGGCCATTAGCAGTCGGATCTTCACCGCGAAAGATACGTACATCCAGCCGACACGGGCTTCATCGACATCATCGGCTCGTGGAAAGCGGAGAATTGGAACCCCGATGACCTGCTCGATCTCTATGTGAAAGCGGGCGCTAAATATTTCGTGGCCATGGCCAATCACCACGACAATTTCGACAACTACGCCTCGCGCTTTCACGGCTGGAATTCAACCCGCATGGGCCCAAAGCGTGATATCGTCGGCATCTGGGCTGAAAAAGCGCGCGCCCGCGGGCTCAAGTTTGGCGTCTCCAACCATGGCGCTCATGTCTGGCACTGGTGGCAAACCGCCTATGGCTATGATCCCGAGGGTAGCCGCGCTGGCGAACGCTACGACGCCTCAACACTCAGAAAAGAAGACGGCACCGGCACCTTCTGGGAAGGCCTTGATCCGCAAGACCTTTATGGTGGCCCTGTCATGCCCTTGCCCGACGATATCACCGACGCCAAGGCGGCAGAGCAATGGCACGAAGCGCATGACGCCGTCTGGGATGAAGCCCCGCCCGAGGCCAATCCGGGCTTCGTCACAAGCTGGTACCGCCGCTGCAAGGACCTCGTCGATAGCTATAGACCTGATCTCCTTTATTTCGACAATCATGACCTGCCCTTGGGCCAGGCCGGCCTCGACATGGCAGCCCACTACTACAACGCCTCGCTTGCCTGGAATGCCGGGCGCATGGATGTGGTGCTCAACACCAAGCTGCTGCCCAGCGACCGCGCCGGCGCCTTGGTGGAAGACGTCGAGCGTGGCTTCCGCTCGGAGATTGTTTCTAATCCGTGGCAGACGGATACCTGCATCGGCGACTGGCACTATCGGCGCGATATCTTTGAAAACAAGCGGTACAAAACCGCTGCTGGGGTCATCCATCGGCTTTGCGATGTCGTCTCGAAAAACGGTAACCTGTTGCTGAGCGTGCCGATCAAGGGAGATGGCACCATCGACAGTGAGGAGCGCCGGATTGTTGAGGAGATCGGCGCTTGGAATGCCCTATACGGCGAAGCCATTTTCGGCTCGCGCCCATGGCGGGTTTCGGGGGAGGGACCGACAACCCTGCCGGAAGGACTTTTCGGCGAATCCTCGCTGCGTCCATTCACTGGTGAAGACGTGCGTTTTACCAGGAAGGATGACGCGCTCTACGCCGTCACACTGGGACCGAAATCGGGAACGGTTTCGCTCTCGTCGCTAGCAACCTCAAGCTCCACTGGCGCTGGACAGGTTCAGCGCGTGGAGATCGTTGGGGCAGGAGCCGTACCCTTTACCGCGGACTCCAATGGTCTGCACATCGCCATCCCGGAGCGTGCAGGTCATGCCTTTGGAACCGTGCTCCGCATCTCGGGTCGCGGTCTCTTCGATGGCGGTTGATCGCGCGGTCCGTAATTCCCATTTCTCGAGGAGGCTGAGGATCTTCGATTAGCCGGAACGGGACGCTCGTGCTCCTCCGCTATCGCGTCCCGCCGCCGACCGTTTGGTAAGCTTGCTTGAGCCACTTGACCAAGTCCGCATCGATCTTTTCGTCGGGCTCAAGCGTAAAGCGATGAGTCACAACTTTTTTTGTCGTGTGGAAAGCGGCCTTGAGGTGCTTGTGCTCGATCTGCTCGAGCAAATCGATCGAGCATTCAAGATATTTTCCCTTGATATAGGCCGTCGCAAAATTACGCTTTCCCTTCCAAGCGACCATGCTTGGAGAAACTCTTTCCTCCACGGCAGCGCCAGTCTGCATGGCGGCCTCTCGAAAGCGGAGAAACAGCGGAATTGTCGCTTCATTCTTGCCTTCCAGGTATTTTGACAGGGCGTCAGATTGTTTCGTCATTCGCAAACCTCACCTTCACACAAGCAATGCGTGCGCTCTATCGCGGCTAAAGCCGCTTGGCAGCGAGCGACCTGAAGCCTGTTGGTCATGAATCAATTGTGTGGTGGACAGCTTCGAGAGTGCAGCCGTTAAGGACAATGACGAAGGCGCCATCGTAGCCGGGATGGTACCGTGGCCTTCGCCCGGGTGACCATTGTCAGTGGCCCTGGCCCTGATCGCCACCGCATGGAAAGCATTTACGTCTGCTCCGCTCTGAGCTGCCACAAATATAGTATAGCCTTGAATCGGTAAGTTCACCCCGATCCAAAAATCCGGCCGGACCGCCGCCATAGCGGATGATGCGTCTGATGCCCAGAAAGCCAAGAACGTCATCGTAGAAATTCAAAGAGCTCGCCATGCCGTCAACGCCGATGGCGATGTGATCCAGCATTGCCCACCTCCGGGAATTGTTTGGGGTCACGGTAAAACGGCGCGGACGCGGCTTCGAGTTCCAATGTCTTAAAACGACCGGCTCCTTCCGCGCCTTGAACGCTCCAGGTTGATCATGCCGGAAGGCGAAGTTGCGCAGAGTTTCGATCGGCAGACGGTTCTAAAGCCTGGTCGCACGATCACGACCTGGCACTGATAAACTTCTGGCTCACGCGAAGGCGGTAGCTGTCCGGATGGCCATGTAGATGGCGACGACGATGATAAGGCCGGCAAAGGCGGTGTTGAGGGCGCCCTTGCGGTTGGCCAGAACACCAGCGACGCGTGCGCCAATGAGGCCACCGAGGACGCCGCCACCGATGAATACCGCTGCCAGCGGCCAGTCCACGAGGCCCGAGAAGGCGTAGCTGAGAGCGGTGGTCAGCCCGAAGGCGGTAACGGCGACAAGCGAGGATCCGATGGCATTAAGGATCGGCATGCCGGTCGAGGCGACAAGGCCCGGAACGATCAGAAAACCGCCGCCGATGCCGAAGAATCCCGAAAATGCGCCGGTCAGCGCGCCATAGCCCAGCACTTTTGGCGCCTTTTCCCTGTTGCAGGTGGCGCCGGGAATGCCGGGATTGCCCCGGCCCCGGAACATCAGCACGCCGACGACAAGCATGAGGATGGCGAAAAGGAAGAGCAGCTTGTCGCCATCGATCGCTTTGCCGATGCTTGATCCAACGAAGGCGCCGAGGATGCCTGCGGCCGTGTACATGAGAGCGCACCGCCAGATGACGTTGCCCTTGCGGGCGTGCGCGATGAGATTGGAGGCAGCGTTGGCTGCTACCGCAAAGGCACTGGTGCCGATCGCCACGTGAGCGACTGGAACCCCGACAACATAGACCATCAGCGGGACTGCCAGGATCGAGCCGCCGCCGCCGAAAAGGCCCAGGGTGAAGCCCACCAGGCTGCCCGAAAAGGCGCCGAGCAGATATTGCAGGGGTTCGAGGAACATCGCGGTCTTTCGCTCAGAGTGATGCGGCGTAGAGGCTGCCGGCGCGGGCGCCGGAGCGGCAGTAGCCGAGGATGGGGCCATCGGTTTCGGCAATGGCCTGTTCGAAGCGGATGCGTTGGCCCTCGGTCAGTGGTCCCGAGACGGGAATGTGGAATGCCTTCAGGCCAAAGCGTTCGGCGACCTCGGCGATCTCGGCGAAAGAGGGCTGTCCAGGGTCTTCGCCGTCGGGCCGGGCGCAGACGATGCCCTTGTAGCCGGCTTCCGCTATTGCCCGCACCTCTTCCGGTTGGATTTGCGGGCTCTGGGCGAAGTTCTCGTCGATCTTCTTGATGGCCATGGGGATTATTCCTTTGCGGTTTTGAGCCCGTTGATGGGCACCTTGAGATAGGTTTTGCCGGCGTCATCGGCGGGCGGCAGACGGCCGGCCCGCATGTTCACCTGCAGAGATGGAATGATCAGCTTGGGCATGGAAAGGGTTTTGTCCCGCTCCATGCGCATCTTGACGAAGGCGTCTTCGGAGGTGCCGTGACCGACATGGATGTTGTGGTCGCGCTCCTCGGCAACGGTCGTTTCCCAGGCAATGTCGCGACCATTGGGGCCATAGTCGTGGCACATGAAGAGCCGCATTTCCCCGGGCAGGGCGAGCACTCGCTGGATGGAGCGATACAGCGTGCGCGCATCGCCCCCCGGGAAATCGGCGCGGGCGGAGCCGCCATCGGGCATGAAGAGAGTGTCGCCGACAAAGGCGGCGTTGCCGATCACATGCACCATATCTGCAGGCGTATGGCCCGGCGTAAAGAGGGTGTAGGCGGTCATCGTGCCGATCTGGTAGCTGTCGCCGTCCTTGAACAGGCGATCGAATTGCGACCCGTCCCGCTGAAATTCGGTACCCTCGTTGAAGATCTTGCCAAAGGTGTCCTGCACCACGCGGATCTGATCGCCGATACCGAGCTTGCCGCCGAGTTTGGACTGGATATAGGGCGCTGCGGAAAGATGATCGGCATGGACATGCGTTTCGATCAGCCACTCAAGCGTCCAGCCGTTGTTCCGGATATGCGCGATGATCCTGTCGGCGCCTTCATAGGCGATATGGCCGGAGGCGTAGTCGAAGTCCATGACGGAATCGATCACGGCGCAGGCGTTGGAATTGGGATCCTTGACGATGTAGCTGATTGTATTGGTGGGCTCGTCAAAGAATGCAACGACTTCGGGCTTTGCCCCAAGATCGGGCGTGAACGGTATGGGCTGGTTGGACATGGAAATCTCCTTTCCACTGTTAGGCGTCACGCCAGGGCCTGGCGGCGGAAGAATGCCGCCCTCAGCCCGGTAGCGCCGAGGATGCCGCCGATCATGGCGGCCACGAAGATGAGTGGGCCCGGCTGGCCAGAACCCAATGCGGGGATCGCTCCGCCCGGGCAGAAGCCCGCAATGCCCCAGCCGATGCCGAACAGGGCCGAGCCGGCGATGAGGGGCAGGTCGACGTCCTGCTTGGCCGGAAGGTGAAACTTGCGATCGAACGCTGGTGCCGGGCGCTTGAGGACGAACCGGTAGCCGATGAAAGTCACCAGGAGCGCCGAACCCATGACCAGCACCAGACTCGGATCCCAGGTGCCGAAGAGGTCAAAGAAGTTGAGCACCTTGGCAGGATTGGCCATGCCGGAAATGACTATGCCGAGACCGAAGACCGTGCCGATTGCCGTTGCTGAAGCGAGGCGAAGCATCAAAATCCTCCCAGCAGATGGCGAATGACGAAGACGGTGGTGAAAGTTGCTGCCATGAACGTCGCCGTTGCGAGGATGGAGCGGGTCGAGAGCCGCGCGATGCCGCAGACGCCGTGTCCCGATGTGCAGCCGCCGCCGAAGGTGACGCCGATGCCGACGAGAAGGCCGCCGAGCAGGACCGCCCAGGATGGGATCGTCGACTCGATGGAAAAGGGCATGCCGGTCAGCAGCAGGATCAGCGCCGTAGCTCCGATAGCGCCGATCAGAAAGGCAAGGCGCCAACCCCAATCGCCGCGCGGCAGAATCACGCCTGAGACGATGCCCGTCATGCCGGCGATCCGGCCGTGCAAGCCCATGAGGGCGACGGCAGAGGTTCCGATCAGCGATCCGCCCATCAGGGCTTGCAGAGGGGTAAATGTCGTTTCCATGAGACCTGCTTGTGCTTGGCGCTGCGGGCTGATAATCCGGCTGGCGTCCGATAATTTCGTTGATTTACATATTCGAATATTCTAATGTGTCAAGCATGGAAACGAAAGATTGTGCCCCGATGAACGTCGCCGAGCTTGAACCCCGGGCGGAGGAGGCTGCTCAGCTGCTCACCGCAATGGCTAATCCGAAGCGGCTTTTGATCCTCTGCAACTTGCTCGACCAGGAGCGCAGCGTGAGCGAACTCTCGCGCATCGTCGACCTCGACCAGTCGCCGCTGTCGCAGCATTTGTCGAAGCTGCGGGCCCTCGGCCTCGTCAAGACACGGCGGGAAGGGCAGGCTATCTTCTACCGGCTGGCTTCCGAGCCGGTCTCGCGAGTTCTGGCGACACTCTACGACATCTATTGCCGATCGGCTGTATCGTGAGGCTCCCAGATGCCAGTCGCGGGGTCGTCGTTGCGATCGATCTCGCCACTGACGGCTAGCCGCTCGGGCTCTGTCGCAGGCCCAAAATGCAAAAGGCGCCTCTTTTGCATCGCTGACAGCGTTTGGACAGCTTGAGAGCCTTACTCCATCGTCATCGCCGCACAGACGCGGTGCAAATGGAGACCCAAGATGATCCTCAAGACTGCTCTCGTTCTCGCCCTTGTCGCCCTGACCCCGGCGGTTGCCATGGCCAGCCCCGCTTGCACCACCGAACCTCAGGACAAGTGGATGAGCCAGGACGCGATGAAGGCCAAGGTCGCTGAACTCGGCTATACCATCAAGACCTTCCAGGTGAGCGGCAACTGCTACGAAATCTACGGCTTCACCAAGGACAACAAGCGCGCCGAGGTCTACTTCAACCCCGTCACCGGCGACGTGGTCGAGGCCGAGATCGATGGCTAAGGGAACTATCCCTCTGGCGGCGGATCCTTCCGCCGCCACCGTCACGGTCTGGGACCCGGTCGTTCGCCTCTTTCACTGGATTATTGTCGTTGGTGTCGTCCTCAACCTCTGGGTCTTTGAGCACGGCAAATATCTGCACCGGGTCACCGGCTATGTTGTGGTCGCTGCGCTCGCCATCCGCCTTGTCTGGGGGATCGTCGGCACGCGCCATGCCCGCTTCTCGGATTTCTTCCCCACGCCACGCCGGATCATCGCCCATGTCACGGCTCTGCTCCACGGCAAGGATCCGCGCCGGCTGGGGCACTCTCCGCTCGGTGCATTGATGATGCTGACCCTAATGGCCATTCTTGCAGGCCTCGGCCTTACCGGATGGATGATGGGGCTCGATGCGTTCTGGGGTGTCCAGTGGGTCGAAGATCTGCACGGCCTCCTCGCCAATGGCATCATCGCTCTTGCGATACTGCATATCGCAGCCGCCGTGATAGAAAGCATAAGGCACCGGGAAAATCTGCCATGGGCGATGGTGACGGGCAGGAAGAGGGCCTTGGGTGTGTCGGATGCGGATCTTGCTGATTGAAGATAATGCCCGGCTTCGCGACCTGACGGGCCAGACGCTGCGGGAAGCAGGCTGGCTCGTCGATGCTTTCCAGCTTGGTGAGGATGGTTTCGAAGCGCTCCAGCAGGTGCCCTATGATATCGTCATCCTCGATCTCGGCCTGCCGGATATCGATGGCCTCGACGTGCTGCGGCGTATCCGCAAGCGCAAGATGTCCGTGCCCACTCTGGTGCTGACGGCACGAGGCGCGGTCGACGAGCGCATCGATGGGCTGGATGCGGGAGCCGACGACTATCTCACAAAGCCCTTCAACAATGGCGAGCTGATCGCCCGCATCCGCGCCCTGATGCGCCGCTCTCCCCAGGCTGTCATGCCCGAGCTGATCGTTGCCAATGTCGTGCTCCCGCTTTCGGGCGAACCTGCGCGGTGCGGCGACCAAGTGTTGGACCTGGCGCCTCGGGAGCGGGGTCTACTTGAGATGCTGATGCGCAGCGCCGATCAGGTGGTTTCCAAGCGCAAGATCGAGCACAGCTTTTCAGAGTTCGGGGACGAGCGCAGCGCCAATGCCGTCGAGCTTTCCGTTTCGCGCCTCCGCAAGAGGCTTGAGGGCGTTGGTACAGGATTTGCCATAGAGACCATCCGTGGCGTCGGCTACCTTCTCAGAACCACGCTATGAACCGCCCCCTTTGGCAGATCGCGGCGATCCGCATCGTTTTTTTCGCTCTCATCGCCGCCCTGGCTCAGATGGTGCTGGTGATCGCCGACTATTATTTCAACGATGAGGAGCTTGGTCGCCTGCTGATCGAACAGCAGGTGGATCGCCTGGGAGAGGGTCAATCGACCGAAGGCGGTGTCACGCGCTATGCCCTTCCCGACGAAATGGCAGACCTCTTTGCACCCGGCAGCGGATATTTTGCTCGCGTCCGTATGGCGAACGGGACAATCCTCTATTCCTCGTGTGACGCCGCCTGCGAAGAGCACTTTCTTCCACCAACCGTGCGGCCGCCAGACTTCTGGGTGCGCTTCATCGAGCCGGGCAAGCCCCTCCATGTTGCAGGCGGCGGTACTGTCGAACGCGGTGGACAGGTGCTGCTGATCGAGTTTGCGACCGTGGGCGACACCGAGGGTCTGATCTGGAGCGTCTTCTGGCATGAAGTTCTCGACCACCTTGTTGTTCCCATGAGCCTCCTGCTGGTGCTGGTGATGGGCGGCACGATCCTTTCGATCATCGCGGCTCTCCGGCCGGTGAAAGCGGCCGCCTTTGCCGCCGACAATCTCGATCCCCTCAATCTCGGCGAAGGCCTGCCCACGGGTAACATGCCGGAGGAAATCAGCCACCTCACGCGGGCAGTCAATCGCGCTTTCCAAAGGACCGGCGATCTGATCCGCGGCCAACGCATGATGACGTCGGCCATTGCCCACGAGGTGCGCACGCCTCTTGCCATCATCAAGCTCGAGCTTTCGGGCATCGATAGCTCCCGGGCGCGCAAGGCGGAGGCAGATGTGGATGAACTGGCCGAGTTCGTAACGCAGCTGACAGGTCTTGCCCGGCTCGAAGCCATCAACGAACGCCAATTCGAAGACACCGATCTTGGGCAATTGGGAGAAGAGGTCGTCGGCTCGGTGGCGCCCTGGGTGATGGCGCGGGGCGATACCATCGCTTTCGAAACCGCCGATGCGGTCCGCGCCATGGTGGTGCCCAGCCTCATCCGCGATGCGTGTAGGAATCTCATCGAAAATGCCGTGCGCCACTCTCCCGCCGGCACGGCGATAACCGTGCGTGTGGGGCAGGGACCAACCATTTCAATTATCGACCGCAAACCCGAAGGCTCCGCTGCGAGCAAGACATCGGACAGCCTGGGCATCGGGCTGGCGGTGGTCGAGCGGGTTTTGTCGCTTCATGGCGCAAGGCTGGTCCATCGACAGGACGAAACGGGCATGACCGCGTCGATCCACTTTTCCAACACCGGAGCCGAGGAGGCCAAAACATGAGCCGGTTGACCCATTCCGAAATCCACATGGTGCATCGCATCGGCTGGCTCCGTGCCGCCGTGCTTGGCGCCAACGATGGGCTGGTTTCGACATCGAGCCTCGTGGTTGGCGTGGCGGCGGCCGGCTCCGATCATCAGGCGATCCTGATTGCAGGTCTTGCGGGCCTTGTTGCCGGCGCCATGTCCATGGCAGCGGGGGAATATGTCTCGGTCAGCTCGCAATCGGATGCAGAGCAGGCTGACCTCGCTCGCGAACGGGCCGAGCTTACTTCGGATCCGGCGAGCGAGCTCGACGAACTGACCGGCATCTATGTCGCGCGGGGCCTCGATGAACCGCTTGCCCGCCAGGTTGCCGAGCAGTTGACCGCCCGCAACGCATTGGCGGCGCATGCCCGCGATGAATTGGGCATTTCCGAAACCGTCGAAACGCGGCCGGTGCAGGCGGCGCTCGTCTCGGCATTGACCTTCGCGGCGGGTGCCGTAATCCCTATCCTCGTCTCGCTTCTGACACCGGTTGGCCTGACCAGCCTCGTCGTTGCGGGCGCCACGCTGGTTGGATTGGCCATACTGGGGGCGCTTGGAGCCTCGGCAGGCGGCGCGGGAGTAGTTCGTGGCGCGGGACGCGTCGTCATCTGGGGCAGCATTGCCATGGCCGCCACGGCTGCCATCGGCGCCTTGTTCGGAGTGAGTGCCTGACGTCTCACGCGCGAGGTCGTCCGGGCGGGCTTTTTTGCTCGGGCGCCGTCAAAAACCACTCTTACGACGCCGGGGTAAGAGCGGTACCTGCAGGTGTCTACGGCCGGATTTCGCTCGGTTCCCGCCCATCCCAAAAAAAATTCGTATCGCCTCTTGAAACGGATTTTTCGGCCACCGATCTCACCGATCGCTTCCTCCCGGGAATGCCGGGAGGAGTTCCGACATGTCCAGGTAAGGAGGTTCGAAAATGGGGTTTCGTCCCTTGCATGACCGTGTGGTCGTCCGCCGCCTTGAGGCCAACGAAAAGACGGCCGGTGGCATCATCATTCCCGATACCGCCAAGGAAAAGCCAGCCGAAGGCGAAGTCATTGCCGTGGGCCCGGGTGCCCGTGACGACCGCGGCAACCTCGTTGCTCCGGAAGTGAAAGCCGGCGACCGTGTGCTGTTCGGCAAATGGAGCGGCACCGAGGTCAAGATCGATGGCCAAGATCTTCTCATCATGAAGGAGAGCGACATTCTCGGCATCGTCGAGCAGGCCGAACCGGCCCGCAAGGCGGCTTGAGGATTTTAGAGGGAGCAAACGGAAATGGCTGCCAAAGAAGTCAAATTCTCGTCTGACGCGCGCGAAAAGATGCTGCGCGGCGTGGATACGCTTGCCAATGCGGTCAAGGTGACCCTCGGCCCCAAGGGCCGCAACGTGGTCATCGAAAAGTCCTTCGGCGCGCCGCGCATCACCAAGGATGGCGTCTCCGTCGCCAAGGAAATCGAGCTCGAAGACAAGTTCGAGAACATGGGCGCGCAGATGCTGCGCGAAGTCGCCTCCAAGACCAATGACCTGGCAGGCGACGGCACGACGACCGCTACCGTGCTGGCCCAGGCAATCGTCAAGGAAGGCGCCAAGGCTGTTGCCGCCGGCATGAACCCCATGGATCTAAAGCGCGGTATCGATCTTGCCGTCACCAAGGTGGTCGAAGACCTCAAGGGTCACGCCAAGAAGGTGACCTCGAATTCCGAGATCGCACAGGTCGGCACTATCTCGGCCAATGGCGATAAGGAAATCGGCCAGTTCCTTGCCGAAGCCATGGAAAAGGTGGGCAATGACGGCGTGATCACGGTGGAAGAAGCCAAGACGGCGATTACCGAGCTTGAAGTCGTCGAAGGCATGCAGTTCGACCGCGGCTATCTCTCGCCCTATTTCGTCACCAATTCCGAAAAGATGCGCGTGGAACTCGAGGACGCCTATATCCTCATCCACGAAAAGAAGCTCTCCAACCTCCAGTCGATCCTGCCGCTGCTCGAAAGCGTCGTGCAGTCGGGGCGTCCGCTGGTCATCGTCGCCGAGGACGTCGAGGGCGAGGCGCTGGCAACGCTCGTCGTCAATCGCTTGCGCGGCGGGCTCAAGGTCGCCGCAGTCAAGGCGCCGGGCTTCGGCGATCGTCGCAAGGCCATGCTGGAAGACATCGCCATCCTCACCGGCGGCAATGTCGTTTCCGAAGATCTCGGCATCAAGCTTGAAAACGTCACGCTCGACATGCTCGGGCGCGCCAAGAAGGTGGTGATCGAAAAGGAAAATACTACCATCGTCGAAGGCGCTGGCGGCAAGGACGACATCACCGGCCGCGTCAACCAGATCAAGGCGCAGATCGAAGAAACGACTTCGGACTACGATCGCGAAAAGCTGCAGGAGCGCCTCGCCAAGCTCGCCGGTGGCGTCGCAGTGATCCGCGTCGGTGGGGCGACGGAAGTCGAGGTCAAGGAAAAGAAGGACCGTGTCGACGATGCCCTGCACGCGACCCGCGCGGCCGTGGAAGAAGGCATTCTGCCAGGCGGTGGCGTGGCCCTGCTGCGCTCGCTCAAGGTGCTCGAGACGCTCAAGGGCGCCAATCAGGACCAGCAGGCCGGCATCGACATCATCCGCCGCGCCGTCCAGGCTCCTGCCAAGCAGATTGCGCTCAACGCCGGCGACGATGGCTCGGTGGTGGCGGGCAAGCTGCTCGAAAAGGATCAGTATTCCTGGGGCTATAACGCGGCCAGCGGCGAATACGAAGACCTCGTTCTGGCCGGTGTCATCGACCCCGCCAAGGTCGTCCGCACCGCACTAGAGGATGCCGCTTCCGTCGCCTCGCTGCTGATCACGACCGAAGCACTCGTTGCCGAAAAGCCGAAGAAAGACAGTGCCCCGTCAATGCCGGCTGGCGGCATGGACTTCTGAGGTTCAATCCGGGCCCGGCGCACCAGCGCCGGGCTTTTTAGTACCTGACTCATCAAGGATCGCGAGTGGCGCCGCACTGCGCCGCGCTCGGCGCCGCGCGCTGCCTGATGCCAATCCGTCCTGAAATCTGACCTGCTCGCTGGCCATTACCTTCCCGTTCGACATCTTCCTCAGCATACCGCTCTATGGCGCGATGGCCGCCTGGCTCTACGCCTAAACGTGTCGACACACCTTAGCGGATAATCATCGCCTCTTCGCCGCGATCTGCAATTTCTGGCGACGAGGCGACGCTGCTCGTTTGGGCAATAGGTTCTAGTTCCAAAAGATGGTAAGCAACGCATTTGTGCGCGCGCCAGAAGAGGTGCATCATCTCGCCAAGGAGGTGATTTGTCGGAGATGCATTGGTGGATAGCCTGATCGTCATTCTAGCCCTTGTCGGGGCCATCTCATTGCTCTTGTGGGGGACCCACATGGTGCAATCGGGCGTTCAGCGTGCTTTTGGGCCGCGCCTCCGGACGGTTTTGGCCGACACACTCGACAATCGCATCAAGGCCCTTCTGGCGGGCATCGGCATCACTGTCGTCTTGCAGTCGAGTACTGCGACAGCGCTGATGGCGACAAATTTCACTTCCGCGGGTCTTATCGGCCTCTTGCCGGCCATGGCGGTCATGCTCGGCGCCAATGTGGGTACGGCGCTGATCGTCACCCTCCTGTCTTTCAACGTCGCTATTCTTTCGGCGCCACTGATCACGATCGGGCTTATCCTCTTCCGGCTCGACAAGGATTCCCGTCGCCATGATCTCGGACGGGTCCTGATTGGTCTTGGCTTGATGTTGCTGGCCCTCCACCAGCTTGTTCTCGCCCTAGAGCCCGTTGCTCAGTCGACAGAGGTGATGACGCTCCTCGGGCTCCTCGGAGCCATGCCGCTTGTTGCGGTTATCCTTGGAACGCTGCTGGCCTGGGCCATGCATTCGAGCGTCGCCGTCGTTCTGCTGGTCGGGTCGCTCGCAACGCACGGCATCGTCGGGCATGAAAGTGCGCTGCTGCTGGTTCTGGGCGCCAATCTCGGTACCGCGCTCAACCCGCTTTTGGAAGCCGGCGACAAATCGCCTTCAGCCCGGCGCATGCCCCTCTTCAATCTTGGCAACAGACTCCTGGGCCTTGCTATAGCTTGGCTGGCCCTGCCGCAGATCAGTGTTGCCCTCAGTGCCATGAACCTGCCCGATGGTGCCGATGTCGCCGTTTTCCATCTCGGCTTCAATTTTGCCATGGCGCTGATTGCCTTGCCTTTCCTGCCTCAGATCGCGGTCTGGATGTGCCGATTGCTCCCAGACCGGCAGGACGCGGCTGATCCGGCCCAGCCGATTTATCTTGACCACAGCGCGCTCGATATCCCCATGATCGCCCTTGGTGGCGCCCAGCGCGAAGCGCTTCGGCTCGCCGATACCCTTGAGGCGATGCTCAATGGAGCCCGCGAGGTGCTCGTTCATAACGAGCGCAAGCTTCTGGCCGAAACCCGCGCCCGCGACGACGTGCTCGACAGCCTCAATACCCACATCAAGCGCTATCTCGCGCAGGTGGACGAAGATGACCTCGGTGAAGACGACAAGGAGCGGCTGCACCGTATCCTGGTCTTTGTGATGAACATGGAGCAGGCAGGCGACGTCATCGATCGGCATCTCCTGCTGCATGCCACCAAGCGCCTCAAGCGTGGCCTGCTTCCCGATGCCGACAATGAGGAAGAGTTGACGGCAATCCTTGATCGCCTGATCGCCAATACGCGCACCGCGGCGTCCCTCTTCGTCACCGAGGACGCGCAGGTGGCGCGCAAGCTGGCCGAAGAAAAGGCTCTCTTCCGCCGCGTCGAACAGGATGCAACAACGCGCCACTTCGCCCTGATGCGCGATGGCGTAACGGCGGCATCCCAATCGAGTGCACTCCACCTCGACCTCCTGCGCGACCTCAAACTCGCCAATTCCTTCGTCGTCGCCGCCGCCGCCTATCCCGTCCTCGACCGCGCAGGCGAACTTCTCCCCAGCCGCATGGCCTCGACCATCGGGTAGTTTGCGCTAGGCTGCGTCGAGAACGGTCCAGCCATCAACAAGGCGTCGCGAGAGGAGTCTTGAAGCTGAACCATGAGCGCTGGGCGTCAAGATTGGCCTGGCGCTCGCTTCCGGCGCCTGTCTCGAAGCGAGGGTAATTATGGGCGAGAAGGTCTGCGCTGTGCCGTTCCGGCAGACGTCTCAGGGGATGGAGGTTCTCTCGTTCCTGCACCCGGTCGCCGGACGTCAGTTCGTAAAGGGCACGCTCGAGCCAAATGAATTGCCGGCCGTAGCTGCCGCACGCGAGCTGCGGGAAGAAAGCGGCCTGTCCCTTGCCGCCAGCCCGGTTTTGTTGGGCGATGCCATGATCGGCTCGCCGCCGGTTCGATGGCATTTTTATGCTTTCAACACCGATGGTTTGCCCCAGAGTTGGAGCCATTGGACTGAAGATGATGGTGGCCACATGTTTTTATTCTTCTGGCACCTGCTCGAAAAAGACCTCGATCGTGAATGGCATCCGATCTTTCACCAGGCTTACCGAATAATACGCTTCGGGCTTCGTGATATTGCTGGACCAGTCCCGCAAGGCGCTGCCTCGAAGGCAGGGGCACGGCGAGTATCTGACAAACAGTTTTCGATCGGTCGCTCTCCCACCTTTTCCGCTCCTTCGCGAAGAGATTGAAAACCGCGCCTTGTGCTCGACACGATTGCCTGCGATAATCCCTTCATACGTTTTCAGCCCAAGTCGGCTGCCTCTCCCCGGTGAGAACTGGGTCTTGGCTCTCTGATCTATCTTGCGAACGTTTTAGGTCCTTTCTGCATGTCGCAGTGGGGAAACTGCTCGTTCCGCTACGGCTCCGAGCTAAAAGGAAATCATCCTATGTCCAGACTCAATGGCACCGTCAAATTCTTCAATTCGACCAAGGGCTTCGGCTTCATCACTCCCGAAAACGGCGGTAAGGATCACTTTGTCCACGTCTCGGCGGTGCAGAATTCGGGCGTTGATGGCCTCTATGAAAATGACAAGCTGAGCTACGAGGTCGAAACCGGCCGCGATGGTCGCGAATCCGCGATCAACTTGATGCTCGTCAAGTAAGCGTCTACTTTCCGGAAGGCCGCCCCAGGGTGGCCTTCTTCAGTTTAGGAGCGCCCATGATCCCGCATATGACAGCTTTGGAGCGAGCCTTCGAACTTGCACGGAGCGGAAAGTTCGCAAGCGTGACCGAGGTCAAGCTGGCAGTCTCGAAAGAGGGATATCTCGTCAGCCAGATGGAAGGCCCGCAGCTTTCAAAGCAATTGCGCGCCCTCGTCAAGGCAAATAGGCGCCCCGACACGGACGCATGAGGCGTCCTCAAGCGCGGTTGTTCAGCCGCGCTCGAAGGAAAAGTGCTGCCCATCCCGCCTCCGCACGGCGAGCACATAATCGTCTTTTCAACGCGATGCCCGGCGGACCAGATCGCCGAGTGGAGCCCGGTCCGGATCGGGCAGTTCGCCTTCTTCTAGCACACGTCCATTCGGGTCGCGCGCTTCGAGGTCTTGCGGCAGCTCGTCTATGACTTCGGCTTGCGGATGATCGTCGCCGCGCGAAAACTCTTCCTGCCAGTTCCCCTCCGCATCTTGATACTGGATCTGCTCGTCCTCGCCGGCCAGCCTCTGCCGGTCGGCCGCCGACTCGGCAGCCTCGCGGGCCGCCTGATGGGTGGCAAAAGTCTCGGAAAAGACGTCGCCCACGCGATAGGCGAAGCCGCCATTATGTTCGACGACGTCGTAGGTGATGCCGGCCATCCGGTCCTCCATGCTTGCCGCCCCGATGGCGGCACCGGCAGGACAATGCGCGACAGGCCCGATCCGGCCCTTCAATCATCCGTGTTAGTCCCCGCTGGAACCGCCCCTAAACCCCAGCCACTTCGAACACCGCGCCGATTTCGACCGGAATGCCATTGGGCAGGGAGTTGCGGACCAAGCTGCTGCGCTTATGGGCGCTGACGCTATTTGAGTTGATCGAGGACCCAGCGCCTGAAAGCCATGACGCGGGGCAGGCCTGCCTTGGTTTGGGGGGTGATGAGGTAATAGGCGCCGGGCCCCGAAACACGGGACTTGAACGGGGCGACGAGCGTGCCGCTCGTCAGTTCTTCCTCGATGAGGAATGTCGGGAGCAAGGCCATGCCGAGCCCTGCTTTGGCCGCTTCAATGATCATGAAGAAATGCTCGAGCCGCGGGCCCCAGTTGATATGGGGCAGGTCGGCGCCGACCGATCGGAACCAGTGCTCCCAGCTATAGGGACGGGTCGAATGGTCGATGAGCCGGTAGCGGGCGATGTCCTGCGGCTCGTCAAGCGGGTTGTCCTGATCGAGCAGCGCCGGAGAGCAGACAACCTGTACTTCCTCGCTCATCAGCGGATCGACCAGCGCATCGCTCCATTCGCCATGGCCGAAGCGAATGGCGATATCGATGCGCTCGCGCGTGAAATCGAGGTCGCCGTCACTGGAGACCACATTCACAGACACATCGGGATAGAGCTTCTGAAACGAGGGCAGGCGCGGCAGCAGCCAGCGCGTGCCGAAGGTCGGCAGCATGCCCACCGAAAGCGTGCCCTTGCCGGCCTTGGACGACATCAATTCGACCGTCCCGGCCTCAAGCAGATCGAGTGAGCGGCTGACGAGGCGGCTATAATATTCGCCTTGGTCGGTGAGCTGGATGCGCCGGCTGCGCCTCGTGAAGAGCGGCACCTCGAGATATTCCTCAAGGCTGTGCACAAGCCGGCTTGCGGCGCTTTGCGTCACATTGAGCTCTTCCGCCGCGCGGGTGAAGGAGTTGTAGCGAGCGACCGCTTCGAAGGTTCTTAATGCGTTGAGGGAAGGAAGAATGCGCCGTTTCACTGATTATCATTCCATGAGGTCATGCAAGGGCAATCTTTATGCGCCTTGCAGCAAGACGCCAAGCGTTTAGCTTTTTCCTTGAGACGCGGGAGAGCCGCGATCGTTCCTCATCCTCTTGGACCCGCCAAATGATCCCATTTCACATGGCCTTCGCAGTGAAGGACAAAGAAAGCACCCGAAATTTCTATGGCGAGATCATCGGCTGCAAGGTCGGGCGCGAGGCCGAGAACTGGATAGATTTCGACTTCTTCGGCCACCAGCTCTCCGCTCACATCAACAATGACCCGAAGCCCACCGCCCGCTCCAAGGTCGGCAATGACATGGTGCCGTTGCACCATTTTGGCGCCGTGCTCCCCTGGGACACCTGGAACGGCCTGATCGAGCGCCTCCGCGGCGCCTCCTATGCCTTCGTCATGGAGCCAAAGATCCGCTTTGAGGGCGAGCCGGGCGAGCAGGGGACCTTCTTCCTCCTCGACCCTTCGGGCAATGCGCTTGAATTCAAGTCCTTCCGCAATCCCGACGCCATCTTCGAACACTGAGTTTTATCCCATGAATTCCTTCGAGATCGGTCGCGACCTCACCGCCATCACCATGGGCATCGACGCCTATGAGCGCCGCCAGCCCGCCGACAAGAGCCTTCTTGGCGGCGAAGGTCTCGTCCCGATCTATCTCGGTGGCGACAGCATTCCGGCGCGTCAATACAATGACGTCGAAGCCATCAAGGCCGATCTCGACACGCTTGTCACCGAAGCCGCCGCCCTGCCGGCGAGCCCGCGAAAAGTCTTCCTTGAAGGCATGATCCGCTCGGTCCGCACTGCCACCAAGATGCTGGCTGGCGCGAGCCCCAGCTTTGAGGAAAAGGTCACCCAGCTCGTCGGCGCCCCCGCCGGTCGCGAAGACGCCGCCGTCATTGAAGACGCCCGCGCCAAGCTCGACGCGGTGCTCAAGCGCTCGGGCTTCGTCAACGGCACCCTCGGCGAACGCGTCGCCGCCTGGGAAGAAGCCCGCGCCATCCCTGCTGAACAGGTCGAGACCGTCTTCCGCGAGCTTATGGCCAAGGCCAAGGCCAAGACCGACGCCATGATCTTCGACACCGGCGATTATGACATGGTCCTCAACCCGGTCCGCGGCATGTTCTACACTGCCCGCTGCTCCTTCAACGAAGGCAAGATGGACCTCAATTTCGACCTCAGCTTCACCCGCGCCGCGCTCAAACACCTGGTCTGCCACGAAGTCTATCCCGGCCACTCGACCCAGCTTCTGTCGACCAAGGCCGCCGTCGATGCCGGCGAAGCCCCGGCCGACGCCCTCCTCATCACCACCGACGCCATCACCGGTTGCGTGCAGGAAGGCATCGGCGACCAGGGCGTGCACCTCATCGATTTCGTCGAAGACGACGATGACGCAATCCACATCGAGCTCCGTCGCGTCCGCTCCGCCGCCCAGACCAGCGCCGCCTGGATGCTGATGGTCGAAGGCATGCCGCGCGAAGACGTCGCCAATTACCTCCGCACCACCGCCATGGGCCAGGAAGCCTGGGTCCAGGGCCGCCTGCGCATGGCCGCCCACCCCTTCCGCGGTCCTTTCATCTCCTCCTACTGGGCCGGCAACGAGATCGTCCGCAAGGTGCGCGAACGCGTGACAGACGCCGAGCGTCCCGCCTTCATCAAGGCGCTCTATTCCTACGCGAACTCGCCCGAGAGCCTCTCGATGTTCCCCCAGGTCGCCAACTAACAATAAGGTCAGGGCCCCACCCATGAAATTCACCATTATCGGTGCCGGCGCCATCGGCGGTCTGGCCGGCGCCTATATGACCAAAGCCGGCCACGACGTGCTCCTCGTCGATCGCTGGAAAGAACATGTCGACGCCCTCAACGCCAATGGCATGACCATCGACGGCGTCCGTGGCGACCTTAACGTCAAGGTCAAGGCTGCGACCCCCGACCAGCTCTCGGGCGATCTCGGCGTCGTCCTTGTCGCCACCAAATCCCAGCACACGCTCGAAGCCCTCAAGCAGATCGTGCCGCTCCTCAAGGCAGACAGCGCCGTCGTCTCCTACCAGAACGGCTTCAACGAGCCCGACATGATCGCGCTGCTCGACGAACATGGCCTCCCCGGCAAGAACATCATCATCGGCTCGATCCCCAATTATGGCGGCGCGCTGGTCGATCCGGGCTATATCGAATTCGTCCACGAAGGCCCGATCCAGCTTGGCGAGATGAGCGGCGAGATGACCCCGCGGCTCAAAGAGATCGGCGACGCGCTCTCGGCCCTCACCGAAGTTCAATATTCGGACCGCATCTGGGGCCAGATCTGGGCCAAGGAAGTCTATTCCGCCCAGGTCGTCTTCTCGGCCCTGGCCGACGCCAAGATCCGCGACACGCTCGGGGTCGAGCGCTATGCCCGCCTTGCCGGCGCTATCGTCAAGGAAGCCCTCGAAATCGCCGACGCCAACAATATCGACATCCAGGCCTTCGACTTCTTCGATCCCGCCAATTATCGCGTGAAGACGGCCGAGGACACCAAGAAACTCCTCGCCAATATCGACCACGCCATCTGGCTCCTCAAGAAGGACCAGGACAACAAGCCGACCCACAATTTCAAGAAAAAGGGTTCGGGCATCTGGTGGGATATCGTTTATCGCAAGCGCCCGTCCGAAACCCGCGCCTTTGCCGGAAAACTCATCGAGTTCGGCAAGAAGGCCGGCGCCGATACCCGTCTCAACGAGAAGATGGTCGGGATGATCTACGAGATCGAAGACGGCAAGCGCCAGCTCGGCTTCCATAATTATGATGAACTCGAAGCCTATGCGGCCGAGATCGGAAAGACCCTGCCATGACCAGCAAACTCGGCGTCGGCCTTATCGGCGCGCATACCTGGGCCGATAAGGCACACCTTCCCGGCTACAAGGCGCATGAGCGCGTCGACCTGATCGCCGTCTGCGATCTCGATCCCGATCGCGCCAACGCCATGGGCGAAAAATACGGGGCCAAAAAGGTCTTCACCGACCCCGAAAAGCTCATTGCCGACCCGGATGTGCAGATGGTCGACGTCTGCACCCCGACCCATACCCACCTGCCGCTCAGCCTCCTCGCCATCGAAGGCGGCAAGCACGTCCTTTCGGAAAAGCCGCTCCACACCGAAGCCGCTCCAGCTTTCGATGCCGCGGCCAAGGCCGATGCCAAGGGCGTCCGCACCAAGCTCGGCTTCACCTTCCGCTATTCGCCTGCCATCCGGCAGATCAAGAAGTGGATCGATGACGGCACGCTCGGCGAAGTGTTCCACATCCACGGCTTCGAGCAGAATTCCCAGTGGCTCGATCCGCAGGAGCCACTGCGCCAAATCACGCCGGGCGTTGATCGCAATTCGCTGATCCCGGCTTCGATCGTCGGCTATGGCTCGCACCTCATCGACCTCATGCGCTGGCTCGGCGGCGAGTTCGGCTCCGTCGCCTCGACGATGAAGAATTTCATCCCCGAACGCATCGTGCGCGGCGAAGTCGGCCTCCAAAAGATCAAGGTCGAAGACGGTGCTGTGGCTCTGGTCGAATATGCCAATGGCGCACAGGGTCTCCTCCAGACCTCTTATGTCGCCGTCGGCAATTATCCCGGTGTCGAAATCCGCGTCTATGGCTCTAAGGGCGCCGCCGTTGCCCGCCTGATCTCGGAATTCGGCACCGCCGAAACCCTGAAAATCGCCAAGGCCGAAGCCGTCGAGTTCATCCCCTACGATGTCGGCCCCGAAGCCCTGCCGCCAGGCACGACGCTCAACACGCCCTGGCCCGAACTCTACTACCGCAATCTCGTCCGCCACTTCGTCGATGAAATCCTCGAAGATCGGCCGCAGGAGTGCACCTTCTTCGATGGCGCCAAGAGTCAGGAAATCGTCGACGCGATCATCAAGGCGCATTTCGAGCGCCGCTGGGTCGACCTGCCGGGCAAGAGCGCATGACGGTTTCCTACGATCCGGCGCTGGTCGATGACTTCCTCGCCCATCACTGGCGCTTCCGCCCAGTCGACGCGACCTTCATGGGCGACAAGGCCCATGATAGCGAGCTTCCCCCGGCTGGCCCCGAAACGCTGACTGAAGAGATCGCCGAAATCGACGATCTCCTCGCCCGTCTTGAGGCCAGCGAGGAACCCGAAAATCTCGGCGATCGGCTCGACCGGCGCATGATGCTGGCCGAGCTGCGCATGCAGCGCCTCGCCGCCGAAACACGTCCGCGCCTCCACAACCCTGCATGGTATTCGGGCGAAGCGGCCTTCTCGATCATTTCGCTGCTCCTGCCGCAATCCATGCCGATCCGCCACGCGGCGCTGGTCGCGCGGCTCAACGGCATTGACACCTTCCTCCGCGCCGCCGCCGAACGCCTCGATGGCGTGCCCGCTGCGCAAGGCTGGATCAAGCGCGCGCAAAAGGAAGCGACGGCCATGGCCGGTTTCTTGCGCAGTGACATAAAGCTCCACGAAGAATTCGCCGACGATTGGGCCGAACCCGCGCGCCAGGCCGCCGACGCCTTCGAAGCCTTCGCCGCCGCGCTCGACACCCAGCCCGACGCTGATCCGGCCTGTGGCGAAGCCTATCTCAGCCAGCTTATGACCGAAATCCACGGCCTTCCCATGTCGCCGCGCGAAGCCGTCGACTTGGCCGAAGCCGCCTATAAGCGCATGGGCGACGAGATGGCCGAGATGGCCCGCGCCATCGACCCGAGCCGCAGTGTCGACCAGATCCTCGCCAGTCTCGCCGACATCCATCCCGCCGATCCCGAAGCGGTCTTTGACAGCTATATGGATTGGGACGTGCAAGCGGTTGCCCAAGGCGCCGAACTCGTCACCCCGGCGCAGGAATACGATCTCGACTACCGCTGGATGGCCCCGTGCTTCCGCAAGATCAGCCAGCCACTGTACTTCCTCTTTTATCGCTCGCCCCCCGGCCTCAATCCCGGTGCCGGCAGCGTATATTGGGTGACCCCGCCCGGCGAGGATGAGCAGGCGTTTCTCCGTGGCAACAATACCGCCATGGTCAAAACCATCCATTCGGTCCACCACGGCAGCGTCGGCCATCACACGCAGAACACCCGCGCCCGTGCCGCCCAATCGCGCCTCGCGCGCATCGCCGGCACCGATTGCGCACTCGGCCTCGCCTTTCTCGGATCTGGCACGCTCATCGAAGGCTGGGCCTGCTATGTCGAAGACCTGCTGATGGAAGCGCCGGGCTTCTACACGCCCGAGGAAATCCTCCTACTCAAGCAGTTCGAGCGCCGCAACGCGGCGAGCGTCCTTGTCGATATAAAACTCCATCTCGGCGATTGGAGCCTTGATGAGGCCATGGCCTTCTACCGCGAGGCCGGCTTTGCCGCCGCCCGCGTCGAGGGTGAAGTCGTACGCAATTCCATGCTGCCGGGCTCGCGCCTGATGTATTGGCTGGGCGTTGAAGGCATCAAAAGCTTGCGCCAGCGCTGGAAGGGCGACACGCTCGGTTTCCACGATCATCTCCTCAGCTACGGCCACATGCCGCTCGCCTGGATATCAGAGGAAATGGAAAGGGCAGGGCACCTCAACCCATGACGGATCAGACCACTCCACTGCTCGACATCCGCGGCCTCGTCACCGAGTTTTCGACTGAAACCGGCGTCGTTCGCGCCGTCAAAGGCGTCGATCTCACCATCGGGCAGGGCGAAACCGTTGCCCTGGTCGGTGAAAGCGGCTCTGGCAAATCCGTCACCAGCCTTTCGGTCATGCGCCTCATTCAAAAGGGCGTCGGCGCCATAACGGGCGGCGAAATGCTGTTTCGCACCCGCTCCGGACAGATCGTCGATCTCGTCCAGCAGCCCGAAAACGCCATGCGCGCCATTCGCGGCAACGAAATCGGCATGATCTTTCAGGAGCCGATGACCTCGCTCAATCCGACCCAGAAGGTTGGTGCCCAGATCGCCGAAGCCGCACGGCTTCACCAGAACCTGACGCGAAAACAGGCCTGGGCCCGCGCCGTCGAGATGCTGGCTCTGGTTGAAATCCCCGATCCGGCCCGCCGCGCCGATGTCTATCCCCACCAAATGTCGGGCGGCATGCGCCAGCGCGTCATGATCGCCATGGCGCTTGCCTGCAATCCCGCACTGCTCATCGCTGATGAACCCACCACCGCCCTCGACGTGACCGTGCAATTGCAGATCCTCGAACTCATGCGCCGCCTGCAGCGCGAGATCGGCATGGGCATCCTCTTCATCACCCACAATCTGGGCGTCGTCGCCGAAGTCGCCGATCGCGTCGCCGTCATGTATGGCGGCCGCATCGTCGAAACGGCCCCGGTGCGCGAACTTTTCGCCCATCCGAGCCATCCCTATACCCGCGGTCTTCTCGATAGCCTTCCCGTCGTCGATCATGCCGCCCGCGCCTCGGGCCAGGAGCTTCGCCTCCGCGCCATTCCCGGCAGCGTCGTTGATCCGCGCAACCCGCCGCAGGGCTGCGATTTCAACCCGCGCTGCGCCTGGGTGATCCCTGAATGCCGCGCCGCTGTGCCCGCCCTCCTGCCTGTCGTTCCCGAACATCGGGCTCGCTGCATCCGCTGGAACGAAGTCCATGGCTGAACCGCTCCTCGTCGTCGAAGACCTCGAAGTCCACTATCCAATCGGCAAGTCGCTGTTCAAGGAAGGCGTCACGCTCCGCGCGCTCGATGGTGTCTCTTTCACTGTCGGCAAGGGCGAAGTTGTCGGCCTTGTCGGCGAATCCGGTTCGGGCAAGACCACGCTCGGCCGCGCCGTCCTGCGTCTCGTCGAGCCGACATCGGGCAGGGTGCAACTGGGCGATAAGGACGTCACCGCCCTCCCGCCGGCGGATCTCAAAGCCCTGCGCAGCAAGATGCAGATCATCTTCCAGGACCCCTATGCCAGCCTCAACCCACGCATGAGCGTCGGCCAGACGCTGGGTGAGGCCCTGATGCTGCACAAGATCGGCACGCGGAAAGATCGCGACCAGCGCATTGGAGATCTCCTCGAACAGGTCGGCCTGCCGCGCAGCGCTGCCGCTCGTTTCCCGCATGAGTTTTCCGGTGGGCAACGCCAGCGCATCGGCATCGCCCGCGCCCTCGCGGTCAACCCCGAATTCATCGTCGCCGACGAGCCGGTCTCGGCGCTCGACGTCTCGATCCAGGCCCAGATCATTAACCTCTTGCAGGATCTCCGCCGCGAATTGGGCCTCTCGCTTCTCTTCATCGGCCACGATCTTTCGGTCATCGAATTCCTCTGCGACCGCGTTATCGTCCTCTATCTCGGCCGCGTCATGGAAATGGGCACCGCCGCGGAGCTCTATGCCAACCCCCGCCATCCCTATACCCGCGCGCTTCTCGACGCCGCGCCTGTGCCGGACCCTACAGTCCGCCGCGACCGCATTACCCTCAAGGGCGATCTTCCAAGCCCGGTCAATCCACCCTCCGGTTGCGTCTTCCGCACCCGCTGCCCCTATGCCATCGATGCCTGTGCCGAGGTTGTGCCGCCGCTCGAAACACTCGAAAGTGGCCATCGCGTCGCCTGCATTCGCAGCCACGAACTGAACCTTGCCAACCCGATCGCCTGACCGGTCCTGCTCAATTCAAAAGCATTGTGGATAAGCACGCGCCAGCCCCGGCGCGTGCTTTATCATTTTGGCCCGAAAACCCGCCTTGCATGATCTCAAGTGCAGGGAAATTGAATTTTTTCGGCCATTGCATGATCCAAGCTGGACACATCATGCTCCCTGTCATGAAACGTATATTCATTGCCTCGCGCGGAAATCCTGAACAACTGGCCCAACTTTTCCGTGCAGAGCTGCCGGATTATGAGGTCCTGACCGAGCAGCCCAAACCGGGTGATGCCGATGTGCCCTACATCGTCGTCGGCCGTCCGCTGCCCGGCGTCATCCGCGCCGTGCCCGGCCTGAAATTGGTCCTCAGCCTCAATGCCGGCATCGAGCATCTGCTCGCGAGCGGCGAAGTCCCCGACCATCTCCCCATCGTCCGTCTTGTCGACGATGGCCTCGCCCTTGGCATGGCTGAATGGGTTCTGGCCCAGGCCCTGGCCTGGCATCGCAACCTCTTCCTCTATGCCGAACAGCAGGCGCGCGGCGAATGGACCCCGCAGCCCGAAAAGCTCGCCAATGAGCGCAAGGTCACCGTTCTCGGCGCCGGCGCTCTCGGTCGCCCAGTCGCCGAGCACTTCGTCCGGTTCGGTTTCGACACCCGTGTTTGGGCGCGCTCGCATCACGAGATCGAGGGCGCGACCACCTATGCAGGCATGGACCAATTGGCCAATGCCGTCCGCGGATCGGACATTTTGGTCAACCTTCTGCCCCTGACTAACGAAACCGCCGACATCGTCGATCTCGATGTTATCGGAATGCTAACAGATGGCGCCTTTTTCATTAACGGTGCGCGGGGTGGTCACGTCGTCGATGCCGACCTTCTGGCTGCCCTCGACGGCGGCAAATTGAGCGGCGCAGCGCTCGATGTTTTCCGCATCGAGCCGCTCCCATCCGACGATCCGCTCTGGAAACACCCCAAGGTCCGGCTCTCGCCCCACGTTGCGGCGCCGACGCACCAGCACATGGCCGTCAAGGAAATGGTCAGCAATATCAAGCGCTTCGAACGCGGCGAGCCGATCCCGCACGCTGTCGATCGCAGCCTTGGCTACTGAATAAGACCGGAAAATCCGGCACCGGAGAGAACGCCCCTAGGGCAGAAGCAAGGAAGAGAACATGACGTTTAAATTGACGAGACGTGCCGCCCTTCAGGGCATGCTGGCCGGTGGCGTGGCCATGACCGCATTCCGTGCCTTCCCGGCCTACGCCCAGGCTCCTGGCGGCACGCTAACTGTCGGTCTCACCTATGAAATCGACACCATGAATGTCTACTCCACCGGCTTTTTGGGCGACGCCCAAGCCGCTGTTGTAGAAGGACTTTTGGCGCCCGGCTCGGACGCGAAGTACGTCCCCGTTCTCGCCACCGAAGTGCCGACGCTCGAAAACGGCGGCATCGTCGTTGCCGAAGACGGCAAGACCATGAAGATCACCTATAAGCTCCGCGAAGGCGTCAAGTGGCACGACGGCGAACCCTTCACCTCGGCTGACGTCAAGTACACCTGGGAAGCGGTCAAGGACCCGGCCTTCATCGCTGAATCCAAGGACGGCACCGAAGAAGTCGAGAGCATTGAAACGCCTGACGATTTGACCGTGATCGTCAACTACAACACCATCCTGCCGACTTTCGCCTCGACGCTCTTTACCTTCGGCATCCTGCCCAAGCATGTCCTCGAAGGCACCGATCTCAACACCTCGACCTACAACGAAACCCCGATCGGCACAGGCCCGTTCAAGGTCACCGAATTCGTGCGCGGCCAGTATGTCGTCACCGAACGTTTCGACGAATACTGGGACAAGGCCGAGAACGGCGATCAGCTGCCGTACCTTGACTCCATCATCTTCAAGATGATCCCGGACACCAATACCCTGATCACCCAGCTCCGCTCGGGCGAAGTGACCATGGTCGTCTCGACCCCGTACAGCCAGGCTTCGCAGGTCGAAGGCATTGACGGCATCGAGATCGTCAAGGGTCCGCTACTCTCCTGGCAGCACCTCGACTTCAACTTCAAGAACCCGACGCTTGCCGATCTCGAAGTGCGCAAGGCCATTGCCATGGGCATCGACCGCAATGTCCTGATCCGCGCCCAGGGCGGGTTCCCTGAAGCCATCAAGTCCCCGGTTGTGCCGGTTTTCGAATGGTACGACGCCGAGACCCCCGAAATCGCTTATGACGTCGAAGGCGCCAAGGCAGCGCTTGATGCCGCAGGCTATGTTGCCGGCAGCGACGGCATCCGCGAAAAGGACGGCAATCGCCTCTCCTACCAGTTCATGGTCCAGGCCGGCCGCGCCGATGACGAACTCGCCCAGCAGGTGATCATCGCCCAGCTCAAGGCCATTGGCATCGAAGCCACCGCCAACAACCAGACCGGCGTTGCTTACCGCGAAGCCCGATACAACGGCGGCTACGACCTCATTTATGGTCGCTGGATCACCTCGGCCGACCCGGTCTACTCGGTGTTCTGGGGCACGGGCGGCGCCAATAACGGCCAGTCCTATTCCAATCCCAAGCTCGATGAGGCCTTCGCCAAGTTCGAGAATTCGCTCGACACTGCCGTGCGTATGGAAGCGGCCAAGGAATTCCAGACAATCCTTGCTGAGGATCTGCCGAGCATTCCATTGACGACCAACGTTGCGCTGATCGCCAAGACCGCCAAACTCAAGGACTTCGTGCCCAACCCGACCAACATGACCAATTTCGTGCACACCGCCGAATGGTACATGGAAGGCTGAGCCTGACATCGGGCCGTCCGGCAGCAGCCGGGCGGCCTCCCTCGAGGCACCATTCCCACGCAAGCCTTGCCTTTCGGGCAATTCCGCTTTCGTTGGAATGATGCTTTTCTTTGTATTCCTGGCGCCAGACTGCGCCGCACCAGACACGACCCGGGAGGCGGCATGAGTCTAGGTTACGTCATCCGCCGTTTGCTCGGCGCTATACCACTTCTGCTCGGCATTTCGCTGATCCTGTTCACCATCATCCATCTCGCGCCAGGTGGACCGCTGGACATGTATCTTGAAAACCCCGCCGTCAGCAAAGAAGCGCTGGATCAGATCGCCAGGGCTTATGGCCTCGATCAGCCTGTGCCTGTTCAATATTTCCTCTGGCTCAAATCCATGCTGGTGGGCGATTGGGGCTATTCGATCCGCACCGGACGCCCCGTCCTGACCGAGATCGTGCTGCGCCTTGGCCCCACGCTCGAGCTCGGTGGCCTGTCGCTGCTGATTTCGCTGGCTTTGGCCATTCCGCTCGGTATCATCAGCGCCTCGCGCCGCGGCTCCAAGCTCGATACCACCGTGACGCTCGCCTCCTTCGCCGGCATTTCCATCCCCGTGTTCTGGATGGCGTTGCTGCTGCAGCTCTTTTTCTCGGTGCAACTCGGCTGGCTGCCGTCAGCGGGCTACAAGTCGATTGGTGGTGGCGACTTCCTCGACCGGCTCAGCCATATCGTCATGCCGGCAGCGGTGCTGTCGCTCGCGACGATTGCGAGCTGGAGCCGCTTCATCCGCTCCGGCATGGTCGATGTGCTCAATCAGGATTACATCCGGACCGCCTATGCCAAGGGCCGCTCGGAGCGCGCCGTCGTCGTGCTTCACGCTTTGCGCAACGCCATGATTCCGGCGGTCACTGTCATCGCCGTCGATTTCGGCACCGTCATCTCTGGCGCGGTCATCACCGAAACCGTCTTTGCCTGGCCCGGCATCGGCCGTCTCTTCATGGAAAGCATGGATGGGCGCGACTACCCGATGCTGATGGGTCTCATGATGATGGGTTCACTCGGCATCATTCTCGCCAACATCGTCGCCGACCTCGCCTATGCCGCTCTCGATCCGAGGATCCGTTATGGCTGACACCACAGTTCCCATCGCCGCGCAGCCGCCGCAGTCCTATGGTCGCCGCGTCGTGCGCCGCTTCCTGCGGCATACACCTGCGGTTCTGAGCCTCGCTTTTCTGCTTCTGCTAGGTGCCGTGGTCATCGTTGGACCATGGGTCTCGCCTTACACCTTCGACGGCCAGGATTTTATGCTGATCGGCGCGCCCGGTCCGATGTCGGCCGAGCATTGGCTCGGAACGGACGAACTCGGCCGCGATGCCCTGACGCGCCTTATCCATGGCGGCCGCGTGTCGCTGGCGGTGGGCCTTGCCGGCGCGATCATCGCGACCTTTGCAGGCACGCTGGTCGGGGCTGTCTCGGGCTTTTATCGCGGCTGGGTCGATCAGGTGCTGATGCGTCTTACCGACGTCATGCTGTCGATCCCGACGCTGCCGCTGGTGCTCCTGCTATCGGGTCTGTTCCGCCCCAGCCCGCCGCTCCTCGTCGCGATCGTCGGTCTTCTCATCTGGATGGGCACCGCCCGTCTTGTTCGCAGCCAGTTCATGGCCCTGCGTGAACGAGAGTTCGTGGAAGCTGCTCGCGCGCTCGGTGCCAGCGGTCCGCGGCTGATGTTCCGGCATATCCTCCCCAATGCCATCGGGCCAATCACCGTTTCGGCGACTTTGGCCGTGGGCAGCGCTATTATGCTGGAGTCCGCCTTGTCCTTCTTGGGCTTCGGCATCCAACCGCCGGTGCCCACCTGGGGCAATCTTCTCAACAGCGCCTCATCCTGGCTGTCGGTCGCGCCCTGGCTCGCCATTCCGCCGGGTCTGCTGATCCTCTTCACCGTTCTGGCCGTGAATTTCCTCGGCGACGGCCTGCGCGATGCCATGGAGCCGCGGGAGTAACATGCGACCTCTGCAAGACTACATCGCCGACCAGGGCCCAAAACCCCTGGCCGAAGGCCGCGCCGTGGCCAGCACGGGCAATCCGATCGTTACCGAAACGGCGATCGATATTTTGGCGGCAGGCGGCAACGCGGCCGACGCCGCCATCGCCGCAGCGTTGGTGCAGGCCGTTGTCGAACCGCATCTCACGAGCCATGCCGGCATGGTTTCGTGCCTTTATTGGGATCGCGCAAAGAAGCAGGCACATCAGCTCAACGCGCTGGGGACCCTTGCGTCAGACCTTCCGCCCTTTCGTCCAATCAATGGGGTAGGGGGCTGGGCCCGCGAAGGCGCGCCCGGACCGCAGGCGGCTGTTCCTGGCTTCATGCCGGGCCTTGCCGCGCTCCACGAACGCTACGGCACCAAGAGCTGGGCGGAGCTCTGTGCGCCAGCCGTCGAATGGGCAGAGCGGGGGCACGCGGTCTCCTCCTTCGAATACGGCGTCAATGTCTTCGCCGCACCCTTTTGCACCTATTTCGAATCCGGCCGCGCGGTCTTCATGCCAGAGGGTTTCCTGACGCCGGTGGGCCAGGTGGTGCGCAATCCCGCGTTGGCCGAAACGATGAAGCGTCTGGCCGCCGAGGGACCGGACTATTTTACCACTGGCGCGTGGGCCGAGGCCTTCATTACCGCCGGCAACGATCTTGGGTGGCCGGTCCGTCTCGATCATCTCACCGCCAACCCGCCGCGCTGGCAGACGCCACTGCGCTTCATGCATCGCGGGCATGATGTCGTCAGCCTCGCGCCGCCCGAACGGCAAGGTGCGTTCTGCGCCATGGTGCTCGGCATTCTCGATCATGCCGGCATTGCGGACATGGAGCCATTCGGCGCCGATTACGTCTTCACCATGGCTCACGCCCTGCGCCTCGCCGAACAGGCCTGCGGCTTCCTTCACGATCCAGTCGTGGCTGGCGATGCCGCCTCGGTCCTGATGGACCCCGCCTATCACGCCCAAAAAGCCAAGCTCATCGCCGTCAGCCGGCCGCATGTCGACCTGACCGAGCATGTGCGCCTCACCCGCGGCCGCGCGGCGCTCGCTGCCAGTGGTTGGAACAGCGCGAGCCGCAAGCCCCCGGTCGGCTCCTGCGAAATTTCCATCGTCGATGCGGACGGCAACTGGATCCAGATGATGAACACCATTCAGTCCGGCGGCATCCCGGGCATGGCAGTCGGCGGCGTCTTCATGATGGGCTCGCACGAGCAGACCGCGATGAACGCCCATTTCTCCAATTTCCGCGTCCCCGGCGCACGCATGCGCAATATCCTGGGCAACACCTTCGTCATGAAGGACGGCGCGCCCTGGCTGGCACTGGGCACGCCGGGCAATGTCTACGCAACCGTGGCCCAGATGCTTGTGCACATCCTCGATTTCGGCATGGACCCGCAGGCGGCCTCGGACGCGCCGCGCATGCTGCCGCTTGAGGACGATTATACGCTGCACATCGAGAGCCGGCTGAACGCGAAGACGGTCACGGATCTCACCGCCATGGGCCTGCTCCTCGGGCCGATGCCTCAATGGGACTGGAATCAGGGCTCATTTCAGATGTGCTGGCGCGACGGCGATCGATTAGTAGCCAGCGCCGACTTCCGCCGTACCGGGGCAGCGTCGGCTCTCCGCTAGACGCCCAAAAGATTGTCTCTGCGCTCACGCGGGAAAGCCGACGGAGACTGCCAGTCATTTTCGTAGCATGGCGTTGCCGGGCTCGGTCGTACCCGCTACCATCCAAGTCGCTGACGGAAAGAGCGGCGCGCGTCGCTGATCACGTCCCTTCATCTGGATTTACCCATGACCTATCGTGCCGCGCCCGGTCGCTATGAGACCATGCAATATCGCAATGCTGGTCGATCCGGGCTCAAACTGCCCGTCATCAGTCTTGGCCTTTGGCAGAATTTTGGCGGTGCGCGCGACTATCCGTCTGCCTTCGAAATCCTCGGCGCGGCCTTCGATGCTGGTATCACCCATTTCGACCTCGCCAACAATTACGGTCCGCCGCCGGGCTCGGCCGAAGAACTATTCGGGCAAGTGATGGCACGTGACTTCCGGCCATATCGGGACGAGCTGATCATCTCGTCCAAGGCCGGCTACAATATGTGGGAGGGCCCATACGGCGAGTGGGGAAGCCGCAAAAGCCTCATCGCCTCGGCGGAGCAATCGCTAAGACGCCTCGGCCTCGACTACGTCGATGTGTTCTATTCCCATCGGTTCGATCCCAAAACGCCGCTGGAAGAGACGATGGGTGCGTTGGCGACGCTCGTTGCACAGGGCAAGACACTCTATGTCGGCATTTCCAACTATCCGGAAGCGGAAACCCGGAAAGCGCACGCGATCCTTCAGTCCCTTGGCGTGCCGTGCATCCTTCATCAGCCGAGCTATTCGATCCTCAACCGCTGGATAGAAGACGACAAGACAATCGATGCCTGCGGGGAGCTTGGCATCGGGATGATCGCCTTCTCACCGCTCGCCCAGGGTGTCCTTTCTGGCAAGTACAATACCGGCGAGACCGATGGCGCGCGCGGCACCAGCAATAACCCTTTCCTCAAGGCTGACCGGATCAAGCCCGAGACCCTGGACGCCGTCGGCAAGCTTGGCGTCATTGCCAGGGCGCGCGGCCAGACCATGCCGCAAATGGCGCTTGCCTGGGTGCTGCGCCGGCCAGAACTCACCTCTTCCCTGATCGGGGTTCGTACTCTCAACCAGCTCAAGGACAACCTCGGAGCGCTCGATAATTTGAGCTTTTCCGCGGAGGAAACGGCGGCCATCGACAGCGCCGTTGCGGGGGGACTGACGCCGAGCCATCCCAAGTGGTGGTAGTGCAGCGAAAAGACAGCGCCTTTGATTGAGTTGGATGGACTCTAGAAGCGCGCCGTTGGCCGAAACCACGCCGCGACTTGGCTGGTTGCACCCTCAGACGTTCTTCAGCTCTGCCTCACTCGCGCAGTTGTGTTTTTTGATCATCCAGGGCTTTTGACGACCCCATCCAGCAAGTGCGGGTGGGCCGATAGCGCCTCACCCTGCAGTTCGTTCGGCAACAGCGCTGCGGGAAGCGACTGGTAGGAGACCGGGCGGAGGAAGCGGCGGATGGCGAGCGTGCCAACCGAGGTCGTGGCGCCTGCAGACGTCGCTGGATACGGCCCGCCATGGACCATGGCATCGGTGACCTCAACGCCCGTCGGCCACTCATTGGCCAGGATGCGCCCAGCCTTGAGCTCCAAGGTTGGCATCAGGCTGCGAGCGAGCGGAATGTCCTCGGCTTCAAGTTGAAGCGTAGCAGTCAGTTGGCCTTCGATATAGGCGAGAGCCCTCTCCAGTTCCCCGACGTCCTGGCAAACGACGATCAACGACGATGCGCCGAAAACCTCGCGCTCGAGGTCAGGGTTCTGCGTAAAAGTCGCAAAATCCGTGCGAAACACGGCGGCGCGTCCACGATTGGGTCCGTTCGGCGGCTGGCTTTCGCCGATAGTCGTGACGCCGGGCGAATGCTGCAGCGCGTCGCGGCCGCGTTCAAAAGCGCCGTAGATGTTTTTGGTGAGCATGACCGCCGGCTCATGGTCGCCGATTTCGGCTGCCAGAGCTGACAGGAAGGGCGAGAGTTCAGGACCGTCGATCACGAAAACAAGGCCAGGATTGGTGCAGAACTGCCCGGCGCCTTGCGTCAGCGAGCCGACATAGCCCTTGGCAAGGTCTGCTGGACGGCGCTTGAGCGCCTCGGGAAACAACAGGACCGGATTGATGCTGCTCATCTCGGCATAGACCGGGATCGGTTCGGGGCGGGAAGCGGCGAGGTTGACGAGCGCCATGCCGCCCGCGCGCGAGCCGGTGAAACCAACCGCCTTGATGGCCGGGTTCTTGACGAGTTCCGTGCCGGTGGCGACTTCGCCGGGAAGATAGGAGAAAACGCCTTCCGGCATGTTGGTACGGATCGCCGCCTTTCTGACCGCGCGAGCAACGAGTTCGCCCGTACCGGGATGGGCGGGGTGGCCCTTGACGATGACGGGGCAACCGGCTGCTAGCGCGGAGGACGTGTCGCCGCCAGCTACGGAAAAGGCGAGGGGAAAGTTGCTCGAACCAAAAACGGCAACGGGGCCAAGCGGAATTTGACGCAGATGGAATGCCGACTTTGGAAGAGGTGCGCGATCGGGCTGGGCAGTATCGACGCGTAGATCGAGCCAGTCACCGCGCTCGACGACGCGGGCGAAGAGTTCGAGTTGCCAGCAGGTGCGTGTGCGCTCGGTTTTGATGCGCGCCTCAGGCAAACCGGTTTCCTGCATGGCGCGCGAGATAAGGTCATCGCCAAGCGTCATGATTTCTTCCGCGATTGCGCGCAAGAAAGTGGCGCGCTGCGTGTAGGGCAGGTGACGATAGGGCTGGAACGCCGCGGCCGCGAGCGAGGAGGCGCGGGCGGCATCTTCGGCGCTTGATATGCGGAATGCGGGCTCAAGCATCTCGCCGGTCGACGGGTTGAAGGCGAGAAAGCTCTGCTCTTCGCGCGCAATGTCGGCATTGCCGATGAGGGCGGCTCCGGTGATCTTCTCCGACATGTTCGGCAGTTCCTCGGTTTAAAGTCAAACTTAGGTAATCGCCGGCATGCCGGCTCACAACAGCGCCGTGGGGATTGTCAGCCATGCACGGAGGATGATTTGGGTCACCCCTCGGCCGACATGCTGAAATGTTTAAAAGTGACATTGGATTTTGATGGAAAATGGCGATGAAGTTCTCGTGCATTCTTTTTCAGATGGGCAATAATACCGGCATCGAAGTCCCTGAACATGTGCTCGAAGCGCTCGGCAGCCGACGCGCAGCCGTCAAAGTAACGGTCAACGGATATGTTTACCGAAGCACCATCGGAGCAATGGCGGGGAAAGCGCTCATTCCCTTTAGCTCCGAGCACCGTAAGGCCAGCGGTCTCAAGGGCGGCGACACCGTCGACGTCGCCGTCGAGAAAGACGATGCGCCTCGGGAAATCGAAGTGCCCGCGGATCTTCTTGACGCATTGGCATCAGATGATTTGAAGGCGGGTTTCGAGGCGCTCGCGCCATCGAAACGCAAGGCGCATGTCCTGTCGGTCGAAGATGCAAAGACACCCGAAACCCGGACAAAGCGGATCGAAAAGGTTATTGCGAGCTTGCGCTGATCGATAGTCGTTTGAGTGTTTCGGGGTCTTCTACGCCACCGTAGAACCGATCTATCGCGTCGTAGAAGTGCGGTTCGTCGGGGTTGGCAGCGGCAAACAGGGTCATGGATGACCGGAACTTGAGGTCGTCCGGCGTGCCGAAAATTACGTGGGCGGTCAAGGAGCCGGCATGAGGCATAACGGCTTCAACGCTCCGGCGTAGCCGAGGGCCGAGGACATCATGGGCAAGATAGGCCTGTGCTTCCTTGATGTCCTTGATGGCAAAGCGCTGAGCCATGGGAGAATGTCCCAGTCCCGCGATTTGTGGAAAAATGAACCACATCCAGTGGCTACGCTTATGGCCGGACGCCAGCTCTGCCAGCGCCCGGCCATAAGTGTCTTCCTGAGCCTCGAGAAAGTGTTGGAACACGTCTCTAGCCCACTTCACTTAGTGATGATGGTGGTGCTCAGGCATTTCCTTGAGCTGGTCCTTGGTCCAGGTCGTTACGGCATGGACGTCGCCGGCTTCATCGCGCATGAATTCGAGATCGTTCAGCGGCACGGCCACGGGCTTCGCGCCGATCCCGAGAAAGCCGCCAACGTCGATGACCGCAGTGCTCGCGGGGCCGCTGCCATGAACATGATCGATCTTGCCGACCTTATGGTCGTCGGCGCCGTAGATCGTTGCGCCTTCAAGAATGGAGGGGGTGAGTTCGGCACTGGTCAGACGCACGTGCTGTGAGTGATCCATTTTCACGGTCCTTCATTTGGTTATGCCAAGTGAAGTCCTGAACCGGCCTTCCGTTCCTTCCCCGCGGCGCGATCACTTAGTTGTGCCAGTGCGTCGCCTCAAAAAGGTGGCCATCGGCCCATGCCGAAATTAGCGCTGCAGCAATGGTCCCAGGGCGCGGGCTGTTGATGTCCGGATGCGTGCCCGCAAGGATCAAAAGCACATCGTCCCGGCTGACCCAGCGCGCATCCGCCAATTCCACTGGATCGATGGTGATAAGGTCGCTGACAGCCTCCCCGTGACACCCGAACATCAGTGACATTGGAAAGGGCCAGGGCTGCGAGGTCACATAGCGCACGGCTGCAACTTCGATATGGCTCTCTTCAAGAACTTCCCGTCTAACCGCCGCTTCGATGGTTTCGCCGGGCTCTACGAATCCTGCCAGCAGCGAATACATCCGTTCCGGCCAGCTTGGACCCCGGCCGAGCAGCAGGTTGTCGCCCCGGGTAATCGCCATGATCACGACCGGATCGGTGCGCGGAAAATGCTGCGTGCCGCATTTCGGGCATTTGCGGACCCAGCCGAGACTCTCGACGTTGCTTTCCGCCCCGCAATTGGCGCAGAAGCGGTGGGTGGAGTGCCAGGTGAGAAGTGCGCGGCCAGTGGCGACGCATTCGCCCTCAAGCACCGTCAGGCCTGGCATGACGCTACGCACCTCGACGAGCCTTGCCTCTGGCCAGGCAGGGTGGACCTGAAGGCTCTGGTCGACGAACTGACCGATGGTCGCCGCGTCCTCTGGTGGCGTCCAGAGCGGTAGATCGACTGCGAAGCGCGGTCCATCGGGCGTCAGGCCAAGGAAAATGGGATGGTCGCGGCGATCGGATAGGGCCGGATGATCAAGCCGCACTGCAACGGGATGCCCATCATCTGCTGCCAGAAGCTTGCCACGCCAAAAGACCAGGGCCAGGGCCCTCGGATCCTTTGACACATCATCGCTGGCGCGCAGGTGCGCGGCCCGATCGAGTTGTCCGGGGGCGAATGCAAAGGGCGTATCCACGATCGTTCTCCAATTGGGCCTCTGGTTTAGGAGCACATCGAAGGAGCCGCAAGCGGCCTCACAACTTGCTGTCGACCCTTTGCCGGATCATTCTTGCTTTGCAATGGAGGGCGATATGGATCGCTTCACGTTCGAAGCCCAGGTCATTCAGTGGCGCGGTCCCGCGCCCTATTTCTTCGCCGCGATCCCAGCGGAGGTGGCAGACAAGATCAGCCGTCTTCGCAAGGTCTTTTCTTATGGCTGGGGCGTTATTCCGGTGACGGTCTCGATCCAGTCCGTGCCGTTTTGTACGTCACTTTTTCCCAAGGACGGCGGCTACTTACTGCCGCTCAAGGATGCTGTCCGCAAGAAGCTTGCTATCCCGGAGGATGGCGTCTTGCAGATTGTTCTCACGCTCGGACGCAGCGAATAGGCGGGCATCGCGCCCGCCTCGCGATCAAGCGGCTTCGCGCTTTTCGGCCGGCTGGTGCAACGGCTTGAGGGCACCGGCCCATTTGTGCAGTTCCTCAAGCTGAGTGTTCAACCCGGCGGTCATGGCCTCATTGGCGCGGAAGACGCCGTCTTCGCCGATGAACTGCGAGAACATCGGCACGGGAACCGTCTGCGACAGTGCGTGGACATTCACATTCCCAAGAAGCTGGCGGAGCGTCTGGGCGGCACGCAGGCCGCCTGAAATGCCGCCATAGCTCACGACCCCTGCAGCTTTGTAACCCCATTCCTTGAGCAGGGTCTGAATGGCGTTTACGAGCGAAGCGGGCGCAAAGAAATTGTATTCAGGCGAGACGAAGATGAAGGCGTCCGCTTCCGAAACGATCTTGGCCCAGCGTTTCGTATGCGGATGTTCGTACTTCTGCATTGCCGGGTGAACCGCTTCATCGAGCAGCGGCAGTTTGAGCTCAAGAAGGTCGACAAGCTCGACGTCGAACTTGCCGTGCGTTCGCGCAGCCTCTTCCACCCACTTGGCAATGGTGGGCCCAACGCGGCCGGGGCGGGTGCTGCCGATTATGATCTTGAGTTTGAGTGTCATTAAAGTAGTCCTTGAAGGCGCAGGGGTCGACCACGGGAGGAGGACCCGGATCGACCTAAGGCAAATCTTGTGATCGTATCCAGCGGAGACTTTAGTTTCCGTTGGATACTGAATGCTTATGGACTATGCTCACACTGCTGCACAAGACGGCACCTGTTTGATACCGGAGTATCTGTCATGAAACCTCAGCAACAATCACATGCCCTGGCCTATTGCGGGGCGGCGAGGGATATCCTGACGATTATCGGCGCCAAGTGGTCGGTGCTGGTGGTGAGCCTCCTCGAAGAACGAGCGAAGCGCTTTTCCGAACTCAAGCGGGAGATCGGCGATGTGACGCAGAAATCGCTGACGACGGTGCTGCGCGAGCTCGAAAAGGACGGCATCATAGAGCGGGTGGTCACGCCAATCGTGCCGCCCCGGGTCGATTACAGTCTCACTCCGCTTGGGAGAAGCCTCCTCGTGCCGATCAAGTCGCTCCGGATATGGGCTATGGAGAACCATCCGGCGATCGTTCAATCGCGCTCGCGTTATGCGGAAAAGGAAGCCGCTTAGCCGCTGGCCTGGGCGGTGAGCACCGAGATGAATTTTCGGGTCTGCTCTTGCGCTGGCTTGTGAAAAACCTGCTGGGCCGGGCCCGCCTCGATGACCGTGCCGGCTTGGAGAAAAACGACATTGGAGGCGATCGTTGCCGCGAGGCGCAGATCGTGCGTCGCCATCAGCATGGTTGTGCCGTCGCGCGCGAGCTGGGCGAGAACCTCTACCACCTCGGCCGCCAATTGAGGATCGAGCGCCGAGGTCGGCTCGTCGCAGAGCAGTACGCGCGGGGAGGGCGCCAAAGCACGGGCAATGGCGACGCGCTGCTGCTGGCCGCCCGACAGGCTCGATGGCCAGGCATCTGCCTTTGCCGTCATGCCGACCTTCTCGAGCAGATCGCGCGCCCTGGCTTCGGCTCTCTCCCTAGGCCACTTCAGCACGGTCGTCAGGCTCTCCATGACATTGCCGAGTACGGTGAGGTGCGGGAAAAGCTGAAAGTTTTGGAAGACCATGCCGGTCTTGCGGCGCAAGGCGAGTATGGCGTCCCGGCCGATCCTGGCGCCTGGCGCGAATGAGATCGCAGTGTCATCGACGCGGACTGTGCCGGATTGCGGAATTTCGAGAAGGTTGACGCAGCGAAGCAACGTGCTCTTCCCGCTGCCCGAGGCGCCGATCAAAGCTGTGACGCTACCCTCGGGCACGGCAATGCTGACGCCACGGAGCACATGATTGTCGCCGAAGCTTTTCTCGATGTTGTCGAGGGTAATCATGAGGCCGCCTCGAGATAGCCGCCATAGCGGGAGAAGCGCTTTTCAACGCGCGCCTGCAGGGATGAGAGTGCGGAGCTGACAACGAGGTAGATCAGCGCGACTTCAATATAAAGGATCAAAGGCTCGTAACTCGTCGCGACGATGCGTTGCCCGGCGCGGAAAAGCTCTGGCACGGTGATGGCGGCGGCCAGCGAAGTATCCTTCACCAGCGAAATGAAGGTGTTGGACAGTGGAGGCACGGCGATACGCGCGGCTTGCGGCAGGATGGTTCGGCGCATCGCCTGCGACCAAGTCATGCCGATCGAAAAAGCCGCCTCCCACTGGCCCTTCGGCACAGCTAGAAGCACGGCACGGACGATCTCGGACGTGTAGGCGCCGACATTGAGCGTGAAGCCGATGAGGGCTGCGGGAAAGGCGTCGAGCACGATGCCGACGCTAGGCAGGCCGTAAAAAATCAGGAATAGCTGCACGAGGAGTGGCGTGCCGCGGATGATCCAGACGTAAAACCGGACCACGGCGGCAAAGGGCCAGGGCGCAAAGAGCCGAATGACGGCGGCAAGAAAGCCGACGCCCAGCCCGAGAGCGAATGACAAAAGTGTCAGCGGAACGGTGAACAACAGGCAGGCCCACAAAAGCGAGGGCAGCGAGTCGATCATCAAGGTGAGCCAATGCGGCATCTGGTCTCGCTCAAGGAAAAGGATCGGCCTGTTGGCCGATCCTTGTAAAGGCTAACCGTGATGGCGGCTACTGCGAGACGTCTTCGCCGAAATATTTCTCGGAGATGGCCGTATAGGCGCCATCGGCCTTGATGGCTTCGAGCGCCTCGTTGATAGCCGCGAGCAGTTCCGGCTTACCCTTGGCCAGGATCACGCCCGAATAATCGGCATTGTCGGCCGTAGCGACGATCTTGACCGGCGCATCGGGCTGCTGAGTCTTGAAATCGTAAAAAGAGAGGCTGTCGTTGATGGTCGCATCGGCGCGGCCCTGGATGACGAGAGCTATAGACTGATCAAAGCCTTCCGTACCGACGAGCTCGGCGCCATAGGACTCCGCCAGCTTGCCGAAATTGCTGGTCAGGCTCTGTGCGGCCTTCTTGCCGGCAAGCGTTTCAAAGCTCGTGATGTCGGTATTGTCGTCTTTGACGACCAGTGCAGCCTTGGACGCGATGTAGGGCTCGGAGAAATCGTACTTCGCCTTGCGCTCATCGGTAATGCCGACCTGATTGATGACGACGTCATAGCGGTTGGCGTCGATGCCGGCGATCAGGCCATCCCAGGGACCTTCGATGAACTCGGCCTTGACCCCGAGATGCTCGGCAATTGCTTCGCCGATTTCCACGTCGAAGCCGACGAGAGCCCCGGTATCATCGTGGAAGGTGAAGGGCGCGTAGGTGCCTTCGGTGCCGATCCGGAGCGTGCCGGCCGATTTGATCTGGTCGAGGGCGGACTGGGCGAAGACGGGGGTCGCCAGTGTCGCAAGGCCGATGGCGGCCAGCACGGTCGAGAGTTTCATCTTGTTTTTTCCTTCGTTCTTTCGCCTGCAAAACGGGCTCGAAAGTCGAAGAGAAGTTGCCCTCGGATGACCGGCTTTTCAACGGGTTGGGCAGATGTTTTTCGCGGCGGGCCTGCCGTGGTTTCCTGTGCTCAGGCGAGCAGCAGTTTGAGTGCGTCCTTGCCGGAAAGCAGGCAGAATGAGGAGGCCGTCAAGGCCTGCAACTCACCCGCCAAAAAGTTGAGGGCGCCGTTTGCAGCGGCGCCCTTGAAAACCTTACTGCTCGAGCAGCTTGAGGTTGGTCGCCGATTCCTTGCCGTCACGGCCGGTCTGCAGTTCGTACTCGACCTTGTCGTTTTCGTAGAGGCCATCGAGACCCGAACGCTGAACGGCAGAAATGTGGACAAAGGCGTCCTTGCCACCAGATTCC
Source organism: Devosia soli (assembly GCF_000970455.1). Classification (GTDB taxonomy): domain Bacteria; phylum Pseudomonadota; class Alphaproteobacteria; order Rhizobiales; family Devosiaceae; genus Devosia; species Devosia soli. The sequence continues at coordinate 80,992 of NZ_LAJG01000048.1, read as the reverse complement.
GGCTGGATGAAGCCGAAGCCCTTGGTGGTGTTGAAGAATTTCACGGTGCCCTTAATGGCCATATGTCTATATCCTGATGCTCTGCTTGCGAGCGGTTTCCCAAGTGCGACATGCAATCGGGGTCTTACGTTCGCATGCATTGGAGCCGGATAGTCCGGAAGAGGCAGCCGACCTAGGCCGCAAACGTCGGCGCACCATAAACGAATTTGTCCAATCAGCCCAGCCTATTCAGTGCGGAGCTTGTTCAATTTATTTATCTAATGAGTGCTTTGCCAGGGGAATGGTTTTGCGCGCGGCGTTGTGGTGAGGCGGCATGTCAAGGCCCGTGCTTCGTCCCCAGCGCACCACGCATTCGATCGCTTGCTGGACGGGCGGTGCCGCGGGGTCACGATCAATGATGTCGGCGAGTGCTTCGCTGACCTTGCCGCTTGGTGGCATGATCGTCGTGATCGAATGAGATTCCCAATTGGCAAGGGCCACGCCATCATGGCCGACTATGGCCAGATCTTCGGGGACGCGGATGTCGAGAAGGGACGCTGCATCCTTGATGCCGACTGCCATCAGGTCATTGGCAGCGATGATCGCGTCGGGCCGACCGCGTCGCAGCAACAAGACGGCTTCCTTATACCCTGACTCGTAGGAATAATCGCCATGTTCGACGAGATCGAAGGCGAGGCCGTGTGCGCCGAGCGCAATGGAAAACCAATCCATGCGCTGCTTGTCGATATGGCTCGAGGAGCGGCCCGAGAGATAGACAAAGCGGCGCCGGCCCTCGGCAACGAGGTGATCGACCACCTCTCGCGTTGCCGCGGCAGCATCGAGCCGGACGTCGGAGACTGCCCGGCCATGGAGGGGTTCAGAAGAGGCGACGACGAGCACTGCCGACCGGAAAATATCGATGGCGTCGTCGATCGAGACGGCGTCGGAATAAAGCACGACGTGGTCGACCCGGTAGGTCGAGGCAAGTCGCATTAGCTGGCTGCGGTCTTCATGGTTGGCGCAGCAAAGCAGAAGCGGCATGCGCTCCCGGGCCTGAAGGCGATGGACCAATTGGTCGAGGCCTTCGCCTTCGGCGGGATTGGCAACTGTGTTCACCACCAGCGCCACGAGACGCGATTGGCTCATGTTAAGTGAGCGCGCCATGGCGTTGGGGCGGTAGCCATGCTCATCGGCGAGCGCGAGGATGCGCGCTCGCGTTTCCGGCTTGATCTTGGCATCGGCGGAAAAGGCGCGCGAAATGGTGGCGGAAGAGACGCCGGCAAGCTTGGCCAGTCCTACCGATGTCAGCCCTTTGCGTCGCATGCCGGCCGTTCCGCTTGAGAGGTTTATGACACCTCTATGGCAATGGGGGTGCCATCGCCAGCCACCGATGCCTTGATGGCGTCCCAGAGCCGGGCAAAGCGCAGGCCATTGGCAACCGTCGACGGATTTTCCATGCGGCCGTCCCGCACCGCCTGGAAGGTCTGCATCGGCGTGTCGCGGATTTCGTTTTCTTCCCGCCCTTCTGCGACGCCGTTGATCGTCACTTCGCGCCAGGCGCCCCAGGCGTCGATGCGGACGATCGCCTTGGTATATAAGAACGTAATTGCCGAAGCGCAGCCGGGAGGACCATCACCGGCGGCATTGAAGGTGACCAGGGCGCCATTGCTGAGGCGGGCGGCGACGGCCGTCGCGAGATCGACTGCGAGGCCGCGATTGTTGGCATAAGCGGAGAGTCGCTCGAATTCGGCATCGGCGAGTACGCAGACGGTGTTCATCATGTGGGCGCCGGTATCGAACATGAAGCCGCCGCCGGAGATGGCGGGGTTCTGCTTCCACTGGCCGGCATAGTTCTTGGCCCAGCCCTCCCAGATCGAGGCATTGACGCTGACAAGGTCGCCGAAGTCGCCGCGGCGGGCGCGGTTTTTGGTGTCATGGACGAGCGGCGAAAGGCCGCCCTGGAAGGCGATGACGACGGTCCGCCCGGTGCGCTTTTCCGCTTCGACGAGCGCCAGCGCTTCTTCGACCGTGGTCACCATCGGCTTTTCAAGGAGCAGGTCGAACCCCGCTTCGACGACGGCCAAGGCATTGGCGCCATGAAAGACATGCGGGGTCGAAACGTAGACAGCGTCCATCTGTCCCTGCATGGCGGCGAGCATGGCTTCGGCGCTGTCATATTCGGCGGGGCGAGGGGCGCCCACCGACTCGCAGGTATCGGCGAAGCGCTTGCGCGACACGTCGCTGACTTCGGCGGTGGCGACGATTTCGACGTCCGGCATTGCCGCCCACCCCTTGGCATAGTCGGCTGCCTTGAGGCCTGCGCCAATGACGCCCAATCGCAAAACCATCTTCAGCTCCTCCTTCATTTTGTGAACACGTGTACATCAGGTTTGCCGGTGTCGCAAACTGTCCACGCTTGGAAAAGTGCTGGAATCTTGAGCTGTGGAAGATTGGGCTCACAGCGACTTGTCGAACATGTGTATACGTGTACATTTTATCACCGTCGCTCACTGACCGCTTGCTTGGAGATTATTTTGACGATTCGCCTGACCATGTGGAACGAGGGGCGCCACGAGAAGAACGATCCACCGGTGGCAAAGATCTATCCCGACGGCATGGACGGGGCGCTCGCGGACGGCTTCAAGGACCGAGATTTTACGATCGAACGCCGGACGATCGATGATCCGGAGCAGGGCCTGACGCAGGACCTGCTCGATCGCACCGATGTGCTGACCTGGTGGGGCCATGTTGCCCATGATGAGGTCAAGGACGAATATATCGACCGCGTACAGCAGCGTGTCTTGGCCGGAATGGGCCTCGTTGTCCTCCACTCCGGCCACCATTCGAAAATGTTCCGCCGCATGGTGGGCACCAATGCCAATCTTTCATGGCGCGAACTGCCGGAAGGCGATCTGGAACGGGTCTGGACCATCCTGCCCAATCACCCCATCGCCGATGGCGTGCCTCCCTTTTTCGAAATTCCAGCTTCGGAAATGTATGGCGAGCCTTTCGACATCCCAGCGCCCGACGAAATCGTCTTCCTCTCCTGGTACAAGGGCGGCGAAGTGTTCCGCTCGGGTCTCACCTTCTACCGTGGTCTCGGCCGCATCTTCTACTTCTCGCCCGGACACGAGACCTTCCCGATCTATCACCATCCCATGGTGCAACATGTGATCGGCAACGGCATCGAATGGGCAATGCAGCCGCATAAGCCTTCGCGAAAGCTCGATAACTGGCACCGCAAGGAGCCGATCCACCGTTAGGACCAGGGGTGGCCGGCGCATCGTGCCGGCCGAATTGTTTTCCTGGCGCATTGGGTCTGCTGCTCAAATCGAGTAGACGAGCGGCATCCTGCCTTCGAGCCATGCCCATGAAGCCCCATCAACGCATTTATTTCCTGCAGTTCGCCCTGGCACTGTCCATGGGCGCCCTGCTTTCTCGCCTGCCGGATTTGCAGACCAAATTCGCGCTGACCGAGGGGCAGGTGGGGCTGATGCTGATCACCATGTCCTTTGGCGTTCTTTGCGGGCTGACCTTTGGTGGAAGGCTGGTTGAGCGGGCAGGCGCGCGGCTAACCACGATGATCACCGTCTTCGGTGCTTCCTTTTTCTATGCCCTTATTCCGTGGATGCCATCGGCCCTGTGGGCGGCGCCGTTGTTCTTTGCTGCCGGCCTTCTCTGTGGGGCCCTCGAGATCAACGCCAATGTCGAAGCAGACCGGCACGAGGGCCAGATGGGACGGCGCATCATGAGCCGCGTCCATGGCATGTGGAGCCTTGGGTTTTTTGTGACCGCATTGATTGCGGCGGTCGTTCGTCAGGCGCAGATTTCGATCGAAGCCCACCTTTTCGTTATGTTCATCGTGGTGGTGGTCTCGGGCGCTATCGTCTTTTCCAGGATGGAGAATGCACCCAAACGCGCCGAGGACCATACGGGCGCAACGCCACCCTTTGCCTTCCCGACCCTCGGTCTCTTGCCGCTCTGCCTCCTGGGGGCCGCGCCTCTCTTTGTCGAAGGGGCGGGCGTGGATTGGTCGGCGATCTATATGCGCGACGTCTTCGCAGTCGAGCCGTTCATCGGCGGTCTTAGCGTCACGCTGTTCTCGCTCGCGATCGCGATTGGGCGGTTGAGCATGGATCCGGTTGTCGATCGCTTTGGTCCGCGGCGTGTGGCAACTGTCCTGCTCATCCTCGCGATCGTCGGCGTGACACTGGTTGCCTCGGCGCCCAGTCCTTGGCTCGCCCTTGTCGGCTTTTTGCTGTCAGGCATAGGGTGCTCGTCGGTCTATCCACTCGCCATCTCGGCAGCGGCGCGACGAACCGATCGCCCTGCCTCGGTCAATGTGGCGGCACTCTCGCAGATGACCTTCGTCGTGTTCTTTGCCGGCCCTCCGCTCCTCGGGTTCATCGCAGAACATTATGGTATTCGCTTTTCCTATTGGATCGTGGTCCCTGTGCTCATTGCGGCTCTCCTCGCGACAACGGCGCTCATCTCTGCGCCTGCGCGCAGGGTGAAAGCATAGTGTCGTCGACATCAGACCCGAGCCTCTGACCTTGCCCAAATCGGTTCTTGCCGCCACGTTAGGCGCCAATAAGGAGCCTGCCCGTGACCAATCCGTTCTTTGAAGCCTGGAACACGCCCTATGAGGCGCCGCCATTCGACCGCATCGAAACCAGCCACTTCCAGCCGGCCTTCGTTGAGGCGCTGAACCAGCACAAGGCGGAAGTCGTCGCCATCGGCGCAAACGGCGCTGCCCCGACCTTCGAAAACACCATTGCAGCGCTCGAACGCTCGGGAAAGCTGCTGCGACGGGTAGAAATGGTCTTCAGCCAGCTCACTTCTGCCGCGACTAGCGATGCGTTGCAGGCCGTCGAGCGCGAGGTGGTCTTGCTGGTCGCTCGGCATTGGAATGCGATCTTCCTCGACCCCAATCTCTTTTCCCGGATCGAAAGGCTTTACGACGCGCGAGGCGAACTCGGTCTTGATCCCGAAGCCCAAAGAGTGCTCGAGCGTTATTACCTCGATTTCGTGCGCGCCGGTGCCAAATTGACCGAGGCGGAACGGGGACGTTTTGCGGAAATCGTTGAGCATCTGGCAGCACTTGGTACGCAGTTTGGCCAGAATGTGCTCGCTGACGAACAGGAAACCGTCTTTCCCCTTTCGGAAGCGGAGATGGATGGGCTGCCCGATTTTGCGCGCGCTGCGGCTGCGGAGACTGCGCGCGATCGCAAGATCAATGCGCCATACGCTGTGACGCCGTCGCGCTCGAGCGTCGAGCCGATCCTGCATTTTGCTACCGATCGTAGCGTGCGCGAGAAAATCTGGGACGCTTTCGTCAAGCGCGGCGCCAACGGCAACAAGAACGACAATTCACAGGTGATCGAAGAAATCGTCGCACTGCGCGCGGAGCAGGCGCGTCTACTCGGCTACGAGAGCTACGCAGCCTATAAACTCGCCGACTCCATGGCAGGAACTCCGAAGGCGGCGCGGGACCTGCTCGAAGAAGTGTGGGATGGCGGCCGGAAACGCGCGGAAGCCGATCGCGAAGCTCTCGAGGCGCTTGCCAGGTCAAAAGGTCAGGCCGAGCCGCTCGAAGCCTGGGATTGGCGGTTCTACGCCGAAAAGCTCCGTCTCGCGCGCTACGATTTCGACGAGAACGCGCTCAAGCCATATCTGCAGCTTGAAAAGGTCATCGATGCGTCCTTCTTCGTTGCCCAAAAGCTCTTTGGGCTGACCTTCGCTCCGCGTGAAGACATCGTTGGCTATCATCCGGACGTGCGTGTCTGGGAGGTCGCCCGGGCAGGCAAGATCATCGGCCTCTTCTACGGCGATTATTTTGCGCGGCCGGGGAAGCGATCAGGCGCCTGGATGACCTCGTTCCGCGATCAGTCCAAGCTCGATGGCGAGCAAATCCCATTCATCGTCAATACCTGCAATTTCGTCAAACCGCCCGAGGGCCAGCCGGCGCTGCTTTCGCTCGACGAAGCGCGGACCGTCTTTCATGAGATGGGGCATGGGCTTCATGGTCTGCTCTCGGATGTGACCTATCCGCGAATTTCTGGCACCAGCGTCGTGCGCGATTTTGTCGAACTGCCCAGCCAGATCTATGAGCATTGGCTCGAAGCCGCGCCGGTTTTGGCCCAATTCACCCATGTCGAAACCGGCGAACCCATTCCGGAAGAGCTGCTTGAGCGGATGCATGCCGCACGGACTGCCAATACCGGTTTCGAGACAGTCGAGTTCGTATCATCCGCCATTCTCGACATGGATTATCATTCCCAGCCGATGAATGGCTCTGTCGCCGAGTTTGAGAAGGCCGTGCTCGACAGTATCAACATGCCGCGCGAGATCGCCCTTCGCCATGCCAGCACCCACTTTCTCCATTTGTTCGCCGGCGATGGTTATGCCGCGGGCTATTACAGCTATCTCTGGAGCGAGGTGCTCGACGCCGACGGCTTCGAAGCGTTTGAGGAAGCCGGAGACCCATTCGACGCCGAAACGGCCAAGCGGCTGCACGATTTCATCTATTCAGCCGGTGGCAAGCGCGATTTTGCCGAGGCCTATCGTCTCTTTCGCGGTCGCGACCCGGACGTCAAAGCGCTGCTGCGCAACCGTGGCCTCGTGACCGTCGAGGCAGATGCCGAAGCCTGACCCAGTGGGCGAGGCGCCTTGCCGGTGCCTTCCTCGACATTACCCGTTTACCGGATCGCCCGTTTGTCATCGGCGCATGGCAATCACAGCTGGTTTTCCGCGCGCTGGAGGATATTCTATATAGGTCTCGGTGCACTATGTTTGCAGTACTTAACCGAGACCCGAGTGTGGGGCGCGCGTTAGGCTGCTATGACCGACGTTCTCAAAAACAGCAGTTCTTCCCGGTTCACGCCTCATGATTGAATACCTGCACACCATTTCGGCCTGGCTCGAGACGCTTCTCAATTCCGTCTCGGACAATTTCTGGCTGTCGATCGGCTTTATTTTTCTCGTGTCGATTGGTGAGGCGGTCTTCATACTTGGGCTTTTCGTGCCCTCGACCCCGGTGCTCCTGCTCGTTGGGGGCATCATCGCCACCGGAAAGCTGCCCTTCTGGCCGATTTATTTCGCGGCGGTTCTTGGCGCTGTGATTGGCGACGCGGTGTCCTACACCGTTGGCTTTGCACTCAAGGACAGGATCAAGACCATCTGGCCGTTCCGGAACTATATTGATCTGCTCGAGCGGGGCGAGGCGTTCTTTGCCAAGCATGGCGGCAAGTCCGTGTTTATCGGCCGCTTCATTCCCGGCGTAAAAGCCGTGGTCCCCGGCATCGCCGGCATGATGGGCATGCCTTATCGCTGGTTCTCTATCATCAATGTCAGTTCCGCCTTTGCCTGGGCGGCGGCGCACATCTTGCCAGGCATGCTCCTGACCGCTTGGCTCAAGTCCATCGGGCTGTCGCTAGAGCTGGTGATCATCGTCGGTGCGATCGTACTGACGGCATTGTTCCTGCTGATCCACTATTTCAAGTCGATCGTCCTGTTCTTCGCTCCCTTCATGGGCGGATTCGGCAGGTCGTTGCAGGAGCGGTGGGCGGGCCGGGTCTAGTCTTTCCGCGCCATCTTTTCGGCGAGCGCCTCGTAGCCGGCGTTTCGCATCCCATGAATCGCGCCATCGCGGTCGGGTTGGTCGCGGTTCTGACTGAGCTTGGATTTGGCAATCGTGCGTGTCACCGCGACGCGAAACGCCACGATTTTATCGAGCATCTCGGTCATGTAGTCGGCCGGCGCATCTGCCATGTGCCAGGCTCCATCGCCATTGACGGCGCGTTCATGCGCCCGCGTCAGGATGCCGACAGCTGCGCGTTTGCTGCTGACGTCATGTTGGAAGGTGATGGTCCCGTAGAGGTGGACGGCCTGATAATTCCAGGTCGGTACCGCGCCGTGGTGCTCTTTCTTGCTGGGATAATAGTTTGGCGAGACATATCCATCGACGCCGCGAAAGACGATCAACACCTCCGTGCCGGCCGGCACAAGGCGATGCATTTCGTTGGCCAAGGCAAAATGCCCGATAACGTCACCTATCTTGTCGATGAATAGCGGCACATGATTGGCTACCAATCCCTCAACAGTGTGGGCGATTATGCAGCCAAGCGGCGCTGAGCTGATGATCTGGGCAATCTCGGCAGGGTCCACTTCCTTGAAATGCTCGGGAAGATACATCGCTACTCCATGAACCCGAGCCGCGGCCAAATGTGCGCCACCCATTCGCGCGCTAGCATACCTCAGGTATCGGATGCGCGAAACGGATGGATGCCTTGGAACGAAGCACTGCCTATGATCCAGGAAAGCGACGTTGCGCTACATGGTGAACACTAGATGTGCCGGGCTTTTCATCTGCTGCGGAACACGTGGCCCCGCCCGTTAACCGCAAGACACACACTGTCGCCTTGTGTCAGGGAGGTGGCGGCTGGAACGTCGATCGAGAAGTGGCCGGCACTCTGGCATTCGAGCTCTAGCCGGCGCGCGGCGCCGCGATAGCTGCTGTGGAGGATGCGGGCCAAAGTGCCGTTTTCTGCAATGCGCACCTGCTCGGGGCGGACGAGAATGGTCGCCTTGGCCGTGTCAGAGTGATCGACAGCGAGCGGACCAAGGGGGGTGTCAGCAACGCCGCCGCGAATCGCTGCTTCGAAAATGATCGTTTCGCCAAGGAATTTGGCGGTCTCGATATCGATCGGCTGCTCATAAAGTCGTTGCGGCTGGCCGGCATCGGCAATACGGGCATCGCGCATGACAACGAGATGATCGGCGAAAGCGAGGGCTTCGGACTGGTCGTGGGTCACTAGAATCGAAGCGATACCGGCCTCGCGCAGAACCGCTTCGACCATGTCGCGCATGGCTTCGCGAAGACCGGTATCGAGGGCGGAAAAAGGCTCATCGAGGAGCATCAGGGCCGGCTGCTGAGCGAGGGCCCTGGCGAGGGCGACGCGCTGTTGCTGTCCGCCCGAAAGTTCGTGCGGACGCCGCGACTTCATCGCGGCGGAAAGGCCAACGCGGGCAAGGAGCGTGTCGATACGGCTTTCGCGATTGCTTGCTTGGCGCGGTATGGCGAAGCCAATGTTTTCGGCAACGCTCATATGGGGGAAGAGCGCGCCTTCCTGAGCAACATAGGCGATGTTGCGCTGATGCGGCGGTACGGTATCGAGAGGGCGGCCATCAAGGGTGATGTTGCCGGCATCCGGCGTTTCGAAACCGGCGATGAGGCGCAAAAGTGTCGTCTTGCCCGAGCCCGATGGTCCAACGATCACAGTGCGGCTGCCGGAAGGCGCGGCGAGATCGACGCGGTCGACGCCAGGCTGATCGCCATAGGTTTTGGTGAGTCCGGAGAGCTGCAGCATGTCAGGCCTGGTCTGCGCGATCGGCCTTGGCGTGAAGCAGCACGACGAGCGGAATGGAAAGAACGATCATGAGCAGCGCATAAGGCGCCGCCGCGGCAAAGTCGAGTTCGCTCGTATAGGACCAGAAGCGCATGGCGAGCGTGCGCGTGCCGTTTGGCGCCAGCATCAGCGTCGCCGTCAATTCGGTAGTGATGCCAAGACCGACAAGGGCTGCGCTGGCCAATGCACCGGGCGCGGCCAGACGAACCGTCGTGTGCCAGATGGCCGAAACGGGCTTACGGCCTAGGCTGAGGGCCGCGCGTTCGAGTTCGACCGGCGCCTGGGCAATGCTGGTGCGGAGGCCGACAAGGGCGCGGGGCAGGAACATCAGCGCATATGCGAAAAGCAGTGTGGCGATGGTCTGATAGAGCGGGAGCGCGACATTGACCGTGACGGTCACGAGAGCCAGCGCGATGATGACGCCGGGCAGGGCCCCCACATAGGAATGGGCGGCTTCGAGCAGTTTTTGCATGCGGCTCGGTGCGCGAACGGTCAGCCATGCCATGGGCAGGGCGGCAAGGGTGGTGAGCGCGGCACCGGCAAAGGCCAAGGTGGCGGTCTGTCCGAGGGCCGGGAGGATAAAATCGAGGCGCCAGATCTCGGCGCCGCCGGCGATTAGCCAGCGCGATAATGTCAGGATCGGCACGGCGAGCGAAAGCAGTGCAAAAGCTGTCAACAGAGCAAGCGCCGGCCACTTCCAACGGCCGAGCATTACGCGGCGGCGCTGCCGGGCAGCGCCAGTCCCTACCCGGGCATAGCGTTCGTCGCCGCGCAACCCGGTTTCGAGGCCCAGGAGTCCGAGGCAGAGCAGCACCAGCACGCCGCCAAGGAGGTTGGCCGAGGGACCATTATAGACCGACTGGAACTGATCGACGATCACGGTGGCAAAGGTATCGAAGCGCGTAAGAACGAAGAGGCCGTATTCGGCGAGAAGATGCAGCCCGATCAGCAGGCCGCCGCCCAGGATGGCGAGGCGAAGCTGGGGCAGCACGATGCGGAAGAAGACGGCCAGCGGCGCCTTGCCCATGGATTGTGCCGTTTCCTCGAGGGCTGGATCGAGCCGGCGCAGCTGCGCGGCAACGGGCAGGTAGACGAAGGGCAGGTAGGCAAGAATGGAAACGAGAACGGCCGCTCCCAAGCCATGGAAGCGGGGCGCAAAGGCGCTCCAGGCATAGGAATGGACGAAGGCGGGCAGGGCGAGGGGCGCGACCATCAGCCAAGACCAGAGCCGGGCGAGCGGCAGGTCGGTGCGCTCGATCAGCCAGGCGCAGGCGACGGCCAGGGTGGCGGAAAGCGGAAGAACGAGGAGCAGGAGCGCCGCGGTATTGAGCAGCAGTGCTGCGACTTTGGGCCGGAGGACAAGGTCTGCGATCGTGTCCCAGCCGCTGGTGACAGCGACATAGAGAACGAAGAGCAGCGGGAGGAGGCTGAGGAGGCCGGTTATTCCCGCAGCAAGGAAGATGGCTGAGTGGCTGCCGCCGCGCGGGACGCGCAGCGTGCGTGGCCGCTGGGCCTCTATGACCTCACCAATAGCCACCCTGTCATCCCCGCGAAAGCGGGGACCTCCGTTTTAAACAGGGGTTCCCGCTTTCGCGGGAATGACACTGTGGGTGTGAAGGGGTCATCATGGGTGATGAGCCGCTAGAGCAGCCCAGCTTCCGTCATCAGCTCCGCAGCCTTGGCGTTATCCAGCTGGCTCGGATCGATCTTGGGCGCACCGAGATCGGCAAGCGGCGGCAAGGCTGGGTTGGAGGCGTGGTCGACACCAACGGCGTATTCGAACGAGGTGCCATCGCGCAGCACGTCCTGGCCCTTGCCGGTAATGAAGCTCAGGAAGGCGAGCGCTTCTTCCTTATGCTGGCTCGAAGCCAGTACGCCGCCGCCGGAGATCGAGACGAAGGCGCCGGGGTCCTCGTTGCCGAAATAGTGCAATGCGGCTTTGTCGCTGTTTTCCTTGGTGCCGGCCTGATCGCCGAACCAGTAATAATGGTAGATCAGCGCGCCATCGACTTCGCCATTGTTGGTAGCGGCAAGGGCTGCGCGATTGCCGCGCACGATGACGGCGTTCGCCGCCATGCCCTTGAGCCACGACAGCGTGGCCTCTTCGCCTTCGAGCGCGAGATAGGCAGCAACAATGGCCTGGAAATCGGCGCCGCTCGGCGAGGCGGCCCAGCGTCCCTGCCATTTAGGATCTGCCAGTTCGGCCATGGTCTTCGGCAGATCGGCTTCGGTCAGCTTGTCCTTGTTATAGGCGAAGACAGTGGAGCGGGCGGCAATCCCGGTCCAGTTGCCGTTCTCGGGACGGAACTCGGCTGGCACCTGGGCGAGAAGGTCTGCGGGCAGGGGCTCGAAGAGCCCGGCCTTGTCGACCAGCGCCATGCCTGGAGAATTCTCAGTCAAAAACACATCTGCCGGGGAATTCGCGCCTTCCTGAAGGATCTGGTTGGCGACTTCGAGATCGGAGCCCTGGCGGAGGATGACCGGAATGCCGGTTTCCTCGGTGAAGGCGGTCGCCCATTCCTGCGCCAGGCTTTCATGCTGGGCGTTATAGACGGTGATGGCGTCCTGCTGGGCAACGACGGGAGCGATAAAGCCAAGCGCGGCAAAGGCGCCGGCGAGAAGCGGCAGATACTTGGTCATACGGCACTCTGCGGCCCACGCGGCCGCCTTCGGTAAAAGCTGATATAGTGTGTCTAATTTAGAGCGGGTCGGATGTCTACCAACAGTTGATCTTTTAAGGTGATAATCGTATTCACCTTTCAGTTTCTCCGGAGGAATGGTTGATGCTGTCGTTTGGCAAGCGCTCATTGCGCGGTCTTGCTCTTTCCCTGGCGCTGTCCGTTGCGCCGGCCGCCGTCTATGCTCAGGCGCCAAGCGATGCCGAGGTGCTCGCCAATTATGCCGATCTGGCCCTGGCAGGCTACGAGGACAGCCTCTCGACCGCCAAGGCGCTGGAGGCGGCGGTCGATGCATTGATCGCCAATCCGAGCGAGGAAACGCTGAATGCTGCACGGGAAGCCTGGAAAGCAGCCCGCATTCCCTATCAGCAAACCGAGGCGTTCCGCTTCGGCAATCCCATCGTTGACGAATGGGAGGGCCGCGTAAACGCCTGGCCGCTCGACGAGGGCCTGATCGACTATGTGGCGGCGGCCTATGGCACCGAAAGCGACAGCAACGCATTGTATGTCGCCAATGTCATCGCCACCCCCAAGATCACCGTCGATGGCAGCGAGGTCGATGCGACCGAGATTACGCCGGCGCTGCTGCAGGATGAATTGCAGGAAGCGGCGGGCGTCGAATCCAATGTCGCGACGGGCTACCATGCGATCGAGTTTCTGCTTTGGGGGCAGGACCTCAACGGCACAGGACCAGGCGCGGGCGATCGACCCTTCACAGATTACTCGACAGCGGAGCATGCCGATCGGCGTGCGGCCTATCTCAAGGCTGCGACGTCTTTGCTCGTTAGCGATCTTGAGGAAATGGTCGGCAATTGGCAGGCCGATGGTGCAGCACGCGCAGCGCTGCCGGAACTGGGGCTTTCCGCCATCCTGACCGGTATGGGGTCGCTGAGCTTTGGCGAACTCGCTGGCGAGCGCATGAAGCTCGGGCTGTTGCTGCATGATCCGGAAGAGGAGCACGACTGCTTCTCGGACAATACCCATGTCTCCCATCTCGAGGACGCGCAGGGCATCGAGAACGTTTATCTCGGCAAGTATGTGCGCACTGACGGTTCGGTCGTTGAGGGCCCGTCGCTGTCGGACGTGATTGCCACCAGGGACGCCGCGCTCGATACCGAAATCAAGGGGTTGCTCGCCGATACGCTCGCCAAAATGCAGGCCATGGCTGACCGTGCCGAGGCTGGCGAAGCCTATGATCAGCAGATCGGCGAAGGCAATGACGAGGGCAATGCGGTGGTTCAGGCGGCGATCGACGGGCTCATCGCCCAGACGCGGGGCATCGAACGGGCCGTGGCGCTGCTCGAACTCGACGGTGTGACCATAGAAGACAGCGATTCGCTTTCCAATCCGGACGCAGTGTTCCAGTAGGACGCGGGGGTAAAACTCTTTATGGTCGTTATTGCCGGGCGTGTCCCGGCAATCCATCTCGCCTCCGCACGGACCATCGGGACAAGCCCGATGGTGACGGCGGGTCGGGGGCGCAAGACAACAGCCACTTATCTGGTATCCGCATGCAAATCCGTTTCGCCCTCGCGCTGATCGCCGTCCTGGCGGGTGGAATGGTTGTCGCTCAGGAGGTCGGGACGCGCACTGATCTCTCCGCTGAAGACCTGGCGCGGGTGCGCGCCGTGACCGCGCCGGCGACGGATTTTGCCAAGGCCGAGCAATTCGAAACTAATCCGGCGGGCAAGGGCACAACGCGGTTTTCTGTGAACCAGGATTCGTTCAGCCATTTTCTCGACAATCTCAGCTTCGAGCAGGAAGAGCAGTTCAAGCTCGGCAATGCGCTTTTTCGAAAGATCTGGGTGAGTTCGCCGAGTTCGACGCAGGCGTCGGATGGCCTCGGGCCGCTGTTCAATGCCCGCGGCTGCCAGAGTTGCCACATCAAGGATGGACGCGGGCATCCGCCATTCGAGGGGCAGGCGGAGAATGTCTCGATGTTCCTGCGCCTTTCGGTGCCGCCGAGCGAGCCCGATACGCGGCTTGCCATGGATGGCGTCATTGCCGGCGAGGTGGGCGATCCGGTCTATGGCACGCAATTGCAGGATTTTGCCGTGCCGGGGCTGAAGGCCGAGGGGCGGATGGTCATCGATTACACGGACCTGCCGGTGACGCTCGGCGACGGGACCGTGGTGACCTTGCGCGAGCCGCATTATTCGGTCGCCGATCTCGCCTATGGGCCGCTGGCTGATGACGTCATGATGTCGCCGCGCATCGCCAATCCGATGATCGGGCTCGGGCTGGTCGAACAAATCCCTGACGAGGATATTATGGTTCATGCCGATCCCGACGATAAGGATGGCGACGGGATATCAGGGCGGCCAAACTGGACCATTGTCCCGGAGACAAAGGCGGTGGCGCTGGGCCGGTTCGGCTGGAAGGCCGGAATGGCGACGATCCGCAGCCAGTCGGCAGCGGCCTTTGCGGGTGATATCGGCATTTCAACACCGCTCGTGAACCTGCCGCATGGCGACTGCACCGAAAACCAGCCTGAATGTCTCAAGATGCCGACGGGCGAGCAGGCGCGGCTGGGGCTAAGCGAGGCGCCGGACCCGGTGCTCGATCTCGTGACCTTTTATGCCCAGACCCTCGGCGTGCCGGAGCGCCGTGATGTCGAGGACCAAGCCGTGCTGGCGGGCAAGGCGGCATTTTATGCGGCAGGCTGCGCTAGTTGCCACGTGCCGAAATTCGTCACCAGCCGGAATGCGGAAAACCACGCACATCGCTTCCAGTTGATCTGGCCCTATTCCGATTTCTTGCTGCACGACATGGGAGAGGGCCTGGCCGATCATCGATCGGAGGGGCAAGCATCGGGCGTCGAATGGCGAACGCCACCGCTTTGGGGCATCGGGCTGACCGAAGAGGTTTCCGGCCACTCATTTTTCCTCCATGACGGGCGCGCGCGCAACCTGACCGAGGCCATTCTCTGGCATGGCGGGGAGGCGCAAAAGGCACGCGATGTTTTTGCCGCAATGAGCGAGGATGAACGTGCCAATCTGTTGGACTTTCTGGGATCCCTTTGATGCGCTTGCTTCGTGCCCTGCTGGCCGCCGTACTGCTTGTTTCGCCAGCGGCCGCGCAGGTGATCAGCCCTTCGGAAATGTTGCGCTCGAGCGTAAGCAATTTCATCCGTCCGCAAACCAAGGCTTTCGCCGCTCGCGCCGATGAGCTGACCTCTGCAATGGGGGCGCTGTGCGAAAACGCGATGCCGGTCGACCTTCGTCTGGCGCAGGACGCGTTCGCCAAGGCGGCAGCGGCCTATGGTCGAGTCGAGTTTTTGCGTCTCGGGCCGTTGATGGACGATAATCGGGCAGATCGCATCCTCTTCTGGCCCGATCGCAAAGGCATCGGGCTGCGGCAAGTGCAGCAGGTGCTGGCGGAAAAAGATGCGAGCGCGACTGAGCTTGAGGGGTTGCAGGGCAAGAGCGTGGCCGTGCAGGGATTTGGAGCACTGGAATTTGTCCTGTTCGGCACTGGCTTCGAGGCGCTGACTTCCCCGGATGGGGCGTTCCGTTGTACCTATGGCCAGGCGATCAGCCAAAATCTCGCGCAGATGGCGGGCGAAATGTCGGAAGGCTGGGCGGACCCCGAGGGCATCGCCAAGCGCCTGACGCAGCCCGAGCCAGGCTACTCGGATTACCGGACGACGACGGAGTCTCTCGAGACCGTGGTCGGGCTTGTTTCGCATGGCATCGAGAGCCTGCGCTACACGCGCATCAATCCGTTCATTGCCAAGGGCGATGGCAAGGCCAACCCCAAGCAGGCGCTGTTCTGGCGCTCGAACCAGACTATCCCGATGCTGCGGGCCAATCTCGATGGCCTGCGTGGCCTTATCGAACTATCGGGCATCATCACCGACGCAACGCTCTCAGGCAAAGTCAGTGCCGCCTTCGACCGTGCCGAGGCAGCGGCCGATAAGGTGACGTTGCCGGTCGAACAAGCGGTTGCCGATCCGGCACAGGCTGCGGCGCTCAACGATCTTGTTGTGGCGACACAAGAGCTACAGCGGCTTATCGGCGAAGAGCTTTCGGCCACGCTCGGGCTCAGTGTCGGCTTTTCTTCGCTCGACGGAGACTGAGCATGTGGCAGCGCCGCGCGTTTTTGAAATCTGCCGGTGCCGGGTTTGTCGCGAGCCTTCTGCCGCAGCAATTGCTGGCGCTTGAAGCCAATGATCTGGTTTTTGCGAGTTCTATCCAGACCGCCGCCGGTGGCTATGGCGCGGTGCTGATGGGCGAGCGCGGCGACGTGATTTCGACGATCGAACTGCCCGATCGCGGGCATGACATCACCATCAGTCGTGAAGCTGGGCGGGGCGTTGTCTTTGCGCGCCAGCCGGGCACCTTTGCCGTGGTGTTCGACCCATTTGGGAACGACGCGCCTCAAACGCTGACCAGCGTGGAGGGAAGGCACTTCTTCGGCCATGGCGTCTTTTCGCCCGACGGCAGATTGCTCTACGCGACCGAAAGCGATTTCGAGGCCGCGCAGGGTGTCATCGGCATCTATGACGCGACGGACGGCTATCGTCGAATCGGCGAGTTTCCGACACATGGCACCGGGCCGCATGAAATGCTGCTCATGCCCGATGGGTTGACCTTTGTCGTTGCCAATGGCGGGATCGAGACGCATCCCGATTTCGGCCGGGCCGAGCTCAATCTCGATACGATGGACCCGAGTGTCGCCTTCATCGACCGGCGTGACGGCAGGCTCATCGGGCAACTCCGGCTCGATGCTGGCCTCCATCAGCTCTCGATCCGCCACATGGCGGTCGATGCAAGAAACCGGGTCTGGTTCGGTTGCCAATATAAGGGCGCGCCCAGCGACACGCCGCAGCTTGTTGGCTATGCGACCATGGATGGAGAGATCCGGCTGATTGAACTGCCGCCCGGCACGCTGAGCGATCTTCGCAATTATGTCGGTTCGGTTGCCGCTTCGATCGATGGTGGATGCATCGCAGTCTCCTCGCCAGAGGGCGACTTGTTGGTTGCGATCGACACGGATGGCAAGCGACCGGTCTTGGTCGAAACGCTGCGCAACGGCTGTGGGCTCGCCGCCGACCAGGCAGGGTTTGTCGCGACGAGCGGCAAGGGCGAAATGATCGGCATGGCCGGGGCGGAACGTCCTGCGCAGAAGTTCGAATTTTTGTTCGACAACCATATGTTGCGGCTGACGTAATCGGTCCCTACGCTCTTTCCGGGGGCCTGTTAGCCTGTCATTGTCGGCGTCAAGCAAGCCGAATATGGCGGGGGAAAGTATGAACCAGATCGACTTGAGTAACCGCGTCGCCGTCGTGACCGGCGGAGCGCAGGGTCTCGGCTTTGCCATTGCGCGACGCTTGGTGGCCTCAGGCGCAAAAGTCAGCCTCTGGGACATGAATGCGGACCTCCTCGATGCCGCGGTGCAAGAGCTTGGCTTTTCGGCGAGCGCCGTGACGGTCAACATCACCGACTATGCGGCGGTCGCCCTAGCGGTCGAGACCGTCGGGGTCATCGACATCCTGGTCCACTCCGCCGGAATTGCCGGCAAGAATGCGCCGCTCGACGAATATGAACTCGAGGAATGGCACCGCGTCATCGATGTCGACCTCACCGGCGCCTTTCACGTCAATCGCGCCATCCTGCCGGGCATGAAAGCGCGCAACTATGGGCGCATCGTCAACATCGCCTCGATAGCCGGCAAAGAAGGCAATCCCAACGCGGCGGCTTATGCCGCGGCAAAAGGCGGCGTCATCGCCATGACCAAGGCGGTGGGCAAGGAATGCGCCAAATATGATATCGCTATCAATGCCATCACTCCCGCAACGGCCAAGACGCGGATACTGGACGAGCTCAAGCCGGAATTTATCGATTATATGCTGAGCCGCATTCCGCGCGGGCGGTTCCTCGAAGTCGAAGAGGCGGCCAATATGGTGGCCTGGCTGGTCTCGGCTGAAAATAGCTTTACCACGGCCTCGGTATTCGACCTTTCGGGCGGCCGCGCGACCTATTGAGAGCGGCTTTACGCTCGGCTTATGCGCGGGGCCGCTTTCCCCATCGAGACTTTATCCTGCTCCATGGCACCTCATGAGCCTGACCAAGGTTAGGAGTGTCTGGATGTATCGTCCCCATTGGTTTTATAGCATCGATACCGGCGCGCCGCTGAGAACCGTCTCGCGGGCCGAAGGCGTCGTGATCGCCCTTCTGCTCGGTGCCTATGCCCTGATGATCGTCGCCCTACTGGCGGCATGGGTTTAGGCCGGGGTTACCGTCATGACGCACCATATGCCGCGCACGCGGCTGCAGACATTCGCCCGCCTTCGCCGTGCGCAAATCGATGATATCGAAGAGCTTGTCGGCCTTTCCCGCCACTTTACCGGGACAGTGCCCGACTGGCAGGGGCTGATCGGCGATCAGCCCGACTGGCAGGGGCTGATCGGCGATCCCGGCGCGTATGTGCTTGTCGCCACCGAATGCCAACTGGTCGTTGGCGCTGCACTTTTGTGCCACGCGCCAATGGCGGCGGAAGCCAGGCTCGCATGGTTGATCGTGGCACCGGACGCTCGTGGCCGGGGCGTCGGACAATTGTTGATCGACATGGCCATCGGTCAGGCGCGCTCTCAGGGCGCAGCGCTTGTCGAAGGCCATGAGCCAATTGGCGCGCATGGGCTGGCCCAGCTTTACCTTCATTTCGGATTTGCCGGCGTGGGCGAGGGCCGCTGGGTGTTTGGGCTCTGGAACGGGCATCAGGCACGGTCCTATTGCGATATCGAAGTGCCGCAGCAGCCCGCCGCGCGCCAGGCCGACGCCTTATCGCAGACCCTCCTTTCGGCATTGGGAGCGCTGGATGCCGGCATGCTCCTGACGCCACGGGCGCGGCAGGTGCTTGCTCATGAACTGGCGACTGGTGGCGCGGGAAGCGAGACCTGCCGCATGGCCATGGCCGCTTCACGCCGTCGCTTCTTCGTGCATCTGGCGCCGAGCCTTGCTTCGAGCCTGCGTCGCCGTATCGGTCCTGATCTGGGAGAATGGATCGTTGCCGACGACGATGCGCTGACGCCGGAAAAGCTGATCGGGCACCTGTCGCGCCACCATTTGCCGATGCTGCGCCTCACCGTCCCGCGCCATGGCAGGGGCAAGCGCTGGCTGATGATTACAGGCTTTGACGGATTTCTCTTCCGCCTTCACGACGTGACGGAAGTCCAAAATCCGGAGCTGCCTCTCGCAGTGACAGCTGCGGAGCTACGCGAAGCCATGGCCGATCTCAAGGGGAGCGAGCATCTGCTGCTCGCCAAGGTGCTCTGATGTGGTGGCAGCTTTACCGTTCGGCCAAGACCCGGGGCTTGCCTTTCGAGGGGCATCACGAGGACGTCGCGGACAAGGGGGCCGTGCTTATTGCCGGCGTCATCCTCTGTCCGGTGATCCTCGCCGCCGTGCTCACCGCAATCTTCTAAGCCAAGGCGCCTCCGGGTGCCTTTTCTTTATGCCGACTTTATAATGGCTACACATCTTCCGTATGGAGACTTTATGCGCTCCGGCGCGAGTGTGCGGACCTCTCTTTCTGGAGGCTCGACATGGTCGATATCGTTTTTCTCGTGGCGGGGGTCGGGTTCTTTGTCCTAACCTACGCCCTCATGCGGCTCTTGGGGCGCGTCTAGCCATGCTGACCCTGCTCTGGGGGCTCGGTGCCCTCGCCATCGCCGTCTACATGGTCGTCGCCCTGTTCCGGCCCGACAAGCTCTAGTGCTCTAGCGGAAACAATCAAATGAACTGGCAAGGATGGGCGGAAATCGCCCTGACCCTCGGCCTCGCCCTCGCTTTGGGCTGGCCCTTGGGTGTTTTCATGTCGCGCGTCTGGAACGGGGAAAAGACCTGGCTCGATCCGGTGCTGAGGCCGGTCGAACGCGTGTTCTATGCCGCCACCGGCGTCGACCCCAATAAATCGCAGAGCTGGATCGGTTATGGCGCGTCGCTGATCGCCTTCAACCTTTTCGGCTTCGTGCTCCTTTACGCCATGCTGCGTCTACAGGGCGTCTTGCCGCTCAACCCGCAGGGGTTTGCCGGCGTGACGCCGGACCTGGCGTTCAACACCGCCGTCAGCTTCGTCACCAATACCAATTGGCAGAACTATGGTGGCGAGACGACCATGAGTCACTTTACCCAGATGGCAGGGCTGACGGTGCAGAATTTCGTTTCTGCAGCCACCGGTGCAGCGATCGCGGCGGCTTTGGCGCGGGCGTTTGCTGGGAACAAGCTCAGCGGCGTTGGCAATTTCTGGGCTGATCTCGTCCGCACGACGCTTTATGTGTTGCTGCCGCTTTCGATCGTTTTCGGCGTCGCGCTGATCGGCACCGGAGTCGTACAGAATTTTGCAGCTTCAGTGACAGCGACGACACTCGATGGCGCCAACCAGACGATTTCGGTGGCGCCGGCGGCGAGCCAGCTTGCCATCAAGCAGCTCGGCATCAATGGTGGCGGCATCTTCAATGTGAACTCTGCACATCCGTTCGAAAATCCATCGCCGCTGAGCAATCTTCTCACCGCTGTGGCGATCAACACGCTCGGCTGGGCCGCGTTTTTCGCCTTTGGCCGCACGGCCATTGCGCGCAAGGACATCCGCGCACTGGCCACGGCGGCCATTCTGATCCTCGCGGCAGGGGCATCGGTGATCTATGTCACCGAATCCCAGCCAGCGCCGGCGCTCGTTGCGGCGGGCGTTGAAAATCCGGTCTATATGGAAGGCAAGGAAACCCGCTTCGGCATCGCTTCGACCGCTGCCTGGGCCGCGCAGACGACCGGCGCATCCAATGGTTCGGTCAACGGCATGCATGACAGCTTCTCCCCGCTTGGCGGTGGCATGGCCATGCTTCTGATGATGCTTGGCGAAATCCTGCCGGGCGGCATCGGCTCGGGCATTGCCATCATGGTCGTCATGGCCGTGCTGTCGGTATTCGTTGCTGGGCTGATGGTCGGGCGGACGCCGGAATATCTGGGCAAGAAGATCGAGGCGCGCGAGATCCAGTTCGCCATGGTGGCGCTTCTTATAGTGCCGCTTTCGACCCTCGGCTTTGCCGCCTTGACGGTTGCCTGGCCGGGCGCGCTCGCGAGCCTCTTCAACCCCGGCGCGCACGGGCTGAGCGAACTGCTCTATGCCTATACCTCGGCCACGGCCAATAATGGCTCGGCCTTTGGCGGCATCTCGGCCAATGTGCCCTGGTGGAACACGACGCTTGGCTTTGCGATGCTGCTCGGCCGCTTCGTGCCCATCGTCGCTGTCCTTGCCATCGCCGGAAGCCTCGCGGCCAAGCCCAAGCTTGCTCCAAGTGCCGGCACCTTGCCGACGCAGGGTACGCTGTTCGTCGGTCTTCTCATCGGCATCATCATCATTCTGGGCGCGCTGCAATATTTCCCGGCGCTCGCCCTCGGCCCGATCGTCGAGCACTTCCAGGTGCTCGAAGCGCTCGGCGCCAATTGAGGTACGCATCATGACTGTCATGGATCTTCCTCCTGACGACACAAAGCCCACGCGGCTGGCCGACAGCTTTTCGCCCGCTATGCTCGGGCGGGCGGTGGGCGAGGCATTCGTCAAGCTCGACCCGCGTAAGCTCCTCGGCAATCCCGTCATACTCGCCACCGAACTCGTCGCGGCTCTCGCGACGATTTCCGCGGTGGCCGGATATGCCGGCGGTATCGGCGACGGCGCCTTTCCAACGGCGATCGCCGTTTGGCTCTGGGCAACGGTGCTGTTCGCCAACTTTGCCGAAAGCATCGCCGAAGGCCGGGGCAAGGCGGCGGCGGATTCGCTGCGCGCCACCCGCACCACCACCAAGGCCAAGCTGATCGTCGATGAAAAGCAGGGCCTCATCGTGCCGACGCCGGCCCATGAGCTCGGGCTCGGTCAGATCATCCTCGTCGAAGCGGGCGATATCATTCCCGTCGACGGCGAAATCATCGAGGGCGTCGCCTCGGTCAACGAAGCGGCGATAACAGGGGAAAGCGCACCGGTCATCCGTGAATCGGGTGGCGACCGCTCGGCGGTGACCGGCGGCACGACGGTGGTGTCGGACTGGATCAAGGTGCGCGTCACCGCCCAGCCGGGTTCGACCTTTCTTGATCGCATGATTGCCATGGTCGAAGGCGCCGATCGCCGCAAGACGCCCAACGAGATCGCGCTTGCCGTGCTGCTCGCCGGGCTGACGCTGATCTTTCTTATCGCCGTTGTCACGCTTCTGGGCTTTGCGGCCTATTCCGGCATTGAGCTCGATCCGGTCGTGCTCGGCGCGCTCTTCGTCTGTCTAATTCCAACGACTATCGGCGGACTTCTGTCTGCGGTCGGTATTGCCGGCATGGACCGGCTCCTCAAGGTCAATGTGCTGGCCACCTCAGGCCGCGCGGTGGAAGCTGCCGGCGACGTCGACACGCTGCTGCTCGACAAGACCGGCACCATCACCTTCGGCAATCGCATGGCAACCGAAGTCATCCCGGTGACCGGCATCCGCGAGGAAGTAGCCTTCCGTGCTGCCGTCATGGCCTCGTTGGGCGACGAAACGCCGGAAGGCCGCTCCATTGTAGAACTTGGCCGGACCAAGGGGCTCTCGGTCACGGCGCCCGCAGGCGGCACGGTCATTCCGTTCTCGGCGACAACCCGGCTCTCTGGACTCGATGCCGAAGGTAAATCCTGGCGCAAGGGTTCGGTCGATGCCGTGCTCAAGCTGATCGGGCGCAGCGAAGCCGACATGCCGGCGCAGTTCCGCCAGTCGGTTGAAAAGATCGCCCGCTCCGGGGGCACGCCGCTGGCTGTGGTCGAAGGCAATAATCTTGTCGGCGTCATTCATCTCAAGGACGTCGTCAAGCCCGGCGTTGCCGCGCGCTTTGCCGATCTGCGGAAGATGGGTCTGCGCACGGTGATGATCACCGGCGATAATCCCGTCACCGCCGCCGCCATCGCGGCGGAAGCCGGCGTCGACGATTTCCTTGCCGAAGCCACGCCCGAAGACAAGCTGCGCCTGATCCGCGAGGAGCAGGGCAAGGGGCGGCTTGTTGCCATGTGCGGTGACGGCGCCAATGACGCGCCGGCTTTGGCCCAGGCCGATGTGGGCGTTGCCATGCAGACCGGCGCCCAGGCGGCACGCGAAGCGGGCAATATGGTCGATCTTGACAGCGACCCGACCAAGGTCATCGAGATCGTCGAAGTGGGCAAGCAGATGCTGATCACCCGCGGGGCGCTGACCACCTTTTCAATCGCCAATGACGTGGCAAAGTATTTTGCCATTATCCCGGCCTTGTTCGTGACGGTGCTGCCGCAACTCCAGGCGCTCAACATCATGGGGCTCACGAGCCCGGAAAGTGCCATCCTGTCGGCCGTGATCTTCAACGCGCTCGTCATCGTCGCGCTGATCCCGCTGGCATTGCGGGGGGTGAAATATCGTGCTGTCGGGGCAGGGGCGCTGCTCTCGCGCAACCTGCTGATCTATGGGCTCGGCGGTCTCGTCGCCCCATTCATCGGCATCAAGATCATCGACGTTATCCTGACGGCTTTCGGGCTTGTCTAGGAGGAAATGAAAATGCTCAATCAAGTCAGACCGGCAGTGGTCTCCATGCTGCTCTTTACGCTTCTCCTCGGCGGCGCCTATCCCGCCGTGGTGACCCTGGCGGGTGGGGCAATGTTCCCCGCCCAGGCCGAGGGCTCATTTGTCCGCAACGATCAAGGCGTGGTTGTCGGCTCGAGCCTCATTGGCCAAGCAACGACCAGTCCGCAATATCTCTGGCCGAGGCCTTCCGCGGCTGGGGATGGCTACAATGCCGCCGGCTCCTCCGGCTCCAATCTCGGCCCCCTCAACCCGGCCTTGGCTGAAAGGGGCGCTGCAGACGCCGCAGCCGTTCGGGCCTATGCTCCCCCGGGCGCCGCTATTCCGGCGGATGCCGTGACGACCTCGGGCTCGGGTCTTGATCCGGACATTTCGCCTGAGTTTGCGGACTTGCAGGTCGAGCGGATCGCCACCGCGCGCGGCATCGATCCGGCGCTTGTGCGCGAAGCGATTGCGGCACATACCCAAGGGCGGCTGCTTGGCTTCATCGGTCAACCGCGCGTCAATGTGTTGATGACCAATCTGGCGCTTGATCGCGATCACCCGCTAACCGCAGCAACCCGATAGGAGCTTTCGTGGAAGAGCCGAGACGCCCGGATCCGGAAGCCCTGCTGGCGGAAACGCAGAAGGCCCATCGCGGCCGGCTGAAGGTTTTCCTCGGCATGGCGCCGGGCGTCGGCAAGACCTATGAAATGTTGCGACAGGCTCGCCGCCGCAAGGTGGAGGGCCTCGATGTCGTCGTTGGTCTCGTCGAGACTCACGGGCGCAAGGAAACCGAGAGCCTCCTTCGCGGGCTTGAAGTGCTGCCGCGCGCGCCGATCGATTATAAGGGGCGAACGCTCCTTGAATTCGATATCGATGGATCGCTCAAGCGCCGGCCCGAGCTGCTGATCGTTGACGAATACGCCCATACCAATGCTGCTGGTTCGCGCCACCCCAAGCGCTGGCAGGATGTCGAGGAAATCCTCGCGGCGGGAATCGACGTTTGGACGACGCTCAACGTCCAGCACCTCGAAAGCCTCGTCGATGTGGTGCTCAAGATCACCGGCGTGCGTCAGCGCGAGACGGTGCCCGATAGTGCGCTGTCGCGCGCCGATGATATCGAGGTCGTCGACATCACCCCGGCCGAACTGCGCGAGCGCATGGCGGCGGGCAAGGTCTATGTGCCGGAAACGGCTCGGCTCGCGATCGACAATTTCTTCAAGCCCGAAAACCTGACTGCGCTTCGCGAACTGGCGCTGCGCCGGGCAGCGCAGACGGTTGACGATCAGCTCAACGCCGCCATGCGGGTCAAAGGTCTCGAAGGCCCGTGGGCGGCGGGGGATCGGATCCTTGTTCTTGTGTCCGACGATCCCATGGCAAGCAACCTGGTGCGGCAGGGGCGCCGCCTCTCCGACACAATGGGAGATGCACCGTGGATCGCTGCGCATGTGGCGCGCGGCCGGCGCGACGATGGCGAAGCAGGCACCACCTCGCGGCTGACCGACGCATTGAAACTGGCCGAACAATTGGGCGCGACGACGGTGGTTTTGACCGGCGACGACCTGGTCAAGGCGGTGCTCGCCTACGCCGGCAAAAACAACGTCACCCAGATCGTCATCGGCAAGGGGCCGGATCGGCGGATCCGCGAAATCCTGGGTCTCTCGCTTGCCGCCGAGCTGCTGCGCGCGGCGCGCGGCGTTGCCATCCATGTCGTCACCGAGCCTGGTGAGAGCCAGCCGCGCCAACGCTGGCGCATGGCGCGCAGCTTGCGGCAGGGCTGGACACAGCACCTCATTGGGCTTGTCTATGTCGTGGCGGCGGCGGGGCTAGCCTATCTTCTCGACGTTCGGTTCGAGCGAGCGGATCTGGGCATGATCTTTCTCGCCGCCATCCTTGCGGCAGCGGTCATCCATGGTCTGGGACCGGGTCTCGTTGCCGGCGGCTTCGCGTTTCTCCTTTACAATTTCCTCTTCCTCAGCCCGCGCTACAGCTTTGCCATCGGCTCGCCGACTGACTTGCTGACGCTCTTTGTGTTCCTTGCCGTGGCGCTGGCGACCGGCCTTCTCGCCGGGCGCTCGCGCGATCGTGCCAACGAGGCGCAGCGGCGGGCGGGAGATGTGTCATCGCTGCTTGTCGCCACGCGCGCCTTTTCGCGGGCGCCGACCAAGGCGGATGCGGCGCAGGCCCTTGCCGAACAGGTGACGGCGGCAACAGGGGCGCGCTCCGTCGTGCTGCTGCCGAAGGGAGACGACATTGCGCCCGCGACAGGCGCGCCCGAGCTAACCGCGCTCAACGAGGGTGCCATGGCTGCGGCACGCTGGGCCTGGGAGCGCGGCGATGCTGCGGGGCATGGCACCGGCACGCTGCCGCAGACGAGCTGGACGTTTCGGCCGCTCGACGGCGTGCGCAATCGCACCGGGGTTATCGGGGTCGAGGCGCATTCGTCCCTGCCGGGGTCCGACGAAGAAAAGCTCCTCACCGCACTGGCCGATGGCGGCGCCATTGCCATCGAGCGGGCTGAACTCGCTCTGCAAGCCGTCGAGGGCGAGACCTTGCGCCGTTCCGATCGCTTCCGCTCGGCGTTGCTCAATTCCGTCAGCCATGACCTCCGGACGCCGCTTTCGACCGTGCTTGGCGCCTCTTCGACGCTGATCGAACTGGGCGACAAGCTCGATCCGGCGGTCAAGGACGATCTCGTCGTCTCCATCCGCGAGGAGGCGGAGCGGCTCAACCACTATATCGGCAACCTCCTCGACATGACGCGGCTCGAGGGTGGCGGGGTGACGCTGCGGCTCCAATCTTGCGATGTGGAAGAAGTGCTGCGTGCAGCGGCTGCGCGGCTGAGCCGGCGGCTCGGCGAACATTCGGTGGCTTATGATTTTCCTGCCGCCTTGCCGCGCGTCATCGTCGATCCGGGGCTGCTCGAACAGGCGATCGTCAATATCCTTGAAAATGCCATTGCCTATTCGCCGGATAATACCGAAATCAGCATCGCTGCCTATGAGGACCGGGCCAAGGTCATCATCAGCATCGAAGACGAAGGCAAGGGTATTCCGACCGATGAGCTCGAGCGGGTCTTCGATAAGTTCCGCCGTCTCGAGGAACCGACCGATCGCGGCAAGGGCGTTGGCCTCGGGCTATCGATCACCAAGGGCTTCATCGAGGCGATGGGCGGCACGATCGTCGCAGCCAGCCCCATCCACGGCGACAAGGGCACACGTATGCTGATCGGGCTCAACAAATCGCCGGAAGACGTCTGGAAAGAAAAATGACTCAGGTCAATGCACGGGTGCTCGTCATCGACGACGAGCCGCAAATCCATCGCTTCCTCGGACCAGCGCTCGATGCGGCCGGATTCTATCACCTGCGTGCCGACAACGGCACCAATGGCTTGCGCGAAATTGCGCAGTGGAATCCGGACGTCGTCATTCTCGATCTCGGCCTGCCCGACATGGACGGCAAGGATGTTCTGGCCAAGGCGCGGGCCTTTTATGAGGGGCCGATCATCATTCTTTCGGCCCGCGACAAGGAGGGCGAGAAGATAGAAGCCTTTGAGCGCGGCGCCAATGACTACGTCGAAAAGCCTTTCGGTATCGGCGAACTCCTGGCCCGCATCCGCGTCGCCTTGCGCCAGCGGGCGGGCACGCAGCCGATCGCGACCAAGGTCAGTTTCGGCGATGTCTCGGTCGATCTCGAGTTGCGTTACGTCACCCGGGGCGGCGAACAGGTGCGGCTACCACCCAAGGAATATGCGCTGCTCTCGCGCCTCATCGGCGGGCATGGCAAGGTGTTGACCCACAAGGAATTACTTGTGGCCGTCTGGGGGCCGGCACATATGGACGACACCCAATATCTGCGCGTGGCGGTGGGCCAATTGCGCCAGAAGCTTGAAGCCGATCCGGGTGCGCCAACCCATATCATGACCGAGCCCGGGATCGGCTACCGGCTGATCCTCGATTAAGGTTGCTTTGTGACATGCGCTGAGCGCAGTCCTGCACCCTCAGCCATGCCATTGACCCTATCGCCGGCAAATTTTCCACTCGACGCCACTCCGCTCACCCAGAGGAGATGCGTCGTTGATCAAAATTCTCTATCTCGTACCGAACCTGTCGGACCCGGCTGTGGCGCGTCGCGTCGCTATGCTCACGCTCGGCGGCGCGGAGGTTGAGATCGCCGGTTTCCGCCGGTCCGACGCGCCAGCTGCCGACCTGCCGCTCGATCGCGTCGTCGAGCTCGATATCACTCACGATTCGCGCATGCTGCAGCGGCTCCTGGCAACGCTCAAGGCGCGCTATCGGGTACGCGAGTGGGGTCGGGACTTTTCGCGGCCGGATGTCATCGTGGCCCGCAATCTTGAAATGCTCGCCATTGCCCACGGTCTTGCCCAACTTTGGCCGACACCTCCGGCGCTCGTCTACGAATGTCTCGATATCCACCGGATGATGCTGCGCCAGGACGGTATCGGCCGCGCCATGCGGGCGGTGGAACAGCGCCTCTTGCAGCCGACAAGCCTCCTGCTCACCAGTTCGCCTGCGTTTCTGACGCACTATTTCGACAAGCAGGGCGCGCCCCCGGCGACGCTGGTCGAAAACAAGGTCTTTGCCACCGGCCATGACGGTGTGGGTCGCAATCCGGCGCTCTCGGGTCGTGACAGCCCGATCAGGGTGGGCTGGTTCGGCGCCTTGCGATGTGCCAAGTCGTTGGCAGCCCTCGATGCAGTATCGCGGACTTTGGCGGGGGAGGTAGAGGTCGTCCTGCGCGGCCGACCTGCCCTTGTCGAGTTCGAAGATTTTTATGGCACGACCAACGCGGCGTCGCATCTGTCCTATGCCGGCACCTATCGCTACCCCGACGATCTCGCCGCGATCTATTCGGACGTGCATTTCGTCTGGGCCATCGACTTTTTCGAAGAAGGCCAGAATTCAAGCTGGCTGCTGCCCAACCGCCTCTACGAAGGTTGCCTCAACGGCGCCATCCCGATTGCGCTTGCCGGCACAGAGACAGCCGCCTTCATAGAGCGGCTCGGCATCGGCGTGGTCATTCCCGACATCGCCGAGAAAACGCTCCTCGAGCTCTTTTCCTCGATGACGCCTGAGCTTGTGCGTGAACATGCAATTAAGGTTGGAGCACAGGACAAGCGCAGGTTCCGGTGCGATGCAGCCGAATGCGTGGCGCTCGTTGGGCAACTGGCGCGCCTTGCCGGGGTAAAGCCAGAGCTGGAGATTGCCGCATGAGCGCGCGTGTTGTCATTGTCGTTCCAACGCTCAACGAAAGCCGCCATATCGGGGATTTGCTCGATCGGCTACTCCTCGAAGCCGACGTCCTCGACGCGCGCATCGTCGTTGCCGATGGTGGCAGCACGGATGGTACGCCCGACATCGTCAAGGGGCGCGCCGAGGCCTCCACGCGCATTTTCTTCATCCACAATTCGCGTCGCATCCAGTCGGCAGCGATCAATCTGGCCGTGCGCCAGTTCGGCGACGGCATGGATTATCTCATCCGCATCGACGCCCATGGTGCCTATCCCGAGGCCTATTGCCGGCAACTCGTCGCCGAAGCCGATCGGCGGCAGGCGGGTAGCGTCGTCGTGCCCATGAATACGGTGGGGCAGGCGGCTTTCCAGAGCGCGGTGGCGACGGCGCAAAATTCTCCCATCGGCACGGGCGGCTCCGAGCACCGCATGGGTAAAGGCGGGCACGAGGTCGAACACGGTCACCATGCCCTGATGCGCGTCGACGCCTTCCGTGCCGTCGGTGGATATGACGAAAGCTTCCGTTGCAACGAGGATGCCGAACTCGATTTCCGCCTGCGCGCGGCCGGGCACACCATCTGGCTCACCGACCGCACCGGAATGACCTATTATCCGCGCTCGACCATGTCGGGGCTCTTTCGCCAGTATTTCGGCTATGGCGGGGGCAGGGCGGCCAATATCCTCAAACACCGCATGCGGCCCCGGCTGCGGCAAATGGCGCCGCTCGCCATTCTGCCCGTGGTGCTTCTGGCGGCGCTTTCGATTTGGCACTGGATTTTCCTCATCCCGCTTCTCGCCTGGGGCGTCGGCTGCATCGCGCTCGGCATGGCCGCAGCGAAGAAGCACTATCCCGAATACGGCGTGCCGCTATGGTTCGCGCCGCTCGTTGGCTGGGCAGCGATGATTATGCATTTCGCCTGGTCGTCCGGCTTCTGGCTGCATGTCCTGGCGCGCCCGTTCCGCCGCGAACCCGTGTGAGGCAAGATGGCACGTATTGATATCTGCATCTGCACGTTCCGCCGCCCATTCCTTGCCGAAACGCTGCGCTCTATCGCGGCACTTGAGCGGGGCGCCCATGACGTGCGTGTGGTGATTGCCGACAATGACGAGACGCCATCGGCCAGGGAAATGGTTGATGGGCTAGCCGCTGAGATGCCTGTGCCACTGCTTTATGTGCATGCACCGGCGGCCAACATCTGCATTGCCCGCAATGCCTGCCTTGACGCGGCTGAAGCCGATTTCGTGGCCTTTGTTGACGATGACGAGGTGGTCACGCCCGGCTGGCTCCTGGCGCTTTACGATAGGGCACAGGCGACCGGCGCTGCGGCAGTGCTCGGGCCGGTGCGCGCCATCTATCGCGATGATGCCCCCGGCTGGATGCGGAGCGGGGACTTTCATTCGACTTTGCCGGTCCTCGTCGATGGCACGATCCGCACAGGCTATACCTGCAATGTGCTGATCCGCTGGACAGAGCGGTTCCGCGGCCTCCGGTTCAATCTCGCGCTCGGCAAGACGGGCGGGGAGGACACCCATTTTTTCTATCGCCTGACCGGGCGCGGCGGCACGATCGATTACGCGCTCCAAGCGGTGGTGGAGGAGCCCGTGCCGGCCGAGCGCGCCACGATGGCCTGGCTCGTCCAGCGCCGCCTGCGCTTCGGCCAGACCCACGGCATGCTGATTTCGGCCCCGGCGCTGCGCGCCTTGCCCGTCGTCGGCGCCAAGATCGTTTTTTGCTGTCTCATGACCGGCCTCACGGCCTTTTCACCGGTGCTGCGGCGCCGCAACTGGCTGCGGGCCGTGCTCCATATAGGCGTCGCCGGCGGCATCATTGGCATGCGCCAGGCCGAGCATTATGGCCGGCCGGCCGCCTCCTGAGCCCCCAAAGGCGGAGTAGTCCATGCTCGAAAAATCCAGCTTCCCCGAATCTCTTTCGCCGCAGCCGTCGGACATCAAGACGATCGATCTCGATCGCATTTTCTCCCTGATGCGCCGGCAGGCCCTGGTCGTCGGGCTCTGCATCGCCGTTACCGTTGCGCTGGCCGTGGTCTACTTGACCCTCGCGCCACGCAGTTATCTCTCGGCCGGCCAACTTCTGATCGACACCAAGCTCGAACAGGTGACGAGCGGGGAGGCGGTCGCAACGAGCGCAACCGATCTTGAGGCGAGGGTGCTCAACCAGATCGAAGTGCTGCGTTCGAGCCGCGTCGCCAAGGCCGTAGCACAGGCCGAAAACCTGATGACCGACCAGGAATTCCTCAATCCCCCGCCGAGCTTTTCCGAGCGCGTCAAAAGCCTGATCGGCATGGGACCCGCGCAGCGTCCCTCCATGCTCGAAGCGAGCCTTGACGAGGTCGCCGGCATGTTGCGCGCCAATGTGCAGGTCGAGCGCATGGGGCGTTCTTCCATCATCCGGGTTGGTTACGAGGCAGCAACGCCCGAACTGGCGCAGCGCATTGCGCAAGCCTATGCGGAAGCGCTGCTGCAGGATCAGCTCAATGCCGAGCTCGAGGCTACGGGCGCCGCGGCCGACTGGCTGCAGCAGCGGCTCGCCGAAATCGGCGAAAACCAGCGTCAGGCGATCCTCGCCATTCAGCAATATCGCGAAGAAACCGGGCTTTCGGTAGGCCAGGATCGCAACCTGACCGCGCAACGCATCGAAACGCTATCCAATCAGCTGGCCGAAGCGCAGGCGGAAACGGCGCATCTGCGTGCGCTATCGGCGCAATTGGCAGCGGTGGTTGAAGCGGGACCGGCATCGGCATCGGACTATGTGGCGCTCCTCGGCAATGCCCAATCGGATCCGGCCGAAATCGCGCTTCTGCGTAGCCAGGCTGCGACACTGACGAGCCGGATCGCCGAAGTCGAAGCCAGCTTTGGCGCCGATCATCCACAACTCGCCAATCTGCGCGCTGAGAAGGCTGCGCTCGACAGCCGCATTTTCGCGCTCCTGCAAAATCTCGACGGGCAATATCGCACACAGCTCGCCATCGCCCAGCAACAGGAAGCGGGGTTGCGTGCCGATATCGATGCCGAAGGCCAGAGCGCCGGCGCCATCAGCCAGGAACAGGTGCGCCTTAACGAGCTGCAACAGCGGTCCGATGCGCTTGGCGCGCTCTATAACTCCTACCTGACGCGCTATGAGGAAGCCGTGCAGCGCCAGAGTTTCCCTATTCCGTCGGTGCGCATCGTCACCGATGCGCTGCTGCCCGAAGCGCCCGCGAGCCCACGCACCACGGTGATCCTCGCAGCAGCCATTATCGCGGGCTCCTTTATGGGTGCGGTTTTAGGCCTCCTCAATGAATTGCGTGAGCGTGGCTTCCGCACCGGGGCGCAGGTGCGACAGCAGCTGGGCCTGCGGTTTCTGGGCTATTTGCCAAAGCTTCAACTCGGCCGCGACGATAGTCCTGACCTCCGCCGGCGCACCATTCGCACTCTGGTGCGCGGCGCCCTTGGGACCCGCATGGGACGGCGCTGGGGCGCGCCCTATGCCGAGGCCCTGAAAACCACCCGTCTCGTCCTGCAGCCGGTCGCCGATCGCGGTACGGCGGTGCTGGGCGTTGTTTCAGTGCTGCCTAATGAGGGCAAATCGACCTTCGCGGTCTCCTTCGCCGAGATGCTGGCGGCGATGGGATCGCGCGTGCTCTTGATCGACGCCGATATCGGACCGGAAAAGACCGGCCTGCCGCAGCGCCTCCTGCCTTCGCAGCAAGGCGATTGGCGCGACGCGACCGAGACCGATCCAGACAGTGGTGTCGTTTCCCTTTCGGCGGCAGCGCCGCAGGCGGGTGGTGGCGATCTTTCGAGCATTGCCATGCAAAAGGTCTTTGCCGAAGCGCGCGGCCAGTTCGATTATGTAATCGTCGACCTGCCGGCTCTGGGACCCGTGGTTGACGCGCTGACGCTGCTGCCCTTCACCGATGCCGGCCTGCTCGTCACCGAATGGGGCCGCACCCCCCGGCGTCTCGTCCGCGGCGTGCTGGAGCGCGAGCCGGAATTGGCCGATCACCTCGTGGGCGTTGTGCTGAACAAGGTCGATCTCGGCACTCTGCCCAGGTTCACCGACGTCGGCGGGCTTGAACGGTTTGCCTATCGCGCCGAAGGGAGAGCCGAGCGGGCGTTGGAAACGACGTCCCGGTAATCCCAACTTTCTCCTACAACCGTGTCACCCCCGCGAAAGCGGGGGTCTCTGTTTTGTACAAGAGGTTAACGGTCTTTGCGCGCATGACATGGGCTTAGCGCCACAAGATCGGCAAACCCGGAAATGAAAACGGCGCCCGCAAGGGCGCCGCTTGTTTGTCATGAGCGTTGTTTATTCGGCGGCGACTTTAAATCCGTCCATCAGGGCGGTGTGGAGCCCCATCTTGGACAGCGCCGTTAGGAACTCATCGGCTATGTCGTCGCGGTCTAGCGCATAGGCGACATTGGCCGCTAGGAACCCGATCTTCGAGCCGCAGTCAAAGCTCTGGCCCTCATATTTGACCCCGACGAAGGGCTGGGTGTGCATCAGCGTCTGCATGGCGTCGGTAAGCTGGATTTCGCCACCGGCGCCGCGGGGCTGATCGGCGAGGAGGGAGAAGATTTCCGGCTGCAGGATATAACGGCCGGAGATAATCAGGTTCGACGGCGCTTCTTCCTTCTTCGGCTTTTCGACCATTTCGGTGATGCGGAAGCCGCTGTCGGTGCCGGCCCCGCGGCCAACAACGCCATAGGAGGAAACGTCCTGGTGTGGCACTTCCTCTACGGCGATCACGTTGCCGCCAGTCTCCTCATAGGTTTCGATCATCTGCTTGAGGACGCCGCGCTTGCCTTTAAAGAGCATGTCCGGGAGGAGCAGGGCGAAAGGTTCGTTGCCGACGATTTCGCGTGCGCACCAGACGGCATGACCGAGGCCCAGCGGCTCCTGCTGTCGGGTGAAGCTCGTGCGCCCCGCTGACGGCAGGTCCTTCTGCAACGCTTCGAGGGCAGCGGTCTTGCCGCGCACTTCCAGCGTCGTCTCGAGTTCGAACTGGCGATCGAAATGGTCTTCGATGACACCCTTGTTGCGGCCGGTCACGAAAACGAAATGGGTGATCCCGGCTTCGCGCGCTTCATCGACCGCATATTGAATGAGCGGGCGATCGACGACCGTCAGCATCTCTTTCGGCATGGCCTTGGTGGCCGGCAGGAAACGGGTTCCGAGGCCGGCAACGGGGAAAACTGCAGTCTTGACGCGTTTTACCACGGCGCTCTCCTGATTGAGTGAACAACAGGAGAATAGGATCATGTGAATCTGGTTGCGGCCAGCCGAAACGGCATAATGCTTTGCATGGCTCGATTGCAGATTTGCTATCGACCGCATTTGCCCGATTTTGATGAAATTTGTCATGGTCCGGTCATCTTGCAGGATATCTGTCAGACGAAAGAGAGAAGTATTATTGGCCTCAGCACAGTTTTTTCTCCGGTCGCCACGCGGCAGATAAGTATAAATGCGGTTGTGTTCACACCACCGTTATCGCCCAGAGGCGCAGACGCACTCGTGATGGCGTGGCGTATTTTATTCTCTGGTTGAGGGGTGTATTTACGAAGCGATGATAGGAGCATGGCTGGAACGACTATGCCCCATCCAAACGCCGCCCGAGCGGCAGCACGGAGGACCCCGTGAACGGTGATCGGCCGCAAAAAGGCAGTGCGCAGAAAGCGCCCATCGCCGGGGACACCCCGAGCGAACGCACGGCCTTTCCTTGGCCCTGGGGGCTTGTCGCTATCGGCGTTATGGCCATTGCCTGGGTAGGCATCTACCTGATCTGGCAGGGCGCCGTCTTCCTGTTCAATCTCTGAATTTTTTCGGCTTTTTCGCGCCTGTTCTCTGCGCGAGTACTTACGGGCCTGACCGAAGCGCGCTCTGTCGGCGAAATAGACAATAAATCCTGAACGAGGCGCCGGCACTCAACTTAAGGCACTGATTTGCCTCACGTTGGGCTTGCCTCTTTGGGGTGATTTTGTGTCGGGGCGGCTGCATGACAGCCATGCGCTGCAAACGTTGCCACTCATTTCCGATCATGTTCGTCTTCGCTCATGCCGGCAGCGGATCGTGCTTCGGTCCATCGGCATGCAAAGCGGCGTCCCCGGGCCGGGCTCGGGGTCAAATCAGATTTATGAGCCACAACCCCCGTATGAGCGTCCCGACGCTCTGCGAACCCCTTCGCACGTCCAAGCTCATTCTGCGTGAGAGAACGTCAATGTCGATCATCAATGCCGAAGTCGGCTCCTCCGACTATCCATCCAAGGCCGGAATGCCCCGCGGGGGCTTTGCCAAGCGGACCTTCGACGTGGTCGCTGCTTCGACCATGCTGGTCTTTGCCCTGCCGGCCATGTTCTTTATCGCCCTCATCATGTTTTCGACCGATCGCGGCCCGATCTTTTTCGGCCACGAACGTATCGGTCACAATGGCAGGCGCTTCCGGTGCCTCAAGTTCCGTTCGATGGTGGTCAATTCGCAGGAAGCCCTGCGGCGACATCTCGAGCTCTTTCCCCAGGCGCGCGCGGAATGGGAAGCAACGCAAAAACTGCGCAACGATCCGCGCATCACTCCACTGGGCCGGTTTTTGCGCGTCACGAGCCTTGATGAGCTCCCCCAGCTCATCAATGTCATCCGCGGCGACATGAGCCTTGTCGGCCCGCGTCCGATCGTTCAGGACGAAGTCGTTCGTTATGCTGACGAAATCACGCACTATGCGGCAGTCCGGCCGGGCATCACCGGGCTCTGGCAGGTCAGCGGCCGCAGCGATGTCGACTATGACCAGCGCGTCCAGCTCGATACGCTTTACGTTCGCCAATGGTCGTTTGCCGGCGATTTGCTCATCCTGATCAAGACCGTCAAGGTCGTGCTCTTGCGCACCGGCAGCCGATAGGAGATCGCAATGTCCATTCTTTCCATGCGTCCTCGCGCCTTCCGCACCCGCAATCCCGGGCGTGACGCCGAAACCGATGCCGTGCGCATCGAAACCGTCCGCAATGCTATCCTGATGGCCGTGGCCGATGCACGGCGCGAACGCGAAGGGCTGCAGCAGCGGATGGATATGTATTATGCCCGCGCCGCCACCATGCTCGATGTATCCGCCGAATATAGCTCCCGCCCGGATGCCGACGAGGCGGTGATACGTTCGGCCGAGCAGAGCGCCTCGCATGCGCGGCGCCGGCTCGCCCAGCTCGACGAGCAGATCGGCCGGTTCAACGATCTTCTGGGCGAGCTCGATGGCAAGGCAACGTCCGGATCGTCCGACGATGCGGGCGTCGCCTGAGGCGCCGCAATGGCTTTCGCCCCACTATCCGGCCGGCCACTGATCTCTGTGGTGATGGCCAATTTCGAGGCCGGCGAGAAGATCGTTCATGCCTTGCGCTCGGTTCTGCGCCAGACGGTGGGCGATCTCGAGGTAATCGTCAGCGACGATTGTTCGCGCGATGGCAGCCTCGAGCATGTTCGGCGCCTGATGGCCGAGGATGAACGCATTCGCCTTATCACTGCCGAGCGCAATGGCGGGCCGGCGCAGTGCCGTAACCGCGCGCTCGAACTGGCACGGGGCCATTGGATTGCTATTGTCGATTCCGATGACATCATCCACCCGGAACGCTTCGAGCGATTGCTGGCGGCTGCCGCCGAACATGGCAGCGATATCGTCGCCGACGACCTCCTCTTGTTTTTCGAAGACGGAACGGCGCCGCGCCTGATGCTGGGCGAGGACGTGTCGCACACCTTTCTCGTTTCGACGGAGCGCTGGGTTTTGGCCGGCGTCGATGGAACGCCGGCGCTAGGCTATCTCAAGCCGCTGATCCGGGCCGATCGGCTCCAGGCGCTGCGTTATGACCAGGAGCTGCGCATCGGCGAAGATTACGACCTCCTGCTGCGGCTGCTGCTCGAAGGCGCCAGCATGCTGGTCGTGCCCGAGCCCTATTATCTCTACCGGCGCCATTCCGGCTCGATTTCGCACCGGCTTTCGGTGCCGGATATGGAGGCGATGCTGGAGCGCCAGGTGGACCTGGTCGAACGCTATGGTCCCTTCAACAGCCGATTGACCGCTGCATTCGAGCTGCGTCTTGGGGCCCTTCGCCAGGGCCTTGGCTATGAGTATTTGGTTCGGAATATAAAGACGCGCAATGTTTCTGCCGCACTGGCGCTGCTGCTGCGTCATCCGGGCTATTTCGAAAAACTCTGGGCCTCGTTCGCCGAAGGTCGGCAAAAACGCTCGGCGCCTCCAACTACACCGGCATCGCCGGTCCTCGAACTTGGCGCGAACGGCACCGAGCACCCGGTGCCAGCTTATGTGCCGACAACCTCGACTGATTGGACGGCGCCACGCCAGCGAAAAGTCTGGCGCGATTTGGCTGCGCGTCGCGGGGCCGGCGCGGTCCGCTGCGTCCCCCTCGATGCGGCGGGACGCTACGCGGCAGGATTTATTCCAGAAGCCGAAATCGCCTCTGAACCATTGGTATTCGAGGCCGCGTCGTGAACCGCCTCAGTTTCAACCTTGCCACCATGCTCACCTTCGGCGCTTTTGCAGCGCTCGTGCTCAACGCCATGTTCGGTCCATTGGCGGCGCTGACCTTTATGGCCTGCGGCGCGTTCCTGCTTGTCAGCAATGTCCACCAGAGCCTCGATAGCCTCCAGCGCTGGTGGCCGGTGCTGATCTTGCCGGCCTGGTGCATCCTAACCGCGCTCTGGTCGCAATATCCGGCCAATTCCTTCCGTTATGGATTGCAGCTCACATTCACGCTCGTCGTCGCTATCGCCATAACCGGGCGTATCTCGACCGCGACGCTGATGCGCATGATGTTCGTGGTCTATGGCATCGGGGTTATCGCCAGCATCCTTTTCGGCCGCACCGGCACGGGTGGTGCCTGGCTCGGCGTCTTTGGCAGCAAGAATGCCTTTGCCGCTCACATTGCCGTCTTCATGCTGATCGCTGTGGCTGTCGCGGCGGATCGGTATTCCCCCTGGTTCTTGCGCGCGCTGGGACTTGTCGGCGCTGCGGCGTCCGGCCCGCTCCTCGCGCTGGCGCAATCGGCAGGCGCCATCCTGATGGTCGCCCCATGCCTTGCGATCATTCTTCTAACGCTACTGACCACGCGCCTTAGCGGCATGCAGAAGCTGTTTCTTGCCGTCATGCTCGCCATCGGCCTTGCCGCCATGGCGCTGCTCGTCATCGTTGCCGGCGATACCCTGATGGCGGAGGTACTTGAAGGCTCAGGTAAGGACGCGACGCTCACCGGGCGCACCGACCTTTGGGCAACCGGGCTCGGCTACATCGCCGAGCGTCCGTTCCAGGGCCTTGGCTATCGCTCCTTCTGGGTTGTCGGCTTCGCGCCGGCCGAGGAGCTCTGGGCCATGTTCGACGTGCCCTCCGGCGCCGGGTTCAATTTCCACAACACCTATATTTCAAACGCCGTCGAGATCGGCCTTTTCGGCCTCGGGCTCCAGATCCTGATCATCTATGGCGGCGCCCTGGCGATGGGTGCCTATACCTTCTTCCGCCCCAATGCGCCCAATGCACTGCTCCTTGCGCTGCAGATGCTGATGATCCTGCGCAGTTTCATCGAGGTGGAGGTGTTCTTCGAATTCTCCATCCGTTCGATCATGGGTGTCGCCACACTCATCTATGCCGGCCAGGGCATTTTTGCCCTCCGCGCCCAGGCGCCCAGCCAGACAAAGCCCCGTCCCAGAGGATTACTGAGCCATGTCAGAGTACCAGCCCGGCCTCGTTCACTTCCGCACGCCAACCTATAAGCGCCCCGATGCGCTGCGCCGCGCGCTTTATTCGATGATCGATCAGTCCTGGCCGCATTGGATCTGCGATGTCTATGACGACGATCCGGAGCAGGCTGCACGCAGCGTCGTCACCGCCATTGGCGACCGGCGTATACGCTATCACGCCAATGCGCCGCAGCTTTTTGCCTCGAAGAACATCGACCACTGCTTTTCCGCTGAGAATCCGCATGGCGCGGAATATTTCTGCGTGGTCGAGGACGACAATTTCATCCTGCCCGATTTCTCAACCGCCAATATCGCGCTGATGGCAGAGGAGGGCGTCGAGATCGTCCTCCGCAACCAGGTCTTCGAATATGCGAGTGGCACGGCGGAAGCGCGGCTTTCAACGGTCGGCGTGCTCGATGAGACATTCACTGAAGGCCGCTACGCGCCCGGCGATTTCCGGCTGTCGCTGCTTGCCGGCATCGGCGTTTCCAATGGCGGACTCTTCTGGTCGGTGCGCGCCAAGTCGCCGCTTGAAATCC
Source organism: Devosia soli (assembly GCF_000970455.1). GTDB lineage: Bacteria > Pseudomonadota > Alphaproteobacteria > Rhizobiales > Devosiaceae > Devosia > Devosia soli. The sequence goes on along the minus strand of NZ_LAJG01000048.1, from coordinate 41,869 downwards.
AGTATCCCTGCACGGCAACGCTGCAGGAATATCTGCGCACCTATTCGATTATCGAACCCATATACGTTGCCATGCACCCTTTGGCGATCTGGGCCGAAAATGCCGAGCAGACCACCCGCAATGCCGAGCTGAAGGCGGGTTATCTCCGCCGCGAGCTCGACCTCAAGCGTGCGGTACAAGCGCTTCGCCGCCGCGTGTGGCAGGAGGCGACGCCGGAACAACGCGCAAGCTTCTTGACCGACCAGCGCTTTGCCACGCCCATGGCCACACGTGCCATGAATGTCGGTAAAGCCCTGATCGATCAGAAGCTCTCCGGCCACGTGCCGGTCCGCGAGGCGGCAAGGCTGCGCCTCCGCGGGCTTATGATCCGTATGCTCGGGCGGATCACGCCGGATTTCAAGCGCTTCGTCGCCTCGCGCGACGTGCTGCGACGGGGCCTGGGCCGGGCATGAGCGTTATTGCTCCGACCGGAAGCGGCAGGCTCGACCACCTCAAGTCGGGCCGGGCATCGGCTGCTATCAAGGGCACGATGTGGTCGCTGGTCAGCAGTTTCGCCCCGGCGCTGCTCGGTTTTTTGGTATTTCTGGCCACATCGCGAGTATTGAGCCCCGCCGAGTTTGGCATCGTCGCCTTTGCCGCGAGCATTGCAACGGTCGGTCTGGCCATTTCGCCTGCTGGCTTTCGCGAGGCACTGATCCAGCGCCAGTCGATCACGCCCGTGCATATCGACACCGTGTTCTGGCTTTGCCTCGGTGCCGGCTTCCTGGTTTTTACAGTTCTCTGTGCCGCGGCGCCGTTCGTTGCGGGCTCCTCCGGCGATCCGCTCCTTGTCTGGCTCATTCCATTCATTTCGGCACGCGTCATCTTTGACATGGCGGCGGCTGTGCCCAATGCGCTCCTCGTCCGCACCATGTCTTTCCGCATGCTGGCGCTGCGCACCACGGCAGCCTCACTCGTAGCGGCCGGTGTGTGCCTCGTCCTGCTCTGGCTTGGCTTCGGATTATGGGCGCTTGCCGCCTCGCAACTGGCGTCCTCGATCGCTACCTGTGTCGGCGCGCTGATTGCCGCACGCTTCCTGCCCGGTTTCCGCTTCGATTGGCGAGCGCTGGGCGACCTCAAGGCCTTCGGTCTCTTTTCGACCGGCAACCACTTCATCACGACGATCAGTGTCGACCAACTCCTCATCGGCGCGCTTCTCGGCCCGGCCGGGCTCGGCATCTATGGCTTTGCCCGCCGCATCTTCCAGATCCTGACCGACCTGATTTCAGGCGCGCTGAATCTCGTTTCCTATTCGCTTCTTTCCTCCATGCAAGGAGAGCCGGAAAAGCTCCGATCCGCCTACCTTCTTGGCACCTTTGCCTCCTCGGTCGTCGCTTTCCCGGTCTTTGCGGGGCTGGCGCTGGTCGCCAAGGACTTGGTGCCCGTCGCCTTTGGCGATCACTGGATCGAAGCAGTGCCCATCGTCCAGGCGTTCTGCGCGCTCGGCATCCTGACCGCGGTCGGCATCCTCCAGGCCTCGCTCATCCGCAGCCAGGGCCAGGCCGATCTCTGGTTCTACTACGTTCTCAGCAAGCAGGTGGTCACGGTGCTATACGTGTTCCTCTTTGCCGGCTGGGGCCTTCTTCCTCTGGCCATTTCGCTCGTTATCCTCAATGTTCTGATGTGGCTCCCGAGCCTCCATATGGTCGTCCGGCTCCTCCGTATCTCGCTCTTGGCCTACCTCGGCTCCTTCGCGCTGCCGGTCCTTGCAACGCTTGTGATGTGGGGTGCAGGCTATCTGGTGCAGATCGAGCTGGCCGATGCCGACACCACCCTCCGCCTCATCACGACAATAGGCGCCGCAGCTCTGAGCTACGGCGCCGTGATCATCGTTTTTGGCCGGGATCGGCTGGTTAGGCTCTTGGGCTTTCTGCGCCGTCGTTAAGCGGCGAGCTGGCGGCTCCGGACAAAGCTTTCGACGGCTTCCTGGGCCCGTTCGGTGACTTCCATGATGCGGGCATCGGCGCTGAGTTGCGGCGGGAGGCGTGCCATGTCTCGAAGATGCCGCGCGGCGATGCTGGTCAGAACGCGGTTGGGAATGGCGGCCAGCGGCGAGGCGTTGAATTTGCCGACCTTGCCCAATCGTCCGCCACGGCCGGTACGTCCGATATAATATTCGAGGACGCTCGTGGGTTTGAGGTCGTTGAGGCGCACGTCAACATCGAGCGCGCCGGCCCAGTCGAGCCACTTCTTGTGGTGCCCGCCATAGATCGGCTTGGCGCCGATCCAGGGCGTGCGCAGCGCATCGGCAACGATAGCGCCGTGCATGGCTTCGGTAATGAGAAGCTTTGCGCCACGGATCTGACTGAGGACCGTCTCGACGGGCGCCGTGGCATCGATCAGTGTCATGCCGGCCTCCTTGCAGGCTTCAGCCCAGAAGCCGCGCTCGAGGCTTTCGTAGTGCGGCATGAAGGCTATCCCGACTCGTTCATCGGGTGCTGGCAGGTCCATGGCGCGGAGCAGGATGGCGCTGTCGCAAACCGAGAGGGATTTGTCGATGCCGAGCGTCTTGGCCGTGTTGGGGCCGCGCACAAAGCGGATGTCCCAAGTGCCGTCGTGCACGTCGGGCAGGCCCATATAGCCGGCGTAGCCCGAACCCATGACGAATTTGCGCGACTGTGCCGGCAGATGGTCCCCGATGATCGAGCCGATGCCGACGAATAGCTCGCTTTCGTCATCGTCGAGGAAGTTTTGCGGCAACAGGGCGGGCCAGACATGAAGGTTCAGCTCGTCGCCGAAATTGGGCACATGGCCGCGAAAGAACACCAGCTTCATCGTGTCGTCCCTATTGTTGGCAGAGAATGGAGGCGTCGAAGGCGCAATTTTCGCCGAGCGGAGTGAAGGCGACCCAATCGACTTGCATGGCTATGGGCGTCGTCACTGGGGTGAACGATCCCATCCAATCGGTCAGCGTGTCGCTTCCCCAAAGGCTGAAGAAGATCCGCTGGGCATTGCTGGGAATGGTTTTGGGGTCGTCCATGGTCCGCACGAGTTCGCCATCGATATAGAAGCGGATTCGATCCGGCTCCCAGGTAAAGGCGAAGGTCGTAAAGTCCGTGTCGGAAGGCTGGGGCAAGGCGTGGGATTGTCCGCTGCCGATTTCGCCATCGCCGCTTACCCCGTTGACGAACGTAGTCGTTTCCACATGGCTCGTGTCGCGGGTCAGAATTTCGAAGTCGATCTCGTCATGCGGCTTGCCCTGCTGAGGGCCGATATAGGTGAAAAATGCAGCGTTGAGCCCGGAACCCGACGGGGTCTTGAGCCGCGCCTCATAGGTGCCGAAGCCGTAGGCTTTTCGGGTCTGGATCTCACCGCACCGATATTGCCGGTTGCCCTTGGGTACGGGCGCAAAGCCCACTTGCAAGGCCCCGTTCTGTGCCTTCACCTGATCGCTCGACCAGGTGCAGTTCTGATGGGCGCCATTGCTCCAGCCGTCCGAGACGTACCAGCGGGCTTGGTCGAGCTTGTCGAAATCGTCAAGAAACGCTTCTTGCGCGAACGCGGGCGAGGCAAGAAGCGCCAGGGTGGCGGCGAGAATTTTAGCGCAGGGCTGCACGATTGCCTCCTGTGGTGGTGCCGAGCGCGAGCTTTGCGACAATGACGTCGCCGGCGCTGACGGGCGTATTGGGTTCGGCGGGAAGCTCTTCGCCATTGCGGATGATGGCGTAGCTGTAGTGTGGGGCATCGTCGCCGGGCAGCGCCACGCCGGTATAGAGCGCGGCTTCTTCGACAAGACCCTCCTGTGTCGCGATTTTCAGCGCCAGCGCACCGATCTGGCCATCGACCGTCTGCCGCTCCTGCGACAGGTCGGAAATCCGCTGGTCGGTAAGGCGCGCCTGTTCGCGCTCGGCGGCAGCGATATCCTGCTGCGCCTGGAGCGTTGCTGTCTCGGTGTCGAGGAGGCGCGATTCGAGATCGGCCACATTGGTCTGGAGCGAGGAAACGCGCGAGGCGAGCGCGAGGCCATCGTCGGAAAGGGCGGTGATCTTGTCGAGCTGGTCGCGCGCGGCTACGAGCTGGGCCTCGGTGCTGGTCTTTTTTTGTCCAAACGCCTCGATCTGGCTGTTGAGCAGACCCACTTCATCGCTGAGCGAACTTGATTGCGCGTCGGCCTGGCGCTTTTGTGCCGCAAGAATTGCCGTTTCAGCCGCAAGCAGATTTTCGAGGTCCGGATTGCCTTCAAGCTCCGGCGGCACGGCGATTTCGGTCTGGTTTGCGAGTTCGGCGTCGAGCCGGGCGCGCCGAACGAGGAGACGATTATATTCGTCTCGCAGCACTTCGAGCGCGCCGCTCGTTGTCAGCATTTCCCGTTCAGGCCGAGCAGAGGCCTCGGCGCTGCGGCGTTCGCCACCGGCGAGCGCTAAGGCTTTGACCACGGTCAGGTTGGGGGCGAAAGGATATTCGCCTGGTGTTGCGACATCGCCGGAAACATAGATCGGGCCGTATTCGGCCACTTCCACGGTAACGGCAGGCGCGGTGGCAAGACCCAGGGATTGTTGCAGCGCCACGCTGAGGCTCGCGGCGAGATCGGTGCTGGTCAGGCCCGCGCTTTCGGTGGGGCCAACCATCGGGAAATTGACGTTGCCATCGGCGCCGACCACATAGTCCCCGCCCAGCGCGGTCCACTCTTCGAACGCCGAGTCGGCAGCCTTCCACTGCACCACCTTGATCGAGAGCTTGTCCGACACGCCGAGCAGATACGGTTCCGCACCATGTGCAGCGGCGGTCGCAGCGACGCTGACGAAACAAAGCGAAGCAAAACGTAGGGCAGAAAAAATCCGGTGGGTGGCGATAGTCATGTCCCCATCCTTGCGTCTGATCATCGAACTAGGATCGTCGCCATCGATCGTGCCCGCAATGGGGCAGGGGCGAAGCGGCATCAGCTGCCTACCGGCAAGGCTCGCGGATCAACTATTTGATTTTATTGCGTCTTCGGCGCCGAGATTAAGGTTTGCCGGCTCACTCAGGGCAGACATGCGCGAGCGGGTCAGCTCCAATCCGCTCTCGCGCCGCGTGCGCTGCCGCGGGCGGGGCATTCCCGAAATCGGAGCAAAGCCGCGCGAGCCGAGCCGGCGCTTCTGCTGAGGCGTGAGAGCGGGCCAGACGGCCATTTTGCCCGCCTCATCCAGTTCGCCGAACTCGTCCTGATGCGCGATGCTTCGCGTCTGGACTTCGAAAATCCGTGGATCGATGCGCTCTTCGAGTTGAGCGATAGCTGCAAAGAGCGGAGCGGCGTAGCGCGGGGACAATTGAAGATTGCGTTCGAAATAAACGACGATTTCGCTGAAGGTCACTTCCGGCAGGGCCGGCTGAACCTGACGAATCGCGTCCTGGCAGGTCTTCTGCTTCTGTCGCGCCGTAAGCCCGTGGATATTGGCCCGCGTCGAACGGAGATCGAGCCGTTCCCCATCGAGAATTCCGCTTACCGGGTACCGCCCGACGCAGCGCTGGCAAATCCAGAGTGTCTCGCCGTTGCGCTCGACTTCATAAGTCAGGCGCTGCCCGTCCTGCCCGCAGAAATCGCAGGTGGCCGACAGGGTTACGTCGTCGGCAATGTCCCAGGTATAGGTCCATTCCTTCGGGTCGCCGACGCATTCGTTCAGCGTATAACGGGGACGGGACATTGGCATGCATTTGCCTCTCAGTGCGTTGCGCGATCCCGATCACGGGAGCGTTACCTACGACATCATAACCGGGGCAACCTCTGGGCAAGATGCCAGACAACTGAGTCAAAACCGGGGTGATTTGGTGGCTTGGCCGCCCTCGAGCCACCGCAACCCGGGCGTAAGGACATGGTGCGCAAGCCAAATGCCAATCGGCAAGCGCTGATCCATTCAGCAGGTGAATGCGGGGCATGAGGTGAGCGGGTTGGTTCTATCTAGCCCGGCTGCGCAGCATTTTCCGGACGACGCGGTTGTCGAGCACCAGTTCTTCGACCACTGCGCCGGCGACGTGAAGAAGGATTGCGGGGATAAGCACCAGCCGCCCGAGTTCGTGCAGAACGCCCGCAAGCTCGATGCCGAAAAACCAGGCCATGGCGCCGGTAACAGGCATCAGAAACATGAATCCATAAAGCAGCCAGTGCGTCGCAAGGCTCAGAAAACCGACCAGTGGACTAAGATTGCCTTCCGGCTCCGGCACGCCGTGCCAGAAGCGGAGGCCAAGGCGGAGAAGCGCAAGAAAGAACACGAGAATGCCGATCACGGCGTGAAAGATTGCGCCGGCATTGTCTGGGATAGTGCCGCTCGATAGCCGCTGCGCGAAGGCCTGCTGCATGTCGGCATTGATCGTGAGCTGGATGACGATCAGCGCCGCGATGGTCCAATGAAGGAAAATCTGCAGCCGCGAATAGGTCTTGATCTGAGCCATGCTGTTCCGCGGCAATATTATCCTCTCAATGGAACTCGCTTGCGGCTTTGGCGTTCCATCGAGGGTAATTTCCGTGGGGGTGCATGGGGCAGGTTTTCGGTCAGCGGTGGTTTGTGCGCGGCGCAACGCTTGTTGCTTCGATACCGCTTCTTGCCGCCTGCTCGAGCGAACAGAGCATGCTGCACCCCGCCGGGGAAGACGCTGCAGCAGTCGCAAACCTGTTTTGGGTCATGGCCGCTGGCACGGTGGTTATCTGGCTCATCATCATGGGCATTACCGTTTATGCGGTTCTGGGCAAGAGGCGGCCCAAGACCGAACGGTTTGCCGATCGCTTCATTCTCGTTGGCGGCGTTGCCTTTCCCACCATCACCCTCGCGGCCCTCCTGATCTTTGGCCTCGCGCTATTACCCGATTGGGTGCGCGCCGAACCACCGGACCTGCGCATCCATGTCACCGCCGAGCAATACTGGTGGCGCGTTGCCTATGAGGGGCCGGGTGGCGAAAGCATCCAATCGGCCAATGAAATCCACCTGCCGGTTGATAGCACCGTGGAGTTCGTGCTCACCTCGACCGATGTCATCCATTCGTTCTGGATCCCTTCGCTCGGCGGCAAGATGGACGTCATCCCAGGCCGCATCAATCTCTGGCGCCTGCGCCCGACCGATGAGGGTATTTTTCGCGGCGTCTGCGCCGAGTTTTGCGGTCCGTCGCACGCACTGATGGCCTTTCCCGTCGTCGTTCATTCAGCGGACAATTTCGCTGCCTGGCGGGAGGGTGAAGCCGCGTCCGGTATCGCCCAGGGCAATGAGGCCTTTATCGCGACCGGCTGTGGCGCCTGTCACACGGTGCGCGGTACCGCGGCGAGCGGACAGGTCGGGCCCGACCTCACCCATTTCGCGAGCCGTCGCACCATGGGCGCCGGCACCATGCCGATTAGCGCGGAAAACCTCGCCCGCTGGCTGATCGACCCCGATCACCTCAAGCCCGATGTGCGCATGCCGGGCTACGAAACCCTTTCCGAAGACGACCGGGCTGCGCTGGTCTCCTACCTCATGGCCCTCAAATGACCGTGGATAAAGACGCCGAAACCGCACAGCTCCAGCGGGTCTGGGATAATCCCAAGGGCTGGCGCGCGCTGTCCGACGTCAACAACTCGGTTATCGGCCTCTGGTATATCGCCACCGCCTTTGCCTTCATGCTGTTCGGCGGCGTGCTGGCGCTGATTATCCGCGTGCAGCTTTTCGTCCCCGATAACACGCTGATCTCGGCTGAACTTTACAACCAGACCTTCACCCTCCACGGCACGGTGATGATGTTCCTCTTCGCCGTGCCGATCTTCGAGGCCGTGGCAATCCTGATCCTGCCCGGCATGCTCGGCGCGCGCGACCTGCCGTTTCCGCGCCTCTCGGCCTTTGGCTATTGGTGTTATCTCATCGGCGGCGTCTTCGTTTGCGGCTCGATCTTCTTCAATGCCGCGCCCGATGCCGGCTGGTTCATGTATCCACCGCTCTCGACCGAACAAAGCGGCATCGGCGCCGATATCTGGCTCCTGGGCCTTTCCTTCATCGAGGTTGCTTCGATCGCAGCGGCCGTCGAACTCATCGTCGGCGTCCTCAAGTGCCGCGCGCCGGGCATGCATATCAACCTGACCCCGCTCTATGGCTGGTACGTGCTGGTGGTCGGCGCCATGATCCTCTTCGCCTTTCCGCCGCTGATCGCCGGCGACATTCTCTTCGAAATGGAGCGGCTTCTCGGCTGGCCGTTCTTCGACGTTACCCGCGGCGGCGACCCGATCCTCTGGCAACACCTCTTCTGGATTTTCGGACATCCGGAAGTCTACATCATCTTCCTGCCGGCCATCGCGCTGCTCGCCATGATCGTGCCCACCTTCGCCCAGCGCCCGATCACCGGCTATTCCTGGATCGTGCTTTCCGCCCTCGGCACCGGGTTCTTGAGCTTCGGGCTGTGGGTCCACCACATGTTCACGACGGGCCTGCCGTCGATTTCGCTCGGCTTCTTTTCGGCGGCGTCCGAAGCGGTGGCGATTCCCACCGGCATCCAGATCTTTGCCTTCATCGCAACGGTCATGCTCGGCAGCGTCGTCCGCTCGGTGCCCATGCTCTTCTGCCTAGGCGCGCTCGCCGTCTTCATTATTGGCGGATTGACCGGCGTCATGGTTGCCGTCGCGCCATTCGATTTTCAGGTGCACGACACCTATTTCATCGTCGCGCATCTCCATTACACCCTGATTGGCGGCATGCTTTTCCCGGTCATGGCGGGCATCTGCTATTATTACCCGCTGATCATGGGCAAGCCGCTGTCGCGAAAGCTTGGCATCTGGTCGTTCTGGCTGATGTTCATTGGCTTCAACACCGCCTTCCTCCCCATGCACCTGACAGGCATGCTCGGCATGCCGCGCCGCGTCTTCACCTATGGCGCCGATCGCGGCTGGACCGAGCTTAACATGCTTTCGAGCGTCGGTGCCTTCGTCTTCGCCGCCGGTTTCTTGCTTCTTGCCTGGGATTGCCTCCGACCCAAAAAGCGCGAGCCGCAGGTCAAGCGCAATGTCTGGAATGCCGGCACGCTCGAATGGGCAGCACGCTATGGCGACACCTGGGGCATGCGCTCCATTCCCGAGGTCAACAGCCGCTATCCGCTCTGGGATGATCCCGATTTCATGCGCAAGATCGATGCGGGCGAGGGCCTGCTGGCAGACGCGCAGGAAGGGCGGCGAGAAACGCTCGTCACCAGCACGCTCGATGCCCGACCGGTGCAGGTGCTGCGTGTCGGTGGTCCCGATTGGCTGCCGATGATCGCCGCCATCGGGCTCGGCGCGGTCTTTATCTTCATGACCTTCAAGCTCTGGCTCCTGACTGCTGCCGGTGGCGTCCTCTTTCTCGTCGCCGTTCTGCGCTGGCTCTGGGTCGGCACAGCCGAAATCCCCGAAAAGGACAGCAAGCATATTGGTCAGGGCATTGTCTTGCCGCTCTATGTTTCGGGCACGCGCTCAACCGGCTGGTGGGCCATGTTCATCACCATGACCGGCGACCTGACGGCTTTTCTCGCCCTGCTTTTCGGCTACTTCTTCTTCTGGACCATCCACCCCAATTTCCCCCCTGTCGGCATCGAAGGCCCGGGTTGGTTCTGGCCGCTCGTTGCGGGCCTTCTGATGGGCCTCTCCTGGGGTTCGACGCTTGCCGCACGCTTCGTCAATGGTTCGGGCAAGCCCGCCACGGCGCGGCTTCTTCTTGTTCTTGGCATGCTCACCGCTATTCTTGGCGGCCTTGCCCTGATGGCCGGCCCATGGACGACAGGTCTCGACCCCACAAGCCATGCCTACCCTGCCATCGTCTGGGCGCTTGTGGTCTGGATCGTCGCACATCTGGCAACCGGCGTGCTGATGCAGGGTTACTGCTTTGCCCGCTCGCTCTACAAGAAGATGACCCCGACCTATGATGCCGACCTGTGGAACGTCACGCTTTTCTGGCATTTCGTCGGGTTTTGCGGCGTTCTCTGTGCTCTCGTCATCGGCGCCTTCCCGTTGCTGACATGAGGGGAAACCGCGCCCACAACGAGATCGAACGCGAGACCGGCTCGGGTACCGATCTTTGGAGTGTCATCATCGCCCCTGGCATCTGGGCGGTGCACTTTCTCGTCTGCTATGTCGCGGCGGCCATCTTCTGCGAAAAGTTCGGACGTGATGCCGATCTTGGCGGCATTCGCCTCACGGTCATAGGCGCTACGCTGATCGCGCTTCTCGGCATCGGCTGGTCGACAATTCGCCTGTGGCGCGTGCGTGGCCGGAGCCTGACCGATGACGATTTTGAGTATGAACACAACACCCCTGAAGAACGGCACCGGTTCCTGAGCCATGTCGCGCTGATGCTTTGCGTCCTCTCGGCCGTCGCCGTGCTCTATGTCACCATTCCCATGCTTTACCTCACGACCTGCCGATGACCGAACCTTCCGGCAAAGAACAGGAGATCAAGCGCAATTGGCGGCCGCTGCTTGGCGGCTTTCTCACAGCGACGATGCTGTTTCTGGCTCTGCCGCTCACTGGTCTACTCGAGATCAATGCGCGGCCGGGCAGCAATGCGGTGGTCGATTGGTATAAGCAGACTGCGGCCCGGCAATCGATCGCCCTGCGCTCCGCCTTTACCGAGGTGCCCCCGCTCGATGATCAGGGCATGGTCATTCGCGGCGCGGGACATTACGAGCTCGTCTGCGCCGATTGCCATGGCAGCCCAGCGGGGCCGCCCGAACAGATCGCGCGCGATCTCTCTCCACCACCTCCGCCGCTCAACCGCTGGCGCCCGGAAGCGCGGCTCTTCGAAACGGTCAAATATGGCATGCGCCATACCGCCATGCCCGCCTGGCCGACGCATCTTCGCGACGACGAAATCTGGGACATGGTGGCCTTCCTCCGGCAGTTGCCCAGCATGGACAGCGCGACCTACGCCGATTTTGCTTATGGCGGTGCCGCGCCCGGCTCGTGCATGGCCTGCCATGGTGAGAATGGGGAGGGCCGAGGCAACGCAATGCCCCGGCTCGACATCCAGACGCCAGCCTATCTTGCACATGCGCTTGCAGCGTTCCGCGACGGCAGCCGCCACAGCGGCACGATGATGGCTGCTGCTCGCCAATTGACGGACGATCAGATCGCCGGCCTTTCCGAACATTTCGGCCGATCGGTCGCCGCAGCGCCCGATGATGGTCCGCAACTGGGGGAAGAAATCGCCACCCGCGGCGTGCTCGAACGCGATATTCCGGCTTGCGACTCCTGCCACGGTGCGTCCGCCCGAGCAGATTTCCCGCGCCTTGCCGGGCAGTCCAAGGCCTACCTCGTCACCCAGCTCGAACTCTTCCAGCATCTCGGCGCCGAGCGTGGCGGCCGTTTTGCCCACATCATGGCCGAGGCGGTCGAAGATTATCTCGAAGAAGGGCCGCACCGCTTGCGGACCGAAGAACTCGAAGCGGTGGCTGACTATTACGGCAACTGATCAGGCATTGGCCCAACCGCCGTCTACGACGAACTGCTGGGACGAGATCATGGCGCTGTCGTCTGCCGCCAGAAACAGCGCCATGCGCGCCACATCGTCCGGACTGACGCGTCCGGCCAGCGCCTGATTGGCATCGATCTGCCTTTCGGCGGCCTCGTCGACCCAATGGGTCAATTGCCGCTCGGTCATGACCCAGCCGGGAACGAGCGAATTGACGCGGATGCCGTGCTTGCCCAGTTCGCGTGCCATGCCGCGTGTAAGGCCATGGGTTGCCGCCTTGGCGGTTTCGTAGACCGGGATTTTCGGGGACATGATCATCCAGGAAATAGAGCCGGTATTGATGATCGAGCCCCGTCCGGCGCGGATCATGCCCGGCGCCACAGCCTGGATGGCAAAGAAGGCGTGCTTGAGATTGACCGCCATACGCTCGTCCCAATAGGACGACGTGACATCCTGCCAATCATGGCGCTGGTCGTGGGCGGCGTTGTTGACCAATGCCAGTGTGTCGCCGTGCGCAGCAGCGAAACCAGCGATCGTGGCTTTATAGGCTTCGGTATCGGTGATGTCGCAGCGCTTGAAAAGCACTGTCCTGCCGGCTCCGGTAAGTTCATCGGCCAGCGCCGTACCGCGTTCGTCCTGGATGTCGACGAAGCCCACCTTGGCGCCCTGTGCCGCGAAATTGCGCACCAGCGCTTCGCCGATGCCGGAGGCGCCGCCTGAAATCACTACGGGCATTCCGGCAAGGCTCGGATAGCGGGCGGTTTCGCTCATCGATCAAGGCTCCGGTCGTTCAGATGAAAAGATTGGCGTGCCGGGTTTCGAGATCCGGCAGGTCGTCGAGAATGCTGCCAAGATGCGTTGTCATCGCCGCCTTGGCGCCCTCGATATCATGGGCATCGATGGCGTCCATGATTGCCTGATGTTCGCGCACGCGGCGCGCCATGTCGGCCTCGCTTTGCAGCGTCATATTACAAACCCGGTCCATATGCGTCTTCATGTCGGCAATGGCGATCCAGGCGATGCCGACCCCGGCACCTGTCGCGATGGCGATGTGGAAGGCTTCGTCATGTTCGCGAAAGCCCGCATGGTCGAGCTTTTCCGCCGCTTCCTGCTGCTTGACCAGAAGGCTGGCGATCCGCTTCCGCTGCCAGGCATCGAAATTCTGCGCCGCTTTGGCCACGACGGCGATCTCGACCGATTGGCGCACGAAGAGCGCTTCGGTCATTTCCTTGGCTGAAATGCGCGCGACCACCGTGCCGCGGTGCGGTCGAATCTCGATGAGCCGGGAATTTGCGAGACGGATCAGCGCCTCGCGCACCGGCTGGCGCGAAACGCCGAGACGGGTGGCGATATCTTGTTCGGAAAGGCGCGTGCCGGGCAGCAGTTCAAGCTCGATGATCGCGCGCCGCAGGTCTTTTTCTATAGACGCGGCAGCACTTTCACCGCTCTCAGCCGTCTGCATTTCCAGAGTCATACTACATCTCGCCCACGCCATTGACAGCTTGGGTCAATGCGCCATACGGTACCATACAATTCCATACAGGACGCGTCGGAACGGGTCCAGCAGTGTTTCGGGGAGGTGGATCAGTCCGCCATGGCCATGCTCAGTCAATCCAGTTTTCAGGACAATTTCGCAGTCCCGAACCTTAGTGATCCGCGCCTTCAGAGTAAACGCGCCTATCGCATGGTGATCGACGGAAAGTCCGTAGAAGCGGTGTCCGGCAAGACCATCGAGCGCGAAAGTCCTGGCCATCGCGGCAAAGTTATCGGCGTCTGGCCAGCCGGCTCGACCGAAGACGCTTCCAGCGCCATCGGCGCCGCCCGCACCGCCTTCGACAACGGGCCGTGGGGTCGCATGAGCGGGGCCGAGCGCTCGACCATTCTCCATGCCATCGCCCAAGGCATTCTGAAACACCAGGAAGAGCTGGCGCTGATCGAGTGCCTCGAAACCGGCAAGCCGCTCAATCAGGCCCAGGGCGAGATCGGGTATTGCGCTGATCTCTGGACTTATGCCGCCGGCCAGTGCCGCGGGCTCGAAGGCGATACGCACAACGCCATCGGCACCAACCGCCTCGGCCTCGTCCTTCGAGAGCCGGCTGGCGTCGTCGGCATCATTACCCCATGGAATTTCCCCTTCATCATCGTTTCCGAGCGCGTGCCGTGGGCGCTAGGCGCCGGCTGCACGGTGGTGGTGAAACCGAGTGAGTTCACCTCGGGCACGACTATTCGTCTCGCCGAGATCGCGCTCGAGGCAGGCCTGCCACCCGGCGTCTTCAACGTCATCACCGGCTATGGCCCCGATGTCGGGCAGAGCCTTGCCGAAGATCCGCGTGTCGACATGGTCGCCTTCACCGGCTCTGTCCGCGTCGGCACGCAACTCGCCGGCATCGCCGCGGCCAACGTCAAGCGCGTCGGGCTTGAACTGGGCGGCAAGGGCCCGCAAATCGTTTTCGCCGATGCCGATCTCGAGGCGGCCGCCGATGGCGTCGCTTATGGCGTCTTCCACAATGCCGGCCAGTGCTGCATTTCGGGCAGTCGCTTGATTGTCGAAAACTCCATTCGTCCCGCGCTGCTCGAACGCCTGCTCGATCTCTCGCGCCGCCTGCCTTTCGGCGATCCGCTCGCTTCGATCACGCGCTATGGAGCCATGGTCTCGGTACCCCACCTCGAAAAAGTCGCGGGCTACGTCTCGGCCGGTCTCGAAGATGGCGCCGAACTGCTGCTCGGCGGCGACAAGATCGACGAGGGCTCGGGCAATTTCTTTGCGCCCACCGTCTTTGACAAGGTGCGCCCCGACATGCGCATCGCCCAGGAGGAGATTTTCGGGCCGGTCCTGGCCACCATTGGCTTCGACACACCCGAGGAGGCGGTCGCTCTCGCCAACGGCACCCCTTTTGGCCTCTCGGCCGGCGTCTGGTCGCGCGATCTCGAAACCGCGATCCAGACGACGCGAAAACTGCGCGCAGGCCGCTGCTGGATCAACTCCGTCATCGACGGAACGCCGGAAATGCCCATCGGCGGCTACAAGATGAGCGGCGTCGGCCGCGAACTCGGCCGCTATGGGTTCGACGAATATTCCCAGTTCAAGGGCCTGCACATGACCCTTGGCCGCGGGGAGCCCTGGTTCAGTCACTGACACCGGGCAAAGCCAGCGGGCCTGAGGAGACCCGCTTCATCTTTCAAGGGAGGAGAACCCAAATGAAACTGACCACGAAGGCCGCCTTGCTGGCCGGTTGCGCATTGTTCGCAATCGTACCCGCCGCCCTGGCGCAGGATCAGGAGCCGGTCAAGGCGACCATGATCATCTATCTCGATCCGAGCGTGCAGTTCTTCAATCCGGTGGTCAAAGGCGCGCAAGACGCCGCCGCCGCGTTCAATGTCGACCTCGACGTGCAGTATGCCAACAATGATCCGGTGCGCCAGAACGACCTGATCGAAAGCGCGGTGGCCACGGGTGTCGATGGCATTGCCGTCGCCATTTCGTCCTCGGATGCCTTCGACGACAGCATCTGCGCCGCGGTCGAAGCCGGCGTCGTCGTCATCGGCTTTAACAATGACGATCTCGAAGGCGCCGAAGGCAATTGCCGCCAGGCCTATGTCGGCATGAACGAATTCGACAGTGGGTATGAGCTTGGTAATCGCATGATCGACAAGTTCGGCCTCAAGGAGGGCGATACGGTCTTCAATCCGCGCGAAATTCCCGAGGCGAGCTTTGCCGTGGCGCGCGGCGGCGGCATCGAAAAGGCCATGGCCGAGCACGGCATCAAGGTCGAGACCGTTCGCGCGGGCCTCGACCCGGCTGAAGCCCAGAACATCATGGCCCAGGCCCTGATCGCCAATCCGGACATCAAGGCCGTCTTCGGCACCGGTTCGGTGACGTCCACGGTCGGCGCCGGTGCCATCAAGGATGCAGGCGTCGACGTGCCCTTTGGCGGCTTCGATCTCGCGGTGGAAATCGCCGATGCGGTGGAATCCGGCGCCATGTTCGCAACCATGGACCAGCAGCCATACCTGCAGGGTTATTATCCGATCGCCCAGATCGCCATGGCCGCCCGCTACGGCCTCACCCCGACCGATGTCGATACCGGCCAGGGCGCCTTCCTCGATCAGGCCCGCATCGCCACGGTGAAGCCGCTCATCGGCACCTATCGCTGACCACTCGGCTCCGGCTCATGGGCCGGAGCCCTTCATCTTTGGATAGAACCGTGACCGAAATGACCCACACGCACGCCGCTGCGCCGTCGCGCTCGGCCCGGGATTGGCTTTATCGCCTCCTCAGCATGCCGGCAGGCGCCATTCTCTTGGTGTTTCTCGTCGTGCAACTCGCCTGTATTCTGGCAGGCCTGTTGTTCCCCGACGACTTCCGCTACCTCTCGTCGGCGAATATGGGCATCATGATGCGCTCGGTGCCGGTGCTTGGCTGCCTCGCGCTCGGGGCCGGCGTCCTGATGATCGCCGGTGAGTTCGATCTCTCGATCGGCTCGGTCTATACGCTTACCGCCGTGATCATGGCCATGCTGGTCGGCCTTGGGGTCGATGCCTTCCTCGCCGCGCCCATGGGCCTTCTCGTCGGAGCCGTCATCGGCCTTGGCAATGGCTTTCTCACCCTCCGCTTCAACCTGCCGAGTTTTATCGTCACGCTCGGGGGCCTTCTTTTCTGGCGCGGTGCGGTGCTGCTGATCAACGGCGCGGTGCAGGTGCGGTTCGATCCCAATCCAGTCTTCAATGCGCTGCTTTCGGGCACGATCCTCGGCATCAATGCCGCCTTCATCTGGTTCGTCGCGCTTTGCTTCGGCTTCTGGGCGGTTATGCATCGTCATCGCCTCGGCAATCATATCTTTGCCACCGGCGGCAATCGCGCCGCAGCGACCGCGATCGGGGTCAATACCGGCCGCATCAAGATGATCGCCTTTGCCATTGCCGGTTTCTTGGCGGCCTTTGCTGGTATTCTCGCGACGACCCGCGTCGGCTCGGTGCAACCGGGACAGGGCGCCGGGCTCGAACTCCAGGCCATCGCGGCCTGCGTCATCGGCGGGCTGTCCCTGCGTGGCGGGCGCGGATCGATCCTCGGCGTTTTCCTTGGGGTGATGCTGATTTTTACCATTACCGACGTGCTCCTGCTGATGCGGGCGCCGGGCTTTTATCTCGATATGTTCATCGCAACGCTTATCGTCGCCGCTTCGATCTTCAATCACGGCCTCGACCGCCGGGGAGCCGAGTCATGAGCCTTCTCGAACTCCACAGCATCAACAAGACCTTTGGTCCGCTGAAGGCCTTGAGCGATCTCTCCTTCGCGGTCGGGCACAGCGAAGTGGTTGGTCTTCTTGGCGACAATGGCGCGGGCAAGTCGACCACGGTCAACATGATCTCCGGTATCCACCGGCCGACCTCGGGCTATATTTCGGTCGATGGAATACGACAGGATTTCGCCAATCGCCGCGACAGCGCCGAGGCGGGGATCGAGACGATCTACCAGAATACCGCGTTGGTCGATTGCCTATCCATTTCGCGCAATATTTTCCTTGGTCGAGAACTGACCGACCGCTTCGGCTTTCTCGACCTCAGGAAGATGCGCGACATCGCCATGCAGGTGCTCGAAAGCGCCGTCCACATCTCGGGCATCGATAGCCCCGACAAAATGGTGGGCGACCTGTCGGGTGGGCAGAAACAGGCAGTGGCCATCGCCCGCGCCGTTTTCTTCAAGCGCCGGGTGCTGCTGCTCGATGAACCCACTTCGGCACTTTCCGTGCGCGAGACGGAAGCGCTGCTCAACCAGGTGCTGAAACTCAAGGCCGAGGGCGTCTCAAGCGTTCTCGTGACGCACAATCTCTATCATGCCTACCAGGTCTGCGACCGGTTCGTGATCATGAGCCATGGCACGAAAGTCTTCGATGTCGCCAAGGCCGATACGACCATCGAGGAGCTGACGCAGCACGTAGTCCTTACGTGATGCGTTGAGTGGGACGCGGCTCCCTCCGAGCCGCGTCCCGTCATGCTTAGGCGACGCCCTTGCCGCCGGTGGCGCCGAAGACTTCTCCGGTGATGTAGCTGCCCTCCTGGGAGGCGAGCAGCACATAGATAGGCGCCAGCTCGACAGGTTGACCCGGCCGGCCAAAGGCGCTGTCCTTCCCGAATTCCTTGACCTTTTCGGGGAACTGTCCGCCGCTCGGCTGCAGCACGGTCCAGAACGGTCCGGGCGCTACGACGTTGACGCGAATGCCCTTTTCGATGAGCTGTTCGGCCAGGGCCTTGGAATAGGCGACGATGCCTGCCTTGGTGGTCGCATAGTCGAGCAGGTGCGCCGACGGGTCATAGGCCTGGATCGACGATGTGGTGATGATCGAGGCGCCAGGAGGCAGATGCGGGACCGCAGCCTGCGCCAGCCAGTGCAAGGCGTAGAGGTTGGTCTTCATCGTCTTGTCAAAATCTTCGCTCGTCACTTCGTCGATCGATTTGCGCGCCTGCTGCCGCGCGGCGTTGATGACGAGAATGTCGAGGCCGCCGAGTTGCTTGACGGCATCGGCGATCAGCGTCTTGCAGAAGCTTTCATCCGTGAGGTCACCGGGCAGAGCAAAACCCTTGGTGCCGGCTTTCTCGATATAGTCGACGACTTCCTGCGCATCGCTATCTTCGGAAGACAGATAATTGATCGCCACATCGGCGCCTTCGCGGGCAAAGGCGATGGCTGCCGCCCGGCCGATGCCGGAATCGCCGCCGGTGATCAGGGCCTTGCGGCCACGAAGACGCCCGAACCCAATGTAGCTTTCCTCGCCATGGTCCGCAGGTGGATCCATTTTGGCAACGATGCCAGGGCTTTGCTGCTCCTCCTGTTTGGGAAAGGGCGGAGCAGGATATTGGTGTCGCGGGTCCTGCATGGTCAGGCGATCGGGCATATTGGCCTCCTTGTGGTTTTCGGGCCAATGGGCATCCGCCGCCGAATGTTCCCTCCGCATTCAAACTCTTTTTGAACCCTTCGGGGGGAGCGACGCTTTTCTCCCTGAACTTGGAGGAGCGCGATGAACAAGGAATATAGCGGGGGCTGCCGATGCGGCGCGGTGCGCTACACCCTGCAGGGCGAGCCGTTCAAGGCCGGGCTTTGCCACTGCACCGAGTGCCGCAAGGAAACGGGCTCGGCATTTCTCTATTACGCAGATTGGCTGCCCAGTCAGATCCTCGTTTCCGGCGACTACGCCACCTATGAAGGCCGCAGCTTCTGCCCCAAATGCGGCAGCACGCTCTTTCACCTGGGCGACAAGCAGGCCGAAATCGCCGTCGGCTCGCTTGACGAAGCACCCGCCGCGCTAATGCCGCTGCGGGAAGGCTGGATCAAGCGACGCGAACCATGGCTGGTCGCGGTGGTCGGGGCCGGTCAGTTCCGTGAAGATACGGACGTTTGAACCGGCAGCCCATCCACTCCGGCAATCACGTTCTTGCGGTACCAGTCCAGCCGCCACCCTCGGACCTGACCCGAGGGTTTTGCACTTCATCCCTGCCGGTAATCGATACCTGCGCGGGTGGACAGGGGGCCCTCGATCAGCGCAGTCCATTCGCTGCAATGAATGAGTCCAGCTTACCCTGCTGCGCTGGCGTCAGCGGCCAGGCTGAGGGCGGCCGCGTCGGGCCGCAATCGCGCCCCAGCGCCTTGAGCGCGGCCTTCACGCCGGTCACGTTGGTGCCGTTCATTTCCTCGGCGCGAATATCTTCAAAGGCGCGCATGCCGGCAACGAGCTGGTTGGCTTCGGCATAATTGCCGGCCTCAAGCGCGGCATGGATGGCGAGGGACCGCTCGGGCCAGACATTGATCAACCCGGATGTAAAACCGCGCGCACCGACGGCATAAAAGCTCGGTGCCCAGACTTCGGCGAGCCCACCGACCCAAACGATCGAGGGATCGCAAGCGGCCTTGGCTTCCGCTAGTTTCAAGGGATTAGGCGTTGCCCATTTGACGCCCTTCACCCCCGGCACGGCGCAAAGATCAGCAATGGCCTTGGTGCCGATGGCATCGTTGCGGAGGTAAAGCATCATCGGCAGTCCGCCCGAGGCGTCGGCCACGGCCTTGATATAATCGACGACACCGCGCGGCGAAACGAAGGGATCGGGCGGCTGATGGATCATCAGCGCCGTAGCGCCGGCATCCGCTGATGTTCTCGCCAATGCCACGGCATCGCGAATGCCGCGGCCGATGCCCGCCAGCACAGGCGCTCGCCCGGCAACGAGACGGACAACCTCGCGCACCATGATCGAGGCTTCGTCCGTCGTCAGCGCATAGAATTCGCCGGTATTGCCATTGACCACCGGCATATGGAGCCCCGCAGAAAGCGCGCGATCGATAATCGGCACCAGCTTTTGCGGCGCCACATCGCCCTTGTCATCATAGGGGGTGACAAGAATGCCGGAAATGCCGGTCAGGGCTTGGTCGAGTGTGAGTGGCATTCCTTTGGTCCCCTTAGTTTAGAGCCGCCCCGTGAATATGAGAGTGCTCAAAATTTTTCCGCCCGTCACCACCGGGCTTGTCCCGGTGGTCCATGCGAAGGCGAGGTGAATTGCCCGGACAAACCGGGCAATGACGGCGGGACGGACTTCTGCGATCTGAACCTCAAATCTATCAGCAGCCCCTCAATAAATATCCGGCTCCCCGGCCGCCGGCCCAAAACCGCGCTCGAGAAAGTCGAAGTCGCAGCCCTTGTCCGCCTGGGTGACGTGCTTGGAATAAATCCATCCCCAGCCGCGCTGGAAGCGCGGTTCCGGCGGCGTCCAGGCGGCGCGACGACGGCTCAGTTCATCCTCCGAGACCAGCATGTCTAGGCGGCGATTTGCGAGATCGAGCTTGATCAAGTCGCCATTGCGAAGGAGCGCCAGCGGACCGCCGACATAGGACTCCGGCGCCACATGTAGCACGCAGGCGCCATAAGAGGTGCCGCTCATGCGCGCATCCGAAATGCGCAGCATGTCGCGATAGCCCTTTTTGATGAGGGCTTTTGGAATGGGAAGCATGCCCCATTCCGGCATGCCGGGACCACCCAGCGGACCAGCATTGCGCAGCACCAGCACATGGTCTGGCGTGACGTCTAGATTTTCGTCGTCGATTGCTGCCTTCATCTCGGGATAGGAATCGAAAACCAACGCCGGGCCTTGATGCTGGTAATATTTCGGGTCGCAGGCGGCCGGCTTGATCACTGCGCCATCGGGGCAGAGATTGCCGCGAAGCACCGCGAGCGAACCCTCGTGATAGACGGGGTTCGAGAGCGGCCGGATCACGTCGTCGTTATAGACCACCGCCCCTTCGAGATTTTCGCCCAGCGTCTTGCCGTTGACCGTCATGCTGGTCAGGTGCAAGCGGTCGGCGATCTGGGTCATCAGCGCGCGAAGGCCACCGGCGAAGTAAAAATCTTCCATCAGGTAGCCCTGGCCATTGGGCCGGACGTTGGCGAGCAGCGGGGTTGTTCGGCCCAGCGCGTCGAGATCGTCGAGATCAAGATCGACCCCGGCGCGGCGGGCCATGGCGATGAGGTGCACGACGGCATTTGTCGAGCAGCCGGTGGCCATGGCAACGATAGCGCCATTGCGGATCGCAGCGTCGGTGACGATGCGGTCTGGGGTAAAGTCCTCCCAGGCCATGTCGACGATGCGCCGCCCGCAATCGGCCGCCATGCGCTGGTGCGCTGAATCAACGGCGGGGATCGAGGAGGCGCCGGGCAGGGTGAGGCCCATGGCGTCGACGATGGCCGTCATGGTCGACGCCGTACCCATGGTCATGCAAACGCCAGCCGAGCGGGCAATGCCGCCCTGAAGGCCCTGCCATTCGTCGTCAGAGACATTGCCGGCGCGGCGCTCGTCCCAAAATTTCCAGGCGTCTGAGCCCGAGCCAAGCGTCTTGCCGGCATAGTTGCCGCGCAGCATGGGACCCGCGGGCAGGTAGATCATTGGCACATTGGCGGTGATGCCGCCCATGACGAGGCCCGGCGTGGTCTTGTCGCAGCCACCCATCAGCACTACGCCATCGAGCGGGTGCGAGCGGATGGTTTCCTCGGTCTCCATCGCCAGCATGTTCCGATAGAGCATGGATGTGGGCTTGGTGAAACTCTCGTCGACCGAGAGCGTCGGCAGCTCGACCGGAAACCCGCCTGCGGCCAGTACGCCGCGCTTTACCGCTTCGACCCGCTCGGGGAAATGGCTGTGGCAGGCGTTGAGTTCGGACCAGGTATTGAGGATGCCGATCACGGGCTTGCCCATGAAATCGGCCTCCGAATAGCCAAGCTGCATCAGCCGCGAGCGGTGCCCAAAGCTGCGCAGATCGTCCGGCGCGAACCAGCGCGCCGAACGCAGCTGATCGGGCGTCTTGCGCATCGCCCGGTCTCCCGCCTAGAGCTTGACCAGCGTTCGCACATCGACCGGCAGGCCGGTCGCGAAGGACTGGTTCGCCGCGATTCCGGTCAGGATCGAGAGCGCGCCATCGCGATGGTTTGCGCCATAGCCGGGGCGGGGCGTCGCATTGCCGAAGATTTCCTCGAGCATGATCTTGTCGCCGCCACCGTGGCCGCCTTCGCCAGCCGGGACGTGCACGACGCGGGATTCGCCGTGGAGCGGGAAGTGGTAGAGATCGACACCCTTGGCCGCGCCCTCTGCGGTCGAGGTCGAGCCGGCATTGATATAGGAGGTTTCGCGCACCATCAGTTCAAGCCGGCCGCCGGTGCCGTTGATGGCGACGTTGAACCCTTCCCAAGGGGCATAGGCATAGAGCGAATAGGTCATCACCGCCTTGTTGCGATAGCGGACCATGACGTTCATCGTGTCCTCGATGGAGATGCCGTCGCCAAAGACGTTCTGGTCGCGCTGGTAGCCGTCTTCCTTTTCGGCATCCCAATAGAGCGCCTTCTGCGTCGGAGTTGCGGTCAGGTCGATGGCGAAGGGATCGTTCTTGGCCGCCTCGACGCCGGTCGTGCGCGTATAGGGCGTGAAGACGCCGCGTTCTTCGGCATTGGCGCGGCCATAGAATTTGAGGTCGCCCATGGCAAAGACCGTGTCGGGCTGCGAGCCGAGCCAGAAGTTTACGAGATCGAAATGGTGGGTCGACTTGTGCACCATCAGGCCACCGGAATTGCGCTTGTCGCGGTGCCAGCGGCGGAAATAGTCGGCGCCGTGGCGCGTATCGAGCAGCCATTCGAAGTGGATCGAGGTTGGCGTGCCGATGGCGCCTTCGGCGATCAGCTCACGCAGGGCCGAATTGTGCGGGGCATAGCGATAGTTGAAGGTCACGCGAACATTGCGGCCGGTGCGCTCGACGGCGTCGAGGATTTCCTGGCACTTTTCCTTGTCGACCGTCATCGGCTTTTCGGTGATGACGTCGCAGCCGAGCTCCATGGCGCGAATGATGTATTTGTGGTGCGTGCGGTCGACCGAGGTGACGATTACATAGTCCGGCTTGGTTTCGGCGATCATGCGCTCGAAGTCCGCGGCCTTGTAGGTCGGCACGGCTTGCCCGCCCAGTTCCTCGACGAAAACGCGGTTGGTGTAGTCCATACGCGTCTGGTTGGTGTCGCAGAGCGCCACCATGCGCGAATTGTCCTTATGGGGTCCCAGAATGGCCTCGTAGAACATCCTGGCCCGTCCGCCCGTGCCCACGATTGCATAAGTCTTGGCCATTTCCGCTCCTCGTAATGCCGTCAAGAACCGCTGCGAATGACTCATCATTTCGCCGCGCGGTTACATGTACCATACAAGATTGGCGGCGTGCACTCGTTCTTTTGGGCAAAAGGAGGCGACATTTCCGGGTCGGCAAATGCGAGCGAAAAGAGTTGTTTACGACCCTCTCAAGCATGGTCATTGCCCGGCTTGTCCGGGCAATTCATCTCTGAAGAAGCATGGACCATCGGGACAAGCCCGGTGGTGACGATGGCGGATGGGATGGTTAGTTGGTGCGCGCCAGGTGCCGGTTGAAGTAAAGCGCGAGCAGGGTGCAGACGGCGCCCGAGAGAAGATATGCGCCCGAGGAGATAAGCCCAAAGGTGCTCGAAAGCGCCAGCGCCACCACCGGTGCAAAACCGGCGCCAAAGAGCCATGCCATGTCCGAGGTCAGCGCCGAGCCGGTGTAGCGGTAAAGGCGCGTGAAATTGGCCGCGACGACGCCCGAGGATTGGCCGAACGAGACGCCCAGCAGAGCAAAGCCGACCACCATATAGATGACTTCGCCCACGGGACCTGCGCCGAGCAGCAGCGGCGCGAAGATCGAGTAGACCCCGATCATGCCCGCCGAAACCCCGAGCAGCCACCGCCGCCCGAACCGGTCGGCGAGGACGCCCGAAAGCACCACCGCGCCGAGCCCGACAAAGGCGGACGCGATTTCGATGATCAGGAAGTTGACCGGCGCGTCCTCGGTATAAAGGAACACATAGGAGAGCGGGAACACCGTCACCATGTGGAAGAGCGCGAAGCTGGCGAGCGGGGCGAAGGCGCCGATAACGATATTGCGCCAGTCATTGCCAATCGTTTCGCGCACGGTCGAGGGGATCAGTTCGCCGCTTTCGAACAGCGTCGTATATTCGGGCGTCACGACGATGCGGAGGCGCGAGAACAGCGCCACGACGTTGATCGCAAAGGCGACGAAGAACGGATAGCGCCAGCCCCAGGCAAGGAAATCCTCGGCGGAAAGCGAAGCCGAGAGATAGGCAAAGAGTGCGCTTGCAACGATTAGGCCGATCGGAGCACCGAGCTGGGGCACCATGGCGTACCAACCGCGCTTGTGCTGTGGCGCATTAAGCGCGAGCAGCGAAGCCAGCCCATCCCAGGCGCCGGCCAGCGCCAATCCCTGGCCGACGCGGAAGATCACGAGAATGACGACGGCAAGCCAGCCCACCTGGTCGTAGCTCGGCAAGAAGGCCACGGCCACGGTGGAAACGCCGAGCAACATGAGCGCGATCGTCAGTTTGACGCCGCGGCCATAATTGCGGTCGACCGAAGAGAAGATGACGGTGCCGATCGGCCGGGCAACAAAGGCCAGTGCGAAGACGCCGAAGGACAGGAGCGTGCCGGTCAGTGGGTCGGCAAAAGAGAAGATCACCGAGGGAAAAACCAGCACCGAAGCGATGGCATAAACAAAGAAGTCGAAGAACTCCGAGGTGCGACCAATAATCACACCGATGGCGATTTCCCCCGCATCGACCGGTCGGTGGCCGATGTTGACGTTGCGTGCGTCGCGCTCGGCGGATGTCTCAGGGACCTCGGTGGTCGAGTTTGCCATGTCACTAAGCTCCTGCTTTCGTTCTGTTTTTCGGCCGGCCCGAAAAATCTGTTGAGCGCGCCGCAGACCCTGATAGGCTCGTCTCGGGGCTTCTCTTGCATCATACAACACTTGCTTGCGAGTGGACAAAATGTCCGATGGCGCACGAATGGCGATGGGAGTAGGCCGCACTCATCGCGCAGTCTTCCTCCCAAGGGCCGCAATGTCACGTCCGATCAAGTTCTCCCTGGTGCCAATTTTGGCACTGCTTCTCGCCGGCTGCAGCTCCGATGTGATCTCGCCCGCCGGCGATATCGCCATGCAGCAACGCGACCTGATTATCATCGCCACGGCGCTGATGCTTCTCATCATCATTCCCGTAATGGTGCTGGTCGTCCTGTTCGCGCGAAAATACCGGGAGGGCAACAAGGCCGCCAAATATGAACCCGATTGGGATCACTCGACCCATCTTGAGCTCGTGATCTGGGCGGCTCCGCTCGCCATCATCATCTGTCTCGGGGCCGTCACCTGGGTGTCGACACATCTACTCGACCCATACCGCGAGCTCGGTCGCATCGCGCCGGGTCAGCCGGTTGCGGCCCAGGTTGAACCGCTCGAGGTCGAAGTCGTCGCGCTCGATTGGAAGTGGATGTTCATTTATCCGCAATACGACCTCGCGACCGTCAATGAACTGGTCGTGCCGGTCGATCGTCCGATCAGCTTCAAGCTGACCTCGTCGACGGTGATGAACTCGTTCTACATCCCCGCCATGGCCGGCATGATCTATGCCATGCCGGGCATGCAGACGCGCCTTCATGCGGTCATCAACGTTCCCGGCGAATATAAGGGCATTGCCGCCCATTATAGTGGTCATGGTTTTTCGGGCATGCACTTCGTCACCAAGGGCGTGAGCGACAGTGAGTTCGATGCTTGGGTCGCCGACGTGAAGGCATCGCCCGACATGCTCGATCGCAACCGCTATCTCGACGTTGCCAAGCCGAGCGAGCATGTGCCCGTCATGCACTTTGCCGGCGTTGAAAGCGGGCTCTATACGGCCGTCGTCAATATGTGCGTCGAGCGCGACAAGATGTGCGTGAGCGAAATGATGTCGATCGATGCCCAGGGTGGTCTCGGCCATGCCGGCGTCGACAATCTCGCGCCCGCGCTCTATGGCGGCGGCGAAAAGAACCGCGCGCCCTTCGGCCCGCAAAAGACCTACGTCGCTGCGATCTGCTCGACCGACGAAGCCATCGCCATGACCGGCAAGCTCCCGGCCATCGCTGCGCCGGACAGCACGCCGCTGCTGGGCCGTGGCCTATCGCGCTCCGAAGCGATTGCGACCGTCAACCAGCCCGCCCTTGCCTGGCTTGCCGGCAAGATCGCCTCCCTCGAAACCATTGCGGCTGAAGCACTATGACAAACGAATTCTGGTCATTCATCTTCGGACGCCTCACCTGGGACGTCCTTCCTCTCCACGAGCCCATCGTCGTCGTCACCTTCATCGTCGTGGCCCTTGCTGGCCTCGCCGTCGTTGGCGCGCTGACCTATTTCAAGCTCTGGGGCTATCTCTGGACTGAATGGTTCACGAGTGTCGACCACAAGAAGGTGGGCATCATGTATATGGTGCTCGGCCTTATCATGCTGCTGCGCGGCTTTGCCGACGCCTTGATGATGCGCCTCCAGCAGGCCATGGCCTTCAATGGCTCGGAGGGCTATCTCAACGCCCACCACTATGATCAGCTGTTCTCCGTGCACGGCGTGATCATGATCTTCTTTGTCGCCATGCCGCTGATCACCGGCTTCATGAACTATGTCGTGCCGCTGCAGATCGGCGCCCGCGACGTCAGCTTCCCGTTCCTCAACAACTTCTCGTTCTGGATGACGGCTGGTGGCGCCGTTCTGATCATGGCCAGCCTTTTCGTCGGCGAATTCGCGCAGACCGGCTGGCTGGCCTTCCCGCCTCTTTCCGGCATCGAGCAATCGCCGGCCTCGGGCGTCGATTATTACATATGGGCGCTACAGATAGCGGGCGTGGGCACAACCCTCTCCGGGGTCAATCTTATCGCCACCATCATCAAGATGCGTGCCCCTGGCATGACGCTGATGAAGATGCCGGTCTTTACCTGGACCTCGCTCTGCACCAACGTCCTCATCGTCGCGTCTTTCCCGATCCTGACCGCCGTGCTGACGCTCCTGGCGCTCGACCGCTATGTCGGCACCAATTTCTTCACCTCGGACTTCGGCGGCAGTTCGATGATGTATATCAACCTGATCTGGATCTGGGGTCACCCCGAGGTCTACATCCTCATCCTGCCGGCCTTCGGCATCTTCTCGGAAGTCGCCTCGACCTTTTCGGGCAAGCGCCTCTTCGGCTATACCTCGATGGTCTACGCGACCGTGGTGATCACGGTGCTGTCCTATCTCGTCTGGCTGCACCACTTCTTCACCATGGGCTCGGGCGCGAGCGTCAATTCCTTCTTCGGCATCACCACCATGATCATCTCGATCCCGACGGGGGCGAAGATCTTCAACTGGCTCTTTACGATGTACAAGGGCCGGATCCGGTTCGAACTGCCGATGATGTGGCTCATCGCCTTCATGCTGACCTTCAGCATCGGCGGCATGACCGGCGTCCTGCTCGCCGTCCCGCCGGCCGACTTCGTGCTGCACAATTCGCTGTTCCTTGTGGCGCACTTCCACAATGTCATCATCGGTGGCGTCTTGTTCGGCATCTTTGCCGGCATCAACTACTGGTGGCCAAAAGCCTTCGGCTACAAGCTCAATCAGTTCTGGGGCAAGATCTCCTTCTGGCTCTGGAATGTCGGCTTCTGGCTCGCTTTCGGTCCGCTCTACGTGCTTGGCCTCATGGGTGTCACCCGGCGCCTCCGCACATTCGATGATCCATCGCTCCAGATCTGGTTCATCATTGCCGGCATCGGTGCGCTGGTCATCGCCGGCGGCATCGCCGCTATGGCCATCCAGTTCGCCGTCTCGATCCTTGGCAAGAACAAGGAATGGGACACGACGGGCGATCCGTGGAATGGGCGCACGCTTGAATGGGCGACGTCCTCGCCGCCGCCGCAATACAACTTCGCCTTCACTCCCGTCATTCACGACAATGACGCGTGGGCGGACATGAAGAAGCATCACGCGCAGCAGCCGACCAAGGATTTCCTCGAGATCCATATGCCGCGCAATACCGGAACGGGCGTCATCCTCGCCGCGCTCAGCGTCGTCCTTGGCTTTGCCCTCATCTGGTACATGTGGTGGCTCGCCATCCTGAGCTTTGTCGGCATCATCGGCGCCGCCATCATCCACACCTTTAATTACGACCGCGACTATCACATCCCGGTCGAGGCGATTGCCGAGGTCGAAGACCGCCGCATGCGCCTCTTGAGCGGAGCGCAGTAACATGAGTTCGCAAGTTCAGACTGCCGACGGCGAAGCGCCGCAGTATTACGAGCTGGTGCCCCAGCACCATTCCGCCCATGGGTCGACCCAGATCGGTTTCTGGATCTATCTGATGAGCGACTGCCTCATCTTCGCTTCGCTTTTTGCCATCTATGGCGTGCTCGGCGCGAACTATGCCGCCGGGCCGTCGCCGGAGCATCTGTTCAACCTGCCGCTCGTCGCGGTCAGCACTGCGGCACTGCTTCTGAGCTCCATCACCTATGGCTTTGCCATGCTGGACATGGAAGAGGGCAAGCAGCGGGGCACGGTCCTCTGGCTCGCCATTACCGGTCTTCTGGGCGCGGTTTTTCTGGGGCTGACGCTCTATGAATTCTACCACATGATCCATGAAGGCGCCGTGCCGCAGCGTTCGGCCTTCCTTTCGGCCTTCTTCGTGCTCGTCGGCACGCACGCCCTCCACGTGACCTTCGGCATCATCTGGCTCGTGACGCTTCTAGCCCAGATCGGGTGGAAGGGTCTTATCCCGGCCAACAAGATCCGGGTGCAGTGCCTCTCGATGTTCTGGCACTTCCTCGACGTCATCTGGATCGGCGTCTTTACGGTGGTTTATCTCATGGGGATGCTGCGATGAACGCTCAAACTACGGACAGCCTGACGGCCGCTGAAATGGCCCATGCCCACCCCAATCCCAATGCCCATGCCTCGGACAGCAATCACGGCACGCGCCGCTCATACCTGATCGGTTTTGCCCTTTCGGTTATCCTGACCGCCATTCCGTTCTGGCTGGTGATGGCCGATGTCATCGCCGACACCATGATCGCTACCCTCGTGATCATGGGTTTTGGGGTGGTGCAGATCCTCGTCCACATGATCTACTTCCTTCATATGAACACCAGGTCCGAAGGCGGGTGGACCATGATGGCGGCGATCTTCACCATCATCGTTATCGTCATCGCCCTCTCGGGCTCGCTGTGGGTGATGTACCATCTCAACACCAACATGATGCCGGGTCACATCATGAACCCTGCGGATATGCTTTGATCCCATGACCGATCAATTGGACCAGGGAGGCAAGAAGAACTCCCTGGGCCTTCTTGCCTTCGCGCTTTTTGCCGGCCTCTGCGCCGTGCTCTTTACCGGCCTCGGCATCTGGCAGGTCGAGCGTCTGGGCTGGAAGAACGAGCTGATCGCAGCGGTCGAAACCCGTGCGCATGCGGCGCCGCTCGATCTCAACACCGCCGATTGGTCCGCCATCGATCCCGAGACGATCCAGTATCAGCGCGTCTCGGTCAATGGCACCCTGTTGACCCCAACCATTCTGACGCAGGCCGTTACGGCCGAGGGGCCCGGCTTCTGGGCGATGACGCCGCTACGTCTTCTCGACGGCCGCACCGTCCTCGTTAACCGCGGCTTTGCGCCCAAGGACACCGACGTGTCTCTCGAAGCCGAAACACCTGCGACGATCACCGGCCTTCTGCGCGTGACGGAACCCGAAGGTGGGTTCCTGCGCACCAATGACCCGGCCGCCAATCGCTGGTTCTCGCGCGATGTCGCCGCCATCGGAGCAACCCTGGGGCTCGAAAACGTCGCGCCATTCTTCATCGACGCCGACAGGGCAGGGGATGACTATCCGCGCGGCGGGCTGACGGTCATCAGCTTTTCCAACAATCACCTGATCTATGCGTTGACCTGGTTCGGCCTCGCGCTCCTCTGCCTCTTCGCGCTCGGCTATCTTGTCCGCGAGCGGCTTCTCAGGCGGCCTTGAGGAGGGGCAACGTCACCTCGAACAGCGCACCACCCTCGGGAGCGCTGGCAACGCTGATGCGTCCGCCATGGCGCTTGACGATATCCCCCACAAGGCTCAACCCCAGCCCGGCCCCCGTCGGCGATTGCGAAAGGCGCCGGAAGGGCCAGAAGATTTCCTCGCGATGCTGCGGCTCGATGCCCGGCCCGTTGTCCGAGACGCAGATGCGCCCGTCCGCGGTCACTTCGACGCGGATCGCCACCTTGGGCCCGCCATGGGACATGGCATTGTGCACGAGATTGGCCACCGCGCGCGACAGCGCCGACGCATCGCCGCGCACGGTCACCGGCGCCTCGGGCGCGACGAATTCGATATCGTCGCCCGCATCGATCGCGAGCGGCGCCAGGTCTGCGGTCACTTGTGCCGCCATGTCGACGAGATCGACCGTCTCGAAACTGTCGGGTGATTGCGCCATCCGATGCAGGTCGAGCAATTCGTTGGCCATGCCCGCAAGCCGCGCTGAATCCCGCTGCAATTGCCGCTTCTCCGGCCCATCAGGCAGGCTTTCGAGCCGCGTCTGTAAAATGGCGATCGGCGTGCGCAATTCATGCGCCGCATCGGCCAGAAACCGTTGCTGCCGCGCGATGCCGCCGTGGAGGCGATCGAGCACGTCGTTAAAGGCCCGCACCAGCGGCACGAGCTCGAGCGGCACCTCTTCATATGAGAGGCGCACATCGCTCTGCCCGATATCGATCAGCGCCGCATCCTGGGCGATCTTCTCCGTCCCGCGCAGCGAGCTGCGAATGAGCGAGGGAATGGTCAGGACAGTCGTTGCGGAAAGCAGGAAGATCAGTCCCAGGAACGCCGGATTGCCGAAAGCTTTGCCGACGATACCAAAACTCAGCGTCGGTCCCCCACCCGTCATGACCCAAAGCCGCCCGATATCGGTATTGCGCGAGCGCACGATGGCATAGGGCGAGTTCGGATCGCCGATATCGTTGATATTGGCCGAGGCGACATGCACCAGCGTTTCCGGATGCTGCATGGCCGGCGGCGGCACATCGCCATTGGTCAGCATGTTCCCTTCGCCATCAACGACCAGGAACCAGAACGCGGGGTATTTCCCGATGGTTTTTTCGAGGTCGCCGGTTGGCGCCAGTTCAAAGCCGCCATCGGTCCCGCGCTCGATCGAGCGTGCAATGTCATCCACCGCGCTTTCATCGAGATTTTGCTGCACGCCCATGGCGAGCAAAAGCGGCACGGCGGCAAGACAGGTGAAGCCGACGAGCACGGCGATCTGGATGCTGATCAGCCCCTTGGTGAGGACGCGGCGCAGCGACAGCGGATGACGCTTCATGCCACGGCCCGCAAAAGATAGCCGATGCCGCGGATCGAATGGATTTCGACGCCCGCCGGGGAAAGCTTGCGCCGTAGCCGGGAAATATGAGCATCGAGCGTATTGGAGGCGATTTCGTCGTCAAAGCCATAAACAGCCTCTTCGAGCGAAGAGCGCGCAACAGTCCGGCCGGCGCGCTTGACCAGCACTTCGAGCGCCAGCACTTCGCGCCGCGTTAGCGTCAGCGGTTCGCCGGCCGCCGTTGCCGTGCCGTCGCCGAGATTGAAACTCAGCTTTCCGACGCTGATGGCCATGTCGGCGAGCACCGCCGGGCGACGCATCAGCGCCCTGATGCGGGCGACCAGTTCGTCGACGAGAAACGGCTTGGCGAGATAATCGTCGGCCCCGGTTTCGAGGCCTTCAATCCGCTGCTCGGGCGCGCCGAGCGCGGAAAGCACGATGATCGGCAGACCCGCCTGGGCGCGCCGCACATCGGGAATGATCCTAAGCCCATCCCCGTCCGGCAACTTGCGATCGAGCACGACGACGGAGTGCACGCCGCTCTGCACCGCTTCCAGCGCCATTTCGAGGGTCGAAACATGATCGACCAGAATATCGTGCCGCTCGAGCGCGCTGATCAGCGCCCTTGCCAAATCGAGCTCGTCCTCGACGAGAAGAATTCGCATTGCTACCTCTAACTGGCCTTGCTTATGCATCCCATTCATTGCCATTGCATTGCGTGAGGCAACAAAGCGCGCTCGCAATGTTGCGGCAATATGCGAAATGGAAAAGGAGCGCCATGCGCGCAACTTTACCGTTCCTTGTCACAAGGGGTGGGGCAGCGCTGACCACTTCCGACTAGGCCACCGACAGGCCGATGACCATCGATCGACCCGCTAACCAGCCAGGATCAGAATGACGACAGCCCACGAAAAGCCCGAATGGGCGCAGAGCAAGCGCGAAAAAGCCAATGCACGCCGGGTTGCCGAAGGGCTCAAGCCCAAACGGCGCATCCTGCCCTGGATCGTGCTGGCGCTCGTGGTTGCAGGCATCGTTGCCTTCTTTGTACTCCGTCCGCCCGCTCCCGCGCCGGTCACCGAGACGGCTGATACAGCGCCGACAGTGCGCCAGATTCTCAAGTCCGAAGTCACCGAGATCGCGCCGACAACGCTGCGCCAGACAGCAAAAGTGACAGGCTCTCTCGTTCCTGCCGAGCAGTCTGTGGTTGCCGCAGAAGCCGCAGGTCGGGTGTTGAGCGTTTCCGTGCGCCCGGGCGATAGCGTCCAAGAGGATCAGACGCTCGTTGAAATAGATCAGGCCAATCTTGCATTGCAGCTCGACCAGCAGCGCGCCACGGCCGATGCGACCCGTGCCCAGCTCGTTTCCTCCCAGCAGCAGCTCGAACGCACCGAAGAACTGGCCCGTCAGGGGCTTGCAACACCCTCCGCGCTCGAACAGGCGCGGTCCGCTACGGCGGCGCTGCAAGCCAATCTGGCGGCCCTCGAAAGCGCCGTGCAAACGGCCGAACTGGCGCTCAACAATACAACGGTTCGCGCCCCGATCACCGGCATCGTTTCCGAGCGATCGGTCGATCCGGGCCAGACGATCAGCGCCGGCACGCCGCTCTTCACCCTCGTCAATCTCGACAATATGGAATTTCAGGCCTCGGCTTCGGTCAATTCGAGCGCCCTTGTTTCGCCTGGCCAGCCGGTTACCGTAAGTGTCACCGGTCTCGACAATGAAACTTTTGACGGCGAGGTCACGCGCGTTAATCCTGTAGCCCAGGCGGGTACGCGAACGGTACCGATCTACATTTCGCTCGAAAACAGCCAAGGCAAGCTGCGCGGCGGCATGTTCGCCACTGGCGAGATCACCGTTGCCGAAAAAACCGATGCCATCGCTGTGCCCGCGACGGCGCTGCGCGAAGATGCCGAAGGCTCGTTCGTCCTCAAGCTCGACAATGGCACACTCGTCCGCCAGGCCGTCACGCCAGGCACGACGTGGGATCGCGGTGCTACGGTTGAAGTCGAAGGTCTTGCCGCCGGCGACGTGGTCGTCACCGCGCCACTGACCGAACTTTCTGCCGGCGAAGCCTATGAACAGATCGAGGGCTAGACAGTGTTTCTGACCCGCATCAGCGTCAATCACCCCGTGTTTGCCACCATGATCATGGTGGCCATCGTGGTCTTCGGCTTCTACTCTTATCAGCGCCTGCCCATCGAACAGATGCCGGACGTCGATTTTCCGGTCGTCGCCGTGGTCGTCAGCTATCCCGGCGCCTCGCCCGAAGCTGTCGAAGCCGACATCGTCGAGCCGATCGAAGAGGCAGTGAACACCATTGCCGGTCTCGACACCATCCAGTCGACGGCCCAGTCGGGCCAGGCTCTCGTGCTGATGATCTTCAACCTCGAAGAAGATTCGCAGCAAAAGGCGCAGGACGTTCGCGACAAGCTCGATCCGGTCAAGGCCAATCTGCCCGACGGGGCAGGGGAGCCGCAGGTGCTGCGTTTTGACCCGTCAGCCCTGCCGATCCTGTCGCTCGCCGTCAGCTCGACGACGCTTTCCGACCGCGACCTCACGGCGCTGACCGAAGACGTCATCGTCAAGCGCATTTCCAATATTGCCGGCGTCGGCAGCGCCAGCGTTGTGGGCGGCGTGCCGCGCCAACTCAATATCAATATCGATCCGGACCGCTTGACGGCCTTTAACATCACGCCGAGCGCGGTGACCCAGGCCCTGCAAGCGGCCAACAAGGATCTGGCAGCCGGCTCCATCACGCAGGGCAGTATCGTCCAGTCCATCCAGGTTCTGGGTCGCCTCGAAGACCAGCAGGACTTTTACGATATCGTCGTCGGCAACCAAGAGGGCCAGCCGGTTACCCTGCGCGATGTCGCAACCATCGAAGATGGTACCGGGGAAGCCTCGAGCCTTGCCATCCTCAATGGCGAGCGCGCGTTGGCGGTCGATATCCTCAAAACCCAGGGCGCCAATACCGTCGGCGTTGCCGAGGAAATCCGCCACACCATCGATGACCTCCTCGCCAACGAACTGCCTCAGGGTGAGGTCAAGATCGAGGTCGTGGTCGATAATGCCAAGCCCGTGGAAGATTCCTTCCATGCGGTGCAGAACATGCTGATCGAAGGCGCGCTGCTCGCCGTCGTCATCGTGTTCCTCTTCCTCAATTCCTGGCGCTCGACCGTCATCACCGGGCTTACCCTGCCGATTTCGATCATCGGCACCATGGTGGCGCTCAGTTTTCTGGGCTTTACGCTCAACATGATGACGCTGCTGGCCCTGTCGCTCGCCGTCGGTATTCTCATCGACGACGCCATCGTGGTTCGTGAAAACATCACGCGGCACCTGCACATGGGCAAGAGCCATAGGCAGGCGGCCTTCGACGGCACCAATGAAAT
Organism: Devosia soli; assembly: GCF_000970455.1. Classification (GTDB taxonomy): domain Bacteria; phylum Pseudomonadota; class Alphaproteobacteria; order Rhizobiales; family Devosiaceae; genus Devosia; species Devosia soli. The sequence goes on along the minus strand of NZ_LAJG01000048.1, from coordinate 7,341 downwards.
CGGCCTCGCCGTCATGGCAACGACGCTCTCGATCGTCGCTGTGTTCTTGCCCGTTGCCTTCATGGACGGCATCATGGGCCGGTTCTTCCTGCAGTTCGGCGTCACCGTTTCCGTCGCTGTCTTGATCTCGCTCTTCATCGCTTTCACGCTCGATCCGATGATGTCGAGCGTCTGGTATGATCCTGCCGCCAATCCCAACGCCAAGCGCGGCCCGATCGGCAAAGCGGTGCAGCAGTTCGATCGCTTGTTCGAGTGGATCACCCAAGGGTATCGCCACGTCATCCGCTGGGGTCTCAAGTGGCGCAAAACCGTGCTGCTGATCGCGCTTCTATCCTTCGTTGGCAGCTTCTTCCTTTTTCCCCGCGTTGGCGTCGAATTCATTCCCGCGACGGACAATGGCAATTTCACCATCAACGTCGAAACGCCGGCAGGTTCGAGCAAGGAATATACAGCTGCAAAGATGCGGCAGGCCGAAACCATCATTCGCGCCTTCCCCGTTGTCCAGACGACCTATTCGACCGTCGCCGGTGGCCTTCAGGCCTCCGGCCAGAATTCGGGCACGATGACCGTTACCCTCGTCGACAAGGAAGAGCGGGACATCACGCCGATCGAATTCATGCCCGAGGTGCGGCGCGCCCTTGAAGCCGTGCCCGGCGCCACTTTCGAAGTGGCAGCGGCCTCGGGTCTCGGCGGCTCCTCAGCCCCGGTCTCGATCACGCTTTATGGCGACAGCTTTGTTGTCCTCAAGCGTCTCGGCGACCAGCTGATGCGCGAACTGGGCAAGATCGATGGGCTGATCGACATCAAGTCCAGCCTTGATGACGCGCAGGCCGTCGTGGGCATCAATATCAATCGCGACCTTGCCGACAATCTCGGCGTGTCGATCGCCCAAATCGCCTCGACCATGGCGCCCCTCATCAGTGGTGACGATGTCTCCGATTGGACCGCACCAAATGGTCAGGTCTACTCCGTGGTGGTTCGCCTGCCGGAAGCCTTGCGGAACGATATCGACGCCATCGGCAACCTGCCGATCGCCACCGGCCAGAACGGCACCATCACCTTATCCCAGGTCGCCGATGTGGTCGAAAGCACGGGCCCGGCAACGATCAACCGGCAGGACCTGCAGCGCGGCGTCACCATCGAGGCCAATGTCGAAGGCGTTGAGCTGGGATCCATAACGCCGCAATTGCAGCAGGCGATCAACACCCTCGATTTCCCGACGGGCTATCGTTCATCCTTTGGCGGCGACGTCGAGCAGATCCAGGATGCGGCCGGTGCGGCGGGGTCGGCATTGCTTCTGGCGGTGATCTTCATCTATCTGGTGCTCGCCAGCCAGTTCGGCAGCTTCCTGCAGCCGATCGCCATCATGGGCTCGCTCCCCTTGGCGCTGATCGGCGTCATGGTGGGCCTTCTGGTCGGTGGCTCGACGCTCAACATGTATTCGGCCATCGGCTTCATCATGTTGATGGGTCTTGTCGTGAAAAACGCGATCCTGCTCGTCGACAATGCCAATCAGCATGTGCGCGATGGCTGGAATCTCTATGAAGCGCTGGTCGAAGCGGGCGTTACCCGCTTCCGCCCGATCATCATGACGACCCTCGCCATGATCTTCGGCATGCTGCCGCTGGCCCTGAGCCTGCATGAAGGCTCAGGCCAGAACGCGCCCATGGCCCATGCGGTGATCGGCGGGCTCATCAGCTCCACCGCTCTCACCCTCCTCGTCGTGCCGGTGCTCCTCACCTATATCGACAGCTTCAGCCGCTTTACCCGCCGCTTCACGCCCAGGGCCCCGGATGACCACGAGCATGAACACGCCGAGGCCAAGCCGGCGGAGTAGTTTTTGGGACACACTGCTCCCCACATAGCCCGGCGAAAGCCGGGCTATTTAGTTTTGGGCTGGATCAGCTCCCAAACTCGATGCAACCCATCCCCCTTTGGGGCGAGGTTGGGAGGGGGCCTTACACCCGGCCCGGAACCTTGAACGCCGCGCGTTCCGCCGTCGCCCTTTCCCGGCTCACGCAGCCCAGCGCATGGTCATTGACCAGCCCCATGGCCTGCATGAAGGCAAAGGCCGTCGTCGGCCCCACAAAGGCCCAGCCGCGCTTCTTCAGCCCCTTCGACAGCGCAATAGCCTCCGGGCTCGTCGTCTGGCTCTGCGGGGGAGGGGCCTCGCCTTCGGGCACCTCATAGCGCCAGACGAAAGCCGCGATCGACCCCGCCTCGGCAATCAGCTCCTGCGCGCGCTTGGCATTGTTGATCGCGGCCGCAATCTTTCCCCGGTGCCGTACGATGCCCTTATCCTGCAGGAGCCGCTCGACATCGGCTTCGGTAAATTGCGCCACCGCATCGATCTCGAAATTGGCAAAGCCAGCGCGAAATGCCTCGCGCTTGTTGAGGATCGTCCGCCAGCTGAGGCCGGATTGGAATCCCTCGAGGCAGAGCTTTTCGAAAAGCCGGCGATCGTCGCTGACCGGAAAGCCCCATTCGTGATCGTGATAGGGCACAAATTCGGGTGCCCCCGCGCACCAGCTGCAGCGCTCATGCCCATCCGGGCCGGGCAAGGTTCCGCTCATTCCGTGTTCCCCGATCGATAACCTATTCCGCCCGAAGGCTATCTCAATGCTAACGTGATGCTACCCAAAGAGCATCCGAAACCCCGTTGCACAACGCGCCCCCTTCGACTAGTTTGCGCCCATTCCTCGGGGCCCGTCCCCGAATCCGGCCTGCACCCGTAGCTCAGCTGGATAGAGCGCTGCCCTCCGAAGGCAGAGGTCATGAGTTCGAATCTCGTCGGGTGCACCATACTTTCAATGACTTAGCGGACCGAACTGTTTTCGGCGCACATTTTCCGCACAGTTTCATGTTCACGCTTCGGCCGCACGTTTTTGGAAATGCGGGCTCCGATGCCAGTAAACCTTCTCCACCATCTCTGTCGTCATGCCTGCCGCGTCGGCAACTTCCTCGATCGGCAAACCGGCTTCCACCCACCATGTCACGCGCGTGTGGCGCAAAATGTGCGGGGTGAAGGTGCGGGACAACCCCGCATAATCCAGAGCAGTGACAAAGAACTTGCCGATATCCTTGATCGGCCTCCCCTTCCGATGAACCACGGCCAGGAAATTGTTCGACGGCTCGCCTGTGCGCTCCGTCTCTTCCTGTCGAGCGCGCTCATCCATTGCGCGCCATCTGCGCATGTGGGCAAGAAGCGCCCGCCCCATGCGAACTGACGGCTGACGCTTCTTCGTCTCAGCCCTATCGGCGCTCTTCCTGAACATAATCTCTCGCTCGAGATCGGGCCACCCGCCAACGGTGTTCGCCATCCAGTGCAGCTTGAGCGTTGCACCTGGGCGATTGGCCGTGTAGCGCCCGATGACGATAAAGCGCGCGGTGTGTCGATTGATCGCCTCGCGATCCCGGCGCCATTGCCGGTGTTCTTTGTGCGTCTGCAAGTCCGTCCAGCGCAATTCATACCAGCCCAAGGCGCCGGCCAATAGCCGCGCCATTTCCGACCGGTTGCGGACGACATCGGCCTTCGGCTCCGGCGGCTGTGGGCGCGTCACAACCGGTACGCTATCGAGCGGGCCGTGCTCCTTATGCCAATAGTTGATGGCGGCGGACAAAACCCCCAGCTCGCGCCGAACCGTGCCGATCGACACGGTACGGGAGCGCTTCGCCTCAGTCTTGGCGTGCTCCATGTTCGATCGCGCCGTGCTGGTCCGGAACTCGGTATAATCTCGGCATGATGAGCCGCGGATAAGGACCGCTCCGGACTGCGCCATCGGATCGTACGAGACGGCTTTGCGAAAGCCATCGTTCAAAGCGCGCCCGCTTATCGGCATGATTGGGCCGTTAGCGGTCTGTCCGCTTTCAGGCACATGAAGCGAGATAACTGCCGTTCAATCTCGGATGTGCAACGGCAGCACTCGACCCCATTTCGGTCACGGAGAGCAGCTGGGAAAATTTCCGAAAGCAGACGCTCAGAACGCGCCTGAGCCGTTCAGCCCAGGGGCGTGACAGGATTATGGCGCGGCGACCAGCGCCAGCGAAGTCACCGGTCACCCCTAACGTCCAGTAGATCGCGGCTCAGAGCCATATCTCCACTCCGACCGTAATGACAAGCCGAAGACCACTGCGGTGAGCAGGACGATTTTGGGCAGCTGTCCCAACCGCTCGACGTCCACCAATGAAGTTGCGCGGGAGAGTGCCAGCAGACCGGAGACGTGGATCAGAACGGTGCAGCAGATGACCAGACTTCCGACGATCAGGTTTAGCCACATGGGTTCTTCTCCCCGAACGGGTCGAGACTATCAGCAGTACCGGTGCGTTGTGGAGAATGGGCAATATCGGCCAGAGTGGCTTTGTCGGTAACGCGCAGGAACGTCATGAGAGCGGTGTCGAGAACGGGAGCGAGACCACATCCGGGAGCAAGTGAGCAGTCTTGACCCGCCATGCATCCAACCAGTGCGAAGTCAGGTTCCGTGACGCGCACGACCTGGCCGACAGTTATGCTTTCCGCCGGTCGGGAAAGGGCAAGTCCTCCCAAACGCCCCCGGCTCGTCTTGAGTAGGTTCGCCTTGGCGAGACGATGCGCGATCTTGGTGAGATGGTTGATAGGGATGTCGAGGCGCCGGGAGGCTTCCGCTATGGTGGTCCGCTTCCCGGAAGTCTCCCGCGCCAGATCGATCAGGAGCCGGAGCGCGAAGTCGGTGAATTGGGTCAGACGCACGAGATACTCCCTGATGGGAACGGCCCCGCCGAAGCGGGGCCGTCGTCCTGACTACTGCGCGGTGATCTCGGGGACGGCCATGCCGTGCGGATGCTCCGCGTTCGGCATATGCGTCAGCAGTTCGCCGTCGGGCGCGGTGACGACGGGCTGGGCGGCTCCGTAGTCGTAGAAAGCGCCGTGCAGGGTCCAGTAGCTGCCGGCGATGATCACCAAAGCGGCGAGTAGGCCTGCAGGAACGCTGCCGATGGCCGGCACCAGGCCCTTGAGCTTGAGGCCCGACGGGGTCGGATCGGCGGCGATCAGGAACAGCGTGCCCATGATCAGCGCGTGGCCGACGAGGTCGATGCGGCCGAAGGGATAGACGGCGGCCGTGAAAATGATGATCAGCGCGATCGCCGACAGCCGGCGGATGAGTGCCGTCCAGAGGAGACCGAAGCCCATGGTGAACTCGGCGACGCCGGCCATCGGGATGAAGGTGTCACGCGGCATGCCGAAGGTCAGGAACGGACGCTCTTCCACCAGCGGGTGGAACCACTCCGCATAGGCGAACTTCTCGAGACTCGACCACATAAGGGCAATGGCCACGCCCCAGCGGAGCACCGCGAAGCGGTATTGGTAGTACTTGCTCTCGGGGAAGGCTGCCAACGCCAAGTAGCCGGCCACGCCCACGCCCAACGCCAGGTAGTCGAGCAGGTGGAAGAAGTCGTAGTCGCGTAGCGCGATGACCCAAAGCCCGATGATGCCGGCGGCGGCCAGCGGCATGGTCTTACGCGAGAACACCAGGAGGGCGATCAGCAGCTGGAGCCACGATACCCATTCGTTGGGCGTCTGCAGGTCCGGCGTGAGATATACGCCGCCGACCGCGAAGACGGCAACAAAGAAGGCGCCGATGATGGCCCTCATGAAGTCGTCCGAGCGGAGCCACAGGGGACTCGTGAAGCGATCCAGCACTGTACCGATCGTCGTGCCTGCCGGGCTGCGTTCCACCACGACGGTCACCGCGAAAAAGACGAGTACCAGCACGATGCCCATCCAGAACCAGCCGTTGGCCAAAGTCTCGGAGATCGGTGCCGGCGCCGCGCCGACAACATATGGCGCGAACCACTTCACGTGTGCATGCGCCGGCGTCGCGGCGAGGAGGGCCGCCACCGTGGAAACGATGGGGGCACCGACAGCAAGCCGGCCAAGCCGTCCCCATCCCGTTCCCTGCGTACCACTTCTATCGAGAGTCACTTTAAGCTCCATCTGTTGCTGCATCCCTGCAGGTGTGGACACTTAAACATGCACTGCCGATGCATGTTTGATCTGGATCAAGCGCAAATCCCTTTCGTTGGTGCAGGGTTGCCGAAGTGAAGGAAGGACCGAAGAGATGAACTACCTGAGTTGGGCTGCGGCAGCCGTACTCGCCGCGGCATTCGTCGGCGCGCTGGTGGTGCGCGACCAGCCCGCCAACGTCGCGGCGGCCCTGCCGCTTCCGGACATCTGCGGCGACGCGCATGCCGACCACGGCGGAGCCTCCATGCAGGAGCACATCGACATGATGGCGACTTCCGCGGACGAGGGCCATGCCGCCCTGCTGCAGACCATGGAGCCGATGCACTCCGATATGATGCGCGGCATGACAGCGGAAGACTTCCAGACGGCGTTCGTCTGTTCGATGATCCCGCACCATCAGGGAGCGGTCGAGATGGCGCAGGTCGCCCAGCAGTTCAGCGACGATCCCTGGATTAGGATGTTCGCGCAGGAGATCATTACCACCCAGCAGGTGGAGATCGCCGAGATGCAGGCGTGGCTGACCCGGGAAGCTGCAGGTGCCGGCGCCGGTCGGACCGAGTAATCATCCATACCCTCGAAGAAAGGACAGGCAGCAATGTTCGCACACATCATGATCGCTTTCGACGGATCGGACCTTGCCGGGAAGGCTTTGGACCTTGGCCTTCAAATGGCGAAGCCGAACGGCTCCAGGGTGACGGTCGTCACTTCCACGGATCCGATCGAGACCGGTCTCGGTACCGGCGGCTTCGGGACGATCGACGCCAAGTCCCTGATCGACAAACTGGAGGTGGCCTACTCTGCGGAGGCCTCCGGCATACTAAAGGCCGCCCGTGCCAAGGCGGTCGCCGCTGGTATCGAGATGAACGATGCCTACGTCCCCGGGATGCGCGCATCCGATGCCATTCTCGAGACGGCAGAAAAGCTTGGATGCGACCTGGTCGTGATGGGCTCACACGGGCGGCGCGGGCTTCAGCGGCTCATACTTGGAAGTCAGGCGGCGGCGGTGTTGGCGGCGTCCAAGGTGCCGGTGCTCATCGTGAAATAGGCATGCGGTCGACGCGCGTTCCGCACTCCGCACAGCAGGGGATGCTGATAGATCGCGGCCTGACGGCGGAACGGCTCTTTGTGTCGCGCGGGCGCTACGTCCGCTCGCACAGATTACGCCAAAACGGACTGGCAGAAAGTCACCCTAGAGTGGTGGTCTGCATCCGACCCGAGGCTGTGTGAGAACTCGGCGCGGCTGATGGCTCAGCTTGTTTTGCGACGGCGCGCGTCAGCGCCCTTCATCCTGTTATCGCCTTGAGGGTGGAGGCAACACCAGCCACGGCGATGGCGCGCTT
>NZ_LAJG01000047.1 GCF_000970455.1 Devosia soli | reverse complement strand
GCGGTCACGCGAGATGGGGATGATACAAAGTAACAGAAGCCGTATATCACAGTTGAAGAAAACTGTTGAAGTGTCTTGCGTCAGGCAATGCTTCGGAATTGGATCGAAACGCGGCCAAAAGGTGGGATGGAGGGCTACGCCGTCATGTCGTTCGAGATCAAGTCCTGTCAGCTTCTGCACTTCGGGCCGCCCACCGCGATTCCCGGGCGCGTCACGGGCGTCGTGCGTGCGCGCATCAGCGAGGAATTTCCCGCGACACGCACCGAATGTACCCTCGACCTCAAGGTGAAGGCCGATACCGGCGCGGCGAGCCCGGAAACGGTCCGGCACGCACTCCTCGCGCATGCGGTCGGCCCACCGAACAGGTCACAACCCTCGCACCAGACTCCGTGTCACGGGGCGTCACGACAGAGCATGACATGTGCTCGCAC
>NZ_LAJG01000046.1 GCF_000970455.1 Devosia soli | reverse complement strand
TTCGCATATAACTTCCAGAGCGCCGGTGCCGGCATCAACAACACGGCCAATGCCGGCGACAATGCCAAGCGTCCCCTTGAGGTTACAAAGCCCTATGGCCGCAAGGTCGGCGCCTATACCCTTCTCATGGTCATCGACGATCGCACCGACGAAATGGCCTTCGAAAAGTGGGAACACTACAAGAAGGGCACAGACCTCGAAGCAATCGCCTGGTCGCGCGACCAGGCGATTGCTTCGAGGTCTGTGCCCTTCTTGTAGTGTTCCCACTTTTCGAAGGCCATTTCGTCGGTGCGATCGTCGATGACCATGAGAAGGGTATAGGCGCCGACCTTGCGGCCATAGGGCTTTGTAACCTCAAGGGGACGCTTGGCATTGTCGCCGGCATTGGCCGTGTTGTTGATGCCGGCACCGGCGCTCTGGAAGTTATATGCGAA
>NZ_LAJG01000045.1 GCF_000970455.1 Devosia soli | reverse complement strand
TTGACGTGCAAGGCGACCCTCAAAAGGAATGGCATTGGTCAGGGTAAGCGTGCCGGCGCCGCTCTTGATCATCTCGCCCGCGCCCGAGAGGAGGCCAATGAGCGTCAGGTCGTTGTAGATCTGGACATACTGATTGCCCGAGCTGCCAAAGAGCACAAAATCGTTCGCAAGCGCGAGCGCACGGCCGAGCGGACTGTTGAAATAGGTATAGCTGCTCATGGTGACGGCGCCGGCGCCGTCACCATGAGCAGCTATACCTATTTCAACAGTCCGCTCGGCCGTGCGCTCGCGCTTGCGAACGATTTTGTGCTCTTTGGCAGCTCGGGCAATCAGTATGTCCAGATCTACAACGACCTGACGCTCATTGGCCTCCTCTCGGGCGCGGGCGAGATGATCAAGAGCGGCGCCGGCACGCTTACCCTGACCAATGCCATTCCTTTTGAGGGTCGCCTTGCACGTCAA
>NZ_LAJG01000044.1 GCF_000970455.1 Devosia soli | reverse complement strand
AAGCCCAGCGATGCCGACCGAACCCTAACGCATGCAGGTGTCACTGTGCGTTCGCTCGTCATCGACGTCGGCCGCTGCCTTGCCGACGCGCTTCGGGGTTTCATCAGTAATATTAGAAGAACTCGCGAGCGCTCGAGTCGCGGTGCTCGTGCACACCCCGGCTCGCTGCGCAACATCGATAATGGTCGGCCGACGACTGAGTCTTCGTGCCACCATCAAAGTTCCTCCACGCATGGGACCGTTACCGCGAGCGCGTCGAAAGTCAAGTGGACAAAATAATTCTATCCCCGGAGTTCGGGGAAGCGACTGAACAACAAGGAGAAAAATGTTGGGCGATGCCGGACCGGCACCGCCGCCATTCTCGGTTTAAATAGAAGCACCTAACAAATCAGCTCATCGTCCGTCCGGGCCTTTTCACCATACCTGCCCTGCCTAACTATACCGGTCGCTTCACGTCACTGCCCA
>NZ_LAJG01000043.1 GCF_000970455.1 Devosia soli | reverse complement strand
GAGGAGGGAAGAGAGAGCGGAAGAGAGGAAGGTGAGAGAGGGATGGAGGGGGGGGGGGAGAGAGAGAGAGAGGGGAGGGGGGGAAGGAGAGGGAGGGAGGGGGGGGAGAGAGTGGGGGGGAAGGGAAGGGAGGGGGGGAAGGGGGGAAGAGAGGAGGAGAAGGAGGGGGGGGGGAAGGAAAAGGGAGAAAAGGGAGGGGGGAGGGAGGAGAGGGGAAGAGGGAGAGAAAAAGGAGGGAGGGAGAGGCGGGGGAGGAGGAGGGGCCGGCCGTGTGGGGTGAGGGGTGTAGGGGGGGGGTGATGGGTGGTGATGGGACGGGGGGCGGACAGGTGCAGTTGGGATCTGGCGGGAGGGTGGTGCGCTGGATCGCTGCAGGCGTCAGCTCCTGTTCAGGTGCCGGATCGACATGCTCGGCAGTGAGGCGGTCGAAGATTTGGCCGAACAGGTTGAGGTCGGCATAGACCTGAAG
>NZ_LAJG01000042.1 GCF_000970455.1 Devosia soli | reverse complement strand
GCCGAAGCCCGCCGCCCCCGCAAGGCTGCGCCTGCGGCCGCCGCTGCCCCCCAAATCGCGGAGGACGCCACCGAGGCTGCGCCGAGCTTCCTCACGCGCTATCGCCGCCCGCTTCTTCTTACCGCGGCGCTGATCGCCGTCTCCATGCTGACGCTCAACCTCGTGCTGCAGCGGATGAATTCCGAGGCGCCGCCAGCGCCGGCTCCTGCCGAGACGACAGTGCCTGCCGCGCCGCAGGAAACCGTGTCGACCGATCCGGTTCCCGCTGCAGAAGTGTCCGAGCTTGTCGCCCCGCGCGTTATCGACATGGTCGATGCCACCGCGGTCGGCTCGATCAATCCGGGCGAGCGCATGAGCTTTACCCGGCCGAACGACGTGACACCAATGCCGCCTGCGCTCTTTGCGCAGGAAACCGTCAAGCCGGCTGGCGACATCATCGAGACCATCAATGAGGACACCAACGATCCGGTGATCGGCGCCATTGGCCCTGTGGCCGCGACCAAGGCCGAGACGTTCGAACTTCCGCCAGAAGGGCTGGGCCCGATAGAACTACGCCAGGCCGCCGCCGATGGCGATGCACGCGCCCAGTTCGAAATCGCCGCGATCTATACCGAAGGCCAGGCCGTGCCGGCCAATCCCGAAGAAGCGGCCAAGTGGTACGAGCGCTCCGCCTCCCAGGGTTTCGCTCCCGCGCAATACCGCCTAGGCAATCTTTATGAAGCCGGCACCGGTGTCGAAAAGGACCTCGAAGTCGCCCGCCTCTGGTATCAGCGCGCTGCCGAAGCTGGCAACCGCATGGCCATGCACAACCTTGCCGCGCTCTATGCGGGCGGGGCGCTGGGCGAACAAAAGTTCGAGCCGGCTGCCGAATGGTTCCAGCAGGCCGCCGCCCGCGGCATGACCGACAGCCAGTTCAACCTCGGCATGCTTTATGCCCGTGGTCTGGGCATCGAGCAGAATTTCGAGCAGTCCTACAAGTGGTTCTCCCTGGCCGCCAAGGCCGGCGATGCGGATGCCGGCAAGGCACGCGACGATATCGCCAAATCGCTGACGGCGGACGCGGTCAGCCGCATTCAGGCCGAAGTCGACGCCTGGCAGAGCGAGCCGATCAAGCTCGACGCCAATTTTGCCCCTATCGGCACCTGGTCACCGACCTTCAATGCCGGTGAGACGATCACCACGCGCGAAGTCATCTCCCGCGTCCAGCAGGCGCTCAATCGACTGGGTTACCAGGTAGGCACACCCGATGGCGTTGCCGGCCCTAAGACCGCCGAAGCGATCAAAACCTTCGAACGCGGCACGGGTATGAGCGAAACCGGCAAGGTCAATCCGCGCCTCCTGGCGGTGCTCGGCAGCCAGCCTGTCTAGCGATCCGGATATTATAATCCTCGGGACCTTCCCGAGGATGTTTTTCCATCAAAGATAAGATGAAGGCGGGCCCCTGGGACCGAACCCGAGGGTTACATCAAGGGGCGGGTCTAGAATCCGCCGCCGGTCTTGAAGCCGGAATGCTTGCGCGTGCCGGAGCTGCCCGTGCGGGGGCGCGAAAAGCCGCCGCCGCTCGAGCCGCCACCGCCCCAGCCGCCACCGAAGCCACCTGGCGAACGTGGCCTGCGATTGCCCGAAGAGCCGCCGGCAGTCGAATTGTCGGGCCATTGGAAGCCCCCGCCATGCTCTGGCCAAGGCGAGGAACTGCGGCGCTGGGACGAACTCCCCGATCCCCATTCGTTGCCGGGCGCCCAGTTCTGGCTCTTGCGCCACTGTTCCCAGTAACTTGCTGCCGAAATGCCGCCGCGCAGGAAATCGTTGAGAAGATCGCCGACGAGCTTGTCCTCGCCAAAGCTCGAGCGCGGATCATCGAACCGCTGTTTCTTGAATTCCCACTGGATGTCTTCAAGTTCGCGCCGGCGGGCGGCAAGGGTCTTGCTCCGCTCGCGCAGATCGCGGCTTTCTTCTTCTTCCTCCCGCAGGCGTGCGCGGGATTCGTCGATCTGGGCGACGATGGTATCGTCCTGTCCGGTGCGGGTGAGCCGCGCCTCGGCAAGAAGTGTCTGGATGTCTTCCTGGCCGAGCGCCGCCGCAAGGGCCGATGCGGCCGAGGCGAGGGCAGGGTCCTCGCCATCGGTCAGGCGCTGCAGCTTTTCGCTGGCTGCATCCCGCTTGTCTTCCGCTTCGACAATCGCCGCATCGATCGCCTGCAGGTCGGCTTCGGCCTTGGCTTTCGCATCGCGAAGCGGCTTGCCGCCGGCCTCGTCCGCAGCCTCGTTGGCGAGCGTGTCGAGTGCCGCGTCGGCGGCCTGCGCATTGGCTTCCTGCCGTTCGGCATGCTCGCGCAGCCGCTGCGGAATATCGTTGAGCATGGCGTAGTTCGGCCGCGCTTTCTGGAAGCCGACAAGATTGGCCACGAGCCCATCGAGATAGCGCACGAGATTATTCGCCTTATAGGCGCTGGTGCCGAAACCGGCATCCCACAGATAGCTGAAGAGCGGATCGTCGCGGTAAGGCTTGCCCTTTTCCTCGCGATCGGCTTCCGCCTGCCGCGTTTTCTCCATGGATTGCTCGGCCACCTCGGCGAGCATTTCGGCGTCCTGACGCTTGGCCAAAAAGGCTGGGTCCGTGTCGAGCCGGGCCGAGACCTGTTGCAGCAGCGCGTCGAGCGCGTTTTGCCGCTCGGCCAGGTCCGCTGCCGCGTTACGCCGGCGTTCGAGCAGCGAGACCCGCGCCGCTTCAAGATCGTCGATCTCTTTCTGCGCGGCCTCGACGGCCTTGCCATGGGCCTTGAGCGTTTCCCGCGCCCGGCTTTCGGCGCTCGAAATGCGGCCGTCGAGTTCGGCCTGCACCGACGGGTCGAGACGCAGTTGCGCCAGTTGCCGGAAAAGTTCGGCTTCGCTTTCCTTGATCTTGGCGATGACTTCGGCAGAGCGTGCAAGGCGCCGGGAAATCTCGTCTTCCTCGCGCCGGATGTCGCGCATCGCCTCTTCAAGGCTCGCCAATGCCTGGGGGCCACCTATGCTCATGCCATCACCACTGGGTCAGTGCGCCGTCGAGCACGGGCATCAGATATTCAAGATCGAGAAAGCCGTCGGATTTCCGGCCCACTTCATTGGCCTGGATGATGCCATCGTCGCGCTTATCGGCTGCCACGGCATTATAGACGCTCTCGGGCACGCGCTGGCCCCAGACCGAAACGGTCTCGGTCTGCCCGGTTTCCTCGTTGAGGATCGGCAGGCTCAGGACATTGCCGTCCGGGTCGCGCGCTTCGACGACGAGATAGTAATTGGTGGCGTCGGTGTTGATTTCGGGAAAGGTCCAGAAGCCCGATTGTTCTCCTGAGCGATTGACGACCTGAACCACATATTCCTGGCGCAAACGGTCGCGAAGCGCGGTCAAGTCCGTGATGACGTCTTCCGCCCCGGTGCGGTTGCCCTCGGCAGCAAAGGCCTTGCCGCGCTTGACCAGCGCATCGGCCTCGACCACTGCCTGTTGCACCTTGGTTTCATCGAAAATGGTTTGGTAAAGCGCATCCATCTGCGCCGGCAGGCCTTCGGTCAGTTCGACCTGTTCCTGATGCGCCCTGTTTGCCGCGATCGGCTGGTATACGCCAAAATAGCCAACCCCCAGCGCGAGGATCGCTCCCAGCGCAAACACGACCGGACGGCCCCAGCGCTGACGCGACACATAAAGCCGGGCGAGGCTGGTCTTGAGGCCCGGGGCGGGCGAATCGTAGGCAAAACGGCTTTGCGCGAGTGCCTCGACGCCCTCGCGTAGAATGTGATCCGGTACTTCGATGCCCTGCTGGCGATAAATCTCGCGCAGGCGCTCGATTAGCTGCGCCTCGCGCGCCGAGCCATCGAGCTCACGGGTCACGAGATCCTGCCGATGGCGCAGTGTATCCACCACGTCCATCGCCAGCATGACTTCATCGAGAGGGGCAGCCGTCTTGGCCGTCGCGTCACTCATCCTCTGGGCCTATTTCTCCACCTGGCCCTGTCAGTTCTTGGTTTCGAGCAAGAGGGCATTGCCCTCTGCCGCCAATGTCGCAAGCCGGCGCTTGCCGTCTTCGACGGCGTCACGGATTTCGGCCGAGTTCTTGGTCGAAGCCAGGCGCATCTCGTTGATGATGGTGCGGCTTTTTTCCTGGAAGTTGACGACGCTATCGACGAGCTTTTTGACCGCATCGGCCCGCACCGTCGGGCCATAGCCGGCCTTGACCGCTTCTTCCTGCACCTTGTCGCCGATTTCGGAGAGCGTTTCGAGGCTCTTCGACATACCTTCCTTCATCGCGTTCAGCGTCTGGGTGGATTCGTTGAGCCCGAACATGCCGGTGAAGGACGCCGAAAGCGCCGTCAGCACCGTTTCATTGGTCGAAAAGAACGAGATCGACTGTTGATAGACCCGTTCCTTGGCATTGGTCGTCTGCATCAGCCGCGCCATCACCACTTCCGAAGTATTGTAGGAAATGGTCAGGTTGTCCGAGAGGTCCTTGGCGATCTGATAGCGCTTTTCTTCGTTCTGCATCTCGCGGAGGCGCTCGTCGCGCGCCATTTCGAGGCGCGCCCGGTCAGCCGGGACCGTTCCGGCATAGGCGGCCAGTTCATCGGCGGATTTTTGCAGAACGTTCTTTTTTTCCTCGAGCCGCTGTTCGGCCGTGTGCAGCACTTCGAGTGCCATCACTTCGGCCTGCTTCAGGGCGCCGCGGAAATCGCGATAGGCTTCGAGGATGATCTGCTCGCGATCGATCTGGTCCTTGGTGTCCTTGGTGACGGCGAGGTAAGTGTCGCGAATGGAGTTGAAGCGCGTGGCGATATCGCCCCGGCTCACCTTCATCCAGACGTTCGAGACGCGCTCCATCATGTCGAGCTTGTTGTCGGCAAGTTGGTCGACCAGCATCTTGGCATCGTCGCGAATGGAATCGAAGCCCTTGGTGATCTCTTCGTAGCGCTCGCCGATCTTCATGGCGGCGACCTGCTCGCGCACCACTTCGTTAAAGGCGCTCGCCTGGGAAAGCGTGCGGCCGATCAGGATGACGCGCGTTTGGTCGAGTTCGGTGATCTGGCTCAACAGTCCGGTGATCGGCTGCTCGCCCTGCTGTTCGGGCCAGATGCCGAGGTCGCGGATGGCGTTGACGGCCTTATCGAGATACTGCAGCGGCCGTTCCGTCACGACGCTGGAAGTGCTCTGCGGTGCGGTGGTCACTTGGTCGGTCATCGATCGCTCCCTGTCCATTTGGCGGCCCGTCAGGCCATGGGGTGCCCATGCACCCTAGATTGCGCGTGAAGCCTCTGCTGACAATTGCATCGTCTCGCTCCCGCAACTATTTAGTCCATATTGGTGCGAAAAAGCCGCACGTAAAGACTGGGGTCCGCCACCATGATTTTGCTCAATTTTATGACGTCGCCGCGACGCCTTTGTGGCGGGGTTCAGGCCTAATGGAATTCGGTGGCCGCTATCTCATGTCCGCCCCGCGCGCCCGCATCTGGGAGGCGCTGAACGACCCCACCATGCTCAAGGCCGCCATCCCTGGCTGCAGCCATATCGACTGGTCCGGCCCCGGCACGCTCGACCTCGAAATCAAGGTCAACCTCGGCGTCATGCAGCCGACTTTTAAGGGCGAACTCGCGCTTTCCGATATCGTCCCGGCAGAAAGCTACACGCTTTCCGGCCGCGGCAAGGGCGGCTTCATGGGCCTTGCCGAAGGCAGCGCCGATGTCGCCCTTATCGATGAAGGTCCCGACACCATCCTCACCTTCCGGGCCGATGGCGGCGCTTCGGGCCAGATCATGAAGCTCGGCAAGGCGATCATCGGCAGTTCGGCGCAGCGCATCATCGATGGCTTTTTCGAGCGTTTCGGCGCCGCCGCGGGCATCGCGGTCACGCCACTGCCCCAGGATTAACCGGCGGTTCACCATAAGAAAACTTTGCCCCGGGGCGGCCACAATCCCGACCCGGCCCGAGCGTTAGAGACACGCCTGTCAACATTTGCAATTTGTCTCAAAATGAATATGACCAGCCGGACGCGCGATGGTATCGCGCTTTATCTCATAGCCGCCGTCGCCGTTCTTTGCGTGCTTTACGCCGATGTCGATCTCGGCACGCAGTTCCAGGCGATCCTTGCGCGCTGGTAGTCAATTGCCTGTTGCCCTCGGGTGACAGAATATCTCCCCGAGAATTTTGACCATCCGGAAAAATAATAGCCGATCCCTCTTGCGGGGCGGGTCATTCAACGATTTTATTCTTTGTTAGGACATTGGGACTGGCCCCGAGGGGGTGCCAGGCCACACGATGTCAGACAGGGAGACTAAATCCATGAAATTCTCAACCCTCACCAAGGCTCTGACCGGTGGCATTGCCCTGAGCGCGATCCTGACCGGCGCTGCCTTGGCCGATCCGGCCGTGATCTATGACCTCGGCGGCAAGTTCGACAAGTCGTTCAACGAAGCAGCCTACAATGGCGCCGAAGCCTGGAAGGCCGCAACTGGCGGCAACTTCCTCGATCTCGAACTGCAGAACGATGCGCAGCGCGAGCAGGCCCTTCGCCGCTTTGCCGGTCAGGGCGCCAACCCGATCGTGATGGCCGGCTTCTCCTGGACCGCCGCGCTCACCGCCGTCGCCTCGGAATTCCCCGATACCAATTTCGTCGTCATCGACACCGTCGTCGATGCGCCCAACGTGCAGTCGATCCTGTTCGACGAGCACACCGGCTCGTTCCTCGTCGGCGTTCTTGCGGCCATGAAGTCCGAAACCGGTACGGTCGGCTTCGTCGGCGGCATGGACGTTCCGCTGATCCACAAGTTCTATTGCGGCTATGCCCAGGGCGCCAAGGCCGTGAACCCCGATATCAAGCTGATCGAGAACTACACCGGCACCACGCCTGCCGCCTGGAATGACCCGGTGACCGCTGGCGAACTCGCCAAGGCTGCCGTCGATGCCGGCGCAGACGTCGTTTACGCAGCAGCCGGTGGCTCGGGCCTCGGCGTTCTCCAGGCCATGAAGGACGCTGGCAAGTTCTCGATCGGTGTCGATTCCAACCAGAACTACCTCCAGCCCGGTTCGGTCCTGACCTCGATGCTCAAGCGCGTCGACGTTGCCGTCCAGAACGCGCTGACGGAAGCTGCCGATGATGCGACCTTCAAGCCAGGCCTGACCGTTCTCGGCCTTGCCAATGACGGCGTCGGCTATGCCGTGGATGAATACAATGAAGCCCTCATCACGCCGGAAATGACTGCCGCGGCCGAAGACTACAAGGCCAAGATCATCGCCGGTGACGTTGAGGTCCACGACTACACCACCGATTCTACCTGCCCGCTCTAAGCGCTCGGCATGAGTGAGAACTCCATGAACACGCAGCGGCCGGAAACGGCCGCTGCATCCGCACCAGCCAATGGCTGGGCGATCGAGCTTGAAAAGATCAACAAGCGGTTCGGCGCCGTTCACGCCAACAAGGACATCGATCTGAAAATTGCACGCGGCACCATCCACGGCATCGTGGGTGAGAATGGCGCGGGCAAATCCACGCTCATGTCCATCCTCTATGGCTTCTACACGGCCGACAGCGGCACGATCCGTGTCAATGGCGCCGAAGCCAATATCGCCGACAGCCGGCAGGCGCTCGCGCTTGGCATCGGCATGGTGCACCAGCATTTCATGCTGGTCGACAATTTCTCGGTCCTCGAAAACATCGTCCTCGGCGCCGAAGATTCCGGCTTCCTCAAGCCCAGCCTCAATCGCGCTCGCAAGGAACTCGACCGGCTCGAAAAGGAATATGGGCTCGAAGTCGATCCCGATGCCATCATCGAGGATATTTCGGTCGGCCAGCAGCAGCGCGTCGAAATCCTCAAGGCGCTCTATCGCGGCGCCGAAACCCTCATTCTCGACGAACCGACCGGCGTCCTAACCCCCAAGGAAGCCGACGACCTCTTCCGCGTCCTCGAAACGCTCCGCGCCCAGGGCAAGACGGTGATCCTCATCACCCACAAGCTGCGCGAGATCATGGCGATCACCGATAATGTCTCGGTCATGCGCCAGGGCCAGATGGTCGCGACCGTCAAGACCAGCGAAACCAGTCCCGAAGAACTGGCCGAACTCATGGTTGGCCGCCGCGTGCTCCTCCGCGTCGACAAGACCGCCGCCAACCCAGGCAAGACCCTCCTGGAAGTCCAGAATCTCGTCGTTGCCGACGATATGGGCGTCACCCGCGTCAAGGATGTCAGCTTTGCCATCCGCGCCGGCGAGATCGTCGGCATTGCCGGCGTTTCAGGCAATGGCCAGTCCGAATTGCTCGAATCCATCACCGGCATGCGCGATCAGAAATCGGGCACCGTTGTTCTCAACGGCAAGCCGCTCTCGCTCGAAGGCGATGATGGAGCGGCACGCGCTCGCCAGGCTGGCCTCGCCCACGTGCCCGAGGACCGCCAGCGCATGGGCCTCGTTACGACCTTCCAGGAATGGGAAAACGCCATTCTCGGCTATCACGACAAGCCCGCCTATGGCTCGGGCGCTTTCCTCGATATCGCCGCCGCTAAAAAGGCAGCCGCCGATCAGGTCAAGCTCTTTGACGTCCGCCCAGCCAATATCAATCTGAAATCATCGCTCTTTTCTGGCGGCAATCAGCAAAAGATCGTCCTCGCCCGCGAAATGGAGCAGGACCCGGACGTGCTGGTCATCGGTCAGCCGACCCGCGGCGTCGATATCGGCGCCATCGAATTCATCCACAATGAAATCATCAAGATGCGCGACGAGGGCAAGGCGATCCTGCTCGTGTCCGTCGAGCTCGATGAAATCCGCTCCCTCGCCGATCGCATCCTCGTCATGTTCGATGGCGTCATCGTCGGCGAAGCCGATCCGGCAACTGCAACTGAAGGCGAACTCGGCCTGATGATGGCCGGCATCAACAAGACCGCGCCCCGCACCATCGGCATTGCCGAACAGGGACCTCTTCCATGAGCGCACATAGACCTCTACCGCGCTGGGCCGATATCGCCCTCCTGCCGGCCCTAAACCTTCTTCTCGCCTTCCTCGTCTCGGGCCTTGTCGTGCTGCTCGTCGGCGAAAATCCGTTTCATGCCATTCAGGTCATCCTTTATGGCGCCTTCGGCTATGGCGATGGATTTGGATACACGCTTTATTACGCCACCAATTTCATCTTTACCGGTCTTGCGGTGGCCGTTGCCGCCCACGCCGGGCTCTTCAATATCGGCGGCGATGGCCAGGCCTATGTCGCCGGTCTCGGCGCCGTAGTCGTTGCCCTCGCGCTCGACCAGACCCATTGGCTCATCGCCATGCCGCTGGCCGTCATCGCGGCCGGCGCCGTCGGTGGCTTCTGGGCCTTCGTGCCCGGCTGGCTCCAGGCCAAGCGCGGCAGCCACGTCGTCATCACCACCATCATGTTCAATTTCATCGCCTCGGCGCTGATGGTCTACATGGTCAATCGCGTGCTCAAACCCGCGTCGACCATGGCTCCGGAATCCGAAACCATCGAGGTCGCCGGCCGCGTGCCGCAACTCCGGCAGTTCTTCTCCTTCTTCGGCTATTCCCCAGTCAATCTCTCGATCGTCATCGCCATCGCCGCGCTGATTGGCGTCTATATCCTGATCTGGCACACCAAGTTCGGCTATGCCATGCGCGTCCTCGGCGCCAATCCGACGGCCTCGCGCTATGCCGGTATTTCGAACTCGAAGATGATCATGATCACCATGACCATTTCCGGCGCCCTTGCCGGCATGGTGGCGATCAATGAAGTCATGGGCGTGCAAAACCGTCTGGTGCTCGATTTCGTCGCCGGCGCTGGCTTTGTCGGCATCGCCGTCGCGCTCATGGGCCGCAATCACCCGATCGGCATTGCGCTCGCCGCCATTCTCTTTGGCGCGCTCTATCAAGGCGGGCAGGAATTGCAGTTCGTCATTCCCGGCATCACCCGCGAAATGATCGTCGTGATCCAGGCCCTGGTCATTCTTTTTACCGGTGCCATGGAAGGGCTTTTCCGCCCCTCGCTCGAACGCGCCTTCATGCTGCTCTCGCCCGAGCAGAAATCCGAAGCCATTGCGGTTTCGACCGCCAAGCCGGAGAGCTGAGATGGATCTCGCCGTCATTCTCTCCGTCCTCGATGCCACGATCCGTCTTTCGACGCCGCTCCTCCTCGCCTGCTTGGCGGGGCTCTATTCGGAACGGGCCGGCATTTTCGACATCGGCCTTGAAGGCAAGATGCTGGCCGCCGCTTTCGCGGCCGGTGCCGTCGCCGCCATTTCCGGCTCCGCCTGGCTCGGCCTTCTCGCTGGCATGGCCGTGTCGCTTTCGACGACGCTGCTCCAGGGCGCTGCCGCCATCACGCTCAAGGGCAATCAGTTGATCGCGGGCGTTGCCATCAACATGCTCGCGGCCGGCATGACGACTTTCCTCGGCCAGACCTGGTTCAGCCAGGGTGGTCGTACGCCAGCACTCTCCGAAGGCGGCCGCTTCTCGCCCATCACGCTGCCCTTCGCCAATGAACTTTCAGGCGTGCCCATACTTGGCCCGATCTATTCCGAGCTGATTTCTGGCCACTATATTCTCGTTTATGTCGCCTTCATCATGGTGGCAGTGACGGCATTCGTGCTCTATCGCACCCGCTTCGGCCTTCGTCTTCGTGCCGTGGGTGAAAATCCCAAAGCGGTCGACACCGCCGGCATTTCGGTGGTCAAGCAGCGCTATCAGGCCATCATCATCACCGGCCTTCTCTGCGGTTTGGCCGGCGCTTACTTCTCGATCGCCCAAGGCTCGGGCTTCGGCAACAATATGACCGCCGGCAAGGGCTATATCGCCCTTGCAGCACTGATCTTTGCCAAGTGGAAACCGGTCCCCGCCATGTTTACCTGCCTCCTCTTCGGCTTCCTCGATGCCCTGCAGATCCGTCTGCAGAATTTCGAGTTGCCGGTCATCGGCGTCGTCCCCGTCCAGGCCATCCAGGCTCTGCCCTATGTTCTTACAGTCGTGCTCCTCGCCGGCTTCATCGGCAAGGCAGTTGGCCCCAAGGCGGGTGGCGTGCCGTACACGAAGGAGCGGTAGCGCCAGCACAAGGGCACGTGATTGCCCGAAATTCGGTTGTCACACCGGCGAAGGCCGGGTCCCATCCTGAGATCAAGTTGGATCCTGAGATGACAGTCTGGTGTGTTGAAGCGCAGCGCCGATCATCGGCGAGAGGAGAACAAACAAATGACCGATACTGATAAATCCCTCTTCGCCGCCGCCGAAGCCATCCGCGCCAAGGCCTATGCGCCCTATTCGAATTTCCAGGTCGGCGCCGCCATCCTTGCCGATGACGGCAAGATCTATTCGGGCTGCAACATCGAAAACGCCGCCTACCCGCAGGGCAATTGCGCCGAAACCTCAGCTATCGCCGCCATGATCGCCGGCGGCGCCCGCCGCATCACGCGTATCTACGTCACCGGCCCCGGCGCCAATCCCGTCACCCCCTGCGGCGGCTGCCGCCAACGCATCCGCGAATTCGCCGATCTCGATGTTGAGGTGATCTCGCATGGAGTCGATGGAGCGCCGCTTGTGCAGACACTGGGACAGCTCTTGCCGCACAGTTTTGGGCCGGAGTTCCTCGGCAAATGACGATGTCCCCCCTCCCAGCCTCCTCGACAAGGGGGGAGGTGTCGCATCCAGTTTCTGGCACAAGCCTATCCCACCCACCGGCCCTGCACCTCCCCCTTGATGGGGGAGGCAGGGAGGGGGTGTCGGCAATGATAGATCTCTCGGACCTGACCCAATGACCAAAGCCGCCAAAACCATTCGCAAGATCGCCGGTGAAGAACCCATCGTCGCCGCGCTGACCTTCGGCTCCGGCCTCTCGGCCATTGGTGATCTCCTCGAAGACAAGGTCAACATTCCCTATTCCGAACTCAGGGATTTTCCGGGCGCCGGCGTTTCCGGCCACGGCCGTGATCTGTTGATCGGCACGATGAGCGGCAAGCGCATCGCCATTCTCACCGGCCGCGAGCACTATTATGAGCACGGCAATGCCGCTGCCATGCGTCCCGCGCTCGAGACCATGGCCGAGCTTGGCGCCAAGACGCTGCTCCTGACCAATTCCGCCGGCTCGCTCGACGAAAACCTACGCCCCGGCGATCTCATGCTGATCTCCGATCACATCAATTATGCCGGCATGAACCCGCTGATCGGCGAGCCGACCGACCGCCGTTTTGTGAACATGGTCGATTGCTATAATTCCGATCTGCGCGCCAAGGCCAAGGCTGCCGGCGAAAAGCTCGGTATCAAGGTCGGGGAGGGGATCTACCTCTGGTATTCCGGCCCGAGCTTTGAAACCATCGCCGAAATCCAGATGGCCATCCGTCTCGGCGCCAATGCCGTTGGCATGTCGACCGCTCCGGAAGTGATCCTCGGACGCTTTCTGGGGCTGAAAGTCTGGGCCTGCTCGTCCATCACCAATATGGGCGCCGGCCTGTCGAACGAAAACATCAGCCATGAGCATACCAAAACCATGGCGGTGCAAGGGGCGGCCAAGCTGCAAAAGCTGATCCCGGCCCTCGTGGAGGAGCTATGAGTCTCAAGGTCGTCGACAATAGCGGGAGCAGCCACGCGCCCGCTCACAAGCGCAATCCGGGCTATCCGCTCGATCTCGATTGGGTCGAACGCGTTCGCATGAACCGCTCGGCTCTCGAGCGCCGCGCCGGCTCCATCGGCGCGCGCCGCACGGTCAAGAAGGACTATCAGCTCGCCTGGCTCTTGAAAGCCATCACGCTGATCGACCTGACAACGCTCAATGCCGACGATACGCCCGGCCGCGTCGAGCGCCTCTGCGCCAAGGCGCGTAATCCGCTCCGCGCCGATATCGTCGATAAGCTCGGGGTCAAAGATCTCCGCATCCTCCCCGGCGCCGTCTGCGTCTACCACACCTTCGTCAAGACGGCCGTCGACGCATTGGAGGGCACCGGCATTCCGGTCGCCGCCGTCTCGACTGCCTTCCCACATGGCCTCGCCCCGGTCGAAACCAAGATTGCCGAGATCGAAGCCTCAGTAAAAGACGGCGCTCAGGAAATCGACATCGTCATCGAGCGCGGCATGGTCCTGCGCGGCGATTGGCAGGCGCTCTACGATCAGGTCCGCGCCTTCCGCAAGGCCTGCGGCGATGCGCATATCAAGACCATTCTGGGCACGGGCGAACTCGCGACCCAGACCAATATCGCCAAGGCCTCACTCGTCTGCATGCTGGCCGGCGCCGATTTTATCAAGACCTCGACCGGCAAGGAAAAGGTCAACGCCAATCTCGTCACCTCGCTGACCATGATCCGCATGATCCGCTGGTTCAATGAGGAGACCGGCATCGAGATCGGCTACAAACCGGCCGGCGGCATCGCCACCGCGGGCGATGCGCTCAAATATATGGCGCTGATGAAAGAGGAACTGGGGACCCATTACCTGAATCCCCATTTATTCCGCTTCGGCGCTAGCGGATTGTTAACGGATATAGAACGTCAGCTCGAGCACGGGTTAACCGGCCACTACGCCGCCGACTACCGCCAGCCAATGGTGTGAGGCCACAAATGAACAAGATCGCACAAATCTTCGAAACCCTCGAATACGGCCCCGCACCCGAAACGGCGGACCAGGCAAACGCTTGGCTCGACAGTAAAAACCGCCTTTTCGGCCACTTCATCGACGGCACCTGGACCGCCCCCAGCAAGACTTTTGCTAGCACCAATCCAGCCAATGGCGACAAATTAGCCGACATCACCGACGGCACCCCGGCAGATGTCGATTTGGCCGTCGCCGCCGCTCGCTCTGCCTTCCCATTGTGGAGCGGGCTAAGTGGTTATGAACGCGGGAAATTTCTCTATTCCATCGCCCGCATGATCCAGAAGCACAGCCGCCTCTTCGCCGTGCTCGAAACCATGGACAACGGCAAGCCCATCCGCGAAAGCCGCGACGCCGATATCCCATTGGTCGCACGGCATTTTTATCACCACGCCGGCTGGGCAACGCACCTCCAACGCGAATTCCCCGACCACGTCCCCTACGGCGTCTGCGGCCAGATCATCCCCTGGAATTTCCCGCTGCTGATGCTGGCCTGGAAGATCGCGCCAGCCTTGGCAGCGGGCAATACGGTAGTTCTCAAACCCGCCGAATTCACCTCGCTCACCGCGCTGCTTTTCGCTGAAATCTGCGAGCGCGTTGGACTTCCGAAGGGCGTCGTCAACATCGTCACGGGCGAGGGCGACACCGGCGCGGCGCTGGTAAACCACTCCGACGTCGACAAAATCGCGTTCACCGGTTCGACCGAAGTGGGAAAAATCATTCGCGCCGCCACGGCCGGAACCGGCAAAGGCCTGTCACTCGAACTCGGCGGCAAGTCGCCCTACATCGTCTTCGAAGATGCCGATCTCGACTCTGCTGTGGAAGGGTTGGTGGAAGCCATCTGGTTCAACCAGGGCCAAGTCTGCTGCGCCGGTTCGCGGCTTCTCGTCCAAGAGTCCATCGAGGAACGCTTTATCGCCAAGGTGAAAAAGCGCATGGCAAATCTGCGCGTCGGCGATCCCCTTGATAAGTCAGTCGATATCGGTGCGCTGGTCGCACCAGTGCAGGTCGAACGCATCCGCGACCTGATGAAACGTGGCGTTGCCGAAGGCGCAGTGGTCTATGAGCCCGACGGGCAGGTGCCCGCCAATGGCTGCTTCCTGAAACCCGCGCTCGTCACCAATGTTTCACCTGCCAATACTCTTGTAGCAGAAGAGATTTTTGGCCCTATCCTCGTCGCCATGAGCTTCCGCACGCCGGAAGAAGCGGTGGCCCTCGCCAACAACACCCGCTACGGCCTTGCCGCGACGGTCTGGAGCGAGAACATCAATCTCGCCCTCGATATTGCGCCAAAACTCAAGGCTGGCGTGGTCTGGATCAACGGCACCAACCAGTTCGATGCTGCCGTCGGTTTCGGCGGCTATAAAGAATCCGGTTTCGGTCGCGAAGGCGGCCGCGAAGGTATGTCGGCCTACCTCAGACCTAAGTGGGAGAAGGATTTAACACCTGCGCCCGCGCCGGTTTCCGTGCCTGCGCAGGCAGCAAATCTCCTCGACACTGGCCATCTCGATCAGACCGCCAAGATGTATATCGGCGGCAAGCAGGCACGGCCCGATAGCGGTTACAACCGGCCTGTCCACGGCGCCGGTGGCGCGCTTGTCGGTGAAGTCGGCGATGGCAATCGCAAGGACATCCGCAATGCCGTCGAAGCCGCCCGCGCCGCGCTTGGCTGGGGCACGACTGCGGCGCATTCCCGCGCGCAAATCCTTTATTTCCTCGCTGAAAATCTGGACTATCGCCGCGACGAATTCGCTGCGCGCATCAAGGCGCAGACCGGCGAGGACGGTTCCAAGGAAGTCGCTCAGTCCGTCGAGCGCCTCTTTGCCTTTGCCGGCTGGGCCGACAAATATGATGGCGCGGTCCATAATCCGCCCATGCGCGCCATTGCGGCCGCCATGGTCGAATCTTTGGGTGTGATGGGCATCGTCGCGCCGCCCTCGCGGCCGTTGCTGGGCTCAATTGCCCTGATCGCTCCGGCTCTCGCCATGGGCAATACCGTAGTGTTGGTGCCTTCCGAGCGCTCGCCGCTGTCGATGACGGACTTTTACCAAGTGCTCGAGACTTCCGACATGCCTTCGGGCGTCGTCAACATCGTCACCGGGGAAAGCCTCAGCCTCGCCAAGACCTTGGCCGAACACGATGGCGTCGATGGGCTCTGGTTTGCCGGTTCCGCTGAAGGCTCTGAGATGGTCGAGAAGGCCTCGGTGGGCAATCTCAAGCAGACCTGGACCAGCCGCGGGCTCTACTATGATCTCGCCGATCAGCGCTTTGCCGGGGACTATTTCCTTGGGAAGGCGACGCAGGTGAAGAACGTCTGGATTCCATACGGGGCCTGAGCTTACCCCCACCCAACCTCCCCCTGATAGGTGGAGGAGCGCGTCGGTTCTCGCCGCAATATAGAGAAGACCTCTAGGCTATTCCTCCCTCTGTCAGGGGAGGTTGGGTGGGGGTAATTCCTCAGAGCTGAAAGCCATCCGATGGTCTTCCTCCCCCAAGAAGTGATCCTCAAAAAGCGCAATGGCGAAAAACTTCCCAAGGAAGATATCGCCCGCTTCATCGCTGGCTTTGCCGAGGGCACTGTTTCCCAAGCGCAGGCCGCGGCCTTTGCTATGGCGGTCTATTTTCAAGATATGAGCATGGACGAGCGGGTGGCGCTGACCCTCGCCATGCGCGATTCTGGCACTGTGCTCGACTGGTCCGATCTCGATGGCCCGGTCGCCGATAAGCATTCGACAGGTGGCGTGGGCGACAATGTCTCGCTGATGCTCGCGCCGATCCTCGCCGCCATCGGAATCTATGTGCCGATGATTTCCGGCCGGGGCCTGGGGCACACCGGCGGTACCCTCGACAAATTCGATTCTATTCCCGGCTATCAGACCCAGCCCGACAATGCCCTCTTCCGCAAGGCGGTGGAGGAGGCCGGCTGCGCCATTATCGGGCAGACAGCCGATCTCGCGCCGGCCGATAAAACACTTTACGCCATTCGCGACGTGACGGGCACAGTCGAATCCATCTCCCTGATCACCGCATCGATCCTGTCGAAGAAACTGGCTGCTGGCCTTGGAGCGCTCGTGCTCGACGTTAAGACCGGCTCTGGCGCCTTCATGCCGACCCTCGAAGCATCACGCGATCTGGCCAAAAGTCTGGTGGACGTTGCCAATGGCGCCGGTCTAAGGACCGGAGCGCTGATCACCGATATGAACCAGCCTCTGGCGAGTGCTGCGGGCAATGGCCTCGAAATGCGCAACGCCGTCGAATTTCTGACTGGCAAACACCAGGATCGGCGTCTGCGCGAGGTTACACTCGCCTTGTCGGCGGAAATTGCTCTCATGACCGGCATGGCGGAAACATCTGCTTCCGCTCGCAAAAAAGTGGAAGACGCCCTCGATAGCGGCAAGGCGACTGAGCATTTTTCGAGAATGGTTTCCGAGCTGGGTGGCCCCGCCGATTTTGTCGAGCGCATGGATAAGTATCTGCAGTCGGCGCCGATCGTTCGCGACGTTCTGGCTCTGGGGCGTGGCACTATCGCTGAGATCAATACGCGCGGCGTCGGTATGGCGGTTGTCGCCCTTGGCGGCGGTCGGGCGACGCCGACGGATACCATCGATCATCGAGTGGGGTTCGATCGCCTGCTTGGTTTTGGTGCCGAGGTTGAACCCAATACCCCGATCGCCCGTATCCACGCCGCCGATGAAGCTACGGCCGCCGATGCCGAGGCGCGTCTGCGCTCTGCCTATTTCGTCGGGTCCGGCGCGCCAAAATTTGCGCTGATCGCCGACCGCATCACTGCCACGGAGTAAGCCCATGCCACGCGCAATTGTCTGCCTTCTCGACAGCGTCGGTATTGGCGGCGCGCCCGATGCCCATCAATATGGTGATCAGGGCGCGAACACCGTGGGCCATATTGCCGAATGGGCCGCCGAGGGCAGGGCGGACAGAATTGGCCTGCGCTCCGGTCCGCTCAATGTGCCGAACATGGATGCGATGGGGCTTGGTGCGGCGATCAAACTGTCTACGGGTATCTTGCCACCCAATCTCAGCGACATGCCGAAAGGTGGCAGGTTCGGCGTGGGAAGGGAAGTCTCGCGCGGTAAAGATACGCCATCAGGACACTGGGAAATCGCCGGCGTGCCTGTGCCCTTCGAGTGGGGCTATTTCCCCCAATCCGAGCCAGCGTTTCCGCCACACCTGATCGAAGAATTTGTGCGTCGTGCCGCGCTGCCCGGCATTTTAGGCGATAAGCACGCCTCGGGTACGGATATCATCGCAGCGCTCGGCGAGGAGCATATCCGCACCGGTAAGCCGATTTGCTATACATCCATCGACAGCGTCTTTCAGATCGCGGCGCATGAAAGCTACTTCGGGCTCGAGCGCCTCTACGATATCTGCAAGATCGCCTTCGACCTGACCGCCCCGCTCAATATCGGCCGCGTCATCGCCCGGCCTTTTGTGGGCGAAACCCCGGACACGTTCAAGCGCACCGGCAATCGCCGCGATTTTGCCATTGCACCGCCTGAGCCGACCCTGCTCGATCGCAATCAGGCGGTGGGCAACCAAGTCTATGCTGTTGGAAAGATTTCCGACATCTACGCTGGCTCTGGCGTAACCCATAAGATCAAAGGCACGGGCATTCCGCAGCTCTTCGACAAGACGCTCGACGCCATGGAAATGGCGGCCGATCGCGCTTTCATCATGACCAATTTCGTCGATTTCGATTCGGAATATGGTCACCGCCGCGACGTGCCCGGCTATGCTGCAGCGCTCGAGCTGTTCGATGCGCGTCTGCCCGAGTTAATTGCCAAGATGCGGCCTGATGATCTTCTCATCTTGACCGCCGACCATGGCAATGATCCGACATGGCCTGGCACCGATCACACCCGCGAACAGGTGCCGATCCTCGTCTTTTCCCCAGCCCTCCCCAAAGGAGAGATTGGCATTCGGCCCACCTTCGCAGATATTGGGGAAAGCATCGCCGCATGGCTTGGGCTCACGCCCGGCCGCCACGGCAAGTCCTTCCTGTAACCGAGAAAGATGATCGATATGAGCAAAGTCGTGGGCAATGTCACAGTCATCGATCATCCGCTGATCCAGCATAAGCTGACGATCATGCGCAACAAGGAGACCTCCATCGCCGGTTTCCGGCGGCTCCTGCGCGAGATCGCGCATCTGATGTGCTACGAAGTAACGCGCGATCTCGAACTTGAAATGATCCCGATCGAGACGCCGATGTCTGCGATGGATTCGCCGGCGATCAAGGGCAAGAAGCTCGTGTTTGCCTCGATCCTGCGCGCCGGCAACGGGCTACTCGATGGCATGCTCGACCTTGTCCCCGCGGCGCGCGTTGCCCATATCGGCATCTACCGCGACCATGAAACGCTCGAGCCCGTCGAATATTACTTCAAGGCGCCGTCCAATCTGGAGGACCGGCTGATCATTGTCGTCGATCCCATGCTCGCCACAGGCAATTCGGCGACCGCAGCTATCGAAAAGCTCAAGGAGCGCGGGGCCAACAATATCCGCTTCCTCTGCCTTCTCGCTGCGCCCGAAGGCATCACGAATTTCGAGAAGGCGCATCCTGACGTTTCGGTCTACACCGCCTCGATCGACAGCCACCTCAACGAAAAGGGCTATATCATCCCCGGTCTCGGCGATGCGGGCGACCGCATGTACGGCACTAAATGACGGTCCGCGCCGCGCTTGGCTGCTCCAAACCGAGAGATCAAAAATATGGCTAAGCTCGCGCATTCCATGATCAGGGTCATCGATGAGGCCCGCTCCGTCGATTTTTATCGTCGCGCCTTCGGGCTCGAGATCGTCAACCGTATCGAATTTGCCGATTTTACGCTGGTCTATATGGCCCACGAACTCGACGGCTTCGAGCTTGAGCTGACCATCAACCACGGAAGAACCGAGCCCTATAATCTGGGCGACGGCTATGGCCACCTGGCGGTTGTCGTCGACAATCTGCAAGCAGAGCATGATCGGTTCACCGCCGAGGGTTTTACCGTCGGCAAGGTGGTCGATTTCAAGAACGGTACGGTGCCGGTTGCACGATTCTTCTTTGCGACCGATCCTGACGGCTACAAGATCGAAGTGATCCAGAAGGGTGGCCGTTTCCAGTAGCGGCTGCCAAAAGCAAAAACCCCGGATCGCTCCGGGGTTTTTCTTGTTATTTCGCCTTGAGCGGCAGGCCCAGGCTGATCAGTTCGGCGCGCAATTGCTTGGGTTCCTTGAAGTGGATGCCGTGCATGCCGAACTTGCGGGCTGCCACGATATTGGGCTCGCTGTCGTCGATGAAGACGCAAGAGTCCGGTGCAAAGCCGTAGCGCTCGCAAAAGACGCGATAGATGCGCGGATCGGGTTTGACGAGGCCTTCGAGACCCGAAACGATGACGCCGTCGAACTTTTCGAGGAATGGCCATTCACCAAGACAGCTCACCCACTTCTCCCAGGAGAAATTGGTAATGGCGAAGGTCGGTGTATCTTCTTCGATCAACTCGTTGTGGATGTCGATCGTGCCCTGAATGAAGTCGCCGAGGGTCTCCTTCCACCTCAGGTCGAACGCCTGGATTTCGCGCCAGTATCGGGGAAAGCGCGTGATCAGCTTGGCCACGCCTTCGGCATAGATTTCGCCGGCATCAAATTCGAGGTTCCAGTCGCTCGTGCAGATGTTCTGGTGAAACCACAGCGCATCTTCCTCGCTCTCGAAGAGCTTGCGGAAGAGATACATCGGGTTCCAGTCGACGAAAACGCCGCCCAGGTCGAAGACAGGGATAATGGTGTCGCTCATGCTCAAGCCGGATCAAAGGGAGGGTGGTCGGCTTGTTGCACGCTCTGCCCGGGGCAGCAAGCGCGGAGGCTACTGGATCTCGATGGTGCCGCCGAACCGCGGCATGAAGAGGCCTGAGCGATGCAGGGGTACGGCACTGTTGAACACCATGCCGATGGCGGGTTGATAGGAAAAATCCGCTTCTGCGGCGATCACTGTCTGGCCAGAGGCAATCGCGATCATCTCAGCCGGCAGGTCGAATTTTTGGCCCACTTTATATTCTGGAACCGTAGCTGAATAAGTTCCACCGGAGTAGCGCACCGACCAGGCGATGACGGCTTTGCCGTCCTTGCCGACATTAACGGCGGTCACGGTCTGGACGAGGCCGGTTGACTGATAGGGCGTCATGATGCTGGTGGCCGCACGGAAATAGTCTTCCATCTGCGTCTTGGTCATCGACTTGTTGGTGCGCGCCACGAGATCGCCTATGGCGCCGGCAACCGACTGCACCTTCCGATCGATGGTCAGAAGAGTAGCCGCTTCGGTGCAGCCGATATAGGTCGCCAGCATGATCGGAACGATCAAGGCAAATTCGACGATGGCGACGCCGTTTTCGGCTCGCCCGAGCCGCCGCATCGACTTCAAAAGGTTTTGAAATTGCCGGCGCATCAGAACGGCTCATTGCGAAAAATCGTGGCTGAACTCATCAGGCGCTTGTTCTCGGGCAGGTCGGCCGCGCCTGAGATGCCGAAATTCAGCACCACCGGATAGCGATAATAAACCTGCACCAGCATGACGCTTGACGCATTGCCAGGCGTCCAGCGATCAGGTTCGGTCCAGGTGCAGCTTTTTGTGCAGGTTCGATCGAGCGGGACGCTGATGGTCGCGTCTGCAAAGCTGTTAATCTGCCGGACATCGACATGGAGATCGTCGCATGCCCCGAAGAGTCCATAAACGCGATCGCAGATATTGTCCTTGAAGTCTGCCACGCTCCAGCCTTCGCGCAGGGCCTCACCGGTGCGGATGGCACGGCTTGTATCGTTCATGGCGCTTTCCAGCACCTGAGCGGCAAAGAAGGAGAGCGCCGTCTGGAGAATCGCGGCGAGCACGGCGAAGAAGATCGGCGCCAGAATGGCAAACTCGACTGCGGTCGCGCCGCGTGTGTCCCGGCCAAAATTGGCCCAGTTTCGACCAGCCATGCCATCCGTTCCATCGCAGCCCTGGGCTTCAAGCCCGGTGCTGAACCGTACGGCACGGTGCGTATGATAAGGCTAAGGCTTGGTTAGTTTTTGCGCCGGCCCAGGCGGAGACTGGTCCGGTAGTTAAGAGACCGTTCCTATTGCGTTGCAGATTCGACGATCTGCGATGACGCCAAGGTCTGGCTGGTAAAGGTGTTGTCGTCGCCCATCATGATGACGGGCTGGCAGACCGGGGCGCAGGCAAGCGTGGTCCGCGACTGGCCCTGATAGACCGTCATGACGCCAGCCTGCATCTGGACGACGTCAAGAAGCGTGTCTGCAATGGGCTGACCCTGGCCATCGAGGACGATGAGATTGGTTTGGCCATAGCTCTTGCCGGTAAGGATCAGCGTCTGCGGATCCTGAATCGTCACGTCGGCAATGCCGGGATTGCCGACGATAACCGTCGAGGCCGGTGCGCTGATGCGCAAGACACGCGCCATGTTGACGTTGACCTCGATCGGCGCGCTGTCCTGAGCCAGAGAAATGCCAGTCCCCAGGAAGAGGCTCATGAGGCTGAGGAGGCTTAAAACGCGGAACATGGGCCCAATCTCGATAGCAGGTGTCCCCGGCAGTTTCCGCCAGAATGGTAAATACTTGGCAAACAGAGCCTTTTATGTCGCTCAAAGCGGCTTGGAAATGAACTTTTCCCCATGCGAAGTTAGGCGAAAAGTAACGGCGGCACAGGGACTTGCTTCACTAAGCATAGAATGCACACGGATGCATTAACCGACTGAAAAGTATGAGCATTTTTACTGGAAATGGATCGAGTGTCGGGGTGCCGATTAACGCAATCGAAATCAGTGGCTCCTAAGGTCTGGTCATCTTCGCTGTGTGTCGGCCGTGAGGCGTCACTCGAGGACGTGTAAAAAAGGAGCCTGGGACATGAACATTTTCGCACGTTTCGCGCAGGACGAATCCGGCGCAACCGCAATTGAATACGGCCTTATCGCTGCTCTGATCTCGGTGGTCATCATCGGCGCCGTCACCACTCTCGGTGGGACGCTCAACGGTGTGTTTACCACCATCAACACCAAGCTGACCACGCCTGCTTCTTCGTCGTCTTCCTCGTAATGGCGAAGGTGGGCTCGCAATAGTTTACGGTTGAGAAGGGTCCCGCCGGGGCCCTTCTTTTTATTCTGCTTAACCAATCTAGGTTAGCGTCATCCACACGGGGGTGGGATGCCATGCGTCTAGACTTCAAGAGGCAATTGCGGCGGCTTTGTTCGGATGAACGGGGCGCGACGGCCATCGAATACGGGCTGATCGGCTCTTTGCTCTCGGTCGTGATTATTGGCGCGCTGCTGGCTATCAACGGAAGTCTGACGGATATCTACGAAAATATTCGTCAGGCCATTGTCCCGGTTATCACCGCAGCGGGTGGCGGAGGGAGCTCATGAACCTGGTCGCATTGTTCTTTTTTCCGGTCGCCATGGCGATTGCGGCATCGTCTGATCTTCTGACGATGCGCATTTCCAATAAGCTCGTGCTTATTCTGACAGCCGGCTTCTTCGTGGTCGCCATCGCGGCCAACCTGCCTTTGCAGCAGTTCGCCATGCATGTGCTTTGTGCCCTCATCGTGCTGGCAGTGGCTTTCGGTCTTTTCGCGCTGGGCTTTATCGGAGGCGGCGATGCCAAGCTTGCCGCAGCGACAACGCTTTGGCTCGGTTTTGGCGCTACTCTTCCCTATCTCGGCTATACCGCCATTTTGGGCGGGGTCCTGACCCTGCTCATCCTTGTCCTCCGCGGCATGCCTTTGGCGCCCGTTCTGGCGCGCATGGGCTGGCTGGCGCGCCTCCACAACAAGCGCTCTGGCATTCCCTATGGGATCGCCATGGCAGCGGCCGGCATTGTCGTTTATTCGAATTCCGCCATCTTCGAGCGTCTCGCTGCCTGAACATCATGCGGCGATCCTTCGAGCCCCGGTCCCATGCGCCGGGGCTTTCGTTTGCACCTCTCAATTTGCAAGAGCAGGAAGTCGTTAACCCAAAGGCTTAGGGCCCGATTAACCAAACCTTGACCCTTTGCGCCCATATTTCAGCAGTGGAATTGGGCGCCTGCGCCCGGCGTAACCGGAGTGGGTCATGAGACCAGCACGCATAATCCTGGCGATAGTGGCCCTTGTGGCCGGCGGCCTGGCTGCCTTCCTGGTGACGCGTATGGGCCAGCCCCCCACGACCACCACCGAGGTGGTCACTGAAGTTGTGCAGGAAGCCAAGACGCAGATCCTGGTCGCCAAGGCAGCCATCGGCATTGGTCAGCGGCTCAGCCCCGACAGTGTCGAATGGCAGGATTGGCCCCAAGGCGCCTTGCGGCCGGAATATGTCACGATTTCGGCCTTGCCCGATGCACCGCAGCAGTTGAGCGACGCAGTCGCGCGCTTTGAATTTTTCCCCGGTGAGCCCATTCGCGAGCAGAAACTGGTCCGGTCGGATCAGGGGTACCTGTCGGCCGTCCTGGCGCCGGGGATGCGTGGCGTTTCCGTCAGCGTCAATGCGGCTTCGAGCGCCGGTGGCTTCGTTGTGCCCAACGATCATGTCGACGTCGTGCTGACCACCTCTACGCCGGCTGGCCAGCAGTCCGAAGTGGTGCTCTCCAATGTGCGCATCCTTGCTATCGGCAAGCGCCTTGGCGAACTGGGCACAACGGCTGCGGCCGAAGACGGCAATGCGGTCGAAACCGCGACGCCGGTGACCTTCGACAACACGACCATTGCGACCCTTGAACTGACGCCTAACCAGGCTGAAGCCCTGATCAACGCCTCGATGCGTGGCCAATTGAGCCTGACCCTGCGCTCGGTGGTCGATTTCGGCCGCAGCGCAGATAGCGGTCGTCCGGCGACGAGCCAATCGGTGCGCGTCTTCCGCTTCGGCAAGGAAGAGAGCGTTCTGGCCGGCGGCATGGCCCAGGCCGAAACAGGACCCGTACCGGCCGAGCAGATGACCTCTGACAACAATGCAGGTCAGGTGCAGGTCGAGAGCGTCGACCCCAGTCTGGTGCCGCAATGAGGCGGGAGAGCGAGATGAAGACGACCAAATCCATGTCCCGCCGTGGCTCTTCGACCCTGCTCGCCACTGGCCTGGCGCTGTGCAGCCTGTCGCTGCCGTTACCCGTCGCGGCGCAGGAAGCACAGGTGACCGTTTCCGCCTCTTCCTATGGTGGGCAGCGGAACATGGATATCGAGCTCAATAAGTCGATCATCGTCGATCTGCCGGCCGGCGTTGCCGAAGTCGTCGTCTCCCAGCCGACCGTTGCTGCCGCGATCATGCGTACCCGCACCCGCGCCATCGTCCAGGGCATCGGCGGGGGCGACACCAATATCTTCTTCATCGATGATGCTGGCCGGACCATCCAGGTACTCGACCTGCGCGTCATTAAGGAGCCTTCCCAGGTTGGCAACGCGCTCGAGGAAGCATTGGCGCGGGTCATTCCGGGCTCCCACATCTCGGTTGAATCGGTCACCCTGCCCAATGAGACCAACCGTGTCGTTCTGACCGGTACGGTGCTTTCTTCGGACGATAAGGAGCGCGCAGCACTCGTTGCCATCCAGTTTGCCGGCGACCCGGAAAACGTTGCCAATATCCTGGAAGTCGCGGGCGGTCAGCAGGTCATGCTGCAGGTCACCGTCTCGGAAATCCGCCGCAACGTCGCCAAGCAACTCGGCATCAACCTGTCGGGCACTGTTACCTTGGGCGCGGTCAATCTCGGGCTCAACAGCACCCAGTTCGTCAACCCGCAGAACAACAACGGTATCACCGGCAATTTCCCGATCGGCAATACCCAGATCAATGCCTCGATCCGTGCACTTGAAGATCGCGGCGCCTTGCGGCTTCTGGCACAGCCTACATTGACGGCCGTCTCGGGCCAGCAGGCCAGCTTCCTTGTTGGCGGCGAATTCCCAGTGCCGGTCACCGACAACAACGGCAATACGACCGTTGAATACAAGGACTACGGCGTCAAACTCGAGTTCACGCCCACCGTCCGCTCCAATGGGACGATCGCGCTCGCGGTCAATTCGGGCGTATCGGAAGTCCAGACCGGCTCCTATGCCCTGACGCGGCGTGATGTTCAGACCTCGGTCGAACTGACAGCAGGCTCGACCCTCGCTATCGGCGGGCTGCTCTCGGAGAACGTCAACCAAAACATCGACGAGATGCCGGGTCTTGCCAATATCCCGATCCTCGGCGCGCTGTTCCGCAGCCGCGAATTCCGACGCGAAGAAACCGAGCTGGTCGTGCTGGTCACGCCCTATCTCGTCAATCCGAGCCCGGTCAACTCCATCGCCGTGCCAACCGATTATTCGACGTTGCCGACGGATGCCGAGGCAATTTTCCTTGGCAAGATCGAGCATCAGTATGGCGTTACCAACGGCGAGATGCGCGGCGGGTTCAGTGGCTCTGTCGGTTTTGCCCTCGATTAAGACGATGTGGATGCAATCATGAAGAGTTTCCTGACATCGGATCAGCCAGCCGTAACGGAAGAGCCCGCAGCCGAGATCGCTTCGGGTGCCCGTCTTGTGCCGCGCATCACCATCCAGGCATTCTGCGAACATTCCCAAACGGCTCAGCTCGTCGAGAGTGCGGTGCATGATCGCCGCATGTCCAAGGTCGCGCTGACGACGCACAATGGTGGTATCGATGGCGCAGTCGAGACCTATAAGTCGAATCCAACGCCGAACCTGATCATCGTCGAAACCAACCTGCCGCCTGAAGACGTGCCGCAGGCCATGGAGCGTCTTGCCGAGGTTTGCGACGCGACGACCAGGGTCATCGTGCTCGGCCACGTCAACGACGTGCAGCTTTATCGCGAACTGATCCGCTCCGGCATTTCCGAATATATCGTCTTGCCCACAACGGGACCGCAGATCGTCAGCGCCATTACCGAACTTTTCGCGGGCGAGGGCGCAGCGCCGATCGGACGAACCATCGGCTTCGTATCAGCCAAAGGCGGTGCCGGCGGCTCGACGGTGGCACACAATGTCGCCTGGGCCATCGCCACCGTGCTCCGGCAGGATTGCCTCATCCTCGACATGGATCTTGCCTTCGGCACAGCCGGGCTCAACTTCAATCAGGACCCGCCCCATGGCGTGGCGGACGCCCTGGTTGCGAGCCAGAAGGTCGACCAGACCATGCTCGACCGTCTGATGAGCAAGGCGGCCAACCACATCAATCTCCTGACGGCTCCGGCCACGCTCGATCGGACCTGGGATTTCGAAGAACGCGAATTCGAGCAGATCCTAGAGATCTGCCAGAAGTCGGTTCCCGCGGTGATCCTCGATATTCCCCACTCCTGGAATGCCTGGGTGCGGCACACGCTTTCAACGATCGATGAAGTTGTCATCGTGGCCGAGCCTGACCTGGCGAATCTACGCAATGCCAAGAACCTTGCCGATACGATCAAAGCGCTGCGTCCCACCGAGGCCGCGCCGCATCTCGTCATTAACAAGCAGGGCTTGCCACGGCGCCCCGAGATCGCCGGCACCGAATTTGCGTCCTCGGTCGAGTGCGGTCTTATCGGCCAGATCGGCTTCGATGCCGCTCTCTTCGGCACGGCCGCCAATAACGGCCAGATGATCGCCGAGGTCGCCGCCAACAACAAGGTCAACGAGGTCTACCGCGCCATCGGCATGCACGTGACGGGGCGCCAGCCGACGCATGGCGCCGGCAAGCCGGCGGGACTGATGAAACTGCCGTCCTTCCTCAAAAAGCGGGCTTAGTCCCGCTGGAAGACGATGGGCTGAAACGAGGCAAGCATGTTTGGTAAGCGCACGACATTCGGGGGGAATACGCCAGGTGTGGGAGAGGTCCCGCGACCCGTTCCCTCCATGGCGCGGCCCGAACCGGCAGCGCCGGCGCCTTCCCAGCGTCGCGCCAGCGACGCCGACAGCATGGGCGCCCGCATGCGTTCGGCGGACGACGTGCTCGATGTTCGCACGCCAGTCGATGCGCAGCGCGACAAGGAATATTTCCAGACCAAATCCGCCATCTTCAACGCCCTGATCGACTCCATCGACTTGAGCCAGTTGGCAACTATGGAGCAGCAGTCGGCGCGCGAGGAAATTCGCGACATCGTCGGCGAAATCATCGCGCTCAAGTCGATCGTCATGTCGATCTCAGAGCAGGAAGACCTGCTCGAGGATATCTGCAATGACGTTCTTGGCTATGGCCCACTGGAGCCGCTCTTGGCCCGTGACGACATCGCCGACATCATGGTGAATGGCAGCCAGAAGTGCTATATCGAAGTCGGTGGTAAGGTGCGCCTCACCAATGTGCGCTTCCGCGACGATGCGCATCTGATGAATGTCTGCCAGCGCATCGTCAGCCAGGTGGGCCGGCGCGTCGATGAAGGCTCGCCCATCTGCGACGCCCGTCTTCCAGATGGTTCTCGCGTCAACGTCATTGCCCCGCCGCTTGCCATCGACGGCGCTGCCCTGACCATCCGTAAATTCAAGAAAGACAAGCTGACCCTGCAGCAGCTCGTCAAATATGGCTCGATTTCGCCCGAAGGCGCAGAAGTGCTCCGCATCCTCGGCCGCGTCAGGGCCAATGTGCTGATCTCGGGCGGTACCGGCTCAGGCAAGACGACGCTGCTCAACTGTCTCACGGCCTTCATCGAGAAGGATGAGCGGGTCATCACCTGCGAAGACTCGGCTGAATTGCAGCTGCAGCAGCCGCACGTGGTGCGCCTCGAAACCCGCCCGCCCAACCTTGAGGGCGAAGGGGAGATCACCATGCGCGATCTCATCAAGAACTGCCTTCGTATGCGGCCCGAACGCATCATCGTCGGCGAAGTCCGCGGCCCGGAGAGCTTCGACCTTCTCCAGGCCATGAACACAGGCCACGACGGCTCGATGGGCACGCTCCATGCCAACTCGCCGCGCGAAGCCCTCAGCCGTCTTGAATCCATGATCACCATGGGCGGCTATTCGCTGCCGAGCCGCACCATTCGCGAAATGGTCGTCTCATCCATCGACGTGATCGTGCAGGCCGCGCGCCTTCGCGATGGGTCGCGCCGCATCACCCACATTTCCGA
The DNA here is from genome assembly GCF_000970455.1 of Devosia soli. Taxonomy (GTDB): domain Bacteria; phylum Pseudomonadota; class Alphaproteobacteria; order Rhizobiales; family Devosiaceae; genus Devosia; species Devosia soli. The sequence goes on along the minus strand of NZ_LAJG01000042.1, from coordinate 377,495 downwards.
AGTGCTGGGCATGGAAGGTGACGTCATCGTGACCCAGGACATCTTCGTTTATGACATTCTGGGCGAAGACTCGAACGGCATGCTGATGGGCAAGCATCGCTCGACCGGCATCACCAAGCCGCAATTTACCGAGCGCGCCCGCTATTTCAACGAAGAAGCAAACTTGGTCGAAGCGCTCGAAAAGGCCAATGTCGAGCAGCACGAGCTGATGGGCCGCTGATATGCTCGTCACCATACTCCTTGTCGTCCTGGCTGTGGTTGCCGTCGGTGCGGCAGGCTTTGCGCTGGTCCCAAGCGCCATGGGCAGCAGCCGCGCGACCAAGCGGCTGAAGGTCTACCAGGGCGATATGCGCGTAGCGCGGCGCGAGATGGACGCCAGCCGCACGCGCGATGCGCGCCGCAAGACCGTGCAGCAGGCGCTCAAGGCGCAGACCGATGAACTCAACGCCCGCAAGCGCGTCAAGCTGCCGGATCTCTTGTTCCAGGCCGGCATGACCATCACGCCCGGCGCCTTCATGCGCAACAGCGCCATCTTTGGCGCAGTTCTGTTCGTGGTGCTGGTGATCGTCCAGGTGCCGTTCTACTTCGCAGCGGTCTTTGGCGTCGCCGGTGCTTATCTTCTGCCCCGCTTCTACGTCATGCGCCGCCGCAAGAAATACCAGAATGCCTTTCTCGACGAATTGCCCAATGCCGTCGAAGCGATCGTCCGCGGCGTCAAGACGGGCTTGCCGCTCAACGATTCCATGCGTGTTGTCGCCAAGGACACCAAGGAACCGGTCAAGTCCGAATTCCAGCGGGTGCTCGATCAGCAGGCTTTCGGCTTCTCCATGACCGAAGCCGTTCAGGTGCTGCTCGATCGTGTGCCACTGCCGGAAGTGAACTTCTTCGTCGTCGTCATTTCCGTGCAGCAGCAGGCTGGCGGCAATCTCTCCGAAGCCTTGGGCAACCTCGCCCGCGTCCTCCGCAACCGCAAGAAGATGAAGCAGAAGGTTGCGGCCATGTCGTCCGAGGCCAAGGCCTCTGCGGGCATTATCGGCGCCTTGCCGATCGTCGTCGCCATCATGGTGTCGGTGGTTTCGCCCGAATATCTCAAGCCGTTGATCGCCACGCCTCTCGGCCAGGTCTGGCTCGGCGTGGCCGTGATCATGATGGGGCTCGGCGTCTTCGTCATGAACCGCATGGTCCAATTCGAAATCTAGGGGCAGAGATGATCGAGACGCTGACCACGCCCGCATTCTTGATCGCCATCCTCGCTGCCATTTCGGCCGCAGCGGTGGTTTTCACTTTCGGCTCGTCGATGATCGTCAAGCAGGACATGCGCCAGCGTATCAAGCGCGTAGCCATCGAGCGCGACAAGATGCGGGCCGAGGAAATGGCGCGCCTGCGCGGCGGCACGGCAAGCGATGGCCGTGGCACGATCCGCCGCAATGCCGAACCAAAAACCTATGTAAAGCGCGCTGTCGATCGGCTTGATCTCAAGAAGGCCTTCCAGGACGAAACTACGGTCGATAAGCTCGCCATGGCCGGTTATCGCGGCCAGGGTCACCTGACGACGTTCCTGTTCCAGCGCTTTGCAACGCCTTTCGTCGTCTTCGCCTTTGCCGCAGTCTACCTGCTGCTTGTGGTGCCCGGCGAGCGACCGGTTTTTCTCAATCTCGTCTATGCCATCGGCGCAGGCCTGGTCGGCTCATACCTGCCGCTGCTGATGTTGCGCAACGCGACGCAGAAGCGTCAGGCTTCGATCCGCCGCTCATGGCCCGATTGCCTTGATCTCCTGCTTCTTTGTGTCGAAGCGGGCATGTCGATGGAACACGCGTTCAAGCGCGTCGCCCGGGAGATCGGCCAACAGAGCGCCGAATTGGCCGAAGAGCTGACGCTGACTACTGCCGAATTGTCCTTTCTGGAAGATCGCACCCGCGCCTATGAAAATCTCGGCCGCCGCACCGGGCTCGATAACGTCAAGGCGGTGACGACCGCTCTGATCCAGGCGGATCGCTATGGCACATCGGTCGGGCAGGCGCTCCGCGTCATGGCCGAGGAAGGCCGCGAAACGCGCATGATGGAAGCGGAAAAGAAGGCGGCAGCGCTGCCGCCCAAGCTGACCGTTCCGCTGATCCTCTTTTTCCTGCCGGTGCTCTTCATCGTGATCATGGCGCCCGCGATCATCAAGGTGATGAGCAACGGCATGATGGCTGGCAGCTGACAGGAACCAGCTTTCAGCTCTTTTCGATCAGGTTCCAGCGGTTCTGCTGGGTCAGCAGCGCGCGCACATAGGCCATGTTGGCTTCCACCTGGTCGGGCGGCAATTCGGCGGCATAGATGGCGCGGCATTCCTCGAAACGGCCCTGAAGCCCGACAACGAGCGCCAGGTTCTGCCGCGTCTGCGTGGTTGCCCCGCGCATCTGGACCGCCCGGCGCAGATGCTGCTCTGCAGCAGGCAATTCATTGGTCATGGCATAGGAAAGGCCGACATTGGCCTCGATCGATGCCTCCCCCGGCGCAATCGTCGACGCTTGACTATAGAGCGCCCGGGCTTCGCCATGACGTCCCAACTGGTCGAGCGAGGCGCCTTTAACGAGGAGCGCATTCCAGTCCGGCGCGTCGGGCCTGATAGTCGTATCGATGACGGCGATCGACTGCTCGAAACTCCCCATCGACGCGAGTGCCTTGGCATAGGCTACTGTGATTTCAACATCGCCGGGATAGACGGCCATTGCCTGTTCGAGCGCAGCGGACGCTTGTTGCGGTTGTCCGGCAGCGCGCAGCGCCGCAGCATAGAGAATAATCGTATCGCGATCGCGCGGATTGGATTTGTAGCGACCGGTCAGTTCGGCCAGCGTTGCCTGGCGCTGGTCGGCCGGCATCCCGGCATAATCGGTCGCGCCCAACTGTCCGCGATTGGAGGCGCAGGCGGAAAGGCTGATTGCGGCGACGCCAACGATGAGAAGGGTGCGCCATGAGCGACTGGATTGAACGATGCGCATCATGGCGGCACTCCTCCTGGGCGCGGTTTGCCCATCGAGGAGAGCAATAAATCATTAACCCTAACACGCGGTTAAAGAGCGATTTTCGACGCGGCAGGACATCGCTGAAACGTCGGCTGGCGCTTGCCGCCGGCATGAGCAGGGGCTAACTGGAAGTGGAGCCGCTGTGAGGGGCGCCGGTGAGCGGATGGTTGAACGTCCGATGGAGTTGGCGTGCAGTTTCTTCGAGAACTCAGTGTCGGTGGTCTGGTCTCGCGGCTGGCAGCAGTGCTGATTTATGCTGCCCTGCAAGGCGCGATCCTTGCCGCTCTCGCGCGGCTTCTCGGCGATCGACGGCCGCAATTCGATGGGCGGCTGACGCTCAATCCATTTGTCCAGGTTTCGGCCTGGGGTGCGGCCGTGGCCGCACTCTTTGGCGTGAGCTGGGTGCGGAGCATCTGGTATGACCCTAAAGCCAATCGCCTGGGGCGGCTTGGCGTGGTGCTCGGTGTCTGCTTGGGGCTGGCAGCCATGCTGGCTTTGGTGCCAGGCGTTGACCTCCTGCGTCGTGCAGCGCTGCTTTTGCCTTCGACGGGCGCTACGGCCGCGCTGCTGGTTCTTGAACAGGTGCAGAAGCTGACCGTGGCTTCGACCATGCTTGCAGTTTTGCCGCTGCCGGGCTTGCCTGGCGGCGCACTGCTTCAAGCGCTATGGCCCAATGAGGAGCGTCGGCTGCTACAGGCCGAGCCGATCAGCCTTTTCGTAGTGATCGCCGCCATCGTCGCCTTCGGCTTTCCCAGCCCGGACGCCATCCTGCAGCTCTTGCGCTGACTATTCGCCAGCCTTGCCTTCGTAGCCGTATTTTTCGAGCAGCGCCGCAATAGTGCCATCGGCCACAAGGGCATCGATGGCCTGGTCCATCTGGCTGCGGAGAAACCCGTTACGGCTCGACACCAGCGCCCCGACCCTGACGAACGCCTCCGGCAACGGAGAGGGGTCGATGATCCGCAGTGCGTCGGCATCCGAACGTTCTGCCAAAACGCGTGAGAAGGCCGGCTGCCAAACAATCATTCCGGCGATCGTGCCGTCGAGCACGCGCGTCGCCATCTTATCCGGGTCGGCATAGGGATAGCGCACCCAGCTCTGGCCGTCCGGCTGCTGCTGCGCCCAGGTGATGTAGTTCATCTCGCCCATGCTCGCCATGGCGGTGCCGAGCGGACGATCCTTGGGAATATCGCCCAGGCTTTGATAGGCCGGGTCGCTGGCCACGAAGACGAACGGAATGGACGCATAGGGCCGCGTCAGCGCAAAGGCCTCTGAAAACGGCGAGTTGGCGGAGACGCTGACGCCCATGAAGACGTCGCAGGTATTGTTCATCGCCAGCGTCAGCTCATCCATGAACCCGTCGCCGTTGAGCGGAAAGCCGCCGAAGCCATCGATCACATTGACCTCAAGAAAGAGCGCATCGCCAATGGCGCGCGCCACATCTTCATCAAAGGGCCGGCCAAGGCTTGTGACATCAAAGCACACATTGATGCTGTCGCCCGCAAGGCGCCGCGTATTGTTGAGTTCTTCCGGCGGTACTCCGGCGGTCTGGGCAAAGGCCGTTCCGGCTGAAAAAAGCGCAATCGCAAAGGCAAGAAAACGAAGCATCATGAAATCCTTTGAAAAGAGAAAAGGGGCCGAAGCCCCTTTTCCGAAACGCGTAGCGATCCTTAGTTGGCGCTCGCCGTCTTGGCGTCGCTTGGCAGCTTGAACACGAAGATCGAATTGCCCGAACCGGTCGGCAACGGGATCTCGGGGAAGGCCGACGAGATCGAGCTTGCCGAGTTCGAGTAGCCGGTGGGGACCACCAGATACTGTTCGCCATTGATGGCGTAGGTCATCGGGTAACCGCCGATCGGCGCGTTGAGGCGCTGCGACCAGACGACTTCACCGGTTTCCTGATCCCAAGCCTTTATTTCGCGCGATGCGTCACCGCCGAAAACGAGGCCGCCAGCCGTTGCCAGCACGGAGCTGGTCGGGCTCGGACGGTAGCGGTACTGCCACTTCGATTCACCCTGGGTCGGGTTGATATCGAGTGCCTGCATCAGGCCGGCATCGGTGATGCCTTCGGGCAGGACGCGCGGGCCGAACTTGACCGAGCCCACGGCATTGCCGGCGGTGAATTCGGTCTGGGTCGGGGCCACGGTGTTGCAGGCTTCGGTCAGCGGCACGAAGTAAGCCTGGGTCAGCGGGCTATAGGCACCGGCCTGCCAGAGCTTGCCACCCGACACCGACGAGCAGACGAGGAATTCTTCACCGAGGGCGTTGAACACGAGGTCCTCGTTGATGTGGACGGTACCGTCTTCGTCGATCTTGTCGACGACGTTCTGGACGATGGTTTCCTTGCTCCAGAGATACTTGCCTGTGTCACGATCGAGCGCGAAGGCGATGCCGTTCTTGCCTGGGACGGTGACGAGCATCTTGTGCATGACGCCGTCGATTTCCTGATCGACGAGCATACGCTCGAACGGCGAGTCCAAGTCCCAGTTATCGCGCGGCAGGTGCTGGTAGTACCACTTGAGCTTGCCGGTATCGACGTCGATGGCAAGTGTCGAGTTGGTGTAGAGCACCGAACCATCGCCCGAACCGCGGATCAGCTGGGCATAGGGTCCAGGCATGCCGACACCCCAGAACGTGGTGTTGGTTTCCGGATCATAGGCGCCGGTGGTCCAAGGGGTACCGCCCCAACGATTTTCCGGCGGAACGCCGCCCCAGCTTTCCTGCTGAGCCGGATTATCGGGATCGTCGATGGTGTTGAAGCGCCAGAGTTCGTCACCGGTTTCGACATCATGGGCCATGATGTAGCAACCGCCAGCCGTGCCGGCGATTGAGCAGCCCGAAATGGCGGAGATGATCTTGCCATCGGCGATCAGCGGCCCAACGGTGTAGCTATAGCCCTTGTTGTAGTCGAGAACCTGCTTTTCCCAGGCGACCTTGCCGTCCGCGGCGTTGAGCACGACGATTTTGGCGTCGACGGTGGTGAGGATCACCTTGTCTTCGTAAAGCGCGATCGAGTTCTTCTGCCGGCGGGCCTGGTTGGCCTGGTAGCTCCAGCTCGCCGGAATTTCGGCGACAGCGTGACGATACTGCCAGATCAGGTCGCCTGTCTCGGCGTTAATCGCTTCGACGATGTTGTTGTTGGTCTGGAGGAACATGATGCCGTCGTGAACGAGCGGCGCAGTTTCCTGGATGCCGGCTTCAGCCATCGGCCAGGCCCATGCCAGTTCAAGGTCACCAACGGTGTCCTTGTTGATCATGTCCAGTTCGCTATAGCCCTGGTTGTTGTACTTGCCGCGGAACATCAGCCATTCTTCGGCCGGCGGATTGGCCAGCATCTCGGCGGTGACCGGCTCGTAGTCAGCGATGACGTTCTGGGCGAATGCGGGAGCGGACACCGTTGCAAAAGCGGTGCCTGCGGCCAGCAGGACAGGCAGCAATTTCAATTTCATAGCAATCTCCTCAATAGGGCAGCTTTGCAGCGCTAGGTTATTTTGCGCCGGCAGTCGGCAATTCCTTGCCCCAGGTATAGGCTTGGGGAACGGATGTAGTGGCAGGTGCAGCGGGGGTTGCTGCGGGCTGTTCCGTGCTGCCGCCGGGAAGCTGGGTGCCCCAGGTATAGGCCTGCGGAACGGCAGTCTCTGCCGGAGCAGCCGCGGCTGAAGCGTCAGCGGCAGGCGCAGCTGCGCCGCCGGCGTCGAGCGCTGCAGCATCCTGGCTCGCCGCGCCGGCCGAGGTTTCGGCGACGAGCGAAACGGCATAATCACGGTCGCTGGTCAGCTGCGTGTCGCCAGGAACGGCACCGTTGAACTTCATGATGTAGGCAACGATGTTGACGTAGGTTTCCTCACCGAGCTGACCCGGCGCCGAAGGCGGCATCGCAACCGAGATGAAGTCATAAAGGCCACCGGCGGTGTCCCAGTTGCCCATGACGTCCTGGCCGGCAAGGCCTGGAGCCTCCGGGCCTTCGAGCTGACGGCCGTGGCATTGGGCACAGTTGGAATTGTAGGCGCGTTCTCCGGCCTCCGCCTGCTCTGCCGTAAAACTACCGGCATAGGCGGGGACCATAAGCGTCAATCCAGCAATCAGCGGAACAATTACGCGTGCGGTTATGCTTTTGGGGCTTAGCGGCACCGTATCCTCCCTTCAATTAAGATTAAAAATTTCATCCCCCGTGGGGCGCGAAGCGGCGAGGGAGGCGATTGACTATTTCATAGGCATTGTGGGAGCGCAACGACGAGCTGGCATGAAAACGCCGCATTTGCGACAAGCATTTTTCTATATGCGTTAGGGATTTGTTAGCGTGAGCTCCGCCCCGACCCCATAGCGTTTCCTCAGCTTTTCGAGCGATCCGGACGCTTCGAGCCGCGTCGTGGCAGCTTCGACCGCGCGCTTCAGCGTCTGGTCGCCCTTCCATAAACCGAGCGCCGTGGATACTGGCGCAAAATGGTCTGATTCGAGCCAGAACGCCTTATTGGCGGCGGGGTCCAGTTCGAGACCGTTGGCGAGGAATCGCTCGGTGACGGCAGTCTGCGCGACGCCACTCGCGAGGTCCTGGCTGAGTTGAACCGGACTGCGCACCAGCTGCCCGCGGAGACCCTGACTGCGCAGCCATGTCGAAAGGGCCACACGGTCAAGTCCCGATGTTCCTGGCAGCACTGCCACGACGCTACCGGTTTCCGGCATCGTTCCGGTCGCAGAGATGCCGATCCAGCCCGTCCGGCTATCGGTGGGGATGGTCTGCAGGAACGAACGGGTCTGCGCAGAGTCGGCAACACCGCCGCCGATGATGTCGCACTGCGCCCGCGTCAGAGACCAGTTCCGCGGATTATAATCGCGGCCTATGGCGGGAAGCGTGTTGACCTGGAGACGCAGTCCCATTTCTGAAGCGATCGCTCCGGCCAATTCGACGTCATATCCCGGCATTTCCGGATCGCCGGTGACGAGCGGCGGAAAGCTTTGCGGCACGCAGAGCTTTAGCACGCCAGAGCGCTCGCGATCGCTGAGCGACGTATCCGGCGGCAGAAGGCTTGCTGCCACGAGGAGCACGATAACTGCGCCGAGGTTGACTGCGGCAGCACGCCAGCGATTCACCACGCTCCGGCTCATGAGCGGCCGAAATCGATCAGAGCGACGACGAAGAACACCACGGCCATGCCGAAGATCACCATGAGGCCATAGGCGGGTGGGAACTGGTTGAAGCCGATGATCACCCCGCGCAACGCGTCGACGGCATAGGTGATCGGGTTGATCTGCATCAGGAACACCAGCCACTCGGGATAGGCTGTGACCATCTGCGTTCGGGTGAGCGACGGATCGAGCGGGAAGACCGAGGAAGAAGTGAAATAGAGCGGCAGGATAATGGTGTTCGAAAACACCCCGAAGCCTTCAAAGCTGCGAACACGCGCCGCCAGGATGACCCCGAAACTCGTCAGCCCGAAAGCGAGCACGAACATCAAGCCGAGCGCCGTCAGCATTTGGGGAATGGACAGGGTCACGTCGGCAAAGCGCGCAAGGATCAGCACTAGAGAGCCATGAAGCGTCGCGATCGTGCTCCCACCCAAAACCTTGCCGAGGAGGATCAGCCGGCGCGGCATAGGCGACACCAGAACCTCCCGGAGGAAGCCGAATTCACGATCCCAGATCACGGACACCGCAAACTGGATCGAGGTGTACATGATGTTGAGGACGATGACGGCGGGAAAGAGAAATTGAAGGTAGGTGAAGGGAATGACGAAGCGCACTTCGCCATAGACCTCGCCGCGGAAATATGGATTGAGCCCAACCCCGAGGATCAGCAGCCAGATCAGCGGGCGGCTGACGCCTCCGATCAATTGAGCGCGGTCGCGCGTTGCACGTGTGATCTCGCGCAGCCAGACGGCATAGACGCCGCGCAAAAGCATGATGGCAGTCATCAGCGGCGCCCTCCGCGTCGACCCGCGGCCCGATCGGCATCGCGCTGGCCATCGGCGCGATCGCGCAACTCCCGTCCAGTCAGCGAGAGGAAGACGCTTTCGAGCGTGGGCGGCAGGAAGCGGACCTCGGCAAGACGATCGCGGAATTGATCGATGATCACATCGGTCTTCACCTCGCCGTTTTCCGGAAACGCCAGGGTATTTGTGCCGATCAATTGCGCCTGCGGGAAACGATCGCGAATTGCCGCGAGCGCTTCTCCGTTTTGCGGCACAACATGCAGCCAACGCTGACCATATTGCTTCTTGAGGGCCTCGGGCGTGCCTTCGGCAATGATCTTGCCGCCATCGATGATGCAGACGGCGTCCGCGCCTTCGACCTCTTCGATATAATGGGTTGTCGTCAGGACGGTCAGGTCGCGTTCGCGCCGCAACCTGTCGAGATAGTGCCAGATACGCTGGCGTGTTTGCGCATCGAGCCCCACTGTCGGTTCGTCGAGGAAAAGAATCTTGGGCTCATGCAGGAGCGCGCGGGCGATTTCGAGCCTTCGGCGCATGCCACCGGAAAAACTGCGCACGATTTCGTGTGTCCAGTTCTCGAGTTCGACGAGATTGAGCACGGTTTCGATCATCTGGCGTCGCGACTTCTTCGCCATGCCGTAGACCAGCCCGTGAAATTCGAGATTCTCCCAGGCACTGAGGCGATCATCTAGGCTTGAATCCTGGAAGACTACGCCGATCGACCGGCGCGCTTCTGTCGGGCGCTTGGCTACATCGACGCCGGCCACGCTCGCCGAGCCGGCATCGGCCTTTCTCAAGGTGCAAAGGATGTTGATCAGCGTCGTCTTGCCCGCGCCATTGGGTCCGAGCAGCGCGAAGTGCGACCCGCGCGGAACACAAAGGCTGACGGCATCGAGCGCCTTCTTGGCGCCATAGGCTGCGCTCACGTCTGAGACCATTATCGCGGCGTCGTTCATGGCACGAAGTCCCCAGCATCGCTGCCTGACGCAACGCAAAACTCTCTTGGGCCAGAATAGGCAAAAAAAGCGCAAACGGCCTAGGCCCTGAAGCCATGAAAGTGTATCACTTGGCTTCCCAGATCGATGCCCCGAACCAAAATGCTCAGGGCGCATTCATCTTCCTTGGGGGCAGAGGCCGGATGTCCGGCCTGCCGCCTGACATTTCCTCAGGAGAGTTTCTTGAAAACCTTTAATGTATTGACCGCTGTTGCAGTTTTGCTGGCATCCACCATGTCCATCTCGGCTGCCGAATATGAAGTTAAGATGCTGAATACTGGCGCCGACGGCGAGAAGATGGTGTTCGAACCTGCATTCCTTCAGATCGAAGTCGGTGACACCGTCAAGTTCGTGCCGACCGACAAGGGCCACAATGCCGAAGTCATCAAAGGCATGTTCCCCGAAGGCGGCTCCGAGTTCAAGGGCAAGATCAACGAAGAATTCAGCGTGACCTTCGACGTCGCTGGCGCCTATGGCTACAAGTGCCTGCCGCACTTCGCCATGGGCATGGTCGGCCTCATCGTCGTGGGCGATGATCCGGCGAACCTCGATGCCATCACCAACGCTGCCGGCCCGGCACGCGTCAAGGCCAAGTTCGCCGACCTTGCTGCCATGATCGGCCAGCAGTAAGCCTTTTATCAAGGCTGATTATCCAAGCTTTGCTGGCGTCGGTCGATAATGGCGCCAGCGATTCCACCGCCTGCCACCTTACAAAAGGACCGGCAGGCGTTTCAGTTCTACCGTTCGCGTCAATTTCGCTGAGCCGCTCATGAAAAACCTCGTCGCAAGCCTCGCCGTTCTCGCAGCTATGATCGGCCCCGCTGCCGCTGCGCCGTTCCGCCTGATCGTCACCGATCTCGAAGCGCCGCTTGTGCCGAATTCGGTCATGGATCTTGCGGTGTCGCTTGGCTATTTCGCACGCGAAAATGTCGAGGTGGAGCTGGTTCGCGTGCAGCAGACGCCGCTTGCCGTGACTGCTCTTCAGGCCGGCGAAGGCGAAATGGCCAATATCGGCGTCGATACGCTCCTGCAGCTGGTGGCCAGTGGTCAGCTAGACTTGCGCGCCGTCATGTCTCCGAGCAAGTCACTCGCCTTCATGATCGTCGCCCGCGACGCTATTCCCGATGTCGCCAGCCTTGGCGGCAAGAGTTTCGGCATCGGCCGGGTCGGCAGTGTGGACCAGACCCTTTCGCGCCAGGTTTTGACGAGCGCCGGCGTCGATGTCGAGAGCCTCGAACAGGTCGCGCTCGGCCAGCCTGCCGCTCGTGCCCAAGCGCTGGCTGCCGGGCAAATCGATGCGACCACCATGTCGCTTGGCACATGGACCACGTTGCCCGATCAGGCCGGCCTTCATGTGCTGATCGATCAGGATGCCTATTACAAAGCGGCGCCGGTGGTCAGCAAAGTCAATGTCGTGTTGCCCGAAACCCTCGAAACCCGCCGGCCCGAAGTCGTCGCCGTGGTTACAGCGCTGACCAAGCTTGCCCGAGACATCTCCGCCGATCCCAAGCTTTGGGTCGATGCCATGGCCGAAGTTCGCCCCGACCTCGATCGCACTAAGCTCGAAAGCCTTGCCGACGCCTATGGCCAAAGCTGGAGCGTCAATGGCGGCCTCAGTGCCAAAGAGCTGGCTTTTACGGCCGACTGGAATTTCAAATCGGCGGACTTTGCCGATCTCGAACCAGTCGACATGGCGCGTTGGGTTGATTTCTCGGTCGTCGACGAGGTCCTTGGCAGTCTCGGCTCCTTGCCCGATATGGACCCGGCCGATCGGTGATCGATAAGGTCTCTCTCGCCGGTATAGAGATCGCCAACGTCTCGAAGACGTTCGCCCGCGCCGGCGAGCCGACCATCTCGGATTTCTCGCTTACCGTCGCGCCCGGCGAACTGGTCTCGATCCTCGGCCCTTCGGGCTGTGGCAAGACTACGTTGCTGCGACTCGTTGATGGCCTATTGTCGCTTGATGCGGGATCGATCCACATCGGCGGCACGCCGCCACAGCCAAGCCGACGGATTGGCTTCGTCTTTCAGTCCTTCCGGCTCATTCCCTGGGCGACCGTGTTGGACAATGTCGCGTTTCCACTCGAATTAGCCGGCATCGCGCGCCATGAACGAGAGGATATTGCCCGGCATTGGCTCGATCGCGTCGGCCTTGGGCGCAATGGTAAATCCTATCCGTCCGAACTGTCTGGCGGCATGAAACAGCGCGTAGCCCTCGCCCGCGCCTTCGCAGGCGATCCGGACGTGCTGCTGCTCGATGAGCCCTTTGCAAGCCTTGATGCGCAGACACGCGAGATCATGCAACTTGAACTGCTTCGCCTCTGGGAGGAGCGCAAGCTGACGGCGCTCTTTGTCACCCATAGCGTCGAGGAAGCGATTTTGCTGGCTGACCGCGTGGTGGTGATGGGACCAGCGCCGGCCTCCCTGCGCGAGATCGTCGAGGTGAACCTTCCACGACCGAGAACAGATGCGGTTCGCTCGGCGTCGGAATTCCTCGACCTGAGAATGCGCCTGACGCGGATGATCCGGGACCTAATTACCAGCGATCCGCGCTCCCCGTTCTTCAATCGCCTCTAGGCGTTTCTCCAGCGCTCCAGCCGGCGCTCAAGGAGGCGCAAGGCTTCGGTGATCGCAACGCCCAGGATGGCCAGCACCATCACCACGACGAAATAGGGCGCCATACGGAAGGTGCTGCCATAGGTGGTGAGCAGGCCGCCAAGGCCCTGAACGGCCGTATAAAGTTCAGCGACTACCGAATTGATCAGCCCGATCGTCGCCCCGAGGCGCAAGCCAACGAGAATGAAGGGTGACGCGCCGGGCAGCAAAATTTTGCCAAACACCTGAAGCCGGCTCGCCCCGTTCGCCTCCGCCATTTCGACGAGTTCCCGATCGCCGTTGCGCACGCCGGCATAGGTGTTGATCAGGATCGGCATGACAGCACCGAGCGCCACGATGGTGATCTTCGCCTGGAAGCCAAGCCCCAAGAGCACGATGATGAGCGGAACAAAGGCGACGCGCGGAGTGGCCATCAGGGCGTTGAAAAACGGATCGAACACCCGTCCAACCATCGGGATGCCGCCGGCAAGAAGTCCAAGCGGCAAGCCCAGCGCGGCTGCGATGGCCATGCCTGCCAAGTAAATCCCGAGTGTCTCCCAAATGGCTTCGTAAATGTCGGGGCGGCTGAATAGCGTCACGGCCGCATCCCAGGTGGCCACTGGCGTCGGCACGAGATTGCGGCCGACAAGCGCCGCTGCCAGCATCCAAAGTGCAAGAAGGCAGATCAACACGAAGAGGCGATAGGCCCAGACCCGCAGCCGCTCGCTCACTGCTTTTGCTCCAGAGACACATGGATGATCATTGGTCTTTTGGCTCAGGTTTCGAAACTGTCGTCTGCAAGATATGACATGCGATCGGCGCCGACCATTAGACAATGGAGCATTTTAGGAAGGCACCAGCGTTAGGCTGAGCTAAACCTCCAGGACAAGGCTAGTCTGGTCGACACCTCAGACGGTCCTACCGGAGTTGGCGCGGCAGCACAGTCCCCGTTGCAAAATAAGCGATACCAATAAGTTATGGGACATGACTTCGGGCCCGCCTACAGGCTAGATAGCGCAACGATCAAGCCGGAGCCTTCCCATGTCGAATCCGAACGCCATTCCCGTTTATCTTATTGGCGAAGGAGCGCTCGACGCTTCCGGTCTTACCGGGCGCCAAAAGGCCTGGGCCACGGCGAACGGCTTTTTGGGCCAGCGCGGCAAGTTGCTTGCCTTGCCCGGTGATGCGGAAGGCCTTGCTGGCTATGTCTTTGGCCTAGGCGGCGAAGACGGGCGTTCGCCTTTTCTTGCTGGGCTCGCTGCTGCGGCGCTGCCTGCGGGCGAGTATCGCCTCGAAGGCACGATTGGCGACGCAACGCTCGCCTCGATTGCCTTCCGTCTCGGCGCCTATCGCTTCGATCGATACCGTGAGGCCAAGGCGACGCCGGTCCTGGCCCTCTCCGAAGCAGCCGACGCTGCCGAAGTCGAGCGGCAGGTGACAGCCGCAACGCTTGCGCGAGACCTCGTCAATACACCCACGAGCGATCTTGGCCCAAATAGGCTCCATGAAGAGGTCGAGCGCTTTGCCAGCGAGCGCGGCATGGGGTTCAAGGCTATCGTCGGCGACGATCTGCTCGATCAGAATTTTCCCATGATCCATGCGGTCGGCCGCGCCAGCGCCGAGCCGCCGCGTCTTCTGGATCTTTCTTGGGGCGATGAATCCCACCCCAAGGTCACCCTCGTCGGCAAGGGGGTCTGCTTTGACACCGGTGGTCTCGACATCAAGACCGCCGCCGGCATGCTGATGATGAAAAAGGACATGGGCGGCGCCGCCAATATCCTGGGCCTCGCGCATACCATCGTCTCGGCCGAGCTTCCTGTGCGCTTGCGCGTACTGCTGCCGGTGGTTGAAAATTCAATCTCCAGCAATTCCTTCCGGCCCGGCGACGTCCTTCACTCCCGCCGTGGCCTGACGGTCGAGATCGGCAATACCGATGCCGAAGGCCGGTTGATTCTTGCCGACGCGCTGGCGTTGGCCGATGAAGAAAGTCCCGATCTCATTATCGATATGGCGACCCTGACCGGCGCTGCGCGTGTGGCGCTGGGTCCTGATCTGCCGCCCCTCTATTCGACTGATGATAGCGTTGCCGCTGCCATCGCTGCTGCCGGCAACACGGTGGAGGACCCGCTGTGGCACATGCCGCTCTGGTCGGCTTACGACAGCCAGCTCTCCTCAAAGATTGCCGATATAAACAATACCGGCTTGGGCGGCCATTCCGGTTCGATTATCGCGGCGCTCTTTATGCGTCGCTTTGTGAACAAGGCAAAAGCCTGGGTGCACCTCGATATTCTATCCTGGGCGCCGGAAGCCCGTCCCGGGCGTCCAGTCGGTGCCACCGACCAGGGCATTCGTGCCCTCTACAATTACATACGCCGACGTTTCGCCAACTGATTGACTTTGGCATCCAAATGATTGACTAAGTCAATTATTTGGAGAGCATCATCGTCGAGCCCGAAGAGGTCGCACAAGTCCGCGCCTTCAATCGCTTCTACACCCACATCATCGGGCTTCTCGATGAAGGAATGCATCAAACCATACACACGCTGTCCGAAGCGCGTGTGATCTATGAGCTCAACCAGGCAGGCACCACTACCTCGGCGTCGATTGCCGAAACGCTCGGCATGGATCGCGCCCAGCTCAGCCGGTTGGTCGGCAAGCTCGTCAGCCAGAATCTTGTCGCCATCCTGCCGCGCGCCGGTGATCGGCGGTCAGCGCCGCTGGCATTGACGCTCGAAGGACGCAAGGTGGCGGCCCATCTTAACGCCATGAGCGACGCAGCAGCGGCGCGGACGCTCTTGGAGCCACTCACGCCTTTCGAACGGCGTGATTTAGTTGGCGCCATGCGTCGCATCGAAGCGCTGCTTGCCGAACCTGACGACCCAACGCTCATTCTACGGGGGCCACGTATCGGCGAAATCGGCTGGCTCATCCACCGCCAGGCGGTTCTCTATAACCTTGAACAGGGCTGGAACAGCGAATTCGAGACGCTGATCACCCGCATCTATGCCGACTATGAGGCTGCCCCCGGCACGCCGGCAAAAAACCTATGGATCGCCGAAGTCGACGGCGAGGTTGCAGGCTCGGTCTTTATGCTACCATCGAGCGAAAGCGAAGATACCGCCCAGCTCCGCATGCTCTATGTCGAGCCGATGTTTCGCGGTCGCGGCATTGGTGGGCGGCTCGTGGCCGAATGCATCGCTTTCGCCCGTACGTCAGGCTATCGGCGCATGATGCTCTGGACACAGGATTGTCTTTCCTCGGCCCGCGCTATTTACCAGAAGGCCGGCTTTACCCTAGCCAAGGAAGAGCGGCACACATTGTTCGGCGCCGATCTCAACGGCCAATATTGGGTACTCGAGCTCACCCCTCGGGGTTGATGTCTTCGATCTCGGCATGGTTTGGCGTCAGGTCGCCGGTCTCGCCTTTGGGAAAAAGGAGCGGCGCCATGGCAAAGCCGACGACGACCAGCACGATCATGCTCACGCCAGCCCACTTCTTGTGCCGTTCGATGAATTCGCTGGCGACGGGCCCGAAGA
Source organism: Devosia soli (assembly GCF_000970455.1). GTDB lineage: Bacteria > Pseudomonadota > Alphaproteobacteria > Rhizobiales > Devosiaceae > Devosia > Devosia soli. The sequence continues at coordinate 361,431 of NZ_LAJG01000042.1, read as the reverse complement.
AGTAGAAAAGCCCACACGGTACGAAATAGCGCAAAGCGCGGCCGATGATGCCGTAAACGACGAAGGTCCAGATATCGAGCCCCGCCACGCCCGAGGTGATGGTGATGACCTTATAGGGGATCGGCGAGATCGCCCCAACGAGGATCATGAACGGGCCGTTTTGGTTGAAACTTTGCCGCAGCGTTTCAAAGCCATCCGCGGCGCCATAGAATTCGATAATGCCGCGACCGACTGTGTCGAAGAGGAAGTAGCCGATGGCATAACCGGCAAGGCCACCCGATACCGATGCGATCGTGCAGATCGCCGCCAGCCTCCAGGCGCGCATGCGATCGGCGATGATCATGGGGGCCAGCATGATTTCCGGAAAAACCGGGATGATCATTGCTTCGAGAAAGCAGAGGAGCGCTAGGATCGGCTCGGCAAGTCGATGTTTGGTCGCAAGCTTCAAGCGGTCGTAAAAGCTTGGTTTGGCGCTTCTTGCTGTCTCTGTCATTTGGCCTCATGCATAGGGTCTGATGGCAAATTTAGGCCAAGCACTCCTCTTGGCCAGTGAATTTTGTGTCAGTAGCCGCGATTGCGATCGACGACGTTAATCAGCGGCTTACCGGCGCGGTGCTCGGCGATGATCCTGCTGAAGTAGCGCACGCCGCTTTTTTCGTCCGAAATCGCCGCGATATGCGGGGTGATATAGCAGTTTTCGAGCTCCCAGAGCGGGCTCGATGGGGGTAGGGGCTCGACTTCGAAGACATCGAGGCTCGCCGCGCCCAAGGTTCCGTCTTGAAGCGCCCGGACGATATCGGCCTCGCGCTGGTGCCCGCCGCGGGCAGCATTGATGACCGCCGGGCCACCCTGGAGTACGCCGTGGCGCAATTTGCCAAAGGTTTCGTAGCTGAGAATGCCCGTTGTTTCCGGGGTTAGCGGCAAGAGATTGACCAGAATGTCGGTGCCGCTGAGGAAGGCATCGAATTCATCCGCTCCGGCAAAGCATTCGACTCCCTCGACTGCCTTGCGCGTCCGGCTCCAGCTTCGCAAGCTGAAGCCCAGCGGCCGGAGGCGCCGCGCTGCGTCCTTTCCGAGCACGCCCATCCCCATGATGCCCACCGTGCTTTCGCTGGCTGAGGGGGGATAGAATTGCTCCCAGCGCCGCGCCTTTTGGTCGGCGCGGAATCGCGTATAAAGGCGGTGATGCATGGTGACATGAGCCACCACATAGTCACTCATGCGCTGGCTGAGATCCGCATCGACGAAGCGCACGAGCGGTACATCGGGAAGCTTCGGGTGTTTGAGCAAGGCATCTACCCCGGCCCCCAGCGACAGGATCACCTCGAGCCCGCTTAATCCATCGAATGCATCCGGCTTTGGCTTCCAGACAAAAATATAGCGCACGTCGGCTGGGTCAAAATCGTCGCCGCGCCGCACGACGGGATAGGGGTGGAGCGCCTTGGCAAAGGCCTCGGCCCAGCTCGCTTCGTTGACGTCGGAAAGGTGGAGCAGGAGCATGGGCGGCCTTTCAAGAAAAAGCCGCGCTCGAGGCGCGGCTTATGTAAGCGAACGAATGTCGGCCGGCCTTACTGGCTTGTGGTAGTCGCCGGAGCCGGCGTCGTTGTTGCCGGTGTCGTGCCATTGGCTGGCGCCGCTGCGGGAGCAGCAGGCGTCGTGGCTGGAGCCGGCGTGGCTGGCGCAGCAGCGCCGGTGCCGCTCGTCGTCGGGGTGCCTTCGACGGAGGTTTCGCTATCGGTCGTGCTCGTCGACGGCGTTGCCGCCGCAGGCTCAGCCGGAGCCGTCGTTTCGGATGGCGGCGCGGTCACTTCGGCCGGAGCGACTTCACCATCGGGTGCGGCTTCGACGGGCGTACCGGCTTCTTCAGGCGTTGCTGCCGGAGCTGCGCCTTCCTCAGGCGCCGGGAAGGGTACCGGCGAGGACGACAGGGTCTGAAGATAGGCGAGAATATCGGCACGCTCTTCAGGCGAGCGGACGCCGGCGAAGCTCATCTTGGTGCCCGGCGCATAAGCTTTCGGGTTGGTCAGGAAGGCATTGAGGTTCTCGTAGGACCAGACCTGACCTTCCGCCTTCTGCTGCTGCAGAATGTCGGAATAGGCGAAGCCTTCCATATGGGCCTTGGTGTTATTCACGATGCCGTAAAGGTTCGGGCCCTGCTTGGCCGGCTCGCCTTCCCCGAAGGTGTGGCACGACTGGCACTTGCGGGTGGCAGCAGCGCCGCGTTCGGCGCTGGCGCTTGCCAGCAGCACGCCAAGCGGCACATCCGGCACGGCCTCGGCACTGCCGGCCGCCTCCGCGACCTCCGGTTCCGGCAAGGCATAACCCTGGCCGACATCTTCCTTCGGGTGGTAGATGGCCTCAGCCAGAAAACCCACGCCCATGACAAACATAAGTGTGCCAAGGACGGCGCCCATGATCTTGTTTAGCTCAAACGAATCCATTTGGTCTCTCTGCCGGTCCATCCCCGGTGGACATTGAACGAACCCGACCAACTGGACTTCTAGGAAAAGCCCGCCTCAACCGGCCGGTTCGACGCGCGCGGAAGATAGTATTACGCCCGACGAGGCGCAACAGGGCAATCCCTCCTTGCGACAATTCCCCCAATGTCATGCCAATTTAGCCTTGGCAACCTCCGAAGTGGCGTCTAAAGCCGGCTGAGAGAGACGGACGGACATCCCATGACCAAGAAAATAGCCTTCCAAGGTGAACCCGGTGCATTCAGCCACGCTGCTGCGGCCAATGTGTTTCCCGGCGAAGAGTTTCTGGGCTGTGTGACATTCGAGGAAACTCTCTCCGCGGTTCAATCCGGCAAGGCCGATTTCGCGGTCGTGCCGGTCGAAAACTCGCTTTATGGTCGTATCACCGACATTCATCACCTCCTGCCCGAAAGCGGGCTCTTCATCATCGCCGAGACCTTTTTGCGCGTCGAGATGAATCTGCTCGGCGTGCCTGGCGCGACGCTGGACGACATCAAGGCGGTGCAGTCCTTGTCGGTCGCGCTCGGCCAATGCCGCAAATTCATTTCCGAGCATGGCCTTCGCACCATCAATGCCGTCGATACGGCCGGCTCGGCCCGCGAAGTGGCACAAAAGGGCGACAAGTCGGTCGCGGCCATCGCTTCGCGTTTTGCCGGCGAAATCTACGGTCTTGATGTCCTGGCCGGCAATATCGAGGACGCCGACCACAACACGACCCGCTTCCTCGTGCTCTCGCCCACCGAGCAGAACGTTTCCCAGCAAAGCGGGGTGAAGACCACCTTCATCTTCCGCGTTCGCAACGTGCCCGCCGCGCTTTACAAAGCCATGGGCGGCTTTGCTACCAATGGCGTCAACATGACCAAGCTTGAAAGCTACATGGTCGGCGGCAATTTCACGGCGACGCAATTCTATGCCGATATCGAAGGCCATCCCGATGACATCAGCGTCCGGCATGCATTCGATGAACTGCGCTTTTTCACCGATCAGTTCCGCATTCTCGGCGTATATCCCGCCTCGCCCCAAGCCTGACCCGAAGCGATTGGTAATACATATCGGCTAGATTGCCCGTTGCGCATATCAGCCAGCCTGCGACTGGGCTGCCTGATCAGGTGCAATTGTGTTGTCATGTCTGCGCCTTAGGCTGCACGCGTCCGATCCAGGGGCTTTTCGTTGGAACATTTCGATCTCGTCGTCATCGGTTCGGGCCCCGCGGGGCGCCGAGCCGCCATCCAGGCTGCCAAGCTGGGCAAGTCGGTCATGGTCATCGAGCGTCGACAGCGCGTGGGCGGCGTCTCCGTTCACACTGGCACCATTCCGTCCAAGACCCTGCGCGAAACAGTTCTCAATCTTTCCGGCTGGCGCGAGCGCGGCTTTTACGGCCTTTCCTATCGCGTCAAGAAAGACATCGAGGGCAAGGATCTCGGTGCGCGTCTCAACAAGACGCTCGATTATGAAGTCGAAGTGCTCGAGCACCAGTTTGCCCGCAACGGCGTCGAAACCATGAGCGGCAATGCCCGGTTCCGGGATGATCATCACATCGTCGTCACCGATCTCAACGGCGAAACCCAGACAATCAGTTTCGACTTCGCCGTCATTGCCGTCGGCACGACGCCCTATAGGCCTGGCAATATTCCGTTTGACGATCACACCATCGTCGATAGCGACAGCCTTGTTGCCGAGCCGCGCGTGCCGCGCAGCTTGACCGTCGTCGGCGCCGGCGTCATTGGCATCGAATATGCTACGATCTTTTCCGCCCTGGACGTTCCGGTCACCCTGATCGAGCCGCGCGATACCTATCTGGATTTTATCGATCGCGAGATTATCGAGGAATTTTCCCATGATCTGCGCAAGCGCGGCATGACTATTCGCCTCGGCGCCAAGGTCGATCGCGTCGAAAAGGATGCGCAGGGATGGGCTATTGCCATCCTGACCGACGGGCGCCAGATCCGTTCGGACATGCTGCTTTACGCTGCCGGGCGCATGGGGGCGACCATGGATCTGGGCCTTGAAGCCTGTGGCGTCGTTCCCGATGAGCGCGGCCGGCTCAAGGTCGATCCGGCAACATTCCAGACCGAAGTGCGCAACATCTACGCAGCCGGTGACGTCATCGGTTTTCCCTCGCTCGCCTCGACTTCGATGGAGCAGGGCCGCATTGCCGCGCTTCATGCCTTTGGCGCCTCAATGCCGCCGGCACCGGAGTTTTTCCCCTATGGCATCTACGCCGTGCCGGAAATTTCCACTGTCGGCCTCACCGAGCAGCAGGTGCGGGCGCAGAACATTCCTTATGAGTGCGGCGTTGCCAGGTTCCGCGAAACCTCGCGCGGCCACATCATGGGGCTGCAGTCGGGGATGATGAAAATGATCGTCTCGCTCGAAACGCGGAAACTCCTCGGCGTGCACATCGTCGGCGAAGGTGCGACTGAGCTCATCCATATCGGTCAGGCAGTGCTCAACCTCGGCGCCACGCTCGATTATTTCGTCGAGAACACTTTCAATTATCCAACGCTGGCAGAGGCTTACAAGATTGCTGCGCTCGATGCGTGGAACCGCATGCCGCGCACCAAGCCGATCGCGCCGATCGTCGAAGAGCCCGAAATCCAGGTGACGCGCCGCAAGGCTCGAGCAGGGCAGGCGGGCGCTTGACAGGCTTCGCGCTTCGTAACACATGATGTCGCATGAATCGCGATAGTCGGCTTTCCGGTATTTTGCATGTGCTGCTGCACATGGCGCAGGCTGATGGGCCGGTGACCTCGGAGGTCCTGGCGCAGGCCATGACGACCAATCCCACAGTCATCCGCCGCATCATGGCGGGGCTCCGCGAGGCGGGCTATGTGCGCAGCGAAAAGGGGCATGGCGGGGGGTGGACACTGTCCTGCCGGCTTGACCAGGTCACGCTACGCGATATTTATCAAGCCATTGGCAAGCCAACACTTTTGGCGATCGGGCTACGAGATGACAACCCGCAATGTCTCGTGGAAAAAGCCGTCAACAAGGCACTGGCGGACAGTTTTGCCGAGGCTGAGGCGCTGCTTTTGAAGCGCTTCGGCGAAGTGACGCTGGCCGATCTCAACAAGACTTTTGCGGCCGGATACGACAACCGTATCAACCACATGGCAGCGCACGCACAGTCCTGAGGTGGAGTGGTGCCCAGAGCCGGAATCGAACCAGCGACACGCGGATTTTCAATCCGCTGCTCTACCAACTGAGCTATCTGGGCAGCCTTTGGTGGAGAGCGTCATAGGCAATCGGCTTGAGGCGCGCAAGGGTAAAAGCGTTGCCGCCCCGCGCCTGTCGGGTACCATTCCGTTATCATTGAGCGCCGGATAAGCGGCTACTCGTCTTCGTCCTGCTGTTGCGGTTCGTCGTCACGCGCGGGGATGACATAGGAGCCGGTCAGCCAGCGGTTGAGATCGACGTCGGCGCAGCGCTTCGAACAAAATGGCTTGAACTTATCCACGGTCGGTTTTCCGCAGATCGGGCATTTTCTTTCCGGAGCCATCAGACCCCCGAAAGGCTCGACTGGTTGAGCCAGTTGAAGTGCACCGGATAGCCTTCGCCGGCGAGCAATTGGGTGACTTCGTGAAGCGGCAGGCCGACGACGCCGGAATAGGAGCCGACGAGCTTGACGACGAAAGAGCCGGCAATGCCCTGGATGGCGTAACCGCCCGCCTTGTCGCGCCATTCGGCGCTGGCGAGATAGGCTTCCATTTCGCGGGTCGACAAGCGCTTGAAGCGGATGCGGGTTTCAACGATGCGCTGCCGCTTGGCGCCCGAAGGGGTGAGCAGCGTCACGCCGGTATAGACGCGATGAGCGCGGCCCGAGAGGAGGCGAAGGCAATCGGACGCCTCTTCCATGATCTCGGCCTTGGGCAGGATGCGCCGGCCCACCGCCACGACCGTATCGGCAGCCAACACCAGTGCGTCGGAGCCGAAACCGGCGACGCGGGCCTTATGCTGAGCCGTGAGAGCCTTGAGATCGGCAAGCCGGCCAGCGAGCTTGCGCGGCAGTTCGCCCTTTTCGGGCGTCTCGTCCACATGGGCCGGCACCAGGTGCTCGGGCTCGATGCCGATCTGATTGAGAAGCGCAAGCCGGCGCGGCGAGGCGGAGGCCAGGATTAGTTCGGGCCTTGAGGCCATGATGACGTCGAGCTCCGCTGAAACAGGACCGCCCTTCGCATGGCTCCGGGCGCTTGTCGCTTGAAACGCTCCGTCGGAGCGTTTTGACCAACCATCGGCTGGTCGCGCCAAACCTTCACTTGAAGCGGTAGGTGATACGACCCTTGGTCAGGTCATAGGGGGTCATTTCGCACAGCACCTTGTCGCCTGCGAGAACGCGAATACGGTTCTTGCGCATGCGCCCAGCGGTGTGAGCGATGATCTCGTGTTCGTTTTCCAGCTTGACCCGGAAGGTCGCGTTGGGAAGCAATTCGGTGACCACGCCCGGGAATTCGAGCACTTCTTCTTTGGCCATACTTTCTCCTGGGAAGACCCCCGCGTGCGAAATTGCTCGGCGGCGGCCGCAAATTTTGGCGGAACCTACTGCAAATCAGTGGCTTTGTGAACTACCGGAAACCAGCGGCTCCAAACGGGTGCGAACGCGGCGCCGAAGATCGTCCCGCAAGGCCCGGTAGGCCGACAGAACCACCTCGCGATTGCCCTCGACAAGCGATGGATCGGGCACCGGCCATTGCTCGACCGCGCCGGCTTCAAGACCCTTTCGGGCCACGGCTTCGGGCGCGTCATCGGAAAGGGTAATCACGAGATCGAAGCGATTGGCGACGAGTTCATCAAGGATATGGGGCGTGTGCACGCTCATATCAATGCCGATCTCCTCCATCACCTCATGGACGAACTGATCGGCCTTGCCGCCATTGACCCCCACCGAGCGGGCAATGACGCGGCCCGGAAAAGCTTGGCGCGCCAGGGCCGCGGCGATGGGCGAGCGGACCGAATTCATCGAGCAGACAAAGAGCACCGTCGGCAATTCGCTCGTCGCCTCGTCGATGCGGCTGGCATAGGGCTGGACGGCGCAGATGAGGGTAAACAGCCGGCGCGCGGTATTGAGATCGATGGTGATCTTGTTGGTCAGCCGCGTGCGCAGAAGTTCGGCCGCCTCGTTGTGCATGCCGCGCCGGGCCATGTCGACAGTTTCGATCTGGAACGGCTGGGCCGAACGGATCGCTTCGTAATAAGCATCGCGGATCCGGAAATAATCGCGGATCAGGCGGCGGAACGGGGTGAGCGAAAGATAGTGCGCGGCGATCGGCTGGAAGGTTTCGGGATGGCGCACATCGAGGACGATGGAATTGCCGATGATCGAGACGTGGAGCGCATAGGGTCCTTCGGCGCTGACGCGGGCGGGGCGGAACGAGTTATTTTCCAGAAGGTCATAAATGGCGATGCGCCATTCATGCACTTCGTCGGGATTGATCGAGGTGATAGTGTTTGGGTCGAGCGTTACGGTCACCAGGCGATTGGTGCTCGGCGCCGCATCGCTCGTGCCCATGGAAATGCTCAACGGTTGAGCCGAATCGATATCGAGCGCCCATGACCGTCGAGCGCTTCGACTTCAGCGATGGTCACCGCCGCGCCGGCGAGCGCCGAAAGCGAAGACGGCGTGCAGCCAAGGATCGAGGTGCGCTTGACAAAATCGAGGACGCCGAGCCCCGAGGCAAAGCGCGCCGAACGGGCGGTGGGCAGCACGTGGTTCGAGCCGCCGACATAATCTCCGATCGCCTCGGGCGTGTGATGGCCAAGAAAGATCGCGCCGGCATGGCGAATACCCACCATCAGGGCCTGCGGATCGTCGACGGCAAGCTCGACATGTTCGGAGGCAATGCGATTGGCAAGGATGGTTGCGGTCTCGAGAGTATCGACGGTGATGATGGCGCCGAACTCCTCCCAGCCCTCGCGGGCGATCGATTGCTTGGGCAGAAGGCTCAGCTGGCGATCGACCTCGGCGTCGACCGTATCGGCGAGGGCTTCCTCGGTCGTCACGAGAATCGATTGGGCGCCGCCGCCATGCTCGGCCTGGGCGATAAGATCGGCCGCGACCCAGGCGGGATTGGCCGAGCGGTCGGCGATGACCAGCACTTCCGAGGGGCCGGCGATGAGGTCGATCCCAACCTGCCCGAAAACCTGGCGCTTGGCGGCCGCGACATAGGCATTACCGGGCCCCATGATCTTGTCGACCCGGGCAATGGACGCGGTGCCATAGGCGAGGGCGGCGACGGCCTGGGCACCGCCGATGCGGTAGATCTCGGTGACGCCAGCAATCTGGGCAGCGCAAAGAATGGCGGAAGCAAGCTGGCCATTGGGCGTCGGCACGACCATGGCGATACGCTCGACGCCGGCAACCTTGGCGGGAACCGCGTTCATCAGCACCGAGGAAGGATAGGAGGCGAGCCCGCCTGGCACATAGATGCCGACAGCATCGATCGGCGTCCAGCGCGAGCCGAGGGTCACGCCGAGCGCGTCGGTATAAAGATCGTCCTTGGGCTTTTGCCGCTCGTGGTGGGACTTGATGCGATCATGCGCAGTCTGCAACGCTTCCCGCACCTCGGCGGAAACGCGCGCGGCGGCCGAGGCGATTTCATCCTCGGAAAAGCGCAGCGTGTCGGGGGTAACACCTGCCTTATCGAACTTATTGGTGAGTTCGGCCACCGCTTCGTCGCCACGAGCGCGCACATCGGCGATGATGCCGGCGACCGTATCGCCCACTTCCTGCGAGGCTTCGCGCTTGCTCGCGAGCAGTTCGGCAAAGCGGCGTTCAAAATCGGGCGCGGCGCTGTCGAGGCGTAAAGGCATTGGTGGTCCGGAAAAGGCGGGTGGATGGTGCGATCTATCCCCACCCGGCCTTGTGTCGCAAGGAAAAATGGACGCTGAACCGCGCCACTTTGCCTCGCGTTGGTTCGTCTTTTGCTAGCGAACGAGGACAAGACTGAAGTTCGGCCCGCCAACGGCCTTTTCGATGGCGACCCAGGATGCCGCCACATATTCCATGGCGCGGCAGGCGCTGAGATCGCCGAGATCGAAGATGTCCTGCCAGCCGATGGCTTTCAGAAGTTCAGTGACGGCAGTCTTGGCCTCGTCGTCATTGGAGGCGATGAAGATCGTCAGCGTCTTGCCCAGATGCACCGGATCGACCATGAGATGGGCGCTGACGTGATTGAGCGTCTTGACGAGGCGAACCTGGGGCAGGGCCTGCTGCAGCGTTTCCCCGAGAGAGCGCTCCAGCGGGCCTTCGATCGAGCCTTCGAAGTTGCCTATGTCGATCAGGATCTTTCCCGCGGTATTGAGGGAGGGCAGCACCTCGACGGCTGCCTCGCCATGCATGGCATTGACGAGCCATTCGCCGTGGGACGCGGCTTCTTCGGCGGTCCCGAGCTTGATGCCGGGGAACTCTGCTGTCTTGTCCTTGGCATGGGGAGAGCCGATCATGACGTCATGACCCAACTGCGCGAGCTTTTTCGCAACGGTGCCGCCGACCTGGCCGCTTCCCAATATTCCAATCCGCATTTCTTACTCCTTCACTGAGTGGAAACGACGCTTTTGGAACAGCCCGCGTTCCATGCCGTTAACGCATTGGAAGTCTTCGTAAAGAAATCATTGCAGTCCTGGAGGACTAGGAGCACGTTAGATTTTCGAGAGGAGGCAGCGTCATGGCCATTGTTTTCCTGCCGACACAACCTGGTGAGTCAGTCGAGTACATGCTGTCCATCGATACCCGTCTCGTTGCTGCCGTCGACAAGTGGCGCGCCGAAAGGGCGCCAGAGATGGAGGCGAGCCAAGCGGTGGAATTCCTGCTGCGCGAGGCGCTGGCGACCGAAGGGTATTTCGACCCCGCCAATGAGACGCGCCAGGAGGTGCTGCTTGCCGCTTTTCAGCAAGCGGCCGCCGGCAAATCCTCCTGATCAGTCGAGCGCGTGCTCGGGCTTGGCTGCCGCCGCCCAGGCCGCGCCGAGATCGCCAAGTCGCGCCTCGAGGCATTCGACGCTGAGACGCACCGTGCCGCCGCCGGCAAAGGCCAGTTCGACAATGCCCGACACGCCGTCTGCCGACGGCAGGAAGGTGATCGCGAGAAGATTAAGAACGCCCTCGGGCGAGGCCGGATCGAACCCGGCATAGGCGACACTTTCGACGCGATTAAAATGCAGCCCCGAACGCTTGCGCAGGCCCTTGCTGCGCTTTTCAGCGCTCGTCCAGTCATAGCGGTTCATCAACAGGGCAAAGCGCTTGTCGCCGCGCGAATAGCCCATGTCCGGCACGCGCACCACCGCATCCTGCACATGCGCGGAGATCACGGCGAGGTCTTCGGCATCGAGCGCCAAAAGCTTGAGGTCGGTCATGGTCGGCCCTGAACTGGTTGCGGACCATATCTGGTCACGCATGGCTCGATCTACAAGCTTGCCTCGGCCCGGGCAATGCTGCCCTGGGCAAAATGCGCCATCTGTGAATCATAGGCGCGGCGAAAGGCGGGTCGATCGCAGACCCGCAGCACATAGTCCTCTAGCGCCTTATGCGGGTTAAAGGCGCGAAACTTCGGCACCCGGAGGACGTCGGCCATCAGCAGATCGGCAACGGTGAACCGCCCATCGACCAGCCAATCGCGCTTGGAGAGCACGGCGTCGAGATGGTTGAGACGCTGCAGGAGCCAGGGCTCGAGCGGATTGGTCGAGGGATTGGAAAGGGCGATGAACCACCAGGACACCGACACCATCTCGATCGAATTGAGCGCCGCGATAACCCATTCAAGCGTTTCAGCGCTGCCCTTGGGATCGCGAGGCATCAGCACTTCGCTTTTTTGCGCCAGGTGCAGCAGGCAGGCGCCGCTTTCAAAGAGCGTGATCTCGCCGTCTTCGAGCACCGGCACCTGACCGAAGGGCTGGCGCTGGTAATGCTCGGGGCCGCGATTCTCGAAGCGCACGGATTTAACCCGGTAGTGGAGCCCCGCCTCTTCGCAGGCCCAGCGCAGCCGCATGTCGCGCACGAAGCCGCGTGGGCCTTCGGGCACCCAGTCATAGGTCCAGATGATGAGGTCCCGGCTCATGCTGGCGTCTCCATGGCTTTGCCTGATCATGAGCGGGCCGGAGCTTTGCGGCAAGCTTTCAGGCAAAAAAAGGCCCGGCAGTGCCGGGCCTACCATTTCTGCAGCCGCTCCATCTGAGCAGACTTGGTTCTAAACCTGCGCTAGCCAGCGAGGCGTTCGATTTCGGCGCCGCAACGCGAGAGCTTGTCCTCGAGCCGTTCGAATCCCCGGTCGAGGTGATAGATGCGGTTGACGACGGTCTCGCCCTTGGCGGCGAGGCCGGCAATGACCAGCGACACCGAGGCGCGCAGGTCTGTTGCCATCACCTGGGCACCCTTGAGCTTGTCCTTGCCGCGAATGGTCGCCACCTGCCCATCGACCGCAATATCGGCGCCGAAGCGGGCGAGTTCGGCCACATGCATATAGCGGTTTTCAAAGATCGTTTCGCGCACGTGGCTCGTGCCCTGGCTCATGGTCATCAGCGCCATGAACTGGGCTTGGAGATCGGTGGGGAAACCCGGAAAGGGCTGGGTTTCGATATCGACCGGCAGGATGCCATTGCCATTGCGGCGGACGCGCACCCCATCGGCTTCCGGGGTCAGGTCGACACCGGTCTTGGCCAGGATATCGAGCGCTGCCTGGAGATGCTCGGGCCGCGCGCCGCGCAAGAGCACATCGCCGCCGGTCATGGCCGCAGCCATGGCAAAGGTGCCGGTTTCGATGCGATCGGGGATCACCTCGACATTGGCGCCATGGAGTTTTTCGACGCCCTCGATGGTGAGCGTCCTGGTGCCGATGCCCGAAATTTTCGCGCCCATGGCAACGAGGCATTCGGCGACATTGGTAATCTCGGGCTCCTGCGCGGCATTCTCGATCATTGTCGTGCCGTTGGCGAGCGTGGCGGCCATGAGCAGCGTATGGGTGGCGCCCACCGAGACCTTGGGGAAAACGATGCGCGCGCCGACGAGGCCACCCTTGGGCGCCTTGGCGACCACATAGCCATCGTCGATGTCGATTTCAGCGCCGAGTTCCTTGAGCCCGAAGAGGAAGAGATCGACCGGGCGCGTACCGATGGCGCAGCCGCCGGGCAGCGACACGCGGGCCTCGTGGCATCGGGCAAGGAGCGGCCCGATAACCCAGAAACTTGCCCGCATCTTGGAGACGAGGTCGTAAGGGGCGGTGGTGTCGACGATATCGGCGGCATGGAAGGTCATGCGCTGCCCGCCACCGTCCGATTCGCCGCGCCGGCGGCCATGGACGGCGATATCGACGCCGTGGTTTTCGAGAATCCGCTCCAGCTGCTTGACGTCGGCGAGCCGCGGAACATTGCTGAGCACCAGCGGCTCATCGGTGAGCAGCGAGGCGATCATGAGGGGGAGGGCGGCGTTCTTGGCGCCCGAGATGACGATTTCCCCATTGAGCGGGTTGCCGCCGACCAAACGAATACGATCCATGAAATGGTTCCTCTGAACCGGCCCTTGGGCCTTCTACCTGTTGGGGAGGTAGGCGAGGTCTTCGTTGCCACGTAAGCCAGACCAGCCGCGCTCTTGCGAATATGTGACGTTCCTAATTCGCCCGAAAATGGTTTACGGTTTCTTGACCGTGCTCGTTTCGGGTGCCGGAGCATCGTCCCGGGCAGCGCGCGCTCGGGCCTGATCCTTTCGGCGCTTGAGGTTCTCGCGAAGCTTTGCGGCCAATCTTTGCTCTTTGGCGGCTGCTGCGTCCGACTTGCTCATCGCCTTCCTGGCTATCGGTGATTCACGAGGGGAGTTGATAGGCGCTTTTTGCGCTTGCGTCGAGTGAATCCCTATGGCAGTAGAGCGCCCGTCGCCGCCGATACCGGCCGCGCCCCTTTCGATGCTGCCGTAGCTCAGTGGTAGAGCACTCCCTTGGTAAGGGAGAGGCCGACAGTTCAATCCTGTCCGGCAGCACCAGTTTTTTAGTGGTTTTGGGTGTTTGGGTGCGCATCGGCTTCGTTGCTGGGTGATGCAACCACGTGGCTTTGCTCTCGTTACGCAGTCAGCGTGTTCAACCAGCGGGCAATCATGGAACTTTCGGCAGCGCGCCGCTTTCACGTAGTCCTCAATGCCAATTCCGGAACGGTGCTTGCGACGGGGATTTCCGCCCAGTCGCTGGTGGAGCATTTTGCTGCCGCAGGTCTCGAGGCAGTTGTCGATGGCGATACCAAGATGCCCTTTGCCGAGCGCATTGCGCGTGCGGCCCAGTCCGATGCCGATGTGATCGTTGCGGCAGGCGGAGATGGGACGATTACGGCGCTGGCCGGGGCGCTTGCCGGTTCGGATAAAGCGCTCGCCATTCTCCCGCTCGGCACGGTCAATGCGCTCGCCAAGGATTTGGGCCTGCCCATGGATATCCCGCAGGCGATTGCGCTGCTTAAATCAGCGGCCATTCGCCGGATCGATGTCGGTGAGGTCAATGGACGGATTTATCTGCATAAGGTCGTCATCGGGGTGATCCCGGCGCTTGCGGCGGCGCGCGAACATATCCGCGGGCAGGGGACATGGGGGTCGAAAGCGGCGTTCATGCGCTTCATGTTCAACCGCCTGATGCGCGCGCGGCGCATGGCGATTGCCATCGAGCCCGAGGACGGGCCGAGCCATATCGTCCGCGCCAAGGCAGTGGCGGTGGCCTGCAATGCCTATGACCAGGGGATCGGCAAGATTTTCTCGCGCCAGAACCTCGAGGGCGGCAGCCTTTATATCTATACTCTTTCAAGCCTGACGATCGTCGATTTCGTGCGGCTTTCGGCCGGCATGCTGCTTGGCAACTGGCAGGACGCGGCAGCGCTCAGCATCGAAAAATCGCGCGCCGTGACCATTCGCAGCCACAAGAAACTGGTCAAGGTCATGTTCGACGGCGAGGTGGAGTCGCTTCATACCCCGCTCGATTTCCGGATACGGCCGGCTGCGCTTTCGGTGCTGGTGCCGCCCGATCCCGATGCTTTGCCCGAAGGAAACGTTCCGTGAAGATCGTCCATATTTCCGATCTCCATTTCGGCCATCATGACCCCGAAGTCGCCGCTGGCCTTGCGGCCGATATTTCCAGGCAGAAGCCCGATCTCGTCGTGGCGAGCGGAGACTTTACTCAGGTCGGGACCAAGGAAGAATTCGTCGAGGCGCGGCAATTTCTCGATAGCCTGACGGTGCCGGTCTTTACCGTGCCCGGCAATCACGATGTGCCCGCGATCAACATCGTCCGGCGCTTTCTCAATCCCTACGGGCTCTACAAGAAGTATATCGCCCGCGACCTCGAGCCGATGCTCGAAATGGACGGCGTGGTCTTTGTCGGCATGAGAACGTCACGCCGGGCGCGGCTCGAGTGGAACTGGGGCCACGGCACGATTTCTCGCGATCAGCTCGAACATCTCGAAGCGCGCTTTGCCAAGGCTTCGCCGAATGCGGTGCGGGTGATCGTCGCGCACCATCCCCTGCTTTTTCCCACCGAACCGATGATGCAGAAGACCAAGCGGGTGAAGCGCGCCGACGAAGCGCTGGCGACGTTTGCCGAGCTCGGCGTGCGCCTCGTGCTTTCGGGGCACTTTCATCTTTCCTATGTGCGCAAGCATGAGGAGCCGGGCGCGATCCGGGAGGGTGAACCGCGCGGGCTTCGTGCCGCCGCTTCCGCACCGATCCTTGTTGCGCAAGCTTCGTCGACCATTTCGACGCGCCTCCGCGGCGAGCCTAATGCGTATAATCTGATCGACATCACACAGCAGATGATCTCCATCACCGTGCGCGAATGGCGCGAGGGAGAATGGTTCACCCGCGAAAAGGCGTCCGAGGCGACCTGAAGGTCAGTCGGTGTCTTCTGAGCGGATGGGCGTTGCCGATCGCCCGTCCGGCGTCAGGCGGAGGTGGGCGGTAAAGACCGCGCCATGGTCGGAAGTGAAGGCATAATCGCCCTCCATCTGGCCCACGGCGCCGCGAATGATGCGCATACCCATGCTTGAATTGGGCAGCTCTTCGGGCAGGCCAACGCCATTGTCGCGGAAAACGAGCTTGGCCTTTTGCTCTGCGTCGAAGCCGAGCGACACGCGGATTTCCGCCTTCTGGCCATTTTGGAAGGCATATTTGCAGCTATTGGTCGCCAGTTCGCTGAGCAGTAGCGCCAGCGGCGTTGCATGGTCGCGATCGACCGCGACATTTTCGAGCGCATAGTGGGTCTCGACGTCGACGCCATAGGCCTGCAGCACCTTGCCCATCACGGCAGGGATGAAATCGGCCGCGTTGATGTCTTCATAGCGATCATGCTTGTAGATGTGCTCGTGCATGGCTGCCATTGCGGCAAAGCGGCTTTCGAGATCGCGCTTGGCCTCCTTGGGAATATCCTGCATGCGCACCAGCGCCTGGATCGAAGCGAGATTGTTCTTCACGCGGTGATGAATCTCGCGAAAGAGCATGGTGTTGAGATCGACCGATTCCTGGAGTTGCTGGTTGCGCGCAGCGCCATCGCGGAGCAGCTTGACGATCCACCAGCAGCCGACGACGAGCCCGAGCAGGACCGGCGAGACGATCAGCAGCAGCGTCCAGGTTGCAGTATAAAGGTTTTGCCAGGACGGGTCGGCGGCAACCGAAGCAATGGCAATGATCTCCGTCTGCGGCACGCGGCGATAGGAGACGACGCGGGAAATGCCATCGACGGGCGAGGACGGGGAACTATAGGTGCCGGACGGCGCGTGGGGCAGATAGGTGGTGAAAAGCACACTTTTAGCCAGATCCACCCCCTGACCAGCCGAGGGGCTGCGGGCCATCAACTGCCCGTCGTCGCGCACGAAACTGACAGTGGAGCCGGGCGGCAGGTCCAGCGTTTCGAGAAGGTCGGCGAGAAGGGATTCGGAAAACGAAATCATGATGGCGCCGGCAAACTGGCCGTTGCGCATCACGCGTTTGCTGAAGACGAAAATGATGTCGTTGGTGATGCGGCTTTGAAGAAGCGGCGAGACATAAAAGGACGCGCCATCGCGCAGCGCCGAAAAGTATTCCCTATCGGCCACCGAGACCCGGCTGGCATCGGGCACGGTCGAGAAGATGGTATTGGCATTGGCATCGATGACATAGGTTTCGGCGGCATCGGGCAGGCCATCGAGCACCGATTCGATGGTCGCATCCGTGCCGGTCAGTGCCGGGCCCAAGGCGGCATCGACGCGTCGCAGCGTCTGGTTGGCGAGTTCGGTAATCCAGTAGGCATTGGTGGCGACAACCTGCGAAGCCGCCAAGGAGCGCTCTTCGACCCGCGCCTGCGTCTGGTTTGCCGCAAGGGAGAAGAAATAGATCAGCAGCGCCACAAAGAGCAGAAGTGCCGTGAGCATCAAGCCAATGGTGAGCTGGATCGAGCGCGATGCGGCCCAGCCCGCCTTAATTGGCACTTGTCCCCCCAACCGACTGCCCCTTCTGCAAACGGATTCTCCCCAGCCCACAAATGCATGGGAAGCCGATAGGTTCCAGTCCGTTCAAAAAAAGGCTGTCAGTCGTGCCGGGCGAGGACAGTCTCCAGATTGTCGAGGAAGCGTTTCCAGCCGGTGCGCGCACCGTGATAGGCTTGGCTCTGGTCCGGTTTGAACCCGGTCTGTTCCATGCGCAGCTGTGTGCCGGAACCGGTCGGTGTCAGAGTCCAGGTCACCGTACTTTCAAGGCCAAGCGCGTTCCAGCTGTAGGCGAGGCGCCTTTGCGGCTCGATTTCCTTGACGATACAATCGACCGAACCCCACTCGCCGCGAAATTGGAAGGTATGGCCAAGCTGGGGCGCAAAGTCGCTCTTCATCAGCCATTCGGCAATCAGGTGCGGCTGGGTCAAGGCGCGCCAGAGCTTTTCCGGGCGATGGGCAAAATCGCGCTCGATGACGACGGTGCGGATTTCCTCGGTCATGGCGTCTTGCCTGCAAGGTTATGGGCGACAGCGGCGCGGATCAGCGCGACGAAAGCATCCTCGTCAAAGCTTTCCCCTTGGCGAAAATCGATCGCCCGCCGGGTGCCGCCGCCAAGGCTCGAATTGAAGAGCCCGGTAGGATCAGGAAGGGCTGCGCCTTTTGCAAAGGTTGTCTTCACGGCGGCCTTATAGGCTTCGCCCGTGCAGATGATGCCGCCATGGGACCAGACGGGATTGTCCCACTTCCACTCTTCGACCACCTCAGGATCGGCCCTTTTTATGAGAGCCCGGATTTTCGCCAGCGTTTCGCCGCGCCAGCCGCCCAGCTCGGCGATGCGCTTGTCGATGTTTTCCGAGGCGGGGCCAGTGGCCGGATTGGTCTTGCTCATGGTTTTTCTTCTCACATCGTTTCGTCGGGCAACGGGTTTGTCATCGAGCGTCCTCCACTGCGCCGCGCGGCGCTCTTTTTGACGGGCGTCGTCACTGGTCCATCCTCTTCAAAAGATCATCCAGTGCGTCGAAGCGGCCTTCCCAGAAACGGGCCATGTCGCGCGTCCAGTCAACGAGCGGGGCCAGCGCACCAAGCTGGGCGCTATAGTGGGTGAGGCGTCCGTCGATGCGACCGCGCACGAGGCCCGCCTCGCGCAAGACGCCAAGATGCTTTGAAACGACCGGCTGCGAGACCCCAGCGCCTTCGGTCAGAGTGCCGACCGTCCGCTCGCCTTCGCGGCAAAGGCGCTCGAAGAGCGCGCGGCGCGTTGGATCCGAGAGAGCTTTGAACAATATGTCAGCCGCCTGCTGCATAGATCGATACCTCGATGGCTATGGGTTTATTGATAGCTCTATAGCTATAGGTCCGTCAACTGCAGGCCATGAACGTCAATTAGAGACGATTTGAATCAATTGATCGGCTATCCGGGAAGCTCCCCTTACGGCCAAGCGCGCATTGATAGGTGCAGTCCCTTAGGGAGACGGCAATGACCGGTGCAGAGACGGAGCAGCTCCTAAGGCTGCAGACCGAAATACTGGAGGCGGTGGCCCAGGGCGAAACCCTGCCGGCCATCGGCCGCCTTGTCTGCCAGCGCGCCCAGCAACTCGCTCCCGGCGTCGTCTGCTCGATCCTGCTCGTCGATGAAAGGGAAACGCTGCATCACCTGGCTTCTGTAAGTGTTCCTGAGGCCTATCTGCATGCGATCGACGGCCTCGTCGCCGGGCCGAAATCCGGCTCCTGCGGCACGGCGGCCTTCCGCAACGAAGAAGTGGTGGTGACCGACATTGCCACCGACCCGCTCTGGGAAGCCTACAGGGACCTTGCTCTGCCGCTCGCTTTTCTCGCCTGCTGGTCAACCCCGATCCGCAGTCCATCCGGCCGGGTCATCGGCACCTTCGCCTTTTATTTTCCGACGACGCGCGGCCCGACCCGGTTCGAACGCGATATCGTTGAAACCTGCGTCCATATGTGCGCGCTGGCCATCGAACACGAGCGCATTCGCGAGCGTAACTTTCGCCTTGCCTATTTCGATGTGCTGACGGGCCTGCCCAATCGAGCGCGCTTCAACCAGTTGCTCGACGAGCATATCGACGCCCAGGTGCCGTTCGGGCTTATCCTTCTCGATATCGATCATCTCAAATCGGTCAATGACACGATCGGGCACGCAGCAGGCGATCGGCTGATCGCGGCGGTGGGCGCGCGCCTCAGTGCCGTCAGTCCCGCGCTTATTCCCTGCCGCCTCGGCGGAGACGAATTCGCCATCATCGCGCGCGGCTGCGATGGCCATGACATGCTCGAGCATTGGGCGGCGCTGACCAGCGACGCGGCAACGGGCATGGTCGAGATGCAGAGCCAGTCCTTTGAAGCCCATGTCACCATGGGCGGTGCCGTTTTCGGGCTCGATGGCGACGACGCCAATACGTTGAGCCAAAATGCCGATTTCGCGCTCTATCACGCCAAGACCGTACGCCGGGGCGGCTATATGGCGTTTGAATTGGGCCTGCGCACCGACATGACGCATCGCATCGCGCTCGTCCGCCAGCTCGACCAGGCGCTGCTCGAGGGTCGGATCGAGCCGCACTACCAACCCATCGTCAATCTCGCGAGCAGGGAGATCGTCGGGCTCGAAGCCTTGGCGCGCCTGCGCATTGGGGATCGTGTCGTTTCGGCGGGAGAATTCCACACTGCGCTTGCCGATCCGCGTATTGCCTATGAGGTTACCGGAAAGATTTTGGAGCAGGTGGCGCGCGACATGCGCGGCTGGCTCGACGCGCGCATCAATTTCCAGCATGTCGGGGTCAACGTCACGACTGGCGATTTTCTGCGCGGGGACCTCGCCGAGCGGATCATCGATATCTTCGGTCGGGCCAATGTGCCGTTGAGCCACATTATCCTCGAGGTCAACGAGGGCGTCTTCATGGGCGGCAGCGACAATCTCGTGCCCCATGCCGTCGAGGCGCTGCGCGAGCGCGGCATCCTGGTGGCGCTCGACGATTTCGGCACGGGATATGCCTCGCTAACGCATCTGCTCAGCTTCCCGGTGGATATCGTCAAGATCGACCGCTCGTTTACCGCGCGGCTTTCGGACGATGAAAAGAGCGACACGGTGGTTTCGGGCCTGATCGATATCGTCAAGAAGCTCGGCATGCGCGTCGTGGCCGAAGGGGTCGAGACCGAAGCGCAGGCCGAAATTCTGCGCCGGTTCGGTGCGCGGCTTGGCCAGGGCTATCTCTATTCGCCTGCGGTTTCGGCTGCGGACTGCACCGCGCTCCTCGCCCAATTCGGGCAACCTCTCGTCGATCGATCCGACCTGGCGCGGCGAAGCGCGTAAAAGCCATGCCTTCAATGCATGGCTAAATGCCGAAAAGTCAGCAAAAGAAAAGCCCGGATGCCAGGGAGGGAGCTGGCATCCGGGCTTTCTGTGTCGGCTGCTGGCGCAGCGGGTCGCCGAGGGAGGAGGCTGGCGCCCCGCGCGGCTTACAGCTTGCCGATCGAGCGGAAGGACTGGGGTTCAATCCCGAGGGTCCGGAGGTGCTTAGCCTTGGGCACCCGGCCCCCTTCGACCGCCGCCGACACAGCAGCAGCGCTGCCGAATACGGTGACGAAAGTGTCGAGGGTCGCAAAGAACTTGTTCTTGCGGGGGGTGCTCATGGTGGTCTCCTTGCCGGACCCGGAACCATCCCGGATCGCTTCCATGCACCCTAAATGATCCTCATCGGGCTCAAGCGGTAGTGCGGGTCTGGTTATTCCAGCCATGCGCTGGGCGAATGGGAATGGAGGGAGTCAGCCGCCGCGTCATGTAGAGCGTTGTGCCGCCCATGAAGGGTTCGGTCTGCTCAACCTCGTAGCCGAGCTTTTGGTAAAGCGTGACATTGCTGGCAAAGGCCGCATTGGTCAGCAGGCGCATTGCGTCGAGTTCGGCATGGCGGGCAAGCTGCTCGGCAAGAATGAGCAGCGACTGGCCATGGCCGCGGCGCTGGTGATGGGGATGGACGGCAAGGTTCTCGATCCACAGGTGATCGGCACAGGGGCAGGTCTGCAGCACGCCAGCAAGCTGGCCATCGACCGTCAGGAGATCGAAACGGAAATCGTGGATAGCCTCGGAATAGTCGATCAGCATGGGCCGTGGCTCGCGGCCGATGACGGGCGTCCACTTGGCATAGGCAGCACGCACGAGAGAACGGATGGCCGGGACGTCAGCCGCGGTGGCCGTTCTGAACGCTACATAGTGAGGAGGCATAGAGACATCCAGAAAACAAATACCTGCCAACCGGGCGGCGACAGATATGCGCGAGTCGAATGACGGCTGGATAAATCCGGCCGCTTCGCCCGCGCGCGTCTGCCCCCGTCCCAATGGGACTTGGGTCCACAACGCCGGAAAACGCAGAGGGATGCATCGCGACAAATATTTGTCGCCGTTAACATTTTGGCCTTTTGCTGGGCTTGACGAGGGTGTGTTCGGCCGTGGTGTGCCGCCAACAAAAATCCCCGCCGGAGCGGGGATTGAATGGGCGAATCGCGGCGGTCCGTCAGCCGCCGAGGCTTGGCAGGGTAAGGTCGCCCGATGTCAGCTTCGACGCCGTCAGCGCCGCATCGGCCTTTTCACGCGGCAGTTCGAGGCTGGTCCAGACGCTGACGAGCGCATGGCGCAATTCAAAGATCATCTCGTCGGTGTGGAGCGGGGTTGGGGTGATCCGCAACCGCTCGGTGCCCTTGGGGACGGTGGGGTAGTTGATCGGCTGGATATAGATATTGTGCTTATCGAGCAGCATGTCGCTCGCAGCTTTCACGGCGCGCGCATCGCCCACGATCAGCGGCACGATATGGGTCGAGGTTTCCATGACCGGCAGGCCGGCATCGGCAAGGATCGCCTTGGTCAGCCGCGCCTGACGCTGGTGCATCATGCGCTCGTGACCATTGCCCTTCAAATGCTCGATCGAGGCGCGCGCGGCGGCGCAGAGGGCAGGGGGCAGGGCGGTGGTAAAGATGAATTCGGGCGCATAGGAGCGCACCGCATCGATGATGGCTTTGTTGGCGGCGATATAGCCGCCCATGACGCCGAAGCCCTTGGCGAGTGTACCCTCGATAACGTCGATGCGTTCCATCAGGCCTTCGCGCTCGGCTATGCCGCCACCGCGCGGCCCATACATGCCCACGGCATGCACTTCATCGATATAGGTCAGCGCGCCGAATTCCTCGGCGAGATCGCAGATCTCCTTGATCGGCGCGATATCGCCATCCATCGAATAGACGGATTCAAAGGCAATCAGTTTCGGGCGCTTGCGATCGACCTGGCTCAGCAACTCGCGAAGATGCGCGACGTCATTGTGCCGGAAAATCTTCTTTTCCATACCCGACTGGCGCACGCCCTGGATCATCGAGGCGTGGTTGAGCTGATCGGAAAAGATCACGCAATCGGGCAGGAGCCGCGCAATGGTCGAAAGCGCCGCTTCGTTGGACACGAAGCCCGAAGTGAAGACAAGTGCCGCTTCCTTGCGATGCAGGTCCGCGAGCGAGCGCTCGAGTTCCACCAGCGGGCGGTTGGTGCCCGAAATGTTGCGGGTGCCGCCGGCGCCGACGCCGAGCTTGCCGGCCGTCTCCTGCATGGCTTTGACGACCTTATCGTTCTGGCCCATGCCGAGATAATCGTTGGAGCACCAGATGGTGATCTCGCGCGCATTATCCGCATCGTCGCGGTAGAGCGCCTTCGGAAACCGGCCGGCGATACGTTCGAGATCGGCAAAAATGCGATAGCGCTTTTCCGCCCGCAGCGTGTCCACTGCATCCTCAAAAATACCGCGATAATCCATGGGGCCGTTCCTTTGCGCCTGCCGTGGGGAAGCAGGATTGCCAATGTGGCTGCATCGCACCCTACTTATGGAAGCGCTGGCTGCATTGACATAGGTCAATTCGACGCGCGGCCGGGCCTGGGCTAAGGTCAGACTCTGCTGCGTAAACGAGAACTATTCTAAAGTCTTGCAGCGCTTCTGCCAACTGCGAATGCGCAACGCCCCGTCCATTTGGAGGGGGCGGGTGGGCAGGATTAATGTCACAGACCCACAAAATTGCGTGTTTTGCGCGTGTCGGCGTTAACTGGGCCGCGTCGGGGAGGTTGCGAGGTCGAAAAGACTGCGCTTAGATCGTCTCTGCCGGGGGAGCGGCACGAGGGGGATAACTGAAGTGAAGAGCTTTTCGTCTTCAAGTTTTACGGGGCAACATGCCGATGCCCTGGCACTCGCCCACGCGGCGGTCAAACGTCATCCTCAAGCCTTATTCACCGATTTCCAGTGGTTCCTGTATCAGGGCCGGGACACGGTTTTCTTTACCGCCTTCTCCACCGAAAGCTACGACAAGGACGGGCTGGCGAACATGGTGGCCGAGATGGTTGCACTGGCCCCGCAACTGACCCATGGCTTTGTCGGCGCAGAGCCGGGCCAGCCGTTTCCCAAGCATATGCTCGATGCCATCACTTCGGTTGAAATGGTCGACGAATTCGATGGCTATCCCGACAAGTGGCTGAGCAAATCGACCGACATTTTTGAGCGCGATGACCTGCCGCTGTTCCGCGTCATGGCGGCGGTGCGCCGCGGTGGTCCGGATGGGGAGGGACGCGCTGCCGTCCTGCAGGTCCGCTCGAGCCACGCGCTTCTCGAGGGCTCGGATTCAGCGCTGTTGACCCGTTCGGCCGCGGCCGGCCACGGCGTGCAATCGAACAAATCCAACAAGCTGCCGCTGCTCGACCGGATCAAGAGTGCCCTGCGCGGCGGAATGACCGCTTTCATCTACCTGGTTCTCGCCAATATCCTCGCGCCCAAGGAGCAGCCCTGGGGTTTCAAGACGCTCGCCATCGAGCGCCATCGCCTCAGGCTTCTTGCCAACAAGCTCGGCGTGCGCCAGCGCTCGCTGATGTTTGCGCTCGTCACCCATGCGCTCAATGGCGAGGGCGCGGAAAAACTGATGAGCAAGAAGGTGATCGGCGCTGCCTATACCATGCTCGACACCAAGCGGAACAATACCGACGACGACTTCTTTCGCGTCCGCGCGCTCGAAGCCAAATTCAGGGTGATGGACGACTTCGTCGACTATGTTCGCGCCGTCGACAACACCGTCGCCGGCATCGAGCAGAAGGACATCACCTCGTTCCAGGTGGTGATCATGGCCATGTTCAAGGCCATGCGCACGCTCAACCGGCTAATCCCCGCGCTGCCCAACAAGCGCTTCTGGCGCTTCAACGGCGGCATGCATATCGTGCTGACGCTGGTGCCGCCGCACCGCACCTATGGACCAATGACCCATGGCATGATCGAGCCGCTCTATTGCGGCGCTTGGCATGCGGCGGTGAACATCTGCACCTTCTGCCCCGGCCGCGACTACGTCACGCTCAATTTTTCCATGGAACAGCGGCACATCGACAATGCCGAAAAAATCCTGAAACTGCTCGACGAGGTCGAAGCGCGGGACGTAACCCCACACACCATGATGCCGAGCGTCGAGCGACTGCGCTGAGGACGGCACTCAATGAGCATTGGCATGTGCGGAATCAAGCAGAGGAGTTAGGACAAGAGCCGGTTGTACCGCGCATCTTTATGGTCGTAGTCGCCATCGGCCTATTCACTCGTATGGCACATTGGTCCTGATTTTCTGGTCCAGCCACTATCATTAGGCGGTTGCCAGTGCTTGGCCCGTCGGTGGCTTACCACCCTGGCTAATTAGCTAAGCCGTGTAAGTCGATTTGGTACAGCGCTAGGCAGAGCAACAAGAATGCAGGGCATCGAACTGTCGCGGACGTTTTATGACGAGATCGTCGCGCCGTTTTTGGCGTCGGCGGCACCGGAGTTGTCGTATTCAGCGGCGCTGATCGGCTATGGCTCGGAGCTTCTCGGCTTTGATGATGAAACATCCAAAGACCATAATTGGGGTCCGCGGGTGCATATTCATCTATCGGCTGCCGATTTTCACGCGCACGCGCAGTCCTTGCTTGCTGACTTTGCCAAGGTCTTGCCCCAAACGTTTCGAGGCGAGCCGACTGGTTGGCGGGCGCGTCCTCATCCGGCGGCGAGCAACAGAGATTCCATTGGCGCTCTGGAGCATGGGCTCGAATTTCATACGATTGAAGGACGGCTTGAGTCGCATTTCGGCATTCGTTACCTCGAAGGTATTAGGCCCGTCGATTGGCTCGGCTTTCCAGAACAGAAACTGCTTTCGTTCACGGCGGGTGCAGTTTTTCACGATGGCGATGGCCGGCTGACACTTGCGCGGCGGGCGCTGGCTTACTTTCCCGATGATGTCTGGTTATATCGCATCGCCTGCCATTGGCGGCGGATTGCCGAAGCACAGGCCTTTGTCGGGAGAGCGGGTCAGGTGGGCGATGATCTGGGTTCGCGCCTAATCGCCGCTCGGTTGGTGCACGATGTCATGGCGCTTGGATTTCTCCTTGCGCGAAGCTATGCGCCCTATGCCAAATGGTTCGGCACGGGCTTTTCGCAACTGCCTATTGCGAACGCGCTGATGCCCGACCTTAATTTGGCCTTGGAGGCGACAGCGTGGAACGAACGCGGCGAAGCGCTCGCCAGGGCTTATCTTAAGCTTGCAACCATACAAAATGAAAAGGGGGTCGGGCCCTTCACTCCGGTGGTTGGCCCCTATTACGATCGTCCCTTCGTCACCATCAATGCCGATGACGCGGTGAACGCAGCGATGGCAGCGATCAATGACCCGGCACTTCGATCTTTGCCGGTGTTGGGCGCAATCGATCAAGCCAGTGATCTTACGCCGTTACTGGTTGACGCGGTGCGCTCGCAACAGGTGGCCCGACAGTTGTTAGGTTAGGGTAGTCCGGCAGGCGAAGTTTTCTCGCATTCATCCATTGTTCAGCATCTTCCCGGCATCACGCTCCTGCCGTATTCCACAGCCACTCAGGCCACTTTCTAGATTCCTTCGGGGGAAAACCATGAAGTCCAAGGTTCTTGTCGCGCTTGCCGCCACGCTGGCGCTGACCGCCTGTACCACCACCAATCCCTATACCGGCCAGTCGCAGATTTCGAACACGGCTGGCGGCACGCTGATCGGGGCGGGCGGTGGCGCCATTGCCGGTGCGATCGTCGGTGCAGCCGTCGGCGGCGATCCGCGTGTCGGCGCTTTGATCGGCGCTGGCGTCGGCGGCCTCACCGGCGCCGCCATCGGCAATTACATGGACCAGCAGGAAGCCGAACTGCGCGCCCAGCTGCAAGGAACCGGTGTTTCGGTGACCCGCGTCGGCGACCAGATCATCCTCAACATGCCGTCCAACATCACCTTCTCGACCGATCAGGCGACGGTGCAGCCGCAGTTCAACCAGACGCTGGTTTCGGTCGCGCTCGTGCTCAAGAAGTTCGACAAGTCTATCGTCGATGTCTATGGCCACACCGATAGCCAGGGCGATGACGCCTATAACCTGTCGCTCAGCCAGCGTCGCGCCGTCGCTGTTGCAACGATCCTGGCCAACCAGGGCATCGACCAGCGCCGCTTCTACATTGAAGGCAAGGGCGAAACCTCGCCCATCGCTTCGAACGCCACTGAAGCTGGCCGCGCGCAGAACCGCCGCGTCGAAATCCAGATCTCGCCGATCCAGGGCTGATCGGACCTGCTGCAAAGGAAGCGCGGCCTCTCATGGGGGCCGCGTTTTTTATTGTGCGGCCGGCTGGGCCGGGGTTTCAACCACCGGCTCCGAAGTCGGCGACCCGGGCTGTACGTCTGTGCCCGGCGCGCCGTTGAGCATTTGCATCAGGAAAAGCAGCGCCACGACGATGGCGAGGCCGACCACGCCATAAAGCCACCAATTGGTGGGCGAAGTGGCCCCGACTGCGGCTTCGGTATCGCCGGTCGGGCGGATTTCGCTATCGGGCGGCACATCGATGCGCGAGCCGTTTTCGTCGACGAGGAAATCGACATTGGCAACGCTGGGCGCCTTGCTGTCCTGGACGGCCATCAGAAGTCTCCCTTCAATACGGTTTGGGTGCCGACGCCGGATTGCACGCCTTCGTGCACATAGGCGATGGCTTCATCGATTTCTTCGGCGCCGAAGCCGAAATCTTCGCCTTCCTCGAGCGCGCCCGTAGCATCGGCCTTGAGCTGCTGGAGGAGATCGAGCTTTTCGCGTGCGGTAAAAAGGCTGTGCTGAGCAATCTGCATCGGGGTCAAGTTGTCCCGCCCGGCCATCTGGTCCTTGAGACTGTCGAACACCATTCTGCGCTCCTCAATTCTTGCCTCGTCAATTCTTGAGAAAAATGCGGTGGAGGGCGCGCCAGTTCCATGTCCCCTCTATTGGAGGCAAAGGCGTGAGCGGCAATTAACGCGGCCTTGACCTCTCGCCTTGCATCATCGCGGGGCGTGAGGGACGCAAATGGGCGGGATTACATCGTTTCTTCTGGCAGCAACCAACCAGGGCAAGGTGCGCTTTGTCTTGTGGCTCGTGTGCTTCGTCTCCCTGGTCTGGGCGTCGGGCTTCTTCATGGCCCGCGAATTGCTGGCGGGCATGGACCGCGAGGTCGCAGCGGTCCTAGAAACCCATACGCGCATTCGCACCGCGGCGCTCCAGACCCTCGACACCATGGACGCGCAGCTGACGGCGGCGCCCTGTTCGCCCCTTTATGCCGAACAGCAGCGCCGCATCGCCTTCCTGCCCGACGGCATGAACGAATTGTTCTTCTTCGAAAACGGCCGGGTGATCTGCACCGCCAATAACGGTCTTCTGCCGGTGCCGGTGGCTCTCGGCACGCCCGACCTGACACCCTCCGGGCAATTCGCGGTGGCGCTGTGGCTCGATCGTGACCTAGCCAGCATCGGGCTCCACGGGCTTTCCGGGACGTTTGCCATTCGCGGCAATCATGGTGTCGTCATCCCCGTCACGCCGCTCGCGGCGCCGGCGTCCAATTGGCTGAAAATCGAAGTGGTGGTGCGCGCCGGGGATGGCCGCTGGTGGCACACCTCGGGCATGCCGGGCGTTTATGCGGATGCCCTGTCGCCGCCAGATGGCCTCTTCGGCCTCCACAAGGGAAATTGGCTGACGACCCGCTGCGACGAGGGCGGCGTCCACTGTTTAGTTGCGCGCGCGAGCCTTGGCGATCTCCTGGTTGTGGGCAGCGCCACGATCATTGCTGCACTCGTTGTTTCCGCCATCGTTTCTGCCTGGCTTGCGGCCAAGCTTTATGCGCTTTTTGCCCATGTCTGGTCGTTCGAGGCGCGCTTCCTGCGCCGCTTCCAGCAGCGTGGGCTGGTATGCACCTATCAGCCGCTGCTCGATCTCAAGACTGATCTCGTCACCGGGTGCGAGGTGCTTGCCCGCTGGCGCGATGTCGACCAAACGCTGGTTTTTCCCGATCGCTTCATTCCGCTCATCGAGAAAAAGGGGCTGACGCGGGTTTTCACCGCGCTGATGGCGCAGCAGGCCTTCGCTGAACTTGCGTCTTTCATTCCCCTTGGCGAGCGGCTGCAGGTCAATTTCAATATCTTTCCGCAGGATCTCGACGCCGATTGGCTGCTGCAGACCTTCGCTCCGTTTATCGAGCCCGGTTCGCCATTCGATCTGGCCTTTGAAATCGTTGAAACCGGCGCCATCGAAATCGAGACGGCGCAATTAACCATCGATGCGCTGCGCGACGAAGGCATCGCCGTTTACATCGACGACTTCGGTGTGGGCTATTCGTCCATGCAGACGCTGGCAAAGCTTTCTGTCGAGGGCGTCAAGCTCGATCGCGGTTTCGCCATGGCGCCGGACCAGTCGGTGATGGCGCGGATGCTCGATCATGCGCTTGATCTGGTGCAGTCGACAGGACTTAAGGTGGTCGTCGAAGGGATCGAAACCGCTGGCCGGCTCGCCGAAATGCAGGCGTCCGGCAAGGTCGATTACGCCCAGGGCTATTATATTGCCCGGCCGCTCGGCATAGACGCCTTTGCCCAGATCCTGACCGAGCGCGACGCCCGCTCACGCCGGCAACCGCGTCTCGTCGCCTGATCACAAATCTTCTAACCTCGCAACTTCACGCCAAGGCCTGCGTTCGTCCCTCCACCATCAATCAGGAGGATTTCACAATGGCCTATGATGACGTTCGCAAGGCAGACGCCGACATCAAGGAAACCCATGACCTGATCGCCTCGGACAAGGTTGAAGGCACCAAGGTCTATGACCAATCGGGCGAGCATATCGGCTCGATCGAACGCATTCTCGTCGAAAAGCGCTCCGGCAAGGTATCCTATGCCGTATTGAGCTTCGGCGGCTTCCTCGGCATCGGACACGAGCACTATCCGCTCCCCTGGTCCAAGCTCAACTATGACGAAAGCCTCGGCGGCTATCGCGTCGATGTCAGCAAATCCCAGCTCGAAGGCGCACCGCGCTACGAGACGGAAGACGACAGCTACTGGACCGAGGAAAACGGCCGCCGCGTCTACGACTATTATGGCGTGACGCCTTACTGGATCTGATCGCTTCCGGCGCCGGGCCTTTCCCGGCGCCGCACCCTTTTGATGACCTGAGCCTTTCAGCCCATATCTTTCAAGACGATCATTTTAAACAACGGTCGGTGCTTCGGCGCCGGCCTTTTTATTTGGCGCGGGTGGAGCGGACCGATTGGTTCGCAAGGCCACTGATGGTGGCGCGCAGCGCCGCAGGTTTGACGGGCTTGGTGACGACGGCGATGCCGCGATCTTCCGCCAGCGTCCGTACCGCTGGGCTGCGGTCGGCCGTGACGAGCGCTGCGGGAAGGTGCCCGCCAAGGTTGTGCCGCAGCCACTCGATGGCATCGAGCCCCGATGTCTGATCGAGGTGATAATCCATCAAGACTAGATCGGGATACCAGCCTTCCAGCAAGCGCTCCCGATCGATTTGCTTGAGAGAGAGCGCAACGCGCACGTCGCAGCCCCAATGTTCGAGAAGCCCCTGCATGGCCTCGAGAATGGCCCGCTCATTGTCGACGCACAGCACCTTGAGATTGAGCGTCCCGAAATTGCCTTCCGGGGAGGGCGAAGAACCAGCGGGCGTCACCTTGGCATTGCGCACGAGGGGCAGGTAAACCGAGAACCGCGACCCGCGGCCCTCGCGGCTGTCGAGTTCGAGCGTCAGATCGAGCGCGGCGACGAGACGCTGGACGATGGAGAGCCCCAGGCCCAGCCCCTGCGCCATGCGCGCGGCGCGATCGAGCCGGGAAAACTCGGCAAACACCAGTTTGTGCTGATCGCGATTAAAGCCGATGCCGGTATCGACGACATCGAGCCGCAGCCGGTTGCCGCGCCGCCGCATCCCCACCAGCACTCGCCCGCCGGCCGGCGTATATTTGATGGCGTTGGACACAAGATTCTGAACGATGCGCCCGACGAGCGCGCGATCCGCCATGACCGATGCGGCCGTCGGGATGATGCGCAAGGAGACTTCATGCTCGCGCGCGAGGGGGGCAAATTCCACCTCGATCCTGCGCAGCAAATCCTGCCCGGCGACGGGCACGGGCGCAGGCTTGAGGACGCCGCTATCGATGCGCGAAATATCGAGCAGCGCGGACATGATCTCTTCGACCGCCGTGAGCGAAGCTTCGATCGATGTCGCCAATTCGGCAAAGGCGGTGGATTTGGCCCGTTCGATCAGCGTCGAGGTATAGAGTCGCGCCGCATTCAGGGGCTGCAGCAGATCGTGGCTGGCAGCGGCGAGAAAGCGCGTCTTGTCGTGATTGGCGGCATCCGCCTTGGCGCGGGCGACTTCGAGTTCGGAATTAACGCGGGTCAGCGCCTTGGTGCGCTCTTCGACCCGACCTTCAAGCGAAAGGTTGACACGTTCGAGTTCCTGCTCGGCGCGGACGCGCGCCGTGACGTCGGAAAAGGTGATGGCAAGGCCGCCATCGGGCAGGCGGCTTGAGTGAAACTCGAGCGCCTGGCCGCCATTGCCCATCCGCTGCGTCACGGTCATCGGCGCCTCGGTCAAAATCCGGATACGGTCGATGGCAAGATGCGCCGGATCGCCCGGACCCATATCGCCGCGCTCGGACAGAAAAAGCGCAATGTCGAAAAGCGCCGTTCCCGGGCGGGTAAGATCCTCGGGCAGGGCCAGGAGGAGATTGTACCGGTGATTGGATACAACGAGGCGCATCCCGGCATCGAAGACGGCGATGCCCTGCGGCAGGTAATCGATGGCAAGCCGGAGGCTGGCCGTGCCATCTGTCAATGCATGGGTCATCATCAGCTTAACCGCTCCACGCCCTGCTTATCCCCTCGGTATCTTCCCCATGCAAGGCCGACAGAGGTCCCATTGCCAAAGCGCTCAAGCTCGGGAATGCTGGCTATCCCGTTTCGGCGGCCGCCGGAGGGATCAACCAAGCTGGAGGGCATTATGAGCGTGATGAAGGAATTCCGCGATTTCGCGATCAAGGGCAACATGATCGATCTCGCTATCGGCGTGATCATCGGCGCGGCGTTCGGCGCCATCGTTTCTTCGATCGTCGACGATATTTTCATGCCGCTGATCGGGCTGATCATCGGTGGCATCGATTTTTCCAACCTCTTTGTGGTTCTGTCCAATCCGCAGAACGTGCCGGTGCCTTCTGTCGCCGCCGCCAAAGCCGCGGGCGTGGCAACGCTCAATATCGGCCTCTTCATCAATGCCGTGGTCAAGTTCGCCATTATCGCCTTTGTCCTGTTCCTCGTCGTCAAGGCGATCAACAGCCTCAAGCGCGAAGCGGCCAAAGAGCCGGTGCAGACGACCCCCGCCCCCACCAAGGAAGAAGTGCTGCTCACCGAAATCCGCGACGCACTGCGCGCCAACCCGCGCGTTTGAGGAAGTTTCGGGCGGGC
Source organism: Devosia soli (assembly GCF_000970455.1). Taxonomy (GTDB): domain Bacteria; phylum Pseudomonadota; class Alphaproteobacteria; order Rhizobiales; family Devosiaceae; genus Devosia; species Devosia soli. The sequence goes on along the minus strand of NZ_LAJG01000042.1, from coordinate 329,738 downwards.
GATCCTCTCGCCCGCTTGACCTCCTTGCTAGGATCGATATCATAAGAATCGTCGATCATAAGAAAAAATACCTAGTTACTAGGTAATAATACTTAAGTATTGTATCCAAATCGAACGGCACGATCACCTAGAGCAAACTACCGGGGTGAGTTTGGGACGGGGGGCGGCGGACCAGTTTCTCCGCCGTCATGCGGCTCCAGTCCCAAGGGTTGATAGGCGAACCTGCCAAAGAGGCTTGGGCACGATGAGCGACGACACGTATTACCACTCTTTTCTCAACCGCGATCGCATCATCCATATCGTGGATGACGATCCGGTCATGTGCGAAGGGCTGAGCGTATTGTTCCGGCTGGAGGGATTTCAGACCATGTTTTCCCTTGAAGCGGCGCAATTTCTGGCTTCGCTCGAGCGGCGGCGTACCGATGTCGCCATCGTCAATCTTTCCATTGGCGGGGAAAGCGGGCTCCCGCTGCTGCGCCGGATAAAATCCATGCACAATGGTACGCCGGTGGTCATGCTCGCCAATTCTCCGCAACTCGACGCGGCGGTAACGGCGATGAAGCTCGGCGCCACCGATGTGGTACCCAAGCCGATCGATAGCGAGCACCTCCTGACCATCGTGCGCGATGCGCTGCGGCGCGACGTGCATCTGGGCGCCATGCAGGGTGGGCGGCGGCCCGTGGAGGTGCGCGGCTTTTCCCAGCTGACCCCGCGCGAGCGGGAAGTGCTGCAATTGATCACCAATGGCCAATCCAACAAGGAAGCCGGGCGCGAACTCGGCATCTCCCCGCGCACCATCGAGGTGCACCGCGCGCGCGTCATGGAAAAGCTCGGCGCCAAAAATACGGCCGATCTGATGCGCATCGTGCTGACGAGCTGATCCTGTCGGCGCGTGGCGCGCTCAGCGCCCGGATGTAGCGAATGCTGATCCGCCCCCGCCATCATCCTCGGGCTCGACCCGAGGGAACTTCGCTTCGTGGTCGAGTCGTAAAACCCTCGGGTCAGACCCGAGGGTAACGATCAAGCGGACTGGCAGAAGAACTATTCCGCCGCCCACTCTGGCTTTGGCATCTCGGGCAGCTGGTAAAATTCGCGGATCACCGCCCAGCCTTCATCCGCCGTATCGACAATGTGGAACAGCTCGGGATCGGTGGGCGAGATCGTTCCGGCCTCGGCCAGCGCCTCGAAATTGATGACCTTTTCCCAAAAATGACGGCCAAAGAGCAGCATCGGCACGCGGTCCATGCGCCCGGTCTGCACGAGGGTCAGCGTTTCGAAGAATTCATCGAGCGTCCCGAAGCCGCCTGGAAACACCGCCACTGCCTTGGCGCGCAGCAGGAAGTGGATTTTTCGTGTGGCGAAGTAGTGGAAATTGAACGAGAGATCGGGCGTCACATAAAGGTTCGGCGCCTGCTCGTGGGGCAGGACGATGTTGAGCCCGATCGAGGGCGCACCCATATCGGCGGCGCCGCGATTGCCCGCTTCCATCACGCCCGGCCCACCGCCGGTGACGACGACGAAATCCTTGAAGTCGCTCGCCGCCGAAGTTTGGCTCGCGAGCCGCGCAAAGTGGCGCGCTTCGTCGTAATAGCGCGAGGCTTCTTCGAGATTACGCTTCTGCGTTTCGTTCTTGGCGGCCCATGCTGGCTTTCCGGGCTCGGGAATACGCGCGCCGCCAAACAGCACGACGGTCGAAGTAATGCCGCGCTCGCGAAGGCGCATCTCGGTCTTGAGATATTCGAGTTGGAAGCGGATGCCGCGCGTATCTTCCGAGGTCAGGAAATCATCGTCGGCAAAGGCGAGGCGATAAGCGGGGTTCTCGGTTTGCGGCGTCTGCGGCGCCTTCTTGGCGACAGCAATATCCTGCTTGGAGGTGCGCAGCGATGTCGGGTGGCGTCTGGCCAAAAGGGCGTCTCCGTTCCGAACCGGGATGGGTGGCGCCACAATTCGGCGCATTTGATGAGGGCATAACCAGTGCCGCGCAGCGGGGCAAGGGCGGAGGGCGCCATTCACTTCACGAGTGTGGAAGCAAGGATCGACGCGGCTGCCCGCATCTTGCTGTCACGCCTGCCACGCGGTCGCCTTGCCGATGGCGCCGTCGAATTCCTGGTTTTTGGTTTGAAACAAGCCTGGGCCTGCCTATTTGGCGCTCTGGTGCTGGGCATGATCCTTCTCACCCGGCTCTGGTGGCCCGAGATTGGGCTCAATCGCTACGACGCCTGGTTCCTCGCCGCTCTCGCTATTCAGGCCGGCATGATTTTCTTCCGTCTCGAAACGCTCGATGAAGCCCGCGTCATCCTCATCTTTCATCTCGTCGGCACGGGCATGGAAGTGTTCAAGACTGCCGTCGGCTCCTGGGTCTATCCCGACGATGCCCTTTTCCGCATTGGCGGCGTGCCGCTCTTTTCCGGCTTCATGTATGCCTGCGTCGGCTCCTACATGGCCCGCATCCAGCGCATCTTCGACATCACCTTCACCCGCTATCCGGCTGTCCCAATGACCGTGCTTGTGGCGCTCGGCATCTATGTCAATTTCTTCGCCCACCACTATTTCTTCGACTTCCGCTGGTTGCTCTTTGCCGCGGTGGTGGTGCTCTATCGGCGTAGTTTCATGCACTACCGCGTCTTCCGTTTCCGGCACCGCATGCCCATGCTGCTGGCCTTTCTCCTTGTTGCGCTCTTTATCTGGATCGCGGAAAACATCGGCACCTGGAGCCGTGCCTGGATCTATCCGAGCCAGGCCGATGGCTGGGCGCTGGTCGGTTGGGAAAAGCTCGGATCGTGGTATCTGCTGATGTTGATTTCGGTGGTGCTGGTCACCCTCGTCCACCCGCCCCGACCCTATGAGAAGGACTGACCCTTGCCGCGCCTCATCCTTCTCAACAAGCCATTCAACGTCCAATCGCAGTTTTCCGGCGGCGAGCCGGGCGAAACGCTGGCAAGCTTCGTGCGCGTGCCCGGCGTCTATCCGGCCGGCCGGCTCGACAAGGACAGCGAGGGCCTGCTGCTTCTGACCGACGATGGCCAGCTGCAGGCAAGAATCTCCTCGCCGAAATTCAAGCTCCCAAAAACCTATCTCGTCCAGGTCGAAGGCATTCCGGACGAGGGAGCACTCGAAAAGCTGCGCAATGGCGTCACTCTCAAGGATGGCCCCACCCTGCCTGCGCAGGCAAGGTTGATCGACCCACCAACCCTTTGGGAACGCAACCCGCCGGTGCGCTTCCGCAAGAGCGTGCCCGATAGCTGGATCTCGCTGACCATTACCGAGGGCCGCAACCGTCAGGTCCGCCGCATGACGGCGTCCGTGGGGTTCCCGACGCTGCGCCTTGTGCGCTGGCAGATCGGGGATTGGACGCTGGACGGGCTAGCGCCTGGGGAGTGGCGCGATGCGCCGCTGCCGAAGGCAGGTCAAGGTGCGCGGGGGAGCCGATAGAGCTGCGGGCGTGCGTCAACCCCTCCCATCCTCCCCCTTGATGGGGAGTGTTCACCCTGGACCCGAACGGCGTTTCCAATTTCCACCTGACACCCTGGTTGGGAAGGCATTGCTATCGACGGTCCAGAGTGCACTTAATGAGGGCGGCGAGGAGGGGGGCAGCAAGCGCGGCCTGTTCACGGACGAGCAGAAGGTCTTGCACTCCGCCCGATAAATCAGCATATACACCCTCGGGAGGTTGGCGCGGACGTGTTCCTCGCCAACCGGGTCAGGTCCGGAAGGAAGCAGCCCCAACGAGATCCTCACGGGTCGATGCCAGCCTCCTACTTCAATTCCCTGTTCGAATCCGGTGTTTTCGTCCGCATGCTTTTGCGGGTTGCGTGCCATTGCCCTATGGTTACGCCATGACCTCATGCAGATTCCACCAAGCACCGGCAATGGAGGGCAAAAATGGCTGACGCTCAGACCACGCCCTATCTGGTGCTGGCCCGCAAATATCGCCCGCGCGACTTCTCGACCCTGGTCGGGCAGGATGCCATGGTGCAGACGCTGGGCAATGCGTTTGCGCAGAACCGCATCCACCACGCCTTCATCATGACCGGCGTGCGCGGCGTGGGGAAGACCACTACCGCGCGCATTTTGGCCCGTGCCTTCAACTATGAAGACGAAAACGGCCGCCGCCCGACGCTCGATCTCGAAAAGGAAGGCATGCACTGCCGCGCCATCATCGAGGGCCGGCATGTCGACGTCATCGAAATGGACGCTGCGTCCAATACCGGTATCGGCGATATCCGCGAGATCATCGACTCGGTCAAATATGGCCCGGCTTCGGCGCCCTATAAGGTCTATGTCATCGACGAAGTGCACATGCTCTCGACGGCGGCCTTCAATGGCCTCTTGAAGACGCTCGAAGAGCCGCCGCCCTATGTCAAATTCATTTTCGCGACGACCGAGATCCGCAAGGTTCCGATCACCATCCTGTCGCGCTGCCAGCGTTTCGATCTGCGCCGTATCCCGGCCGATATCATGACCGGCTATCTCGAAAAGATCCTTGGCCAGGAAGGCATCGCGTTCGAAGCCGATGCATTGGCCATGATCGTCCGCGCGGGGGAAGGCTCTGCCCGCGATAGTCTCTCGCTGCTCGACCAGGCTATCGCCCATGGTGGCGGCACGGTGACGGCCGCGACCGTCAAGACCATGCTCGGCCTCGGCGATCGCGCCCGTATCATTGATCTCTTCGAAGACGTGATGGGCGGCCGCGTCGCCGAAGCGCTGACCGCTTTGCGCGAACTTTATGATCTCGGTGCCGATCCGCAGACGCTGCTCGCTGACTTGGCTGAATTTACCCATCTCGTCACGCGCATAAAAGTCGTGCCTGCGGCGGCAGATGACGCCTCGCTGACCCCGGACGAAAAGAGCCGTGGGCGCGATCTTGCCCAGCGCCTGCCGATGCGCGCGCTGACCCGCGCCTGGCAGATTCTTTTCAAGGGCAATGAAGAAACCGCCCGCGCCGGCAATGCGCTGCAGGCGGCAGAAATGACGCTGATCCGGCTCGCTTATGCGGCCGATCTGCCAAGCCCTGACGAAGTCATTGCCAAGCTTTCGGGCCAGGTGCTCGCCAATGCGCCGCTCAGTCCACCTGCACCTCGCGGCCTCCCATCCGGCAGTGGTGGGGGCGGTGCCTCGGCAGCGCGCATCGAAACGCCGCTGTCGGTGGCTGAGCCCCAGCAAATGTCTCGGCCGCAGGCCATCGTCACCACCCAGCCACAGGCCCTCGCATCAGTCCAACCCCAGGTCGTTGCGGCGCAGCCGCAGGTTGCCCCCGTGCAGCAGCCCGCTCTGGCAACGGTTGCAAGCTATAAAGACCTGATCGCCCTCGCGACCGCCAAGCGTGATGTGCTGGTCAAGCTCGCGCTCGAATCCCAGATGCGCCCCATCTCCTTCGAGCAGGGCCGGATCGAGGTGGCGCTGGCCGAAAATGCCGATCCCGGCATGATCGCAACGCTATCGGCGCGCCTCCAGACTTGGACGGGTCAGCGCTGGCTCGTCATGGTTTCGACCAAGCCGCCCGAAGGGATGACCATCCGGCAGGAGCGCGAGCAGCGCAAGGTCGAGGCGACAGCGGCAGCGCACGAGGATCCGCTCGTCAAAGCCATTCTTGAAACCTTTCCCGGGGCCAAGCTCGTTAACGTCACCGTGCGCGACGACGAAGCCGCGCCCGCAGAAATCGCCCCCGCACCAATCGAAGAGGACGACGAATGAAAGACATCATGGGCATGATGAAGGCCGCCAGCGAAATGAAGGGCAAGATGGAGGCCATGCAGGCCGAACTTGCCGACATGGTCGTTGAAGGCCGCTCCGGCGGTGGCCTCGTCACCGTGGCGCTCTCCGGCAAGGGCGATTTGAAGGGTCTCAAGATCGATCCATCCCTCGCCAATCCGTCCGAAATCGAAGTGCTCGAAGACCTGATCGTTGCTGCGTTCAACGACGCCAAGGGCAAGAGCGAAGCCGAAGTGCAGCGCAAGATGAGCGAAGTCACTGCCGGCCTGCCGATTCCGCCCGGCATGAAGTTTCCGTTCTAAAACTCTCCCAACCTCAGCGTCATCCCTGCGAAAGTGGGAATCCCGTTCTGAGATCCCCGCTTTCGCGGGGATGACGCCGTGGCTGTTTCAACCTCTGAGCCAAGTCGCAAAACATGTCCGGCGGACCTGAAATCGAGCAACTGATCCAGCTTCTGGCCCGCCTTCCGGGCCTCGGGCCGCGTTCGGCCCGGCGCGCTGTGCTGCATATGATCAAGAAGAAGGAGCAGCTCATGCTGCCCCTTTCAGCCGCGCTCGATCGCGCTGTTGCCGCCGTCCGCACCTGCGAGATTTGCGGCAATGTCGATACGGCAAGTCCCTGCTCGATCTGCTCCGATCCGCGTCGCGGCGAAAGTGGAATCCTGATTGTCGTCGAAGACGTGTCCGACCTCTGGGCGCTCGAACGCGCCGGGGCAGGGCAGGTGCGCTATCACGTGCTCGGCGGTGTTCTATCGCCGCTCGATGGCATCGGGCCCGATGATCTCAATCTCGATAGTCTGGCGCGCCGGGCAGGGGATTATTCGGAGATCGTGCTGGCGATGAATGCAACGGTCGATGGCCAGACGACCGCGCATTACATTACCGACCGGCTGGGGCCGGGGGCGAAGGTAACGCGCCTCGCCCATGGCGTGCCGATTGGTGGCGAGCTCGACTATCTTGACGAAGGGACCTTGAGCCAGGCGCTGCGGGCGCGGACACAGATTTAGCTTTCGCCACCGTTGAGTGCCGCGTTACCACCCCCGTCACCGTTCTTCCCTCTGACTTGATCCGAGGGCCTATTGGGGGGCACAAGCGATGTGGCTTGGTCAAAGACCCTTGGGTCAAGCCCGAGGAAAGAACCGTGAGCGCGGCGCGCCGCCGTCATGCCTCAGGCAGTTCCAACACCGCCCGAACCCCCGGCCCATTGTCCTCGATCCTGAACGTCCCGCCGTGCAGCCGTGCCACGGCGTTGACGAGTGCCAGCCCCAGGCCTGAGCCCGGTTCCGAGCGGCTCTTTTCGAGCCGAACGAACCTCTCGAGCACGCGCAGGCGATCGGCCTCGGGGATTCCCGGCCCATTATCGGCGACGATGATATCGACCTGCCCGCCCTGGCGCTTGAGATCTACGGTAATTCTGCCCGCGCTCCCATCTTCGGGCTTGGCATATTTCATCGCGTTTTCAAGCAGGTTCACCATGGCCTGGCCGATCAGTTCACGATTGGCCTTGAGCATGACGCCATCCGCAACCCTGGTCTCGATGACGATGCCTTCGTCTTCGGCGACCGGCGTATAAAGTTCGGCCATATCGGCGACGATCGCGCTGACGTCGATCTCTGACAGCGCGCCGGACGGCGCTCCGGCCTCGACGCGCGCGATCATCAAAAGGGCATTGAATGTCTCGATGAGCTTGTCGCTTTCCGCGATGACCGTTTCCAGCGCCTTCTCCTTGGTTTCCGGTCCGGCCGTGTCACGCAGCGCGCCCTCTGCCTGGTTGCGAAGGCGGGTCAGCGGGGTCTTGAGATCATGTGCCACGTTGTCGGTGACTTCCTTGAGCCCCTTCAAAAGCTGTTCGATACGGTCGAGCATGGCGTTGAGATTGCGCGCCAGCCCATCGAATTCGTCATTGCGCTTGGTGATCGGCACGCGCTCGGAGAGATTGCCCGACATGATCTTGGTCGACGTATCGCGAATGGTATCGATGCGCTTAAGCACGCGCCGTGCCGTTAGTCCGCCGGCAAAGATCGAAAAGACAATGATGCCGACGACGCCGACCAGAAAACTCTGGAGGATGATGGCCGAATAGCCGCGCCGCTCGACGACGTCGCGTCCGACGACAAGCCGCATGCCATTGTTGAGTTCCACCGAGCGCACCAGCGCAACGCCGCCGCGCTTGGGCGGATCGGGCGGGCCTGCAGCTGGGCCTCCCGGCGGCCCGGCTTCCGGCCCCAAGGGGTCTGGCCGGTCATAGTCAAAACTATAGACGCCGGGATCGATCAGCACATCGGGCGGCACCTGGGTCATATTGCCGAGAAGATATTGCCCTGACGCATCGCCAAGAAAATAGACCCCCGGCCCCGGTTGGTTCGAGAGGCGATTGAGCGCGAAAGCGAGCGCGCGAATGCCTTGCGTTGCTTCGATGCGCTGAAAGAGGCGCACTTCGCGGTCGATATCGTCGGCCTGCTGGCGCTGGATTTGGACGCTCGATTGCCAGCCGATGAAACCCATCAGCAGAATGGCAAAGAGCACGAAGATGGCGATGAAGGTAGCGGTCAGGCGAACCGTCGAGGTGCGCCAGACCTGCGCAAAACGGCTCAATTGCTACTCGCGGATCATATAGCCCGCGCCGCGCACGGTGTGGAGGAGGGGCGTGTCGTGGCCCTTGTCGATCTTTGAGCGCAAGCGCGACATGTGGACGTCGATGACATTGGTCTGGGGGTCGAAATGATAGTCCCAGACATTTTCAAGCAGCATGGTGCGCGTAACGACCTTGCCGGCGTTCTTCATCAAATATTCGAGGAGGCGAAATTCGCGCGGCTGCAGCAGAATGGATTCGCCATCGCGTTCGACCTTGCGGCTGAGCCGATCAAGCGTGAGGCCCGCAACGCTATAGCTCGTCGCCGCTTCCGCCGGGCTAGAACGTCGCGCAAGGACTTCGATCCGCGCCAGAAGCTCGGTAAAGGCATAGGGTTTGGTGAGGTAATCGTCGCCGCCCGCGCGAAGTCCGGTGACGCGATCGTCGACTTCGCCCAGTGCGGAAAGGATCAGGACGGGCGTCTTGTCGCCCTCAGCCCTGAGGCTTTCGACAATGGAAAGACCATCGCGCCGCGGCAGCATGCGATCGACGATCAAGACGTCGTAATCCATGCCCGAGGCCATGGCGTAGCCGGTTTCGCCGTCGGCAGCGTGGTGGGTTACGTGGCCGGCTTCGTCCAGCGCCTGGATCAGATAGCTGGCCGCTTCGCGATCGTCTTCAATCAATAAAATCTTCACGCCGACGCTCCGCGCTCGTCACCACTAGACCTAGGGCACAAATGCGACGGCGAAAAGCGCGCACCCACCCCTTGCTTGAAAAACGGCTCCGGGGAGTGATCCCGGAGCCGACAGAAGCGCTGGGGGCGGGAGGGAGCCACCCCCGAAGCGCAACTCTGAAGAGAGGCTTAGCCCTCTTCGTTGAGCGGCAGACCGATGAAACGAGCTTCACCGTCGCGGGCGACCTTGACGAGAGCTGTTGCAAGGCCCTTGCCCTGGACCGCGGAGATAGCGGCTTCGAAATCGGCGACCGAGTTGATCGGCTTGTTGTCGATTTCCTGCACGACGTCCCCGACGGCAAGGCCACGCTGGGCGGCAGCGCTATCGGGCTGCACGTCCTGGATGAGGAGACCACCCGAGCCATCGCCATTTGGAACCAAGGTCAGCCCAAGCATCGAGGTGCTTTCCGGCACATCAGCCGGGGGCGTCGGTGCGTTCGGCGCAGTCTGGCCGGCGTCTTCCTTGAGCTGTGTCAGCTTGACGCTGAGCTTTTGTTCGGCGCCATCACGCCAGATGGTCAGCTCGACGGTCGAATCCGGGGCCTTGCCGGCAATGGTGCGGCTCAGGTCAAGCGCGTCATCGATGCTGTCGCCATCGACGGCCGTGATGATATCGCCGGACTTGACGCCTGCTGCACCGGCCGGGCCATCGGCTGCCGGTTCACGCACGATCGCGCCCTTGGCCGTGGGGAGGCCAACGCTGTCTGCGATGTCCTTGGTCACGTCCTGGATGGAGACGCCGAGGTATCCGCGGGTGACCGTGCCGCTGTCGATCAGCTGGTTGACGATCTGCTTGACGGTGCTTGCGGGGATAGCGAAGGCGATACCCACATTGCCGCCATTGGGCGAATAGATGGCGGTGTTGACGCCCACCACTTCACCCTTAGTGTTGAAGGCAGGGCCGCCCGAGTTGCCGGTGTTGACAGCAGCGTCGATCTGAAGGAAGTCGCCATAGTTCGATCCGCCGATATTGCGGCCGGAACCGGAGATCACGCCCACGGTCACGGTACCACCAAGGCCGAACGGGTTACCCACGGCAACCACCCAATCGCCAACGCGGCTCGGGGTGTCCTCGAAGGTGACGAAGGGCAGGTCCTTGCCTTCGATCTTGAGGACGGCAAGGTCGGTGCGTTCGTCGGTGCCGACGACGGTCGCGACCTGTTCGGAGCCATCGTCAAAGATCACGGTGACCTTGGTGGCGTCCTGCACGACGTGGTTGTTGGTCACGACATAGCCGTCAGCCGAGACGATGAAGCCCGAACCGGCTGCCATGAACTGACGCGGCTTGGCTTCAGCACCGGGGCCACCCTGGCCGCCGCCGAACTGGTCGAAGAAATCGCGGAACGGATGACCTTCGGGCAGGTCGGGGAAGTTAAACTGGAAGTCGCGACCGCGCGGGCCGCCGGGGCCAGCAGGAGCGCCGGGCCCGGCGGGTTCGGTCGCTTCAACGAGAATGGAGACCACGGCGGGCTTGACCGCCTGGACGAGGTCGGCAAAGCCCTGCTGGTTCACTGTGGGAACAGCAATCTGGGCGACATTGCGCACCTGAGCATTGGCAGCCTGACCCGTCAGCACGAAGGCTGTGGATACGCCGCCGACACCGACCAGAAGCGCGAGGGCCGAAGCACCAAGCCAGCGGCGCGTACGCGAAAGAAGAGTGGGACGCATAAGGAATAGTCTCCTTCGAAAAAGCTCTCAACAGCTTGTGGGCCTAGATATGGAACGTCCCGCCTTTCTGTGAAGTTGCGCCGACATTAAGCTTTCGCAATGTTGGCGGCAGCTTTGCGGCGACGGTGGTCGCTGGCGTTATACGCTCGTGATCGGCCGGCAAGGAACGTTTCCTCCAGCCTCCTCATTTCCACGGAAAATGGAGATGAAAATGGCATTTCGCAAAGGCTCGAAAGTCACTTGGAAGTGGGGCTCGAGCAAAGCCGAAGGTAAGATTGTCGAGCGCTTTACCGAAGAGGTGACCAAGACCATCAAGGGCACCAAGGGCACCAAGGTAACGCGCGAGGCAAGCAAGAAAGAGCCGGCTTTCCTTATAGAGCAGGACGACGGCGATAAGGTACTCAAGAGTAAGAGCGAATTGTGCGCGGCTTAGGGGAGGTTGGTCAGCGGCGCTGATCACCGTTGTCAACTCACGCCCCAATCGTCACCACCCGGCTTGTCCGGGTAAACCATGCGGAGGCAAGATGGATTGCCCGGGCAGGCCGGGCAATGACCGTGACATCGGATTGAAGAGCACGCTGTCAATCAGCCTGTATTTAGCGCCTAATTCCGATCCCCCGGCTCCTCGCCCACCAGCCGCAGCGTCGGTTGCTCGTCGCTCCCGCCATCCCAGCCAGCCGGCAGGCTCTTGGCCGATTTCGCGCCGAGCTCCCGCAGCATTTCGACCTGCCGCACGACATTGCCGCGGCCGGTCGAGAGTTGATCCTTGGCCTTGGCAAAATCCTGGCTCGCGCGCTCGATGCTCGTGCCGACCTTATCCATGGTCGAGAGGAACCCAGCCACCTTTTCGTACAACGCCCCTGCGCGCTCCGCGATTTCTTCGGCGTTCTGATGGCGCTTTTCGATGTCCCAGACATTGCGCACGGTGCGCAGCACCGTCATCAGCGTCGTCGGCGTTGTCAGCATGACACCCTTGCCCATGCCGAATTCGACGAGTTTTGCGTCGTGCTGGATGGCCGTCGCGAGCGCGGATTCGATGGGCACGAACATCATCACGTAATCAAGGCTCGATTTCGCGGCGCGATGATAGCTCTTGTCCCCCAGCGTCGTGATATGCCCGCGCACGGAAGTTATGTGGGCCCGCAGATGCTGGTCCCGATCGAGCTCAGAGCTGTTCACGAAGGCCTCGAACGCCGTCAGCGAGACTTTGGAGTCGATCACCAGCCGATCGCCATTCGGCATCAGGATTTCGACATCGGTCCGGACGCGCTGCCCTTCCTCGCCGCTATGGCTCTGCTGGACGAAATACTGCTCCCCTTCGCGCAGGCCCGATTGTTCCAGGATCGTCGAGAGGATCATTTCACCCCAGGCGCCCTGGGTCTGCGAACTGCCCTTGAGCGCCCGCGTCAAATTCTGCGCTTCGGTGGTGATCTGCAGATTGCTCTCGGCCAGCGCGCGGATGCGCTCGCCCATGGCGGAGCGATCTTCGACGAGGTTCTTGTGAAACTCGGTGATCTTGTCCTGCAGCGGCTTCAGAAGCGTATCCACCTGCTCGCGGTTCTGCCGCGTAAACGTCTCGCCATGACTTTTCAGTACGTCGCCAGCAATGGCCTTGAACTCATCGGTCATCTGCTGGCGCGCGTCCATGAAGCGCTTGAGGTTCGCTTCGTTTTGCCGGCTCTGTTCATCGAGACGGGTCCGCATGGCGGCCAGTTCGGCCATCAGCCCGCTCGATTTTTCCCGCTCGCTGTCGAGCAAATCTGCCGCCCGTTCGCGCTCGCGCGCCAAGGCGAGGTCGAGATCACGAATGCGCATATCGCGCTGCGCGATCTGTTCAAGGAAACTCGTCTTGAGATTGTCGCTGGCGATCCGCGCCGCATCCTCTGCCCGCTCGGCATTGGTCCGCGCATTGCCCACCAGCAACACGAAGGCGAGGCCCACCACCAGCAGAAAGCCGATCGCCAGCGCGAGACCCAGGGTCACCGGCACCGAGCCGGCCACAAACAAAATCGTGTCGAGTTCACTCATGCGCCTCAGTCTAACCGATTCTTCCGTTCTTAAAATGTTCTATTCTGCTCTGGGTGCAATCGTGCTCCGCAGTTGACCGATGCGCCTCAAGACGCCATATCAGCACCAAATCCAGATATCGCCGGACCTTTGCCATGGCCATCCGCCCTATTCTCATCATTCCCGACGCGCGCCTGCGCGCCGTTGCCGATCCGATCGTCGAGGTCGACGAAGAGATCAAGACGCTGGCCAAGGACATGCTCGACACCATGTATGACGCCCCGGGCATCGGCCTTGCCGCGCCCCAGATCGGGGTGATGAAGCGCATCGTGGTCATGGATCTGGCGGGCGAAAAGGAAACCCCTCAGCCGCTCGTCATGATCAATCCCGAGATCACCCATTTCGGCGAAGAAATCCAGGTGACCGAAGAAGGGTGCCTGTCGATTCCCGAGCTTTATTACGAAGTCGAGCGCCCTTCGACGGTGACGGTGAAATATACCGATCTCGACGGCCAGGAAGTCACCAAGGACGCCGATGGCAAGCTCGCCGTCTGCATCCAGCACGAACTCGATCACCTCGATGGCGTGCTCTATATCGACTATCTCAGCCGTTTGAAGCGCGACCGGGTGATCAAGAAGTTCGAAAAGCAGGCCAAGCTCGCCGCGCGATAAGAATTTTTCCCCGCGCTGGCGTGGGGAGAACTGCCCAGGAGTAAAGCCAATGCGCGTCGTCTTCATGGGCACGCCCGAATTTTCCGTGCCGACGCTGACCGAGATCGTTTCGGCGGGCCACGAAGTGCTCGCCGTCTATACGCGTGCGCCAAAGCCGGCCGGCCGCGGCCAGGCCGAGCGAAAGAGCCCGGTGCATGAAGCGGCCGAAAGTTTCGGTATTCCGGTCTTCACGCCCAAGAGTCTCCGCAATGAAGCCGAGCAGGCTCAGTTCGCCTCGCTCGGCGCCGATGTCGCCGTGGTCGTCGCCTATGGCCTGATCCTGCCCAAGCCCATTCTCGATGCGCCCCCCGAAGGCTGCCTCAACCTCCACGGCTCGCTTCTTCCGCGCTGGCGCGGCGCTGCGCCCATGCAGCGCGCTATCATGGCTGGGGATAAGCAAACCGGCATCGTCGTCATGAACATGGATGAAGGCCTCGATACCGGCGCCATGGGCCCGACTGAGATCATCCCCATCGGCCCCGACATGACAGCGGGCGAACTCCATGACCAGATGATGCGCCTCGGCGCGGATCTCATGGGCCGCGCCCTCGCAGCGCTCGAACGCGGCAGCCTCGATTTCACGCCCCAGCCCGAAGCGGGCGTCACCTATGCGGCAAAGATCGAAAAGGCTGAAGCCAAACTCGATTTTTCAAAGTCGGCCGAAGAGGTCCATAACACCATCCGCGGCCTCTCGCCCTTCCCCGGCGCTTGGTTCGAACTGGAACTAGCGGGAAAACCGACGCGGATAAAGGCCCTGCGCTCGACGCTTGCCACCGGCAGCGCTGCGCCCGGTAGCCTGCTCGGCCCCGACCTCACCATCGCCTGCGGCACGGGCGCCGTCCGCCTCACCCAGGTGCAGCGCGAAGGCAAGGGCGCCATGGACGCCGCGACGTTTTTGCGCGGGGCAGGGCTGTTGCCGGAGCGAGTCAGCTAAGGGCGAATGCCTTCCGCAGGATTGCGACCAACGCCTCGGCGCCCTGGCGATCTAGCTGTATACTTTGAGACAGTTTGCCAGGAAGCTCACGATCGGCCCGGCCATACGTGTTGATCTGCACAAACCCTTTGCCGTCTCGATCAAAGGTGGCGTACCTAGCTTCAACTTCTTCGTGGAGTTGGTAGCGTTCGCCGTCTAGCTTTTTGAATTCTCGAACAAGTGCCAAAGAGCCCTCCCATAAACCGATTTAGATATAAACTCACCCTCGAATATGACGGAACCTCCTTATGCGGCTGGCAGCGTCAGGCCGATCGGATGAGCGTGCAGCAGGCTCTCGAAGAAGCCATTTTTCGGTTTTCGGGCGAGACGGTCGTCACCCAGGCCTCCGGCCGCACCGATGCCGGGGTTCATGCGCTCGGCCAAGTGGTTCACTTCGATCTCTCGACCGACCGTGACCCATTTCGCGTGCGCGAGGCGCTCAACTATCACCTGCGCCCACATCCTGCGTCGGTCCTCACTTGCGAAACCGCGCCCGACACCTTCGAGGCCCGCTTCTCCGCCCTCGCGCGGCACTATGAATACCGCATCCTCAATCGCCGCGCCCCGGCAGCACTGGAGCGGCATCAGGTCTGGCACGTGCCCGTGCCGCTCGACGCCGACGTCATGCACGAGGCGGCCCAGAAAATCCTCGGTCGCCACGACTTCACGACCTTCCGCTCCGCCGAATGCCAGGCCAATTCGCCCATCAGAACCCTCGACCATTTCGCCGTGCGCCGCGAACTGGACCATGTGATCGTCACTGCCAGCGCCCGGAGTTTCCTTCACCATCAGGTGCGCTCGATGGTCGGCTCGCTCAAACTTGTGGGTGAAGGCAAATGGAGCCCTGCCGATTTTCGCGCCGCGCTCGACGCTGCCGACCGCAGCCGCTGCGGCGCCATGGCGCCCCCGACCGGGCTTTATTTCGTCAGGGTCGACTACCCTTAGGGCTTTTCAACTGAGACCGTCGTCACCACCCGGCTTGTCCGGATGGTCCATATCACGGCGATGTGGATTGCCCGGATAAGCCGGGCAATGACGATTGGACTGGCATGATGCAAGACTATTCTTTGAGGGCATGCCTCAAGGCATCGGCGGAGCCGGCAGGAAAATGGCAATGAGGCCCAGGGCCAGGAATACGCCAACCGCCTGCGACACGAACAGCAGTGCGATCTGCATCGGCGCGAGGGTGACGATAAACCGGCCTATATTAATGAAGGTCAGAAGCGCGATCACGGCGATGCCGAGCAGCAACACCATGCCGACTGGCCCGAAAACCGTCGAAATCAGCAGCAGCACTGCGGAAAACAGCGTCACCCAATTGCTGGCAACGAGATAGGGGATGAAGCCATCCTGCCGGCCCATCTGGCGCAGCACGATATAGGCCATTCCGGCCTGGGTGAGAAACAACACGCCATTGACGACCACAGATTGCGTCGCCGTGCCGGGCGGCAGCGCCAGGCCGAGCACGAGGGGGCCAAAGGCGGCGAGCAGGATCGCCACGAGGGCGGCGATCAGGCTGCCGACAAGGCCGCGCTGGGAGAAATCGAAGAAAGTCGACGAATCACGCTTGCCCGTGATGAGGGCAACGCAGCCCCGGATGGCATTGGCGGCTTCGTCGAAGAAGGGCGAATTAGGCTGTGCCAAAGGCTATGGTCTCGTCTCAAGGTGTGGGCGCGGCCACCGGGCCTAGCAGCATGTAGAGCGTCACAGGCAAGCCGACAAGCAGGACCATGGTCAAAACCGAAAAGGCCGCGCTAACCCCGATGTTCCATTCTGCCGCCCGCCGGCCGAGAAAGAACAGCAAAACCGCAAGCCCGATCCATAGCGCCACCAGCACCGGCCCGGCAATCAGGGACAAAATAGTGCCCAGGATCAGATAGGCGATAAGCGCATAAATGCCCGGCACCAGCATCTCGAATAGGCTTGCGCTGGTCGGCACCGCCCGGCGGGTCGCGAAAATCGCCGCAAGAAGCGCGAGGATCGACAGGCTCTGCACGAGTACGGCAATCACGAGCCCGAAAAGGCTCGGCATGCCGACATTGGCCGAGGCAAGTGCGATCGAAAGCAGCGCAAAAAACAGGAACAGTACAAGCGCCGTCGTCAGCCCTGCCGAGGAAATGGCAAAGAACCGGCGCCAGTCGGTATCGCCGCGCACCAGCCCGACCCAGCCGGTGATCGCATTGCGCAGCGCGGCAAAAATCTTCATGACATATCCACCGCAAAGAACCGACCCATGAAGGTTTCATAGATCGCCGTCAGACCCACGAGATCGGTGATGGCGATATGTTCGTCGGCCTTGTGCATGGAGGGCCCGACCAGCCCACATTCCACCACCGGCCCGTATTGGGCGATGAACCGCGCATCCGAAGTGCCGCCGCCGGTCGAATAATCCGGCCGGCGCCCGGTCACATCCTCGATGGCGTCCGACAGCGTGTCGATGTCGTCGCTGAGCGGAGAGAGGAAAGACCGTGAAGGGACGCCTGACACCTGGAAGGTCACCGCGCATCCCTTGGCGTCGACCGACGCGATTTGGGCACGAACCCAGTTCGCCAGTGTTTCGGGCGTCCAGGTGTCATTGTAGCGGATATTGAATTTGAGCGTTCCCGCGCCTGGGATGACATTGCCGGTCGGATTGCCGACATCGACCGTCGTCACTTCGAGATTGCTGGCCGGGAAATGCTCGGTGCCGTCATCGAGTTTGGTCGTGCTCAGCGCTGTCAGGATTGCCGCAAGTACCGGCAGCGGATTGTTGGCCTTGTGCGGATAGGCCACATGCCCCTGTACGCCCTTTACCGTCACGACGCCGGAAAACGAGCCGCGCCGCCCGATCTTGATGCTGTCGCCCAGCGTCTCGGCCGAACTCGGCTCGCCCACCAGCGCAAAATCGAAATGGTGGCCATTGTCCGCCATCCAGCGCACCAGCTTTTCGGTGCCGTTGATGGCGTCGGCCTCTTCATCATTGGTGATGGCGAGCTGGATCGTTCCGGCACTTTCGGGAATGGCCGAACAGGCCGCGACAAAGGCCGCGACGCCCGATTTCATATCCGCCGCGCCGCGTCCAAAAAGCTTTCCATCCGTCACGCGCGGCACGAAGGGATCACTCGTCCACTGCTGGAGATCGCCGGGCGGCACGACATCGGTATGCCCGGCAAAGAGCAGCGTGCGCCCACCCGTCCCGCGCGTCGCAAAGAGATTATCGACGGGATAAGACCCTTCGCCCTCAAAGCGCAGATGCGTCACCGCAAAGCCGACCGCTTCCAGCTCCCGCCCCAAAAGCTCCAGCGTCCCCGCAGCCTCCGGCGTTACCGAAGGGCAGGCAATCAGGCGCTCGAGCAGGTTTTGCGGGTTGATGGTCATGTTCAGTCGCGGAGGAGTTCGTTGATACCCGTCTTCGAGCGCGTTTGTGCGTCGACCGTCTTGACGATGACAGCGCAATAAAGGCTCGGGCCGGGTGTGCCATCGGGCAGCGGCTTGCCGGGGAGCGAGCCGGAGACAACGACGGAGTAGGGCGGCACCTTGCCCATATGCACTTCGCCGGTCGCGCGGTTGATGATCTTCGTCGAAGCGCCGATGAAGACGCCCATGGAAATCACCGAGCCTTCGCCGACGACGACACCCTCGACGACTTCTGAGCGTGCTCCGACAAAGCAATTGTCTTCAATGATCGTCGGATTGGCCTGCAGCGGCTCGAGCACGCCGCCGATGCCGACGCCGCCCGACAGGTGCACGTTCTTGCCGATCTGGGCGCAGGAGCCGACTGTCGCCCAGGTATCGACCATGGTGTTTTCATCGACATAGGCGCCAAGATTGACAAAGCTCGGCATCAGGATGACACCCTTGCCGATAAAGGCCGACTGGCGGACCACTGCGCCCGGCACGCTGCGAAAACCAGCAGCGCGATACTGGTTCTCGCCCCAGCCGGCGAACTTGCTTGGCACCTTGTCGAACCAATTGGCCCCGCCCGGCGCGCCTTCGATGAGCACATTGTCATTGAGGCGGAAGGACAGCAGCACGGCCTTCTTGAGCCACTGGTTGACCTGCCATACGCCACCAACCTTTTCGGCTACGCGCGCCTGCCCGCTATCGAGCAAATTCAGCGCCGTTTCCACCGCCTCGCGCACTTCGCCCTTGGTCGAAAAATTGACCTCGGCCCGGTTTTCGAAAGCGGTCTCGATGACGGCGGACAACTGGGCGTGCGACATGGCGGCTCCTCAACAAAATCTGGCGCGGACCATAGCGGCAGAGGGCCTTGTGTCAACTTCAATGGCGGGTTTGACGGCTGAAGAAATCGCCGCTCTGAATAGTGTGAAAATCAGAACGCCTGGGTGAGCAGTGCGCCGGCGATCAGCACGAGGCTCAGCGCGGCAATGCCGGCCGCCACCAGCATCTGGCGGGCGCGCTGCACATGGGCGCTGCGCTGCACGGCAATGCGCACCTGGGCAATGTCGGGCGTTCGGGAACCGATATCGAGATTGGCCATGCTTACCCCTCATGTCGCGGTGTCGACCACGCGCTTACGATTGGGCAGCCGCCTTGAAAGGGCTGTTTCTCACCCGGTACGCAAGAATACGCTCGTGCGCGGCAGGGGCGAATGACGCACTGAAAATGCGGTTAATTTGTCTTAAATTTTCACAAGCCCCGTCTTGTATGGAAGATGTTGAAACCAGCTGTCGAACATGGCACAACCGGATCATGACCCACCCAGCCCATCTCCATCCCGATCGCCTCTTCCCCGCTTCCGAGCCGGCTCGCAGCGTTGCGCGCGAGCTTTATCCGGCGGTCAGGGACCTGCCCATCGTCAGCCCCCATGGCCATACCGATCCGGCCTGGTTCGCGGGGAATGCGCGGTTCTCGACGCCGACGGCGCTGTTTCTGACCCCGGATCATTACGTTCTGCGCATGCTGCGCAGCCGGGGTCTGAGCTATGATGCGCTGGGCATCCCGCGCAAGGACGGCAAGTCGATTGAGACCGATGGCCGCGCGGCATGGAGGCTCTTTGCGTCCAACTATCATCTCTTTGCCGGCACTCCGTCGAAGACCTGGATCGACCATTCGCTCCATGCCGTCTTCGGCATCACCGAAGAACTCTCCGCGGCAACCGCCGACAGCATCTATGACGCGATCGACAGCCAGCTCGGCACGCCGGAGTTGCTGCCGCGCGCCATTCTCGACCGCTTCAATGTCGAGGTCATCACCACCACCGAATTCGCACTCGACAGGCTGCCGCATCATCATTCGATGGAAGCGGACGGCTATCTTGGCCGCGTGCGCACCACCTATCGTCCCGATGACGTCACCAATCCCGAGCGCGCCGGGTGGATCGATCGCATCAGGGAATTTGCCGAGCTGACTGGGGAGAATATTTCGACCTGGAATGGCCTCCTGAACGCGCATCGCCGTCGCCGCGAATTCTTCCGCCGCTTCGGCGCCGTCGCAACCGACCATGGCGTGCCGACGGCACAGACGGCCGATCTTGCCCCGATCGAAAAGCAGGCGCTGCTCGATCGGCTCCTCACCGGCCAATATAGCAACGAAGACGCCGATCTTTTCCGTGCGCAGATGATGACCGAAATGGCGGGCCTCGCGGTCGAAGACGGTCTCGTCATGCAGCTTCATGCCGGCGCCCGCCGCAACACCGATCCATCGCTTCTCGCCGAGCGCGGCGCCGATCTTGGCGCCGATATCCCGAGCCGGGTCAATTATGTTGACGGCCTCCAGCCCCTTCTCGCCCGCTTTGGCAATGAGCCCAATCTCCGTCTCATCATGTTCACGCTCGACGAAACCAATTATGCCCGCGAGCTGGCGCCCATGGCCGGCTTCTGGCCCTCGCTGCTGATCGGCCCGCCATGGTGGTTCCACGATAGTCCACAGGGCATCCGCCGCTATCTCGATCAGGTGGTCGAAACGGCCGGCTTCTATAACCTTGCAGGCTTCAACGACGACACGCGCGCGCTGCTCTCTATCCCCGCCCGCCACGACGTCTGGCGCCGCGAGGTCTGTGGCTTTCTCGGTCGCTGGGTTGGCGAAAACCGGCTCAGCAAGTCGAGCGCCGAGGAAATCGCCCGCCACCTCAGCTATCAGGCCGCCAAGGACGCCTATCGCATCGCCTGACCTGCGCCCAAAAGGTTTGCTTGCAGCCCAGTCTTTCGTAAAAGGATGCGGCCGAAGAAGCCCCGAGAGCTTCGCAAGAGGAGAATGTGATGAGCGGTTTTGTGCTGGCGATCGATCAGGGCACGACCTCGACCCGGGCCATCGTCTTCGATGGCGCCCGTAAGGTCGTCGGGGTCGGCCAAAAAGAGTTCGCCCAGCACTTTCCGCAGGATGGCTGGGTCGAGCATGATCCAGAGGAAATCTGGCAAAGCGTCGTCTCGACCATCAAGACTGCCTTCTCCGAAGCCAGGGTGACGGCCAGCGACGTCGCCGCCATCGGCATTACCAACCAGCGCGAAACCGTCGTCATCTGGGATCGGGCAACCGGCGAGCCCATCCACAATGCCATCGTCTGGCAGGATCGGCGCACCGCCTCGACCTGCGCGGCGCTCCGGCAAGAAGGTCACGAAGCGCTGTTCACCGAGCGCACCGGCCTGCTCCTCGACCCCTATTTTTCCGGCACCAAGGTCAAGTGGCTGCTCGATAATGTCGAAGGCGCGCGCGCCCGGGCCGAAAAAGGCGAGCTGGCCTTCGGCACCATCGACACCTTCCTCGTCTGGCGCCTCACCGGCGGCAAGGTGCATGCCACCGACGCCACCAATGCTGCGCGCACATTAATGTTCGACATCGCCCGCAATGCCTGGGACGATGAACTGCTCACGCTCCTTGCCGTCCCCAGGGCAATCCTGCCCGAGGTCAAGGATTGCGCCGGAGATTATGGCGTGACTGAGCTCTTCGGCGCTCCCATTCCCATTCTCGGTGTGGCCGGCGATCAGCACGCCGCGACGATCGGCCAGGCCTGTTTCGATCCAGGCATGGTCAAGTCGACCTATGGCACCGGCTGTTTTGCCGTTCTCAATACCGGCAAGGACATGGTGCGTTCGCAAAATCGTCTTCTGACCACCATCGCCTATCGCCTCGATGGCAAAACGACCTACGCGCTCGAAGGCTCGATCTTCATTGCCGGCGCAGCGGTGCAGTGGATCCGCGATGGTCTCAAGCTCGTGCGCCAGGCGAGCGAAACCGGCCCCTTGGCGCGCTCTGCCGATCCCAGCCAGCACGTCTATATGGTGCCCGCCTTTGTCGGGCTCGGCGCGCCCTGGTGGGATGCCGAGGCGCGCGGCGCCATTTTCGGCATTACCCGCAATACCGGCCCGGCCGAAATCGCCCGCGCCGCGCTCGAAGCGGTCTGCTACCAGACACGCGACCTGCTCGAAGCCATGCGCAAGGACTGGACGGCAAGCAGTACCGATACAGTGCTGCGCGTCGATGGCGGCATGGTTGCGTCTGATTGGACCATGCAGTTCCTCGCCGATCTCCTTGATGCCCCGGTCGATCGTCCGACCATTCTTGAAACCACGGCGCTCGGCGCGGCCTGGCTGGCGGGCATGAAGGCCGGTGTCTGGCCCGGCATGGACGAATTTGCCGCCGGCTGGGCGCGGGACCGGCGCTTCGAGCCGGCGATGGATGCTGCCGAGCGGGACGCCAAGGTAGCAGGCTGGAACGATGCGGTGCAGCGCACGCTGACGCGCCGGGCCGCCAGCTGACCGCCTACTGCGCCTGACCCTCGACGGCCGGCGCGGGCTCTTCGTCTTCGGCGGGTGCCGGCTGGTTTGCAGTGGGGTTGTCGCGCAGCAGCGTCGTCACTTCGTTGTCGAGCGCGATCATGAAATTCTCGATGCGCGTGCCGTTCGAGCCAAAATCGTGCGGCGCATTGATCGAGGCCGAACGCATGTCGACGGAAGAGCCGCCGGTCCTCGTTGAAACTCGGATCACCGCCTCCTCGGTCCAGCCGGGAATGGTGACGATGCGGGCATTGATCCGGCCCGGCGTGCCATCCGCGCCAGGGTCGCGGCTGAGGCGAATATCCCAGCCTTCCGCATCGGCCAGGCGGGTGACGATGGCAAAAAGCTGCGTTGGATCGAGCGGATAGGTGCGCGTCGTAGCATTGGGAAAGACCCGCGCCTGCTCCTCCGCTGAAAGCAGTTTTGGCGGCGGCATCTGCGCCGTATCGGGCAGGAAAAGAAGCGGCAATTCGCCTCGGGGCACCGTAGCGATATCGGTCACCGGCGGATAGGTCGCGGCCAGGTAGCCGTAATAGGTAAAGGGCGCCATCGAGAAGAGCCCGAACAACAGGCCCAGAAGCGCGCTGCCCCAACCCTGATCGCCCGAGTACCAGAGCCGCACAAGCGCCAGGAGCGAGACCAGAATGGCGATCGCCGCCAGCGCCATGGCCCCCAGCGCCACGATGAAGAAGCTCGGCGAATCGATCAGCTTGAGATGGTGCATGCCCACCGGCAAGACGACGAGCGGCACCGCAAGGCTGCCAAGCCGGCGCGCCCAGATGGCCGTTTTCGACGTTCTGATCAGGATGCGCACGAAGAGTTCATTCCCTTGCTGGCGCTCAGTTCTAGGAGGAAGGTCTTTGGATTGTTTTAAACGTTCCGGCCCCTCGAACGGGTTGCACCATCTCAGGGATAAAGACGCGTGCTCTCCCAGGGGGCCTCGAACCCCTCGCGGGTGAACCGGACCCGGTCGTGGAGGCGGTATTGCCCGTCCTTCCAGAATTCGATCGCCAGCGGACGAAGGCGGAAACCCGACCAGTGCGGCGGCCGCGGCACCGGACCGTCACCGATCGTTTCGGTCAATTTTTCAACCCGCTCGACCAGCTCCTGTCGGCTCTCGAGCGGACGCGATTGCAGCGAGGCCGAGGAGGCGATCTGGCTGCCGCGATGGCGCGAAGCGAAATAGGCGTCCGCTTCCGAAGGCGTCACCACTTCGACCGGGCCGCGCATGCGGATCTGGCGGCGCAGCGACTTCCAGTGAAACATCAGCGCGGCCTGCGGATGGGCCAGGAGTTCACGCCCCTTATCGCTTTCGAAATTGGTAAAAAAGGCAAAGCCGCGTTCGTCCCGCGCATTCATCAGCACCATGCGCACATCCGGCACGCCGGATGGGTCGACAGTTGCGACGGCCATGGCGTGGGGATCGTTCGGTTCGCTCTCCTCTGCCAGGGCGAACCACTCCTCGAATATGGCAAAGGGATCGAGATCGGCGCGGTCGCCATCATCGAAAAGGCGTTCGGTCAGCGTCTGCAGCATCGTCATATTTCCCGCGCTTTGACGCCCCCAAAACTGGACAAGCCGGGGGGGCATCGCCATATAGGACTTCAATTGTGAGCGAAGCAACGCTCGATCAGAACAGATTGGACCAAATGCGCGATCCATACACCGTGCTTGGGGTGCCGCGGTCCGCAAGCGAGAAGGACATCAAGTCCGCCTATCGCAAGCTGGCCAAGAAGTATCACCCTGACCAGAACCCGGACGATCCATCGGCCCACGGCAAGTTTGCCGAGGCAACGCACGCTTATGACCTGCTCAACGACAAGGACAAGCGCGCCCAGTTCGACCGTGGCGAAATAGATGCTGATGGCAATCCCCGCTTTGCCGGTTTTGGCAATGGTGGGTTTGGCGGTGCACGCGGCGCCCGGCCGGGCGCAGGCGGCGGGGCAAGCGGCTTTTCGGCCGAGGACATCCTCAAGGAATTCATGAGCGGCTTTGGCGGCCAGCCCCGCGGTGGCGCGGGTGGCCGTGCTGGCGCCGCCGGTGGCGCCCAGTGGGATCCTTTTGCCGGCGGCATGGGCGCGGGTGCGGGCGCCGGCGCCGGCCAGCGCCTCAAGGGCGATGATGTTGTCGTCACCGTTGCTGTCTCGCTTGAGGATGCGCATAAGGCCGCCTCCGTGCCGGTGCGCATGCCCACGGGCAAGGTGCTCAACGTCAAGCTGCCTGAAAAGGTCGAGGAAGGTCAGCAGATCCGTCTCAAGGGCCAGGGCACGCCCAATGCCTTCGGCGAGCCGGGCGATGCGCTCGTCACCGTGCGCTTTGAAAAATCCAAGGTGTTCCGCCGCGACGGCAAGGACATGCGCACCGACGTCGCCGTGACGCTTTACGAAGCGGTGCTCGGCGCTAAGGTGCGCGTGCCGACGCTCGATGGCTCGGTGGAGCTCAACTTGCCGCCGGGCGTCGATACCTCGAAGGCTCTGCGCCTCAAGGGCAAGGGCCTTTATGGCGACGGCGATCTCTACGTAAACATCCGCGTCGTACTGCCGCCCGGGGGCGATCCGGATCTTGAAGCGCTGGCTCGCTTCATGCGGGATCAGAAGCCTTATTCCGTCAGGGATTAGAGGCAAAAGGCGCAGCGCTCGAACGCCCAGACTTTCGGCCGAGCGCTGCTGCCAACGGATTGGCCAACAGGGAAAACCTAATCCCTCGGCGCTGCGGCTCTGCGCAGGCGATCGTTGATCGCTTCGCCAAGCCCCGTTTCCGCAACCGGCGCAACCGCGATCATTTTCGCCCCTGTCGCGTCCAGCTCGTGCAGCATCGTAAAGAGATTCCGCGCGGCTTCGCGGAGGTCGCCGCTGGGCGAGAGGTTTCGCATTTCCCCGTCAAAGGCCGGCGCCTGCCCAAATGCCAGAAAGGCTTCGCCTGGCTGGGGTGCGGTGTCGAGGCGGATGGCGGCGTTCGGGGCATAGTGGCTCAGCAGCATGCCCGGCGCCGAGATTTTTGCGCCCTGCGCGGCGAGCGACACGGTTCGCCCGAACGCCGTTTCGATCTCTTGCCGCGCCAGCGCCCCGGCCCGCAATTGCACGATCGAGTCGCCATCGACGGCAACGATGGTTGATTCAACGCCAGCCTGGCACGGGCCGCCATCTAGCACCGGCACCTTGCCGCCAAATCCGCGGCGCACCTGCTCGGCCGTTGTCGGCGAGAGTTTTCCCGAAGGATTGGCCGAAGGCGCCGCGAGCGGACGATCGGTCGCTCTGAGCAGCGCCAGGGCCACGGGATGGTCCGGCATGCGCAGCGCCACCGTATCGAGCCCCGCGGTGGCGATATCGGCAAGGCCATGCCAGGTCCTGAGCGGCACCACGATGCTGAGCGGCCCTGGCCAGAACCGGGCGGCAAGGGCTCGCGCCAGCGGCGAAAATTCGGCAAGGCGTTCGGCCATGGCAAGGTCCGCGACATGGACGATGAGCGGATTGAACCGTGGACGGCCCTTGGTCTCGTAGATCGAGAGCACCGCGTCGGCATTGGTCGCATCAGCGCCGAGCCCATAGACCGTCTCGGTCGGGAACGCGACGAGCCGGCCTGACAAGAGGAGGGCGGCGGCAGCATCAACGGAAAGGTCTTGCGGCAAAGGGTTCATGCTGGCTCTTTCGCAACGGCGCATGCGCGCGTCAAGCGGGAGCCAACAGGGGCCGTCATCCGTTTCTCGCCCGTTCGCTCCTGAAAAGTGCTATCTGACCTTTCGACAACGCTTTCGCAGGCCATCCGTGACCACGCTCCTCGTCAGCCAGACCAATTTCGAAGACCACAAGACACCGCCGGGGCACCCGGAGCGGGCCGATCGCATCCGCGCCGTCAACGATGCGCTGGCTGACGACCAGTTTGGCAAGCTCGTGCGCCGCGATGCGCCCTATGGCGACATAACATTGGCCGAGCTGGTCCATGATAGCCGATACCTTGCCCGGCTGCGCGACGCGCGCCCGGCGGAAGGCATCGGCCAGATCGATGGCGACACCTTTATTTCCGATACCTCCCTTTCTGCCGTCGCCACCGGCCTTGGCGGCGCGCTGCTCGGGCTCGAGGCCGTGCTGCTTGGCGAGGCGGACAACGCGTTTTGCGCCATTCGCCCACCTGGCCACCATGCCGAGGTCGATCAGCCCATGGGCTTTTGCCTGATCAACACCGTCGCCATCGTCGCGCGCGAGGCGCAGCGCAAATATGGAGCCGAGCGCATCGCCATCGTGGATTTCGACGTCCACCACGGCAATGGCACCCAGGACATTTTCGAGGCCGATCCGACGGTATTCTATGCCTCTAGCCACCAAATGCCGCTTTTTCCGGGCACCGGACATCCGCGCGAAACCGGTGTCGGCAATATCGTCAACGTGGCGCTCGAAGCGCACACCGGCGGAGAGGCCATGCGCGAGGCCTATCTCGGCCGCATCCTTCCCGCGCTTGATAATTTCGCCCCCGACCTTATCCTCATTTCAGCGGGCTTTGACGCGCACAAGCGCGATCCCCTGGCGCAGCTCGAATGGGATGACCAGGACTTCGCCTGGGTCACCGGAAAGTTGATGGATATCGCTGACAAGCGCTGCGCCAACCGCATTGTGTCCCTGCTCGAAGGTGGCTATGACCTCAGGGGCCTAGCCGGAGGTGTGCGCCAGCACGTGGCCATGCTGATGGATGGGGCGACGAGTTCTCTTAAAAGTTAGGATGCGCCATGGCCGAGATCGCCGAGGATGTCAAAACCCTGAGCTTCGAAGCAGCGCTGGAACAGCTCGAACAGATCGTCCAGAAGCTTGAAAGCGGCCGCGCGCCGCTAGCGGAATCGATCGCCATCTATGAGCGCGGCGAGGCCCTCAAGGCCCATTGCGAAATGCTGCTCAAGACCGCCGAAGCACGCATCGAAAAGATCACCTTGAGCCGCGAAGGCAAGGCCATCGGCACCGAACCTCTCGACGCCAACTGAGTGTGATAGCGCCCACCTGCGGGCCCTTCAGCCATCCGTAGCGTCATTCCCGCGAACGCTAGAACCTCAGTTTAGCCGGATGTCCCTGGTCTCCCGGGAGATGGGTTGCCCGGACAAGCCGGGGAATGACGAAAACTGGCGGCGTTGCGCTTCCATGGGGCATCCAGAAACAATGACGACAAACAAAACCCTCCGCAATTTCCGGATCGTGCTCTGGGTGCTGGTGGCCGTGGCAGCGCTCGGCGCAACCTGGCTCTATCTTTATCGCCCACCCCAGCGGCCCCTCGGGCTCAATGGGCAGAGCTTCGCGCTCAACTCCACCAAGGGCGGCACCTTTACCGAAAAGGACCTTCCCGGCACGCCGAGCCTTGTTTTCTTTGGCTATACGTTCTGCCCCGATGTCTGCCCGACAACGCTGGCCGAAACCACCGCATGGCGCAGTCAGCTGGGTCTCTCGCCGGAAGATTTGCGCATCATCTTTGTCACCGTCGATCCCGAGCGCGATACGCTCGAGGCCGTCAAAGCCTATGTCGAGGGCTTTGATCCCTCCGTCATCGGCCTTGTCGGCGACCAAGCGGCGGCCGAGGCGGCCAAGGCCGCGTTCGGCGTCTTTTCCGAAAAGGCGGGCGACGTGGAAAGCGAGTTCTATCTCGTCAATCACACGGCCCTCACCTTCCTTATCGACCGCAATGGCAGTTTCCAGGGCACGATCGCCTATGAAGAGGCTCAGGATACCGCCCTCGCCAAGGTCGAGCGGCTCGTTTCGCGGTGAGCGCGCGCATCCGTCTCGATCTGGCGCTCGAACAGCGCGGCTTCCTGCCGAGCCGCGCCCGCGCGCGTGACGCGATCCTGCGCGGCACCGTCTCGGTCAATGGCGCTCCGGCCAGAAAACCCAATCAGATGGTCGGACCCCACGATGCCATTGCTCTTGATGATCCGGCGTCCGCCTATGTTTCGCGCGCCGCCCTCAAACTCGTCGCTGGGCTCGATGCCGGCCACATTGCGGTCGCCGGCAAAACCTGCCTCGATGTCGGTTCTTCGACGGGCGGCTTCACTCAGGTTCTGCTCGAACGGGGCGCCGCGCAGGTCTATGCCGTCGATGTTGGCCACGATCAGCTGCACGAAAAGCTGCGCTCCGACCCGCGTGTCATCGGCCTCGAAGGCACCAATGCACGCGACTTGACCCGCGCGGAGATTGCCGACGCCGTCGACCTGCTGGTGTCCGATATCAGCTTCGTCTCGGTCACCAAGGTGCTTGCGGCGCCGCTCGCCCTTTGCCAAGCCAGGGCCGATGCCGTCATTCTCTTCAAGCCGCAATTCGAAGTCGGCCGCGATTTCGTCGGCAAGGGCGGCATCGTCTCCGATGGTGACGCCAGCGGCCGCGCCATGGCCGAAGTCATCGCCTTTGTCGAAGCGCAGGGGTTTACCCACCAGCTCAGCATCCTCTCGCCCATTGCTGGCGGCGATGGCAACCGAGAAACAGTGCTGGTCTTTTCGCGCGGCTGATCAGCGCGGGCCTTGTGGCTTGCTCAGACCCGCCAGGCGTCGAAACTGCCGCCGGCGATCATCGCCCAATAAAGCTTGCCCGAACCGGTCCGTGCCACGGCCAAGCCGAACTCGGTGAATTTCGGCGACAAAAGCGTATTCCGGTGCCCCTGACTTGCAAGCCAGCCTTCGATCACCGTCGGCAGGGTCTTATAGCCCTTGGCGACATTCTCCCCGACCGCCCCGAGATAGCCCGCTTCCGTTACGCGCTGGCGCAGTGTTACGCCGAGGTCGTGGCTCAGCGTGTCTTTTCGCGCCATCAGCCGCGCCTGCGATAGCGCGGCGGCCTCGAGCCGCGGATTATAGGTCCAGGCCGGCGCGCCATTGGCCTTTCGCGTGGCATTGATCGCCGCAAGGATTTCGTCCCGTGTCAGGCTCTCCGGCCGGTCCGAAGTGGATGCGGGCAGCGGTGGAATGGTCGCCGAACAGGCAGCGAGCAGCGAGGCGGCCCCGAGGCCAAGAATGGCGCGTCGCGAATAAATCGTCATGGCAGGATTTCCGGTGCGATCAGGCAAGGTCATAGGCGCTGAGCAGATGCGGCAGGCAGGCCAGTTGCCCGATGATGGCCTTTCCATCCTCGAGGTCCCAGCAGGCCGAGAGCGCCGCATGCGCCGCGGCCCAGCCCAGGATGCGCTTGCGATTATAGCCGAGCCGCTGCGACAGGATATCGGCTCGCGCCGCAATGCGCCGGGGATCGGAGGCGATCTTTTCGCCGCGCTCGGGATTGATGAACACATTGGCCACATCATAGGCCGGATCGCCGAGAACGCCCTTTGGATCGATCGCGAGCCAGCCGCGGTCGGAAGAGAGGATGTTGTCGTGATGGAGATCGCCGTGAAGCGGGATGCGCGCGCTCGGCCGGTCGAACAGCTTGAGCGCAATGCCGCTGGCCCGCGCATAAAGATCCCGCGCCGTGTGGGGCCAGGTGCGCACGTCCGCATCGAACAGCGTCTGGAACCGGTCGCGCAGGTCTTCCAGCCCCTCCGGCGCATCCGGCCGCGAGCGATGGAGCCCGGCAACGACGGTCGCGATGGCGATCGTGCCCTCGTCATCCTTGCCCGCGCGTACTGGATCGCCGAGCGGTCCGCCATCGAGCCATTCCATGAAGACGGTATCGCCATGCATGTCGAAGACGGTGGCCGCGCCATTGCCTTCATACCATTGCAACAGCCGCGCCCCGCAACCCTCTTCCTTGGCGGCGATGGGCTTGATGATCTTGAGCGCCGCGAAGTTGCGGCCATTCTGCTCGACGCGAAAGATCGCGCTGCGCGGTGTTTCGGCAACCGGCGTCGACTTGGTCAGCGACCAGCGGATCATGGCGCGGCTCAGCGCGGTTTCGACGGGTGACTGATTCATGATCGCGTCATTAGACCGTATTGGGCGAAAGTGGCTACCACTTTTCCGCAATAAAGCCCTCGCTCACCGCTGCACAAAGCTGCGAGCGCTCCCCTCAGGCAGAAAGATACTGTTCGAGGCGCGTGCTTTCTTCGGCGTTGATCCTAAGCCCGAGCTTGGTCCGCCGCCAGAGTACGTCCTCTGCCGTCCGCGCCCATTCATGAGCCTTGAGATAGTCGACCTCCGCCGCATAAAGGTCAGCACCAAAATGCTGGCCCAGCGCGGGAATCGTCTTGCGCTCGCCAAGCAGCACCCGTGCCTTGGTGCCATAAAGCCGCATCAGGCGCTTGAGGAGCGTGCCGGGCAAGTCCGGATAGTCGAGCCCGAGCCGCCGCACTTCCGCGTCAAAACTCATCGGTCCGAAATCGCCGCCGGGCAGGGTGCTGACCTTGGTCCAGGCCGGCTTTTTCGCCCCCAAAACGTCTTCGATCTTTTCAAGCACCGATTCTGCAAGGCGCCGCGAGGTCGTCAGCTTTCCGCCGAACACATTGACCACCGCGCCTGTCGCCTTATCGCCCTCGGTCTTTAGTACATAATCGCGCGTCGCTTCCTGTGCTTCGCTCGCGCCATCGTCGAACAGCGGCCGCACGCCCGAATAGGTCCAGACGATCTGGTCCTTGGTGACGGGCTTGGCAAAATATTCGCTCGCCGCGCTCAGGAGGTAGTTCGTTTCTTCCGGCGAGATTTTGACGTCCTTCGGATCGCCCTTGTAGTCGCGGTCCGTCGTGCCGATCAGGGTGAAATCGTCCTGATAGGGAATTGCGAAGATGATCCGGCCATCGGCATTCTGGAAGATATAGCAGCGGTCGTGGTCATAGAGTTTTTTGACGACGATATGGCTGCCTTGGACCAGCCGCACATTGTGCGCGCCATTCTTGCCCATCACGCCATTGATGACGCTATCGACCCACGGCCCCGCCGCATTGACGATCATTTTCGCGCGCACCGTCTCGATGCCGTCTTCGCCATCGAGCGTAATGGTCCAGGCGCCGTTCTCGCGCCGTGCGCTCGTCACTCTGGTGCGCGCAAAGATTTTTGCGCCGCGATCGGCCGCGTCTCGCACGTTGAGCACGACGAACCGCGCATCGTCGACCCAGCAGTCTGAATATTCAAAGCCGAGCCGATAGCCGGGCTTGAGCGGCTTGCCCGTCGCGTCTCGCGTCAGGTCGAGCGTCTTGGTCGGCGGCAGGAGCTTGCGCCCACCCATATAGTCGTACATGGCAAGGCCCGTGCGCAGCACGAAGGCGGGGCGCAACCCCTTATGATGCGGCAAGACGAAGCGCAGCGGCCAGATGATATGCGGCGCCGCGGCCCAGAGGATTTCGCGCTCGGCCAGAGCTTCATGGACAAGCCGGAATTCATAATGCTCGAGATAGCGTAGCCCGCCATGGATTAGCTTGGTCGCTGCCGAGCTCGTGCCAGAGGCGAAGTCGTTCATTTCCGCAAGGCCGACGGAATAGCCGCGCCCGACCGCGTCGCGCGCCACGCTCGCGCCATTGATGCCGCCGCCGATAACGAACAGATCCAGCATTGCGTCACTCATGGCCCATCTCCTGCATCGGCTTTCGCTTATAATGCATTTGCTTTCGTTTTAGAACCAGAATTGGTTCGTTACGCCAAGTAAAACTTCCATACTAGTTCTCGGTTGACCGCATGGCGCAGCCAGCGTAGGCCTCGCACATCCTTCGGGCCAGGACAGGCCAAATCCATGCTCGACATCGTCTTCGTCATTCTGCCGATCTTTGCGCTCATGGCCCTCGGCTATGTCGCGGTTCTCCGCCGGCTCTATCCGGCCGAAGGCGTCAAAAGCCTGATCGCTTTCGTGAACAATTTTGCGACGCCCTGCCTGCTCTACCATTCGATTTCCACGAGCGACTTCCGCTCGGCCTTCAACCTCTCGATCATCGGGCCGTTTTATCTCGGCGCCTTCGTCTGCTTCGGCCTCGGCATCCTTATTGCCCGACGCGGTTTTGACAACCGCCCAGGCGAAAGCGTTGCCGTCGGCTTTTCCGGCACTTTTACCAATACGGTTCTGGTCGGCCTGCCGATCCTCACCCGCGCCTATGGCAACGAGGCCCTGCCGGTCACTCTGTCGATCATCGGCCTTCATGGCGCGATCCTCCTGACCCTTGGCATGATCACCATGGAGCTGGTGCGCCGCGATGGCCAACCCTTGGGCAAGACGCTGATCGTCGCCGTCCGCCGTGTCGTCTCTAATCCGCTGATCTGGGGCATCGCCGCGGGGATCATCGGCTCGATCCTTGAAATCAAGCTCATCGAACCGGCCGAAGCCTTCTTCGTTATGATGAGCCAGGCCGTCGTCCCCGCCGCCCTCTTCGGCATCGGCGGGGCGCTGGTTGAATTCAAGCTCTCGGAAAACTGGAAGCAGGCGCTTGTCGCTTCTCTGATCAAACTGATCGTTCACCCCGCCATCGCCTATGTGCTGATGATCTGGGTTTTGCACGTCCCCATGGACATCGCCCGCTACGGCATTTTGCTCTCCGCCATGCCGGCGGGCGTGAACATCTATGTCTTCGCCACCTACTACGATCGCGGCGTCAGCGTTGCCACCAACACGATCCTCATCGCCACGGTGCTGTCTGCGCTGACGATTTCGGGGTGGTTGTTTATTCTGGCGCTCTAGGGCGAAGGACCCGTAGCGAGAAGTGGCCCGGAGGCCGGAGCGCGCCATCACCTCCTGTCAACCTCCCCATCAAGGGGGAGCTGCCAACCTGTGAGACTGGCAAGATCGTGCCCCAAAACTCGACCCGACACCTCCCCCTCAATCGGGAGGATGGGAGGGATGGGCAACAAACGCGAGCTAAAGTGCTCGCTCCATCATCCGGCCTTCAGCGCCCGCTCCGCCAACCGCACCCAATAGCTCGTCCCCACCGGAATCGCCTCGTCATTGAAATCATACGTATCCGTATGCAATTCCGAGGATTCCCCATTCCCGACGAAAATATAGGCCCCCGGCCGCTCGTTGAGCATGAAGGAAAAATCCTCCCCGCCCATCGATGGCGCAACATCGCGGTCCACCCGCTCTTCGCCCGAGATTTCCGCCGCGACATCGGCCGCAAAACTCGCCTCACGCTCCGAATTGACCGTCACCGGATAGCCGCGCGCGTAGCGGATTTCCGCCGTCGCGCCAAAAGCCAGCGCGAGCTGCGGCACCATTTCATTGAGCCGAGCCTCGATAAAGTCCTGCACTGCGCCATCGAGTGTGCGCACCGTGCCGGTGATCTTGGCGGTCTGGGAAATCACATTGTCGGCTTCGCCGGCCTCGATCATCGTCACGCTCAAGACGGCATTGTCGAGCGGATCGAGATTGCGCGAAACGATCGTCTGCAGCGCCGTCACCAATTGTGCCGCAACGATGATCGGATCGATCGTCTGCTGCGGCCGCGCCGCATGCCCGCCCTGGCCGGTAATGGTGATGTAGAAGCGATCGGTGGCTGCCATGATGCCGCCGGCGCGAATGCCAAAGTGGCCGACCGGCATGCCCGGCCAATTGTGCATGCCATAGACTTCGGCAATGTCGAATTTTTCGATCAGCCCGTCCTCGATCATCACCTTGCCGCCCCCGCCGCCCTCTTCGGCCGGCTGGAAGATCACCGCGACGCGCCCGTCAAAATTCCGCGTTTCTGCCAGATATTTCGCGGCGCCCAGCAGCATCGCCGTATGCCCATCGTGCCCGCATGCATGCATCTTGCCCGGAATAGTCGAGGCATAGGCGGCGCCGGTCTGCTCGGTCACCGTCAGCGCATCCATGTCGGCGCGCAGCCCAATGGTCCTGCCGCTCGTATTGGTTCGGCCGTTGATGATCCCGACGACCCCCGTGCGCCCGAGCCCGGTAACGATCTCATCGACCCCGAACGCCTTGAGCTTTTCCGCCACGATCCCCGCCGTCCGATGCACATCGAACAGCACTTCCGGATGCGCATGCAGATCCCTCCGCCAGGCGGTGATCTCGTCATGAAATTCGGCAATGCGGTTGAGGATAGGCATAAGACGTCCGGATAAATCAGGGATGCGACAGTGTCTCTGCCCCAAGCCATGGCGTCAATGCTTGCACATAGATTTTGGCCCAACCCGTCTTGCGTCGGTCTCTAGTTACCCGTCATGGCCGGGCTTGTCCCGGCAATCCAGCTTGCCCCTGCTTGGGCCATCGGTACAAGCACGGTGGCGACGATGTCCTTGGTTAGGCACCCCTTTCTAACATTCGCTCCGCTTCCGAACCGAATTTCCCCATCCGCGCCTTGCCCCTGTCGCCCCTTTTTGTCATTGAACCGGCAACTTCGGAGCCGCTCATGAAAATCCTCGTCGCCGTCAAGCGCGTGGTCGACCACAATGTTCGCATCCGCGTCCGTCCCGATGGCACTGGTGTCGAAACATCAGGCGTCCGCATGTCGATGAACCCCTTCTGCAAGCACGCGGTGGAAGCCGCAGTGCAGCTGGCGGAAAAAGGCGATGTCAGCGAAATCGTCGTCGTCTCGATCGGCCCTAAGCAATCGAACGACGTCATCCTCACCGCCCTCGCCATGGGCGCCCATCGCGGCATTCTTGTCGAGACCGACGCGGCGCTCGAAACCCTAACCATCGCCAAGCTCCTCGCCAAAGTCGTCGCCGAAGAACAGCCCGACCTCGTGCTCCTCGGTAAGCAGGCCGTTGACGACGACAGCAACCATGTCGGCCAGATGCTCGCCGCCCTGAGCAACCGCCCGCAAGCGACTTTTGCCTCCGAAATCGTCGTCAAGGGCGCCGAATTGGAAGTCACCCGCGAAGTCGACTACGGTCGCGAAACTATTGCTGTGCCGCTTCCCGCCGTCGTCACCGCCGACCTCCGCCTCAACACCCCGCGCAATGCCGCACTGCCCATGGTGATGAAGGCTCGCTCAAAGCCGCTGACCGTCCGTCCCGCCGCCGAATTCGGTGTCGATCTCGCCCCGCGCCTGACGGTAGAAAAGATATCCCCCCCTTCCGAACGCGTTGCCGGCAAGACCGTCGCCTCGGTTGCCGACTTCGCAAACGCCATCGCCGGTGAAGTCAACGAGATGGAAGCGCTCTGATGTCGGTTCTCCTGCTTGCCGATCACGACAACGGCGCCCTCTCGCCCGCAACCGCCCGCCTCGTCGCCGCTGCTAGCGAACTGGGCGCGGTCGACATTCTCGTCGTCGCCGAAAATCCCGCTCCGATCGCTGCCGAAGCGGCAAAAATCGCCGGCGTTCACCAAGTGATCACTGTCACCGCCCCCGAGACTGCCGAAACCATAACCAATTCCCTCGAGAACCTCGCTCAACGGTATCGTAATGTTACCGCAAGTGCGTCTTCGGTGGGGAAGGATGTCATCCCGCGTCTTGCCGCCAAGCTCGATATCCAGCCGGTCACTGACATTGTCGAAATCCTCGGCCCCAACCGCTTCACGCGCCCCATCTACGCTGGAAATGCTCTCGAAACCGTCGAGGACCGGCAGGCCACACATCTCCTCACTTTCCGCGCCTCGGCTTTCCGCCCCGCCGCTTCCGGCAACGATGCGCCGATAGAAACGCTAGACCTTTCAGTTACTTCCGCCGCCCGCTTTCTCGCCGCGCATCGCACTGATAGCGACACGCCCGATCTCGCCACCGCCCAGATCGTCATCGGCGGCGGCGTCTCGGTTGGCTCTGCCGAAGGCTTCCAACTCATTGAAAAGCTGGGAAAAACCCTCGGTGCCGCTGTCGGCGCCACCCGTGCAGCGGTCGACGCCGGCTACGCCCCCAACGATTGGCAGATCGGCCAGACCGGCAAGATCATCGCGCCCGATCTCTATATCGCCATCGGCATTTCTGGCGCGCTGCAGCACCTCGCCGGCATCCAGGGCGCCAAGAAGATTTTCGCCATCAACACCGATCCCGAATCGCCTCTCGTGAAGATTGCCGATGTCGCGCTGATCGGCGATCTCTTTGAAATCATTCCGCAATTAATCGCCGAGCTTGAGCGCTTAGGCATAAAGCGCTAGTCGCGAAAGATTGCAAAAATCCCCATTCCGCCTATAAAGGCGGCGCTTTCCCACCGGACTTCCAAAAATGTTCGAAACCCTCTCCAAGGCCCCCGGCGACAAGATTCTTGCGCTGATGGGCGAATATGCGGCCGACTCCCGTCCCACCAAGATCGACCTCGGCGTCGGTGTCTATAAGGACGAAAAAGGCGTGACCCCGGTCATGACCGCCGTGCGCAAAGCCGAAGAGAAGATCCTTTCGAACGAAAAAACAAAGACTTATCTCGGGATCGCCGGCAACAAGGGCTTTGGCACCGCGGTGCTGGACCTTGTCCTTGCCGACAGCGTCGACCGCTCTCGCGTCCGCATTGCCCAGGCTCCCGGTGGCACTGGCTCGCTCTGGGTCCTGATGCAGCTCATCAACCGCGCCCGTCCCGGGGCCAGGGTTTATGTGTCCGACCCGACCTGGGCCAACCACAACCCGATCGCCATCAATTCGGGCCTTAAGGTCGCGACTTATCCCTATTTCGACGCGGCGACCCGCGGCGTTAAATTCGACGAAATGCTTGCCGCGCTTGATAAATTGAGCGCCGGCGACGTCGTTCTGTTGCATGGCTGCTGCCACAACCCGACCGGCGCTAACCTCACCGACAGCCAGTGGGATCAGGTCGCCGACAGCCTCAAGCGCACCGGCGCGTTGCCGTTCGTCGATCTCGCGTACCTTGGTTTCGGCGACGGCATCGAGGCCGATGCCTATGGAACGCGCAAGATTCTATCCACGGTCCCCGAAGCTCTGGTAGCATTCTCTGGCTCGAAGAATTTCGGGCTTTATCGCGAGCGTGTCGGGGCCGCCATCCTCGTTGCCCGCAACGCCGAGGAAGCTGAGGTCACAAATTCCCAGCTTCTCAACATTATCCGCGGCGCCTATTCGCAGCCGCCCGATCATGGCGCGGAAATTATCCGCACCATTCTCGAGGACGCATCCTTGCGCGCAGAGTGGGAATCGGAACTGGCGGTAATGCGTAACCGTATGATTTCATTGAGGAAAAAACTCGCGGATGCAATCCGCGAACGCTCGAACTCTACCGACTTCGACTTCGTTGCCGACCACCGCGGGATGTTTTCTCTGCTCGGGCTCAGCAATGACGCCGTAGAACATTTAAAAGCCGGAAACGGTGTCTATATGACTGGTGATAGTCGCATCAATGTCGCTGGCATCCCGGAAGATCGCGTCGGTGATCTGGCGGATGCCTTCCTTGGCGCCGTTCGCTGAGCACAATGCTTGCGGCTCAGCGCCGCCATGGACTAGCATCCGGCTAACTGGCCGGGACATAAACGCTTTTTAGGAGGGAACGATGAAGTTCTTCGTCGACACTGCAGATACCGCCGCGATCAAGGAACTCAATGAGGCAGGGCTGATCAACGGTGTCACCACCAACCCGTCGCTGATCGCCAAGTCCGGCCGCGACTTCAAGGAAGTCATCAAGGAAATCTGCGGCATCACGTCCGATCCGGTCTCCGCCGAAGTCGCCAGTCTTGAATTCGATGGCATGGTCGCCGAAGGCGAACACTTGGCCAAGATCGCCTCCAACGTCGTCGTCAAGCTTCCGCTCACGCTCAATGGCTTGAAAGCAACCAAGTATTTCAAGGACAAGGGCATCAAGACCAACGTCACGCTCTGCTTCTCGGCCAACCAGGCGCTGCTCGCTGCCAAGGCCGGCGCGACCTACATCTCGCCCTTCCTCGGCCGCCTCGATGACATCAACCTCGATGGCGTCGAACTGATCGAAGACATCCGCACCATCTACGACAATTATCAGTTCGAGACGCAGATTCTCGCCGCTTCGATCCGCTCGCCCAACCACGTGACCCAGGTCGCCCTCGTCGGCGCCGACGTGGCGACCATCCCGCCAGACGTGATCAAGAAGCTCGCCAACCACCCGCTTACCAATGCGGGCATTGAAGGCTTCCTTAAGGATTGGGCCGGCACCGGCCAGTCGATCCTCTAAGGGCGACGTAATTCATTGATAGGCCGCGGCTATTTTCCGCGGCTGCGCTTCACGACCTCGCCCGCGCACCGCCTGGGGGAGGTCTTTTCTTTTGGGAGCCAAGATGGCCGATACCGAACTCGCCGCCCAGATTAAGGCTGCCCTTGCCAATGTGGACGTTCCCGGCGGCGGTGATCTCGCCAGCTATTCCGGCCTCTCCGAAATCATCGTCACCCCGAGCGCCGTTGCCTTCGCCGTCGCCGTCCAGCCGGGCATGGAAGCCGCCTTCGGTCCGGTCCGTGAGGCTGCGATCGCCGCTGCGAAAGATCTGTCCGGCGAACGCAAGCTGATGGTGTCTATTACCTCGGAGAAGCAGAACACGCCGAAATTTTCTCACGGCTCGCCCCAGCCACAGGGCAAGACGCGCGTTAAAGGCGTACGTCGCATCATCGCCGTCGGCTCGGGCAAGGGTGGCGTTGGCAAATCTACCACCTCGGTCAATCTCGCGCTTTCGCTCGCCGCCGAAGGCCTCAAGGTCGGCATGCTCGACGCCGATCTCTACGGCCCCTCGGTCCCCAAGCTGCTCGGCATCGAAGGCCGCACGGCTCTGCGCGACGATGGCATTTTTCAGCCACACGAAGCCTTTGGCCTGAAAGTCATGTCGATCGGCTCGATGCTCGTGCCGGGCCAGGCCGTCGTCTGGCGCGGTCCCATGGCCACGTCCGGCCTCCGGCAACTCCTCCGTG
The DNA here is from genome assembly GCF_000970455.1 of Devosia soli. Taxonomy (GTDB): domain Bacteria; phylum Pseudomonadota; class Alphaproteobacteria; order Rhizobiales; family Devosiaceae; genus Devosia; species Devosia soli. Next base: position 291,026 of record NZ_LAJG01000042.1, on the reverse strand, counting down.
AAACCGATTGGGGCGATCTAGACGTCCTCGTCATCGACCTACCGCCCGGCACGGGCGACATCCATATCGGCCTTTTCCAGCAGACGATCGTCGATGGCGTCGTCATCGTCTCGACCCCGCAGGACCTCGCGCTGATCGACGCTCAAAAGGCCATCGACATGCTCCGCCGCATGTCCGTGCCGATCCTCGGCCTCATTGAAAACATGAGCTATTTCATCGCCCCAGATACCGGCAACCGCTACGATATTTTTGGAACTGGTGGCGCCGAACGGGCCGCCGCGCGCCTCGAAATTCCCTTCCTCGGCGCGGTCCCTCTGGTCATGTCCATCCGTGAATATTCAGACGACGGCATGCCGCCTCTCGTTGCCGAACCGGAGGGAACGGAGGCTGGTATCTATCGCCAGATCGCGCGGACCTTGCTGATCAAAGTCGCCTAGTTTGGCAGGGGTAGGGAAATTCCTTACATTGCCTTCAGAGGTGCACGATGATCACCAGCAAACTGACGAGCAAGGCTCAAACGACCATACCGCAATCGGTGCGTTAAGCGCTGAAGCTGAGTGAAGGCGATGAGATTGCCTATGCGATCGAAAATGGACGGGTCATCATGACACGCGCCAATGTCGAGACAGCAGACGACCCATTCGGCGTTTTCACCGAGTGGGACAGCGACGCCGACCGCCGAGCCTAGGCCGAGCTTTGAGCGCGGCGCGGTCGTCAGCGTTCCCTTTCTTTACATCAATCGACCCATGCTCCAGCGACGCCCAGCCATTGTGGTGTCGCAGCACTCGAAATCGGTGATGAAATCGATTGCATGGCATTTCCGAACCGGATATCCGAACTCTGATACAGGCGGCAGGCCTGAGCGGAGGGGCTATGTTCTCGATCGATCGGAAGGACTTTGGTCCTGACTTTACCTTTGGCGTGGCGACGGCGGCCTATCAGATCGAAGGTGGACAGCGCGATGGTCGCGGTCAGTCGATCTGGGACACCTTCTCTGCGACGCCCGGCAATGTGAAAAATGGCGATACCGGCCGCGATGCCTGCAATCACTATGAGCTTTGGCCGCAGGATCTCGATCTTATCCGGGATGGTGGTTTTGATGCCTATCGGTTTTCCTTCGCCTGGCCGCGCCTGATGCCGGAAGGCACGGGCGCTGTCAATCAGGCTGGCCTTGATTTCTATGATCGCCTGATAGATGGCATGCTCGAGCGCGGGCTCAAGCCATACGCAACGCTCTATCACTGGGATCTGCCTTCGACGCTGCAGGACCGCGGCGGCTGGATGAATCGCGACATTGCCAGCTGGTTCGCGGATTACGCAACGCTCGTCGGCGAAAGATTCGGCGATCGCCTTGCTGCCACGGCGACGATCAACGAGCCCTGGTGCGTTGCTTTTCTCAGCCATTATCTCGGCATCCACGCGCCCGGTTATCGCGATATGCGCGCCGCGGCCCGCGCCATGCATCATGTGCTTTTTGCCCATGGCACCGCTATCGATGCGCTGCGCGCGACGAGCACCAAAAATCTCGGTATCGTGCTCAACCTCGAAAAGTCCGAGCCGGCCACCGACAGTGAAGCCGACCAGGCCGCGTGCAATTTCGGCGATGCGGTCTTTAATCGCTGGTATCTCGGCGGCGTGCTCAAGGGCCAATATCCGAGCGAATTGACCGAATGGCTCGCGCCCTACCTGCCGGCCAATTACCAAGATGATATGGACGTCGTTTCCCGCCCGCTCGATTGGCTCGGGATCAACTACTATACCCGCGGACTTTACAAGGCTTCGAGTGATCCGAGCCGTCCAGTCGAACAGGTCAAGGGCAATCTTGAACTCACCGATATCGGCTGGGAAATCTACCACAAGGGCCTTTCGGATCTCTTGGTGCGTGTCTCCAACGAATACACAAAGATCCCGCTCTACGTGACCGAAAACGGCATGGCCGAGGTCGAGGGCGACGATGACCCGCGCCGTGTAAAATATTACGACGAGCATCTCAGGGCGGTGCTTGCTGCCCGTGCGGCCGGGGCCGATGTCCGCGGCTATTTCGCCTGGTCGCTGCTCGACAATTACGAATGGGCGGAGGGCTATGACAAGCGCTTTGGCCTCGTTCACGTCGACTATCAGACCCAGAAGCGCACGCCGAAGGCAAGCTACCGCTCGTTCCAAGGTCTGCTGCACAACACCCGTTGAGGGAACGGATTGGGTGGTGTGAACATTAAGAGAACAAACAGGAGTTCTCTCATGTCCACAAATTCAAAAGTCGATCCGGGTCCGCATTCCAATCTTGAAAAAGATCCGAACGAATGGACTACTGGCGATGACCCGATGACCGATGCGCAGGCGTCTTACTTGAAGACGCTGTCCGAGCAGGCGCATGAGCCGGAGGAATTCGACGATGAGCTCAGCAAGGCAGAAGCCTCGCGCCGGATCGACGCCTTGCGGAATAAGCTCGGGCTTGGCGGCTAGGCGCCGATATTGGGCAGGCGCGCGGCGATCAACGCCTTGGTCAAACGATGCTGGGGCGCTGCGAAAAGCGCCGCGGGAGCGCCTTCTTCAACGATTCTGCCGGCTTCCATGACAAGCACGCGATCCGCCATGGCCGCAACCATGTCGAGGTCGTGGCTGATGATGAGGTAGGTGAGCCCGAACTGGCTTTGGAGGCGCGCAAGGAGATCGAGCACGTCGCCGCGCACCGAGACATCGAGCGCCGAAACCGGTTCATCGAGTACGACGAGCTTTGGCCGCGTCACCAGCGCCCGGGCAATGGCGAGGCGCTGGCGTTGACCACCGGAAAATTCGTGCGGGTAGCGCACCAGCATCGCGCGATCAAGCCCGACGGATTCTATCGCCTCCGCGATGCGGAGTTGCCGGTCCATTGGGGTGACGCCCGGCACAAGGCGCAACGGTTCGCCAAGCGATTGCGCGACAGTCAGGCGCGGATCGAAACTGCCGAAGGGGTCCTGAAAAACTAGCGAGATATCCGCTCGGCGCGACGAAGGCAGGTCGGTGCCGCGATAGCGCGTGTCCTCGAGCTGCATCACGCCCGAGCTTGCCATGTCGAGCCCGACGATCATCCGTGCCATCGTCGTCTTGCCACATCCAGATGGGCCAACAAGCGCCAGACATTCGCCGCTGGAAATTGTCAGGCTGACATCGTCGACCGCGAGGAGCGCTTGTCGGCGCGCGCGCCAGAAACCACCCTGCGCAAAAGCCCGCGTGACGCGTTCGACGGAAAGCAGCGCCTTGCCGGCAATGTGCGGTTCGCCCTGGCGCGGCACCATTCGTGTCGCAGCTACGAGCTTTTGCGTATAGGCGTGTTGCGGGTCCGCGAGGACGGTCGCGACGGGGCCCACTTCGATGAGCGTTCCAGCGCGCATGACGGCAACCTTATCGCACAATGCCGCAACCGCGCGCATATCATGGCTGATGAAGATCAGCGTCATTTGCCGGCGTTCGCAAATGTCGCGGATAAGGTCGAGCACGATACGCTGGGTGATGACATCGAGCGCCGAGGTCGGTTCATCAGCAATCATCAGGTCGGGGGCGCTGGCCAGCGCCATGGCGATCATAACGCGCTGGCGTTGTCCGCCCGACAGTTGATGCGGAAAGCGTTCCGCGTGTCGCCCTTCCAGTCCGACTTCGCTCAAAAGGCTGCCCACGGTACTCTGTTTCGCTGCATGGGCGAGGGCGATCGCCTCGGCAATCTGATCGCCGACCCGCATGAGCGGGTTGAGCGCGGTCATCGGTTCCTGAAACACCATGCCGATTTTCTGGCCGCGCAGCCGTGCCATGACTTTTTCGTCAGCGGGCAGGGGGGCGCCATCGAACGAGATGCTGCCCGAAACCTCGGCATTGTCGGGCAAAAGGCCGGCTATTGCCAAGGCAGTCAGGGACTTCCCCGAACCGCTTTCTCCGATAATGCCGAAGCGGTCGCCCGCGTCGATGCTGAGTGAGAGCCCGGACAGGGCCGCTTTCTCGACGAAGCGAATGGTGAGGTCGGCAATATCAACCAGCGACATTGGCAAGTCCAGGGCGGCGGAGGCGCGGATCGAGCGCGTCGCGAAGGCCATCACCGGCAATGTTGAGCGCGATGACGATGAGAACGATGGCCAAGCCCGGCGCGACGCTGAGCCAAGGATGGATAAGAAAGAGGCTTTGTGCGTCCCGCAGCATGAGACCAAGGCTCGTTTCCGGCGGCTGCGTGCCGAGGCCGATATAGGAAAGCCCCGCTTCTGCAAGGATGCCGAGCGAAAGCTGGATCGTTCCCTGGACGATGATGAGACTCGTGATGTTGGGCAGCAGATGCCGCATGGCAATTCCGGGTTTGCTCAAGCCTGCCAGCCTGGCCGCCGCGATGAAGTCGAGCGTTGAAAGTGCGATGGCGCCGCCCCGCGCCACCTGCGCAAAGACCGGAATATTGAAGATGCCGATGGCGATGATCGCATTGCCCGCGCCTGGCCCCATGAGCGCGGCGATCAGGATGGCGATGACCACAGCCGGAAAGGCGAAAGCGAGATCGGAAAAGCGCAGCACGAGCCATTCGACCTGCCCACCATAAATGGCTGCCGCGAGGCCGAGTGGTACGCCGACGCCGGCGCCGATCAGTACAGCGATGGCACCCACGGTGAAACTCGTCCGCGTGCCGAACATGATCAGCGAAAGCATGTCGCGACCGAGCTGGTCGGTCCCGAGCCAATGGTCAGGTCCGGGCGTCGCAAAGCGTCTCGCAACAGATATTTCGGCAATGGGAAACGGCGTCCAGACGACGGAAAGCAGCGCCAGGAGGGCAAAAATAACTGTTAGCGCAAGACCGATAGCCAAGCCGGGATGGGCGCGGAAAAGCTGTGCGTTCATGCGCTGCGCTGCCTCAGGCGTGGATCGACAAGCCCATAGGCAAGATCAACGACGAGCATGGTGAAGCTGACAACCAGGACAAGGATGATCGTAGCGCTGCGCACGAGGACGAGATCGCGCTCCATGATGGCAGTGTAGATTAACTTGCCCAGGCCGGGCAGGTAGAAGACGTTTTCGACGATAATCGTGCCGGCGATCAGAAAGGCAAATTGCAGCCCAAGAATCGTCAAGACGGGCAGAAGCGCATTGCGCACGCCATGACGCCACATGGCCTCCCCGAAGGTCATGCCTTTGGCGCGAGCGGTGCGGATAAAATCCTGCGTCGAAACATCCACGAGGGCCGTGCGCATCACTCGAGCCAGGATCGCCGCCTGCGGCAAGGCGAGTGCGAGGCTCGGCAGGACAAGGCCGCGGAGGGATGCTGCGGCGTCCTCATCCCAAGGCGTAAACCCACCAGGCGGCAGCCAGCGCAGCGTGACGGCAAAAAGCAGCGTCAGCAACATGCCGAACCAGAAATTCGGCACTGCGACGCCGGCCTGCGCGATCACCATTAGAACGGTATCGAGCGGCTTGCCACGATACATGGCGGCAAGGATCCCGAGGGGAAGGCCGACGAGCATCGAAACGAGCATGGCGAAGAGGGTCAAGGGCAGGGTGACGGCCATGCGCGCGGCGATCAAGTCTGCCACGGGAAGTTTCTGCGTCTGCGACACGCCGAAATCGCCACGCAGCATGCCCAAGAGCCAATTGCCGAAACGAAGGATGGCTGGATCGTCGAGTCCCATCTGAAGGCGCAAGGCGGCGACCGATTCAGGCGTCGCATTGATGCCGAGGATGAAGCGCGCTGGATCGCCGGGGAGCAGGTCGAGCAGCGCGAAAATGACGATGGCAGCGATGAGGATTGTGACGATAAAACCGAAAACCCGGCGGAGAATGTAGAGGGTCATCGGCGTAAGGTCCCACATCCGACCTCCCCCAAATCGGGGGAGGTTAAGTTGCGGGTGTCACGAGAGGAAGCGCTATTCAACCCAATGAATGTCGCGCAGCACCACGCCTTCGACGGGCGCGTTCTGCCACATGCCTTCGAGCTTGGCGTTCCAGACGCCGGTCTGGGCGAGTTCGAAGAGATAGCCGTTGACCGCGTCCTTGGCGATGATGGTCTGCATTTCCTGGGCCAGTTCCTTGCGCTTGGCCTCGTCGGTCGTGGCATTGAGCGTCTCGTTGAGGGCCTGGAACTCAGGGTTGTTGTAGCCGAAGTAGTAATCGGGATTGGCATAGATGCCAATGTCGAAGGGCTCGACATGGCTGATGATGGTGAGATCGAAGTCCTTGTTGGCAAAGACATCTTCGAGCCACTGCGCCCATTCCATATTGATCAGCTCGAGCTTGATGCCGACCTTGGCGAATTCGCTGGCAATGATCTGCCCGGAAGCGCGCGCATAGTTGACCGGCGGCAGCTTCAGCGTGGCTGAAAAGCCATCGGGATAGCCGGCTTCGGCGAGCAGTGCCTTGGCCTTTTCAATGTCATGGGGATAGGTGTTGGTCAGGTCGATATAATAAGGATTGTGCGGCGCGAAGTGGCTGCCGATCGGCACCCCATAACCATAAGTCGCGCCATCGATGATCTCCTGGCGGTCGATCGCATGCGCCATTGCCTGGCGTACGGCGAGCTTGTCGAAGGGCGGCCTGGCGTTGTTGGTCGAAAGGATCGTCTCGCCCTCGGTCGTGCCGACGACAACCTTGAATTGCGGGTTGGATTGGAAAATTGGCAGCGCTTCGGCAGCAAAATTGTAGGTGCCGTCGATGTCGCCGGCGAGAAGGGCATTGGTCATCGTCGTGGTATCGCCGATGAACACATAGGTCGCCTTGGTCAGGGCAGGCTTTTCACCCCAATATGGGCCGTATTGCTCGAGAATGACGCGGCTGCCGCGATCCCACTGCACGAAGGCAAAGGGGCCGGTGCCGATCGGGTCAGTGCCGTTATTGGCGGCGCTTTCCGTGGCGACGATCACCGCGTCGCCACGGCCGATATTGAAGAGGAAGAGCCCATCGGGGCGCGACAGCTTGAACTCGATAGTCAGCGGATCGATGACAGTAATGGCCGAGATGGCCTCGTAGAGCGCCTTCTGGGCATTGACGCTATCGTCTGCGAGAATACGATCAAAAGTGAACTTGACGTCTTCGGCATCAAAGCTGGTGCCGTCGTGAAAGGTCACTCCGTTATGGAGGGTGAAGCGGTATGTCAGGCCATCGTCGCTGATGGTCCATTCGGACGCGAGACCCGGCTGCACCGCGCCATCCTGGTCGATGCGGGTGAGGCCTTCGAAGACGTTCTGGTAGACGACGACGTCGATGGCCTCGGCAGCGCCGGCGGTCGGATCGAGGGCTGGTGGCTCAAGCGGGGCGCCCACGCGAATCTCGGTGGATTGCGCGAAAGCCAGGCTGGTGGCCAAAAGCAAACCGGCACTGGCCAGCGCAATGGACTTGGTCACTCTCATAACGGTCTCCCAGAAGTCGGCGCGGCTCCGCGCCTCCCGGCTAGGTATAGGCAAACTTGCGTTCCGGTACACCCCACCAAAGGTGCTAAAGTTTTCGCCCCGGTAACATAGGCTTAGGAAGATCGTCCGCAGAGGCCGCCTTGTGGGGCACGGGCCGTACGCCGCGGTCAGGCTGATGGCGCCATATCGACCAGATCTGCCGGGATGCGCAGGGTGAAGAGGACGCCGCTTTCACCAGCCGGGTCGACCGACAAAGAGACGGTATTGACGGCAAGGAGCGAGCGGGTCAGCGCCAGGCCAACGCTGGAGCGAACGGGCGCCAGCGCCTGTCCCGTCTTGCTGACGCCATCGCGGAAAACGACGAAACGCTCGGCCATGTCCACCGCATGGCTGGAATTGTCGCGCACATGGATGGCGATGCCGCCGTCATCGAGCCGCTGGGCCGAAATCACCACCGTGCTGCCGACAGGGCTCTGGTCGATGGCGCTGGCAAGAAGATTGAGCACGGCCTGCGTGAGCGAAGCACGATCGGCGGTGACGCGGGGCAAGGTTTCGGAAATGGCGCTGCGGACGATGACACGGCCTGCATTTGCCTGGTTGCGAATGCGCAGGACGCAGGTTTCTAGAAGCGCCGTGAGATCGAGGCTGGCGCGTTCGGCGAGGTATTTGCCCTCGCGCAGCCGGGCATAATCTTCGAGTTCATCGACGAGCGCCGCGATATCATTGCCGGCTGCGGCGATATCCTCGGCATAGGCGACATAGCGCTCATCGCCGAGGTCGCCAAAGGCCTTGCCGCGCAGCAGTTCGGCAAAGCCGATAATGGTATTGAGCGGCCGGCGCACGCCGCGGCTGATGCGCGCCAGAAGCGCAGGATCGGCGTCGGGCGCCCCGAGCGTGCGGCGCTGCGGGATGCTGCGCTGGCGCACAAGCGCGAAGTAGCCGGTAACCACCCCTGCCTGGCCCTGTGCAAAAAGCACGATCTCGGACTTGCTGTCCTGCGACTGCAGGATGATCGAGGGGCGTTCAGTTTCGGCAAAGCGCGCCGGGCGCTCGAGGAAAGCGCGAAGCGCGATTGCGTCCTCGGGCGATGTCAGCGCCGAAAGCGGTTTGCCCAGAATGCTGGAGCCGGCGCCGAGTGCGGCATTGGCCGGCGCATTGGTCAGGCGGACGACGCCTGAACGGCTGGCCTCGATGAACCCATCGCCTCGAAGATCGGCAAAGGTCTGGGCAAAGGCGCGAACGGCGTCTTCATGCCCGGTGCGCACTTCGGTGGCGCTCGCCGACAGCATCAGGGCGGGGCGCCCCTGCCAGGAGGTCGACTGCAACCGCGCCGTCACCGGCACGAGCGTTCCGTCGCGCTGAACCAGATGATTGACGGGCCCGGCATCCTGTTCCCCATTGCTCGCGGGGAAAACGGCCGCCAGCCCGGCCTGGCGCAAAGCCTCGACGGAGTCATAGCCGACCATTTCGGTGATGGCGCGATTGGCGAAAAGAATCTGCTGGTCCCGGAAGACCAGAATGCCGAGCGGAAGGCGATTGAGGACAAGCGTTTCGCCGCCGAGATTGACCAGTGATCCACCGTTGGATTCGGCGGGGGCTGGGCGCACGGCTGGAACGCTTGTCGGCCCCTGGCTGCGATCGCCAAGGCCAACGCGATCGTTGAGAATGCGCGAAAGCTCGTCGAAATTGTAGCGCGACACGCGCTCGACAAGGTCCGGATCCGGCACCGGCTCGTCAGTCGCAAGCGGCAGGTCGGGCGAGCCAGGCGGAAACAGCGTGTCGTCGGCAACAGGTGATGCCTCTGTTTCCGTCACCTCCGGTGCTGGTTGGACTGAGGCGACGAAGCCGCGTCCGGTGATCTTGAAAAGCTGCGGCGGGGATTCCGGCTGCTCTTCTGCTGGTGCTGAAGGGATGGCATCGTCGGCACTATTGAGCGGGCTGAAAAGATTGTCGTCAGCCGCCAGTCGATCGACCAATTGGCTGAGGCTGCGAAAGAGCGGTCGGTCTTCAGCTTCTTCAGCAGGCGCGGCTTCGACGCTTTCAGCCGGTGAGGCGATTTCGAGCGTCAACTCGGGCTCCGCCCAATCGGCCGTTTCCGAAGCTGGCCGGTCTTCAAATATGCGCTGATTCTCTGCCTCGCCCCGCGCCCCGTAAACGCTTTCGGGATCCGCATCCTGCCAGTTGTGCAATTCGCGCGAATAGCTGTCGTCGCCACCGATGGCGGCCGCAACCGGGGCAGGCGCCTCGGCTTCCCGTTCATGGTCGGCGTCGACCGCCAAGGGCTCGCGGATATCGCTGCTCGGAGTTTGATCTGGCGCAGGCGGCTGAGGTTCCTCAACGGGCGCCTCTCGAGCAGCCTCATCCTCGCCGAGAGTTTCGGACGGCATGTCCGCGCTCACTGTTTCGGGCGGAAGCGCGTCCGTCGGCTGCCGGTCTCCCATGTCATCTGCCTGACGCAGCCCGGCCTCATAGGCGGCAATGATCTCGGCTTCGATCGGGTCGACGCCGACAATGAGAAGGCAGGGCTCGTTATCGATCCAGGCCAGCGGGGTCGTTGCGCATGTCGCCGAGGCGGGCTTGTCGCCGGCGGTAAACTGGATGCGGGCTAGGCTCGTGCGGCCGAGGGAGCCGAGGCGAATGGTGCGTGCCACCTGCCCCTTGAGCGGCACCGCGAGAGGCGCGAGCTTCAGACCGCTTTTCTTGAGCTTGGCAAGAAATAGCGTAGCGGCGGGATTGGACCAGAGCAGGTTCTGTCCGTCTTGCGACCATAGCCAAGCCGGCCGCGCATCTTGCGCATGCTGCAGCACCCGTCGGGCGTTCGGCAATGTGGTCCAGTCGGCATTCATCGTCGACGTGTTCAGGCTCTTGTCCCACTGTGCCAGTTCAGCACAATTTTAAAAGGTTCTTTAAGTGTTCTTATTATCGCGCCCCTCGGAACGAATCCAGCCTGAGGCGTGCCTATCGGTTGCTCAATCGCGACCATGGTTAAACGCGAGGTCCTAAGGAATGGTCACGAGCACGTGAATTTGTGCGTCGGGGCCGACTTCCGACAACTGTCCACAGGACCAAAATCGGTGCTTGTCATTGTGACGATCTCGACCTATGTTCCGCCCGTTTTCGGCCGGCGCCTATGTGCCGCGCGCTGATATGCCGCCTTAGCTCAGTTGGTTAGAGCGCTAGATTGTGGATCTAGAGGTCCTCCGTTCAATCCGGAGAGGCGGTACCACTCCCAGACAATCTTGTTGCTGTTGTGGTCCTCGCGCAATTTTGCGCGAGCGGTCAAATCGCAAGGCGCAGAGCGGAGAGTTCGTTGGCAATCGACTCGAACACATCCCGAAGTTCGCTCGATTTCTTGGGCAGGCGCGCGTTGCCGGCATTGCTGGCACAATCGCTGAGCATCGCCTCGACGACGCTTTGCGAGCTTTGTGAGACCTTATCGGTCGCAAGGCCGATCGTGTAAACGCGAATGCCTGCCGCCTTGGCATTGGCGCAAGTCTGCGCCGTGCGCTCGTTCATTTGGGTGACGAGATTGGCATTCGACGTTCCCATCGGCCCCAGGCGGTTGATGTTGCCGCTACTGGTCGAGCCACTGCTGGTATTTTGGGAATTGTATGGGAAACCGTAGGCCGTGTTGTAGCACTTGCCGTTGAGGTCCCGCATGGCGCTGTTGCAATAGTTCGAGAGATTGTAATCGGTATTCTCGCCGTCGGTCATGATGATCAGCACCTTGCTGATCGATTTGTCCGTGCTGCTGCCGCCCTCGGTAAAGGGTGAGCCGGGCGTCAAGACGCGATAGCCCCAGACCGTGCCTTCATGGATATTGGTGCCGCCTTCGGCCACCATGCTCTCGATGGTGTCGATGACCTTCTTGATGTCGCTGGTCAGCGGCAGGATCGAGGTACGTGTACAATCGGCATTTGGGCCGCTCGAAAAGCCCTGACTGCCAATCGTCTGCTGATACTTGCATACCCGCTCCTGCAGTTCACGAGTGGACAAGCCAAAGGGAACGAAGCTCGCGCAGGTGCCGGTGCGCTTCTGCTGCGAAGTGCTCCCATTCACAGATTCCCAACTGCCATAGGTTGGATTTCGGCAGGCACAGCTCGGTGGCAGCGCGCCGTAGAAGGCTTTGTTGTAGAGGGCGTTGCTGACGAAATTGATCGGCGACGCGGTGTCCACTACCCCCTTGGTCAGGTAAGGGTTGCCCCAGTTACCGTTTGACTTGGTTCTCTGTTCTTCGATCGTGCATTTGGTTGCCCCCTGCGCCGGCCGGTCGCAGATCGCCGGACTGTCGGCATTGGCCGTGGTCCAACCAATATTGTTAAGATAGCTCGAGCTCACGATCGCCGTCGTATTGTTGATATAGTTGTTCCCGCCGGTCCCGGACGGCAGATCGGGCGCAAATTGTGGCACGAAGAGCGTGTCTCCGGACGTGGGCGTTGTGTCGTCGGTGTCGAGATATTCGGTCGACAGCGTGCCGCTCTTGGTGTGCGGCCGCGCATCGACACAGCCGCGCCAGGCCTGGCCCGTCGCGGCAAAGAGGCTCTGCCGGGTTGGGAAAGTATAAGAGCCCGAGCTCAGCACGAGACGGCTTTCATCGTCGTCATTGTCGAAATTGTCGAAGTGGGTTGAGGAGGCCCCGGTCTTGTCCATCCAGGTGGCGTTGGCATTGTTGGCGCCGACATTGACGAACATGGTGAAGGGCACGATGCCCACGCGCACGTTCTTGACGAGTTCAGCGCTGGCTGTGGGGATGCACGTATTGCTGTTGCCAGGCTTATCCTGAACTTCGGAATACATCAGGATATAGGTTGCGCACTTGGCCGCGTCGACCAGATTGGTCATGCGGCTTTCGCTGGCCATTGAGCCGGAATTGTCGAGCACCATGACGACTTCGAGCGCCAGCTTTTCGCGTGTCGCCTTGGATTCGACATTGGCGCTGAGGGTGTTGACGCCGACAAGCGACACAAAGCTCGTTGGCACATCGATATGGGCTTCGAAATAGAGCGACCCGTCATTGGGGTTGCCCTTGGTCGCAATGATCTTGGCGCCGAGTTTGTCATTGCCCATGCGCTCGCTGAGGAAGGCCTGGGCGAGGTTCTGGACTTCAGATTCGCTGAAATTGCTTTCAAAGATTTTTGGTTGCAGCGCGAGCGCGGCCGCATCGAGCGCGACCTGCGCGCGATTGCGCCCCTGTTCCATCGCCACATAGTCGACCACGGCGCCGCCGAGCGCGATCAGCACGATGGCCATCACGCCGAACATCAGCGCAAAGGCGCCGCGATCGTCCCGCAAGAAACGCCGGAGCAGCCGGCCAGTCGTGGTTTTCGAGGTCAATCGCAAGCTCCCCTCAGACGGGCGCCGACAATTTTGCCGTCAAATCCTTGCTAAAGAACCACCACTTTCGTTTTCAATTGTACGCGCTCGTAAAGATCTATCACGTCTTCGTTGGTCATGCGGATGCAGCCCGACGAAACATTCTGTCCGATGCTCCAGGGCTCGGTCGTGCCGTGGATACGATAGAGCGTCGAGCCGAGATAAAGGGCGCGGGCGCCAAGAGGATTGCCCGGACCGCCCTCCATGTGTGCCGGCAAGCCCGGTTGGCGGGCGCGCATTTCGGCCGGCGGCGTCCAGCCGGGCCATTCCGCTTTTCGCGACACACGATGGGTGCCGCTCCATTCAAAGCCATCGCGCGCAACGCCGATGCCATAGCGAAGGGCGCGGCCATCGCCGAGAACGAAGTAGAGAAAATGCGCGCTGGTATCGACGACGATCGTCCCGGACCGTTCCCCGGTCGGGTAGGGGACGACCTGACGCAGGTAGATCGGATTGACGCGCGGGTCGGCCTGCAAGGCCAGTGCGTGACGCGGGCGCTGGGTGCTCATCGTCACTCCCGGCGGCGGCGCATAACGCCAACCCGGCTGAAAACGCGTTTCAGCGCCGGCCGAAGCCACCGATGCCATCATCATGGCCGTTGTCGCCAATCCCAGACCCCATGCACGCATCGCCATGGCTCTCTGCTCACGTTTCGTTCGAGTTGAGGCCTGAGTTTGCCCTTTCAACCGCAAAAGCCGCGTCAACCGGCGTGGTAAACAAAGCACGAGAGAAGAAGGCTAATGCGGCGTAAAAGGCTGTGGCGAAACGGCCACACTAAAGCGGGTGCGACAGACTGTCTCACTTTTCACTTGCCGATCACGGAAGCGCGATTTAAGCGTTCATAGTCCGAATTGCCAACCGAGGGAGGCACTTGAATGAAAGTCATGTTGTTCCGCCGCTCGGGGAATTGGCATCATCTTGCCGGTAATGGTCACTACGCGGCCTAAGGCTTTTCCAGCCACCCGGTAACCTTCTGGGCCTTCGGGTCCCGGACATGTCCAACCCACTGCCAAGTGTCGATTCCGGGTCGTATTGCGTCCGCGGTCACACATCTTATCCCTTCAACAAGAGGCCGGCAGGATTCGACCTGCCGGAAAATCGCTATGTCTTCGACTGTGCTTTCCGAGCGCAATGTCATCTTGCGCCTTGAATTCTCCATCGCCGATGCCGTGCATCAGCGCGGACTCCTGCCGGTTATCGCCAGCGCCCTCAGCGCGTGGTGGCATCGCCCGCGGGTTCCAAGCCAACTGCCGGCCTATTTGCGGGACGACGTGGGCCTGCCGCCGGTTGCAGAACCCATTGCCTGGCATTCGCTGCCCACGGCTGCGCTGATCCCCCACCGCCCCAGGCGGAGAGTGTCTTGATCCTCCATGGCAGCCGGGCCCCGCCCGGCTGCCGCCCCGCCCCGACAGTTGTTTCTCGTGCCCTGATCCGCTAGGAACGGCGCGACTTCGTGAAGGCTCTCCCATGACCGAAAAGACCAAGCTCATCGCGCCGCGCTTGCCGCGTGGTTTTGAAGACCGCACCCCCGGCGACATCGCCGCCGTCGGCCAGATGATCGAGACCATCCGCAAGGTTTATGAGCGCTACGGTTTCGATCCCGTCGAAACACCGCTCCTCGAACTCACCGAGACGCTTGGAAAATTCCTGCCCGATACCGACCGACCCAATGCAGGCGTCTTTTCCTTGCAGGATGACGACGAGCAGTGGATGAGCCTCCGCTACGATCTCACCGCGCCGCTTGCCCGCTATTTCGCCGAGAATTTCGAAACTCTGCCAAAGCCTTACCGCTCCTATCGGCAGGGCTATGTGTTCCGAAACGAAAAGCCTGGCCCGGGCCGCTTCCGTCAGTTCATGCAATTCGACGCCGACACCGTCGGCGCGCCCGGCCCTGAGGCCGATGCCGAGATGTGCATGATGATGGCCGACGTCATGGATGCGCTCGGATTGGCGGGGAAGTACGTCGTCCGGGCCAACAACCGCAAGGTGCTCGACGGGGTGCTCGAAGCCGCCGGCGTGACGTCAGACGAGCAGAAGCTCGCCGTTCTTCGCGCTGTCGACAAGCTCGACAAGTTCGGCCAAGAAGGCGTCAAACTGCTTCTGGGTGCGGGCCGCAAGGACGAGAGTGGCGACTTCACTAAAGGCGCTGATCTCACCGATGCACAGGCCGCCGTGGTCCTCGACTATGTCGCTGGCAAGCCGCCGGCCGATAATGAAGGCGTCACCGAACTTGACGCCATGCAGACGTTGTTCGATGCCGCTGGCTATGGTCCTGATCGGATCAAGATCGACCCATCCGTCGTCCGCGGCCTCGAATACTATACCGGCCCCGTGTTCGAAATCGAACTGACCTTCAAGGTGCAGAACGAAAAGGGCCAGGACGTGGTCTTCGGTTCCGTTGGTGGCGGTGGACGATATGATGGGCTCGTTTCCCGCTTTCGGCGCGAACCCGTTCCGGCGACGGGTTTTTCCATCGGTGTTTCGCGCCTCGCCAATGCGCTGAAACTGACGGGCAATCTCGGATCTAAAGAGCCCGTTGGCCCGGTCGTCGTGCTCGTCATGGATAAGGACCAGACGGCCCGCTATCAGGCGATGGTTTCAGAACTGCGGAAAGCCGGGATTCGCGCCGAAATGTTCCTCGGCTCCACCAAGAATTTTGGCAAGCAGGTCGCCTATGCCGATAAGCGCAACGCGCCGGCCGTCGTTATCGAAGGCAGCCAGGAGCGCGAACAGGGCATCCTGCAAATCAAGGATCTGGTCGCCGGCAAGCAGGCCGCAGAAGCCATTACCGACAATGCCGAATGGAAAGCCGCGCGGCCGGGCCAGTTCGAGATCAAGCGGGAAGATCTGGTGCCGGCGATCCAGAAGCTTTTGAGCGAGCAGTGATGCTTTCGAGCGAGGGCGCAAGAAAATGACCAATGCCGCCATGCGCCGAGCTCAGCTCGAAGCGCTCGTTGAAGCGCAAGGCGGCTGTCGCGCGACGCCGCCACTGCTCTTGCCCGCCGATCCCTATTTCGATCTCGCGGGGGAGGAATTCGGCCGCCGTCTGCTGCTGACGACCGATTCAACTGGCGCCGAACATTGCCTTCGCCCGGAATTCACCCTGCCCATCACGCGCGACTATATTGCCGATGGCACACGGCAACCCGCGGCCTTCACCTATCTTGGCCCGATCTTTCGCCAGCGCGACACCGGCCCCGCCGAATTCGATCAGGCGGGTATCGAGCTTCTTGCCCAGCCCGATGGCGATGTGGCGCTCGATCAGGTGTTTACCTTTGCCCGCGCGGCGCTCTCGATCTATGGCCTGCCGGCAAACATCCGGCTTGGCGGTGTTGGTCTTTTCGAAGCCTTGCTGGTGCAGGCCGACATGCCGGCCGCCTGGCGCCCGCGCATTCGCCATCGTTTCGGTCACCCCGAAGCCATGGAGCGGCTGCTGAGCCGCCTTGAGGCTGCGCCCGATGCGCAACGGCAGGAGCAGCCCTCGCGCGATGTGCTGATCGAGGATGTCACGGCGCGCATGGTTTCGACCGGTCTAAGCCTTTCCGAAGGCCGGAAGCCCGAAGAAATTGCCGACCGATATCTCGAACAACAGGCGCTCGATGTCGCGCACGTGCCGGCAGAAACGCTGAAGCTCCTGCGCGATTACCTGGCTATTTCCGGGGATGTGCTTTCAGCCCTGCGCCAGATCGAAGCGCTGGCCGAGAAGCACAAGCTGATGCTTGGTGCGCCAATCCGGGCCATCCGCCGCCATCTCGATAAACTCGGGGAAGCGCGCATCACCTTTGACGCCGCCTTTTCGCCGCGGCTCGATTATTATACCGGCATCGTCTTTGAAATGACCGGGCGGAGCGGCGAGGTGCTGGCGTCGGGCGGTCAATATGACCGGCTGCTCGAGCGTCTCGGCGCGACCGCGCCCATTGCTGCATCCGGTTGTGCGCTTTGGGTCGATCGTCTGGAAGCGGAGGTTTCGGCATGAGCGGCATCACCCTGGCCGTACCCTCCAAAGGACGCCTTGAAGAACTGACCCGCCAGTGGTTTGCCGAACGTGGCCTTTCCATCTCCCGCCCCGGTGGCGCGCGCTCTTATCTCGGCGTCATGGACGGTGAGCCAGATGTCACGGTGCGTTTCTTCCCAGCCTCGGAGATTGCCCGCGAGCTGATCCGGGGAAATATCGATATTGGCGTGACGGGGCGTGACCTGATCCACGAGACCAGCGAAAATGGACCTAGTTCGGTGCATTTTGCACGGTCGCTCGAATTCGGCCACGCCGACGTCGTCATCGCGGTGCCCGATGCCTGGATCGACGTCACGCATCTTCATGACCTTGCCGATGTGGCTTCCGATTTCCGCAGTCGCCATAAGCGCTGGCTGCGCATCGCCACCAAATATATCACCATCACGCGCCAGCATTTTGCCAAGGCCGGGATTGCAGAATACCGCATCGTCGAGAGCCTGGGCGCGACGGAAGCGGCGCCTGCCTCGGGTGTTGCGGATATCGTGGTCGATATTACCTCGACCGGCTCGACCTTGGCGGCCAACGGCCTCCGCGTGCTCGAGGATGGCGTAATGCTCAAAAGCGAAGCCAACCTTATTGTCTCGCGGACGGCGGATTGGCCGGCGGAAAAGAAAGCCCATCTCGACGACCTGTTGCAGCGGCTCGGCGCAACGGCGACCTAAGACGCAGGCGGAGCGGCCACCATGGAACCGTTAGTCGTACCCCTGCTCGCCTTTGGTATTGTTCTCGTCATTATCGTCGCCCTGGGTCAGCGTGACAGAAGGCGCCGAACCGGCAAAGGCTCGAATGCAGACGGCGGTAGCGGCGACGCGGGGCCTGACGCTCATCGTCACGACCATGACGGCGACGCCAGCGACGGTGGCAGCGACGGCGGCGGGGGTGATGGCGGTGGAGGAGGGGATTGATCTCCCCTATCAAGCCCGAAGGCACGGTGCTAAGAGGCGCCGGCTTACCTTGGTTGTCCCATGCTCGATCCGCTTGTTCTTCTCGCCCTCGGCATCGTCGGCCTCCTTGCCGGCTTTGTTGATGCCGTAGCCGGCGGCGGCGGCATGCTATCGGTCCCCGCTCTGCTTTCGGCTGGTCTTCCGCCTATCCAGGCGCTGGCGACCAACAAGATGCAATCTGCTATCGGCACCACCATCGCCACCTATACCTATTGGCGGCGTGGCTTTGTGTCGCTCAAGGCGCTGTTGCCCTCGGTGGCGGTCACCTATGCTGGTAGCCTTCTTGGCGCCTTCACGGTCAAGCAAGTTGATACGTCGGTACTCGACCTGATCGTGCCGATCGCGCTGATCTGCATCGCGATCTACTTCCTCTTTGCGCCCAATCTGTCCGACGCCGATCGCGCGGCGCGCCTGCCGTTTCCGACGCTTGTGCCGCTGCTCGGCTTTTGCGTTGGCTTTTACGATGGGGTATTCGGGCCGGGTACGGGCTCGTTTTTCACCATCGGTTTCGTGCTGCTGTTTGGCCTCGGCATCACGCGCGCCGCCGGCAATACCAAGCTCTTGAACCTGGTCTCTAACCTTGCCGCGCTGACCATATTCATCACCAGTGGCGACGTCGTCTGGCCAGCCGTTTTCGCCATGGCCGTCGGTCAGATCATGGGCGGCTACATCGGCGCCCATGCTGGCATCCGCTTCGGCGCCAAGCTCATCCGGCCGCTCGTCGTCGTGATCTCGATCGCCATGGCCATCAAGCTGCTCGTCTGGCCCTAGCTATTCGCTTTCAAGTCCAGCCGCCTTGCGCAGTACTTCATTGATCCGCTCCTGCCAGCCAGGGCCGTCGTCCTGGAAATGTTCGAGCACGGCACGGTCGAGCCGGATCGAGACCAGCTCTTTTCCCTCTGGCGGCGTCGACGCCTTCGGCTTCATGACGTCGACTGGCTTGGTCGTCGCGCTTTTGAAGGCTGCTTCTGCCTGATCGTAAGCGCTGCCGCGCCTTGGCGTTCTCATTGCCGGTCTGGCTCCTCTTTGCGCGGCAGCCTAGCCTTTTGCCGCCCATGAAAAAAGCCCCGGTGTTGCCACCGGAGCTTTCCACCAAGATCGTGACTGGGAAGAAACGATCCTGGAAGCCTTTTGTCTTTTAAGCGGCAAGTCGCCCGAACGTTGGCCTCTCACGCGGAGAACCAGCGGTCGGCGGTTTGCCGACCGCGATACGGTCCGTGAGCGAAAAGGAAGTCTAAGGCGTTAGCCTTAGAAGTCCATGCCGCCCATGCCGCCCATGCCGCCGGCGCCCGGCATTGCCGGAGCTTCAGCCTTGGGGGCTTCGACGATGGTGGCTTCCGTCGTGATCAGGAGCGAAGCAACCGAAGCTGCGTCCTGGAGAGCATGACGGACAACCTTGACCGGGTCGATAACGCCGAGAGCAACGAGGTCACCATATTCGCCGGTGGCAGCGTTGTAACCGAACGAAGGAGCCGGGTTTTCGAGGATCTTGTCGACAACGACCGAACCTTCGGCGCCGGCATTGTTGGCAATGGTGCGAACCGGAGCCTGAAGAGCGCGGCGAACGATTGCGATACCAGCTTCCTGGTCAGCATTCGCGCCCTTGACGGTCAGGTTGGCCGAAGCGCGGAGGAGGGCAACGCCACCACCCGGAACAATGCCTTCTTCGACGGCAGCGCGGGTTGCGTTGAGCGCGTCGTCGACGCGGTCCTTGCGTTCCTTGACTTCAACTTCGGTCGAACCGCCGACCTTGATCACGGCAACGCCGCCAGCGAGCTTTGCAAGACGTTCCTGCAGCTTCTCGCGGTCGTAGTCCGAGGTGGTTTCCTCGATCTGTGCCTTGATCTGACCAACGCGGCCCTGGATGTCTTCCTGGGAGCCGGCGCCATCGACGATGGTGGTGTTTTCCTTGGTGATTTCGACGCGCTTGGCAGTGCCGAGCATGTCGAGGGTCACGTTCTCGAGCTTGATGCCGAGGTCTTCCGAGATCACCTGACCACCGGTCAGGATGGCGATGTCTTCAAGCATGGCCTTGCGGCGGTCGCCGAAGCCCGGAGCCTTGACGGCGGCAACCTTGAGGCCGCCGCGCAGACGGTTGACGACGAGGGTCGCGAGAGCCTCACCTTCGATGTCTTCGGCAATGATCAGCAGCGGGCGCTGGGACTGAACGACGGCTTCGAGGATCGGCAGGATGGCCTGCAGGTTCGCGAGCTTCTTTTCGTGCAGCAGGATGATCGGGTCCTCGAGGACTGCGGTCATCTTTTCAGCATTGGTGACGAAGTAGGGCGAGAGGTAGCCGCGGTCGAACTGCATGCCTTCAACGACATCGAGTTCGGTTTCAGCGGTCTTGGCTTCTTCGACGGTGATGACACCCTCGTTGCCGACCTTCTGCATGGCTTCCGAGATCATGTCGCCGATGGACGATTCGCCATTGGCCGAAATGGTGCCGACCTGGGCAACTTCGGAAGACGAGGTGATCTTCTTGGCCGAAGACTGGAGCGAGGAGACGACTTCGGCAACAGCCAGGTCAATACCGCGCTTGAGATCCATCGGGTTGAAGCCGGCAGCAACTGCCTTCACGCCCTCGACGACGATGGCCTGACCGAGAACGGTTGCGGTCGTCGTGCCGTCACCGGCGACGTCGTTGGTCTTGGAAGCGACCGAGCGAAGGAGCTGAGCGCCGAGGTTTTCGAACTTGTCTTCGAGTTCGATTTCCTTGGCAACCGAGACGCCGTCCTTGGTGATGCGTGGAGCACCGAAGGACTTTTCGATCACGACGTTACGGCCCTTGGGGCCGAGGGTGACCTTGACGGCATTGGCGAGGATATTGACGCCGCGCAGCATCTTTTCGCGGGCGTCGGTCGAGAACTTTACTTCTTTAGCAGCCATGTGAGGCGCTCCTTAGAATGGGTTAAACGACTGGATAGAAGAGGGTTTTAGACCTCGACGATACCCATGATGTCGCTTTCCTTCATGATGATCAGGTCTTCGCCGTTGAGCTTGACCTCGGTGCCGCTCCACTTGCCGAAGAGCACGCGATCGCCGGCCTTGACGTCGAGGGCATTGATCTTGCCGTTCTCGTCGCGGGCGCCGGGGCCAACGGAAACGATCACGCCCTCGGAGGGCTTTTCCTTGGCGGTGTCGGGGATGATGATCCCGCCCTTGGTCTTTTCTTCACTGTCGACGCGACGGACGACCACACGGTCGTGCAGGGGACGGAAGCCCATGATTCAGTTCCTCTTGGCATCATTTCTGGTGCAATTTCGGGCCGTGTTAGCACTCGAAGTCGGTGAGTGCTAACAAAGCTGACCGGGATATAGGGAGCACCCGGCATTGGAGTCAAGATCGGGTGAACGGAGATTTTGCTCGTGCGTTAACATGGGAAGATGACCCTTGAACGAAGGAGGCGACCGTGACCGCCGATGAAACTGCGACCGCCACTGTGACCCCCGTTTCCGGACGCGTGCATATCTTTTTCGACGACGCAGAAATCGCAAGCAGCGCCAATGCCATGCAGGTGAATGAAGCTAGTGGCAGGACGCAATATTTCGTGCCGCTCGATCATGTCCATCCCGGCATTTTGGAGGCTTCGGATACCCGGCGCGACGAGCCCGGAAAGGGCGAGGCGCATTTTTATACGATCAAGACGTTGACGGCAGACGGGCCAGACGAAGCCTGGTATTTCCCCTATGCCGAGGGCGAATATGCCGACATCCGCGACCTCATCACCTTTGGTGGGGCGCGCGTCAAAGTGACGGTTTCGGACGTCTAGGTGTTAGCACTCCGTTAGCGTTGACATCCTGTTTGGCGTGAATTGGTGGCTGAGACGCTAAATGGCGTCCCACTTTGTGCTTTCATCCGCCGTCCGCGTGCTGCATAAGGCTGACCATGAGCGAACAATCTTCTTATCAGATCAAGCTGCGCCTCAAGGGCGGCAGCGGCCCCAATGCCAACTGGCACTGGGAAATCCATGACGCGGACGGCAAGGTCGTCAAGACCGGTAGCGCTGTCGGACCGGAGCACAAGGCCTTCGCCACGGCGCGGATCGCCAAGGAAAAGCTGGAACAGTCCCAGTCCAAATAAGCCCGCTTCCAGCCGGGTCAGTGTGTCATGTCTGTTTTCCGAAAAGATCCCGCGCGTGCCGCGGCCCCTGCCGCGTCCGCGCCGGCAATGGCTGTCGCCAATCCCATGCGCGGGATCATGCTCAAGGTCGTCTCGGTCTTGTTCTTCGTCATCATGGCGACGATGCTCAAGGCGACCGAGACGGTGCCTTCGGGCGAAATGGTGTTCTTCCGCTCGTTCTTCGCGCTGATCCCGGTCCTCGGCTACCTTGCCTGGAAGAGGCGCTTCTATCAGGCCTTCGCGACCAAGCGGCCCCTCGGCCATATCTTGCGTGGGCTCGTGGGCGTGACCTCGATGAGCCTGGGGTTTTTTGCCCTGACGCGACTGCCGCTGCCGGAAGCGACTGCGATCAATTATGCGACGCCGCTTCTTATCGTCATCTTTTCCGCCGTTCTGCTGCATGAGCGGGTGCATGTATTCCGCTGGACAGCCGTCATGGTTGGGCTTGTCGGCGTGGTCATCATTCTCTGGCCGCGCCTGACCGTATTCAGCGGCGGCGAGGCACTCGGCGACGCCGAAGCAGTTGGGGCTATTGCCGCGCTCCTGGCGGCAGTCGTTTCCGCTTTTGCCCAGATGGCGGTGCGCAATCTGGTTCACACCGAGCGCACCGAAGCCATCGTTACATACTTTTTCATCAGCGCCAGCGTGCTCTCGCTGATGACCTTGCCGTTCGGCTGGGTGTGGCCGACCCCGCAGCAGGCTGCGCTCCTCGTCGGGGCGGGATTCTTCGGCGGGCTCGGACAGCTGTTGATGACATCCTCATATCGCTATGCCGACATGTCGGTGATCGCGCCGTTCGAATATGTCTCACTGCTCTTGACCATCGTCATCGGCTTTTTCGTCTTTGCCGAAGTGCCGACAGTGACGATGGTGGTGGGTGCATTGATCATCATCGGATCGGGCATTGCGGTGATCCTGCGCGAGCACCGGCTTGGTCTTGACCGGATCAAGGCCAAGGAAGCCACGACGCCTTAGCGTCTGACCCGATTAGAAAATTCGTGGTCCGCATAGGCTCGAACGTGCTGTCCCGTTCGAGGGGACCGAAGAGCGAGATGCCGTCGCCAAAAAAGGATCGGGAGGGTGCTGACGATCATGTCTTCGATCAGGCCGGCGCGAACCCATGGGAAAATGCGTGAAGGGGCTGTGTCCGTTGTTAACTTGCACTACGAACTCTTCCACCAAACGCGCCCCAGTTGCGGCAGAGGCTTGATTATTTCGTAGGGCCGCTTGCCCCGTTTCTGTTGGTTTGATCGGTATCCATCGCGACCCCGCCCTGGGCAGATGGCGCACCGCCGCCGGCCACTCTGTCGAGCATGTGGTCTGAGAGCTCCTGCGCATTGGAGCTCGGCTGCTGTGGCGGCTTTTTAGGAACAAGTTTCATTTATCGCTCCCTCAGGTGACATACCGTCATATCACAAGGCGGCCATGGGGGGGTGTCGCTAATGCTGGACAGTGTCCCATGATGCGAATGTTTCGTCCCGCCCACAATCGTTTGGGGGCAGCGGGCTGGTATATGGGGCAATGTTGCGCCATTCGGGCTGCTTGACTTGAGTAGCGCTCGCCGATCGCTTCAAGCCAGAAAACCTGCCGTCAGCCGGCCTTTTGCATTTCTGCCCAGCTCTGTCGCTTGCGATAAATGGTGGAGGGGCTGATTTCGAGTGCGGCGGCGGCCATCGAGATATTGCCGGAAAAGGCGGCGATAGCGTCTTCGATGATCTTTTGCTCCTGCTGCCACATGGGCAGGATAGCGCGGCGGCCTTCGCCGCGTGGCACGGCGGCGTGTATGGGGGCAAAGGCCTGGGATTCGATATCGGCGGCCGTGAGCATGGTCAGATCGATCTCGCCGCCATCGAACATCACGACGATGCGACGAACGAGGTTCTGCAATTGCCTCACATTGCCCGGCCAATCGGCGGCGGTCAGTTGCTGGGCGGCTTCGGCGGTGAAGGCGGAAAAGCTCTTGTGCTCTTCGCGCGCATAGCGATCGAGGAAATGGCGAGCGAGCACCATGATATCGGTCGGGCGCTGGCGCAACGGCGGCAGGTGGATCGGCAGGACGTGGAGCCGGTAGAAAAGGTCTTCGCGGAACTTACGCTCCGAAATCATCTGCAATGGATTGCGGTTGGTCGCACAGATGACGCGGACATCGACCTTGCGCATGTTAGATTCCCCGACGCGCGACAGCGTGCCGGTCTGGAGGAAGCGCAGGAGCTTGGACTGGAGCGAAAGATCCATCTCCCCGATTTCGTCGAGGAACAGTGTTCCGCCATCGGCGAGTTCTGCCGCGCCCTTGCGGTCTTCATGCGCACCGGTAAAGGCGCCACGGGCAACGCCAAAAAGTTCGCTTTCCATGAGATCGCGGGGAATGGCGGCGCAATTGATGGCGACGAACCGCTTGCCCGCGCGGGGGCCCTGGCTATGGAGCGCTTCGGCGCAGACATCCTTGCCGGTGCCGCTTTCGCCCGTGATAAAGACGGGCGCGGACGAGGTCGAGACGCGGCCAATCTGCTCGTAAATGAATTGCATGGCGCTCGAGGCGCCGACAAAGCCGGCAAAGTCGGCGGTTGCCTGGGGGCGGGCAGTATCGAGCCCGAGCGAGCGCGGACGGCCATGGCGCTGAGCGAGTTCGCCAATGCGGGTGGCAAGGGCCGAAGCAGCGATCGGTTTGGCGACATAATCATGGGCGCCGGCGCGCATGGCGCCAACTGCCGCCGTGACCGAGGCTCCGCCAGCCATGGCAACAACCAGCGCGCCTTCCGCAAGCCGGACGATGCGGCCCATGCCTTCTTCGTCGCGATCCGACAGGTCGGCAAGGCTGGGCATATCGGCGAGAATAATATCGAATCGATTGGCGCGGAGCAGCTCGATGGCTTCGCGCCCGGTCCTCGCGACCTCGACCTGGGGCGAACAGAGAAGGGCCTGGCTCAGCGATTCGCCGGTCTCGCATGCAGCCGCGGCATCGCTGTCAATCAACAGCAAACGCCCGCTCAACGCGTTTTCCAGGCCCGAATTCATTGCCATTACGACCAAATCCCAGTACTTCGCCGGTCACCGGATCGGTGCCAATCCGACCTCGGTGTTCGGCATGAGTGTTGACGAACAGGGTAAATAATCCGTTCTTTACCTGTAGGATCGCCTCTCAGTGCTTTTTCCGTCACATTGGCGATGGTATGACGGATAGGCCGAATCTTGACGCTCAGTTCATCCGGGAAGCCAATGCAGGCGCTGGTCTACTTGTTTATCGCTATCGCCGCGTTGGCCTTAGGCGCTGCAACCTATTTCGGCTTGTCCTTCACGCCGGCCGAGGCTGTGCTCGCTGGTCTTGTCGCTGCTTCCATCGGCGTCATCATCACCGAACGCCGCTTGCGGATGCGCGCCGAACGGCGTCTTGAGCGCGGCATCGAGGATCTTTCGCGGCTTCTGGCGACCGATGCGCAGGCCGGCTCCGTGCTGGGCCGCCGCATCAACGCGCTTTCCGAACTGAACCCCGGCCAGCGCCTCGAAACCATCGAGGCCGATATCTCCGTCCTCGGCACCGTCATCCGCCAGGTGGCCGAAGCGGTTGCCGAGATTGAGGAAAAGGCCACCAAGCCCGCTGCGCCCAATCCTGCCCTGGCTGCCGAGCGCTTTTCGGCCGAAAAGCCCCGGACGGCTCCGGCGCCCACGACGCCCGCCGAAGACGAGATCGAACCGATCATTCCGGTCGAGCTGGTGCGGCAGGCGATTTCCGAACAGCGCCTGGTGTTTCATATCCAGCCGGTGGCGCGCCTGCCGCAGCGCCGGCCTGCAGGCTATGATCTTATCCCCCGCCTGATGCTGGAAGATGGCGACCTGGCCGAGCCGGCCGACTTCATGCCCCGGACTGGCAGCACGGATGTTCTTCAGCGCATCGAAGGCACGGCGCTCAACGAAGCCGTCGCCATTGCCCGCCGCGCCCGCACCGGCGGCCAGGCGATCACGCTTTATATTCCATTGAGCGCCGCAAGCGTGCGCGACAGTGCAGCGCTCGAGCAACTGATTGCCACCCTCGACGCCAACCGCGTGATCGCAACCGGCCTCGTTTTCCTCATCGGCGAGCAGGACTTCCAATCCCTCCTGCAATCGTCGCGGCCAGCGCTGCAGGCGATCCAGCGGCGTGGCGCAGGTTTCTCGCTCGCCTCGGCCAGTTCGCTCCGCCTCAACTTTACCGATCTATCCGAGATCGGCGTCCGCTCGGTGCGCGTCAACGCGCAGCGCCTCATCGGCACGCCCGAAGTCTATACCGACTTCCATCTGTCCGATATCGCCAGCTATGTCGGCCGCTTCGACATGACCTTGCTGGCTACCGGCGTGACCGACGAGCGGCAGATCGTCGAGTTGCTCGACAATGAAATCATGCTGGTACAGGGCAATCACATCGCCCCCGCCGGCCCGGTGCGCGCCGATCTGCTGCTCGAGCCGACCCGCACCGTTGCCCCGCCACAGCCGGCCCAGGCCACTGCCCGGCGACGCGCCGAGGTCTGATTTTCCCATCCGCGAAGCCGCTTTGGGCTTGATCGCGGTATGCAAACTGCCACATAGCTCGTCGCATCTTTCTCCAACATGGAACAGCGCCATGTCCGCGTCAGCGCCTCTGCCCATCATTTCCGGCCTTGCCGATCTCGCGGGGCGCTATGATGCGGTCTTGAGCGATGTCTGGGGCGTCATCCACAATGGCGTCGCAGCTTTCCCCGAGGCAGTCGAGGGGCTGGTGGAATATCGGCGCGCCGGCGGCAAGGTGGTGCTCATTACCAATGCGCCGCGGCCATCCCCACCGATCGTTGCCATGCTCGACCGGCTCAATGTGCCGCGCGAAGCCTATGACGCCATCGTCTCATCAGGGGACGCGACGCGGACGATGATCTCGAAGTATCGCGGCAAAGCCATCCACCATGTGGGGCCGGCAACCGAGGACGACGCTTTGTATGATGGGTTCGATCTCCGCCGGACCGGGCCGGACGAGGCCGAAGTGGTAGTCGTGACCGATCTCGACACCGATGACGATACCCCCGAAATGTATCGCGACCGCGCCAAATTCTGGCTCTCGCGAAAGCTGCCGATGATCTGCGCCAATCCCGACCGGGTGGTGGAGCATGGCGACCAGATCATCTATTGCGGCGGGGCGCTGGGCGATCTCTATGCAGCCATGGGCGGCATGGTGCTAATGGCCGGCAAGCCCTATCAGCCGATCTACGAAGAGGCATTTCGCCTGGCGGAGCTGGCGGCGGGCAGGGGGCTCGACAAGAGCAGGGTACTCGCCATCGGGGACAGCGTGCGCACCGATGCAACGGGCGCTGCGCAGTTCGGCGTCGATCTGCTCTTCATCACCGGCTCGATCCATGCCGCCGAGCTCGATGCCTTCGGCAAGCCTGATCCGCAGGCAATTGCCGACCTCGTGGCGCCGAGCCGGGCGCGGGTCGCGGGCTTCTTGCCGCGTCTTTCCTGGTCGGCCTGAATGTCCACATTCGTTCGGCTCTCGGACTATGCCGGGCTCCCTGCGGCGCTGAAGGGCGCCTATGTGGCGATCGGCAATTTCGACGGCATACATCGAGGGCACCAAAAGGTCATCGCGGCGCTGCGCGAGCGCGCTTCGGCGGCCGGCGTTCCAGCGCTGATCCTGACCTTCGAGCCGCATCCGCGCGATGTCTTTGCGCCGGCGCCCTTCATGTTCCGGTTGACGCTGGGCGACTCCAAGGCGCGGCTGGCCGAGGCGCTGGGGCTCGATGGCATCATCATTCTGCCGTTCGACACCGCCTTTTCGCAGATGGAAGCGGAAAGCTTTGTCGCCGATGTGCTGGTCGGGGCGCTGGGCGTGCGCGGCGTCATCGTCGGCTCGGACTTCCATTTCGGCCGCCAGCGCCGCGGCACGCCGGCCTTTTTGCGCGAGCAGGGGACGGCCCTGGACTTTGCGGTCGAAACGCTCGATCTCGTCGACGAGGGCGACGAGCCGATTTCCTCCTCGCGCATCCGGGCTGCCCTGTCCGAAGGGGCAGTCACTGCGGCCAATCGGCTCCTCGGCTATCACTGGTTTTTCGATGGCTGCGTGGTGCAGGGCGATCAGCGCGGCCGCGAACTCGGCTATCCGACGGCGAACACCATGACCCCGGCTGGGTTCCAGCTCGCCCAGGGCGTCTATGCCGTGCGCGCCAAGGTGGGGCAGCAGCTGCTCGATGGCGTTGCCGCCTATGGCAAGCCGATGTTCGACAATCACCGGCCGCCGTTTGAAACGCATCTCTTCGATTTTTCCGGCGATCTTTACGGCCAGACCATTTCGGTGGCGCTGGTCGGGCATATCCGCGGGCAGGAAGTGTTCAAGGGGCTCGATGATCTCATCGCCGCCATGGATCGCGACAGCCGCAAGGCGCGGGCGATGATTGCGGAGTGCGGTCCGCTTGGCGTACTCGACACGCATCTGGGCTTTTTCGGCTAATCGCTTTCGAGGACCAGGCGGACGAGGTCTGTCTGCCGACGTACGCCGGTCTTGTCGAAAATGCTGGTCAATTGAGCCCGCGCGGTGGCGTCGGAGACGCCGCGATCGGCAGCGGCGGTCTTGCGACTACCGGTTTCGACAAGCGCTAGCGTCAGTTCGGCTTCGGCGGTGGTAAGGCCGAATTTCTGGCGCAGGGCGAGCAGTTTTTGGCGCAGCTTTTGCTGAGGATCGGTGATGATCACGATCACGGCCGGCCGTCTCTCTGAGGGGAAAAGCCGGCTACCGGGATAGGGCGCGCAGTGCACCGAAAGTACGCCATGCGGCGTCGGGACATCGAGCCGCCCGCCGGAACTATGGTCGGGCGCGGAAAGGCATAGGGCGAGCAAGCGCGACAGGCGCCGGTCTGCCGCCCCATCGGCACAGCCGAGACGCCGCTGGCGGAGAACGAGGCGGCCGCTTTCCAGAAGAGTAGCGGCGCCGGCATTGGCGTCGAGCAAGAGGCCACGGCCATCAAGCAGGATGGCCGCCTGGCCCGAGAGATCGAGGACATCGAGGCTCGACCGGGCAAGGCCACGGAACCGGCGCAGCAGCGTATTGGTTTCGAGCGCTTGCTGGACGGTGGGGAGAATGGCTTCGAAGCGCGCGATCTGATCAGTTTCGAGCGGAGCGCGGGAATTGAGCATCAACGCGCCAGCCCAGCCATTTTGTGTGGTGAGGACGAGGCCGGCGCCGCGGCGATAGCCCTGCGGGACGCACCACTCGTTATAAAAGCTGTCTCTCACGAAGCCGTCGAAGTCGGCCATGGCTTCATCGACGACGAGTTGCCCCGGGCTTTGGGACAGCATGAAACGCATAAGCATGTTGCGCGGAGCATAGGTCGAAAAATAGCGCGCGATCTGGGCGGGATCTGTGCGCGGCGCGAGGATTTCTGGGGCAGCGCCGGCAATGCCGCCACCGAGCGTCGCTTCAACGACGCCGAGATAATCGGACAAATGCTCCAGCATTGCAGGCCAAGCCGCATCGTCCTCGGCAGCCTGCCTTATGGTCCCGATGATCGCGTCGATACCGGCCATCACGCCACGCTCCGCATCGAACGTCTGTTCGATGTCCACGCCAGCATGGGCCAATAAAAAAGTCCGGTCAATCGAAGGGGTGACCGACGCTACCTCCAGCGCAGGCTCGTTTCGGACCGGGAGTGTTAAACGATGACTTTGAGAAGAAAGCATAGGCCCTATGCCTGGCTTATGGGCATTTTGCTGGCCAGCGTCAGCACGGTGCCGGGCTATGCCGTCGAGAATGTGCGCCGCGAGGTGCACCACTTTTTCGAATGCCTCGACATGATGCTGAGTTCGCCCGCCGACCATAAGGCTAACTGCCAGCCGAACCGGGTGCCGGGGCCGTTTGGGTCTATCCAGTCGACAGGGGGTAGCGACAGTCAGCCAGTGGCGCCGCCAGCTCCTCCTGCGCCCCCAGCGCCGCCTGTGCCGCCGGTCGTCGTGGCCGAGCCGCCACCGCCCCCGGTTGTCGAGCCGCCACCGCCACCGCCGCCAGCGCCCGATCCCTGTGCCTGCGGGTCCTGCTACGCGACATAAGCCATGGCACCGCGGGTTCTGCTTGCCTGGGAAGGCGGCGCCGGGCGCGGCCATGTGGTGACGTTAA
Source organism: Devosia soli (assembly GCF_000970455.1). Taxonomy (GTDB): domain Bacteria; phylum Pseudomonadota; class Alphaproteobacteria; order Rhizobiales; family Devosiaceae; genus Devosia; species Devosia soli. Next base: position 261,116 of record NZ_LAJG01000042.1, on the reverse strand, counting down.
AGGTCATCGCAGAAGCACTCGGCGCCGCCGCCATTTGCGATGCTGCCCTCTGCCGCATGGAGCATGCGGCAGAGATCGCGTCCTTTTGCGACGGTGTTTTTGCCGGAGCCCGGCTTTGGCCGAACCGGGCAAGACGCGAGGCAATGGGCAATCCGCATACCGCAACCTGGGGCGATTTTCTCGGCGATCTGAATTTTTGGGATCCGCAATTTCTGATCACCCAGATCGGCTGGTGGCTCGCGGTGATCAGGGCACGGCAGAGCCGAATGGTCGTGGCCGATTTTGCGCCCTGCGCGCAATTGGCCGCCTTGATTGCCGGCATTCCCTCTATCGCTGTGGGGACGGGCTACTCCGTGCCACCCAGTGGGCTTGAGCGTTTTCCGGTGCTGCTGCCTGAATATGCAATTTCTATTTATGACGAGGGCGAACTGCTCGACGCGGTGAACCGCGCGCTCCGGCATTTTGGGTCCGCGCCGCTGCAACACCTCTCCGATATTTACAGTGGGGGAGGCGCCATGCCGCGCACTATCGCGGGCCTTGATCCCTATGATGGGATGAGAGCGGCGCCACTGCTGCCGCCGCTCAACGAAAAATTGCCGCGGCCCGACGGGAGCGGCGAAGAGATCTTTGTCTATTTTTCAACGAGAGAGACCGAAAACGAAGCACTTGTCGACGCGGTCTTGGGCCTCGGGCTGCCGATGCGCGCCTTCCTCCCAGGTGCAGATGGAGAGATGAAGACGCGCTTCGCATCGGCTGGGGTTGTGGTCGAGCCAGCGCCAGTGCCGGTTGAGGATATCGGCCGGCGCACGCGGTTGATGATCCACTCGGGACAGCATGGTTCGCTGTGCCTTGGGCTCGGCATGGGATTTGGGCAAATTGCCATTCCGCAGCATCTCGAGCATCTTTTTCATGCCAGAAAGGCGGCTGCGCTGGCGCCGGTCAGTATTATCGGGCCGAGCATGAAGAGGACAGACGACATCGCCGGGGTGATCGAAGCAGCCTATCGCGACGACGCGGTATCTTCCCATGCGCGGGGCGTGGCCATGCGGTTGGGCGATGACCTTTTTGGCGATATCGGCGTCATCACGCGCGAACGTCTCCTGCCGCTGATCGGCTGAAGGTAAATCACCCTTTGCCCCATGGGCGTCACCTTGCTAAAAGGCGCGCACTTCTTCCGAACGAAACGCCGATCCATGACCGATACCGCTTCAAGCGCGACCGAAAGAGATTATTCGGCCACGCTCTTCCTGCCCGAAACCGAGTTTCCAATGCGCGCGGGCCTGCCCGATCGCGAGCCGATCTGGCTCAAGCGCTGGCAGGACATGGACATTTATGCGCTCCAGCGCGAGCAGGCCAAGGACCGGCCGCTCTTTACGCTCCATGACGGCCCGCCCTATGCCAATGGCAATATCCATATCGGGCATGCGCTCAACAAGACGCTGAAGGACCTGGTTTCCCGGTCCATGCAGATGCTCGGCTACAACTCCGCCTATATCCCCGGCTGGGATTGTCACGGCCTGCCGATCGAATGGAAGATCGAAGAGCAGTACCGCGCCAAGGGCAAGGACAAGAACGAGGTTCCGGTAGTGGAATTCCGCCAGGAATGCCGCTCGTTCGCTGAAAGCTGGGTCGACATCCAGCGCGAAGAATTTAAGCGCCTCGGCGTGCTTGGCGAATGGGACAACCCCTACCTGACGATGAGCTTTGACGCCGAAGCGCAGATCGCGCGCGAGCTGATGAAGGTGTCGATGTCGGGCCAGCTTTATCGCGGGAGTAAGCCCGTGATGTGGTCGGTGGTCGAGCGCACGGCGCTGGCCGAAGCCGAGATCGAATATGCCGATTATGAGAGCGATACGATCTGGGTGAAATTCCCGGTTTCGCGCATCCAGACCGTTGATGGCAAGGACACCGACGAGGTGATTGCGCATCGCGAGCACCTGACAGACGCAAGTGTCGTCATCTGGACGACGACGCCATGGACGATTCCAGCCAACCGCGCGATCTCGTTTTCGAGCAAGATTGCCTATGGCCTTTATGAGATCACCGAAGCGCCGGCCGAAAACTGGGCCAAGGTGGGCGACAAGCTGATCATCGCCGACAAGCTGGCAGCCGAGGTCTTTGCCAAGTCAAAGGTGATCGGCAACGTTCGGCTGCAGACCGTTCCGGCTTCGGTTCTCTCGGGTATCGCGGCATACCATCCGCTGCGCGGTTTTGGCGGCGGCTACAATTTTGACGTGCCCCTGCTCGATGGCGAGCATGTGACCGACGATGCCGGTACCGGCTTTGTCCATACCGCGCCCGGCCATGGTCTCGACGACTTCGGGATCTGGATGGAATCGACGCGCCTGTTGCAGGATCGCGGCGTCGATCCGGCTATCCCCTATGTCGTCGGCGATGATGGTTTTTACACCAAGGACGCGCCGGGCTTTGAGGGCGCGCGCGTTATCGACGACAATGGCAAGAAGGGCGACGCCAACCAGCGCGTCATTACGGCGCTGGCCGAGCACGGCAATATCATTGCCCGTGGCCGCGTAAAGCACCAGTATCCGCATTCCTGGCGGTCCAAGAAGCCGGTGATCTATCGCAATACGCCGCAATGGTTTGTCTATATGGACAAGGACATCGAGGGCGCGGCGGGCGACACTTTGCGCGTGCGTGCGCTCAACGCCATCGACAAGACCAAATTCTATCCCGCAGCGGGCCAGAACCGTATCCGCGCCATGATCGCCGACCGGCCCGATTGGGTTCTGTCGCGTCAGCGCGCCTGGGGCGTGCCGATCACGGTTTTCGTGCACAAGGAAACTTCGGAAATTCTGCGCGACGAAGCGGTCAATCACCGCATCGCCCAGAGCTTTGAGGAAGAGGGTGCGGACGCCTGGTATAAGCCGGGTGCTGCAGAGCGCTATCTCGGCTCGGACTACAAAGCCGACGACTATGAGATGGTGACTGACGTGCTCGACGTCTGGTTCGACAGCGGTTCGACCCATGCCTTCGTGCTGCGCAACAAGCAGAAGTGGCCGCATCTCAAATTTCCGGCCTCGATGTATCTCGAAGGCTCGGATCAGCATCGTGGCTGGTTCCATTCGTCGCTGCTTGAATCGTGCGCGACCAATGGCTATGCGCCCTATGACAGCGTTCTCACTCATGGTTTCACCATGGATGGCGAAGGCAAGAAGATGAGCAAGTCCCTGGGCAATACCGTTGCCCCGCAGGACATCATCAAGCAATACGGCGCCGATATCCTGCGGCTCTGGGTGGCGTCCTCCGATTATTCGGAAGACCTGCGGCTGGGCAAGGAAATCATCCAGACGACCGTCGACAGCTATCGCAAGCTGCGCAACACGCTGCGTTGGCTCTTGGGTAATCTGGCGCATTTCAAGGCCGATGACGTCGTCGATTTCCGCGATATGCCCGAGCTTGAGCGGCTGATGCTGCACCGGCTGGCGCAGCTCGATGCGGGCGTGCGCGCGGCGTACAAGGAATATGACTACCGCAAGGTGGTCTCGCTGCTGACCAATTTCATGAACATCGAGCTTTCGGCGTTCTATTTCGATATCCGCAAGGACACGCTTTATTGCGATCCGATCTCGTCGGTGAAGCGGCGTTCGGCGCTGACCGTGCTCGATCACCTGTTCAATGCGCTCACGGCATGGCTGGCGCCGATCCTGGTATTCACCATGGAAGAATGCTGGCTGGAACGGCATCCGGGTGAGACCGAGAGCGTGCATCTGCGGCTCTTCCCGGACGTTCCGACCGAGTGGCTTGACGAACAGCTGGCCGAGAAGTGGCAGCTTATCCGTGCCGTCCGCCGCGTCGTCACCGGCTCGCTCGAAATCGAGCGGCGTGAGAAGCGGATCGGCTCGTCGCTGGAAGCGGCGCCGACGGTGTTCATCGCCGATCCGCGCTATGTCGTAGCGCTCGAGGGCGAGGACCTTGCCGAGATCGCGATTACCTCGGCCATTGTGGTCAAGCAGGCAGAAGGTCCGACAGAAGCATTCCGGCTCGACGAAGTGCCAGGCGTCTCGGTGATGCCGGGGCTCGCCGAAGGCAAGCGCTGTGCCCGGTCCTGGAAAGTCTTGCCCGAGGTCGGGACCGATCCGGACTATCCCGACGTGACCCTGCGCGATGCGCAGGCGCTGCGTGAATTGGCGGCGGCAGGGGTTTCATAAGCGACGGAGCTTGGCTCTTTCGCCCTCTCCCCTGTGGGAGAGGGCACCCTAAGGCGGGTGAGGGGTATTTCCCGAGCACCGCTTACCCCTCATCCGGCGCTGCGCGCCACCTTCTCTCACAAGGGGAGAAGGGGAAGACGGAGAGCGCATTGAAAGCAACCGCCACCTACACTTCTCTCGTCGCAGCGGTCCTCGCCTTCGGCATCGACCGGGCGCAAAAGGGCTATCACATTGCTGCCGATTGCTATGCCATCGGCCAGGCGAACTGCGTCGAGATCTTTTCCAACTACGTGCCGTTTTCGATGACCGGCTGGCGCGGCGGCGAGATCACGCCGGTGACGCCATTTTTCGACTACGTCCTCGTCTGGAACACCGGCATTTCCTATGGCCTTCTCGATGGCCTGCCGGTCTGGACGCTCGGCGCGATCATGATGGTCGCCATTGTCGGTCTCTCGGTCTGGTGGTGGCGGACCGATGCGCCGATGGTGCGGCTCGGGCTCGCCTTCTGTATCGGCGGGGCATTATCCAACGCGCTTGACCGATTGATCTTCGGCGCGGTCGCAGACTTCTTCCATTTTCATTATGGAAGCTGGTCGTTCTACATCTTCAACATCGCCGATATGGCGATCACACTCGGCGTCATCCTGCTGATCCTCGATCTTTTGGGGCTGGGACGAAAACCGGCCGCAAGACAGAACTGACGTTGACTTATCATTGTGCTGCCCAAATCTGGCCTTAGGGGCAGAAATGCGGTATGAAGGCCGCCGTTATCGTAAGGGACGTTTCATGCGTATTGGATTGACCGGCCAGCAGGGCCGTATTTCGGCCGTGGCGCGTGCAGGGCTTGCCGGACTCGCTTTGGCAGCGACACTGGCCCTTGGCGCTTGCACTACGGTTGAGGGAACCAATGCGCTGACCGATGTCGGTACGTTTGAGCGCGAAGTACTCAATACGACTGCACGCGGCGTCGGGTTGATTCCGGGCGAGGCCGCCAAGGAAGAGCCGACCCAGGCGCGCGCGCCGCTGGTGCTGCCGCGGGACGGCAGCCTGCCAGCTCCAACGACGCAAGTCGTTTCGGCGCAATTGCCGGTGAACAGCAATACTGTGCAAGTCGACACATCTAAACTTTCCGAAGCCGATTTGGCGCGTCTGCGCAGCGCCAAGGTCGTCGATCTGCGCTCTCTTTCCGGCCGTCCGCTGACAGCCGAAGAAGCGCGCGCCCTGACGGCACGCATGAGCGCCGCTGGCATGCAGGTCACCGCTGCGACAGGTCGTCCGCTTTATCTGCCGCCGGACGAATATTTTACACGTGTTGGCGACGCGAATCTCATCTGCCGTACGCCTGCGGGAGAGTTCGTGCCTTTGAACGACCAGCGTTGTCCCGAGCAGGTGCGCAAGGCATTGCGCAGCAACGGCCCCGGCGCCACGGTCCTCAGCACCGGTCCTTCCACCAATCTGCTTGGCTCGGAAGTCAAAAACTAGTTCTGGACATCCGGACGTTATGATTCCCGGCGGCCGGATGATCCGGCCGCCTTTCGCATTCTCCGCGCCGCCCATAATGGGTCCCGCATGACATGAAAGTCCTCTCGATGAGCGACACTCCAAAACCCGAAACCGCCGATCGTCTTGCCAAGGTCATGGCCCGTGCCGGGCTTTGCTCGCGCCGCGATGCCGAAGGCTGGATTGCTGCCGGCCGCGTCACCGTCAACGGCAAGAAGGTGATTACGCCGGCCTTCAACGTGACGAGCCGCGACAAGATCATCGTCGATGGCCAGCCGCTGGCCGAGCGCCAGGGCACGCGCGTCTGGCTCTATCACAAACCCGCCGGGCTCGTCGTGACCGAGAAGGACCCCGAGGGGCGCCCGACGATTTTCGAAGCGCTCGAGGAAAAGGGACTGCCGCGCGTTGTCACCGTCGGCCGGCTCGACATCAATACCGAGGGGCTGTTGCTGCTCACCAATGACGGTGGGTTGAAACGTATTCTCGAATTGCCCTCGACCGGCTGGCTGCGCCGCTATCGCGTGCGCGCCCATGGCTATGTCACCCAGGCGCAGCTCGATGCGCTCAAGGACGGCATCACCGTCGATGGCGTTAATTATGGTCCGATCGAAGCCACGCTCGAACGCGAGCAGGGGCACAATATGTGGATCGTCGTTGGCTTGCGCGAAGGCAAGAACCGAGAAGTCAAGAACGTGCTTGGGGCGCTCGGACTCGAAGTCAATCGCCTCATTCGCGTATCCTATGGTCCATTCCAGCTCGGCGACCTCAACGAGGGCGAGATCGAAGTGGTCAAGGCCAAGATGCTCAAGGACCAGCTGGGCAAGAAACTGGCGGAAGCGGCCAATGTCGACTTCGACAGCGAAATGCCCGAGGGCCTGTTCCCGCCTCCGCGCGCCATGAGCGAAAGCCCGCGCAGCCGCGGCTTTAGGAAGCCGGCTGCGCGCAACGCTTTCGGCGCATCCGAAGAAGACCGTCCGGTACGGCCGCGCCGCATCCACTTCGAAGATGATGGCCGCGCGCCGGAAGAGTATGAGCCCAAGGGTCCCGGCAGGGGCGGGCGTGGCCGCGCCGATCCCGACGATCAACCGGCGAGCAATTACGGCCGCCCGCCTATCCGTGCGCCGCGCGCCGACAAGCCGGACGGCGACCGCAAACCTTTTGGAGCGAAGAAGTCATTTGGCGACAAAAAGTCATTTGGCGACAAAAAGTCGTTCAGTGACAAGAAGCCTTTTGGCGAGCGGAAATCCTTTGGCGACAAGAAGCCTTACGGCGATCGTCCGCAGCGCAGCCGGACTGACGGCGGCGAACGTCCGGCTCGTGGCTTCAGCGAGCGTCCGCAGCGCAGGGACGACGATCGGCGCAGTGGCAATGGCGAACGCCCGCAGCGCAATTTTGGCGGCGGTGAGCGCCCGGCACGCGGAGCAGCGCGCCCGTTTGGCGACAAGCCGCAACGCAGCTTTGGTGGTGGCGATCGCCCCAATCGCAGCGGAGGCGAGAGGCCAGCCCGGTCGTTCGGGGACAAGCCGGCGCGCAATTTCGAGGATCGTCCGAGCCGCGGCGACCGTCCGCAGCGCTCTTACGGCGACAAGCCGGCACGCTCGTTCGGCGACCGGCCAGACCGTGGACAGCGTTCGGATCGTCCGCAGCGCTCGTTCGACGACAATCGTGGTCCGCGCCGTGATGACCATTCGGGTCAGGGCCGGCCGCAGGGTGGCCGCCCCGCAGGCAAGAGCTTTGGCGGCGCGCGTTCCGACGGTGGCCGTCCATCGACTGGCGGCCGTCCCGGCGGCAAGCCGTTTGGCGGTAACCCAGGTAGCGGCCGGCCGACCGGCGGTCGTCCGGCAGGCGGAGGACGCCCGTCCGGTGGCGGCTCGCGTCCCGCGGGTGGCTCACGTCCCACGGGAGGCTCCCGTCCCACGGGTGGGCGGCCCGGTGGCGGCAAGCCGCGGGGTTAAGCGGTGCGGATCGTTGCCGGCAAGTTTCGCGGCAAGCAGTTGAGTTCGCCATCGGACGATTCCATTCGCCCGACGGCCGACCGCGTGCGCGAAAGCATGTTCAATATCCTGGGGTCACGCCTCGGGCCCGTACTCGAGGGCAAGAGGGTCCTCGATCTTTTTGCCGGTACCGGCGCGCTGGGGCTTGAAGCGCTGTCGCGCGGGGCGGCACACGTGACATTTGTCGATACCGGCGCCGAATCGCGCGGCCTCGTGCGCGATCATATCCAGGCGTTCGGCGTTGCCGGGATCACCAAGCTCCTGCGCCGCGATGCGACGGCGCTCGGGACGCCGGGTACGTTCGGGCAGTTCGATCTCGTCTTTCTCGATCCGCCCTATGGGCAGGGGCTCGGGGAAAAGGCGCTGGCCGAACTGGCGGCGAATGGCTGGCTCAAGCCCGGCGCGACGCTTGTCTGGGAAGAAAGCCGCGATGTGCCGGTGGCTGTGCCGCAGGGGTTCGAGCTCGACGATGAGCGCGAATATGGCGCGGCGGCAGTGCGTTTCCTGACATTCGGGCCGTCGGCCTAGGCCGCCTTGAGGCACTGGGCGCAGCGGCCACGGATTTCCATGGTGGTGCGTTCGACCTTGAAGCCTTCGGCATGCGCCCAGGCGCCGAGTCGGCTTTCGATGACGGCATCGGCGAACTCGTCCACCTTGCCACAGCCTTCGCAGATGGCGAAGGCGATAAGGCCTTTGCGGTGGCAATGGGCATCAGCGCAGGCGACGAAGGCGTTGAGCGATTCAAGCCGATGCGCCAATCCCCGATCAACCAGCTTTTCGAGCGCACGATAGACCTGCAAGGGCGCCCGGAGGCCTTCGGTGCGCAAGCGGTCAAGAATGTCGTAGGCGCTCAAGGGGCCCGACGAGGCCGTCAGCGTGCCAAGCACCAGTTCCTGATTGCGCGTGAGATCGGTCGGCATATCGTGGCTATGCGCCATGGTTTTCTCTCCTGCCAAACAGGCGGGCGGTGGGGACCGTGAGGGACAAAAGAAAGATCAGGAGCGCCGCAACGACGATCGACGGGCCGGAGGCGGTGTCCCAGGTCAGCGAACCATAAAGGCCGGCAATGACCGAGGCGGCGCCGAGCACTGCGGCAACGAGCGCCATGATCTCTGGAGTGGCGCTCAGCCGCCTTGCAGTGGCCGCGGGGATGATCAGCAGCGAGGTGATGAGGAGGACGCCGACAAGCTTCATGGCAATGGCGATGACCGAGGCCATGAGCAGCATGAGCAGAATGCGGCTGATCTCCGGCTTGAGGCCTTCGGCTTCAGCGAGCTCGGGGCTGACGGTGGCGGCAAGCAGCGGGCGCCAGTTGAGCGCGAGAAGCACGAGAATGGCGATGCCGCCGCCATAGATGATGAGGATGTCTTCGGTCGAGACGGCCAGAATGTCGCCGAAGAGGAAGCCCATGAGGTCGATGCGCACCTGGGTGAGGAAGCCGACAAGCACGAGGCCGACCGCGAGCGAAGAATGGCTGAGAATACCGAGGAGGGCGTCGGTCGAGAGGGTGTTCTGGCGCTGCAGCAAGAGGAGCGCGCCGGCGACAAGGGCAGCGACGGCAAAGACGCCGAGCGTCATGTTGATCGAGAGCAGGATCGAGATGGCGACGCCGAGCAGCGCCGAATGGGCCATGGTATCGCCGAAATAGGCCATGCGGCGCCAGACGACGAAGCAGCCGAGTGGGCCGGTAACAGCGGCAAGGCCGACGCCGGCGACAAGGGCGCGGGTGAAGAAGTCACCGAGCATGGGGGGCTCCACTTTTGCACATTATGCGTGCCGACACCCCCTCCCAGCCTCCCCCATCAAGGGGGAGGTGCTGCATCAGGTGTCGGGCAGCATCTCTCCAAAGCCACCAGCCGGAAACCTCGCCCTTGATGGGGAAGGTTAGGAGGAGGTGGGGTACTACGCTCGAAAACTCAGCCATGATGATGCCCGGCATGCGCATGCACCCCATCCTTGCTCACTACGCAACCGTCGTCGTGGTGCTCGTGGTCGTGATGATGTTCGTAGATCGCCAGGGTTTCGGCGGCGCGGGTGCCGAAGAGCGCAAGATATTCGGGGCTGCGCTTGACGGCGGCAGGTGTGCCGCGGCAGCAGACATGGCCATTGAGGCAGATGACCGTGTCGGTTTCAGCCATGACGACATGGAGATCGTGGCTGATCATCAGGATGCCGGCCTTTGTGGTATCGCGGATCTGGCGGACAAGTTCGTAAAGCGCGACCTCGCCGGAAAAATCGACGCCTTGCACGGGCTCGTCGAGGACGAGAAGATCGGGCTTGCGGATCATGGCGCGGGCAAAGAGCACGCGCTGGAATTCTCCGCCGGACAGTTCCTGCACCGCGGCACCGAGCAGGCGGCCGGCGCCGACTGCGGCAAGCGCGGCTTCGATTTCGCTCCGCGCATATCGACCGGTCAGCGTCATCAGGCGCTCGACCGTGAGCGGCATGGTCCAATCAATGCTCAGCTTTTGCGGCACATAGCCGATCTTGAGTCCCGGCTTGCGCGTTACCGTGCCCATCGAGGGTTTGAGGACGCCAGTGGCCATCTTGGCCGTGGTTGATTTTCCCGAACCATTGGGCCCGATCAACGTGACGATTTCGCTACGCGAAATGGTAAGGTCGACCCCTTCGACCAGAATGCGATGCCCGCTTCGCACCCCCGCATTGGTAAGGGTGATGAGCGTCTCGCCTTTCGTACGCATGTCCATGAAAAGATCCAGAGGTGCTCTTGACGGTGATATTTACGTTATAGCATAACACCGCCGCAAGCGTAATAACATAACATATCATTTGACGATATGATGCGACCAAGAGGTAATTTCGATGACGAGGCTTCTTCCCCTTGCTGCCCTTGCTGGTCTGATGCTGACGGGGACGGCGTTCGCAGCGCCCAATGTCGTTGCATCGACTAAGCCGGTGCATTCGCTGGTCGCTGCCGTGATGGCAGGCGTGGGTGAACCCGGGCTGATCGTCAAAGGCGCCGCTTCCCCCCACACCTATTCGCTGCGTCCGTCCGATGCGCAGGCTCTCGAGAATGCCGACATCGTCTTTTGGACCGGCCATGGCTTGGAGCTGTTCCTTGCCGAGGCGCTGGGATCGCTCGCGACCAAGGCCGAGACGGTGGAGCTCGCCGATGCCGAAGGCATCACGCTCCTCCCGGTGCGCGAGGGTGGCGCCTTCGAGGCGCATTCGGATGGCGATGACCACGCTGGAGAAAAGCATGATCACGAGCATGAACATGACCATGCCGATGAAGTGAGCGAAGGCGACATGCATTTCTGGCTCGATCCGGAAAATGCCAAGCTGATGGTCGCCGAGATCGCCCGCGTTCTTGCCAAAGCCGATCCGGACAATGCAGCGGCGTATAATGCCAATGCCGAAACCGAGATTGCTGCTCTGGATGCCCTCGAAACCGAAATCGCAGCAAGCCTGACTGCGGTGACGGGCAAGCCCTTCGTCGTTTTCCACGACGCTTACCAGTATTTCGAAAACCGCTTCGGCCTCACCGTTGCCGGCTCGATCACGGTTTCGCCCGAAACCATGCCGGGCGCGGCGCGGGTCGACGAGTTGCGGACCAAGGTCGCCGAACTGGGCGCAACCTGCGTCTTCGCCGAGCCGAACTTCGAGCCGGCCATCGTCAGCACCATTATCGAGGGCACAGACGCCAAGGCTGGCGTGCTCGACCCCGAAGGCAGCGCGCTGCCCGAAGGCCCGGCGCTTTATGGCGAACTGCTGCGCGGTCTCGCCAGGGGGCTTGTCGATTGCCTCAAATAGCCTTGGCTATTTGAGGGGGCCCTTGAAGATGAAGAAGGCGCCAACGCCGATGAAGGCAAAGCCGATCGCGTGGTTCCAGGTCAGCTTTTCGCCGAGATAGAACACGGCGAAGAGCGCAAACACCGAGAGCGAAATGACTTCCTGGATGGTTTTGAGCTCGGCCGCCGAATAGACCGAAGAGCCGATGCGATTGGCGGGGATAGCGAGCCAATACTCGAAGAACGCCACGCCCCAACTGATCAGAACCACCACCCAGAGCACGAGGCCATGGTATTTGAGGTGCCAGTACCAGGCGAAGGTCATGAAGACGTTGGAGGCGAGAAGCAGCCCGATGGGGGCGAGGCTGGGGAAATTAAGACCCATGAAGCACCGTTGCGCGATTCGGCCGGTTGACCGAGGTTCCGCATCATTTCCGGCTAATCGCCGACTTTGGCAAGCTCAACGCAGATGCCGGGTCGGTTGTTCGAGCGCGAAGATCTCGTCGGTCAGGTTCTCGACCTGTTTGCGGATGAGCGCCTGCGCATCGTAAAGGCCTCGATTGTAGAAATAGGCGCCCATCTTATCGACGAAAAACTGCATCAGCATCTCGGCGGGAATAGCGCCGATGGACTGATCGAGTTCCTCGCGGAAATAATCCTGTATCTCTCCGACGATGGCCTTGGTTTCTTCTCTGTCGAACTTAATCGGCTTCATCGCAAAACTCCTTCAGGCCTCGTTCATATCGCGAGTCGCCAATTGTCGGCAGGCGCAAGCTCGGTCACAATGTGCGCCGCTGAGGAGGAATTTCATCATGTTCGCCCGCCTGCCGCTCACCGCCCTGAGCCTCGTGCTGATCGCCGTTTCGCCGGTTTTGGCCAAGGACAAAACGGCCGATCCGGCGCCCGCTGTCGCGGAAACCGTCACCTGCGAGGGCGTGTTCGGGCGGACAAGCTCTGATGCGCTGGTCAAGGAGACGTTCGGGGCCGAAAACGTCAAGACCGGCATCGTCTATGGCGCCGAGGGCATGGAAGTGATGGCGACAACGGTCTATCCGGATGACCCGCAGCGGACGATGGAATTCAGCTGGTGGGACGAGGACAAGCTTGAATATCTCGGTTCTGTCGAGCTTTCGCCAAGTCAGCAGACCCCGACCGGGGTTCGCATCGGCATGACCGTTGCCGAGGTGGAAAAGATCAACGGCGCGCCGTTTACCGTCGGCGGCTTCTGGTGGGATTATGGCGGCAATGCGAATTTCGAAAAGGGCACGCTGGTCAATTCCGAAGACGGCTGCGGCTTCTGGATCCGCTTTGCGCCCAACGACGAATATCCATCCGATCTCAATGTCGATGCGGTTTCGGGCGAGGTGACGGTATCGTCCTCGGAGCCGCTCCTCAAAACGCTCGATGTTCGGGTCCAGTCGATCTCGGTCGGCTATCCCTATCCGGAAGAATTGCCACCGCAGGACTATTGATGGAAGGGCGAGATGGATGCAGAACACCATCATCTATCTCATCGGCCATTATGGCGTCGGAAAACTGACGATCGGCAAAGCCATTGTTGAGGCGACCACGGCCCGGTTGTTCGACAACCATCTCGCCAACAATGTGATCTTCTCGCTCATCCGTGAAGACGGGCGGACCAAAATCCCGGAGCGGGCCTGGGACCTCATCATGACGATCCGCCGCCAAGCGCTGATCGCAATAGCCGAAATCGCCCCTAGGGATGCGAGCTTCGTTCTTACAAACGCCTTGATGGAGGATGATCCGCTCGACCGCCAGTGCTACGACGAAGTGGTCGCCACGGCCCGGCGGCGCGACGGCATATTCGTGCCGGTTCTGCTTTCGGCATCGGACGAGGCGCATGCGCGGCGCATTCCGTCCCTCGAGCGCGGAGAACGGCTTAAAATGACCGATGCTGAGGGAGCTGCCATTGTGCGGAGGACCAAGAGATTGCTCGTGGTCGATCATTCGCATCGCCTCGATATCGATACGACGACGCTACCGGCGGCCGAAGCGGCGCGGCGCATCATCGATCATGCCGACGCGATTGCCCTCAGCAGGCGGACTTGAACGAGGTGACCAGCGGCTCGACCAGATCGTCGAGCCTGGGGCGGTCGGTCTGCGCATATTCGAGGCGAAGCGCGGCATAACCGCTCGCGTCGCATAGGGCGATCATGTGCTGGACAATCACGCGGCCGGATTTTTCGGCCGACCAGGTGGCCCATCCAGGTGTGGCAGCCTGGGAGATGACGTTCCAGCCATCGTCACGGTCGTCGGCAAAACGGGCATTGGCTTCGGATTCGAAATCGGGCTCAAGCGCGAAGTAACCGCCCCAGACCGTCAATTTGCCGACGCGGCCATCAAGCAGAAAAACTTCGCCATCGCCATTATCGCTTTCGCCCTGGCCCTCGAAACCGGGCGGGATGTCCACTTCGTAACCATAGCGCCCATTGGCATAGTACCCCCAGCCAGACTGGGCATGAGCGGCCGTGACGGCAAGAAGGATGGCAAGGAGGGCAGTGATGAGGCGCATGACGGGGAGTGTGCCCCGCATCGGGGGCGTACGGCAAGGGGCGACAGTCGGCCTAAACCACGACGATCCCGGCGTGCTTGGCCTTGTTTTCGGGCTCGACGTGGATGGTGATCTGCACGTCCTTGACCGCGTCGCGCAGCTTGGCTTCGATGGCGTCGCAGATGGTGTGGGCGTGATCGACCGTCATGGCGCCGGGCACGACAAGGTGGAAGTCAATGAAGGTCAGCTTGCCGGCCTGGCGGGTGCGGATGTCGTGGGCCTCGATAGCGCCATCGGCGCTTTGCGAGATGACATCGCGAATGGTCTTTTGCGTATCGGGTGGCACGGCGACGTCCATGAGACCGCCGACGCTGTCGCGGATGACGCCCCAGCCGGACCAGAGTATGTTGAGTGCGACGAGGGCGGCGAGCGCTGAATCGAGCGCAGCGATGCCGGTTGCATAGACGAGGACGAGGCCGAAGATGACGCCGATGGTCGAAACGACGTCCGTCATCAGATGTTTGGCATCGGCGACGAGCGCCGGCGAGCGCACCCGGTGGCCATAGCGCCTGAGATACTGTGCCCAGCCGACATTGATCACCGTGGCGGCAAAGCTGACGGCGAGGCCTTCGATCGGCGCCTGGGGCAGTTCGGGCGACATGAAGCCGAAATAGGCTTCGCGCAGAATGAGAATGGCCGCGACGATGATCATGACGCCGACGAGAACGGCCGAAAAGTACTCCGCCTTATGGTAGCCATAAGGCAGCGAGGCATCGGCCGGGCGTTGGGCGAGGCGCACCGCGACGAGCGCCGCAATGGCCGTCACGACATTGACGATCGATTCGAGGGCGTCGGAATAAAGCGCGATGGAGCCGGTGATCGACCAGGCAAAGAATTTGAGGCCGAGTACGGCGATGCCAATGACAAGGCTGGCCGTTGCAATGGCGAGCGTACGTTCGGACATGTGATCGGTCTCCGTTTCGGCGAGGAGGAGGCCATAGCTTCAATGTCGACCGCCGGCAAGTCCTTGTATTTGCGAGTGATTTTCAGAAGCATTTGCTTCTGGTGCTGGTTCCCGCAAGCCCTTGATTGCACTTACTCTTATCTATTGCGCCGTCGCTCCCTGCGGTTGGGGAGAGTTGCCTTTTAAGGTGAGGGGCAGGCCCGCGGCGACGAAATAGACATCGTCGCAGACTTCGGCGAGCCGCTGGTGAGCGGAGCCGGCAAGATCGCGGAAGGTACGGGCCATGGCATTTTCGGGGACGATGCCCAGTCCGACCTCATTGCTGACAAGGATTACCTTGGCGCGCTGAAATTCCATCAGCGTGGCGCAAAGCTCGCCCACGGCGGTCGCAACATCCTCGTTGGCGATCAGAAGATTGGTGATCCAGAGCGTCAGGCAATCAACGAGAATCACGTCGTGCACGTCGCCTGCCGCAAGAATGACCGGGGAGAGCGCCAGCGGCTCCTCGATGGTGGTGAAGCGATCGGCATGGCCGGCACGGTGACTGGCGACGCGATCGCGCATTTCCGGATCAAGCGTCGCGGCGGTCGCCAGATAGACCGGGCGACTGCCGGCACGCAGAGCCAATCGCTCGGCAAAAGCCGTCTTGCCTGATCGCGCGCCTCCCAGAACCAGTGCATGCCGCATCTCGTCCTCCCGCCGCTTCCTGGTGGATGTCCGGGAAACCGATTTGACCGGGCTCCCGTTCCACGCGTCCATCCGGCTCTGGCGCGCCTCACGTAAAACCACCATCGGGCGAACGTTTTTGGGCTTATGCTACTTTCGTCTTACGATCTTTCGCATTATGGTCCGCGCCGAATTGACACTTTAGGGTGGCTCGCGTCGCGACGGGCGCTGCTTCGTCCCGGCTTCCCACCTGATCACGGAGAAACCGCGTGCCCCGATATTACCTTGGCGTTGACGGCGGCGGCACCAATTGCCGCGTGCGTTTAGCCGACGAAAATCTGGCGACGCTGGCTGAAGTCAAGAACGGCCGTTCCAACCTGCAGATCGACGACGGCGAGCCCGCCTATAAAGCGATCAGCGACGGCACCCGCGATGTCTTCAAGGCCGCAGGGATCGATTATGCCGAGACCGCCAATACCTATGCCTGCTTCGGCATGGCCGGCGGGCGCATGGATTCGGCCCGCGCCGAATTTGCTGCACGCAACTGGCCCTTTGCCGGTGTAACCGTCTATGACGACATCGATATCGCCCACGCTGGCGCCCTGGGTGGGGGCGAAGGCGGGGTCGTCATCATCGGCACCGGCTCGGCCGCCATGTCGATCGTCGGTGGCAAGCGCTATCAGGCCGGCGGCTGGGGTTTTCATATCGGCGACCAGATGTCGGGCGCTATTTTGGGCCGTGAGCTTGCGCGCTATGCCGTCGAGGCCGAAGACGGCCTCGTCGACGGCTCGCCGCTGACCAAGGCCGTGATCGCTGCGCTCGGCGGCGACAATCAGGCGGTCATGACCTGGTCGTTTGCGACCGAGATGGACCTCAAGCTTTTGAGCCGCGACGGCACCGAAGGGTGCGACGACGCGCTGATCGGCCGGGCGCCGGGGGAATTCGGCAAGCTCATGCCGCTCTGGTTCGACCATCTCGAACAGAACGATCCGGTCGCGCTCAAGATGCTCGACATCCAGACGGGCTATATCGACACCTATGTGCGCTGGTTCAAAGCGCACGATGCCAAGGTGATGGCCATTGTCGGTGGCCTCGGACAGCGGCTCTTCCCGCGCCTCACCCAACGCTATGGGGACTTCGTCGCCCTGCCGCAATTCGAGCCCCTGCATGGCGCGGTGATCCTCGCCAAGCAAAACGTCGCTTCAAACTAGGGACTTGCCCAGTGTCCAGCCGTATCATCCCCGTGCAGCCCTTCGACTATGTGGTGTTTGGCGCCACGGGTGACCTGACCAAGCGCAAGCTCGTGCCTGCGCTCTATCATCGCTTCAAGGATGGTCAGTTCGACGAACAGAGCCGCATCATCGGCGCCTCGCGCTCCAAGCTCAGCGAGGCCGATTTCCAGACTTCGGTGCGCGACGCTATCAACCAGTTCGTCGAAAAGGACTATCAGGACGAGGCGACGATCGAGCGTTTCGTCAAAATCTGCACCTATGTGCCGGTCGATGCCAGCAAGCCCAATGAATCGGGCGATCTCGGCAAGGCGCTGCGCAACGATCCAAAGATCGTCCGCGCCTTCTATCTCGCCGTGGCGCCGGACCTTTTCGAGCCGATCGCCGAATATCTTGCGGCCAAGAAGCTTTATCGCCGCGACGCCCGCGTCGTGATCGAAAAGCCTCTCGGGCATGATCTTGAATCGTCCAAGGCGATCAACGACGGCGTTGCCAAGATCTTCAAGGAAGATCAGGTCTATCGCATCGACCATTATCTCGGCAAAGAAACGGTGCAGAACCTGCTGGCCCTGCGCTTTGCCAATACGCTTTTCGAGCCGGTCTGGAATTCGGCCCATATTGACCACGTGCAATTGACCGTCGCCGAAAGCGTCGGCGCCGGCACGCGCGGCTATTATGACGAGAGCGGCGCGCTTCGCGACATGATCCAGAACCACATGCTGCAGTTGCTCTGCCTTGTGGCGATGGAACCACCGGCATCGGACGAAGCCAATGCGCTGCGCGACGAAAAGCTGAAGGTGCTGCGGGCACTGCGGCCGATCGTCAATGGCGAAGTGGGCAAGAACACCGTGCGCGGCCAATATCGCGGCGTGTCCTCGGAAGCGACCTCGGTTGCCGGCTATCAGGACGAATTGCCGGAAGAAAAGAAGGGCAGCCGTACCGAAACCTTCGTGGCGCTCAAGGCCAATATCGACAACTGGCGCTGGGCCGGCGTGCCGTTTTACCTGCGCACCGGCAAGCGTATGGCCGAGCGCGTCTCGGAAATCTGCATCCAGTTCAAGCCCATTCCGCACTCGATCTTCGACCATGCGGAAGGCGCGCCCAAGCCCAACAAGCTGATCATGCGGCTCCAGCCCAACGAGGGCGTCAAGCTCCTGATGATGATCAAGGATCCGGGGCCGGGCGGCATGCGCCTGCGTGAAGTGCCGCTCAACCTCTCTTTTGCCGAGACTTTTGCCGAGCGCACGCCGGAAGCTTATGAGCGCCTGCTGATGGACGTGATCCGCGGTAGCCAGACGCTCTTCATGCGCCGCGACGAACTGGAAGCGGCCTGGATGTGGGTTGATCCGATCCGCGAAGCCTGGGATCGTTCGAGCGAGCCGCCGCAGACGTATACGGCCGGCACCTGGGGCCCGAGTGGCGCAGTGGCGCTGATCGAGCGCGATGGCCGCTCCTGGTATGAGGATCCGCTCACGTGACCATAGACCGCCGCACCTTTGCCGACCGGCCGACGCTTGCCAAGGAGCTGGCCGAAGCCATTGCCGACCGCATTCGCACGGCCATTGCCGAACGCGGCGAAGCGGCGATTGCCGTCAGCGGAGGCTCGACGCCGGGGAGGTTTTTCCAGGCGCTCGGGAAATTCCGCGGTGTCGACTGGACCAAGGTGGTCGTGACGCCGGTGGACGAGCGCTGGGTCGACGAGACCTCTGATCGGTCCAACGCTTTGCTGGTCAACGAAAAGATGCTGCAGGGACCGGCGGCTGTCGCCCGCTTCGTGCCGCTCTATTCGGGTGGTGACGAGCCAACGCCGGAGGCTGTGGCCAAGACCAATGCATTGGTCGGCGCGCTGCCGAAGCCTTTTGCCGCGGTGATCCTCGGCATGGGCACTGACGGACACACGGCCAGCTTTTTCCCGGGCGGCGATACGCTCGACGCGGCGCTGACGGCCGAGGGCCCGACCCTTGCCATCCACGCGCCGGGCGCGGGCGAACCACGCATCACCTTTACCCTGCCGCGTCTTTTGGAAACAGACGGCCTTTATCTCCACATCGAGGGAGAGGAAAAGGCCGAAGTGCTCGAAAAGGCGCTCGGCGACGGTCCGGTCGACGAGATGCCGATCCGCGCCGTGCTTCGCTCAGGCGCGCCGCTTTCAGTTTACTGGTCGCCCTGAGCCCCTGGGGCGGTCCCCAATCGACCGCCCTGGCCGCACCCGGCGCCAGTCATCGTTGCAAGGCTTATCCGCGCCAGCGGCCCCCCTTTGGCGCGTCCTTGCCCTTTATGGAGAAAGACCATGACCGTCCGCCAGGCCATCAAGGACGTGACCGACCGCATTGCGGCCCGCAGCCAGGACACGCGCCGCGATTATCTCGCGCGCATCGATGCCGCCAAGGAAGCCGGCGTTTACCGGTCGAGCCTTTCGTGCGGCAATCTGGCCCATGCCTTTGCCGCTTGCGCGCCTTCCGAAAAGGCGGCGCTGGCCGGCAACAAGACGCTGAACCTAGGCATCGTCACGAGCTACAACGACATGCTCTCGGCGCATCAGCCCTATCAATTCTATCCCGACATCATCAAGGAAGCGGCGCGCGAAATGGGCGCGACGGCCCAGGTGGCAGGCGGCGTGCCGGCCATGTGCGATGGCGTCACGCAGGGCCAGCCGGGCATGGACCTCTCGCTGTTCTCGCGCGATGTGATTGCCATGGCGACGGCCATCGCGCTTTCGCACAATATGTTCGATGCGGGCGTCTATCTTGGGATCTGCGACAAGATCGTGCCGGGCCTCGTCATCGGCGCGCTGACCTTCGGGCACTTGCCGGCTGTGTTCGTGCCCGCAGGCCCGATGCCTTCGGGCATTCCGAATGATGAAAAGGCAAAAGTTCGCCAGCTTTATGCCGAGGGCAAGGTTGGCCGGGCGGAGCTGCTCGAAGCCGAGAGCAAATCCTATCATTCGGCAGGTACCTGCACCTTTTATGGCACGGCGAATTCAAACCAGATGCTCATGGAAATCATGGGCCTGCACCTGCCGGGGGCAAGCTTTGTCAATCCCGGCACGCCGCTTCGCGATGCGCTGACGCGCGAGGCAACGAAGCGTGCGCTGTCGCTGACCGCGCAGGGCAATGAATATACGCCCATCGGCCACATCGTCGATGAAAAGGCCATCGTCAACGGGCTCGTGGGCCTCCATGCGACGGGTGGCTCAACCAATCACACCATGCACCTGATCGCCATGGCGGCAGCCGCCGGCCTGCAGGTGACCTGGGACGATATGAGCGACCTCTCGGACGCGACCCCGCTCCTGGCGCGCGTCTATCCCAATGGCGTCGCCGACGTGAACCACTTCCATGCCGCGGGCGGCATGGGTTTCATGATCCGCGAACTGCTCGAGGGCGGTTATCTCCACGAAGACGTCAAGACCGTCTGGGGTGCGGGGCTCTCCAACTACAGTGTCGAAGCCAAGCTGATCGAAGACAAGCTCGCCTTCGAACCTGCGCCGGCCGAAAGCGCGCTGCCCAAGGTCTTGACCAGCGTCAAGACGCCGTTCCAGCAGACCGGTGGCCTCAAGCTGCTGACAGGCAATCTCGGCCGCTCGGTGATCAAGGTCTCGGCGGTCAAGCCAGAGCATCGCGTGGTCGAGGCGCCGGCGCGCGTCTTCCATAGCCAAGATGGCATGCAGGCAGCGTTCAAGGCCGGTGAACTGACCGGCGATTTCATTGCGGTGGTGCGCTTTTCCGGCCCCAAGGCGCTCGGCATGCCGGAACTGCACAAGTTGACGCCCTCGCTCGGCATTTTGCAGGATCGAGGCTTTAAGGTAGCACTTCTCACGGACGGTCGTATGTCGGGTGCATCTGGCAAGGTGCCGGCGGCGATCCACATGACCCCGGAAGCCGTCGATGGCGGTCCGATCAGCAAGATTCGCGATGGCGACATGATCCGGCTCGATGCCAATGAAGGCACGTTGACTTTCCTCGGCGACGAGAAAGAATTCTTCTCGCGTACTCCGGCCCTGGAAGACTTGCGGCCGCAGCATTTTGGCATGGGCCGGGAGTTGTTTGCCGGGTTCCGGAGCCTGGTTGGTGTGGCGGATCGCGGGGCGAGTGTTTTTGGTTGAGGCCGAAGTAACCCCCACCTAACCTCCCCCTGGTAGGGGGAGGGACCTATCGAGTTTGCCGAGATTTTTGGGAGTTCCGATCCACTCCTCCCCTAGAGGGGGAGGCTGGGTGGGGGTGTCGGCACGCCCACATACCTTGCCCTTGGCCTGATCAGCGCGCCGGTTTCGATCTGCTCCAGCGCATGGGCCAGCCAGCCGACGCTTCTTGCCAGCGCGAAGATCTGCAGCGGGGCATCTTCAGGCAGATCATAAGCGGCGACCAAGGCGGAGAGGGCGAAGTCGATATTGGGCTTCTCTCCGCTCATGGCTTCGCCGACCTTGGCGAGTTCAGCGAAAAGTTTTGGGACTTCGAACGTCGCGAGAAGTGCCGGCGCGCGGATGTCGTGATCGGGATAGAGCCGGTGGCCGAAGCAGGGCAGCGGGCGGCCCTGGCGGAGAAGGCTTGAGACCGCGGCTTCGACGCCATGGCGCTTGGCGTCACGAATGAGGGCGCCCATGCTGAGGCTGGCGGTGCCGTGGAGGGGGCCGGAAAGGGCGGCGAGGCCCGAGAGGACCGCGGCGGCAAGTGGCGCGCCGGTCGAGGCAGTGACGCGGGCGGCGAAGGTTGAGGCGTTGAGTTCGTGTTCGGACAAGAGGACGAGGGCGCAGCGGAGACTATTTGCGGCGTCGGGCCGCTGCCATTGGGTGGCGAGGCGCTCGTGGACTGGACCGGACCGTGCACCGGTGATGGCCGAAGCGACGAGCGAAACGACGAGGGTTGCGTCCTTGATCAGTACGCTGCGGGCGCGGCCGATCGGCGGCATTTGCGTGGCGGCGAGTTCGGCGATCTGACGATAGGCTGCGATAAGACCGGCGCTGCTGCCGATGCTGGTGACTGCCGCGAAGTCGACGGGGCCGGGCGCATTCCAGAGGAACGCTGCCATGTCTTCGAGCGTGGCGGTTTTGGCAAGCGCGGCGACGTCCTTACCACGAATATAAAAGTGGCCATTGGCGACCGTGGAGATCGCCGTTTCCAAAACGGGTTCGCCCCAGGCGATGCTTTCGGCGGCGACTGTTGTCGCCGGGCGGCGGCCCTTTTGGCGCGCGGCGAGACGCTCGACATCGTCCTGACGATAAAGGCTGCGGCGCGGATCATCGGGATCGGAGCGGGCGGCGATGCGGCCGCGGCTGACATTGGCGTAGAGCGTCTGCGGCTTGGTGCCGAGAAGGCTCAGGGCTTGATCGGCCGATATCCAGCTCATGGCGCCTCACATTGATCAATTGCATCAAGATTGACGTCAATCTTGATTAAGCCGATCTAGCGTCAAAGACGAAGGAGACGCAATATGTCTGGATTGGATGATGTCATTGCTGCCGAGACGACACTGTCAGAGGTCGATGGGCTGAATGGCCGGTTGGTGATCTGCGGATATACGCTCGAGGAGTTGGCTGGGCACAAGTCGTGGGAAGACGTGCTGGGTCTGCTTGGCGGCGACCTGCTGCCGGCAGTGACGTTGAAATCGAAGCTGGGCATGGCGCGGTTGCGGGCCTTTGCGGTGGTAGCCTGGATCGACGATGGCATCCTGGCGCTGTCGATCACCGAGGGGTTGCGCGCGTTGATGGCGCGGCTGCCCGATGGCGAGGATGCGGCAACGGCTCTGCTGTTGGCCGCGGCACCGGCTGTGTTTGTCCCGGCTTTGGTGCGGCGCAAGGCGGGGAAGGCTGCGATTGCGCCGAACCCAGAATTTGGCCATGCGGCCGATATGCTGGCAATGCTCACTGGCACTGTGCCCAGCGACGAAGCCGCTGCGGCGCTCAATGCCTACCTCGTGACCGTTTCGGACCATGGGCTGAATGCCTCGACCTTTGCGGCGCGGGTCGTGGCTTCAACGCGAGCGGGCTATACATCGGCCGTGCTGGCAGCGCTTGGGGCACTGAAGGGGCCGCTGCATGGTGGGGCGCCGGGGCCGGTGCTCGATATGCTCGATGCGGTGGGAAGACCCGGCAATGCCGAGGCCTGGCTTTCGGCGGAATTGGCGCGCGGCGAGCGGCTGATGGGGTTTGGACACCGGATCTACCGTGTTCGTGATCCGCGCGCAGATGCGCTCAAGGCCGCATTGGCGCGATTGGGCGCAGCGGGCGGGATGGATGCCGAGCGGCTGGCACTAGCTGAAGCGGTGGAGCGCGAGGCGCTGAAACTGCTCAAGGCCAAGAAGCCGGACCGGGCGCTCGAAACCAATGTCGAGTTTTTCACCGCGCTCGTGCTCGAAGCATTGGGCTTTCCCCGTGAGGCATTTACGGGCGTCTTCGCTGCCGGTCGCGTCGGCGGCTGGCTCGCGCATGCGCATGAGCAGGTGGAAAAGGGACGGTTGATCCGCCCACAGTCGCGCTATGTAGGGTCCAAAGCGGCTTAGGTCAGAAGCCAATCCCCAATCGCTGGCGCGTCCTCGTCACTGAGGTCGTGGCCGGTGGCGACGAGGCGCACACCAACTTCCGCGCCCCTGTTCCTTAGGGCGTCCGCCAACTTTTCGCCCTGAGGGCGGAAGGCGTCGGTTTTGCCGAGGAGGATGAGGACGCTGGTGCCGGTGAGGTCAGTCTCCGGCACCGCATCGAGCACCATGACGGGGCGGGTCAGGACCGCGCGGCGGACAAAGCCGGGATTGAGCAGCAGGGCGGCGCCGAGAAGATTGGCGCCGTTGGAATAGCCTAGGGCCACGGTCTTTTCCGGGTCGAGGCGATAGGCGCTGCGGATTTCTTGGAAGAAGGCGTCGAGCGCGCCGGATTCGAACCGGATATCCTTCTGGTCGAAGATCGAAGGGCCAAAACTCCGGAACCAGCGCTGGACACCACTTTCGGTCGAGCGACCACGGAGGCCGAGAAGAGTCGCCTTCGGCGCTGCCCGGTGGGCGAGCGGCATGAGGTCGGTTTCGTCGCCACCGGTGCCATGGAGGAGGGCGATGGTGGTGCCGTCTGCATCCTCGGGTGTGAAGAAGCGGTGCTTGTAGATGAGATCGCGGTAAACGACACGCTCTTCGCCGGGCAGGCCGAACTGGGGCAGCATCACCTTCATCGCTTCCGGATCTGGCGTGTCGGGCGGCATGAAGAGTGTCTGGCCAAGCTTGTCGAGCGTCTCGTCCAGCGTAAAACCCGGCCCGTCGCTGGCCACTTCGATCAGGACATTGCCGGGCTCGCGCACATAGAGCGAGGTGAAATACTGCCGGTCGTGGAGATTGGTGAGGCTCGAATTGAGTTTTCGCAATTCGATTGCGGTGGCTTCGACTTCGGCGGCGTCGTTGGCTCGGACGGCAACGTGGTCGGCGGTGCCGGTGCCTGGCGCTCCGGGCCAGAAGCCTGCAGCGTCGCGGATATCGAGGACGTCGCCCACCTCGGAAACGAGACGCTGGATCGGGCCTTCGGTGGGGCCGGGGTGAAAACCGAAATGGCGGCTGAGGAAGGCGGTGGTTTCTTCCTGCACTTCGGACAGGAGCGTGACGCCGCGAATGCGGCGGATGGCGTGGTCGGCGGGAATATCGATTTCGGGCATGGTCAGCGCTGGTAGATTGGCGCTGACGAGTTTGACGATGACGCCATCGGGGTCGCGAAGGCGTAGGACGGTCTCGCCAAATTCCTGGCTTGTCCCCTCGACTTTGACCTGATGGGTGAGGGCGCGTTCGAGCCAATAGCCGATCGAGCCTGGCGCGATGGCGAGGGCGAGTTCGCTGACCTGGCCGGCGCCGGCCTGGCCAGATGAGCCGCCCTGCCAGACAAGGAAGGTGATGAGCGACCCGGGGCTGGCGGCATAGTCGCCATAAAAGAGATGAAGCTGACGCGCGTCTTCATAGCCGCCGGTACGCTTGACGAGGCGAAGTCCGAGGAAGCCGACATAGAAATCGACATTGGCCTGCACGTTGCCGGTGATCAGGGTGACGTGGTGGATGCCTGAGGTCATGTCTTAGCCTTGCGGCGCGGTCGCGCCATGATGTCTTCGATGCGCTGGGGGCGAAAATCCTGCGCATCGACGCCGACGTCGAACTGGCGCGGGACTGGGGTCAGCTTGCCATGGGAATGGCCATGGAGATTGATCGACTTCTTGCCCATCTTGTTCCAGGTGCGGAACGGATAGTGGCAAAGGACGAAAAGCTGACCGTCGATGGTGAGCTCGGCATAGTGCTGGATGCTGGCCCAGCCTTTCGCATCGAGTGTTGTTTGCGGATCGTTGTTGCCGATGATCAGGTGCTTCGTGCCATTGAGCTGGGCAAGGAGCGCTTCGACCTCTTCGGTCGTGCCGCGGGCGAAATCGCCGAGGTGCCAGACTTCATCTTCCGGTCTTACGACGGCGTTCCAGTTGGCGATCAGCGCCGAGTCATGCTCGGGCAGGTTGGCGAAGGGCCGGCGGTCGATGCGGAGGACGCGCGGGTCGGCGAAATGGTTGTCGCTCGTGAACCACAGCATCAGCGGCTGCGTCCGAAGAGGCGTTCGATGTCGCCCTTTTTCAATTCCACATAAGTCGGGCGGCCGTGGATGCATTGGCCGGAATGGGGCGTGGCTTCCATGTCGCGGAGAAGGGCGTTCATTTCATCGACGCGGAGGCGCCGGCCGGAGCGGACCGAGCCATGGCACGCCATGCGGCCGATGATGGCTTCCATCCGATCGCTGAGCGCGGCCGTGCTGTCCCATTCGGCAAGGCCATCGGCGAGGTCGCGGATGAGCCCGGAAATATCGGTATTGCCGAGAAGGGCCGGGGTTTCGCGCACGGCAATGGCGCGGGGGCCGAAACGGTCGAGATAAAGGCCGAAGCGTTCGAGTTCGGGCGCGGCGTCTTCGAGACGGGTGCAGTCCTCTTCAGGAAGTTCGACGATGACGGGGATCAGTTGCGCCTGGCTCGCGACGGGGCCCGAGGCCATTTGCGCCTTGAAACGCTCATAGACCAGGCGCTCATGGGCGGCGTGCTGATCGACGAGGAGGAGGCCCTTCTCACTCTGGGCGATGATATAATTATCGAACATCTGCGCCCGGGCCGTGCCGAGGGGATAATCGACTGGCTCGGCGGGTTCGGTGAAAGGCTCGACGCGGCCGCTGGGGGCGGTGAAGCCCGCGAGGCGACCGGGGGCGCGGTCGAGATGGAGCGGGGCGGCTTCGGAGCGGTAGCCGTAGCTCGTTGCGCGCGGCGCGTCATTGAAGCCGGTTGCGGGCTCGTAGGCCGGGGCGGGCGCTTCGGCCATTTCAGGGGCAGTGAAGGCGCCCAGAATGTCTTCGGCAACGCTGGTGGAGGCCTTGAAACCGGCGGCGGCGATGGCGGTGCCGATAGCGCGGATGACAGCGCCGCGAATGGCGCCCTGATCCTGAAAGCGGAGTTCGGCCTTGGCGGGGTGGACATTGACGTCAACGGCGCCGGGATCGACCGCGAGATATAGCGCCACGACGGGGAAACGATCCCTAAAAACATAGTCGGCATAGGCAGCGCGGATGGCACCCACCAGCACCTTGTCGCGCACCGAGCGGCCATTGACGAAGTAGAACTGCGAAAGCGAATTGGCGCGGGTATAGGTGGGGAGCCCGGCAAGCCCCGCGACGACGACGCCATGGCGGGCCATGGCGAGCGGCACGGCATTGTCGATGAAATCGCCGCCCATGACCTGGCCGAGGCGAGCGGCGAGTGCGCCTTCGCCCGAGACTGCGGGCCAGTTGGACGGATTGCGATCGCTGCCTTCGAGGATGAAGTGGATTTCGGGATTGGCCATGGCGAGGCGCTTGACCACGTCGGTGATAGCGGCAGCTTCGGCGCGGGCGCTCTTGAGGAATTTCCGGCGGGCGGGGATGAGCGCGAAAATATCGCGGACTTCGATGACCGTGCCGCGGTTCATCGCCTGCGGGACGGGGCCGGAACGGCGGCCATTGTCGACGGTGATGATAAGGCCCGATTCCGCATCGGCAGGGCGGGAAGCAACGGAGAGGCGGGCGACCGAGCCGATCGAGGCGAGGGCCTCGCCGCGAAAGCCCAGGGTCCGGATATCGTCGAGATCGTCGACGGAGAGTTTTGAGGTCGCGTGCCGCTCGACAGAAAGCATGAGATCGGTCCGGTCCATGCCGTGGCCGTCATCGGTGATGCGGATGAGGTCGATGCCACCGCCGGCCGTAGCGATGACGATGCGGTGCGCGCCGGCATCGATGGAATTTTCAACCAGTTCCTTGACGACGCTTGCCGGTCGCTCGACCACTTCGCCGGCCGCGATGCGGTTGATCAGGTCTTCTGGAAGCTGGCGAATGGGCAAGGGCGATTCTCCTTGGGGCCAATATAGGGAAAGCTGCAGCACTTTCCGACCCGCATCGGGATTTGTGCCCATTCTTGCTCAGGGGCGGGTGTCGGGCTAGTGAAGGCCATGACCCAGAACCCTTCACCGATGGATATTGCTTTGCGCCTCGCCGAAGAGGCGGCATCGCATGGCGAGGCACCGGTAGGGGCGGTAGTCATGGAGGGCGACCGGGTGCTCGCTTCGGCGCGCAACCAGATGCAGGCGCTGGGCGACCCGACGGCGCATGCAGAGATGATGGCAATCCGCGAAGCGCTGGCGGTGCGCGGCACCGGGCGGCTCGATGGCTGCGATCTTTATGTGACGCTCGAACCCTGCGCGATGTGTGCGGGCGCCATTGCCCATGCGCGGTTGCGGCGAGTGTACTTTGCGGCGGAGGACACCAAGGCAGGCGCGGTCGAAAACGGTATCCGGCTCTTCGACCAGCCGACGTGCCACCATCGGCCTGAGATCATCGGCGGCCTATCGGCCTCGCGCGCCGAGGCGCTCTTGACCAGCTTTTTCAAGACTCTCCGCTAGAACATGCGGTGGCGCACCGCTTCAGCCACGGTATGGGCGCGGTTCTTGGTGCCGAGCTTGTCGGCGATATTGTCCATGTGCTGATTGACCGTCCGCGCCGAAAGCCCCAGGCGCTCGGCGATTTCGATCGACGTCATGCCTTCGGCGCTGAGCGCGATGACTTCCTTTTCCCGTGGAGTCAGCGCCTCGGGCGGCGTAACGATGCCGGTCTTCCGGTCGCCGCGGATCTGGGCGAAGAGCGAATAAACGACGAGCTGCAAGGCGCCCTGCTGCCGCACATCAAGCTCGACCGTGCCGCAAAGCCCGGCTATGCCGATGACGCGATGATCATGGCTGACCGTGACGGTCGTGATATCGACGAGGTCCATGCGCCGGCTGAATGCAAAGAGCGGATCGCCCGGCCCCGCAAACCGCGAACCATCGGCCCTGTGGACCGGGGCCTGTTCGGAAATGGCCTTGAGATAGTCAGGCGATTTTCGAAGGCCGCTATCGAGATACTCGCCCCACCAGACGGCGCGGCGCGAATCGCTGTCGAGCACGCGCCGGACGTTCAGGTGCTCGTCGCTATACTCGAGTGTGAAGGCGCTGCGAAAGCCGAAGTCCTGGGCGAGTTGGCCCAATATGGCGATATAGCGCGCGTCCGTGCGCGCATCGGCTATGGCGCGCAGATAGGGTTCGGCCAAGGCAAGCATCTGAAGTCCGCCGAATGAAGTGGCGTCCAAGCAGTAACACGCTCGTGCGTCACCGCGAGTGCATTTTGCAGTTTTTTACATCGTCATTTTTGCCGATGGAAAAAATGGCGGCGTCAATTGTCACAGTGGCAATTCTCACAGCGCGAAAGCTGCCGATTCTCAACTATTCCAAGTGCCTGTATGATTCGGGACAGTTGGAGCTTCCCTCCTGGACCAGACAGAATGTCGGCATTCGATATTGCTCTAGATTATCAGCGGGAGCGCGAAAGGCGCGCCCTCGACAACCCCTATCACCTGACGACCAGCGAAACGGCGATCGCGCGTGATCTGGTTGCCGGTCGGTCTATGCCCGAAATCGCTGCCAAGCTCCGGCTGACCGATGCGAGCCTCAAAACCCATATGGACAGGATTTGCGAGAAGGTCGGCGCCAGCGGGCTGACGCATATGCTGCATCTGCTCTCGACATTGCCGCAGATGCGCATCCAGACCAACGTCGTCGACATCGACGACTTTCGAATTGCCTTCGGCCTCGGCGGTCCATTCCGCCAGGGCTGACGACGAAACAGGGTGTAGGGCCGTCCCGCCACGCATCCTTTAGGAGAGGCGCATGGCCTAGCGCATTCCCACTTGCGCCTCTCCCTCGTTTCTCCTTGAAAGAGCCAACTCACGCGTGCCTTTCGGAACGCACTTTGTTTGGCCTCTCAACCGTGCGAGCGGTTGCTTGGAATGGGCTCGATTTTGTTCTGGATATAGGCTTCGATCTTGCGCGTGAGCATGTGTTTGAAGCGGTCTTTTTCCGCTTCGACATGCGTCAGGATTTCGCGCACGCGCCAGAATTCCATGGCGCCGAAACTTGCCACATGCGGCCGGATATAGATGTCTGGCGGATAAGCGGCCATGGAATGGGCAATCAGCGAATGCATCATGATCTGCGCCGAGCCAAACCAGATATCGAGCGGACGATGGTCGGTCTTGTTGATGCCGTTCGAAGGATCGCCGTTGACGTCGATGCCGATGAGGAAATCGGTGCCGATATCGGCCTGATCGAGGGGGAGCGGATTAACCACGGCCCCATCGACGAGGATGTGATTGCCGTGGACAACCGGCTTGAAGATGCTCGGCATCGAAATCGAGCCGGCAATGGCCGGCCGCAGAAGGCCTGAATTGAACACGACCTGGTGCCAGGACTGGAAATCGGTGGCGACGACATAAAGCGGGATCTTGAGGTCGCTGAACTGCTCCGGGAAGCTGGCAGGCGTGAAGGCATCGACGATATGGAGCGGATCGAGCTGCATCGAAATGCCATTGCGCAGGATGCCGCCAATGCCCTTGATCTGCGTCGCCCAGAGCTTTGTGGCAATGGTTCGCAGCGTGCCCAGCACCTCATAGGAATGTTCGCGCAATTCCTTACCGGTCATACCGGCTGCCCAGCCGGAGCCGATCAGGGCGCCGATCGAGGTGCCCGAGATGACCGATGGCTTGAGCCCGAGCTCATCCATAGCCTCGATATAGGGGATATGCGTAAGCCCGCGCGCCGAACCGCCGCCGAGGGCCACACCGATCTTGGGGCCAGAAATAGTACTCATTCCGCCTCGCTCCCTTTCCTTGGAGCGCAACCGATCCACCAGAATTTTTCCGCGCAATTGTAGCGGCGTCAACGGGCGTCCAGGTGGCGTCTCGTCAAAGACGGTCCGCGGAGAGCTTAATGCTGCAAGATTGAAGAAAGGTTCAGCCTTCGCGGGCGATTTGGCGCCATCCGATATCGCGTCGCGCAAATCCTTCTGGCCAATCCACTGCTGCAACGCCCCGATAAGCACGGTCCTGTGCCTCTCTCACCGATGGACCGAGCGCGGTGACATTCAGCACGCGTCCGCCATTAGCCAGTAAACGGCCGCCCTCCCGCTTCGTTCCGGCGTGAAAGACGGCGAGATCGTGGCTGTCGAGCCCATCAATTCCACGGATTTCACTGCCTTTTTCATAGCTCCCTGGATAGCCTTTGGCGGCCATGATCACAGTCAGGGCGAACTGGTCCTTCCACTCAACCTCATGCCCCTTGAGCGTGCCGGTGGCGGTGGCATGAAGGAGGGGCAGCAGGTCGCTTTCCATCCGCATCATCATCACCTGCGTCTCCGGATCACCGAAGCGCGCATTGTATTCGACGAGCTTGGGGCCGTCCCCGGTCAGCATCAGCCCGGCATAGAGGACGCCTTGATAAGGCGTGCCACGTTGGACGAGGCCGCGGGCGGTGGGCTCGACGATGCGAGCCATGGCGATATCGTATTGCTCGCGCGTCATCACCGGGGCTGGGGAATAGGCACCCATGCCCCCTGTATTAGGGCCGGTGTCGCCATCAAAGGCGCGTTTGTGGTCCTGCGCCGTCGTGAGCGGCAGGAGCGTTTCCCCATCGCATAGGACGAAAAGGCTGACCTCTTCGCCCTCCATAAACTCCTCGATCACCACAGCGGCGCCGGAGGCACCGAATGCACCGGAAAAGCAATCGATGATCGCTTCCTCCGCTTCCTCAACGCTCATGGCGACGGTGACGCCCTTGCCGGCGGCAAGACCATCGGCCTTGATCACGATGGGAGCGCCCTGAGTATAGACGTAAGCGAGGGCCGAAGCCTCGTCTTCGAAGCGCGCGTAGCCGGCGGTGGGGATATCGAATTCGTCGCAGAGCGCCTTGGTAAAGCTCTTCGAACCTTCAAGCTGGCCTGCAGCCTTGGAAGGGCAGAAGCAGGCGATGCCGGCAGCGCGGACATCATCGCCAAGGCCGGCAACCACCTGTGCGTCAGGCCCGACGACAACGAAATCGACATCATGCGCCTTGGCGGCGGCAATAACCGCGGCATGGTCGGTGATGTCGACGGGAAGGTTTTCGGCAACTGCTTCGGTGCCGCCATTGCCCGGGGCGATGAAGAGCTTGGAGAGGAGCGGCGACTGCGCAATCTTCCAGGCCAAGGCATGTTCGCGCCCGCCCGATCCGATGACCAAAACCCGCATTGCCGCCTCCACGCTCGATCTGCGGGCGTGATGCAGGAAAGTGGCCGGGAGGGCAAGAAATTCCTGCGCGCGAGCGCGGCTTCCCTACATCTCGGCTTCGACAAACACCGGGGTCACATCCTCATTCCATTCGCCATGGAATTTTTCGAGCCAGCGCTGCGCGGGCGCCTTGCCGGTCCGGATGGTTTCTTCGAGGGGGGCGAGATGGATGGTTTCGTCCTGGCCCTGCGCATTGAGCCGATTGCGGCGCACGAGGCCTGCCTCGGAGATGCCGACAGCCTGAGCGGCTATATCGAAAATGCTCGAACGGTCAAACGGCGTATCGAGCCCGAGACGCGGGATTTCGCGGCGGAGATAATCGCGGTCGTCCTCGGTCCAGTTGCGCACCAGTTCCCAGGCCGCTTCGAGCGAAACGCTGTCGTAAAGAAGGCCGGTCCAGAACGCGGAGAGGGCAACGACATGGGCCTCGTTGCCCATGTCCGCGCCGCGCATTTCGAGAAATTGCTTGAGGCGGACTTCGGGGAAAAGGGTCGAGAGATGATCCTCCCAATCCTTGATCGTCGGCTTTTCGCCCGGCAGTTGCGGCAGTTCGCCCTTGAGGAACGCGCGAAAATTTTCGCCGGCGACGTTGACGTATTTGCCGTTGCGAATGACGAAATACATCGGCACGTCGAGCGCATGATCGGCATATTGCTCGAACCCGAAACCTTCATCGAAGGCGAAGGGCAGCATACCGGTCCGGGCGTCGTCGGTATTGAGCCAGATATGGCTGCGGAAGCTGAGATAGCCGGTGTCGCGGCCATCGGCGAAGGGCGAATTGGCAAAAAGTGCAGTGGCAATCGGCTGCAGCGCAAGCGAAACGCGCAGCTTCTTGACCATGTCGGCCTCGCTCGAAAAATCGAGATTGGTCTGCACCGTGCAGGAGCGATACATCATCGATGTACCGAGGCTACCGACCTTATCCATATAGGGCGTCATGATGCCATAGCGCGACTTGGGCATGGCCGGGATATCCTTGACCGCCCAGAGCGGGGTAACGCCAAGGCCGAGGAAATGGATATCGAGCGGGGCGGCGACTGCCTTTGCGACGCGCAGGTGTTCGGCCATTTCGGCGGCGGTTTCGTGGAGCGTTTCCATCGGCGCGCCGGAGAGCTCGAACTGCCCGCCGGGCTCGAGCGAGATGCCCCCGGCGACGGCATCGTTGCGCAGGCCGATGGGGTTCTCGCCATCATAGAACGGATGCCAACCCGTTGCCTTTTCGATACCCTCGAGCAGGGCACGGACGCCGTCCGGGCCCTCATAGGTTACCGGGCGCAGCGGATCGGTATGAAAGACATGCTTTTCATGCTCGGTGCCGATGCGCCATTCCGCTTCCGGCTTGGCACCGCGCGACATGGCCTCGATGAGGTCGGCCCGCGATTCGATCAGTGGCGAAAAACTATCGGCGCCGGCCATGGCATCCTCGTCAAAATAGGTGAGGCTTAAACTGGGCCGGCAAGATAGCGAGCGCAAGCCGGAATGCAATCAGCTTTTATCGCCAATCACCGATGGTCGCCTGAATAACGGCGAGGGCGGCAACGGCCGCCGTATCGGCGCGAAGAATGCGCGGGCCAAGGCTGATCGGCGTGACGAACGAAAGCGAGAGCAGTTTTTCACGTTCTGATGGAGAGAAGCCGCCTTCGGGGCCGATCAGCAGGCCGACTTTTTTGCCTTTAAGACTTTGCAGCGTTTCGAGCGGGGAAGCCGAGGCCGCGGCTTCATCGGCAAAGATCAGCTGGCGTTCGGCGTGCTCGACCGGCCAGCAGGCGAGGAGACGCTCAAGCGTAACCTCCGGTGCGATCTCGGGGACATTGAGCACTTCGCATTGCTCGGCCGCCTCGATGGCATTGGCATGGAGTCGGTCGGTCTTGAGGCGGTGGACCTGGGTGAGCTGGGTCATCACCGGTTGGATCGTGCCGGTGCCCATTTCCACAGCCTTTTGGATGACATAGTCGAGCCGCTCGTTTTTGAGCGGGGCAAAACCGTACCAGAGGTCGAGGCGTGGCGGCTGCGGCGCGATCTGTTCGACGCACTGCAGGGCAACCGACTTTTTCGAATCAGCCGTGAGACGGCAAAGCCAGGCGCCATCGCGGCCGTTGAACAGCACGGCCTCGTCGCCGATGGCCTTGCGAAGGACCGCGGCGAGATAGAGCGACTGGTCCTTATCGAGCGTGATCTCGGCTGATTGAGCGAGGTCGGCGTCAACGAAAAGACGGGGCAGGGTGGCGTGGGTACGGGGCATTTCGAGGCTCCGCCTTCTCCTGGCCAGAGAAGGTGCCCAAAGGGGCGGATGAGGGGTTTCGGGCGCCACCATAAACGCTGTATGCGTGGAGAGAACCCCTAACCCTGATTTTCTGCTCACGGCAGAAAATCTGTCCCTCTCCCGTAAGGACAAGGGGGGCTGGGGCGCTCGAAAGGCCCGAAAGAATGTCCGAGATCCATTCCGCCCCCGTTGCCGATGCCCAAAAGGATAATTGGGTCGATCGCTACGCGCCGGCCATTGCCAAGCCCTACCTGCGCCTTGCGCGGTGGGATCGGCCGATTGGGGTGTGGCTGCTGTTCTGGCCGTGCGTCTGGGGGCTGGCGCTCGCGGCCGTTGCGCAACCCGATTGGGGTTTCGGGTGGTATCACGCCATCCTGATGCTGATCGGGGCCGGTTTGATGCGCGGGGCAGGGTGCACATTCAACGATATCGTTGATCGCGATATCGACGATAAGGTGGCGCGAACGCGGTCACGGCCCATCCCGTCAGGGCAGGTCACAGCCAAGCAAGCGCTGGTCTTTCTCGTCGCTCAGGCGCTGTTGGGCGCAATCATCCTTTTCCAGTTCAATCGCTTCACCGTCTGGGCCGGCGTCGCCTCTTTGGTGCTGGTGGCAATCTATCCCTTTATGAAGCGGATCACGTGGTGGCCGCAGCTTTTCCTCGGCCTCGCCTTTTCCTATGGCGCGCTGGTGGGCTGGTCGAGCCAGACAGGCGGCATCGCCTGGCCGGCCCTGCTGCTTTATCTCGGCACCATCCTCTGGGTCATCGGCTACGACACGATCTACGCCTTGCAGGATGTCGAGGATGACGCCTTGGTGGGCGTCAAATCAACGGCTCGCCTCTTTGGCGAAAATGTACGCCCGGCGGTCGCGGTTCTTTATGTCGGCGCATTCCTGCTGTGGCAGGCGGCAAACCTGCAGGCCGGCGGCGGCCTCATCTTCGCCGTGCTGTCGCTGGTCGCGGGCGGCCTCCTTGCCTGGCAGGTCTATACGCTTAACGCGGAAACCCCAGGCAATCCGCTGCTGCGGTTTCAAAACAACCACTATGTCGGGATCGCGATATCCCTTGCGCTGCTGGCGGAATGGGCTTGGTAGTTCATCTGCAAGGACACCGTTAGGGAAGCACACTACCGGCCTTCCACATCAAGGGGGAGGTTCGAGTGCGGTGGTTTTGGCGCGGAAAAAAAACGCCAAAGGGACCAGCCGCACCACCAGCTGGTCCCGTTGACGTGCCCTTGGAGGGGGATTCTTGAAAGCTAGTTGCGCTCGGCTTCGCCCGGCTTGCGGCGGTTGAGGAAGCGGGGGCGGCGGGCGGCATCGGCAGCGAGCTTGCGGCGCGGCGCCACGTCGCCGACCATCACGCCATCGACCTGCTGGCTATAGGGGAGATAGGTGCCGTCGCCGGCCTTGATGAAGAGCGGCAGGCGGAGCTTCTTGCCCCAGTTCTGCCACTCGGCGACGACGTTGTGGTTTCCTTCTTCTTCGAAAACCTTATAGGTCAGTTCGCCATCGGGATGGACGAGCTCGATCGAGCTTGTCAGCACGCCCTCTCCGGAAATCGAAGTGGCTACCGCCACGCCGATGAATTCGGTCACCGGAACCTTGATCTTGACGGCCACACCGCTCTGTTCGAGCTGTTTGCGCACTGTCACGGTCTTCACCGGATCGCGCGGCCCATTATCGTTTGCCGCAACGAAGCGGCGCTCGGCCAGAGCGGGCTTGCCGAACGCAAGTACGACTGACGATCCTTCCATCGCAACGCCATGAACCATTTTTGAGCCTTCCTGTAACTTCGAGAGCTGTTTTTTGCGCTCCGTTTATGAGGGCAATCTAGCGCGTCCCCTTACCCGCCGCCTTAATCGGTTCGGTTAAGTTTATGTTGTTTTCTGAGGTGGTTAGCGGGGTGTTGCACACTGTAGGAAGCAGTTTACCGAACGCGGTTGCGGCTTGTTTACCCTGCTGTTTCCAAGTGCCTGACCCCCCTCGCAATCACAGAAGGGGGCATCGCCCGAGCGGGCCTTGTCCAAAGCCCGGGCGAGGCCTAAAAGCCGCCTATGCCGGCTTTCGCCCCACCTTACGAAGATGATCTCGAACTGCTCCGCGCCACCGCCGTGGCCGCGGGGATCATTGCCGCGAGCTATTTCCGGCGCGACATCAAGAGCTGGAACAAGGACAACGCCTCTCCGGTCAGCGAAGCCGATATCGTTGTCGATCGCTATCTTGCCGCGAGCCTGCTCAATGCCCGCCCTGCTTATGGCTGGCTCAGCGAAGAAACGGCAGACAATCCGAGCCGCCTCGATTGCGACCGGGTTTTCATCGTCGATCCGATCGACGGAACGCGCGCCTTTCTGCGAGGGGAAGACTGCTGGACGGTCTGCCTCGCCGTCGTCGAAAACGGTATTCCGGTCGCTGGCGTCGTTTACGCGCCGGCGCGTGATGAAATGTATGAGGCAAGCCTTGGTGGCGGCGCGCGACTTAATGGCGAGCCATTGACGCGGCATCGCCGGGCGGGTGCGGCGCCGATCATTCCCGCGCCCGGAGCCGTGCACCAGGAATTGCAGGCCACGGGCCTCAACTATTCACGCGGACCGATGTATCCTTCGCTCGCCTATCGGCTGGTGCAGGTGGCAACGGGCAAGCTCGACGCAGCGGTCGCCCGGCGCGGCAGCCAGGATTGGGATATCGCTGCGGCCGCCGTGATCCTCAAGGAATCCGGACTCGACTTTGCCGATGTGTGCAGCGGGTTCCCACAATTCAACAGACGAGATGTGCGCCATGGGGCGCTTGCGGTGCTCAGCGACATGAGCCTAAAACCCGCCGTCCATACCGCTTTGATCAAGGTCTATGGCTGTCCCGAGCCCCTGATCGAAAACGAACCGACCTCAACCCAACTCAGTGGACCCGTGAGCGATGGCTGAAAACAAAGCACCCGAAAAGCAACTTCTCCACCTCGTGATCGGCGGCGAGCTGTCGAGCATCGATGGCATCACCTTTGCCGACCTAGATAAGGTCGACATCGTCGGGCTCTACCCCAATTATGCTTCCGCGCTTGTCGCCTGGAAGCAGAAGGCGCAGATGACCGTCGACAGCGCCCAGACGCGCTACTTTATCGTTCACCTCCACCGCCTGCTCGATCCGGAAACGGCCGGCGCCTGATCAGGCTCTGATCTCGGCGAGGATGGCTTCCATCGCGCCGGGACCACCGATCCGGTCCTGACCGACCTGCCCGAGGCGGGTCCGCTCGACCGTGTCGGTGAGGAGGCGCCGGAGTGCCGTGGCAATCTCCTCGGCCTTTGGTTCGACCACGATGCGCGCCTCGCCGAATAGGTTTTGCTCGTCGGCAAAGCGCGAGCGGCGATCGCGCGGATTGATGAAGGTGATGGCCGGGCGCCCAAGGCCGAGCGACTGGATCGTCGCGGTACCAGCCTGGCTCATCACGACATCCGAAGCCTCGATCAGATTACCCATGGCGCTGCCACGGGCCATATGGACGGTCAGATTGCCGTCGCTCAATTCCCCGAGGTCGGCCGATTCCGTGCTGAGGAGAGGCGTTCGCCGCAGGTTCGCGGCCTTGGCCAGTTCATCGACGCTGACGCTCCCGGCGACAGCGAGGAAAACGTCGGGCCTTTCGCTCTCGGGGATAAGGCGGAGGGCCGAAACCTGCAAAGCGAAGCTTTCCGCCGTCAGCGCCCGGCTACCCGGTAGCAGGGTCACCGCCAGTGGGGTGCGGCGCCGGGCGCGGGCGTTGTACTCGCCGACGGGAATGGCATCCATCATGATATTGCCCGCCGCCCGAGCGTCGACGCCGATATCGGTCAGCTTCTGTGCAAGGCTTTGCGCGCGGCAGAAGACGGTCTTGCAGGTGCGCTTGATGGCCCACGCTTCGGCAGCAGAATATAGTCTTGCCGAGCCGGTCTTATAGACATCGAGATAGATGAGATCGCAGAGACCAACGGCAAGCGCGGCGAGAACGCCGACCATATCGCCGATGACGATGATCTTGTCATAATGGCCGCGCACCGAGCGGAGGAATTTGAGCGCCGGCGGCACGGTGAGCAGGCCGCCGCTGACGACATCGCGGCGGAGCGAGCCTTTCACGTTGCGCCAGCCTTCCGAGGCAAGCGTGGCGCGCGGACCGACAATGGCACACGCGCCATCATAGGCCTTGCCGCTGCCGATCATGGGATAGGCTTCGACCACGGCCTCGCGCGACAGGCGCCGAACCAGCGCCGCCGCAATGGCGTCTTCGCCATGACCATTGGAGATGATGAGGTAGCGCTGACGCGTCGCTGCCTCGACCACCCCTAATTGCCTCGGCCGTAGCGGACGAAAGCCTCATGGGCGGTCGATGCATCGGCATAGGGCTCCTGCCGGTCGACGCTCCAATATTGGAGTTCTTCGAGGGGGATGGGCCGGCCGCTGATGGCGCAGCGCACGAAGGTCCCCTGCTTGAGCACCACATAATCTCCATCGAGATAGCGAATGCTTGCTTCGGAGGGCGAAAACCCCTTATCGAAGATATTCATCAGCCCGTTCCTGTTGATCGGTTCCGATATAATCGGAAAATCGGACAATCAAAAGAGACTTTCCTGCGTGCCGTCACCGGCAGGGCTGCGCGCGGGCTTTTTGCGGGCCGGCGGCGCCCCGGCGACGGTTGCGCCAACTTCGCCATCGGCAAAGGTCAGCTTCAATGCATCGCCCGGCGAAAGCGTTGCAGCCGCGGTGACGACGCCACCCTCGGCGTCCTGCACGAGCGCATAGCCACGGGCGAGAACGCTGCGATAGCTCAAGGTTTCGAGCAGTTTGGAAAGCTGCGTCAGCGTCTGGCGCCTTTCGGCCGTGATCCGCTCCGGGACTTGCTCCAGGCGCCGGGCCAGCGGCGCAAGTTCGGCCTGCGCCTGCCGTAGTTCGGCGCGGAGCGGTTGCGGCGTCAGGCGCGGTGCGAAACGGCCCAACTGCGTGCGCTTGCGCTCGAGCGCCTGGTCGGCCGCCTTGGGCAATCTCTGCGCGCAGGGATCGAATGTCAGGCGCGCGCGATCGACGGTCTTGTTGAGCCCGGCAAGGCCGCGATGATCAAGCGTCTCGAGGCGCCGCGCCAGTTCGGCGTGCCGCTGCGTAACGAGGCGGGGCTGGATGGCGCCGGCAGCCTTGGAGAAGGCAAGGCGCCGCGCCTGAACGAAATGCCTCAGGCCGCTAGAGAGCTGGGCAGCGGCCATGTCAAGGCTCTGGCGCTGCGTCGCCACGAGATCGGCGGCGCGGGGCAGGCCGGCACTCGCGGCGCGGAGGCGATCCTTGAGGCTCGCAAGACTGCGCCGCGTCGCCTGGCGCTGGCGTGCCCCTTGATCGTCGACATAGGCAATGAGTTCCGCGCGTACCGGAACTGCCGCCTCGGCTGCGGCGGTGGGAGTTGGCGCGCGTATGTCCGAAGCATAGTCGATCAGCGTCGTGTCGGTCTCGTGCCCCACTGCCGAAATGACGGGAATGCCGGACGCCGCGACGGCGCGAACCACGGCCTCTTCATTGAACCCCCAAAGATCCTCGATGGAGCCGCCCCCGCGGGCGACGATCAGGAGATCGGGTCGCGGGATGGGGCCGCCGACCGCCATGGCGTTAAAGCCTTCGATGGCATTGACGACTTCGGGTGCGCAGGTTTCGCCCTGCACGCGGACGGGCCAGACGAGCACATGACTCGGAAACCGATCCGCAAGGCGATGAAGGATATCGCGAATGACCGCACCGGTCGGCGAGGTGATGACGCCGATGACGCGCGGCAGATAGGGGAGGGGACGCTTGCGCTCACGGGCGAAAAGACCTTCGGCGAGTAGCTTTTTCCGCCGCTCCTCGAGAAGCGCCATCAGCGCACCGGCACCGGCCGGCTCGATCTGCTCGATGACGATCTGATATTTCGAGGAGCGCGGGAAAGTCGTCAGGCGCCCGGTGGCA
Source organism: Devosia soli (assembly GCF_000970455.1). Classification (GTDB taxonomy): domain Bacteria; phylum Pseudomonadota; class Alphaproteobacteria; order Rhizobiales; family Devosiaceae; genus Devosia; species Devosia soli. Next base: position 221,480 of record NZ_LAJG01000042.1, on the reverse strand, counting down.
ATGACCTCGAGGCCTTCCTCTGGCTTGAAGGCGAGGCGCCCGAAACTGCCCTTCCAGATGACGGCATCGATCGAGGCGGCGTCATCCTTGAGGGTAAAATAAGCATGGCCCGACGAATGCTGTCCGCGATAACCGGAAATTTCGCCGCGCACGCGCACGTGGCCGAACTCATCCTCGACCGTCCGCTTGACCGCCTGAGCGATCTCGGACACGGAAAATTCGGCGGCATTGGTCAGAACCTGAGACATGGGTTCTTGGTGCGGTAAATGCCGCACCGGGTCAAGGCCGCCCGGCGACTACTCCGCCGCTTCGGACTGGTGCGGGTGGTCGAGATTGCCCATGGACTGGACAATGTGGTTGGCAAGGGCGTCGTAAATGCCGCCATAGGCGTGGCTCGCGCGCATCAGGGCGATCTGTGCGTCGGGCAGCGGCGGCAGGCCGTGATTGTCGGAAACAACGCGCATGCCCGGCTGCAGCGCGCTTTCCGGCAAGAAGCCGATGGCGAGGTCCGAGAGGACCGCCGAGGAAATCGCCGTGGCATTGGAAGAGGTATAGGCGATGCGGTAATCGGTGGCCGAACGCTCGAGCGCTTCCATCGCATCCTTGCGCCAGATGCAATATTGGGGTCCGCAGGCAATGGCGATAGGCTCGCTGGCAATAGCGCGGCCGCCATGGCTTGCCACCCAGAACATCTTTTCGGTGCGGAACAGCTCGCCGAAATTCTGCTCGGTGCCTTGCGTGAAGACGATCAGATCGTAACGCCCCGCGCGCATGCCTTCGAGCAAATGCTCGGACGCCATGCAGGAGACGTCGACGACGATCTTGGGATGGGTGCGCTGAAAACTTGAAAGGATGACCGGCAGGAGGCGGACCGCGTAATCATCCGGGACGCCGAAGCGGATCGAGCCGGCGAGGTCGCCGTCGGAAAAATGGTCGAGGATCTCGGCATTGGTTCGCAGCATCTTCCGGGCGCGCTCATAGAGCACCTCGCCATGATGGGTTAGCGTTACGCTGCGCCCATCGCGCGTCAGGAGGGTATGGCCGAGCCGTTCTTCGAGACGCTTGATCTGCATCGAGACGGCGGATTGCGTCTTGTTCACGCGCCGTGCGGCTTCGGTAAAACTGCCGCAATCGGCAATGGCGCAGAAGCTTTGCAATTGGTCGAGATCGAGGGGCGTTGCCATGGCGATCCACCATCACTCAAATTGATTGATTGGATGAAATCTATTTGTTGGACGAATGGATGTCCAGCGCGTTACCTCACTATCGTCGCTCGATAAGCGCACCGGCCGACTTCCCTCTGGCCAGACCCTGAATTTTGGAGACTTGAAATGGCTCTCTCGCTGCCCGGCGAGCGGTCAGTTGCGGCCGCCATGCCGACTACCCCTGTTCGCGCCTTCTTTGCGTGGCTTGCGAAGGGAAATGCTGACCGAACCCGCCGGAATGCCCTCAAGAGCCTTCTCGCTCTCGATGTCGATCGCCTCCATGATCTCGGCATTACCCATCAGGATATCCATGCAGCCATTCGGGCCGGCAACGGCCAGACCCCGGGCATGGTGCTCAACGCCGCACGCGCGCGCCGATCTCGCGCTTAAGGCTTTCCCATTCCCCGGCAACAACCGCCGGGTTTCTGCCTTGGTTCGGGCATTTTGCCATGCTCGTTCCATCTCCCGGGCCAGTTTTGCCGCTGGTCCCGTTTCCTGAAGACTTGCCGGGCGGTGCACTGCACTTGCCCGGTTTTTTTGCCGAGGATTTTGGATCGCCCGGCCAGCATGGCGGCGATAAGACCCGCAAGATCAGGACGAAAGAAACTTTACGCCGATTTCGGTCTCGGTGTGCCAGACCATTTCGCAATCGAAGCGCCGGCCATCCTGTAGCGCCAGGAGAAAGCGCTGCGGCAGTCCGATGATGCTCGTCACCGCGAGCTTGGCCCCTTCATCGGAAAGATTGCGAATGGTGCAATCGAAGGTCGAATGACCGTCATTGGTCACGATCCGTCCACCCTTGAGGGTCCGATTGCGATGATTCTTGCGCTGGTCGTCGTCCATCGCTGTCCTCTCGATCAGGGGAGGGCGGCAAAGCCTTCAGAGAAACCTTCGAGCGAAACGGGGATGCCGACGCCTTCCTCGGGTGTCTTGAAGACGACAAAAATGGCGCTCGTGCCCTTCGAGAGCACATCGATAAGGTCGTCGTCGAGTTCGACTTCGGCAACGCAGCCATTGGGAAGGCAGCGCACAAAGGCGACGCGCCCCATATCGGTGCCATCGACATTGAGCCCCAGGCCGTTGGGCAGGAGAACGCCGAGCGGGGCAAGGACGCGCAGGAGCCGGGCTTCACGATCGGCCGTGCGCAGCACGATGACCGAAAGCCCGACATTGGGCTGGTCTTCGGCAAGAACGTTCTGAATGATGGCACATTGTTCGGAGCTGGCGCCCGGCGGCGTGTCGCAGCTCATCTGCCAGTCGCCATATTCGCCCCGCACCGTGCCTTGGGCCTGGGCTGGGCTGGTTCCGGCAAGAGCAGTCAGGGCGAGGGCTACGCCCATCAGCCGCTTCGAAAATTCCATCACTTGCATTCGTCTCCTGGCGAAAGCTGGCCGCGGATCGGTCGGACCTGTTTCGGTTATCCTCGCTGGCCTGTCAACCAAGCGCCCGGTCGGCTGGCGATCTGGCGGCGCAACTGCGGCGCCCTTGAGGCAAAGGCTGCTGATTTTGTCCAGTTTTAAACACGTTCAACTCTTTCAAGCCGCAATAGACTCGGCTCAAGCAATGTGATTTAGGTCGAGCCTGAGTTTTGCGCTCCGAGGTTGAGTCGGGGCGGCGTGAGCTATGCCGCTGTTTTGCCCTCTCTTTCTCGGTGCTTGCCACCGGAATATATCAATTAGGGGGTTTATGGTGACCGGTCAGTTCTTGAGGAAGTTGGGTGCTGCCGCAGGCGCCGCACTGGCGCTGTCGCCGGCCCTCGCTTTTGCGCAGGAAGTCGGCAAGGGGCATCCCGAGCCGGGCCAGTTCCATCTGCAGCAATCGGTAACGCCGATCATGGATTCGATCGTGGCCTTCCACGATGGTCCGCTGATGTGGACGATCACGCTGATCGTCCTGTTTGTCCTGGCGCTCCTGATCGTCATCGTGGTGCGCTTCAACGCCAAGGCCAACCCAGTCCCGGCGCGTTTTACACACAATACCTTGATAGAAATCATCTGGACCGTGGTGCCCATCATCGTCCTGATCGTCATCGCCGTGCCGTCGTTCGGCGTCTTGTCCGATCAGCTGACGACGCCCGATGGCGAGCGCAAATATCTTGGCGCCAATATCTTCTCGTTCGGCGAAGTCGAGGTGCCGGCGGCATCTCTGACCATCAAGGCGACGGGCCAGCAGTGGTATTGGGACTATGAATATGTGCAGTACGACAACTATGTCGAAGGCGCTTCTCCAGACCAGATTCTTGGCTTCAGCCAGAACATCATGCCCGAAGACGACACCCCGGGCGTCAATGGCGCTGCACCAACGCCTGGCCGCAAGAGCGCCAAGCCGAACCAGCCGCGTCTTCTTGCCGTCGACAACGAGCTGATCGTGCCGGTCAACACCACCGTGAGCATGCAGGTCACCGCCGACCCGGCTGGCGTGATCCACGCCTTTGCCGTGCCGTCCTTCGGCATCAAGGTCGACGCCGTACCGGGCCGTCTCAACGAGACATGGTTCAATGCGCGCGAGACCGGTCTTTACTATGGTCAGTGCTCCGAGCTTTGCGGCAAGGATCATGCGTTCATGCCGATCGCCGTGCGCGTCGTCACCGAAGAAGAATTCCGAACCTTCATCACGGCCTATGCTGCCAACCGTGATTATGCCGCAGCCGCCGCGCTGCTGCCGGCAATCCAGTAGTCTTGGGTCAGGGGAGACCTTTAATGTCTGAAGCACACCTCGAGGCCCATGCCACTGGGCATGATTATGCATCCCAGCATGACCACCACACCCCCACGGGCTGGCGGCGCTGGGTCCTCTCGACCAACCACAAGGACATCGGGATCATGTATCTCGTGTTCTCGATCATCACAGGCATCATCGGTGGCCTGCTCTCGGGCGTGATGCGCCTCGAACTGCAGGAGCCGGGCATCCAGATTTTCCACGGCCTTGCCGCCATGGTTTATGGCCTCGATGCATCGACGGTCAGCGCGGTCGATGCTGGCAAGCAGATGTATAACGTCTTCACCACGGCGCACGCGCTTATCATGGTGTTCTTCGTTGTCATGCCGGCAACGATGGGCGGCTTTGCCAACTACTTCGCGCCCCTCATGGTCGGTGCACCCGACACCGCCTTCCCGCGCATCAACAACATCGCCTTCTGGCTTTTGCCGGCTGCCTTCATCCTGCTCCTCATGAGCCTTTTCTTTGAAGGCGCGGGTGGCGTTGGTGGTTTCGGCGGCGGCTGGACGATCTATCCCCCGCTTTCGACGACGGTGGGTCACCCCGGCCCGGCGATGGATTTTGCCATCCTTTCGCTGCACGTCGCAGGCGTGAGCTCGATCCTTGGCGCGATCAACCTCATCACCACCATCTTCAACATGCGCGCCCCCGGCATGACCATCCACAAGATGCCACTCTTTGCCTGGTCCGTGCTCGTGACTGCGTTCCTGCTGCTCCTGGCGCTTCCGGTTCTCGCCGGCGCCATCACAATGCTGCTGACGGACCGCAACTTCGGCACCAAGTTCTTCTCGCCTGAAGGCGGCGGTGACCCGATCCTCTTCCAGCACCTCTTCTGGTTCTTTGGCCATCCGGAAGTGTACATCATGATCCTGCCCGGCTTCGGCATCGTGTCGCACATCGTGGCGACCTTCAGCCGCAAGCCCGTGTTCGGCTACATGGCCATGGCCTACGCAATGGTCGCCATCGGCTTCGTCGGCTTCGTTGTGTGGGCCCACCACATGTATACGACCGGCCTCAGCCTCGACGTCCAGCGCTACTTCGTGGCCGCCACCATGGTTATCGCGGTGCCGACGGGCGTGAAGATCTTCTCCTGGATTGCGACCATGTGGGGTGGCTCGATCACCTTCCGCATTCCCATGCTCTGGGCCATCGGCTTCATCTTCCTCTTCACCGTCGGCGGTGTGACGGGTGTGGTTCTGGCCAATGCCGGTGCGGACCGCGCGCTTCACGACACCTATTACGTCGTGGCGCACTTCCACTACGTGCTTTCGCTTGGCGCTGTGTTCTCGATCTTTGCCGGCTGGTACTACTGGTATCCGAAGATGTTCGGCTACATGTACAACGAGTTCCTTGGCAAGCTGCACTTCTGGACCATGTTCGTCGGCGTGAACCTGATCTTCTTCCCGCAGCACTTCCTCGGCCTTTCGGGCATGCCGCGCCGCTATATCGACTATCCGGACGCCTTCGCGCTCTGGAACCGCGTCTCCTCGATCGGCTACTATGTCACCTTCGTTGCGATGATCATCTTCTTCTACGCAACCTGGGAAGCCAGCCGTAAGAAGCGTCCGGCCGGTGACAATCCGTGGGGCGATGGTGCAACGACCCTGGAATGGACGCTCTCGTCGCCGCCGCCGTTCCACCAGTTCTCGACCCTGCCGCGCATCGACTCGACCAACGCGCACTAAGACGTCATTTGAAAACTCGGTGGATCGCGCCTTCGGTGCGGTCCACCCGGAAGGACCTGAGCAGTGACCTATATCGACGACAGCAAGGGAATGCCCGCCATGGCGGGTGAGGCACGGGTCGAGGATTACCTCGCCCTGCTCAAGCCCCGTGTCATGTCGCTGGTGGTCTTTACCGCACTTGTCGGCATGCTGGTCGCGCCTGGCGGTATCAATCCGGTCCTCGGTCTGATTGCCATCGTCTGCATCGCCATCGGCGGTGGCGCCTCGGGCGCGCTCAATATGTGGTACGATGCCGATATTGACGCGATCATGAGCCGTACGCAGAACCGGCCCATTCCGGCCGGCCGCATCACTTCGGGCGAGGCGCTCAGCTTCGGACTCGTGCTCGCGGCCTTTTCGGTATCGCTTTTGGGCCTTGCCACCAATTGGGTGGCAGGCGGGCTCCTTGCCTTCACGATCTTTTTTTATGCCGTCATCTATACGATGTGGCTCAAGCGTTCGACGCCGCAGAATATTGTCATCGGCGGCGCGGCCGGTGCATTTCCGGCCATGATTGGCTGGGCTGCCGTTACCGGGACGATCACCTGGGAAAGCCTGTCGTTGTTCCTGATCGTCTTCCTCTGGACCCCGCCGCATTTCTGGGCGCTGGCACTCTACAAGCAGGGCGACTATGCCGCCGCCGGCATCCCGATGATGCCCAATGTTGCCGGCGAAGCATCGACCAAGCGGCAGATTTTCGTTTATTCGATCATTCTCGCCGTTTCCGCCTTCGTGCCGGTCTATCTGGGCATGGCCGGCTGGATCTATGGTCTCGTGGCCGCCGCGACCGGCGCCGCCTTCGTTTATCTCGCGATCCGTATTCTCCGCGCGCCGAACGGCGTCGACATGAAGAAGGCGGCGCGCAAACTGTTCACCTATTCACTGAGCTATCTTTTCGTGCTGTTTCTCGCGCTGCTCGTCGATAATTTCGTTGCCCGCATGGGAGGGCTCTGGCCGTGAGCAAGGATAGCCCAAGCGTGCCGCAGACCGAAGCCGAGCTCGAGGCGCTCAAGCGCGTGCGTCGCCGCCGCTCTATCGCTCTTGCCGGCGCTCTCGCGCTCTTTGCCATCACCTTTTACGTGTTGACCATCGTCAAGATGGGCCCGGCAATCTTTGATCGGGCGCTCTGATGACCACTATCGCTCCGGAAAATACGCCCAACACTGCAGGCAAGCGCAACCGCCGGGTCGGCGTAATGCTGGCTGGCATGGCTGCGGGCATGGTGGGGCTCGCTTTTGCCTCCGTGCCGCTTTACCAGCTCTTCTGCCAGGTGACCGGCTATGGCGGGACCACGCAGACCGCCGACGCCAACCCCAAGGGTGTTATCGCGCGCGAAATGAAGGTCCTCTTTGACGTCAATGTCGAATCGAGCCTGCCATGGACCGTGCGCCCGGCCGCGCCGATCACCGACAAGATCGGCCAGGTCGATACCGTCAACTATGTCGCGACCAACAATTCGGACAAGCCGATCACCGGCCAGGCGATCTTCAACGTCGTGCCTGAAAAGGCCGGCGTCTATTTCAACAAGATCGAATGCTTCTGCTTCACCGAGCAGACCCTGCAGCCGGGCGAGACAGTCGACATGCCGATCGTGTTCTTCGTCGATCCCGATCTCGACGAAAACCACGAACTCAACACCATAAAAGAGATTACGCTCTCTTATACATTCTACGCTTCAGACAGTGAGGGAAGCTGAACATGGCCGCCATTGAGAAGAACCATGACTACCATATGGTAGAGCCGTCGCCCTGGCCGTTCGTCATGTCCGCCGCGGTGCTGGTCATGATGGTCGGTGCGGTGTTCTGGATGCACCAGTGGACCCCATGGGTGTTTTTCATGGGCCTGGCTGGCGTGCTTTACACCTTCTATGCCTGGTGGGCGGACGTGGTGAAGGAAGCCAATGACGGCGTCAGCCATACTCCGGTTGTGCAGATGCACCACCGCTATGGCATGATCCTCTTCATTGCGTCCGAAGTCATGTTCTTCGTCGCCTGGTTCTGGGCCTATTTCGATGGATTCTTTCGCCTCGATGACATTGAGCAATATGCCCGTGTTGCTGCCACCGGTGGTCATTGGCCGCCGACCGGCGTCGAACTCTTCGATCCCTTCCACCTGCCGCTCTTCAACACCCTGATCCTGCTCACCTCGGGCACCACCGTCACCTGGGCCCATCACGCGCTGCTCGAAAACGACCGCCAGGGCCTGCGTTGGGGCCTTGTGCTCACCGTGGCGCTGGGCGTGCTGTTCTCCTTCGTTCAGTATCTCGAATATACCCATGCCGGCTTCATGTTCGGCGGCGATGGCGCGACCATGTATGGCGCAACCTTCTTCATGGCGACCGGCTTCCACGGCTTCCACGTCCTGATCGGTACCATCTTCCTTGCCGTCTGCCTGATCCGTGCCGAGCGCGGCGACTTTACCCCAGAGCGTCACCTGGGCTTCGAATTCGCCGCCTGGTACTGGCACTTCGTGGACGTCGTATGGCTCTTCCTCTTCGCCTCGATCTATGTATGGGGAAGCTGGGGCGTGGCGCTCAACCACTAGGGCGAGCCAAGATCTTTTCAGGGGCGCGGCGAGGCTGCGCCCCTTTTCGCTTCTGACGAGACCTGATGCTCCAGCCCCACCCGATCCTGACTGGCCTTCTCGGCCGCTGCCCGCGATGCGGCAAGGGCAGGCTGTTTTCCGGCTACCTGAAACTGGCACCGGCCTGCGATATGTGCGGCCTCGATTTCAGCTTTGCCGATAGCGGCGATGGTCCAGCGGTGTTCGTGATTTTTCTCGTGGCGCCAATCGTCGTGATCCTCGCGATGGTCGTCGGCGCCATCTATCCGATCGCGCCCTGGATGCATCTGGTGCTCTGGATCCCGGTAACCATCGGGCTTAGCCTCGCGCTCCTGCCGCCTTTCAAGGGCGTGCTCGTCAATCTTCAATATCGCCACGATGCGCATGAGGGCCATCAATGAACCTGCGCGCTCTACGTTGGACAGATTGGGTCTTTGCGGTTCTGATGCTTGGGCTTGCCGGCGTCTGCTTTTATCTTGGCAATTGGCAGATGAGCCGCCTTGCCGAGAAGGAAGCGCTGATCGCAGCGGTCGATAGCCGGATCGATGCTGCCCCCATTCCTGTGCCCGCACCTTCTACTTGGGACAGCCTTAAAGTTGAGGACCTCGTCTATCAGCCTGTCGAACTAACCGGCACTTACCGATACACTCAGACAACGACGGTCTTCACGAGCCTCGCCGATCCGAAGGGGCCTCTGGGCGGGCCGGGATACTGGGTGATGACCCCGTTCGAACTGGTCGGCGGCGGCACGGTGTTCATCAATCGCGGCTTCGTGCCCCAGCAATATCAGGAGGTCGCAGCGGTCGGCGATCTTCATGGCGACGACCCGGGTCCGGTGACCATCACCGGGCTTTTCCGCGCGCCCGAATCTGCCGGCATGATGACGCCCGAGGCGGATATGTCGAACCGAATCGAATGGGTGCGCGACCCAAAGCGCCTCGCAGCCATGGTCGATCCCTCGCTGGCCCCGATCGCGCCGTTTTTCATCGATCTGCCGGCCGGCGCTGCCGGTGACCTGCCGCAATCGGGCGAGACCACGGTGAGTTTCCCTAACAACCATTTCGGCTACGCGCTGACCTGGTATGGCTTTGCCATTATCGCCATCGTCATGCTCGGCTTCTGGCTCTGGAGCCGCGGCAAGCGCTCAACGATCGAGCCATAGCGCGGCAAAACCTTGCGGCGGAGCGTCGCATTCACTAGGTTGCAACAATTCTAAAAGGGCTTTCCCTTCCGATGCAGTTTGTTTCGACGCGCGGCCAGGCGCCGGCGCTAGGTTTCTCCGATGCGGTACTGGCTGGTCTTGCAGCCGATGGTGGCCTTTATGTTCCCGCCTCCTGGCCGCAGCTGAGCCACGACGACATCGCCGCCTTCGCCGGAAAGCCTTATGCCGATGTCGCCTATGACATCATCTCGCGATTCACCGGCGACGAAATTCCGGCGGGCAAGCTGCGCGCCATTATCGACGCTGCCTATGCGAGCTTTCGCCACCCCTCGGTGACCCCGCTCGTCGAACTCGAAACCAATCACTTCGTGCTCGAACTGTTTCATGGTCCCACGCTTGCCTTCAAGGACGTGGCCATGCAGTTCCTCAGCCGCACCATGGACTACATCCTGACCGAACGCGGCCTCAGGGCTACCATTGTCGGGGCGACCTCTGGCGACACGGGCTCTGCCGCGATCGAAGCCTTCCGCGGCCGCGACACCACCGACATTTTCATTCTCCATCCGCTCGGGCGCACCTCCGAGGTGCAGCGCCGGCAGATGACGACCGTGTTGGACGCCAACGTCCACAATATTGCGCTCGAGGGCACGTTCGACGATTGCCAGGACGCGGTAAAGGCGATGTTCAATCACCACGCCTTCCGCGACTCCGTGCGCCTTTCCGGGGTCAATTCGATCAACTGGGGGCGCATCGTCGCGCAGATCGTTTATTACTTCACCGCCGCCGTGTCGCTCGGCGCGCCGCATCGCGCGGTGAGCTTTACTGTGCCGACGGGCAATTTCGGCGACATTTTTGCCGGTTATTGCGCCAAGCGTATGGGTCTGCCGATCGACCGGCTGGTTATCGCGACCAACGCCAATGATATCCTCCGGCGCACGATAGATACCGGCCGCTACGAGGTGACCGGCGTCGCCCCCACCATCAGCCCGTCGATGGATATCCAGATTTCGTCCAATTTCGAACGGCTGCTCTTCGAAAGCGCCGGCCGCGACGCTGAGGCTGTCACGAGGATGATGGCCGCGTTGAAGCAATCGCGCGGCTTCGATCTGCCGGATGCGTCGATTGCCGCCATTCGCGCCGAATTTGCCGCCGGTACGTCCGACGAAGCGGCAACCGCTAAAACCATTGCCGACACTTGGGCAAGATCGTCCTATCTGCTCGATCCGCACACGGCGGTCGGCGTCAGCGTAGCGCGCGGCCTCGGCTCTGGTCCGACGCCGATGATCACGCTGGCTACAGCGCATCCGGCGAAGTTTCCAGCAGCCGTCAAGGCAGCGAGCGGGGTCGATCCGGCCCTGCCGGCCTGGCTCGAAGATCTTTATCAGCGGCCCGAGCGGGTCGATATCTTGTCCAACGACCAGAAGGTCGTGGAAGACTTTATCGGGACGCGCAGCCGCGCGGCCTGACCGAACAATCGGGCCCGGCGGCAGAGGCATAAGCCCGCCCGCTGGCTCAGGAGGATGAGTGTGACGGTACAAACGACGACTCTCGACAACGGCATGGTGGTGCTGACCGACGACATGCCGCACCTCGAGAGTGCTTCGATCGGCGTGTGGGTGAAAGCCGGCGCGCGATCCGAGCGAAAGGCGGAACACGGCATTTCCCATCTTCTCGAGCACATGGCGTTCAAGGGCACAAAGACCCGCACTGCCCTCGAGATCGCCGAGGCGATCGAGAATGTGGGTGGCGATCTCAATGCCGCGACATCCATCGAGCACACGGGATATTTTGCCCGCGTGCTCAAGGACGACGTCAACCTGGCCGCCGATATTCTCTCGGACATCCTGCAGAATTCCGTTTTCGACGAAGGCGAGATGACCCGCGAGCAGCAGGTTATCGTTCAGGAAATCGGCGCCGCGCGCGACAATCCCGACGACCACGTCTTCGACCTTTTCCAGCAGGCTGCCTATCCGAGCCAGCCCATCGGCCGCACCATTCTCGGCACCGTCGATTCGGTCCGCGAGTTTTCGCCCGAGATGGTCCGCAAATATATGCGCCGGAACTATGTGGGCGACCATATGGTCATCGCAGCGGCCGGCAATGTCGACCATGACAGCCTCGTCGAAGTGGCGCGGGACAGGTTTGCCGATCTTGCTCCGAGTGGCGCACCGGCGCCGCAACGCGCCGAATATCAGGGCGGCGAAGAGCGGCTGATTTCGGACCACGAACAGGCCCATATCGTCCTCGGCTTCGAAGGCCGCGCCTATAACTCGGATGGGTTTTACGCCGCGCAGGTGCTCGCCTCCATTCTTGGTGGTGGCATGAGTTCGCGCCTCTTTCAGGAAGTGCGGGAAAAGCGCGGCCTCTGCTATTCGGTCTATGCCTTTCACTGGGCGTTTGCCGATAGCGGCGTGTTCGGCGTTGCTGCCGCAACCGGCGAAGACGAGGTCGGCGAACTCGTGCCCGTCGTTCTCGACGAGCTGAAGCGTGCCGCCCAGACCATTTCCGACGATGAAGTGGTGCGCGTCCGCAACCAGATTCGCGCCGGGCTTCTCATGTCGCTCGAAAGCCCTTCGGCACGCGCCGGTCAGCTGGCCCGCCAGCAGATACTCTGGGGCCGTCCGATCCCGATGGCCGAGACGGTCGAGCGCATCAACCGCATCACCGCCCAGCGCGTGAGGGACGTGGCCGAACAGATCTTCACCCAGGCCACGCCGACGCTGGCCGGCATTGGCCCGATCAGCGGCCTGGCCGATGTCGAAAGCATCGGTGAGACGCTCAAGCGCTGAACCATGTTCTGGCCCTGGTCGACGCCGCAGCAGTTGATCCACCTGCGGGGGCAAAGCGTGTTTTTGCGCCTGCCGCAGATGCGCGACTATCAGGCCTGGTATCAGCTCCGCCGTTCGAGCCAAGAGTTCTTAAAACCCTTCGAACCGCGATGGACCGAGGCCGACCTCAGCCGTCGCGTCTTCGCCATGCGCGTCAAGCGCGCACGGCTCGAAGCGGAGCAGGGCTCTGACTACACCTTCTTTGTCTTTCTCGACGACGGCACGGAAACCCTGGTCGGCGGCATCACGCTCTCCAATGTGCGCCGGCGCGCTGCTCAGTTCGTAAGCCTCGGCTACTGGATGGGAAAGTCCTTTGCCGGGCGTGGGCTGATGTCGGAAGCCGTCGGCGTCGCACTCGGCTTCGTCTTCGAGACCCTTGATCTTCACCGGGTTCACGCCGCTTTCCTGCCGCACAACATCGCCTCACGCCGGGTGCTCGAAAAGAATGGCTTCGTCGAAGAGGGCTTCGCCGAGCGCTATCTGCAGATCGACGGACGCTGGGAAGACCACGTGCTGATGGGCCTGACCCGCGAGCGCTGGGACAGCCTGCGTCTGGCGCCAAGTCGCCATCGGGTGGCTTGAAACCTCGGCAGCTTTGCGCTGCTTCGTCGAGGGGAGTAGTGCGGCGCTGGTGGATGCCAAGAAACCGCGACAAAGGCGGGCATCCGCATCGCTAAAACCCTGTTGGACGCCACGCTGACTTGCCGCACGCGTCAATCTCTCGTACCAAGGGCATGCCCCTTCGGAGGTTGCCAACGATATTGGCTCGTCCGCCTGGCTTTCGAACAGGCCGACTGCCGCCACAATGAAGCCTTGTGTGGGAATTAGCTGCTTTTGATGCGTCCCTTTTTTGCTCTCGCAATCTTTCTTGCGTTCGCGCTGTTGCAGCCCGTAAAGGCCTTTGAAGTCATTTCCGTCCCCGAGGACGTAAATGCCGTCAATCTCTCCGACGTTGTCGAAATCGTCCCGGGCACCGATGGGCGCGTGCAGCTTTCGACTGCGCCCGACGCCGATGGCATCATCAGGCGCATCGAGGTTCTGGCGAGCGAGCAGGGGACCAATCCCTCCTTTGCGCTCTTTGCCCTGCGCAACGATTCCGACCAGCAGATCGAGCGTTTGCTCGTTGCGCCATTCTACCGCCTGCCGGGGTCCGGCGTCTTCCAGCCCGACCTTGGCGATGCGCGCATCAGCGCGGTGACGCCCAGCGCCGGTATCCGTCCGGTCCAGCTTGCCGATCCCGAAGCCGACGTCTTCGAGGTCACCCTCGACCCCGGTTCGACCGTGACGCTGGTTGCCGAACTCACCTCCGGCCAATTGCCCGAGCTTTATCTCTGGCAACCCAATGCCTATCGCGACTACATCAACTCGTTCACGCTCTTCCGCGGCGTGGTGCTTGGCGTCGCCTCGCTTGCCGCGGTCTTCCTCACCATCATGTTTGTCGTCAAGGGCCGGGGTGTTTTCCCTGCCACGGCAGCCTTTGCTTGGGCGGTGCTAGCTTATCTCCTTATCGACTTCGGCATTTTGGGGCGCCTTTTCGGCATTTCCGCCGGAGGGTTGCAGCCGCTTCGCGCTGCTGCCGAAGCGGGCATTGCGACAACGCTTGCCGGGTTTCTCTTCATCTATTTGAACCTCCATCGCTGGCACTTGCGCTTTATCCATCTCGCGCTCGGGCTTTCGGCGCTGTTCCTTGCCCTCTTTGCCTTCGCTTTCTTCCAGCCCGAGATCGCTGCGACCATTTCGCGGCTGGTTCTGGCGCTTCTTGGCCTTTCAGGCTTCTTCCTGATCCTCCTGCTAGCGCTTCGCGGCTACGATCGCGCCGTGCTCCTGGTGCCGACCTGGATTATCTTCATCGCCTGGCTCTTTTATTCCTGGCTGGTGATTTCGGGGCAGGTGAGCAACGACGTGGCGCAGCCGGCCGTCGGCGGCGGGCTCGTGCTCGTCGTCATGCTGCTAGGCTTCACGGCGGTGCAACACGCCTTTTCGGAAGGCCAGGTGACGATCGGCACGCTGAGCGAGGTCGAACGCCGGGCGCTGGCCCTGACCGGTTCAGGCGACTTCGTCTTCGACTGGAACATCGACCGCGACCGCGTGACCGTCAGCGATGAGCTCTCGACCCGTCTCGGGGAAAAACGCGGCGCGCTTCGCGGGGCCATCAAGCGCTGGCTCGATCGCGTCCATCCCGACGATCGGGATCGCTTTCGCACCGCGTTCGACACGCTTGTCGAATTGCGGCGCGGCAAGGTGTCGGCCGATATGCGCATTGCGGGCCATGACGGCAATTACCGCACCTTCCGCATGCGCGTAAAACCCGTGCTTGGCGGCGATGGGCAGGTCAACCGCATCGTCGGCACGCTGCAGGACGTCACCGAGGATCGTGCCGCGCGTGAGCGCCTGCTCCACGATGCCGTTCACGACAGCCTGACCGGCCTTCCCAATCGTCAGCTTTTCCTCGACCGTCTCGAGCGCGCCCTGACGCGCGCGCGGACGCCGGGCGGGGCCAAGCCGGCTGTGTTTCTCATAGACATCGACCGCTTCATGGAGCTCGAAGAGCGTATCGGCCATTCGGCCGGCGATTCCGTGCTTCTCGCCATTTCGCGCCGCATCGCGCGCGTCATGCGCCCGCTTGATACGGTGGCCCGCATTGCCGGAGATCAGTTTGCGGTGATCCTTGCGTCCGAGCAGGCTGCCGGCAAGATCGCCGAGGGCGCCGAGCAGATCCGCAAGGCGCTCAAGGCCCCGTTCAATTTCGGCGACCGCGATCTCACCATTTCCGCGTCCATCGGCGTCACGATCTATGACGGCAATCCTGCGAGCGCCGAGGATGTGCTGCGCGACGCCGAACTGGCCATGTATTACGCCAAGCGCCTCGGCGGCGATCGCATCGAAGCCTATCGCGCCTCTGCACGCTCCATCGCGACCTATAATCGCGCCAGCGAAGAAGATCTCGAACGCGGCATGCGCCAGGGCGAGCTGCACGTGCAGTATCAGCCCGTGATGAACGTCGTTTCCGGCCAGATCGTCGGCGCCGAAGCCTTGATGCGCTGGAACCATCCGACACGCGGCGTCGTCAATCCCGATGAGTTCGTGCCGCTCGCCGAGCGCTCCGGCCAGATCGAAAAGCTCGGCCGTCTTGCCTTCGAGCAGGCTGCCGCCCAGGCACGGGATTGGATGAGCACGATCGGTGTCGCCGAAGATTTCTTCATCTCGGTCAATCTTTCGCCGACCCAGCTCGCCACCGAAACGCTTCTTGGCGACATGCGCAATCTCGTCGCGCAGGACCGGACGCTGGCGCGCCATCTCAAGCTGGAAATCACCGAGGGGCAGGTGATGAGCAATCCCGAGCATTCAGCCTATATGCTCGAAGCTCTGCGCAGCCTTGGTCTTGGACTGGCGCTCGACGATTTCGGCACCGGCCACTCGTCGCTGAGCTATCTTCACCGCTTTCCGTTCGACACCATCAAGATCCCGTCGGCCTTTGTGAAAATGGGCACCGAGACCGGTATTCCTCATACGCAAGCGCCGATCATTCGCGCCATTGTCGGCATGGCGGAGGATCTCGATCTGATGGTGATCGCAGAGGGCGTCGAAACGCTCGACGAAATCGAGCGCCTGCGCCAGCTCAACTGCCGCTTTGCCCAGGGCTTTGCCTTTGGTGCCGCGATGACGGGTTCGGAAATGGCCAAAAAGCTGATCGCGCAGGCTGGGCGATAAGCGCCGCCAGCTCCCACAAACTCCAGGTTAACCCGCCAAAGTGGGCGCCTCTGCTGGCGACGCTGCAAGTGAAATTCCCGCGTTCGCGGAAATGACATGGTGATGGCAAGAATGCCTCGGCCCTAAGCGTGCCCGGCGTCGGTGCTGAGCGTGGCTCGCGTGATGTGAAGGCTTTCAAGCGCCTTCTGGTAGCGTTCTTCGACCGGTGTGTCGAACAAGAGCTTGGAATTGAACGGCACGGTCAGCCAGCCGTTTTCGCCGATTTCGTGCTCCAATTGCCCCGGGCTCCAGCCACAACAGCCGAGCGCAAAAAACGACGCTTTGGGCGCAGGGCCAAAGGCCATGGCGCGCAAGACGTCGAGCGTTGCGGTCAGCCCGATTTCCTCGGTCACCTTATAGGTGTTGCCGCTATGGTAGTCGGCCGTATGAAGGACGAAACCGCGCCCACGCTCGACCGGCCCGCCGCGCATGACGATCCGGTCGCGGATGCGGTCTGGCAGGCGGATCACAGCATCGGGATCGCCAAGATCGAGTTCATCGAGAATGTCGGCAAATTTGAGCGATCCCAGCTCCTGGTTGACGACGAGCCCCATGGCGCCTTCGTCCCCATGGCCCACGAGCAGAATGACGCTTTCGGCGAAGCGCTCATCCTCCATACCGGGCATGGCCACCAAAAACTGTCCTTCGAGAGAATTCATATCGTAAGTTTATTGACTGTTGGCGCTGATGCCAAGCCAATGTCGCCCGGCGCGCCAGCGTTCCACCATCACGAAGGACTGATGGTGCGTCAGCTATTCCTTCACCCTTGCCTGCGTTAATGGCTTGCCCATGCGAATTCCGATCCTTGCACTCGCCGCCGCTCTGCTTCTGCCTGCCGCTATCCAGGCGGGCGAAACGCTATGGCAGGAGGTTGTGCCGGGGGTGCAGTTGCGGCTCGTCAGCACCGGCGAGGTCAAGCCCGATGGCACGACGCTCTTCGGCCTCGAGATCAAGATGCCGCCGACGACCAAAACCTACTGGCATGTGCCTGGGGAAACCGGATTTCCGGCCGAACTCGATCTTGCAGGCTCCAAGGGCGTCGCCTCGGCAGAGATCGTTTGGCCCCACCCGGCGATCGATGTCAGCACGGGCTATCTCGATTACGCCTATTTCGGCGATACGCTGCTGCCCATCGCCGTCAAGGTCGACGACGCCTCGGGAGTAGCAAAGGTTTCCGCCCTTCTCGGTATCTGTTCCGATATCTGCCTGCCCGCCCAAGCCAGCTTCACTTTGCCGGTGCGCGATGCTGGACCCGATCGTCCCAATGGTCTTCGCATTCGGCAAGCGTTGGCGGAGGCGCCAATTCCCTGGGCCGGTGGCGCCGAGCCCCTTGGAAAGGTCGAATATCTCGAAGCGAAAAAGGCTTTGGCGGTGGAGGTCACCGATCCGAGCCTTGATGTTTCGAGCCTGATTGCCGTGACCGATAGCGGCGAACCGCTCTTCGGCATGCCGCAAAAAAGCCCGCAAGGCGATCTAGTGCTGCTTCCCATTCTGGCAAAAACCAAGAATATTGAGCTCAAAGGCCGGAATATTCAGCTCACATTCATGACCGGCATGGGAGCATTCGAACTTCGCCGGACCATCGAAAGTGACCTGGCGAGCAAGTAGTCTTCCGTTTCGCACTGGGCAGGACGGCGGAGGGCAGGTTTGGAATATGGCGGCTATGGCTGCCAATGGGCATGGGGCAATCCTGTTTATGATTGAACGTGGTGAAACGGTTCCGTCCGTCGGGATCAAGCTGGTCAATGCGTCCGGCGTCTCGGAAACCACCAGCGACGCCGTACTCGGCGCGGGCACGGTGGTTTTCTTCGCGGTGCCGGGTGCCTTTACGCCCACTTGCCATGTCAATCATCTGCCCGGCTTCCTCGCCAATGCCCATAAGCTGCGTGCCGCGGGTGTCGATCGCATCGTCTGCGCGTCGGTCAATGACGCGCATGTGATGAAAGCGTGGGCGGACGCCTCCAATGCCATCAATGACATCGAGTTCATCGCCGATGGCAATGCCGATCTGGCGCGGGCCCTGGGCCTGGCCAAGGACCTTTCCGCCAATGGCATGGGGACGCGCTTTTCCCGCTCCGCCATGATCGTCCGCGATGGCGTTGTGGCCGACGTTTTCGTCGAGGATGCGCCCGGCGTGAGTGCCAGCGGCGCCCCGGCGATACTGATGGCACTCGAAACTGCAAAAGTATAACAAAGGCAGGACCAGACCATGACCAAGCCGAACTTTTTCCGACTTGCCGCCCTGGCCGGCCTTGCCGTTTCGCTTTCCGCCTGCTCCATGGGCAGCATGTTTGGCAGCGGTACCAGCACCAATGCCAATCTCCAGAACGCGACAGCCGCGCCGGCTGCCGTGGCCCAGGCCCAGACCAACGCGCTGCCGGCCATCGCCACCGAGTGTCCGCCTATCAAGGTGCGTGTCGGCGGCGAGGCGATGTTCTACTATGGCAATGGCCGCACTGGCGACGCCAAGGCCCTGCAATATCAGGGCGTTATCGACGAAGTGACGCGCAATTGCGTCGTGTCCAACGGGCTGATCACGGTCAATATGGGCGCCTCAGGGCGTGTCCTTCTGGGGCCCGCCGGCAAGCAGACTTCCGTCAATGCTCCGATCCGCTTTGCCGTGGAGCGCGATGGCCAGGCGATCTTCTCGGAAAAATACACCATCCCCGTCGCCCTGACGCCGCCGGCACAATCGGCCGAATTCGTCAAGGTCGTCCAAAACGTCGCCATTCCCTATCTCGGCGGCGAGACGATCACGATCTGGGTTGGGTTTGATACAAGGGGCTGAGAACGGTCCCATAGGGCAAATCCCTCCAGTGGAGGGATTTGAGGCGATCAGGCCATAAGCGCCATGCGCGAATGGCAAGGCGCCGCACAATTCTCCCTCCGTCGTCATTGCCGTGCTTGTCCCGGCAATCCGTCTCGCCTCTGCATGAACCACCCGGACAAGCCCGGCGGTGACGACAGTGACCATCCCTGCTTGGTCGATTTGCATCTAGAAAGAAAAAGGCGGCCCCTCGGCCGCCTTTTCTTATTCCGCCGCCTGCGGCAGGTCCGCCGGCTTTTCCCACTTCAGCACCGGTTGCCGGGCTGCCCGTGTTTCGTCGAGGCGTCGACGAGGCGCCTTGACCGGAGCTGCGGTGAACCGGGCTGCATTGCCAGCCTTGGCGTCCGTCGCGAGTTCTGCCATCACGTCGCAGAAGCGATCGAGCGTTTGCTTGCTCTCGCTCTCCGTCGGCTCGACCAGCATGGCGCCATGGACAACCAGCGGGAAATACATGGTCATCGGGTGGAATCCCTCGTCGATCATTGCCTTGGCAAAATCGAGGGTCGTGACGCCGGTATCTTTGAGGAAGCTGTCGTCGAAGAGCGCTTCGTGCATGGTCGGATAATTGGGGAAGGGCACCGAGAAGATATGCTGCAGCCGCGCCTTGATATAGTTGGCATTAAGCACCGCATCCTGCGCTGCCTGAGCAAGGCCATCGCCACCGTGGCTGAGCATATAGGTCAGCGCGCGGACATACATGCCCATCTGCCCGTGGAAGGCCGTCACGCGGCAGAGGGCGTGCTCTTCGACATGTTCGACCAGTTCCAGCCCTTTCTCGCCCTTGCGCACGAAGGGGACCGGCGCGAAGGGCGCCAGCGCCTGCGAAAGCACGACGGGGCCCGCGCCCGGACCGCCGCCGCCGTGGGGCGTCGAAAAAGTCTTGTGAAGGTTGATATGCATGGCGTCGATGCCGAGATCGCCCGGACGGACGACACCCATGATGGCGTTGAAATTGGCGCCATCGCAGTAAAAGAAGGCGCCCGCATCGTGCACGGCTTGGGCAATCTCGATGACCTGCGGCTCGAAGAGGCCGCAGGTATTGGGATTGGTCAGCATGATGGCTGCGACTTCAGGCGAGAGGGCTGCCTTGACCGCTTCCACATCGACCGTGCCATCGGCCTTGGCGGGCACGGGTTTGACCGTGTAGCCGAGGAAGGCGGCGGTCGCCGGATTGGTGCCATGGGCGCTTTCTGGCACGAGGACCACCGTACGGTGGGCCTGCCCGGCGGCGTCCTGAGCGGCCTTGATCGCCATCATACCGAGAAGCTCGCCATGGGCACCGGCCTTGGGCGAAAGCGCCACGGCGGCGGTGTTGGTGAGGGTAAGGAGCCAGTGCGAAAGCTGGTTCATCAGCTCGAGCGCGCCTTGCACGGTCGAGACCGGCTGCAGCGGATGGATATCCGAGAAGCCCGGCAGGCGGGCCATTTTCTCGTTGAGGCGCGGATTGTGCTTCATGGTGCACGAGCCGAGCGGATACATGCCGCTGTCGATCGAATGGTTCATTCGGCTGAGGCGCACATAGTGGCGCATGGCTTCAGGCTCGGTGAGCCCCGCGAGATCGAGTTTGGTCTTGCGCTCGAAGCCGCCGAGGAAGCTGTCGTCGATCGTGACCTCGGGAAGATCGACGCCGGAATGCTCGGTGTCGCCGATTTCAAAGAGAAGTGGTTCATCGGGAATAAGCGCCGAGCCGGAGGCGGCGGTGCTGCCGCTGGTGCCGGTGCCGGTGGGGCGGCCTTGGGTGTTCATGCTCATTGCGCGTCCTCCTCAATGGCGGCGTGGAGGCACTCGGCCAGCATTTCAATATCGGCGTGGGTGGTCAGTTCGGTCGCCGCCAGCACGATCAAGTTCTCGACGTTAGGGTTGTACGGCTCGAGCCGGCTGACCGGGACGCCGGCCAAAACCCCAGCCTGCGCAAGCATTTCGACCACGGGAGCGGCCGGCACCGGCAGGCGGATGGTCATCTCGTTGAAGAAGCTCTTGTTGAGCAGTTCGACGCCGGGGACGGTGCCCAGCATGCGGGCGAGCTTGACCGCGTTGTGATGGTTGAGGCGGGCAAGGCGGGTGAAGCCGGCTTCGCCGAGGAGCGACATGTGGATCGAGAAAGCGAGGGCGCAGAGGCCGGAATTGGTGCAGATATTGCTCGTCGCCTTCTCGCGGCGAATGTGCTGCTCGCGGGTCGAGAGCGTCAGCACGAAGCCACGATTTCCGTCTGCATCAACGGTTTCGCCGCAGAGGCGGCCGGGCATCTGGCGGATGAATTCTTTTCGTGTCGCCATGAGGCCGAGATAGGGGCCGCCAAAGTTGAGGGCGTTGCCGATCGACTGGCCTTCGCAGACGACGATGTCGGCGCCAAGCGCGCCCGGGGCCTCGAGGAGGCCGAGGGAAACGACTTCGGTGATGACGACGATAAGCAAGGCGCCGTGCGCGTGCGCGGCATCGGCAGCAGCCTTGAGATCGCGAAGATGCCCATAGAAATCAGGGGTTTGGACGACAATGGCAGCGGTGTTGCCGTCGATCTGGCTGAGAATATCGCCTTGGCCCTCGGGGGAGGGGGAGAGGCAGACGAGGTCCGGATCGTCCTTGAGATAGGCTTTGACCACATCGCGATAATGCGGGTGGAGGCCGCCGGAAAGGACGATTTTGTTCTTTTTTGTCAGACGCTTGGCCATGAGCACGGCTTCTGCTGTGCCGGTCGAGCCATCGTAAAGCGAGGCGTTGGCGACATCCATGCCGGTGATCTTGGCGACCTGGGTCTGGAACTCGAACAGCATCTGCAGGGTGCCCTGCGAGATTTCCGGCTGATAGGGCGTGTAGGCCGTAAGCCATTCGGAACGCTGGATTAAATGGTCAACGGTAGCCGGCACGTGATGGCGATAAGCGCCCGCGCCAACAAAGAACGGACCATCGCCGGCGGCGTGATTTTTGGCGGCGAGCGCGCGCATATGGGTTTCGACGAGGAATTCCGGCTGATGGGCGGGAAGGCCGAGATCGAAGCTTTTGAGGGCGGATTTGGGGACGGCGGAGAAGAGCGCATCGACATCGGCGGCGCCGATGACGCCGAGCATTTCTGCGCGTTCGCTGGCGGAATGGGGAAGGTAGCGCATGATCAGAGGGTCAATTCCGCATAGCCGTCGGCATCGAGGAGCGTGTCGATTTCGCTGGTATCGGCGATTTCGATCTTGAACATCCAGCCGGCATTTTCGGGATCTGTGTTCACCAAACCGGGTTCGTTTGTTAGCATTCCGTTAACCTCGACGATCGTTCCGGTTACTGGCGCGTAGATTTCGGAGGCGGCCTTGACGGATTCGACGACCGCGGCTTCCTCACCCTTCTTGAGAGCCTTGCCGACGGCGGGCAGTTCGACAAAGACGATGTCCCCGAGCTGCTCCTGCGCATAGGGCGTAATGCCGACAATGCCGGTCGAACCCTCGACGCGGATGTATTCGTGGTCGGGCGTGAACTTGGTGGTCATGGCGGGGGCCTCAGATCGATTTGCGGAAATAGCGGTGGGGAACGAAGGGGGTCTGCACGACCTCGGCCGGCTGGGCGCGGCCACGGACGGAGACCTGGAGTTTTGTGCCTGGTGTCGTAAGGGCGGGGGGCACGAAGCCGAGGGCGATGGCCTTGCCCAGAGATGGGGCGAAACCGCCACTGGTGACGGTGCCGACGACCGCCCCGGAGGCATCGAGGATTTCGGCGCCTTCGCGGGCTGGTGCGCCTTCGACGAGGAGACCGACGCGCTTGCGGGCCAGGTTTCCGTCGCGTTCGGTGAGAATGCGCTGTGCGCCAGGGAAGTCGGCTGCTTCGCGGCGGCGCTTGGAGACGGCAAAGCCGAGATCGGCTTCGATGGGGGAAATGGTTTCGTCGAGGTCGTGGCCATAAAGCGGCAGGCCGGCCTCGAGGCGGAGGCTATCGCGGGCGCCGAGGCCGATGGGTTTGACCCGCGGGTCGGCGATGAGTGTATCCCAGAGGTTTTGGGCCTCTGCGGCTTTGACGAGGATTTCAAAACCGTCTTCACCGGTATAGCCGGAGCGGGAGACAAGGAGGGTGCTGCCACTCCAAGCAAAGGCGCCATAGGTCATGAAGCCGAGATCGGCGGCGCCGGAGACGAGGGCGGCGATGACGTTGACGGCCTCTGGGCCCTGAAGCGCGAGCAGCGCGTGATCTTCGTCAGCGCGCCTCAGCGCGGCTTTATCGCCAGCGGCCTTTGCGATCTGGGCAAAGTCGGCTTCCTTGGTGCCGGCATTCACGACGATATAGAGGCCACCGTCAGCAAGAGGAGAACGCGCGATCATCAGGTCGTCGAGCGTGCCGCCGGTTTCGTTGAGGAGCAACGAGTAGCGGATCTGGCCGGGTTTCAGGGCGGCTATGTCCCCGCAGATCAGGGGCTCGATAATGGCGGAGAGGGCGGCATGATCGGCCGCGGGGTCGCCGCTGGGCGCATTAAGCTCAAGAAAGCTCGGGCCCATATGGCTCACGTCGAAAAGGCCTGCATGCTCGCGCGTCCACTTGTGCTCTGTCATGATGCCGGTGGCATATTGGACGGGGAGCGCATAGCCACCGAAGGGCACGATGCGGCCGCCGGCGGCAACGTGGGATGCGTAGAGCGGGGTCTGCTTGAGGTCTTGGGTCGAGGCTTCGGCCATGGGCACTCTCGGGTTGGAAGCGACACGTCAAGGCTCCGCCGGTGAAAGCGGAAATGCGTGCCCCCTCTGTCCTTGCCCTGAGAGATTTCCCGGCTGAGCGCCGGTTGCTCCTTCGGAGAGGCCCAAGCGAGCCTGCTTTCCAGAGTGTTTGACCTGACTGCGGTCCCTTTTGCCTGAGAGTTTCCGGGGCGGTTGCTCCTTCGGCGCTGGCGTTTTCAGCCAGTCTCTCCCGCAGTCACCGGCACCATGGGGGAGTTTTGCGGTGGCGTCAACGGCAGGCGCGAGGATGTGCACGGAAGGCGTGGGTGCTA
Source organism: Devosia soli (assembly GCF_000970455.1). Lineage (GTDB taxonomy): Bacteria > Pseudomonadota > Alphaproteobacteria > Rhizobiales > Devosiaceae > Devosia > Devosia soli. The sequence continues at coordinate 197,747 of NZ_LAJG01000042.1, read as the reverse complement.
ACGCTGCAGAAAGGCCAACGACGCTTGGGTCCACCGTCCACCGCCGGGCTCGTCCCGGTGGTCCATGCCCTTGGCAAGATGGATTGCCGGGACGGGCCCGGTGGTGGACGGCGGCGGGGAGGGCGGCGTGACGACAGGCCAGCCGCCTAGAGGACAAACAAAAAGGCGGACCCGAGGGCCCGCCTTTCAAACTGCAAAAAGTTCAAAAAAATCAGTTCAGGCGACCGGCGACGTCGGCGATGGCCTTGTCGATGACATGGCCGCCCTTGACGTTCATTTCGTCGGTAAGGACGAGGCGGGCGGCTTCGACGGCGAGGTCGGCCGAGCGAGCGCGGACTTCGCCGATGGCCTGCGCTTCGGCCTGGGCGATCTTGTCTTCGACGGCCTTGGTGCGGCGGGTCACGAGATCTGCCAGCGAGGCCTGGGCTTCTGCGGTCAGACGGGTCGCTTCTTCCTGTGCGGCAGCGATGATGCCCTGGGCTTCGCTTTCAGCGGCGATGCGCTTCTGCTCATATTCGACGAGCAGGGCAGCGGCTTCTTCGCGCAGCTTCTTGGCCTGAGCAAGTTCATCGGCGATCTTCTGGATCTGGCCGTCGAGCATTTTGCCCACGATGCGCGGGATGCCGAAGAACAGCGCCATGCCTAGGAAGATGACGAGCGCGACGAGGGCGTAGAACGAGTTATCCATCCATTCCATCTTCGCTTACTCCTTGCTTGCCTTGGCCACGGCAGCGCGGACGCTGTCGGCGGGAACATCGCCGATGATCTGGGCGACAACGGTTTGAGCCGTCTCGACCGCGATCTCGTCGACATGGGTCAGGGCATCGCGCTTGGTGGAAGCGATACGGGCTTCGGCTTCGCTCACCTTGGCGGCAAGATCAGCTTCGACCGCGCCGCGCTTGGCAGCGAGATCGGCCTGGATTGTTTCGCGGGTCTCGTTGGCAATGCCTTGCGCCTTGGCGCGGGCATTGGCGAGGGCCGACTCGTAAGCCGCAATCGCAGCGTCCGTCTTTTGACGGGAAGCATCGGCAGCAGCCAGATCGGCATCGACGATCGCCTTGCGGTTCTCGAGGATATTGCCGATGCGCGGCAGGGCCACCTTGCTCATCAGCAGATAGAGCACGCCGAAAGTGATGGCGAGCCAGAGAAGCTGGCTGGGAAAGGTCGCGGGGTCGAAGGGCGGGAAGACGCCTGAATCATGCTCGCCACCATGAGCTTGGGTGGTGGCATGGGTGTCAGCGGTCGGGTCATGACCCGTTGCGCCCGGCACTGGCTCGCCGTGGGTGGCATCGACGGCGTGGTCGAGGTTTTCCTCGGTCGGCGTCGTGGCCTCTTGGGCGTAAACTTGCGTTACCATCAGGTGAGGTCCCGTAAAATCCGGTCAACCGGCCGTGGCCGGACAAGAACGCGCAGCCGGGAATGCCCCGGCTGCGAAAGATCGTGGCTGGGCCGAATTAGGCGACGAACAGCAGGATCAGGGCAACCAGGAACGAGAAGATGCCCAGAGCTTCGGTCACGGCGAAGCCGAAGATCAGGTTCGAGAACTGGCTCGGGGCGGCAGACGGGTTGCGCAGGGCGCCCGAGAGGAAGTTGCCGAAGATGTTGGCCACGCCGATGGCAGCACCGGCCATACCGAAACAAGCAATACCGGCACCGATGAACTTTGCGGCTTCAGCTTCCATTTTTAAGTCCTTTCAAGCGACTTTTAGCGGGGGTTCTGGCGGAACAGCCCGCCGTGACTGGTGATTAGTGAGACGGGTGGATCGCGTCGTTGAGATACATGCAGGTCAGGACGGCGAAGACGTATGCCTGAACTGCACCGACGAGAAACTCGAGGCCAGTGAGCGCAATGGCCATGATCAGCGGCAGCGCCGAACCAAGAATGCCGAGGAAACCCAGCGAACTCATGGTGACGATGAAGCCGGTGAAGACTTTGAGCGTGATGTGACCGGCAAGGATATTGCCGAAGAGACGCACAGAGAGCGAGATCGGGCGGCTCATGAAGGAGATGAACTCGATAGGCGCCACGATGGGAAGGATATAGCCCGGCACGCCCGAGGGTACGAAGAGCTTAAGGAACTTCGGACCGTTCTTGACGAAGCCATAGATGACGACGGTCAGGAAGACCAGCATCGAAAGGGCGAAGGTGACGATGATGTGGCTGGTGACGGTGAAGAAATACGGCACCATGCCGAACATGTTGGCCACGAAGATGAAGGTGAAGAGCGAGAACACCAGCGGGAAGAACTTCATGCCCGCCGTGCCTGCTGCACTTCTGACCATATTGGCCACGAACCCATACAGGAGCTCGCTCACAAGCTGCGCACGGCCCGGAATGACGCTTTTGGCCGAGGTGGTGAGGATCAGATAGAGCGAAATCACCGCTACCGTCGCCACCATGAACAGGGACGAATTGGTGAAGGAGAAATTGAGGCCGCTGCCGGCCGTGCCATCACCACCGAGGTGAATGGGGATCATGTCCTCGATGACGAACTGGTGGATCGGATCAGTACCGGCCAAGATAGAGCCCTCTAAACGTCATCATTTTTCTGTTTCGTCTGTTCCGGCGGGCGGAACGGGCGAAGCGGCGTTCATTTGCGCCACCACACGGGTGACATTGAGTATTCCAGCGGCGAAGCCCACCAGGAACATGATGAGCAAGCCCCAGGGGCTGGTTCCCAGGCCAAGATCGATGAGGTAGCCGAAGCCTGTCCCCACCAGAATCGCGGCGATGAATTCGGTCCCGATGCGCATGCCGCGCGCCATCCCGCTCATCTGCCCAGGATCAGCCCCCGCGGATCTGTTGTCCTCGAGGTGCCGCTCCTGCTTGGCTGAAGCAATACGCGATGCAAGATCACGCGTCGCTTCGCTGGCATTTTCGGGCTGGCCCTGGTTTTTGGGCGGTTTTTCCATCCGCTTACTCCCCCTTGGCCTGCCTCTTCCCGGATTTATCCGGATGCCTTCTCAGGTCGGGCGCAACATAGTGGCGGCCCCAAAACGTGTCAAGGCGCGTAACGTTCTGGTAAGACATTGAATTTGCGAGATTTTTCTGGCAAATCGCCGGGTGCGGCATGCTGTCCACAGTTCAATTGTGGTGGAGTCGTGGCTGATGGGGAGATTCCCGGGAGGGGATTGATCAGTCTTAACTGGCACCGCGGTCATCATCCCACTCATAGTCGAAGTCATCGTCAGATGTCAGCGAGCGGGAAATCACACTAGACCACTTCGCGATAACTTTCCGCCGTCTGCAGATCCACCGACACCAGCTGGCTGACGCCGCGTTCGGCCATGGTGACGCCGAAGAGGCGGTCGACGCGGCTCATGGTAATGGGATTGTGCGTGATGACCATGAAGCGGGTATTGGTGCGCTGGCGCATGCTTTCAAGGAGATTGCAGAAGCGCTCGACATTGGCGTCGTCGAGGGGCGCGTCGACTTCGTCGAGGACGCAGATGGGCGCGGGGTTAGTGAGGAAGACGGCAAAGATCAGGCTCATGGCGGTCAGCGCCTGTTCGCCGCCGGAGAGGAGCGTCATGGTCTGCGGCTTCTTGCCAGGCGGGCGGGCGATGATTTCAAGGCCTGCTTCGAGCGGGTCGTCGCTTTCGACGAAGGTGAGCTCGGCCGTGCCGCCGCCGAAAAGGGTGGTGAAAAGCTCCTGGAAGAAGGCGTTTACTTTTTCAAAGGCCTCGGAGAGGCGGGCGCGGCCTTCGCGATTGAGGGCAGAAATGCCGCTGCGCAGTTTGGCAATGGCCTCGATGAGATCGTCGCGATCGGCGACCATGGTGTCGCGCTTTTCCTGAACCTCGGCGGCTTCCTTTTCGGCAGAAAGATTGACGCCACCAAGGCGCTCGCGCTCAGCTTTGAGGCGCTCAAGCTTTTGCTCGATGCTCGATTCCGGTGGGAGCGCCTGTTCGGGGCGAATGCCGGAGGCTTCGAGGGTTTTGCTGGCGGGGATGCCGAGGGTTTCTTCGATCTGGCGCTCGATCTGCTGGCGCTGGGCCATGGTGCCCTTGAGACGCTCTTCGATGCGGGTCAGCTCGATCCGGACTTCGGAAAGAGCATCAGCGGCGGTGCGGAGGCTTTTTTCGTGGTCGCGCCAGGCGGTTTGCGCTTTCGAGAAGCGGTCGCTGGCCTCCTGATAGTCGAGGGTGGCGTCGCTGATCTGGTCTTCGAGCTGGGCCTGGCGATTGGCGAAGCCATCGGGGGCGGTGTCGAGTTCGGCGAGCTGGGTGTTGATGGCGGCGATGCGCTGGTCGAGGGTCGCCAATTGCGACGAGGCGGCTTCGTGGCGGCGGCGCCAGGCAGCGCTGTCGCGGGCGATCTGGTCGAGCCGGGCGCGGCGCATGCGGGCGGCGTTTTCGAAAGAGCCGAGGCGGAGGCGGGCTTCGTCGGCTTTTTCGCGGAGGCGGGCGAGGTTGGCCTGCGCGGCGTCGAGCTGGGCGCTGTTGTCGGCTTCGTCGCCGAGGTCTTCTAGGGCGATCTCGGCCTCTTCGCGGATGGCGACAGCCTCTTCGAGGCTCGCGCGGAGGCGGGCTTCGGCTTCCTCGAGGGCGGAGTGGCGAGTGGCGATTTCGCCCTGGGCTTTTAGGGCGGTGTCGAGTTCGGCCTGGGCGACGCCGATGCCGTGCTGGGACTTGCGCCAGTCGTCGCGGCGGAGGCGCTCTTTCTGGCGGGCGAGGTCGAGCTTTTGGGTTTGGGCGTCGATATCGCGGCGATAGGCATTGCGCTCGGCCTTGGTGCGGAGGATTTCTTCGTCGAGTTCGGCGAGGCGATTGCGTTGGGCGAGGCGAAGGGCAGCGGCGGTCGGGGCATCGGCGGCAGCGACGAAGCCGTCCCAGCGCCACATGGCCCCGGCGAGCGTGACGAGACGCTGGCCGGGCCAGAGGGCGGGCATGAGGCCTTCGCCGTCGGCATCGCTGACAAGGCCGATCTGGTCAAGGCGGCGCTTTAGGAGCGGCGTACCGGTGACGTAGCGCGAAAGCGGTTCGGCGCCTTGGGGCAGGGGCGGATCGTCATAGCCTTCGATGGCGATGGACCAGTGGAGCGGCGCGCCGGCATCGGAAGAGGCATCGAGATCATCGCCGAGCGCGGCGCCAAGGGCGGTTTCGTAGCCGGGCTCGACCTTGAGTTCATCGACGATTGCCGGCCAGAGGCTGGCGCCGACATTGAGCATTTTTCCAAGCGTCGACGCTTCCGATTCGAGGCCGGCGAGGAAGGCATCGAGTTCGGCAAGGCGCGGGCGCATGTCGTCGAGTTGCGCCTGGGCGATGGCGGCGTCTTCCTCGGCGGTGAGGGCGGCCTCTTCGGCAGCTTCGGTGATGGCCTGCGCTTCGGCGAGACCGGAGCGGGCGGTGATGACGCGATCGTCGCTGTTGAGGCTCAGGGCCAGTTCGGATTTTTCGGCTTCGACCGTCGAAAGCTCGCGTTCGAGCCGGTCGAGGCGGATCTGGGCATCTTGCGCGGCGCGGAGGAATTGCGTGCGGCGGGCGCGGATCTGGGCGAGGGCGTCGGTGAGGCGGCGGACTTCGGCTTCGGCGGCAAGGGATGCGTCGCGGGCTTCGTCGGCGGCAAGGCGCGCGGTGTCGAGACCGGCCTCGGCTTCTTCTTCCTCGGCAGAAAGTTGGGCTTCTTCCTCGGCAAAGGCTGCGAGGCTTTCCTGGCTTTCCTCGACAAGGGCGCGTTCGTGCGCGCCGTCCTCGCCGATCTGGCGGAGACGCTCTTCGAGTTCGGCGCGGCGCTGGCTCATGCGGCGCGCTTCCTCGCTCAATTGCTCGTAGAGGATTTTGTAGCGCTGCAGGATGGCGCTGGTGACGGCTTCCTTTTCGCGGAGCGGCTGCAGGGCGGCCTCGGCTTCCTCGACGTTTTTTTGCGCCATGCGCTCGGCATGGGTGGCGTCGGCAAGTTTACGGATGAGAACGGCCTGAGCCGCTTCGCCATCTTTTTCGGCGACGCGGGTAGCGACCCAGCGGATGTGAAAGAGCGTGGCTTCGGCGCGGCGGATATCGCCGGAGAGACCACGATAACGGATGGCAAGGCGCGCCTGGCGTTTCAAGGTTTCGAGCTGGGTCTCGATCTGGGCGATGACGTCGTCGACGCGTTCGAGATTGGCTTCGGCCGCCTTGAGGCGCAATTCGGCTTCGTGCCGGCGCGAATGGAGGCCTGAAATGCCGGCGGCTTCTTCTAGGAGCGCGCGGCGAGCAGTGGGCTTGGCGGCGATCAGTTCGCCGATCTGGCCCTGCCGCACCATTGCGGGGGAGTGGGCGCCGGTCGAAGCATCGGCAAAGAGCAATTGCACGTCGCGGGCGCGCACTTCCTTGCCGTTGACGCGATAGACCGAGCCCTGTTCGCGTTCGATGCGGCGGGTGACTTCGAGAACATCGGCCGTGTTGAGCGCGGCGGGCGCGGTGCGGTCGATATTGTCGAGGACGAGGGTAACTTCGGCACTGTTGCGGCCGGGCCGATTGCCGGAGCCGGAAAAGATGACATCATCCATGCCCGAGGCGCGCATGGCTTTATAGGAGTTTTCGCCCATGACCCAGCGCATGGCTTCGACAAGGTTGGATTTGCCGCAGCCATTGGGGCCGACAATGCCGGTCAGCCCGGGTTCCATGACGAGCACTGTCTCGTCACAGAACGATTTGAAACCGTGGAGTTTGAGGCGGGTGAACTTCATGAGCTCACGCCATATAGCATAATCCCCGCCACTGAGGACGGGGATCTTGCAGAGGTGTTACTGAGCCGGGGTGACCGGCGTCATGGTATCGGCCGGGGCCATCGTGTCGGTCGGCGTGACGGGCGTTGCCGGTGCCGGCGTGGTAGTCGCGGGAGCCGGTGTGGCCGGTGTCATCGCATCGGTGGCCGGAGCAGCCGGGGTGGTTGCGGCTGGAGTTTCTGTGCTGGTGCCTGTCGTCGGCTTGAAATCGGCCGGGATCAGCGGGTCGATCTCGGCAGAGAGCTGTTCCAGCGTTTGCGCGCCCGAGAGCGTCTTGCCGTTGATGTAGAAGGTCGGCGTGCCCTGGAGGCCGAAATCGTTCAGCGCCTGGTCGCGCATCGCTTCCATGCCGGTGAAGAGATCCTGATTCGTCAGGGCCGCATCAAAGGTTTCCTTGGTGAAGCCAAGCTGGGTCGCGATGTTGAAGATCGCATCGCGCGGCGTCTGCGACACGCCCCATTCGCCCTGGGTGCGGAAATAGGTGGCGAGGACGTTTTCATAGTTCGTTTCGCCAGCAGCTTCAGCGAGCATGAAGATGGCGGCATCGAGGACGTTGCGCACGAAGGGGCGAACGACGAACTTTACCTTGCCAGTGTCGATGTAATCGGCCTTGAACTGGGCATAAGTATTGTTGTGGAATTCGGCGCAATGCGGGCAGGTCGGCGACGCATATTCGTACACCGTGACCGGTGCGTCGGCGGAGCCTTCGACCTTATCGGCGATATTACCGGCCGGAGCGGCAAGCTTGGCAGGATCGACCACATCGCCATCGGCTGCCTGGGCAGATCCGAGGCCGGTCAGGCTGAGTGCCGAAACGGCCGCACCAAGAACAAGGGTGTCACGGCGATTGAATTTCACGGGTTACGCTCCTGATTATTGTCTGCGCGACACTACACAAGGGTTTGATGTCGGCAAGTGGGCACGATTATCACTTGGGGGTGAACACTCTATCCGCCCTTTGGCTCCGATCTGCCGGAGAGCGCGAGGCCTAAGACCCGCAACGCTTCCCGCAGATCGTCATCTTCGACCTTTTCGATCGCAGCGCCGACCTTTGCAATTTCGCTCTGGCTCGGTTGACGATGTTTTTGCCGCTTGTCAGCTGAACCGGAAGTGAACGGTTCGGCCGAAAGGCGGATTTCGCTGACGAGGTGATAGCCAAAGTAGCGATTGACGGACTGGGCGATTTCCGGTGCGGCATGCTGGACAAAGAGCGCCTGCCCCGGACCGCAGCGCAGATAAAGCACGGCGCCCTCGTGGCCATGTCCGGTACTGCGCGGCCAGACCAGCTTGTCCGGCATGGTGGTCTGATCGTAAGGCGGCGGCGCGATCGCCCGCCAATGGGTGATGATGTCGCGGCTCGCAAAACCGCGCTTCTTGAGCACCGGATCGAGCGCTCCCGAAAGCACGTCAGCAACGCTGAGCGTCTTATTCCGGCGCTTGGGTTCGGGCGGTTCCTTTTCGGCCATGACGAGGAAGTAGCGAGTGAGGCGGATTGGGGCAAGGGGGGCGCTGCGGCGATGGGGTGTGAGGTTCACCCCCTCCCATCCTCCCCCATCGAAGTGGGAGGTGTTGGATTGAGTGCTTGGCTCGATTTGCCGAGCGCACAATCCGCACCCAGGAGAGGGCGAGGCAATCACCACACTTGCGGCTCATTGGCCCGGCCCTATATCCCTGCGCCATGCCCCTTATCGATCCCCACCCCATCAACGCCGCTGCTGTTCTCGCCTGGTATGATCGGCATGCGCGCGACCTGCCTTGGCGCGTTTCGCCGGCCGACCGGGCAAAGGGCGTCTCTCCCGATCCCTACAGGGTCTGGCTCAGCGAAGTGATGCTGCAGCAGACGACGGTGGCGGCCGTGCAGAAGTATTTTTTGCGCTTCACCCAGCTTTGGCCAACGGTTTTCGACCTCGCTGCCGCGCCCCTCGATGCGGTGCTGCGCGAATGGGCAGGGCTTGGCTACTATGCCCGGGCGCGGAACCTGCACGCTTGCGCGATTGCGGTGGTCGAGCGCCATAGCGGTATTTTTCCCAAGACATCGGAGGGGCTGCAAAGCCTGCCAGGCATCGGCGCCTATACGAGCGCGGCCATTGCGGCGATCTGCTTTGATGAACGCATCGCGGTGCTCGACGGCAATCTCGACCGGGTGCTGGCGCGATACTATAGGCTTGATGTGCCGGTACGCGACGCCAAGGACGAATTGCGGGCGGCGCTGCAGGCCAACGTGCCGGGGCGGGCGGGAGATTTTGCGCAGGCGATGATGGATCTGGGTGCAACAATCTGCGCGCCGCGGGTCGCCTCCTGCCTTATCTGTCCGCTCCAGCCTGACTGCCTCGGCACGCGAACGGGCGATCCAACGATGTTTCCGGTCAAGCCTGAGAGAGGCGAAAGGCCGGTGCGGCGAGGCCATGCCTTTGTCATGACGGATGCAGGCGGCGACGTTTACCTCCAATCGCGGCCAGGCAAGGGCCTGCTTGGTGGCATGACGGAAGTGCCGACCTCGGAGTGGGCAACCGACCTTTCCGAGGTCGCCTATCCCGTCGCCGGGAACTGGCGCCATCACGGGCAGGTGGTCCATATTTTCACCCACTTCCGGCTGGAGCTCGAAGTGTGGTCCTCCGAGGTGCCGGCGGATGGGCTTGCCAATGGCTGGTGGAGCCCGCGATCGGCGCTGAAAGGCGAAGCGCTGCCAACGCTTTTCAGGAAGGTTTTGGCGCAGGCGGGGCTGGATTGACGCCGTCCCGTTGGTTTTCCCGAGAATGAGTAATACCTGAAACTGTGAGAGGTATTACCGAGGTGGACCATGAGTACGACCGTGGCGGTCAAGGGGCAGGTTACCATCCCCAAATCCATCCGCGACCATTGAGGGATCGTGCCCGGCAGCCGGGTCGATATTCGCCGCACCAATGATGGGCAGATTGTCATCGAACCTGTGGGGGCAAAGCCTGAAAGAAAGTTCGCCCAGCTGCGCGGGCACGCTGGCGAAGGCATGGCCACCGAAGAGATCATGGCGCTGACGCGGGGCGAGCAGTGACGTTGGTCGATAGCAATGTCCTGCTCGATCTTGTTGCTGCCGATCCCCAATGGGCCGACTGGTCTATTGCCTCTCTCGAAGCGGCCAGATTGCGCGGCCCGCTCTTCATCACAGATGTCGTTTATGCCGAACTCGGCGTCCGCAATCAGCGCATCGAATTGCTGGACGAATTCGTCGCCAAGGCGGGTTTGGAATTGGTTGGCTTGCCAAGGCCAGCCCTATTCCTAGCCGGCAAAGCGTTCGCCGAATATCGCATGAAAGGGGGAACGCGCACCGGCGTGCTGCCCGATTTCCTTATTGGCGCCCATGCTGCCATGACGAAATTGCCGCTGCTGACGCGCAACGAAAGGCGATACCGGACTTACTTTCCAACGATTGAACTGATTTTACCGGTATCTGCCGGCCCCGGATGAAACCCACTGCTCTGCCCGCTTGAATGGGGAAGATCAGGCAGCAAACAAAAAGGCCGCTGGGGCAAACCAGCGGCCAGTTTTAGAGCCTGAGTGATTGGAGGTCAGGATCAGGCAGAAAGCAAATCAAGTTTTTGGCGAACGCTTGCCCGGAGGACATCGATGGGCTCGAGAACGCCAAGATATTCGTGATGCCAGAAGGTCCACCCGTTGCATGCCTCGGCGCCCTGAACCAGCGCACCGACCTTGTGGATCGAACCCTGGTGTGGACCCGAGACGAGCGAGCCGTCTGCACGAACCATGGCAGAGTAACGTTTCGTTAAGTCGAAAAGTTGCGCCCCTGGTTCAATGAGGCCTTGTTCGACCAGCGAACCGAAGGGAATGCGTGCTTCCTTGCGCTTCGGCGTCACCGATTGGAGCGCGTCGAAGACGGCGGGACGGATGGAGGCGATACGGTTGCGCGCGGCCTCGATATAGGCCGGTTCGCGCTCGATGCCGATGAAATGGCGGCCGAGCTTGCGCGCGACGGCGCCGGTCGTGCCGGTGCCGAAGAATGGGTCGAGCACAATATCGCCCGGCTTGGTCGTTGCATTGAGTATGCGGAACAACAGGGCTTCGGGCTTTTGCGTCGGGTGGACCTTGCCGTCGTCCTCGTCCTTGAGCCGTTCGGCGCCAGTGCAGATCGGAAAGAGCCAATCCGAGCGCATCTGCGTATCGTCATTGGCAAGCTTCATGGCTTCATAGTTGAAGGTCACGCGGCTCTTCTGGCTCTTGGCAGCCCAGATCAGCGTCTCATGCGCATTGGTGAACCGGGTGCCACGGAAATTGGGCATCGGGTTGGCCTTGCGCCAGATGACGTCGTTGAGCATCCAGTAGTCGAGATCCTGGAGCGCGGTGCCGACGCGGAAGATGTTGTGATAGGAGCCGATGACCCAAAGCGCGCCATCGGGCTTGAGCACGCGGCGGGCGGCCTTGAGCCAGTTGCGCGTAAACGCATCGTAGTGGGCAAAGGAATCGAACTTGTCCCAATCATCGTCGACCGCGTCGACCTTGCTCTGGTCGGGGCGGGTGAGCCCCTCGGCCAATTGCAGGTTATAGGGCGGATCGGCGAAAATGAGATCGACGGAGCCGGCCGGCAAGGCATTCATGTGGTCGATGCAATCTCCCACGAGAATGGTGTCGATCGGGAGGCGAACAGCCTCCTCCGCATCGGCCAACAGGGCCGTACGCGCGGTACGCAACATGCAACTATCCCTAACGCAGTACTAACCCGATCTTTGTAATCCAGTAGGGTTAAAGGAGCGTGTGCAAGGGGTTAGCGAGGGGTTAAGCCTCGATCGGGACAGTCACGGATAGGGTGAGGAGGGCAGCGACGGGGGCAAAGGCCGCCCGATGGTGCCGGCAAGGCCCATGGGCGGTAAGGGCGGCGAGGTGTGCGGCGGTGCTGTAGCCCTTGTGTCCGGCAAAGCCGAAATGGGGGGCGTCGCAATCCATAATGGCACACATGCGATCGCGCATGACCTTGGCAACGATCGAGGCTGCCGCGATCGAGACGCTGCGCCCATCGCCACCGATCAGCGCGATGCCGGGGCAGGGCAGGCCCGGCGGCACGTCGCGGCCATCAACAAGAACCCGGTCGGCGGTGCAATGTAGGGCGCGGACGGCGCGGCTCATGGCGGCAAGGGTGGCACCGCGGATATTGAGGGTCAGAATATCCGAGGGCGGGGCGCTGACGACGGCGACATCGGCGACTTCCATGATCTCGGCGAAAAGTTCTTCGCGCCGCTCGGGGGTAAGTTTCTTGGAATCGTTGAGCCCCTCGGGAATGCGATTGGGGTCGAGGCGCACGGCGGCGACCACCACAGGCCCGGCGAGCGGGCCACGGCCCGCCTCATCGACACCGGCAACGCATCGCGCGCCACGGGCGTAAAGCATCGCCTCATGGCTGAAATCGGGAAAATCGGGTTCGGCGGCAAAGAGCTCGGCCGGGGCCACCTCTGCGGTCTGCTTGCGGGGCATCAGCTTTTCCGCCTGAGGTTTTGTTCGACCTGGGCAGCACGGATTGCTGCAGAGCGGAGGGGGGTGCCGTCCGCGTCGGTCAGCATCACGGTGAGGTCATTGATCCGCGCCGTCGTCAAACCCGTTGGTCCTCTATCCAGTGTCGCTCCCCTCCTGATATAAGAGTCGGGCCGGGGGGCAAAGACGAGAGTATCTGATGCGCCATCTCGCCGGTCTCGCTGCCCTTCTGCTTGCCAGCCCCGCCACGGCGGAGCCTTTTCATCATCCCTATGGAGAATGGCGGGAATATAACCGCGATTGGCTGGCTGCCTGCCCCGATGCGATCGAGGAAGATGCGACGACTTACTATGGCTATTCGTGCTTTGCCAGCACCGGCAGCCAATTGCTCAATGCCGCCAACCAGCCGGCCTATAAGCTGACCCTCATCCGCAACCGGCTCGATGGCGAACTCGATATCGCCATAACGGTGTCGACCGATGCTGGGTCGTATGATGAAACGCGGCCCATGCGTCTGGTTTTTGCCGGTGATCCGCCGGTGCTGCTGGCGGCGGGCACGGAGCTCGAGACGCGCTACAATACGGTCAATCAATATTTCGTGGTGGACGCGGCGCTGAGGACCGAACTTATCGAGCGGATGCAGGAGCGCACCTCGCTCAAGCTGATCGTGCCGATGACGGGAGGCGCTTCGGACGCCGAGACCTGGCTATCGCTGCAAGGGGTGATGGCGTCGCTCGACTTCATGTCGACCTATGCGCGCAAGGTGGCGCAGTATTAGGGGTGTCCGCACTTGTCCGTTTTGCCTCGTTGACGGCGCGCGGATTTCGTGGCGGTTTCTCGCGCGATCAACCGACGGAACCACCATGACACTCAAGCCCGGCGCAGGCCTGCTTTTCGATATCGACGGGACGTTGGTGGAAAGCGATCCGCTGCATCTTGAAGCCTTCAATCGCGCGTTTGCGCCATATGGCCATCAATTCGACCGCGAGCGGTTCGGGCGCGAGTTGCAGGGGCTGGCCAACGAGGCCATCGGCGCCCGCTTCCTGCCGCACGAGAGCAAGGAGCGGCAATGGGACATCATGATGAACAAGGAAGCGCTGTTTCGTGAACTCGCCGCCGAAGGCGTCGAGCCGGTGCACGGGCTTTTCGAACTTCTCGACTGGGCCGATTCGATCGGGCTGCCGGCCGTGGCGGTAACCAATGCGCCGCGCCCCAATGCCGATCTGCTGCTCGACAGCATCGGCGCGCGGCATCGGTTCAAGGACGTGGTGATCGGCGATGAACTGGCGTACGGCAAGCCGCATCCGCTGCCCTATCTCAAGGGCCTCGAAATCCTCGGCGCCAGGGCCGAGCATTGCGTCGCTTTCGAAGATTCCCGCACCGGCCTCATGTCGGCGACGGCGGCGGGAATCGCCACGATCGGCATGGCGACAGGTCTCGAGCCCGGCCAGTTGACCGAAGCCGGCGCCAGCCTCGCGGCTCGAGACTATAGCGGCGCCGAGCTGCTCGACTTCATCAAGACAAAGGTTCTCGCTTAGAAAAGGCTCATCTGCCGGCTTTCGAGCTTGGGCGCGATGAAGAGGTCGTTGCGCAGCGGCGGCAGCTTGGCATCGAGACCATAGCGCTCGCGGGCCTTGTCGAACCGCTGGCGCAGGAGCACTGCATAAGGGCCTTCGCCCGTCATGCGCACGCCAAAGCGCGCGTCGTAATCCTTGCCGCCGCGGGTGTCGCGGACGAGCGAGAGAACGTGGCGCACCCGATCCGGGAAATGGCGCAGCAGCCACTCGCGGAATACGTCGCGGACTTCGCCGGGAAGGCGGAGGAGGATCATCGAGGCGCTGACCGCGCCCTGGGCCTTGCCCGCGTCGAGAATGCGCTCGAGTTCCATGTCGTTGATCGCCGGGATCATCGGCGAAGCAAAGATCGCGGTCGGCACGCCGGCTTCGCTCAGGGCGCGGATGGCTTCGAGCCGGCGCGCGGGCGAAGAAGCGCGCGGCTCCATCTTGCGGCTGAGCTTGTGATCCATCGAGGTCACCGAGATCGCGACCTTGACGAGATTGAGCTTGGCCAGCTCGGTCAGGATATCGAGGTCACGCAGAATCAGCGCCGACTTCGTGGTGATCATCACCGGATGGCGTGTTTCGAGCATGACTTCGAGAATGCCACGCGTCAGCTTGTGCTTGCGTTCGGCCGGCTGATAAGGGTCGGTATTGGTGCCCATGGCGATCGGCTTGACGCGATAGTTCTTGGCGCCGATTTCATTGCGCAGCGCTTCGACCGCATTGGTCTTGATGTAGATTTCGCGCTCGAAATCCACCCCGGCCGAGTGCCCGAGATAGGCGTGGGTCGGCCGTGCGAAGCAATAGGAACAGCCATGCTCGCAGCCGCGATAGGCATTGATCGAGCGGTCGAAGCCGATATCGGGGCTGTCATTGGTGGTAATGATGGTCTTGGCGCGCTCGGCATGCTCGACCGTTTCAAAGGTCGGCAGCGTTTCGACACTTCCCCAGCCGTCGTCGAAATTCTCGCGCGCATGGACCTCGAACCGCCCGGACCGGTTGGTCTGCGCGCCGCGTCCGCGGATACGATCCTCGTTCAGCAGTTCGCGCCGCGCCAGGTCGGCATCGCGGCTCTGGCTCAGGCGTTCAAGCGCTTCGAAAGACGGGGCCTGGTAAAGGGCCATGGCGGATCTCCCAAGGAATGCAGCGATGAATCGGCGCTGCACGGCATGACCCGAATCTAGCAATGGCGAGGGAACGGAACAAGAACAATGTTCGGATTTCGTTCTCACATTTTGTTTCGCATTTCTGCCTTGCGAAAGCTTTGATGGACGCCGGATCGCCATCGGCGTAGAGACTCCAGCCCGCGGCATTCGAGGGTTTTGGCTGGACGGACCATCAGCGCGGCCATGGCGTAGCGCGAGGGTTTGAGCGCCTCGCCTTGAAAATCGGCTGCTGACAGCCGCTGTCGCAGAAAAGTTTATAAGTGCTGTCGAACCCGGTTGGCCTCATGCGTCGTCACCGTGTCACGCGCTTGAAAAAGGGTAGAGAAATGACAACCGAAACAGCAAGCTTTGATGCGTTGCCCGAACGCGAGGCGCACCATCCGGACAATGCGGCGCGCAACCGTCTGGTGATCGGGCTCTTGCTCGTATCCACCTTCGTGGTCTTTCTCAACGAAACCATTATGAGCGTAGCGATACCACACCTGATGGTCGACCTCGGCGTGTCCGCGAGTGCGGCGCAGTGGTTGACGACGGCGTTCCTCCTGACCATGGCCGTGGTCATCCCGGTGACCGGCTTCCTTCTGCAACGGCTCAACACAAAGCCGATGTTCATGATCGCCATGTCGGTTTTTACGGCCGGCACGCTTGTTTGTGCGCTTTCGCCCGGGCTCGAACTGCTGATCGTGGGACGCGTGGTGCAGGCAATTGGCACGGCTATCATGATGCCGCTCCTGATGACGACGGTCATGTCGCTCGTGCCGCCCGAAGGGCGTGGCAAGATCATGGGCAATATCTCGATCGTCATGTCGGTGGCGCCGGCGATCGGCCCGACGATCGGCGGATTCATCCTCGCCCATTTCGACTGGCGTTATATGTTCTATTTCACCTTGCCGATCGCGCTCCTGACCCTGATCATCGGCTCGACCCGGATCCGCAACGTGTCGACGCCGCGTTATGCGCCGCTCGATGTTGTCTCGGTGATCCTGTCAGCCTTGGCCTTCGGCGGCCTCGTCTATGGTCTTTCAAGCCTTGGGGAAGGCGCGAGCCATCCTTCGCCGATCCCGGCCTGGGCGCCGATCGCGGTTGGTCTTGTTGCCATGTCGATCTTTGTCTGGCGCCAGTTCAGCCTGCAAAGCCAGGACAAGGCTCTTCTCGACCTGCGCACCTTGCAACACCGGAACTACAGCATCTCGCTGATCACCATGGCGATCGCCATGGTGGCGCTGCTCGGCTCCTCGATCCTGTTGCCGATCTATACGCAGAACGTTCTTGGCCTCGACACCCTGCAGACCGGCATGATCCTCCTGCCTGGCGGCCTGATGATGGGCGTTCTCGGCCCGGTGGTCGGACGCCTCTATGACCGCGTCGGCCCGACGCCGCTGCTCGTGCCTGGCGTCGTGGCGGTTTCTGCCGTGATGTGGGCGCTGACCATGGTCGGCTCGGCCACGCCGATCTGGGCGGTGGTTGCCGGCCATATCGTGCTCAGCATCGGCCTGGCCTTCACCTTCACCCCGCTTTTCACCGCGTCCATGAGTTCGGTGCCGCCACAGTTCTATTCGCATGCCAGCGCCATTCTGGGCTCGGTGCAGCAGGTGGCCGGCGCGGCGGGCATTGCGCTCTTTGTGGCCGTGATGAGCCTGCAAACTGCCGCTGGTGCTGCGGCGGGGCTGCAGGGCGTCGAGCCGCTTGCCGCGGGTATCCGCTCAGGCTTTCTCTGCGGCGCGGTGGTTTCCGTGCTGATGGTCGTGGCGGCCTTCTTCGTCCGCCGGCCTGAAGGCGGTGGCGCCGGCGGCATGAGCCACGGCCATTGATCCTGGGTTCAAGCGGCGCCCCACGGGGCGCCGTTTTACTTTGGCGGAAGAATTCTTAACCGCACCTCTATAGGATCGGCAGCCATCAATGCCCGGCGAAGCTGCCTGGAGAGCCATGGACAATTTCGCCTTTCTGTTGCCGGTGACCATGACGCTGTTCGGTGTCGTCTTTCTCGCCATCGGCTGGCGGGGGCATGCGGCGGCCCGCGCCTGGAGCGCGGGTTTTCTCCTGGGCGCTGCAGGCTTTCTCGCGCCCATCCTGCCTCTGCCCAACAAGCTGCAATCGCTTTTCGGCAATGCGGTCTTTCTTGCCTCGTTCTTCTATTATGGCGAGGCCTTGCTGCGCCAGTTTGCGGCGCCGCGCATCACCGGATTGCGGCTTGCTTTTTGTCTCCTCGCTTACGGGGCGATCCTTGTTGTCGTCGTTGGGCTGGAAAGCCTCAATCTCGAGCTCGCTGTCAGCGACACGGCAATCGCTGCGCTCCTTGGTGTGCCAGTCATGCTGGTCAGTCATCGGGCGCGAACACTGGTCGATCGCGTGCTGGTCGGCGTCGCCACCATCGTGGTTATCGACATCCTCGTACGGTTGCTGATCTTCAACGTTTTTATCGGCATGAGCGATAATCTCGCCGCCTTTGCCAGCTCCACCTACACCTATTACATGCAGGTCAGCGCCGGGGTGTTGAGCGTCGGCTTCGCTTTGTCCGCGCTTGGTTCGGTCGCGTTTCAAACGCTCGACAGATATCGTGCCGAAGCAGAGCGCGATCCGCTGACCGGCCTCTTCAATCGCCGGGGATTCGATGCTGCGGTCGCGGCTTTATCGCCCATCGAGCGGCATGCCGGCGTGGTCCTGACCTTCGATATCGACCATTTTAAAGCGGTCAATGACAGTTTTGGGCACGCGGCAGGAGACAGCGTGCTCACCAGTCTTGCCGAACTTCTGGGCCAGCGCCTGCCGCCGCAGGCGATCATCGCACGCTTTGGCGGTGAAGAGTTCGTGGCGCTGGTGCATTCCATGCCGCTCGCTGCCGGGACCGCACTAGCGCAATCGATCCGCGCCGAATTTTCAGCGCGGGACTGGCGCCCGGCGGGTGTCGAGCATGCCGTCACGCTCTGTGTCGGGCTGACGAGCCTTTCTCCGGCAGACCTGTCGATCCATGATGGTTTGGCGCGAGCCGACCGGGCGCTCTATGCGGCCAAGGCCGCTGGCCGCAACAGGGTTATGATCGACGCGGGCGAAGCCTATGTGCCCGGCCTGCGCGTCGTTACGACGGCTGACCGGGCAAACCGCGCCTAGCGCTCGTCGAGCCGCGGCATCAGCTCGACGAAGTTGCACGGCTTGTGCCGATAATCGAGCTGGTGGCTCAAAATGCCTTCCCAGGCATCGCGGCAGGCCCCGCGCGACCCCGGAAGGCAGAAGACAAAGGTCGTTCCGATCAACCCAGCCGTCGCGCGCGATTGCAGCGAACTCGTGCCCACCGTCGTCGCCGAATATTGGTGGAAGAGCACCGAAAAGCCTTCCATGCGCTTGTCGAACAGCGGCTCTATTGCCTCGGGCGTCACGTCTCGCCCGGAAAAGCCTGTGCCGCCGGTGGTGAGGATCACGTCGACATCCGGGTTGGCGACATAGGCCTGCACGGCTGCGCGGATCAGCTGGACGTCGTCGCGCACCACCTGCCGATCAAAGCAGCGGTGGCCATCGGCTTCGAGAAGCGATATGAGCAGCGCCCCGCCTGTGTCGGTTTCAAGCGTTCGTGTGTCGGAAACGGCGATGACCGCGATGGAAAGGGGCTTGAAAGCGCGGTCTTCAAACCGTTCCGTTCTGAACATTTCGCTGCGGCTCCACTGTTTCGATCAGCTCTTCGGGAACGGCCGGCTCATGCCGCACGATCACCTCGTCTTCCGCATCACTATCAGCCCGCGGATCGAGCACAATAGATTCGGGCGTCACCTGCTTGTCATTGCCCATGGGCTGGAAGGGGGCCCGCTCGGCGGCATCGACGCTCTTGCGCACGCGCATGCGGAGGAAGGCGAAGCCCGCGACGCAAGCGTGGAAAATCGCGGTGATGATGAAAAGCGCCATGGGAGCGATATTGCTCATCAGCACTGAAGCGATGGCCGGGCCTATGGCGAGCCCGACGCCCAGAATCAGCAGCATGCCGCCGGCGATCTTGGCGAAATCGCCATCGCGCGCGAAGTCGTTGGCATGAGCGACCGCGATCGGATAGAGCGGATTGGCTGCGAGGCCATAAAGGCCAAAGAGCACATACATCAGCCAGCCAGCGCTCGGGTTGAGGATGACCATCAGGAGCCCGACGATTGAGGCGCTGGTGGCGAGCCCCACCATCACGAGCCGCCGGTCGATCCTGTCGGAAAGGCGGCCGAACGGAATTTGCGCGACGGCGCCGGCGATGGCGGCGATGGCAAAAAGCAGTGCGATGCCCGAGGCATCGAGCCCCTGCTCATAGCCATAGACCGGCGCCAGCGTGCCGAAGGACCCGTTGGCCATGCCGCAGCAGAAGGCAGCGACAGCGGCGACGGGGGACGTCTTGATGAGAAGCGGCAAGTCGAGCTTGGCCGAAGCGAGCGGCCGCGGCTGTGGACTGGAAGTGAGGGCGGGCGGCATCAGCGCGCAAATGAAGCTGATGGCGCCGATGACGAATGGAATGTAGCCAGCCGTGCCGGTGATCGACATGGCCATCTGCCCGACAGTGGAGGCGGCAAGGTTGATGGTCACGTAGATCGAAAAGATCGTGCCGCGGCTCTTGTTGTCGGCCACTTCGTTGAGCCAGCTTTCGACGATCATCGCCGCGCCGGCAAAGCAGAAGCCGGAGAGGGCGCGCAGGACAATCCAGCCGACGTCGTTGATCCAGAGCAGATTGAGCAGAATCGTCACCGTGCCGATCGCCGCCATTACCGAGAAGGCGCGGATATGGCCGACATTGCGCACGATCATCGGTACGGCAATGGAACCGGCGACGAACCCGACCGACCAGCCGGTGCCGATCAGGCCAAGGGCAAGGAGCGAAAAATGCTCCTCTGCACCACGCACGGAAAGCAGCAGACCCTGGAGGCCGCCGCCAAACATCAGGAGGGCGGAGCCGAGGAAAAGGGCATAAATTTTGACGACGGAAGCCATGGCGCTCTGGAATGAATGGCAGCGAAACGTTGCAAATCACGCGATGGTGACCATAGCGCGACAGAAGCGAAGCGATAGGGCGGAAATAGGGAGGCTTGGCAAAAAGTTGCGGCAAGGGAGGGATGCGCTCTGCGGTGTGCCGTCTAAGAAAGCCCGAGTGCGTCCGCTTTCATCTTGAGGCTCAGCAGATCCTGCCAGGCCTGCTGCTTGGCGGCAGGGTTGCGGAGGAGATACGCTGGGTGCAGGGTCGGTAGGGCCTCGGTGTCATGGCTGCCGATGGCGACACTCTGCCAGCGGCCGCGCATCTTGATAATGCCGGCACTGGTCTTGAACACCGTCTGCATGGCGGGGCCGCCAAGGGTCATGACGAGCTTGGGGGCGACGAGTTCGACCTGGCGATTGAGGAAGGGAAGGCAGAGCTCCATTTCCTCGGGCGTCGGCGTGCGATTGCCCGGCGGGCGCCAGGGGACGGTATTGGCGATATAGACCTTGGTGCGATCAAGCCCGATGGCCTTGAGCATGCGATCGAGCAACTGCCCGGAGCGGCCGACGAAGGGTTTTCCCTGGCGGTCCTCCTCGGCGCCCGGCGCTTCCCCGATCAGCATGATCCGGGCTTCCGGATTGCCATCGGCAAAGACCAGCTGCGTCGCGCGCAATTTGAGGCTGCAGCCATCATAGGCTTCGAGCAATGTGCGCAACTCGTCGAGCGTCTTGGCCGATGCAGCGAGCCGGCGGGCTTCGCTCGGATCGCCAGTGATCGCGCTCGTTGCTGATGGGAGTGGGGCGGTTGGCGTTGCCGCCGGAGCGCGGGCCGGGGCGTTGGGGCGCGGGGCCATGGCGGGCTGGGCGAAGCGGTCGACAGGCCCTTCGCCAACGGCAAGATCCACGCCGGCGGCACGATACCAATCCAGCACGGCCAGCATTTCGGCGTTGTTGAGTTCTCGACCTTGAGACATGGGCCACGTTATGTCACACCGCGTTCGAGGCATAAAGCGCCTCCCGATCACGAGGACGACGAGGCATGGCCGAGGCCGGTAACCGCGAGACGATTTCGACCGATGTGCTGATCGTGGGCGCCGGTCCTGCGGGTCTTTCCGCCGCCATTCGCCTCAAGCAGCGCAATCCCGACCTGTCTGTTACCGTGGTGGAAAAGTCGGCCGAAATCGGCGGGCATATCCTTTCGGGCGCGGTTATGGATCCGGCCGGGCTCGACGCCCTTCTGCCCGATTGGCGCAACAAGGGTGCGCCGGTCGGCCCGAGCGTGACGGCCGACACCTATCACTATCTGACGGAAAAGGGTGACATTGCCGTTCCGCATGCCCTCGTCCCGCCGCAGATGCAGACGCCCGGTGCCGTCATCGTCAGCCTCGGCCGGCTAGTGCAGTGGCTTGGCGAAGAGGCGAGCGGGCTGGGTGTCGATATTTTTCCGATGACCGCCGCCGTCGACGTGCTGCGCTCGGGCGATGGCCCGGTGCGCGGCGTCATCACCGGCGATCTCGGACGGGACCGCGAAGGCAATCCGAAGCCCGGCTTTGCTGAGGGAATTGCCCTCGAGGCCAAGTATACGCTGATCGCCGAGGGCGCGCGCGGTTCGCTTGCCAAGGCCATCATCGGCGAATTTGCGCTCGGCAAGGAGCCGCAGAAATATGGGCTCGGCATCAAGGAAGTCTGGGAAATCCCGGCCGAAAAGCACCATGCCGGGCAGGTCGATCACTATCTCGGCTTCCCGCTCGACAATGGCACCGCGGGCGGCGGCTTCGTCTATCATGCCGAGGATCGCAAGCTCTATGTCGGGCTCGTGACCTATCTAGACTATGAAGATCCGACGCTTTCGCCCTTCGACGAATTCCAGCGCTTCAAGCTTCATCCCTCGATTGCCAGGATTCTCGAAGGCGGCACGCGCGTCAGCTATGGCGCGAGGGCTGTGACGGCAGGCGGCTGGCAGTCCGTCCCGAGCCTCGCCTTTCCCGGCGGCGGCCTTATCGGATGCGCGGCCGGCTTCATGAATGCGCCGCGCCTCAAGGCCATCCACAATGCCATTTTATCGGGGATCGGGGCTGCGGATGCGGTCGGCGAGGCGATTGCGGCGGGCCGGCAACATGACCTCGTTGCCGATTTTGCCGATCGCATCTTTGCCACCGGCATCGAGCGGGAACTCAAGGCCGTCGCCAATGCCAAGCCGCTCTGGAGCCGGCTCGGAACCGTCGCCGGTTCGCTCGCCATTGGCGCCGACCTGTGGGTTGCTTCGATTTTCGGACGCTCGCCGCTCAAGCTGACGAAGCATGGCGCGCCCGATTACACCAGGCTTCGCCGCCGTAAGGATGTGCCTGGACGCACTTATGCGCGGCCCGATGGAAGGCTGAGCTTTGATCGTGCGTCCTCGGTGTTTCTTGCCAATATCGCCCATGACGAGGATCAGCCGATCCACCTCAGACTGGCCGACCCCAGCGTGCCGGTGCGCGAAAACCTGCCCAAATATGGGGAACCAGCACCGCTTTATTGCCCGGCGGGGGTCTATGAAATCGCCAAAGAAGATGGCCAGCCGGTCTTCAGAATTCACGCGGCAAACTGCGTCCACTGCAAGACCTGCGATATCAAGGACCCGGCCCAAAACATTACCTGGGTCCCACCCGAGGGTGGTAGTGGACCCAATTACAGCGGAATGTGACCGCTTCGCCGCGTTGCGACCTTGCGGAGCAGTCGCAAAATGGACAATCTTTGCCGCCAAATCCTGCCCTGAGTGGCCCTGGGAGAAACCTGCGACGTGACCCTCCTCTCCAACCGACTGGCGCGCCCGCTGCTTGCGGCGATCATGGCTCTTGCGATCGTGCCCGCAAGCTTTGCCCAGAGCAGCGCTCCGAACCTGACGGACATGCTGCAGCTGTTCCGGGCCAGCGCGACCGGGTCTTATCTGGCAGGGCGCCAGGCGCTGAGCGAATTGCGGACGGACGAGTCGGCACGCTATTTCAACGAAGCCGCGCAAAGCGACTGGGACAATCCGGTCCTCGTCGAGCGCTCCTTCATCGCCTTTGCCGCCAATGGTCAGGTCACCCAATCCGCCGGAGTTGCCAAGCATCTGATCGAACTCGTCGGCCAGAATGAACTGGCCGAACTCGTCGTTGCTTCCGAGGCGCTCAAGGAGCGTCGCTATGGCGCTGCCGAGGAAGCCCTCGCCAAGATCTCGCAGGATACGTTCACCGGCATTACCGCAGGCATCCTTCGCGCTTGGGCGCTGGTGGGAGAAAAGAAGTTCGACGAGGCCGATGCGCTGATGGTCAAGCTCGGCGATACCGGGCTCGAAGATTTCCTCGTGTTTCACCGCGCGCTGATGGCCGAAGTTGCCGGCCAGCGCGTCAAGGCGCTGGAACTGGCGCAGAAGGCCTATGAGAACGAGCCCTATGTCGCTCGCATGGTCGAAATCTATGCACGCATGCTCGCCAATGACGGCAAGTTCGACGAGGCGTCCGACGTCATCGCGGAGTTCGAAGCCCAGGGCCTGACCCATCCGCTCGTCACCATCGTCAAGGACGCCGTTGCTGCCAAGCGCCGCCCGGGCGTGTTTGCGACCAATGTCCAGATCGGCGCCGCCGAGATGTTCCATGGTATCGGCGTCGCACTGTCGCGCGATGGCAGCTCGGACCTGGCTTTGGTGTTCCTGCGCCTCGGACACTATCTCGATCCCAGTTCCGACGTGATCGCGCTTGCCGCCGGGCTCCTGCTCGATAACGCGGCCCAGCACGAGGCGGCCAATGTCATTTATGACGCGGTACCGGCCTCTTCGCCGATGAAGCCGACGGCAGTGGTGCGCGTTGCGCAGAATCTTGACGCGACCGGTAACCGTGCCGAAGCGTTGCGTCGCCTGCGCAATATCGTGGTAACGAGCCCCGAAGATCTCGATGCCGTCTCCGTGCTGGGCGATCTCCTGCGCTATGACGAGCAATACACCGAAGCGGCCGACGCCTACACCAAGGCGCTCGAAATCACTGGCGGGGAGTCGCCGGCCGATTGGCGCTTCTATTATGTGCGCGGCATCGCCTATGAGCGTGCCAAGCAATGGCCCAAGGCGGAAGCCGACTTCCTCAAGGCACTCGATCTCAGCCCGGACCAGCCATCGGTCTTGAACTATCTCGGTTATTCCTGGATCGACATGGACATGAACCTCGAGCGCGCCCTGGGCATGATCGAGCAGGCCGTCGATGCACAGCCGCAGGATGGTTATATCGTCGATTCGCTTGGTTGGGCTTTCTACAAGCTCGGCCGCATCGACGAGGCCGTCGAAACGCTGGAACGCGCCGTGATGCTGCTGCCCAACGATGCCGAGATCAACGATCACCTGGGCGATGCCTATTGGAAGGCTGGCCGCCGGCTCGAGGCGGGATTCCAATGGAATATCGCCAAGTCGGTGGACGAAGTCGGCAATGTCGCCGAACGCGTCGGGCCGAAGCTGCTCGAAGGCCTGACACCCGGCACGGCTACGGAATAGCCTCGGCATGCCGAATGCGATCGTTCAGGCGGCGCCGGCCAAGATCAACCTGGCGCTGCACGTCACGCGTCGGCGTGACGATGGCTATCATGATCTCGAAAGTCTCATCGTCTTCGCCGATATCGCCGACGAACTCGAAGCCGAGCCCGCTGCGGCCGACGACCTAACGATTTCGGGTCCGTTTGCCCATGCCTTGGGAACCGGCACCAGCAATCTTGTGATGCGGGCGCTCGCCGCCTTCCGGCAACGCTGGCCGGACAGGGTGCCCGACGGCCTCGCCATCCATCTCGTCAAGAACCTGCCGGTCGCGGCAGGGATTGGCGGCGGTTCGGCGGATGCGGCGGCAGCGCTGCGCATCCTCGCCAGCATGTCGAGCCAACCGATCCCGATCGTCGAGCTGGCCGATCTTGCGGCAACGCTCGGCGCAGACGTGCCGGCATGCCTGATGAGCCGGCCGCTCGTCGCCCGTGGCGTCGGTGAAATCTTATCGCCGCTGCCCGAGTTTCCGGCCTGCCATATCGTGCTGGTCAACCCGCTGGTGCCCGTTGCGACCGCAGACGTTTTTCGCCGCTTGCGGGCGCATGACAACTACGCGCTGCCGGCGCTCCCCGAACCGCTGACCCGCCCGGCCCAGCTTGGTCTGTGGCTTGCCGAGACACGCAACGACCTGCAGCCGCCTGCGGTCAAGCTCGTGCCGGAAATCGGCTTTATCGTAGACGATCTGGGCCAGACGCAGGGCTGCATGCTGTCGCGGATGTCGGGGTCAGGCGCGACGGTCTTCGGGCTTTTCGGCTCGGAGGGGCAGGCGCATCAGGCAGCGCAGGTGATGCGCGAACGCAATCCCGATCACTGGGTGGCCGCTGCGCCGCTGATTACGCCCTAATGCTCAGGATGCGCGGCGGACGCTGTGCATCACGACGTCGGCGAGAATGGTCTTCATCTCGCTTTCCGGCAGGATGCCCAGAGCCTCGACGGCCGTGCGCGCATGCGCGTCGGCCTTTTCGAGCGTGCGGTTGAGCGTATCGTGACGATTGAAGATTGCCACCACCTGGCTGACTTCGAGATCGGAAGCGTCCGCCTTGCCGAGCGCGCTGGCGATGATGGCTTTTTCCGCCTCATTGCCTGCGGCGAGCGCCAGGATCACCGGCAGCGTCATCTTGCCTTCGCGCAGGTCGTCGCCGACATTCTTGCCCAAGGCACCTGACTGCCCGCCATAATCGAGTGCGTCATCGACGAGCTGGAAGGCATTGCCCAATTCCAGGCCGTAGCGCGCCAGCGCTGCGCGGCCGGCGGCATCCGCCCCGCCGGACATGGCGCCGACTTCGCAGGCTGCTTCGAACAATACGGCCGTCTTGGCGCGGATCACTTCGGCATAATCGGCTTCGGTGGTCGCCAAGTCGCCGGTCTTGGCGAGCTGGAAGACTTCGCCTTCCGCCATGACCGCAGAGGCAGCGGAAAGAACGCCGAGCGAGCCGATATCGCCCGTTTCGACCATCATCATGAAGGCCTGTCCGAGAAGGAAATCGCCAACGAGGATCGACGCCTTGTTGCCCCAGACCATCCGCGCTGCGGGCTTACCACGGCGCATATCGCTCTCGTCAACGACATCGTCGTGGAGGAGGGTCGCATTGTGCATGAATTCGACGGCGGCAGCGAAATTGACGGCATTGCCGGCGCCGCCACCAAAGAGCTGCGCGGCAGCCACGGTCAGCATGGGGCGAAGGCGCTTGCCGCCGCTGTCGATAAGATAGCGGGCAAGCTCCGGCACCATGTCGACATGAGATTCGGCACGGCTCAGGATCAGGCTGTTGACCCGCGCCATATCGTCGGCCGTGGCTGCAAGCAGCCTTTCGACCGGATTGCCTGCGGGCATGTTTTTCTTTTGGGTCAGAACTGAGACCGCCATTACCGTCCTCGTTTGCCGCCGCGGGCAAATCGGTTGAGCCTGCACTATCAGGGCATGTAAGCTCGCGCTGAACCAGCCTTCGGGGTCCGATGTCCCTAGACCAGCCACGTGACTTTGTAAAACACCAAACCGCAACGCGCGACGCCTTTTTAGGAGGCCGGATCACTCTGTCGCAACCCCGCACCGGCTTCCGGGCCGGCTTTGACAGCGTGCTGCTCGGTTCGGCGGTGCGGCCAGGGCGCCGACACGTGCTCGATCTCGGCGCTGGAGTTGGGACCGCGGCGCTCGTGGCCCTGGCTCTAGGACTGGCGGAAAACGCCACGCTGGTCGAAAAGCACGAGGACACCTTTGCGCTGGCGAAGGACAATATCTTTGACAATGGCTTTGGAGAGCGCGCCGAGGCCCTGAACCTCGATATCCTCTCAAGACCCGCCGATCGGTCGGCCGCCGGCCTTAGGGATAACCACTATGATGCGGTGATCGCCAACCCCCCGTTCTTTGGCGAAGGGCAGGGGACCTTGGCGCCGAACTCGAGCCGCGCCGATGCGCGGCACATGGGGCTCGATGAACTCGACGCCTGGATGCGCTGCGCTGCCGGGGCGGCGGCGGCAGGAGGGGAGGTGATCGTCGTTTATCCCGCCTCGGGTCTCGGCTCGCTGCTTGTCGCCATGGGGGCGCGATTCGGCGCCCTGACCGTCCTGCCGATCGCGCCGCGCGAGGGACAACCGGCGACCCGCATCCTCGTGCGCGGCATCAAGGGCTCGCGCGCGCCTTTGACCCTTCTGTCGAGCAGGGCGCTCCACGGCGAAAGCGGGCGTGACTTCGCGCCGCAATTTGACGCTATTTTTCGGGGGACCGCCGCTCTCGACTGGTAATCCCGGCCTCGTATGCCTAAATCTGGAAAAAATTCCGGAGAGGACATGGCCGAAACACCCGCCCCGAGACCGAACTGGTTACGCCGCCTGTTTCGCCGCCCACCCGTCATTCCCGTGATCCGCCTCCATGGCGTCATCGCCGCCGAGCAGCGGCCGGGCCGGCTCAATATCGAATCCGTCGAGCCTTTGCTCAAGCGCGCCTTTGCCATACGTAGCGCCCCTGCGGTCGCCGTGGTGATCAATTCGCCCGGCGGCTCGCCTGTCCAGAGCCGGCTGATCTCGCGCCGCATTCGCCAGCTAGCGGACGAGAAGAACAAGCCGGTTCTGATTTTCGTTGAGGA
Organism: Devosia soli; assembly: GCF_000970455.1. Classification (GTDB taxonomy): domain Bacteria; phylum Pseudomonadota; class Alphaproteobacteria; order Rhizobiales; family Devosiaceae; genus Devosia; species Devosia soli. The sequence goes on along the minus strand of NZ_LAJG01000042.1, from coordinate 170,300 downwards.
TGCAGCGGCTTCCGGCGGCTATTTCATTGCCGTGGCGGGCGACGAAATCTTTGTCGATCCATCCTCGATCGTCGGCTCCATCGGCGTCATCATGGCTGGCTTTGGCTTTGTCGGCGCGCTCGAAAAGCTCGGTATCGAGCGGCGTGTCCACACCGCAGGGCGCAACAAGTCGACGCTCGATCCCTTCCTGCCCGAAAAGCCGGAAGACATCGACCGCATCAAGCGCTTCGAACTCGACGTGCATCAGGTGTTCATCGATCACGTCAAGGAGCACCGAAAGGGCCGGCTCAAGGCCGATGACGATAACCTCTTTACCGGCGAATGGTGGACGGGCCTCCGCGGCGTCGAGCTTGGTCTCGTCGATGCCATCGGCGATCTCCAGACGGTATTGCGCGAACGCTATGGACCCTCGGTCCAACTGCGGACAATTGCGCCCAAGCGCCCATTTCTCGCCTTGCCCCGCTTCGGCTTTTCCACCGCCGCGCTTTCCAACGATATTGCCTCGACGCTCGATGATCGCGCCTATTGGGCGCGTCTCGGCCTTTGAGCGGATAGGACCATGCTGCTGCGCATTTTGATTTTTACCGTCCTGGCCCTGATGGTCTACTTCGGCATAAGGCGGATCTGGCGCGACTGGACGCGCAAGTTCGACAATGACGCTGCCGAAGAAAAGCGCCTGCGCCACCAGCGCGACCTTGCCGAACGCCAGCGTCCCGACGTGATCGACCTCAAGCGCGGCGACGATGGCACGTTCCGGCCCGATGGGCGCAAGGACGATCGCCGCAGCTGATTCCGCACCAGAATAGCGGCAACCCGTTGACCCCGCTGGGTCCGCCGACTACGTTCCGCGCGCTTTCTCCCGCCGGACCCATTGCCGATGACCAACCGCCCCGCTCACATGGACCCGAAGAATTCCTTCCAGGGCCTCATCCTGACGCTCCAGAATTTCTGGGCCGAGCAGGGCTGTGTTGTCTTGCAGCCTTACGACATGCAGATGGGCGCAGGTACTTTTCACACCGCGACCACATTGCGCGCGCTGGGGCCGAAGCCATGGAAGGCGGCCTATGTGCAGCCCTCGCGCCGCCCCAAGGACGGTCGCTATGGCGAAAACCCCAACCGGCTGCAGCACTATTATCAGTTCCAGGTTATCCTCAAACCATCGCCTGACAACATCCAGCAGCTCTATCTGGATTCGCTTGCGTCAATCGGCCTCGATGCTTCGCTGCACGATATCCGGTTCGTCGAAGACGATTGGGAGAGCCCGACGCTCGGCGCCTGGGGTCTTGGCTGGGAATGCTGGTGCGACGGCATGGAAGTCAGCCAGTTCACTTACTTCCAGCAGGTAGCGGGATTTGAATGCTCGCCGGTGCCGGGCGAGATCACCTATGGGCTTGAACGCCTCGCGATGTATGTGCAAGGCGTCGAAAACGTCTACGATCTCAACTTCAATGGCCGCGAGGGCGCCGAGAAGGTGACCTATGGCGACGTGTTCCTGCAGAACGAACAGGAATCCTCGAAGTATAACTTCGAGGCCGCCGACACGGACATGTTGTTCCGGCATTTTGAAGATGCAGAAAAGGAGTGCCGCGCGATCCTAGCCAAGGGCGCCGATGGCAATCGCCAGACCATGGCCATCCCCGCCTATGAGCAGGTCGTCAAGGCATCACATAATTTCAACATGCTCGACGCACGCGGCGTGATCTCGGTCACCGAGCGCCAAAGCTATATTTTGCGCATCCGCGAGCTGGCCAAGGCGTGTGGCGAGGCCTGGCTGCAGACCTCGGGCGGCGGCGCGGAGTAATGGCTGAAGCGTCGGAAGGCATTAGTGCTCCGACGCTAGACCAGCTGGCGCACATTCTGGGTCTGCTCGATCTGGCTTCGCCTTCGAGGGTTACCAGACAGCCGGGCGGATCAAATGCGGTTTTTCGCATCGATCTCTCTGATGGCAGCAGCGTCAATCTCAAGACCTATGATGAGTTACGCGGCAAGTCGCCTGAGCGCGAGGCCCGGGCCGCAGGTCTTTTGCAGGATGCAGGGGTGAATGCGACGCGGTACTTGCTGGTCGATGAATCGCGCAATCGCCTGCCTTATCGGTTCGCCCTAGTCAGCCATTTGTCCGGACAGACGATTGATGAGCTAAGACATATCGAGCCTATGGGCCTCGACGCTCTATACCGACAGATGGGTGTGCTGCTGCGAGAAATTCACGGCATTGCGTTACCTCGCTATGGCGCGATTGATGAAGGTCCCGAGGGGCATCGGACCAATAGCGCGTTCGTTTCCGCGTTTGCTGCATCTTCTCTGGAGCAATTCGAAAAGGCAGGCGGCAATATCGAGCTTGCCGCAAGGCTTAGAGCTGCGGTTCGGGATCAGCTTGAGATTGCTGCGCACAGTTCAGGCGCCGTTTTGGCACATAATGACTTTCATCCCGGCAATGTAATCGCCGACTGCGCCAATGGATCATGGCACATTTCCGGCTTGATCGATTTTGGCAATGCAATCGCGGCCGATCCGCTCTTTGATCTCGCCAAGGCGCTCTTTTGCACAGAGCATATGGCGCCCGGCGCGGGCACTAAGATGCTGGATGGATACGGTCCCATCGATCATCCAGACCCGAAACGCACACTATGGCTTTACACCTTGCTGCATCGGGTCTCGATGTGGGCCTGGCTGAGGCATACCGGCGCTATTGCGTCCAGCCAGCACAATATTCTGATCGATGATCTCGAAGCCATGCTGGCTGAGATCAGCAACTAAGCTTCAGCTTGAAAATACCCTCGGGTCAGGCCCGAGGGTAAGAAGCTGCATTGTCTCAGACCGTCTCCGCCGTTTTTACCGCTTCCACTGTCAGCTTGTGCCGTTTGTCGGCACGGTCGCGCCAGGTGATGGATTGGCCGGTCTTGAGGCCGATGAGGGCGGTGCCGATTGGCGTCATCACCGAGATGCGGCCTTTTTCGATATCTGCGTCGGCGGGGTAGACGAGGGTCACGGTCTGCTCCTGTCCGGCATTGGTGCGATAGGTGACGGACGAGCCCATGCGAGCGATTGTGTCGGGCACCTTATCGTCCGGGACGACCTTGGCGCGTTCGAGTTCTCCAAGTAGGCGATCGGCGAGATCGGGCCAGCGGTCGAGGCCGGCTTCGGCGAGGGCGGTGAGTTTGGCATGGTCGCTCTTGCCCAAAACGATGGCAGGAGCGAGGTCTTTGCGGATGTCAGTCATGATAGGTCCCGTAGGCCCGGCGCGCAAAACTGCGGCGGCTGGAGCCGTTGTGAAAAAAAGAAGAAAAGATGCCGGTGTGGCGAAGTGCCGAGCCCTAAGCAGGCTCCGGCGGGCGCATGCCTAGGGTGTCTATCCTGCGAGGAGGACGATACGGCGATAGGTGTGGCGCGATGTGTTCATGCGCACAAAGCTAATTATCGGGCGTCGGAAGTCAAGCCCGCCTCTCCTGCCCCCGTTGCATTGACCAAGCCAAACTGCCAGTGTCCGCTGCGTTGGCTTGAGGGAGTTGAGCGCAATGGAATGGGTCATTCTTGCCCTGGTCGTGGGCGTAGTCGGTTATGCCATCGTCATCTACAATGGCCTTGTCCGAAACCGGCAGATGGTGGCCGAGGGCTGGTCCGGCATCGACGTGCAACTGAAGCGCCGCACCGATCTCATTCCCAATATGATGGAGACGGTGAAGGGCTATATGGGCCACGAGCGCGAGACGCTGCAGGCCGTGGTCGAGGCGCGCGCCAAGGCGACGAGCGCCGCGTCCTCGAGCCCGGAAGCTCGCGCCAAGGCAGAAGGCGAGCTTTCCTCGGCGCTCGGGCGACTGATCGCGGTGGCTGAAGCCTATCCCGACCTCAAGGCCAACACCACTTTCCTTGAATTCCAGACGGCGCTGCAGAGTGTGGAAGACGAAATCCAGATGGCGCGGCGCTACTACAATGGGGCCGTTCGCAACCTCAATATCCAGGTCGAATCCTTCCCGTCCAACCTCGTTGCCAGTGCCTTCAAGTTCGAGAAGGCGCAGTATTTCGAGCTTGAGAACGAGGCGGACCGGCAAGTGCCGAGCGTGAAGTTCTAAGCAGATGAAGGCCTTTGCCGTCTGGTTCGCCGCGCTTTTTGCGCTGGTTTTTCTGGCCGTCCCTGCCCTGGGGCGCGAGGAAATCCGCGCCTTTGCTTCGGACGTGACGCTGCGCACCGATGGTTCGGTGCGTGTGATCGAGACTGTGGACGTTAACGCCGAAGGGCTCGAAATCCGCCGCGGCATTTATCGCGATATTCCGACCGTGCTGCAGGGGCCTTCAGGCAACAAGATCCGCGTCGGGCTTGAGGTCGAATCGGTGACGCGCGACGGCAGCGCTGAAATCTTCCGGGTCGAGCGGATGGGCAATTTCGAACGCATCTGGATCGGCAATCCGGACGAGTTCATCGCCCGTGGCCAGCATCGCTATATCATCACCTATGCCATGGATCGAATGGCGCGCCCGTTCGACACCTATGACGAGCTTTATTGGAACGCGACCGGCAACTACTGGAATTTTCCGATCCTGCGGTCGGTGGCGCGGGTAACCCTTCCGCAGGGCGCGGTCATCCAAAACATGTCCGCCTTCACCGGTTCTGTCGGCTCGACGGAAACCGCCGTCACGATCACCCGCAATTCCGACAATCAGGCGACGTTCCGGACCGAGCGTGAACTGGGACCGGGCGAGGGAATGAGCTTTGCCATCGCCTTCCAGAAAGGCGTCATCGCCTTTCCAGCGGGGGTCGATGCCCTGCTGCAGGAGGCTTCGGACCTGCGGGAAGTCTGGCTGCCCGTCGTCGCCGTGCTCCTGCTGCTGCTCTATAATTTCGGCGCCTGGCTGCGCGTCGGGCGCGATCCGCCCAAGGGCACGATCATTCCGCTCTTTCATCCGCCCAAGAATTTTTCGCCGGCCCTGACCCACTATGTCCACAAGTGGGGGTTTGCCAATTCCGGTTGGACGGCGATGACGGCGTCGATCTTCGACCTTGGGGTCAAGGGGCTGGTCACGATCAAGAACCCCGACGGCAGCCTTACCGTCGAGGCAACGGGCAAGGCGCCTGACGGGCCGCTGCCCGTGGGCGAAGAAGTGCTTTATCGCTATTTTTCGGGCCAGGGCGCCGTGACCGTCGACAAGTCGACTGGGCCCGAACTTGCGCGACAAAGCCGCGCCTTCATGACGGCGATCCAGCGCGAGAACCAGAAAATCTGGTTCAACCATAATTTCGGCTTTGCCGCGCTCAGCGTGGTTTTGACCATCATCATGCTCGTCGGCATGGTGGCGCTCGACGTACTCGAGCCCGTCTGGCTGATCGTTGCCTTTGTCGGCGGCATCTTTGCAGCCGTGATCGGCTCGGTCATCTTCGGCGTGCTCAAGCAGGGGGGCTGGCAGCGCTACATCGTGCTCGTCTTCGTCGGCATTTTCGGGTTCAACTTTCTCGGCGGCTTGCTCGAAACCTTCTCGGGCGTGACCATCAATTCCGCTGCGGTCGCTGCGGGCTCGATGGTGCTGATCACGGCGATCTTTGCTGTCCTGATGCGCGCGCCGACCGTGCAGGGGCGCAAGGTGATGGACGAAATCGAAGGTTTCAAACTCTATCTCGAAACGGCCGAAAAAGAGCGTCTCAACATCACTGCCGAGCCGCCGATGACGGTCGAACGGTTCGAACGCATCCTGCCCTATGCCATCGCCCTGAGCGTCGAGAAGCCGTGGTCGGAGCATTTCGAGGCCGAACTGGCACGTAACGCGGTCAGCGACGTATCGAGCACTGGCTACAATCCCTATTGGTATTCGGGAGGCTCGCGCGGCTTCTCGACGGGCTCGATTTCCAACACGGTCAGCGCGGCAACGACAGGCATGGCCGCGGCAATGGTGGCCGCGCAACCGGTGCAGGCAAGCTCTTCGGGCAGCAGCGGAGGCGGCGGCGGCTTCTCCGGCGGCGGAGGCGGTGGCGGCGGAGGCGGCGGCTGGTAAGTGGCGGCACACCCATACGACCAGGACGTCATCGCGCCCATCGCCATCCGCCACCTCGTCGAGTTCGGCGATCCGGACCCCAATCTGCCGGGCCAGTTCGGATATTGGTATAATTACATCGACTACGATTTCGCCGAGGGCGGGCGGGTTTTGACGGCGCGGCATTATCTCGACGAACCGCCGCGCGCCATTCTGCTCGGCCAGCCGATCGAGGACGAACTGACGCTTCTCGTCTTGCAATTCCTGCTGATGCGCTACGACACGCTCGAATGGCTCGGGCGCGATGGCTATGTGGCGGTGCCAAAACCCATCATGAAAGAGGTGCGCCATCGCCTCGACCTGCACCTGGCGCGCGAAGCATAAGCGCTCGGTGGACATTGGCCGATGCACTTGCTAGGCAAACACGCGCTCTTTGACCGGTTAGATCATGCCCGAACTCCTGCTTGAACTTTTCTCCGAGGAAATCCCCGCCCGCTTCCAGCGCCGCGCCGCCGAGGACCTCAAGAAAGCCGTCACCAATGCCCTGGTCGATGCAGGTCTTGTCTATGAAGGCGCCAAGGCCTTTGCGACGCCGCGCCGCCTGGCGCTGACCGTCAATGGCCTACCGGCACGCTCGCCGGATACGCGCGAAGAAAAGAAGGGGCCCAAGGTCGGCGCGCCGCAGCCGGCGATCGATGGGTTCCTGCGCTCGGCCGGTTTGACCTCGCTCGATCAGGCCAAGGTCGAAAGCGATCCGAAAAAGGGCGATTTCTACGTTGCTGTGATCGACAAGCCCGGCGCCGACGCCGTGGCGCTACTGTCGGGCATCCTGCCGAAAATCCTCAATGAATTTCCCTGGGTGAAATCCATGCGCTGGGGCTCGGGTAGCTTTAACTGGGTCCGTCCGCTGCGCGCCATCACCGCGACCTTTGGCACGGAAAACGACGAGCCCATCGTCGTGCCGTTCACCATTGCCGGCACCGAAGCAGCGCAGACGACGTTCGGTCATCGTTTTCTCGCACCCGACGCGATCCGCGTGCGCCGGTTCGACGACTATGTGACGGCGCTGGAGCGCGCCAAGGTCGTGCTCGATATCGACCGCCGCAAGGAGATCATCCGCGGCGAAGCCGATCACCTTGCCTTCGCACAGGGGCTGACCGTCATCCATGACGAGGGCCTGCTCGAGGAAGTCGCCGGTCTCGTCGAATGGCCTAATGTGATGATGGGATCGTTCGATCCAGACTTCCTCAAGCTGCCCGAGGAAGTGATCATCGCGACCATTCGCGCCAACCAAAAATGCTTCTGTCTGCGCGATGCCAGCGGCAAATTGGCGCCCAATTTCATCATCACGTCCAACACCATCCCAACCGATGGCGGCGCAGTGATCGTTGCCGGCAACGAGCGCGTCATTCGCGCCCGCCTCTCGGATGCGGCATTCTTCTATCAGGGTGATCTCGCCATTCCGCTCAAGCATGGTCTGCCCAAGCTCGAAGACATGGTGTTCCACGCCAAGCTCGGCACGCAGTTCGCCATGGTCGAGCGGCTGGTCAATCTTGCCGCCGAAATCGCGCCGCAGGTTGGCGCCGATGTCGAAAAGACGAAGCGCGCAGCGATGCTGGCCAAGGCCGACCTCGTCACCGGCATGGTCGGCGAATTCCCCGAATTGCAGGGCCTGATGGGGCGCTATTATGCAATCGCGCAGGGCGAACCCGCTGAAATCGCCAATGCGCTTGAAATGCACTACAAGCCCGTCGGGCCTTCGGATCGCGTGCCGACGGAGCCGGTTTCGATCGCCGTAGCGCTGGCCGATAAGCTCAATGTTCTCTCGGGCTTCTGGTCGATCGACGAAAAGCCGACCGGCTCGCGCGACCCGTTTGCGCTGCGCCGTGCGGCGCTCGGCGTCATCCGTATCATCACCGAAAATGGGCTCAAATTCCCGCTCAAGGTCGATGCCGATCTCCTGGCGTTTTTCCATGATCGCCTAAAAGTGTCGCTGCGCGATGCGGGGGCGCGGCATGATCTCGTCGATGCCGTCATTTCCAGCGATAGCAATGACATCCTTCAGATCACGCAGCGGGCTGAGGCGCTGTCGACGCTGCTCTCGAGCGATGATGGCAAGAACCTCCTCGCCGGCTATCGCCGCGCGGCCAATATCCTGGCGGCAGAAGAAAAGAAGGACGGCAAGTCCTTTGGCGGCGCGGTCGATCAGGCCACGCTGAAGCTGCCAGAGGAAGAGGCGCTGGCTTTTGCAGTCGATGGGGTGCATGCGGCTGTGGCAAGCCACGTGGCGCGGGACGACTACAAGGGCGCGATGGCGGAACTCGCAACGCTCCGCGCGCCGGTCGATGCGTTCTTCACCGCCGTTCTTGTCAACGATGCGGATCCGGCCGTGCGCACCAATCGGCTCAATCTCCTGGCGCGGCTGCGCGACACCATGCATCTCGTGGCCGATTTCGGCAAAGTTGCCGGCTAAATGCAACCACGCCCCTTTGGCGCGGTTCTGCTTTCGTATCAACGATTTGAGGACCGTCGATGAGTGTTGGCCTGTTAGCTCTGCTCGATGACGTCGCCGGGCTCGTCAAGGTTGCGGCGGCCTCGCTCGACGATGTTGCGGGGCAGGCGGCCAAGGCTGGCGCAAAGGCGGCAGGGGCTGTCATAGACGATGCGGCGGTGACCCCCAACTATGTGCAGGGGTTCAACGCCGATCGGGAATTGCCGATCGTGGGCAAGATCGCCTGGGGCTCGATCAAGAACAAGCTGTTGTTCCTTTTGCCGGCAGCGCTGCTGTTGAGCTTTTTTGCCCCCTGGCTGATCACGCCGCTGCTGATGATCGGCGGCGCCTATCTTTGCTACGAAGGCGCCGAAAAGGTCTTTCATATGTTCGCCCCGCACGAGGCCGAGCACCATGAAGCCAGCCTAGAGCCCGCAGCGATCGATCCGCAGACGCTGGAGGACCAGAAGGTCGGCGGCGCGATCAAGACCGATTTTATTCTTTCCGCCGAGATCATGACGATCATCCTCGCAGCGATCGAAGTCGGTGACTTTTGGACGCAGGCAGCGGTGCTCGCCGTGGCCGGTATTGGTATCACCGTGGTGGTTTATGGCGCCGTGGCGCTGATCGTGAAGGCTGACGACTTCGGGCTGTTCATGGCCAAGAATGGCAAGACCGGGGCCGGGCGCGGCTTTGGGCGCGGCCTGGTGGTCGGCATGCCCTATTTCATGCAGGCGCTGAGCATTATCGGCACCGCGGCAATGACCTGGGTCGGCGGCTCGATCGTCGCGCATGGGCTTTATGAATTTGGGCTTGATTGGCCGGAGCACGTTATCGAGGCCGCGGCGCATTGGGCCGAGCATGTCTTCCCATCCATCGCTGCGGTGGCAGGGTGGTTTGCGACGGCATTCGTCGACTTTTTCTTCGGGCTGGCGCTAGGCGCGCTGCTGATCCCGGTGGCGGGCTACGTAATCGCGCCGGCCTGGAAGGCCATCAAGCGCCTGCTGCCAAAAGGGCGTAAGGTTCGGGCCTAGCACTTCTCTCTAAGGGATAGGGCCAAAAAACCTCAAAAAGGCGGCGCGAAGCTTTGCGCCGCCTTTTTCTGCTTGAAGGGCGCCATGCCTTCGCGTGCGAGTTCGTCGGCGCGTTCATTGAGTTCGTCGCCGGCGTGACCCTTGACCCAGTGCCAGGAAATCTGGTGGCGCTTGGTCGCTTCGTCGAGCGCCTGCCAGAGTTCGACATTCTTGACCGGCTTCTTGTCGGCGGTTTTCCAGCCGTTCTTCTTCCAGCCGTGAATCCAGCCCTGAACGCCATTCTTGACGTATTGGCTATCGGTGTGGAGTTCGACCGTGCAGGAGCGCGTCAGGGCGTTGAGCGCCTCGATGGCGGCGGTCAACTCCATCTTGTTGTTCGTTGTCAGCGCTTCGCCGCCGTTCAGCTCCTTGCGGTGCTGGCCGAACTGCAGGATGGCGCCCCAGCCGCCGGGGCCGGGATTGCCCGAGCAGGCGCCGTCGGTATGGATGATCACAGGTTCAGCCAACGTTGGGTCGCCTCAGGATATGGAACTGGCAGGTCAGCCCGCCGGGCTCGACGGCGACATGGGTCGGCTCCATGCCGATCTTGCGCAGGACGGCGAGCGAAGGCGCATTGCGCGTGTCGGCAAAGCCGATGAAATGGGTGCCAGCGGTTTCGCGAAAGTACCAATCGCGCAGGCCCGCGGCCGCTTCCTTGGCGTAACCCTCGCCATGATAGGCTTCAAAGAGCGCGTAGCCGATTTCCGGTTCGCCCGTCGGACCATAGATGCCGAAGCCGGCGCGGCCAATAAAGGCGCCATCGCTCTTGCGCGTCAGGCGCAGCTTGCCGAGCTGGCGGGTTTCAAAAAGTTCGATCCAGCCGCGCAGCGCAGTTTCGGCCTTTTCTCGCGTCCACGGCTCCCCGCTTGCCGAGAGAAACCGCGCGACATTTGCCGTGCCGTGGAGGGCTACCAGATCGTCAAGTTGATCGAGCCGCCAGCCGGACAACACCAGCCGGTCCGTCTGGAACAGGGCGAGGTCGCTCATCGTCCGGCGGCCACTTCCAGATTGCGCAGGACCTTTGGAATATTGAAGGCGATGTTCTCTTCAGCCGTCGTCTTGGTTTCGACGCTGAGCTCATAGCGCGCGGCAAAGGCGTCGATCACCTCTTCGACGAGGCTTTCGGGCGCCGACGCCCCAGCGCTGACGCCGAGCGATTTGATGTCGCCATAAAGCGACCAGTCGATTTCGCTGGCGCGATCGACGAGCGTGGCGATCTTGCATCCGCTGCGCAGGGCGACCTCGACGAGCCGCTGGGAATTGGAAGAGTGGGGTGAGCCGACGACGATCATGGCTTCGACGAGCGGCGCCACGGCCTTGATCGACTCCTGCCGATTGGTCGTTGCGTAGCAGATGTCTTCCTTGTGCGGTCCATTGATGGCCGGGAAGCGCGCCTTGAGCGCTGCTACGATTTCGCGGGTGTCGTCGACGCTCAGGGTTGTCTGGGTGACGAAGGCCAGGGTCTCGGGATTTTTTGGAACGAAAGTATTGGCGTCTTCGATGGTCTCGATAAGCGTCACGGCGCCTTCGGGCAACTGGCCCATGGTGCCGACGACTTCGGGGTGACCGGCGTGGCCAATCAGCACGATTTCGTGGCCTTCCTCAAAATGACGGGTGGCTTCGACATGCACCTTGCTCACGAGCGGGCACGTGGCGTCGAGAAAGAACATGTTGCGCGACTTGGCATCGGCCGGCACGCTCTTGGGCACGCCATGAGCGGAAAAGACCACCGGAGCATCGCCCTCGGGAATTTCGGCAAGCTCCTCGACGAAAACCGCGCCTTTCGCCTCGAGCCCCTGCACGACATATTTGTTGTGTACGATGGCGTGGCGGACATAGACCGGTGCGCCATATTTCTGCAGCGCCAGTTCCACGATCTGGATGGCGCGATCTACCCCGGCGCAGAATCCGCGGGGAGCACAAAGCATGACGTCGAGGTGTGGCCGTTTTTCCATGAGAGATCAGATGCTTTCGCTATGGTGCCAAGTCAAGTGCTGTTGCACGCGGACAAGCGCCTGAGGCAAGATGAGGCAGTGACGATGTCAGGGACGGTACACCGGTGAGTCTTGCGCAGGAAATGTTTGCCATCGCTCCTGCGCAGGGAAAAGCCAACCTTACGGCGGGACAGCTCAAGCTTCTCGCCGGCAAGGCGCGCTGGATCTTCCGGGTCGGCGAGGCAGGGTTCCCCACTGTCCCGACCATCGCCATTACCAGGGCGGCCTGGGAGGCACTGCAGTCGGAGCGTGCACGCCTCGATACGCGCCTGCGCAATCATTGGGTCGCTTGTCTTTTCAGGCTCGTCGACAAGGACGGAAGGCCGCCTCTCCTCGTCGTGCGCACTTCGGCGGCCAATCACAACAGCGGCTTGCAGCCGGCCCGGATCGGCATCGCTGCGCCCACGGCCCCGGAAGATTCCGTTGATCCGGCGCGACCACTCGCCAAGGCGATCAAGCAGGCCTTTGACAGTTACGGTTTTTCCCAGCGCAGCTGGACGGGCTTCCGCCAGGAAGACGACCGCGCGCGCCAGATCGTACTCGTTCAGGCCGCCGCCGATGGCCAACTCGAACAGTTCTTGACGCGCAACGCCTCGAGCGGGGCGATCGGACCGGCCCCGCTCGATGGCTCGCCGCTGCCGCGATTGCCGGAGGCGGTCGGGGCGCTGATATCCCTCCTCGATGCCAAAGCCGGCCGGCACATGGCGTGCCTCGTTTCGGTCAACCGGGGGCAGCTCAAATTTCTTTCGGCCCGCCCGGTGCAGGCGTCTGCTGCGGCCGAACTGGAAGCGGCAGTCGACCGCGTGCAGCGCAAGATCTGGTCGCCCCATAATGCGGTGAGCCGTGTCGACCCAAACCGACTGCCGCAATTGCTGCATCCGCGCATCAAGTCGACGGAGGATGTGACCCCGATCGCAACAGGCCTAGGCGTTTCTCCGGGCGCGGCAAGCGGTATCATCACCTTCTCCGCTGAGGATGCCGCCCGCCTGCGGGCCCGTGGCAAGCACTGCATTCTCGTCGTCAACGAGACGGGCCCCGCCGATATCGAAGGCATGAAAGCCGCGACCGGCATTTTGACAGCGCGCGGCGGCATGACGAGCCATGCCGGGGTGATCGCACGCATCACCGGCAAGCCTTGTGTCGCCGGCGTCCGCACGCTCTCCGTCGATACGGTCGAAATGGTCTGCCGCATAGGCGCGCGAGAGTTTCGGCCCGGCGACAGGCTGACCATCGATGGCAGCGACGGCTCGGTCTATGTCGGTAATCTGCCCCTGTCGCAGCCCCATATCGGCGGCGCGATCGGCACGCTCCTCGGCTGGTCGGACGCCAGCCGCTCGATCGCGGTGCGCACCAATGTCGAAACCACGGAATCGGCGGCGACGGCCTTGAGCTTTGGGGCCGAAGGCATCGGTCTGGCCCGCTCGGAACACATGTTCTTTTCGCCCGAGCGCATGGTGGCGCTGCGGCGCATGATTCTTTCCGAGGACGAGGACGCACGAAGCCGCGCCGTGAACGGTCTCGTCGATTTTCAGACCGGCGACTATTCGGCGCTGTTTTCGGTGATGGAAGGGCTGCCGGTCACTGTGCGCCTCTTCGATCCGCCCTTGCATGAATTTTTGCCCCGCACCGATGAAGAAATCGAGGAAACGGCAGCGTCCCTCGGCGTTGCCGTGCGTGCGTTGCGGCTTCGCCTCGAGCGCATTGCCGAGGTCAACCCGATGCTGGGCCATCGCGGGGTGCGCCTTGCCATAACCTATCCCGAAATCCTGCAGATGCAGATGCAGGCGGTCATCGCCGGGGCGCGGGTCGCCAGCGAGCGGCTGAACAAGCCCATTCCGGTCGAAGTCATGGTGCCCTTCGTTTCGACCGCGAGCGAAGTCGCCTGGGTGCGCGACCGCACCATGGCGATCGTCACCAATTCGGGTCTCCTGCGCTCCGAAAAGATCAAATTCTCGTTTGGCACCATGATCGAATTGCCACGCGCCTGCCTTCGCGCGGGGGACATCGCCAACATGGTCGACTTCATTTCATTCGGTACCAACGACCTGACGCAGACCACTTTCGGCATTTCGCGCGACGACGCGCCGACCTTTCTTGCGGTCTATCAGCGAAAAGGCATATATGAGCGCGATCCCTTTGTAACCATTGACGAAAAAGGCGTCGGCGAAATGATCTCCATCGCCATCGAGCGGGGTAGGGCGGCCAATCCGCGGCTCAAGATCGGCATCTGTGGCGAGCATGCCGGCGATCCGGTCTCGCTCAAATATTTCGCAGGGTTGGGGGTCGATTATGTCTCCTGCGCGCCCTATCGCGTGCCGGTCGCTCGGCTGACCCTGGCGCAGGCCGCCACCTGATTTCGTTGCTGGCCATTTCAATCCTCTCCCTTGGTCACGATATGAGAACGTGACAAAAGAGTTTTGGAGGAATGGGAGGATCATGCCGTTGTCTCGATCGCACGCTTTGCTTGCCGTGATTTTGCTTGGCCTTGGGGGAAGCAGTTCGGCTCTGGCGCAATCGGGACAAGACTGTGCGGCCGTTGTTGCGGACGGAGAACGGCTTGCCTGCTACGACGCCGTGTTCCGCAATGGCGCGGCGGCCGGCGATGCGCTGACAGTCAGCTTCCAATCCCAGCAACTCATCCCGGCGCGCCCCACCGGCCGTGCGCCAGCGACCATGACGGTTTCCTGCGCTGCCGGAAATCTCACAGTCGCCTTCGCCTATGCCGGCAACACCATGTCGGCGCTTGGGCGCGATGCCGGGATCACTTTCCAGATCGACCAGCAGGCGGCACGCAGCCGCACGCTGCTGGCTGATGCGAGCAATACCGCGCTGATCATCGGCAATACCGCCGACAGCGAGGCTTTTCTCAACATGCTCGAGGGCGCCAATAACCTCACGACACGCGTGACCCCGGTCAATTCCCGCTCTTTGTCTGTGCGGTTCAGCCTTGCGGGCGTGCTCGACGCAGTCGAGCCGGTGCGCGCCGCTTGCTCCTGAGCCGTTCACAAATCCGCCAGTCACAATGCTGCCGCGCTTTGATCCCGCGTGTGCCGCCTTGGCCATTTACTCCGCGCTAACCTTAATAAGAGATCATCACAGCTATCGGCATTTTAGCGTCACTTTTGCCGGTTTAGTTCGTGTTGCGTAGCGTTGAGAAGTGTTTATGGCCCATCCACACCGGCCGGTCGTGCGTTTGCACGCGGCCAGAGCGGTTCGCCGGGGATTCCCTGTCGCCAAATCCATGGCGCTGGGCCTTATGGCTTCCCTTGCCTATCTGGGGCTTGCCGCCGGCGCCTTCGGCCCGTCTTCGGACTTGCCTGCTGCGCCCGGCACCGAACTGACGCCCGATCTGATCCTGGCGAGCCTGAGCTATTCCGGCGCCGACCCGGTCATCACCGGATCCGTCGGTCATCTCTTTGACTCTGCAAGCTTTACCGGCCCCAATCGGGCGCAGAAGACCGATCGGTTCAAGCCACCGGTCGATATCGTCGCCTTTTCGCAGAATTTCGAGGAAGCGCGCGTCCGCATTGCCGCCCTGCGCGATCCGGCCGGGGGCGATCCCGGCATGCTTGGTCAATCGCGGATTGCCTTGCTCGAAGACACAAACGCAGTGGCCGAAGACGGGCCGCGGATGTCGGTCGCCTCGATCGATCCAAATACGGCGGCCGCGCTCGACGCCATCGCCGGCATCGCCCCGCAAACGGTCAACGCCTCGCTTGCACCGGCCCTGCCGATGCCCGCCGTCGCGTCCGAGCAACTGGCCTATGCCCGCGCCAATGCCCCGGTCACCGGGGCTTTCTCGACCGTTCCGGCGGTGGAGGTATCAGATAAGGAACGCTGGTGCCTAGCTACGGCGATCTATTTCGAAGCGCGTGGCGAAAGCTATCGCGGCCAGGTGGCGGTGGCACAGGTGGTGATGAACCGGGTCAAGGATCACCGCTATCCCAACACGATCTGCGGCGTCGTCTACCAGAACCAGACCAAGCGCAATGCCTGCCAGTTCTCGTTTGCCTGCGACGGCATTCCCGAAGCCATCACCGAGCCCAAACCCTGGGCGCAGGCCGAAGACATTGCCAACCGCTATCTCAATGGTGAGCTCTACCTGACCGAAGTAGGCGACGCGACACATTACCACGCGACCTATGTCCGCCCCGCATGGGCGCCGCGCATGACCAAGGTCACCCAGATCGGGCTGCACGTTTTCTACAAGTTCAAGCGCGGTTGGCTCTTCGGCTAGCAGGCCCAGCTGATCGTCGACACACAAGTCGCGGTCCTGGCCGGGCCGCGATGGGTCTTATAGGTCGAGACGGACACGTAGGAATTGCCATTGTAGGCGCTGATGCGGTGCCAGCTGCCATGGCTCCAGCTCGAAAACGTGAATTCGTTCCGTGGGTTACTGGGCTTGGTTACGCCCGGATACTGAACGTGGGCGGACTCGAACCCATCGGTGGAATAGGTACCGGTCGCGGTCTGGGTGATGGTCACATAGCGGACCTTCCCCGCCTCGATCTTCTTGACCGTCACTGTACTCACCGGTTCGGTTGACACCCAATCCTCATAGCTGACGCCATTCTGCTCTCCGTAGCGGACGAGCCCGCTTGGATCGATGCCATCGGCAAAGGTGGGTGCGGTCGTTGCGCCGATCAGGCCGACGGCGAATATCAAACATGCGGATCGAGTCAGCAATGCCATCCCAAGCGTCCCATTCTGATCCAGAGTTGTCTTGCGACATTAACGGATCAGTAACCATTTGGACGCAGGCGAGCCAAGACCATCTTCGCGCACTGGTTAATTCTCGCACGATTATCAGGGGGCGGGGATAAGTTTGGCGATGGCTTCGAAGCTGGCGATAAAGCGATCATGCGCTTCGCGCGTCGGCCAGGGCTGGATCAGCCGGTCGAACTGCTCGATTTCGAAGGCCGGAACGCCGGGCTCGCCGAAGAATTTTATGGCTTCGTTCGGCTCGAAACCGGCGAGGGTTGTGGCCTCGAAATAGGCGGCTTCCTGGTCGGCTTTTTTCATCTGCTTCTTGAGTGCGGCGGGGACCGTCGCAGGAAGCGAGAAGCGGAGATAAATGGCGGACATCAAGCGATTTTCGACATCCTTGTAGTTTCCACCCATGGCCGTTTTGAAGGGGGAGATGATGTCGCCCATGACATATTCGGGCGCGTCGTGGAGAAGCGTCTGGAGGAGGGCAGCGGTGGATGAGCCGGGGTTCGAGGCGCGAAAGAGTTCGAGCACGAGGACCGAGTGCTGGGCGACCGAAAACGGATAATCGCCAAGGGTTTGGCCATTCCAGCGGGCGACGCGGGCAAGGCCGTGGGCGATGTCGGAAAGTTCCACATCGACCGGGGACGGATCAAGAATATCGAGGCGGCGACCCGACAGCATGCGCTGCCAGGCACGGGTGCTCGTGCGGGCCATCTGGGTCTGGTTCGGTAGCATTACGTTAGCGGCGAGACTAACAGATGGCGCCGATTCGATAAGGTTTGGTTAGTTGGGGGTTCGGTGTTCGCCGAGGCCCCCCACCTAGCCTCGCCCTGTGCGGGGGAGGGACGCATTGGGGAGGCGGTTAGTCTTCGGACGGGACCGAATCGCCGAATTGGTAGGTGGCCCAGGCGGGGAGAGAAAGGTTGACGGTTTTTCCGTCGACGGTCGCGGCGGCAGGATCGGTGATGCGATCGAGGCGGAGGATGGCGACCGCTTCGCCATCGACGACCTGGCCGATGGTGCCGGCGTCGCGGCCACCTGCGATCACGGCGGTGCCGGCGGGGGCATCGACGCCCGAGATGAGTACGGGGCGGCGGCGGGCAGTACCGCGGTGCTTCATGCGCGAGACGACTTCCTGGCCGACATAGCAGCCCTTGGCGAAGTCGATGCCATCGAGAATGTCGAGGCCGATGTCGTGGGCAAAGGCATCATTGGCGGGGAAGTCATTGCCTTGGTGGAGGATGGCGTTGGCGATGCGGGCGGTGTGATAGGGGTTTTCGTCCTCCGACCAAGCGGCAGTGGCGTCGGCTGGAGCGATGATGCGATAGCCTATCGAGACGGGGCCGAGACGATCTTGGTGCGCGAGGTTAGACGGCTCCATGGCAAAGCCGACGCGGTGCGTGTCGCGCAGATCATCGATATCGACCTTGGCGCGGAGGCGGTACATTTTCATGCGCTTGAAGAAGTCGTCGGCGACGGAAGCGTGGACGTCGAGCCAGAGCCCGTCTTCGGCAAAGCCAGCGAGTCCTTCGGCGAGGATCTTGCCTTGGGGGGAGAGCAGGGCCCAGGCGGCGGCAGTGTCGCCTTCGGTCGGGATTTGTCCGGTGACCACATCGTTGATCAGCCGATGCGCGTCAGGGCCCGAAAAACGGAAGACGGCACGGTCGCTGCGCAGATGAATGGTCATGGAATGCCTTGCCTCGCGGAGTTTTCCTCCGCTAAACCAGCCCGGAACCGAACCCGCGGAGGCCTCAGACATGGCGCAGTACGACACGATTTTCAAGAACGCGACCGTGGTGAACCATGACGGCGAGGGGCAGGCCGATATCGCGGTCAGAAACGGGAAGATCGTCGCGTTGGGGACCGTGACGGGCGATGCGGCGGAGGTGGTCGATTGCAAGGGGCTGCATATCCTTCCGGGCGTCATCGATACGCAGGTGCATTTTCGCGAGCCGGGGCTGACGCATAAGGAAGACCTGGAGACGGGCTCGCTCGGCGCGGTGATGGGTGGGGTGACCGGCGTTTTCGAAATGCCGAACACCAATCCGCTGACGACGACGCGCGAGACGTTCGAGGCCAAGATCGCGGCGGGTACGAACCGCATGCATTGCGATTTTGCCTTCTATATCGGCGGGACGCACGAGAATGTCGGCGAACTGGCCGTTCTCGAAAAGCTGCCCGGCTGTGCGGGTGTGAAGGTTTTCATGGGCTCGTCGACCGGCTCGCTGCTGGTGCAGGACGATGCCGGGGTCGAGGCTATTCTGCGGGCGATTTCCCGCCGCGCGGCCTTCCACTCGGAAGACGAATATATGCTCGAAGAGCGCAAGTATCTGCGCGTGCCGGGCGATCCGTCGAGCCATCCCGTCTGGCGCTCGCCGGCAGTGGCGATGAGCTGCACCACGCGGTTGGTCAATCTGGCGCGCAAGACCGGCAAGCGCATCCATGTGCTGCATATCTCGACCAAACAAGAGATGGTCTATCTTGCCGAGCATAAGGACGTGGCTTCTGTCGAGGTGACGCCGCACCATCTGACGCTGGACGAGACGGCTTACACCCGCCTCGGCACCTATGCGCAGATGAACCCGCCGGTGCGAGATAGAGATCATCGCGAGGGCATCTGGAAGGGTGTCGCCAATGGCGTTGCCGATATTCTGGGTTCAGACCACGCGCCGCACACGCGCGAGGAAAAGGATCACGAATATCCCGCGAGCCATTCGGGCATGACCGGGGTGCAGACGCTGGTGCCGACCATGCTCGACCATGTCAATGCCGGGAAGCTGAGCCTGCAGCGGTTTGTCGACATGACGAGCCACGGGCCGAACCGGCTGTTCGGTATTGCCGGCAAGGGGCGGATTGCGGTGGGCTATGATGCGGATTTGACCGTGGTGGATCTGAAGCGCCGCGAGACCATCACCAATGACTGGATCAAGAGCCGCGCCGGCTGGACGCCTTATGATGGGGTGACGGTGACCGGCTGGCCGGTGGGCACGATTGTGCGTGGGCACAAGGTGATGTGGCAGGGCGAGCTGGTGACCGCGAGCCAGGGTCAGCCGATGCGGTTTTTGGAAGCTTTGCCGACGCAGGGGTAGGCGAGGGCACTGAACTTTCAAGTCGTCATTGCCGGGTTTGTCCCGGCAATCCAGTTTGCGGCGACGCTCCATCTACCGTCACCACCGGGACACGCCCGGTGGTGACGGTAGATGGGGCGGCGCCGCCAGTTACTCCGCCGCGGGCACCTTGATCCGCAGGATGTCGTTGGTTTCCGAACCGAAATTATACCTGTCGGACAGGATGGTGTCGGCGCTTTCCCAGACCAAAGACCCGAAATAATCGATGGAGGGCAGGATGAGGAGCGTCTTGCCGGTTTCGTAGTCCCAGACGGCGAGGGCGGTGGCCACTTTCCCCCAGCGTTCGGGACAGGAAAATTCGGCGGCGACTTGCTTGCCGAAAGGGCTGAAGGAGATTTCGCTCGCAGCATAGGAGCAGCCCGGGCGCAGGGTCAGGCCATAGAGCGTGCCGGCATTGGTTTCGTTGTCGGTGGGGCCGATGCGCAGGCCGGTGACGCCGCTATCGCTGAGCTGGTCTATTTTTTGGGCGAATATTTTCCCATCGGGGCTAAGGGCGGCATTGGTGCCGTGGAGGTAAAGAGCAGAGATATCAGCGACATTGGCGGGAATTGGGTCCGGGCTGTCTGAGGTGACGAGCCAGCCTTGGGCCTGATCGGTATCGGGCATGCCGGCGAGGCTGGGACCTATATCCGTGAGAAGCCAGCCTTGTTTGTCGAAGGCGAGATAGCGGGGCATCCAGCGCTCGACCGTGCGCAGGATTTTGCCATCGCCGCGGCTGATCACCTTTGTGGGTTGGTGGATGAAGGAGAGGGCTACAGTCTGGCCATCGGGGCTGACGGCCATATTGGTGACGCTCGCTTCGGTCGGCATGTCGTTGACAAGCGTCGAATGCACGGGCTCGCCGGATTGGGCGTCGATCTCGACGAGGGCCAGGGGATCGGAACTACTGTCTTCTCCAGCAGAATTGACGACAAGCACATTGCCATTGGGCAGGAGACCGATGGGGCCGACCTGTCGCGCGTCGAAATGGGCGACCTTCTGGCAGGCGCCGTTATTCAACATCAAACCCAAGGTCTCGCAGGGCCAGAACCAGCCCGCGCCCCAGGCATAAATACTGCCACCAACGGCCGCGATGGTGGCAACGCTAACCAGGCTTTCGACCAATCCCCACCGCATGCATGTCTCCCTGAGCCTTTGTCCCTGCATTGCGACAAAGGCAGATTTTTTTATGGCGAGGCTTTCTTAACCCTCGCGCAGATTTGCGCCGGGCGCATTGCTCCAAGGCCCACGGCACAGCTTTCATTTAGTAAGAAGGCATATTATATGTACGCTTACTAAAGCGGGTGCGCCGATGAAAAGCATGGAGACAGCGCCGATTTTTTACCTGATCCACGAGGTGTTCCGGGCCTTTCGCCGGCAACTCGAGGAGCAGACGCGCGGCAATGACCTGACGCTGCCGCAATGGCGAACGGTGACCAAGCTTGGCCGCGAAAACGGTATGTCGCAGGTCGCGCTGGCTTCGGCGCTCGATACCGACCCGATGACCATGAGCAGCATCCTGAAGCGCCTCACCGAACGCGAGCTGGTGCAGCGCGAGCCGGACCCACAGGACGGACGCGCCAAGATCGTGACGCTGACGCCGGAAGGCCGGGCGCTATTCTCCCAGGTCGAGGGGATGGGCGTCGAACTCTACAAGACCGCCATTGCCGGTATGGCGCCGGCCGAGACCGCAGCCCTGATCGAGGGACTTTCCAGAATTCGCGATAATCTGAGCGGCGGCGACGCCGAGACCAAGGACTGACCGATGAACGCCCATGCAAAAGAACCAAAGCCCGGCGAAGCTACCCCTGTTGCTGCCAACGAGGTCACGTCGCCGTTGCCGCCAACCGAACCCACGAAGAAGAAGCGCCGGCCGGGCCGGCTGCTTTTGATGGTCAGCGTGCCGCTGCTGCTCGTCGTGGGCGGCGGCTATTTTTACCTGACCGGCGGCCGGTTCGAAGAAACCGACAATGCCTATGTGCAACAGGCCAAAGTTGCGCTTTCTGCCGATGTCGCCGGGCGCATCACCGAGGTTGATGTCAGCGAAAACATGATGGTGCATGCCGGGGACGAGATCTTTGCGATCGATCCCGAGCCGTACCAGATCGCGCTCGAACAGGCCAACGCGGCCCTCGGCACGGCACGCGTCAATGTAGAGCAGCTCAAGGTTGCCTATGCGACGGCGACCAAGGCGCTCAACGCCGCCAACGAGGTACTGGCTATCCAGCAATCCAAGTTCGACCGGCAGAATACGTTGGTGACCCAGGGGATCGCCTCGACGGCAACGCTCGATGACCCCAAGCTCGCGCTGCAGCAGGCGCAGAATGCGGTCTCGACGGCGCAGCAGCAGGTGGACAATGCGGCGGCCGCACTTGGCGGCAATGCCGATATCGACACCGACGCGCATCCGGCGGTCAAGACTGCACTGGCAGCGGTGAGCCTGGCTGAGCGTAACCTGGCAAAAACCAAGGTGGTGGCCGTGACCGATGGCGTCATCAGCCAGGTGGCGAGCCTCAACGTCGGGCAGTTCGTCGCCGCCGGCACGACCATTGCGAGCCTTGTCGAAACCAAGGCGAGCTGGGTGGAGGCCAATTTCAAGGAAACCCAGCTAGCCGGCATTCGCGTCGGCATGAAGGCGGACGTGGCGGTTGACGCCATTCCGGGCAAGCCGATCGAAGGCACGGTGACCAGCATCGGTGCAGCGACGGGCTCGGAGTTTTCGCTGATCCCAGCCCAGAACGCGACCGGCAACTGGGTCAAGGTGACCCAGCGCATCCCCGTGCGCATCGACTTTGGCCACGCAGTGCCGGCCGATCTTCTGCGCTCGGGCATGAGCGCGGTGGTCAGCGTCGATACCGGCGCCAATACGCTTGAGCGCATAACGGGCGAAGCCAAGCCCCTCTGATCTGACGGGCCCACGGACCCGCCTCCATTTCTCCCGAGGAGGCCAAGATGGCCGAAGCGATTTCCCAGCCCGCTCTTGTGGTCAAGAACAAGGGCATGCTCACCCTGGCGCTGATGATGGGCACCATCATGCAGGTGCTCGACACGACGATCGCCAATGTGGCGCTGCCGCATATGTCGTCTTCGCTCGGCGCGGCGCAAAACGAGATCAACTGGGTTTTGACCTCCTATATCGTGGCGGCCGCCATCGCGACGCCGCTGACCGGCTGGATGAGCGATAGGCTCGGGCAGCGGCGGCTGTTTTTGGGCGCAGTGATCGGGTTCACGGTCGCCTCGGCGCTCTGCGGGATCGCTTCGAGCCTGCCGGAAATGGTGCTGTTTCGCGTGCTGCAGGGGCTTTGTGGCGCGATGATCGCGCCCCTGGCGCAGACCATCCTCCTCAACATCAATCCGCGCGAAAAGATCGGCCAGGCCATGGCGCTCTATGGCATGGGCATCATGGTGGCCCCGATCGTCGGCCCGACCTTGGGCGGCTGGCTGACCGAAACATTCGACTGGCGCTGGGTGTTTCTGGTCAATGTGCCGGTGGGCGCTGTCTGCGTCGCCATGCTGGCGCTCTACATGCCCAATACCGAAATCAAGAACCGCCGCTTCGACTTCTTCGGCTTCGGCATGCTGGCGCTGGGCGTCGGGGCGCTGCAGATGCTGCTCGACCGGGGCGCCGAGAACGGCTGGTTCACTGCCGTCGAAACCTGGATCGAACTCGGCATCTTCATCGCCGGGCTCTGGGTGTTCGTCGTGCACTCGCTGACATCCAAGCAGCCCTTCGTCGATCTGAGGATGTACAAGGATTTCAACTTCTCGCTCGGCTCGCTGCTGATGGGCGTGATGGGCATCACGCTCTTTTCCGGCCTCGCGCTCCTGCCACCCATGTTGCAGAACCTGATGGGCTATTCGGTGATCTTTACCGGCCTCCTGATGGCGCCGCGTGGTGCTGCGACGCTGGTTTCGATGATGATCGTGGGGCGGCTGAGCGGCAAGGTCGATGCGCGCATCATGATGCTCGTCGGCTCGGTGATCATGAGTTATTCGCTCTGGCAGATGACGAGCTTTTCGCCCGACATGGACTATTGGCCGGTGATCATCACCGGGGCGATGCAGGGCTTTGGCATGGGCTTTTTGTTCGTGCCGCTCTCGACCATGGCCTTTGCCACCATTGCGCCAAGCGTTCGCGCCGACGCGACCGCGATGTTTGCACTGGTGCGCAATGTGGGGCAGGGGATCGGCATTTCGCTCGTGAGCGTGGTGCTGACCAATATGATGCAGGTGAACCATGCCGAACTGGCCGAACGGCTGACCCCAGAATCGATGGCGGTGCAGACGCAGATGCCGGGCCTCCTGACCGGCAATGGGCAGATCGTCGCCATCATCAATGGCTTGGTGCAAAAGCAATCGGCGATGCTGAGCTATCTCGACGATTTTTGGCTGATGCTCATGCTGAGCCTAGCCTCGATCCCGCTGATCCTGCTGCTGCGCGGTCCGAAGAAGGATAAGGGGTTCAAGCCCAAGACCAAGGAAGAGCTGGCAATCGAGCGGGCCCACGCAATGGCGGAGTAAGGGGAAATCAATACCCCCCACCCGACCTCCCCCTGGTATGGGGAGGAGCGCGCCAGTGCTTGGCGCGGCGTAAATTCCAAAAATTACTGGAGGATGCGCTCGAGATTGTATTCGCCGGTGCGGATCCGATCGGGCAGCTGGGCGATGAGGTCGGCGGTGGCTTCATCGCCGTGCATGCGCACGAAGGTCGCAAGGGCGGCAAAGAGCGAGGCGTGGGCGAGCGCTGCGGGTTCGAGGCCGTCTTCTTCGGCGCTGTTCCAGGCCTCGGCGAGGTATTCGAGGGCGATCTGGCGCTCGACCTGACCCTGTTCGAAAGGGCCCTGGCCCGAAGCCGGCGCAAACATGGATTTGGTGGTGCTCATGAAGGTTCCGTAGCACGCACCCCGTCCATTGGCGCGGCAGAAGTAAGCCGAAGGTTAACGGGGAGTAGGCAATTGCAGGCTTTTGCCGCCCTGCCTATTCGGCAAAACGCGTATGAATGCTGCGAACCAATTGCTGCGCTTCGACGAGCAGCCGGGTGAGCGCTTCGCGCGAGGCGGAGGTACATTGGCGGTGGAGGCGCGAGAATCCGGTATAGCCGGAGTTGAACGCACCTGCGAGGCGCTGGCGGCGGTCTTCGTCGGGCTCGTCGAGGGTAATCAACTCGGACATCTGGGCGCGCCAATCCTCGGAGCCGGCTTTGCAGAGGGGCTGGAGGTAATAGAGGCTGCCCATGACCTCGGCGAGCCGCTCCATCTGGCGCTGATAGGGCGGATCAATGGCGAGGGCTGGAGCGGTGAGGGTGAGGGTGAGGAAAAGGGGGGCGAGGGTTTTGGCGAGGATTGAGCGCGTCGAGACCGCCACCCGGCCTCCCCCTGGTAGGGGGAGGAGAAAAGGAGTGGAGCCACGATGGGTGAGGGTCGGCTTCGTCATGCCCGCCTCTTACCAGTTCTGACCCAAAATCTTAAAACACTCTTTGATCACGTCATCGAGGCGCGAAGTGGTGCGCAGAGCCAGCAGCATGCCGGGGTCGGCCCATTTGTGGTCGAGGATTTCGCTCGAGGGCTTTACGGTGCCGACATAATCGGTGGTGGTGAAGACGGCGAGGCGATAGGTGCCGTCGCGGCCCAGTTCCTGGGTCATCACGTGGCGCGGATTGCGCACGGTGAGGCCGAGCTCTTCCTGCACTTCCCGGATGGCGCATTGTTCGATGGTTTCATTGACCTCAAGGCGACCGCCCGGAAAAGTCCAAAGGTTCTGATAGGGCGGCAGAGCGCGCTTGATGAGCAGGATTTTGCCGTGGCGTACGATGCCGACGCTGGCGGCATTGGGGAGAGCGGTCATGGCCCGAGCAGTTTGCGATTCGTCTGCAATGACATTACCTCGTGAGAAGTAAAGGAGACACGCCATGTGCGGACGCTATGCGGCGACTTTGCCGCCCGAAATGATGGTCGAGCTCTTCAAGATCCTCAAAGAGCTGCCCATGGTGCCGCGCTACAATATTGCGCCCACTCAGCCCATAGCCGCCATCTGGGAAGAAGGTGGACGGCGCGAGGGTCATTTTGCGCGTTGGGGGCTCGTGCCGCGCTGGGTCAAGGACCCGCGCGAATTTCCGCTGCTGATCAATGCGCGGGCCGAGACGATTCGGGAAAAGGCGGCATTTCGCGATCCGCTCAAGCATGGGCGCTGCATCGTGCCGGCGAGTGGCTATTATGAATGGCACACGGGGCCGGACAAGAAGAAGCGCCCCTATTACATCACCCGCGCCGATGGCCAGCCGATGGCGCTGGCGGGGCTTCATGCGACCTGGAGCGGGCCGGAAGGCGAGGAGGTCGATAGTGTTGCGACCATCACCGTTGCGGCCAATGCCCAGCTTTCGGCGATCCATGATCGCATGCCCGCGATCCTGATGGATGAGCGGCAGATCGATGATTGGCTCAATGTGCGCGAGGTCGGGGCGCAGGAAGCGGCGCAGATGGCGCTGCCGCTTCAGGATGGCGTGCTGAAATTTCACCCGGTGTCCACGCGGGTCAATTCGGCGCGGGATGATGATCCGGGGCTGATCGAGGAAGTGACGGAGGAAAAGCCGGAGCCGGTAAAGATGAAGCCGAAGAAGGTTGCCGGCGGTGGCGGGCAGATGGATTTGTTTTGAAGGGGTCTTCCGCCGCTTATTATCGAGGGTGATGCAGGCGAAAACGACGTTCTCATTCTCACCGTCATTGCCGGGCTTGTCCGGCAATCCAATTTGGCCCGGCATGGACCACCGGGACAAGCCCGGTGGTGACGACAGAATTGAGAGTGAGGACACGACTACATAATCTCAAAATATCCCAGCGCATCGCCCATGGCTTCTTCTTCCCAGCCGAGGTGAGAAAGGAGCACGCGTTCAAGGGCTTGGTAGATGTCGCGGGCGTTCGTGTAGCGCGAGGGGCTGGGCTCGCTCGCAAGCGCATTGAGGGCTTCGACGAGGTGCTCGAGTAATTCGTGCACAACGACATGCTCGGCCTTCAGCCGCTCGGCGATTGCCTTGAAGGCAGGACCTTGCTGTGCAAGCACCGGAAAGAGGTGATGATCCTCGATCGTGTGGTGGGTGTTCACAATACCGCAATGCTGCCCACAAAGATTGCCGAAGCGCCGGTAATTGGCGAGCATGGCCATGTCATTGGCTTTGGCGGCGATCTCGGCTGGGGTGACCTCGTGTGCATTGGCCCGCTCGATCAGCTTGGCGAGCGTTTTCATGTTGTCACGCAGGTGATCGTGAATCATGCGCAGGTGATGGCCTGCCTGGCGCTGGCGATTGGTCAGATTTGGCAGCGCGGGCACGGGCGGACGCGTGGCGTCGTCGAGGAAATTGACATTGAGGAGCATGGCCGAAAGATGGGGCAGGCGGAAGCTTGGCGCAAGAACGCACATCGGGGGTACTGGGTTACATAGGGCCGCAAACGCCTGATCTGCCTCTCACTTGCGGGAAAAGCTGCCCGAAGGGCGGATGAGGGATATGCGATGTCTCTCAACATGCTCGGAGCGTGGGAGAGAACCCCTCACCCTGACTTTCTGCTGAACGCAGAAAATCTGTCCCTCTCCCGCAAGGGGCGAGGGGAGGTTCGGTGAACTAGCCCAGCATCTTTCCCGGATTGAGAATGCCGTTGGGGTCGAGGGCGGTCTTGATGGCACGCATCATATCGAGCGCGACGGGGTCTTTGACTTGCTTCAACAGATCGACCTTGAGCTGGCCGATGCCGTGTTCGGCAGAGACCGAGCCGCCCAGTTTGAGCACTGTTTCGTAGATGACCTCGTGCACGGCTTCGTCATATTGGGCCATAAAGGCCTTTGGGTCGGAGCCGGCGGGTTGGGAAAAGTTGAAGTGAATATTGCCATCGCCCATGTGGCCGAAGGGGACGGGGCGGATGCCGGGGGCGATGCGCGCAGCGGCGGCGGAGCCTTCGGCGATAAGGGCCGGGACGGCGGCGATGGGCACGGAGACGTCGTGCTTGATCGAGGCGCCTTCCTTGGACTGGCACTCGCTCATCTGCTCACGAAAGGTCCACATGCGGGTGCGTTCAGCGAGGGACTCGGCGAGCGTCGCATCGGTGATGAGCTCGCGTTCGAAGGCGTTTTCGAGGGCCGATTGCAGCGCGCCGGGCTCCGTGCCGGCCATGCGGGTGACTTCGATCAGCGCATACCACGGCGAGGGGCTGGCGGTGGGATCGGCATCGAGCATGCCGTGGCGCAACTGGAATTCAAGGCCGATCTGGGGGATGAGCTCGAAGGCGTTGAGGCGGCCGCCGAGACGCTGGCGCATGAGTTGGAAGAGAGTCAACGCGGCATCGGGGGAAGTGACGTTAACGAGGGCCGTTTCGTGGTCCTCGGGAAGCGGAAAGATTTTGAGCGTCGCGGCCGTGATGATGCCGAGCGTGCCTTCGGCGCCGACGAGCAAATCCTTGAGATCGTAGCCCGTATTGTCCTTCTTGAGGGCGTTGAGGCCCTGGTAGAGCCTGCCATCCGCGAGGACGGCTTCGACGCCCATGGTGAGCTCGCGAGCATTGCCATAGGCGAGGACATTGACGCCGCCAGCATTGGAGGAAAGGACGCCGCCGATGCGGGCTGAGCCTTGCGAGGCGAGCCAGAGCGGGAACATGGCGCCTTGGGCTTCGGCGGCTTTGTGGGCGTTTTCGAGGATCACGCCGGATTCTGCGGTCATGACGCCGGCGGCGGTATCAATCGCGCGGATGCGATCGAAACGGGCGAGGGATACGATGACCTCGCTGCCAAGCAGCGGCACCTGAGCGCCGACGAGGCCGGTATTGCCGCCCTGAGGAATGATACCGACGCGGTTTTCATTGGCCCAGCGGAGGAGGGCCTGGAGGGCCGGAACGTCGGGCGGCGTGACAACGGCAGCAGCGGGCGCATGGAAGCGCTTGCGCGGCTCCTTGAGATAGGCGTCCATTTTTTGCGCGTCGGTTATGACTGCATCGTGTCCCAGAATGGTGGAGAGACCGCTGGCGATTTCGCTTTGTGACAGGGACATGAGGCCTCCGGACCGGCGCGCAGGATGGGTCACTTCCTCTGCCACAGGCGGAAGCGGGATGCCAGAAAGACGTGGCGGGCATGGCACATTCCCGTTTCTGTCTCTGGCATCATGGGGCAAATCGGGTACGGTACCGCCGGGTTCGGGATTTCGCGCAAAGAGCGGTTTCGGCCCGGAACGGGCGAATGGGCGTTCGTTTCGACTCTAGTCCAAGGTCGCGCCGCTTTTGGCGCGTTTATGCGCATGACCACCCCTGACTGGCCCGATTTCTACTTTGCCCGGCACGGCGAAACCGACTGGAACCGCGAACGCCGCTATCAGGGCAGCATGGACATTCCGCTCAACCGGGTTGGCCAATTGCAGGCCGACGCCAATGGCGTGTTGTTGCGGCAATTGCTCGAGCAGGATGGCGTCGATCCCGCTTCGCTCAATTGGTTTGCCTCGCCGCTGAGCCGGGCTTCGGAAACCATGGACCGCATGCGGGCAGCCTTCGATGTGAAACTGCCGCCGGTGATCCATGATCCACGCTTGATCGAGATTTCTTTCGGCGATTTCGAGGGCATGTTGCACGCTGAGGTAGCGCGGGAGCACGAGGCCCTGGCACCGGGCGAGCGCGACGAGAGCTATTGGTCGTTTCGGCCGAATGGCGGCGAGAACTACGATGATGTTTCGGCGCGGCTGGTCGATTTCGCGCATGATCTGACCCATCAAGCCGTCGTCGTTGCCCATGGCGGCGTGTTGCGCGTCTTGCGGCATCTGGTCGAAGGCACGCCGCGCGGCGACGTTCTCAACTGGCCCCCGCCGCAGGGGGTTATTGCGCATTTTGCCAAGGGGCGGATGACGCTGCACGCGGCAGAGAACAGCTGGGATGCGGCTTCCGCTTGAGCATGGCGATTGACCTCAGGGGGAGGGCTTTCTAGAAAGCCCACAACCCAAGGGGCTGCGCTATGTCTTTCAATACGTTCGGGCATCTTTTCCGTTTCACCACCTGGGGCGAGAGCCATGGGCCGGCGCTGGGCGTGGT
The DNA here is from genome assembly GCF_000970455.1 of Devosia soli. Classification (GTDB taxonomy): domain Bacteria; phylum Pseudomonadota; class Alphaproteobacteria; order Rhizobiales; family Devosiaceae; genus Devosia; species Devosia soli. Next base: position 140,912 of record NZ_LAJG01000042.1, on the reverse strand, counting down.
GGTGGACGGGGTGCCGCCGGGCATTTTGCTGACCCCGGAAATCATCCAGCGCGATCTCGATCGCCGGAAGCCGGGGCAGAGTAAATATACGACGCAGCGGCGCGAAGCGGACGAGGTGAAAATCCTGTCGGGTGTGTTCGAGGACGAACGCACCGATGGGCCGCGCACGACCGGGACGCCTATTTCGCTCTTGATCGAGAATACCGACCAGCGCTCCAAGGATTATTCCGATATTCGCGACAAGTATCGGCCCGGCCATGCCGATTTCACCTATGACCAGAAATATGGAATCCGCGACTATCGCGGCGGCGGTCGCACTTCGGCGCGCGAGACGGCGGCGCGGGTTGCGGCGGGCGCAGTGGCGCGGCAGGTGCTGGCTGGCGTAACCATCCGCGCGAGCCTTGTGCAGGTTGGGCCGCACAAGATCGACTACAATAGTTTCGATTGGAATCAGGTAGGGGAGAACCCGTTTTTCTGCGCCGATGCCAAGGCAGCCGAATTCTGGGCGGACTATCTCGACGGGATCCGCAAGGATGGCAATTCGGTGGGCGCGGTAATCGAGGTCGTGGCCGAGGGCGTTCCAGCCGGCTGGGGCGCACCGGTTTACGGTAAGCTGAGCGCGGACCTTGCTTCGGCGATGATGAGCATCAACGCGGTCAAGGCCGTCGAGATCGGCGACGGTTTTGCAGCGGCAGCACTGACCGGCGTCGAGAACGCCGACCAGATGCGGGCCGGGGCGGACAAGCCCTATTTCCTTTCCAACCATGCCGGCGGAATTTTGGGTGGAATTTCCAATGGCGATCCGATCGTTTGCCGCTTTGCGGTCAAGCCGACCTCATCGATCATTACGCCACGACAGACGGTGACCTCGGCCAATGAGGATGCCGATATCATCACCAAGGGCCGGCACGACCCCTGCGTGGGCATTCGCGCAGTGCCGGTGGGGGAGGCGATGATGGCACTGGTTTTGGCCGATCACATGCTGCGCCATCGGGGCCAGACGGGACGCGAAGGCGCGGTTGGGTTTCAGCGGAACTGAGGGACTGCGCTCAATTGCCCCCAAGCGGAGAGCCGAGGAGGGGCTAAGCAAGCGATAGCCGCATGCCAAACAAGCCTCGGCTGACCTTCAGGGCGCCGCTGTCTTCGAGAAATTCGACATGGGCCGCCATGGTCATGCGCGCAGCCATGCGGATTTTGGTGGGTTGGGTGGGGTAGATTGCCTTGACCACCTGGCCGATCGTCGTTGCTCCCTTGCTCACCGCTGCGAGGAGCTGGTCATTGCGCATCTGGCGGTGCGCCTTGAGAGCGCGGGCGTGCGCGGGCCCATCGGCGATGGGGCCGCCATGGGCGGGGTGATACCGGCGATAGGGCAGCGCCATGACCTCATCGAGCGAGGCAAGGTAATCCGCCATTGAGCCATCCGGGACGGCAACGAGTGTCGAGTTCCAGCCCATGACATGATCGCCCGAGAGAAGGATATCCCCGTCGCTCAGGCCGAAAGAAAGATGGTTGGCGCAGTGGCCGGGCGTCGCGTGGACGGTGAGCGAAAGATCGCCGGCGGTGATGGTCTCGCCATCGACCAGGGTCCGGTCGGGGACAAGGTCCCAATCGCAGGAATTCTTTATCGGATTGCGCTCGAAGCGCCGGAGGGGGCGGGAGAGGCGGTGGCGGCCGCCGAACCAGAGTGGCGCACCGTATTGTTTGGCAAGGGCTTCGGCCGAAGCGCTATGATCGCGATGGGTGTGGGTGAGAAGGATAGCCGAGACCGGTCGGCCGGCGATGGCGCTCTCGATTGCTGCAAGATGCGCCAGCTCATTGGGTCCGGGATCGAGGAGAGCAATCGTGCTGTCGCCGAGAAGAAACGTATTTGTTCCGGTGAAAGTATAGGGCGAAGCATTGGGCGCGGTGAGGCGCACAAGGCCTGGGGCGACAGGCACCGCGGCGCCCGGATCGGGCTTGAAACTTGTATCGAAGACGGGAGCGGAGAGCGGGGCCATTGCAACGACAAAAATGACAGATTAGAACGGGACGGATGAGCGCGCTGGCCCCAAGGGGCCGTGCGGCGCACTAGCAAGAAAGGTACGAAATGGCCGTCACTTTGACCACGCCCAATACGTTGCTCGGCATTTTTCAGCCCAAGACCGATGCGGCCAAGCTGGCGACCAATATCGCAACCGTGGTGCTTGGCACCCTGGTGATCGCGATTGCTGCCAAGACCAACGTTCCGGTCTGGCCCGTCCCCGTGACGCTGCAGAGCCTTGCGATTGCAGCGCTCGCCGCAGCGTTCGGCGCCCGTATCGGCGTTGCCACCGTGGCGCTTTACCTGATCGAAGGCGCAGCCGGCCTGCCGGTTTTCGCTGGCGCGACGGCCGGCCTGCCTTACCTCCTCGGACCGACCGGCGGTTTCCTCCTCGGCTTCCTCGTCATGGCCGGCGTCATTGGCTTTGCTGCAGATCGCGGAGCGTCGTCCAAGCCACTCACGCTGTTTGCAGCGATGATCGTTGGCGAAGCGGTTCTGCTCACCCTCGGCTTTGCCTGGCTTCTGTTGCTGTCCGGCCAGGCGCAGTGGATCGACCAGACCAATGTCGTTGCTTCCGCCTGGGCCGGTGCGGTCCAGCCGTTCCTCGTCTGGGATGTGTTGAAGATGGCCCTGGCTGCGCTCACCGTCAGCGGCGCCTGGGGTCTTTCGGGCAAGCTGCGCTAATACGCAAAGCTAATAGTCCAATTTGGGGCTGGCCTTTGGGCCAGCCCTTTTCGTTTCAGGTTGCAAGCGACTTGAGGAAGGCCAGCGCAGCGCATTCTTCCTCGTCGAGCCCCGGTATCGGATCAAGGCTCGCCGGCTTTGGCAGATTGCCCGCCTGCCAGTGCTCGAACACCGCGGGGTGGATATAGCTTTGCCGGCAGACCGCCCGGGTATTGCCGAGCCGGTTGGAAACCACATCGACGATGCCGGTCAAAAGCTTGGTTTGCGCACGCTGACTTTCGGGCACGGGTTGACCTGCCAGCAACCCGAAGGCGCGAACCGTGCCGGCCCAGGTGCGGAAATGCTTGGAGCTGAAACCGGGCCCGGCATTGCCCGAAATATAGTCGTTGATGTCGCGCGAACTGATGGCGTGAAAGCCATTCTCGTCTTCGTATTTAAAGAGGTGCTGACCCGGCAAATCCTGAAGCGACTTGACGATACGCGCCATGCGTCGGTCGACAAGCTGCAGGTTCCAGTCCTTGCCGGATTTGCCCTTGAACTTGAAACGGATCTTTTGGCCATCTATAGCCACGTGGCGATTGCGGAGCGTCGTCAGCCCAAAGCTCTTGTTGTCACGGGCATAGGTTGGGTTGCCGACGCGAATGAGGCTGTTGTCGAGAAGCCAGACGACTGAGGCTGCAACACGGTCCAGCCCCAAGGTGCGCTTGCGCAGGTCGGCTTCGACCTGCTGGCGCAGGTTTGGGAGAACTTCGGCAAAGCCCACCAGACCACCGAATTTGGTGCTGGCGCGGTGGGATGTCCAATCGGGATGATAGCGATATTGCTTGCGGCCGCGTTCATCCCGTCCCGTCGCTTGAATGTGACCCTGAGGATCGGCGCAAATCCAGACGTCGCGCCAGGCCGGCGGAATGGCGAGCGACTCGATCTGGCGGCGACGCTCCGGAGAAAGGGTGTCACCCGAAGCGCTGATATAGGCAAAGCCACGCCCGCGCTTTTGGCGACGCCAGCCTTCGTCGAGATCGGAGGAATAATTGAGGCCCGGCGCCGCGACGATTTCATCGGCGCGCATCCGGTCCCAGACGACTGCAGACATCAGCATGACTGCCTCCATTTCTCCGCCTCAAATGAGATTGGATCGTGCCGAGTTCCGAGCCGCGCGATCACGAGCGCAGGCGGGAACGTTTTTGCTTTCCCGCGCTTTTGCCGGAAAGGAGGGCGCCATGCAGCACTTTCGGAAAATTGCGATAGGCGAGGCGGCAGAAAATGCCGTCACGGTTGGCATCGAGCAGAACGCGGACGGCAAGGTGCATGCTGCCGTCTGGTGGCCGGCGAAAGGCGACGTCGACGGAGATGAGGTCGATTATGACAGCGTCAAGGAAGCGTTCGAGGCTGCCGAGGCGGCGCGAGCGCTCCACGGTTTCGCCGAGGTCGTGGTAACCTTGCAAGACGATGTTCTTTGGCGGGATGAATGGGGCACGATTGACCCCGCGACGCTTACCGATGACGAAGCGTTCGAACTGGCGCGGGCGACCGAGGCCATGCGCGACGCTTAGGCAAGTTCCTGTTGTGCGGTAAACCACGCATAGGTTTGGGCCAGACCTTCGCGAAGCGGAATGGCAGGACGCCAGCCGAGCGCTGATATTTTATTCGCGCCCATCAGCTTTTGCGGGGTGCCGTCGGGCTTTGACAAATCGTGCTCGATGCTGCCCAAAAAACCGACGACGTCACAGATCATTTCTGCAAGCGCCAGAATGGTGAGATCGTTGCCTGAGCCGACATTGATATGTTCGGCGTCAGAATAGTGCTGGAGAATGTGGACGAGCGCGTCGGCGCAATCGTCAACATGGAGGAATTCGCGACGTGGACTGCCGGTGCCCCAGAGGATCATGCTCTGTTTGCCGCAAAGCCGCGCTTCATGGGCCTTTTTCATCAAGGCGGGAACGACATGGCTCGAATAGGGGTCGAGATTATCGCCGGGGCCGTAGAGGTTCGTCGGCATGGCGGAGATATAGTCCCGACCATATTGCGCTCGATAGGCTTCGGCGAGTTTGAGCCCCGCGATCTTGGCAAGGGCGTACCACTGATTGGTCGGCTCGAGCGGGCCGGAAAGAAGCGCCTCTTCACCGATGGGTTGAGGCGCTAAACGTGGATAGATGCAGGATGAACCCAGAAACAGCAGGCGGTCGACGCCGGCCTCATGGGCGGCGGCCATGACATTCGTTTCGATCTGGAGATTATCGAGAAGGAAATCGACCGGCTGGCGTTGATTAGCGAGAATGCCGCCGACTTTGGCTGCAGCAAGAACGATCGCATCGGGACGGCTTGCGCGAAGAAACGCTTCAACCTCGCTTTGACGCCTGAGGTCGAGCGTCGCGCGATCGACAGTGAGCGTGTGACAATCTTCTCGAGCGAGGCGCCTGACGAGCGCCGAGCCGACCATGCCGCCATGGCCTGCGATCCAGATCGTCTTGCCTTGGAGATCAAAGTGCATCGGGATGCGTTTCAAAGGTCAAGGCTGGCAGGTAACGCCATGCCGCGCGAGACGAGAAGCGACTGTCGCCTTGCGGCCTGATAGTCGTGATCCATCATTTCGGTGCAGAGCGCGCGGGCCGAGATCTCAGGCACCCAGCCGAGTTGGCGCTGGGCCTTGCTCGCATCGCCCGGAAGGCTCTCGACCTCGGCGGGGCGAAAGTACTTGGGATCGATCCGGATAACGACATCGCCGGGACGGACAGCCGGCGCGAGATCGCCGTCGACGCGGCGGACGATGCCGCGCTCCTGGCTGCCCGTGCCGATGAATTCCAGCGTAATACCGAGATCTGCCGCCGCCCAGGTGATGAAGTCTCGCACCGAGTGCTGTACGCCGGTCGCAATGACATAGTCTTCAGCTTGCTTTTGCTGCAGCATCATCCACTGCATGCGAACGTAGTCGCGGGCGTGCCCCCAATCGCGCAGCGCGTCGAGATTGCCGAGATAAAGATTGGTCTCTAGTCCAAGCGCGATATGGGCGAGAGCGCGGGTGATCTTGCGGGTCACGAAGGTTTCGCCGCGGCGCGGGCTTTCGTGATTGAAGAGGATGCCGTCGCAGGCAAAAAGGCCATAGGCTTCGCGATAGTTGACCGTGATCCAATAGGCATAGAGCTTGGCCACGGCATAAGGCGATCGCGGATAAAACGGTGTCGTCTCGTGCTGCGGCACGGTCTGGGTGAGCCCGAAGAGCTCGGAAGTGGACGCCTGGTAGAACCGCGTGTGGCGCTCGAGCCCGGCAAGGCGAATGGCTTCAAGCAGGCGCAGCGTGCCTAGCGCGTCGATGTCGGCGGTATATTCGGGCTCTTCGAAAGAGACCGCGACATGGGATTGGGCCGCAAGATTATAGATCTCGTCCGGCACGATCTTTTCGATGAGCCGCGCGACGCTGAGGGCATCGGAAAGGTCGCCGTAATGAAGGATCAGCGAGGGTTCGCTGGCGTGGCAATCCTCGTAGAGATGATCGATCCGCTGCGTGTTGAACAATGAACTGCGCCGCTTGATACCATGCACTTCATAGCCCTTTTCGAGCAGAAGTTCGGCAAGGTATGAGCCATCCTGGCCGGTAATGCCAGTAATCAGCGCTCGGCGTTTCATGGGCGATACTCGCGTGAGATCGCGTTACTGTCGGTGACTGCAGGGTAACTGCATATTGGGAATTACCGAGATTTATCTGGCGCTGACATTAGGATAATGTGCGCGCGCAAATGAGCGGTCGACGGGCGCCAGCCTTGGTTCGACAATCTAGAACAGGTCTTGCTGAGCAGGCGCGATGGGCTTGGGTTCGGCACGTTCGCCGCGCCGCTTGAGTTCGGTCGTGGCGCTGAAACGCGTGTCGAGGTCGCGGTCGCGCGACAGTTCCTCAAGGGCGTGTTCGTCCAGCATCGACCAGGGCTTGCCGCGTTCGGGGCCGGAGCGGACGCGGGGTAGGAGGCCGGGCTCGCGGCTCCAACGGATCAACTGCTCGGGGCCGACTTCGTTGAGCATGTCGCGCAGATGGTGGGCGGTGACATAGGCATCCGGCATCGCGCGATGGGCAGGAAGGCCCAGTTCATGGATAAGCCCGGCCGGCATCCGCTGATACCGGAGCATTTGATTTGAAAAGCCCTTCAAATCTGGCCAGAGGCGGAGAGCGCATTTCCAGGTGCAGATCCAGTCGGCACCGCCCGTGAAGCGTGGGGTGCAATAGCGCTGCTCGAAGGCAGCGCGGTGGGCTGAGAGCGCGATGACGCCACCGTCGGGCTGGAGGATTTCGGCTGCCATCTCTTTCCAGAACGGCGCGCCGGCGACCCATTCGTCCAAGATATGATGGATCGACATAGTTTCTGCCGAAATCGGCTTGCCCGGATTGACGAAGCGGGCAGCGCGTTCGTCCGAAAGTGCCCAGGGATTGCCGTCGACGGAAACGACATCCTGCCACCCGATCTCGCAGACATCGGTTGCCGCGTCGCCAGCGGTTTCGAGGTCGATCACGCGGATACGGCGAATGCTCACATCTTGGCTCCGGCTTTGCTGTCGCTTCAACGCATAACGGCGCCGATGGTCGCCTTGATGTTTCCACCCCGGCACGAAAACTGCGCTCGATTGCCGCAGAGGGTCTTGATATTTCGCGGCGACGCTCCAGATAATCGGCCGTGACCGGGCCCCTCTGGCGTCGGCAGCCACGCTGCCCCGCGATGTCGGATCACCTCGGCGGCGCCGCAGGGGCACCGCGTCTGGTGCCCGATCGAACGGTCTTCCGACGCGCTCCCCTCCGTGCCCCGAGTGGCACTTTGAGAGGAGTTTTAGATGCCCAAGACCAAAAGTTCTGACGACGATCTTTTCCTGCGCGGCCACCAGATCCGCGCGCTTCATGAGCTTTCCGGCCGCAACCTGCAGGCCGAAGCGGGCCGTGCCCGCGCCGGGGATTATCTCGAGGGGCTCGTGGCAGCAGCCGCCATCATCGCCCATGCCGACGGCCGCCTCGACCTCGACGAGCGGCGCAAGCTTGTCGAAGTGTTTTTGGCGAGCCCCGCCTCGGAGGGATTTTCGGTGGCCGAACTTGCCGAAGAACTCGCCGATCACATGCGCGCCTATAGCTACGATCCGCTGATTGCGCAGGATCGTGCGCTTGAAACGCTCCGGACCCTTGCTTTGACGCGGAGCGAGAGGCAAGCCATCCGCGACATCTGTCACAAGGTCATCATTGCCGATGGGCTCGTCCACCCGGTCGAACTCGGCGCGCTGCACCGCATAGAAATGGCATTCGGCATCGAAAGCACGGGCGAGGAGCGCTAAGCCATGGAGCTTCTGACGCTTGCGTTTCTCGGCCAGCCGCTCTGGATGTGGCTCGGCTTCTTCAGCCTTGTCGTTGCGCTTCTCGCCTTCGATCTCGGCGTCCTCCACAGGGACGGACACGAGATCGAAGTGCGTGAAAGCCTGATGCTCTCGGGCTTTTATATCGCCCTGGGCCTGGCCTTCGGCGGTTTCGTCTGGTGGCAGCTCGGCGCGCAATCGAGCGTTGAATACCTGACCGGCTTCGTGGTCGAAAAAAGCCTCGCCATGGACAATGTCTTCGTCATTGCCATGATCTTCGGCTACCTCGCCATCCCCCGCCACCTGCAGCACCGGGTGCTGTTCTGGGGTATCCTGGGCGTGATCGTGCTGCGCGCCATCATGATCGGTTTCGGCGCAACGCTGGTGTCCGAGTTCGGCTGGCTCCTCTATATTTTTGCGGCCTTCCTGATCTTTACCGGCGCCCGCATGCTCATGGGCGGACATGGCGAAATGGATCTCGCCAAGAACCCCGTGCTCAACTTCATGAAGAATCGCTTCAGGGTGACCGAGACACTCCATGGCGATAGGTTCTTCGTGCGCCAGGTCGATCCGGCAACAGGCAGGATGCACCGCTTCATGACGCCGCTCTTTCTGGCGCTCGTCATGATCGAGATTGCGGACGTGATCTTTGCGGTCGATTCCGTACCGGCGATTTTCGCCATCACCACCGACCCCTATATCGTCTACACCTCGAACATCTTCGCGATCCTGGGGCTTCGTGCGCTCTATTTCGCGCTTGCCGCCATTATCCACCGCTTCGCCTATCTCAAGCAGGCGCTGGCCGTGTTGCTTGTCTTTGTCGGCTCGAAGATTTTCGTGGCCGATCTCATGGGGTGGGACAAGTTTCCCGCCGAGTGGTCGCTCGGCATCACCTTCGTGATCCTCGCCAGCGGCATCGGCTACTCGCTCTGGCGCACCGCGCGAAAGGACGAGCTGGAGGCTTAGGATTGACCAGAGGGGGAGCCGGGAAACCGGCTCCCCTTCATGGGCGCGACGTCTTTCTCGCAGCGATCCCATATGCGGCCTGGTGCAGACTTGGGTGCCAGATGCTCGCCTTGCACAAGCGTTCTGGCACCGTGCGGATATGGCGCTGGACGTTGGTTATTCCACACCCATGATCTCAGCGTGGTCGTCGATATAGTTGTCGAAATGAACAGTTGTCTGGTCGGCGGTGCCGATGACGAAGGCCATTTGGGCGGGGCCGCGGAGGCGGCGCATGGGGACATGCGGCTGGTCGACGGTGCAGTAATAGTGGCCGCCGGCGAGTGTGGTGAAGGGGATGCCGCGCCAGAGGGCGGTCGAGGTCAGGTGCACGTGGCCGGCTATGACCTGGCGGATATCGGGGTGGGCCTTGAGCGCGGCGAGGAAGGGCTCGGCATCGAGAATGCGGATATCGTCGGATTCGATATGGAGCGCGTTGGCGTTGTGATGGAGGATCACGATGACGGGGCGGTCCATGGCCTCGGCAAGACGCGCCTTCAGCCAGGACATCTGCGCGTCGGTCAAAAGGCCATCGACCCGGCCGGGCTCGGAAGAGTCGAGCAGGATGATACGGTAGCCCTTGGCGTCGAAAGCCTTATCGATCTTGCCGGTCTCGGCGACGTGAGCCTGACCGAAGACGGAGAGGAAACTCTCGCGATCGTCGTGGTTCCCGAGCGTCAGGTGGACCGGAATATTGATCTTTTCGACCAGGGAATTGAAGCGTTGATAGGCAGCGGGCTGACCGAGATCGGTAAGGTCGCCGGCCAGGACGCAGAAATCGACATCGTCATAGCGGGCAGCGATGGTTTCGACCGCCCGTTCGAGCCGGGCGCCGGTGTCGAGCGTCAGGGAAAGTTGGCCTTCGGGCATGACGTGGAGGTCGCTGAGAACGATGAATTTCAGGGTCACGGTGATCCTCCCTTTAAGGCTCCGGCGCTTCTTATCCGCGTTTGATGTCAGACGGATGAGAATGACGGATTGTGGCTTGCGCGGGCCATGACCAGTTCGATCTCTTCAAGCAGAGCCGGGAGTTCGCCGGGGGTGCGTATGGTATAGCGCGGCACTTCGTGGCTGAATTCGGGAATGTGGCTGCGCTTTTTGGACCAGCTCTGCCAGATGCTGATGATACCGAGCTTGTTGGCGCCACCGATGTCGCGCTCAAGATGGTTGCCGACCATGACGATGGATTGTGCGTCGTCTGAGCCTAGATCAAGTGCGCTCATGGCCTTTTCGAACATGCGCCGATCGGGCTTTTCGCAGCCTTCGGCCTCGGAAATGACCTGAGCGTGAAAGTGGGGTTCGATGCCGTGGCCGCCGAGGATGGTGGCAAAGCTGCGGACGCGGCCGTCGGCGACGAGGGCGAGGCGATATCCCTCGCGGGTGAGCGCGTTGATCATCTCCAAGGCCCCGGGGATAAGTCCGGCTTCGACAACATAGCCTTCTGCGTCGAAGACTTCGGTGGCTTCGTTGACGAGCGTATCGCCGCTGTCGAGAAACACAGCTTTGAGAAGGGGTTGGCTTGCGCGGACCTGAGCCGCCACTTCTCTAACGCGACCGGGAATCCACGCGGCGAGATCGTCCCAGGATGAAAATTCGACCGAGGAAAGATCGAAACGCTGGGTAAAATTGAAGGACGGCAGGAAGGCGCGCGCCTGGAGGTAACGCTTGACCGCGCGGTGGTCCTCATAGGTCAGGTCATCGAGTGGGAGGCGGAACGTGTCGTTGACGAGGATGGCGCCGCGGCCGGCCAGTTCCTGACAGCTCAGCACCGTCATTTCAGCGGTCGCCAGCTGATCATCCACGGTGGCGGTGAAGGCGTGCTTGCCGGGGGCTGAAAAGAGCGTGATGCGGCCGTCTTCGAGGGGGAGGGCGCCATTGGGAAGGGTCATGGCGAAGATACCGCCATGGGCGCTGGCTTCGACGGCGATCACGGCGTCGCTTGCGTCGAGCTTGAGCCAGATGTGCTCGAGTTCATAGAGGTGCTGGATGTCCCAGTCCCACCAGATGGCATATTCGATGACCTGGGCGACGCCGGGCCCGAAGGTGATCTCGAGCGGCGCCGAGGGCGAGCGACCGGGCTTTTCGAGCACCGAAACGCCGACACGGCTCGGCAGGAAAGGCTCGTTGTCGCTGAAGCGGATGACCGGCGCGAGGCGCTGCGCCAGTTTGATTTCGGCACCGCTGGTGGCCAGGTTTGACGACGACATGAAACTTTCCTCTGACCGCGCGGGTAACTCCCATTCTTGTAATCGTTTTCAATTATCGATCGCAAGACGTGTGTGATTGAAAATTTTGAGCGCTGCTTTTTCTCCGGATTCCGATTTGGCGCTGCGTGGGGCTGCGCCTGTTGGCGGAGTATAGCGCTGCGGGCGAGGGGTGTGGATTAGTCCTCGAGCGGGATGGTCGAGGCGCGCTGGATGAGGGTGTTTTCGAGCACGGTCTGGCGCGGCGACTTGCTCGCTTCGCTCATGTGGTCGATCAGCGTCATGGCGGCGATCTGGCCCATTTCGTGGATAGGCTGGGCGATGGTCGAGAGCGTCGGGAAGGTGACGGCGGATTCGAGGACGCCGTCATAACCGAGGATCGAGAGATCGCGCGGCAGGTCGAGGCCGAGCGCGTGGGCGGCGTGCATGACGCCGATCGCCAGCATGTCGGTGGTGCCGAAGATGGCGGTGATGCCGGCGTTTTCCGTGATCATCGCGGCGCCGACCTCGCGGCCGACGTCGAAACTGGCAGTGTCGAATGGGTGAGAGAAGACGATCTCGACATCGTCGGCGAGATCTCGCGCCGCCTGGCGAATGCCGCGCACGCGTTCGCTGCCGACATCATGGCTGCCGCCGCGCTGGGCGACGCCGCCCGCGACAACGCCGATCTTGCGATGGCCAAGCTCGATCAGGTGGCGCATGCCCTGGTAGCCGCCGGAAAAATTGTCGCAAACCACTGAACTGACAGCCGCGATTTTGGGCTTCATATCGACGAAAGCGACGGAAATCCCGCGTTCGCGCAGGAGGTTGACTTGCTTTACGGTTTTGGCGGTGGTCCCTGATGGGCGGATGATGACGCCCTGCACGCGCATATCGAGCATAGTTTCGAGATAGGCCTGCTCGCGATCGGCATCGCCATTTGTCGAGCAGAGGAGCACGCGATAGCCCTGATCGAACATGGTGGTTTCAATGGCATAGGCGAGGGCGCTCGAAAACGGGGTGCGCTGCTGGCGTAGCAAGACGCCAACGATATTGGACTGCTGGGTGCGGAAGGAGCTGGCCAGGCCATTGCGGCGATAGCCGAGCGCGTCGATGGCTTTGTTGACCGCGTCGCGCACATCGGGACGCACATGGGCATAGCCATTGACCACGCGCGAGACCGTGGCGATCGACACGTCGGCGAGCTTGGCAACGTCCTTGATGGTGACCATTCGGGTAGCATTCCGTTGACGTTGAGTGCGGTCGATCGGGCTTTCCGATAGCACTCCGCTAACGTCCTGCGCCATGTCGATTTTGGTATCTTGTTTTGAAAACGTTTACAAGATAGCGTCACCAAACCGATAGATGTGGGGACTAGTCATGAGGGGCGTTGCGCACCCTCGACACGGTGAGACGTTCGGCCCAAAACCCCATCGGCCGGACCTCGGAGGATGCGAAGTGTTCATTTCGTGGGAGGGAAGCAAATGCAGAAGGATCGTTTCGGAGTAACGCGGTTGATGGCAGCATCGCTGCTCATGAGCGCAAGTGCCATGCCCGGCGCACTGGTGCTGCCGGCGCAGGCGCAGGACGCGGCCGCCAATGTCTGCGCCAGCGGCTTTACCGAGGCGCCGCAGCTCAAGGCGATGGTCGATGCAGGCACCTTGCCTCCCGTCGCCGAGCGCCTGCCGCTCGAACCGCTGGTGATCCAGCCGGCCGAAGAGGTTGGCGTCTATGGTGGCCAGTTCATCGACTCTTGGGGCGGCGGCAATATCGCCGATATCAGGCAGTTCGGCTACGAACCGCTGGTGCGCTGGAGCGTCGATGGCTCCGAAGTCGTGCCCGGCATCGCCAAGAGTTGGGATATTTCGGAGGACGCCCGCAGCTATACCTTCCACCTTCGCGAAGGCATGAAGTGGTCCGACGGCCAGCCCTTTACCGCCGATGACATCATCTTCTGGTGGGATCGCGTCGAGAACAACCCCAAGGTCATGACCGGCGGGCCGCGCGCCGAGCTCAAGAACAACGGCGCCGTGCCGACGGTGACCAAGGTCGACGACTATACTGTCACGTTTGAATACGAAGAGCCGAACGGGCTGTTCCTTCAGAACATGGCCGGACCCTATGGCCAGCGCGCCGTGCAGTTTCCCAAGCATTATATGGAGCAGTTCGATATCGACCTGAATCCCGATGGCGTGGCCGAACTGATGGCTGCCGCCGGCACGACGGATTATGCCGCCTGGTGGAAGGGCAATGTCGGGTCCTACAATGACCCTGCCCAGTTCAACGACCCCAAGCGCCCATCCGTGCATGCCTGGATCGGCACCGATACGCTGCTCGGCAAGGAGCGCGTGACCTATATCCGCAATCCTTATTACTTCGCTGTCGATCCGTCCTGCCAGCAGCTGCCCTATATCGACGAGCGCGTCTGGGCGGTGGCGGCCGATCCGGAAGTGACGCTCCTGCAGGCGATCCAGGGCCAGATCACCATGTCGCCACGCAATGTGTCGACACCGCAAAACCGCGCCGTGTTCTTCGACAATCAGCAGGCGGGCGACTATCGGCTCGTGCCGGCAACGAGCTGCGACTACAATACGGCGGTGCTCGGCTTCTCGGTGACGCATCCCGATCCGGTCAAGGCGGAGGTGTTCTCGAGCAAGGATTTCCGCGCCGGTGTCTCGCTCGCCATCAATCGCCAGGAAATCATCGACACGATCTATCTCGGCCAAGGCGAGCCCTTCCAGCCGGCGCCGCTGCCGAACTCGCCCTTCTATAATGAAAAGCTGGCCAAGGAATTCACCGAGTTCGATCTCGCCAAGGCTCAAGAGCATCTCGACAAGATCATCCCCAAGGACGCGAGCGGCGTGCGCGTCGGGCCGGACGGCAAGCCGTTCAGGTTCTCGGTCGAGATCAATGCCGACTTCAAGCCCGACACGGTCGATGCCTTCCAGCTGATCGAGCGCACATGGAAGCAGGCGGGTCTCGATGTGACGGTCAATTATCACTCGGACGAATTGTTCGGGAATGCCCGCGCCAAGCCTGACGCCGACGCGGCCGTATGGGTGGGTGAGAACGGGTGCGGTCAGCTGCCGTTGCTCAATCTCAGCCGCTTCATGAACGATTATGGCTATTGGTCGCTGGGTAACTGGTCGGGCTGGGCGGCGTGGGATGCGAAGCGCCTCAACCCCGATGCTGAACTGGCCGAAGGCGTCACGGTGGTCGAGCCGCCCGCCAATGTGCAGCGGCTTTATGAACTGCGCTCGACCATTCCAACCACGGTCGGAGACGAGCAGGCTGCGCTGATGAAGGAATTCACCGACCTCCTGGCCGAAGAGTTCCTCACCATCGGCATCGCCAACCCGGCGGGCTACTACCGTTCGGTCAAGAACAACCTGCACAACGTGCCGGCGGAACTGATCGAGGGCTGGCTCTATCCTGGTCCGGCGCCGGCGAATTTCTCGACCTTCTTCTTCAAGTAAGTTCACTCCCTGCAAGCGGGGCAGTCGCGGGACACCGCGGCTGTCCGATCTTGGAGTTTGGTGGCGTGGCGTATCCACACACTGGATGGACACCCTCCCCTTGACGGGGAGGGCTGGGGAGGGGGGCTCACGAGCTCGCAGTCCGTGGCTCCCGCACCCCCTCCCATCCTCCCCCATCAAGGGGGAGGTGCCGGCTCGGTGGACCGGAAAGCATCGTGCCAAAGCCTTGGTAGAAAGGAGATCGGGATGGGTTCATTCATGATACGGCGGATCCTTTATGCGATCCCGGCGCTCATCGCCGTGTCGCTGATCTCGTTTCTCGTCATTGCCATTCCGCCCGGCGACTATGTCACGCGCCTGGCCGAAATGTCGGCGGCGGCTGGCGACGTCATGCCGATTGCCGAGCAGGAGGCCTTGCGCAAGGCCTATGGGCTCGATCTGCCTGTGATGGTGCAATATTGGAACTGGATTTCCGGCGTCGTGCTGCGCGGGGATTTCGGCTTTTCGTTCTCGTTCAACCTGCCGGTCAAGGATGTCATCTGGCCGCGGCTGGGGCTGACCATTGTGCTCTCGGTCGCGAGCCTTCTGTTCATCTGGGTCGTCGCCATTCCCATCGGCATCTATTCAGCCGTGCGGCGCTATTCGGCCGGTGATTATCTCGCGACATTTCTGGGCTTTCTGGGCCTGGCTGTGCCGAATTTCCTCCTGGCGCTGGCAGCGATGTATATCGCCTTTGCCTGGTTCGGCGTGAATGTCGGCGGGCTCTTCTCGCCCGAATATGTCGAGGCGCCGTGGAGCTGGGGCCGTTTCGTCGATCTTCTCGGGCATCTGTGGTTGCCGATGATCGTGCTCGGCACGGCGGGCACCGCGAGCGTCATCCGGGTAATCCGCGCCAATCTGCTTGATGAGTTGCACAAGCCCTATGTCACAGCCGCGCGGGCCAAGGGGAAGGGCGAGTTCGCCCTGCTGATGAAATACCCGGTGCGGCACGCGCTCAATCCGTTCGTCTCGGGGCAGAACGACATTTTCGTCGACATCGTCTCGGGTGGGACGATCGTCGCCATCGTCATGGGGCTGCAAACGACCGGGCCGCTGCTGCTCGATGCGCTGAGGACCCAGGACATGTACATGGCCTCGAGCTTTATCCTTATGCTGAGCGTGCTGGTGGTGATCGGGACGCTGCTGAGCGACCTGCTGCTCGCCTGGCTCGATCCGCGCATTCGATATCAGCAGGGCTAAGAGGCAGTGATGAGTACCTTTGACGAAACCACCGGCCTCGTTTCTCCCGTTGCCAAGACCCATCAGCGCGGGCGCGGCTTTGATGGCCATTGGGCGCTAGTCTGGCAAAAATTTCGGCGGCATCGGTTGGGTGTGGCGGGTGGCATCGTCGTCATCCTCGCCTATCTCGTCGCAGCCATTCCCGAATTTTTGGCTCCGGTGACGCTGGAGGCCTATAACCCGGCCTATAGCTATGCGCCGCCGCAGCCGTTGCATCTGGGGCGCGACGACGGGACCGGCTGGACGTTCGGGCCGCATGTGAACGCCTATAAGTCCGAGATCGACTACAATTCGGGGCGCCGGACCTTTGTCGAGGACGAAACGCAGCCGATATATTTGGGCTTCTTTGTCGAGGGCGAGAGCTACAATCTGCTCGGCTTCATTCCGACCAATCGGCACCTCTTCGGGCCGGTGATCGAAGGGCAGCCGTTTTTCCTTTTTGGCGCTGATCGGCTGGGGCGGGATATCCTGAGCCGCACCATTCATGGCACGCGCATTTCCATGACGATCGGTCTTATCGGCGTGGCGCTGAGCCTAGTTTTCGGCATTCTGATCGGCGGAATTTCGGGGCTCTTTGGCGGGGTGACCGACAATGTCATCCAGCGCTTTATCGAATTCATCCAGTCCGTACCGGCCATTCCGCTCTGGATCGGGCTGGCAGCAGCGATCCCGGCCAGCGTGCCGCCTTTACAGGTCTATTTCCTCATCACCATCATCCTTTCGGTGCTGGGCTGGACGAGCCTGGCCCGTGTAGTGCGCGGGCGGTTTCTCGCCATGCGCAACGAGGATTTCGTCAAGGCTGCGCGGCTCGATGGCTGCGGGCCGGTGCGGATCATTTTCCGGCACATGCTGCCCAGTTTTTTGAGCCACATCATCGCAACCGTATCGCTTGCCATTCCCGGCATGATCCTTGCGGAAACGGCGCTCTCCTATCTCGGCATCGGGCTGCGGACGCCGATTGTCTCCTGGGGCGTGCTGCTGCAGGAGGCGCAGAATGTTCGCACCATTGCGTCCGCGCCCTGGCTCTTGCTGCCGGGTGTTGCGGTGGTGATCGCCGTTCTGGCGCTCAATTTCCTCGGCGATGGCCTGCGCGATGCCGCCGACCCCTATGCGGACTGAAACCATGGAAAATCTCGTCGAAATTCGCGATCTGCGCATCACCTTTGCCGGGGCCATCGACGTGGTGCCGGGGCTTGATCTTAATATTCCGGCGGGCAAGACGCTGTGCCTTGTCGGCGAAAGCGGCTGCGGCAAGTCGGTGACGGCCAAGGCCATTTTGCAGGTGATCGATCATCCAGGCCGCGTCTCGGGTGGCTCGATCAATCTGCGGCGCCCCGATGGGTCGGTGCTCGATATCGCCAAGGAAAAGCCGACCAGTTCGGTGATGCGGCAGGTGCGCGGTGGCGATATCGCGATGATCCACCAGGAGCCGATGAGCTTTCTGTCGCCGCTTTACACCATCGGCAACCAGATCAGCGAAGCGCTGATGCTGCATCGGCAGGTCAGCGAGACGGAAGCGCGAGCCGAGGGCATAAAAATGCTCGAAGAGGTCGGCATGCCCGATCCGGCGCGGCGTTATGACAGCTACACCTTTCAGCTTTCTGGTGGGCAGCGGCAACGCGCGATGATCGCCATGGCGCTGATCAACAAGCCGCGGCTCTTGATCGCCGATGAGCCGACGACGGCGCTCGATGTGACGACGCAGGCCAATATTCTGGACCTCTTGGGCGAGCTGCAACGCGAAACGGGGATGGTGGTGCTGTTCATCACCCATGATCTCGGCGTGGTTGCCGAAATCGCCGACGAGGTGGCGGTGATGTATCTGGGGCGCATCGTCGAGCGGGCGCCGGTCAAGGAACTGCTGGAGAACCCCAAGCATCCCTATACCAAGGGGCTGCTCGCCTCGATGCCGCGGCTTGACGGGGATTTCAAGGCGCCGCTGAAAGCTATTCCAGGCATGGTGCCGCCCCCGGCGCTGCGACCGGCGGGGTGCTCGTTTCATCCGCGTTGCGAATGGGCGCGCAAGGACATGTGCGGGCATGTTGCGGTGCTCGATACCGATCTGGGGCAGGGCCATATGGTGGCGTGCCACGCCTATGGGCCGCAGGCGCATAAGTTCGATCGGGTGAGCAGGGTCTCGGAGGTCGTGTCGCCAGTGCAGGGAAGGGCGCGGGCAGCGGGAAAGCCGCTGCTGAGCATCAAGAACCTGCACAAACATTTCCCTATTCGCGCCGGGTTCTTCCACCGCCAGGTGGGAGCGGTGCGGGCGGTCAACGATATCTCGCTCGATGTGTTTCCCGGCGAAACGCTGGGGCTTGTCGGCGAGAGCGGTTGCGGCAAGTCGACCCTGGGGCAGACGCTGGTGGGGCTGCATCGGGCCGACAGCGGCGCGGTGCAATTTGACAATGTGGATGTCCGGGCGGCGCGGGGAGAAAATGCCAAAAAGCTGCGGACGGATATCCGCATGGTGTTTCAGGACCCGACCGGGTCGCTCAATCCGCGGATGCGGGTGCGCGACATCATAGGGGAAGTGCTGCAGGTCAATGGCAATCATTCGCGCGCCGAGATCGAGGATAAGGTCCAAGATCTCTTGGCGCGGGTGGGGCTGAGCCCGGACTATGCCGAGCGTTATCCGCACGCCTTTTCCGGTGGCCAGCGGCAGCGCATCGCCATTGCGCGGGCGCTGGCTTCGGACCCGAAACTTGTGATTGCCGACGAGGCGGTGTCGGCGCTCGACGTGTCGGTGCAGACCCAGATCATCAACATGATGAAGGCGCTGCAGGCAGAAATGGGGCTGACCTATATTTTCGTCAGCCACGACCTCGGCGTCATCGCCAATATCAGCGACCGGGTGGCGGTGATGTATGCCGGACGGATCGTCGAACTGGGCGAAACCGACCAGATCTTCCGTAATCCACGGCACCCCTATACCGAGGCGCTATTGGCGGCCATTCCGGGGCGCGGGGCGCGCAAGAGCGGGCCGCGCATCCGGTTGACGGGGCATGTGCCGGATACGAGCGCCCCGTTGCAAGGCTGCGCATTTGCCGATCGGTGCCCCTATGCGCTCGAGGCCTGCCGGCGGATCCAACCCACGCTCAAGGGAGCGGCGGGGCATCTTGACGCCTGCATCCGGTCCGACGAATTGCGCATGCAGCCGGTTGCGCCCAAGCACACAACGGTACCAGCCTGATCGACGAAATTTCGTTTTATTGTGATTGTCGGCGTATGCAACGCCGGCTTCAAGACGTGCTGCGCGCGAAAAAATCGAAAAAATGGAATGGTAGCGGAGGAGGGATTTGAACCCCCGACACACGGATTATGATTTGGAAACGAAGCGACTTAAGTGGCTGTCGTAATACGATAATTTCCAGTCTGTGCTAGATCTGTGCTAAGTTCGCCAACCGTTCTTGCAGGGCGCCCTCAAGATGGTGCTAGTGCTTCCTGGAGCTAACGGACCGAAACTTCGTGATAACCCAGTCTACCTTTACCTCCAAACACTCGGGCGCAAAAGCCTCGAGCAATCGCGGTCATTGACGTCTGACACATCAATTGTTCTGTTGGACGAACGAACCGATCACTTGTGCATCACAACATCATGGGCGAGAGTTTTATGAGCAGCACCGCGGAGGAAGTGCACGCCCTTGGCTTCGAAACTAAACAACAACGCTGAACCACAAGTAGCAGCTGCCATTCTGCAGCTGGAGCGCGCGCTATATCATCTCGCTCTAGCAAAGCGTGACGACATAGTCGCAGTTGAAAGAGTAGATGACGTTTCGGTTCATCGAGCGGACACGGTTGAGCTCCAGGAGCAGGACAAGCATAGCATAGTCAGAGCTGGAACGGTGCTCGGCGACCGGAGCAGAGGTCTGTGGCGAACATTACAGATCTGGCTGACCCAAATGGAGGAGCGTGGAACCGCGTGCGCGAGGTACATGATAGTCACCAATGTGGTTGCTGAAGGGGCCATAGCATCCGCGCTCCGAGCATTTGCAAAGAACGAGGTCAGTATTGCTGATGTCCTTCTTACTGCGCGCACTGCGGGCAAAGGGAGAGCAGGAACCCAAATCCAAGCTTTGATAAATGAAGTGCTCGGTCGGAGCGACGATCAGCTTAGTACCCTCCTCTCGCGTGTCGAACTTGTTGAGAATGTGTCTTGGCCTGAGGCGCGCGCAATCATTGCAAATGGGTTTGCCATTGATCCAGGTGTCGATCAGCAAGTCGTAGTTCAGGGACTACTCGGCTGGATGACGGAGACACTCGTAACAGCGTGGCGCAATGGCGAAGTTGGAATGATTTCGCGAACTGCTTGCCTAAAACAAGTTCACGCCATAACGCGGCAACTCGTGCGTCAAAGACTATTGCCTCGTCCTGCCGCGGACGTCACGGTTTCAGAGGTTGAACACAGAGCCGCCCAGACCCGCGATTTTGTCGCTCGGTTAGTCGAGGTTCGTGCAGACGATGAAACTATCTTCGAGGCCGTAGAGCATTTCCTCCGGTTCAGTGCTGAGAGGTATCGTCTCGCTGCAGAGGGAGAGATTCCCGCCCGAGAATGGGTTGACCGCGGCAATCGGCTTAAACAGCGATGGCGCGGTGTTGCTCGTCAAACCGTTATCGAAGAAGTAGGCCGCTCAGAAGATGAGTTGGGACGGTTGATACTGGCTCGGACCACATTCTCGCATTATGAGCCTATTGGGCAAGATCCGTGCAACGAGCTCTATATGACTTCTGGTCACTATCATCGCCTTGCCGATGACAGCGACGTTTGGTGGACACCTTCGCGGCCGAGGCATGGCGATGCGAGCTGATCACGAAGAGCTAATACTGCGCAACGTAAGTCTCACGGCGCGGGCCTGTTGGTCTCTCAGCAGAGCCTACGCAGATAGAGGAGATGGCACTCCTCCAATGCTGATTCACTTTATTGTAGCTGGCGGCTTGTTGTTTCATCGCATGGCGGCAGCAAAGATAAGCCGAATGCAATTCGACAGCGGCCTGCTCAAGGTGGTGACCGATGAGCCTGAGTTGATTGCTGATATCCAGTCCCGAATGGAAGACAATTTTGAACGGATCGTGCACGGCTTACAGGTGGGTGTGGCCAGCGGCATCCTCGCGCGAGAACTCACGCCCTTGGGCCCCTCGTTTCGCGCGCTCGGAATGGTCTTGCCCAAAGAAATAAGAGACCTCGGTGGCCATGGTGGCGAGATCGTAGCGGCAGCAAAACGTCTCGGCCACTGGTTCTCTGACGACCCATTAGAAACAGTCGCTACCCGCCTCCGTGTGGAGTTTTGAATGAAGTTTCATATTCGTGAGTTGATTATTTGGCCTGACAACCCAGCACATGATCCCAGAATTATCGAGTTCGATACCCAGAAGGTTAACGTAATTACCGGTTGGTCCTCGACCGGAAAGTCGGCGATCACCTCGATCATCGATTATGTACTTGGCGCGGGAAAATGCGCCATCCCCGTAGGCGTTATCCGGGATAAAGCAGCTTGGTACGGTTTAACTTTAGACACTGCGATCGGCCCCGTCCGCGTCGCTCGTCGAAGACCTGATGGCAGGCAAGCCTCAGACCAGTATTGGTTGCAGCAGGGAGATGACACAGAGTCGGGAGTGGGTAACCCCCACGCTAACGCGACGACTGAAAGGGTGAAACAGCTCTTTGATGATCTTTCCGGACTGTCGAACCTAAGCCTAGAACCTGAAAGCAAATCGTTTGGTGGACGTGCAAGCTTTCGAGACATGGTGGAGTGGACCCCGTTTGACCGGACAGGCGACGGTTGGGTTTAGGCACTGAGGCGCAGGAACTCGCGTGGTGAGCGATACTTGAGCCCGGAGTGCGGGTGGACCTCACAGTAATCGTCGATCCATTCTGGCAGCAAGGCCAAGATGGTCTCGGCGTCTGGGAGGATAACGGTTGAGGCGTAGTCCCTTTTGAGGGTTTTGACGAAGGCCTCGGACATGCCGTTGCTTTGCGGGCTTCGAACCGGGGTGAAGAGCAGGTCGATGCCCAATGCCGCTGCCACCTGTGCGGTCTGCCGGGCGATATAGGCACTGCCGTTGTCCGACAGCCATTCGAGCCGGTGCGGGACCTTGAGGGTTTGGAAGCGGCGCTCGACAGCCGCGATCATCAGATCACAGACCATCTCGCCGGAGATGCCGGCATTGGCAACGGCTGACCAGGCGATGATCTCGCGGTCACAGGCGTCGATGACGAAGACGATCCGCACCACCTCTTCATTCCGGGCGTGGATCTCCAGATGATCGGAGCACCAACGGATATTGGAGCGCAGGGCAACCACAACGCCGTCGTGGGTGCGGGTGGGCCGCAGAGCTGTATGCTTTTGAAGGGTGAGCCCGTTCTGCTGCATGACCCTGAGGACACGCTTGGTGTTTACGGTGGGCTTGCCCTCCCTGCGCCGTTGCCGGTTGAGCAATGCCGTCAATCGTCGATAGCCATAGGTGGGCCGCTGGTCGATGATCGGGCGCAGCTCGGCAAGAAGGGTAACATCCTCGGGCTTGCGATATGGTCCTCTCGGCCGTGAGGGCTTGCTGGTGCGCTCAATGAGATTGGACCTGGAGACACCCAGAGTGCGGGCGATGGCGCTCATTGGGTATCGTCCTCGGGATTGCTCCATGACAGTAAGGGCGAGGTCCGTTTTTTTGGGCGGGCGAGATCCAGGGCTTCCTTGAGGATCTCGGCTTCCATCGTCTTCTTGCCAAGCATGCGCTCGAGGTCACGCACCCGCTTCTCCAGCTCGCGGACCTGCGAGGCGCCCACAACATCTTCATCGGCCTGAACGGCAGCATGGCCGCCTTCGAGCATGCGGCGCTTCCAGGCGAAAAGCTGGGACGGGGAGATGCCGGCTTGGCGGGCTACATAGGAAACGCTCATGCCAGGCTGCATGGCTTCCTCCACCAGCCGCACCTTCTCGGTTACTGACCAGCGACGGCGGCGCTGAACGGAGGTGATGACTTCGACCCGTCGAAACGGCTCGTCGGAACTCTTGGACATAGTCGTACTCATAGGCGCATGCCTATGCCTTATCGGCTATGCCGCCTGTCCGGTCAAAATGGGGTGCGCTCCACATGGCAGCGTTCAATTTCCTGCCGCAACATATCGTGGCAAATCCTCACACCATGTTTTTCAAGACGGATTCCTCCGAACATCGTGAGAAACTTCGAAATGTGTTGCCCCTCGCACTAGGCGTAATCACTAACGACGATCTTGTGCGGCGCCATACACTGCATTTGCTTTCTCAAGAATATCGCCGTCTTGAGGCCGAACTTCGTCTTCGTCGTAACGGCCTTGAGACTTGGAGAGCGAACGCGACCGGAGCGTTCTTCCGCGCTCAGGAACTAGGGCTTATACCAGCAGGCGAACCGCCGAGTAGCTTGGGGTCTTTGCTTGAGCGTCTGCAGGCTATGGTGACGGCAGCAGGTGTAGGGAGCGGCGCTGCTGGGCGTACGACTACGGCAACGCGGCGGCTTGAAACACTTAGAGAGCAGGAGCAAACGGCGAGCAAGGCGTTATCAGATAGTCGTCGGCGGCTAAAGCGCCTGCGCAGTTTACACTCTTCTGCAAGCGTATACGAAGCGGCGCTCACTGATCAGTCGGTGCGTGTACAAGGAACAGGTTGGTTTCGCCAAGCTATCGACGCAGAAAGCTGCGTACTTTGCGGTTCTAACACTCAACCCGCACGGCACAGCCTGCATGAACTCAGTGAAGCGATAACTGAGTTAGAAACGCTGTCCGCTGGGACGCGGCAAACCATGCCCGTAGTTGATCGTGAAATCATCGCCCTGGAAACCAGCGTGCTTGAGCAAGAACGACTCCTTAACGTGGCTCGCCGCACGAGGCAAGCTGCCGAGAAGGCTGACGAAATTGACGCAGGCCGCGAACAGACCCTTGAAGCGGTGTATCGTTTCATCGGTAGTACGGAACAAGCACTGGCAATGCTTGGTGATGTTGAAGGGGAGAGCGGACTTGCCGCTCAACTTGCAGATCTGAACGTCCGAATACGCCGCTTGCGGGAGGAATTGGACGAGGATGAGCGGGAGCAGCGGCACCAGGACGTTTCGAGCAAGATCTCAAGTTATGTAATCCGGTTCGTTGATAGCCTAGCAGTTGGGGGAGCTGAGGGCATTCCAGTTCTCGACTTTCGCGAACTGAACCTGCGTTTCGATCGAGAGAAGAGTAACAAACCTGATTTCCTTTGGGAGATCGGCAGCGGCGAAAATTGGATGGCCTATCATCTGGCTACCCTTATTGCTCTGCACGGCGTCTTTCTACAACGCGAACCGACGAACCCTGTGCCGACCTTTCTAGTCATTGATCAGCCCACACAAGTGTATTTTCCGAGCGATACCTTTGACAAGGCGGTAGCCGAAAACCAGGATGACAGCGATCTCGGCAGTCACACAGAGGACGACCTCGAGCGGACAAAGCGTATCTTTGCTGCCATATCACGCGCGTACAATAGTTTGGGTGGTAGGCTGCAGATAATTATCGTAGATCACGCCGACCACCATGCCTGGGAGGAGCATGACAACATTAGGCAGATTGCCAACTGGCGTGGTGATACTGATTATCTCATCCCCCGGGCATGGCTGACTGAAGATTGAAGCTTCAGGTCCTGAAGCTACCACAGGCCCGAACAGCGCATCAGACAGGTGTTCTGCCTAACGCAGCCGGTACAGCTTGCTAATAGTCTCGGACGATACGCCGCGAAACGCAACTGCTCCAGCAGAACCGGCACTGACCTCGCAAGCGAGTGCTTAGCCAATTCTCCAGTAAGATGTCGGTCGTGACTGGTTCAATCAACCACGACGATGGGATGTCCACGATCGCGCGGAGTACCGGGGAACTTACTGTAGACTATTTTGCCGTTTCTTCCGGCGTCTGGACGACGCGGACCGTAAGCGCTTTCCATGCTAAAGAATACCGTGCCACTGTCGCCGGTAGCAAAGCCGCTATAGCCATTCTGAATGAAGTGGTCGATTGTGCCGACATGACGCTCGACGTTAATGTAACATAGTTCCCCACAGAGCTTTACTATCTGGTCTGCCGTGGGTCGGGATGCCGGGTCGTAGTTCAGACACTGCTCAACCACAGCCTGAAGCTCCAAAGACAAGGGCTTGTACTGCGAGTTTGACGTCATGAAAGCCGGCCAAGCAGCACGAGTTTTGTTTTTCACATTTACTGCGGCATCCAGATAGACCCCAAAGGGATACTCCCCAGACAAGATCCTAAACATCATCGCGCCAAGCGACCATATGTCGGATGGCTTGTCCGGATGATCACCTGGTTTCCGAAACATCATTTCCGGTGCCATGTAGGGTAAGGCGCCGCGGATCGTGCCAGACGTGGAACGAGTAAGGTCTCCATCTTTAGCCGCTTCATCGAAGACTTCCTCAGTGAGCGTCGCAATTCCGAAATCGGTGATCTTCAACTCATGAAGATTTACACCATCCTCCGCGATCACATTACTAGGCTTCAAGTCGCGATGCACGACACCTGCGTGGTGCGAGGCGGCAATCCCTTTTGCCAAATGGTGTAGAACGCGAGCACCTAAGTGGGGGTCAAGTGCGCCGAAGCGGCTGAGCTTCAATTCGAGATTTTCACCGACGACAAACTCTTCAATGAGAAAACGTTGATTGCCTTCTTCCACGTAGTCCAGTGTTTTCGCCACGTTGTGGTGATTAACGCGAGCTGCGAATTTTGCACTGCGCGCAAAACGTTTATCAGCCTGGCCCGCCTGCGGAGTTTTTAGAGCCACGTTGGTGTTGAGTAGCTTATCTGTAGCAAGATAAACGTCCTGCATGCCGCCGCTGGCAAAATGCGACTGAACCACATAGCGATCCGAAACTACGTCGCCAGCCTTCATGGCATCACCTCGGGACTTGATACGTCAAAAGTCACAAACCGCCGATTGCGGTCAACTCCAAAGGTAATAACACAGCAGCCGGGTAGGACATTGCCTGTAACGATACTAGTGTTGTTCAGGAAAACGTTTCCAGAAACAGCTGTAACCCTAAAGTCGAGACCATCGTATTCGATCGCGAGGCTACCCACGCCTGCGGCATTCAATTTGATCGCGCGGTTCTTAGAATTTAGAAAGTTCGGTGTTCCGTTCAAGACCACCGTTGCACGGTGTTGGTCCTTAAGGAGATGCCGCGAAATGGCATCAGCGACGACGCTCATTTTGGGCCTCTTAGCTGCGTCCGAGGCGAAGCAACTGGTCAAAAGGTTGATTAGTGGGGCTGGATAGCCTGCAAAGCTCTTGGAAAGAGTGGCGCCACCTACCGGAAGTGGAGGCCGTGCTATTAATTCGGTGGGCGGGGTAGTATCAACCAGGGCTAATGCCGTAACACCGAAGGCATAAACGTCAATTTTCTCATCGAACGATATCGCACCCCCTTGCCAAAGCTCCGGCGCCATAAATAACGGGGTACCGATAACGCTGTGAGTTTTGGCATCCATTCCCATCGACCTCGCTAGTCCGAAGTCAATAATCTTAACGACACCCTCCCCGTCGATCAGAATGTTACCTGGTTTCACATCACGGTGGACGATGCCCCTGGCGTGGATATCTGCAAGTCCACAGGCAATTTGCCAAAGCACGGCCAGCGAAGCTTTATCGGCCTTATATGCTCCTGGGGTAATCGGCTTCCCATTAATCTTTTCGAGAACCAGACCAAGCTCTTTTGGCCCCCGATCCGTTAGCTCGATGATATCGAAAAGCTGGACGACATGCTTTGAGCGTAGTGCAGCAAGTGCCTTTTGTTCATCAACAATCCGGCGCTGTTCAACGCCGGGCTGAAGGCGCTTGATGATAACCTGACGCTCGAGGTGGATGTCCGTGCATTCGATGATCTCCCCCATGCCCCCCGGTGCTGTTGAACTAATTGGCGAATACCTATTTGCTATCGTCGTCATCAGTTAAATCGCTAGGTTCCTGCGCCTGCTCAATCTCGATCTCAAGCTGCACATCGTTTTGAGATTTCGGCTTAGCTCTTGTTCGGGACCGGGTTTTATTTTTAGCCTTGGGCTTTGCTCGCTCTTCGACTTTTCCAATATCAGACTGAACAGCAACTGCGGGAACAATATTGCGGCGATCTTCGGTATCGAGCCACATTAGCTGCAGTCCATTGACTGCGTCCCAAATCTGCAAGCCTTCGCCATCGGAGAAAAGCGTGGCGGAGAGAGCTTCGATATCGATTGCTGCGATCGAAGCGTTGTCCGGCCCCCCACACCACCGTGCAAGCGCAGTCAGTCGATCCACAACAGCTCTGAGATCTGTCGAGTTCACAACGACTTGCTCAAACACGTTCGGCTCTACAAAATGGATGCCGTCGGTTGTGAGCAATATTCTACTTTGGTCAGGGTCAATTTGCTTTATATGGGGTCGTATTCCTGGCCCCATTCCGACAAATTGCAGTAACTCACGCCCATGACCACCGACTGCTTCCGCAAGGGAATCATCGGTTGTTAAGCGATGAAGCGTTCGCATACCGCTTATGGAATACGCTCTACTATCTCCTACATGGACCACAACCGGCTGCCTGGTGTGATCGACAACTACGGCGGCAATCGTGGCTCCGCCATTCCCAGACTGAAAGCGAAAAACGGCGTCGTTGGCGTAGGAAACGGAGGAAGCTACTCGAGCTTCCAAATCCTGGCCGCGATGAACCGTTAGCGCGTGAAAAAAAGCTGATGCAGCTAGTACAGCACATAGCCTACCCTCCCGCATGCCGCCCATACCATCCACAACGATTACGGCTACTAATGGTCTTCCAGCCGAGGACTTAGACGTGATCCTGAAAGCTGCTGTGCGATCCTGATTCTCTTTTCGTTCGAGACCGAGATCCGTAGACAACACAACTGGCAAGCCTGTGGAGGCATTCACGGTTCTGTCAGGCATAGGCCTAGCAAGCCAGCTCTGGATTGTATCTTGCAGCATGAGCTCGCGTTCTAAGATGATACCCGCATGGGAAATCGTACATAGTTAAATTGTTGGATCAACCCGTCAGATTGGACCGGCTTTGCCCATCCACAGTTCTAAATTTTGCCGGCCGCAATAGCAACGCCCGCTGCTGCACAACTGGGGCCGAAGGCCCGCTTCGGAACGATCGCAAGTGCCGAGCGGACACTAACTCTAATTAGGAACAAGTTGATGCCGGTGCAAAAGTTACAACTTGTGCAACGAATTTCCCGGCCAAGGTTTTCAGCGGCTTGCGCGTTGCAGAATATCGTTGCAGAGCGATGGCATGATTTATGGCTATGCCCGCGTTTCAACTGATGGACAGACACTCGACGCGCAGCGTGAGGCGCTGACCTTCGCAGGAGCCGAAAAGGTCTTCGCGGAAACCGCCAGCGGGGCAAAGTCGGACCGGGAAGGATTGGCCAAGGTGCTGGCCCTAGTCAGCCAGGGAGATACCCTGCTGGTAACGCGGCTGGACCGGCTGGCACGATCCACCGTAAACCTGCTCAACATCTTGGACAGCCTCTCCCAGAGGGGAGCCATGTTCCGCTCCCTCACCGAAGGGTGGGCCGATACCACCACCCCGCATGGTCGCCTGACCGTTACCATCGTGGGCGGGGTGGCCGAGTTCGAGCGCGAACTGATCCGCGCTAGAACTGGCGAGGGCCGCGCCCGCGCCAAGGCACGTGGGCAGAGCCTGGGCAGACGTCCCACGCTCACTCGGCATCAGCAGGACGAGGTACGTCAGCGCAAGCTGGCCGGGGAAGCCGTGCGGGAAATCGCCCGGAGCTATAATGTCAGTGCCAGTACAATTTCCCGCATACCCATCTAGACGCGAAAAAGGAGCGGTCGAACTGCTCTGACCGCCGCCCACATTTCTTCTTAAAAGACGATCACCGCTCGTCGTCCTTGCTGTTCGACACCCCCGCATAGTGCTGAAGGAACTTCTTATAGCTCCTGAGATGCAAATCCGACTGGGTGGTGCCCCAGATCAGATCGAACGCCTCCCATGACCGCACGACATGCCACGGCGTGCCGCCGCCAACAGTCACCTCTGCTTCGGCCAGTCTATTGGCCTCGGCGATGGCCTGCACCTCTTTATAGACCTCGTGGTTCGACAGCATCATGAGGCCGGTCGTGTCCCAGCCGCCGACGGTGTTGGGATTGCCGGGGTTGAAATCCCCATAGGGGCAGAGATCACCCAAGGGGCTGGAGAACGGGAACCGCTGTGAACGATCAAGGGCGCTCGAATTCTTGGAGAATTGATAGGGCCAGAATGCAATGTCGCCGCCGATCTCGCGCAGGCCCCGCGTGATGATGTGGTTAGCCTGCACGTTCCGAAATGGCCGCGCACTGTCGTAGCTGATGCGGATATGCGGGTTAAGGTGTCGCCGTAGCGCCTTCTGCAAACCCGTCAGCATCACCCCAAACCCCGGCTGCGCCGTGCCAAGGACGTGTATCCATTGAAGGTTGTCCAAAAGCCCGGCATCGCGCATCTGGATCAGCCGCTTGTTCCAGAACCACATGTCCTGTTTGGTGTCGCCAGCCAAGGCGATACCCTCCAGCAGCCGCTGATATGGCGACATCCGCTCGAACCAGGTCTGTGCCTCTGCGTGATTGCGGCCCTGCATAACGTTGCACAGGATGAAATCGGACCGGCTACGGCTGCTGATGGCATATTGAGTGTTTTTCTCCGTCTGGTCCAAACACTGGTAGAACTGAGTATAGCCGCTGCCTCGCACGTCGAGGCTTCGGGTCGGAATGTCCACGGCTATCCCGACATCGCCAAACTGCTCCTGCCATTGCAGGACCTGAACGCGGTAGGTTGGTAGGGGGGTGGTGATGCCGCCACTGATAAGGGAATAGCCGCCGCTATCGACCACCAAGGTCGTCGTTGACCTGTCGCGGGTCGTTATCATGGTGGGGTTCAACTGCCCCACACCGAAGGCGGCACTGTAAAGCGCGGCCTCGTAGGTGAACAAGCCGCTCGTCGAGAGCAGGAAATTGAGGTCCGCCATGGTTAGTCCGGCGGGCAATGGCCGTTGGCCTGGCTTCATAACGGCATTGACGAAATTGGAGTTAGGAGCAGGCAAAAACAGGGCGTGCTCGGGTTTAGCCGAGATATTTGGCATAGCCGTTCTTCTTAGAAGAGGGGGAAAGGGGAACGTGGCGGGCCGCGAAGGCCCGCCACAGGGGTCATTTCACCTTGATCGGCGTAAAATAGCGGTTCGAGAGCGATTTATTGGCCATAACCGCCGGAAGGAAGACTGCGTAATTGGCCCGCGCGGTGCCAAAGGCAATCCTCACCGCACCGTCGCGGTCAGCGGCAAAGGTCATGCTGTCCTTGACCAATGGCAGGGTTGCGATGGTCATCAGCGCCGGCCGCAAATGCCTCGCCATTACGCTTACCTTCCCTTTGGTTGGGGTGGCTGCGTCCACGGTCTGAGAAGTCTTACCGAACACGAACTCGGCCTCCGAACCGTTCATGTTGATGCTGACGGCCCTGTCGCCAGGCGTCTTGATAGCCGAAACGAAGCTCATAAGGATCTGCCGGGCACTCAGGTCTAGTGGAAATTCCCAATCGGGCGCGAAGTCCCCGTGGCGCACGTCCAGCGGGTAGTTTTCCTGCTTGGACCGCAGCGGCTCGACCAGAACCCCCAACTCGACTTTGCCGTTTCTAGGCTCAACGGCAACCTCCGTGGCGAACACGAGGCGGCAATGCCCAAGGGTCTTGCCGGGCTCCACTACCCGCATCTTGAACAGTTTGCGGCGATCCGGGTTGATAATATTGGCCTCAATGATGCGGCGGCTCTGCGCCTGCAAATGGCATGGCATCGTGGGCCACTTCGGAAGCACCGGCTGCGAGGTCTGCACCAGTACGACCGGGCTATCGGGGTTTAGGATCGCAGACACTCGCATGGTGCCGTCTGGCATGAACACGACATGGCGGGACGCATCTCGCATTTCTGTGTCTTCGGCCTTGGGATCTGCCAAGTGGTCTTTAGGCTTGTCGGTTTCCACCTCCTCGATCACCCTGCCAACCTGGAGGATTTCACCGATGGTGTCCACGACCGGATCAACTGGAGCCTTCGCCTTCAGTGCCTGCGCAAGAACCGTGTCCGCCAAACCGGCATCTGCCTCGACATGGATTGTTTCATCGCCGACATTTATCGCGAGAGCCAGCGTGACAGTCGCGTCGTTGTCCCCAATGCCTTTCGCCTGAGCGAGCAGCGCCAGTTTTCCGGCTTCTGCCAGATATTCATTGGCCTTTGCGGGATCGAGGGCGATCTGATGATTGCGTTCCGCCGGGGTCTTGTTGTTGTCCGCTCTTGTAGCGGCGGCGACTGCGTTGATCCCGCCTGCCTTTTTGAGATACGGCACAACCTTCTCGGCCCCTTCGTCGTCGAAGGTAATCGCGTTCCGCTCCTCGAGAGGCAACTTTTCGATTAACGCCACCAGCCCCTCACCGGCAAGTGACAAACGATCCACTAGCTGCCCATGCTGCTTGGCAATTTCGGGGTCTGAGTGGCTCGGATCGAGGTTGAACGTCGCGGCAGTGGCGAAAGCAAGCTTGTGTTTGCTCTTGATCGCCCCGGTATTGATGTCCCGCCGCTTGACCTCCTCGGCCCATTCCCAACCGGGGAATGCGATCCAAGCTAATGCCAGCCACGACACACCCAGCAACATCAGTTTGTCGCCACGCAGGGCGCTTCTGGTGGCGTCGGCGCCGACCTCCAAGCGCCGGGGTGCGATGCGTTCGCTCAGGTTGCGCTTCTCAACTTCGAGCATGCCATCGGCATCAACGAGGGTGATGGCTTTGGCGTCGGAAACCGCCGGTGATGCGATGTTGGAAGGTTCGACCTTCACCTGTTCGGTGATGGACACCATGCCATCGGTGGCGATAGCGGCATTGGTGGTTTCGGACGTGGGGTTGGTATCGAGCGAAGTGCTCATAGGAAAACTCCTTGCATGACAATCACTCGGGTTGACCACTATGGGTTACCCGGCAAACACACGGCGATGTGCTTGGTGGTACGTGCGGCCTACGACGCCAGGGTCTTTCACCCCACGACCAAAGTGATTGCGATGAACAAGGACCTGACAAGCAGGTGTTCGGCTCTTCGCAATAACGCGGGCCAGAAATCACACCTTGGAATGCTGGTCAAGACGAAAATGCCGGTTACTCGAACCGGCATGCATTGGCGTAAAATTATGGTTAACTTGTTTTCTTCTTAGAAGAACCAGATGGGATTTAACCCCATGTCTGTGGTCCTGGTCTTCTTCGTGTGTTTGAGGTCTGGGTGTCTTGGTCATGTGGTTCTGTTCGAGTGTTTGTTTCAGTCTGTCATAGCAATTCAATTGCGCGGCTCCGAAGTTCGAAGCGCGCGCTGTCAAACTGCTATGCCGGTCCCCGCAATATCAGCCGCGCGTGGCACAGGCTGACCGCATCGGGACGGGATCGGCTTCACCCGCCGATGAGGTCTCGAAACAGGATGGCTTGCCGGAGGTCGTCATATCCCCAGGCTTCCATCTCTTTGGTGAGATAGCCAGACAAGTGCTCGTCTTTCTGCTCTTGCAGGTCGATGGTGCCGCCAGGACAAAGCTTGGTCCAGATCGCAGCACAGTGCTCGCGCAGGGTGGTCGTCGTTTCTCTTCCGGCGAACCGTACCATGGCATGGCCATGGATATGGGTCTTGATCTGCTCAAGGAACATGATGCCATTGGTGCGCTGATCCAGCGGCTTGAGGTGCGGCGGACGACGCAACAATTTGCGATCGAGCTGATGATGGAACTCGCTCACTAGCCGCACGAACTCAAAGGTTGGCATGTTGTGCTTGCTGGCAAGGGTCAGGAAATACTCGGGGAACTGGTCCGCATAGGCCATGTAGAGATCGCGTATCTTAGCTTGCCGCATGAAACGATATATCTCCGCCTCGTCTTCCCACTTGCCCATTGCCGAAACCTCCCACCTGCGGCTCCCCGCCGCTAAATACGGTTGTCAGCAGCCGTGTCAGGCCTGCTGCTAAAGTTCTATTTATGCGGGAGGGTCAGCGAGAATGACGCAGGGTATCGAATTTCTAGAAGTTATTTACGAGCAGCTTCACGAGGCTGGGATTATTCGGTCCAAGGGCGAGTTTTCCGAACGGCTGCTGGGGAAATCTCCGAGCTATCTGACCTCGATGCGCGCCAGGAAGCGGGTAATTTCCGGTGAGGTCATAATGGGTTTGGGCGACAGGCTCATGGCCGAGATCGCCGAACTTGGTTCGGACCCTTCCCATGCGCAAATTCGCTCTGAGCTGCGGCGAGCCGTGGCATGGGTGAACTATCATCTAGCCGATCAGACCATTCCGGACGGAATAGTGCCATGGGAGCAACCTACAGCCAAATCACCACAGGCGCCTAAACCGATGGCTTGGCTGCGTGTACTTGCCAGCATCCTGGCGATTGGATCAGTGGGCCGAATTTCTTCTTAGAAGATCGGCAGGGTCAACGTGAAGAGCTAGAGAAAGGCGCTCAAGCTCATCCAGGCTGAGATCGAACTTGTCGCCGTTCTCGATCTTATCGATTTCCACTAATGGCCAGTCGAGGAATTCCGCCAAAGCGCGAGCCGTCATTCTGCGCTGTTCCCGATACCGCCAGACGTTGCGAGCTAGCAGCCTCGGCGTCTCAGGGTGTTTCATGCGAGGCCGCATCAGCGCTACCTCTCCGGAACGAATAGCTCAAATGGATGATCCGCCAAGGCGTCACAGAGCTGGTCAATATCGTTGAGGGCGCGGTCGAACTGTTTGGCGGCCTCTATGTCCTCGATCATCGCCAGAGGCCAACCTACGGCCTTCGTCAGCATGTCAGCGCCGATCCCGCGTATTTCTCGCCAGCGCCAAACATTATGCGCGAGTAGTTCGTACCCCTGGCGGATCCGTGACTGCAATCAGCATCTCCGTCGCCGTGTCGATGCAGCGATAAAGCCAGAATGATGAGAAGCCAAGGAAAGATCAAAGACCCGCTTTTCAGAAAAAGGATCAGCAGAACCAATGCGTAAGGAAGGAGTTTTGCGCGTCCGTGCACTTTGGCAAAGGCCATAGAGCTATAGCCGATGGCTATAGCTCTATGGGTGTCATACGCGCATAGCGCGGTGGCCGAATGGGGGTGGATAGAGGACTGGCAGGATTTGTGTAAACCTCCGCGCTTGCAGACATTGGCGAGGAGCGCGTTATGGCATTGCAAGCCAGGCATAGTGTCCGAGTACTTGACGCGACTGAAGCGATAAGAGCGGCCGCGGGGTCGCGCCTGATTGCCATCGATGGCCTACCTGTGAGCGGCAAAAGTACTCTCGCTGACCGGATGATCGAGGCTATCGGAGCACAAGCGGTATACTTGGATGACTTCGTAAAGCCGGAAGCACAGTGGCGTGGATCGGTAAAGCCAAGCTTTCCGTTTCCGTACATCCGCTATGACGATTTTCTGAACACAGTGAAAACTCTGCACCGTGACGGAAGCTGTTCATATTTCCCATATGATTGGGGCACCGGGCGCGTCGCGGAGGAGGCCCGACATATCACCTTGGCTCAACCGGTGATTATCGAGGGAGTGTCATCACTACACCCTAATCTAAAGCCCCTCTACGACACATCATTCTGGGTAGAAAGTGACGCCAGAAGTACGCTGAAAGCAAGCTTGGAACGTGGTGTTGGCGACTGGGCCGGCGAATGGCGGCATCTCTTCATGCCTTGCGTCGATTTATATCTAGGCAGCAACCCAAAAGACCGCGCGGACCATATCGTCAAAGGGCGTGGGTATTTGGAAATGGCCGCTTCCTAGAAGCGTTCCAAAACTCGCGCATGGCGAGCATAGGATCGGCTGCCGCAGTTTTGGGTAGTTCGGTGTCGGTCGCATTTCGGCGAAGGTGGCGAAAGAGTGGGCGGGGACAAATGCTTGGACTGAAACACGGTGTGAACTATCTGGTTGACTACCAAACGTGTTGGAAGCTTGAATTTGAAGCCGAGAGCCGCCGGATCAAAGCTGCGCTTGGCAAGCTCGCCAAAGGTGTCGAGCATTACGGATCGACGGCCGTCGAGGGTATGAGAGCAAAGCCGATACTCGACATCCTGGTTGGTGTTGAGCCCCTGGAACTCTGGAAGGAGTGCTTTGGGCCACTGGAAAGTTTGGGATACGACTATGCAGAGCATGCCGGCGTCCCTGGTCACTTTGTTTTCGGCAAGGGAAGAGACAAGAGCGAACGGACGCACCTGCTTCATATCGTACAGTTTGAGGGACCATCATGGAGCTCAAACCTGCAACTGCGGGACGCTCTGAGGCAGGACGAACATCTTCGCGAAAGGTACGTAGCTGCTAAGGAGGCAGCGATTGCGTCGGCTCCAACGGGTCGAGTTCAGTACAACGAGTTGAAGCGAGCGTTCATTGACGAAGCAAAAGCCTTACTTCGCGACCAATCGTGGCGGAGACGGCAAGCGCCTCAGGACTTGATTACAGGCGGCGGCTTCCGTGACACACACGACAGATCGACGTATGGCCGCAAAGTAGTCGATCA
Source organism: Devosia soli (assembly GCF_000970455.1). Classification (GTDB taxonomy): domain Bacteria; phylum Pseudomonadota; class Alphaproteobacteria; order Rhizobiales; family Devosiaceae; genus Devosia; species Devosia soli. Next base: position 105,417 of record NZ_LAJG01000042.1, on the reverse strand, counting down.
CGGACCGACGCCCTCGGGGTGGGGAACAGACCGGCAGCTTTTGGCGCTACGCAGGCGATAACGACCACCCCAGCTCTCAAGGATATTCGCGTAGTGCTACGGCGTAGGGCGAAAAAAGAGCCCATGGAGCTTACCATCGGCCCCCAAGAAGAAGCTCCACTCCATGTTGAAGTTTGCAAACCGAACCTCGTACACGTCCCAGCCAGCCTGTGAGACCCCTTTGTAGGCGATTTCATTGACATCGCCTGCACGATCCAGTTCGGCTCGAACTTGCTCGCTTTGTTGCTTCGCTAGCGCTGCCAAAGGCGGCGCCATGCCGTCATAGTCCGGTTGGCCTCGAACGTGCTCAGCAACAACCCGATGGATGATGGACTCGCTGTTGGGAAAAGGTGTCTTGTTACGGATACGGGCCATAAGGTCTTCTTCGGCCGTTTTGGCGATCTGAGCATCCACCCGAGTCGCGCGGATTTCGGCGCCATTCTGGTGGTGGGTCAGGCTGCTAACTTGGCCGTCATCACCGCGATGGAAGGTCACCTGAACGGGAAGCGCTTTCATGAAGAACTCGGTCTCGCTCTCAGGGAAAATCTCGATATCCGATTGACCTACCACCCTGGTGAAGAGCCGCCCGTCTTTCGCACTTACGATATAGTATGGGCCGTCCTGAAGCTGATAGGAGCCAGAGTAGTCCTCATAAATTGAAGGATTGATGGACACCTCAGTACGAGGGCGGTTTTGTTCATATCGCCGCCAAGCCACGGCGTCGTCGGTCGGCTCAACCATGCTGCTCTCCTTTGCCAGGTTCGTGAGGTCGGTGATCGTGAGGGAGGCTCCGCCGGCGAGCTTGTCCTGCAGTGTGCCGATCATTGCGAGGCCACGCTGTGCCCGCTGACATATGCCCTGTAACGCTTCACGCTGGACGGCAAGAGTGCGGCCCAAGTCCGTTGATTTTCCATCCAGCAGGTCGGCAATGCGGGAAAGACTGAGGCCAAGGGCCTTTAGAGCCAGCACCTCGTTTAGCCGCGCTACCTCATTGGCACCATATAGGCGCCAGTCCTTGCCCGTGCGCTGCGGACTGATCAGACCATGCCTTTCGTATACGCGCAGGGTCCGCACGCTCAGACCCATGCGACGAGCGCATTCAGACGCTGTCAGTCGAACTTCTGAGCGATGCTCATCCATCTCAAGCTCCCTTCATGGTCCTTGTAAGGTATGACCTAAGGTTCGGCTCAAGAGGCTTTTAACTTCGGCGCGAAAAATGTCGTCAATGACGCCGCGTCAGCTTTTAGGGTAGCAGGACAGAGCAGCGAACGGCTTAAATGGGGTCGAGATCTGCCGAACAGTGTTAGCCGTATTTGGCTGGGTGCTCCGCGGAAACCCTACGGCGCTCACTGGCGGGGATGACAGCTGTGGGGCAAGCGTTGCTGCTTCATTCGGGTCACCTCCCCGCTATGCCCGTCGCTGGGCGGCTGCCCGTAGTGAGGACATGGTCTATATAGGTGCCTACGTCCATTCCGAAACGGAAAGCAAGCTCGCGGCAGGCATCGCGGGTTTTCGGGACTGCCTCATAGGCATAGTCGAAATGCATCACTGCGATCTGCACGTCCTTGAACGCCGAGTGCGCCACATTGGCATCGAGCCAGCCGTTGCGGTCCATGTCGCGGCTGGCGAACAACATGGTTTTGGACCAATCACCGACCAGTTGCAGGACCGTCGCCCGGAGATTGGCGCAGTCTCGTTGTCCCTGTGCATCGCCAGCATCGACAGGAGTGGTCAAAGACAGAATTGCCGGGAACAACACAATGGCCATTCCCGGCAGCTGAAGGCATTTTGTGATGGTCGGGATCAACCGGCCTTGCGCAGCATGTGTCCGCGTTCGGCAGCAGCAGCCGCAAGCTGTGTGTCTAGTTCACCAGCACGAACAGCCTCGGTCAACTTGTCAAGGATCGCGGGAAGCGCAATGAGCTCGCCAACGGCGATAGCATTTTTGTCCTTGGCGAACTCGATGGGCTTTCCGGCATAGCGTAGACCGAAGAAGGTCTGGCCACTGGCATCAACGAACCAGCCCGCGCGAAGACGCTTCAGGGTTTCGACCCGGACCCGCTGACCTGCCTCGTTTTTGCGCCAGACCATATGGGTCTGCGCATAGTTCTGTCCTGCAAGCTTGGCTTCGGCCATGGCCTTCTGTTCAGCCAGAGCGGCGATCACCTTATTGCGTGCGCGATCCACCGGATCATTGCTGGTGCGAACCGGCTGGGCCCTGGTTAGCTTAAGGGTCTTAAGGATGCTCATGTGCTCTGGTGTCTCCATGTGAATTACTTTCCACATGCGTAGCGCCACAACTGCTGAAAGAGCGACCAGAGATTAGCTGTCGGCCCACTCCGGTCTCAGATGTTTCTTCATCCGCGCGTTTGACACCTGACCATAGAATTTGTCGATCATCTCAGAACTGGTGCCGGTATTTCGGGCTAGCGCGAATACATCGACCCCATGTGCCAGCTGCTGACTGATATAGAAGTGCCGGAAGGAATACATGGTGCGCTTCACGCCCCGGTAATCCGTCTCCAGCTTCGTAAATTTGAGCATCTCATTGAAGATTTTGACTGTAGAGCCCAGTCGTTTTCCGTCTCTAGTTGCCAACACGGGATGCGTGTCTTTCGGTTCACCTTTCTGATAGCGAACCCAAAAATCCCAGAGCATGTCCAAGGCAGGTATAGCTGCCTCTAGCGGTACAAACTCCCGACTTTTCCCCTTGCCCCTCACCCGAATGGTTATATCCCGCTCACCCACAGGTAGCTTCCTACCAGCCCTGTATCCCAGAACATCGCCCCAGTTTAGGTTTTTCATCTCGGTTGGACGCATGCCGCTAAAAGCCGCTAGGAGGATTTGAGCGTGCAGGACTAAGCGGGTCCATCTTTTGTCTTCTGGCAAAGACATGTTTGTCGACCAACTGAGGCTGAATTTCAGTAGCTTTTGAAACTCTGCCGGCGAGAAACTGGGCCGGTTAGTGGGAGCGCCTGCGCGAGGAACCCCTATCGGAGGTATCTGGGCGTGGTTCAAATTGCCAGCTCTGACGGCGTGCCTGAACAACTGGCGAAGGACCACCATTTCTCCTCGTTGGCGGCTGACCGTCGGCACCCGCTTCTCACCAACCGGGCGCCGAATTGAACGACCATTCCGTATGTAACGGATTTCGGTGACTTCTTTACCCGGCCCAGTCAGCCAGTAATCCTTGCGCCATTCCAAATAGCGCGTGATGTCGCGTTCCGTTATCGCGTCTATGTCCTTTTTGCCGAAGAACGCTATGAAGTAGCGGCGCACAACAGGAGGAATATCGCGGGAGTGATAAGCTGGCCGATCGCCACGTTCGACGTCGCGCTCCACCATGGCAATAAAATCCTCAGCCGCCTCGGCAAATGAGGTGGTTTGTGACTTCAACCCATTGCGTGCGCGATAGTTGGCCTCATACCAAACCGCATGCGCCTTCTGCTGTGCAATTTGCGGATCACTGGTGCCCAGCGATTTGCGCACCTGCCCCTCGCCCTTGATCGAAAATCGCACCCAAAGATTGCGGGTGCCGTCTTTTTGGAAGATCGAATAGGGCAGATCTGAACGATCAAGCATAGCGCGCACCTCCGATTATGGAGGTAGCTGGGCTGTGTTGAAAATGTGCTACCGAGCCCGGTGGGCTCAAAAGATTTGCCAATGATTCCAAGGGGTGTGCTCAGTCGCTGTGCTAGACTGTGCTAACACTAAACCCGCGCGCCGCAGCTTGCGACCAGAACATAAGTTGCTGATTTTTTAGAAGTTTTTGGTAGCGGAGGAGGGATTTGAACCCCCGACACACGGATTATGATTCCGCTGCTCTAACCAACTGAGCTACTCCGCCACTCGGCTTGACCGAAGTCGCGCTATGGGCGTCGTACTAGACGGGGGCGCATGTGCTGTCAAGCGGTTGGCGGGAATGGTCAGGCATTCATGGTGGAGAGGAGGTGAGGATGGTCCCCGGCCAGCAAATTCGTTCCGGCTGGTGGGTGTAGCGTGCTCCGAAAAGAACGCTCGAAACCAACGCAGGTTAAGATCGTGGCGAAACCGGAACGGTGACCGGGCGTTCTGGTTGGCTTGAGAGAACCCAGAAGCACAGCCTCCTCGGCCCTCTGGCCGTCTTCTTTGCTGCCTTCTGCCCAGTGGTACCTATGTTGACGCCGCTCCTTTCTGCCGCGGATGTTCCGCGGCACTTTCGATCTAGCACCGCAGGACGGAACAATTGTGCAGACGCATGGCCAGACACTCGACTTCCTTCCGCGTGCGGGCGCCTTGAGCCGGCTTGATGCCAGAGCCATCGAGAGTCTTGCATCCCTCCGTTGGAGCCGAAGTGACTTTGGCACTGGCGATGCGATCGAGCCGAAAGAAGGCATCTCGATCCTTTCAGCAGGATGGGCGGGACACTATCGCGAGTTGCCGAACCGGTCGCGCCAGATGGTGTCGCTGCTTTTGCCTGGAGACGTCTGTGACTTCGCATTCCTGACTGGACGCGTCGCGCGGCTGCCGCTGACTGCGCTCAGCCCCGTCGCCGTCTGGACGCTGTCGATCGAAACGTTCCTGAGTGCTGGCCATGCGTGCCACAGCGTGATTTCCGCAGTGCTCGCGGCAATGGAAACCGACCATGCCATCGTCGAGGAGCATCTCATCACCATCGGCTCGCTGAGCGCTATCGAGCGGTTGTCGCGCTGGTTGCTGGAACTGCAATTCCGGCTGGATCCTGTGAACCCGACATTCGACCTGCCGCTTAGCCAGGCACGGATCGGGGAATATCTCTGTTTGTCGAGCGTTCACGTCAATCGCACATTCCAGGCGTTGCGCCGCCTGCAAGTGATCGAGACACGCGGCAAGCGGCTAAGCATTATCGAGCCCGAGCGCCTTGCAGCGATCGGCAGCTTCAGTTCGGCCTATCTGGCGCCCGATGATCAGGCGCATTCCGGGCGATCGCATCAAGCAGCAGTTGCGTCATCGTTGGGAGTGCTGGGTTCCCGCCAGGCTTGATGGCCCGGGACCCGGCAGACGCCGATGGGAAAACGAGCCGCTCCATCGCCCGGAGTACGTCCCGGGTGCTATAGGGTTTCTGGAGACAGGCGGACGACCGGAATCGATCGGGCATGTCGTTCTGATCGAGATCGGTGACAAAAACCAGAGGCACGCCACGACGCGAGAGTTCGTCTGCAAGGTCGTATACCCGCTCGCGATGGAGGATCACGTCCAAAATGGCGCCATCGACCGGCCGATGGGTCAGAAGGCGAGCGGCATAAAAGGGCGTGGGCGCAGGACCCAGAACCGTGGCGCGGCACTGTTCGAGAGCCGCGCACAGCGCCTGGGCGAGCGGGAGATCGTCTTCGACGACAAGAATGCGCTTGCTTTGGAAATCCATGCTCGCCCACCCGTTCTGAAACGGCTGCATCATTCGACCCTCAGGCGCCAACGAGCGAGCGCCTGGATCGATCCGTCTCGCGATGCCGAGATCTGCATCCGGCAGCTGCCGCATTAACCAAAGTTAGGCGATGCCACGGGTTGGGCTTTCAGCCATTGGACCTTGGTGCAGGTCGGTTACTCCTGTCTATCGCCGCCTGCGCAGGCATGACGCAACTGGCCCCGGCATTCGCGGGGGCCTTTTTGCGCTGCAAGAACTTTCACCACACGCGAAAACGAAACTGGCGGCCAGGGGCCGCCAGTTCAGAGACATCAGAATGACGATCAGCGCAGGAGCAGGAGCGAGCGGCCCGGGAGCGTAACCGGCTTTCCAGCTTCGATGCTGGCGCCTTCGCCGATGACGTAGGACGTGTCGATCTCGACGGTCCAGCTATCGGCACCATCGCGGCCCGGCGTGACGAAATCGACGTCGCCATCATGGGGATTGAAGAGTACGACGAGCTCCCACCAGATACCGTCCTGGTTCTTGAGATCATCGCGCGAGAGGCGGATGCCGAGCGTCGTAGCGCCGCCATCGAGCCAATGGGCGGCCTGCTGTTCGCCGCCACCGGGATTGTGCCAGGTGACGCTCATCATGTCGCGCCAATTGGCGCGATGGACCAGCGGCTGGGCATGGCGGATGGCAACGAGCTTCTGGACGAAATCGTGCAGCGCCTTGGCGTTGTCGTTCAGATCCCAATTTACCCAGCTGATTTCGCTGTCCTGGGCGTAGCCATTGTTATTGCCGCCCTGGGTACGGCTGAACTCGTCGCCGGCAAGGATCATCGGCGTGCCGTGGGACAGCAGCAAGGTCGCAAGAAAATTGCGCTTCTGCCGCTCGCGGGTGGCAACGATGCCTTCGTCGTCCGTCTCGCCCTCTACGCCATAATTGAAGGAGCGGTTGTCGTTGTGGCCGTCGTTATTGTCCTCGCCATTCGCCTCGTTGTGTTTCTCGTTGTAGGAGACGAGATCATGAAGGGTGAAACCATCATGGGCGGTGAGGAAATTGACGCCGGCCCAAGGGCGGCGGCCGCGATGGTCATAGACATCGCCCGAACCGGTGAAGCGGGCCGCAAAATCGGTCGAGGTGTGGTCGGTGTTCTTCCAGTAGTCGCGCACCGTGTCGCGATACTTGTCGTTCCACTCCGCCCAGCCCGGCGGGAAGCCACCCACCTGATAGCCGCCGGGGCCGATATCCCACGGTTCGCCAATAAGCTTGACCTTGGCAAGGGCCGGATCCTGGCCGACGGCGTCGAAGAAGCCGCCGCGCTGGTCGAACCCTTCCGGCTCGCGGCCCAGAATGGTGCCGAGGTCGAAGCGGAAGCCATCGATATGCATGTCTTCGGCCCAATAGCGAAGGCTGTCGGTGACCATCTGCAGCACGCGCGGATGGCTGGTATTGACCGTGTTGCCGGTGCCGGTGTCGTTGATGTAGTACCGCGCTTCGCCGGGCATGGTGCGATAGTAGGAGAAGTTGTCGATGCCCTTCCAAGAGAGCGTCGGCCCCATCTCGTTGCCTTCGGCGGTGTGGTTGTAGACCACGTCCATGATGACTTCGAGCCCGGCATCGTGAAAGGCGCGGACGGTGTCGCGCAGGCCGTTGATGCCGTTCGGGCCATAATAGCGGCTGGCGGGCGCGAAGAAGCCCAAGGTGTTGTAACCCCAGTAATTGTGGAGGCCACGATCGATGAGGAATGAATCGTCGGGGAATGCGTGGATCGGCAAAAGCTCGACTGAGGTCACGCCCAGCGCCTTGATATAATCGACGATTTCCTTGCGGCCGAGGCCCTCGAACGTGCCGCGCAGTTCTTCAGGGATTGCGGGGTGCAGCTTCGTGAAACCCTTGGTGTGGGTTTCATAGAAAATCGTCTTGGTCCAATCGATGTTCGGCTTCTTGTCGCCGCGCCAATCATAGGCGCGCGGATCGACGACCCGGGCCTTGGGCATGAAGGGGGCGCTGTCCTCCTCGTTGAAGGACAGGTCCTTTTCTTCTGAATCCGTCTGGTAGCCGAAATGGGCTGGCGACCATTTGACCTCGCCCACCAGTTCCTTGGCATAGGGATCGACAAGCAGCTTGTTCGGGTTGAACCGGTGGCCCTGGAGGGGCTCATAGGGGCCATGGACGCGGTAGCCATAAAGCGTGCCCGGACCAACGCCGGGTACATAGCCGTGCCAGACTTCGTTGGTATATTCGGGCAGGGTGATCCGCTCGATTTCAGCACCACTCGCTTCATCGAAAAGGCAGAGTTCGACACGCGATGCGTGGGCGGAGAACAGCGCAAAATTGGTGCCCTCGCCATCCCAGTTTGCGCCCAGGGTAGAATAGTCGCCGGCAAGGATTTCGCGACTGACAGAGCGAAGATCGTTCATGGAAAACCCCAAGTTGAGTGAGCCTCAAACGGTGGATCACGAAGTTGGTTGCTCGGGCGCGATGCGGGGCAGGCATGCGCATGTCAGCAAGGGGATGGATTGGCATCCCGGCGATCTGATCGAAGTGTTTTGGATGCTTGGAAAATCTATAAAAATCTCCCCTCCCGGCGGGTCATCGGGAGGGGAGAAGGCATGACTTACTGGGCGGCAACAGCGTCGGGAATCGCGAGCCCGGCGAGTTGGCGCGCACGGCGCAGGCTTTCCGGCTGCTCGGCACGATAGCGGCGGCCGACTTCCATCATCAGGACGGTGTCGGGGAGGAAAGTGAGTTCGGAGAAAATCCGATCCCAATCGATATCGCCCCAGCCCAGCGGCATGTGGAGATCGCCGATCCCCATGGCTGTGTTTTCCTGCGGGTGGAAGGGCTTGTAGAATCCCTGTGGGCGACCAAAGCTGTCGTGAACGTGCAGGTGGCCAGTGACCGGCGCCATGGCGCTGATTTCGCTGAAGAAATCGAGGCCACGATAGGTGCTTTCGATATAGGCATGGCTGAAATCGATGAGCGCCACGACGTTTGGATGATTGACGGCCTTGACCGTCTCAGCCACCTGGCTCGGCGTCTGGCGATATTGGCCGAGTTCGGTCGTAAAAATGTTTTCGAGCGCGATGCGGACGCCATAGGGGCGGGCGAAGTCGGCGAGCTCGGTCAGGGCTTCGCGTTCACGCTCGTCGGCACCAGCACGCTCGGCGATCTGGTCGGCGCGGAGGCATCCGCCGTGCTGGACGATGACGCGGGCATCGAGACGATCGCAGACTTCGATCAGGGCCTTAGCGGCATCGATTTGATAGCGCTGCGTGACCGGGTCCATGAAGTTCGACGAAACGAGGCCGTGGACGGTGTAGCGGAAGTCGAACTGCTTGGTGATCGCTTCGAGCCGCTGCATGCGCTCGGGGATGATCCGTCCGCCCGAGATCAGGTCGAGGCTGGTGAGACCCAGTTCGACCGTATCGACGCCCATATCGGCGAGGGCGCGCATGTCTTCGTGAAAGCTGTCGAGTTCGCCGTCGGTCGAGCCGACATTAAAGCCGGTACCAATGATATTGCGCAAGATAATCTCCAGTGGTCAGGCGGAAACGGTTGCAGAGCTGCGGTGGGTGCGGCCGGGCGCATCGAGGCGGCGTCCGGTATCGTGGCTGAAAACGTGGACATCGGCTTCGTCGAACGCGAAGTGGACCGGCATACCAGTGCCCAGTGCGTCGCCGCGTGTATCGACGGCGATGATCGTGCTGCCATCGGCGCGGGCGTAGATCAGCCGCGAGGCGCCGAGCTCTTCGGTGTAGTCGACCGTCGCCTGGATCGCGTTTTTGTCCGAGGCGTCAACGCGGCGCACGAGTTCGGGACGAATGCCCACCGAAACTTCCTGGCTGAGGTGATGCGGCGCAAGACCCGGTAAGCGGATCATGCCGCCATTGCCGTGCCGGAAATAGCCGTCTTCGGCAAAGAAGCCGCGCACGAGATTCATGGCCGGCGAACCGATGAAGTCGGCGACGAAAAGGCTCGCCGGGTGATGATAGACTTCGGAGGGCTTGCCGACTTGCTCGACGATACCGGCGTTCATGACGATGAGCCGGTCCGCCAGGGTCATGGCTTCCGTCTGGTCGTGGGTCACGAAAACCGAGGTGACGCCCAGGCTGCGGTGGAGGTTGCGGACCTCGGCACGCATGGCAACGCGGAGTTTTGCGTCAAGGTTCGAGAACGGCTCGTCAAACAAAAACACCTTGGGCTCACGCACCATGGCGCGGGCCATGGCGACGCGCTGGCGCTGACCACCGGAAAGCTCGCCCGGCTTGCGGTCGAGATAGGGGTCAAGGCTGACCGATTTCGCCACCTTGAGCACCTTGGCGTCCCGCTCGGCCTTTGGCATGCCCGCGACCTTGAGCGCATAGCCGATGTTCTGGCGCACGCTCATATGCGGGTAGAGCGCGTAGTTCTGGAAAACCATGGCGCAGCCGCGTTCGCGCGGTTCGAGCTCGTTGACCACGGTGCCGTCGATTGAAATGGTTCCGCCAGAAATCTCTTCTAGCCCGGCAATCATGCGCAATAACGTAGACTTGCCGCACCCTGATGGCCCGAGGATGACGACGAATTCGCCCGGTTCAATCTCAACATCGACGCCATGGATGACGTCGTTCTTCTGGTAGCGCTTCTTGACGCCGGAAAAGCTGATCGCAGCCATGGATAGTCTCACTTGTCCTTGGTGATGAGGCCGCGCACGAACCAGCGCTGCATGAAGGCAACGATGAGAAGGGGCGGCAGCATGATGATGAGGGCGCCCGCCATGGTGACGTTCCAGTCGGGCGTGCCGTTCTGGGCTGGGATCAGGGCCTTCAATTGCATGACGACGGTGCCGTAATTGGCACGATCGGTGGTGATGAGGAGGGGCCAGAGATACTGGTTCCAGCTCGACACGAACATGATGGTGGCGAGCGCCAGCATATTGGTGCGCGAGAGCGGCAGCAGCACATCGAAGAAGAAGCGGACGGGGCTCGCGCCATCCATCTTCGAGGCTTCGACCAGCTCATCCGGAATGGTCATGAAAAACTGGCGATAAAGGAACGTGCCGGTGGCCGTCGCCACGAGCGGCAGGATCAGGCCGGTATAGGAATTGAGCAGATTCCATTCGAGGCTGATGCGCACGCTCGAAATGGCTTCGACGAGCCCGGTGATCCCCAGTGTGTCGAGGATGACCTGGAACGGCAGCAGCGCATTGGCCGCGATTGCGTAGGTCGGGACGATCCGCACTTCGAGCGGCAGCATCAGGGTGATGAAAATCAGCCAGAAGCAGACCATGCGTGCCTTGAAGTTGAAGAACACGATGGCAAAGGCCGAGAGCGAGGCGAGCACGATCTTGCCGGTCGTGACGCCGACCGCAACGATCAGCGAATTGAGCATTTTTGGGCCAAGGTCGGCCCGCGCCCAGGCAGTCCCAATATTGTCCCAAAGGTGGGAGGAGGGCCAGAGCACGATGGGCACGCGGCTGACTTCCTGCAGGGACTGGCTTCCGGCCACGATGACGATCCAGAACGGAACGAGCACCACGAGCAGCCCCAGCGTCATCGCGGCATAGGTCACGAAATTGAAGATAGGAGAGCGTTCGATCATCGGGACGTCCTCAATTGTAGTGGACGCGCTTTTCGACCCATTTGAACTGGACGAAAGTGAGCGCGATGACGAGGAGCATGAGGACGATCGACTGGGCAGCGGCGCCCGAATAGTCGAGGCCTTTGAACCCGTCGAAATAGATCTTGTAGACCATGACCTCGGTCGAGCCGACCGGACCGCCTTCGGTCATCGTGTCGATAAGGCCAAAGCTGTCGGTGAAGCTCGAGATCAGGTTCATGATCAGGAGGAAGAAGACGGTTGGCGCGATCAGCGGCAGTTGCAGATCGAACATGCGCCGTACCGGGCGCGCGCCGTCCATGGCCCCGGCCTCGGTAATCGAGCGCGGGATCATCTGGAGGGCAGCGAGAAAGAAGATGAAATTATAGCCGATGCCAAGCCAGGCATGGCAGATGATGATCATGATCAGCGCATGGACGCCATTGGTCGCCGGATCCCAGATGCCGGGCCAGATCTGGTTGATCGAACCAACGATGCCGGACTGCGGGGCGAAGATGAAGCGGAAGGCAACACCCGCGGCAGGGGCCGCAATGGCGTAGGGCCAGACATAGACCGACTGGAAAATCTTGGTGCCCTTGAGCGCGCGATCGACGAAGCAGGCGAGAAACAGCGCCACGGCCATCGAAAGTCCTGTCGTACAGAGCGCATAAAAGGCGCTGCGGGCGACGGTCAGCCAATATTCACCGTCCCGGAAGATGGCGAGGAAATTGTCGAGCCAGACCCAGCTGTTGCCGCCGCCCCAGGGCTGCTCAAGGGTGAATGCCCAATAGAGGGCCTGCGTCGTGGGCCAGTAAAAGAAAACGAGGACCAGGATCAACTGCGGGCCGATGAGAAGCCAGGGCAGGACCGGGTTGCGGTAATAGGCGCGTCGTTCCATCGCCGTCTCCCAAGAAAAAAGAAAATGCATGGGCAGCAGAGAGCCGCCCATGCGATCACGTCAGGCGATCAGGGGAGCTGGGCGCCCTTGTAGGTCTGTTCGAAGCGGCGGAGGATTTCGTTGCCCTTGGCGTCGAACGCCTGGAGCGCTTCGAGAACCGGACGGTCGTTGAAGAGGACGTCCTGCATGGTCTTGACCATTTCGGCGCGGATCGAGGCATAGTTGCCGAGGCGGATGCCGCGGCTGTTTTCGGTCGGCGGGGTGAAGGTCAGCGATTCAATGGCCAGTTCGCGGCCCTTGTAGGGAGCTCCGTCATAAAAGCCGTTGGCCTTCATCGCTTCAAAGCCTGCCATGGTGACCGGGACATAGCCGGTGATGGTCGACCAGGTCTGGGCCTGTTCGGGCTGGGCGAGATAATTGAAGAACGCGGCTGCGCCTTTGTATTCTTCGTCAGACTTGCCCTTGAGGGTCCAGAGCGAAGCGCCGCCCACGAGCGAATTGGTGCGTTCGGTGCCTTCCCAGATCGGCAGCATGGCGTCGGTCCAATGCACGCCCTCGGCGGCCTGCTTGCCGAAGGTGCCGTGGTCGGCGATCGAGGACGAGGTGATCTGGCACTTGCCGTTGACGAAGGCGTCGTTGGCGGTTTCGCCGGCATCCTTGGATTTGTGAACGATGATGCCTTCATCGTACATCTTCTTGATCCAGGTGAGCTGGTCGACGAACTTGCCCTGGCTCACGACCATTTCGGCATCGAGCCCGCCATAACCATTGCCCTTGGTGGCGATCGGCTGGTTGTGGATGGCGGAGAATTGTTCGAACCACTGCCAGGCGCCCGATGGATCGAAGGCGATCGGGCATTCGTAGCCGGCTTCCTTCATGGCGCGGGCGACGGTTTCGACTTCTTCCCAGGTCTGAGGCGTGCCTTCGAAGCCGACTTTTTCGAGCGCGTCGGTATTGTAATAGATGACGGCGGTCGAGTTGTTGAAGGGCAGCGAGAGCATCTCGCCCTTCGAGGTCGAGAAGTAGGACGCGATACCAGAGAGGTAGTTGTCCCAGTCGATATCGTAGCCATTGTCTTCCATGAGCTGGCGGACCGGCATGTAGGCGCCTGAAAGCATCAGGTCGAGCGTACCGGCGTCAAAAATCTGGGTGACGGTCGGCTGTTTGTTGGCGCGGTAGGCTGCAATCGTGTTCTGCAGCGTGTTGTCGTAGTTTTCCTGGCTGACGCAGACGATCTCGTAGTCCGACTGCGATTCATTGAAGCCGCGGCACATATCCTGCACGCGCTCGGAAAGGTCGCCGGAAAGGCCATACCAGAATTCGAACTTGGTCTGCGCGAAGGCCGGAGTGGCGAGGGCGAGAAGGGTGATGGACGACGCTGCAGTGAGCAGTCGGATATTGGTCATGAAGACGCTCCCGATGAGTGAGCCTGCTGAGGCGGCGCGACTCTTAGGGGGCGTGTCTGACGCTAAGCCGTCAGTCCGATGACCGTTCGCCGATAGTTCCGTGACAATAAGACGAAAGCTGGCCCGGAGGCTTGCACTCGCGTGCAGTGATTATTGTGCGGAGCGAGCGGGTTACGCAGACATGGCCGCGAGTTTGGTCCGCCTTAGGGTATCGTTTACCAAAACGCGTCACTATTGGCTGGCGCGATTAAGTATTGCGTACGCGCTGACGCAGTCCGCCGTCTTTTCAGACAAGAGAGCGCGCATGGATATCGCTATGATTGCCGGCGTCCTTTCAGGATGCATTCTGCTTATTTTGATTGGTGCGCCGCTGACCCGCATTTGGCGGCGGCGGCGCAGTCCCTGGTAACCCACTTTTATTGGGGTCGATAAGACCAGAGGCGCGACCGTGGGCGACCACGATCGCGCCGCCGGCCATGGCAAACGCTATTCAAATGATCCGCGAGGGTGAGGGGCGCCCCCTCGCCGTGAGGACAGATTTCGACATCGTTAAAGAGTGTTCGACGCCACGGCGCCGGCGTTTGCTGCCGAGCCAAGCAAGACTTCGGCTTGTGGCGAGGGGCCGGGGCGTGCCTAGATGGCGAAAACATCGAATCCCTGGAGGAGGTTCAAATGGCTCTCAATGTTCTGTTTATCGGCGGCACCGGGCAGATATCCTATTCGTGCGTCGAACGGGCCGTCGCACAGGGACACAAGGTTAGCGTGTTCAATCGCGGCAAGCGCCCAGAGGAGCTTCCGGCAGGCGTGACGTCGATCACGGGCGAACTGGGTGGCGATGACTATGCTGCGTTGGCAAAGGCCAATTACGACGTCGTCTGCCAGTTCATCGTCTTCAAGCCCGAACAGCTCAAGCGCGACATCGAAGTGTTTGCGGGCCATTGTGGGCAGTATGTCTTCATCTCGTCGGCTTCCGTCTATGAAAAGCCGGCGCGTCACTATGTGATCACCGAGGACACGCCGGCCATCAATCCTTATTGGCCATATAGCCAGGACAAGATCGCCTGCGAGGAAATGCTCAAGGCCTCAAGCGGGCTCAACTGGACCATCGTGCGCCCAAGCCACACGGTGCGCACCGGCCTGCCGGTGATGATCGGGGATAGCGACGTGATGGCGCGGCGCATGCTCGACGGCGAGCCGACCATCGTTGCCGGCGACGGGCATACGCCGTGGACGCTGACGCGCTCGGTCGATTTCGCCGCCCCTTTTGTCGGGCTTTTCGGCAAGAACCAGGCGCTTGGCGAAATCTTCCACATCACCAATGACCGCGCCCATATCTGGGACGATATCCAGACCGCCATCGGGCGCTTGCTCGGGGTCGAGGCCAAGATCGTCCATGTGCCGACCGACACCCTCGTCAAGTACATCCCGGAGTGGGTCGGGCCGCTGACGGGCGACAAGGCCTGGACGGCGATCTTCGACAATTCCAAGGTCAAGCGCGTTGCCGGCGACTTTACGTGTGCCGAAGACCTTGAGACGATTCTGGAGGAACCGATCCGGCATCTTCAGAAGCGTCTTGCCCAGAAACGGCCGGAAAAGGGGGAATTCGACGCCCTTGTCGATCGCATCTGCCGCGAGCAAGCGCTCTCGGATAGGCCATCAGGAGAATAATCATCCTGAGTTTACCGGGCTTCCTTTTATGGAACCGTGGCCGACGCCACTTGTTTGCGTAACAGAAGGAGACCCCTGATGCAGGACGAAAATTCCTTTGCTGGCCGCCGGATCATGGTGGTCGAGGATGATTATCTGGTCGTGACCGATCTCATCGAACGGCTGCAAGCCATGGGGGCCGATGTCATCGGCCCCGTTCCCAACCTTGAAAAGGCGTTCGAGCGGCTCGATCGTCTGCCGGACATCGCCGGGGCGGTGCTCGACCTGAATGTTGCGGGGCAAATGGTGTTTCCGCTGGCTGACGAACTCAGGCGCCGCAGCGTGCCGTTCATCTTCTCGACCGGATATGACGACGATTCCATCCCGGCTCAATATGCACAGGTGCTACGGTTCGCAAAGCCTGCGAGCGAGCGCCAGATTGCTTCTGCCTTGCTCGATGTCGTTGGACATGCCTAAGCCATTTTTTCATGCCAGATTGAACGCGTGTGCAATTGCGCAAACACTCATTAAGGAGCAGAGTTTACTCTGTTCCTGAATCGGCGTGCTGCTATCCTGAGGATAAATGGTCAAGACCGCTTCCGTCATCACTACCCGCGCCTGTCATCAGGTGGCAGCCCTACCATGGCGCCGCGAGGTGGATGGTACGCTGTCGGTCATGCTCATCACCTCCCGCACGAACGGGAAGTGGATGCTACCCAAGGGCTGGCCGATGGAGGGCCGGACGGACGCCGAGGCCGCGCGACGTGAAGCGCTCGAAGAAGCAGGCGTCGACGGCGTCGTCGAGCGCGATCCCGTTGGCGTCTACCACTTCGTCAAGCTTTTCAACGATGGCACCAGCAAGCCGGGCGAAGCGGCGATCTACGCGCTGGCAGTGACCCGCGAGCGCGATGCCTGGAAGGAAAAGGGCCAGCGCCGGCGTCAGTGGGTGCCGGCAGCAGACGCTGCAAAACTCGCCCATGAGCCGGACCTCGCGCGCTTTCTCGGTCAACTCGCTGCGGGCGAGATCGAACTTGCCGAAGGCCTCTTCCAGCGCTCCTCCGTCGCCTGACGCACTGACCCAAAAGCCGCTATCAGTCCAGAGGCTGAATCGGCCTGCGGGCTGATCCTGCATCTTGCATTTGCGTTGACCTTGGCATTCAAATGCCGCCATGCCGCGCTTGGGAGGGCAGCATGCTGGGTGGACACCGTTTGATCCGTTTCGTCATGGGCGCCGTTCTGCTGACAATGGCCGCCGTGCCGCTGGCAGCGGAAACCAAGATAAGCCGCATCGAAGACGTGGACCTGCCGGGGTTCGATTATGCGATCGTCAAGGACACCGACCTCGATGCGTGCGAAGCGGCGTGCACCGACGACAATATCTGCCGCGCCTTCACCTTCAACTCGCGCTCCAACTGGTGTTTCCTCAAGGGCAATGTCGGCGACGAGGTCGAGTTCGATGGCGCCATATCGGGCCGCGTGTCGCGCGCGCCATCGCCGGCGGTAACCGAGGCGGTGCGCCAGGCCGAACTACCATTTCCGGCGCAGGACATCATCGATGCTGCGCGCAGCTTTGCCAACGCGCTTCCCGAAACCGATGCTCCGGCGCCGAAGGCGGTTTATGCCGATCTCGTAGCCTCCGGCGATGAGGAGGTCGCGGCCGAAAACTATCCGGCGGCCATGGTGGCCTATCGCCAGGCGCTCGCGATCAATGGCAATGACCAGCGGATTTGGCAGGCTTTGGCCGAAGCGGCACTGCGCCGGGCCGATGCGGTCAAGGGGCTCGCCGAAGGCGACAACAGCTACGACCTTTCCCTTGTCGGCTCGAACGCGGCCATGAACGCGTTTCTGCGCGCGACGACGATCGAAGCGCGCGCTGCAGCGCTGCGCGCACTCGCCAACAGCATCGAATATCGCGAGATGTGGCGCGAGGCGATCGCAACCTATCGGCTGAGCCTCAAACTGGTGCCCGATGCCGATCTCGACGCCTATCTCGATACCGTCGTGGCCCAGCACGGGTTCCGCGTCACCGACCATGTCGTCGACGCCGAAGCTGCCGCGCCGCGCATCTGTGCCACCTTCTCGAATCCGCTGGCCAGCACCGATCTTTCCGCTTTCGTTTCCGTCGCCAATGCACCCCAGGTTTCGGTCGAGACCGAATATGACCAGATCTGCGTCGAGGGCGTGCAGCATGGCAGCCGCTACGCCATAAAAATCCGTGCCGGGCTGAAATCGGCCGATGGCGAAGAACTGGCCAAGGATGTCGATCTCGACGTCTATGTGCCGGATCGCGCGCCCTTCGTCGGCTTTGCCAACAATGCCTATGTCATGCCGGCCGGGCTTGGCGGCGGCCTGCCGATCACCTCGGTCAATGCCGAAGCGGCCGACGTGATGATCTATCGCATCGGCGATCGCAGCATCGCGACGGCTGTGCGTGACGGCATTTTCCAGGGCAGTCTTTCCGAATATGACGCCGAGGAAATCGCCGACCGGGTCGGCGAGCAGGTCTGGAAGGGCGAGGTCGATCTTGCCCAAGGCGATGTCAATGCCTTGACCACCACCGCCATTCCCGTCGCCGACACGCTCGGGCAGATGGAAGCGGGCGCCTATGTCATCACGGCAAAGGTCAAGGGCGAGGCCGAAGCGGACTATTGGACCGACCTGGCAACGCAATGGTTCATCGTCACCGATCTTGGCCTGACGAGCCTTTCCGGCGACGACGGCGTCCATGCCTTCGTGCGTAGCCTGGATACGGCGGAGCCCGTTGCCGGCGCGACGGTACGTCTTGTCGCGGTCAACAATGAAATTCTTGGGGAAGCGACCACGGACGGTGACGGCCGCGCCGTTTTTGCGCCGGGCCTGGCGCGCGGGGAGGGGGGCCGTGCGCCGCAATTGCTGGTCGCTGAAACATCGGACGGCGATTATGCCTTCCTCGATTTCACCCGGCCGGCATTCGACCTGACCGATCGAGGCGTCGAGGGCCGTCCCTCGCCGGGGCCGCTTGACCTTTTCATGACCACCGAACGCGGCGTCTATCGCCCCGGAGAGACGGTTTATCTCACGGCTCTCCTCCGCGACGCCAAGGCCGAGGCTGTTGTCAATTTGCCGCTGACCCTTGAAGTCGAGCGACCCGATGGCGTCGTCGCCGATAGCCAATTGCTCAATGACGAAGGCGCGGGCGGATATTTCACGGCCCTGCCGATGGCGAGCGAAGCCATGCGCGGCTCATGGACGTTGCGGCTTTATTCCGACCCCAATGCCGAAGCGCTGGCCAGCACGACGTTCCTGGTCGAGGATTTCGAGCCGGAACGTCTTGCCTTCGAAATCACCACCGCGGACGACGGCCCGTTCAGGGCGAACGAGGTCAACCGCATCGATATCGCGGCGAAATATCTTTATGGTGCAACGGCGCCGGGTCTTTCGATCGAGGCCGATGCGATCCTGCGGCCACGCACGACGCTGCCTGAATTCCCCGGCTTCACCTTTGGCCGCACTGACGACACGGTTGAAACGACCCGCGAGCCCCTGGGCACTGTGGGAGTGACCGACGAAACGGGCAATGCGGTCGCCGAGATCAACCTGCCAAGTGCCGAGGTGAGTACGCGGCCGCTCGAAGCCCAGATCCTGCTGCGCCTTGTCGACACAAATGGCCGCACCATCGAACGCAGTATCACCCGGCCGGTCATGGCGGAAACGACGCGGCTCGGCATCAAGCCGGTCTTTGCCGATGCCAGCGGGCTCGCGGAGGGCAGCGAGGCACAGTTCGAATTGATCGCCGTGTCGCCCGAAGGCGAAAAGATTGCCGCCGATCGCATCAGCTGGACGCTGTCGCGGATCGAGACGACCTATCAATGGTATCGCGATGGCAGCACCTGGAAATGGGAAGCCATCACCTCGACGCGCGACGTCGCCAACGGCACTGCCTCAACGCCAGAGGGCGGCTCGGTTACCGTCGGCGCCAATGTCGGCTGGGGTTCCTATCGTCTCGAAGTCGAGAACGGCGAGACCTCGTCGAGCTATGAATTCTATGCCGGCTACTATTATGCCGATGCCGGCAGCGACACGCCCGACACCTTACAGGTAGCCTTGGATAAGCCGGCCTATCGCGTGGGCGACACGGCCAACCTCAAGCTCGACCCGCAATTTGCCGGCAAGGCGCTGGTAATGGTGATCGACAATCGCGTCATCTCGATGGAAGCGGTCGATGTGCCCGAAGGCGGAACCACCGTGCCGCTCGAGGTGACCGAGGAATGGGGTCCCGGCGCCTATGTGACGGCAGTGCTCTATCGCCCGTCCGATGCTGCCGAAAAGCGCATGCCGTCGCGCGCCTTGGGCCTCGCCTTTGCCGATGTCGAGCCGGGCGATCGCAAGCTCGACTTCCAGCTTGATACGCCGGAGGAAACGCTGCCGCGCCAGAGCTTTACGGCCAAGGTCGAGCTCGGCAATCTCGCGGCGGGAGAAACTGCCTTCGTGGCCGTTGCGGCGGTCGATCTCGGCATTCTCAACCTGACCAACTTCAAGGTGCCGGCGCCGGATGACTATTATTTCGGCCAGCGGCAGCTGGGCATGGACATCCGCGATCTTTATGGCTCGCTGATCGATCCGACCCAGGGCCTTGCCGGCGCCATGCGTTCGGGCGGTGATGGCGGAGGCTCGCGCCTCGGCACGCCGCCGCCCACCTCGGTGCTGGTCGCGCTCCATTCCGGCATCGTCGAAGTCGACGAAAACGGCACCGCGACGGTCACCTTCGACATGCCCGACTTCACCGGTACGGTGCGCGTCATGGCCATGGCCTGGACGGCGTCGGCTGTTGGGCACGCCTCGGCCGATGTGATCGTGCGCGATCCGGTGGTCGTGACGCTGAGCCCACCGCGCTTCCTCCGCGTTGGCGACGAGACGCGGCTGCTGGTCGAAATCAACAATGTCGGCGGAGCCGCCGGCACCTATAAGGTCGCGCTATCGACCGGCGAGGGCATCTCGACGTCGGCTGAAACCAGCGATGTCGATCTCGGGGACGGAGAGCGCACCTCGCTCGACCTGCCTCTCAACGGCATGCAGATCGGCGATTGGCCCTTGCAGCTGACGATCACCGCGCCCGATGGATCGGGCCAGACCAAGGATCTGCTTCTTGGTGTGCGCCCGACCAGCGCGCCACTGACGACAAGCCGCCTCGTGCCGATCAAGGCCGGGGGAAGCGTCACGATCGACGACAGCTACTTTGATGACTTCATGGCTGATACGGGCGCCATGACCCTGGCGATCGGGCCGATCGCCCGGCTCGACGTGCCCGGCCTCCTGCTTTCGCTCGATCGCTACCCCTATGGATGCGCCGAGCAGACATCGAGCCGCGCGCTGCCGCTGCTTTATCTCAACGACGTCGCCAAGATGATCGGCATGGCCGAGGACGATAAGCTCAACCAGACGGTGATCGACGCGATTGCCAGCGTGCTAGCTAAGCAGTCCTCTTCGGGTGGCTTCGGGCTCTGGGGACCATTCGACGGTGGCGATCTCTGGCTCGACAGTTTTGTCACTGACTTCCTGCAGCGGGCCAAGGCGGCAGGCTACACGGTACCGGAGCAGGCGTTGAGCATGGCCTTCGATAATCTCTCGAACCAGCTCTCCTATGCCGCCGATTTCGACAATGGCGGCGAGGACATCGCCTATGCGCTCTACGATCTGGCCCGCGCCGGACGCGTAGCCATGGGCGATCTGCGCTATTATTTCGAAGCTCGGCTCACCGCCCTCGGGACGCCGCTGGCTCGAGCGCAGCTCGGCGCTGCACTGGCCCTATATGGCGACAGCACGCGTGCCAATGACGCATTCAAGGCCGCCCTCGACGGCTTCGATGCTCCGCGCAACAACGGATATCGCGCCGACTATGGCAGCAGGCTGCGTGATATGGCAGGTGTTCTGGCGCTGGCAGCCGAATTCAAGCCGACTGCCGTCGACCTGCGCGCCCTGGCCAATCAATTGGCCAAGCTCCGCGACCGGGCCGACTATACCTCGACCCAGGAAGACACCTGGACGCTCCTCGCCGCAGCCGCGCTTGGAGCGAGCAGCACCGATGGCTCGATTACCCTCAACGGCGAGGCGCTGACGGGACAGGTCTATCGCCGCTTTGACGAAACCGATTTCCAGCCGATCGAAATCGGTAATGCGGGATCGTCCGATACCGAGGCCAAGGTGACGGCGACCGGTTATCCTGAAAAGCCGCCTGCAGCCTCGAGCAATGGCTTCACCATCGAGCGCGACTATTATTCGGTCGATGGGACGCCGGTCGATCCGACCGACGGAACGTTGGCGCAGAATGACCGTCTGGTCGTCGTCCTGCGCATCCGGGCGGACAGCGTCGGTTCCGGGCAGTATGTGGTGGCCGATCCCCTGCCGGCGGGCTTCGAGATCGAAAATCCGAACCTGTCGGACGGCGAGGGTGTCTCCGATTTCAACTGGCTGAGCCTTAATACGCCCAACCACGTGGAATCGCGAACCGACCAATATGTGGCGGCGTATCGCTATTCTTCCGATGCCGGCACTATCACCACCGCCTATCTCGTGCGGGCGGTGACGCCGGGGACGTTCGTGCTGCCGGGCGCGACGGTGGAAGACATGTATCGCCCCGAATTCCGGGCGAACACGGATGCCGCCGCCATCGAGATCACCTCCAACACCCCATGATGGTGTTGGAGGAGAAGCCCGAGCCGCAACAGCCGCGCCCCTGGGTGGCGCGGCTGACGCTTTTGGGCTTTTCAGTCTTCGTGTTGGTGCTCGCCGGGGTGATCCAGCTTTCATCCTGGATGACGACGATCGCGCAGACGTTGCCGCCGACGCCGGACCTCGCGACGCTGCCGGTGTCGGCTGAGGTCGTCGATCGCGATGGGCTCTTGCTCCGGCCATTCACAACCGATGGTGGGCGCTGGCGATTGCCGACGACCCGGGCAGCGGTCGACAAGCGGTTCATCGACATGCTGCTCGCCTATGAGGATCGTGGCTTCATGAGCCACGAAGGCATTGCCTGGAATTCCATGGCACGGGCGGCGGGGCAATTTCTTCTGGCTGGCGGGCGCGTGGTGTCGGGCGGCTCGACGCTCACCATGCAGGTGGCGCGGTTGATCGAAGGCCAGCCGACGCGCAACGCCTATGGCAAGCTGAAACAGATGGTCCATGCGGGCCGGCTCGAGACGGAGCTCAGCAAGGACGAAATCCTCGATCTTTACCTGACGCTGGCGCCTTATGGCGGCAACATCGAAGGCATTCGCGCCGCGAGCCTTGCCTATTTCGGGAAGGAGCCGACGCGGTTGACGACGGCGGAGGCGGCGCTGCTCGTGGCGCTGCCGCAATCGCCCGAGGCGCGGCGGCCCGACCGCGATCATGCAGCGGCTCTTGCAAGCCGCAATATGGTGCTCGATCGGCTTGTGGCCATCGGCACGATCGCTGAGGAAGAAGCGCGGGCGGCCAAGCTTGAGCCGATCCCCACGGCGCGCCGGCCGTTCCCGATGATGGCCGCGCACATGGCCGAAGCGGCGGTGCGCGCCGAGCCAGAGGCGCGCACGATTGGACTAACGCTCGACAAGCGGCTGCAGGAAGCGCTGGAGCGGCTGGCTTCGGCGCGGGCGCGGTTGATCGATCCAAAGGTGTCGGTGGCCATTCTTGCTGCGGATATCAGGACGGGCGAGGTGCTATCATCGGTCGGCTCGGCTGGGCTGCTGGCAACGGAGAGTAGCGGCTTCGTCGATATGACCACGGCAATCCGTTCCCCTGGATCGACGCTGAAGCCGCTGATCTATGGACTGGCCTTCGAGCTGGGTCTCGCGCACCCGGAAAGCCTGATCGAGGACCGGCCGACCGCCTTTGGCGGCTATGTGCCGGTCAATTTCGACGGGTTCAACCGCGGCACGGTCACTATTCACGACGCGCTGACGGAGTCGCTGAACATTCCCGCCGTGGTCGTGCTCGATGCGGTTGGGCCAGCGCGCCTCGTCTCGCGCTTGCGGCGCGCCTATGCCGATCCGCGCCTGCCGGTCGATACCGCGCCGAGCCTTGCGGTCGGCCTTGGCGGCGTTGGCATCACGCTGCGCGACCTCGTTTCCGTTTATGCGGCGATCGGCAATGGCGGCAAGCCGGTGCATCTTTATGATGGGCTTGGTCCGTTGCCGGAGCCGGGGCTGACCGCGCCGGTGCTCGATCCCGTGGCGGCGTGGTATGTCGCTGATATCCTGGCCGACGTGCCGCCGCCCCTCAATGGTTCGCCGGGCCGGATCGCCTATAAGACCGGCACGTCCTACGGTTATCGCGATGGCTGGGCGATCGGTTTTGACGGCAAGACGGTCATCGGCGTTTGGGTTGGGCGGCCCGATGGCGCGCCGGTGCCGGGGCTTTCGGGGATTACCGGCGCGGCCCCGATCCTCTTTGAAGCCTTCGATCGCCTCGGCAGTCGCAAGGCCGCGTTGCCAAAAGCACCGCCGGGCGTGCTGTTTGCGTCCAACACTGAACTGCCTGCGCCGCTGAAGCGCTTCCGCCATCCGGACGAAGACCTCGTGGCCCGCGTGTCTTCGCCTGAAATCGCCTTTCCGGGCGACGGGGTCGATGTCGATCTTGGGCTCGGCGCAGGCTCGCAATCGCCGCTGGTGGTGAAAATCCGCAATGGCGTCCCACCCTTTACCTTCTTTGCCAATGGCGCGCCCTTCGGACGTTCGCAGTTTGCGCGGCAGGATACGTGGACGCCGGATGGGCCGGGCTATGTGACGCTGTCTGTGGTCGATGCCGAGGGCAGGGGCGACAGCGTCACGGTGTTCCTCAATTAGCCAAGCTTGCCCTTGAGGCTCTGCTTGATCTTGAAATAATCGGGCCACGGATTTTCGCTTTTGGCGCGCGCAGCCGCGGCGTCGAGCGAAAAGAGATTGGCAGCTTTCAATGTCTTGACCTCGTCCCATGACACCGGGACTGCCACGGGTGCGGTTTCGCGGGAACGGGCGGACCAGGGAGAGATGGCGGTCGAGCCGCGCTCATTGCGAAGATAGTCGAGAAACAGCCGGCCCTTGCGCTTGGCCTTCGACATATTGGCGGTAAAGCGATCAGGCTCGTCCTCGGCCAGGTTTTGGGCAAAGGTCTTGCAGAACTCCTTGACCTCGGGCCATTCGACTTCGGGTTTCAAGGGCACGATGATGTGGATGCCCTTGCCGCCCGAAACCATGGGATAGCTCTTGAGCTTCATGTCGGTGAGGCGCGCGGCAATCTCCTCTGCGGCTGAAATGACCGTATCGAATCCGAGGCCCTCATCAGGATCGAGGTCGAAGACCAGGCGATCGGGCGTTTCGACGGTTTGCCGGCGCGAGCCCCAGATGTGCCATTCGAGCGTATTCATCTGGGTGCCGGCGATGAGGCCGGCGAGATCGTCGACGTAGAAATAGTCCTGCTGTTCGCCGTCCTTTTCCGTGATGGTGGTCGACTTGATTTCTTCGGGAAATCCGCCGGTGTCGTGCTTCTGGAAGAAGCAATATTTGGCGCGGCCCTGTGGGCAGCGGACGAGGCTGAGGGGGCGGTCGGCGATATGCGGCAGCATGACCTCGGCTACGGCCTCGTAATAGGCGACGAGGTCGGCTTTGGTGATGCCCTGGCCGGGAAAGACGACGCGGTTTGGCGAGGTGAGGCGAACGCCGAGGCGCTCGGCGACTTCCTCGCCATCATGTTCGAGCGGTTGAGCCTTTTCCATCTTGACCTCCTCGGCTGGCTTGTCGCCGCGAAGACCAATAAACGAAGGGTGGCGGAGAATGTCGTCCTCGGTCAATTCGGTATAGGCGATCTCGGCGACGAGTTGCGGCTCGACCCAATGGACGCCGCGGACACGCTCGCGGGGCACAGCCTCGAAGGGATTGGTTTTTCGCGGTAGCTTTTCGAGTTTGGCATCCATTTCGACCAGCAGGTTCTGCGTAAAACCGGTGCCGACGCGACCGCGATAGAGGAGCTTGCCCTTTTCCCATGTGCCGAGGAGGAGAGAGGCAAAACCCTTGCGCTTGGTCGAGGGCGACCAGCCGCCGATGACGAATTCCTGGCGCTTGAGGCACTTGATTTTGAGCCAATCGCGATTGCGCTCGCCGCGATAGGGCGCGTCGGCGCGCTTGGCGATGACGCCCTCATGGCCATCCTTGCAGAGGGCGTCGAGCACCTTTTGACCGTGGCCACGGACGTGGGAAGAATATTGGACGGGGTGTTCGCGGCCGGATTTTCCGAGCAGCTTTTCGAGCCGCGCCTTGCGCTCGATGAGGGGGAGCTTGGTCAGGTCCTTGCCGTCGGCTTCGAGGAGGTCGAAGGCAAAGAATTCAAGGCGCCCGCCATTGGTGAGCGTGTTTTTGAGGGTCGAGAAATCCGTGCGGCCTTTGCTGTCGAATGCGCAGATTTCACTGTCGATCACCGCCGAGCCGATTTTTAGCTTCTGGAGCGGTTCGACAAGGGCGCCAAACTTTTCGGTCCAATCGAGACCGCTGCGTGTGAAGAGGCGAACAGCATCGCCTTCGATGGCGGCAAGGCAGCGATAGCCGTCATATTTCATCTCAAAGAGCCAATCCTGGCCGGATGGGACGGTATCGACGAGGGTGGCGAGTTGGACCGGGCGGAAATCGGGCGTTTTGCCCTTGGCTGATTTCCGAGCGGGTGTGCAGGTCTTCTGGTCGGCCTTTTCCGCCTCTTCCGTGTCGGAATGCCAGACGGCATCAGGCTCGACATCGGTCTCCTTGCTCGGCGCAGCGCCGCTGGCGATCTGCTTGAAATCGCGGCCGGAGGCGACGGAGCGCGTGAAGCGCGTCGTCAGGGTGTCCTTGTCCCGGGCGTAGGAATCCTTGTGCTTGATGAGGAGCCAGTTCTCGCGTGGGGGGCCGCTTTTGCGCTTGGTGTCCCTTCCCTTCATATGGACGAGGACATATTCGCCTTTGAGGCGCTCGCCAAAGATGCGCATCTTGAGGTCGCCGCTTTCGAGCCCCTCATGCGGATCGCCAATGGGCTCCCAGGTGCCCCTGTCCCAGAGCATGACGGTTCCGCCGCCATATTCGCCTTCGGGGATCATGCCTTCAAAGCCGCCATATTCGAGCGGATGATCCTCGACGCGGACAGCGAGACGCTTGTCTTCGGGATTGTTCGAGGGCCCCTTGGTGACGGCCCAGCTCTTGAGGACGCCATCGAGTTCGATACGGAAATCATA
Source organism: Devosia soli (assembly GCF_000970455.1). Lineage (GTDB taxonomy): Bacteria > Pseudomonadota > Alphaproteobacteria > Rhizobiales > Devosiaceae > Devosia > Devosia soli. The sequence continues at coordinate 79,288 of NZ_LAJG01000042.1, read as the reverse complement.
ATGAAGGCGCGTCGCATCGTGCTTCTGGATGACGAAACTACCGCGCGCCGACTTGCCGGCCTTGGGAGCGGCGCCGGCCGGCTCCTGCGTCTTGGCGAAATTTCGCTTGGCCTTATAGTCCGTTAAGAGGTCCTGCGCCTTGCTGGCCATGATCGGCTCCCGAGGGTCGTTTCTGGCGACTCAACGTCGATGGGGCGAGCGCGTTCCGGCCCACAAAGCCCAGTTGACAATCACCCCGCGCCGGTCAAAATTTGACTGACTGGTCAAATTTCTTGGCCGAAGGGAACGTGGGGACGGGACGATGGAATTCGGCATCACCTTCAAGGGGTTCATCGAGGCAGAACGGGCGCGATACCTGGTGCGCGCTGCCGAGTTCGCCGGCTTCGATTATTGCTGGTTCTATGATTCACATATCCTGTGGCGCGACTGCTATGCGGCGATCGCCATGTGCATGGAGCACACGACCAAGATGCGGTTCGGGCCGCTGGTCACCAATCCTGACGTGCGCGACTGGTCGGTGGCGGCGTCGATCTTTGGCTCGCTTTCCAAGCAGAGCGGCGGGCGGTTTGATCTAGCGGTAGGGCGCGGGGACTCGTCCATGCGCGTCATGGGCAAGAAGCCGGCGACGCTGAAACGCGTGGCCGAATTCATCGACAAGACCAAGGCCATGGTGCGCGGTGAAGAGGTTTCCTATGGCGAAATCCCCGCGCCGGTGAAGTTTCCCTGGGCGGTTGGCCACGACATGCCGAGCTGGATTGCGGCCTATGGTCCGCTGGCGCTGAAGACAGCGGGCGAAAGCGCAGAAGGTGTAGTGCTGCAGATTGCCGATCCGGGGCTCTGCAAGTGGTTCACGGACCAATGCATCGAAGCGGGCACGGCTGCGGGCAAGGATATGTCTAACTATCGCTCGATGGCGGCGGCGCCGGCCTATTTTGGCGACAAGAAGCGGGCGATCGAACATGTAAAATGGTTCCCGGCGATGGTGGGCAACCACGTTGCTGATATCGTTGAAAAATATGGGACGGAAAGCGGCAAGGTGCCGGCGAGCTTGACGAGCTATATCGAGAAGCGCCGTGGCTATGATTACTCCAAGCACGGGCAGGCGGATAATCCGTTTCTCGATTTCATTACCGACGATGTGGTGGAGAGTTTCTGCGTACTCGGTGATCCCGACGAGCATGTCGCCAAGGTGCGTGAGCTCGAGGCGGCGGGCGTGACGCAGTTCAACATCTATCTCGATAGTGGCGATGAGGAAGAGATCATTGCCGGCTATGGGCGGCATGTGATTCCGGCGTTCCGCTGAAGGTTTGACCCCCACCTAACCTCCCCCTGGTAGGGGGAGGGATCTGCCGGTGGCTTATTGGCGACGCGGCAAGAACGGATTTGTCCCTCCCCCTTCGAGGGGGAGGTTAGGTGGGGGTACCCGCCGGGCTTCGGAGGAGACCAAAAATGCGGTTTGGATATAAGGCTTCGGCCGAGCAGTTTTCACCCAATAAGCTTCTGCAGTTCGCCATCGAGGCGGAGCAGGGCGGGTTCGATTCTGTGTTCGTCAGCGACCATTTCCAGCCCTGGAAACATACCGATGGCCATGCGCCGTTCGCACCGGCCTGGATGGCAGCGGTGCTCGCCAAGACGGAGCGGATAACGCTTGGGACATCGGTGCTGACGCCGACATTTCGGCTGCATCCGTCGGTCGTGGCGCATGCCTTTGGCACTTTGGGGGCGATGTTTCCTGGGCGCGTCATTTTGGGCGTTGGGACGGGCGAGGGGCTCAATGAAGTGCCGGCCACCGGGATCGAATGGCCGGAGCTGAAAGAGCGCTCGGCGCGGTTGCGGGAGGCCATAAAACTGATCCGGCAGCTTTGGAGCGAGGATCGGGTTAGTTTCGAGGGGCAGTATTACAAGACTGTCAACGCGACGATCTATGACAAGCCCGACGAGATGGTGCCGATCTATATTGCGGCGGGTGGACCACTGAATGCGAAGTTTGCCGGGCGAGAGGGTGATGGCTTCATCTGTACGTCGGGTAAGGGTGCTTCGCTCTATGTCGATGAATTGCTGCCCAACGTTGCCGTGGGATGCCAGGAGTCGACGCGGGCGGATAAGCCGTTCGAGCGGATGATCGAGGTAAAAGTGTCGTTCGATACCGATGCCGAGCGCGCGCTGAACGACACGCGGAACTGGGCGGCGCTGTCGCTTTCGGCTGAGGAAAAGCACTCGGTGCAGGATGCCGAAGAGATGGAACGATTGGCTGATCAATTGCCGATCGAGCGGGTGGCGAAGCGCTGGATCGTGTCGAGCGATCCCGAGGAGCACGTGGCGCAGATAAAGACCTATATGGACTATGGGTTCGACCACCTGGTGTTTCATGCGCCGGGGACGGACCAGAGCCGGTTTCTGAGCCTTTATGCCAAGGAAATCCTGCCGCGGCTGAAAGCGCTGGGCTGAAGGAGACGACGATGTCGGTGCCAGCATTCACTGTTTGGGGCGTGACCGGCATTCCCGAAATTGCCGAGGGCGATGATCTCGTGGCGCTGATCGGTGATGCGATCGCCGCCATGGGAGCAGAGCATGCGCTGAGGGATGGCGATATTCTGGTCGTGACCAGCAAGATCGTTTCCAAGGCCGAAGGGCGCATGGTGCCGGCCGTGGACCGCGAAAAGGCAATCGCCGACGATACTGTGCGGGTCGTGGCCGAACGCGTGCATCCTGGTGGCGTGACGCGGATCGTCGAGACCAAGCAGGGCATGATCATGGCGGCGGCCGGTTTGGACATGTCCAATGTGCCGGAAGGTTTTGCGTTGAAATTGCCGGAAGACCCTGATCGCTCGGCGCGGGCGCTGTGTGCGGGATTGCGGGATCGGTTCGGCGTTCGGCTCGCCATTATCGTGACCGACACTGTCGGGCGGCCATGGCGCGTGGGGCAGACGGATCTTGCAATCGGCGCAGCGGGGCTGCAGCTGACGGACGATCTGCGCGGCGCCAATGACGCCAATGGGCGGCCGCTGCATGTGACCATGGCTGTGGTGGCCGACGAGTTGGCCGGAGCTGCGGACCTCGTCAAGGGCAAGACTTCGGGCATTCCCGTCGCTGTCGTGCGCGGCATGGGGCGGCTCGTCGCTGGGCTCGACGCACCGGGGGCAAGAACCCTGGTGCGCACCGGCGATGACGACATGTTCCGCTTCGGCTCGGCCGAGGCCTATCGGCTGGGCTATGAGGCCGCGATGGCGGAAATGAAGCGCGGCAAGATTTCTCACGAACGCTCGAAAGAGCAAAAGCAGGACTGACCCATGCGTGTTTTCACGTATCTTTTGGCCGCCACCACGCTGGCCACTTTTGCCGTGCCGGCCTTCGCGACGGATTATCCGGTTGAGATCGACAATTGCGGCATGGCGCTGACGATCGACCAGGCGCCGCAGCGGGTCGTCGCAATCAAGTCGACGGCGGCTGAACTGTTGTTGGCGCTTGGGCTTGAGGACAGGCTGGTGGGCCTTGCTTTTCTAGATGGTCCGCTGCCTGAACCTTTTGCGAACAGCAATACTCCCGTGCTGTCCGACAAATTGCCGTCGCAGGAAGTTGTGCTCGAGACCGAGCCAGATTTCATCTATGGCGGCTGGGAAAGCAATTTTGCGGCTGATGGCGCAGGCGAACGGCCAGCGCTGGCAGAACTGGGGATAACGAGCTATGTCGCGCCGGCGGCTTGTCGCTCGGTTAAGCCGGAAAAGCTCAGCTTTGACCAGCTTTTCGCCGAGATCGCCGAGATGGGCGCGATCTTCAATGTCGAGACGGCGGCGGCAAATCTGATCGAGGAGCAGAAGGCGGCACTGACCGAAGTGAAGGCGGATGATCGTGGCCTGACTGCGCTCTGGTATTCCTCGGGCACCAAGACGCCCTATGTCGGCGCGGGCAGCAATGCGCCGGAAATGATCCTGGAGGCATTGGGGCTCAAGAACATCTTCGCCGATGTCGACGAAGGTTGGACGCAGGCGAGCTGGGAAGCGATCGTCGACGCCAATCCCGATGTGATCGTCCTCGTGGATGCGGCCTGGAACTCGGCCGAAGCGAAGAAGAAGCTGCTGGCGGAAAATCCGATCACCTCGAAGATGGATGCGGTGATCAATGAGCAGTATCTGATTATTCCGTTCCCGGCTTCGGAAGCGGGTGTGAGGAATGTGCCGGCGACGGTGGATCTGGCCGGGCAGTTGGCTGGGCTGAGTTTTTGAGGCTTGGTGATCACGTATAGACTTAATTCACCCCCTCCCAACCTCCCCCATCAAGGGGGTGGTGTCACATTGAGTTTCTGGCAGGATCGGGTCCCACGCACCGGCCTTCGCCTCCCCTTTGATGGGGAAGGTCGGGAGGGTGTGTTTGCGTGACCCGATCACTGCACACCACCGCCTTCGCGGCCCTCTGGCTCTTGCTTCTCGCCAGCGCTGTCCTCGCCGTCACTTTCGGCCCGGCAGACATTAACCCCGCTGAAGTCTGGACCACCATTCTCCATCACCTCGGCCTTATTCCCGAAAGCCCGGTGTCTCGGTTGCGCGATGCCATCGTTTGGGACTTGCGCCTCCCACGAGTGATCGCGGCGCTTGGCGTTGGGGCAGGGCTGGCGCTGGCAGGCGCCGTCATGCAGGCGCTGACGCGCAATCCGCTGGCTGATCCTTACCTGCTGGGGCTGTCATCGGGGGCGGCGCTCGGCGCTGTGGCGCTGGTCGTGGTTGGGCTGACGGCGTTCGTGCCGCTAGGCGCCTTCATTGGGTCGCTTGCAGCGTTAGGTCTGGCGCTTGCGGTGACGCAGGTTTTGGGCGGGACAACGCCAGTGCGGGCTATTCTCGCCGGCATTTCGATTTCGGCGCTGGCTTCGGCGGCAACCTCGTTCATCATCTTCTGGTCGGCTACGGGAGATTCCTATCGGGAAATCCTCAGTTGGCTGATGGGCTCGCTGAGCGGGTCGACATGGATCGATGCGGCGCTGGTTGCGGGGGCGATAATGATCTGCGCGCCGTTCATGGTCCTTTCGGCGCGCGGGCTCGATGCCTTTGCGTTTGGCGACAAGGCGGCGGCGAGCCTCGGGGTGGATGTCGTGCGATTGCGCTGGATGCTGTTGCTGGCTTCGGCGCTGCTTACGGGGATCATGGTCGCGATCGGCGGTGCCATTGGCTTTGTCGGACTGGTCGTTCCTCATGCCGTGAGGCTGGCAGTGGGGTCGGGGCACCGGCGACTGCTGCCAGCGACGATGCTGGTCGGGGCGATCTTCATGCTGTGGGCCGACACGCTGGCGCGGGCGCTGTTCGATCCACGCGAATTGCCGGTGGGCATAGTGACCGCGCTGGTCGGTGCGCCGGCGTTCCTCCTCATTCTCATGCGCTATAGGCGGATCACGTGATGACCGGCCTCGAAGTGCGAGGACTGACGATTTCGCTTGGCGGGCCGCCGATCGTCGATAGGGTCGATCTCACTGCACCACGCGGAAAAATTACCGGGCTCGTGGGGCCGAACGGCGCCGGCAAGTCGACGCTCATCGGCACTGTTGTCGGCTTGAACCGGCCCGTGGAGGGGACCGTCCATTTTAGCGGCGATGATTTGTTAGGTTTGGATAGGCGCGCTCGGGCGCGCCTTTGTGCCTATGTCGAGCAGGCGGCGACGACAGAGGAAAGACTCACAGTTGCCGAGGTCGTTGCCCTGGGACGCATCCCTTTTGCACCGGCCTGGGCCTCGGGACCGGATCCGGCCGACGAAAAAAGCTGCATGGAAGCCCTGTCACGCCTCGGAATGTCGGCATTTGCCGGACGGCAGTTCGCCACGCTGTCGGGCGGAGAGCAGCAGCGCGTGCACATGGCGCGGGCGCTGGCGCAGCAGCCGCAGCTCCTGCTTCTCGATGAGCCGACGAGCAGTCTCGATATCCGCGGTCAATTGCAGGTTTTTGCTCTACTCAGGAGTCTCGCAACCGAGGACTGCACCGTCTTGATGGCACTGCACGATCTCAACCTTGCACTGACGCGGTGCGATTGGCTCGTGGTGATGAACCATGGTCGCGTGGTGGCCGAAGGGGCGCCGATGGAAGTTTTGACCGAGCGTCTGATTGCAGACGTCTATGGCGTTGAGGCTCGACGCATTCAAGGGCCCGTCGGCCCAGTCATCGTTTTCGAGACGGCCTTATAACCCCGGTTAAGGTCGGATTCAGCATGGCACTCGGTAAAGCGGGATACGTAACGTCTCCGAAAGACGTACCAACCTAAGGTAAATAGGTATTTTTTCGGATGGCGAAACGTGCTCGCAATTCTCGATTTCTTTTTCCGGGGCCATGATCTGTGGTTCGTGGCACTCGCTGCTGCGGTATGCCTGCTATCTGCCTATGCCTGCATGAGTTTGTTGCGCCACGCCATGCGCATGACGGGGCGAATGCGCCGCATCTGGACGGCGGTCTCAGCCGTGTCGGTGGGCATGGGCATCTGGTCGACGCACTTTGTCGCCATGCTGGCCTTCCGCCCCGGCTTCGCGCTGCAATACGATGTTCTGCTCACCGGGCTGTCTTTGGTCATCGCCATCAGCGTCTGTGGTGCCGGCCTTGCCATGGCAATCCGCGGCGCCGGTCCGGCGGATCGGTTCCTTGGGGGCGCAGTAATCGGGGTCGGCATCTCCTCGATGCACTATGTCGGTATTGCCGCATTGCTGCTCGATGGCCAACTCGTCTGGGACAACGGTCTTGTCGTCGCCTCGATCATTGCCGGCATCATTCTTTCCGGTCTTGCAGTGGTCGTCGCGACCGACGGCGCGCGCTCGCGCCTCTTCGGTGGCGTGGGGCTGCTCACTCTTGCCATCTGCGCCATGCACTTCACGGCCATGGGCGCGTCCGACTTCAGCAATTGCATGCCCTTGCTCGGCGCCATGGCGCCGCTCGACGGGGGCGTGATCTCCGTCATCGCCGCTCTTGTGAGCCTTTTCATCATTGCCGCTGCGCTTGGCAGCATCGTGCTCGATGAGGCAGACCGCCGCCGCACCGAGCGCGAAAACCTGCGCCAGCTGGCCGACGCGGAGCGTATCGCCAGCGTCAGCCAGAAGCTTGAACTGGCGCTGACCCATATGGGCCAGGGCTTGGCGCTCTTTTCGGCCGAGGGGCAGTTGCTGCTTCACAACGAGCGTTTGACCGAATTGCTCGGCCTGCCGAAAGGCAGGTTGATCGAAGGCGAGATGCTCGAAGACATTTGCCGCGCCGCGGCCAATCTCTCGGATGCGGATGAACAGAGCCGCGAAGCGCGTGCTCGCGAACTGACAGAACAGCACCGGGCACTCGCCGCACAGGGCGGGCAGGTGATCCACAGCTTTGAGGGGCAGCGCTTTCTCAGGGTTCAGCATAATCCAACAGGCGATGGACGCTGGGTGACGCTGATGGAAGACATCACCGACACCAAGCGTAATGAGGCCGCCATTGCCCATCTGGCCAAGCACGACACGCTGACGGGCCTTCCCAATCGTGCACGGTTCGATGAACTGTTCGACATGGCCCTGTCAGAGGCCGCCGAGCGCGAAACGCAGATCGGCATCGTTGCCATCGACCTCGACCATTTCAAGGACATTAACGACAGCTATGGCCACGCAACCGGCGACCAGGTCTTGCGTGTGCTCGCCGAGCGGTTATCGAACGTCCTCCGGCCCGGAGAAGTAATAGCCCGGCTAGGCGGCGACGAGTTTGTGGCGCTGAAACCGTTCTCGGTGATCGAAAGCCTGCGTGAGTTTCTTGAACGCGTCGAGGGTGAGCTTTTCGGGAGCGTGCAGTATCAGGACGTGGTGATCGCCACATCGGGCAGCATCGGTGTTGCCATCTATCCACAGGACGGCCGCGATCACTCCAAGCTTTTGAGCAATGCCGACCTCGCGCTTTATCGTGCCAAGGCCGAGTTCGAAACGCGCGTCTGCTACTATGAAAGCGAAATGGACGAGCACGCGCGCCAGCGGCGCGCAATGGCCAATGACCTCTGGCAGGCGCTCGAAAACAATGCGTTCAACCTCGTCTATCAGGTGCAGAAATCGGTCTCGACGGGCGAGATCACGGGCTATGAAGTGCTCCTGCGCTGGGATCGCGAGGGATATGGTCCGGTGTCACCGGCCGAATTCATTCCTGTTGCCGAAGAATGCGGCGCCATCAATGCGATCGGCGCCTGGGTGTTGCGAACCGCCTGCACGGAAGCGGCAAGCTGGCCCGAGCCGCACAAGATCGCCGTCAATGTATCCGGGATGCAGCTCTCACAGATTGAACTCGTCGATCTCGTCAAGATCGTGCTTTATCAGTCGGGCCTTGCTCCCGATCGGCTGGAGCTCGAGGTCACCGAAACGGCCATCATCAACGACAAGAAGCGGGCGTTGAACATCCTGACCCAGATCAGGGCGCTGGGCGTGTCGATCGCGATCGACGATTTCGGCACGGGCTATTCCTCGCTTGCAACGCTGCGCAGCTTCCCGTTCGACAAGATCAAGCTCGATCGCTCCTTCATGAGCGAAGTGGAGCATTCCGAACAGAGCAAGGCCATCGTGCGCGCCATCTTGGCGCTGGGACGCAGCCTTTCGGTGCCAGTTCTTGCCGAAGGCGTCGAGACCATCGAGCAGCTCGATGTATTGCGTCTCGAAGGCTGCAATGAAGCCCAAGGCTTCTTTCTGGGCAGGCCAGCGGCGATGGACTGGGAGCCTTCCGCGGCGCTGCAGCGCGCCTGAGGCGAGAGCAACCCGCAAGCACAAAGGGCGCCACGAGGGCGCCCTTTGCATTTTCGCTTTTGTTGCCGATCAGAACGGGCTGTTTGGATCGAGGAATTCGGCGGCGTTGTCCTTGGTGATCAGGGTCGATTCAAGGATGAAACGGCCATTGACGTGGACGCCACCGACGAGGTGCGATGTCGTCAGTTCGATTGCCGTGGCGATCATCGCCGGGCTGTAGCTGACATCGACCGGGGTGAGTGCATCGCCGTTGGCGACGGCGTTGAGGATTTGCTGCATGCCGGCGCCGCCGACGATGAACATTTCCTTTTCACGGCCGGCTTGCTTGATGGCCTCCATGGCGCCGAGCGAGATGTCGTCGTCCTGGGTCCACACGGCCTTGATATCGGGGAAGCGGGTCAGGAAGTCCTGCATCACCTTGAAGCCGTCATCACGGTTCCAGTTGGCGAATTCGTCGTCGAGAACCTTGATGTTGCTGCCTTCGATGCCCGACATGAAGCCATCGAAACGCTGCTGGTCGATCGGGATCGGCAGGCCGCGCAAGATGACGATGTTGCCGCCGTCCGGCAGCTGTTCCTTGATATAGGCAGCGGCATTGGCGCCGAGGCCAGGATTGTCGCCGGCGACGTAGAGATCTTCGACGCCATTGATCGAGAGCTGGCGGTCGACGACGGTGACGAACTTGCCAGCATCCTTGACCTGCTTGATGGCGGAGGTCATGGCGTCTGGATCACCTGGCAGGATGACGAGGGCGTCGATGCCGCGGGTCGAGACCATATCTTCGATGTCGGCGATCTGCTTGGGCGCGTCAGGCGCGGAAGCAAAGACGAATTCGACATCGGGGTAGGTGGTGCTGAGGCGGTCGATCGCCTGCTGGGCGAAATAGTTGACGCCACCAGTCCAGCCATGGTCGGCCGCCGGCACGGAAACGCCAATGGTCACCTTATCCTGGGCGAATACCGAGCCCATGAGGCCGCCAGCGACAACCGCCGACGCCAGAAGGGTTTTTGCCAGTTTCATTTTTAGTCCTCCCGAAATGCCCTTTGTTGGGCGATGTAAACTGTATGATCAGGCGTTCTTGCGCCCGCGCTGCAGCAGCACGGCAAGAATGATGATGACGCCCTGGAAGGCCCCGTTGAGATAGGGGCTGATGAGGCTCTGAAGATTGAGGATGTTGCCGATGAGGCCGAGGATGACGACACCGACCACCGTGCCCCAGATCCGGCCATAGCCGCCCTTAAGGGTGGTGCCGCCGATGATCACGCCGGCGATGGCTTCGAGTTCCCAGAGGACGCCCGTGGTGCTCGAGGCGGAGCCGAGGCGCGGCACATAAAGCAGCACCGCGACGCCGACGAGTACGCCCTGCAGGATGTAGGTCAGGAGCCGCACGTTATCGACATTGATCGAGGAGTAGCGGGCGACCTGCTCGTTCGAGCCGATAGCAGCGCAATAGCGGCCGAAAGCGGTATAGCGCATCACGACCTCGCCACCGATGGCGACGAGCGCAAAGACGATGATCGGCCATGGCACCCCGAGGAGGCCGGCATAGTAGACCGGGCGATAAACGTCGGCGACCTGGAAATTCAGCGACAGCGTGCCGCCATCGGCGAGGAACGTCACGAGCGAGCGGAAAATGCCCATGGTGCCGAGGGTGACGATAAAGGCTTCGATGCGCCCTCGCGTGATCATGGTGCCGTTAAAGACACCTGCGACGCCGCCGAGCAGAATGCCCGTCGCCATGCCGGCGATGACGACGCCCCAGCCGATGCCCATGGTCGGGATCAGCCAGTTCATGACCATGATCATGACCCCGGCGATGACCGCAGCCATGGAGCCGACTGAGAGGTCGAGCCCTCCGGCGGTGATCACGAAGGTTGCGCCGATGGCAATAATACCAATGAAGGAAGATCGGGCGAGGACGTTGGTCAGGTTGTTGTAGCTCAGGAAATTCTCGTTAAGCGAGATGCCGAGCAGGACCAGCAGGGCGAGCGCCAGGAGCGGCCCCACAGTCTTGAGATCGAGGCGGAAGCCGCGCTTGGGTTTTGCCGGAATATCAGGCGCTGATACGCTCATCGTTTCCACTCTTGATGCCAGCGGCGTACCGCATGATTTCTGCTTCGGTGATTTCCGCGCCCTCAAGGACGCCCGTCAGACGGCCTTCGCGCATCACCACCACGCGGTGGCTGAGGCCGATCACTTCCTGCATTTCCGAGGAGATGAGGATGATCGATTTGCCCTCGGCAGCGAGCGCGGCGATGATGTGATAGATCTGCTGCTTGGTGCCGACATCGATGCCGCGGGTCGGCTCATCCATGATGATGATATCCGGCTCGCTCTCCATGGTCTTGCCCAGCATCAGCTTTTGCTGATTGCCGCCGGAAAGCCGCCCGACGGCGACAGATGCGTCGCGCGCACGGATATCGAAACGGCGCACGGCGCGCTCGAGAGCGCGATCCTCGCTGGAGCCATCAAGGAAGCCGGCCTTGATATGCTTGTCGAGCGTCAGGAGCGTCAGATTTGGCCGGAGGCCCATATTCAGCAAGAGGCCTTTGCCTTTGCGATCCTTGGTCATGTAGGCAAGGCCCGCATCGACCGATTGGGCGACCTGGGTGAAGTTGACCGGCTTGCCATCGAGCGCGATATCGCCGCCAGTGCGGTGGCTGAGGCCGACGATGGCTTCGGCAACGGCGGTGCGGCCCGAACCGATGAGGCCGGCAAAGCCGAGAATTTCGCCGCGTTTCAGGTCGAAGGAAATGTCGCGAACGCCCTTGGCCGACAGATTGCGGACGCCGAGCACGACGGGTGCATCGACATCGGGTTCGTGCTTGGGCGGATAGAGATTGGAAAGCTCGCGGCCGACCATCATCTGAGCGATGGAATCGGGCGTTAGCGCCTCGGTGCCAACGGTGGCGATCAACTGGCCATCGCGGAGAACCGTGACGCGATCGGCCAGTTCCATGATCTCATCGAGCTTGTGCGAGATGAAAATGACGGCGACGCCACGGGCAGTGAGGCGGCGGATCTGTTCGAACAGCGTCTGTGTTTCGCCCACCGAAAGCACGGCAGTCGGCTCGTCCATGATGAGAACGCGTGCGTCCCGGCTGATCGCCTTGGCGATCTCGACCATTTGCTTGTCAGCGACCGAGAGGGTGCTGATGCGGTCGTCAGGGTCGACGCGGACATGGAGCGTGTCCATCAGGGCGGCAGCGCGTTTGCGCATCTCGCCGATATCGAGAAAACCGAAGCGCTTGATCTCGCGGCCGAGAAAGATTGATTCCGAGGCGGTCAGATGTTCGGCAAGGTTCAGTTCCTGATGGATCAGCACGATGCCCATCCCTTCCGCCTTGCCATCGGGCGGGAGCGTTACCGTCTGGCCATCATAGGTGATGGTGCCAGAGGTAGGCTGCTCGATGCCGGAGAGAATCTTGATGAGCGTGGACTTGCCGGCGCCGTTTTCGCCGATGATGGCGTGAACTTCACCGGGCTTGATGTCGAAATCGATGCTGAACAGCACCGGAATTTCACCGAAGGATTTGGAAATGCGATTGGCCGACAGAATGGCAGGCGCAGGTGTGCCGTCGGCGCTGTTCATCGCAAAACCTCCCCCATGGACGCGGCCTGTTGACCCCGGCTCGTCGTCCTGATGCAATGATGTAAAGGTTTTCATGAATGATGTAAAGGTTTACACAGCGGCAAAAACAGATAGACCTTGGAAGAGGGTCTGGCGCTCCGCCTAGCTTCTGCTAGAGGCAGAATACGGGCGCCAGTGGGTGTGCGGGGCTTAAACGAGTGCAGCACCAGAAACTGGCCACGATCGAGGACGTAGCGGCGCTTGCCGGCGTGTCTATCGCTACGGTCAGCCGCGCCATCAATGAGCCTACCAAGGTCGCCGACGAGACCCGCCGCAAAGTGACCGAAGCGATCGCTCGCACCGGCTACACTACCAACGCCATGGCCCGATCGCTGCGCATGCGGCGGTCCAACATGATCCTTATTCTGGCGCCCGATGTGGGCGATCCGAATTTTTCCAATATTCTGGTGGGGCTCGAAACCGAGGCGAGCAAGCGCGGCTATGGCGTCCTGATCGGCAATACGCAGAACGACCCCGCGCGCGAGACGGACTATCTGCGGTTCATCAGTTCGAACCAGGCCGACGGGCTGATTCTCTTTACCGGTCATTTACCCTACGGCTTTGGGCAGGACGGCACCGAGGGACGCTTGCCGCCCATGGTGGCCGTCAACGAACCGGTGCCCAATGCCGACGTGCCCTATGTGGGCGTCGACAATTTCGAAGGCGCGCGCATTGCGACGGAGCACCTGATTTCACAAGGGCACAGGCGGATCGCCTTCGTCGGACGCTCGGGGGCACGCGAGGTCAATCGCCTGCGCGAGGAAGGTTATCGCAAGGCGCTGGCGGGAGCCGGGATTTCAATCGATCCTCGCCTCATCATCGATGGCGATGGCACAACCGAAAGCGGGCGGGCGGCCGCGGAGCTGATGTTCGTGCGCGATGCACTGCCAACGGCGTTCTTCTGCGTCAATGACGCGACTGCCTTGGGGGTGATCATTTCGCTCAACGCCCGGCACTACGACTTGCCGCGGCAGTTCTCCATCATGGGCTTTGACGACATTTCGTTTTCGAGCTTCGTCACGCCCTCGCTCACCACGATGAAACAGCCCCGCCACAGGATCGGCGAGGCTGCAATGGAATTGCTGTTGGAACTGCTCGCCGGCGAAAAGCCGCATGAGCAGCAAATCCTCTTGCGCGCGGAGCTGATAGTGCGGAATTCGGTGACCCGCTTCGGCTAAGGTTGATCAGAAGAGCCGGCTCGATAGACGAAGCGGGTCGCATTTTTCTGTCTTCGTCACCAGGCATCTGGGCCGGCTCCATGCCCGATCTGAGTTGGCAGGAAGTAGCATGGCATCCGCACGATTGCCTGGCTCTGGCTCGCGCTATTGCGGGTGCTTGGCGAGCCAGTCTAGCATGAACGCGATTTCCTTCTCCTGCGCCGCGATGATGTCTTCGGCGAGCTTTTTGACTTCCGGGTCGGAGCCATATTCGAGCACAACCTTGGCCATGGCTACGGCGCCCTTATGGTGCGGGATCATGCCACGGAGAAAATCGACGTCGGCATTGCCAGTATATTCCATGTCCATGTTTTCGTGCATCGACATGTTCGCGGCGCGAAAAGCGGCGGTCGACGGCGCTTCTTCGGCGGCAGCGGCGCCGTGGCCGGCATGGTTATCCTGCGCCCAAGCGGGGAAAGCCAGGGCGGTCAGAGCCAGGGCAAAAAGAGCAGACTTCATTTTTTGTCTCCTTTGATTGGTCCAGCATGCGGCCTTGCCAGATGGCAAGGTCAAGCATGGATCTGGGCTTTTATGCGGGCTCGGGGGTGTAGCCCGCTTCCTTGATCGCTTCTTCGCCCTTGGCGCGGTCCCCGGTGAAGCTCACCTTGTGCGTCGCGAGATCGACGTTGATTTCGGCGCCGGGCAAAGCCTCTTCTAGAGCCTTGCGCACGGTGCCGACGCAGTGGCTGCAGGTCATGTCGTTGACGGTAAGAATTGTTGCTTCGGTCATGTCAGTGTCCTTTCGATTTTGCAGTGGTCCCGGCGAGATCGTCGAGAATGGGGCAGTCTGGGCGGTTGTCGCCATGGCAGCAGTGGACGAGATGCTTGAGCGTCCCAACCATGGATTCGAGTTCGGCAATCTTGGTCTCAAGCGCCGAAATGTGTTCGGAGGCGATGTCACGCACTTCGGCGCTGGCGCGGGTCTTGTCCTGCCAGAGAGCGAGGAGCGCGCCGGTTTCCTCGATGGAAAAGCCGAGAGTGCGCGCCCGGCGGATGAAGCGCAGAATGTGCACTTCATCACTGCCATAGACACGGTAGTTGCTGCCGGTACGCGAGGGTGGGCGGATGAGCCCGATCTGCTCATAATAGCGAATCATTTTTGCGGAGACGCCGGAGGCGTCGGCGGCTTGGCCGATATTCATGCGGCTTCTCCCTTGATGGCGCGCAGGCGCTGGGCGTTGCCGACGACGAAGACGGAGGACAGGGCCATGGCCCCGGCGCCGAGCATGGGCGAGAGCAGGATGCCGAAAGCGGGGTAAAGGATGCCGGCGGCAACCGGGATCAGCACGGCATTGTAGCCGAAGGCCCAGAAGAGATTTTCCCAGATGTTCTTCATCGTGGCGCGGCTCACCGTCAGCGCATTGAGCACGCCTTGCAGATTGCCGCCGAGAAGCACGACATCGGCGCTCTCGATGGCAGCGTCCGTGCCGGTGCCGACAGCGATGCCGATATCGGCCTCGGCGAGGGCAGGGGCATCGTTGATCCCATCGCCGACATAGGCAACGACCCGTCCGCCCTGGCGCAGGGCCTTGATGGCAGCGACCTTATCGGCGGGTAGGACTTCGGCCCGCACTTCGTCGATGCCGACCTGGGCGGCAATGGCTGCGGCGGTGCGCTTGTTGTCGCCCGAGATCATCGCGGTCTGCAGCCCTAGGGCGTGCAGGCGGGCTATCACCGCCGTGCTTGTCGGCTTTACCACGTCGGCTACGACGATGGCTGCGGCGATCTTGTCGCCTATGGCGGCGAAGACGGGCGTCTTGCCCTCGTCGGCGAAGCGCTGAAGCGTGTGTTCGAAGTCGGAAAGATCAAGGCCCTCCATCATGCGGGCCGAGCCGACCCGCACCTTGCGACCGCCAATGGTGGCGATGACGCCGTGACCGGGGTCGGAATCGAAGTGCTCGACCTGAGGCAGGCTGAGGCCAGCCTCTTGCGCCGCAGCCACGATCGCAAGGGCGATCGGGTGCTCCGAGCGGCTTTCAGCAGCAGCAACCAGCGACAGAACATCGTCATGTTCGAAATCGTCGTCGAGGATCAGGTCCGTCAGGACAGGCTTGCCTTCGGTGAGGGTACCGGTCTTGTCAAAGGCGACGACGTCGGCCTCGCGCAGGCGTTGCAGGGCCTCGCTCTTTCTGAAGAGGACGCCGAGTTCGGCGGCGCGGCCGGTGCCAACCATGATCGAGGTCGGCGTCGCAAGACCCATGGCGCACGGGCAGGCGATGATCAGGACGGCAACGGCGTTGACGAAGCCGAAGGTCATGGCCGGGTCAGGTCCCCAGATGAACCAGACGACAAAGGTCAGAGCAGCAAGCGCCATCACGGCCGGCACGAACCAGGCAGTAATGAGATCAACGGTGCGCTGGATCGGCAACTTGCCGCCCTGTGCCTCTTCGACCATGCGGATGATCTGGGCCAACATCGTGTCTCCGCCGACCTTGGTGGCGCGGAAGCGGAAGCTGCCTGAAGTGTTGAGCGTGCCGCCGATAACGGTATCTCCGGATTTCTTGGAGACCGGCAGGGGCTCGCCGGAGATCATGGATTCTTTGACATGGCTCGTGCCATCGACCAGCTCGCCATCGACGGCGATCTTTTCGCCGGGGCGGACGACGACGATGTCGCCGACCTTGACCTGTTCGATCGGCACCTCATGCACCATTCCCTGGTGCTCGACGCGAGCGGTCTTAGCCTGCTCGCGCACGAGGCGCTGAATGGCATCGCCGGTGCGGCCCTTGGCCAAGGCTTCCAGCCAGCGACCGACGAGGATCAGTGTGACGATGACGGCAGCGGCTTCGAAATAGACATAGCGCGTTTCGGCCGGTACGAGCTGCGGTGCGAAGGTGACCACACTGGAAAAGAGCCAAGCGGCGCCTGCCCCCAGAGCAACGAGCGAGTTCATCTCCGGTGCGCCGCGGAAAAGAGCAGGGATACCGGTCTTGAAGAACCGCAGGCCCGGCACGAAGAGCACGAAGCTCGCGAGGATGAAGTAGGCCACATAAAGGACGTTCATCGGGACGACGGAGATCAGCCACATGTGGAAGGGCATGTAGAGATGGCCCAGCATCTCCAGCGCAAAGAGCGGGATGGTAGGGATGGCCGCAACGATGAGGTCGCGGCGGAGGATTTTTGCATCCTCGTCATGGTGATGATGAGCGTGGCCGTGGCCCGCGTGTTCGGGCTGGCGAAGGCTTCCCTTGTAGCCGACCTTTTCGACCGCCTTGAGCAGGGCCTCGGTATCGCCGCCAGTCACTGTGGCGCGTTCAGTCGCCAGGTTGACCGAGGCAGCTTCGACGCCTGGAACTTTAAGGAGAGCCTTTTCCACCCGTGACACGCAGGAGGCGCAGGTCATGCCCTCGATGTCGAGGGCGACGGGAGTTGGTGATGGTGTGTGATGGACGTGTGTGTTCATTGGTCTTTACCTCGTCCTCAACTAGATAGACCTTCCCATCATGGTAAGGTCAAGAGCCGTGTCGCCGATTTTTTTCGCCGATGCGACCAGTTGGCACAGCGTCATTTCTGACGATTATATTGGCGACACGGACGGACTATTGCAGACGATGTCAGGAGCTTGATCCATGCAGACGGTTCGCAAAGACATCCACAATTCGGACCTGCCCATTCTGTGCCAGAGCTGTGAAGCACGGCACCAGGGCATTTGTGGTGCAATGACCTCGGAACAGCTTCTCTCGATTTCTAGGCATACGCGCCGGGTGCGGCGCGAGCCGGGGCAGGAAATCATGGCCGATGCCATGCCTATCGCTTCCTACGCGAACGTGCTCAAGGGCGTGGTCAAGCTCAGCAAGGTCCTCGAAGACGGACGGCAGCAGTTGGTTGGGCTGCAATTTGCACCGGACCTTTTGGGTCGCCCTTTCGCGACCGAAAGCCGGGTGACCGCGGAAACGGCATCTGATGTCGAGCTGTGTCTTATTCCCAAGCCTGCGCTGGAAGCGCTGATGGCGGCGGGCGGGCCGGTCGAGCACCGCATCATGATGCAGGCGCTGCGCGAGCTCGACGAGGCGCGCGACTGGATGGTAACGCTGGGCCGCAAGACGGCAAGCGAAAAGGTCGCCAGTTTCCTTTATCTTATCGCCACGCACATCGATCCGACCGAAGATGATGCGCTGGCGACATTCGACTTACCGCTGAGCCGCGCCGATATTGCCGACTTCCTCGGGCTGACCATCGAAACGGTCAGCCGGCAGATGAGCAAGCTCAAGGCGGACAAGGTGATCGAGATCGCCAATTATCGGCACGTGACCATCGTCGATCTTGCCCAGCTTCGTTTTCGCTGCGGCTGAGCCGTTGCTCAGTCTCTGATCGTCCCATTGCGCATTTCAACCACCCGATCGACCGTGCCTGGTGGCACGTCTGCGTGGGTGACCATGATCACCGTCTTCCCGACCGTGGCAGCGCGGAGGGTTTCGAAAAATGCGATCTCATTGGCGCGGTCGAGGGCATCGGTCGGTTCATCGAGCAGAATGATCGACGCTTGCGAAAGCAATGTACGGGCAAGGCAGAGCCGGCGCATCTGACCGGCCGATAGCGTGCGGCCAGATTCCCCGACAACCGTATCGAGGCCCTGTGGCAGGCTCGCAACGAATGTGTCGAGGCGTGCAACGGCAAGCGCTTGCCAGAGTGCCTCGTCGTCGGCCGCGGCGCGGGCGACGCGCAGATTATTGCGGATCGTATCGATAAAGACCGGGCTGTCCTGGCTCAGTAGCGCTATGTGCGCATGAACCTCGCTCGACTTGATGTCGGAGAGCCGTGTCGTGCCAATGCGAATGGTGCCGCAATGAGGCTCGGCGAGACGCAGAAGCAGGTGGAGCAGGGTAGATTTTCCGCCACCGCTCGGGCCCGCAATCGCGATGCGTTCGCCCTGGGCCATCGTCAGGGTCACGCCTTTGAGGACGGGCGCACCGGCGTCGTAGCTGAAATGCACGTCGCTCAAGGTCACGCTGTGGTCTGTGGGGAATGGCTTGGGGTGGGCCGGCTCGACGATCGCAGGGGGCACTTGCGTGAGGGCATTGAGCCGTTCGGCGGCGGCAAAGGCAGCGAGTGATTTTCCGACGCTGCGAACGATGACGCCCGTAGCTTCAAAGCTGCCGAGCACGGCAAGGACGAGACCGACCAACACGGCAGGATCGAGCGTCCCAGCTTCCTGGGCCGCAAGACCCTGCCAGAGCGTGCCGACGAGAGCGAGGGCGGCAAGGAATTGGACGAGGACAGCGGCGCCAGAAGTCAATGCCGCGAGCAGCAGGCGCCGATCGCGAAGGCGTTCAGCAATGTCATTGAAGCGGGCGTGGGCGCTACCGAGGACGCCGAGAATGGTCAGATCGGCATGTCCATTGATGGCGTCGTAAACGGCGATGCGGGCATCGGCGGCGGCAAGCACGGTGTCGCGGCCGGCCTTGCGTGCAACCAGCACCAGGATGACGGGCACGGCGATGGCGGCAAGGCCAATGCATGCGCCATAGATGATCGCGGCGCCGGGGAGCAAAAGGGCCAGGACCACCGTCATGACCGTGCCTATGAGAAGGGCGCCAAGCATCGGACCGACCGCAACGAGGAAGGCGACGTCGAGCGCGTCGATATCGGCGGTGAGACGGCTGACGATATCGCCGTGGCGGATAGACCGATCAGCCAGTGGCAGGCGCGGAAAGAGGGCGCCAAAGAGCCAGCCGCGCAGGTCGGACAGGAGTTTCAACGTTGCATTGTGGCCGACGAAGCGCTCGCCATAGCGGGCGAGGATGCGGACGAAGGAAAAGGCGCGCACCATGGCTGAGGGGACGAAAAGGTTGAAGCCAAGGCCAAGCGTCGTCAGCGCGGTTGCGGTGATGAACCAGCCGGAAGTGCCCAGAAGCGCGATGCCGCTTGCAAGCGTGACGACCGAGAGCAAGAGCGTGAGGCTCAGGGCGCCGAGGCGGCGTTTGAAGAGCGGAATAAACATGGTGAGAACGCTCATGCGACGCCCTTTCGCTTGGCAGAGATAGCAACGGGCACGAGGCTTTGGCCGGCGATACGCCAGGTTTTATCGAGTTGAGCCGCGGCCGCATGGGAGTGGGTGGCAACGATCAGCGTGCGGCCGCGCGCATAGGCAAGCAGGGCAGACATGATTTCGGCTTCCAGCGCAGGGTCGAGGTGCGCCGTTGGCTCATCGAGAAGGATGAGACCTGCATCGCGCAGAAAGAGCCGCGCCAGCGCGACACGTTGGGCCTGACCACCGGAAAGGCCCAAACCATCCTCGCCGATAATGGTGTCGAGCCCGTAGGGCAGGGCGGCAGCGAATGGCATGACGGACGCCCTCTCGGCAGCTGTCTCGATATCCCTTCGGCTCGCGCCGGGGCGGGCAAGCGCGATATTGTCGGCAAGGCTTGCATGGAGAAGGCGCGGACGCTGGGTCAAAAGGAAGGTCCGGGCACGCAAATGATGTTCCGGCCAGTCGCCGAGCGGCTTGCCATCGAGAAGGATGTCGCCTTCATGGGTACGCAAGCCGGCAATGGCATCGAGAAGCGTCGACTTGCCTTGTCCGCTGGGGCCAAGAAGCGCGATGTGCTGGCCGGGCGCGATATCAAGCTCGATGTTTTCGACAAGGACACGCTGGTGATCGGGCGTGCGCAGGGTCACGCCAGAAAGAGTGACGGCCAACGCGCGGCCTAGACAGGGCGCTGCGTCGGAAAGCGTCGGAACACCGTCGGTCAGGAAACCAAGTTGCGCTTCGATTTCGGCCACGGCGGCCTTGGCGGCGGCGCGGTCGTGATAATGCGCGGCAAGGAGCCGCAGTGGATTATAAACCTCGGGCGCCATGAGGAGCAGGAACAGCGCCAGTTCCAGCGTCAGCGGCGACGAGCGCAGATGGAGGAAGTCGATGAAGGTCAGCCCAAGGTAGAGCGCGA
This sequence comes from Devosia soli, assembly GCF_000970455.1. Classification (GTDB taxonomy): domain Bacteria; phylum Pseudomonadota; class Alphaproteobacteria; order Rhizobiales; family Devosiaceae; genus Devosia; species Devosia soli. Next base: position 58,844 of record NZ_LAJG01000042.1, on the reverse strand, counting down.
CGCCGGCCACGCCGAGCGCGGCGAAAAATTCAAGCACGGCGGATGACAGGAAGGCGATGCCCAGCACCCGCAAGGTGCGGCGGCGCAGGTTTTCGCTCGCAAGCATGATACCGTCGGTCTCGGCGGCTTCACGCCCGAAAAGCTTGAGCGTCAGCAGACCTCTCAATCGATCGGCGAAGCGACCGGAAAGCCGGCTGAGGGCCTGCGCCTGCCGGTCAGTTGCCGCCTGCGCGCCCCAGCCGACAAGCGCCATGAACAGTGGGATCAGCGGCGCCGAGACAAGAAACAGCGTGCCCGCGACCCAATCGAGGGGCAGGATGATAGCGCCGAAGACCAGCGGCAAGAGCGCAGCCTGTGCGGCGGCGGGAATATAGCGAGCAAAATACCCATCGAGCGCCTCGACCTGATCGATGATGGCGGTGACGGCGGCTCCAGAATGGGGCTGATCCTGGCGACGTGGCGAGCGGGCAAGGAGGCCGGCGAGAAGGTCCTGCCGCAGAGCCTGCTTGATGGCCTCCGCGCCCCGTGTGCCCAGCCAATCACCAATCCCGGAAAAGAGCGCACGGGCGCCCATCAACGCAAGGATAAGCGCGAGCGAAGGAAGAAGAGCGGTCAGTTCAACCCGGCTTTCGACCGCCTGACCGACAACATGGGCAAGCGTGGCTGCCTGCCACACGAGCAATCCGCCCGAGACCAGCGGGAGGGCAATGGCCCACCAGAGCGAGGCGCCGGCCCGGCGCTGCAATCTGGACAGGGTTTTGCCGGCCGACTTGGCTTGCTTGGTCATGAAGGATTCCAGGCGTCGTTCGCTGAGCTGACGAGAACAGCCCAACGCTTTCCTAAGGCCTTAAGGGCGCCGCGTCTTGATCTGGATCAAGGTGGATTGTCGCAGCCTCCCCTATCAGGGCGCTCATGCTGGCATCCCGCGCCAGCAGCAGCTGTGAGGCAAACCCTGCCATGATCGACATGACTGTCGTTGAACTCTCGCGCTGGCAATTCGCCGCCACCGCGATGTACCACTTCATCTTCGTGCCCCTGACGCTGGGGCTCTCCTTCCTGATGGCAATCATGGAAAGCGTCTATGTGATGACCGGGCGCGAGGTCTGGCGCAAGGCGACGCTCTTCTGGGGCACCTTGTTTGGCGTCAATTTCGCCATGGGTGTCGCCACTGGCATCGTCATGGAATTCCAGTTTGGCATGAACTGGAGCTATTACAGCCATTATGTCGGAGACGTGTTCGGGGCGCCGCTGGCCATCGAGGGCCTGATGGCATTCTTCCTCGAAGCCACCTTTGTAGGCCTCTTCCTTTTCGGCTGGGACCGGATGAGCAAGGTCGGGCATCTCGTCGTCACCTGGCTCGTGGCGCTCGGCACCAATCTTTCCGCGCTCTGGATCCTCATCGCCAATGGCTGGATGCAGAACCCGGTCGGCGCCAAGTTCAACCCGGACACCATGCGGATGGAAGTTACTGACTTCGTGGCGGTGCTGTTCAATTCGGTGGCGCAGGCCAAGTTCGTGCACACGGTCAGCGCTGGCTATGTCTGCGGCGCCGTTTTCATCTTCGCTATCTCGGCCTTCTATCTTGCTCGCGGCAAGCATGTGGAGATCGCGAAGCGCTCGATGGTGGTGGCGGCGAGCTTTGGCTTGGCCGGAGCGCTGTCGGTAGTCGTGCTCGGTGACGAGAGCGGCTATGTCGCGACCGAGCAACAGAAGATGAAGATCGCCGCGCTCGAAGCGAGCTATCACACCGAGGAAGCGCCTGCCCCCTGGACGCTCTTTGCTCTGCCCGAACCCGATGGTGGCGCGCCGAGCTTTGCGATCCAGATACCCTGGGTTGGCGGGTTGATCACGACGCGGTCGCTGGACGAGGAACTGCTCGGCATAGACGAACTTGTCGCGCACGCAGAAACCCGCATCCGCTCGGGCATGATCGCCTATGACGCCCTCCAGAAAATACGGGCCGATGGCACCGACCAGGCGGCGCGCGCGACGTTCGACGAGCACTGGGCCGATCTCGGCTATGGGCTGCTGCTCAAGAAATATCGCGACGATGTGGGGAATGCCACGGATGCGGAAATCGCGCTGGCGGCTAAGGATACGGTGCCAGATGTGTGGTCGCTGTTCTGGAGCTTCCGCGTTATGATGGGGCTCGGCTTCTTCTTCATCGCGTTCTTTGCCTTCTGGTTCTGGAAGGCATCGCGTGGAACGCTTGAGAGCGACAAAAACCTCCTCTGGCTGAGCTTTTTCCTGCTGCCCACGCCCTGGATCGCCATCGAAGCCGGCTGGTTCATCGCCGAATATGGGCGCCAGCCTTGGGTCGTCGAGGGCGTCTTGCCGACCTTTTATGCCGCCTCGGGTCTCAATTTCTGGGACCTCGTGATTTCGCTCGGTTTCTTCACGACGCTCTACACCGTGCTCTTCGTCATCATGATCATGCTGATGGTGCGCATCGTCAAAGCCGGACCCAAGGACCACCATTTCGCTGAGACCGGCGACGAGGACGATTTCGTCGTCGCCGCGCTTCCCGTCACGCCTCAGACCAAGGAGCTCGGAGCATGAGCGCCATTCCACTCGATTATGAAACCCTGCGCCTCATCTGGTGGCTGCTGCTCGGCGTTCTGCTAATCGGCTTTGCCATCATGGGCGGGCGCGATCTCGGCGTCGGCGCGCTCTTGCCCTTCGCTGCCCGGACGGACGAGGAGCGGCGCGTGCTGCTCAACGTCGTCGGGCCGACGTGGGAGGGCAACCAGGTCTGGCTGGTGCTGGGCGGCGGCGCCATTTTTGCTGCCTTCCCGCCGCTCTATGCGGTTAGCTTTTCCGGCTTTTATCTCGCGATGATCGTCATTCTGTTGGCGCTCATCCTGCGCCCGGTCGGCTTTAAGTTCCGCGGCAAGATTTCTGATCCGCGCTGGCGGCAGGTTTGGGATTGGGCGCTGTTCGTTGGCGGGGCCGTGCCGGCGCTGATCTTCGGCGTCGCCGTTGGCAATGTGCTTCTCGGCGCGCCCTTCCACTTTGACGGATCGATGCGGGCCTTTTACACCGGCAACTTCTTCCAGTTGCTCATGCCCTTCGCATTACTCTGTGGCCTTGTCAGTCTCGGCATGATTGTGACGCAGGGTGCGGCGGTGATTGTCGGCCGGACCAGTGGTTTACTTGCCGAACGGGCTCGGACCCATGGGACTTTGGCGGGTCTGCTGACTGTCGTGCTCTTTGCACTCGGCGGGTTTTGGGTTGCGTTTGGCCTCAACGGCTATGTCATCACCAGCGCCGTGGATCCCTCGGCGCCGATCAATCCGCTCAACAAAACGGTCGAACTGGTGCGTGGCGGGTGGCTCGCCAATTTTGGTGCGCATCCCTTGATGATTGTTGCGCCGCTTCTGGGCTTTGCCGGTGTGATTATTGCCGTACTCGCGCTACAGGCCCGCTGGAGGCTGGTGCCACTCTTGGCGGCCAGCGCTGGAATTTTCGGCATCATTTCCACGGCGGGTCTTTCGCTCTTTCCATTTCTGCTGCCATCCTCGACCATGCCCAATGCCGGGCTGACCCTCTGGGACGCCTCGTCGAGCCATCTGACGCTGTTCATCATGCTGCTCGTTACGGTCGTCTTTCTGCCGATCGTCCTTCTCTACACCGGCTACGTTTTCCGCGTGATGCGCGGGCCGGTCTCGGCAGCTTCGCTCACCAAAAACCCCAACGCCTACTAGGAGAAGCGCATGTGGTACTTTTCGTGGATCCTGGGATTGGGTCTCGCCTGCCTATTCGGCATTTTGAACGCCATGTGGTTTGAAATGCGCGAGGACCGGCGCGTTGCGCGCGAGGAAGGAAAAGAGCCTGCTCAATCGTTAACGCATGGCTCCTGACCATTTGGTCAAATTCCAAATGTCAACCGGGCGACGCATCTGCATTGCCCGGTTTTCCTTTGTTTTGCGTAGTTTGGTGATGCGCGGTCGCAGAGTTTGTTCGGTTTGTCAGCCACGCCCACCTAAACCGAATATGAACCATATGCCTCATTTGGATGCAGTAAGTGCATAACGGATGTGCAGAGAGACTGTCTACTAATCACGACTTAGTCGATCTACATAGAGGTCAGCAAACGAAGGGGAACCGAAATGAACTTTGCAAAGAAGCTTGCCGACTACGCCCGTTACCAGCGCACAATGCGCGAGCTGAACTCGCTCGACGCACGCCAGCTGACCGATCTGGGCATCACCCGCGCCGACATCAAGTCGATCGCTCGCGGCACCTACGCTGTCTGATTTTCAGCCAGTACGAGAATGATGATGAAGGCGTCCAATCGGGCGCCTTTTGTCATTTCCGGGTCCGGTTATCGGGTAAGGTCCGCGACGGCGCAGTCTAGCGCGGTGATAAGGTCGGCGGGCCTTATGCGGATTTGCAGGCCGCGCTGACCCCCGTTGAGAAAAATCTCTTCGTAAAGCTCGGCCATTTCATCGAGTGCCGTCGGAACGGGCTTTCGTTGACCGAGCGGGCTTATGCCGCCAACCTTATAGCCCGTCAGTCGTTCCGCATCGGCGGGCTTCATCATATGCGCCGACTTGCCACCGAGCGCGGCGGCAAGCTTCTTCATGTTGACCTCTTCATCCGACGGGACGATGGCGCAGACCGGCTTGCCATCAAGCTCGGCCATCAAGGTTTTGAAGACCTCGCCGGGAGAAACGCCCATGGCTTCAGCGGCTTGCAGCCCGACGCGTTCGGCGTTCGGATCGTAATCGTAGTGGGCCAGGGTAAAGTTGATCCCGGCCTTTATGAGCGCTTGGGTGGCGGGTGTGGTCTTGGACATGCGTCCTTTTTAGCCCGCTCGCGGCAAACGGCAAGCCTTGGCGCGCAAGGTCCAGACGCTGCTGAAGAGGGAGACGCGCTAACAGCCCCAACGGAGCGGGCAGGGACTACGTCAAAGGCGCGCTGATGGCGATGTATGCCGAAGTCGGTCTTTTGATGGCTTTGAGTGGCCGCTTGGGGGGGGCGGGAGAGAGCCGAAGCCGGGCTGGGCCGTTCCGGGGGGCGGGAGTTGATTTTGGTCGAAACGGCGGAGGATTATGGGTTGGATTATTTTGGGGGGCTGGTGCGGGGGTAGCGTCTACAGTGTGGTCTTAAGCGCTACTGCCTGTGAATTTGCTGTCACAAGGGCGCCGCGCAACGTCGTTACTACCATCAACATTCTCATTGTCAGATCGAAATCGTGGAAATCCTTACCTGCTTCTAGCCCCAGTTTGACATTCGTCTTTCGAATAGAAGTATGCATGAAGCCTCGGTGTTCACCGTCAAAGCTTTTCACCAAATCCTTCATTGCCTTTTCAGTTATTTCATACCCTAGCTGATGAGCATATTTGTTGCGGACATTGGCAAAAGACTTCAGTGATGACTTCAATTTTGCAGTGAGGCCAAAAGCAATCGAAAGATGGACCCACTGGTCAAATGTCAACTTCGCCTGATCGATCGCCTCGGCGTCGTACATGTGACTTTTGCAGAGCTTCTTAAGCTCCTGCTCAATGTACAATGCGCCCACAATTACGACCCCAAGCATGTCGTATGTGTGCAGGTGTTTTAAGAAGACTTGAAATTCTTCGGCCCGTGCCAGTTTTTGATCGTGCACACGAATCTCCTTTGCTTCACAATATCAAAAAGGCCCGGTGAGTGCTCGCCGGGCCTTTTTTCTGTCGCTACTTGGGAGAAGCGCTGGAACTCGTTGCTGGTTAGACGATACCGCCCGAACCGCCCTCAACAGTAGGACGGATGTCGGCAACCTTGGCGCGGTAGTTGCTGGCGCGGTAGGCCGCCAATGGGTCGATGGCGCCGCCGGCTTCGAGGCGGGCCAATGCAAGGATCGGCTCGACGTCGGTGCGGAAGGCTTGGCGCAGTTGCTGGGTGGCGGTCAGCGCGTCGTTGTCGGTCTGGGCGGCTTTGAGGGTCGCGCGGTCGACGAGGAGGGCCTGGGCGTAGGAGCGCTGGACGTCGGAGGCAGAGAGCATCAACGACTCGATCGGGTCGGTGACGTTGTGGCTCTGGTCGAGCATGTGGGCCGGGTGGAAGTCGGCGTCGCGGGCTTCGATGTCGACGAGTTCGTTGAAGACGAGGAACAGACGGTAGGGATCGACCGAGCCGGCGTCGAGATCGTCGTCGCCGTACTTGGAATCGTTGAAGTGGAAGCCGCCGAGCTTGCCGAACTGGGCAAGGCGCGAGACGATCATTTCAATGTTCACGTTGGGCGCGTGGTGGCCGAGATCGACGAGGCACAGGGCCTTGTCGCCCAGTTCCTTGGCGATGATGTAATTGGTGCCCCAATCCTGCACGACCGTCGAATAGAAGGCCGGCTCGTACATCTTGTGTTCGGTATAGACGTGCCAGTCGTCGGGCAGGGCGGCGTAGATCGCCTTGGCACTATCGAGATAATTGGCGAACTGGTCGGCGAAGTTGACCTGGCCGGGGAAGTTGGAACCGTCGCCGATCCAGATGGTCAGGGCCTTCGAGCCGATGGTCTTGCCGATCTCGATGCATTCAAGATTGTGCTCGATCGCCTGGTCGCGGGTCGCCTTGTCATAAGCCGAGAGCGAGCCGAACTTGTAGCTCTGCATCTGGCCCTTGGCGTCCGAAAAGGTGTTCGAGTTCATCGCGTCAAAGCCGAGATTGAAGCGGCTGGCGGCCTGCTTCAGACGGTTCGGGTCGGCCTTGTCCCACGGAATGTGGAGGGAGATGGTTTTCGTCGCCTGGGTCAGCTGGGCGATGACGGCGCAGTCTTCGATCTTATCGAAGATGTCGCGGGGTTCGCCCTTGCCCGGGAATTTAGCAAAGCGCGTGCCGCCGGTGCCGACGCCCCAGGAGGGGACGGCGACGGAGAATTTTGCGACTTTGGCTTTGACGGCGTCGATGGAGATGCCGCGACGGTCTAGGCGTTCGCCGAGGGTTTCGTAATCGCGGCGGAGGTCAGCCTCGCGCTTGCTGTTGTCGGCTTCAACGATGGATGCGTCGATGATGTGTTCGGTCATGTTTTTGCTCCTCCTCCCACACCCACCGGCTGTCATCCCGGCCTTCAGCCGGGATCCATCTTGAGATCTCAGGATGGGCCCCGGCTTGCGCCGGGTGACATTCAGTGGGTGGGCTAGGACTATGCCAAATTAACGCGGGAACGACTGGGCGTTGCCGGCGTCGACGTTGATGATGTTGCCGGTGGACTTTGCCGAGGCTTCCGAGGCGAAGAAATAGATGGCTTCGGCGATGTCTTCCGGGAACACCGAGCGCTTCAGCATCGAACGCTGACGATACATCTCTTCAAGGCCGTCCTTATCGGTCTTGTAGGTCGATGCGCGCTGTTCCAGCCATTCGCCGGCCCAGATCTTCGAGCCACGCAAAACGGCGTCTGGATTGACGACGTTGACGCGGATCTGGGCTTCCGCGCCTTCGAGGGCGAGGCAGCGCGCCAGATGAATCTCGGCAGCCTTGGCAGTGCAATAGGCGGCAGCGTTGGGGGAAGCGGCAAGGCCGTTCTTGGACGCAACGAAGACGACATTGCCGCCGATCTTCTGTTGGCGGAACAGACGGAAGGCTTCACGCGACACGAGGAAATAGCCCGTGGACAGGATGTCCATGTTCTTGTTCCAGAGGTCAAGCGAGGTGTCTTCGATCGGGGCCGAGGAGGCGAGGCCGGCGTTCGACACCAGGATGTCGAGGCCGCCGAATTCGACCACGGCGTGGGCGAAGCCGGCGAGGACCTGGTCTTCCTTGGTGACGTTGATGTTCACCGGGCGGACGAAATCGGCGCCAAAAATGCCGGATAGTTCGGCCGTGGCGCCATCGAGGGCGGTCTGGTCGATATCGGCGAGGACGACACAGGCGCCTTCGCGGAGGAGACGGGCGGCCGTTGCCTTGCCGATGCCGCCAGCGCCGCCGGTGACGAGGGCAATCTTGCCGGCAAGGGACTTTGGCTTGGGCATGCGCTGGAGTTTGGCTTCTTCAAGCAGCCAATATTCGATGTCGAAGGCCTCCTGCTCGGGCAGGCCCTGATATTCGCTGACGGTCGAGGCGCCGCGCATCACGTTGATGGCGTTGACATAGAACTCGCCGGAGATACGGGCCGTGGCCTTGTCCTTGGCGAAGGTCAGCATGCCGACGCCCGGGATTAGGTAAACGACGGCGTTGGGATCGCGGATGGCAGGCGAGTTGTCGTGCTTGCAGCGATCGTAATAGGCCTGATAGTCGGCGCGATAATCGGCGATCTGCTTGTCGAGGCCGGCAATGACGGCATCCACGTCCGGGTTGGCCGGGTCGAAGTCGATGACCAGCGGTCGGATTTTGGTGCGCAGGAAATGGTCCGGGCAGGAGGTGCCGAGGGCTGCGAGCGGGCGCAGATTCCTGGAATTGACGAATTCGAGCACGGCGGCTGAGTCATCGAAGTGGCCGAGCTTGTGGCTGTCTTCGGAGATGAAGCCGCGGATTTTTGGCATGAGTTTGGCCGCAACGGCGCGGCGGGCGTCGGCATCGAGCGACTGCACGGCTTGGCCACCGAAGATGGTCTTGCCTTCGGTCTCTTTCTCAAACCATTCGATGGCCTGATTGATGATGCCGATGGTCGTTTCGTAGCATTCCTTGGGGGTGTCGCCCCAGGTGAAGAGGCCGTGGGATTCAAGGATCAGGCCCTTGGAGTTGGGGTTCTCTTCACAATATTTGCCGAGCCAGAGGCCCAGCTCAAAGCCCGGCTTCTTCCAGGGGAGCCAGCCGATGGTGTCGCCAAAGATCTGCTTGGTGAGCTCTTTCGAGTTCTTGGAAGCCGCGATGGCGATGATCGCGTCGGGGTGCATGTGATCGACGAAAGGGTGGTTCACATAGGCATGGAGCGGGGTGTCGATCGACGCAGCGCGCGGGTTCAGGTTGAACGTCGCGTGGGGCAGGTAGCCCACCATTTCGTCTTCGAACTCGACGCCGCGATAGAGGCCCTTGAGGGCGCGGAGCTTGTCCATATAGAGCGTCGAAAAGCCGTCTAGCTTGATCGAGGCGCTGTCGCCGCCCGAACCCTTAACCCAGAGGACCTCGACCATCTCGCCCGTAAGCGGGTCCTTCTGCATAATCTTGGAGGAGGTGTTGCCGCCGCCATAATTGGTGACGCGTTTGTCCGAGCCAAGGAGATTCGAGCGATAGACGAGGCGCTCCGGCTCGGTCATGGACGCGGCTTTTGCATCGTCCCACTTGTTTTCAAGGCGCTTGGGCGCGGTGGACATGAAGATTCCTCCCGAAGTGGTGGCGCCGCTGGCGACGCTTGGTTCAGATCGTTTCCACCCACCAGGTGTCATCCCGGCCTTGAGCCGGGATCCATCTTGAGATCTCAGGATGGGCCCCGGCCTTCGCCGGGGTGACAACCGAGGGCGCGGCATCTGCTGCGCGATGCATGCAGGCCTTTGGCGCGGACATGGCCATAGAACGGTTCACGCTGTCAATCAGAAACGATCATCAATCGTCAGGTGTGCGTGAAGATGATTGTAAATGGCAAAATGCTGATTGACTCTGCTCGGAAAGAATGAAAGCACTGCGCCTGAGGAGTATCAGCATTGCACGAAACGGAACGCCACCGCGTTATTCTCGCCGCAGCCCAGTCCCATGCCATGGTGACGGTTGCGGACCTGTGCGATCTGACGGGCTCTTCCGAAGCAACCATTCGCCGGGACATTGCCGCGCTCGACGAGCAGGGCAAGGTGCGGCGCGTGCGGGGCGGGGCCGAGGCGATCAACCCGCCATCGCAGGGCGGATTGGTCGGGCGGCCATTTTCGGTCAATGAAACGATCAATATCGTGCAAAAGCGCGCAATCGCGAAAGCGGCGGCGGATCTCTGCAATGATGGCGAGCCGATCATCATCAATGGCGGCACGACGACCTATCAGATGGTGCATCATCTATCGACCAAGCGCGTCAGCGTCTTCACCAACTCCTTTGCGATCGCCGAATTCCTCATTCACAACTCGCGCAATCCCGTCGTCATTCCGGGCGGCACGGTCTATCGCGAGCAGAACGTCATCCTCTCGCCTTTTGGCGGGGTGGTGGCGTCGCACTTTTATGCCAAGCGCATGTTCATCGGCTGCCAGGGGATTGGCGCCCATGGGCTGATGGAGGCCGACCCCATGGTCGTGCAATCCGAGCTGGCGCTGATCGGGCAGGCAGACGAGCTGATCGTTCTTGCCGACTCTTCCAAATTTACCGGCCGCTCAAGTCTGATCTTGTGCGGCCTCGACAAGATTGCCGCTGTCATAACCGATGCCGGCATCCGCGACGAAGACCGACAGATGCTGGAAACGGCGGGCGTACGGTTGATCGTCGTGGAAACGCCTGCTCAGGCCGCCGTGGCCTGAGAAACAATCGAGAAATCCCAGGGAGGGAATTTATGAAACTCTTTAAGCTGATGGCCGCTACCGCTGCCGCCGCCATCCTTCTGGCGACACCGGCCTTTGCACAGACGCGCATTGCGCTCGTCGTTAAATCGCTCGGCAATGGCTTCTTCGACGCCGCCAACAAGGGCGCGCAGGACGCGGCCAAGGAACTCGGCGATATCGAGGTCATCTATACCGGCCCGACCACCGCGACCGCCGAAGCCCAGATCGAAGTCGTCAATTCGCTGATCGCCCAGCAGGTCGACGCCATCGCGATCTCCGCCAATGATCCGGATGCTCTCGTGCCCGTGCTGAAGCGCGCCATGGACCGCGGCATCAAGGTCATTTCCTGGGACTCGGGCGTTGCACCCGAAGGTCGCCAGATCCACCTCAATCCGTCGGAAACCGCGCTGATCGGGGAAACCATCATCAAGCTCGCGGCAGACTACCTGCCCGAAGGCGGCGATGTTGCCATTCTCTCGGCCGCGTCCACCGCGACCAACCAGAATGCCTGGATCGAAGCCGCCAAGGCCGTCATTCCGGAAAAGTTCCCGAACATCAACCTCGTCGCGACCGTCTATGGCGATGATGACTCGGTAAAGTCGACCGAAGAAGCCCGCGGGCTCATTGCGGCTTATCCTAACCTCAAGGCCATCATCGCGCCGACTACCGTTGGTGTTGTCGCGGCGGCTCAGGTCGTGACCGACCAGAACCTGATCGGCAAGATCAATGTCACGGGGCTCGCCCTGCCGTCCGAGTTCAAGCAGTTCATCGACAACGGCGCTTCGCAGGCCGTGGCGCTGTGGAACCCGATCGACCTCGGCTACTCGGCTGTTTATCTCGCCAATGACCTGATCAAGGGCGAAGAAGCCAAGCCAGGCGCAGTGTTCTCGATCGGCAAGGTGGGCGAAGTGACCCTCGACGACACGAACTCGGCCGCCATGGCTGCCCCGTTCCAGTTCGACAAGACCAATATCGAAGAATTCTCGAAGATCTATTGAGGTCCCGAGACTGCCAAAGCCCGGCGCCATGGCGCCGGGCTGACTATTTTCCGTTCCTTCGTCACCACCGGGCTTGTCCCGGTGGTCCAGTGGCGCGGAGCCATCGCATGGATTGCCCGGACGAGCCGGGCAATGACGAATGTGACTGGTACTGCGCTACACCGTGAGCATCGTTGCCAATGACCGACCCCATTCTGACCCTTTCGGGTATCACCAAGACCTTCCCTGGTGTGCGGGCGCTGCATAATGTGGCGCTGGAGCTTTATCCCGGTGAGGTAACGGCGCTGATCGGGGAGAATGGCGCGGGCAAGTCGACGCTGGTGAAGACCATGACCGGGATTTACCAGCCGGACGCTGGCGAAATCCGGGTTGGCGAAAAGGTCGTGACGCTGCCGACGGCGATTTCGGCGAGCGATGCGGGGATCACCGCGATCCATCAGGAAACGGTACTGTTCGATGAGTTGACCGTGGCCGAGAACATCTATCTCGGGCACGCGCCGCGCAATCGCTTCGGCATGATCGATTGGAAGACCATGAAGTCGGAGGCGCAGAAGACGCTCGACTCCATGGCTGCAGGGATCGATGCGGGTATTCCCCTGAAGGAATTGGGGATCGCCAAGAAGCATCTCGTGGCCGTGGCGCGCGCGCTCTCCGTCGATGCGCAGGTCGTGATCATGGACGAGCCGACCGCTGCGCTGAGCCAGAAAGAAATCGAAGAGCTTTATGTGCTCGTTGAGCTGCTGAAAAAGGAGGGCAAGGCGATCCTCTTCATCTCGCACAAGTTCGACGAGATCTATCGCATCGCCGACCGCTACACTGTGTTCCGCGATGGCGAAATGGTGGGCAAAGGCTTTATCAAGGACACGCCGCAAAGCGAGATCGTCAAGATGATGGTCGGCCGCTCGGTCGATCAGATTTTCCCGACTCGCGCGGCGACCATTGGGGCGCCGGTGCTTGAGGTGACGGGGCTCAGCCATCCGACCGAGTTCGAGAACATTTCGTTTTCGGTGCGGAAGGGCGAGATTCTTGGGTTTTATGGCCTCGTAGGCGCCGGGCGCTCCGAGGTCATGCAAGCCGTCTTCGGGATGACCGAAGTATCGGGCGGCACCATAGTGCTCGATGGCAAGACGATCGCGCCGCGCTCGCCGGCGGATGCGGTGGAAGCCGGCATCGTCTATGTGCCCGAAGAACGCGGCAAGCAAGGGGTCATTACCGGCGAGCCCATCTTCAAGAACGTGTCGCTGCCGAGCCTAGAAAAGACCAGCTCAAAAGGCTTCATTCGCATGGCGGAAGAATACAAGCTGGCGCGGACCTATACCGAGCGGCTTGATCTCCGCGCTTCTTCGCTGAGCCAGAATGTGTCGACCCTGTCAGGCGGCAACCAGCAGAAGGTCGTTATCGCCAAGTGGCTGGCGACGCTGCCTAAGGTGATCATTCTCGATGAACCGACCAAGGGCATCGATATCGGCTCGAAAGCAGCGGTGCACGAATTCATGGGGGAACTCGTGAGCCAGGGGCTCTCGGTGATCATGGTCTCGTCGGAACTGCCGGAAATTTTGGGCATGAGCGACCGCGTCGTCGTCATGCGCGAGGGGCGGATGGTCGAGACACTCGACAATACTAACTTGCAGCCCGAGACGCTGGTGCGTCTGGCCGCTGGCATTGCTGAGGAGAAGGCGGCATGAACCGGCTACTGAAAACCCGCGAACTCTGGCTGGCCCTCGGTATTCTCGCCGTTATCGTGCTGGTGACGCTGCGCTTCCCGCGCTTTTCCCAGCCCGGCAATCTTCTTACGATTTTTAATGACACCTCGATCCTGATGATGCTGGCGCTCGGGCAGATGGCGGTCATCCTGACGCGCTCCATCGACCTCTCGATGGCGTCGAACCTGGCGCTGACGGGCATGATCGTGGCCATGATCAATGCGGCGGCGCCTGGCGTGCCGATCCCGCTGCTGATCGCAGGCTGCGTCGTGGTCGGCGCAGCGCTGGGGGCGTTCAATGGCATTCTCGTCTGGAAGCTTGATATTCCGCCGATCGTTGTCACCCTGGGCACGCTGACGATTTTCCGCGGCCTCGTCTTCGTGATTTCCGGCGGCGCCTGGGTCAATGCGGCGCAGATGAGCCAGGAGTTCATCCAGCTCCAGCGCGGGTCGTTCCTCGGGCTGCCGATCCTGTCGTGGTTTGCTGTGGTGGTGGCGGGGCTCGTCTATCTCCTGATGACGCGCACGCCGCAGGGCCGGGCCTTTTATGCCATCGGCGTCAATCCGACGGCGGCGGTCTATACGGGCATTAATGTGGGGCGGACGAAGTTTCTCGCTTTCGTACTGGCCGGGGCCATTTCGGGGCTCTGCGGCTATCTCTGGATTTCGCGCTATGTGATCGCCTCGGTGGAAGTGGCCGGTGGCTATGAACTGACCATCGTTGCCGCCTGCGTCATTGGCGGCGTGTCGATTGCCGGTGGCATCGGGACGGTGGCAGGCGCGCTGCTCGGCGCGCTGTTCCTCGGCGTCGTCAACAATGCTTTGCCAGTGATCGGCGTCTCGCCATTCTGGCAGATGGCGATTTCGGGCGCGGCGATCCTGATTGCGGTCGTGCTCAATGGCCGCAGTGAACGGACCAAGGGGCGGATTATTTTGAAGAAGGCAGCAGCCGTATGACCGATTTCCCTGCAACCGGCCGCCAGCTTCCCGACCGCCTCGATAAGCCGCTGAAATCCGCTGTGCTCAGTTGGGAAAGCCTGCTGGTGCTTGTGGCGCTGGCGATCTTCATCGCCAATTCCTTCGCCTCGCCCTACTTCCTCAACGAGTGGAGCTTGAGCGATATGACGTTCAACTTCACCGAAAAGGCGCTGATCGCGCTCGCCATGGCGCTGATCATCATCACCGGCGAGATCGACCTGTCCGTCGCCTCGATCATTGCACTGGCTTCGACCATGATGGGGCTGGCGCTACAGGCTGGGGTGGATACGCCCGTGCTCGTCATGGTGGGGATCGGTGTCGGGTTGCTCTGCGGGGCGTTCAACGGGTTCCTGGTGACCGGACTGAAACTGCCCTCGATCGTGGTCACCATCGGTACGATGAGCCTCTTCCGCGGCATCGCCTATATCGTTTTGGGCGATCAGAGCTTTAAGGGTTACCCGGCGAGCTTTTCCTGGTTCGGGCAGGGCTATGTGTTCTGGGTTATTTCGTTCGAGCTGGTGCTCTTCGTCGTGGCGGCCGTCATTTTCTATGTGCTGCTGCAGCACACCAATTTCGGGCGTCGGGTCTATGCCATCGGCAATAATGCGACGGCGGCGCGCTTTTCCGGCGTGCGGGTCGATCGCATCAAGTTCGTGCTGTTCTGCCTGACCGGGCTGATGAGCGGCATCGCCGCGGTGCTTCTGACGGCGCGGCTTGGATCGACGCGGCCGTCGATCGCTGAAGGCTTTGAGCTCGAGGCGGTGACAATGGTGGTCCTGGGTGGGGTCTCCATCCTTGGCGGCTCGGGCACGATCATCGGCGTCGTGCTGGCCGCGCTGATCATGGGGCTCGTGACCTTTGGGCTCGGGCTTCTCAATGTGCCCGGCATCGTCATGTCGATTTTCATCGGCTCGCTGCTGATCGTCGTGATCGCGCTGCCGATCCTGTTTCGCATGTGGAGGCAAAGACGCGCATGATCACCGACAACGGCTACGAAAAGCACGCCTTCAAGATGCGGCTCAATCCGGGCATGACGGCGGAATATAAAAAGCGCCACGACGAGATTTTTCCTGAACTCGTCGACCTGCTGCACGAAGCGGGCGTGAAGGACTATTCGATCCATCTCGACGAAGAGACCAATACGCTCTTCGGCGTGTTGTGGCGCCGGGTCGATCACACGATGGCCGACCTGCCCAACACCGAGGTGATGAAGCGCTGGTGGGCGCATATGGCCGATATCATGGCGACGAATGAGAAGAGCGAGCCGGTGTCGGTGGATTTGTTGCCCGTGTTCTGGATGAAGTGAGGGGCAGGACCCCCACCTAACCTCCCCCTGCCAGGGGGAGGGATCTGCCGGTGGCTCACAAATGCCGAGCCAAACTCGATACGTCCTTCCCCTACCAGGGGGCTGGGTGAGGTTACTTACCCACTTCGTTCCGCCAGGAATACTGCGGCGAATAGCCTAGCATGCGTTTGGCTTTTTCGATCGAGAGCAGGGTCGAATTGGTGGCGATGTTGCCCTTGTGCGGCACGTCTGGGAAGACTTCGGCCAAAAGCGAGATGTTGGAGCGGTTCATTACTGAATCCGCATTGGCGATGATGAAGGCTTCAAAGCCTTTGAAATCGGCCTGAAGCGCGCGGCGGACGGCCTGAGCGCCGTCGCGGGCGTCGATATAGGCCCAAAGGTTCCACTTGCGCGCCTTGGGGTCGCTGTCGAACTTGGGAAAGGCTGCATAGTCTTCGGGATACATGACATTGGAGAACCTCAGGCCCACCATGCGCAATTCCGGGTCCCAACGGCAGAACTGGGCTGCCATGGTTTCGTCGAGCAGTTTTCCGAGTGAATAGGCACTTTCCGGGCGCGGGAAATATTCCTCGTCGACCGGTGCATAAGGCGGGGGCGTGTCGAAGGGGAGACCAAGGACGGTTTCGCTCGAGGCGAAGACGACGTTCTTGATCTTCGCGAGGCGACAGGCCTCGAAGACATTGTAGGTCGTCGGCACATTGTTGGCGAAAGTCTTGGCATTGGCGGCAAGGCCCGGCGCTGGGATGGCCGCGAGGTGGACAACGGCATCGAAGGGGCCGCCGCGCTCGTCGATGCCGCCGAGAATGGCGGAGGCGACTTCGCCGAAATTGGTCAGGTCGACTTTGACCGAGCGGCAGATGGGTTCGGGGAGGGCCTGGCTGTCGACATTGAGCACGTCATAGCCATGCGCTACGAGATCGCGCAGCACGGCGCGGCCGAGCTTGCCGCTGCCTCCGGTGACGAGAACCTTTTTCATCCGAACCTCCTCAAATTCCACGCGGATTTTCTGCGCTGGTCTTGAGGAGAACGTTAGGCGCAATTGCTAGCCTTGCCAACAGGCAGCGCCTTCCCGCGCGAATGAACCGAAACTGAACGGAGCCATCAGGCCGAGTTCAAGCGGATTGATCCATGTTGGCGCTATCATGAATTGTGTCGTCGGGGGACGAAAATGAACAAGCGCCAGGAAAAGGTTTTAGTCGCCACTCTCTGCGGTCTCGTGATCGCGGTGACTGCCGGGTTCGTGGTGCAGCCGGCCATGGCGGCGGGCTATGATGTGGACCAACCCGCGCAAGTGTCGCGCGTCGCGCCTTGGGACGCGCTGCAGGTGCGCAAATGGCCGGCGAGCTATTCGCAGAAGATCGGCAGCTTTGCGCCGGGAACGCCGGTCTGGGTCGAGCGATGTATCGAGGTGGCGAAAAGCTCGGACTGGTGCCTTGCCGATAATGGCGAAACGCGCGGTTGGGTGAACTCCCGCTACCTCTCGCCGCTTGGCGATAGAGATATTTGAATTTTTAGGCCGACCCCTCCATCGGCCTTTTTAGGGACCGTGTACCGACCCTCCCCATGCATTGACTTTTCCGGTTCAGAATTGTTCCTCGTGGACTATCTGGACCGGAGTTTTCTTTTATGGATGCCAATCCCGTTCTCGCCGAGGCCGTGCGCGGCAATTGGGTGGAAAATCGCCATCGCGGCGCCTTCGTCGTGATGGATGCCGATGGGCGGATCATTGCCTCGGCGGGGGATATCGAGCGGCCGGTCTTTCCGCGCTCGGCGATCAAATCAATGCAGGCCCTGGCGATCTTTGATCGGCATGCGGTCGAGCGGTTTCATCATTCCTCGGAAGAACTGGCGCTGGCGTGCGCCTCGCATCATGGCGAAGAGGTGCATACGAGCCGGGTGGGCAGATTCTTGGAGCGCATGGGGCTGTCGGAGGCGACGCTCGAATGCGGCGCGCACCAGCCGACCAATGGCGCGGCGCGGGAGGATCTGCGCGAAAAGCACGAGGAGCCGAGCGCGCTCCACAATAATTGCTCGGGCAAGCATGCGGGAATGCTGAGCGTGGCGCTGGCCATGGGCGTGCCGACGGCGGGCTATGTTAGCCGCGAGCACGATGTGCAGCGCGCGGTGCGGGCGGCGGTGGAAGCGGTGATCGGCGAAGGGCTCACCGAGGATCGCTGTGGGACCGATGGGTGCTCGATCCCGACCTGGGCGGCGCCGATCCGCGCCTGGGCGCATGGCTTTGCGCGCATGGCGACGGGGAAGGGCCTCGATGCCGGGCACGCGGCGGGGGTGCAGGCGCTGTTCAATGCGGCGACTACGCACCCGCTCCTCGTCGCGGGAACGGGGCATCTCGATACGCTGGTGATGGAGGCCTTTGGTGGCCGGGTGATGCAAAAGGGCGGCGCCGAGGGCGTGCAATGCGGCGCCATCCGAGACAAGGGTTTTGGCTACGCGCTCAAATGCGACGACGGCAATATGGCGGCGAGCCAGGCCATGGTCGCGGCGCTGCTGCTGAAGTTTGCGGAGCCGGATGAGGCGCAGCGGATAGTGCTGGAGAGTTTTGCGCGGCAGCCGACGGTCAATGTGCGGAAGACGGTGGTGGGTGAGATGCGGGCGGTCGGGTTCTAGCAAAACCCCACCTGGCCTCCCCCTGGTAGGGGGAGGGATCTGCTGGTGGTGCTCAGTCGTCTCAGCAAGTGTCGGACTGAGGTCAGGTGGATCCTACCTGATCGTCACATGCGGATATTTGTCTGCGACGGCGCGGAGGTCCGGTTCGGTGATCTCGGTCCATTCTAGGCCGACGATTTCGCCGACGCGGGGCTCATAGACCATATTATCGGCGATCAGTACCGGGCCGGGATTATCGGCAACGGTAACACCGATACCGATGTCGCTGGCATAGACCACATTATTGGAAATGATGATCGAGCGCATGAAGCGGCCGAAGCCGGCGGCAATGCCGATGCCGGGAACGTTTTCGACGATATTTCCCGTGACGGACACTTCGGCCTCGACATAGATGCCGACGGGGACGGTGTCCGGATTGACCGCTGATTTCGGCAGGATATTGCGCACGATATTGTTGGCGCAGGTGGCCAGGTGCCCCTCGCTGTCCAGATTGGTGATGGAAATGCCGGTGGCGGCGCCGTCGATGACGTTTTCTGCAATGACCGAGCCAGAAAAACCGAATTCGGAAAAGATCGCGACCTCGCCGCAGGTGCGGCACTGATTGCCTGAGACGACGGTGTTCTTCGTCGTGTTGAGACGAACGGCGGTGAAGGCGCAATCGCTGATGTGATTGTCTGAAACGATCACTTCATCGGCGAGATAGACATTGATGCCGTTGCCGTTCTGGCCGTTGCCGCCTGCCTTCCAATCGATATTGGCGATGCGGTTATTGGTGACGATCGAGCCATCGACACCCTGCGTGTCGCGCCAGATGCGGATGCCGGCATTGCCGCAGCCATCGATGTGATTGCCGGAGATGAGCACGCCCTGGCTTTCGAGGGCATGAATGGCGCAATCGGCATGATTGTTGAAGACGCAATCGCGGATGCGCGCCGAGGTGGCATGGAGGCCAAGAGCGATGCTCGAGCCATCGATAAAATGGCAGCGCTCGACTGTAATATCGGTGCCGGTTTCGATGCCCAAGAGCGGGTCTGTGCCGCTATTGCCGGTAAAGCCCATGTCGCGGACGATGGTGCTTTGCTGATTGGCGATGACGAGAGCCGGCCCGCCGGAAGCGACGAGCCAGGTGGCGCCGGGCACGCCTTCGAGCGTGAAATTGGATTTGAGATTGATCTGGCCGACGCGGAACCGTCCGGCGGGCAGGGTCAACCGATCTGTGGCGCCGTCGATGGCGGCCTGGAGGGCTGTGGTTTGATCGGCGTCGCTATCGGGCACGAGATCGGCCGTCTGCGCCTGAACGGGCGCCGAAGCGACCGCGGCAAGGGCGGATAGACCGAACATGGCATGGCGGCGGGTCATCGTGATGTCTTGGCGCATGACGGCATTGTGCCAGCTTTAAAAGAAGGCGCGAGGAAAAGCGGGGGAATTGGTTAGCGGCGCTCCAAATGCGGCGGGTCACCTGGCGAGGAGGGTGGTCGGGACGCCTGGGTCGCGGCTGCCGCACCCCCTCCCAGCCTCGCCCATGATGGGTGAGGTGCGGGCCGGTGGTTGGGTAGGCCATGCTCGCCAAGCTTGTTCGCTCCATAACGGCGTGGCTATAACGGGTTAGCGATTTTATTGAGAGGCATGGCAATGCTCGTCGACGGCAAGATCTATCTCGGGACGAGCACGCGACCAGAATATCTCAGCCTCAAATACGGCAATCGGCATGGGCTGGTGACCGGGGCGACGGGCACTGGCAAGACCGTGACGCTGCAGGCGCTGGCTGAGGGATTTTCGGCGGCGGGCGTGCCGGTCTTTGCGGCCGATATCAAGGGCGACCTTTCGGGGGTTGCCAAGGGTCAGCCGATCCAGGAATGGCAGACCAAGCGCGCCGAGGAGATCGGCTTTACCGACTATGCTAATGACGCATTTCCAGTGATCTTTTGGGACCTTTTCGGGACCAAGGGCCATCCGGTGCGCGCGACCATCTCCGAAATGGGGCCGGTGCTGTTGAGTCGCATTCTCGATCTCAACGACACGCAAGAGGGCGTGCTCAACATCGCCTTTCGCGTCGCCGACGAGGAAGGGCTGCTGCTGCTCGATCTGAAGGATCTGCGCGCGCTGCTGGTCAATCTCCAGGAGCGGGCCAAGGAGATTTCGGGGCGCTATGGCAACGTTTCCACCGCTTCGATCGGCGCGATCCAGCGAGCGCTGTTGGTTTTGGAGCAACAGGGCGCCGATAATTTCTTTGGCGAGCGAGCGCTCGAAATAGCCGACCTGATGCGCACTGATAGCGACGGGCGCGGATTCATTTCGATCCTCGCGGCGGATCAACTCATGGCCTCGCCGCGGCTTTACGGCACGTTCTTATTGTGGCTGCTGTCCGAGCTATTCGAAGAGCTGCCGGAAGTGGGCGATCCGGATAAGCCGAAAATGGTGTTTTTCTTCGACGAGGCGCACCTTCTCTTCGACGACGCCCCCAAGGCGCTGATCGATAAGGTCGAGCAGGTGGTCAAACTCATCCGCTCCAAGGGTGTCGGCGTCTATTTTGTGACGCAGAACCCGGTCGATATTCCGGAGAACGTTTTGGCCCAGCTTGCCAACCGCGTGCAGCACGCGCTGCGTGCCTATACGCCGCGTGAGCAAAAGGCCGTTAAAGTCGCGGCAGAGACGTTCAGACCCAATCCGGATTTCTCGACCGAGGAGGTCATCACGCAACTCGGCATTGGCGAGGCACTGGTGTCGGTGCTGGAGGATAAGGGCGTGCCCTCGATGGTGGGGCGGACGCTGATCCGGCCGCCTTCGGCGCAAGTTGGGCCGCTCAATCCGGCGGAGCGCGACGCGACGCTCGCCAATTCGCCGGTCGGCGGGCTCTATGACACGGTGGTCGATCGGGAATCGGCGTTCGAAATTCTGGAGCGGCGCGCTCGAGACCGGCAATTGGCCGACGAGCGGGCAAAGTATGCGGAAGAGGACCGGGTGCTGGCGCAGCGCCAGGCGCGGGCCGAAGAAGCCCGCCAGCCCCGGCGCACATCAAGCCGGCAGACGCCGGCCGAGGCCGCGATGAATTCCTTCGCCCGCACTGTCGCCAATCGGCTGGGCAGCGCCATCGTGCGCGGCATTCTGGGTAGCCTGAAGGGCGGCAGATAAATGGCTGAGCTGGCAAGAAACAATCCGGTCATCGGCATTTTCGCGTCCGACAAGGGGCCGGGCGATCCGGAACGTGCGAGCCTTATGACTCAGGCCGGCACGCTCTTTGCCAAGCGTGGAGCGCATTTGGTGTGCCTCTGGGAAAATGGGGCCGGGCCGTTGCCGCTGATGACAGCGGCGCAGACGGCAGGCGGGTCGGTCTCGATCTTGGCCGATAGCAGCGAGGGGCTGCCGCCGACCTTAGCCCAAGTGCCGGTGACGGTTGTGCCCGATGCGGCCGCGCGACACGCGCGGCTGGCTGAAGAGGTGCAGGTGCTGGTGGCACTGCCCGGATCGCTTGCGTCGGCCTCGGCATTGTTCGGTGCTTGGTCGGCGCGCGGCATGACACGACCCGTGGTGATGCTCAACCGGCACAAAGCCTTTGAGGTAATCAAGGGATTTGCGGGCGATGTGTTGTCCCACGCGCTGCCGGGCTACGACAAGAACATCCAGTTCTCCGACACGGTGGACGACCTGTGGAACAAGGTCAGCTGGGTGCTGGAGCAGAAGCGATAGGCCGTAAGTTTACCTAGGTCGTCACCGCCCGGCCTGTCCCGGTAGTCCATGCGGAGGCGAGATGGATTGCCGGGACAAACCCGGCAATGACGGCGAAATGGGATGATCGCTTTCGGCCGTTATCTGAAACCGCTACGATCTAAACCAGCGGTTCAAGTCCGGGATGCTTGGGGCGTCGGCGGTCGGGGAAAAGCGGAACGACGTTATCGGTCGTGCGGCGCGCCGGCTGGGGCTGTGGCTTTGCCAATGGAACGCGATCGCGCCGTTCGGGCCCGCGATAGCCTGAGCCGACCAAGCCGACGATCGAGCGATTGACGAGGCGAGCCTGGACGCGCTGCAACAGGTGGCGCGGCGACATGGGCTTGACCAATACTTCGTCGATTCCCGCGCTGATCGCCTGGTGGCGCATGGGGGGGGGTATGGAGCGGGTCAGCGCGATGACCGGAAGATCACGGCTGACAAAGCGCGGATCGAGGCGGATGGCTTCGACCATTTCATAGGCTGGGCGGCCTTCGCGATCGAAATCGACGACCAGCAGATCGAGCGGTGCGATGCGCATATAGGCGAAGAGTTCGGCTTCGCTTTCAAAGGATCGAACGCGCAGGCGCGTATCCCCCGCCAGCACCATGGTCAGCACAGCCGTCAGCGCGGTATTGGCGGCAAGAATTGCCACCGTTTTCGGCCGTGTCGTCAATGCTGCCCCCCGAAATAGTAAATGGTTCGTTAACACGCCGTAACGGAGCTGTGAAGGTTCCGGTTCCGGAAGGAGCAAGAAAGGCTTGGGAAAGTTAATCGGCGACAGGCGTTTGCCGATGCTTATGGCAAAAGAAAACCCGCCGGCTTGCGCGGGCGGGTTTCACCTGAGCATACCGCGAAAATTAGGCGGCGGCTTCTTCGAAGAGCAGCTCGACGTGTTCCCAGTTTACGAGATTGTCAAACCAGGCTTCGAGGTATTTCGGGCGGGCATTGCGGTAGTCGATGTAATAGGAGTGCTCCCAGACGTCGACGCCGAGGATCGGCTTGCCGCCGTAAACGAGCGGTGATTCGCCGTTTGCGGTTTTCGAAATTTCGAGCTTGCCGTTCTTGACGGCGATCCAGGCCCAACCGGAGCCGAACTGGGTCGTGCCAGCTTGGATGAAATCGGCGCGGAGTTTATCGAAGCCGCCGAGATCGGAATCGACTGCTGCCTGGAGCTTGCCGGGCAGCTTGTTACCGCCGCCATTGGGCTTCATCCAGTTCCAGAAGTGGACGTGGTTGTAATGCTGGCCGGCATTGTTGAAGAGGCTGGCATTCTTACCAAAACTTTCCTTGACGATGTCTTCGAGCGGCAAGATTTCGAGACCCGAACCTTCAAGCAGCTTCTCGCCATTGGTGACGTAGGCCTGGTGGTGCTTGTCATGGTGGAATTCAAGCGTTTCGGCAGACATGTAGGGCCCGAGCGCATCGTAAGCAAAGGGCAGGGGCGGCAGGGTGAATTTGGTCGACATGGCTTAGTCTCCGTTTCTGGAATGGATGACGCTGAGGCGAAACAGGAATTGCGGATTGGTTATATTCAGTCTGACTTGTCCCAACAATGACGAGGCCCGAACTAAGCGTCCAATCCCACTGACTTTATCGCAAAGGCATAGCACTCGGCAGTTTCCTTGAGACGATCGAAACGCCCCGAAGCGCCGCCGTGGCCGGCGCCCATATTGGTCTTGAGGTATAATGGCGCATCGCCCGTCGCGGTTGCGCGCAGTTTCGCCACCCACTTGGCGGGCTCCCAATAGGTCACGCGCGGATCGGTGAGCCCAGCGAGGGCAAGGATAGGCGGATAGTTTTGAGCCGAGACGGCCTCATACGGGGCATAGTCGGCGATGCGCTTGTAATCTGTTTCCGAAGTGATCGGATTGCCCCATTCTGGCCACTCGGGCGGCGTGAGCGGCAGGGTGTCGTCGAGCATGGTGTTGAGCACGTCGACGAAGGGCACCTGGGCGATGACGCCGGCCCAGAGATCGGGGCGCATATTGGCTATGGCGCCCATCAGCATGCCACCGGCGGAACCGCCCTGCGCGACGATTTTGCCTTTTTGGGTGTAGCCTGCCTCGATCAGCGCCTCGGCGGCGGCGATGAAGTCGGAAAAAGTGTTGGTCTTGTGCTCGCGGCGGCCGTTTTTGTACCAGGCATAGCCTTTGTCCATGCCGCCGCGGATGTGGGCGATGGCGTAGACGAAACCGCGATCGACGAGGGAGAGCACGGAGACGGAGAAGCTCGCGGGCATGGACATGCCATAGGCGCCATAGCCGTAAAGCAGGGTAGGGTTATTGCCGTCGAGCGGCGTGCCCTTTTTGTAGAGAAGCGTTACCGGGACTTCGGCGCCGTCGGCGGCTTTGGCGAAGATGCGGCGGGTTTCGTAAGCGTCCTTGTCGTGGCCGGAGGGAACTTCCTGGGTTTTGAGAAGGTTCCGCGAGCCGGTCGCGAGATCGACGTCATAGACCTGGTTGGGCGTCGTCGGCGAAGAGTAAGAGAGGCGGAATACGGTGGTGTCGAATTCGTAGCCCACCGACATGCCGAGCGAATAGGCTTCTTCTTCGAAGCGAACGACGTCTTCCTTGCCGGAAGTGAGATCGCGCACGACGATGCGCGGCAGGCCATCGCGGCGCTCGAGGCGGAGGAGATGGTTTTTGAGGACGATGGTGTCGAGGATCAGCGTGCCGGCTTCGTGGGGGACGAGGTCGGTCCAGTTCTCGGCGCCCGGATTGTCGATCGGAGCGGTAACGACTTTAAAATCCTCGGCGCCATCGGCATTGGTGCGGATATAAAGAAGGCCGTCGCGCTCTTCGACATCATATTCGCGATCGGTGAGGCGCGGCGAAACGAGGCGCGGTTCGCTGCCCGCTTCGGCGTCGATCAGATAGACTTCGGAAGTCTGGTGATCGTGGGCGTCGATGATGATGAACTTGTCGTTTTGCGTCTTGCCGACGCCAACGAAGAAGCCCGGATCTTTTTCTTCATAGATGATCGGATCGGCGGATTGCTCCGTGCCGATCGTGTGGCGGCGGATGCGGTAGGGGCGGTGGTTGTCATCGTATTCGGTATAGTAGATTGCCCTGGAATCGTTGCTCCAGACGTAAGAGCCGGCGGTCTCGGCGATGGTTTCCGGGCTATCCTTGCCGGTTTCGAGATCGCGGATGACGATGTCATAATATTCCGAGCCGGCGCGGTCGGCCGCCCAAGCGAGATAGCGGTGGCTGGCATCATGATCGGCGCCGGCAAAGCCGAAATAGCCGTCACCCGCTTCGACATTGCAATCGAGCAGCACAGTCTCTGAGCCACCGTTTCGCGGCGTCCGGACGACCAGCGGATATTGCTTGCCCTCAAGCATGCGCGAATTATAGGCCCAAGGGCCATCGGGCGAGGCAAGGCCGGAATCGTCCTCTTTGATGCGGCCACGGATTTCCTTGTAGATCTTGTCCTGCAATTCAGCAGTCGGCTTGCCGAAGTGGTCTTCGTAATAGGCATTCTCGGCTTCGAGATAGCCGCGGATTTCCCCATCGAGCGTTTCGGGGCTCTGCATGACCTCCTGCCAGTTGTGGGCACGCAGCCACGCCCACGGGTCCTCGCGGGTGACGCCATGATGGGTGTGGCTATGGGACACGCGCTTGGCTTGCGGCGGGGTGGTCTTGGTCATGAAATTATTCCGCTTTCGAGGCAGGATCGGTAGCTAGGACATAGGCCGCCCGAGAGCCGAATGCCAGAGCAGGCAAAAGCCTCTGCAAAAGCGGCGGGATTGGTGTGGAGCAGTCCGATTTGTCTTGTCGCGCGCCCGCGAGCGGTTAAGGATCGCCCAACAACAAATTCAAGCACCTTTCGGAGGGGCGAGTGGGGCTGTCCCTTGATGCGAGCGTGGCGCTCATTGCCATTGCGCCATTTCTTGCCGCCATTCTAGCGCCGCTCATTCAGTCCTTGGCAGGACGGTTCGCTGCTTGGATCCTCTTTATCGTCCCGGCGGGCATTTTCATCGTGCTGCTCGGCTTGGCCGAGCGCGTGGTTGCGGGACAGACGATCTCGACCGCAATCGGATGGGTGCCATCGTTTGGATTGACCCTAGGCTTTTTCGTCGATGGATTGAGCCTCGTTTTTGCCCTCACCATCTCCGGCATCGGGGCGCTGATTGTGCTCTATGCCGGCGCCTATCTGCGCGGACACCGGCATCTCGGGCGGTTCCTGGCTTTCCTGCTCGCCTTCATGGGCGCGATGCTGGGCCTTGTATTGGCTGACAACAGCCTGGCGATCTTCATGTTCTGGGAACTGACCTCGATAACCTCATACCTCCTGATCGGGTTCGACGCCGGGCGGCAGGCCGCGCGACGGGCGGCGATCCAGGCGCTGGTCATCACCAATATTGGCGGCCTCTGTCTGCTCGTTGCCATTATCGTCATGCAACAGCTTTCGGGGACGTGGCTCCTGAGCGAGTTGCGCGGGCTGGAAGGCGTCGTGCGCGATTCAGCATTCTATGGACTAGTGCTCACCCTGGTGCTGGCGGCCGCTTTTACCAAGTCGGCGCAGTTTCCGTTTCACTTCTGGCTGCCCAATGCCATGGAAGCACCGACCCCGGTTTCGGCCTTTCTCCACTCGGCGACCATGGTGCAGGGCGGGGTCTATCTGCTCGCGCGCTTGACACCGGTATTAGGGGAAACATCGGTCTGGACCGGAACGCTTGTCGCTTTCGGAAGCGTAACGCTGATCTGGGGCGCGATCGGGGCGCTGCGACAAACCGATCTCAAGCAAATCCTCGCTCAGACGACCATCGCGTCGCTCGGATTGCTCGTCGTCCTAATCGGGCTTGGCAGCAAGGCGGCAATCGCCGCGATGATCGTCTATTTCATCGCGCACGCATTCTATAAGGCCGGACTTTTCATGGTGGTTGGCGGTGTCGATCACGAAGCTGGAACGCGCGACATAACGGCGCTTGGCGGGCTGGCGGATAAGATGCCGGTCAGTTTTATCGGCGCAGCGCTCGGTGCGCTCTCCATGTTTGGCCTGCCGCTGACCGTCGGCTATTTTGCCAAGGAAGAAATGTATCTCGCCGCTTTTGGCGGTGATTGGCTCGCCTGGCTGGTGCTTGCCGTCCTTATTCTGGGGAATGCCCTTCTCGCCGGCATTGCCCTCCTGATCATGATCCGCCCATTCCTAGGCGATGCCTTGCCGACACCACGCAAGCCGCATGAGGCGCCGATCGCCATGCTGAGCGGGCCATTGATCCTTGGCGGTGTCGCCGTGGTGGGTGGTCTTCTTCCCGAGTGGTTGGGGCACGACGTATTGGCGCCTGCAACGCTTGCTGTCCTCGGCGTTGAAGCCGAGCCGCATCTGAGTTTGTCGTTCGATATCACCAACCCTGTGCTCTGGCTTTCCGTCATCACCTGGGGTCTTGGGATCCTGGTCTTCCGGCAAGCCCATCGCATCCGTGTGCTGCTGCGCCGCGCCGAACTGGCCATCGGCTGGACGGCGGATCGGGCGTTCGATGCCGTCATGTTCGGGCTCATCCGCTTTGCCGGTGCCGTCACGCGCTTCCTCCATCACGGGCGGCTCGAGATCTACCTTTTCACCGTCTTTGCCATGCTCGGATTGGCGCTCTTCGTCCCGCTATCGCTGCTTGGCGGTTTCGATTGGATCGTCCCGACGGCTGACCTCGGCGATTGGTCGAAACGCCTCGTTTTGCCGGATCTGCGGATATATGAATGGGGTATTCTGCTCTTTGTGCTGGTGGGTCTTCTCGCCGTGCTGATCGCGCAGAGCCGTTTGATCGCGATTCTCTCGCTCGGCATCCAAGGGACGGGGCTGGCACTGATCTTCCTGTTGTTCGGCGCGCCGGACCTCGCCTTCACCCAGCTGATGGTGGAGGTGCTTTCTGTCGTGATCCTTACGGTGGTGATGACCAACCTCCGGCTCGACGCGCGCGATCATCGGCCATTCGAAGACTGGGCCCGCGACGGGACACTGGCCGTGATTTGCGGCGCCGGCGTCAGTCACTTGCTGATGCTGGTCCTGACCGGCACGTTCGACAGCCGTCTCTCGGATTTTTTCGCAAAGACCAGCGTGCCGGTCGCGCACGGCGCCAATATCGTCAATGTCATACTCGTCGACTATCGCGGGCTCGATACGCTGGGGGAAATCTCAGTGGTCATGGGCGCGGGCATTGCGATCCTGGCGCTGCTGCGCCGCCGCAATAAGCCCGCCATAGCGGCAAGGGGGGAGCCATGAACACCGTGATCTTCCGCACGGCGGCTCCGCTGATCGTCGCGACCATGCTGGTATTTTCGCTCTATATCTGTCTGCGCGGGCATAACGAGCCGGGCGGTGGCTTTATCGGAGGGCTCATCGCTGCGGCCGCGATTGCCGTTTTCGGCATGGCCTCTGGCGTGCCGGCAGTGCGACGGGCGCTCAAGGTCGATCCGCTGGCCATCGCCGGGTTCGGCGTGGTGCTGGCAGGGGCTTCGGGCCTCCTCAGTCTTTTCACCGGCTCGCCCTTCATGACCTCGATCTGGCTCTATCTCGACCTCGGCGAAACCACGTTGCCACTCTCGACGCCGCTGATTTTCGATCTCGGCGTCTATTGCGCCGTGTTCGGCACGATTTCATCGATCGCCCTGGCCCTTGAGAGCGACCGCGAGGAGGACCTCTGATGGATTATATTCTCGCAGCGCTGGTCGGCGTTTTCGTAGCGCTCGGCGTTTACCTCCTGCTCTCCCGCGCCGTCATCCGCATGCTGATTGGCATGGTGGTGCTCGGCAATGGCGTCAATCTCCTGATCTTTACGGCCGGACGCGTGACACGCGAGGTAGCGCCGATCGTGCCGGAGGGGCTTGAAACGCCAGCGGGCGCTTTTGCCAACCCTCTGCCGCAGGCCCTGATCCTCACGGCCATCGTAATCGGCTTTTCGATGTTCGCGTTTCTCCTGGTTCTGGCCTATCGGGCCTATCAAAGCCTTGATGCCGACGATACCGACACCATGCGCCTCGCCGAGCCCGAGAACGCGCCGCAGCCGCCATTGAGCTATTGACATGAATGAGACCGCGACGCTCGTCGCAGATTGGCTGATCGTCCTGCCGGTGGTGCTGGCCCTTGTGGGTGCAGCGGCACTGTTGATGGTGCGGCGCGCCAACAGGGTGCCTGTCATCGGCGCACTCCTCTTTCTTCTTGGCATCATCGCTTGCGAGATAGGCCTCCTGATCCGCGTTGTGGAAGAGGGACCGCTCAGCATGACCATGGGCAAGTGGCTGCCGCCTTTTGGCATCAGCTTTACGGTCGACCTTTTCAGCGCCGCCTTCGCTTTGGCAGCATCGGTTGTGACGCTCGTGGTTGTCGTCTGCGCCGAGGCTGGCCGCGACGCCGACGATGGGCGCGATGCGTTCCACGCCATGGTGCTGCTGCTGCTGGCCGGCGTCACCGGGGCCTTTCTCACCGGCGACCTTTTCAATCTCTATGTCTGGTTCGAGGTGATGCTCATTGCCTCCTTCGGACTGATCGTTCTTGGCGGCAATCCGCTGCAGATCGACGGTGCGCTAAAGTATGGCTTCCTCAATTTTCTCGCGACGACGCTGTTTCTCCTGGCGCTGGGTCTTCTCTATGGGCTCCTCGGCACGCTGAACATGGCCGATATCATGCGCGTGGCCCCGGGTGCGAACCCAGCGGCGCTGACGGGGATTGCGGCTCTTTTGCTCCTGGCTTTCGGCATGAAGGCGGCAGCATTCCCGGTCAATGCCTGGCTGCCGGCGGCCTATCATACGCCCGCGCCAGCGGTGTCTGCCCTTTTTGCGGGGCTTTTGACCAAGGTAGGCGCCTATGCCTTGCTGCGCTCGCTGGTCATGCTCTTGCCAGCCAGCCGCGACCTGCTCGAGCCGGTGCTCGCGCTTTTGGCCGTCGCCACACTGGTTGTCGCACCGCTTGGGGCAATTGCCGAAACGAACCTGCGACGGGCAGTGGGTTTTGTCGTGATCGGCGGTATCGGCGCCATTCTGTCGGGCCTCTCCCTGGCCAGCGCCACGGGTATTGCTGGGGCGGGCATCTACATCTTCCAGGCTATCTTGAGCATGACGGCGCTCTATCTGACCGTCGGGCTAATCGAAGCGCGGACCGGCGCCATGGATACGCGCCAGATGGGCGGGCTTTATGAAGCAAGCGCGCCTCTGTCGATCCTATTCTTCGTGCTCGTTCTCGCCGCAGCCGGCGTTCCGC
Source organism: Devosia soli (assembly GCF_000970455.1). Classification (GTDB taxonomy): domain Bacteria; phylum Pseudomonadota; class Alphaproteobacteria; order Rhizobiales; family Devosiaceae; genus Devosia; species Devosia soli. The sequence goes on along the minus strand of NZ_LAJG01000042.1, from coordinate 28,958 downwards.
CTTTCCTTGGCTTCTGGCCGAAACTGCTGCTTCTGCAAGCAGGTGTCGCGGGCAGTGCGGAAGGTTGGGTCGGTGGTGTGCTTGTGGTGGCGCTGATCGTTAATGCCATCCTAACGCTGATCGCGGGAACGCGGCTCTGGTCCCATATTTTTTGGCGCAATGCCTCCGATGCTTTGCCGCTGGCACGCTCGGGACGACGCCTGCGTCTCGCAACGAGTGCAGTCGGTGTGCTGGTTCTGGCTATCGTTGCGCTGGGTCTCTGGCCCAATCCGCTCATCGAGGGCGGACAGCGGGCTGCTGCCGACTTGCTCGCACCGTCGCGCTATCTCGAAGCGGTTGGATTGGCGGAGGTTGAGCAATGAACAGCGCCTTCCTGGTGGTTATTCTGGCGTTGCTGTGGGCCGGCATCACTGGCAGCTTTTCCGGGCTGAACCTGCTCTTCGGCGGTCTGATCGGCGGCGCAGCACTCTTCATCTTGCGTTTTTCGATCGAGGGTAGGGGCGCGCTTCGCCGCGCCGGCAAGATCCTTTCTCTCGTCGCTCTCTTTGTCTGGGAACTCATCGTCAGCGCCGTACGTGTCGCTCACTTGGTCATCCGCCCCGACCTCAAGAGCGTTCTGCGACCCGCCATCATTGCCGTGCCGCTCACGGTAAAATCCGACGCGGAGATCACCTTGCTCGCCAACATGATCACGCTGACCCCCGGCACGCTCAGCGTCGACGTGTCCAAGGATAGGTCGGTGCTCTTTGTCCACGTCTTGACGCTCAAATCAGCCGAAGCGCTGATCGCTGACATCGCCAATGGCTTCGAGGCCCGAATCAAGGAGGTGTTCGAATGACTGCTTCGGCGTTTATCGATCTGACGAGCCTCATCGCTTTGATCATTCTCGGCATTGCGCTGCTCGTCTCGCTTGTTCGCATCGTCATCGGCCCGAGCATTGCCGACCGGGTTCTGGCCCTTGACCTCATGACGGTCATAGCCATGGGATTCATCGGCGCCATCGCCGTGCGCACGGGGCTGACGCTTTATCTCGATATTGCAATTGCTCTGGCCCTGCTCGGTTTTCTCGCGACCGTCGCGCTGGCACGATACATCCTCCGTCGTGGGCTCAAGGTCGACGCTGCAATGGAGCTGCAATGATGATTGCCGATCTTGCGCTTTATATTGGCGGTTTACTCCTCGTCTTTGGGGCCCTGTTCAGCCTCCTCGCTGCAATCGGAGTCTTGCGCTTTCCAGATCTCTTTACCCGTCTTCACGCGGCCTCCAAAGCTGGTGCGGTGGGCGGTGGAATGGTGTTACTCGCGGTAGCCCTGATCAGTCTTGATGCCGCCGTTTTTTTGCGGGCATTGATCGGCATAGTGTTTTTGCTGCTGACGACGCCGGTTTCGGCACACTTGCTCGCGCGCGCCAGCCATCTAACCGGTTATCGGGTAAGCGAAAGTACCATTCGCAACGATCTAAAGAACCCCGTGGAATAATTTTCCATCGCCTGAATAACCCCTAATGAAGACAATTTGTCCACCCAATAGCGGTTGCGCGGTTCACTAAACAGAATTAGGAATGCAGTAAGGTCGTAACTGCCCCGTTGCTGGCCAATAAAAAGTATAATGGAAGGTTCAAAACATGAACGACAACACCGCTGCGGCGGATGCAGGAGACTTCGAGCTCGTCGAGCTCAGCGCCGACATCGTCTCTGCATATGTCAGCAATAACGCCGTGAGCCCGTCGGACCTGACCCGGCTGATTGCCGATGTGCATGGCGCACTACGTGCCCTGCGCACCAACGAAGCGCCGGTGGTCGTCGAAGACCTCAAGCCGGCCGTTCCGGTCCGCAAGTCCGTTGCGCCCGACTACATCATCTGTCTTGAGGACGGAAAGAAGTTCAAGTCGCTGAAGCGCCACCTGCGCACGCACTACAATCTCTCGCCCGAGGAATACCGCGAAAAGTGGGGTCTGCCTGCAGATTATCCCATGGTCGCTCCGAGCTATTCGGCGACCCGCTCCAAGCTTGCCAAGGACAATGGCCTCGGTCGCAAGGCAGGCTGATTCTTTCAACCCTACCTCTGCTCAGTGGCCGCCCATCGGGCGGCCACAGTGTTTTCAGCCTCACGTTTTCCCCAAAATTGAGGACACTTATCCCCGGGGTGGAAAGATCCGTCAGAGTATAGGAATATAGTCCTAGAAACGATGGAGGTCGTCCGATGCGGCAGGAAACGCTAGAGGGCAATAGTGCAAGACCGGTGCCGCCCGCGCAACGTGAGGCTTTCGGACTTTCCGATGTCCTCGCGGTGGTCGCCCGCGAAAAGCATGTGCCTATCCGATTGCTGGTTCACGATTCGCGCTGCCGTGCCGATGCGGCGCGCGCCCGGCAGCTGGCGATGTACCTGGCTCACGTCGTCAAAGGAATAAGCCTCACGTCCATCGGCGCTGCCTTTGGGAGGGATAGGACAACAGTCTCCTATGCCTGCGGCTTGATCGAGGATCTCCGCGACGATGCGCGCTTCGATGCTGAGCTCGATCGGTTGGAGACCGAACTCAACCTTCTGGCGGAACAGCGCCATGACTGACGGGGCAGGCAACAGCGCGCCGGAGGTCGTTTCTCGCCTGGCAGTGCAGCGGGGCGGCGAGACGCCGTTTCTCCTGCCTCATCACGTCGAGGCGGCCCGGCGCCTGGCGAAAATCTTTGAACGCGCCCGCATCATGCAGCGCGTTACCATGTCCTATGACCCGGCGCGGCTTGGCGGAAGGTCAGGCGGCGGCGGAGCACAGGCCGATTTGTCCGTCAGCGCGGCGGATGCGCGGCGGCAATTGGCAGATCTCGGCCGGCAGATGCCAGCCGAATGCTGGAGCGTCCTCTTCGACGTCTGTGGCCTCGATCTTGGGCTACAGGAAATCGAGATCGAGCACGATTGGCCAAGGCGCAGCAGCAAGCTGGTGCTGCGGATCGCGCTCTCGCAACTTGCGGCCCATTATGGGCTCGATGCCGAAGGGCATGGGCGTCTACAGGGGCCGCAAAGGGGGTGGCTACCCGAGCGGCTTGCCATGTTCAAAGATGATGCAGGTTCTTAACCCTTTAAGGTTCTGTAATGTTTGCTTGAGACGCGCCATGATATTTGGGGTCGATCTCTCTTGGTGCCGATGCGATGCAGGGCAAGATTGTTGCGATTCAATATTTGCGAGCGCTGGCTGCCTTGCTGGTGCTGGCTTCGCACGCCCTGCTTTATCCCCTTGCAGCTGAAAATCTCACCTATGGTCGCCTCGGCTGGCTTGGCGTGATCCTGTTTTTCGTGATTTCTGGGTTCATCGTGGTCAGCGTCACGGAAGGCGGGCGCTTCGACGGGCGGCAGTTCCTGCGCCGCCGCATCCTGCGCGTCGTGCCGCTTTACTGGGGTTTCACTCTGATCGCGGCGGCCTTGGCGCTCGTTGCGCCGCAATTGTTCAAGACAACTGTCTTCGACGGGGAACAACTGGCGCTCTCGCTGGCTTTCATCCCGTTTTACAATGCCGCCAGCGAGGGGCTGCATCCGCTCTATAAGCTTGGCTGGACGCTCAATTACGAGATGTTCTTTTATGCCTGCTTCGCGCTTCTCGCCATGTTGCCAGCACGTGGGCGGGTGGTGTGGCTGACTTTGGGCTATTTGAGCCTTGCCGTCCTCGGCTTCTTTCTCGCGCCAAAGGCAGCAATCCCGCAGTTCTACACGAGCTTCCTGCCGCTCGCTTTTGTCGCGGGTTGCTGGATCGGGCTCCTGCATATCGAAGGCCGCGTCCTCCGGGTGCCGCGCCCCGTCATGCTCGCGATTATCCTGCTGGGATTCTTCGGACTACTCGAGGGCTTCGCCTGGGATCACGGACTGGTCGAGGACGCCACAGCCTTTGTCGGCCTTTTGGCCCTCTCGATAGCCCTCGTCATGCTGGCCCTGCGGATCGAGGGACGTTTGCCGCGCTTGATCTGGCTCGAAAAACTCGGCAACGCGTCCTATTCGATCTATCTCGTCCACATATTTGCCGTGGCCTTGCTGGCCGGCTTCGGGCTGCGCGTGCTCGGTCCGATCGTGCCTGGCGCGGTGGCCATCGTCACGGTCATCGCCATTGCCGGCGGCGTTTGGCTCGGTCTTTTGCTCTATCGCTTCGTCGAGCTGCCGCTCATGCACAGGCTGCGGCGGCGCAAGGACCCCTAGTGGGCCAGAGCGCGCGCATCCGTGCGGATCCGGTTGACCATGGCAACAAGCCCATTCGAGCGCTGCGTCGTCAAATGCTCGCGCAGGCCAAGTTGGTCGAAAATCGCCACGGCATCGGTCTCCGCGATTTCCGCGGCGGGACGGTCCGAATAAAGCGCGAGGAGAATCGCAACGAGCCCCTGGACGATCATGGCGTCGCTTTCGCCCTTGAGGTGAAGCGCGATCGTGCCGTCCTGCTTTACTGGCTGGGTGACGAGCCAGACTTGTGACACGCAGCCATTGACCTTGTTGGCGTCCGTCCGCTCGGTCGGCTCAAGCTTGGGCAAGGCCTGGCCGAGCTCGATGAGATAGCGATACCGATCCTCCCAATCATCAAGAAAGGAGAGGTTTTCGGCGATGTCCTGGAATGGCTGGGGCTGGGTCATATCCCCTATCTATGGCGCGCAAGAAAAAGCCGCAAGCACGGGGCTGACGTGCTTGCGGCAGGAGCCAGTGGTTGCTGGAATATCGTCGCCTGGGCAGGGGACGCAGCCACTGGATAGACTATCGGGCGCTGGACAAGAGCACCCTCAGCCCGCCCGATCCGGTCGAGGTCTTGGAAAAGGAACCGGATCGTCCTGCGGCGCGACGTCATGCATGAGTGTGCCGGAGGGCGGGATTGGCGGGAGGGCAGCGGCGATGACCGCCTTGCCCCCAAGACATTGCAGGCTGTCGCATTCGATTGCGTTGATCTGTTCGGCCACGAACTGGCTGCCGCGCGCCATGGCCTCGTTGGCCACCTCGCCTGCTGTTTCGCGCACGTCGACGCCTGGCCGGATGACCAGAAAAGCGACGGTGAGCCAAAATGCCGAACGCAGAAGAAACATCATCACAAAGCTTCCGAACGGGCCTGTCCCGATCTTGGTTTCAAGCTATGCGGCGGGTCTTAAGGGCGGCTGGGCTCAGTTCTTAAAATTTGAAACAAATGAGTTTCGCACTTTCGGAACGGGGCAACGCCTTGTTTACGCTAATGGGTGAAAGCCGCTCTGGCGCCCCTCCACTTAAGCCTGTCTTAGGGGGTGCCGCGCGAGTGTGAACGCGACAAAGATCTGATGGGCAATCAGACGAGTGGGGCCGCATGCGACCCTGCAAAACGGCTTCAGGGCCGGCATGAGTGGCGTCTCGAGTATGAGTAAAGTGATGCGTAGCCTCGGTATTTTCGGCATAGGCGGAAAGGGCGCGACCGCGCTGTCGGCCCAGCGCCCCGAAGTGCTGCGCCGCAAGACGATCGCCAACAATGCCCGCCTCATGATCGCTGCCTCCATGGTGCTGATGCCGCTCGCCATGTGGGCGCTGATCGGCAAATCCGCGCTCGGTTTTGCCTTGGCCTGCGTGGGCCTGACCGGCGGCATGCTCAGCCTTGCTCTTTATCACCGCGGTCGCCATGACGATGCCGCGCTTGCCCAGGTTGTCAGCATCATAGGCGCTGGCGTGGTGCTGACGCTGGTTGATTCGCGTCTTGCCGACATGGGTCTGACGGTGACACTGATGGGGCCGATCCTCGCGGCGCTTCTGGCCGACAAGACGATTCGCCTCTGGAGCTGGTTGAGCGTTGGCGGCGTGCTGCTATTTGGCGCCATAGGGTCCTGGCTCTCGGTGCCGACAGACGCGGCGCTAGCCAACGAAGCCATGATTGCCGGAACGTTTGCGTTCGGCGTTGCCGTGGCGCTCGTTGCGCATACGACCCACACGATCAATGCCGGCTATGTCGTCCACGACAAGGCTCAGATCAACACTTACCGGCACCTCGTCGATAATGTGCAGGATACGGTCCTCTCGTTTTCGGCCGAGGGCGATATCCTTTCCGCTTCGCCCTCCGCAGAGGCCCTTTTCGGCAGCCCGCGCTACCAGCTGAGCTCTGCTTCGCTCGGCGAACGCATCCATGTCATGGATCGGCCTGCCTATCTTACAGCCTTTGCCGATGCCAATTATGCCGGCCGCAGCCGCACCATCGAGGTGCGCATGCGCCGCGACGATCCGCATGGCGCGCGCGGCCTGCCGCTGTTCATCTGGGTGGAAGTGCGGTTCTCGCCGCTCAAGGAGCAGACCGGCAACGGGCGCTTCGAAGTCACGGCGCTGATGCGCGACATTACCGAGCGCAAGGATGCGGAAGCGTCCATGGCCGAGGCCAAGCGCTCGGCCGAAGAAGCGTTGCAGGCCAAGTCCAGGTTCCTCGCCACGATTGGCCATGAGCTGCGTACGCCGCTCAATGCCGTCGTCGGTTTCTCGGAAATGATGACCACCGGCATTGGCGGCGAGTTGTCGCCGACCCATCGCGAATATGCTGGCCTCATTCATCAAAGTGGCAAGCACCTGCTCGACGTTGTCGGCATGCTGCTCGACATGAGCCGTATCGAGGCAGGAAAATTCGAGATCATCACTGCGCGCTTCCAACCGGACGAGATCGTGCCAGCCTGCTTTGCCATGGTCGAATCCATGGCCAAGGGCCGCTCGATCACGCTTTTGGCCGAGATCGAACCGGACTTGCCTTCGTTGCTTGCAGACGAGCGCGCCTGCCGTCAGATCCTGATTAACCTGCTCTCGAACGCCATCAAGTTTAGCCACGAGGGCGACACGGTGACGCTCGTGGTCAAGCGTCAGGGCCAGTCACTGAGCTTTGCCGTACGCGACCAAGGCATCGGCATGGCGCCCGTCGCGCTTGAACGAATCGGCGAACCATTCTTTCAGGCGCAGGATGGGCTCAACCGGCAGTACGAGGGAACTGGCCTCGGGCTGTCGATCGTCAAGGGTCTTGCCGAGCTTCATGGCGGCACACTGCGCGCCATGTCCGAGATTGGAGCGGGGACAACCATGACGGTGCTGCTGCCCATAAACGGTCCGGCAACCAAGTTGGAAGAGACTGTCGCGGTTCTACCTCTTCACCGTGAGACAGCGTCGACGCCGAAAACTTCATGGCAAAACGAAAAAAGAAAAGCGCAATGACGGCTAGCACGCTGACCCAGCTACCGCTGATGGCCGGTAGCGTCCTCATGGCCAATCTGGCGCGTGGGGCGCAATGGGCATTTGCCCGCTACATGCGCGCCCCGGCCGCCTCGACCGGCGTGCTCGCCCTTGTCACGATGAGCGCGCTGGCGAGCAGCAACGCGCTCTATTTTCAGACACAACGGCATCCGGCGCCGTTTTTCGCCCATGACACGGCGGTCCCCTACGCCGTGCCAGTGACCGATGTTTCACCCGTCGCTCCCGTGCCGGCGCCCGCCTCGATGCGCCAGGAGGCTGCCGAAGCCGGCCAACCCGCGCCGGTCGTCGAAGCCGCGCCCCAGACGACAGGTGGCGTCGCGACGCAGCCACAGGTTATCCCCGATCAGCCGGTCGGCAATGCTGAAGTCTTTGCCGTGCAGAAAAAGCTCGCCGAGCTCAAACTCTTCGAGGGTACCGTCGACGGCTATTATGGTCCAATGACCGCCCGGGCTATCCGCGCCTTCGAAGAACGCAACGGCTATGCGCCGCAGGGCGCCTTGTCGAGCGGTGTCGTCGCCGCCATTCTCGGCTCCGACGCTGAGGGCCGCGCCGCCAATGCTGCTCCGGCACCGCAGCCAGTGACCCAGCCGGTTCCACAGCCTCAAGCCGTCGCCGCACCGGTCACGCCTGCACCAACCGTGCAGCTTGCTTCAGCCGCGCCTGCCCCTGCCATCCAGCAGCCCGCGCCGGTTCAGCAGCAGCAGGATCGTGTGGTTGAGCGGTTACCGCCGCTCGGACCGGTGGAGAATGCCGTCGACACTGTAGGCGTTGCCGCTGCCAGCACGATCGATTCGATCGTGGCCGCCGTTGATGGGGCGCGTACGCCGCAACCCGTTGCCAATCCGCCCATTCCGACGGTCAGCGTCCCCTCCCAAGCCATGCCGGCTCCCGTGCAACCCGCTCAAATCGCCACACCCCAGGCCGTGACGCCGCCGCCAGCGCTTGTCCAGCAGACACCGCCCTCGGCGCCTTCAGCGGCGCGGCCACAGGCAGCCCGGCCCGCGACCGACAAGGAACTGGTGTCCGATATCCAGCGCGGTCTGGCGAGCCTTGGCTTCTTTCGCGGCAATATCGATGGCAATCCTGGACCGGAAACGGCTCGAGCAATCCGCGAATTCGAAAATTTCCATCGCTACAAGATTACCGGTCAGGTGCAGCCTGATCTCGTCGACCTGCTGCGCGATGCCGGCGCGACGATCTAGTGGCCGGCAGCCTGAGAAGCGATATCTGGTGCATGGCCTTTGTGCGCCGGCACAATGACCAGGGCAATATGTGCGTGGTGGCCCGTCGCGGCGATCCGATCGCCGGTCAGGTCTTCATCGAGGTCGATCATCTCGATGGGACGCGCTCGCTGTTTACGCCGGCCCCCATGGTCAGTCGCGGTGACAGCGCCGCCCTGATGTTTCAACGCCGGTTTAACCGGGTCGAGCCTGACCTGGTGCGCCAGCGCATAGCGCGGGAAACCGAGTTCGATCCCGATTTGTGGGTGATCAGCCTCGACCTCCGCGGCGACGATCCGGGGATCGATATCGTCAAGAACCCCGGGCTAAGCTAGCCCGGGGTTCTCACTAAAATCGGGTGAGGTTGCCTAGCCCGCGCGGCGTGCGCCGATGCGGGAGAGGGCAACCATGGCCTGTTCGACCACGGCATTGCCCGAGCCTGCGCCCGTAGAGCCCGATGCGGCAGGGGCCGGCGTGCGGCGGCTTGGCATGGTGACGGGGCGATACTGGGGCTTGGAGAGGTCGAGAAGGTTAACTTCGCCGCGCCAGGCGCTCATCAGATAGGCCATCGATTCGGCCGAGACCGTCGCAAAAAGCGAGGCGAAATCGGCCAGGGCACGCGAGCGTTCGCTGTCGTGGCTCGTCGCGTGGATCAGAACCTTGAGCCCGTCATAGGCGGAAACGCCGAAGCCGCGCAGGACGACGAAGGTCGAAGCCCCGGTTACGTCATGGGCGATCTGGCCGCAGCGGACTTCGTCGAGCCCGGTAATCTGGGCGAGAAGGCGGGTCACTTCCGGACGGCGGTTTTCCGAGAAGAGCTTCATCAGCGCCTTGGTCAGTTCTGGCGTTGCCACCGACAGCTGCTCGATGGTGCGCTGGATCGGGGCGGCCGGAGTTTCGCGATTGGCGAAGGCCTGGATGACGCGGATACGGTGGGCATCGGAGAGATCGAAAAAGGCCGGCGCGAGGAGCGCGGCGTCGAAATCCTTACGGTTGCCAAGGGCTTCGGCAACGAGATGGTCCATCTGCGCGGAGCGGGCGAGGGCGCTGAGATAGGCGCCGCGCGGGCTGATGTCGAGATTGGTCGCGAGCGCCCGGTAGACCTTACGCGAATTCATCTGGAAGAGTTTGGCGAGGACGACATTAGTCAGGTTCTTGCGGCTCGCGATGGTGGCGGCTGCGCCGACATCGTAGCGGGCGATGACATCGAGCATGGTGCGGTCGGAAAGTTCCTGCGCGTGCTGGAGGAACGAGATGAGATCTTCCCCGATATGTTCGACCACGACCTGCTCGAGCGTTGGCGACAAAAGTTCGCTCCGGCCCAGGATTGCTGCGGCTTTGGCGCGGGCCTGGGGGCTCGCCGCCTGGAAGAGGCGGGTGGCGAGGGCCTCGAACTGTTCCATTTCAGGACCGGTCGGGCGACCGCGCCGGGCATAGGCGTCGCAGGCCGCGATCAGCAGGGTATTGGTGCGGTCGACACCGCCTGTTTCGATAAGGAGCTGGAAGGTTTCGTAAGGCTGAAAACCAAGCATGATCGGGCGGAACCATCGACATTTTTTGCGCCCTCGGCGCGTTCTGGTTTCACATTGCCTAAAATTCGTTAGCAGTCCGTTAACCTTGACGATCTCTTAATAGGGCCAGGCACGAAGAGCGTCGTCGTGCCGGGGGAATCACTAAACTCGCTGCCTCCACTAGGGACGGGGGAGCGGCGCGCCAAAGGAGGTCAGCTTGGGAAAGCTGCTTATGTTCCAATTGCGGGATCGACCCGCACGACCCGGGCCAAGACAACCCGGAGACGCTCAGATATTTTTGTTCACCGGGGTACGTTATGAACGCGGTACGCCGCCGCCACCCAATGACCGTCTCGACCCGTCTCGGCGTCGTCGCAAGCGCGTCTGAAATTTTGCCGCGCGCTCTTCGAGTGATTGGCACCGCGCTGATCGCCGGTCTGGTCGTTGCCTGTGCGGCGCGGCCGGTGGGCGATTTCGGCCGGGCGCGGCCGAGCGTGTTGCACGACGACGTGTTGCCTGCGGTCGGCACGTTCATGGCGCGGCAACGCGAGCCGGTTTCGAACTTCAACCAGACCGACCAGGAACGCGAGATGCATGACCGCACCTGGCGCTTTCTGGTCGCGGCCCAGGCCAAGGACTGGATGTTCGATACCCAGGCGGAAATGCAACGCACCCGCATCAGCCGGCCGAAGGACTTCACCTTCAAGACCGACCGCTATTATGCCTGGCTCAAGCGCGAATATTATCAATCGTCGCGTGTGCGCTACGCCACGCTCGAGCGGCATATCCTAGCCGATCTCGACACACTGCCGACGACGTTTGCGAGCATCTGCGCGGTGCTCGAAGTCGACCGCAACCGCGAGGTGGCGCTACAGAGCCTGACAAATCTCGACCCCAATGCCGCAGCCGATGTTGCGGCACGGCGGTTTGAGAACACGCATCACATCGAGTGGTTCGTGCGGGCGGTGAATTATCGCCATGACAGCTATTCCTATGCGCTCGATAATCTTCTCGTCGAAACGCCACATGAGCAATCCATTGGCGTCGATCGCTCGCTCCAGCAACTGAAGATCTGGGCCGATCGCGCAAGCCGCTATGACTTCTGCTCCGGCGCCGTCGTGGCCTATGGCCAGGGCACTGTCACCATACCGTCACGCTTCCAAACCATGGTGCATGACACGGAAGTTGTCGTGCAGAAATAAGGGCTTGGGATAGTGGACGCGAAGCGAGCCGGATCGGCAATCGAGGTCTTTCTCGCTTTTCTCAAACTCGGGCTTACCAGCTTTGGGGGGCCGATAGCCCATCTGGGTTACTTTCGCGATGAGTTCGTGACGCGCCGCGGCTGGTTCGACGACCGGGCCTATGGCGATCTCGTCGCGCTTTGCCAGTTCCTGCCGGGTCCGGCCTCTAGCCAGGTGGGTTTTGCCATTGGCCTCGAGCGCGCCGGGCCGCTCGGCGCAGCCGCAGCGTGGGTCGGGTTTACGCTGCCCTCCGCCCTCTTAATGGTGGCTTTTGCCTATGGCGCGGCAGCGCTCGATGGCCCCATCGCGCAGGGTGTTCTCCATGGGCTCAAACTCGTTGCCGTTGCCGTTGTGGCGCAAGCGGTACTGGGCATGGCGAGGAGCCTGACACCGGACCGGCAGCGTGCAGCGATTGCGGTGCTGGCTGTTGCTGTCATGGCGCTGCTCGGCGGCGTCTGGGCACAGGTGGGCGCAATCGTACTGGGCGGCATTTTGGGTTTGGCTCTCTGCCGTGATGGCAGCGCCCAACGCGAGACTATCGAAGAAGTACGAGTGTCTCGGCGTTCAGGGCTCTTGGCTCTGGTCCTTTTCGTGTTTCTCCTCGCCATCCTCCCCCTGATCGCTGCGGGTGGGCCGGGTCTGGCCTTGTTCGACACCTTCTATCGCGCCGGTGCTCTGGTGTTTGGTGGGGGGCATGTGGTTCTGCCTTTGCTCGAAGCCGGCACGGTTGGCCAGGGTTGGCTGACACAGGACACCTTTCTTGCCGGCTATGGCGCAGCGCAGGCCATGCCCGGCCCCCTCTTTACCTTTGCAGCCTATCTCGGTGCGGCGGGCGCGCAGGTGCCCAACGGCGTGCCGGGAGCCATGGTGGCCCTAGCCGGCATTTTTCTGCCGGGGATGCTGATCCTTCTCGCGGCTCTGCCATTCTGGCGGCAACTGCGCGCCGATGCCTTGGCGCAGGCCGCCATGCGCGGGGCCAATGCTGCCGTCGTCGGTATTCTGGCGCTGGCGCTCTATGATCCGGTCTTTACGAGCGCCGTCCTGACCCCACTCGATTTTGCCATCGCGCTGGCCGGGTTCGTCGCGCTGATAAGCTGGAAAGTGCCGCCGCTTTTCGTCGTTATAAGTTTGGCGACCACTGGCGGGCTCCTGGGTGCTGCGGCCTAGGATCAGGCGTGTACAGGGCGGATCCGCCGTGTGCCGGCAAAGAGGCGGGTCATTGGCCGCTCTATGGTGAAGTAGACGGCGATGCCGATGCAGGTGCTTGCGGCCATGCCGATGGTGACGAAGAAAGCGATGGCTGGCAGATCGCCGCCGAGGTCGAGTTTCTTCCAAACCTGCGTGAGTGCCGACAGGGTCATGCCATGCGAGAGATAGATGGAATAGGACGCGTCGCCGAGCAATTTGGGCACGCGCCAGCGGCCAATATCGCCGAGCCGATCGAGCATCACAAACCCGGCGAGAACCAGAGCCGTCGGGACGCCGAAGAACCAGGCGCGCGAGAGGCCGACGCTGGCGGAGTAGGGAATGAAAAGCATCAAGACGCCAAGAGCGATGAGCCCCCAGGCCGGCGCACGACTGAGCCGAATCCGATCATTGGTCAGCGCGGCGGCGATGATCATGCCGAACAGAAATTCGAGGATGATGGCATCGGTCCAGAATTCGAGCGCCGCATTGTTGGGGGAGAACAACCCGCCAAGAGCCGAAAGTGAGACGAGAACGGCGCCGACCGACCAGAGCCTTGCCTTGGCCGGCAGCAACAGCGCCATGCCGAAGATGGCGTAAAAATACATCTCGTAATTGAGCGTCCAGCCGGGCACGAGCACCGGGTAGATGGCGTCGACCACCGGATGCGGATAGGGCAGAAACAGGTAGGACGAGACGATGTGCGCGAGGTCGAACTTGCCACTGCCGAGAAGTCGTGGCGCGGCGAGCGCTGCAACCACCATTATGCTGGTGAAGAACCAATAAAGCGGCACGATCCGGACAATGCGCTTTTTATAGAACTGGACCGGGGTGACATCGCTATCCTTCGTCGTGACGAACATGATGAAGCCGCTGATGACGAAAAAGAGGTCGACGCCCGCAGCCAGAAGGTCGGTGAACCCGATCGGACTGCCAATGCGAGAGAACTGAATGCTCAGATGGTCGGCGACAACAGACAACGCTGCGACAGCTCGCAAATATTGAATTGAATTATATTCAATTCGCGTTGTCATTCTGCCTCGTGGAGCTCGTCGATCGTTTATCGATCATTAACCCTACAAGGCTCGACCTGCCAGATTTGCAGCAGGCAGCGCTGCAAATCTCTTTAATTAAGATTAACGCCCAACGGTCACGAGGTATGACGAACGCCGGCTAGCCGCGCGGCAGACTTGGGCGCGAAATCGGAGATAATGTCGATATCGCGCCACTGAGCGGCGTTGACCTCGTCGGCCTGGTAGACCAGCGGCAGGGCAGGATCGGCAAGAAAGAGAAATTGCAAGTCATGATGGACGTGATCGGGCTCCCGGCGGGAAGACTTGCCGGGAACATCATGGCTATCGATGACGAAGGGAAGATCCTGTCCGCGATGCCAGGGATGAAGACGGAGGCCCTGAACGCCGGTTTCCTCGACCGCTTCCCGGGCGGCGGAAAGATGGAAGCGATCTGTCGGCTCGTAATGTCCACCCGGCTGCAGCCAGCGGCCAATGGTGATGTGGTCGATGACCAGGATTTTAGCGTGATCAGGCGAGAGCACGATAGCGCTGGTCGTCAGGTGACCCGGCAATGTCTCGCGTTGATCGAGCCGATGACCTTCCGCCATCTGCCAGCGTAAGAGCGAAAGATGCTCGTTCTGCGCGGCAACTTCGGCGCGGTAGCGACTGACGGCGGTTTCGAGGGCGGCGGCAAACGATTCTGGAGACATGGATCGGGTCTATCCCAGGATCATCGCCGCAGCCAACGGATTAGGCTTACTTGAAGCCCGGCGGCGGTTCCGCCAGCGCGACGCGGTTTCCATCTGGATCAAAGACCTGAGCCACCTTGCCAAATGAACCGGAGGCCAGATTGACTGCCTCGATGCCCTGACCGGCAAGGCGCTCGATTTCAGTGGCGAGATCAGGGGTGACGATGGTCATCATCGATTTGCCGGCCGCCTGGGCATCTTCCCAAAGCTGCAGGCCGGCACCGCCGATATCGCGCCACTGAACCATTCCGGGAATAGGCTTATCATCGACCGCGCGGCCGATGAGTTTTTGATACCAGGCACGGGCGCGATCAAGGTCGGCAACGACCATTCCGGCATAGACGCCTTGGACGGCGATGGTTTGTTGAAGAGGCATGGCAATTCTCCTTCTGCAGACAAGACGTATGAGACGTCAGCAACTCGACATGGCCGCTCGATCAAAGATTAGAAGCGGGCGGAACGAATGGACTCCGCGCAAGTTTGGCATGGCATGGCAGTCCTGGACCTCATGGTTGGAGAAGACCTGCGCGCGCTGGCTCAAGGCACGTGGTACATTGCCATGACCAATTTGCCGCTTTGGAGAAAGCGCTCCGGCGCGATCACCTATGCACCACTCCCTGGCGGAGCGCTTTCGGATGTCGTGACCTGGCAATCTGGGCAACGCGAAGGCACTGTGGTGGGCATCGACCAACCCATCGATGACAAGCGCTGGCAATGGGAATGGCGCGGCGTCGAGCCGACGACATTCTTTGTCAAAAGCCGCTGGCGCTTTATCGCCGGCGACCTGCGGCATGGCTGGGCCGTTACGGAATTTGAAAAAACGCTCTTCACCCCAGCCGGGATCGACGTCTATTGCCGCCGCCCGCAGCCGTCTCATGCGCAATTGCGCGAGGCGCTGAGCGCCGTGCCCAAGGATTTGGCGCAAGAACTTTTCGTGCCCCCGACTTGGGGCCAGAACACGCTGCGCTAGGCAATCAGCCGCGTGGCATGAAGAGGATGATTCCGGCGCCAGCGATGGCAAGCAGGGCCCCGGCGATATCCCATTGATCGGGCAGGCGCCCTTCGACAGCCCAAAGCCAGAGGACTGACGAGGCGATGTATACCCCGCCATAGGCGGCGAAAGCGCGCCCGGCTTGATCGGAAGGGGCAAGGGTCAAAAGGCAGGCAAAGGCGATCAGCGCAGCAACGCCCGGCACCAGCCAGAAGGCCGATTTTTCGAGCCGGAGCCAGGCCCAGAACGCAAAGCAGCCGGCAATTTCGGCAAGGGCGGCCAGCACGTAGATCGCAATGGTCGGCAGAGCCGGCGCCATCATGGCCGCGGGCCGCAGCGGATGGCAGAAAGCCTTTCGGCAAAGCGGGCGCGCACGGCTTCATGGGGCGGGGCGAGGCGCAGGACCAGAGCCAGCCGATCGCTTTCGGCCTCGACGACGAGGAGGCCCTCTTCGATATCGAGCTGCTGCTGCGCCAGAAGCCGGGTCTGTGCCTGATTGAAGATGCCGAGTTCCACGGTCTGGCCAATGCCGTCGCGATTGGTGGTGGAATAGGTGACGGTTCCCGCTTCGTTGAAGATAGCCAGCGACCAGAAGGCGTCGGGCAAGATGCCGGAGAGATAAACGGGGCCCTGGGAGAGATCGACCTGGCAAAGACCATAAACCAGTTCCGGATCGAGCCCGAGCGGGTTGGGTTCGCCGGCCTTGATTTCGGGAAGGACCAGCATCTTGTTTTCCGCTTCATAAGCGGAAAGTCGCGACCAGGTGGTCTCTTCAGCCAGCATGGGCAGGGTGAGGATGACGACGACGTGGATAATGCCGCCGAGAAGGACGCCGCCGACCAGCCAGAGGATGATCCGCATCATGCGCAGTCTCCCCTTGTGATGGTGGGCATGGTGTCGTTATTCGAGCCGAAGCCGGAAAAGGCGGTGGTGTCGTATAGGGTGAGCCTGAGGGCAAACGCACCTTCGCCCTTGAGTTCGAGCCAATTGCCCGGCGACAGGAAGCGGCCGACATGAAGGGTCATGACGCCTTCATTGTCGCGCACGACTTCGCTCGAGCGGAGGGACAATTCGGCATCGGACGCGGCGAGATTGCGACCCTGCGGATCGACGGCAACGAGCGTCCAGAAGGTCGAAACGGGCACATGGCCGACAAGGGTATAGCTGCACGAGAGGTTGAGCGGTTCGCCGGCATTGTCGGTGGTCGAAACGAACTGCAGGCCCTCGGCGCGGCCCAATTGCAGGGCTGCTTCCCGCGTCAGGTGGCCGCGGGAATAGGGATTGGGCGCAGACGAGCCAAGGTCCGGCCACGAAATCCAGGGCCCGATTTCGGCAGCGCCGAACAGGCGGCCGTCGGTCAGCGCATAATAGCTGAGGCCAAAACCGGTGCACAGGGCCACCGCAATCGACGCCAGAAGCAGGAGAACGAAACGCACGTTGGCTCAGCGTCCTTGAGGGTTTGGCATGGCGTGCCGGCCCGGCACCGGTGCGAACACCGCTAGCCTATAGCAACCAAGCGCCCGGGGCGGAAGGGCGATCAAAGGCCGGTGGTCTGCATCGGTACGCTCGCCTGATCGGCAGGCGGGGCGAGGTCCTGGATGGCGGCGTCGAGCCGGCCGGCAAGATCGAGCAGCTTTCGCGCAGCAGCCGGCGTCAGGTTCGGCGGGCGCTCGATGGTTTCCTCAGCCGGGACTTCGGCATTGGCATCGGCGACGATGGTCTGCTGCGGCACGAAATCGACGCCGAAGACCGGCTGGATCTCGATATTGGTGTGCGCATAGGCCATGAACTTTTGCCAGGCAATCGCTGGAAGGCTGCCTCCGGTGAGGTTGTTGGTCGGCCGGTAGTCGTCGTTTCCGAACCAGACGGCGGCGACGTAATTGCCGGTAAGCCCGCAGAACCAGGCATCGCGATAAGAGCTCGTGGTGCCACTCTTGCCCAGTGTCGGTACGCCCTCGACGCGGGCACGCGTGCCGGTGCCGCTCTGGGTCACGGCGTACATCATCTGGTTCATATAGGCGACGGTCTGCTCGGAAAGGACCCGCTCGCGCGGCGCGTCGGGATCGGTCTCATAGACCGGATCGCCGGTGAGCGTGGTGATGCGGGTGATGCCGAAAGCCGGGGTCTTGTAGCCGTGATTGGCAAAAACGGCGTAGGAGGAGGTCATGTCGATAACCGAAACCGACGCGACGCCCAAGGCGAGCGAGCGGGTAACCGGGTAATCGGCGCGCAGGCCCATGCGGTGGCTGAGCGCGGCGATGGTGTCGCGGCCGGTCTTGATCGAGAGCGTCACGGGCACGGTGTTGAGCGATTGGGCAAAGGCGCTCTGGAGGCTGACGGTGCCCTTGTAGTTGCGGCCATAATTCTGCGGGCACCAATCCCCGATACAGACCGGGCGGTCGGTGATGGGGTCGGAGGGTTTCAGGCCAAGCTGCTCGAAGGCCTCGGAATAAACGAAGACCTTGTAGGCCGACCCCGGCTGGCGGGTTGAGACGATGGCACGGTTGAACTGGCTCTTGCCGTAATCCATCCCCCCCACCATGGCGCGGATGGCGCCCTGGGTATCGGTGACGACCATGGCGGCCTGGCTGACGCGATATTGCTCGCCCTGCTCGCGTACGACCGAGGTGACGGCCTCCTCGGCATACTTTTGGAGCGTCGTATCGATGGTGGTGCGGACGACGAAATTATTGCCCGGCGAGCCGGTCTCTTCGATCTTGAGCTTGGCCTCCTCGAAGGCGTAATCGAGAAAGTAATTGGGCGAATCGACGTCGGCCGTCCGATCAACGGGGGAGGCCGGATGGCGGCGGGCGGCGGTGACCTGGCCTTCTGTGAGGAAGCCGGCGGCGACGAGATTGGTGAGAACGAGATTGGCGCGGCCGCGCGCGGCGGCGAGGTCGACATGCGGCGCATAGCGCGTCGGGGCCTTGAACATCCCGGCGAGCATGGCGGCTTCGGCGAGATTGATGTCCTGCACGCGCTTGCCGAAATAATATTCGGCCGCCGCGGTGACCCCGAAATTGCCGCCGCCCATATAGGCGCGGTCAAAATAGAGCTTGAGTATCTGATCCTTGGAATAGTGCCATTCGAGCCAGATCGCGAGATAGGCCTCGATGATCTTGCGCTCGAACGTGCGCTCTGAGGAAAGGAAGAGGTTTTTCGCCAGCTGCTGGGTGAGCGAAGAGCCGCCCTGGGTGGAATTGTCGCCCTGGGCGTTCGAGGCAAGGGCGCGCAGCGTGCCGACGATATCGATGCCGAAATGGTCGTAGAAGCGCCGGTCTTCGGTGGCGAGCGTTGCCTTGATCAGATAATCGGGCATCTGGTCGAGCGCGACGCTGTCGTCCGAGCGGATGCCGCGACGGCCGATCTCGTTGCCGAAGCGATCGAGGAAGACGACGGAATAATCCTCGGCCTTGTTGAAGGCGCCACGATCGATGATGGAAAAGGCGGGAAGCGCAAAGGCCAGCATGATGACCGCGCCGATCGCCCCGAAGGTAAAGGCATCGGAAAGCACCTCGACAAAGAAGCGCTTGACGCCGCGGACGGTGAAGCGGCTCATGAAATCCTGGTAACGCGTGTACCAGCGGCCGAGCGCCTGCCAGAATTCATAGAGCGAGGAATCGAGCCAGGCATCCGCCGCCAGCATGCCGCCGGCGCGTTTTGGCCGCTTTTCCTTGCTATAGAACGGATCTTGCACGCCTTACCCCTTGCCCAGTCGCCGAATTTTGTCTTGCGCGCCGGAGCATTGCAATTGCATCGCTGGAATATGATTGCGCGCCACGCAAGACAAGCGCAAACCGGCAACAGAATGAACGAGACCGATTAACGCATGGCCTTCTGGGAAGAAAAAACCCTCGACCAAATGACGCCTGCCGAATGGGAGGCGCTCTGCGATGGCTGCGGGCGCTGTTGCCTCATCAAGCTCGAGGACGAGGATACCGGCACGCTGATCACCTCGGACGTGCGCTGCCAGTTGCTCGACGGCGACACCTGCGGCTGCACCGATTACCCCAATCGTCAAAAGAAGGTGCCTGACTGCATCAAGCTGACGCCGCAGAACGTCGTCGAAATCAAATGGATCCCGACCACCTGCGCCTATCGCCGGCTGGCCGAAGGCAAGGGCCTTGCCTGGTGGCACCCGCTGATTTCGGGCGATCCGCAAACCGTCGTCGATGTCGGTGTTTCGGTCAAAGGCCGGACCTTTCTCGAGACCGATGTCGATCCGGACGAGTGGGAAGAGCACGCAGTCGACTGGCCTGAATGGGAGCCGCCAGAACATCTTTGAGGCAACTAGAGTTGAAATTGTCACAAAAGCTGTTCCTTGTGACGATTATTTAATACTTACGTAGTTCGACACCTTGCCAAATCACCTGCTTCGGTAACTTCTCATTAACCATAGTGTGACCAGATCGGCGTCGGATCAGGCGCCCGGGGGGCAGGCACGATGAGCATGACCGAAACTGTGCAGGGGGATCGCTTTTGGCAGCGGGTGCGAGCGTTGCTCGGCCGGCAAGCCGACAATCGCCGCAATGATGGCGCGACGGTCCTACGGGCGCTGGGCAAGCGGCACGCGACTGGCCGGCCGCTCGAAGAAGAACTGCAGAATGGTTGGCTGATCGCTTCAGAGCGCAATGTATCGCTCTGCGTCCTGGCGATGGAAATCGACTGTTTCGACGAATATCTCGCAGCCTATGGACGCGACGCAGCAGAAGATTGCCTCGAGCAAATCGACCATGTGATCGGCAGCATGCTCAAACGCGACGACGATCGCTGCCTGCGGTTGGGGCAGAGCGGGTTTTTGCTGATCCTGCCCGATATGCCGGTCTTGATGGCGCGCGATCTTGCGGCCAGGATTTCCACAGCCGTGCGGCGCGCGGGTCTCGTGAACAAGGAAAGCCATGCCGGCGCGGTGACGCTTGGGGCGGGGCTGGCGGTGGTCAATCCGGAACCGCCCTACGATCGTTCTGTGTTCGACCTGGCCAAGCAGGCCTTGCGCAAGGCGCAACGGCGGGGGCTGGGCCGGCTCGATATTGCGGACCTGCGCGGCGAGAAGCAGAAAGTCGCAGCTTAAGCACCATCCTCCGAAGTGCGGCGGAGGGTTTTGCTTTGCGCCGGGGTGCAGCCCTGGATATTCCGCCTGCTAGATTTCCTTTTCCGCCTAATGCGTGGCGCCCTTGCGCTGCGCGATAAGGAGAAGGGCGGTTGCCAATCTTTTCCTCACCCCCTATAGAGCCCGTCCCCGCGCGGTTGCCGCGCATTTCCCTTTTCGTGGACGGTTTGCGATGGCGCTCAGCTGCGGCCTCGATTTCGGCACTTCCAATTCGACGCTGGGACGCATCGGCCCCGATGGACAGCCTGATCTTCTAGCGCTCGAAGGCAGCAGCAAGACCATTCCGAGCGTCTTGTTCTTTGGCTTCGAAGACGACCGGCTGCGGTTTGGGCGCGATGCTGTGGCCGAATATGTGAGCGGGGCCGATGGGCGCCTGATGCGTTCGCTGAAGAGCGTTTTGGGCACCGCGCTCTTCAACGACACGACGCGGATCAAGGGGCGACGGCTCGGGTTCGGCGAGATCATCGGCAGCTTTGTCGGGGAATTGAAGCGGCGCGCGGAAGCACAGCTTGGCGATGAACTGACCCAGGTGGTGATGGGCCGGCCGGTGCATTTCGTCGACGACGATCCGGTGGCCGATGCGGCGGCGCAGGGGCAGCTCGAAGCAGCAGTGCGGGCGCAGGGTTTTGAAGAGATCGCCTTTCAGTTCGAGCCGATTGCGGCGGCGCTCGACTATGAGCGGCAGGTCAATGGCGAAAGGCTGGCGCTAATCGTCGACCTTGGCGGCGGTACGTCGGACTTTTCGGTGGTGCGGGTTTCGCCCGAGCGAAGCGGGCTGGCGGATCGCAGCGGGGATATTCTCGCGACGGCGGGCGTGCATATCGGCGGGACCGATTTCGACCGGCTGCTGTCAATGGCCAAGGTAATGCCGGAGCTGGGGCTTGGCAGCGAAACCAAGGACGGCAAGCGGTATCTGCCAGTCGCGCCATATGTGGAATTGTCGACCTGGCACCGGATCAACCGGCTTTACGATGCGCAGGCGCAGCGCGACCTGCGCTCGACCATGCTCGAAGCGAAAGAGGCCGATCGGGTCGAGACCATGGTTATGCTGGTTGAGGACCGTCTGGGGCACAGGCTGATCGGGCGGGTCGAGGAGGCCAAGATCGATCTGTCGGATCGGGCAGAGACGCTGTTCGACTTTCCTGTGCGCGACCGGGACATCCGGACCACCATCACGGCGGCTGAATTGGGCGCGGCGCTGGCGGATTCCATCGGGCGGCTGGAAACAACGATCGGCGAGACGCTAAGACGGGCCGGGCTTGGGCGCGCGGCGGTCGATAGCTTGATTTTGACGGGGGGGTCGACGCTGGTGCCGGCGGTGGCGGGGCAATTGCAGGGATTGTTTCCGGACGCGGACGTGGTGCGCACCGATGTCTTGGGGAGCGTGGGGCTTGGTCTGGCGATGGAGGCCAAGCGGGTTTTTGGGTGAGGGGGTAGGGTTCGCCTTAGAAATCTGTGTTTGCCGGTCACCCCCTCCAGGCCTTCGCCATTCAGGGAGCACTTTGTACGCTGGACTGTCGGTAGCATGCCTTCCCAACCACGGACACGGTGGAAATTGGAAACGCCGCGCGGGTCCAAAGTGAGCACGCCCTATTCAGGGGGAGGTGGGGCGTCGAGTTTGCGGGGCTTTTGGTGGTGGAAGCGAGGGCCTGCTCATCCTGCGCAAACCAGCCTGCGGCTCTCGCCGAAACCGTAAAACCCAAAAACTTATGCATCTTATCCCCGCGTCACGGTGACCTGCTATTGTTTGGGTATGGTCGAAGAAGTGGGTGAGGCGGAGCGGATGGATTGCCAGCCTTTGTTAGGGTTGGCGGGCTGGACGACCGGGGCGCAATCGAAGCGCCCCTTGATGAAGCGATTGAAGAACTGACCCTGGCTGCCGGCTTCGCTGAACGCTTCATAAAGGTGCTGCGGCACGCCGAAATATTTGTAGCGGCGAAAGTCCGGGCCAAACCAGACAGATAGCTCCTGCTTATCCGGCTTGTAATGCATGTGGCGGATGGCGGTGGACATGGGTCTCTCCTGCTCGACTCCGCAAAGACGAATCCCGCCCGATTCCGGGAGGTTCCGGCGGCGGATTCACAATCGAGTCAATGACATGGATGACGTGCGCAAGCCCGACTGGGACACCATTCGGGAAGAGTATGAAGGCCGGCTGTTCCTACCCTCCGTGATCTGCCAGCGGCATGGGATCTCCGAAATGCAGCTGCGCTATCGCCGGCAAACGGAAGGCTGGCTCAGTTCGCGATCGAGAGTGCCCAAGCATGGCGACATCGTGGTGCGGATGCTCAAGGTTTTGGACAGCCAGGTGAGACAATTGGAGAAGGCAGTGGACGAACCGATCGACAAACAGGTGAAGGCGCTGAGCGAAACGGTGAAAACGCTCGATGCGCTGATCAAGCAGGGGGCGACCAAGCCCAATGTGGAACCGGCAAGCCGCAAGGATATGACGGATATGCGGGCCAAGCTCGTTAAGCGCCTGGAGCAGTATAACGCACGATAGGGGCGCGGCGTGACCGACACGGACGTTTGGGACAATGCGCCTTTCCAGGGGCCAAGGCTGCCTCCCGAGGAAGAGGTGAAGCGGCTCGACGACGAGGCCGCGGAGAAGAAATTATTCGACTGGTCGTTTTGGGCTTTTCCCAAGCAATTGCCACCGGCGGGCGACTGGACGACGTGGCTGCTGATGGGCGGGCGCGGCTCGGGCAAGACGCGGGCGGGAGCCGAATGGGTGCGGACGCTGGCGCGGGAGCGGGTGTCGCCGATAGCGCTGGTAGGCGAGACTATGACCGAGGCGCTGAGCATCATGGTGCGGGGCGAAAGCGGCATCATCGCGGTGCATCCGGACGATGAGCGGCCGATCCTGCGGGGCGGCAATCGATTGGTCTGGCCTAATGGGGTCGAGGCTTCGATCATGACGGCGTCGGACCCGGAACGCTTTCGCGGGCCGCAATTTGCTGCCGCCTGGTGCGATGAGGCCGGGAAATGGCCGCGGGCGGAAGAAACGTTCGATCAATTGCAGTTCGGGCTGCGGCTGGGGGAACGGCCACGCCAATTGGTGACGACGACGCCGCGGCCGACGAAGCTGATCAAGCGGCTGCTTGCGGACCCGCAGACGGTGACGGTGCGGATCACGACGGAAGAGAACAAGGCGCAACTGGCGCCGACATTTCTGGAGGCCGTGGTGGTGCGCTATCGCGGTACGGTGCTGGGGCGGCAGGAGCTTGAGGGCGAGCTGATCGAGGATCGGCCCGATGCGCTTTGGCAACGTGGGATGTTCCGCGAGGGCGGGGCCGTCGATGGGCGGATCGTCGTGGCGGTCGATCCGCCAGTGACTGGGACGGCGCGGTCGGATGCTTGCGGGATTGTGGTGGTCGGACGGAGCGGCGAGGGCGCGGTGGTGCTCGAAGACGCAACGCTCAAGGGTGTGGCGCCGCTGACCTGGGCGAAACGGGCGGTGGCAGCCTACGAGGCGCACCAGGCGGACGCGATTGTCGTCGAAGTGAACCAGGGCGGCGACCTGGTGAAGGGGCTGCTTACCCAAGTGAAGGCGACGGTGCCGGTGATCGAGGTGCGGGCGAGCCGGGGCAAGTGGGTACGGGCGGAGCCGGTGGCGGCGCTTTATGCGCGGGGGCTGGTGTCGCATGTGGCGGGACTGACGGCGCTTGAGGATGAGCTTTGTGCCTTTGGGCCGGATGGCAAGGCCGATGGGCATTCGCCCGACCGGGTGGATGCGCTGGTCTGGGCGCTTACGGAGCTGTTGTTGAAGGGGCAGGGGCCGCGGGTGCGGGTGATTTAGAGGAGTACCCCCACCTAGCCTCCCCCTGGGAGGGGGAGGGACGGATCGCGTTTGCCGACATGATTGTGAGCCGCTGAGACAACCTCTCCTCACAGGGGAGGTCGGGTGAGGGCTATCGAGGGGACCAAAAAATGCCGAACTGGATGGGCCGCCTGTTTGGCGGACGGACGAATGCGCCTGCTGAAGCCAAGAGTTTTGGCGGACATTCGTTGATGACGTTGAGCGCCTTGGGGCCGGCGCAGTGGAGCGGGCGGGGTTATGCGAGCCTTGTCAATCAGGGTTTCATGCGCAATCCGGTGGTCTATCGCTGCATCAGGCTGATTGCCGAGACGGCGAACCGGGTGCCGCTGGTGGTCAGGGTCAATGGCCGGAACGTGAGCGAGCATCCGCTCGTGGCGCTGTTGCAAAGGCCGAATGGGCGGCAATCGGGCGCGGAGATGCTGGAGGCGGTTTATGCCTATCTGCAGACTTCGGGGAATGCCTATCTGCAGGCGGGTATCGTCGATGGCGGGGTGAAGGCACTGTTTGTGCTGCGGCCCGATCGGATGCGGGTCGTATCCGGGGGTGATGGCTGGCCAGTGGGCTATGACTACACGGCCGGCGGGCGCACTGTGCGGATTTCGCAGGAGACGGCGCCGGTGCCAGGGGTGCTGCATGTGGCGCTGTTTCATCCCATGGATGACCATTATGGCATGGGGCCACTCGAAGCGGCGCAGACGAGCCTCGATATCCACAATGCCTCGGCGCAGTGGAACAAGGCGCTGCTGGATAATGCTGCGCGGCCGAGCGGGGCGCTGGTCTATTCGGCGGGTGGCGGCTCGCTGACGGAAGAACAGTTCCGGCGGCTCAAGGAAGAGCTCGAGGAGAATTTTTCCGGCGCCGCCAATGCGGGGCGCCCGATGGTTCTGGATGGCGGCATCGACTGGAAGGCCATCGCCATGAGCCCGCGCGAGATGGATTTCATCGAGGCGCGGCATGCGGCAGCGCGGGACATCGCGCTCGCCTTCGGGGTGCCGCCCATGCTGCTCGGCATCCCCGGCGACAATACCTATGCCAATATGGCCGAGGCCAATCGGGCGCTGTGGCGGCAAACGCTGGTGCCGCTGGTGGTGCGGGTGGCGCAGGAACTGAGCCTGTGGCTGGGGCCGGCCTTCGAGGGTGCCGAAGTGGTGCCGGATTTCGACCAGGTCGAGGCGCTGGCGGAGGATCGGGCGGCGCTCTGGGCGAGGATTGGCGGCGCGGACTTTTTGAGCGATGCGGAGAAGCGGGAGATGGTTGGTGTCTCGCCCGCCTGACTGCGCTGAGGGGACACATCATGGACGATCTGACGAGAACCATCGTCGAGCGCGCGGATCTTGCGCATCTGGCGCTGTTTTTGTGGGCGACGGGGGCGAGTTCGCTGCTGGTTTGGGCGCTGCGGGAAATGGCGGCGGGTAACAGGCGGTTCAATGATTTCGTGAGCGAGATTGCGAGCCTCAACAGGCTCTTTCGCAAGGGGGACGAATAATGACGGAAAAGCAGGGGCGGGAAGCGGGGGTTCAGACGTTTCGGCAATTTGCCTGGAGCCTGGCGGGGACGCTGGCGGACAAGGGGAGGCCGATGGCGAAACCGCCGGGTCGATCGGCTGCTCGGCCGCAGGGGCGGGCGGGGAGCAAGCGCTGATGGCGGGGCCAATTCCCGTCGATGCCGATGGACGCTTTGCCGGATATGCGAGCGTTTTCGACCGGCTCGATAGCGGCGGTGATATTGTTTTGCCCGGAGCGTTTGCCAAAAGCCTCAGGGAGCGTGCGGGGCGCATTCGGCTCTTGTTTCAGCATGATCCCAAGGAGCCGGTGGGCTTTTGGGAGGAGCTGCGCGAGGACGCGCATGGGCTGTTTGCGCGCGGGCGCCTGGTGCCGGGCGTGCCGCGGGCGGATGCGCTCAAGCGCCTGATCGAGGCCGAGGCGCTCGACGGGCTTTCCATCGGCTTTCGCACCGTGAAAGCCAGCCGGCAGGCGGGGAACCGGCTGCTGCACGAGATCGATCTTTATGAAATTTCGATCGTGACCTTTCCGATGATGGAGGCGGCGCGGATCGCTGTTCCCATTTCGGCCGGCGCCGCCATTGCGGCTGCCACGAGGACTATCCGTAACCGATAGAAGGATGCCGACATGGATCGGATTGACGACGGCCTTGAAACCAAGGCCGGCGCGGGGACTGACGTTGCCGCGCTGTTTGGCGAATTTTCCTCCGCGTTCGAGGAATTCAAGCGCACCAATGACCAGCGCCTGAAAGAAATCGAAAAGCGCGGCACGGCCGACGGCTTGCTGGAAGGCAAGCTCGAAAAGCTCAATGCCGTGCTCGACGGGCAGAAGGCGGCGCTCGATCGCGCCACGGCGGAGCGTGGCCGCCCGGCGCTCGAGGGCAAGGGCTCAGTGCCCAATGGCGAATACAAGGAGGCCTTTTCGGCCTATGTGAAGCGCGGCGAGGAAAAGGCGCTGCAGGTCGGCGTCGGCGCCGATGGCGGCTATGTGGTGCCTGCCGAGGTTGAGGTGGAAATCACCCGGCTGATGACGGGCATTTCCCCGATTCGCGCCATTGCCGGCGTGCGCCAGGTTTCGGCTTCGGTCTACAAGCGTCCGATCACGGTGACCGGGCCGCAGACCGGCTGGGTGGGCGAGGCGGCGAGCCGCCCGACGACATCGAGCCAGACGCTGGCGGAACTGACCTATCCGACGACCGAACTCTACGCCATGCCGGCAGCGACGACGGCTTTCCTCGACGATGCGGCGGTCGATGTCGGCCAGTGGATCGCCGACGAGGTCAATGCGGCCTTTGCGGCGCAGGAAACGACGGCCTTCGTCACCGGTAATGGCGTCAACAAGCCGACCGGCTTTCTGGCGGCGACGGCGGTGGCCGAGACGAGCTGGAGCTGGGGCAACCTTGGCTATGTGGCGACCGGAACGTCCGGCGCGTTGCCGGCCAGCAATGCCAGCGATGTGTTGATTGATCTCGTCTATGCGCTCAAGGCCGGCTATCGCCAGAACGCGACCTGGGTGATGAACCGCAAGACGCAGGGGACGTTGCGCAAGCTCAAGGATGCCGACGGCAACTACCTTTGGCAGCCTTCGGCGACCGCGGACGGTCGCGCGAGCTTCATGGGCTTTCCGCTGGTGGAGGCGGAGGACATGCCGAACGTAGGAGCAAACTCGCTTTCGGTGGCCTTTGGTGATTTCCGCCGGGGCTACCTGATCGTCGATCGCCAGGGGGTGAACGTCTTGCGCGATCCTTATTCGAGCAAGCCTTATGTGCTGTTTTATACGACGAAGCGGGTTGGCGGCGGGATCGCGGATTACGATGCGATCAAGCTGCTCAAATTTGGCGTCAGCTAACCCCCACCTAGCCTCCCCCTGGTAGGGGGAGGGGGACCTATCGAGTTAGAGATACCGGCAGAGAGCCACCGCAGCACCCCTCCCCCTATCAGAGGAGGAAGGGTGGGGGGTGCTGCGGCGTTCCCAAACAAGGAATAAAACAATGACGTCCTATCTCCTGGCGGGGCCCGCCGAGGAGCCGGTTTCGCTTGTCGAGGCGAAGGGGTTTCTGAAAGTCGAAGAGGCTGCAGAAGACGGTCTGATCACGACGCTGATCGGGGCGGCTCGGCTGCATGTCGAGGGTATTACTGGCAAGGCGTTCTTGGCGCAGAGTTGGCGGATGGTGCTCGACGATTGGCCGGAGAATGGCGTCGTCAAGCTGCCGGTGGCGCCGCTAATCGCCGTGACCGAGATTTCGGCGACCGATGGCAATGGCGCGAGCCATGAGCTGACGCTCGATCAGTTTCGGTCGGAGCCCGATCGGCTGATCGTGCCGCGGGTCGTAATGGGCATGCCGGCGCTGCAGGAGCGGCAGGGGATTGAGATCGATTATGTCGCGGGGTTTGGCACGGAGCCCGAAGAGGTGCCGGCTGATCTCAAACAAGCCATGCTCGGGCTGATCGCGCATTGGTTTGAGCATCGCGATGCCGTCATCGTGGCGGGTTCGGGGGCGGTGGTGCCCACCGGGTTCGACCGGTTGGTGGCGGCGCACAAGCGGGTGCGGCTGTGAGTGAGACACTGCCGCCGATCGGCACGCTGACCGATCGGGTGCAGCTTAGGCGGCGCGAAAGCGTGGCTGAGCCGGAAGGCGGGCATGCGCGGATTTTTGTGCCGATGGGCAATGCCTGGGCGCGGGTGCGCAGCCTTTCGGGGCGGCAGGGGAACAATGCCGACGGGCGCACGGTGGCGATTTCGCATGCGGTGGTGCTGCGGTTTCGGCCCGATCTGGGGCCGGGGGATCGGATCATCTATCGCGGGCGTAATCTCGATGTGGTCAGCGCGGCGGATTTGAACGGGCGGCGGGCTTATCTGAGCTGTTCGTGTAGCGAGACGCAGGTGACGGGATGAGCCATCCGATCGTTTTGCTGCAGGGGGCGCTGGTGGCGGCGCTCGAAGCAGATGCCGCGCTGATCGGGGCGGGCGGGGTGTTCGATGCGCCGCCGCAGAACAGGCCAGCGCCTTATGTGGTGATCGACCGGCACGATATGCGCCAGACCGATGGCGATGGGACGCCGGGGCAGGAGCACCGGGTGATGGTGCGTTGCTGGGCGGATCGGCCGAGCCGGAAGGCGGCGCTGGAAATTGCCGAGCGGGTGATGGCTGCGCGGAGCGGGTTGGCGCCGGCGGGATTGGCGGTGACGCTGGCGGAGCATGTGCGAACCGAAACCGTCATTGATACCGCGACGGGGCAGGCGCGGGCCGCGGTCTTGCTGCGGTTTTTGACGGAGTAGCGGGACCCCCACCTAGCCTCCCCCTCGGGAGGGGGAGGGACGCGCTGGTGGGTGTGGTGACACTGAGAGAGGGACCAAAAGAATGGCAGCCCAGAGCGGCAAGGATATGCTTCTAAAGCTCGACCAGACGGGGTCGGGG
>NZ_LAJG01000041.1 GCF_000970455.1 Devosia soli | reverse complement strand
GCATCTGGTGGGAGGCGCAGAGTGGCAGCAGGCGATACGGCGGCGACGCGACCCTAGCCGGGTGAGATGAGTAGCGTCACCGATCTCATTGCGCAGGCCGACGAATATTTCCGTGCCGCTCAAGCGGAGAGCACCGGTTGCAAGCCGGGGCGCCCGCTCGCCACCGCGCCCTTCCGGCTTCTCTGCATTCACGCGATCGAGCTTTATCTCAACGCATTCCTGCGGCACGCAGGCGCGCCTGCGTGCCGCAGGAATGCGTTGAGATAAAGCTCGATCGCGTGAATGCAGAGAAGCCGGAAGGGCGCGGTGGCGAGCGGGCGCCCCGGCTTGCAACCGGTGCTCTCCGCTTGAGCGGCACGGAAATATTCGTCGGCCTGCGCAATGAGATCGGTGACGCTACTCATCTCACCCGGCTAGGGTCGCGTCGCCGCCGTATCGCCTGCTGCCACTCTGCGCCTCCCACCAGATGC
>NZ_LAJG01000040.1 GCF_000970455.1 Devosia soli | reverse complement strand
ATACATGTCACGTTCTCGATTTCCCCGGGCGTCGACGCCGTATCGATAGCGTCCTCGAACGAGGCCTGTCCGCCACCCTCCCCGATGAATGCCACCAGAAACTCACCGACGTTTAGCGCGCGTCCGACGATGACGTGCCCCGCGTCATGGGTTGCCACGCGCCGGCGCACGGATTGACGCATTTTCGCTCCGCCTTTCTGGATCTGGTCGAGAACGTCCGAAATGCGCAATTCGCGACGCGCGCGGCGCGCCGCGCGCGTCGCGAATTGCGCATTTCGGACGTTCTCGACCAGATCCAGAAAGGCGGAGCGAAAATGCGTCAATCCGTGCGCCGGCGCGTGGCAACCCATGACGCGGGGCACGCCTTCGTCGCCGCGCGCTAAACGTCGGTGAGTTTCTGGTGGCATTCATCGGGGAGGGTGGCGGACAGGCCTCGTTCGAGGACGCTATCGATACGGCGTCGACGCCCGGGGAAATCGAGAACGTGACATGTAT
>NZ_LAJG01000004.1 GCF_000970455.1 Devosia soli | reverse complement strand
CTAGGTACGACCCCAAAATGAGCACGTGATCGGGCTGCGCACGTCCAGACCAGGCCACGTGGGACAGCCCGTCCGCGGCGCCGTGGCCGACTAGCGCAACGACAGCGAGGTCGTCCGGGGGGCTGCATGAGCGGTTCGCGCTAGATCGAGCGCGACGGCCATCGTCCCTGGCTCAAATGGCATCGCGGCCGCCGCAAGTCGTCCGATCCGGTGTTCACAGGCAGCCGCATTCTTGAAGCCATGCGCCTCGGCGCTAGCGCCGAGGCGCATGGCTTCAAGAATGCGGCTGCCTGTGAACACCGGATCGGACGACTTGCGGCGGCCGCGATGCCATTTGAGCCAGGGACGATGGCCGTCGCGCTCGATCTAGCGCGAACCGCTCATGCAGCCCCCCGGACGACCTCGCTGTCGTTGCGCTAGTCGGCCACGGCGCCGCGGACGGGCTGTCCCACGTGGCCTGGTCTGGACGTGCGCAGCCCGATCACGTGCTCATTTTGGGGTCGTACCTAG
>NZ_LAJG01000039.1 GCF_000970455.1 Devosia soli | reverse complement strand
GGAGAAGACGAGGCTAGACAACCGGGAAACGCCGGAACGGTGATGCGGCGAAGGGACAAGCGTCATACGGCGGATAGGCAGTGAGGGAAATGGTTGGGGGGTAGAGCCCGGGCAGGCGGGCGATATCGGCCTTTGGGAGGCTGGCGTGGCGGCGAACCAGCGATAGCACCAGGCGCTCGTTGTACGGCCGCGCGCTGCTCTGGGTCGTGCCGCGGCTGAGGTCGTCCGACCGCCCCCTGCTCGTCCTGACGGCGCCAGCCACTTAATCTACCTCCGCCTGCTGCTACCCCCGCCTATCGCAGGTTGTGTCACAATGCCAGCGCCTCTGCCGCTATCAAACGTCAGCATTTGCCGCCCTGTCACTTACTAAATCCATCGGATTAATGTATTGCCAGGCGCTTTTGCTCGTGCTGATCATCGCCGTCAAGCAGGGCGGCAGGACACCGAGACCTGCTGAGCTGGCCCGCCCGGCCCAACCGGCGCCCCCAGGAGGCGAA
>NZ_LAJG01000038.1 GCF_000970455.1 Devosia soli | reverse complement strand
GGCAACAGCTTATCGCATTCCTGAACCGAGCTTACGGCTACTTGGACCTTGCCTTCGTCGGACTGGTCGTTGCCGGCCCGATGTTGTTCGACTGGAACGGTCTGGTGCAGTGCGCGGTGGCGCAGTACTTCGTGCCGTTGTCTCCTTCGTCGCACGCGACGGCGTACGTCTACGTGCACGGCGCCGCGCTGGTGGGCTTCTAGCGCTGGTTTGGCGTTTTCTGCCGCGCCACACTCTTGCGGCTGA
>NZ_LAJG01000037.1 GCF_000970455.1 Devosia soli | reverse complement strand
TTAATCCTGCCTCAGTCCAGAATCAAAGCCGTTCCCAACCGGTCTGTCAGTGACGGTTTTGGTGGCAGACGCAATTCACGCCTCTGGAGTTGAGCGCGGCGTCAAAGGTGTATGACAGACAGCGGGTAGGATGTCCCACGATGGAGGCAACCGGGGGACACGATCCGAAGCGGCGTGCCCTCAGGGTGATGAGAAGAAGGTTCTTGTATCCGAGAACAGCGTCAAATGAATCTCGCTCGGCGGACAACCGCGCCTGGGCTGGTTCGGCTGAAGAGCTCTGCGCGATCAGCACGCCCCATGGTGGCCATTACCAGGACCGGGCCAAGAGATCAGGCGATCGCACAGCGTCCGCCATGGTCAGGCAGGCGCTAGGGAAATCGGCGTCGCTATCGGGGCTGTAATCGGCCGGATCGACAGTGCGTGCGCGCCACGCATCGACCGAAAGGCTCGTGACGATCATGACATAGGCGCGCGTATCCGCCGGCAAAGCTCCGCCGCCGTTGGCAACAT
>NZ_LAJG01000036.1 GCF_000970455.1 Devosia soli | reverse complement strand
AAGCGCGCCATCGCCGTGGCTGGTGTTGCCTCCACCCTCAAGGCGATAACAGGATGAAGGGCGCTGACGCGCGCCGTCGCAAAACAAGCTGAGCCATCAGCCGCGCCGAGTTCTCACACAGCCTCGGCCCCATTTCGGACGTCCTGCGCTCGCGCGGACGTCGAATTCTGAATCTAGGTGAATGCGCACTAGGGTACTAGCCATCTAGGGCTCCTTCGCCAGATGGAAAGGCTTCAAAGTCTATTTGAGATTCGGGTGAGCCGAACGTTTCTACCAGACGGTGCCGGCTATCCAGTAGGGCCTACATCCAATTCATCCAACGTCAGGCGTTGACCGGCGATGGGGTCGAGAACACCGTAAGAAGTTATCATTTCGCTGTTCGGTTGTGAAAGGGTCGCTGGCCTGCGAGCTACGACAAATGAGCTCAAGTTGTCCCGAAGCCAACCGATCCACGACAAAAGCTTACTTGAAGCAGTCCGCACGACGCTCGCTTCGATGAATTTCCCAACAAGCCGCTGATACAGAGCATTTGGAATACCTCCACGCGGGCCGACGGGTTCCGGGTGAGCACTTTCCCTTAGCTGCCACCGCATGCGGGCATTCATTCGGGCAGTCAGGCCAACCGCATCAGGCCGCCTTTCCTGTTCCATTGTGTCGAATGCCCAAGACATCGGATCTGGAGCAAAGTCACTTGCATTCAACTTCAGCGCAGCAATGTCGCACTCGGCGAAGTATGCTCGTTTTTGGGAAAGCGCTGCGCTTCCATCTGGAGCCCGAACTTTCCGATTGGTCCGGCGGCTTTTAGGAGTACGGCTTGTGTCAACATAGAGCTGCACTGAGTGTCGATGCCTTGTCATTGCTACGTAAATGCCCTCCCGGGTCATTGGCTTGGTTCCGAGCACGTAAGCCCGATCTACCGTCAAACCCTGTGAGAAGTGTGCGGTGACCGCGAATATGTGCTTCATGCAAGGCAACCCCGGTTGACCTTCCACTCGCCGACCCACCAGTTCTCTGAAATTGGCGGCCAAAACTTGGCCGTCGTCAAAGCGGAGCGTGATGCTTTCTGAGTCAACTTTCAAAACAGTTGCCGAGTCAGCGTTTGTGATGCGTCTGGATGGATGGTCGACCCTTTCAGTGAATGCTACGCGATCGCCGTCTGCCAGGAGCATCGTAATGGTGGACAACTTCTTTCCTTCTCTATCGGTCACAGCAACGGGCACGGAAAACTGCGCCTTTGAAAGAAGGCCTGCTTCTTGCAGACGCACTCTGATTTGAGCGTTGAGCTCCAAAACGTCCGTGTTCCATCCGGCGATTGCGAGGGCAGTGGGCGCAGGATCAGTCGAGAGGACTCCATCCCAGAGTCGATCCGCAACAAATCGGTCGGCAAGTTTAGCAATGGCTGTGCTGCCGTCGGCGCACCAGAAAATGTGTCCTCTATCGTCGTAAGCTTGCAGGGCCGCAGAAGCATTTCCCTTAGCGAACAGCATGCTCGCGTCGCGTTGCCAACCTGTCGACTGGCGCCGAACTTCACGCATTTTCGAGGAACTTAGGACACGGGACAAAAGCCTTAACGGCGACCCCCAGGCCACTGGCTGTAGCTGACGAGTGTCGCCTGACAGGATGAGCTTCGATTTTGACACCGAGCATGCCCGCGCGACGCGATAAAGATCCCTCGTCGGCACCATTCCAGCTTCGTCCAGAAGGACGATGTCATTCGAGCTCAGAACTATGCGGCCTGCCTCAATCGCCAGAAGAAAACCCTGCACAGCAAGCGCATGAGAATTCGGGGTATTCGTGTCCTTCGCAATCACCTTGGTTGCAGCCCACGATGGGGCGAGCGCATAAACAGTGCGTCCTGCCTCTTGAGCGACACTCGTAACGGTCCCCCACGCAAAAGATTTGCCCGCGCCAGCGCTGCCTTCGACGATCGAAATGCCGTCGGCTGTCAGCCCGTGCCAAATAGCCGACTTTTGTTCATCTGATAGCGATGGGCGAGCTTTTATGGCTCGTTCAACCAGCTCCGGATCGACGGTGGACCACGTTCCACGGGACGCTACCGCCAACTTGATGAGCTCTTTCTCCAACTCGACATTTTGTCGGGTAGAGTAGGACGCCTTGTTCACAGTGTCGTATTCGTCTCCAACACGCACAACCAGGTCGTCAAGATGGTCAGAAAGCACCGCTCGCAGTTCTTGGGGACTGGCAGAGCACTGAAGGCTCTCAGCGATCGCCGCCAGCATGTCGGATCGCTTGAGGACAGCTGACTTTTCAAAAGTCTCGTCGAGTGCGGTTCTCGCCAAATCGGCTATAGTGCGCTCGGGCTGTGCACCCGCAACGTCATGCAATGAGATATCATTGATATCGAACCCAAGGGCGTGAAGGTCTTCGCGCCATGAAGCCAACATGTGGGACGCACTACGCTCCTTGTCCTTTTTAGGCCGTGTGGCGAGCGACAGCCTGTCTGCCGCCGAACGATCCCTGCTTACATCGACGCCTTCCTTCTTCCCTGCATTCTCTATCGCTTTGCGTCTCTTGGAGAAGGCATCAATGACTGTCAAAGGCACGCCAGCAATTTCAAACCCACGCTTTCGCCGAACCAGATCAAGACCGGCAGCCCGAAGCCTCGATGCGAGCGCGGTATTGTAAAATGCTCCCATCAACAGCTGGAGATCCAGGACTTCCTTATTATCTAGCGCCCCTACGGATCCATCCTTGCGCAGTGCGATATTGGGGATCACGGCATGAGAATGCAGCTGTGGGTCGTTTGCACGAGAAGTGAGCTCGCGGAACACCGCGGCAACCCAAAATTCAGGGGTTTCTTTTTTGGCGCCGGAATGGCCCCGACGGCACTTCAAAAGGCCTTGGTCAAAAATGAACTGCAGCGCTTCCCTAACCGCTTCATCATGGGCGGCCAAGATAATGCTCCTGACGTGGTCGTTTGAGAGCAGCGCCACTATCGATACCGATTTTGGGGGCGCGAAGTGAAAATCCATACCGAGACGACGAAACCCATTGCCCCTGGCAACCGTGCGTCCGTCGGTCAGGTCGCCCCTACACAGCCGTCGAAAAACGTTAGCGTCGACGCTCGCTCCGTGGACTGAGCCAAAAAGTTCGGAAGATACTGCATTCGGATGCCACCACAGTGCATTTGCATCGGAGCTTGTGTAATAGTCTTCCGGCCTCCGTTGATCCCCCCTTAAGTAATATTCGATGCTGGGCATGAACTCAGGGGTGAACATCTACTCGGCCGGTCCTTTTTCCGCCGACCAGATGTCAGAAACGACTGAGGCAATGACCTCGATTTTTGCGTCCACGCTCATTTGCCGTTCGGCTGCGGCTTTGAGCATCCCGACAACGGCGGAAAGCCGGTCGTCATTTTCAAGGGAACGGCGGAGCATTTGCTCGACCAGATTCCGTTTGGACGTGCGCCGCGCTTTGGCGAGGGCCTCAAGCACCGAATTCAGTGCGGGGTCGATCGCGATCCGAGAATTATCGTGAGCCATGTTCACTGCTCCGAAAGACAATTATTGGACAAACGGATCGGTACCAGCCCACAGGTGATGATATCGCCAGACAGCCCAGTGATCGTGTCAGGCGAGAGCTCAAGAAGCTTACCGCCGCAGCACCTACTCGCAGGATTACGTTGCGGGAGCTGGTATCTGCCTCGTTTGATGAAATCGAAGCTCATCTGGCAAAGCACACCTATGAAAAGGTGGCTGAATCCATCAGCAGGGCAGGGCAGACCATCAGCGCAAACACCCTGCGCCAGTATATTATTGCAGAGCGTAAACTCCGTTCCGA
Organism: Devosia soli; assembly: GCF_000970455.1. Classification (GTDB taxonomy): domain Bacteria; phylum Pseudomonadota; class Alphaproteobacteria; order Rhizobiales; family Devosiaceae; genus Devosia; species Devosia soli. The sequence continues at coordinate 24,752 of NZ_LAJG01000036.1, read as the reverse complement.
GGAAAAATCGAGCCATCGCCGCGAAGCGCTTTCTGTTCAAACGGTGAGAGAGCGGGCGGTATCGACGGCTGACGGTGATGCTAAGGCAACGCAATCCGAGGCGCCTTTATCCAAGCGAACTACATTCAAGCCACGACGCCCTGAGTGAAGCGTCGCTTGATTTTCTTGACTATGGGGGGCAGCCCCGCACCGAGAAGCAGGCACGAAAAGGCCGTTGAAAAAATGGTCAGGAGCGGATTCAAGAAGGGAGTCGTTTCGACCGGATTGCCAGTCCGATACACGATCGGTTTTGTAGGACAGACATAGTCACCGGGAGAATTTCCGAACTTCGTCGCGATCGAACTTTTGCACTCGGCAAACTGCTGCGGAAGCATTGGGTTTAGTGTGAGCATCTCGGCCACGGAGGTCGCACTTCCGGCGGTCAGTCCGATCCAAAAGGCGTTGACGTTCTGTTGGCTGAGAGCACCCACTGGAAAAGCCAATAGGGCAGTGACCGCGAAAATGGTAATGCTTTCCAATAACCGCCTTCGGGTGGACAGGTGTGATGTCACCGACCTCTCCGCGGCCTTGACTGCGACGTCAGCTAGTATGGGGAGGATCGCCTCTCGAACTTTTTCGGCGATCAGATCAGGATAACCCTCACGTTCTGCACGAAAAATTTTGATAGTACGATCATTCAAAATAACCGCGTGCAGGAGAAGACCTTCAAGGACGAGGAGGTTCAGATACGGATCATCACTTTGGAAGCCCAAGGCCTCTGCCAATTCGATCTGGCGGCGGGCCTCACGATCTGAAAGTCCTAACTTTAGGCACAAGTTGAAGAGTTGCCGGAACTTCATCAGAACAGCCAATTGGTAATAGCGTTGAGTTCCTGTTCGGCCTTCCTGAGGAACAGACGGCGAAGCTGTCTGTGGTAGGGGTCAGTGATCACGGCCTCGTCAGCGATGCCCTTGAGGCCATACTGAAGTAAGGACGGGGCGAGAGCCGGCAGCGTGATCTCGCGCCCACCGAGTTCGAAGAGCCGCGATCGAGCACCGGAAGCGGTCCAATTGCTCAGGTTCTGATCGGTCATCAGTCCCCGATTGAGGACCGCGACAAAGTCGACGCCATCACCGAAGCCATCCGCAAGGGTGTGGAAACTGGCCTCATATGAAGGGTCGGCCGCTTTCATGTGCATGATGGTCAGGCGATAGCCGTAATCAGCAGCAAGCTCAGCGATCTCGCCCAGACCATTGCTGTATTCCGCCGGAAACAATTCGGCGACGCTGGCGTGTGCACCACCCGGGAAGTCGTGAATTATCGTCCGAACGCCGCTGTCCATTGAGCGGATAAAGGTCTCAGCCTCCTCCGGATCACGCATGTCGTAACGAACAGCGCCCAACAGCGGATCTTGTTGATCTTCAGGGACGTCGGGAATTCGGAGGGCAAGGTATGTCGAGCTGACGGAAGCGTCGGCGTCGTAGACCGCTACTTGCTGACCGAGCGACCGCAGGGTCGTTACGGTTACCACTGCCTTGTTGGATTTGCCGGTGCCACCCTTTGCGCTCGTGATGACGAGCACGCGAGATGGCGAATTTGACTTTGTCATGGGTCTATACCTGGTCGAACGTTAAGACGCTTGACCAAATCTGCCTCAACCCTTTGGCGCTCCAAGCAGGCGTCCAACTCTCGCTGAATGCGAGCGGCCAAATCCAGTATGTGGCCTCGGTCTTTCTCGTTTGCTTGAGCGAGGATCTGGGCCAAACGGTCCAGATATCGTTCGCAAATCTCAGCGGTTGGAACACTCATAGTGCGGCTAGGCGTCATTGATCGCCCATAGCCTGCCGCGTGAATGTCTACCTCGGAAGTCGAAATGGATTAGGTATCTATTTCTGCCTATTAAATAGGCTGGCGAAAGGACCGCCCTCTTCTTCCTCATCTGGGTGGGACAGACGGTCTAAGTAACTTTGATGCAGTTCGGCTATAAACGCTTGATGCCTGATCTCATGCAAACGTGCCAGCGGCTCTGATAATTTGAGCCGGTATCGCACGGCATCTGGTTCGATATTGTCAGGCTTCCCGGCAATCCTGCGACGCTCATGACTGGGTAGGTGAGCAATCGAGGGATCTTCGTATCGTCGACGAGTCGCCAGTAACTCATCTTCCGATAACCGATCACCGCCCTTCTGCTTCAACTTTTCCTCTAACAAATTCGTAATCAGGCGACAGAATTCAAAGTTTTGTCGCGCGTAGTGAAATAGAAACTCCGTTGCTACCGTCGTCGAGCGTTTATCAAGCAGATTACGGTAGTGGTACATATATACTTCAGCCGCGTGATTGTAATCGGCATTGTCCTCGAATGAATCGCCAGTTACCTCACCGTTGAGTATCTTTTCTATAATCTCATCGGGCCAATCCTCGCGGTCATATTCAAGGTTCCCGCAATCCGCCAGCCAATCCTCAAAAGCGTCGTCGTATTCCGTCATAGTGTCTCCTTTCGCGCCTGGATACCGGCTCAAAATTTGAGACACGCAAAAGAATTAATTAAATATCGAAGCGTTCGAGGAGAATGCTATGCTCCGCAGCTTCTCAGCTTTCCAGTTTAATCCTCCAGCATCTCCATAAACTGGCCTCTGAGATTTGTGGCCGAATAGGGCGATGCGCAACTCCACATCGAAATCGGCTCTTAACATCCGGTTCTCAAAACTATGCCGGAGGGAGTACAGACTGTGCTTGTTGCTCTCACGCAAGCCGTTGTCTGAAAAATACTTGTTTATCGTCGCACTTAAGCTCTCCTCGCGCTCACGATAGCGGGGAAAACCCTCAGGGAATGCCTGAAATGCCTTTAGTGCTACGCCAACCAAGGGAATGTAGCGGCGGCTGCTCGTAGATTTCAGCTGGCGAGGAGCATCGGCATCGAGATGCTCGACAATCGCAACGTGGGGAACCTCGGCGTTCAGCACTATGCTTTCAGGACGCAAATTGCAGAGTTCGGATGGACGCGCACCTGTCTCGATCATCGCGAAGAGCACCGCTCTTGCTTCAGAGTTCAATCCTCGCAGCGCATCGCCTTGGATGAACTTTTCGATGATCCATCGATCTGAAAACGCGGGTCGTTTCCGCTCATCATTCTCCTTGAAGCTAAGACCCCGAAAGGGATTGGACCTGTCAGGTTCGTCGTGGACGTGATCAAAATAGCTTCTGTAGAGTTTGCGCAGTTCCCCAAGCTGACGGTTGCCGGAGCTCGGGCTCAAGCGGCTTATCGACGGGTCGCTCGGCTGAATTCTCTCCAGCCAGTGTCGATAAAACTTGACGGCGTCGGAGCGTTTTATTTCTGAGAGCGGCTTGTCTCCGACCACTTCCACAAAAGTGCGTATCGCTCTTTCCGGAATTACGCGCCACTTTCGGAGCTGCGCTTCAGATTTGCCGGCGAGCTCTGTTTTGAAGATTTCTCCGCAGTAGATTTTGAGAGCATCGCCGAAGGTCGCCTTCGGTTCTTCTACCAATCCAAGCGCAGCCTCCAGGACCGGCTTGGGGGTAGACTGAGGCAAAATAACTTCCATCCGTTGGGCGATCTCGGCCCAACTTCCTTCGGCAAGTTGCTCGGTGGGCCGATATCCAAAGCCTAACGCCAACGCTAACTTGGACGCAGCGGCATGTCGTTGGGCAGTATCGGCCGTAGACTCTCCCATTATGAGAGCGGCCCAGCGTTGGTCGTCTGCCTCTTCGAGAACGTCTCTTGCTCGCCGCGCCGCAGCCAAATCTCGCGTGCCTAGGGCTTGCCGGATTACAGGCGCCCTGGAGTCAAGACTTGCGACAGCCGCAGGTACCCGTCTGCAATAAGTCCAGCTTTGTCCGCGACGCTTAAGGTATCGATCAAGGTCAATTAAGCGCGCCATTTATCATTGCCGTATCACAGTTTGTAGCACCACCTGTGGCACAAGAAATTGCGCACGGCAAACCGCCGAAGCGATCATCATCGCGTTCTTGTAGTAATTTCAGATATTTATCTTAACGGGAGTTAGGCGGGGCTGGAGCGGGTGAAGGGAATCGAACCCTCGTCGTAAGCTTGGGAAGCTTCTGCTCTACCATTGAGCTACACCCGCATTATCCGGTGCCAAACCTAGATGCTGGAAATCGGCGTCAGCGTCAAGCCGGTCTCGGAGGCGGCGATAATCTGCGAAGAGGTTCGCAATTGGTGCGAAACGTAAAGCGCGCTTTGTTCGGGTGCTGAATTAATCAACTACGCAAGATCGGGTTCTGCGGGAAGCCGGAGCCCGACATGCATCTATCCCTTCTATGCAAGGATTGCCTCATGGATGGGGTAGCGGGGGCCAACAAGGATCAGGTTCTGTCGCTGACGGAAGTCAACAACGCCGTGCGCCAGCGCGACGGGATGACCCTGCATAATGCTGCGCTCGTTGAAGCGACCAATGCCCCTATCGAGTAGACGGAAGCACAGGCCGGTCGCCTCGATGGTCTTGTCGAGCACTTCAAGGCGGCTGCAGGCGGCAGCGAAAGCACCGGCCAGATGTCACGCATCGTGCGGCTCGTCGCCAGCAGACGGCAATCCCGCGAAGTCATCAAAATTGGGGCAAGAGTTTGGGCGGTATCAATGTTTTAAATGGTCGACGAGTACTCTATTGTCACGAATGGGAGGCGCTTCATGTTGTTGATCAAACGCGATCTGAGTATTGAGGGGTTATTCAATGACCTAACCGATCACATTGGACCTATATCCACACTGTTCCCATTTTCAGGGATAGTGGCCTGCCGCCGGAAGTGGCGATCGCGATCGTCGGCGAAGGTTTGTACATCACCGAAGTGACAACGAAACGGCCCTGAACGGGATAAGGTCAACGCCGTGCCTGCCCAACCTGCTTTCAGTGACTTGAAATTTGCGCGACCCCGTCCACGGCCGCTGGTGATCAGCTCGGCCGAAAGCCGGGCCAATCTTCTTGGTCTCCTGAGCTCGGCCGATCCGATCTGGATCGATATCGATGCCGATTTTACCGGCTTGGGAGCGGACGCCAGTGCCGTCATCGTCGATGTCCCGCTCAACGTGACGAGCAATGCCAAGCGCATTGCCGAACTGATGGGCCTTTTGCCGCGCGGCCTGCCCAAGCTCTTCATCATCAACAAGACGCACCGGGTCGAGGTGGTGCGGGCGAGCGTGCTTGGCGCCACCTCAATCAGCAACCGGCCGCTTAGCGAATTCGATCTCGGCGAATTCTTCCGGGCCGAAATCATCGCCGCCCCACAGGCCTCCGACGGCGGCTTGCGCGTTGCAGCGCTCGTTTCGTCCTCGCTCGCCAATATTCTCGATGCCGTGCTGACGGACGAAGCGATCAATATTCCAACCGTCGAGGAGGCGAGCGGCGAAATTGCGTCGACGCTCGATGGTGCGGGGCTTGAAAGCTGGCTGCAGACGGTGCGCGAACATCATCAGGGCACGCTGCAGCATTGCCTGATCGTTGCCGGGGTGATGACGCGTTTCGGCCAGCAGCTCGGCATGTCGGAAGACGATGTGCGCAGGCTCACCCGCATCGGCCTTTTGCACGATGTGGGCAAGGCGACGATCCCGACCGCGCTGCTCGACAAGCCGAGCAAGCTCACGGATGACGAATTTTCCATCATCAAGACCCATCCCTATCGAGGCTTCCGGTTTCTCAGCAAACAGGGGATCCTGGGCACGGATGAACTGGCGGCCGTCGTCGGCCACCATGAATATCTCGATGGCAGCGGCTATCCTTATGCGCTGATGGATAAGTCGATCGGCGATCTCGTGCGCATCACGACCGTCTGCGACGTTTATAGTGCGTTGATCGAGCGCCGGCCTTACAAGCGGGAAATGTCCCCAGCCGACGCGCTCGACATACTCAACAAGATGGCGAGCGAGGGCAAGGTCGAATTGTCGCTGGTGCGGGCTTTGGCGCGTAGCCTCGATTGAAACGCCGTGAGCCTTCGCTCAGCGCATCGGCTTGGCGATCGTTTCCCCGGGTGTCTCGCCAGGATCGATCCTCTCGGCGAGGATGCAAGCCGTGACCAGCCAATGCGATACGGTCAGGGAAACGGTTTGAAATGCTTGGAAAGCTTGAGGGTCTGGGCCTGGTAGTTCGAGCCCAGCGCCGAGCCATAAAGGCGCTCGGGCCGCTCGGCGAGGTTTTCATAGATCAGGCGCCCGATGATCTGCCCGTGGCCGAGGAGAAACGGCACCTCGCGGCTGCGCACTTCGAGAACCGCACGGCTTCCGGTGCCACCGGCCAGCGAATGGCCGAAGCCGGGGTCGAAGAAACCGGCATAATGAACGCGGAACTCGCCGACCAGCGGATCGAAGGGCACCATTTCGGCGGCATGACTCGGCGGCACATGCACCGCTTCATGGCTGACGAGGATGTAGAATTCATCGGGGTCGAGCGTCAGTTCCGGCCGGCCGCGGCTATAAAGCGGCTCCCAGAAATCGAGGACGTCCAGCGCGCCCTTCTTGTCGACATCGACGACGCCGGTATGGCGCTTGGAGCGGAAGCCGATAAGCCCGTCCCGGCCTTCCCCCAGAAGATCGATCGAGAGCGCCACGCCGCCATCGACCGGCAGGTCGCCGCCGACGACGAGCGTATCGCTGGCATGCAGCGCCTGGTGTTCGGCCGAGGTGAGCCGCGTTTCCCCGCAGCGAAAGCGCATCTGGCTGAGGCGCGATCCGGTGCGCACCAGGATGGGAAACGTGCGCGGACTGACTTCGAGATAAAGCGGGCCCTGATAGCCTGCCGGCATCTGATCGAACCCGCGGGCCCGGTCGCCGATGACGCGGGTAAAGACATCGAGCCGGCCGGTCGAGCTCTTGGGGTTGGCAGAGGCGCTGACCTCTGGCGGTAGCGCCAGGCTTTCCTGCAGCGGCACGAGATAAACGCAGCCACGCTCGAGCACGGCGCCACGCGTCAGGTCGATTTCATGGAGTTTTAGCGCTTCGATCCGCTCGGCCATCGAATGCGCCGGCCCCGGCAAAAAGCTCGAGCGGACGCGATAGGCGATGTCGCCGAGGCGAAGATCAAGGCTGGCGGGCTGGACCTGATCGGGGTCGAACGCGCGCGCGGAAACGATAGCGCCCTGCCGGTGCAGCTTCTCGATCAATCGCGCCGGAAAGACGCCTTGCGGCCAGCTCGTTGTGCTCAACGCCGTTGAACTCCGTCATCGCCAGGCCAGTCCAAGCGATCTACTGTCTTCTGCCAAGAATGGATTGCGCGGACAAGCCGGGCAATGAGGCGAGGGGAAAGTTTGAGCCATCTTCCCCACTAACCCCAGCGATTGACGCCACAGGACAATTGCGGTTTAGTCCCGGTTAGTGGCGATTTGGCCGGTCGCTTGCAGCCACTTTAAACAACTTGCTAAAGACCGTTTGGAGCCGGCCGCCCTTGCGTGCCGGTTTTTTGTTTGAAGGCGATGGCTATGTCCAAAGAGAAAAATCCCCTGCTCGATCCGGCCCGGCATTCTGCGGCAACGCAGATGGTGCATGGCGGGGGCAAGCGCTCGTCCTTCAACGAAACAAGCGAAGCCATCTTCCTCAATTCCGGCTACTCCTATCCGAGCTCGGAGCATGCCGAACTCTTGTTCCAGGGCAAGATCCCCGGCGGACACAACTATTCCCGCTTTGCCAACCCAACTGTCGACATGTTCCAGGAACGCATGGCGCTGATCGAAGGCGCGGAGGCGAGCCGGGCGTTCGCTTCGGGCATGGCTGCGGTCACCAATGCGGTGATGAGCCAAGTACGCGCCGGCGATCATATCGTTGCCGCGCAAGCCCTCTTTGGCGGCTGCCGCTATGTGGTGGAAGATTACGCGCCGCGGTTCGGCGTTGAATCGACGCTCGTCGATGGCCGCGATCCGGAAAATTTCGCCCGCGCCATGAAGCCCAACACCAAGGTCGTCTTCATCGAGACCCCGACCAATCCGACGCTCGAACTCGTCGATATCAAGGCGGTGGCCGAGATCGCCCACGCTCATGGCGCCAAGCTCATCGTCGACAACGTGTTTTCGACCGCGCTCTATCAGAAGCCACTCGAACTCGGGGCCGATCTCGTCACCTATTCCGCGACCAAGCATATCGACGGGCAGGGCAGGGTACTCGGGGGCATTGTCCTCGGGTCGAAGGCGCTCATCGAGGGCGACGTTCATACCTTCCTGCGCCAGACCGGCGCGACGCTCAGCGCCTTCAACGCCTGGGTGCTCCTCAAGGGTCTCGAGACTTATGCCCTGCGCGTGAAGCAGATGACCGACAGCGCCGAAAAGGTCGCCGAGGCGCTCGGCGCGCATCCCAAGATCAACCGGGTCATCTATCCGCACCACAAGAGCCACCCGCGATATGAGCTTGCCAAGCGCCAGATGACACGCGGCTCGACGCTCCTGGCGCTCGACGTCAAGGGCGGGCAGGAGGCAGCCTTTACGCTTTCGGATTCCCTGGCGGTGATCCTGATTTCCAACAATCTCGGGGACGCCAAATCGCTTATCACCCACCCGCGCACGACGACGCATGCGCGCCTGACCGAGGAGGTCCGGCTGGAAACCGGCGTCACGCCGGGCCTGCTCCGTCTTTCGGTCGGGCTTGAAGATCCGGACGATCTGATCGCCGACCTGATGTTCGCGCTGGATCAGGTCTAGGTCCCATGGCCAACCTGTTTGGTGCGAGACCGGCTCTCCCTCCCAGACCCTCCCAGAAGGGGGACGGTGCTCGACCGAGATGGAGGCAGGGATTGCTCAAGGCCAACCGTGCGACACTCTCTTTCTTGGGGCAGAAGAGGCTGGGAGCCCTGCGGCGCCGTGCCAAGGCAATGTCCCGGCTGTTTCTGGCCCTTTCACTCGCGACACCCGTCTTTGCCCAGTCGCTGCCCAACCATGCCGATCCGGATGCGCGTGAAATCCTTCCCATGCAGGGCGCCGTGCCGGCCATTCGTTTCCTGACGACGGCCGATTTCCCGCCCTTCAATTTCCGCGACGCCAATGGCGAACTCATCGGTTTCAATATCGATCTTGCCAAGCGCATCTGCACCGAGATCAATGTCGCCTGCACCATGCAGGCGTGGCCCTGGGACCAGGCCGCCGACGCCCTGGGCGATGCGCAGGGCGACGCCCTGATTGCCGGGCTTGCCGTGACGCCCGAAAATGGCGAGCGCTTCGATTTTTCGTCCATCTACCTTGCGCTGCCAGGCCGCTTCGTCACGCGCGCCGACGGCGCTGAGGATTTCTCGACCGCATCCCTTGCGGGCAAGACCGTTGCCGTGCGTGGCGGCAGTGCGCATGCGCAATTCATGGCGCGGTACCTGCCGGACGTACCGGTCGAGTCCTTCGTCACGGAAATCCAGGCGCTCGAAGCCGTGCGGGACGGCGAGGCGGACGCGTTTTTCGGCGATGCCATGCGCGCCGCCTTCTGGCTCAACGACAATCTCGATTGCTGCGCCTTCGCCGGCGAGCCCTATTTCCGGCCCGATCTTTTCGGCGAAGGTTTTACCATCGCGGTTCCAGCCGGCAATGACGCGGTGCGTCACGCCATCGACTGGGCCCTGGTGCGCCTCAAGGAAAACGGCGCGCTCGACGAACTTTACCTGCGCTGGTTTCCGGTTGGGTTTTATTGACTCTCGGTTACAGTGCGAGGCCAGCACTCGATCCCGGTCTCGAAAGACCCCTAAAATGCTTGGGCAAAGACGGTATGAAGCCTAGCTCGGCATCTGCCGGTGACGCGCCCGGGCCGCAACTTCGATCGCTGCCGTGGTCAGGCGATCGAGGCTGAGCTTGTCGCGCAGCATTTCGAGGTAGCGCAATTCTTCCTGTTCGAGGCGGAGGTCGACCGCGGTCACTTCGACGGCGAGTGCATAGGCGGTGTCCTCGAGCTTTCGTGGCAGCGCGGCAAGTGCGTTGTCGATGACGCGATCAAGGCCATCCTCGCCATGCAGCAGTTCCGCACAGCTATTGGCGACCTCCGGCAGGCGGGACTTGTCGAAGCCGTGAAACACCGGCAGCCGTTCGATCAGCCCCTGGATGCGCAGCAGTTCCCGCTCCGTCACGGCGCTGTCGGAAGAGGCGGCAACGAGCATGAGTTGGATGAGGGCGTCGTGGGCGGAGGTCGTCATGGCGCATTCCGGTTTGAGTTGAGCTTCAAGACCTAGGACGCAGACCGTGCTTGCGCAACCACCTGCGACATTGACGCAGGACAAAGGGAATGCGAAACCGCCCTTCTTGTCTTTTTCTCTCGTTTTTTGGAAAGGCTGCCGCCCGTGTCGCCCGCCGCATTGCCCGCTCTTGACCCGTCCTTTTTCGAGCCAGCGCAATCCGCTCGCGCCTGGCCCTTTGAAGAGGCGCGCAAGATCGTCAAACGGCTTGAAAAGTCGGGCAAGGGCGAAGCCCTGTTCGAGACCGGCTACGGTCCCTCGGGCCTGCCGCATATCGGCACGTTTGGCGAAGTGGCGCGCACGACCATGGTGCGCACTGCCTTTCGCCTTTTGACGCGCGACCAAATCCCGACGCGGCTCGTTTGCTTTTCCGACGATCTCGACGGCATGCGCAAGATTCCGGACACCGTGCCCTCCAAGGAGGCCATGGAGCCGCATCTGCAAAAGCCGCTGACCTCGGTGCCTGATCCCTGGACGAACGAATATGGCAGCTTCGGCGAGCACAACAATGCCATGCTGCGCCGTTTCCTCGATACCTTCGGGTTCGACTACGAATTTGCCAGCGCCACGGACTACTATAAGTCCGGCAAGTTCGACGCCGTGCTGTTGCGGGCCGCCGAGCGCTATCAGGACATCATGGACGTGATGCTGCCGACGCTCGGAGCCGAGCGTCAGGCAACCTATTCGCCTTTCCTGCCGATTTCGCCGATTTCCGGCCGGGTTCTCTATGTGCCGATGAAGGAAGTGAACGCCAAGGACGGGACGATCACCTTTACCGACGAGGACGGCAACGATACCACCGTGCCGGTCACTGGCGGCCACGTGAAGATGCAGTGGAAGCCGGACTTCGGCATGCGCTGGGCCGCGCTCGGCGTCGATTTCGAAATGTTCGGCAAGGACCACCAGACCAACCAGCATATCTACGACAAGATCTGCACCATCCTCGGCGGCACCCCGCCCGAGCACTATGTCTACGAGTTGTTTCTCGACGCCGAAGGGCAAAAGATTTCGAAGTCGAAGGGCAATGGCCTGACGATCGACGAATGGCTGACCTATGCGCCGACGGAAAGCCTGGGGCTCTACATGTTCCAGAAGCCGCGCGTCGCCAAGCGCCTGCATTTCGATGTCATTCCGCGTGCCGTCGATGAATATGTCGCCCATGTCGCGGCCTACGAGAAGCAGGACGCTGCCGCGCGCATCGAGAACCCGGCCTTCCATGTGCACTACGGCAATGTGCCGAAGATCGATATGCCGGTGACCTTCGCGCTGCTGCTCAACCTGGCGACGGCTTCCAACCCGGAAACGCCCGAAGTCATGTGGGGCTATATCTCGGCCTATGCGCCGGGGGTTTCGGCCAAGACCCATCCGCACCTCGATGCGCTTGTCGGCTACGCCATGCGCTACTTCCGCGATTTCGTGAAGAAGACCTATCGCGCCCCGGACGAGGTTGAGCGCACCGCGCTCGAAGCGCTTTCGGAGGCTTTTGCCGCACTGCCGGCCGATGCCGGCAATGAAACCATTCAGAACGCGGCGCTCGACGTCGCCCGCAATATCGAGCGCTACCAGGATCACACCAAAAAGGGTCCAACTGGCGGACCGGGTGTGTCCGGCGATTTCTTCCAGATGCTCTATCAGGTGCTGATCGGACAGGAGCGTGGGCCGCGTTTCGGCTCCTTCGTCGCGCTCTATGGCATCGAGAATACCCGCCGCCTGATTGCGGACGCGCTTGCCGGAAAAATGCTTGGCTGACTTGCCTTTACCGTCGACTATGCGGCAGGTTAATATTTGCGACGGCGGAGAACCATTTGTCCTCCGCTGTCGTTATCGAAGGCCGCATTGTGTGGCATGCGTGATCGAGGGCTCGCACCCCTGAGGGTTTTTCGTGAGTGCACTCGTTCTCGGCGCCAGACTTCTGCAAGCTGCCGAGTGGCTACGGAACAGGCCCATCCAGGCCTATGCTATCGCGCTTCTCGCTTTCCTGATCGCCCTCTGGCTCCGGTTTACGGTAGACCATGCTCTTCCTGTGGGCTTTCCCTATCTGACCTTTTTCCCGGCGGTGCTGCTGACGGCCTTTTTCTGCGGCACGGGCCCAGGCATCGTTGTTGCAGTGCTGTCAGTGGTGTCGGCCTGGTATTGGTTCATTCCGCCAATCGCGAGCTTCGAGCTGACGAGCCAGAGCGCCATCGCGGTGCTGTTTTTCGTCGCCATCCTTACCGCGGATATCTTCATCATCCATGTCATGCATGGTGCCCTGCGCAGGTTGGTTCAGGAGCAGGCGCGGACCGCGGGCTTGCTCGAACAGCAAAAGACCCTTTTTGCCGAGCTGCAGCACCGGACGGCCAACAACATCGCCTTTATCTCCGCGCTTTTGTCGATGCATAAGCGCAAGGCGCGCGGCCAAGCCGATCCGGTCTCGGTCTTTGACGATGCGACAAGCCGTCTAGAATCCATGGCACGCATCCATCGCCGGCTTTACGATCCGACCAATGGCGACCTCCAGCTCGACGCCTACCTGGCCGAGCTGGTTCGCGACATTTTCGATTCAGCGGGTCGCGAACGCGTCGATGTTTCGATCGTCAGCCGCATCGAGAAGCTCGATGTCAATCGCTTGATTACCCTGTCGCTCGTCGTTTCGGAACTGGCGACGAACGCGCTCAAGCACGCCTTTTCCAATGGTACGGGCCGTTTCGCCATCGAACTGACACCGCGCGGTGGCAGCAACGTGCTAAGGGTGCGGGACAATGGCCCCGGCTTTCCGCATGGATTTGATCCGTCAGGCAGCGATCGTCTGGGGTTTAGGGTACTCTATAGTTTTGCCCGCAATCTCAACGGCACGCTCGACTTCCGCAGCGACGATGGCGCCCTGGTCGAACTGGTGTTCCCATCGAACCATCAAGACAAGGCGGCCTAACGCTCTTTCCTGAAGGCAAGGATGCGAGCGCGCCGATGCTTTGCCCGACCCCTTATTGGCTCGCCCAGATGATACGCGCGATCCATTCGATATCCCTGGTATTGATGATGCGCGGTTCATAGGCGGGATTGAGCGAATGCAGCTCGATTTGCTTGGCGCTCTGGCGGAAAAGGATTTTTGCCATAACCTCGCCCTCGCGCGTCTTGACCACAACCCTGTCGCCCCGGCGCACCTGCTCGGTGGGCGATACGACAACGCGATCCCCCTCCCGATAAAGCGGCAACATGCTGTCGCCCTGGATTTCGAGGGCATAGAGCCCCGGATCGTCGGGCGATGGGAGGCTGACCTCATCCCAGCCTTGTCCCGCAGGAAAGCCCGCGCTGTCGAAAAACCCGCCGACGCCTGCCTGGGCCAAGCCGAGGAGCGGAACGGTCTGCGGCCCCCGATTGGTATTGCCGCCCATCTGGAGGAAAGTACCGCCGGCAAGGAAGCTGTCCATGGTTTCGCCCGTGGCCTCGAGCACCTTGGCGATACTTTCCGTCGAGGGCCAACGCTCCCGCCCGTCCTTGCTGACGCGCTTGGAGACATTGAACGCGGTGGCGTCGAGCCCGGCAATCTTGGCGAGCGCCGAGACCGAATGGCCATGGCGCTGGGCCAGTGCGTCTATGCCCTCCCAGAGGGAGCGGTGTGAAAGCATGATATGGCCGTCTGCAGGACTGGGGTCATAGTCAAGGAAATTAGTCCTAGACTAGCGGCGGCTCTCCTCCATGTAAAGTCTCGTTCTGATCGTGCTTGCCGTCCATCGGCTGCCCGACTAGGTTCGCGCCATGTCGACACCCGAGCTGATCTACAAAATCACCACGGCCTCGGCCTTTGCGCCAGCCCGTCAATCAGGCCAATTCCACGGCATGCCGATCGATGCCGAGGATGGCTTTATGCATTTTTCGACCGCGGCACAGCTGCGCGAGACGCTTCGGCTGCATTTTGCCGGCCAGTCCGGCCTCGTGCTGCTGGCGGTCCGGACCGATGAGCTGGGCGATCAGCTGGTTTGGGAGCCTTCGCGGGGTGGCGATCTTTTTCCCCATCTCTATGGCGGGCCGCTCCTGACAAGCGCGATTGTCTGGCAAGAGTCGATCAGTGTTGCCGAGGACGGTTCGTGTACCTTGCCCGAGGGCGTTCGATGATCTTTTCCGCCCTGTCTCCGCTTCTGCGCAATGCCGGCCTTGCCAATCTCACCCGCGATGCGCTCCTGCGCATGGACGCGGAGACCGCCCATGGCGCGACGATCACCGCCCTGCGCCTCGGGCTTGCGCCGCAGCAGGAGCATCGCGATCCGGCCGAGCTTGCGACCAGTCTTTGCGGCCTCGAACTCAAAAATCCCGTCGGCATGGCCGCCGGCTTCGACAAGAATGCCGAAGTGCCGCGCCCGCTGGCGCTGATGGGTTTCGGCATGGTCGAGATCGGCACGGTCACTCCACGTCCGCAGACCGGCAATCCAAAGCCCCGGCTTTTCCGCGTGACCGAGGCAGATGGCGTCATCAATCGCATGGGGTTCAACAATGAAGGCCACGAGGCCGCCTTTGCGCGGCTCGAAGGCCTGCGCGTGCCGGCCGCGCTTGGCGTCAATATCGGCGCCAACAAGGACAGCGAAGATTTCGTCGCCGACTACGTTCTGGGCGTCAAACGCTTTGCCGATCTCGCCGACTACCTGACAGTCAATATCTCCTCGCCCAATACGCCCGGCCTCCGCAATCTGCAGGCCGACGAAGCTCTGACGCGCCTGCTCGATGCCGTGCTGACGGCGCGGGCCAAGGCGAAGACGCGTGTCCCGGTATTGCTCAAGATCGCGCCGGATCTCGATGAGGCGGCGATGGATGCAATTGCCCGCGTGGTGCTTGCGACCGATCTCGATGGGCTCATCGTTTCCAACACGACGATTTCGCGCGATCCCGTCGCCGGCCTCGAAAACGCCGGCGAAACAGGCGGACTTTCGGGCAAGCCGCTCTTTTCCCTGTCGACGCAGCGCCTGGCCCAGATGCGTCAGCGGGTGGGCGCCCTGCCGATCGTCGGCGTCGGTGGCATCCATTCGCCGCAAACCGCGCTGGCCAAGATCGAAGCCGGCGCCAATGCGATCCAGCTTTATTCGGCGCTGGTTTTCGGTGGCCTCGATCTTCTCGATCGCATCAAGCGCGGACTTGTCGCCGGCGTGCGGGCCGCAGGCAAGACCAATATCTCCCAGCTGGTCGGCGCCAAAACCGATGCCTGGGCGCGCGGCGACGGCGAAGCGGCCTAGCCGTCCGCGCCGGAACAGACGCGCGCGGCCCGCGCTTCGACATCGCGCGGATCGAGGGTGACGGTCAGGTCCTGGCGAACGATCTCGCTTGAAATCACGCCGACGCATTCGCGAAAGGCGCTTGGTCGCAGTAGGATGGCGCCGGCCACCATCGCCGCACCCAAAAGAATGGCGAGCACCAGGGAGGTAGTCTTCATTTCGGCTTCCTCATCGGCACGCAGATGCTGCTGCTAGGCCACGGTGTCCAGTTCGATGATCACATCGGCACGATCCTGTGAGCCCATGACGCGATCGAAATTGGGCAGGTCGTTGCGGGCGATATGAGCGCGGTTGCGCTCTTCGGTAAAAAGCCCTTCCGCTGCGTGACGCTTCAAGAGCCGCGCTTCGACGAGATCGCGCGGCACGGCGATGAAGGCGCAGAAATCGAGGAGCGGTTTGACACCATCCCACGGCGCCTCCGGCAGAAGCAGGTAATTGCCCTCGACGACGAGGATTTTGGCCTGAGGCGCCACGGTAAATGCGTCCTCGACCGTGTCTTCGATCTTGCGCGAATAGCCCGGCCCGCTCATCGGCCCGGTCGCTGCCTTGAGCGCCTTGAGAAAGGCGACAAAGGCCTCGCCCTCGAAGGTATGGGGCGCGCCCTTGTAGTCGGTCTGCCCCATGGCCTCGAGCTTTGCGTGCTTCATGTGAAAGCCGTCCATCGGCACGAGAGCCGCCTCGCCGGGCGTCGTCTGATTGAGGGCTTCGACGAGCTCGGCCGCCAGCGTCGACTTGCCGACCCCGGGGCCACCGGCAATGCCGATGGCGATCCGCCGGGTGCCGGCCTTTTCGGCCAGCTCCTGGGCGAGAAAGGTCATTTCGGTCAGCGCACCGATCGGGGTAAGCTTGAGACGCCCTTTGAGCATCAGCGCCTCTTCAAAAGGCGCAGGATCAGCCAGATCGGCAGAACGATCGCGGCGCCGGTTGCGATATAGCCGCCAAGCTGCCGGAAGACCGCACCACCATCGCGCAGCGCATCGCGAAGGGCATCGGCGGCGCCCCGCACGAGATCGGCCGCATCGAACCCAAACACCGACATGACGAAGCCGACGAGCAGCGAAATCAAGACGAGCTTGATGACCAGGGACCCGGGCCGGTCACCCAAAAGGCGCTCGAGACCGGAACGGGAGGCGGGTCGGCTGTCTTCTGTCATCGGCGGGCTCCGTTTGGCAGTGTTGAGACCATCATATAGTCTTGCTCATGATTTGCAGTAGGTGCCAGTTGTCAACTTTTGCGGCCACCAGCCTCCCCCCCGTCATCGCCAACTGGTTTTCCGCCCGCGGCTGGTCCCCGCGCCAGCACCAGCTCGATGTGTTGGCGAGCTACCAGTCCGGGGCCAGCCAGCTGCTGATCGCCCCCACCGGCGCCGGCAAGACCATGGCCGGATTTCTGCCGAGCCTCACCGAACTCGTCGACGGCAAGTTCGAGGGGCTGCACACGCTTTATATTTCTCCCCTCAAGGCCCTGGCGGTCGACGTCCATCGCAACCTTTCCGATCCGATCGAGGACATGCGCCTGCCGATCAGCGTCGAAGCCCGTACAGGCGACACCTCGGCCAGCAAGCGCGCCCGCCAGCGCACCAAGCCGCCGCATATCCTGCTGACGACGCCTGAGCAGCTGGCCCTGCTGATATCCCACCCGCATGCAGACCTGATGTTCGGCACGCTGCGCCGCGTGGTGCTCGACGAGCTTCATGCGCTCGTCACCAACAAGCGCGGCGATCTTTTGTCCCTCGGCCTCGCGCGCCTTGCCCGGCTCTCCCCTCAGATGCGCATCACCGCGCTCTCGGCCACCGTGGCGCGCCCCGATCTCCTGCGCGATTGGATCGCGCGCCCGAACCCGGATCGTCCGACCGAACTCTTGCGCATGACCGGCGGGGCCGCGCCCGAGCTGGCCATTCTCCAAACCGAGGAGCGCCTCCCCTGGGCTGGCCACTCGGCCAATTACGCCCATCACGAACTCTATGAAACGATCAAGCGCCACAAGACGACGCTGCTCTTTGTCAATACGCGCTCCCAGGCCGAGATGCTGTTCCAGGGTCTTTGGGACATCAACGACGAGATGCTTCCCATCGCGCTTCACCACGGTTCGCTCTCGGTCGAGCAGCGGCGCAAGGTCGAAGCGGCGATGGCCGATGGCCGGCTCAAGGCAGTCGTCTGTACCTCGACGCTCGATCTTGGCATCGATTGGGGCGATGTCGATCTCGTCATTCAGATCGGCGCGCCCAAGGGCTCTTCGCGCATGCTGCAGCGCATCGGCCGCGCCAACCACCGGCTCGACGAGCCCTCCCAGGCGCTGCTCGTGCCCTCCAATCGCTTCGAAGTGCTCGAATGCGAAGCCGCGGTTGAAGCCGTGTCCGAAAGCCACCAGGATAGCGAGGATCCCCATCCGGGCGGCTATGATGTCCTCGCCCAGCACGTACTCGGCATGGCCTGCGCCGCGCCTTTTCTCGCCGATGATCTTTATGAGGAGGTCATCCGCGCCTGGCCCTATCGCGAACTGACGCGCAAGAAGTTCGATCGGGTGCTCGATTTCGTCGCGACGGGCGGCTACGCGCTCCGCGCCTATGAACGCTATGCACGGCTCAAGCAAAATCCCGACGGCACCTGGCGGCTTTCCCACCCCTCGGTTGCCCAGCAATACCGGCTCAATATCGGCACGATCATCGAAGAGCCCATGGTGCGCGTGCGCCTCATCCGCTCCAAGGAGCAAAAGCATGGACGCACGACAGGTCCGATCGGCGCCGGCGGCCGTGTCCTTGGCGAAATGGAAGAATACTTTTTCGGCACCTTGACCGTCGGCGACACCTTCATCTTCGGCGGTGAGATCGTCGCCTTCGAAGGTATCAAGGACAATGAGGCCTTTGTGTCGCGCGCCTTTTCCAAGGACCCGAAAGTCCCATCCTATGCCGGCGGCCGGTTTCCGCTTTCAACCTATCTTGCCGAGCGCGTTCGCCGCATCATGGATTCGCCCCAAGATTGGCACAAACTGCCCGATCAGGTGAGCGACTGGCTGCGGCTCCAGCGCGATCTCTCGGTCGTTCCGGATCGCAACAGCCTTCTGGTTGAAACCTTCCCGCGCGGCAGCCAGCATTTTCTCGTTTGCTACCCGTTCGAAGGCCGGCTCGCCCACCAGACGCTCGGCATGCTGCTCACGCGCCGGCTCGAACGCATGCGCGCACGGCCCCTCGGCTTCGTTGCTTCGGAATATTCCCTTGGCATCTGGGGGCTCGGCGATCTCTCGGGCCTCATCCGCACCGGGCGCCTGTCGCTCGATGAACTCTTCGACGAGGACATGCTCGGCGATGATCTTGAATCCTGGCTCGATGAATCGGCGCTGATGAAGCGCACCTTCCGCAATTGCGCGATCATTGCCGGGCTTATCGAGCGGCGCCATCCGGGCAAGGAAAAGACCGGACGCCAGATCACCATGAGTTCGGACATCATCTATGACGTGCTTTACCAGCACGAACCCGACCACATCCTGATCGAGGCGACGCGGCACGACGCAGCGCGCGGGCTTCTCGACATCGAGCGGCTGGGGCAGATGCTGGCGCGTGTCAAATCCCATATCGTCCATAAGCCCCTCACGCAGATTTCACCGCTCGCCGTGCCGGTCATGCTCGATATCGGCCGGGAACCCATTTTCGGGGAAGCGCGCGAATCAGCTATGGCAGACGCAGCAGAAGAACTCCTGCGCGAATCCATGGGCGAAGTTGACCGCACCCCTTTCTAAAGCCGACTACACGGAAACGCCCTTGCTGCGCTTCGCCGGCCACAACTTTGAACCGCTGCCGTCCGGGGGCCTTTACTGGCATGCCCGGCAGACTCTGCTGGTTGCCGACCTGCACTTTGAAAAGATGGCGAGCTTTGCCCGCCGCGGCCAGATGCTGCCGCCCTACGATACCGGCATGACGCTGATGCGGCTCGAGGCCGACCTCAGGCGCACCGGCGCCAGGAAGCTCATCTCGCTGGGCGATACGTTCCATCGCGCCGATTCCAGTGCCTTGCTTGGCGCCGCTGAACGACTGCGGCTCGATACCATCGTCGAAGCGGTCGAATGCACCTGGCTCTCGGGCAATCATGATCCGGCCCCCCACGCCATCGGTGGGCTCTGCTGCGACGAGCTCGAACTCGATGGTTTGACGCTGTCGCATGAGCCGAAAAAGGGCCGAGCGGGCCTCGTTGCCGGGCATCTTCATCCTGCTGCGCGCATTGCCATGGAAGGCCGGACGGCGCGCAGCGCCTGCTTCGTTCACGACAATCGCGTGCTGATCCTGCCCGCCTATGGCAGCTCCACCGGCGCGCTCAACATCCTCTCGCCCGTCTTCATGGGCCTTCTCAACTGGGCTTCGGTGGAAGTAACCATGCTTGGCCGGGACAGGACCTATCCGGTCTCGCCCAAACGTCTCGTCCGCGGCTAGCGGCGGAACAGCACGCCGCCGAGCCAGCCGGTGAAAAGCGCCAGCACAACGCAGGCGAGGCCGTAGAAAAGCGGATATTGCGTTGCCGATTGGGCGAGGAAGCGCTCGAAATCGATTTTGCGCACGGCAAAGCCTTCCGACTTTCGCGCGACGATCTCGCCATTCTTGAAAAGGTAGGTCTGGGCGATATAGGGCCCTGGCGGCGCACTGCTCGGCAAGGTCAATTGCGCTGAATAGAACGTGTCGGACAAAAACTGCACGCCGTTTTCCTGCACGCCGAACAAGCCATCCTGGGACATGAGGCGGATCAACTCGCGCCCGAAGATCAGCGTCTTCATGAAGCCGGCCGCATTGGGGATCATGGCATGGGCTTCGGGGAGGATGAAATTGGCATTAAGTAGGTTGATGTCGGCGATCTCGATAAGGCGCCGGCTCGAAAGGACATGGAAGTAACTCGGGAAGCGCTTGAACTCGACCTGCTCGGTATTGAGCCAGATGCCGAAATTATTGGTCTTCTCGCGTGCCACCCGGTCCTGGGTCGGCCCGACAATGGCGATGACCACGTCGAAGGGCCCGTCGACGGTCCGTTCGGTCGATCCGGCCTCCGGGGCGATCGTGCCGAAAAAGGTCAGGCGCTCACCCGAAAAGCTCGACGTGATCTGGATCGTGTCGTTGGAAATGCCGGAGATCAGGCGCTCGGCTCCGGCCGGCAGAACCGGCAGGAGAAAGGCCAGGACCAGGAGCACCAGCCTTCTCATCGCACAGCGCTCGTGACGGCCATCGAATAAACGTCGCTCGGCGTCATGACCAGGGAAAGGCCGAAGCGGATGGCGACGGCCAGCACCAGGATGGCGAGCAGGCCGCGAAGCTGTTCCCCGCGCAAATGCTGCCCGGCGGCGGCGCCGAACTGGGCCCCGGCCGTGCCGCCGACCATCAGGCAGAAGGCAAGGAGAATGTCGACGCTCTGGCTCTGCACCGCGTGCATCACTGTTGTTGCCGCCATCATCGCGACGACCTGCATGAGCGAGGTGCCAATCACGACATTGCCCGGCACGCGCAGAAGATAGACGAGCGCCGGCACCATGACGAAGCCGCCACCGATGCCGAGGAGCGAGCCGACAAAGCCGATGAAGAGGCCGATCACCAGCACGGGCAGAACGCTGATATAGAGCCGGCTTTTCTTGAAGCGCACGCGCCAGGGCAGGCCATGGATCCAGCTATGCTGGTTGGGCAGGCGCTCGCGAACCACGACGCCCTTGCGCGTCTTGAGAATGGCCCGCACCGATTCCTGCAGCATCAGCGTGCCGACAAAGCCAAGCAGCACGACAAAGCCCACGGCAATCACGAGGTCGAGCTGGCCATTGGCGCGCAGGATCGAAAATGCGGCGACGCCGCCAAAGGCGCCAAGGATGCCCGAAAGAATGAGATACATGGCGAGATGGAGGTCTATGCCCCCGCGCCGATAGTGGCTGAGGGCCCCCGAGGTCGATGCGGCAACCACCTGACCCGTCACCGACGCCACCGCCACCGAGGTCGGCACGCCCGAAAAGATCAGCAGCGGCGTCAGCAGGAAACCACCGCCAACGCCGAACAGACCCGACAAAAAGCCGACGGCCCCTCCGATCCCCACGAGAAAGAAGAGGTTTACGGAAAGCTCGGCGATCGGCAGATAGATCTGCAAGACCCTTGGTCCCGTCGGTGTGGTGTTTGGAGCCGAAGCTAAGGTCTAGACCGTCAACAAGTGGTCAAGGTTCCGGAAAAACGCGACGAAATTGTATCAAAGTCGAAATTTCGCCGGTCGCGCGTCTAGTTCGCCACCGGCATCGCCATCAGCTCCCAGATATTGCCCTCGGTATCTTCGAAATAGGCCGAATAGCCCCATTCCGATTCCGTGCCGGGGGTAATGATCGAGCCGCCGGCAATCAGCACCTGTTCGAGGATGGCATCGACCTCTTCGGCCATCTCGGCGCGGTGGCTAAGCACGAAGCCCGGCGTGCCCTCGAGCGCTTCTGGCTTGCCCGCGGTTTCGGCGATCTGCTCGCGCGGGAACAGCACGAAAGAAAAATCATCATCGAGAAAGAAGGCGACATGATCTTCGCCCGCCCCGATCTGCTCGTCCGGAATATCGAACAGCGCTTTGTAAAAGACGAAAGCGCGTTCGAGGTCGTCGACGCCGATGGTGATGATGGAAATCTTGGGCTTCATGGCCATCCCTTTGCCGCCAGTCTGACCAGTTAGCGCAAAGGCTCGCCGGTTCGTTCCGGTCGTTTAGGCTTTTTCCGCGCCGGTCGCAAAGAGCGCTTCGAACTGACCGTCCTCGATCCGTGCAGCGGCGATCACGGCCTGAGTGCGGCTGTCGACATCGAGCTTTTGCAGAATTGCCGAAACGTGGGCCTTGACCGTCGCCTCCGAAATCGAAAGCTCATAGGCGATCTGCTTGTTCATCAATCCATCGCTGAGCATCATCAGCACGCGCACCTGCTGTGGCGTCAGCGTCGAGAGCCGCTTCATCAGCGCCGATTGTTCATCGTCTCCGCCAAGCGTTGCGTCCTTGGGCACGAAGACTTCTCCGGCCAGCACCGTCTCGATCGCGCGGCGGATTTCCGTCGGCCCTTCGGACTTATGGAGATATCCGGCGGCGCCAAGTTCGAGCGCGCGGCGCACGACGGTTGAATCCTCGACCGCCGAAATGATCATCACCGGAATATCGGGATATTGCGCCCGCACCAGCAGGAGGCCGGAAAAGCCGCGCACGCCGGGCATGTTGAGATCGAGCAGCACGAGGTCGCATTCCCGATCCGCTTCGAGCGAAGCGCTCAGCTGATTGAGATCCCCCGATTCCTCGACGCTGACCGTTGCATCGCCGCCGGCCAGTGTCTGGCGCAGCGCCGCCCGGAAAAGAGGGTGGTCATCGACGATGATGATGCGGCGGCGAGTCATACGTGAAAATACTCCGATAGGGCCGAAAGCGCAGAAAACCACCGATTTGAAGGGGCCGCACTTGCATATTGCAGCAATCCTTAACGGGTTCTTTACCATGTTTTCTCAAGAGTGGCCTTTAGACCTTCGTGCTGAATCGTCTCGCACGCGGCGGAATTGACAGGGACTGCCCATGGCCCGCGCCTATCCACAATCAGACTACGCAGACGCAGCATTGGATGCCGGCGCCGGAGACTGGCAGGCTTTGCGCGGCGAACTCGTTGCCTTGCTCGACCAGGTCGAAAGCCGCTTCGGACCGGCGCAATCGGGCAATGGCGGGCTCAATGGCCTCTCCCATCGTGTCCGGCACCTGCGCGACCAGGTCAGTGCTCCCGATACCGCCTCGCGCCGCCGCGAGGCGCTCAAGACCGTCAAGCGCGCCGTTGATCGCTTCAGCAACCAGGATGAGCGCCAAGACGGCGAAGACGACCTGCGCGCCGCGATCGATGAAATTCGCAGCCGCCAGGGGCCATCGACCATTTCCGCCATCGATCGCCGCCCCTCGGATATGCCCGAGTTCCGCGAACTGATCGGCCTCGTATCGGGCATCGGCGATCGTCTCGGGCGCCTTGAAGGCCAGTTGCGCGGCGTGCGCAGCGGCTCGGCCGAAGTGCGCGAAGTCGCCTCCCAGGTCGAACAGCTCACTCAGGTCGTCGAACTTCTCGCTGGCGCGGTCGGTGAAACCGGCCAGGTCAAGCGCCTCGAATCCCAGATCGCCGCCCTCGGGGCAATGATGGAGCAGGCCCCGCGCGTCGATCTGTCGGCAGTCAATGCCCGCCTCGACGATGTCTCCGCCACCGTTGCCAAGCTCGCCGAGCTCCAGGCCCAGCAGATGGAGCGCGAGATCATCCGCGATGATCGCGTCGAGGCTGCGCCCAAGGGCTCCAGCAAGTCGATCGCCAAGCTCGAACCGGCCATGCAGTCGATCGAGGCCAATGTCCGCAGCGTCTATGATCGCATAGACGCCATCGAGCGCAATATGAGCGTCTCCGCCGGCGACTTCGAGCGGCTGACCAATGAGATGGCCGCCATCACCCAGGCGATGCGCGACATGTCCGGCAGCCCCGATGTGCTCGTCGCCCGCGTCGACGCGCTCGCTCAAAGCCTTCAGGGCGCCGATGGCGGCAATGCCGACGTCCTGGCGCTCAAGAACGATATCGCCTCGCTCCAGCAGGCCGTGATCAAGGGCATGGAGCCGCGCTTCATGCGGATCGAAAGCCAGATCGAAGAACTGAGCCACAAGGTTGGCCCGGCCGATACCAGCGTCGTCGAAGGACAGCTCAAGCGCCTCATGGCGCGCATGGATGAAGCCGGCGAACAGCTCGATGGCCTCGCCCGTCTCTATCACGATGGCAATGGCAAGCAGGATTTTGAATCCCTTGCGACCATGGTCGCCGAACGCACCAGCGATGCCGTCAGCCGCAAGGCGCCGGCGCCCGTCGCCATGTTTGGCCCGGAAAGCCTCAAGACCATCGAAGATCGCATTTCGAGCCTTGTCCGTTCCGTCAGCAAGACCGCGGACGCCGAAACCATCGCGACCCTCGTGGCCGAAAAAACCTCGGCAGCCTTTGCCAAGGCGGGCACGCCCATCGGCGCCCTCAATCCCGAAGGTTTTGACGCGCTCGAAAAGCGCATGATGGCGGTGTTCAATACCGCCGGCAAGGATACGGCCGAGCGGCTCGCCCGGCTCGAAGCAACGCTTGCCAACCGAACTGCCGCAGCTGCGCCCGCGCCGGCCGCGCCGCGTCAGGCTCAGGTCGTCGATGATGAAGACGACATCCAACCCTCCCGTCTCGATTCCATCCTGTCGAGCCTCAACGCTCAGGCCCGCAACGATGTCATGCCGTCCAATCCGGGCGATGATACCCCCCTGATCGATCGCGGCTTTGCCGAGCCGCCGCGGGCCCGCCCGGCCGCGCCTGCGCCGGCCGCGCCGCCACCGGCGGCCTCGGTTGCGCCAAAGGCAGCCGT
>NZ_LAJG01000035.1 GCF_000970455.1 Devosia soli | reverse complement strand
CCTCCCGCCGCCCCCACCGCCAGAGACACAGAGCACGGAATCGCCATGAGACGGATCAGACGCGCAAAGATCCTCGCCACCCTCGGGCCTGCAAGCAACGAGGAGAAGATGATCGAGGAGCTGGCAAAGGCCGGTGCGGACGTCTTCCGCATCAACATGAGCCATGCCAGCCACGAGCTTCTGCACCAGACCGTGGCGCGCATCCGAAATGTCGAAGCCCGGCTCAAGCATCCGCTTGGCATCCTCGTCGACCTCCAGGGCCCAAAGCTCCGCGTCTGGAAGTTCGCCGAAGGCTCGATCAATCTCGTCGCCGGCCAGAAATTCATCCTCGACAGCGACAAGAACGACAACGGCAACTCCGAGCGCGTCTATCTTCCGCATCCGGAAATCATCGAAAGCGTGTCAGTGGGCGATCGCCTGCTGCTCGACGATGGCAAGCTCCAGCTCAAGGCCACCAAGGTCGGCGGCGGCACCATCGAAACCGAAGTCATCTATGGCGGCAAGCTGTCGGACAAGAAGGGTGTCTCCCTCCCCGACACGCTCCTGCCCACCGGCGCCCTGACCGAAAAGGATCACGCCGATCTTCTCGAAGGCCTCAAGGCCGAAGCCGATTGGATCGCGCTTTCCTTCGTGCAGCGCCCTGAAGACATCATCGACGTGCGCAAGATCGTCCAGGGTCGTGCCGGCGTCATGGCCAAGATCGAAAAGCCCCAGGCCATCGATCGTCTCGAAGAGATCGTCAAGCTCTCGGACGCCGTCATGGTCGCCCGTGGCGACCTCGGCGTCGAACTGCCGCTCGAAACGGTCCCGGGCCTCCAAAAGCGCATGATCCGCATGTGCCGCCGCTATGGCAAGCCGGTGATCGTTGCAACGCAGATGCTCGAATCGATGATCACGTCGCCGGTTCCGACCCGCGCCGAAGTTTCAGACGTTTCGATCGCCGTCTTCGAAGGCGCCGACGCGGTCATGCTGTCAGCCGAATCCGCTTCGGGTCAATATCCGGTCGAAGCCGTCACCACGATGAATAAGGTGGCCGTCGCCGTCGAAAGCGATGCCAATTACCGCAACATCATCCGCGCCGCCCAGACCGAGCCGGAAGCGACCGCCGCCGACGCTATTTCCGCCGCGACCCGCCAGGTGGCCGAAACGCTCGATCTGGCTGCCATCGTCACCTATACGGCGTCCGGCTCGACCGGCATCCGTGCCGCCCGCGAACGGCCCTCGAAGCCCATCATCGTGCTCTCGCCCAATCAGCGCACCATCCGCCGCATGTCGGTCGTCTGGGGCGTCCATTGCGTGCAGACCGAAGATGCCGTCAGCCTTGAAGACATGGTCGATCGCGCCTGCGTCATCGCTTATCAGGAAGGCTTTGCCCGCCCCGGCGACCGCATCGCCATCACCGCCGGCATTCCCCTCGGCACGCCCGGCGCGACCAATATGCTGCGCATCGCCTTCGTCCGCCAGGACGGTGCCGGCTCGAGTTGAGGCCCGCAAAGAAACCTCGCTTAGGACAAGGCCCGCATCTGCGGGCCTTTTCTTTTCCGCCCATAGCCCTAGCGGCGCCGCGCCTCGAGGATGGACTTGAGCATCAGAAAGTCGGTGGTGATCCACTCAATGGCTGAATCGAACATGTCCTCGCTCATGCCCGGGCGGGCGAGGAACGTGAAAAGCAGCTCGGTCCCTTCTTCATTGGGCACAACCCGCATCGGGGTCCACAGCAAGGCTTCGCCAGGAACGAAAATGGCGTGGTCGAGCACGCCGTAGTCATTAGGCGGGGTGAACCGGATATGCCGCAATCCTCCAAAGCGCGTTTCTCCCGTCCAGTCGCCATTATCGAGCGGATGAAACGAACCAGGCTCGATCGCGGCCCACTGCGCATAACTGGCTGGATCGGCGAGATAGCGGTAAGCCGCCTCGTAGGGATAGTCGATCTGGGTCGCAATCGTATGGGATCGGCGCACGGCATTGTCTCCGCCCAAAAAGCACAAAGCCCGCTCGAAAGCGGGCTTTGCTCAAGAACGCGTGTCTCGCACAGCTCAGCCCTGGCGGGCCTTGAAGCGCTTGTCCACCTTGTTGATGATGTAGACGCGCCCGCGACGGCGGACGAGCTTGTTCGCGCGGTGGCGCGTCATCAACGCCTTCAGCGAGTTGGTTACCTTCATCGTCTTATTCCCTGGTCAAACAAAAGGGGCGCCAAGGCGCCCGAAAACTGCGCTCTTCATAGGGAAATAGACCGCCCCTGTCAACGCGCCCGGCAAAGAGTTTTCCCATGCGCGAAGACCTTGCGGAAGATGCCCATTAACCGGCAAGTCAGCCTTCGGCGCTAGGATTTTGCCGGTTCAAGGGGGCTTTTAGTGAACACGATCCTCAAGCGCGGCGTCGTCATTGCCGATCCGATGGAGAACATGGCCGCGCTGATCGCTGCCATGATGCGTGGCATCGGCCATCGCATGGTCACCGAAGTGACGACGGCCAAGGACCTGGTTGCCGTGCTCAATGCGCGCTCGCACAGCCTCATTGTCATCGACGACGCCATCGGCCCGCCGGGCGCCATCGAATTGGTCCGGCAGTTGCGAACCGATTTCGACTGCCCCAATCGCACAACCTCGGTGATCATGATGTCGGCTGCCCCCGATATCAGCCGCATCGCCACGGCGCGTGATGCCGGCGTCAGCGAATTTCTGAAAAAGCCCTTTTCGGCCGCTGACCTGCAAAAGCGCATCGCCAGCCTCGACATCAATCCGCGCGAGTTTATCGAAGCGCCCGAATATGCGGGGCCCGATCGCCGCCGAAGGACACTGACCCACGGCATCGAGGATCAGCGCGAAGAAAGCTGACGTCTAAAGGCGCGGCTTAGGCGCGTTGCGCGGCGGAATGTCGTTCGAATAGATATTGTGCAGCCCGACATTGAGAATGTCCCGTTCGCCGCAAAGCGCCATGGTCGTGTCAAGCTCCTTGCGAATGATCTCGAGCACCCGCGTCACGCCCTCTTCGCCGCCCGCACCGAGCCCATAGAGCATCGGCCTTCCGATAAAGGTCGACTTGGCGCCATAAGCGAGCGCCTTCAGCACATCCTGGCCCGAGCGAATGCCGCTATCGAGATAGACCTCGGTCCTGTTGCCGACCCGGTCGACGATCTCGGGCAAGACGCGGATCGATGATGGCGCGCCGTCGAGCTGACGCCCGCCATGGTTGGAGACGACAATCGCGTCAGCGCCATTGTCGACCGCGGCCTGCGCATCATCGGGGTCAAGCACGCCCTTGACGATCACCGGCCCGCCGAACCGCTCCTTGATCCAGCGCACGTCGCCCCAATTGAGCGTCGGGTCGAACTGGCTCGCGGTCCAGGCCGAAAGCGAGGCAAGATCGTGATCCCCGCTCACATGGCCCACGATATTGCGGAACGTATGACGTTTGGTGCCAAGCATGCGCGCACACCAAAGAGGGTGCTGCATCATTTGCCAGATCGAATAGGGCGTGAATTTGGGCGGCGTCGAAAGGCCATTCTTGATGTCCTTGTGCCGCTGCCCGAGGATCTGCAGGTCCATCGTCAGCACAAGCGCTGAACACTTCGCGGCCTTGGCGCGATCGATCAGGCGATTGATGAAATCGCGGTCGCGCATGACGTAGAGCTGAAACCAGAAGGGCGCCGTCGTGTTCTCCGCCACATCCTCGATCGAACAGACGCTCATGGTCGAGAGCGCAAAGGGAATACCGAATTTTTGCGCCGCCCTTGCCGCCTTGATCTCACCATCTGCCGTCTGCATGCCGCCGGTGGCCGCCGGGGCGATCGCGACGGGCATGGTGATTTCCTTGCCCAGCATCGTTGTCTTGAGGTTGCGCCCTTCGAGGTTCACCGCAACCTTCTGCTTGAGCTTGATCTTTTGAAAGTCGCTCTCGTTATCGTGGTAGGTGCTCTCGGTGTAAGAGCCGCTATCGGCATATTCGAAGAACATTTTCGGCACCCGCCGACGCGCCACCCGCATCATTTCGTCAACGGTCAGGATCTTGTCGATAGCGGGCATTGCCGAACTCCGAGAGACATGTTCGACCTGCTCTAGCAACTAACATGTTAGTCTTCAAGGAGTCTGTCGGGGCAATCCGAGTGAGTGGCAAAACTTGAGCCGGCAAGGACCCGATCTGGCTGGTGGGTGGGCCCTGCCGCTCACGCAGTCCGCTCTCTCCTTCCGACAATCATGGTCGCGAAAATCACGAGAAACGCGAACACCACCATCCCCCCCGCCAAGACATGCGCCCGCTCCCATTGCAGGCGCTCGACGAAGTCGTAGATGGCGATCGAGAGCACCTTGGTCTCGCCTGGAATATTGCCGCCGATCATCAGCACCACCCCGAATTCGCCCATCGTATGCGCAAAGGTCATGATCGCCCCAACGAGATAGCCGGGCATGGCCAGAGGCAGTGCCACGCGAAAGAACCGCTGCCATGACGTCGCGCCAAGCGTTTCGGCCACCTCCAACACTTCCGCTTCGATGCTCGCAAAGGCATTGCGCAGCGGCTGCACCATGAAGGGAAGCGAGGCGACGCCAGCCCCGATGACCAGCCCGCCAAAGGAAAAGGCCATTGTCCGAGCGCCCCACAATCCTGCAATCCAGCCGCCAGGCCCATTCGGCCCAAGCGTCAGAAGCAGATAGAAGCCGAGAACGGTAGGCGGCAAGACGAGCGGCAGCGTCACCACAGCCCCCACCACTTCCTTGCCCACCGAGCGTCCATGCGCTAGCCACCAGGCGATGGGCGTGGCAATGACCAGCAAGGCAAGCGTGACGCTCAGCGCAAGGCCAAGCGTCAAAGCGATCGGGGAAAGTAGCGTCGTCCAATCCATTACGGGACGCTATAGCCCGCCGCCTCGATGACCGACACGGCCTCGTCCGATTTGAGGAAGTCGAGAAAAGCGATGGCCGCCGGATTGTTCTCGCCTTCCTTGAGCAGCACCGCACCCTGTGCAATCGGTTCGTGCAACTTGGCCGGCACGATCCATTGATCGGCGTTGCCAAGAATCTGGCTTGCGGCCACAAAACCAAGTTCGGCATTGCCGCTTTCGATGAACTGCAGCGTTTGCGAGATATTCTCGCCTTGGACGAGCTTGGGCGTCAGCATATCGAGAAGGCCAAGCGCCGTCAGCGTTTCGATTGCGGCCTTGCCATAGGGCGCTGCCTCAGGATCTGCGATGGCGAGCTTGTTGAAGTTCTCCTTGAGCGCCGCTTCGCCGTCGCTGAGATCGCGGCCCGGTCCATAAAGCGCCAACTGCCCCTCGGCATAGATGAAAGCCGTACCAGCAACCCCAAAGCCTTCTTCGATTGCTTTTTGCGGGCGCGTATCGTCGGCGGCGAGGAAAACGCCGAATGGCGCCGCCTGCGTGATCTGCGTGTAAAGCTGCCCCGTCGCGCCAAAGCTCAGGTCCACCCGATGCTCGCCCTTGGCCTCGAACAGCGTTTTCAGCTCTTCGGCGACAGCGGTGAAATTGGCTGCCACCGCGACATTGACGGTTTCAGCAAAGGCCGGCGTTGCAGTGGCGGCGATAACGGCAAGAGAAAGCAGCAGACGGGACAAGGAAGCCTCCGATATGTTCGATCGGCCATATCGATGGCGGAAACATATCCAAGGCGCAAGCGATATGTTTATACGGAAATATCGGATATTGCTGCGCGGAGGGCCGCGACATCGCTGGCAATCGCCGCTTCAGTGGCGACCTGCATCGCCCGATAGCGTCGGAGCACCTCTTGTCCGAGCGGCGTCAGCACCGCCCCACCCTGCCCCGCACCGCCCCGGACAGTATCGACCAAAGGCCGACCAAATCCCTCATTAAGCGCCTGCACCAAGCTCCAGGCCCGCTTATAGCTCATCCCCATGGCCTTACCGGCCGCCGAGATCGAGCCGGTCGCCGCAATGCCCTCGAGCAGATCCGCCCGCCCGGGTCCGATATAGGCTTTGTCGGAAAGCACAATGCGGAGGTGACCGAGACCGGAATTGGTAACGCTCATCAGTCCCTCTCCGAAAACGGCGGAATGGATCGAGATAGTGCCCCAGACTCGATCTGACACCCTCCCCCTTGCGAGGAGGGCTGGGGAGGGGGGCTCGCGCGAAGATTGCTTTGACGGCCCTCAAGTGCGGCAGCGAGCAACTGGTAAACGCCTTCAGGATTGGCCAGCACATCTTCATTGCTGGAACGCAGGACAAAAAATCCACGCTCCTGCAGATATTGGTCGCGAGTTGCATCATTACGAAAGGCGAGCTCAGCTCCGTGGCGATCGCCATCGATTTCCACGACGAGCCCTGCCTGCAAACAGGCAAGATCGACGTAATGGTTGCCCAGCTGGACCTGCTTGCGAAAGTGCCAGCCTTGCGTGCGAAGAGGATGAATGAGGCGCCAGAACCGAACTTCTGGCACGGTTGGCCGGGCTCTGAGTTTTTTCCGCAGCTCCTTGCCCACCATCCTCCTCCCCAACCCTCCCCGTAAGGGGGAGGGTGCCGATCGTGGCTTACCTAGTCTGCACTCAGGCCCTGAGCGCGCTCGCTTCCTTGGCGAGCGCTTCGATGCGGGCGAAGTCGCCGCTCGCCAGCGCATCGGCCGGCATGATCCAGCTACCGCCGACACAGATCACGTTGGGCAGGCTGAGATAGGTCTTGGCCTTGACCACGTCGATCCCGCCCGTCGGGCAGAAGGTGATGTCGGGCAGCGGGGAGGCGAATGCCTTGAGCACGGGCGCCCCGCCAAGTGCCTCGGCCGGAAAGAATTTGAGGAACGAATATCCCCGCTCCGCCGCCGCCATGGCTTCGGTCGGCGTGCCAATGCCCGGCAGCAGCGGGATGGCGATATCGTCGGCCGCATCGAGCAGTCGCGGCGACGCCCCTGGCGACACCATAAACCGACAGCCGGCATCCACCGACGACTTCATATGCGCGGCATTGCGCACGGTGCCGGAGCCGACAATGGCGCCGGAAACCTTGGCCATCTCTTCCATGACCTTGAGCGCGTTCGGCGTCCGCAGCGTCACTTCCAGAACAGGGAGCCCACCGGCCACCAGCGCCTCCGCCAAGGGCAGCGCCTGCGAAACATCATCGAGGATGATGACCGGCACGACCGGGGCCAGGGACAGGATGGAGCGGATAGCGGTTGCGTCCTGCGGCATGAGCATCTCTACAGAAGAATGGATCGGTTGGGCTGAAGGGTTAGGCCCAGATCGAACAACTCGCAAGACCGAAGGCAGCCACCTGCCCCAAAAAACCGCGCCATGGCCAGGACGGTCTATGATTGCCTAACCGAGCCTATACTCATAGATAGAAACCAGAACATCTTCGGAGTGGAAAGAATGGGATTTGAAGGTTTTGGTCTTGATGGGCTCAGCATTACGCTGATCTTTCTCGCGGTCCTGCTCATTCTGGTGCTCTTCGCCGGCGCCAAGACCGTGCCGCAGGGCTACAATTACACTATCGAGCGCTTCGGCAAATATACGCGCACCCTGAAGCCGGGCCTCAACCTCATCGTTCCGTTCATCGACACGATCGGCAAGAAGATCAACGTCATGGAGCAGGTGCTCGACGTTCCCCACCAGGAAGTCATCACCCGCGACAACGCCTCGATCACGGCCAATGGCGTCACCTTCTACCAGATCCTCGACGCAGCGGCGGCCGCCTACGAGGTCGCCAATCTCGAAAACGCCATTCTCAATCTCACCATGACCAATATCCGTACGGTCATGGGCTCGATGGATCTCGACGAACTCTTGAGCCACCGCGATGAGATCAACGAGCGCCTGCTGCGCGTCGTCGACACCGCGGTCTCCCCCTGGGGCGTCAAGATCACGCGCATCGAGATCAAGGATATCGACCCGCCAAAGGATCTCGTCGATTCCATGGGCCGCCAGATGAAGGCCGAGCGTGAAAAGCGCGCGACCATTCTCGAAGCCGAAGGCAGCCGCCAGGCCGCCATCCTCAAGGCCGAAGGTGAAAAGCAGGCTCAGGTCCTCGAGGCCGAGGGCCGCCGCGAAGCTGCCTTCCGCGATGCCGAGGCACGAGAACGCGCTGCCGAAGCCGAAGCCAAGGCAACGCAGATGGTTTCCGAAGCCATCGCCGCCGGCAACGTCCAGGCCATCAATTATTTCGTTGCCAACAATTATATCGCCGCCCTCGGCAAGCTTGCCACCTCGCCCAACCAGAAGGTGCTGATGTTGCCGGTCGAAGCCTCGAGCGTCATCGGCGCCATCGGCGGCATTGCCGAAATCGCTCGCGAGACTTTCGGCGGTGGCGAGACGCGCCAGGCCCAGCCGACACGGCCGGCCTCGCGTCCGCCCGTCGCCGGCCAGTCCCCGCGCGAGCCCAATCCGAGCTGAGACGCAGCCATGGCACTCGTCGATTTTCTCGCCGCCAACATGCCATGGGCCTGGGTCATCGCGGGTCTGGTCCTGCTTGCCCTCGAACTCGTCGTGCCGGGCGGATTTCTGCTCTGGCTTGGCGTCGCCGGCATCGTCACCGGCCTCATCGTGCTCGTCGAGCCGATCTCCTGGCCTTTGCAATGGTTGATCTTCGGCGTCATCGCCCTTGTCGCCATCTTCGCCTGGACGCGATGGATGAAGTCGCGCCCCGCCTCCGGTACAGATAATCCCTATCTCAATCGCCGTGCCGATCGCTTCATCGGGCAAGAAGCGGTGCTCGAGCAGCCCATCGCCGGTGGCTTTGGTCGCCTGGCGCTTGGCGATACCGTCTGGCGCATTGCCGGACCCGATCTGCCGGCTGGCCATCGGGTTCGCATCACCGGCAGCGATGGCGCGGTTCTCCGCGTCGAAGCAATCTGACACACACCTCAAGAGTTCGTTAACCATAAGCTGAAAGGATCGCGCGCGGGGCATCCATTCTTCGGAGTCCCCTCAACGGAGCGCGGCTTGCCCTTTCTAGAGCGACATCGGACCCTGGCGATAGGCCTGGCTGCCGGCCTCATGGCCAGCGCCGCCCTGCCTGGCCATGCGGCGCCGCGTCTGCTCAACACCGATCCAGCCACCAGCGATAGCACGGCGGCAACCGACGAAACGACGACCGGCAGCACCCAGCCCCTCCGCCCCACTTATCCCGGCACTCATGGCGTGGACCCTGATCTTGTGCTCAAGAACGATCGGCTCCGCTCAGGCGTCTATCCCGCCCAGCCCGTGCCGCCCGAATTCGCCGTCTCGCCGGAAAGTGCGAGCGACACCGTGCCGCTCGATTGGTCCGTTGGCCTTCGCGGCACCTATCAGAATTCCAATGGCGAGGGCAGCTTCGTCGCGCGCCTGACCCCGTCGTTTACCTATACGCACCAGGGCAGCATCACCGACCTCGTCGTCACCGGTGGCGCTGAAATCGCCAAGAGCGCCAATGGCGGCGGCGACATGCCGACGGTCACGTCGGCCAATATCGGCTTTTCCGCCTCGACCCCGATCAACCCTGAAACCAGCTTAAAGGCCGAAGGCAATCTCAGCCTCAGCCAGGACCTTCCGGGCACGCCAGGCCTCTCGCCCTTCGTCACGACCCCGCCCCAGGTCTATTCCGGCAATCTCGATGTCGGCTTAGACCGGCAATTCGGCCGGTTCAACCTGGGCGTTGGGGCTGGCATCAAGCGCGTGGTTTATGGTCCGACGGCCCGCACCGATACGGGACTAACCGACAATAGCGAACAGAACTACTGGGCCGGCTCCGCCAATCTGCGTCTCGGCTACCCGATCACGCCGATCCTCGAGGTTTTCGGCGAAGGCGCGGTTGAGCGCGACATCTTCGATACTGCTACCGCGAGCCTTGGCGTCTATCCGAACGCCACCAATCGTACCCTCAGGACCGGCATCGCTGCCGATTGGAACGACGTCTGGTCCGCCAGCGCCTCGGTCGGCGTCGGTCAGCGCGTCTTCGACGCCACCCAGCTCGGCGAAATCACTGCCCAGCTCTATTCGGCCGAGGTGACCTATCGGCCCGATCCGACGATTCAGCTGACAGCTGGGCTCGAAACCGAACTGACGCCGCCCGGCGCCGATTCGGCAGGCACGGCGCGCCTGCAGCACACCGCCTTTGCCAATGCGCAATACACCGTCAACACCTGGCTGCAGCTTCGCGCCTCTGCCGAATGGTCCAATGCTGAGCTCGTCGGCACTGCCACAACCGAAAAGCGCCTCGGCCTAGGGGCTGGCGCCGACTACACGCTCGGCGCCAACACCAGTCTCAATGCCGATTATGGCTATGGCAATTCGGATACGTCTTCGGGCAATACCCAGACCCATCAGGTGAGCCTGGGCATCACCCTCAAGCGCTAGACGCTAAGGCCGAGCTTGCTCAATTCCTTTCGGAAATCGGGGCCGATATCGTCGCGCTCGAGCGCATAGACGACATTGGCCTTGAGGAACCCGATCTTAGAGCCGCAGTCAAAACTCTGGCCGACATATTTGACGCCGGTAAAATGCTGCCGATGCATCAGCGTCTGCATGGCGTCGGTGAGCTGGATTTCCCCGCCGGCGCCCTTGGTCTGCTCAGCGAGCAGCGAAAAGATTTCCGGCTGAAGGATGTAGCGGCCCGAAATGATGAGATTGGACGGCGCCTCTTCCTTCTTCGGCTTTTCAACCATTTCGGTCAGCTCAAAGCCCGTATCGGGACCTTCGCCGCGGCCGATGACGCCATAGGACGAAACTTCGTCATGCGGCACTTCTTCCACCGCAATGACATTGCCGCCGGTCTCTTCATAGGCGTCCATCATCTGCCGCAAGACGCCGGGCTCACCCTTGAACAGCATGTCGGGGAGCAGCAAGGCAAAGGGATTGTCGCCCACGATATCGCGCGCGCACCAAACGGCATGGCCGAGGCCCAGAGGCTCCTGCTGGCGGGTAAAGCTCGTGCGCCCAGCCGACGGCAGATCCTTCTGCAATTCGGTGAGGGCTGCAGTCTTGCCGCGCATCTCCAGGGTCGTCTCAAGCTCGAACTGACGGTCGAAATGATCTTCGATCACGCCCTTGTTGCGGCCGGTCACGAACACAAAATGCTCGATCCCGGCTTCGCGCGCTTCATCCACCGCATACTGGATCAAGGGGCGATCGACGACGGTCAGCATTTCCTTGGGCATGGCCTTGGTGGCCGGCAGGAAACGCGTTCCCAGCCCCGCTACGGGGAATACGGCGGTACGCACACGCTTTGACACGGAGGATCCCTTTAATCTCGTTTGGCAGGTGTTGTGGCTTCCAGCGCAACATCTGATACATAGCGTTGCAGAACAACAGGTTTTAGCGACTGGATAGGGACAAATGGCAGTTTTGGTTACCGGCGGTGCAGGTTACATCGGCAGCCACATGGTTCTGAACCTGACTGATGCTGGCGAAGACGTCATCGTCCTCGACAATCTCATCACCGGATTCGACTGGGCCATCGACGGCCGGGCCCGCTTTGTCGAAGGCAATGCCGGCGATATCGACTTCGTCGTCGGCCTCATCGAAAAATACGCCATCAGTGAAATAATTCACTTCGCCGGCTCGATCGTCGTTCCCGAATCGGTAACCAATCCACTCAAATACTACGCAAACAACACCGCAACCTCGCGCAACCTGATCGAGGCCGCGGTCAAGGGCGGCGTCAAGCACTTCATCTTTTCCTCGACTGCCGCCGTCTATGGCATGACCGGCCTCGCGCCAGTCGTCGAGGATACTCCGCTCAACCCGATGTCGCCCTATGGCCGTTCAAAACTCATGACCGAGTGGATGCTTGCCGACGTCGCGGCCGCTCATCCCCTGACTTTCGGCGTTCTCCGTTATTTCAACGTCGCCGGCGCCGATCCGCAGAAGCGCTCGGGCCAGTCGACCCCGCTTGCCACCCACCTCATCAAGGTTGCCTGTCAGACCGCCCTCGGCCAGCGCGAAAAGATGGATCTCTTCGGCACCGATTACGAAACGCCCGACGGAACCTGCGTACGCGACTATATTCACGTGACAGACCTGATCGCCGCCCATGCCCTGCTACTCAAGCATTTGCGGGCCGGCGGCGAGAGCACGACGCTCAACTGCGCCTATGGCCAGGGCTATTCCGTGCGCGAAGTGGTCGAGACAGTCCGCAAGGTCTCGGGCGTCAATTTCCGCGCCGATGAAAGCCCGCGCCGCCCCGGCGATCCGGCCTCGATCACCGCCACTGGCGAGAAAGTCCGCTCGCTCCTCGGCTGGGTGCCGCAACACGACGATCTCGAAGAAATCGTCGAGACTGCCTATGCCTGGGAACGTCACCTCATGACCCGCAACCGCTGAGGCCTTTCGATCATGCGCCAGCTCGCCGTCCTCATCGTCCTCCTGATGACCAATCCGGCGCTGGCGCAGTCGAATTTTTCGGCCTTCCTTTCCGAGCTGAAGGCTGAGGCTGTCGCGCGCGGCGTCAATCCTGCCACATATGACGCCCTGACCGCGGGACTGACGCCCGATCCGCGCGTGCCCAATCTCGTAGAAACCCAGCCGGAGTTTACGACGCCGGTCTGGGACTATATCGACACGCGCGTCAACTCCTCCCGCATCAATCGCGGCATGGCGGCGCTCGAACGCAACGCCCAGCTGTTTTCCGCCATAGGCCAGCGCTACGGCGTCGACCCCTATCTCCTCGGCGCCATCTGGGGTATCGAAACTGACTATGGCGCGGTCCTTTCGAACACCGACCTCATCCGTCCCATCGTCCGTTCGCTGGCAACGGTCACCTTCCAGCAGCGGACTCGATATGCGGAGGACAAGGCCGATTTCTTCGCCGCCCTCATTCTCGCCGAGCGTAATGGCGGCACCTCGCCCATTGGCTCGTGGGCCGGTGCCATCGGACATCTCCAGGTCAATCCGACCAATGTCATAGCCCATGGCAGTGACGGAGATGCCGATGGACGCATCGACCTTCACGATTCGCTGGCCGACGCGCTGGCGACCTCGGCCAAGTTTCTCCGCGATCTCGGCTATCAGCCAGGCATCGATTGGGGCTTTGAGGTCAGTGTGCCCCAAAATTTCGATTATCTTCTCGCCACTCGCGATGAACTCCGTCCGATCAGCTTTTTTACCGATCGCGGCATCGCCCGGGTTTCCGGCAAGCCGTTCAGCGATCCGCGCATTCCGGTGTTTCTCTATGTTCCCGCGGGGCATACCGGCCCCAAATTCCTGATGACCGGCAATTATCTCGTCCTCAAGGGCTACAACTTCTCCGACAGCTACGCCATGGCGGTTGCCCACCTGACCGACCGCCTGAAGGGCGCCGGCACTTTTGCGACGCCCTGGCCGCGCGACACCATTTTCCCCAATCTGGCTCAGCGGCAGGCCGTGCAGCGGGCCCTCAAAAATCTCGACCTATACGATGGCGCCGTCGACGGCCGGCTCGGGCCCATCACCCAGGCTGCTTATGCCCGTTTCCAGGCGGCACGCGGCGAGATTGCTGATGGTTTCATTACCCGCGCCGCCTATGATGCCCTTGCCGCCCAGTAACGGCGTGGCGAGCGCCATGGTCTTGCCGCCATCAGTCTGCTAGACCCAAGAGGCCACTCGGACCGACCCATGAAGCGCGTTTTCGTCTTTCTGCTGCTCGCTCTCTTCGCCACCATCGAGGTTGCGCCGGCTTTTGCGCAAAGTGGGGAACGCTTCGATGTCGCGCAGACGCAAAAGCGCCGGACCCTCTTCGACGTGCTTTTCGGCGAAGAGCCGCAAGCCGCGCCGCCCCCGCCGGTGGTGCAGCAGACCCAGCCACGACGGGCAGCACCCAAGCCCACCGCAGCCTTGCCGCCGCCTAAGCCGACGATCGAAAAAGCCCCAGGCGCTACGCGCCTCGCCGTCTTCGGCGATTCCCTCGCGGTAGACGTTGCCAAAGCGCTCGACCGTTTCTACGCCGAGGACCCCAACCTCGTCGTCATCGACCAGGGCGTCGGCTCATCGGGCTTCGTCCGGGAAGATTACTTTGATTGGAACAAGGCCATCGGCGAGCAGATCGCCGAGGACACGTTCGATCTCGCCGTCGTCGTCATCGGCGTCAACGATCGCCAGGAGATCAAGGTCGACGGCCAGAGCTATAATTCCCTGACTCCGGGCTGGACCGCTGCCTATCAGGCGCGCCTCAATCAGTTCCTCGGCCAGTTGCGCGCCGCCCGCAAACCCGTCATCTGGGTCGGCCTGCCGCCCATGTCGAAGAGCGAATACTCCGCCGCCATCAGCCAGATCAGCGCGCTTCACAAGATGGCGGCCTTCTCCGGTGGCGCCGAATTCCTCGATATCTATGACAGGTTTCTCGGTGAGGATGGTAAGTACTCCTCTTATGGCCCCGACGTGAACGGCCAGAATGCCCGCATGCGCAAGGACGACGGCATCCATTTTTCAGCCGCTGGCGCCGATAAACTTGCCTTCTATATCAGCCAGTCTATCCGCACCTTCTATCGCGGTGGCGGCGTTACCCTGGCGGTTTCAGATCCGCTCCTCGGCACCGATGCCGCAGCCATGCTGCGCCCGCCTTATCAAGGCCAGGGCCAGACACGTCTGCTCGAAGTTGCTGGCGCCGTTGTTCCGATCAGCCGCGCGCCCCAGCGCGCCGCCGATCTGCTGATCAGCGCGCCGCAACAGCCAGTGGCCGCCAATGACAACAGCTTTCCGCTCGAGCAACTGATAGCCGCCCCGATCGGTCGCGTCGATGCCTTCGGTGTCGGTATCGACCCCAATGCCGACACCATCGAAAACGAAACGGGGCGATAGCGCCCGCGCTACCACCCCGACGATCGTTTGCCCTAAGGCGGGTGACTACATCACCGCGCCGACCTGCCAAGGCACGAACTCGTTGTCGCCATAGCCGAGCTTTTCCGACTTCGTCTGTTCGCCCGAGGCAACGCGCAGCATGAGATCGAAAATCTCCTGCCCCTTGTCTTCGATGGAAATGCCCTCGACGATATCCCCGCAATTGACGTCCATATCGTCGGTCATGCGGCCATAAAGTTCGGAATTGGTGGCGAGCTTGATCGACGGCACCGGCTTGCAGCCATAGGCCGAACCGCGGCCGGTGGTGAACGCCAGGATATTGGCCCCACCAGCCACCTGCCCCGTCGCCGAAACCGGATCGAAGCCCGGCGTGTCCATGAACACAAAACCCTTCTCGGTCACTGGCTCGGCATATTCATAGACCGCCGTCAGCGGTGAGGTTCCGCCCTTGGCCGCCGCGCCGAGCGACTTTTCGAGAATCGTCGTCAGCCCACCCGCCTTGTTGCCTGGCGAAGGATTATTGTTCATCTCGCCACCATTGCGCTGGGTGTAATCCTCCCACCACTTGATGCGCGAAAGCAGCTTTTCACCCACTTCCCGACTGACCGCGCGGCGGGTGAGCAGGTGCTCGGCACCATAGATCTCGGGCGTTTCCGAAAGGATTGCCGTCCCGCCATTGCGCACGAGAAGGTCTGCCGCGACGCCAAGCGCCGGATTGGCGGTGATCCCCGAATAGCCATCCGATCCACCGCACTGCAGCGCCAGCGTCAGCTCAGAAGCCGGCACCGTCTCGCGCTTGGCCCGCGCCGCGATCGGCAGCATTTCCTTGATGCGCTCGACGCCCCAGTCGATCATCTTCTTGGTCCCGCCGATCTCCTGGATCGTCATGGTCTGGAACGTGTCGGTCTCGGTCATCCCATAGGACTGCTTCATCCGCTCGATCTGAAACACTTCGCAGCCAAGCCCGACCAAGAGGGCCGCGCCAAGATTGGGATTGGCGGTATAGCCCCACTGCGTGCGTCGCAGGATCTGATAACCTTCGCCCTGATTGTCCATGGCGCAACCGGTGCCATGGACGAAGGGAATTATGCCGTCAATCTCGGGATAATCGTCCAAAATGCCGGAATTCTTGATGGCCTGCGCCATGAACTTGGCAACGGTCGCCGAGCAGTTCACCGATGTCAGAATGCCGATATAGTTGCGCGTCCCGACCTTGCCATTGGCCCGGCGATAGCCTTGGAACGTCGCTTGTTCTGGCCCCGTCAAAAATTCGACCGGCACCGCGCCTTCGGCAAAGGCATAATCATGTTCGAGCGTGCCGTCCGGCCCGCCCATGCCGCAATTGTGCTCATGCACCCAATCACCGGCCGGAATGCCGTCCTTGGCAAAGCCGATGATCTGCCCGAATTTGACAATGGCCTCGCCGGCCGCGATCGGCCGCGTCGCAAACTTATGCCCGCGCGGCACGCGCTTGACGATCGAAACGCCCTGCGCCGTCTCTGTGCCGGGATCGAGATTGGCCAGCGCCACGGCGATATTGTCAGCGCCATTCAGCGTCAGGGTCTTGCCTTGCGGGCGGGTCATGGTTTCGGACATGGGGCGTTCCGGCAGAAAGAGGTCTCAACGGGTGCTTTACGCTTTGGCCCATCGCAGTCAGATTGGGCCATTGCGGGACGGCTGCGCACTAACTAACATGTTAGCATGAACAACCATACAAGTTCTTATTCTTTTTTGACACGGCCAGCGACGCTGGCGCGCGGCAATGTGACTGCAGAGGTGACGCAGGCCTTGCGACAGGCGATCGTCACCTTGGCGCTGCCGCCCGGCACGGTGCTGGATAAGGCAGGTATATGCGCCCATTTCGAGGTGTCGCGCTTCCCCGTCAGCGAAGCATTTGCGCGCCTCGCCGAAGAAGGCCTCGTCGACATTGCGCCCCAGCGCGGCTCGACCGTTTCGCTTGTTCGCATCGCCGATGTCCGCGAATATATGCTGATCCGCAAGGGCCTCGAGAGCGAAGCCCTCCGCGTTCTCATCGGCCGACACGATGCCGAATTGATCGCCGCGCTGCAGGCCAATATGGCCGATCAACGCGCCGCTGCCGCGCGCGACGATAGCGAAACCTTCCACCAGATCGATATTGATTTTCACGACATCATCTTCCGCTCCATGCGGATGACCAAGGTAAAGGCCATCATCGACAAGGCCCGCGCCAATCTCGACCGCGCCCGCCGCCTCATCATCACCCCGCGCCGTCTCGCGCTTACGATCGCCGAGCATCAGGCCATTCTCGATGGCATCGTCGCTGGCGACACCCCCCAGGCCATTGCTGCGATACGCGCCCATATCGATGCCGTCATGGTCGAGCTCTTTGCCTTCGCCCGCGAGCACCCGCACATGTTCGCCGACGGCGCCGAAGTGGCGCTCGACGACGGCGATTTTCCTTTCGGCTGAACCTTCGGAGACACCATGCTCAAGCTCATCCCGCCCATTTTGGGGCCCGAACTTCTCGCCACGCTCCGCGCCATGGGCCATGGCGATGAAATCGTCATTGCCGACGCCAATTTTCCGGCCGAATTCCTGGGGCCGAACGTCCATCGCGCCGACGGCATCTCAGCCACCGATATGCTCGATGCCATTCTGACGCTCATGCCGCTGGACGAATTCGTCGAGGAAACCGCCATCGGCATGGCCGTGGTCGATCATCCCGAGCAGCGCGAACCCATTTACGACACTTTCGAAGGGATCATCCGCCGCCACGAACCGGCCAAGAGCTTTTCGACCGTGGAACGCTTTGCCTTCTACGATCGCGCGAAGAAAGCCGTCGCCGTCGTCCAGACCGGCGAACACCGGCTCTACGCCAATATTATCCTGAAAAAGGGCATCATCCGCCCCAAGGCCTGATTACCGCGGCGAACGAAAGTCGCGCTCGACATCAAGAACACCCGCCTCCACCAACAGGCGACACCCAAGAGGATTTTTGTCAATGAAACTGCTCCGCGTCGGCCCCAAGGGCTCTGAAAAGCCCGCCATTCTTGCTCAGGATGGCTCGATCCGCGATCTCACCGGCGTGGTCGGCGATATCGGCGGCTCAACGCTGCTCCCCGAAGGCCTCGCCAAGATCGCCGGCACGGATATCGACCTCCTGCCCAAGCTCGACGCGTCCGAGCGCATCGGCCCTTGCGTCGCCAATGTTGGGAAATTCATCTGCATCGGGCTTAACTATGCCGACCACGCCGCCGAGACCGGTGCAAAAATTCCGGAAGAGCCGATCATCTTCATGAAGGCCACCAGCGCCATCATCGGCCCCAATGACGATGTCATCATCCCGAAAAACGCCATCAAGCCCGATTGGGAAGTCGAGCTCGCCGTCGTCATCGGCAAGGAAGCCCGCTATGTCGAAGAAGCCGATGCGCTCGACCACGTCGCCGGCTATTGCGTCTGCAACGACGTCTCCGAGCGTCACTTCCAGACCGAGCGCGGCGGCACTTGGGACAAGGGCAAGGGCGCCGACACGTTTGGGCCCATCGGCCCCTGGCTCGTCACCAAGGACGAAGTGCCTGATCCCCAGAACCTTTCCATGTGGCTCGAAGTCGATGGCCACCGCTACCAGAACGGCTCGACCAAGACGATGATCTTTGGCGTCGCCAAAGTCGTCTCCTATGTCAGCCAGTTCATGAGCCTTCAGCCCGGCGACATCATCACCACCGGCACCCCACCCGGCGTCGGCATGGGCATCAAGCCCGACCCAGTGTGGCTCAAACCCGGCAACGTCATGCATCTCGGCATCGAAGGCCTCGGTGAGCAGAAGCAGAATGTCAGGGCATACCAGGCTTAAGCAGCCGGACACTCGGTCTCGTACATTCATGTACGTGCTATGCCTAACCATATATGATGCTCCACGGTAACCGATGCCGCGGAGCACCGCCCCTTGTCCAAATTGGTTGTCTACACGCAGGTTGGCGAGATGCCTGAACCCGGCAGTCCTCACGCATTTACTTGCACGCTCGACGACGAGGTAAATTTCTCCCATAGACTCGGCGAGCTAGCGATCCTCGCGGAACTGGGCCCGACTTTTGCGGAGGGTTACGTTGCCCTGGGCGAAGTCGATTTCTTCAGCAATGAGGGTGGGCAAAGCTATGTTCACCTCAAGAACATAAGCCCATTCGTGGAGCCCATACCATTTAGGGGTCATGCGCCGGCGGAGCCCAAAATCGATCAGATCGCCGATGATCTCTATGAAGAAATCATTTCAAAGGTCACAGGCATCAAAGACGCACAAGACGCGTTCCGCGCAAGTTTCGTATCCGAGACCTTGGACCGCGTGCTGGCGCAGGTCGAGCGGGATCAAAGAGGCGTTTGCAGCTTTTCCGGCATCGTGACGGATAATGGCGTTGCCACCTTTATTCGTCCCGTGAAGGACGGCGGAACACTGCACGTCAACAATCTGCTTTTCCTTGATGGCGAAGCATCTGAGCTGTTCAGATCTTTCTATTGGACGATCGGTCCAGACATGCAGATTGTGGTCGATTTGTTCGCCGCCACACCCGACTTCGCGGCTACGGTCAATCCAAAAGGCAAGCTGGTTCTGAAAAGTCTCTTGGCCCTCGACCAAGCTGCACTCTCTTGGCACCGCCAACAATTTGTCACCAAACGCTTCGGTGCTGCTTGATCTGCCTGTCAACAGCGGAACTGCCAGCTCGTTGCTCCCCCTTCGCCTCGCTCAGCGACAACAGAAAAAGCCGGTCTAGCCCCACAGGTATTGCTCGATGCGGGACTACAGTCGACATCGGGCGATTCAGTAATAAGC
The DNA here is from genome assembly GCF_000970455.1 of Devosia soli. Classification (GTDB taxonomy): domain Bacteria; phylum Pseudomonadota; class Alphaproteobacteria; order Rhizobiales; family Devosiaceae; genus Devosia; species Devosia soli. The sequence continues at coordinate 28,182 of NZ_LAJG01000035.1, read as the reverse complement.
TATTTGTTGCCGGTCGATGCTTGGGCTGAGCCCCAGCGATCAACCGCTCGCCAGAACCGCATCTACTTCGGCGCGGGTCGGCGGCTTGCAGCCTTTTTGTGCGCAGTTGAGGCCAGCGACGACGGCGCCAAAGCGCAGCGTTTTTTCAAGCGCCGCCCGGTCGAGCTGCCCGAGCTTTCCGAGCTTGAGCGCGCCTGTTTCATGAAGCCAGGTGAGAATACCCGCCATCAGGCTGTCGCCCGCGCCGACCGTGTCACCGAAAACCGGTGGCGAATAAATGCCAGCCTTGCCTTCGGCCACATTGGAAAAAGCGCGCGAGCCGTGTTCGCCCAGCGTTACGACAACGAGTTCGCAATTGGGCCGGTCGAGCAGGAGCTTGGCATGCTCTTCGATCGTCATGCCGGGCTCGAGCCAGTCATGGTCCTCTTCGGAAAGTTTGATGATATGCGCGAGGTCCAAAAAGTCCGCGAGGCGGCGGCGATATCCGTCCTCGTCATCGACCTTGCGCACATTGATGTCGAAGGAAATGGTCGCCCCCCGGCCGATGGCCGCCTTGACCACCGGGAGCCACTTTTCTGCATCCTCCGCGAGCATCGGCGCAAAGCCGCCGATCTGGTAGAGTTCGATGCTTTGTGGCAGCGCCGCCATCAGTCCCTCACGGGTAAAAGCCCGGTCGGCGCCCCGCTCAAAGACATAGCTTGCCTGCATCCTGGCGTTGAAGGTGATGACTGCCTTGGTCGTCGGCTCCTTGACGCGCTCTTTCATCAACACCGCGACGCCTGCCTCGGCGAGCGGCTCGAGCAGCATGTCGCCATACTGATCCTGGCTGATAGGGCAGAGAAAGCCGGTCTCGTTGCCAAGCTTGGCGAGGGCGATCGCGCAGTTAAAGGGCGAGCCACCTGGGAGCGCCAGGATTTTGGCTCCGGGCTCTGCCGAAACCGGCACCAGATCGACAAGACTTTCCCCACCCACAACGAACATTGCGCTCTCCTCGGCCGTTCGGGCAGGCCTTAGCATTTTCCACCCCGCTCCCGCCAGACGTTCCGCGCCGCAAAGCGCTGCGATCAATCCTGAATCGAGAGCAAGAGGAATGCTTTACTCGCTCTGAGCGCTGTGTATTCTCGTTTGGGGAACAGGCGGGAGGATGCCTCTTCCATAGCGAGGGAGAACTACATTGGATCGTCGGAAATTCTTTACCAAGGCCGGTGCCGTCGGCGCAGGCGCCGTGGCCGCCTCGACAGGCCTCGCCATGCCCGCCATTGCCCAGAGCCTGCCAAAAGTATCCTGGCGCCTGGCGTCGTCGTTCCCGCCGGGCCTCGATACCATCTATGGCGGCGGCGAAACGCTGGCCAAATATGTGAGCGAAGCCTCGGACGGCAATTTCACCATCGACGTTTTCGCCGCCGGCGAACTGGTCCCACCCTTTGAAGTCGTCGATCCCGTTTCCGAGGGCACGATCGAAATGGCCCATACCGTGGGCTATTATTTCTCGGGCAAGGACGTTGCCTGGGCTGCCATGGCCGCCATTCCGTTCTCGCTCAATGCCCGCGGCATGAGCGCTTGGTATTATTACGGCGGCGGCCTCGATATCACCAATGAGTTCTTGTCGAGCTACAATATCGTCGGCTTCCCCTGCGGCAATACCGCGGCGCAGATGGGTGGCTGGTTCCGCAAGGAAATCAACACCGTCGCCGATCTCCAGGGCCTCAAAATGCGCGTCGGCTTCGCCGGCACGATCCTGACCAAGCTCGGCGTCATCCCGCAGACCCTGCCGGGCGGGGAAATCTACAACGCGCTGGAAAAGGGCACGATCGACGCCGCCGAATGGGTCGGGCCATATGACGACGAAAAGCTCGGCTTCCAGAAGGTTGCGCCCTACTACTACTATCCCGGCTGGTGGGAAGGCGGCCCGACCGTCCATGCGCTGATCAACAAGGGCAAGTTCGAAGAACTGCCGCCTGCCTATCAGTCGCTCCTCAAGACCGCCTGCCAGGCAACGAGCGCCGACATGCTCGCCAAATATGACTACGTGAACCCCACCGCGATCAAGAAGCTCGTGGCCGCCGGCGCCCAGTTGCGCCCCTTCAGCCCCGAAATCATGGAAGCCAGCTTCAAGGCCGCCAACGAAACCTATGCCGAGCTTGAAGCCTCGAGCCCGAACTTCAAGAAAATCTGGGACTCCATCAAGGCCTTCCGCAAGGACCACTACCTCTGGAACCAGATCGCGGAACTCAACTACGACGCCTTCATGCAGAGCCAGCAGCGCGCCGGTACGCTCTAACGTTTATGGCACTACTACCCCTCCCTCATTTACGGGGGGGGGGCCTGGCGCCCTGACTGCACGTCCGCCCTCGGGCTCGCCCCGAGGGCCCTCCACTCACCTAGAAAACCGGCGCCGGCGGTGTCTCGAATGCCGGGGCAGGTGGCGCGCCAAAGCTCGGTGGCGGTGGCGCGGTAAATGTCGGGCTTGTTCCCTCCCCTCCACCCATAGGCGGCAGGACGATCTCGACGCTGTTAAGGTCGACCTCGGGCCCCTTGTCGAGAAAGAACGTCACCAGCTGCGGGAACGCGATCAAAATCCCCACGAGGATCAATTGTAGCACCAGCCAGGGGATGGCCCCGAGGTAAATGTCGGAGGTCTTGACCTTGTCCCGCGGCACGATGCCCCGGAGATAAAAAAGCGCAAAGCCGAACGGCGGGTGCATGAAGCTCGTCTGCATGTTGGCGCAGATCATTACGCCGAACCAGACAAGGTCGATCCCGAGCGATTCCGCCACAGGCGCCAGAAGCGGGATGACGATGAAGGCGATCTCGAAAAAATCGAGAAAGAAGGCGAGGATAAAGACGAAAATGTTGACGAAGATCAGGAAGCCGACGACCCCGCCAGGCAGGTTGGACAAAAGCTCCTCGATCCAGTGTCCACCGCCTACGCCCTGAAACACAAGCGTGAACACGCGCGCCCCGAGGAGGATGAAGACCACCATCGCGGTCAGGCGCATGGTCGAGACCATGCCACCCCAGGTCACGTCCCAGCGCAGCCGCCCGTTCATCCAGGCCAGCAGCATGGCGCCGACGACGCCCATGGCTCCAGCTTCGGTCGGCGTCACAAGACCGAGCAAGATCGTGCCCAGAACGATAAAGATCAGCGCCAATGACGGCACCGTGCCGCGAATAATCTTGGCCCAGAGCGGCCAGCCCTTGAGCGTCCGCGCCTCCGGCGGCAAGGCCGGCACATGTTCGGGCCGGATGATGGAGAGAATGAAAACCCAGCCCATGAACAGCAGGACCTGGACGATCGAAGCGCCCGTCGCCCCGATATACATTTCGCCCGGCGAGCGCTGCAATTGGTCGGCGAGGACGATCAGCACCAGCGAGGGCGGAATGAGCTGGGTGATTGTGCCTGAGGCCGCGATCACGCCGGTCGCGTGCCGTACATTGTAGCCATAGCGCATCATCACGGGCAGCGAGATCAGGCCCATGGCGATCACCGATGCCGCCACCGTCCCGGTAATGGCGCCAAGGATCGCCCCAACGATGATGACGGCATAAGAGAGCCCTCCCCGAATGCCGCCAAAAAGCTGCCCAAAGCCGTCGAGCAAATCCTCGGCCAGCCCGCTCTTTTCGAGGATGACGCCCATGAAGGTAAAGAAGGGAATGGCCAGCAACAGCTCGTTCGAAAGCACGCCATAGAGCTGATAGGTCAAATTGCCCAGAAAATTGGGCGCGATCAGCCCAAGCTCGATGGCGATCAGCCCGCCGAAAAGGCCCACTGCCGCCAGCGAAAATGCCGCCGGATAGCCAATGAGCAGAAAGGTGACGAGTCCCCCGAAAAGAACCGGCGCCATGTTCTCACGCAAGAGATCGATCATTGCACCGGCTTCTCATAGGCAAATTCGCGGACATAAGTGGTGGTCAGCGCCAGGATACATTTGATGATCTCGGCAATGCCCTGCAGCATCAGCGTCGCAAAGCCGAGCGGCAGCATCAGGCGCACCGGCCAGCGCGGCAAACCGCCTGCGGCGTTCGACGTCACATTTTGCACCCAAGCCTGCACGAACCAGGGCCAGGTGAAATAAATCAGGAGAACGCAGAGCGGCATCAGAAAGAAAAGCCCGCCCAGAAGGTCGATCCAGGTGCGTGTGCGCTCGCTCACCGAGCCATAGAGCAGGTCGACCCGCACATGCTCGTTCATCTTCAACGTCCAGGCGCCGCCGAGCATCACCATGCCGCCGAACATGTACCAGACGCTTTCCGAGAGCACGTTGGAATAGTGGGTATAGATCCAGACCATGCCGCCGAAGACGCCGCCGCCAACACTGCGTTCGAGCGAAATCATGGCGCTGACCGAATAGCGGAAAATGGCATTGAAGGCGCTCACCAGCGCCGAGAGCAGCACCAGCCAAACCGCCACCAGCCCCACCCAATAGCTGATCGCATCAATCACGCGCGTAACGCGCAAGGCTATGGACACGCTCGACCCTCCCCGTCGATCGCAAGAGTGTCACAGTTGATGCAGTTCGTCCCGAATTTGCAAGACACGAATTGGCCTTGCGCACGCCTCTGTCAGGGGCGCCGTGCCACGAGATCGATTTCGACCAGCGCACCCACCGCTAGCGCCGTCACGCCAACGGTCGTCCGCGCCGGCAATTTTCCGGGCGCGAAAAAGCTCGGCCAGAGAGCATTGAGCGCGGCATAGTCGCGCTCGAATTCAGTCAGGTAAATCCGCGCCATGGTGACATCGGCCAGCGTCAGCCCGATCCCTCCCAGCACCACTTTCAGGTTTTCGACCACGCGCCGCGTCTGCGCTTCGATCCCCTCGGGCAGCGGCGCGTCAGGCGCCGTCGGGTCTGTTGGCATTTGCCCGGTCACGAAGACAAAACCATTGACCTCGGTGGCATGGCTGAAGGGCGCGACCGGACGTGGTCCGGAGGCGATCATGTGATGAAGAATCTCGCTCATGCCGCGCTCCTAGTACCGAACCTGATCCGCGGTTTCCGCGAGATAGGGCTGCAGCTTTTCCCAGCTGATCGTGGCAGTCGGTGCGCCATAGGCATAGGCGGCGATTTCATAGGGCTGGAACTGGATGATGAGCCCATAGGGATTGGAAATATCCCAGCGCTCGGGATCGGCCACGGCGTCGGCGATCGAGCTTTCGTCGTCGAGCATCAGGTTGTCGCCGTGCTCGGCCTTCAGCGCTTCCAGGGCGAGCTTGAGCAGGGCCGATTGCCAGCCTTTCTTGCCGAAGAGGTCGCGTGCCACCATCGGCCGGCCCGCGTCGATGAGATAGTGAAGATAGCTCACGCTCCCATTGCCGTGAGCGGCGCCATGGCCATACCAGTATGTGGTGACATCGAGCGTAATCCGGTCCGTTCCGGCAACTTCCTTGACCGAGATGGTATTGGCGATGTCGCTGCTTGCGTCATCCTCGGCGATATCGCCACCGCCGCCCGAAAGCTTCTCCGCCTCTTGCTGGACGAAGGCATTGAATGCTGCGGCATGGCTCTCCTCGGAATCGAGTTGCACATAGCTCAGCTCGTGCGTCGCAACCGGCCAGTTAGAGTCAGGCGTATCCGTTTCATTAGGATCGGGCATGGCGCTATATTCACCGACCGGATAAAACCGATTGCCGTCGATCATGCGGCTTTCCTCGAGCACGCTGCTGCGCGTGTCGAATGTACTGGTCAGGCACCCAAGCCCGCGCTCGTCGTAGCGCGCGCTGCCGGTCAGGGGCTTGGCGTCCTGGGTGCAGGCCCGCTGCGCATAATCGAGCCAGGCGCGCTGGTCAGCGCGCACCGAGGCCAGCGCGGCTTCGGAAAGTCCGCCGATCGCCGTTTCATAAGTTTTGGCCAGCCGGTCGTCGGCCGCCGACAGGTCGGGATGATCGCAGATCGCATGCTCGAACGGGGTCGACGCCTTGGCGCAATCAAAGCTTGCCGCATGCGCGGGCAGGCTTGCGCCGGCGAAGGCAAAGACAACCAGCAGAAAAACAGTCCGAAACATGCTCACCCTCCGGCAATTGGACGGGCTGATAGGACTGATCCGCGGCAGCTGCGTCAAGCCCGATCTCAGGCTACATGGCGGCGCGGGCTCGGACGCATTTCCTTGTCGAAGACCACCACCCGGCCTCGGCCTTCTTGCTTGGCGGTGTAAAGCGCAGCATCTGCCATGTCCGTCGCCACATCGAGCGTATCCCCGCCTTCGGCAAGGTATGCGCCCACGCTGAGCGAGACGGGGATGGTTGCGTTCGGGCCGATATCGATACCCTCTCCCACCGCTGCCCGCATGATCTCGTGCGCCTTGACGCGAAGGCTCGTCGGACCGCCATTGGGCAGGAGCACGATGAACTCGTCCCCGCCCCAGCGCGCACAGAATGCATCCGGCCCGATGGTCGCCTCGATGCGCCGCGCCACTGCAACGATGACCGCATCGCCCGCAGCGTGCCCATGGCCATCGTTGATCTGCTTGAAATGATCGACATCGACGAGGAGGATGCCATACGCGCCTCCCTTGGCGATGGCGCGCGCATGGGCGTCTGCAAAGCCGCGGCGGTTGAGAATGCCCGATTGTGCATCCCGGAAAGCGAGCCTTTCGAGCTCCTCGGTCCGTTCGTGAACGCGCGCTTCGAGGAGGCGCGTATTGTCGTCCACCCGCGAAGCCATCTGCGCCAGCGCTGTCGAAAGGCGCCCTATCTCGTCCTGCCGCCCGGCCGCAAGCCCAAGCGCCGGCGCATAGTCGCCCACGCGCGCCTTCTGCACCACATGCTCCAGCCGGCTAACCCGATCGAGCACCGCCCGCTTGAACACCAGCACGAGGACAATCGTCACCACTGCCATGATGGCGGCCAGCAACAGCCCGATCGGCACGAAGAGCCGCCGGTCGATAATGGTATCGATGTCCATGAAGGTGACATTGTACCAGCCGAGCTTGTCGAGATAGCCGATGCCGACCAGCGTTTCCTTGCCATTGACTGTGACGAAGGCGGAATCCGCCAGCATGCCGCCGCTCGTGACATCGGCCATCAGCCGGCGCAGCGTCTCGTCGTTTCCTGCCCCGGAAACGAGCGAAAACACCGTCCGCTTGCTGTCGATGCCGTCTTCGAAATTGGCAAGACTGACCAGGGTTTCGTCGCGATGCGCCTGGATCATCCCCTGCCGGTCGACGAACATCGAGGTGACGCCCCGCTGGGGCACATTGACGACTTCCTGGATAAAGGAGGAGAGGTCGATACCCGTGCCCAGCACACCCAGGACCTTCCCACCCTCGCGGATGACGCAATTCATCCAGACTTTGGTGACGCGCAGGTTGGCATCGTTGTTGACGTTGAGGTGACAGCCTTCGCCAAGCGACAAGACCGAATAATACCACGCATCGTCCTGGTTCTGCGGGTCGAGCGTGTAGCGATACTGGTCGCCGGCATAGGCATTGGCACTATCGTTGAAATAGTAGTTTCCAGAATCTGCAACGACGAAAAAATAAGAGCCATCGGCAAAATACCGTCGGTAATGCTCGAGTTCGGCAATCCCGCGGCGCCGCCGCTCCGGGTCGTCCTCGTCTTGCGCCCAATCGCGCACCGCTTGGCTTCCGGCCAGCGTTTCGGCAAGCGACACTTCGCGGATCAGGGTGCCCAATCCACGATGGCGGTCATAAAGCACCTGCTTTTCCGCAAAGAGCGTGCCGAGTTGCACGACAGTCGAATTGACGACCCATTGGAAGGCGAAATAAGCGGGCACGGCAACGGCAGCAAAACCCAGAAGCACGAAAACCAGCACGCGGGCGCGCAGGCTGTCGGCAATCTGGCGACGGAAAGACATTCCGAAATCCACGGGCGAAATCAGGGTAATTACGAGGTCCGTACTATCCCTGCTCCGCCGTCTAGACTTCGTTAACGAGACGGAAACCGCCCCGAAAATTCTTTACCGGCTGAGAAAATTTTGTGCGGCGAGCAGCTCTTCGCGTCGGATTTCATGGCCGCCCGGATGCCAGACAAGATCGACGCTGGCGCCATGGGTATTGAAATAGTCCGCCAGGGCTTGCGTCGCCTGGGCCGGTGCGATCGGGTCGCGCTGGCCCGCCGTAATCAGAACTTTGCGGCCGGCAAAATCGCCGGGCTTTGGAGCAAACGGAATAAGCGGATGCATCAGCACGGTGGCGTCGAAAACATCCGGCGCCGCAAATTGCATCGAGGCGAGGATATTGGCGCCGTTGGAATATCCAAGGCCCAACACCAGGCGCGGCTTGCGCGCCGCAATTTCGCTGCGCACGAATTCGGCCATGGCCGTAGTCCGCTGGCCGAGGTCCGCCATATCGTAGACGCCCTCGCCGGTCCGTCGAAAATAACGCAGCGCCCCACCTTCGCTGACATCGCCCCGCGGTGCCACGCGCGCTGCGCCCGGCACAAGTTCGCCGGCGAGATCGAAGAACTGGTTCTCGTCGCCGCCGGTGCCATGAAAAAGGAAAATGAGCGGCGCGTCGGCAGTGGCGCCTTCGGCGCGGCGGGCATGATAGGCGGACATGGCAAGTCTCCTCTGTCGTCACCACTTCGATATCGGCAATCGTCTTTCCGCGGCAATCGCGCCGCAGCGCCACGCTCTGTTGCCGATTAAGGAACAATCCTCGCCATTTGCCGCGCGCCTTGGCACACACTATGATGAGACCATGTTTTTATCCGTCTTCGACGTCTTTAAGATCGGCATCGGCCCATCGAGTTCGCACACAATGGGCCCGATGAGCGCCGCGGGCCGGTTTCTTGGCGAACTCCGCGACGGCAACTGGCCTCGTGCGCGTCAGGCGCGTCCCGCTGCCATCACCGCGAGCCTTCATGGCTCTCTCGCCTTCACCGGCCTTGGTCACGGCAGCGACAGGGCGGTCATTCTCGGCCTTGCAGGGGAAAATCCGCGCGACGTCGACCCGGATCGCATGGACGCCATCATTGCCGAAATCCGCGACAGCGGCCGCGTCACGCCACCGGGTCACCCGAGCTATCGTTTCCGTCCTGCGGTCGATCTCGTTCTCGATACCAGCACGCCCCTCCCTGGCCATCCCAACGGCATGCAGTTCTGCGCCTGGGATACCGACGGCCAATTGCTTCTGCGCCGGTCCTATTTCTCGATCGGCGGCGGCTTCGTCCTCTCGAGCGACGAACTGGCTGCGCTCAAGGACGCGCCTGCGATTCCGCATGACGTCCCCTGGCCCTTCGCCAACGCGGCTGAAATGCTCGACATGGCGAAGCGCTCCGGCCTCTCCATCGCCGCCATGAAGCGCGCCAACGAGGAAGTGCGTCTCTCCCGCCGCAAGCTCGACGATGGTCTTGACGCCATCTGGACCGCCATGTCGGGGTGCATCGATCGCGGGCTGGTGCAGGATGGCCAACTCCCTGGCGGCCTCAAGGTGCGCCGCCGCGCCAAGGCGCTCCACCGTCAGCTTGCCGAAAAATGGCAGCGCAACGAAATCGACCCCCTGATGGGCAATGACTGGCTGAGCCTTTTTGCCATGGCGGTCAACGAGGAAAACGCCGCCGGCGGCCGTGTGGTCACCGCGCCGACCAATGGCGCTGCCGGTGTCATCCCCGCCGTCCTGCGCTATGCCGTGCAATTCCAGGCCGGCACCGGCCCAGCCGCCATCCATGATTTCCTGCTGACCGCCGCAGCCGTCGGCGGCATCATCAAGCACAATGCGTCGATCTCCGGGGCCGAAGTCGGCTGCCAGGGCGAGGTCGGTTCGGCCTCCGCCATGGCTGCCGCCGGTCTTTGCGCAATCATGGGCGGCACGCCCGAGCAAATTGAAAATGCTGCCGAGATCGCCCTGGAGCATCATCTGGGCATGACCTGCGACCCGGTCGGCGGCCTGGTCCAGATCCCATGCATCGAGCGCAACGCCTTCGGCGCAGTCAAGGCCGTCACCGCTGCCTCGCTCGCCATGAAAGGCGACGGCATTCACGCCGTCCCCCTTGATGCCTGCGTCGAGACCATGCGCCAGACCGGCTCCGACATGAGCGAGAAATATAAGGAAACCAGCCAGGGCGGATTGGCCGTCAATGTGGTGGCGTGCTGAAAATATCTGAGGCCGTCACCCTACGCCAGGTGCGCCATCCCGAAGGATGACGCAGCAAGCCTTGAAAGCTCCTCAGTTCCGTCCGAACTCATCTTCGATCCGGATGATATCGTCTTCGCCGAGATAAGACCCGGTCTGCACTTCGATCAGCTCGAGCTCGATCTTGCCCGGATTGGCCAGCCGGTGCGTGCAGCCGAGCGGCAGATAGATCGACTGGTTTTCCGCCAGCATCGTCACGGTGCCATCGACCGTCACTTCAGCGGTGCCCCGCACGACCACCCAGTGCTCGGACCGGTGATGATGCTTCTGCAAAGAGAGCTTCTTGCCGGGCTTCACAAAGAGCTTCTTCACCTGGAAGCGTTCGCCCATCAGGATCGACGAATACCCGCCCCAAGGCCGGTATGATGTCTTGTGCGTCTCGGTCAGTGGCCGCGTCGCCGCATCGGCTTTCAACTGCTTGGCGATGGCGCCGACATTCTGCGCCTGGCTCAGCCGGCCGACGAACACCGCATCTTCCGTTGCGATCACGGCCACATCGTCGAGCCCATCGACAACCACGTGCGCCGTATCGGTGACCACCAGCGAATTGGTGGAATTGGACACCAGTGCCGGACCCGAAACGGCATTGCCCTTCTCGTCCCGCTCGTGGCCCTTCCAGACCGCGTCCCAGGCGCCGAGATCGGACCATTCGAACGACACCGGCAGCACCGCCGCCTTCGCTGTACGCTCGAAGATCGCATAATCGACCGAGATATTGGGCGAAGCCGCAAACGCTGCTTCATCCAAACGAATGAAGTCGAGGTCGCGCTTGGCTGCCGAAACGGCGCCGCGTGCTGCAGCAAACACCTCCGGCGCGAGCTTTTCGCATTCGGCCAGAAACACCTTGGCCGGCAGCATGAACATGCCCGAGTTCCAGGCAAAGCCGCCAGTGCTCAGCATTTCCTGCGCTTTTTCATGGTTCGGCTTTTCGACAAAGGCCTTAACCTTATGCGCGCTGTGGCTGAGTGCCTCGCCGATGGCGATATAGCCATACCCGGTTTCCGGGCGATCCGGCGTAATCCCAAACGTCACGAGGTGCCCGTCGCGTGCCGCGAGCGCCGCATCATCCACCGCGCCAAAATAGTCGGCGCTGGCCGGAATGAGATGGTCGGATGGCAGCACATGGATGATCGCGTTTTCATCCTGGCTCACCGCCACCTGCGCCGCCGCCGCGATCGCTGCCGCGGTGTTCCGCGCTACCGGTTCAAGCAGGATCGCCCCAAGCGCAATCCCTCGCTCCTGCGCCTGCTCGGCAACGAGGAAACGATATTCGGCATTGGTGATGACGATCGGCGCACCATAGCGACCGGCGTCCTTCACCCGCTCCAGCGTCTGCTGAAAAAGGCTCGTCTCCCCGATCAGGTCGATGAACTGCTTGGGCCGCGCCGAGCGCGACTTCGGCCACAAGCGGGTCCCCTGACCCCCGGCGAGAATGACAGGAACGACCACGCTCACGCTAAACCCCATAAATTCCGATGTATCTGTCCTAGAGCACAGTAAGGCGCGGCCCGCAAACGGGCTAGAGCCCCGTGGTTAAGATCAGCGCTGCCTCTGGTGCATCCCTGTGCTTTGTTTCACGCTACCGGTGCAAGACGAATCGCGGATGACAAAGCGGAAAGACGGTTGCGACCATCGCGCGCGCCGAACGTTATGCGTCATCGGAAAGACCTCAGGACAAAAATGAACAGCGCTATTAGAGCATTGATCATCCGGCTCGAGACCATCGGCGAAGTCACCGAAATCGATAAGGTGGCTCTGGCCGCATTGCCCGTCCAGGAGCGTTTTTATACGCGTGGCAGCGAAATCATCCCCGATGGGGAGATTTCAACGAGCTGCTGCCTGATCCTTGAAGGCTATGCCTATCGCTCCAAAACCCTTCCTGATGGCAACCGGCAGATCTTCTCGCTCCACACCTCGGGCGACATTCCCGATCTTCATAGCCTCTACCTCCCCAAGATGGACCATACCCTGGGTGCCATCAGCGATTGCATCGTCGCGCGGATTCCTCATGACGCGGTCAAGGACGCCCTGATGCGGGCGCCTTCGCTGATCGGCCTCCTTTGGCGCGACACGCTGATCGACGCTGCTGCTTTCCGTGCCTGGATGCTTATGCTCGGGCAGGCCGATGCTGCCTCCCGCATGGCCCACCTTTTCTGCGAACTCTATATTCGCCAATCCATGGCCGGCCTTGCCGATGGCAATAGCTTTGCCCTCCCCCTCACCCAGACCGACCTAAGCGATATTCTCGGCACCTCAGTGGTGCACACCAACCGCACCCTGCAGGATCTGCGGCGGCGGGGCCTGCTCGATTTCGACCAGCAGGTGGTGACGATCCTTGCCTGGGAAGAGTTGCGTGCGCTGGCCCAGTTCGATCCGAGCTATCTGCACTATCTCGACCGCCGCGTTGGCCGGGTCGATCCCGCAAAGTTGTGACAGCCGCACATTTTTGAAGGAACGCAATACCGTAGCGCCTAATTCTCGGAGCGGAGGGTGCTGCTATGCCGCTGTTCTACTTCGATTTTACCCAGAACGATGTCGTCAACGACGACACCACCGGCCAAGAGCTTGCAGACCTCGCAACGGCAAAGCGCGAGGCGGTCAAGGCGCTGGCCGAAATCGCCGCCGAGGAAATCCCGCGTGACGGAAAGCTCTTTCTTTCTGTCACGGTTTGCGATCATCGTCGCGATATCTGTTTTACCGCCAAGCTCACCTTTGAGCCCTCCTGACCTGCCGCCGGAAGCCCTCTGCCCATGACGAGCCAAACCGACATCATCAAGGCCCTCAATGTGGCCCCGGACTTCGAGGCCGCACGCGAAACAGAGCGGCGCATCGAATTTTTGCGTACCCGCCTCCTCCGCTCGGGCCTCCAGACACTGGTGCTCGGCATCAGCGGCGGCGTCGATTCGACAACCGCCGGACTTCTTGCCCAGCGCGCCGTAAGGGACCTGCGTACCTCCGGCATCGATGCCCGCTTCATCGCCGTGCGCCTACCCTTCGGTATCCAGGCCGATGCCGCCGATGCCGAGCGCGCGCTTGCGGCGATCAAGCCAGATACGACCTTCGAGATCGATATCGCGCCAGCCACCAATGCCCTCTGGCGTTCGCTCGAAAGCGCCGGCTTTGCCCCCAAGAACGCCGCCCAGGCCGATTTTCTGCGCGGCAATGTCAAGGCGCGTCAGCGCATGGTCGCTCAATATGCCTTGGCAGGTGGCCTTAATGGCCTCGTCATTGGCACCGATCATGCTGCCGAAGCCGTCATGGGCTTTTTCACCAAGTTCGGCGACGGCGCAGCCGATATTCTGCCGCTTGCCGGCCTCACCAAACGCCGCGTCCGTGCCCTCGCCGCCCATCTCGGCGCACCGTCCGAACTCGTAATGAAAGTACCGACCGCCGATCTCGAAGATCTGGCGCCGCTGCGTCCCGACGAAGACGCCTATGGCCTCACCTATGATGAGATCGACGATTTCCTCGAAGGCAAGGAGGTGGCTCCCGCCGTTGCCGAGGCGATCATCGCGCGCTATCGCGCCACGGCCCATAAACGCCATCTACCGATCGCGCCTTGGGATCGACCCGAATAAGACCGCTTAATCCTCGCGCGGCTGATCCGTGTCTTCCGTCTCGCCCCCGCTCCGCCAGACCGTATGCGTCTGCGTATCGGGTTCCTGAACGATCACCTCGGCATCCGCATCGCCGGAATTGCGCGCATCCTCGATAGCGGACTGCACCGCCTCTTCCCGTGTCTTGAACGGTGCCGAAACGCTGCCGCGATTGGTATGCTGCCAGGCGTCGTTCCGCTGGCAGACGATGAAATGGCTTTGGCTCATCTGGCCCTCCTCTTTGCCGCGATAACGGCAGAGGGTATCCAGGCGTTGCTGCCTGATTGCGTGTTGATAGGCCTAGTGCAGATCCTCGAGCGGCAGGGCGATGCGGCAGACGAGCCCCTCGGGCGCGAACTCAACCTCGGCGCCGCCGGTGGCCGAATATTGAAGGCTCCGCGCGATGACCGTCTGGCCGAACCCATTCCGCGTCGGCGCCTTGACGGGCGGCCCGCCGCTTTCGCGCCATTCGATGATGAACCGATCGTCCCCTTCGCGCGGCGGCAGCGGCTGCACGGTCAACTGACCGCCTGGCACCGACAGCGCACCATATTTGGTCGCGTTGGTCGCCAGTTCGTGGATAACGAGCCCGAAGGCGATTGCCGCCCGCGGCGCCATTGGCCGGCCGAGATCGCGCGTCACGAGCCGCCCTGCAGCACCGCTTGTGTAGGGCGCAAGTTCGCTCTGCACCACGTCTTCGATGGTGAGGTTGGTCCAGGAATTTTCGGCCAGCAGGTTATGCGTTGCCGCCAGCGCCTGGATGCGGCCGGTAAAGGCTTTCTGGAAGCCTTCGAGCGTATCTTCGTGATGCAGCGTGCGGCTCGAAATCGAGAGCACCAGCGCCAAAGTATTTTTTACGCGATGGTCGAGTTCCCGCATCAACAGCAATTGCTGCTTTTCGGCAGCCTTGCGCTGGGACATGTCGACCATGGTGACGACACAGCCGCTGATTGCATCATTGCCGATCTGCAATGGCGCCGCGCTGACGAGATAGTCCTTGACCTTGGGGGCATTGGGCGCATGGGCCTCGACGCCCTGCACTGCGGTGCCCTGGATGGCCATCTGCACGATATCTTCGGCAGTGATGAGCCCTGTCGCATCGGGAAAAACGAGCGGCACGGCTTCGGCAAAAACTCTTCCGAGAAGCTCGCCTGAAAAAACGGCATGCGCCGCGCCGTTGGCATGCGTGATGATGCCCTGGCGATCGCATACCAAAACGGCCTCATTGGCCGAGGCGATCACTGCCCGCGCGGCGCGCTCGCTCTGCTCGGCCGCCTCGGCGCGCACCCGCTCGGTCACGTCGGTAAAGGTGACGGCGACGCCAAGCGTCGTTGACAGGCGCAAGGGCGTTGCCGCGAGAATGAAGTGGAGCTGCTCGCCCCCGCGCTCGAAGCTGACCTCGGTCGAAACCGGCCCCACGAGCGGGGGCACGAGGAGACGATCGACCGCCAGCGCCACCGGAGCCGGCGCCACTTCGCTCATCAGCTTGCCCTGCAGCGAATTATGCGTCAGCCCCAGCGCGCCGCCGAGATTGGCATTGGCATAAAGCACCCGCCCATCCTGGTCGATCGCCACCGCACCGACATTCATCACCTCCATGAAGGCGTGATAGGCGTCTGCGCCACCCCCGATATCAAAGACCTGGGGGTCGTTGGCTTCACCCACCACCAGCGCGTCGACATCGCCCTGGTTGATGGCCCGCAGCGTATCCTCCGCTTCCGCAAGCCGCCGCCGCAGTTCGGCGATTTCGTCGCTCATTCGCCCTGGACCTTGAGATTGACCAGTACCTTTTCGATATCGGAAAGGTCCCCGATAATCTTGCGGATCGGCACGGGCAATTCGCGCACGAGCGTCGGTATCGCAACGATGCTGTGTTCCTTGGCAAGCTTGGGATTCTGCCTCAGATCCACCACTTCAATTTCATACTGACCCGGCATGTGCTCCTCGGTGATGGTCTTGAGGTTGGCAATGGCCGCCAGCGATTTGGGTGTTTGCCCCGCCACATAAAGGGTCAATTTCTTCGGGTTTGACGCTTCTGTCATGTCGATCCCTATTCCCCGTCGCTGGTGCGACGGCTCTTCTGCATTTCCAGTGCGTCCGCGGCAGCCCGCCGGCGATAGTCGGCTTCGGACGCCGCCACGCCTGCAAGTTCCGCCTCATCGTCGTCGATCTGCGCCTTGAGCGCATCGATCTGCGCCATCGCATGGCGGCGGCGCGCCTCGATCTGCTTGCGCGCGCGGTCGACCTCGTTCAACCGCTCGATTTCGAGCCGGCGCGTCTTGGCTTCCTCGAAGCGTCGGGCCGAACCGGTTAGCGCGCCCGTTTCGCCGAGATAAGGCGGAAGGAGGCTGATGCCTTCGCTGCTCATCACGAATTCGCGCACCTGATTGGAATGGGCCGTGCCGCGCGCCTTGAGCAGATACAGCTCCCGATTGAATTCGCCATTAGCTTCGCGATTGAGCATCAGGATCCAGCCATCCATCAGCGAAGAAAGACCCGCATCGGTCGCAACCACGCCATCCTGGTTGTGATTGAGATGGGTAAAGACCGCCGAAATGCCCCGCCCCTTGAGGAAATCGACGACCCTCAGAAGCATCGATTGCACTTCGAGCCGGTCCCCGCTTTCCATGAAGGCAGAGATGGGGTCGAGCACCACGACCTGAGGATCGAACTTGATCACTTCGCGCAGGATGATCGCGAGGTGCATTTCAAGGCTGTAAAAAGTGGGCCGCGCCGAAATGAAGCGGATAAGGCCGGCATCGGCATAGCGCGCCAAGTCGAGGCCGATCGAGCGCATGTTGCGCATGATCTGGCCTTCCGATTCCTCGAAGGAAAAATAGATCGCCCGCTCGCCCCGCTCGGCCGCGGCATGGGCAAAGCTTGCCGAAAGCGTCGACTTGCCCGAACCGGCAACACCCGAAACAAGGATCGAGGAGCCGCGATAGAAGCCGCCGCCCGAGAGCATGGCATCGAGATCGCTGATGCCCGAAGCGATGCGCTCGTCGGAAACCTTATGATCGAGCCCGAGCGAGCTGACCGGCAACACCGAAAAGCCGTCCCGATCGATCAGAAATGGATATTCATTGGTCCCATGTGCCGTGCCGCGATATTTCACGATGCGCATACGGCGGGTCGAAATCTGGTTTTGGACACGATGATCGAGCAGGATCACGCAGTCCGACACATATTCCTCGAGCCCCTGCCGCGTCAGCGTGCCGTCGCCCCGTTCGGCGGTGATGACCGTCGTCATTCCCTTGTCCTTGAGCCAGTCGAAGAGCCGGCGCAGTTCGGCGCGCAACACGGCCTGATTGGTAAAGGCTGAGAAAAGGCTCTCGATTGTGTCGAGCACGACCCGCTTTGCGCCGATGGCATCGATCGCCAGTTCGAGCCGCAAGAACAGGCCTTCGAGATCGAAATCGCCCACTTCCGCCACTTCCTGCGGATCGAGTTCGACATGCTCCATCGAGATCTTCTCTTTGGCGATCAGGTCATCGATGTCGAAGCCGAGCGAAGCGACGTTGGCGGCAATATCGACGGGCCGCTCTTCGAAGGTGACGAACACCCCCGGCTCGTCATAGTCGCGCGCGCCATGAACGAGAAAGGTCGTCGCAAAAAGCGTCTTGCCGCAGCCGGCGGAGCCGCACACCAGGGACGGACGCCCACTGGGCAAACCGCCCAGCGTCAGATCGTCGAAACCTTCGATACCCGTGAGGGATTTGGCAATGCCGAGCGAAGCGTCCATCATCTTTCCAGGCTTTATATCCAGTCGGTTCTAGGCCATCGGGCCCCTGTCCACCAGCGAGATGCCCAAAGCATCGCACGGCTCTTGACCGCAGGGAACTAAGCCCACGCGGTCTCCTACGCATTCACTCAGATTAAGCGCCGCCATACGGGCCCCAGAAAAGGCAAAACCCAGTCAGCGACAAGCTGACTGGGTTCATTGGTTGCGGGAGCAGGATTTGAACCTGCGACCTTCAGGTTATGAGCCTGACGAGCTACCGGGCTGCTCCATCCCGCGTCAAACACCGCGCCTCGGCGCCGTGTGAGGGGTATATAGGGGGTCCCGCCCAAGACCTCAACCCCCAAAGCAAAAGTGGTGACGGTTTTTTGACACTGCCCTTACGAGCCCAGCAAAATCAGGTGCTTGGGCGAGTCGGTTTGTGGAAAACCCCGCTAGCCGGACGGCTTGATCCCATGTGGACTTCCGCTCAGCACCGCCTTGGCGCTAGGGTCCGGCCGCTTTGCGACAGATCGAGGATTGCGCCCCATGGCCATGAAGATGAAAACGCTCGGACGCACCGGGATCGAGGTCACCGAAATCTGCCTCGGCACCATGACTTGGGGCAGCCAGAATAGCGAGGCCGAAGGCCATGCCCAGATCGCCATGGCGCGCGATGCCGGCATCAATTTCATGGACACCGCCGAGCTCTATGCCGTCCCCGGCAGCCCCGAGACGTCGGGCCGCACCGAGGAGATCATCGGCAACTGGTTCGCCGCCAACAAGGATCGCGACCAGTGGGTGCTCGCGAGCAAGATCGGAGGGGGCGGCAATAGCTTCCTGCGCGGCGGGCACCGCGCCGACGGCGCCTCGATCCGCGAAGCCGTCGATGGCAGCCTCAAGCGGCTCAAGACCGATTATCTCGACCTCTACCAGATCCACTGGGCGAGCCGCGGCCATTATCACTTCGAAAACTACTGGCGCTACGCCCCGCAAAATCAGGACACGGCCGATGTCCTTGCCAATCTCGAAGACATGCTCGACGTCCTCGGCGACCTCGTAAAGGCCGGAAAAATCCGCGCCATCGGCGTTTCCAACGAAACCACCTGGGGCATCGCTCAATGGCTGCGCATCGCCGAAGCCAGGGGCCTGCCGCGCCTTGCCAGCGTCCAGAACGAATACAATTTTCTCCGCCGGCTCTTCGACCATGACCTCGCCGAGCTCAGCCACCACGAGGACGTCGGCCTTCTCGCCTATTCCCCGCTTGCCGCCGGCATGCTGACCGGCAAATATCTTGATGGCGCCACCCCCGCTGGAAGCCGCAAGGACTATCAGAAGGGTTTTTGGCGCCTCAACGAATTCTCGGAAGTTGCCACCCGCGATTATCTCGCGATCGCCCGCAAGCATGGTCTTGACCCAGCCCAGATGGCCATCGCCTTCTGCATCGGCCGCCCCTTCGTCACCTGCACCATCATTGGCGCTACAAGTACTGAACAGTTGGCGCATGATCTCGGCGCCGTCGATGTGACGCTTTCCGAAGCCGTCCTCGATGACATCGCCGCTGCCTTCCGCCGCCATCCCCGGCCACTCTGAGGCGCGCACAGCGCCTCAAATCAGGCTATGATGGCCGCGATCCGCACGCTTGGGGGCCAGACGTGACGACGACGCTTTTTACCTCGCTTTTCCCGCTCATCGCCTATTTCGCCTATAATCTTCTCGTGCCGCTCGTTGAAAAGCGCCGGCCGTCGCTTTCGAGCATCATGAACATGCAGCGCCGCCGCTGGGTCTCCAACGCCACGCTGCGCGAGAGCCCGTTCGACGCGATCCTCTCGGGCAATATCATGGGCTCGGTGAGCTTTCTTGCCTCGACATCCGTGCTCCTGGCGCTCGCCGTCTTTGCCGTCTTCGGCCAGCTCTCGACGCTGATGGAGACCCTGTCGAGCATCTCTCCGGACAATCGCTTCACTGTCGGCGATGTGCAGGCCCATCTCATGGTCATGCTCGCCATGTTCGTCCTCGCCTTCTTCGCCTTCACCCTCTCGCTTCGTCAGTTCAACCATTTCTGCATCATGCTCGGCGCGCTCGAACATGATCGCATCACCAGCGAAGAAGAGATCGACGCCATCACGCGCATGAACGCTTTGGGCGCCCAAAACTTTAATTCCGGTATCCGCGCCTATTATTTTGCGGTCGCGACAGTCGCCTGGTTCGTCTCAGAATGGCTCGCTGTGGCTGCGTGCCTAGCCACCGTGCTGATCCTTGCCCATCGCGAATTTTTCTCGACCGCCCACCGGACGGCCGCTTCCGCCGCCGTCATTGCCGCGCGCCACCGGCAAAAGCTCAAGCAGGCCTCCGCCGCAAAAGAAAAGGGCGCGGGCGACTTCTAGTCACCCACGCCCTTTGGTCAGGCTTGCAAAAGCCTACTTGGTCTTGATCTTGCCGCCGCTGCTCGGCGTCGGTGCGCCACCCTGGTCGAGGCGCGCCAGATTTTCCACCGCCAGCTCGTAGCCCAGCGCGGCGGATTGCTCATAATAGCTCCGCGCCAGGTCGAGATCGACATCGACGCCAAGCCCGTTCTCATAGATGTGGCCCATATTGTTAAGCCCGATCGGCTGGTTCTGGTCGGCCGCCATCTTTGTCCATTTGAGCCCTTCGGCATAATCGACATCGGTGCCGGTGCCATCGAGATAGAGCAGGCCCAGATTGACCGCGGCGCGCATTTCCCCGCCTTCGGCCGCCTCGCGATAAAGCGCGATCGCCTTGTCGTAGTCGCGCTTGACGCCGCGACCGTCTTCATAAAGCAGCGCCAGGTTATGTTTTGCGAGCGCCATGCCCTGGTCCGCGGCAAGCTGATAGAGCCGCGCGGCTTCCTCGACATCGGCCTCGATGCCCTCGCCATTTTCAAGAAGGAAGGCGAGGTTGTTCTGGCCATACATGTCGCCCTGGTCGGCGGCGAGGCGGTAAAGTTCGGCCGCCCGCTTGAGATCGGCAGGCTGGCCCAGGCCATCCTGCAGGATCTTGCCCAGATTGACCTGCGCCGAAACATCGCCGCCATCGATGGCGCGTTCGAACCAGGCTGCGGCCGCGACATAGTCGAGCGGCACGCCGAGCCCTTCCTGATACATCAGTCCCAGATTGGACTGTGCCTTGGGCATGCCCTGTTCGGCTGCCGCGCGATACCAGCGCGCTGCTTCATTGTAGTCCTGTTCGACGCCCTCGCCGAAATCATAGGACAGCCCGAGGCTGTTCTGCGCCAGCGCAAATCCCGCCTCCGCGCCGCGCCGCAAGAGTTCGGCGCCCTGCTCCATGTCCTGCTCGACGCCATCGCCCGTCGTCAGCATGTCACCATAAATGGCAAGCGCGACCACACTGCCGTCTTCGGCCGCTTCCTTGAACAACGGCAGGGCTCTTTCGGTGTCGCCGGCTGCAAAATAGGACCGTGCCAGCCAGCCCTTGACCTGGGCCGAAGTCGGCTCGGCCTTCAGCGCTTCGCTGCATGCCTTGATCGCTGCCTGGGTATCGATGTCCCAGGTTTCCCGCCCGATATCCTCAAAACCGATTTCATACTGGCTGGCTGCTTCCGCCGCGCAGGCGTCCGCAGCCGGCCCGGCCATGGCCGGCACCATCGGCAGCAACAGCGCCGTCGCGGCGCCTGCAATCAGAAGGGGCGTGTGTCTGGTGGGCTTTGTCAGTCTCATGTTGCTCTCCCGCAAGCTCAAGCCGGCTTTGTCCCCACTCTATCCAACCTATTGCGACAAGAAAAAGGGAGTGGGCGATATTCCTTGCCGAGCCCGCCCCGTACACGCGCCAAGCTGCCTGTGCCCGGCCCTGGGCTGCGGCAATTATGATGTTGACATTCAACTATGCGGAGCGTTTATTGCCGCCCGTTGAGAAGACGTTCCGGCCCAAGCTATGCTCATCTGCCAGTGCAACATGATCACCTCCAAGGAGATCGAGGACATCGTCCTGGACTTGCTCAAGGCCGATCCGTGGCAGCTCGTCGTTCCGGCAAAGGTCTATAGCGAACTCAATCGCCGCGCGAAATGCGCGGGCTGCGTGCCGAATGTGGTGGACATTATCGTCCAGGTCACAGAGAATTATCACGCCCAGAATGCTCATCCGCCTGGAGACGTCGTCACGTTCCAGACTGGGCTAGAAAAGCTCAAAAAGCAACGCAGTGGAGTACGTCGTGAAAGGCGAAGCACAGGTCATCGAGCGGCTTAACGAAGCCCTCTTTCTCGAACTCGGCGCCGTCAACCAGTATTGGGTGCATTATCGCCTGCTGGATGATTGGGGCTACAAGAAGCTCGCCGCAAAGGAACGCGCCGAATCCATTGAAGAGATGCATCACGCCGATCGTCTGATCGAGCGCATCATCTTCCTTGAAGGCCACCCCAATCTCCAGCGCGTTGCCCCGCTGCGCATCGGCCAGACCATCAAGGAAGTGCTCGAAGCCGACCTTGCAGGCGAATACGATGCCCGCGCTGCCTATAAGGCCAGCCGCGAACTCTGCGAGAGCCTTGGCGATTATGTCTCGAAGAACCTCTTCGAAGATCTTCTCGCCGACGAAGAAGGCCACATCGATTTCCTCGAGACCCAGCTCGATCTTCTCGACAAGATCGGCGCCGAAAAATACGGCCAGCTCAATTCGGCCCCGGCCAACGAAGCCGAGTAAATCGTCGAAGTTTGAAACGCCCGGCCTGTCCGGGCGTTTTGCTGTCCGGTTTTTGCTTTTTAGGGTTTTGGTGCAATGGCCTATCATACAGGACGTCTCATCGATCATGTGCATTTGCGCGCCCATGATTTCGAAAAGACCCGAAAATTCTATTCCGCTATTCTGGAAGTGCTCGGCATTCCCATCACGGCCTCTGGCAAGGATTGGATGCAGGCCGACGAACTCTTTATCGACCAAACCCCGGGCGATATCCTGCCCAGCCACGTCCACCTCGCCTTCCAGGCGCGCGACGAGGCGATGGTCGCCGCCTTTCACAGGGCAGCAATCGCCGCCGGTGGCACCGACAACGGCGGGCCGGGTGAGCGCGATTATCATCCGGGCTATTACGCCGCCTTCGTCATCGACCCGGACGGCAACAATATCGAGGCCGTCTTCCACGGCCCCAACAAGCGTTCCGCAGCTTCGGTGGTCATCGAACCTAACCGGCCGTGAGCCAAGTCAGGCTGGCCGAACCAGCCTCACTCGTCCGCATCCACCGTCATTGCCCGGCTCGTCCGGGCAATCCAGCTTTCCCGGTGAGATCACCCGGCAGAAGCGATCGGATGGGACCGATCCTTATTCCTCGATCGGCTGAAACATCGAATTAAGCTGGGAAACGATCTGATCCATCGGCGCGATCGCTTCCGGCAATTGCTCGGGCGCTTCCGGCGCCACGGCGACATAAGGCACGCCGCTCGGGAAGGCCCCGAAGCGCTGGAAAAAGCCGACCATGTCGTCGAGCACAGGCATGCGCCAGCGCCAGAGGGCGCCCATGGCGATCACCGGCTCCATATGTCCGAAACCTTCGTAATATTGCGTGGTCACCCAGACGCCCTGCGCCCGCAGCCGCTCGGCAAAATGATTGGTGTTCTGGACGCGAACGATCGGATCGGTCGTGCCGGACGCCAGATACATGGGCGGCGCGTCGGAAGTGATGAGGTTGATCGGCTGCGTCCCTTCCGGGCTCGGCGCATAGCCGAACGCTTCCTTCACTTCGCTATATTCGAAGGGGTAGAAGTCATAGGGCCCCGAGAGTGCGGCTACCGCCAGGATCGGAATGGTTACGCCGAACTGCTGCCGGTATGACGGATCGAGCGCCAGCATCACCGCATTATAGGCGCCGGCCGAGTGCCCGGCGAGGAACAGCCGGTTGGGGTCGCCGCCAAAGGCTGAGATATTGTCCTGTACCCAGCGCAGCGCCGCGGCGCTGTCATAAATAAAATCGGGGAAGCGCACTTCCGGCACGAGGCGGTAGTCGGCGATCACCGTCACGAAGCCGCGCGATGCCAAGGCCCGCCCGACGAACTGATAGTCGCTGCGCTCCCCGCGGCTCCAGCCGCCGCCATAGATGAAGAATACGACCGGCGCCGGCCCGTTCATCTGATCGGGGGCATAGACGTCGAGCTTGTGCCGCGGCCCGGTGGCATAGGCGATGCCATCGCCCACCTTCGACGTGCCGCCATCCATGGCAGCCGGCAGGTTGAATGGGTCCATCACCGACACGGCATGCGCCTGGATCGGCAGCAGGAAAACGAGAACCGCCAGGGCGGCAAGGATGCGAGTTCTGGTCATATCGGACTGATCGTGGCTGAAGGGCGATCGCACCCTGCGGCACGATGCGGATCTATTTATGGCACCCGAAATGGGCGAGGGCAGGCGCACCGTCCGGCGCTAGCCTGCCCTCTACTTAAGCCCCTCGAGTCTGCGCGCCTATGGTTAATACAAGGTTAACGCCGAAGTGACCTAACGTTTGAGCCTGTCGAGCAGCAGCCCGGAAATGTACCCGTCCGCGGGCAGGCCGGCCCGCGTCTGGAAGGCGAGGACCGCCGCCCGCGTCTTCGGCCCGACGACGCCGTCGGGCGAGCCGACATCATAACCCGCGCGGCTGAGAAGACCCTGCAATTCGGCGCGCTGCGCCTTGTTGAGCGCAAAGTCCCCGCTCGGCCAGGGCGTTGCAAATTCGCCGCCACCGAGGATGCGGTCGGCAAGATGCCCCACGGCCAGGGCATAGCTGTCGGAATTGTTGTAGCGCTTGATCACATCGAAGTTCGGCAGCAACAGGAAGGCCGGGCCGCTCGCGCCAGCCGGCATATAGAGCCGAGCCATGTCTCCGGCCCGCGGGAAGGGCCGGCCCGAAACCCGGCTGATTCCCATCTGCTGCCATTGGCCGAGCGGTGCCTTTTCAAGCTGCCGGGCCTTGGCGAAGTCGAAAACTGCCGGCACCTTGACTTCGTAGCCCCAGGTCTCCCCTGGCCGCCAGCCGAAGGCATTGAGATAATTGGCCGTCGAGCCCAGCGCGTCGGGCACTGAATTCCAGATGTCCTTGCGCCCGTCGCCATTATAGTCGATCGCATAGCGCATAAAGCTCGAGGGCATGAACTGGGTGTGCCCCATGGCCCCGGCCCAGGAACCGATCATGTCGTTGGGCTGCACGTGCCCGTCGGATACGATCCGCAGCGCCGTCAGCAACTCCTTGCGGAAAAAGTCCGGGCGATAGCCGTTCTCGGTCAGGGTCGCGAGCGCATAAATGGTGTTGGTGCCACCCATGAAGCCGCCGAAATTGGTCTCCATGCCCCAGATGGCGAGCACGATTTCCGATTGGACACCGAAACGCTGCTCGGCCCCGGCAAGCGTTTGGCTCCATTCGCGCGCCATGCCCTGGCCCTTGGCTGCCTGCGCATCGGTGACGCGTTTGGCGATATATTGCTGCACCGTCTGGCTGAATTCGGGCTGCTTGCGCGTCAGCTCCATGATCTTGGCGTCCGGCGAATAGCCGGCGAAGGAGGCTTCGAACGCCTGCCGGCTGACGCCATTGGCTTGGGCATCGGGCCAAAGGCCGCGCACGAAATCGGCGCTCGCCAGGGCAGGCAAGGCCGCTCCGGAAAGGAAGGTCAAGGCAAGCACCAGCTTGCTCAGTCGAGATCGGATCATGTCGAGCCTCGTGATACGCGCTACCAGAAAGTCACGAGCGCGCCGGCTTAACTGCAACAAGCGCGCGTATCAAAGAATTAACGCATCCGATTAAGATCGCCTTAAGGCAGTGCCTGGGGGCGATCACAATGATTTCAAGCACGCTTTGCTGAATTGGCTCAGGCCGGCACTTCGCCCATGGGCATGTCGCCATGGCCAGCATGCTCGCCCTTGCCCTGCAGGTAACGGACCTTCGGGGTCGGCGTTTCGATGCCGCGCTCGGCAAAAAGCCGCATCAGCGTCTCGCTGTAAAACCGGCCGGCGCCCCATTGCTTGCCAGCCAGCGTCTTGATGCGCGAGCGCAACGACACCGATTGCGGCGTGATGGCGATCAGCCCCTGTAGATCGAGATCATCGAGGATCACGTCGCGATATTCGGGGTTTTCCATTACCTTGGCAAAGGCGTCGCGCATCGCCTGCTTGGCGCCGTCGATATCGCTGTCATAGGCGATCTCGACCTCGGACACATAGAACGAGAAGCCGCGCATCATGTTCGACACCTGATCGACCGATGAGAACGGAATGAGATGCACCGTCCCGCTCATGTCGCGGATTGTCACCGAGCGTATGGTCAGTTTTTCGACCACGCCCGATTTGCCCGCAGCCTCGACGACGTCGCCCTCGTTCATCACGTTCTCGAACTGGATGAAGATGCCGGTAATGATATCCTGCACCAGCTTTTGCGCGCCAAAACCGATCGCAAGGCCGACGACACCGGCACCGGCCAGCAGCGGCGCGATGTTGACCCCGATCTGGGCCAAGGCCAGCATCAGCCCGAAAATCACCAGCGCCACGGTAAAGGCGTTCTTGAACAGATTGAGCAGCGTCTTTTCGCGCGGCGTCGGCATCCGCCCGGTATTGGCGCTGAGCCGGTATTCGACCCAAGAGGCGACGACGACGTGGAGAATAATCGCGATGAGGACGATCAGCGCCGCCGAAACGATGGATCCGGCCACCGACAGCCCCTCGTCGCTCCCGATCCAGCCGGCAAAGTCGAACAACGCCCAGGCCTGGCCGATAGCGATGATCACCCCGGCAATCACCACCCAGCGCACCACGGCCATCACCGCCGGCACAAAGGCCTTGAGCCGGCTTTCAAGCAGCGGCAGGCGCTGACTGACATCCTCCGGCAGCTTCAAGCCCACATTGACGAACCGGCTGATGAACCCGACGATCAATGACCCAACCACGATAGCGATCAACGATTGCAGCGTCGCCCCCAGCATGAACGGCAGGGCATCGTCGGGATTTGCAAACCATACAACCAGGAGCGCGAGCAGATAGGTGATGGCCAGCACATGCCAATGTTGCCCCACGGCCGCCAGCACCCGCCAGAGTCCGGAATGGCCATGCCTCACCGAAAGCTCGGACAACCAGATCCGCACATCGTCCTTGTTCTGCAAGACGATGATGACCCCGACAACGACGGCGGTCACCATCACCAGCACCTGGATCGCCGCGGCCGCTGCCGGCGAGATCGTCGTCCGTGCCATCGGGGCGACGAACATGAATGTATAGCCGAGAAGCGAAATCACTCGCGCCAACCAGAATGACCAATAGGCAGCATTGGCATCCGTTACCGGAAGGAACCGCAACTCGATATGCCGCGGGGCAAGCAGCACGCGAATCACGAGCTTGCAAAGCTCGACCAGCAGGAACGCGTTGAGAAGCAGGCTCTGGTTGATCCCCATTTCCCCGTTTGGCGTGGTCCCGAAATTGAGCGCAAGCACATAACCAAAGGCCCAGGCCACCACCACCGTCAGCGTATCGATCGCCGTTCCGACGATGACGATGCCAAGCTTTTTCCAAACATTGCCCTTCTTGCGGCCCTGCGAAATTTTCGCCAGCACCGGCTGTGCCAACAGTTTGAACAGCCAAAAACTGCCAAACAGCCCGACAAGCACGATGCCGAGATTGATGCCCAGCGTCCTGATCAGCTCATAATCGGCATTAAGCGTGCCATTGATCGCCTGGCGGAAGTTGAGAAAAACCCCACCGACCGCTCGCACCGTGGCCGATGCCCCCTGCGCCACGCTCCGCGTGTATTCGGCCAGTTGCCGCGCAATACTGAGATCGGGCAGCGCCTCTTCGGCCGGTGCCGCATCCTCCGCCGGCGCTGCCTGCTTTAGCCGCTCGATCAGAGCTGCCCGCGCCGTGTCGTCCTCAAGAATGCGCACGAGATCGTCGACCGCTTGCGTCGACCCCGCATCCGCACTTTCGGCCTCCGCGGGCGCCGGAGAGATCCCGGGCACCTGCGCCACAGCAGGCGAGACAAAGAGAAGTGCAACGAAGAAAAGGCGAATGATGAACTGCATAACCAACGCAAATGAAACCGAAACTGGGCTTCAGCATGGCGGCTCAGGACGCAAGGTCAAGCTCAAACCCTCCCAATCGCCATCACGCGTGTCCGCTGCCGCCGCCAGATCCAATAGCTTTTCGATCACCCAGCTGGCGTACCACATCGCGCGAACGCACTAACCGCTTTTCGCGAGCTTCGGCGACCACGCTCCAGCACCCGCATCGCATTGTCACCATTGGCTAAGGTTCGCGCCTTAAGGCATAGTTATTTGCCAAAGTGCAAATCCTCTTTAGTGCCTTTGGGAAAAGACCACAGTCAAAACGTCCTGCCGATATCGTCCCTTGCAGACTGGATGGGACGAAGGCTTGATTCCGATTGGAAAGCGGGCAGAGCGGCCGCTTGCGCGCGGTCTTCCGGGGCGCATCCGAGCCCTCTTTGCCAAATGCAAGGAGTCAGATTTCCAAAAGATTTTCGGGTCTGGCCGCTCGAGGAAAATTTCGTGTTTCACCAGAATACGATCTTCGAACGATCACGAAGGGAGCGGGAGCAGACCATGCTCGAATTGCGCCGCCTTCATGGCGATAGCGCCTTGTAGCCGGGATCCCGGAGCAACGTTCGCGTTTGACCGTTGGAACGCAAAAAGCCTCCGCTTATGTGCGGAGGCTTTTTGGTTTGGTTTTGTAAAGAGGTGATGTGTTTTTGGCAGACCTTGCAGTGACCTACTCTCCCAAGTCTTGAGACTTAGTACCATTGGCGCGGAGGGATTTGACGGTCGAGTTCGGGATGGGATCGGGTC
>NZ_LAJG01000034.1 GCF_000970455.1 Devosia soli | reverse complement strand
AGGTCTGCCGGTCGCTGCGGGCTGAACACGCTCAAAGCCGAGCTTGGCCAGATCGAGTTCATCGACGAACGCATCGATGATGCGGACCGGATTATCCGCCTCGACATAGTCCTCAAGACACGCCGGCGGAAGCTCGCCTGATGACGGTCAGCGCCTTCAACGAAACCGCCCATCTGGCACCTCCGAAGCAGTGCCAGATCATACCACAATCGGGGGTTTTCACACAGCCTCGACCCCATTGCAGCCATAGGCAACCCACTTTGGCAACGACCGCTTCTGGCGCAAAGCTGACTTCACTCGAACGCTTCGAGCATTCTCCCTCAGCTCGGCAGCTTGCAGGCGTCGGCTTCGCAGTAGCCGTCCGCATCGGCGGCAGCCGTGAAGTCCCCGAGAGGATGGGTTTCGGACCATGCCTGGCGAAGGGCATCGCCAATCACCTCGACTGGCTGAGCACCGGGTAGGGCGTACTTCCGGTCTATCACGACGAAGGGCACGCCGCGCACATTCAACTGCCGAGCCTCTTCGGCGTCGGCCCGCACCTGATCGGCGAATGCATCACTTGCCAACACGTCGCGGACCTCCAATTCGGGAAGGCCTGCGTCAAGCGCGAGGGCGAGCAGAGTGGCATGATCTCCAAGCGCCTTACCCTCTCCGAAGTACGCGGCGAAAAGCCGGTTCTGCATCGCCGACTGCAGACCATGCGTTCGGGCGAAATGGATGAGGCGATGCGCATCGAACGAACTGCCATAGCGGGCGACGTCGAACCGATAGATCAGCCCCTCCTTGGCGCCCATCCGGCGCATCTTGTCATTCATCGCGACCGCCTGCGCCAGTGAGATGCCGTGCTTCTCTGAGAGCGTCTGATTGAGGTTCTTGTCCGTGACGCGCGGCGCATCCGGATCGAGCTGGTAGCTGCGCCAGACCACCTCGACCTCATCGGCATGTGCGAAGCTGGAGATTGCAGTATCGAGCCGGTGCTTGCCGATGTAGCACCACGGGCAAGCGATATCGGACCAGACTTCGATTTTCATAGTGATATCTCCTTGTGCGGGACTTAACCGAACACGCGCTCAAGCACGTCGCGCTCAGTGTGCAGGTCCCAGTAGAGTGGTGCGATGGCGTCGGCGCTCGTCGCGGCGCTCTGACCAATAAACGTACCTATTGCTACGTGGCCGACCTGCACTCCTGACGGCGCAACCTCGGCGTGAAGAGCCGCTGCCCAGTTGCGAAGCGCCCCCATTGCGACTCCCGCAGCGGCAAAAGGGGCATAGCTCTTATCCGGACGCACCGATGACGCACCAGTGGTGACGAGAATGGTGCCGCTCTTGCGCTCCAGCATTTCTGGCAGGACTTCGGCGACAGCGGCAATCGCACCGTAGAGCTGAAAGTCGATCCACGGCTGCAGCGTGTCGCGGGTGATCTGCGAGGCAGAAACCTGTGGCAGCGTGACATTGGATGGCGAGTATTCGAGCACCCCGATGGCACCGAAGCGCTGCTTGACAGCGGAGAGGCCGGATTTGATCGAAGCGATGTCGGTTACATCGGCGCGGAAGGCGGCAGCTTCTATGCCAGCGCCGGTCAATTCGGCGACGACCGGTTCCAGCTTGGCCGGGTCGCGGGACAACAGCGCGACCTTGTGGCCCTGCTTACCAAATAACTTGCCGATGGCCTGGCCCATTCCCTGACCAGCGCCGACGATTGCGATAACGGACATCCAAGTTCTCCTGCTTGCGCACATAATGTGCGTGACGATATGTTTGATATCGAGGCCGTTCGCAAGAACGCACAGGATGGTGGCTTACGATCACTAATGATCGGATGGAGAGCCCAATGAAACGAACCAAGCCCACGTCTACGATCGATCCGACCCGCGCTGAACACTGCCGAGTGCTGGGCGCAGTCCTCGACCGGATAGGTGATAAGTGGACAATCATGGTCGTCGCAGTCCTGACCAACGGGCCGGCTCGATTCACGACGATTATGCGAGAGATCGGCGGGATCACTCACCGTATGTTGACGCTTACTTTACGCGGCCTGGAGCGCGACGGGCTGGTCAAGCGGACCGCCTACGCTACCGTCCCGCCCCGCGTGGATTACGAACTTACAGAGATGGGCCGCACATTGATCACGACGTTGGTCCCATTGGCCCAATGGGGCGAAGCCAATTGGCAGGCAATCCGCCGGGCGCAGGAGCGCCACGACGCTCAATTTGCCTGAGAATCTGCAACGCCGGTTCAGTTCCGCTTCTGGACAAAGCGGGCGCTGAAAGCGGGATTGCAGTCAGTCCGCTACCCACCCCGGATTAGCCATTCAGGGATAGCCTTTACGCATGAGGCATCCGAAAGATGAAGCGCGTTTCCGTTTCGTCTGATGTGACTGACAGTGTCCCTCCATGTGCTTGGGCCACCTGTGAGGCAATGAACAAGCCGAGACCGAGACCTTGCGAGCTAGAGCTGCCCCGCCGAAATGGCACGAACAGCTTATCTATCTGATGAGAAGGGATGGGATCGCCGGCATTGATGACGGACACTTGGAGGTGTCCAGCCTCTAGGGCACTTTCGATGCGCACCGGCTGGTCCTTGGCGCCGTGCACCAATGCATTGGCGATCAGGTTGGAAAATAGCTGCGCTAGGCGGTTATGGTCCGCATCCACTGTATGATGGAGAGCATGTACCGCCACAATAGTGCGATCAGGATGGGACAGCCTCAGTTCTTCTATGACATTGGAAAGCGTTTCCGAGAGTAGTGCCTTCCGGGTCTCAAGCTGCAGCCCGTCGCCCATACGAGCGCGTGTCAGATCCAGGACATTGCTGACCAGCACAGACATGCGCGTGATGCTGTTCTTCATCAGTTGCAGCACGATCGGACTGCGCGAGGTCCAACCCTCCTTCAACAGCCGCGTTGTTCCAGCCTCCAGAGCAGCAATCGGGTTGCGCAGGTCATGACCAAGAACGGCTATGAACTGCTCGCGGAGTTCCGCAAGTTCTCGCTCTCGCTCCAGAGAGGCTTGCGTTTCACGCAGCCGATCGCCTGCATCAAGGTGCTGCCCGATAAGCTCGGCAAAGAGCTGGAATGTTCCCATCACCAAGGGATTTTTGACCTTGGCCGGCCGGGTATCGATCGCACACAACGTCCCAAAGAAGCGCCCGTCTGACAAGATGATGGGGAATGAGATGTAACTCTTGAGCCCGTAGATTCTAGGGGTGTGATGCTCACGATAGATAGGGTCGTCGGCAACGTCGTCAATCACCACCGGCGTTCTATGGTCTCGGATTTCGTTGCAAATGGTGCTTTCGATCGGCAGCTCGTCGCCAGGTTTGAGGCCAAAAGCGACCCGGTCAAGCGACTGGCAAGTGATCCATCGATCTTCCGTCACCCGTGCGACGGCTGCAAACCCCATTCCAGTAAGCTGAAGAGCCAGGTCGAGGATCAGAGAAACGGCCGGGATTGCAGAAACGGCCGCTAGATCATTTCTGAAGTCTTTCGACGACGGCCTCTTAAATGATGCCGCACTTGCTGGGTTGGCTCGGTCGACTGTTTTTTCCAGTTTGCTCAAACCCGCCGCAGCAGCATTGGCCAGCGCTTCAAGAATCTCCACCTGTTCACGAGTTGGTTGGGTTCTTTGTGCCCAATAGGCGCCGATGGCACCGACCGGATCATGTTGCCGAACTGGTGCCATGGCGAGAGACCGGACGAACGTATCGGCGTAAAGCTCTTGGGGGATCCGCTCGTCTGCGGCAACATCTTCGATGACAACAGTCTGCTTGTTCAGCATTGCCCAGCCGCTGACGCAGGCCGACATAGGAAACTTCTGCCCTTTCCAGAGGGAGCCAATAGCGTCTTCTTCCACATAGTGGCAGAACTGGCCGTCCCTGCGAATTATGGCAATGCCATCGGCGCCAACCAAAGAGCGAGCTTGCGAACGGAGTAGAGTGATCGTGTCTTCTGGCGAACTTGCTTGCGCAATCTCGACCATTGCACGGGCTAAAGCGCCTCGTGACGCATTCGATTGCCGGGGACGATCTTCAAGCATGGTATCTAGTCCTTGCGCGAGCGTCGATGCAGGAGCAACGATTGCGGCTAAACCAGTAGCATCCGATGGACAGGGTGCGCATGAACGGCGGGCGGCGCGAAACCCGAGTCACTTGTGACCATAGGCTAATCTGCCAGGCGTGGATAGGTTGGAGCGTCAGACGACTTGAACGCCGGCTTATCCATGCCTCGGGACTAGGCTGCCCTCATTCCACCTACGTGCCGCTGGTCGACAAACGGTCCGTTGCCGACATTGGCGACGGGGAGACATCTACTATGTCTGGATGACACAGAACCGGTTGCCGTCAGGATCGGCGAGAACCACGAAGTCGGCATCCCGTGGGTATTTCCGGACAACACGTGTGGCACCAAGCGCGAGAAGCCGCTCAACCTCGGCTTCTTGATCACTAGCATAGAGATCGAGGTGATGGCGCGGGCGCCCAGGCGTGGCAGGATCCTCCGCCAAGTCTATTGCCACTTGCACGCCAGTCCCCTGCTTTGGCACGAGAACGGCCCAATCTACCGAGGGTTCTTCGCGGGGCTTGTAATCGAGTGCCGCACACCAGAAGGCGATGGCGCGAGAGACATCCTCGACCCCCCCAGACAATGGAACCGACGGTCAGCATGGCAACCTCCAGGCTAAGCTTCTTTTCTCACCAAACTCTGCCCGCGCGATAAAGTTCTGGTTGATCGCACCATCACCATTGCGGCAATGAACGCATTCATTCGGCAGGCTGCTCTTTACCAGTGCGGCGCCAAAAGCAGACGGACCGCTGACCACCCCAAGGCGGAATGCTCCGCTCGGCATTGATGCTTGCAAGTGCCTGTCAGCTACCCGTAAGCCTGCATCTGCTAAGTTTTTCTGGCCGCGCAAAGACGATGATCTAAAGGAGTCTACGTGCCAACTTTAACACGGGCGATGTTGGCAGCGGCTGTCGCGAAATCGACCGGCAGAGACATGAAGGACGTTGAACACGTCGTTCGTAGGGCGATCGAGATTGTAGCCGAAGCCCTGAAAAGCGCTGAGAATGTCAAGCTTGCAAAGTTCGGTACCTTTTCGGTGGTGTCGAGAGCAGAGCGGCCAGGCAGAAATCCGCGGACACTGGTGGAGCACAAGATTCCAGCCAGAAAAGTGGTCCAATTTGTGCCCGGCAAGCCGCTTGAAGACAAACTGGTCTTGAGCGTCTTCAACCCTAAGAATCCAACGATCTCAGCTTAATTCGTCCAACCATTCGAAAACATCCACTGCCATCGAAGAGTGCCTACTGCAGGCTTTGCGCAGCAGAGGTTTGTGCTTGTTGGAAGTGCACGATACGTCGGGAACGCGTCACCCGTAATGCTCCAACTTCCAAGGTGGCAAGGTGCCTATTAGAGGATGCCTGCCTTCTAATACCGCTGCATGACACCGATCAGCCTGTTCGTTGGCGCGTCTCCGTGGCGAATGAGGTGATACGATGAGATCAACACTCTCATTCTTGAATCCGGATGACGTTGAGGGGCGGATCAGAACATCACGCAAGCTCCTGAGAGGTTGGCGATGGATGTCGAAGATTTCCTGTCGCGAGGACGAGGCAATTGCCTTGCTCCTACAGGAGGCAAAATTTCTTATCGATCTAGGGCGGGAACACCCAGCAAGGGCAGTGGAGATAGGGCGCTTGATCGTAGCCTATCAGCGTCTTGTTGAGACCATTCGAGCAAGCAAAGTAGGCGCTCGTAAAAAGAAGTGAAGATAGAGAATACGGGCAGAATGGACGGTCAACGCTTGCAGCTCTTGCAGAAAGGTCTGCAAAGCGCTGCTTTGGCAGGGTAGTCAGGGCATGCACCGCGCATCAAACGCCCCAGCATGCTGTGGGTCTATCCAAGAGATGCAGGTGGCGGGATGGCGTCGCCTATGCTGCAGCCTGACCCACACTATCGTCTGACCAGTCAGCGACCACCCTATTCCTCCCACTGGTTTTCGCCCGGTACAGAGCGCGATCGGCGCGCTCGATCGTATCATTTACGTCGCGATCGTTTTGAGCGACGAGCGCAACACCAATCGACACCGTGACGGAAATGGGCGAGCCATTGTGCTCGATTGGAGCGTCGGAGATGGATGCTCGTATGCGCTCGGCCAGACCAGTGGCATGGGCTGGATCCATCTCGCGCAAAATAACGACGAACTCCTCGCCTCCAAAGCGCGCAACCTTATCGGTTGTACGAATTGCGTCGGAAACTAAGCTTCCAACGGCCCGTATGACCTCATCGCCTGCAGCGTGTCCGAAATCGTCATTAACCCGTTTGAAGAAGTCGATATCGATGACGAAGAAGGCAATGGGGCGTTTATAGCGTCGGAAATGGTTTAGCGAATCTTCGGCGAAGGTGTTGAAGGCCCGCCGGTTGAGAAGTCCGGTCAGCGGGTCGGTGTCGGCCATTTGCCGAAGGGTATTGATATCCTCGCCCATCCGCCTGGTCTTCTCTTCCATCCGTGAAGTTGTCTCAACCACGGCCTTCTGAGCTTCTTCGCGATCGTGTTCTGCAGTCCCGACGCGTCGCAAAAGCGATCGCAGAGCAGAAGATAGAAGAAGCATCTCCCGCGAGTCTGTGTGTCTCGTCACTGACATCGAGCGGTCATCCCTGCCGATCTTATCAATCTCGTTGGTGAGAAGTGTAAGCGGGCGCAGAATCCATCCGGCAGCGAATATGCCCGCAAGAGCTCCAGCGGAGGCGAGAACGAGACCAACCTGTAAAATAGTCGAGGTGAGAGCATTGGCATCAGCCAATGCCGCCGCTCTGGGTTGGACTGCGACGGTTACCCAGCCAAGCCCTGGATATTCGAGATAGCCTGTTGTTGGCGCCGCAGATGCCAGTATGCCGTTTGCAGCATCCTCAACACTCGCGCCCGCCTTCAAAGCCTCGAAATCTGTTTGACCGAATGGGGTAGAGCCGAAGCTTGGGCCACTCAGAACCGCTCCCGCAGAGTTCAGTATCCAGATGTCGGTTTGGCGAGACGCTGGGAGCTGGGACAGCAGGCTCTTTCGGGTGCTCTGGGCGAATGCCCAACTCAAATGGGCACCCAGTACGCCGACAATGCGCCCTTCGCCATTCCGAACCGGCACCGAAACGTCGACGAAACGAAATGGCTCTCCATCTGGGCTTTTTCCAAGAAGTTCAGCGAGCAATTTGGCGTCGTGGAGGTCGAGAACCGTTGACTGCGTCCGTCCGGCCAAAAACCATGGCCGCTCGGCAACCGATTTGCCCTCGAGCAACCCGCCAGTGGAGGCAATGACCTCTCCGGAAAGGTCGGCCAATCCAATCCAGGCATAATCTCGATAGGTGGACTGAAGACTTCCAAGGATTGCGCGAACGCTATCTGGGTCAGATTCCCAGATCCCGCTCAACGGCGCCAAGCTCGCCAGGTTTCTGATCTCTCGATAGCGTTCGAACATGCGATAGTCGAGCCGCTCGGCCAGACCGCTTGCTACCGCATGAAGTGATTGGTGAGCCCGAGCCGTCGCCTGTTGCGAGGCCACGTTTGCTGCGGCCAGGGCCGTAATAAGGGCTAGCGCGACCGACAGCACGCCGACAACCAAGGCTAGCTGAGACCGAAGCGAGAAGCGCTCTCGAAACAGATGAAAGTCGAATTTAGATTTGGCCATGGCGCCCCTCGCTCTTGATGCACCGTAACCTTATGCAGAAAATGGCAGCCTAAGGCGTTTGGTTAGCTATCCATGAAGAACACCTTTGAGCGTCATCATCACTCTAGCCGGGCAGTTGCGCTTGATGTTTCGCGGGTAGGGTCCTCTGGTGCTAGCGTCCTGAAACAACAGCATCATATTTATTCCCGCATTTCGCATGCCAATCGCTTGTGCGATAGCGGAGCATCTGCGGGGTTGTTGAGCTCCAACGGGGCGAGCCCTGTCTCCCAAATCATCCCCATAAGACGATAGCGGGCGCGTGAGAACTATTGATTTACGACGTTTCGTGTTGTGAACATCAGGAATTCAATAGGTTAAGGCGGCGCACTGGGCCGGCGTGGGAAAACTCCTGATGTGGAGGAGGCCCCAAAAATGTTCCGCAGCCTGACGATTGCTCTGACCCTTTTAATGACATCGACCGCCATCGCGGCCGAATGGACTGCCGACCGCGTGCGCGGAGACGTGCAAGTGCTCGTCAGCGGCGCTTGGCAACCGCTGCCTCGCGGGGCGACCGTCGCGGACGGCGCGACGATCGAGACGGGTGGCAACGGCCGCCTCGATCTGATCCGGGGCGCTGATCATGTTTCGCTCGGGCCGAACACGCACATCCAGGTTCGCGATGCCGGCGCCAACCTGATGACGACGATTATCCAAACTGCTGGCGTGGTCACCGCCGATGTGGAGCGGCGCAACGTCCAGCATTTCTCGGTGCAAACGCCGTTCCTCGCCGCCGTCGTCAAAGGCACCAAGTTCACTGTGGTCGCTGATCGGAACGGGGCGCGCGTCGACGTTGATCGGGGCGTGGTGCAGGTTCAGGACAGCGAGAATGGCTTTGTGGCCGATGTCCGTCCTGGCCAGGAGGCCGTCGTGACTGAGGATGCTCCGCTTGCCGTGGCCGGCGCCAATGCCCAGGTGTTCAGGACCGATGGCGTTGTCGTTACCGGGCCAGTGACCCAACCGGACATTGCGCCGTCACCCGAGGCGTCCAGCGTGCCGTCCCAGGTTCAGCCCTCATCGAACACCAATATCAGCCAGGGCAGCAACGGCAGCGGGGATAGCGGCCACAACAACGGCAACGGAAACGGCAACGGCGGCGGCAACGGCAACGGGAACGGGAACGGCGGCGGCAACGGAAACGGGAACGGGAACGGGAACGGGAACGGAAACGGAAACGGAAACGGCGGCGGAAACGGCAACGGCAACGGCGGCGGGAACGGCAACGGCAACGGCAACCGCAACAGCGACGGAACCGGGAACGGCAATGGAAACGGCAATGGCAATGCCAAGGGTCACGACAAAGGCGACGACTAGGCTCGACGGGGCCTGATGGTTTCGGGGCTTGACCGGGGTTGGTGAGGGTTTAAGAAC
Organism: Devosia soli; assembly: GCF_000970455.1. Taxonomy (GTDB): domain Bacteria; phylum Pseudomonadota; class Alphaproteobacteria; order Rhizobiales; family Devosiaceae; genus Devosia; species Devosia soli. Next base: position 55,450 of record NZ_LAJG01000034.1, on the reverse strand, counting down.
CCCACCGAGCGGGGGCGCTCGCCAGGGTGCACGTTATGGATATCATCTGGATCGCCTTCGCCTTACATCTGATCGTCGCAGGCGGTATCGGTTTTCTGATCGCGACGATCGGGCGTCATCGTCTGCCAGCGCCCTGGAACAATCCAAGCTTCACGGTTGCGATCAGCCTTTGCATTGGCGCCTTGATCACCATGGCGACCTATCAGCACTGGCGGATTTATCCCGGCTAAAGGGGCTGAAAGCGGTCCGGCAACCGTTCAGGGGACAAAGCATGTGCAATCTCTACTCCCACCTGTCGAACCGCGAAGCGATCCTGGCCTTTGTACAGGACGTGAAACGCATCCACGACACCATGGGCAATTTCGAGCCGCAACCGGGCATCTATCCCGATTACCTGGGCCCGATCGTGCGCAACACGCCCGACGGCCGCGAGCTGGCAAAGGCGCGCTGGGGTCTGCCCTCGAGCCAGAAGGTTATCTACGACGCGACGGTGAAGCGCGTCGAAAAGCTGCGCGCCAAGAAGCCTGATCAGCCGATCGACTTTGACGCCATGCTCAAGCTCGAGCCCGACATCGGCACCACCAATGTGCGCAATATCAAGACCGCGGCCGGCAAGTGGAACCAGCACTGGAACCGCTGGATGGGCGTCGAAAACCGCTGCGTCGTGCCCTTCACCAGCTTTGCCGAATTCGACAACACGCTCGGCGAGGATGGCAAGAAGCGGGGGAACACCTGGTTCGCGCTCGATGAAAGCCGGCCGTTGATGTTCTTCGCCGGCATCCACATTCCGGACTGGTCCGGCGTGCGCAAGCAAAAGCTGGGCTTTGAAGAGCACATATCACTCTATGGCTTCCTCACCAGCGAGCCCAACGACGTCGTCGGCTCGATCCATATGAAGGCCATGCCGGTCATCCTGACGACGCCGGCCGAAGTCGAAATGTGGCTCACCGCGCCCAAGGAAGAAGCCATCAGCCTGCAGCGCCCGCTGCCCGATGGCGTGCTGGAAATCGTGGCTGTCGGGAAGAGCGAAGATTCAGACTCGCGCTGATGGACTGCCCTCAGTTATCGAAACACACATCGCGGCTGTTGCTCCGGCCTTATCGTCATCATCTTTGCCGCCAGGAGGCCAACCATGACCCCAAGCCAGACGCGACGCTATTTTGGCATTGGCCTTGTAGCCGCCCTGATCGGGGCCTTTGGACTTGTTGCTGAAGACGTGGTGGAAGGTGAAACCAAGACCTTCGACGACGCCGTCCTAATGTCGCTACGGGTGCCTGGGCACCCCGAGCAACCGATTGGGCCCAATTGGCTGCCCGAAGCGGTTCGCGACATCACCTCGCTGGGCTCTTATTCGGTGCTGACGATCTTCGTCTTGTTGGTGGCTGGGCACCTGCTTCTCGTGCGGCGGCGCGGCACGGCTTTGCTGGTCGTCCTATCGGTCGTAAGTGGTTCAATAATTAGCACAGTGCTCAAAACCGTATTTGACCGCCCGCGTCCTGCGCTCACGGGTGTCGCGGAGGTTTTCACCGCAAGCTTTCCATCCGGGCATTCGCTGACCTCCGCGGTGACCTTTTTGACCATCGGGGCGGTGCTGGCGAGTACCACCGAGTCAATGCGCCAGCGCATCTTTTATGTCGGGTCGGCTATCGTTCTCACCCTTATGGTCGGACTGACGCGCATCTACCTGGGCGTACACTATCCAACCGACGTTTTCGCCGGCTGGTGCCTGGGTTCCGCCTGGGCCCTAGGCTGCTTCATTATTGGCAACGCCCTCGCTAGAAGCCGTCACCTTGGCGATACGACAGCTTCGCTCACTTCTGGCAGGATAGTTTGATTGGCGACATCGAGTGTCCCAACAAATCGATCGAGCGAGATAGATCCAGAGCACACGGGCCCTCAGTAAGGCTCGTTAGTGCCTGCGAGCTGACCTTCCATAGTCTTTGCCCGTTGTACGAGGGCAAGAGAGCTTTGGCGCTCCTCTTCCAGCCGGTCGAGCATGTTGATGCTCCAGAATAGCGTCGCGCACATGGCAGCAACGATCACATACATCAAGGCGACCTCGCGAGAGGCCTTCACCGCGATCGGCATGACGCTTTCCCAAAAAAATCACGCATCCGTAATTTTACGGGTATGCCGTTTTGATTTTGGTTAATGACTTCATCTGATTTCCGCACTTCCCCTGCCTGTCCTGGACAGCGCCATGATTCCTGGTTTTTGCCATCGATGCTGGCAAGTGTTCACCGAAGAGCGCGGGGAAAGGGGCCTCTCAATTGTTACAATTGACCCGGTTGCAACCGGCTAGATCCTCGGGGATTTAACACGCCGAAAGTGAGTTCGAGTAGGCGCGTGATACGAGATGAAAGTGCTTCGCGGCTTCGCCAGCGGGCGACTGGCAACGATCAAGCAGGCATTGCAGAAGGTCAGGATGCGAAAGCCTTCCATTCTCATTGCTGAAGACGAGCCGCTGATCGCCATCCTATTGCAGGACGGTCTTGAATATGAGGGATACACGGCCACCGTTGCTAAAGATGGAGACGAGGCAATCGCACTACTCGAAGAGCGGCCGGAGAGCTTTGACCTACTTTTGACGGACATTCGCATGCCCGGGAAAACCAATGGCTGGAGCTTGGCGCGCCATGCCCGCTCGCTCCTGCCCAACCTTCCTGTGATCTACATGACCGGTGACAGCGTCCAAGCGAAAACGAAAGAGGGCGTTCCCAAAAGCGTGATGTGCCAAAAGCCTGTCTCAACAAACGCGCTGCTCGAAATCATCGGGCACTTTTTGAATGCGCGGGGAGGCCTGCCCAATCTGTGAACTATCATTCGACTGCTCTTTCGAGGCAGCAGGCACTGCGGCAGCCGAGCGCGTGTGCCGATGGGCGCTGGTCTGACTGGTTCACCCCTTCATTGGCGGCCGACCCTTTTTATGTAGATGCGGGCTTGGTGGGCCGATCAGGAAAATGCCCTTGGCTCGCGCCTCGTCGATTTCCCGGATCATCTTGGCCCGGGCGTTTGAGGCCGCATGGATCCGCTCCTCACGCTCACGTGCTGCGGCGCGCCAGGCGCTGTCGAGGCGATCCTGCTCGGCTAGCAAGCGGTCGTACTTCTTCGCGAACGGCGCGGAGGGTGGCTCGGGATGGCCCACCACATAACCGTGCGAAGCCCAGGGTGACTGCGACTTTTCATATTTGGAGGGTGGCGACATCATCACCGTGTAAGCCCGGCTGCCGCATTTCTCGCATCGAAACCGCCGCAGGAAACGGGCGCGCGTCTCGGGACTAAGATCGAATTCCAAGCCGAAATATTGGATGAGCTGATCCCATTTTGCGCGCCAGTTATGGTTGCAGGTGACGCCAACCCGGCCTGCGCAATGGATGGTCAGGCTATAACCTTCATCCCTCATCTGTTGCAGCGTCGACATCGGTCCCTCGAATCTGTCGAGGAGACAAACGCTACCTATGAGAACACAAAGGGAACATATGGACAGGATTGGGGACGACGCGATTTCAAGCTTTCCGACCAACCCGAAAGGCGTTTTAGCCCATTCGGATGGGCAATGGCGCGCTGCTAAAGAGTACTTAAGATCCCGAATGTCGCGCTACACCTGACTTCAGCAGGGCAGGGGGCCGCAATCGACCCCTTTGCGGTCGTTCGAACCCAATTTCGATGCTACCAAAAGCAGCCGAGCCTTGTAATCTCGGTGAGCCGTTCGTTTCTCAAGTTGTTGCGGGCACTTTTTTGGACAAGATGGTTCTGATTGACCGGGCGACCCAACTCCTTCAGGTGCGCCATACACAAGACGGCAGGGTCCATGGTGACGTGGGTGCTGTTGTGGTGTCTGAGAGAGGGCACATGTACGAAGGTGTCTGCGTGGACACTCCGAGCTGGGGTTTATGCGCAGAACGAAGTGCTCTTGCTGCGATGATTACCGCTGGCGAGTATCGGTTTCAGCAGGTTGTCGCCGTGTGGAGAAATGAGACCACTGGTGAAATCCATGTACTTCCTCCCTGCGGTGTTTGCCGCGAATTCATGAGACAGATAGATAGCGGCAACTTGAGCGCTGAGGTCATCCTCGGAGCGGATCAATCTCGACCTCTCCGCGACCTTCTTCCAGAGCACGCGTGGCCCCCGCCGCTGCACCGATAACCGGCACTGCATCCAAAAGACGACGGTCTGCTCCCCAACGCTGGAGCGACGGTCGCCTGCCGACCCCATTTAGGTCGTCCATGCCGGGTGAACAAACGGCTAGAAGCAGACGCTAGCTCGGTATGTCACGTTGATACATGATCCAAGCACTTGCGCGTTCTACTGTGTCATCACCCCGCTGTGGATCAACCCGCTCATCCGGTATCAGAGGCCCACCATAAGTTCCGCCCCCGCGATCCATGAACACTCCGGTAGTCAGGGCGAGAATGCAGCCATCTGGCATTTGAAAGCTAGAATTGGAGGTCGACGCGCCGGCTGTGCAGTCCCCAAAACTGCGTGAGCGCGGCCAGCAACGGAACGCAGTAGCTATAGCCTCCCCAGAACTTGCCGTGGTCCGGTCAGTTAGGACCGCGATGCGACCGGACTGTTGGTGCGCTGTTGCCTCGGCCTTTATCGCGCAGCGAACCTGGTCTCCAACGGATGCTGCACCCCAAGACAGTATCCAGTTCTGGCGACGCCCTTCTCGGTCGATGAACGCACCCACCATTCCAGGGCCCAGCAATGGATACAGGCCAGCCAGCATTGGCCACATGTTCCCGCCGAAATTCTGGCGCAGATCTATTATCCACCCCGTAGGCTTGGATCGAGCTAGATTTTGGATGTGCTCAGCGATTGTGTTTGCGAATGCCTCCGCTTCGCTTTGACTCGATAAGATACAAGCCGGCACAGTTACCATTGCCGAACCACTCACGAGCCTTGCCTCTGGCCATCCAGGTACCCGACGCTGCTGCATAGCCGGCGTGATTAGACGAGAGTGGCCGTCGTTTAGCTCTTGGAGTGCTCTGTTCAACAGGTTGTGCAATGCACTGGCTTCTTTAAGGCCGGCGGATTGCTTCAGATATCTTGATCGGAAGTCCGTCTTGGCCTTCTCGGGCCAATGGAGTGCATGATCGCGAATGAGATCCAAGGCATAAGCCATGTATCGCTCAGGTTCCATTTCGCAATTGCCTGCCGTACCGCCTCCACCGAGGCAGTCGGTGGGTGTCCGCTTAGTCCAATTTGTAGCCAAAAGTGGACGGGCAGAAAACCACCCCAACGCTGCCATTAAGCGAGCCGGCAGGAAATACTACTGGCTGCGCACAACATCCTGAATACGCTTTGTGAGCACCTGGTCTGTTCGGGAGTACCCGTCCCAGGCGTCGTGACCTTGTGCCCGCTCAGCCGCAGCGAAAATGTCGAACGTATTGGCGCGATCAAGACCATCAAGCTCTTCCCAACTCACCGGCACGGCAACTGTTCCTCCGGCGCGAGCCCGCGTTGACCATGGGCAGACAGCAGTGCTGCCTTGGCCATTCCGCAGATAGTCGATGAACATCCGGCCTTTGCGACGTGCCTTGCTCATGTTGGCGACGAAACGATGCGGATCGGTCTTGGCGAGCAGCTCGGCTAAGTTCTGGCAGAAGTCCTTTACCTCGTTCCAGTCCGCCTGCGGCACTAACGGCACGACGACGTGGATACCCTTGCCGCCCGAAAGCAGCGGCCACGATTTCAAGCCGAGGGCGCCGAGGATGTCGCGAATGTCGGTGGCTGCTTGCTTTACGTCGTCGAAGCCAAGACCCTTATCAGGATCGATGTCGAAGACCATTCGCTCCGGTAATTCGGGCTCGTGTCGATCTGATCCCCAAACGTGGAATTCGAGGGTGTTCATCTGGACGCCGCCCACTAGACCAGCAAGGTCTTCGATCCACAGGATGCGGCTCTCGGTGCCCTTCATCTTAGTGAGTTCGCCGGCGTGAAGTGTCTTCGGCATGCCGGGCAAAGCATGCTTCTGAAAGAAGGTTTTGCGAAGGTCGTTGTCCGTGTCGCCGACCAAAGACAAGGGCCGATCTTTGAGATGCGGGAGCATTCGATCGGCTACGGCTGCATAATAGGCGACGAGATGCGCCTTTGTGATCTCGGTCCCTGGATACATAACCTTGTCCGGGTTCGACAGCTTTACGCCCAGCCCCTGCGCGATCTCGACGCCGACCTTTGGGTCAAGGCCGGTATCGGCATCTTCAGCCGGTGTCTCCAATACGACTTGGTCAGCATTCTTATCCTCGCGCAGGCCTTGGAAGCTTGCGTGCCGCAGCGAGCCATCGGGCGTGATCTCTGCATACGCGACTTCGGCGACAAGCTCTGGCCTGACCCAGAATGCCTTGCGGGCGATATCTCGAGGCACTGATGCGAAGGCTGGCTTCGCCAAGCGACGCTTCTCGAGCTGCGCCATGATCTTTTCGCGCATGGTCTCAGTGAAGCCGGTGCCGACGCGGCCGCGATAAACGAACTGCCCTTGCTCATAGGTGCCGAGGATGAGACTGGCCATGCCGCGACCATTGTCGCTCGGGCGCCAGCCGCCGATGACGAACTCCTGACGCTTGTTGCACTTGATCTTGAGCCAGCCCTTGGTGCGATCGCCGACATAGCGGCCATCGACGCGCTTGGCGATCATGCCTTCATGCCCCCCCTTGCACATCGCATCGAAGACGTATGCCCCGCCGTCGAGGACGTGGTGGCTATATTGCAGGCTGTCGCCGGTATCGCGCTCACCGATCATTTCCTCAAGGATTGCCTTGCGTTCCAGCAACGGCTTGGCCGTCAGGTCCTGCCCGTCCTTCTCAAAAATGTCGAAGGCGTAGAATTTGAGAGGGATGCCAGCGGCGATGCCGGTTTTCAGCATCGAGAAGTTGGTGCGACCCTGCTTGTCGATGGCGACGATCTCGCCATCGAGCAGCGCCGACCCCTTGGTCAGCTTCCGCAGCGGATCCAAAATGAGCTTAAACTGTTCGGTCCAGTCGTGGCCGTTCCTTGTGTAAACCTTCACCTCCGAGCCCGAGATCGCGATCTGAGCGCGATAACCATCGAACTTCATCTCGAACAGCCAATCCTCGCCGCTCGGGATCGTCTCGCTGAGCGTGCAGAGCTGAAATGGTCGGAAAGTTGGGAGGGGATAGCTATGGTTAGATTCTGAGTCCCTGCGGCGTGGCCGCTTTGTGCGGAGGTCAGGCGTCAGCCCAACCATGTCGAACTCGGGTACATCGAGAGTCGGAAATGCGAGTCTTTTGAATCGGTTGCACTGGACGAGCGTGGTATTGAGCGACTGTCAGATAGCCGGGTTAAACATGACCAAAATCCTCCACGCTCCTTGGTTCGCCGCACTCTTCATGATCCCGGGTTATCCGGCGATGGCAGTGGATGAGTGGCGAGTGAGCTTTGGGATGTGCGGTCGCGATCGGCACACCTGCGTAGTCGACGGCGACACCATTTGGCTGCAGGGCGTGAACCTTCGGCTTGAATCTTATGACACGCCTGAGCCTTACAACGACATTTGCGGTGGGCGTGCAGAAGTTGCGCTGGCCCATAAGGCAAGCGCAAGACTCTTGCAGCTGCTGAACGGCAATCCGTTTACGGTCGAGACCCACGGCGAAGACCGTTATGGCCGGGTTCTGGCAACGATCCGGATTGGTGGGCGCGATGTGGGCGATATCCTGATTGAAGAAGGTTTAGCTCGGCGCTGGCCGAATGGCCGCGAGTTTTGGTGCTAAGAGGCAAGATATGTGCGGACGCTTCACTGCTGAATACAATTGGGCTGAGCTGCACGCACTATACAGCCTGAGCGATGAGCTTTTTCCGGTGGCGACGCATAACATGCAGCCGCGATATAACATCGCGCCGACGCAGGACGTGGACTTCGTCGCCCTCGCGCGCTGGTCCCCTCTAGCAGCGCAGTCCTTTGAGCCGCTGGCGTGCCCCCGCCGGCGGCTTTCTTTTCCAGTGGCCACCATCGATTGAGCGAGACGGTCATGCGCCGGGCGCCCGCGAAGAAAGCATGAGCAACACGGTATCTGCTCTGCATCGCCACCTGGTCAAGTGGGTTGTTTCAGGGCTTATTGCCATGGCTGCTGGCTAAGGCGATCCCAACAAGTGTCAACGCCGAGACGGCACCGGTGGCGGCCAGGATAGGGTTGAAGTTCTGCGCGCTAAGTGGCGCGATAATGGTCCCGGCGAACGTAGCAACCGCCAAGCCGATCAGGAATTGGCCGAGTAGGGATGTGCTATTTTTCTGCATGTCATTCCTCCATGCTGTGAAAGTAGCACGGCGTGACAGGGCGGGGATTTCGTGGATAAGTTGCCCTGATCGGATGGGAGGCGGCATCCAGATGAAAACCTTTGTCGATACGCTGAGCGAAGAGCTCATTGAGCGCTATAAGCTCTATCTTGAAACCTTCATGGTGGATCTTTGGAGCGCGTCCGGCATGATCGAATTCCGGGTTGGCTTCTCGCTTCGCAACGATCACAAGCTTCGCAGCTTCACTCTTACGGTCGGCGCAGAGGAAGCCATCACGGACGACCAGCGACGCGCTGTTATCGAAGCGCTCTTTCTCGAGATCGAAGACCAAATCGATGAGGCCGTTGCTTCTAATCTTGTCGAGCTCAACTAATGTTGCCTCAGGTCGACGGAACGAGAAACTAGGCCGAGATCAAACGTCTTCGTCGGCTTTTTGCAAATTTGGCAAAAATCCCCCAGCACCGTCGCGAAGACGAGTGTGCTGATGTGCGGATGATCGACATTCTGAGGCTTTTAAGAGAAGCCGGAGACGACTGCAGCGATTTGCGAGTGACGCAAATTCTGCCACCTTACCTTTCAACAGATCACCTCTGACCCTATGAGGTCAGAACAGCTCCTGTTGCTTGGCGGACGTCGGAATTGGTTCAACAAGGCCTCCACGCCGGCGAATTTCAGCTTCGGCACTGAAGCGAGTGTCGATGTCTCTATCCCGGGCGAGCTCTTCAAGGGATGGCGCTTCAACTATCGGCCAAGGTTTACCCCTGTCAGGGCCTGACCGCACCCGTGGAAGCAAGCCGGGCTGCCGACTCCAGTCGATCAGTTGTTCGGGCCCAACTACGTTCAGCATGTCCCGAAGATGATGAGCTGTCACATAAGCATCGGGCATCGCGCGATGCGCCGGCAATCCATGCTCATGGATCAAGCCCTGCGGCTTTCTCTGATACCGGAGCATCTGGTTGGAAAACCCTTGGAGTTCGGGCCACATTCTGAGAGCACCTTTCCAGGTGCAGATCCAATTTGCGCTGCCCGTGAGTCTTGGGGTGCAATACCGTTGCTCGAACGCGGCGCGATGGGCTGCCAGCGCCATCACTCCACCCTGGGGCTGAAGAACCTCCGCAGCCATTTCCTTCCAGAACGGCGCGCCCGCTACCCATTCGTCGAGGATATGATGTACGGCCATCGTCTCTGCGGTGATCGGCCTACCAGGATTCACGAAGCGGGCGCCGCGCTCCTGATCGAGTTGCCAGGCGTCCCCATCGACCGAGACCACGTCCTGCCAACCGATCTCGCAAACATCGGTTGTCGCATCGCCAGCTGTCTCAAGGTCGATCACGCGAATTCTGCGAACCGTCATTGCCTGGTCCTCGTTCTTCAACCAGTCAACGCGCTTGCGCCCTGTCCGTCGCTTGTTGCTGTCAATTGATCGGCAAAGCCAATTGAGAATCGACGACGTCTTCGCCGCGATCGAAGTTTGACACCGTAACGCCCAGCAAGCGGACGGGCATTTTGGGCGGAAAGGTCGCTGCGAGAAGTTCCTCGAGAGCGGCACCAAGGGCCTGACGGCTGCGGATCACGCCCGGGAAGCTTCGGGCCCGAGTGATCTGCTCAAAATTAGAGAACTTGACCTTGAGCGTTGCCGTCCGCCCGAACAAAGCGCGGCTCTCACAGACCCTCCAGACTTTGTCAGCCAAAGGTGCAGTCAGTCTGCGGGCATCATCGATTGTCTTGATATCCTCCGGAAAGGTGTCCTCGGCCCCAATGGACTTTCGCTCCCGATCAGGATTGACCTGGCGATTGTCGACGCCACGGGACAGGTCGAACCAATATTGGGCAGAGCGGCCGAAGCGCGTTCTCATGTCCTCGATCGATAGGGCGGCCAGATCGGCCCCGGTCGTAATGCCCAACTTGTGCATGCGTGCTGCCGTTGCCGGCCCGACACCGTGGAACTTTTCGATGGGGAGCTCTGCGACAAAGGCAGCGCCCCTGCCTGGAGGGATCACATAGAAATTGTTCGGCTTGCGGAAGCCGCTCGCCATCTTGGCAAGAAACTTGTTGTAGGAAATTCCTGCCGAAGAATTGAGGCCGGTGACCTCCTTGATCTGCGCACGGATCAAATTGGCGACGTCAGTTGCCAACGCGATGTTCTGCTTGTTCTCTGTGACGTCGAGATAGGCTTCGTCGAACGAGAGAGGCTCGATGAGGTCGGTGTGCTCGGCGAAGATCTCCCGAATGTGCGCCGAGACAGCCTTATAGACGTCAAAGCGCGGCTTCACGAAAATCAGTTCTGGACATCGGCGGGCCGCGGTGACCGACGGCATGGCCGAACGCACCCCGAACTTTCGCGCCTCATAGCTCGCCGCTGCAACGACGCCACGTTGTCCGCCGCCAACAGCTACTGGCTTGCCCCGCAGATTCGGGTCGTCGCGTTGTTCAACCGAGGCATAGAAGACGTCCATGTCGATGTGGACGATCTTGCGGATGACAGGTGCAGGTGAGACGCCCGGGTTATCCCCAAGCGGGCCGTCTCCATAAAAGTCTAGATCCATTGGCATTGCCGGTCTCGACACTCATCACAGTCGCACAGGCGGCTTCCGCAGCTCCAATGCACGGATTGACTCTTTGCCAAACGTTAGCGAACAAATAGGGAACATAATGCCATCCCGATCACTTGGGAAGCTGATCGGAGAATTACGAACAGATATGACCAAAGCCACCGACAATGCCGTGATCGCGGATCTGCGCGAGCGCATTGAGCGCCTCGAAGGGCGCTCGGCATCCAAACGCACGGTTTTGCCTTTCGGCGTCGGAGCGATTGACCGACACCTGCCGGGCGGCTGCCTGGTTATGGGCGCATTGCATGAAGTTGCCGGTGGGGGCAACGGTGCGGTCGACGGCGCAGCGGCAGCCTTGTTCGCGGCTGGGATTGTCGCAAGGACCAAGGGCAAGGTGCTTTGGTGCGTTACCCGGCAGGATCTCTTTGCCCCCGCGATAGCCCAGGTCGGACTTTCTGCGGGCCGCGTGATTTATGTCGAAGCCGGCGATGAGAAGGCGGTGCTCGAAGCCTTTGAAGAGGGCATGCGGCACGGCGGGCTGGGCGGCATTGTTGCGGAGGTCGCAAAGCTCTCGATGACCGCATCGCGACGGTTGCAGCTCGCCGCCGAGAGTTCGGGAGCCGTCGGCATTGCCATTCGACGATGGCGCCGGCCGACGGAAGCTGCCGATTTCGGGCAACCGACTTCGGCAGTTACGCGATGGCGGATCAGCACAGTTCCGACGAAACGATTGCCAGTTCCGGGCGTGGGAAGGGCTCGATGGCTGGTCGAATTGATGCGTTGCCGCGGCGCTGAAGCGGCGGATTTCGAAGTAGAGGCTTGCGATGCAAAGGGTCGTCTCGCTGTATTTTCCGACCTTCCCGACAGACCGGTATCGACGCGTTCTGGGAAGCGAAGCGCCGCCGGCTGAAGAGCCTCTTGTTCTCGCGACGCGGCGCGCCAACCGCAGCGAAATCGCTGCGCTTGACCGGGCCGCAATGTCACTGGGCTTGCGCAGGGGCATGCCTGTCAGCAAGGCGCAGTCCATGATCAAAGGCTTGCACGTTGCTGACTTTGATCCGAGCGGTGATGCTCAAGCTCTGGATCGTCTGGCTCTTTGGGCGTTGCAACGCTTCTCGCCATTGGTCGCCGCTGATCCACCGGACGGGATTGTCATCGACATGGCCGGTGCGGACCACCTCCATGGCGGAGAAGAGGCCGTGCTTCAAAAAATCCTGGAGCAGGTGGAAGGTGCGTCCTTGTCAGGCAAGGCAGCGTTGGCCGACAGCTGGGGTGCGGCCCATGCTCTTGCGCGCTTTCATCGTCATCCAGCTGTTCTGGTCGAACCGGGGCAGTGCAGGGATATTGTTTCTGCATTGCCGATGAACGCCCTTCGTCTGCCGGATACGACGATCGATAGCCTCAGAACGCTGGGCTTCGAGACCATCGGCGATTTGGCCGCTACCCCGCGCCCAAACATCACCCTGCGTTTCGGGCCCGAGATCGGGCGCCGCATCGACCAGGCCTTCGGTATCTTGGGCGAACCTATCGAACCCATCCGTCTGCCCGAAGTGGTTGAGGTCGAACGCGTGTTTGGGGAGCCGATTGGAGCCGCAGAAACGATAGCCAAATACATCGGGCAGTTGGTGGACCGGTTGATCGGCGAGCTCGAGCTCAAGGGCCTGGGCGCTAGGCGGGTCGATCTGATTGCCTGCCGGATCGACAACACGATCGCAACGGTTCGGATCGGCACGGCCCTGCCGGTGCGGGATGCCAAACGACTGACCCGCATGCTTTGCGACAAAATCGAGAAGATCGACCCAGGCTTTGGCATTGAACGGATGCGGCTTTGCGCTGTGCAGGCCGAGCCGCTCGGTCCTCAACAAATGCTGTCGTCGCTCGTCGATGAGGGCGATCCAGACGTCAGTGCCCTTGTGGATCTGCTGTCAAATCGTATGGGGCAGGGTGCACTTTATCGAATGGCACCTGTTGCGAGCGATGTGCCAGAACGCTCATTCCGTAAGATCGCACCAATGGCGCAAGACGACGGGGCAGATTGGCCAAGCCAATGGCCTCGCCCTACGAGACTGCTCGCTCATCCCGAGCCGATCGAAACCATGGCTCTGCTGCCGGACCACCCGCCTGTGTGGTTCACCTGGCGTGGGATCCGTCGCAAGGTTCGCGCCGCTGATGGTCCGGAGCGGATTTTTGGCGAATGGTGGAAGCACGACGCGGAGATGGCAGCCGTTCGCGACTATTTCCGGGTGGAGGACGAGGCTGGCGAACGGTTCTGGATTTATCGAGCGGGGAACGGCGAAGATCCGGCGACGGGCAGCCATCGCTGGTATCTCCATGGCGTCTTCGGATGAGGTACGCCGAACTTCAGGTCACGAGCCACTTCAGCTTCTTGCGCGGGGCAAGTTCTGCCGAGGAGCTTTTTGCCACGGCGTCGGCCCTTGGCATCGAGGCACTAGCCATTGCCGATCGCAACACCGTGGCCGGCATTGTGAGGGCTCACGAGGCCGCCAAGACCACCGGCGTGCGCTTGATCGTCGGTTGCCGGCTTGATTTGGTCGACGGAACCTCTCTCCTCGTCTACCCGACTGACCGTCCTGCTTATGGTCGGCTTTGCCGCCTGCTGTCCTTGGGTAAACGCAGAGCGGGCAAAGGCAAGTGCGAGCTGCATTGGAGGGATGTCGAACTTTATGCCGCAGGCTTGCTCGCCGTTCTGGTTCCGGACGTTGCTGATGAAACCTGCGAGATGCAAGCGCGGCGGCTTCAGGAAGCGTTCGGTGACCGTGGCTACCTCGCTCTGACCTTGCGTCGACGGCCGAACGACCAGTTGCGCCTCTATGAGCTGTCCGAATTGGCGGCAGAGATGGGCGTCGCGACCGTGGTGACCAATGATGTGCTGTTCCACGAGCCTGGCCGCAGGATTCTGCAGGACGTCGTCACCTGCATCAGGAACCGGACCACAATCGATGACGTAGGCTTCGATCGTGAACGCCATGCCGATCGCTATCTCAAACCGCCTCAGGAGATGATGCGTCTGTTTCCGCGATATCAAGACGCTGTCGCCCGCACCATCGAGGTGATGAGCCGATGTCGGTTCAGCCTCGATGAGCTGAAATACCAATATCCGAAAGAAGTCAATGTCCCTGGCTTGACCCCACAACAGGCGCTCGAGCGGTTGACCTGGGCAGGTGCGGAACGCCGTTATCCCGAAGGGTTGCCGGACAAAGTCACTGAAACGCTCAGGCATGAGCTTAACTTGATTGAGCAGCTTGGCTATGCCCCGTATTTTCTTACCGTAAACGCGATTGTGGAATTTGCTCGGAGCCAGGACATCCTCTGCCAGGGAAGAGGTTCCGCAGCGAACTCTGCAGTTTGCTATGTCTTGGGCATCACCAGCATCGACCCGGATCGCAACGACCTCTTGTTCGAGCGCTTCGTCTCGATAGAGCGTCGCGAGCCGCCAGACATTGATGTTGACTTTGAGCATCAGCGGCGCGAGATCGTCATTCAGTGGGTCTATGACACTTATGGCCGAGACCGTGCCGCCCTGACCTCTGTCGTGATCCGCTATCGCTCGAAAGGCGCCATCCGCGATGTCGGCAAGGCGCTCGGACTACCCGAAGACGTCACCAAGCTGCTCTCGAGCCAAGTCTGGGGCTGGTCTCGAGAAGGGGTCAACGCCAAGCAGGCCGAAGAACTCAACCTCAATCTTGAAGACCGGCGTCTGGTCCTGGCCATCGAGCTGGCTCAGCAGCTGATTGGGACGCCACGCCATTTCAGCCAGCACCCCGGCGGCTTTGTGTTGACCGATGATCGGCTCGACGAGATGGTCCCGATTGAACCAGCGGCCATGGATGACCGCCAGATCATCGAATGGGATAAGGACGACATTGACGCCCTAAAATTTATGAAGGTCGATTTGCTGGCGCTGGGCATGATGAGTTGCATGAAGCGCAGCTTCGACATGCTGGCCGAATACAAAGACGTCCACTTGGACATGTCGACGATCCCGGCCGAGGATCCCCGCACCTATGCGATGATCCGCAAAGCCGACACCTTGGGCGTGTTCCAGATCGAGAGCCGCGCTCAGATGTCGATGCTGCCGCGCATCAAGCCGCGGACCTTCTATGATCTCGTCATTGAGGTGGCGATCGTGCGCCCTGGGCCGATTCAAGGCGACATGGTCCATCCCTATCTCCGGCGCCGGGAAGGCATGGAGGAAGTCAGCTATCCCAAACCGGAGCTGGAGAAAGTGCTGGGCAAGACCCTCGGGGTGCCCCTCTTCCAGGAGCAGGCCATGCGCGTGGCGATCGAGTGCGCCGGCTTTACCCCCGGCGAGGCCGACCAGCTCCGGCGCGCTATGGCGACGTTCAAGTTCACGGGTGGCGTTTCGCATTTCCGAGAAAAGCTAGTCGGCGGCATGGTCAAGAACGGCTACGACCGAGATTATGCCGAGCGGACCTTCAAACAGCTCGAGGGGTTTGGGTCTTACGGTTTTCCAGAAAGCCACGCGGCCAGCTTTGCCCTGATCGCCTATGCATCGTCTTGGATGAAGTGCCATCACCCGGAGATTTTCTGCGCTTCTCTGTTGAACAGTCAGCCAATGGGCTTTTATGCGCCGGCCCAAATTGTCCGCGATGCGCGAGAGCACGGCGTCGAAGTCAGGCCGGTCTGCATTAATTCGTCCCGTTGGTTCTCGACCCTCGAAGCGAAAGAAGACGGCACTTTCGCCGTGCGTCTCGGGTTCAAGGTGATCCGCGGATTTCCAAACGCAGATGCAGCTGCCCTCATAGGTGCAAGACCCAACAATGGCTATCGGTCGGTTGATGAACTCTGGCATCGGGCCG
This sequence comes from Devosia soli, assembly GCF_000970455.1. Taxonomy (GTDB): domain Bacteria; phylum Pseudomonadota; class Alphaproteobacteria; order Rhizobiales; family Devosiaceae; genus Devosia; species Devosia soli. The sequence goes on along the minus strand of NZ_LAJG01000034.1, from coordinate 39,803 downwards.
GCGTACCAGCGTCGATATTGGTGCTGTTGGCGAAGGGCGACGCCTTTCGTCCTTCACTGGGCGTGGCGCGGCGTGAGGCTCTCTGGTCAATTAAGGCATTGTACGACAAACCGCTCCCACTCTTCGCCGCTGCTGCCGAAGCGGAAAAGCGCTACATTACTGAGGTGGTTGAGCCGGATGTCACGCTTCGCCCCATGTCGGCAGGGGCCGAGGTCGTTCAGGATTACACCAATATCAGCTTGAGCCTTAAAGCACACCCTGTCGCATTCCTCCGGACCGACCTTCGATCTCGACGTGTCCTCAGTTGCGCGGAAGCAATGGCCACTCGGACTAACCATTGGATCTCGACGGCAGGTCTGGTGTTGGTTCGCCAAATGCCTGGAAGTGCCAAGGGCGTCATGTTCATCACGATCGAAGACGAAACAGGCATCGCCAACCTCATCGTCTGGCCCAAGGTCTTCGAGCAGCATCGCCGTATCGTATTGGGTGCTTCGATGATGAGCATCTACGGCAAAGTGCAACGCGAAGGCGACGTCGTGCACCTGATTGCCCGAACGCTGACGGACCTCACTTCGGAGCTATCGAGCGTGGGCGGGCGGGGTGATGCTTTCATCCATCGGACGGGCCGAGGCGACGAGTTCGCTCATGGCGGGCCTGGCACTGACAATCGGGTCAAAGAGCCGGGGGATTTCCGACGACGGGATATCTACGTTTCTGATCTTCATATCGACAGCATTCGGGTCAAAGGACGAAATTTTCACTAAAGGCCCCGCGTCATCGTTGGTCTGAACCCTTCGCGCACATTGTTAGGTGGGCAAAAGCGCCTGACGATCAAGACAGAAGGCAACGTCACCGTCGAATTCGAATCCAGCGGGGCGGAAGCCGGCGTGTTCGTAAAGTCGAATGGCAATCAAGTTGGTAGGTTTGACGCCAAGCATGATCCGATCGCAACCGGTCTCCGTGAAAATTTGGTTGATCAAAAGCTTTAGCGCCTTCGCTCCCAGTCCCATTGCCTGGAACCGGTGGTCAATCATGAAGCGATAAATCCATTGGTTGCCATCATCGCTATCGAGCGCAACCATAGCAAAGCCTATTGCGGCGTTGCCACGTCGGATCAGTAGTGGACGACAGGCAGAATTCCGAGAAGCCTCGGCCAGAGAGTCTACATTTGCAGCGATCTTGGGGGGTGCTAATCGTTAGCGCAAATGCAATGGTGGCAGCGTCTCTCATCGCTCGGCCAGATTAGCCCGGTCAAGGGCGGAGGCAGCGCAGAGAATGGGACGGTCAGTCTGCACTCTCGGGCCGCACGTTGAAGCTAAAAAACTGCGGACTACTTCGGACAGGTCGGTCTGATAACGACCCCATACCGTTCATTCCAGTATGTAACTAGTTACCCCAGAAGCTGCCATTAGCCATGCGGGTAGCTGTTGCGCTCATGGATAAATCGGCCTTCTAAGCTGTCTTGGAGGCTCCGTCACATTGAGGACGAGCTGTGCCAGCACCGGCTGCAGCGCCCTGAGCACGCGCTTGCTTTAGATTTCGTAGGCGTGCCCTTACGGTTGGGCGCTACCTCTTCAAACCCGGCGTACGTTCCAAAGGTCGAATAAAGGTGCATAATGTAGCGCCACGCAATGGTTGGCCGTCCACCCACATTTTGACTTCTGGTCGATCTGGTTCTGGAACATGCATGGATATCCACCCACTTGCCATCGCTACGGTCGGAAAACCCTTCTGCAGGGGTGGACCTTCTTCGGTGGCTTTGGTGCGATTGGGAAAAGTTATGAGAACTTTCATGGCAGCCGCTTCGAATTTAGGAGACCCTGCCGCGCAGCCGGCAGTAAGCAATAGCGAACGTCAAAGGGCAGTTCACTATCCTATGTTGGTGGAAGTCGTTGAAGTAGCGTCGCCGCCCGAACTCATTGCACGCCTACTCGTGCCCAAAAGTGTCAAGGCATAAATTTCTTGACCGATGGCGTCCTCGACCAGCATTTCCCACCGGTTATTGACCAAAAAATCGCGCCCTAGGTCTCGGATCATGGAGGCCCCCGATTCAATTGCCTCTGTTATCGCTGCCGCATCGTTAGGCAGCTCGTAGCCGATGTCGTCGCGGTGGAACGCACCATCATTCACGTGAAAATAATACCGCATATACGCGCTCCTTAAACAGGCGGGAGCGCAACTGTCTCTCAAGCGCCGGAATGCCATGAAAGGGCCGACGACACCAATCTATGTCATATGCTCTATTGGGGCGCTATTACCTAGGTTAGTGGGACTAGTCAGCGTCTGCGGTGCTCGATATCGAGGAAAGCTTCGTCGAACTTGCCAATGCTTTGTACGCCGGGCCAATCGAGGATTGAAACGATACCGCCATGCCATTCTAGCACAGCCCTGGCGCGAAGTTCCTGCAGGGTGCGGTTGACGTGTACCGGAGATATCCCCAGAGCATCGGCGAGTTGGGCTTGCGTTATCGGGAAAGGAAAACTGTCTTGGGTGGCAAGCCCCACGAGACCGGCCCGCACAAACTGCTCGCAAAATAAGTGCGCCAGCCGGCTCATGGCCGATGTTCGCCCTATGGCAACCAGCCATTGACGGTGGATGGCCGCGTCGAGCAGCGTTGATAGCCACAGCATGCGCGTAAGATGCGGATACTGTTCGGTGATATGCTCAAGCGCCTCGTGGGGGAACTCAACCACAGTGACCTCAGTGAGTGCCGAGATGCTGTGGTCCAGCCGCGATAGGAGAAAGCCATGCAGATCGACGAAGTCACCGAGGATATGAAACGCCGTTATCTGCCGTGCGCCGTCGTCAATGATGTTGTATCGGGCAACCATACCGCTCGCGATCAGCATGCTGACGGAAGGCTTTGAATTTTGCACAACGAGATCGTCACCTGCTGCAAAATTTCTGGAACGGACGGCCGCCGACCTCAGGGCATTCCGTTCGTCTTCCGGCAAATGGTCCCTTAGACTCAAGCGCCGGATCAGCGCTTCTATTGCTGCATCGAATGGTTCGGATATGCCCATATTGCCCTTCTAACCCAGTATGTAGACGATCATTCGACCGAAGTTTATCAACCGCCGCTGGATGAAAACAAAGGTTTTCATGTCCGCTTTCTTGTTTTGCGGTACAATAGCAGAAGGTCTGCAAACCACCCCATTTCAGACCTTGGAGGCAGAACGACAAGTCGGAAGACGCCGCACTCTTTTACAAATGGATCAGAATTTCCCAGTCATTACAGTGCCCATTTATGTCGCAGCGGGTGCACTATTTCTCATGCAAAAAAATGCTGTCACGGCGATGTTCATCATGGCTGCTCGACAATTTGCGCTCGACATGTGTCACGCGCGCATAAGCTGAGGGGAATAGCGCTTTGCTGCCGCAGTCCGCGCCCTGCGGATGGCCCAGCGCAGTAGCGCGACACCTCCGATTTGAGCAGATGATGAAGCGCCCGCCGGTGCCTCGCAGACCAAACGGTCTGGAGGCTTTGGTGTTCATATGAAGATCGCCAACGCATCAGCCTATTGCCAGTGCGCAGGCACTGCGGTCCATAAAATCCAATGGTTTCCGGCCCAAGAACGCCGCGGACCGATTGCTTGAGCGCCGCAGCGACTGTCATCGGACTTTCATATGAACAAATTATTGTTGCAAATGCGCTCCCGGCTGATAGCGTTTCAGTCGGGAAGAGGGCCGGTACTAACCGGCTAATATGAAGGGAGCGAACATGTTTAAAAAAGCACTTTGCCTGTCCGTCGGTTTGGCCGCCCTTGCGGCCAGTACGCCTGCTTTTGCGCAGACCGAAATTGCCTGGTGGCACGCCATGGACGCCGAACTCGGCAAGAAGCTCGAGGAAATCGCGACCGGCTTCAACGAGAGCCAGGATGAATTCAAGGTCGTTCCGACCTACAAGGGCGGCTATGCCGAAACCCTGACAGCCGCGATTGCAGCCTTCCGCGCCAATGAGCAGCCGGCCATCGTGCAGGTGTTCGAGGTTGGCACCGGCACCATGATGGCGGCCAAAGGCGCGGTCTATCCAGTTTATCAGCTGATGCAGGAGAATGGTGAGCCTTGGGATCCGTCGGGCTTCCTGGCTCCGGTTACGGGCTATTATTCGGACACCGATGGCAACATCCTGTCCATGCCGTTCAACTCATCGACGCCGATCATGTACTACAATAAGGACGTGTTCGAAAAAGCCGGTCTTGATCCCGAAACACCGCCGAAGACCTGGGCCGAGCTCGAAACGATGGGTCGGCAGATCGTTGAATCAGGCGCCGCGCCATGTGCCCTGAGTAGTGCCTGGATCACTTGGATCCAGACGGAAAACCTGTCGGCCCTGCATGACAAGCCGTTTGGCACACTCGAAAACGGCTTTGGCGGGCTTGGCACCGAATTTGTCTTCAACGACGAGCTGCAGGTCCGGCATTGGGACAATCTCAAGAAGTGGTCCGATGAGGGTCTGTTCCAGTATGGCGGCCCGGCGGGCGGCGCTGATGCGGGTCCGAAGTTCTATTCGCAGGAATGCGCGATCTTCATGAACTCTTCGGCCGGTCGCGCTGGCGTCATCAACAACGCCAAGGATTTCGAAGTCGGCTTCGCGCCTCTGCCCTACTATGATGATGTGATCGACGAGCCCAAGAACTCGATCATCGGCGGTGCCACCTTGTGGACTCTGAACGGGAAGGATCCCGAGGTTTATCGTGGCGTGGCCAAGTTCTTCACCTACCTGAGCCAACCCGAAGTGCAGGCCGAGTGGCATCAGTTCACCGGCTACCTGCCGATCACGAACGCAGCCTATGAACTGGGACAGCAGCAGGATTACTACGCCCAGAACCCGGGCTCTGACATCGCGATCCAGCAGATCACCCGCGGGACGCCGACCGCCAACTCGAAGGGCGTTCGTTTCGGGAATCTGACCCAGGTCCGCGCGGTCGTGGATGAGGAGTTCGAAGCCCTTCTCGCAGGGTCCAAGACGGCTCAGGAAGCCCTCGACAGTGCAGTCGAACGTGGCAACCAGATCCTGCGCGACTTCGAAGCTGCAAACCAGTAAGCGCCCAAGTTGAGGCCTGCTCCACCCGTGCGCGGGTGGAGCGACATCACTATTGCGCTCTGGCGCTGCAAAGGACGAGGCGGAGCATGCAGGCCAAACGGACTGTTTTTCCCAACAAGATCCTGCCGTACTTCCTGCTGTTGCCACAGCTGGCCGTAACGCTGATCTTTTTCATCTGGCCGGCGCTACAGGCGGTAAAGTCATCTTTCGAGCGCGAAGATCCCTTTGGTTTCCGCACCACTTTCGTATGGTTCGAAAATTACCGCCGGCTGTTCATTGATCCGCTTTATCTAAGCTCCGTCGGCAAGACGGCTATCTTTGCCTTCAGCGTCACGCTTTTGTCGATGTCGCTGTCGCTTATTCTGGCGGTGGCGGTGAACCGGGTGCTGCGCACCAACCGGCTCTATACGACACTTCTGGTTTGGCCTTATGCGGTGGCCCCGGTGGTCGTGGGTATCCTGTGGTGGTTCATGTTCAACCCCAATATTGGGATCGCACCCTATCTGCTGCGTGGTCTGGGCATCAGCTGGAACCACCGTGTCGACGGCGTCGACGCCATGATCCTGGTGATCATCGCAGCAAGCTGGAAACAGATTTCCTACAATTTCCTGTTCTTTGTCGCAGGGCTGCAGTCCGTGCCGAACTCGCTGATCGAAGCGGCCGCCATCGACGGCGCCGGACCGTTCAAGCGCTTCTGGACCATCGTATTCCCATTGCTCGCCCCAACGACGTTCTTCCTGCTGATCGTCAATATCAACTACGCCATGTTCGACACGTTCGGCATTATCGACGCGACCACGCAAGGTGGTCCGGCACAGGCGACAAATACGCTCGTCTACAAGGTCTACTCCGACGGTTTTATCGGCCTCAACATTGGGTCGTCGTCGGCGCAATCGGTTGTTCTGATGATCATCGTCATCGCCCTGACCGCCATACAGTTCCGCTACGTCGAGCGGCGGATCCAGTACTGAGGAGCGCAACGATGATTGAAAACCGACCTTTCCTCGCTTTCCTCACCCACCTGGTTCTGATCGTCGGCGTGGTCGTTGTGGCCTTTCCGGTCTACCTCGCTTTCATCGCCTCCACTCACGGAAGCGGCGACTTCATGCGCGGGCTCGTGCCATTGCTGCCGGGCCCGCACATGATCGAGAATTACAGCTACATGTTCAATGTCGGTCTTTCCACCGCAGGCGCACCGCCGCTTTCGATCATGCTGCTCAATTCGCTGGTCATGGCGATCTCGATCGCGGTGGGCAAGATCATCATCTCGATCCTGTCCGCCTACGCCATCGTTTACTTCAAGTTTCCGTTCCGCCTGCTGGCGTTCTGGACGATCTTCATAACGCTCATGCTGCCGGTCGAAGTTCGCATCATCCCGACCTTCAAGGTGGTGTCCGATCTGGGCATGCTTAATTCCTATCCCGGCCTCATCATCCCGCTGATCGCGTCGGCCACGGCTACATTCTTGTTCCGCCAGTTCTTCCTGACCGTGCCTGATGAGCTGATGGAGGCGGCGCGCGTCGACGGGGCAGGGCCGCTCAAATTCTTCCGCGATATCCTGTTGCCGCTCAGCCGCACCAATATCGCCGCGCTCTTCGTTATCCTCTTCATCTACGGGTGGGTGCAGTATCTCTGGCCGCTGCTCGTTACGACCGACAGCAAATATTACACCGTGGTCATGGGCATCAAGCGGCTGGCCGCGACCGCCGATGCGGAGCCGCAATGGAACTTCGTCATGGCAGCGGTGATGCTGGCTATGCTCCCCCCCGTCCTCGTCGTCATCCTGATGCAGCGCCTTTTTGTCAAAGGCCTGGTCGAAACAGAGAAATAGGCAAGATGGCAAGCATCGACATTAAGGGCGTCAAGAAGGTCTATAGTGGGACCGTCACGGCGATACACAATCTCGACCTGTCCATTCCCGATGGCCAACTGGTCGTCCTCGTGGGACCGTCAGGCTGCGGCAAGTCCACTCTGCTTCGCATGATCGCCGGGCTGGAATCGATTACGGATGGGACGATTGCGATCGATGGCGCAGTGGTCAACGCCAAGGAGCCCGCCGAGCGCGACATCGCGATGGTCTTCCAGAATTACGCGCTCTACCCGCACATGACGGTGCGCGGCAATCTTGAATATGGCCTTAAGAACCGCGGCACGCCACGGGACGAGATAGACCGTCGCGTCGCGGAAGCCGCGCGCATCCTGGAAATCGAGCCTTTCCTCGATCGGCGACCACGCCAGCTTTCGGGGGGACAGCGCCAGCGTGTCGCCATGGGGCGAGCCATCGTGCGCCAGCCGAAGGCATTTTTGTTCGATGAACCGCTTTCCAACCTGGACGCCAAGCTGCGTGGACAGATGCGGATCGAGATCAAGCGACTTCAGCGAAATCTCGCGACCACCAGTGTCTATGTTACCCATGACCAGCTCGAAGCGATGACGCTCGCGGACCAGCTCGTTGTCATGAATGGCGGGCGCATCGAACAGGTCGGTGCGCCGATTTCGATATATGAACGGCCCGAGACCTTGTTCGTCGCTGGCTTCATTGGCTCGCCGCCGATGAATCTCATGCCCATGGACGGCGCCTTGGGGGCTCAGGCCTTTGCAAGCCTCGATCTGCCGAGTGGCACGGACGTTGTGGGCATCCGGCCCGACAGTCTGGTGGTCAGCCAACCCCAAACGCCGTCGGCCTCATTTTCCGGTACCGTCGAGCTGGTCGAGCCTGTTGGAGGAGAGAGCCACGTGCATATGAGATTGGCGGGTTCGTCCGACATCATGATCATCAGTGTGCCTGGCCGAACCGAGATCGTTGAAGGCGCTCCAATGACTGTGTACGCCAAGGCAGGCGATCTTCACCCCTTCAATCATCAAACCGGCAAACGAACCGATACGCCAGCTGCAAATCCTTAGCCCACAAGCTCTGGCCAAAAGCTGCCTCGAACAGAAAAAGCGTCATGAAAAACAGTTTCGATATCGGTCCCTCCCGCAATCAAGTGCAGGCGCATCGAGGTGCGTCAGCCGTCGCGCCCGAAAATACGCTTGCTGCCTTCCGGGCGGCTGCAGAGCAGGGTGCGCTCTGGGTGGAACTTGACGTCGCCCTTCTGGGTGACAACACACTCGTTGTAATCCATGACGACAGCGTTGACCGTACGACGTCGGGGCAGGGTTCCCTGGGCGACCTAACTGCTGGTGACATCGCTTCACTTGACGCCGGATCGTGGTTCGACCCCAAATTTTCCGGCGAACGTCTCCCGACGCTCGAGCAGGTGATCGGCGTGCTCGGAGAACTAGGGCTGAGCGCCAATGTCGAAATCAAGCAGCATAAGCACCATAAGTCGCTTGCCCATCTGGTCCATGCCGTTCAGGCCGCCATTGTGGGGCGTGGCTCGAAAACCGAGATCATGATTTCGAGCTTTGATCCTGAAGCGCTCAAGGCGATGCACGTCCTCGAGCCTGGTCTCGAAATGGCGATGCTGTGGTCTAGTCCGCCCCCGGATTGGGAAGAGCTGCTCAAGGCCATTCCCTCCAAAACCATCCACTTGAATTACAAGGCCCTCAGCATCGGCTTTTTGGAGGAAACCACCCGGAAGGACATCAAGGTCCGTGCTTGGACGAGCAACAATCCTAGTGAACTCATTTCCTTTTGGGGTGCAGGTCTGGCCGGCGTGATTACAGACAATCCCAAGCTTTTCCTTGAGTAACGGAGATCGCGCCCGGAAATGCTTTCCGATCGACAGCGTGACATCCTGAGTTTGATCGAGACCGAGGGCGCTCAATATATCGAGCAGCTCTCGGCGCGCTATGACGTCACGACCCAGACCATCCGGCGAGACATCAACGCGCTGTGTGACCTCGGCTATGCCAAGAGGTTCCATGGCGGGGTGGAAAAGCCGGTTGCGGCCAGAAACATTTCTGTCAACGCGCGCGCAGCACTCAACAGGGGCGCAAAGCAGCGCATCGCCTCGGTTATTGCCGCTGCCATACCGCCCGGCTCTACGGTTTTCATGGGCATCGGCAGCACTGTGCAGTTCGTCGCGGCGGCCCTGGTCCAGCATGTCGACTTGCGGGTCGTCACCAACAACATTCATGTCGCCCTGACGCTTTCCGAAGCACCCCAGGTAGAGGTCCACATGACCGGTGGCTTGCTCCGCCACAACGACCGCGACGTCGTCGGGCCAGATGCACTGAATTTCTTTGAAAAGTTCTACGCTTCGCACGCCATCATCGGCGCGGGGGCGCTGCATCCCGAACACGGCATCCTGGATTTCAGCTATAGCGAAGCCCAACTCACTAGCAAGCTATTGACCAATGCTCGCCTGAGGTTTCTGGCGGCGGACGTCAGCAAATGGTCACGGGATGCTTCCGTCCGTGTCGCCGCCTTGAGCGAGGTGACGCACTTTTTCACCGACGACCTGCCGGAACAGAAAAGTGCACGCGCCGCACTGCTTGAGTCTGGTGTCGAAGTGACCCTGTGCGGAGAGGCGCCGTGACTTTTCTCGGCCTTGCCCCGACTGCCGACGAGCTGTCCGGGATCCGGTACGTTCTGACCGACATCGACGATACGCTGACCACCGACGGAAAGCTCCTGCCTGAAACCTATCAGGCCCTGTGGGACCTTCAGGCCGCAGGCGTTAAGGTGGTGACAGTGACTGGCGGCTCGGCTGGTTGGTGCGAGCACATCGTCCGGGCCTGGCCCGTGGCGGCCGCCATTGGTGAAAGCGGCGCTTTCGTCATGCGGACCATGGGCAGTCGTGTCGACGTCGAATACTGGGAAGACAAATCCCTGCAGACCGAGCGGCAGGCCGCCCATCTCGCCGCCGTCACGCCTTTGCTCGCGGATCGTTTCCAGTTTGCTCACGACCAGCGCTTTCGATTGGCCGACGTGGCCGTCCATATCGTCGGGCATGATCGATCCGAAGTGGACGATCTTGCTGGGCGTATCCGCGCTCTCGGTGCTGTCACTGCAATCAGCTCGGTCCACATCAACACCTGGATTGGTGACTACGACAAACGTACGATGAGCGAGCGGTTTCTGCGTCATCTCGGTTTGGGTGACGCCGAACTTCGCGAACAGGTCTGCTTTGTCGGAGACTCCCGCAACGACGCGCCGATGTTTGCCCATTTCCCAAAGTCCTTCGGGGTCGCCAACATCCTCTCTATTATCGATGACCTGCCAAAGAGGCCCCGGTGGATTTCACGGGCTGTTGCTGGGAGAGGTTTTGTCAACATCGCGAAAGCAATTCTGAGCCGATGACCCAAGGTTGGTCGTCTCAAGACTACGAAATTGCAGGTTATAGTTGACCTTTCGGGCTGTTGGGGATGGATAGCGACTCTCCGGCAAAATGCGTCTGGCCAGGCTTGGCGAACGGGCGTACGGGGCCTAATAGGCGAGCATGATGGTTCCCCCGCTACTCAATCGCCTCCTGCCTCACGTTGTTTCCGTCAGCCCGCTTGAGCGACTGCGTGCAGCAGGCGGGGCTGCCATTGGCATTTTATTCGTCGGCATTATCGGCATGTTGACGCTGCCGATCGGAAGCGGACCGCTACTCATCGCTCCTCTGGGCGCTTCCGCCGTGCTGTTGTTTGCCGTGCCGGCGAGTCCGCTTGCCCAGCCGTGGCCGGTACTTGGAGGCAACGTGATAGCAGCACTGGTCGGCGTCAGTAGCGGTCTGTTCGTGGCGGATGTTCCCACTGCAGCTGCGCTTGCTGTTGGGGTCACCATTGGTCTGCTCCTGACCTTCCGGTGCCTGCATCCACCGAGCGGAGCCGTGGCGCTCACCGCTGTCGTCGGTGGCCCGGCCATCCATGATTTGGGTTATTGGTATGTGCTCTGGCCCGTCCTCGCTGGATCATTTTCTCTGTTGATCGCGGCAGCCGCATACAACCGGTTGACTGGGAAGGTCTACCCACACGCCGCACAGCCTCTTTCTCCCGTCGTGTCCGCTGGCCGATCCGGCGGCTTCGGCGTGACCGTCGCGGACCTTACGACTGCTATTCGCGAGCGCGATGAAATTGTCCCCGTCGATCCACAAGACCTTGAAGACGTATTGCAACGTGCTGAGATCCTGGCCTTTAATCGCCGTTCAGGTGGCGTCGTCGCTGCAGCCGTCATGTCACAGGACGTTGCTTCGGTTCGCCCCGCTACCTCGCTCCGGGTAACGCTCAAATTGTTGCGCAGCAATGGCGTCAAGGCCATCCCAGTCGTGAATGACGATCGCCGTGTGGTTGGCATCGTCACCCAGACCGATATTTTGGACAAAGCTGAATGGGGGCCTATGGCTACCGGCTCCGGCCGTGGCTGGCCGCTGCGCTCTGCCGCCAATTCGGACAGTCCGCTGCGTGGCAAGGCGCGCGATATCATGACGAGTGACGTGCGGTGCGTCCTGATATCGACCCCCATCGCTCGCGTTGCGCAGGTAATGGCCGAAACCGGCCACCACCACGTTCCTGTTGTAGATAGCGAAGGCAAGCTCGCCGGTATGGTCACCCAGTCCGACATTGTCACCGTGCTATTCAACGTCAATAAATTGGAATTGGCACGATCAGCCTAAAGCATCGCGCGTTCTCGTTTTCCCTGTGTTTGGAATAGGCACAAGTCGTTGTGAGCTCCGCTAGATCCCAGAATTGCCTCAGGCCTTCGCAAGCGCCTGCTCGATATCGGCAATGATATCATCGATGTGCTCGATGCCGACCGAAAGACGAACGAGGTCCTCCGATACGCCAGCACGGGCGAGTTCTTCAGGGCCCAACTGCCGATGTGTCGTCGATGCCGGATGACAGGCAAGCGACTTCGCATCCCCGATATTGACGAGGCGCAGGATCATGTTCAGTGCGTCAATGAACTTGCCGCCGGCTTCCTGGCCGCCTTTTATGCCGAAGCTGACAATGCCGGATGCCTGTCCCTTGGTGATGCGCTTGGCGATATCGTGATACTTGCTGGTGGGCAGGGCCGCATAGTTGACCCAGCCTACCTTGGGGTGGCTTTCGAGAAACTGCGCGACCTTCAGCGCGTTTTCGCAATGGCGTTCCATGCGCAGGCCAAGGGTCTCCAATCCCATAAGGAAGAGGAAGGCGCTATGCGGTGATAGTGCGGCGCCGGTATTGCGCAGTGGCACCACACGGCAGCGACCGATATATGCGGCAGCGCCCAGCGCCTCTGTATAGACCACGCCGTGATAGGAGGGATCCGGTTCGTTCAACACCGGGAAGCGCGCCTTGTTAGCCACCCAGTCAAACTTGCCGCTGTCGACGATTATGCCGCCGATCGAATTGCCGTGGCCGCCGATATACTTGGTCAGAGCGTGCACCACGATATCGGCGCCGAACTCGATGGGCTTGCACAAAAATGGCGTGGCCACGGTGTTGTCGACGATCAGCGGCACGCCATGAGCATGTGCTACCTGCGCCAGCTTCTCTATATCCACCACATTGCCGGCAGGGTTGCCGATGGACTCGCAGAACACGGCCTTGGTCTTGTCGTCGATAAGCGCAGCGATGGCGTCGAAATCACCGGCCGCCGCCATCCGTACCTCGATGCCTTGCCTCGGAAAGCTGTGCATGAACAGGTTATAGGTGCCACCATAAAGCTGGCTGATCGACACGATATTGTCGCCAACGCCCGCAATGGCCTGAATCGAATAGGTGATGGCGGCCATGCCAGAGGCAACGACGAGACCGGCGATCCCACCCTCCATCTCTGCAACACGCTGCTCCAGCACCGCCGTCGTCGGGTTCATGATGCGGGTATAGATGTTGCCGGGCACCGCGAGATTAAACAGATCGGCGCCATGTTTGGTATCATCGAACGTATATGACGTCGTTTGGTAGATGGGCACCGCCGCCGCCTTGGTGGTGGCCTCGGACGTATAGCCATGGTGCAGTGCCAGTGTTTCGAGTTTCATCGGGCTTCCCTTCCTCATTTTTTGAATCGAATTTGCGGGCCCAGTATCCGCATTTCGCGAGTGCACGATAGCCGTCAGTCGCTGCTTGTCATTCGTCGGCGCCGAGGCGAAAGTCTGATCGCTGGCACCCCACTCGTCATCAAGCTGGGGTGGAGCAGAGATGGTGCGTGTCCGCTCCGAATTCCGCGTCATGCGAAAAAGTCACGGCTGGCCGAGGTTCTGGTCAAGCGCACAAGAGTTTCCACTCCAGAGGTTTCGCATGAGAAACAGGCCGCGAAGGAAGTTTCAGGAGACGCCGGGATACGAGCTACGAGTTGGTCCCACGAATTGGTTCGATCAACGACGACCAACCTGCCGATCCTTGTACGCTCCTGGCTCTGGCAAGGAGCGTACACATCGCGGCCCACGGCCCAACCCCTTATTGAGCAATCGTCCTAGAGTCGTTTCTGTGCCTTCTAGCGGGCTGCCCAATTCATTCCGCGGCGCAAGATTGTGCGCATTTGCGGGACTTCGAACTCCGCCGAAACGTGGCCGAGTGAGGAATAGAACACCCGGCCTTCGCCATGTTTGCGTTTCCAGACCACAGGCATGGTCACGCCATTGATCCAATAGGCATGGTCGCCGCTAAATGTCGTTGTCGCCAGCACTTCGTTGGAGGGGTCGACATGCATGTAGTATTGCTCGGAGCGGTAGGGAAAGCTTTCAATTCCTTCCATTATCGGGTCGTCCGGGCGCGTGATGTCGACGCGATAATCGATGATATTGCCAGGATGTGCGACCCACTGGCCGCCGACCATGAACTGATAGTCGACCGCCTCGCGGAAAGCGTCGCCCATGCCACCGTGATAGCCGGCCAGGCCCGCGCCGCCGCGCACGGCCTCGGTGAGCATGCTGAGCTCTTCCTTTTCGATCTTGCTCATGGTGAAAATCGGGACGATGAGGCTGAGATCTTTAATAGAAGGATCGGCAAAGGCTTCGGTCGTGTTTTCGATATAGACCTTGAACCCATCTTCCTCGAGCATGGTGCGAATGATGTTGGCACACTGCTCCGGTTCATGTCCGCTCCAGCCACCCCAAACGATGAGCGCTTCCCGCATTGTCTTTCTCCTCTAGAATTTCACTGTTGCCAGGACACCGTGATAACCGGGCGTGTTGGCGAAGCCGGCCCGCTGGCCGGCCAATTGATGGATGACCTGCTCACAGGCTCTTGCCGCCTTCGAGAGCGTCGGCATTGAATGTTCTTGCAGGGCCCGTGGTGCCCCATGGAGAGCCATAAAGCTCGCCGAGCGCTACGGCAGCCGCGCCGCGCGCCCAAAGTCGATCGTCCGCGTTTTCGATAACGATTTGAGCCACTTCCCGGAGCGATTGCGGTATGGCCTTGGCAAAACTGCTTTGAAGCGCATCGAGAAGATGCGGCCCCAATGTGAGGGTCGAGCCAACAAGAATAACGCGCGGCGGCGCGAACAGGGCGACGAGATTGGCAATGGCGATCCCGAGCGCTGCGCCGGCATTGCTGGCCGCCACCCGCAGCTTGTTGTCTCCGGCCTCGATCATGTCGCGAACGTGGCTCATGCCACTACCGAGGCGAATGGCGTCGCGCATGCGCGGATTGTTGATTTCTTCGCCGTTGATGATGGCTTTTTCGCTCGCGACATCGGCGAGCTTGACCGCGTGATCGGGGTCGGCACCCATCACCATGTCCCCCAAGGTCAGGCTCAATTCGCGGGCCCCGCGGAAAATCTGGCCACCATGCATCACGCCGAGGGTGAGATTGTCCTCGATGGCGACCAGCACGAAGTCGTCGCAATCGCGCGCCTGGCCGAACCAATGCTCGCCCATGGTGATGGCGTTGGCGTCGCTTTCGACGATGACGTCGATGCCGAGCCGCTCGACGACGGCTTCCTTGAGCGGCACGTCCGCATCGCGAAAGATGCTGCTGGCGCGGACAAGGCCGGTGCCGTGTTCGATGATGCCGGGCAAGGATACGGCAACCGATTTTACGTCGGCCATGGCAATCCCGGCATCGAGCACGCAGCGGCGTACGCCATCTTCGACCAGATCGGCGATGACCGACAGCGGCAGCCGATCGACGCGAAGGGGCAAGACCAGTTCGGCAAGCACGTCGCCTTGAAAATCGGTGACCACGAAGGCGAGGCGCGTCGCCGCGATCTTGGCGCCGACAACGCGTGCCGCCTTGGGATTGAGCGCCAGCATTACGCGTGGACGTCCGCGATTGCCGCCGCGCAAGTCGCCTTCATGCTTGGGCAGGATCAAGCCATCTTCGATCAGCGAACCCGTGATTGCCGAGACCGTGGTGGGCGAGAGCTGGATTCGATCGCCGATTTCGACCCGCGAGATGGCGCCATAGCGGCGGATGGTGTCGAGCACATGGAAGCGATTGATCGCCCGCATGAGCTCAGGATCGGCCGTCTTCATGATCCTGTCTTCCCCTCCCGCCGCCCGCTTTAATCAGCGATGCGAATTAATTGGATCGTTTGTAGCAACTGAAAGCGGCTGATTGCAAGGCCCGTACTTATCGTGTCGGGCCGATCCGAAGCGCCCTCACTATGATGGGTATTGACAAGGCGTTAATCCGCGAGCCTATTAATTACGCATAACGGACAAAATGTCCGACGGGAGGAACATCATGAATCTGGTTTTCGGACGCCTGTCCAGGCGATCGCTCGTGCTTGCCCTCGGCGCCGTGGCGCTGGCTTCCACTGTATCCGGTGCTGCAGCGCAGTCCACCATCAAGTGGCTCCATCTTGAAGCCAATCCGGATCGGCTCGCCACCTGGCAGGAAATCGCCGCCAATTATGAGGCCGAGCATCCGGACGTCAAAATCGAGTTCCAGTTCCTTGAGAACGAAGCGTTCAAGGCCAAGCTGCCGACGCTTCTGCAGTCCAACGACGCGCCGTCCATGTTCTACACCTGGGGCGGTGGCGTCCTGAAGGCACAGACCGAAACCGGCGCCATCCGCGACATCACTAAGGCCATGGATGCCGATAATGGCGCCTGGCGCAATGCCGTGAGCCCGGCCGCAGTCGATGGTCTCAGCATCGACGGCAAGGTCTGGGCGGCGCCGGTGCAGTCGGGTCTTGTGTCATTCTTCTACAACAAGGCGCTCTTCGAGCAGGCCGGTGTCGATGCCGCCGGCATCAAGACCTGGACCGATTTCACCGCTGCCGTGCAAAAGCTCAAGGATGCCGGCATCACCCCGATTGCCGGTGGTGGTGGCGACAAGTGGCCGATCCACTTCTTCTGGAGCTATCTCGCGATGCGCGAGCTCGGCAAAGACGGGTTCGATACAGCCAAGTCCGGCGAAGGCTTCCAGGGCGAGGGCTTTGTGAAAGCCAGCCAGATGCTGGCCGATCTCGGTGCCATGGAGCCCTTCCAGGAAGGCTATCTCGGTGCGACCTGGCCGGACACCCAAGCTGTCTTTGCCGATGGCCGTGCCGCCATGGTGCTGAGCTTTGAGAACACCGCGACCCCGCAAAACCAGGCAAATGCCGCAACAGACGGCAAGGGTCTTGCAGAAGACGCCATTGGGCGCTTTGCCTTCCCGCTGGTCGAAGGGGGCGCAGGCCTCATCACCGACGATTTCGGCGGGCTCAACGGCTGGGTGGTGACGACGAATGCACCGCCTGAAACCGAAGACTTCATCCACTACCTGACGGTCGAAAACGCCGGGCTTCTGGCTGAAAAGAACAACATCCTGCCAACCGCTCTCGGCTCGGACGCCAGCGTCAAGGATCCGAGCCTTGCCGATAGTGCGGCCCAGATGGCCAAGGCCACCTGGCACCAGAACTATCTCGACCAGGATCTCGGCCCCAATGTTGGTCGCGTAGTCAACGATATGTCCGTCGAACTGGTCTCGGGCCAGATCTCGCCGGAAGATGCGCTGCAACAGATCCAGGACGCCTTCTCGATGGAGATGTGAGCCCGAGCGGGCAGCTCAAGGGCTGCCCGCTTCTCCCTTTGATCGTTGAAAGGCGAGAAAGATGACCGAGACTGTTGCAGCCACGGGCCTGTCTGCAGGAACCGCGCTGTCCCGCCCCAAAGTTAGACGCGCACGCATCCGCGGCAAATGGCCGGTGCTGGTGCTTTTCCTGCCGCCGGCCCTGCTCTTGTTCACCGTGTTCGTCATTCTGCCGATGGGCGAGGCGGCCTGGTATTCGTTCTACAACTGGAACGGCTATGGCCTGCCGACAGAGTGGATCGGCTGGAAAAACTATGAGCTGATCTTTCGTCAGGGCGCGTTCCGGAACGCCCTCGTCAATAACGGCCTGATCATCCTCGTTTCGATCTGTATCCAGGTGCCCTTGGCGCTGTGGCTTGCGACCATGGTCACAAAGCATATCAAGGGCGCGACCTTTTTCCGGCTGATCTTCTTCTTGCCCTATGTGCTCGCCGATGTGGCGGCCGGCATGATCTGGCGCTTCGTCTATGACGGCGAATTCGGTCTCGTCGCCAATATCTACCACACGTTCGGGCTGGATGCGCCGTTCTGGCTCGCCGACAAGAATGCCGCATTTTCGGCGGTGCTAGGCGTGATCGTCTGGAAGTATTTCGGCTTCCACATGATGCTCTTTATCGCGGGTCTGCAGGCGATCGACAAAAGCGTGCTCGAAGCCGCTGACATCGACGGCGCGACAGGCTGGCAGAAATTCCGTCGCGTCACCTTACCGCTCCTGGGCTCGACAGTCCGCCTCTCGGTATTCTTCGCAGTCGTCGGCTCGCTGCAGCTCTTCGACATGATCATGCCGCTGACCGGCGGTGGTCCATCGAACTCCACCCAGACGCTCGTGACCTTCCTTTATAGCTTCGGCGTCATGCGCATGCAGGTCGGCTTCGGCTCGGCCGTGGGCGTCGTGCTCTTCGTCATCTGCGTCACCCTCGCTTTCTCCTACAAGCGGATCTTCATGAAAAATGACTGACACCGCCATCAATCCCATCGATGCCGCCAAGGCCCAGACACCGGGCCGCAGCCTGCGCTTCGGCACCAAGGCCTATCTTTATACCTGCCTCATCATCGTCGCGGCCTTGGTCGTCATTCCGCTCGTGACGACCGCGCTCGGGGGTTTCAAGACTCTCGGCGACCTGCGCGGCAACGCTTTCGGCCTGCCGTCCACCTGGATGGTTTCCAATTATTCGGACATCCTTTTTTCCCAGCGCTACTGGCTGCAGATGGGCAATTCGCTGCTTATCGCGGGGCTCACGGTCTTTCTGACCTTGGCTTTCGCTGCAATGGCGGCGTTCACCTTCGCCCATGTCAAATTCTTCGGCTCGCAGTTCCTGCTCAATTATTTCCTGATCGGGCTGATGTTCCCGGCGGCCACGGCCATCCTGCCACTCTTTATCCGCATCCGCGACCTTGGCCTTCTTGATACCTATTGGGGTGTGGTGCTGCCGCAGGTGGCGTTCGGGCTCGGCATGAGCATCCTGCTCTTTCGCAACTACTTCCGCAGCCTGCCAACTGAGCTTTTCGATGCCGCTTTCGTCGATGGCGCCGGCTATCTGCGGTTCTTCTGGCACATTTCGCTGCCGCTGAGCCGGCCGATCATTGCAACGGTCGGGATCATCTCGTTCGTCGGCAGCTGGAACAGCTACATCCTGCCGCTGATCATGCTCAATTCGGAAAGCAAATATCCCTGGCCGCTTGGTATCATGGTCTATCGCGGCGAATTCAGTACCGACTGGCAGCTGATCCTTGCTTTCATCACCCTCACCATCCTGCCCACGGTCATCGTCTTTTTCGCCGCGCAGAAACATATCATCGCCGGGCTCACTGCCGGCGCCGTCAAGTAGGAGGCTTTCATGGCCGGCTTGGAACTTCGCAACATCGCCAAAAACTACGGCACGGTCTCGGTCATCGAAGGCATCAATCTCAAGATCGACGATGGCGAGTTTGTTGCTCTCGTTGGCCCCTCGGGCTGCGGCAAATCGACGATCCTGCGGATGATTGCGGGGCTGGAGGATATTACCGGCGGCGAAGTCTCGATCGGCAACGACGTTGTCAACGACCTGACGCCGCGCGAGCGGAACATTGCCATGGTGTTCCAGTCCTATGCGCTTTACCCGCATATGAATGTCTACCGGAACATGGCGTTCAATCTCGAGCTTGCGGGCAAGCCAAAAGCCGAGATCGACAGCCGCGTCCGCCAGGCCGCGCAAATGCTCGAGCTCGAACCCCTGCTTGATCGCAAGCCCAGCCAGCTCTCCGGCGGGCAGCGCCAACGCGTCGCCATGGGCCGCGCTGTGGTTCGGGACCCTTCCGTTTTCCTTTTCGATGAACCGCTGTCCAATCTCGATGCCAAGCTGCGTGTGCAGATGCGCTCCGAAATCAAGGCGCTCCACAAGAAGGTCGGCGTGACGTCCGTCTATGTGACGCACGACCAGGTTGAGGCGATGACGCTGGCCGATCGGGTCGTGGTTCTCAACCGCGGCGTCATCCAGCAGGCCGGTTCGCCCATGGAGCTTTATCGCCAGCCTGCCAATCTTTTCGTCGCCGGCTTTATCGGCTCCCCAGCCATGAACTTTTTCGACGCCACCGTCTCGGGCAACACCGCGCGCACCGCGGGGGGCGAGGTTTTCGCCTTCGAGCCCGGTCCAAAGGTGTCCGACGGAGAAAAAGTCACCGTGGGCATCCGCCCCGAACATCTGCAGCTGGGCAGTTCTGGCATTTCCGGACAAGTCAGCTTCGTTGAACCGACGGGAGGGCAGACCTTCGTCACGGTTGATGTCTCGGGCCAGCCGGTGGTCGTGACCGTAAGTGGCGAAGAGACCATCAATCCGGGTGAGAGCCTGAACATCATCACCAATCCGCGCCAGACCTACGTCTTCGATAGCCGAACCGGCGAGCGGGTGAGCCTTAACTGATCGAGAACCACGCCTCGTTCGTGACAGTGAGCTGTCTCAGCCCAGTCACGAACGAGGCGGCTTGCGATGTGGAGATCTTACCGCCGCTCTCTCACTGATATTGGGGAAGCACGAGCCCAGGACCAGGATCTTCAGTCCATTGGTTTTCGCGCCACTTTAGGCTGGCATTGGCGCTCAAAGCCAGGTCGATATTTTGTCCCGCATACCAGAGAATTCCCTCGACGCCTCTGGCTGTTAGCGCCGTTGCACCTCTGAGGTCGCCCGACCGGTCCAGTTCAACCCGGACACCAGCGGGGAAGCGGCACAGCAATTGGCCATTGCGGTAGATTTCGCCGCCATCTTGCGTGTTCAGCAGTTCGAACCGCACGCCGCCGATCGTCCGGGCATAGGCGGTTTCCCATGTTTCGTGCCTATGAAGGACTGGTTTGGGCAGAACGCTCGTAAACCAGACCGCCCCATCGGGTCGCGGCAGGATCCCGGACAGGCGCTCGATGAAGTCGAGCATGGTTAGGATCGATGGCGAATATTTCTCCGTAAATCCCGCAGCGCCGGTGAAAGGGTTCAGGGTCTGCGGAAAGCGGTCAGCCTCGAACAGCGCCGCCAGCGTCGGCTGCATGATCCAGGTGAGTTCGGTGTGGTGGCCATGATGCTCGAAGGCATGGGGCGTCCGGATCAGCGTCAGGAAATTGCTCGGGCCGGCCCAGCTATTCTGCGCGAAATTGGGATCGAAGCGCGGATCGTCGAGGGCAATAGAGGTCAGCGGGAATTTGGCGAAGAATTTTGCCGTGTTGAGCAGGTAGCGCTCGAGCGCGGTGCGGAATTGGCCGGAAGTACCGATCTCGCAGGCGAGCACCCGCAGAAGAACGTCGGACTGGACGCGGACGGGCCTGCCGTGGCGATCACGATCATAAAAGAACTGGTCTTCATCATCAAAGCATTGGGCGAAAAGCGCAGCGCGGCTGGCATCGGCTTTGGTGTTCCAGGCTCTGTTATCTTGTCCCAAAGCCAACGCCATCCGGCCGAGATAGTCTCGCTGGCAGGCGATGTTGGCGGTTAGGTCAGGCGCGATGAACGGGAGGATGGGGTTATCCGGGTCGCAGCGCGTCGGATCGTTGCCGAACGGGCTATCAGGTACGTGCCAGAAGCGCGACGAGAGGTCGTGGCCCGTGTCATAGGTCGAAAAGGCTTCGACCGCGCCAGTGCCCAACGTATCGCGATAGGTCGCGAGCCAGGTGTCATAACGCGCCATGGCTGAGAACATCGAATCGAGCCAAGTCTTTTCGAGGCCGTTCAACCGATAGTGGTTCCAGACCGAGCGGGCGAGGGGGCTGACAAGCTGGATCTGGCTGAAGCCCGCACCTTGCGGCGTCAGCTTATAAGGGAAAAGCCCATCCGCGCGCTGATACTTGGCGAAGGCCGAGAAAGTTGCCGTCGTGATCGAGGGGAGGAAGCGGGTGAGGATTTCGGCATTGATGGTGCCGGTGCTTTCAAGCCAGCAGCCGTGATAGATGCCACCTTCATGAAGGATCGGCGTGTCGTCGGCGGCCGGGGCGATGCAGTCGAAGAGCTCGCGGACCGCCTGATAATATCGGTCGGTAAGGTGCTGATTGCTCGAGGCAAAAGCGACGCCTGAAGCCAGCCACTCGTCGAGCAGTGCCTCATCGGCAGGTTTTGCTAGCGGGCCGATAAGGGACGCGGTCTGCTGATTGCGCAGCGTGTCGAGAATGCTGGAGGTCACGCAGGGACCTCGATGCGTGAGCCGTTAGCGTCGAAGACATGAGCATCGCGGCCATTGAGGCCCAAACTGACTTTATCGCCGCGCGTGTGCTTGGCGTGGCCGGGGGCCTGGGCGAGCACGGTTTGTCCATCGGCAAGGGCCACGTAAACGAAAAGTTCGCTGCCGAGATATTCAACGAGCGTGATCGTGCCCTCGATGGTGACGTCGCCTGGCTCGCCGATGCGCAGGTGTTCGGGGCGAATGCCGACGGTGACGTCGCCCGTGCCGACCGACAGAGGCAGGGTGCCGAAGCCGGTGAGGCTAACGTCTCCGGCTGTTGCCCTGCCCTTGATCAGGTTCATTTTGGGCGAGCCGATGAAGCTTGCGACGAAGAGGTTTTTGGGGCTGTTGTAGAGCTCGTAGGGCGTGCCGACCTGTTCGAGATTGCCCTTGTTGAGCACGGCGATCCGCGTTGCCATGGTCATGGCTTCGGTCTGGTCGTGGGTGACGTAGATCATCGTCGTGCCGAGGCGATTGTAGAGATTGGCCAGCTCCACCCGCATCTGCACCCGCAGTTCAGCGTCGAGGTTCGAAAGCGGCTCGTCGAAGAGGAAGAGCTGGGGTTCGCGAACAATGGCGCGGCCGATGGCGACACGCTGCTTCTGGCCGCCGGAAAGCTGGCGCGGCTTGCGGTCCATCAACTCGTTGATCTGGAGGATGCGCGCCGCCTCGGCGACGCGGCGGTCGATCTCGGCTTTGGGCATGCGAAGATTGGAGAGGCCGAAGGCAAGATTCTTGCGCACGCTCATATGCGGATAAAGCGCATAGGACTGAAAGACCATCGAGAGATTGCGCTGGCTGGCAGGCAGGTCGTTGACGATGCGATCGCCGATGCCGATCGTCCCATCGGTGATGTCTTCGAGCCCGGCGATCATGCGGAGCAGGGTGGACTTGCCGCAGCCCGATGGGCCGACAAGGACGAGAAATTCGCCCGATTGCACGGCAAGATCGACGCCGTGGACGACTTCGAAACCGGAATAGGATTTGCGAACCTGGCTAAGGGTAACGGACGCCATGAAAGCCTCTTTACTTTAGTCCGCTCATGGCAATGCCGCGGATGATCAGACGCTGGAAGATGATGAAGAAAAGGATGATCGGCAGGATCGAAAGGATCGACATGGCGAACATCGGGCCATATTGGCTGACGCCATCGGAGCTGATGAAGCTGCGGAGGGCGAGGGGGACGGTGTAGTCCTCGATATCGTTGAGGTAGACGAGCGGCCCCAGAAAATCCTCCCAGGTCCAGATGAACGAGAAGATCGCGGCTGTCGCCATGGCCGGCAGCGAGAGCGGCATGATGATGGCCCAATAGATCTTGAAAGGTGAACAGCCATCGATCATCGCCGCTTCGTCGAGTTCGCGCGGCAATTGGCGGAAGAACTGGATCATGAGGAAAATGAAAAAGGCGTCGCCGGCGAGGAACCGCGGCACGATCAGAGGCAGGTAGGTGTCGACCCAGCCAAGGTTCAGGAACAGGAGGTATTGAGGAATGAGGACGACGTGATAGGGGATCATCAAGGTCATCATCATCAGGGCGAACCAGAGCGTCTTGCCTGAGAATTCGAGCCGGGCGAAGGCATAGGCGGCAAAGGAACACGAGATGACATTGCCGATCACCGAGAGAACGGTGACGACGGTCGAATTCCAGAAGAACCGCGTGAAGCTGACGGGCAGGGCATTCCAGCCTGCCCAGTAATTCTGCCACTGGAACTCGCTGGGCCAGAGCCCGAGATCGCCGAAGATCTCATTGTCGGGTTTAAGGGAGCTCGCGAGCATCCAGAGGAGGGGATAGACCATGATCAGCGAGGTGATGATCAGGAAGATGTGCTTGAGGATAGCCGAGCGTTTGGCGCGCCTGGCCTTGGCCTCGCGATAGGCGCGGGCGATCTCTGCAGTATCGAGGGCACTGAGGGTGGTGTCGGTCATGGCTCAGCCTCTCTCGTTCTCGTAATGGACCCAGTATTTCGAGGTCCAGAAGGCGATGGCGGTGAAGGCGGCGATGATCAAGAGCAGCACCCAGGCGAGCGCCGAGGCGTAGCCCATGCGGAGGAAACTGAAGGCCTCGTTGTAGAGATAGACGGTGAAGAAGAGGAGACTATCGAGCGGCGCCCCGGTGCCGCCCGAAATGATGAAGGCGCCGGAAAAGCTCTTGAAGGCCTCGATCATCTGCAGCACCAGATTGAAGAAAATGACGGGCGCAAGAAGCGGCACGGTGATCGCGAAGAATTTGCGCACTGGGCCCGCCGCGTCGATTTCGGCAGCCTCGTAAAGCTCCTGCGGAATGGCGCGGAGGCCAGCCAGGAAGATCAGCATGGGCGAGCCGAACTGCCAGATGGCAAGAACGATCAGCGTCCAAAGCGAATATTTTGGATCGGAAAGCCAATAGGGACCATCGCCACCGAAAAGGCGCAGGATGGAATTGATGACGCCGTCATAATTGAACAGCTGGCGCCAAAGGATGGCGACGGCGATCGAGCCGCCCAGAATGGATGGCAGATAAAAGAGCGCGCGGTACCAGCCGATCGCCCGAATGCCTTTATCGAGCGCCATCGCGACAAAAAGCGCGAACATCAATTTCAGCGGTACCGAAACGGTAACGAAAGTGAACGTGACCTGCAGCGCTTTCCAGAAGCGCTGGTCCATCTGGAACATGTAAAAGTAGTTGTCGAGCCCGATCCACTGGGGCGGCCGAACCACGTTGTATTTGGTGAAGCTGAGATAGAGCGAGGCGAGGATCGGCCCGATGGCGAGAAAGAAAAAGCCGATAAGCCAAGGAGATAGGAAGGCATAGCCGGCAAAGTTTCGTTTGAGGAATTTATGCATCCAAGCCTCGTCGAAAAGAAACCCCGCCATCGCTCGAAAGCGACGGCGGGGCATGGCCGTGGTCAGGCGCGGGCCAGTATGGCCTTGGCCTGATTGAGGAAATCGGTCGCGACCTCAGGAATACTGCGCTCGCCCAAAAGCACCGACACGGCCAGGCGCTCGAAAGTCTGCTCGACTTCACCCGCCCCAGCAGGCGGCGGAGCAGGCAGAGCGGCGGTCTTGCCCTGGATCTTGTCGAAGAAATCGACCGAGACCTTTTCAGCCGGCGACAGGTCGGGTTCGAGCGCAGCGCGCACGTCGGCATTGGAAGGAATGCCGCGCTCGAGGCCAAGCACCTTGGTCATGTCAAGATCGTTGACGAAGGCGCTCATATAGGCGGTGGCCGCTTCGGGATTGGCGCTGTCGCGGGTGAGGCAGACGAACTGGCTCGGCTGAATGACGGAACCCGGGATCATGTCCGGCGTGTTCGGATAGACCGCAGCCCCAAGTGTATCCTGCATCAGGCCCTGCACACCGACGAGCTGATTGCTCCAGAGATAGGTCATGGCCGATTTGCCGGTGACGACGCCGAGTTGGCTGAGTTCAGAAACGCCGGCAAGGGCTGCCGACTCCGGCCCCGGAGGGGTGCCGCCGGCATCGCGGATCGAGCCCCAGGTGCTCCAATACTCTTCGACGATTTCCTGGGTCGGCCCATAGGAGCCGTCCTCGTTGTAAAGATTGGCGCCCTTTTGCACGGTGAAGTCGGAAAAGTTCTGGTAGTCGGCGGTGTTGTCGTCGGTGCCGGCAACGCCCGTTGCGTCCTTGATCGCCTTGGCGATGTCTTTCAACTGATCATAGGTATAGGCATAAGGATCGAAGGTTTCGCCGATATTGACCCCGGCCTCTTCGAAAAGGCGCGTATTGTACATCGCCATATGCGAATTGGCGCCGATCGAGAGCGCATAGAACTTTCCGTCGACCGTGCCTGCATCGATGGCACTCTGGTCCATTTTCGAGATGTCGAGGCTTTTGCCGACATAATCATCGAGCGGCACGACAGCGCCATTGGCGATATATTCGAACAGTACGCCATAACCCTGCTGGATCACGTCAGGCATATTCCCGCCGGCGATCTGGGTCGTGAGCTTGGTGAAATAGTCTGCAAAACCGAGTGTTTCGCCCGAGACTTTGACGCCGGGATTTTTGGAATTGTAGATATCGATCACTGCAAAGGTGCGCTTGTCGCGCTCCGGATTGCCCCACCAGAAATGGCGGACGGCTGTGTCCTCTGCGAAAGCCAAACGCGGCATGGCCGAGAGGGCGATAGCCGACCCGGTCACGCTCAAGAAAGTTCGTCTCGTGAATTTGCCCATCGTGTTCCTCCCTTGAGCAATTTTGATTTCGGAGCGGCATTCCGCAAAAGCGACCGAAATGGATGGTGATGAACGTACCTCTCGCCGGCCTAGAGGCTGCGTTCGGCTAGAGTTGGTCAGTGTTGGGGAGAAGATAAGAAGAGGCCGCGCGCAAAAGCGCGGTGCCTCCGAAGCCGGGCCGCATCATTGAATGCGCTGATGACCATTCCATCCTCCCGCTGCCCCGTTTGGGGTCCAGATGCGGCGCTGCTGGGAAGGGGATGTCCCGCCAACCGCGACCGCACGGTTGAGTTCTTTTTGCGGGCAACTCAGAAGGTCGATACGAACATCTGTCCGTGGTTTAGACGGTCAGACAGAAGACGTACCGCGTAGCGCACGCTTGACCACATACCCTGGCTGGGCCCTTGGGCCCATGACGTGTCTCCGGCCGTTCCTGAGAGGTTTATCCCGCTCAGAGGGCGGCAACATCGCCGCAACTTCCATACAAGTCAAGGGGGCGATGGCCGCGATGGTGTTGTTGGATGTCGCGTGGGGGATGACACAAGGGAGCCAGCACATTTGACCAAGCGCGGTCGATCTTGCGGCTTTGCGCCTCTCATGCCTTCATTTCAATTCGCAAAGTCAGTTTTCGGATTTGCGAAGGCACTTGAAGAGATAGGGGTGGATGCGTGTCCGATATTCGGCGTTATCGGACATTTTGCCTCCATCGCCGTTGTGTGGGACCAAGGATGATGGGCGCAAAGCCAGACCTATTATTTCAGCCGCATGACCCGACAGTACTTGCCCTCTGATATGCACCCCGAAGTTGGACCACCCGGCCGGGAGATTTTCCAGCAATGTTCTCACGATGGACCGGATGCGCCGTAGGCATTTATGGACGATATCGGCGGCTTGTCGCCGATGGCGCTGTATGGGCGGACTTCGTTGCAGTCTTTGCGCCATTCCTCCATTTTGCCCGTGTGTCGCCGAGGCCGAGGAGCCAGTGCTCGTTCGGGCCCTCGGCTCGAAACTTGCCGTTGAAGCGTTCGATGAAGGCGTTGTCCGTTGGTTTGCCTAGCGGGCTGAAAGCGAGCACAACGCCCCTCTGGTAAGCTTACAGATCGAGGCCCCTCCAGGGCCTGATCGACGCGGACTGCGGATAGCCGATCTGTGCGCAGACCTCTATCAAAGCTAAAAGGAATTCCGCGCAACGATAGCTGATCCGGGGATCGATCGCCAGCGAGAACCGTGACGAAGGGTCCCCGATGGTCAGTAGGGAGCAACGTTGCACGCCAAAACATATCCATGCTGAAATGATATGAGGGACCTGTCTGCCGCGATAGGAGTAGCCCATAATTTCGTGTGAGACCTGTCGGGGGGCTCGACCAGGAGGGTTAGAGTGTTTGTCATTTCGTCGGCTACCTCGGAAGACCGAACCATGTTATGGCAGATTAACGCAGTCCCAGGGGCGAACAACGCATGGTGCATACACAGACAACTCTGCGGCTGGGATGCTGATCTACAGCGCGCTGTAGCATTAGCGTAGTCTCAATCTTGTGTGTGACGTCCTCGCCTGCAGCAACTCTCCAGCCGTGCGGTGACGGGGTTTCGTTCGGTGGACCGTAGTTATCCAATATTGACTGATAATACAGCTATGAAACTACGCTTATTTGACGGAACCCCATAGAAAACATGACACAAATTGCATTCTTTGCGCTGTGTCTTGCAGGGCTGGTTTGGTTCTGGGCCCGCAAGAAAACAGATCCCGTAGCGGTAGCCTTCGCCTCCGCTTTAATTTATTTCGCGCCAGGGTTCTTCGGCTGGGCGTCTATTCCTGTAGGCAACGGCGCAAGCGTCACACAGCAACTCGCCTCAGAGACATACCTAGTGATGGCTTTGGTAATCGCAGCCATAGTCGCCACAACATTTGCTGTTGACCGCATCCAGATTAGAGCACTTTCGGTGCCGCAGTCCACGACGTTCGTGCCCACCATATTGCTGGGAGTAGTAGTCGTCGGCACTGCTATGTCGCTATCTACGGTCGGTGTTTATTACCTGTGCGAGAAGAACGTCATGCTCGCTCAGATAGACGGGTGGTACTATCTCGCTTCCTATGCACTGCCGCTTGCGGCTGTTTCAGGACTAATTACCCGCCAATATTGGATCATGGGCATTGCGGCACTTTTTCTCATGATGGAGGTCTATATCGGCTTCCGTACAGGGGCTGCGATCACTTTAATCGGTGCTGCCATGCTTTCCGGCCATCGAATTTTCCAAGGCGGTAGACAGGCAGCGATAGTCATAAGCGCCATCCTCGCCTGCGGCGTAGCGCTCTTCCTCTTCCCTCAGGTCGCCTATACTCTCAAGTACCTGGTGAACGATGCCTGCCCCATCGAAATGGTTAGAGTGGTGCCTTTGCCCGCCACCCCCTTGAACCTGGACGAAGGCCAAGTCGAAACGCTGTTTGCACACCTCGGCACAGCCGCGCCGTACCTCGAGGCAATCTTACACTCTGAGCCTTTCATTATTCAGTCAGTACTAAACTCCGTTATCGATCATGATTTTACCACGGACGCGAGCTACTTGCTACTGCAGATAGCGACTGGAATTCCCGGTGCCGTCACAATATTCGGGCTGCCGCCCGAAGCGCCTGTGAGTTTCAATCAAATGTTTCAGCCAGTCCTCTTCCCTGACATGACCTATGGGATGGCGAACTCGCCTTGGGCACAAGCATACGCTGCCGGAGGATTGCCGATGGTTGGGATTTTCGTTCTCAGCTTCGTGATATTATTGGGGATACTTAACGTGGTTTTCACAGCCAGCGCCGGCACTTTGAAGGGCGTCGTTGCAGTGGTCGCAACGTGGCTGGCTTTCTATTTTCACCGGAATGACTTGCTCGCAGAGGTTGGCATTTTGAAGCAGGTGATCTACACATCGATCTCTGCGTTCATCATTGCAGCAGCTGTATGGGCGATCCTGAGGATGGCGCACAGAGGCAAGGATGCACCTTGATCCGATCTGCGCGATCTCCAGCCGCTTTCGGGCGACGTGCTGATAGGCAAGCCGCGTTCAGACACTAATTCTGATTGCAGCGTTAACGCGGCCGACAACCTGTCTGCGCCAGCAATACTGATATTCTTGCGGAGCACGCTCGGGCGACATCGGAAAGGAGCAGGTTTCGCTTTGGTGTCGAACATTCATTAGCGCCTGCCGCCTCAGCTATATCGTAAGCGGCGTGGTGCCCCGCGTTCCGCCATATTGACGATCATGAGATTGCGCGCGAATTGCCTGTGAGACTGGAGTTTGGCCGTGGATGCTCGACGGGCTTTCTCACAATGGCATGAGATGGAGCGGTAATCGGAAGTGGCCCGAATATATGAAGGCGCGGATTGTCGATCCAGGAGCGAAAGTGCGCGAAGTCGCGCGGCGGCAACCGACCGTTTTGCCAAACACCACCAGAGACACGAGTAACGCCAGAGGGTGGGATGTGGATGATACGTTGCCGCATGAACCGATGCTCGGCAATCAGGTCTCATAGCATTAAGCGTTTGACCTTTGTGCCCGCCTAGTGTTTCACCGTGGCCGTTCCGAGGGGAAGAAGTTGATGCATGGTCACTGGATTCCTGTGCGCGGCGCCGCATTGGTTTTGTCTGTGTTATGTTTACTACTGTTCCAAACTGGCATCTATGCTTATGCAACAAACGGGATTGAATTCTCTTCCATTGTTCCGAGGTTGTTCTACTATGGTTTCTGGGCCACGTGCGGGCTAGCCACTGCCACTGTAGCATTTCCGGATCGCTCTTTGCTTCCCGAGATGGCTCCGCTTTACCTGGTGCTCTTAGCAATAGCCGTCTTAGCCACAATTCATCCTCCGATAGGTGTGGCCAGCCGCAGTCTCATCATGTTGGCGATTGTAGTTTCTATTTTGCTCTCTCTGTTGGTGGGGGCGGCCTCGTTGTTACCGTTTAGAATAAGCGCAATTTTGTCTTGCGTGGCGGCGGTTGCGCTTCTGACGGAGATGTATTTCCCCGGCACGTTCTCGACCACCGTCGGCCGTTCAGCAGGCTTACTTCAAAACCCGAACGTCGCTGGTTCGGCTCTTGTCCTCAGCGGCACAGGCGCATTTCCATTTGTGCTTAGGAAGTGGAAAGGAGCCTACGCAGTCGTTACTACTGCGGGAGTTCTGGCGACTGTCTCGCGCACCTCACTTTTAGTTCTATCCGTTGCTGCGGCGCTTTCTGCTTCCATTTGGTTGTGGCGGAACCGGCGTAAACCTTTGCGACTGGAACGAGGAGAAATTGCGCGCACGGCCGCAGCCGCACTAGTATGCTTTGGCCTTATAGGCTTCGCGTTTAAGATTAACGAGGTGGTTTCGACTGCTGCTACTAACTCCGCGTCGACTGCGCTCACGGCGATAGCGTCACTTAACGAGGTTGAGACTTTCGGTGGCGGCAACATTGACAGCCCTCCTGCCACTGAGGCTGAGAAGCAGAGAGAAGCCGAAGTGCGTAAGGCCAAAGCCATGGAGGTTGCTGAAACGCTTGGTGACGTAGATTCCGGCGCGGCTCGCATAATCTTGATGACCAATGCCCTTCAGGAGATGACTTTGTTGGGCCAGGGCGCAGAGAGGGCGCACGAGTTAGCCCCTCATAACCAGTATTTGTTTTTTGCAGTTGCTTACGGCTTGGCAGGAATAGCTCTTGCTGTCGCACTGGCAGGAGTCGTGGTATGGCTCAGTAGAAGTAACCCACTTTTCGCGCTTGCCTTCGTTGGTATTATGGCTTTTACTCATGATCTTACCGTCTTGGCCATTGCGATACCGGTTGCTGTAGGATGCGCGGGTGGAGTGGTACTGAGGAAGCAGCGACTTGAACCAATAATCGCGTAGACTACCACTAGGTTCTGTTGATAAAGTCAGGGTCCAAATCTTTGCGGCGGCTAATCCTGGCGCACGGCGTTGCAATAGTATCCTTTGTTGACTAAGAGCAAGTACGGCTTCCCACCGGCATCGCCATCAAGTCAGGACGGCGGCACAGTCGAAAGCCTCCTCGCCCGTCAGGACAAAGCCAAGAGGGCGTCCCCTGGCCGTCTGAGCGAGCGTGGATTTTGCACGTAAAGCCGCCGCGTGATCGACCAAAAGTCTCTTTATAGGTCCCACTTTTGCACCCGCTTCCTGGCGATTACCGCCAATCCGTGGCCGACAAATCCCCTTATGCCAACACTGGCTCCAAAAAAGCAGTCTTGAACCGCGGCAAGCCCGATTTGGAATCTACTTTGTCAACACGAGCTGGTCGGTAAGCGGGTAACCGGGGCCGTTATGGCTTGAAGTTCCAGGGCATCAGTTCGGCAATCTGGCTGTTGGGCCAGCCGCCGGCGATGCGGTGCAGCGTCTGGGTCAGCCATGCGTGCGGATCGACGCCGTTCATCTTGGCGGTAGTAAGCAGCGTTGCGATTGTGGCCCAGGCTCGCCCACCACCATCGGAGCCGGCAAAGAGCGCATTCTTGCGGGTAATGGTCTGCGGACCGATTGCGCGTTCGACGATGTTGGAGTCGATCTCGATACGACCATCGGCGAGGAAGCGCTTTAGGGCGTCGCGGCGGCTCAGGGTATAGCGGATGGCCTCGGCCAGTTTGGATTTGCCAGACAGGCGCTGCAGCTCCCGGTCCAGCATTTCGAACAGCTCGGTGACGATGGGGCGGGAGCGCTCGGCCTGGATGCTGGCGCGCAGTTGGGCATTGTGGCCGCGGATATCCTCCTCGATGGCCCAGAGGGGCGCCATCGCCTTGACCACAGCGCTGGCAAAGGGCGAGCCATCGCTGGCATGCAGGTCGAAGAACTTGCGCCGCGAATGGGCCCAACACCCGGCCAGGGTCATGGCATCATTGGCGCCACGATCCTTGCCCAGCCGATTATAGGCGGCATAGCCGTCGACCTGCAGGATACCGCGATAGCCATCCAGATGCTGGGCGACGCAATCGCCTGATCGACTGTCTTCGAAGCGATAAGCCACCATCGGCGGTCCTGATCCACCGAATGGCCGATCGTCCCGGGCATAGGCCCAGAGCCAGGCGGTCTTCACCTTGCCCGAGCCCGGCGCCAGGGTCGGCAATCGGGTCTCTGCAGCGCGGCAAAGTGGGTGAGATTCAGCGTCAATCAGGATGAGACGGAGCGGTTGGTGTGTGTCGCAGGGAGGGCGTAGTCCGACCGGAGGCACATACAATCGCTTTGCCCGATTTCGGGGTCTGTGATCACGGCCGTCCCATTAAAGTGGTGGTTTTCAGGATTGGGGAACCACCTTTGTGCCGGGGCGCCATGTAACCGATCATCAGATGAGGCTTTTCATGAAGCTCAGACAAAACCACACCATCGAGACAGCGTCAGCCAAGGCCGGGATAAGCCGCGCGACAGGTTACCGGCTGGTACAGGACCCGCTCTTACCGTCTCAGAGGCGAGAACCCCGAGGGCGCCGGCGGCTTGACCCTCTGGAGCACATTTTCGAGGCTGAAGTTGTGCCACTGCTGCAGGCAGCACCCGGGCTGCGACCTGTTGCCATTTATGAAGAACTGCTGCGCCGGCACCCCGACCTGCAGCCGGGCATTCGCCGCACGTTAGAGCGTCGTATTCGCGCCTGGCGCGCCATCCATGGTGCAGAACGAGAGGTCATCTTCCGGCAGGTCCACGAGCCGGGACGGATGGGGCTTTCGGACTTTACCGACATGGGCGGGCTTGGCGTTACCATTGCCGGGCATCGGCTTAATCACCTGCTGTACCACTTCCGTCTGCCATGGTCCGGCTTTGAACACGCCCATGTCATTCTGGGTGGGGAGAGCTTTGTTGCCCTGGCCGAGGGGCTGCAGAATGCCTTGTGGTCAGCCGGCGGCGCTCCGCATTATCATCGTAGCGACAGCCTCTCGGCTGCCTTCCGCAATCTCGACGTCCAAGCAGCATGCCATCCACGAAAACCTCGATGGCCGTGCCGTCCGCCGTTCCGGTCCCCGTCGTGCTCGTGCTTACCCGTTTTACTTTGCCCTTGCCGGCCGCCTCGGACCGCCAGCCGAACAGCGAGAGCGCGCAGCCGGAACCGCTGGCGGAGATGCCGCGCCCTCTCCTCTATAGTTTTCATTTCAGCGACCCACCGGGGCTTTGACCGACGCCAAATGCGGAACGGCGAGCTGCTGCAGAGCATCGTTCGTCAGGCCGAACCGCTTTACGGTGCCGCCATTTCACGTTTCTGCATAATTGGCAGCGAACGCCAGTAGATTGCCTCTGCCGGCGCGAGTGCCTAAGGCTTCGACGGCCGCAAGCATGCCTCGCTCGAGCGCAGCGTGAAGACTGTCAGCGCTCTTCTGATCGAAGTCGGTTTTCAGCACCCTGCCCCACATGTAGACGATCCAGCCGACGGCCGCCGTTGCCGCTGCCGACACTAGAGGCCCGACAAAGGCGAGTGCGATCTGCCAGCCGATCTCTGCGACTAGGCTGAGCTCGACCCGGAGCCCCCAAAGAATTGCTGCGGGCGTGTTTGCGGAATCGGTGCTCCATTCGGCCAGACCGTTGCCACCTCGGGCGCCGCTTGCCCGCTCAGCCACTGCCAGGCAAAGACCGCAATTGCCATGATGGCGATCGCAGTCACTGGTAGCCAGCCGGGCCGCACTGGCGCCGCTGGCATCGGCACAGTTGGGATAGGCACGGGGTCGACTACGACTGGCGCGGAAATCGGCGTGCTTTCTGCAGCTAGCACCTGCCGAAGCACCGCCTCGACAGCTTCGGGCTTGACCAGCACCTTGTTGAGCTTGTCGCCAGCGTAGTAGGTCTGGCCACGCTTCAGCTGTCGATGCGCACCCTTGATCGCCGAGAGAACCGGCAGCGACGCCCATTCCATGGCCAGCCGATTGCCGAACTGCGTCATGGTGATATTGCCAGCGACGAAATCGAGATAGCCGCGGCGCTTGAGCAGATGAAAGGCCATGCGGTCCTGCAGGGCGGGAGAGAACTTTTCCTTGCCGGTAAGGCTCATTTCGCCCTCGATATTGCGGAGCGTTTTGGGTGCATCGAGCGCGTTGCGCATGAACTGCGCGGCGCCGGCCGCTGAGGAACCATAAAGCTTAGACCAGGTCGCCTGCGCTGCCTCGACCTCGTCAAGCGTCATCGATGTCAGCTTCTTCGGCAGCTTGTCCTGGTTGTGCCCGAAGATGACTTCATAGCATTCAGGCTTCGCGCGCCCCGTCTCCGTCTTGTAGATGAAGTCGAGCAGAAGCGCCGCGCCGGCCGGCACGGTTGCATTGGCCATATCGGCCTCCTGTGATGATGAAGATTGTAAGATCAGGCCATGGCTATGCGCGCGGTCGAAGCCGCGTTCATTGGCCATAAAGGCCTCCTGTGGTGATTGGTGTTGAAGGAGGGTTAGAGCCGTGGCAATGAGCGGCTATGAGCACAAAGCCAGCCTATCGCCCTGATATCGACGGACTTCGCGCGGTCGCGGTACTTTCGGTTGTCCTTTACCACTACGGGGCGACTTGGCTGCCTGGTGGCTTCACTGGTGTCGACGTATTCTTTGTCATCAGCGGGTTTGTGATTACCGCAAAGCTGCGGAAAGAGATGGAAGCCGGGGCGTTTTCCATTCTCGGATTCTACGACGGCCGGGTGCGACGTATCTTCCCAGCGCTCCTGACGATGCTGGCCGTGACCATGGCAGCCGGTTGGTTTATCCTTATGCCAGGCGACTATGCCACTCTCGGGGAGAGCGCAGCGTTCGCCGCTTTCGGGCTCGGGAACCTGTTTTTCCTTTGGAACTCCGGATACTTCGACCAGGCATCGGAACTGCAGCCTCTGCTGCACACTTGGTCGCTCGGTGTCGAAGAACAGTTCTATGTGGTTTGGCCGCTAATCCTTTGGCTGGCTCTACGCTTTTTGCGCAGCCCTATCGCTCTCGCGGGCCTTTGCCTCACTATCGTTGTAGGCGGACTAATCTACGCGCAATATCTTGTTAGCACCGACCCAACAGCAGCCTTCTATTTGGCCTTGCCTCGATCCTGGGAATTGGCAGTCGGCGCCGCCCTAATCTTTCTTCCCGCAGTTCATCACCGATTGATGGGCAACATCATGGCTGCGGCCGGTGCTCTGCTGATCGCCTACAGCCTGCTTTTCATCCAAGCCGATGGCGCATTTCCCGGGCTGGCTGCCGCCTACGCATGCTTTGGCGCAGCCCTCATCGTTTGGCCTAAAAACCACACGCTAATGTCCGCTGCGCTTTCTTTTAAGCCGATCGTTTTCATCGGGCTCATCAGCTACAGCCTCTATCTCTGGCATTGGCCAGTGCTGGTGCTCTATCGACACTACGCGAATGGAGACATGCCAAGTACGACGGCGAGCACTGTCCTTGTTGGTATATCGGCGCTTTTTTCCGTCATAAGCTGGCGATATGTCGAAATACCCTTCCGCTCTCGATCGGCGTTGGCCCTCAGTGCTGCGAAGCTCGTTCCTTCGGCCTTTCTCATCGCCGCACTGGTATCCTCCAGCGGACTCCTAATTTCCACATTCCAGGGTTGGCCTATTCGGGTCACGGAAGAAGCAACTCGCCTCAACGACATCGACGCGATGTGGGCTTGGCAGTGTCCTGCACAGGTAATGCCAACCGGCAGTCCGAATGAGCGATGCTCTTTTGGCGCTGATTGGAGTTCCTCAACAAATCGGGCGCTTCTTTGGGGTGACAGTCATGCTCAGCACCTCGTGCCGATCCTAGATGTAATCGGCAAGGAAGAAGGCATATCGTTCATTTTACGCGAAAGTTGCCCCGCAGCGTTAGGTCTAAGCATCCATCGTGAATGGCCTGCCGTGGCCAACTTTCGGTCGCAGTGTCAAGATGTACAGAAAGACATGGAGGCTATCCTAGCTTCTGATTCATCCATTAGGACAGTTGTGCTTGCTAGTTCATGGGCTAAGCTAGCCGGTCACCGCATCTATTCTGACGATCAAGCCAATGCCGGTCTATCACATAACGAGCTGATCCGGATCGGAATATCCGAAGTCGCGAACCGCATTACTCGCCTTGGGAAGAAGGTAGTTCTCGTTGAAAATTTGCCATATCCCGGCAGGAACCTGACACGGTGTGCCGCTGGAAAGGCTAGCGGCTTATTTCGAGCCCCATGCCCTACCAACATCGATGCCAGCTCTCGGCCTGATGAGCTTGCAATAAGCGATGGAATGCTAGCTTCTCTGGCTCGAGATGGGCTGACAGTCGTGTCGCCAAAGACGACAATGTGCCATGCCGACGATTGCATAAGCACTTTCCGTGGCCAATTGATATGGCGAGATGCCACACACCTACGTCGAGATTTGCCTGTTGCCGCCTACCAGCAGCTGGGTGAACTAACGGGGCTAGCTGCTGCACTCAAGCCTGATTAGCGAGCTATGCGGACGCTCGATTAAAGAGATTTGTGACCGTACCGGTGTGGATATTGCCGAGCACGTCAAGCGTGGTCAGGTCCGCGTTCGTCAATAGGAAAATCGGTCAGGAGCCTGGCCATGATGCCAGGCGCCTTCGCGCGAAAAGTCGCTTCCGCGATTGCATTGGCCATGGAGGCTTCCTGTGATGTGGGGAATTTGGATCGGCGCTTAGGCCGCAGCATGTATCCTATGGCTTCGCTGCCCTAAGTAGCCGATTGCTCAGGCTTGTTTTTCGTGCCAATCACCCGATATGGACAGCCCCAACCGAGTGAAAGAAATTTATGAGTTGCGCCAGCTTAGAGGGCTCGCAGCCCTGCTGGTCTTTTTCTATCATGCGATGCATTCCGGTCGCACCGCCATTGGCATCACCGGCTGGCCAGTAGCGGACTTCCCGCCTCTAGCCGTCCTTTGGGAAGGCCACAGCGGCGTTTCGCTCTTTCTCGTTCTGTCGGGCTTCATTCTGGCCATCGGAACCTTTGGTCGAGAGTTCAACTATGCCCGCTTCTTGGAACGACGCCTGCGCCGGATAGTGCCTCTGACCGCTATCGTCCTGCTGTTCGGGCTTTACGCTGTGCAGGACCTTGATTTCGGTCAGGTATTGGCCTCCACCCTTCTTCTGCGGAACACTCCTGCCGCATTCAACGATCCTTCGGGGATCACCGGAACGCTTTGGACGGTTTCGGTCGAGTTTCAGTTTTACCTCGTCGCGCCGTTCATATTCGCAGCGGCTGGCGACCGGGGATTGAGATTTCTGATACCGGCAATGTTTCTGCTGTTTGCAATGAAACTCATTGTCCTGCTACCGTTTTGGGACCAGGGCAAAGAGCTATATCGGATCAACTACTTCACCATAGTTGGTAGAGCGAACCAGTTCCTGATCGGGGTAGGCCTCGCCTACGCCGTTTATCGTCGCCCTCCTGATAGATCGAAAAAACTTCTATGGTGGATTGCTTTAGTGGTGTCCGCCGCTGCGGTGATGTTTTTGCTCTGGACGGTCAACTACGGAGGGGGTGTCACCAATTTCAGGCGTTGGCATCTCATACTGCCCGAGTTTGAGGGCTTGGTCTGGTCTGCCTTTCTGGTCAGCTTCTGGATGGCCAATCCAGTTCGCTGGCCCCCGGCGGCTCGGTCGCTTGCCAATGTTGGCACGGTCAGCTTCGGACTGTACGTTCTTCACTACGCCGTTCAACGTGCCTTCTGGCTGAATTTCAGCCAAATACCAGGCAGTGAGGCTGTCACCAACTTATGGCAAGTGGGGCTGATCAACTTGGCGGTGCTGGCTTTCTGCCTCGCATTGGCCTCAGCCTCCTGGTTCTGCATTGAGAAGCCGTTTGTGAACGACGACAAACGAAAGCCCTACGTCAGCTAGATTCCAAGCCTAAACAGCCAGGGGGCAGAATAGGTGCCAATGACAATGTCGCCACCCGCGAGGGCATGCGCCCATTTGCATCCGCCTCCATCCAAAACAATTTCATCAGCAGCACCACTTAGAAGGTCGATGACCAGGACGCCCTGCGCAGCGCAGGCGTACGCTTTGCCATTAGAGACGAACACATTCGATTGGCCACTGGTTAAGTCGCGATATCTGTAAGTTGCGACGACCGCGTTCGTCGCAGGATCAATTTTCGCCACGCCGCTCCGGCCATTGGCCCAAATGAACCCGCCGCCGACGCCCAAGCCGTAAAGCCCATCGACGCCACAGTTGATGGTAGCCAAAGTCGCCCCGCTTACTGGGTTAATCCGCTTAACTTGACCAGAGGTTTGCACAACTGACCAAAGTGACCCACTCAAGAACTCCAAGGGAATATTGGCTGAACGTAAGCGCGTAGCCGAGGCCGTTAGGGCTTGAAGTTCCATGGCATGAGTTCGGCGATCTGGCTGTTTGGCCAGTTTCCCGCGATGCGCTTGAGGGTCTGATTGATCCAGGCGTTGGGATCGACGCCGTTCATCTTGGCGGTGTCAGCAGCGTGGCGAACGTGGCCCAGGTCTGGCCACCACCATCCGATCCAGCGAAGAGAGCATTTTTGCGGGTGATGGTTTGGAGCCTGATGGCGCGTTCGACAATGTTGGAATCGATCTCGATACGACCATCGATAAGGAAGCGCTCGAGCGCTGCTCGGCGACTGAGGGTATAGCGGATGGCCTCGGCCAGTTTGGACTTGCCTGACAGGCGCGGCAGCTCCCGGTCCAGTATGTTGAACAGCTTTGCCACGATGAGACTGGAGCGCTCTGCCCGGATGCTGGCACGCAGTTCTGGATCGTGGCCGCGGATATCCTCCTCGATGGCCCAGAGCGGTGCCATGGCCTTGACCACGGCGCTGGCAAAGGGCGAGGCATCGCTGGAGTGGAGATCGAAGAACTTGCGCCGCGCGTGTGCCCAGCACCCGGCAAGGGTCATGGCATCATTGGCCCCGCTCTGCTTGCCCAGCCGGTTATAGGCAGTATAGCCATCGACCTGCAGGATACCGCGATATCCATCAAGATGCCGGGCGACGCAATCGCCGGACCGAGAGTCTTCGAACCGATAGGCCACCATAGGTGGTCCTGATCCGCCAAAGGGTCGATCGTCCCGAGCATAGGCCCAGAGCCAGGCGGTCTTCACCTTGCCCGAGCCCGGCGCCAGGGTCGGTAACTGGGTCTCGTCGGCAAAGATCCGCTCGCCCTGTTTGATGGTGTGAAGGACGTACTGGGCCAGCGGTTCGAGTTCGAAGCCCAGCCGCCCCATCCACTGGGCCATCAGCGAGCGGTCCAGCTCCACGCCATCGCGGGCGTAAATTTCCTCTTGCCGGTAAAGCGGCAAGCCATCGGCATATTTGCTGACCGCCACCTGGGCCAGCATCGCCTCGGTGGGGATGCCGCCGACAATCAGGTGATCGGGCGCCGGCGCCTGCACGATGCGGTCTTCGCCGTCAGCCAGGCGATAGGCGTATTTTGGACGACGGGTGGTCCTCGGACTTGATCCGGGGATGACGCGGAATGTGGCAGGGGGCACATCGAGCCGTTCGGAGACGTCTTCGCCAATTCGGACGGCCTCCAGACCAACGCAGTCGGCCGGCACGTCTGGCTCGATAACCTGCTCGATCCGTTCCAGGTGTGGAGCAAAGCCTTTTCGCGGCCGCGACGGGCGGGGAGCGGTACTGTTCCTGTCGCGTGCCTCCAGCCCAGACTTGATCTCCTCAATGCCGGTTTCGATCTCGTCAAACCCGAAAGCCATCTGCTCATCGTTGAGCGGGTCGTGGCGTAGCCGTTCAGAGCGCGTGCCGTATTGGGCGCGCTGCAGCATGGCGACGATCGAGGTCAGTCGCGCGATACGCTCGTCGGCCGTGGTGTTGATGACCTTGAGTTCGGCGATCTCGGCATGGGCGGCAGCGATCATCGCCTTGAGCGCGTCAATGTCGTCTGGGAGCTGTTGCGGATCGGTCGGAGCCATGACCGCATTATGGCATAAAACACCCCGGATTGCCTGGGGTTTTGCGTCACTGAGTCAGTCTGCCGCAGGCTTTTACCCAGCCGACTGCGGCCGGCTCTCAGTCACCGCGTGCACCCGTTTCCAGTCCATACCCTCCACCAGTGCCAGCAGTTGCGCATGGCTCAGGTGGATCCGGCT
>NZ_LAJG01000033.1 GCF_000970455.1 Devosia soli | reverse complement strand
GGGCCAATGAGCTTCTCGCCCAGGTCGCCCGTGCCCGTGCCGAACGCGAGCCCGAGGCACCGACGACGCTTTTTCCCGAAATCGATGAGGCCGAGCGAGAGCAAACCATCAAGTCGGTCATGGTCGAATTGATGAGCGACCCCGATGCCGGCTTCCGCAACACCGCCCAGCTCTATCAGGATTTTTTGGTCCGCTGCCGCATCCGCCGCGTGCCGGGCGAGCCACCCGCCCTGCCAGCTTTCAAGCGCCTTCTTGCCATCGCCCGCGTGGCGCCCGACGAAGCAACTGCTTCATCCGACGGCTGGCAGCAGGCCCTGGCCTTGTCCGAAACCCTCACCGACGACGTGCAGGGCGTATTCCTCGTTCTCGCGCAAGCCGCGCTCACAGGCGCCCCCTGCCCGTCGGACGCAACGATCGCGCGCCTTTATGGCACCCATTCCACAAGCCGCGCCCGGCGTTTGCTCACCTGGTTCGAAGAGCGCGGCCTCATCGTTATCCGCACCGATTTCCGTAATCAACGCATCGCCGCCTTTCCAGATCTCGGTGTCGAGACGGCGCCGGGCGATGCCAATGGTCCCGATATCGTGGTTGAAGAGCGTGGCGCGGCCGAGTGATCAGCCGACGAGATTGGCGGTAAACGAATATTGCGCCGCAGCGCCCGGCCCGAGCAGCGCCGTGTAAGGCCGCTGGTCGAGCGCATCCGAACCGCCCACTTCCGCCGCGGTTCCCTGCCAGGGCTCGAGGCAGATGAACCCCGCGCCCGGCTTCGTCCAGAGCGCAAAATTGGGCAGGTTATCCCAGGTGAAGCGGATCGACGGCCCATTCTCCGACTTGTAGGTGAGGCCAGCGCCCGCGCCATCGGGAAAGAGCATGGCGTCTTTTTCGAAGTAGCCATGGTTGAGCACCATTGCACCATCTTCGAACGGCGATGGCAGCGGCTGCGGATCGACGAGACCGCCCGAAAGCCGGAACAGGTCGGGATTGGCGCCGTTGTCGAGCGTCACGCTGTGGCGTTGCCCTTCCCCACCCGGCAGCGGCCAGGCAAAAGCGGGATGAAAACCGATGCCATAGGGCATGATCTCATGGTCGAGATTGGTCACGCGCGCCGTCACGACGAGCGCCCGGCCTTCAAGTCGATGTTCGATATCGAGGCGAAAATCGAAGGGAAACATCGCCTTCGTCGCCTCCGAAGATTCGAGCCGGTAGGTGCAGCGTTCGCGCCATTCCTCGATCAGGGTGAAGGCGCTGCGCCGGGCAAATCCGTGCTGCCCCATCTGGTAACGCTTGTCGCCGACGCTGATGACGTCCATCGGCGCCCGGCCGACCATCGGGAACAGGATCGGCGAACGGCCAGTCCAATAGGTGGCATCGCCCGACCACAGCCAGTTGCGACCATCGCGCGTCGACAACGACTGCATTTCCGCGCCGAGCGCTGCGACATCGACAGTCAGGTCGCTATTGCTGATTCGGGTCAGTTGCATGCGTTTCCGGGCGTTTCGGGGGGAATTGTCTGCCCGGACCATAACCTGATGATGGCGCTCTGAATACTACCCTGCAAAAAATCTGCGCAGCCGCCTCGACCCGCCTTGGAGACAGCCGGGCGCTCCATCGTTTTCCTGCCGCCAGAGCGCCATTCCGAGGTCGAAAACGGCAAACCCGTCAAGGGTCTTAAGCATTGGTCTGACTTCGAAACGCAGATGATGCTTCACCGTCTGTCGCCTCTAGAATGGAGCCCACTTGCTCAAGCGCCTTGCATAAAGCTATGCCGGGCTCATGACCTTGCCGCCGCTGCCCATCGATGCCGCCCTGCCAGCTCTCGCCGAGGCCCTCTCGCTTGGCTCGGCAGCGGTGCTCGTCGCTCAGCCCGGCGCCGGCAAGACCACGCGCGTGCCACTCGCCCTTCTCGATGCCCCGTGGCGGCAGGACGGCAAGATCATCGTCCTCGAGCCGCGCCGCCTTGCCGCCCGCGCTGCCGCCAGGCAGATGGCCAGGCTGCTCGGCGAGGATGTCGGCCAGACCGTCGGCTTTCGCGTGCGCATGGAATCGAAAGTGTCGGCCCGTACGCGCATCGAAGTCGTCACCGAAGGCGTCTTCACGCGGCTGCTGCAAGACGATCCCGAACTCACCGGCATCGCCGCAGTTCTCTTCGACGAATTTCACGAGCGCAGCCTCGATGCCGATCTTGGCCTCGCCCTCGCGCTCGACGCCCGTGCTCTGCGGCCCGATCTGCGGCTCCTCGTCATGTCGGCCACCATCGACGGCGCCCGTGTCGCAAAACTCCTCGACAACGCCCCGGTCATCGATAGCCCGGGCCGGACCTTTCCGGTCGAAACCATCTATGCCGAGCCCGATCCGCTCGAGCGCCTCGAAGATCAGGTCGCCAAAGCCACATTGAGGGCGCTTCGCGAGCATGAGGGCTCAGCCCTTGTCTTCCTGCCCGGTCAAGGCGAAATCACCCGCGTCGCCGAACGCCTCGCCGGCCGCCTCCCCCCAAACATCGATCTCGCCCCGCTCTATGGCCAGCTCACCCCCACTGAGCAGGA
This sequence comes from Devosia soli, assembly GCF_000970455.1. Taxonomy (GTDB): domain Bacteria; phylum Pseudomonadota; class Alphaproteobacteria; order Rhizobiales; family Devosiaceae; genus Devosia; species Devosia soli. Next base: position 88,370 of record NZ_LAJG01000033.1, on the reverse strand, counting down.
CGCCGCCATCCAGCCCTCCCCTCCCGGTCGCCGCAAGGTCGTGCTGGCGACCTCCATCGCCGAAACCTCCCTCACCATCGAAGGCGTGCGCATCGTCGTCGATTCTGGCTTCCGCCGCGTTCCTGTCTATGAACCGTCGACGGGCCTGACGACGCTCGCCACCGTGCGCGTTTCCCGTGCTGGCGCCGACCAGCGCCGCGGCCGCGCCGGCCGCACGGCGCCTGGCACCGCCATCCGCCTTTGGAACGAGGGCCAGACCGCTGCGCTCGACGCTTTCGATACCCCCGAAATTCTGGCCGCCGATCTTTCTGGACTCGTCCTCGACCTGGCCGCCTGGGGCGTTGGCGATCCCACGACGCTTGCCTTCCTCGATCCGCCGCCGGCGCCCGCCTGGGCCGAAGCGAAATCGCTCCTCGCCCGCCTCGATGCCATAGACGGTTCCGGCCACCTGACCGCCGCGGGCAAAGCCCTCGCCAGGCTGCCGCTCCATCCGCGCCTTGCGCACATGGTTGTTGCCGGTGCCGAAGACGGCGATGCCGAAACCGCAGCCGAATTGGCGGTGCTGATCGGCGAACGCGGCCTTGGCGGCGACGACATCGACCTTGGCCGTCGCCTCGATCGCTTCCGCACCGACCGCTCCCGCCGCGCCGACGACGCACGCGCCATGGCCCGCCGCTGGAGCAGGCTAGCCGGCGGCAGCAACGACGATCCGCGCGATCCCGGCCATCACCTCGCCCGCGCCTTTCCTGATCGCGTCGCCCAGCCCGCAGGCCCGCGCGGCCGCTTCCGCCTTGCCAACGGCCGTCAGGCGCAGCTCGATGAGACCCATTCCCTCGCCGGAGCGGGCTTCCTCGTTGTGGCTGACTTGACCGGCAGCGCCACCCAAAGCCGCATCCGTTCCGCCGCAGCGCTCGATCCAGCAGACCTCGAAAATCTCTTCGGCGATCGCATCGTCAGCGAAACGACGCTAAGCTTCGATCCCGCCTCCGGCGCGGTCCGCGCCCGCCGCCAACGTCGCCTCGATGCTCTGCGCCTCGCCGACGAACCCGCGCCTGTCACAGACTTCGAACAGGCGTCGACGCTCCTTGCCGAAGCCGCCCTCAAGCGCCCCGAGACACTCACTTGGAGCAAGGACCAGAAGGCCCTGCGCGCCCGCGCCACTTTTCTCCACCAGACGCTGGGGGATGATTGGCCCGATCTTTCTGACCCAGCCCTCGCGTCCGATCCATCCTGGCTTGTCCCCCATATCAGCGGCGAAACCCGCCTCAGCGCCATTACTGCCGATCATTTGGGCCAAGCCCTCGACGCCCTCCTGCCTTGGGCCAAGAGGCAGGACATCGATCGCCTGCTCCCGAGCCACTTTTCCGCGCCCTCGGGCAGTCATCTGCCCATCGACTATGGCGCCGAAAATGGCCCCGCCCTCGAAATCCGCGTCCAGGAACTTTTTGGCCTCGACCGCCACCCCAGCATCGCCAATGGGCGCGTGCCGCTTCTCCTGGTCCTGCTCTCCCCTGCCCACCGCCCCATCCAGACCACGCGCGACTTGCCCGGCTTCTGGCGCGGAAGCTGGAAGGAAGTCGCCAAGGACATGAAGGGCCGCTACCCCCGCCACCCCTGGCCCGACGACCCGATCGCGGCGCCAGCGACCAGCCGGGCAAAACCACGAGGAACATAGCTCACAGCGCGTCCAAGAATACCCCCAGCGTCATTGCCTGGCTTGTCCGGGGCAATCCATCCGCTTCCTCATGGACCAGCGGGACAAGCCCGGTAGTGACGACAAGCTCAAAAACGCAGTACAACAAAAAACCCGCGGCTCGCACCGCGGGTTTTGTTTCTTCAGGCCTTCGGCAAGAAATTCAGCGCCACACCATTGATGCAGTAGCGCAACCCCGTCGGCGGCGGGCCATCGGGGAACACATGGCCGAGATGGCTTCCGCACGTGGCGCAATGCACCTCGGTGCGCACCATGCCGTGGCTGCGGTCGGTCGTCGTTTCGACCGAACCGGGCAGCGGGTCGTTGAAGCTCGGCCAGCCCGTGCCGCTCTCGAATTTCAACGTCGATTCAAACAATGGCGTATCGCAGCCGGCGCAGGCAAAAGTGCCCTGACGGGTCTCGTGCAGCAGCGCGCAGCTGCCAGGCCGCTCGGTGCCGTGCTGGCGCATGATGTAATATTGCTCAGGCGTCAAACGCTCCCGCCACTCTGCATCGGTCCGGGTCACGGGATAGGCATGGGCATCCATGGCATCACTCCTTTGTCGCACTGTTATTCGCGGCTGATATAGGTTTAGTTACAGCCATCCGCCAGCGCCAGTCCGTTTCACTTTGCGCTGACCAGCCCCAACCCGCTGTCCGCAAATCGCCTTCGCCGGGGCGGCGTCGTTCCTTTGAGAGGTTTCATGTCCAAGCATATCGTATCGACCATTGCCGAGCTTGAAGCCCTCTATCTTCCTGCCCCTGCCGCGGCATCGACCGTCAAGGTCGCCCAGGCCATGACCCCGGATTATCGCCGCCTCATCGAAGCCAGCCCCTTTGCGGCGCTCGCCACCGTTGGCCCCGAAGGCATCGATTGTTCTCCGCGGGGCGACAAGCCCGGCTTCGTGCGCATCCACGATGACAAGACGCTGATGATGCCCGACCGGCGCGGCAACAATCGCATCGATTCGCTCCGCAACATCGTGCGCGACCCGCGCTGCGCCTTCCTGTTCCTGCTGCCCGGCTCCGGCACGACGATGCGCGTAAACGGCCGTGCCCAGCTTTCGATCGACCCGGACCTGCTCGAAAGCTTTGCCGTCGACGAAAAGGCACCCCGCTCGGTCATCGTGCTCGAAATCGATGAACTCTATTTCCAGTGCGCCCGCGCCATCGTGCGCTCGGAACTCTGGAACCCAGCCCGCCACATCGATCCCGCCACGCTGCCGACACCCGGTCAGATTCTCGCCGCGATGAGCGAGGATAAGGTCGGCGGCGAACCCTATGATAAGGCCTGGCCCGAACGCGCCGCTGCCACCATGTGGTAGCTCATTGCCGCATTTGTTCGGCGACCCGCGCCAGTGTCTTGGCGAGATCCGCCTGGCTGAAGGGCTTGGCAAGGCGCGGCAGCTTGAGCACCCGTGCTTCCTCGATATCGGCATAGCCGCTTGCCAGGATGATGGGCAGGCCTGGGCGCCGCTTGGTCACTTCCGCTGCAAGCTCGAGCCCGGTCATGCGCGGCATGGCCTGGTCGGTGATGAGGAGATCGATTCCGGGGTCGCCGTCGAGCGCTTGCAGCGCCGCCTGCCCCGAAAGCGCTTCGATCACGGTATGCCCCAGTTCCTCGAGCATGATCGTGGTATTGAGCAGCACCAGCGCATCATCGTCCACCGCCAGCACCTTGAGCGGCCGCCCGCTCCCGGCAATCGATTCGGCAACTTCGAGTACCGGCGCCGTGAACGTCTGCGTCGGCTCGATCAGCGCCGGCAGCCAGATTTCGGCGCTGGTGCCCTCGCCTTTGCTGCTGTGCAGCAACAGTCGCCCGCCAGATTGCTCGGCTATACCCTGCACCATCGAGAGCCCTAGCCCCGTGCCCTTGCCGACCCCCTTGGTGGTAAAGAACGGATCCGTCGCCCGCGCCAGCGTGCCTTCGTCCATGCCCTCGCCATTGTCCCTGACCGCCAGGCACACATAATGCCCCGGCGCGATTGGTGCATCGTTTGTCTCGATGATCGATTCCTCGGCCGAAATCACCAGCGCCCCGCCAAGGGGCATGGCGTCCCTTGCATTGACCGCGAGGTTAAGGAGCGCTGAATCGAGCTGATTGGGATCGGCGAGAACGCGCGGCAGGCTCGGCGGAAACCGCGTTTCGATCGCGATCGAGGGACCCAATGTCCGCCCCAAAAGCCCCGACATCCCGCGCACGAGATCTGGCAGGTCTACCGGCTTTTGCTCGAGCTCCTGCTTGCGCGCAAAGGCCAGCATACGCTGGGTCAGCTGCGCGCCGCGCTGAGCGGCCTGCCCGGCATTGTCGAGCAGCCGCCGATCCCGCTCTTCGAGCGACAGGCGGCGTCCCAGGACTTCGAGGCTCCCGAGCACCACCATCAAAAGATTGTTGAAGTCATGCGCGACCCCGCCGGTCAATTGCCCGATGGCCTCGAGCTTTTGCGCCTGAAATAGCTCCTCGCGTGTCCGGTCGAGCTGCTTTTGCTGGTCGAGCCTTTCGGTCACGTCGCGCGTGATCTTGGCAAAGCCGATCAGTTCGCCGTCCTCGTTGCGAATGGCGTCGATGACGACGCTCGCCCAGAAACGCGAACCGTCCTTGCGCAGGCGCCAGCCTTCGGCGTGGAAATGCCCCGCGCTGCGCGCCATTTCGAGCCCGCGGTCGAGCGTTCCCTTGGCGCGCTCCTCTTCGGGATAAAAGCGCGAAAAATGCTGGCCGATGATTTCTTCGGCGGTATAGCCCTTGATCCGCTCCGCCCCGAGATTCCAGCTCGTCACATGGCCTTGCGGGTTGAGCATATAGATCGCGTAGTCGGTGACGTTGAGCACGAGCCGCCGGAATTGCTCCTCGCTCTCGGCGAGCGCTGCCTGCGCCTTCTTGCGCTCGGTCAGATCGCGCGTGATCTTGGCAAAGCCGATCAGCGATCCATCGCGCGCATGGATCGGATCGATCACGACATGCGTCCAGAATCGCTCGCCGCCCTTGCGCTGGCGCCAGCCTTCGGCCTCGAATCGCCCCTCGCGTTCGGCCGTCTCCAGCGCCCGCTGCGGCATGCCTGCTTGGCGATCGGCCGGAAGATAAAAGGTCGAAAAATGATGCCCGATGATTTCTTCGGCGCGATAGCCCTTGATGCGCTCGGCGCCGGCATTCCAGGTCGTCACGAGGCCGTCGGCATCAAGCATATAGATGGCATAGTCGGTGATGGATTCGACCAGCAGGCGAAAACGTTCGTTCTCGTCGCTAAACCCTGCCGAGCGCCCCCGCTCATCCATTCATCCTGTCCCCCGCGCAATAAGACAAATTCATGAACGCCGCCCCTGCCCTGCAGTTGCCAGCATAAATGCAGTTACTGCAAGACGTCAGAGAACCGTAAGCGATTTGCTAAACTTCAGCTCGGTGATGGAAATGAATGGTGGGTGCGACAGGGATTGAACCTGTGACCCCTGCCGTGTGAAGGCAGTGCTCTCCCGCTGAGCTACGCACCCGCTGCGCTTGCGCAGGGAAAAAGAAGAGATGGTGGGCGTAACAAGGATCGAACTTGTGACCCCTACGATGTCAACGTAGTGCTCTCCCGCTGAGCTATACGCCCATCTCTCCGGGCCGGTTCAGCGTTTGCCGTTCCGGTGGCGCGGATAGACCACAAAAAGACCGGACTGGTCAAGGGGTCAATCCGCAGCCTGTGAATTACTTGGCTCAGGCCGCCAGCAGCCGCTCCACTTCGCTCACGAGATCCTTCAAATGGAAGGGTTTTGAGAGCACCGAGGCATCCTTGGGCGCGTCGCTGTCGGGGTTGAGCGCCACGGCGGCAAAGCCAGTGATGAACATCACCTTAAGGTCCGGATCGAGTTCGGTTGCGCGGCGCGCCAGTTCGATTCCGTCCATTTCCGGCATCACGATATCGGAGAGCAGCAGCGCAAAGGGCTCCTCGCGCAGCCGCTCATAGGCGGAAAGACCATTGTCGAACGAAACCACGTCATAGCCGGCATTCTTGAGGGCCCGGGTGAGGAACTGCCGCATGTCGTTGTCGTCTTCGGCCAGCAGAATTCGCTTCATCAAAAACCTCGTGAGCGCCGTTTAGGCGTGAGTCGCATCAAATGCGATGTTTATTCCAGATTTCCGCGCACGCAACCGCCCGCCCGTGCCTGTGACGTGTTTTTGCAGGCGACTGGACAAGTTGGCTCGAGCGCGCGACACTTGGGTGACAGCAAATCACTCTAACCCGCTCCGTCTCGAGCGGGATCTGCGGAGGCAGCGTGCGATCCGACTATTGGGATCAACCGGCATTCGAAACCATCCGGCCGCGCCGCATGGTCGCGCCAATCGTGTTCAACTCTCCCCATTCGGGCCGCAATTATCCCGCGCGTTTTCTTGCCATGACCCGGCTCGATCATCTTTCGATCCGCCAGTCCGAAGACGCCTTTGTCGATGAACTCTTCGGGCGTGCGCCCCATCTTGGCGCGCCGATGCTGCGGGCCCATTTCCCCCGCGCCTATCTCGACGTCAATCGTGAGCCTTGGGAACTCGACCCGACCATGTTCGTCGAACCGCTTTCCGACCGGTTCAACACCACCTCCCCGCGCGTTGCCGCCGGTCTTGGCACGCTGGCCAAAGTGGTCGCGGAAAATAAGCCGATCTACCGCGACCGGCTGACCCTTGATGACGCGCGCATGCGCATCGAGGGCATCTATCATCCCTATCATGCGGCCCTGCAGAATCTGCTGAGCGAGGCCGCCACCGGTTTCGGCGTTGCGGTGCTGATCGATTGCCATTCCATGCCCCGGCTCGGGCGCAATGGCGAAAAGGCGACACCCGACATCGTCCTCGGCGATCGCTATGGCACGACCTGCGCCACCGGGCTCATCGATCTCGTCGAAACCGTCTTCACCGCCGCTGGTCTCCGCGTCGCCCGCAATCGCCCCTATGCCGGCGGCTTCTGCACCCGCTCCTATGGGCGGCCGCAGCATGGTGTTCATGCGCTGCAGATCGAGGTTAGCCGCCACCTTTACATGAACGAGACGACGCTCGAAAAAAACTCCGGTTTCGAGCCGATGCGGCAATTGATCGGCGGGCTGATCCACGCCCTTGTCGGGCTCGATCTCATTGCCCTAGCAGCCCCGCCGATGACCCTTGGCCGCGCCGCCGAATAATCCCGGAACGAAGAAGGGCCGCCCCGAAGGACGGCCCAGTCAAGGGAGGAACAATGCGCTTTGCCCTCGGGCAGAAAGATCCGCCGCCCCAAAAGCGCATCATGCCCTTCTGGCTTGAACCTGATCCTGCATCGTTGCAAGCCTTGGCCAGGTGTCCACAGCACTTGGCCAAGGCTTGTTGCAAAAATAAACCAGAAGGCTTTGCCCTTGCCGCCGGCGTCCTGCCTGCCTAAACCTCGCGCGTCCGCAGAGCGAGTTGAGCCATGGCCGAACCTGTCGATTTTTCACGCATCGAATCAACGCTGCTGGCCGCCGCCGATGCCGCCGCAGCCCACACACTGCCATTGTTCCGCACGGGCCTCAGCGTCGATAACAAGCTTGAAGCCGGTTTTGATCCGGTCACCGAGGCCGACAAGGGCGCCGAAAAAGTGATTGCCGCCATCATCACCGACGCTTTCCCCGATCATGCCATTATCGGAGAAGAGTGGGGCACGAGCGGGGAGAGCCGCTTCACCTGGATCATCGACCCGGTCGATGGCACCCGGGCCTTCATCTCCGGCGCCCCGGTCTGGGGCACCCTGATCGGCTTTGCGATAGACGGCGTCGCGCGCGCCGGCATCATGAGCCAGCCCTTCATCGGGGAAAGCTTTCTCGCTCGTCCCGGACAGTCGCGCTATCAGCGCGCCGGCCTCAGCCAGGCCAACCGGACGAGCGGGCTCACCGAACTTGCTTCAGCCCGCGTGTTCACGACCACCCCGAAACTCTTCGACACGCCCCAATTGGCCCGCAAGTGGGCCGCCATCGAATCGGCCACCCGGCTCCAGCGCTTCGGCATGGATTGCTACGGCTACGCCCTTCTTGCCGCCGGACATGCCGACCTCGTTATCGAGCCCTATCTCAATACCTATGATATCGCCGCCCTCGTGCCGATCATTCGCGAAGCAGGCGGCGCCATAGCCTGCTGGGATGGTTCCGAGCCAACCGGCGGCGGCAATGTCGTCGCCGCTGCCAGTCAGGCGCTGCTCGAAAAGGCGCTCGACCTCGTCAACAGGGCCTGAAAACTACTGATAGGCGATGGCTGTGACGAAGCGTGGCCGATAGGCGGCGCGCGCCGAAAAGGTGATCGAATTGATGCCGAAGCCGGCGACCATGGCCTCGTGTGGCACGAAGCTTTCCGTCAAAAGCACCGTGTCGCCATCAGCGATATGGGGGAACAGGTTCGCATCGAGCGGGGTCGTCGGCACATTGGTGCCGACGCTCTTTGACCAGCGTACTTGGAACTGGCCATTGACCATGGCGACGCTCGACACCCGCAAACCGCCATCGCTCGCACTCGGCACCGTATTGCGCAGCAAAACCAGCATGTCCCCAAGCTTGGTCGCATTGAGCGAGCCCTTTTCGCGCGCCAGCATGTCGCCGATGGTAAAGGTCGCTTTCTCGACGTTCTGCGCCGTGCGGAAGAGGTCGAAAGCGGTGATCGAGCCCATGAGAAGCGCCATCAGCACCGGCAGGAAGATCGCAAACTCCGTGGCCGAAGCTCCGCGCTGATCCTGGAAAAAAGCGATCATCCGAGCCATCACGCCGGCTCGTTGTTGAAGGCGGATTTGGAGATCAGCCGCACCGCGCCCGTTTCGTCCTTGGGGAGTGCAAGGCCAAGGCCAAGGCCGGGTGTCAGTGGCGATACGACCAGGCAGGCGCGCACGAACATGATGTCGGATCGCGCCCCGGCATTGAAACGCAGCGTCGGGGCGATCGGGCTGCTGCGGTTGACGCAGCGGGCATTGTCTGTCGGATAGCTTGCCGAACCGCTGGTGATCGGGATGAGCTCGAGCGTCAGCGACTGCGTGCAATCGAGCAGCACCACTGCCCGGTCGCATACCCTTTGGCGCATGGCTTCATGTGTCGGCGCGGCAAAGGTGCCGAGGCGCAGTTCGCGCACCGTCATGTCGACCGCCCGATCGAGCATGATCGACTGCAGCATGATCCAGCCGCCTTCGAAGATCGAAAAGATCACCGCAAAGAGCAGCGGCACGACCATGGCGAATTCGACGGCCGCGGCCCCGCGCGTGTCCCGTCCCAGCCGTTTTGCTGATCGCTTGGGCCAAAACCTCATTGGGTCAGCTTGAGGCTTTGGATATTGTTGGCGATCGACTGAAACGCCAGGGTAATCCCACTGCCCGTTACGTTATAAAAGTGGCTCGCGCTCGAGGCGCAGGTCGTCAGGTCGGCGTTGGTTGTGTAAAATCCGATCGTAAAGACAATCACGCCATTCTGCTTTGCCAGCTGGCAAACGCGCCGCAGCGATGTCGACGCTGCAGACTGCGACTGATAGTCGTAGTTGCTGCCCCCGCCTTCGGGACTTCTGGGATAGCTATATTTGGCAGCGACCGGCCGGCGCTGCGAGGTGATCCCGCCATCCGTCATCAGCACAAGAACTTTAAGCGTTTCGCCATCGGCGAACGCGGCGGGGCGATTGGCAAAGGGCATCGGCACCTGTCCCAAGGCCGCCATTCGGCCGATGAAGGGCCGGGCGGAAGGATCGAGCAGCAGATAACCCCAATTGGTGGCGACGCCCGAACCGGTACCATCGTGCAGCTTCATGCTGTCGATCTTGGCTTTCAGCGTCGTTGCATTGTTGGAAAGGTAGGTGATCGATGTCGCTTCATAAGGACAATAAGACCACTCCTTGCCGGCGGGATTGCTGGCATGGTTTTCGGTGAAATGCGGCACTTGCGCACGATGGTCGAAGGCCACCCAGCCGGTGCCGTAGTCCTTGTTGGCTGTGTGATCGAACTCGACGCAGGACGAGTAATTGTGCTGCCGCGTCGTCCCGAGGAGCCCGAACGCCACCGCCCCCGGGTTGACCGTGCCGGCATATGGAACAATGCTGATCGAGGTATACGGCGCCGTGTCCGGCGTAATCATCGCATCGATGAACTGCTTGGCTGCCGGACGCAGCAGGTTGATGCGCGATGGGCTGTTGTCCAGCATGGAGCCCGAAATATCGAGCATCAGCGAAATTTCGAGATTCTGCCGTCGCTCCTGCGCCGTAGCCGTCGCGACTATGGGCAGGGTTTCGATGCCGATCAGCGGCAGGAAACTCGTCGGCATGTCGTAGCGCCCGGTGATCGTCACCGAACGGTGATTGAGCGCGGCGCTATACTGATAGTCGAGGTCGACATCGTCGATGAAGCTGACGGTCTTGAGATATTCCGTCGCGGTCTGCTCGACGGTCCTGGCCTGGGTCAGCGATGCGGCCGCGAGCACGGCGCGGTCGACCCCGTCCTGTAATTGCACCCGATGCATTTCCTGGCGCGCGATGTCGGTTGCGCCACCCGCCAGCACCAGCATGGGGATGATCATGAATGCTGCAATGATCGCAACATTGCCATGCTCATCTTGCAGCAATCGCGCCAAGCGTTTCAACTAAGGCTCCCACGACCCTTCTGGGTCCGGAAAAATCCTTATGCCATCGTTGTTACGAAAGACTTAGCGGGTCTGGTGCGTGATGAAGGCGTCGAAGGCGGCGAGCACCTGGCCGCGCACCGCATCGGTCTCCATGAAGAGTTCGTGCTTGGCCCCGGCGATCACCATGTGCCGCCCATTGCGCAGGCGGAGCCCGAGCTGTTCGAGGGCCGGCGTCGATACGATCGTGTCGCGCGCCGCCGCCAGGACCAGCAGCGGAATCTGCAGCCGGCTTGCAAAATTCTCCCGGTTGGTCTCGGTCATCGCCTTCATAGCCGCAGCCAGCCAGCGAAAGCTGGGCGATCCAATATAAAGTCCGTCATCGGCGCGGATCGTATCGACCATGCGGGTATAGCGCAAAAGGTCGGACGTCAGCGGGCTCCTGGTAAAATGGGCTTCATCGGGCCGGCTATCGCCCTTGCGCTTGAGCGGCATCGCCCCCAGTCCCAAAAAACTCAACGCCTCGGCAAAGGCACCCCAGGCTCCGATGCTGTGCTCCATGCCTGCAAGGCTCACCATCGGAGCCGACAAAAACATGCGGTCGAACATCATCCGGTCGCGCGTTGCCGCATCGAGCGCCACCAGCCCACCCATCGAATGACCAACGAGATAAAACGGCGGCGGGCAATCGGGCAGCAAGATTTGGCCGTGAAAGGTCTTGAGGTCGGTCCAATAGTCCTCGAAGCGGTCGACATAACCGACATGGGGATGACCGATCAGCCGGTCCGATCCGCCCTGCCCGCGCCAGTCGAAGGTCGCGACGGCAAAGCCCCGCGCCTGGAAATCGGCGACGGTTTCGAAGTATTTTTCGATATATTCCGTGCGGCCCTGGACAAGGCACACCGTCCCGCGGTGCGGCCCTGCCGATTTGGGCCAGATGGCATAGCGCAGCTTCACTCGATCCGGGGTGGTGACATAGCCGAGCCGCACGCCCTCCGGCACCGGGTTGGACGGAACGATAGCGAGCTTGGGTCCAGTGGGTTCGACCGCTGCGGTCACGGGGGGCGCCTCCGAAGATTCTGCCGCACGATAAACGCGCGGAGTAAAGAAAAGCCAGCATTCCGGGCTGGAGGAATGCTGGCTCTCTTTTCCAGGCGGTCCCGTGCGGGGGGCGGATGACGGAACCGCATAGCGCAGACCATGACGATCTACCCTCCCCTTATGCCGCGCGCCGCCTGAACGACCCTGTACCGGTCCATTCATTTTCCGTTCATATTCAAAAAGTCGGAGCGTGAATTTCACCCCCTTGAACCCGAAAAACACGCACCTAAATATCACTCGTCCGCCGGATTTCCGGGGACACCGGCCCTGCCGAACTGCCGCTCGCCACATCTGGGAGCACGTGCAGGCACCGGCTCGAAACACACGTTGCTTTACGGAGAATGTGAACATGCAGACCTTCGACTTTTCCCCCTTCTATCGTTCCACCGTCGGCTTTGACCGTCTGTTCAACCGCCTCGATACCCTGGGCACCCAGGAAGCCAAGTCCTACCCGCCCTATAATATTGAGCGCACCGGCGAAGATGCCTATCGCATCTCCATCGCCGTAGCCGGGTTCTCCAATGGCGATATCGCCATCGAGACCAAGGAGAACAGCCTCGTCGTCAAGGGCGCCAAGCCCACAGAGAGCGCTGATACCAAGCGCGAATTCCTCCATCGCGGCATTGCCGAACGCGCCTTCGAGCTGCGTTTCCAGCTTGCCGATTATGTCGAGGTCCAGGGCGCGACGCTCGAAAACGGCCTGCTCCATCTCGAACTGAAGCGCGAACTGCCCGAAAGCAAGAAGCCGCGCACCATTCAGATCAATGGCAGCACCCCGACCATCGAAGATAAATCCGTGAACTAACGGGTCATTCTTCGGAATGAAGAAGGCGCGGTCCCCCTGGGGGCCGCGCTTTTTGTTTGTCAGCCCTGCTCTGGGCGCGAGGAACGAGTCCATCGTCTCAAAAGTTGAAGATGCAAGCGGCTCGCGCCGCAGCGAACCTCAACCAGCGTCAGGACACTTCCGATGAAAACACCCTCGATCACCCTTAAATCCAACGCCAAGGCCGCCGTCATCGACGTGCTCAACGCGCGCCTCGCCGACGCCATCGATCTTGCTCTGATCACCAAGCAGGCGCACTGGAACCTCAAGGGTCCCAACTTCATAGGCGTCCACGAGATGCTCGATCCCATGCGCGCCGCCATCGACAATCACGTCGACATCATCGCCGAACGCGTCGCCCAGCTCGATGGCATTGCGCTGGGCACCAGCCAGGTCGTCGCCAAAGCAACGAGCCTCGAAGCCTATCCTACCGATATCCGTAAGGTCGCCGATCACCTTGCCGCCCTCGCCGAGCGCTATGCCGCTCTCGCCAACCAGGTGCGTGAAGATATCGACACCACCGATGAAGCCGGGGATGCCGATACTGCCGACATCCTTACCAATTTCTCGCGCGAGCTCGACAAGGATCTTTGGTTCATCAAATCCCATCTCGAATAGGATTTAGGCTTCGTTAACCATAAAAAGCGCGCTCCCCTGCGCGCTTTTTGCATTTCCAGCGCACCTCTCCTACAATCTCCTATAGGAAAAATAGGAAAGTCCTATTTTTTATGGCGGGATTTGGGTGAAACCGCTTGTGCGCAGTTTTGAATTATGCAAATGTGAAGCTGTTAGGGCAGTGCTTCTGTCCTATCTGACGCGCGCCCCGCTCTCCGCGGCCAAGCGTGCACGCTGGTTCGGCTGGCCCGCTACAGGATAGCGGAAACGAATAGGCGGGGCTAATATCGAGCCCGAAGTTCGAGCGGCCATTTGGATGCAGCGCCGCTCCCCAAACAGGGTTGATTTGCCCGTTCGAGCCGTACAGCGTACGACCCGACCGAGCAATGTGCCCAAGAGGAACAAGACTGCATCCAGCGGGCCGGCACCGGCACCATCAGGATGCACACGACATAGCGAACCAAGCCTGGCACCAGGCGCGATCAGATAGCGAGGAACACGATATGGCACACGAGACGAACGGATATTCCCTTCCGGTCACCGCGAAAGCCAATGCTCGCAAAACCACGCTGATCGAAAACGGCCGCATCGTCACGGGCCGCCCCGAGGCCCAGGGTCTTTATGATCCGGCCAACGAATCCGACGCCTGCGGCATCGGCATGATCGCCAACATCAAGAACAAGCCCAGCCACGAAGTGGTCGAAAAAGGTCTCGAAATCCTCGAGAACCTCGAACACCGTGGCGCCGTGGGCGCCGACCCCCTGATGGGCGATGGCGCCGGCATTCTGGTGCAGACCCCGCACGCCTTCTTCAAGAAGGTCCTGCCCTTCGCCCTGCCGGAAAAGGGCCACTACGCCGTGGCCATGATCTTTTATCCCAACGTGGTCGCTTTGCGCGATCGCTGCGCCGCCGCCGTCCGCGCCTGCCTTGATGCAGAAGGCCTCGAATTGCTCGGCGAGCGCGTCGTCCCCGTCGACAATTCAAAGCTCTCCGAAGGCGTCATCGCAACCCAGCCCATCATCGAGCAGATGGTCATCGCCCGCCCCGATGGCATGACCGTGGACGAATTCGAGCGCAAGCTCCTCATCGTGCGCAAGGTCATTTCCAACACCGTTTATAAGACGGTGCCCGAAAGCGACAGCGACAACGGCTTCTATGTCGTCTCGATGTCCGCGCGCACGCTCGTCTACAAGGGCATGTTCCTCGCCTACCAGCTCGGCGCCTTCTATCCCGATCTGTCGGACCCGGACTTCGAGAGCGCCATCGCCCTCGTCCACCAGCGTTTCTCGACCAACACCTTCCCAAGCTGGAAGCTCGCGCATCCCTATCGCATGACCACCCACAATGGTGAAATCAACACCATCCGTGGCAACGTCAACTGGATGGCAGCGCGCCAGGCTTCCGTCTCCTCGCCGCTCTTTGGCGATGACATCACCAAGATCTGGCCGATCTCCTATGAAGGTCAGTCCGACACCGCGTGCTTCGACAACGCGCTCGAATTCCTCGTTCGCGGCGGCTATTCCCTGCCCCACGCGGCGATGATGCTGATCCCCGAAGCCTGGGCCGGCAATCCGCTGATGGATGAAACGCGCCGCGCTTTCTATGAATATCACGCAGCCCTCATGGAGCCATGGGACGGCCCTGCCGCCATGTCGCTCTCCGATGGCCGCTATGTCGTTGCGACCCTTGACCGCAACGGCCTCCGCCCCGCGCGCTACCTTGTCACGCGCGAAGGCCATGTCGTCCTCGCCTCGGAATCCGGCGTCCTCGATATCCCGGACGAAGACATCGTCGAGCGCTGGCGCCTCCAGCCCGGCCGCATGCTGCTGATCGACCTCGAAGAAGGCCGGATCATCTCCGACGACGAGATCAAGAAGACGCTCGCCACCAAGAATCCCTATGCCGAATGGTTGGCTCGTTCGCAGATCGTCCTTGAAGACCTGCCCGAAACCGAGCCCAAGGCTCCGACCACTTCGGAGTCCCTGCTCGATCGTATGCAGGCCTTTGGCTACACCCAGGAAGACATCAAGCTCCTGATGGCGCCCATGGCCACCACCGGTCAGGAAGCCGTCGGCTCGATGGGCACGGACACGCCGATCTCGGCGCTCTCGAACAAGTCGAAGCTCCTCTATACCTACTTCAAGCAGAACTTCGCGCAGGTGACCAACCCGCCCATCGATCCGATCCGCGAGGAATCGGTGATGAGCCTTGTCTCCTTCATCGGCCCGCGCCCGAACATTTTTGACCTCGAAGGCGTCAGTAAGCAAAAGCGCCTCGAAGTCCGCCAGCCCATTCTCACCAACGAGGATCTCGAAAAGATCCGCGGCATTGGTGATATGGAAGACAATCAGTTCAAGACGCGTACGCTGGACATCACCTACCATGTGTCCCAGGGCGCCGAAGGCATGGAGAAGGCCCTCGATGATCTCTGCGCCGTCGCCGAAGAAGCCGTCCGCGGCGAATACAACATCATCATCCTTTCGGACCGCCTCGTCGCCGCCGATCGCATCGCCATTCCGGCGCTGCTCGCGACCGCTGCCGTTCACCACCACCTGATCCGCAAGGGTCTGCGCACCTCGTCGGGTCTCGTCGTCGAAACCGGCGAAGCCCGCGAAATGCATCACTTCGCCATGCTCGCCGGCTATGGCGCTGAAGCAATCAACCCCTATCTCGCCTTCGAAGCGCTCGCCGCGCTTCATGCCGAAGGCGAATATCCGCCGGAAGTCTCGGCCGACGAAGTCGTCTACCGCTACATCAAGTCGGTCGGTAAGGGGCTTCTCAAGGTCATGTCCAAGATGGGCATTTCGACCTACCAGTCCTATTGCGGCGCCCAGATCTTTGACGCGGTCGGCCTCAACTCCGACTTTGTGAAGAAGTTCTTCTTCGGCACCGCCACCTCGATCGAAGGCGTCGGCCTTGCCGAAGTTTCGGAAGAAACCGTGCGCCGTCACGCCGAAGCTTTCGGCGACGACATCGTCCTCAAGAAGTCCCTCGATGTCGGCGGCGAATATGCCTATCGCATCCGCGGCGAAAAGCACGCCTGGAGCCCGGACGTCGTTGCCGATCTCCAGCACGCCGTCCGTACGTTCGAAGAGAGCCCGGAAACCGCGCAGGACCGCTACAACAGCTTTGCCGCCCGCGTGAACTCTGGCGAAAACGGCTATCTCGCCATTCGCCACCTCTTCGACATCAAGCCGCTCGGCCCCGAAGTGCCGCTCGAAGAAGTCGAAAGCGCCGCCGATATCGTCAAGCGCTTCGTCACCGGTGCCATGAGCTTCGGTTCGATCAGCCGCGAAGCGCACACGACGCTCGCCATCGCCATGAACCGGATCGGCGGCAAGTCCAACACCGGCGAAGGCGGCGAAGAGCCCGATCGCTATAAGCCCCTGCCCGATGGCTCGCAGAACCCCTTGCGCTCTGCCATCAAGCAGGTCGCCTCCGGCCGCTTTGGCGTCACCACCGAATATCTCGTCAATTCCGACCAGATCCAGATCAAGGTCGCGCAGGGTGCCAAGCCCGGCGAAGGCGGCCAGCTGCCTGGCCACAAGGTCGACTGGATCGTCGCCAAGACCCGTCATTCGACCCCGGGCGTGGGCCTCATCTCCCCGCCGCCGCACCACGACATCTACTCGATCGAAGATCTCGCCCAGCTCATTTACGATCTCAAGAACGTCAACGAAGAGGCCGATATCTCCGTCAAGCTTGTGTCCGAAATGGGCGTCGGCACGGTTGCGGCCGGCGTTGCCAAGGCACGTGCCGATCACATCACCATTTCCGGCTATGATGGCGGCACCGGCGCTTCGCCCCTGACCTCATTGAAGCACGCCGGCGGCCCATGGGAAATCGGCCTCGCCGAAACCCACCAGACCCTCGTCCTCAATCGCCTCCGTTCTCGCGTAAAGCTGCAGGTCGATGGTGGCCTCAAGACCGGCCGTGACGTCCTCATCGGTGCCCTCCTCGGCGCCGACGAATTCGGGTTCTCGACCGCTCCGCTGATCGCGGCCGGCTGCATCATGATGCGCAAGTGCCACCTCAACACCTGCCCGGTTGGCGTCGCCACCCAGGACCCGGTGCTGCGCAAGCGCTTCAAGGGCACGCCCGAGCACGTCATCAACTACTTCTTTTTCATCGCCGAAGAACTGCGTGGCCTGATGGCGCAGATGGGCGCGCGCACGCTCAACGAGCTGGTCGGCCGCTCCGACCTTCTCGATCAGCGCCGCGCCGAGGATCACTGGAAGAGCGAAGGCATCGATCTCGCAAAAGTCTTCTATAAGCCCGAACCGCTCGGCGGCGACACGCTCTACCATTCCGAACTGCAGAACCATCACTTGGAAGACGTGCTTGATCGCAAGCTCATCGAGCTCGCCAAGCCCGCTCTCGAAGACGGCACGCCCGTTCAGTTCGAGCTGCCGATCCGCTCGCGCGATCGTTCGGCCGGCGCCATGCTGTCCGGCGCTCTTGCCAAAAAGTATGGCCATGAAGGGCTCAACGAAGACACGATCTCGATCACCCTGCGCGGCACGGCTGGTCAAGCCTTTGGCGCCTTCCTCGCCAAGGGCATCTCGATCGACATGATCGGCGACGCCAATGACTATGTCGGCAAGGGTCTCTCCGGCGGCCGCATCGTCGTTCGCCCGTCCGACAAGGTCTCGTTCGACCCCAACAAGTCCATCATTGTCGGCAACACGGTGCTTTATGGCGCCATTGCCGGTGAAGCCTACTTCCGCGGCATTGCCGGCGAACGTTTCGCTGTCCGCAATTCCGGCGCCATCGCTGTTGTTGAAGGCACGGGCGATCATGGCTGCGAATATATGACTGGCGGCCTTGTTGTCGTCATCGGCCCCACCGGTCGCAACTTTGCAGCCGGCATGTCGGGCGGCGTCGCCTATGTCCTCGATGAGGACCAGACGTTCCGCAGCCGCTGCAACCTCGCCATGGTCGATCTCGAACCGGTGCAGGAAGAAGAAGAGCTGATGCGCAAGCTCCACCACCACGGTGGGGACCTCGAATGGCATGGCCGCGTCGACATCTCCGGCGACATGACCAAGCACGACGACGAGCGCCTCCATCAGCTCATCTCGAACCACCTCCACTATACCGGTTCGACCAAGGCCAAGATGATCCTCGACAACTGGGTCGAAATGCGCCCCAAGTTCGTCAAGGTCATGCCGGTCGAATATCGCCGCGCCATCCTCGAGATGGAAAAGAAGCGCGGCGCGACCCCGCATGTGGCGGCGGAGTGATGAGGATGCTGAAGAAACTGGCGACTGCAGCCTTGGTGCTGTCCGTTATGACTGTGCCAGCTTTTGCAGCCCCCGAGGCGGCGGTGGTCATCGACTACCGCCTTCCGGACGGCTCGCTCAAATCGCTCCTGTTCACGGCGCCCGATGGGTATAGCCTTGAACAATGCCGCGAAGGCTATCGCGACCAACTGCCCACCTTTCTCAATCAGGTGGAAGCGATGAACTTGCCCGAATTTGCCGGCGGCAAATTCGAGTCCGCAAGCTGCAAGCCTTATTCCGAAGATCTGTTGAAGTAAGGGGCAAAGCCATGGGTAAGGTAACAGGCTTTCTCGAAATCGACCGCGAAGAACCGCGCTACGAGCCGGCTTCCGACCGCATTCGTCACTTCGGCGAATTCACCATTCCCCTGAGCGAAGGGCGCGTCACCGATCAGGCCGCGCGCTGCATGGATTGCGGCATTCCCTTCTGCCACGGCGATACCGGCTGCCCGGTCCATAACCAGATCCCGGACTGGAATGACCTCGTCTACAACGGCGATTGGGAAGAAGCCGCGCGCAATCTCCACTCGACCAACAATTTCCCCGAGTTCACCGGCCGCATCTGCCCCGCGCCCTGCGAGGAAGCCTGCACGCTCAACCTCGAAGACGCGCCGGTCGCGATCAAGACCGTCGAACAGGCCATCGCCGACAAGGCGATCCGTTCGGGTTGGGTCAAGCCGCAGATCGCCGCTGAAAAGACTGGCAAGAAGGTCGCCGTCGTCGGTTCCGGCCCTGCCGGTCTTGCCGCCGCCCAGCAGCTCGCCCGTGCCGGACACGACGTTCATCTCTTTGAACGCGAACCCCGCGCCGGTGGTCTCCTCCGCTACGGCATCCCCGATTTCAAGATGGAAAAGGACCACATCGACTTCCGCGTTACCCAGATGGAAGCCGAAGGTGTGACGTTCCACTTCAATGCCAATGTCGGCGTTAACGTAATGCTATCGGAACTGCAGCAGGACCATGACGCCGTCCTCCTCTGCGGTGGTGCCGAACGCCCCCGTCCGGTCGATGTCGAAGGCCAGCAATTCAACGGCGTTCACTACGCCATGCCCTTCCTTGTCCAGCAAAATCGCCGCGTCGGCGGCGAGGATGTCAGCCATGAAGTCCAGCTCTCTGCCGCCGGCAAGCATGTCGTCGTCGTCGGTGGCGGCGATACGGCAAGTGATTGTGTTGGCACGTCTTTCCGCCAAGGCGCCATCGCCGTCACCCAGCTCGACGTCCGCCCGATGCCGCCGGAACTCGAGAACAAATTGACCAACTGGCCCAACTGGGCGGTCAAGATGCGCACCTCGTCCTCGCAAGCCGAAGGCGCCATCCGCGAGTTTTCCGCTGGCACCATGAAGATCCTCGGCAATGCCAAGGGTCAGGTCACCGGCGTCGAATGTGCCCGCGTCGATCGCAAGCGCCAGCCGATCCCCGGTTCGGAATTCATCATCAAGGCCGACCTGGTTTTGCTGGCCATCGGCTTTGCCGGCCCGGTGCACGAGGGCATGCTGACCGAACTCGGCGCTGATTATGACAAGCGCGGCAATCTCTTCGCCGATACAATGACTTACCGCACGTCCAAGCCCAAGGTTTATGCCGCCGGTGACATGCGTCGCGGCCAGTCGCTCGTCGTCTGGGCCATCCGCGAAGGCCGCCAGGCTGCCCGGTCGATCGACTTCGATCTCATGGGCAAGACGGCCCTCCCGAAGTAATTTTTGAAAACTTATCCCCGCCCGGATTGGGCGGGGTTATCTTACTCGACGAAAATGCCCGCTTCGATCGTTGCATCCATGAATGCGAGATAGGCCGGCTCAGGATTGGCGCCTTCCATCGCGGCAAGGCAAAGATCGCTCGCGATCTTGTGCTTGTCGCCGCGTTCGGCGGGCCAATCGAGCAGCAGGATATTGCGGGCCTGCGCCGGCGCAACGACGACGAGTGGTTCGCCATTGAGCGTGATGGTCAGCGGCCGTTCCCAGGTGTGAAGAGTGTCGAGCATAAAACTTCCTCGTTCTGCCCATCGCCAACGGCATGCGCTCGCCTCCGTTCCGCCCCTGCCCCAATGTGATCGCAGGTGAATCCAAACCGCAGGGTGGCAGCGTAATCCAAGGTCGGGTAAGGAAAGGCACCTTCCCCGGATAGCCGTCATGACCCAAAAGCCTTACGTCGTCGATGAACTAATCTCCGCCAAATCCATTGCCGCGCGCGTAGAGGCCTTGGCCAAGGAAATTTCGACCCACTTCGACGACACGGACAAGCTTGTGGTCGTCGGACTTCTGCGCGGCTCATTCATCTTCATCGCCGATCTGGTGCGTGAACTCGACCTGCCGGTCGAAGTCGATTTCATCGAGGCCTCGTCCTATGGCAATGCCATGGAATCGAGCCGGGAAGTTCGCATTCTCAAGGACTTGCGCGGTGAAATCGCCAATCGAGACGTGCTTGTCGTCGAAGACATCATCGACACCGGCCACACCCTCAAGCACGTCCTCGAAATCCTCGAAACCCGCCATCCCCGCCGCATGGAAGTCTGCGCCCTGCTCAGCAAGCCGAGCCGCCGCGAAACCGAAATCAACGCCAAATGGATCGGCTTTGAGATTCCGGATCGCTTTGTCGTCGGCTACGGCATTGACTATGCGCAGCGCAACCGCAACCTCCCCCACATCGGTGCCGTCCGCTTCACGGAAGAAAATTCCTGAGAGCTTGGATTAAAAATCGATCCCCGGTGTTCGTCTCAATGCGGGCCGCATCTGGCGCCCGCTTTGAGGAGATACATCATGATCCTGCGCACCCTTCTCGCCAGTGCCGCTGCATTGGCCATTTTTGCCGCCCCGTCCTTTGCCACCGACTATCTCGGCGGCGCCGTTAAATCCACCGACATCGGCGGCAAGATGGTGCTGACCGACACCAATGGCATGACGCTCTATATCTTTGACAAGGACACGGCCGGCGTCAGCAACTGCTACGACACCTGCGCCGAAAAATGGCCCCCGCTCTTCGCAGACGCATCGGCCAAAGCTGAGGGCGATTTCACCATCGTCGACCGCACCGACGGGACGAAAATGTGGGCATATAAATCTATGCCCCTTTACTACTGGTATGAAGATACCGCAGCTGGAGAAACCAAGGGTGACGGCGTCGGCGGCGTCTGGCATCTTGCCATTGAATAATCCCGAGGCCGATTTTGGCTGACATCCTGCACGAGATCGAGGACGCGGTTCCCGCGCTGCGCCGCTATGCGCGAGCGCTGACGCGCGACGTCGATCGCGCCGACGATCTTGTGCAGGATTGTCTCGAACGCGCCATTTCCCGGCGCCGGCTGTTCCGGCCAACCGGGCAGGTGCGCCCGTGGCTTTTCACCATTCTCGTCAATCTCTACCGCAATAGTCTCCGCGGCCAGCGCCGCAGCGGAGACACGATTGATCTCTCAAGCATCCCCGAGCCTGCGGTTCCGCCTGCCCAGCCCGGCCATCTCGCGCTCGCTGAACTCGCCCGCGCCATCGACACCCTGCCGCCCGAGCAAAAGGAGGCCCTGCTTCTGGTTACCCTCGAAGGCCTTGCTTATAAGGAGGCCGCCGACATTCTCGCCATTCCCCTCGGCACGCTGATGAGCCGCCTCGGCCGCGCCCGCGCGACGCTGAAAACCCTGACCGGCGCTCCCGCCGAGCCCCATCTGAGGACCGTCAAATGAGCGGCATCACCCGCGACACGCTCATGGCCTTTGTCGATGGTCATCTTGATCCCACCGGCCGTACGGAAGTGGAAGCGTTCCTCGCTGCCAATCCCGAAGTGGCGGCGGAAGTCGCCCTGCTGCAACGGCAAAACGACGCCATCCGCACCCTTTATGCCCCGGC
Organism: Devosia soli; assembly: GCF_000970455.1. GTDB lineage: Bacteria > Pseudomonadota > Alphaproteobacteria > Rhizobiales > Devosiaceae > Devosia > Devosia soli. Next base: position 66,471 of record NZ_LAJG01000033.1, on the reverse strand, counting down.
CGGAGCCGAGCCTATACCGGTCCGTTTGTCGGTCGATCGCATCGCCCATTCTGGTCGCCGCCGCAACAACCGGTTTTTGACACAGGCTGCTGCCGCCGTCGTGCTGGTCGGCGTCGGCCTTGCCGGAGGCTGGCTCCTCCGCGGCAATGCCGATACGCCCGGCATTGCCGACCGGCTGATCGCCGATGCGGTCAGCGCCCATACGGTCTATGTCCTTGAAAAAAGACACGCCGTGGAAGTCGGCGGCGACGAAGAGGAACACCTTTCCTCCTGGCTTTCCAATCGCCTGCAGACCAATCTCGCCATGCCCGATCTCACGGCTTCGGGGCTGACATTCTTGGGCGGCCGCCTGCTGCCTGCGCCAGATGTGCCGGGCGGCAAGGCAGCGCAGCTCATGTATGAAGACGCCAATGGCGAGCGCCTGACCCTTTACATCACTCCGCGCCCCGGCATCGACGCGCCCCGCACCGAGCTCGCCAGTCTTGGTGCGGACACCGCCCTGTTCTGGTCCGACGACATGCTGACCTGCACGATCACCGCCCCCTACTCAGCCGACAAACTCGAGGCCATCGCATCCGCCGTTTTTGCGCAGCTCAATCCGTCGGGCGACGGCTACGAAATCTGAAAGGCCGGGTTGCCCCGGCCTTTCAAAACCTCATGCTGCGGCGGCAGCCGCCTTGCGCAAGCGTCGCCGCTCCTCGCGGCGCTGCATTTCGACCCGCGGATCGGGCACCGGCACCGAGGCAATGAGGCGCTTGGTATAGTCGTGGTGCGGATCCATCGTCACCTGCTCGGCTTCGCCAATCTCCACCACTTCTCCGAAATAGAGCACCATGATCCGCTGCGCGATGTGCCGGACGACGGCGATATCGTGCGAAATGAACAAGAGCGAAATGCCGAGTTCCTTTTGCAGGTCCATCAATAGGTTGACCACCTGCGCGCGGATCGAAACGTCGAGCGCCGACACCGCCTCGTCGCAGATGATCAGCTTGGGATTGGTGATCAGCGCCCGTGCAATGCCGATACGCTGGCACTGCCCGCCGGAAAACTCGTGCGGATAGCGATTGATCATGCCGGGCAGGAGGCCGACCTTCTGCATCATCTCGGCAACACGCAACGCGCGCTCCTCGCGCCCGATATGCGGCATGTGGATCTTGAGCGGTTCGGCAATGATGTCGCCGGCCGTCATGCGCGGATTGAGCGAGGCCAGCGGATCCTGAAAGATCATCTGGATATCCTTGCGCAGGCCGAGCAATTCAGTGTTGTTCATCTGCTGGATATCACGCCCGAACCACACCGCTTGCCCCGAGCTCGCCGGAAGGAGGCGAATGATCGCCCGCGACAGCGTGGATTTGCCACAGCCACTTTCGCCCACAATGCCGAGCGTTTCGCCCTGGTAGAGGTCGAACGAGACATTCTTGACCGCCCGCAGGATTTTCTTGCCGCCCAGGAGACCGCCCGAGCCGATGGTGAATTCAACCGAAAGTTCACGAACCTTCAGGATGGGCTCTTTTTCGTTTCCGCTCATGCGTCACCTTTTGCGGCCATGAATTCATAGGAGACGGTCGAAAGACGATCGACCTTGCGATCGAGCCGCGGCACGGCCGCAAGCAGCCCTTGGGTATAGGGGTGTTCTGGATTATCGAAGATGTCTTCGGTTTTGCGATATTCCATCACCCGGCCGTCGAACATCACGAGCGTATCTTCGCACGTCCCGGCCACGATGCCGAGATCGTGCGTAATCAGGATGATGGACGTACCAAAATCCTCCTGCAGGTCGACCAGAAGGTCGATGATTTCTGCCTGTACCGTAACGTCGAGCGCCGTTGTCGGCTCGTCGGCAATCAGCAGCTCCGGGCTGCACAACAGCGCCATGGCGATCATGACGCGCTGCCGCATACCGCCCGAAAACTCGTGCGGATACATATGGACCCGGTTTTTCGCGTCCGAAATCCGGACCGCGTCGAGCATGCGCACGCTTTCGGCAAGCGCTGCCGAATGGCTCATGCCGCGATGCAGTTCCAGCACCTCCGTCATCTGGCGCGAGATACGCAGATAGGGATTGAGCGAGGTCATCGGATCCTGGAAGATGATGCCGATACGCTCGGCGCGGTAGGCATTCATCTGCTTGCGCGGCAGGTTGAGGATATCCCGCCCGTCGAAAACGGCCGATCCCGTGGCCCGCCCGTTCTTGGGCAGCAGCCCGAGAAGGGCAAAGGCACCCTGGGTCTTACCCGAGCCGCTTTCCCCCACGATGGCAAGGGTTTTGCCCTTTTCGAGCGTATAGGACAGATCCTTGACCGCATGGACGGGACCGTCATCGGTCAGGAAGTCGACTTTGAGATTCTTGACTTCTAGCAATGCCATTTTGGTCTCCTTACCGATCCTTCGGGTCGAGCGCATCGCGCAGACCGTCGCCGATATAGGTGAGGCAGAGAAGCAGCGTGACGAGCACGGCTGCCGGCCCAAGAAGCATCCAGGGCAGGACTTCAGCCACCGGCGCACCGGCGGAAATCAGCGTACCGAGCGAGGTCTGTGGCTCCTGCACGCCAAGGCCGAGATAGGACAGGAAGCTTTCTGCGATAATGATCTCGGGAATGGTCAGCGTCGCGTAGATGACGACCGGGCCGGTCAGGTTGGGCACGATGTGCCGCATGATGATGGTGAATGGCTTTGCCCCGCTCGCGCGAGCTGCCTCGATGAATTCCTTCTCCTTGATCGAAAGGGTCTGTCCACGCACGATGCGCGCCATGGTCAACCATTCGATGGCGCCGATGCCGACGAACAGCAGCACCGGATTGCGCCCGAACATCACAACGAGAATGATGACGAAAAGGATATAGGGCAGCGCATACATCACGTCGACGAAGCGCATCATCAGAGAGTCGACGCGTCCACCGAAATAGCCCGATACCGCGCCATAGATGACCCCGATGGAGACCGAAACCACGGTCGCCACAGCGGCCACGATAAGGCTCATCTGCGTACCCTGCAGCACGCGGGCGAGCATGTCGCGCCCGTTCTGGTCGGTGCCGAGATAATGCCCCTTGGCAAAATCGGGTGGCTTGCGGATCGAGGTCCAGTCGACCTCCGAATAACCCCACGGCACGAAGAACGGGCCGATGAAGGCAACGAGAATGATGAGAATGACAAGACCGATCGAAACGACCGCCGCCTTGTTTTTCGAAAGCCGCCGCAATGCGTCCTGCGTCAGCGAGCGCCCCTTGGGCGCGTCGAGCGCTGCGAGCTTGTTGGCATAGTCCATCAGGACCGTGTCTTTACCGGTGATGCCGGGCATTAGCGGTACCTCACCTTGGGGTCGAGCCAGGCATAGACGAGGTCGACGATGAGATTGAGGGCGAGGATGATGAACATGTAGAGGATCGTCGTGCCGAGCACGATGCCATAGTCGCGGTTGAGCGCCGCGGTGACAAAATACTTGCCGATACCGGGAAGGCCGAAAATCTGCTCGACGGCGAGCGAGCCGGTCAGAAGATAGGATAGGCCTGGCCCGAGATAGGACACGACCGGCAGAAGCGCAGGCTTGATGGCATGGCGCGCCAGAACCAGACGCTCGCCGAGACCCTTGGCCCGCGCCGTGCGCACATAGTTCGACCCCAGAACCTCGATCATCGACCCGCGCATGAGCCGGCTGATGCGGGCTGCATGGGGCCAGGCAAGGACCGTCACCGGCAGGACGAGATGGGCGATCGAGCCCGAAACCCAGCCACCGGCCGGCAACCAGCCGAGATGCACGCCGAACAAGAGCTGCAACAGCGCGGCATTGAGGAAATTGGGAATGACGACGCCGATCATCACGATCAGCACGAGCACATAGTCAGGCCACTTGTTCTGGTTCACTGCAGCCAGAATACCGGCGAGAATGCCGATGCTCGTCGCGATCACGAAGGCGCAAAGCGCCATGGTCAGCGTGAAGGGAAAGCCGATGCGGATCAGGTCCGCCACGTCGAACCCGTCGATCACCATCGATGGTCCGAGATCGCCCTGGATCAGGCGCCAGACATAGATGAAATACTGAACGACCAGCGGCTGATCGAGATTGTAGTGGGCGCGCAGATTGGCGAGCACGGTCGGGGGCAAGGCCCGCTCGCCGTCGAAGGGGCCGCCCGGCGCCAGGCGCAGAATGAAAAAGCAGACTGTAACGGCGATCAGCGCAATCGGAATAGCCGAAAGCACGCGCCGGAAGGCATAGCCCAACATGTGTTAGAAACTCCTAGGCCGGGGCGCCTCATCCGGAAATGCCGGAAGGCGCATGCGGCAAAAGAACCGTGGGGGCCGCTGGCCCCCACGCTCTCATTTTTCTCGCTTACTCGGCCTTGGACAGCCAGCGGGTGCGGAAGATGTTCTTGGCGTTCTCCTCGAAGCCCGAGATCTTGGGCGATACGACGTCCTTGGATACGTACCAGTAGATCGGGATCGCAGCGAATTCGTCCATGGCGATCTTTTCGGCATCGGCAAGCAGCTTGCCGCGCGCAACGAGGTCGAGCTCGGTCGAAGCCTTCTTCATCAGCTCGTCATATTCGGCGTTGGAATAGCGGCCGTAATTGTTGCCCCAGTTCATCGTGCCGTCCTGGCTTACGCCGGTCTTGAGTAGATCGAGCGTGTTGGACGGATCGTTGTAGTCGAGCAGCCAGCCGGCACGGCCGACCTGGAAGTCGCCAGCGCGCAGTGCGTCGTAATGCACGGCGGTTTCGGCGTTGAAGAGCTCGACCTTGACACCGATCGGCTCCCACATGGCGGCGATCGCCACGGCGATGCGCTGGTGGTTATCGTTGGTGTTGTAGCGAAGCTGCAGGGTCAGCGGATTGTCCGGGCCGTAGCCGGCTTCGGTCATCAGCTCCTTGGCGTGCTCGACGCGCTCTTCATAGGGCGTATCGGCCCAGGCCGGATGATAGGGCGTGTCGACATAGTTATTGGTGCCCGGCGGCACCCAGCCATAGGCCGGCAGCTCGCCAGTGCCCAGGATATCGGGCCCGATCACGTCGCGCACGACCGTTGTCGAAAGCGCTTCGCGAATGCGGATGTCGGAGAGCACCTGGCCCTCTTCCTGGTTCATCACGTAGTAATAAACGCCAAGGAACGGCACCACGTGTGCTTGGCCCGGCATGTTGTCCTGCAGCCACTGATACTGGTCGGCAGGGAAATCGGTCAGGATGTCGAATTCGCCGGCGCGGTACCGGTTGAGCGCAGCCGCCTGATCTTCGAGCACGTGGTAGAAGACTTCATCGATCTGGACATTGGCCGCGTCATAGTAGTCCGGGTTCTTTTCCGAACGGACATAGGAGCCCGGCAGCCATTCCTTGATGAGATAGGGGCCATTGCCGACGATGTTCTCGACCTTGGTCCAGTCGTCGCCAAGCTTTTCAACCAAGTGCTGCGGCACCGGGTAAGCGGTGTAATGGGTCAGCGCATCAAGGAAGAATGGGGTCGGCGCTTCAAGCGTGATCTCAAGGGTCTTGTCGTCGATAGCCTTGACGCCAAGCTCGTTGAAATCGGTGATTTCGCCCGAGTTGATCTTTTCCGAATTCTTGATCGGGAACTGCAGGTAAGCGTAATCCGCTGCCGTCGCCGGGTTGAAGAGACGCTGGAACGCGAAAACAAAATCGCCTGCGGTAACCGGTTCGCCGTCCGACCACTGGATGCCGTCACGAAGATGGAAGGTATAGACGGTACCGTCTTCGGAGATATCCCAGCTCTCGGCCTGGCCGGGAATGGCTTCTGCCTTGGCGTTCTCAGTCAGCAGACCTTCAATATAGTCGCCGATGACGCGGTTTTCCCAGTCACCTGACGCCTTATGCGGATCCAGCGTGCCCGGATCACCACCATTGTGGAGCTGCAGCGTGACGGCGGAAGCAGCCGTCGACATCATCAGCGCCATGGCGCCGGCAGTCGCAATCGCCTTGAAGGCCTTGGTGAAGATCATTCTCGTCCCATCTCCTTGTGGAATTCTTGGATTGATTAGACTGCATGTTTGCCCATGCAGTTAGACCCTTGCTCAAAAGGATCTCCCCTTTGGCCAAGACTGCTGGACGGTATCTCGCGAAAGCGTCCACTGACAAGCAAAAGATTGACCTAAGCGTAAACGTCCCGCTGTTTGTTAACATCTTGGCTACCATGGCAAGACGTTCTGCACGCGCGCGTTTCGAAGCAAAGACATTGCGCAAAAAGGCACAAATGATCGCCCCCTGCGATCGCAGGAGGCAAGAAGCGTCAGGTTAGTGTTGTGCCAAGCGCTCGGCCTTAGCTAAAAAGACCTGCCTGGCTGACGGCATAGATCACCAGTGCCACAGCCACGAGCACGGCAAACGGCACCCAGTTCGGCATGGGGCCACGCGGCGGCCGGGACTTTGGCGGCTCGGGCTTTTTCTCGGGCCGCCGGAACTTGATGACATTGTCGCTCATGAAGCGCTTTCTACCAGCGCAGCGACGCCCATGCCACCCGCGGTGCACACAGAAATCAGCGCCCGCTTCCGCGTCTCAGTGGACAACAGCTTCGCCGTCAGCCCCAGGATGCGCGCGCCGGTGGCTGCAAACGGATGCCCATAGGCAAGGCTCGATCCCTTGACGTTGATCTTTGCCGGATCGATTTCCCCAAGCGCTTCCTCACGACCGAGCACGTCCTTGCAATAGGCAGGGTCTTTCCAAGCCTTGAGGGTACAGAGCACCTGTGCGGCAAAGGCTTCGTGCAGTTCAAAGTAGTCGATGTCGGCAAAGCTGAGCCCGGCCCGCTCGAGCATTTCCGAAACCGCAATGGTCGGCGCCATCAGGAGCCCCTCGCCATGCGCGAAGTCATTGCCGGCGACCCGGCCCATCGTCAGATAGGCAAGGATCGGCAGGCCTCGCGCCTTGGCCCATTCTTCGCTTGCAAGCAGCACGCCCGCCGCGCCATCGGTCAGCGGTGTCGAATTGGCCGCCGTCAGCGTACCGTGGCCCGATGACTTGTCGAAAGCCGGCTTCAGCGTCGACATCTTGTCAAGATTGCTGTCTGCTCGAACGTTGTTGTCGCGCACGAGCCCGGCGCATTGGACGAGGAGGTCATCGTGAAAACCCTCGTCATAGGCCTTTGCAGCGTTGCGGTGGCTTGCCACCGCCAACTCATCCTGAGCGCGCCGCGAAATACCCCATTCGCGCGCCATCAACTCGCAGTGCTGCCCCATGGACAGGCCAGTCCGCGGCTCATTGACCGAGGGCGCGACAGGCGCCAGCTCGCCAAAAGAGAAACCCTTGGTGAACGCCCTGAGCTTGTCGCCCGTCGTCTTGGCCGCATTGGCGTCGAGCAGCCGATGCTGGAATTTCGAACCGAACACGATGGGACTATCGGAAACCGTATCGGAGCCAGCGGCAATGCCGCTATCGATCTGCCCCGAAGCGATCTTGCCCGCCAGAACCAGCGCCGCCTGCAAGCTTGTGCCGCATGCGATCTGCATCGTCGTGCCTGGCGTGCGCGGGGATAAACCCGCATCGAGCAACGCTTCACGGGCAATATTGAAGTCGCGGGAATGGTTGATCACCGCGCCGGCGATCACCTCGTCCACCCTTTCACCGCGCAGACCGTATTTGTCTGCGAGCCCACCGAGAGTGGTCGCGAGCATGGAAAGATTGGTTTCGTCAGCATAGGCCGTGCCGCCACGGGCAAAGGGAATGCGGGCCGAACCGACGATAGCAACGCGCTTGAGTTCCGTCATATTCTTCGCTCCCCTTATGCCCGGCCATCCGCACGGGCGCGCAATGGCCCGCCAAGGAACGGCGCAAAGCCTGTTCCCATGATCACGCCGACATCGGCAAGATCGGGAGTGGCTACAACCCCCTCGCTCACCACCACCTCGGTCGTATCGATGAGCGGTTTTACCAGCTCACGCCCAAGCGCGACGAGATCAGGATGCGCAGGCGTCGTGCCCTTGATGGCCTTGCCCTTTTCCCATTTGTAAAAGCCTTCGCCGGTCTTACGGCCGAGTTTCCCCTCGGCGATCAGGCCTGCAAACTTGCTATCGTCAGGCACAGAATGCCCAAGCTCGGTCGCGACCGACTTGCCGACGTCGAGCCCGACGGTATCCATTAGCTCGATCGGCCCCATTGGCATGCCGAAGGCGACGGCAGCAGCATCGAGCAATTCCTGGCTTTCGCCGCGCTCCACACGTTCGACAGCGCCCAGCATGTAGGGCATGAGCACGCGATTGACGAGGAAACCGGGCGCGGACTTGACCACCACCGGGGACTTGCCGATGGCCAGCGCAAAGCTCGCGCCCTTGCCGATCGCCTCGTCCGAATTGAATTTTGATTTGATCACTTCAACCAGCGGCAGTTGCGACACCGGATTGAAGAAATGGAGCCCGATCAACCGCGCCGGGTCCTGCAGCGCCTCGGCAATGCGTTCGAGTTCGATCGATGACGTATTCGTGGCAAGGATCGCACCGGGTTTGAGCTTGCCTTCAACGCCCTTGAAGATCGACTGCTTGACCTCGAGCTTTTCGACTACAGCCTCGATGATCACATCGGCCCGCGGCACGCCATTGCCCTGGGGGTCGGCGGTCAGCCGCAGCATGGCCGCATCGACCTCACGCTTCTTTTTGTAGCGCTTCTGGAAGAGTTTCTTCGCCCGATCGAGCGCCGGCTGGATTCGCCCCATGTCGAGATCTTGAAGCGTCACGCTCATGCCGCGATAAGCGCACCAGGCTGCAATATCGCCACCCATGACGCCGGCACCGATCACATGCACGCGCGAAAATTTTGCGCCCTTGAGCCCCTGCTTCTTGAGCCCTTCGGAAAGGAAAAACACCCGCCGAAGATTGGCCGCGGTCGGTGAACCCATCAGCGGCACGAAGGCATCAACCTCGTGGCGGATCATCGATTGCCAATCCCCGCCATGCTGCTCGAACAGTTCGATCAGCGCATAGGGCGCGGGATAATTGACACGATTGGCCTTCTTGCCCACCTCTTCGCGCATCTTGTTGGCGACATAGTCGCGGAGGAGCGGCCCAGCCATGGCGCGCTTGAAAAATCCCGCTGGCTGGGATTTGCGATGCTGCAGCACTGCCTTGCGCCCCTCCCAACGCAGCATGTCGCGATGCCGCACGAGCTTGTCGACGAGATTGAGCCCCCGCGCCTGTCCTGCGCGCAGCATCTTGCCCGTCAGCATGATCTGCATCGCATCGACCGGTCCGGCCTGCCGGATCGAACGGCCCGTGCCGCCAAAGCCCGGGAAAATGCCGAGATTGACCTCGGGAAAGCCGATGCGGGTTTTGTCGTCGTTGACCGCGATACGATAGTGACAGGCCAGTGCCAGTTCGAGCCCGCCACCGAGGCAGAAGCCATGAATGCCGGCCACCACCGGTACTTTCAGGTTCTCGATCCGCGAAAAGAGCGCATGCGTGCGCTTGAGGGCTTCCGGCAGCACCGAAAAGTCGCTCATCGCATCGAATTCGGAAACATCGGCACCGGCAATAAACCCGGAATCCTTGCCTGAAAGCAGCACGACGCCTACGATTTCCTGAGTATTGGCAAGGTCTTCGAAGCGCGCGACCAGGGTTTCAAGCTCCATGATCGCTTCCCGGCTCAGCGTATTGACGGACCCGTTGGGCGAGTTGATCGTCAGCCAGCCGATGTTTTCGAGATCGGTGTGGAAGCTCCAATGCTTGGTCTCGGTTGCCTGCGCGATCATGCTTGCTCCTCGATATTCTTGATCAGTTCAGCGCCGGTGCGCACATGCAGGTTCATTTCCGCCGCCAGACGCGCCGGCGTCACTTTCAAGACGTCCTTTTCGAAGTCATCCACCTGCACGGCCCGCTCGGTGGCTTCGTCGGCCGCTCGCATGATGCCGGCTTCATTGTCATTGATCACACCTGCCGCCACCGCATCGGCGATAGCGTCCCGATCGAGGCGGCGATCGAAGACGCCGCGGCGGGCAGCCTTGATGAACCGGGCTTCGATTTCCTCGGCCTCCGTGACCTTGATCAATGCATCTTCGAGAACGCCCGTCACATCATTTGGGTCCATGCTCACATAGATGCCTGTGGTCAACCGATCGCGGAACGCGCCGGGGCGCAGAACCGCGCGGACGAACTTGTAATTGACGTCATCGGCCGCGGGCTTCGCGTGCCGTCCGAGCGGAAAGCAGAGGAAACGCATGGCCGTGCCGAAAACCGGATTGGGGAAATTGTCGAACACTTCCCCGAAAGTCTTTTCCATCGAGGCAATGCGATCCTGCATGATCGCATCGACCAGATCCCGATCCTCCGCGAGCCGGCCCTCTTCCTCGAAACGCTTCAGCGTTGCCGACATGATGTAGAGGTCACCCAGAAGATCGGCCATGCGGCCCGAAATCTTCTGCTTGGCCTTAAGCTTGCCGCCCAGCACCACCGTCGTCCAGTCCGCTGTCAGCGCAAAGGCCTGCGAATAACGGTGCAACTTACGATACCAGCCGGCCATCGGCCCATCATTAGGCGAGGAAGCAAAGGCGCCGTTGGTCAGCCCGTGGAGAAAACTCGCCACGATATTGCGCAGCATAAAGGCGGTATGTCCGCCAAAGGCCCTATCGAACGCATCGATGCCCTTGCGCCGATCCTTGCTCTGGGCTGCCTGAACTTCCTTGAGCAGATAGGGATGCGCGCGCAAAACGCCCTGCGCAAAAGTCATCAGCGTGCGCGTCAGGATATTGGCGCCCTCGACGGTAATCGCCACCGGCAGTGCCTGATAGGCGCCGAAAAGATAATTGCCCGGCCCATCCTGAATAGCGCGGCCACCCTGGATGTCGAAGGCATCGTCCATGCTGTCGCGCATGGCTTCGGTCGTCGTATATTTGAGCAGCCCCGCGATCACCGCGGGGCGCTGGCCCTCATCGACCATGGACGCCGTCAATCGCCGCGCCGCTTCAAAACTATAGGCGCGCTTGACCATTTCGCCGAGCGGCTCCGCCACGCCTTCCATGGTCCCGACCGGAATCCCGAACTGCCGCCGCACCCGCGCATAGGCCGAGGTGGCGCGCAGCGTTGCCTTGATCGAGGTCGACCCGATTGCCGGCAGCGAAATGGCGCGGCCTGTGGAGAGACACTCCATCAACATGCGCCAGCCCTGCCCCGCATAATCGGTGCCCCCGATCAAGTAGTCGATCGGCACGAACATATCCTTGCCACGCACGGGCCCGTTCATGAAAGCCTGCCGCGCCGGGAAATGCCGCCTTCCGATATCGAGACCCGGATGATCATGCGGAATAAGCGCGAGGGTAATGCCGATATCCTCGCCACGCCCGAGGAGATTATTGGGATCCTTGAGGATGAAGGCGAGCCCGACCAGCGTCGCAATCGGTGCCAGCGTAATATAGCGCTTGTCGAACGTCAGGTTGACGCCCAGCGTCTCCTGCCCATTCCACATGCCCTTGGTAACAATACCAATATCGCGCATGCCGCCGGCATCCGACCCGGAATGCACGCCCGTCAGCGCAAAACACGGAATATCGACACCGGTTGCAAGCCGATGGAGATACTTCTCCTTCTGCGCCGGCGTGCCGTATTTTTCGAGCAATTCACCCGGCCCGAGCGAATTAGGCACCATGACGGTTATCCCCGCTGCAACCGAACGGCTCGCGATCTTGGACACAATCATCGACTGCGCCTGCGCCGAAAAGCCCAACCCGCCATGCTCCTTGCCGATGAGCATGCCCAAAAAACCTTTTTCGCGGAGGAATAGCCAAAGCTCGGGCGAGAGGTCGGCGCGGTTGTGCCGGATGTCCCAATCGTCGATCATCTGGCAAGCTGTTTCCGTCGGGCCAGCGAGAAACGCCTCTTCTTCCGCCGTCAGCGTCAGTGGACGGATTTCAGTCAGCTTGTCCCAGTTGGGGCGGCCGGAAAACAATTCGGCATCCCAACCGACCGTCCCGGCGTCGAGCGCCTCCTGCTCGGTGCGGCTGACGCGCGGCAGGATGGACTTGACCGCTCCGAACACCGGCGTGATCACCAGCGCCTTGCGGATCGGCGCCACGCTGAGCGCCAGCAGGATGACACCCAGGACAATGAGCAGCCAGCTGCCGAAGCCGAGTTCGAAGCTTGCGCCGCTCTGCGCAAAATCCACCCCCGAAACAACCCCGATTGCCAGTGTCGCAACGCCCCACTGCCAAAGCGGACTTTCCCGCATGGCCAACGTGGCGAAAACGACCAAAGCAATCACGAAAAGCAATAGGCCCACGGCACTGTCCTCCTGGGACGGCGCGACGCTGAGTTGGTCCTGGCGTCGTCCGCCTTGCTAAACCATCGGGTCGTGGCCGCATTGTGCCATCGCGCCCGTCCTCGTAATAGTTCATCAAATTGACGTATACGTCAAGCAAGCGCCGCATACGTTGAACGCGACATCCTTCGCGAGCCGTAGCCCCTTGTCGGCAACGCAAGACTTCGAGGACAGTCTACATCGCCGAAAATAAAAAACCGTGTGCACGCATGGTGGCGTCAAATCATGCGAAATTCTTGACCGACGGCGTTTCCCTAACGCATCGGCTTCAAAGTCATGGGCAGTTGTTTGACGCTAACGTAAAGGCGTGGAATACTTCGCTCTACAACCGGCGAAAAGAGCCGCGAGGCTGCGGAGCATACCGTGGCGCCGGGATGAGAGGAGGATTTGGCATGGATGCCACAAGCCAGTCGCGCGAGCACTTGCGTCCCTGGATTGCCAGCTATCCCGAAGGGATCGACTGGCAGGCCCAGATCGACACGACCCCGGTGCACGAACAGGTTCTCGCCGCCTGCGCCCGCAACCCCTCCGCCGTGGCCCTCGACTTTCTGGGCGGCACCACGACCTTCGGTGAACTGGCCAGGAAGATCGTCGCATTCGCCGGCGCCCTGCAAAGCGAATTCGGAGTTACCAAGGGCAGCCGTGTGGCCCTCATGCTCCCCAACACGCCTTTTTACCCAATCGCCTACTACGGCGTGCTGCGCGCTGGTGGCACGATCGTCAATTGCAATCCCCTTTATACCGTACCGGAGCTCAGCCACATCACGGCCAATGCCGGTGCCGATATTTTGATTACGCTCGACCTTCAGCAGATTTTTGAAAAGGGCGAAGCGCTTCTTGCCGCGGGAAACGTCAAGTCGCTGATCGTCTGCCACTTCCCCGATGCACTGCCATTTCCTAAGAAGGTTCTCTTCTCGCTCTTCAAGCGCAAGGATCTGGCTCATCCGTCGCGTTCGCCCCATGCCGGCAAGATCAGCGCCTTTGGCGATCTCATCGCCAGAAATCGCACGCCCAGCGCTGTCGTCATCGATGCGGACAAGGATATCGCCGTCCAGCAATATACCGGCGGCACGACGGGCATTCCCAAGGGCGCCCTCCTGACCCACGCCAATATCGCGGCCAATATGAGCCAGATCGACAAGTGGGGCTGCGGGCTCTTTTACCCGCCGTCTAAGGTCGTTGCGGTCCTCCCCTTCTTTCATATCTTCGCCATGACCGTCTGCATGAACGTGCCCCTCTGCAATGGCACGCAGGTCGTCATGCTGCCGCGCTTTGAATTGAAGGCGCTGCTCGATCTTCTGACGCGCACCAGGGCCAATGTCCTGCCTGCAGTCCCGACCTTGCTCAACGCGATCGCCCGCGCCGACACGGCCAAGCCCGAGCATCTCGAAAGCCTCGAAGTCGCCATCTCCGGGGGCGCCGCCCTCCCCGACGAAGTGCGCAATGCCTTTGCCAAAAAGTCCAAGGCGATCCTTGCCGAGGGCTATGGCCTGACCGAAGCGTCTCCTGTCGTTTGCTGCGCAGCCCTTCGCGTCGCCTCAAAGCCCATGTCGATCGGCCTCCCGCTCCCGGGTACCGATATCCGGTTCGTCGATGTCGATAGCCATGAGGTGGTCGGCATCGGTGAAAATGGCGAACTGCAGGTCAAGGGCAAGCAGGTCATGGCCGGCTATTACAAAAATCCCGAAGCCACCGAGGAGGCCTTTGCCGACGGCTGGTTGCGCACGGGCGATGTCGGCCATGTCGACGAAGACGGTTACGTCTTCCTCGTCGATCGCATCAAGGACCTCATTATCTGCTCAGGTTTCAACGTTTATCCGCGCACCATCGAGGAAGCGTTGATGACCCACGAAGCAGTTGAAGAAACCAATGTCATCGGCGTACCGGACGAATATCGCGGCGAGGCGCCGGTTGCTTTCGTCAAGTTGCGTGAGGGACAAAGCGTAAGCGAAACCGATCTCAAGCATTTTCTCGCCGAAAAGCTCAACAAGATCGAAATGCCCAAGGAAATCATCTTCAAGGACGCACTTCCCAAGACCTTGATCGGCAAGCTTTCAAAGAAAGAGCTGCGCGAAGAATACGCTCAGAAGAAAGCGGGAAAGCCGTGAACCGCATCGACCCCGAAACTGCCGAGCTTTATTCGATCGCCGATCTCGCGCGCGAATTCGGCATCTCAACCCGCGCCATCCGCTTTTACGAGAGCAAGGGCCTGATCTCTCCCGAACGCCTCGGCGCTACCCGCGTCTTCCGCCGCCGCGATCGCGCCCGGTTGATCCTGATCCTGCGCGGCAAACGCCTCGGCTTTTCGCTCCGCGACATCTCCGACTATCTCGCGCTCTACGACGCGGACCGGGGCCAACAGGTAAACTTGCTCACCGAAAAGGTGGATGAGCGTTTACAATTGCTTGAACAACAACTGGCAGACCTTCAGACCACGATTGCCGAGCTGCATGAAATCCGCAAACTTGCACGGGAACGAGTCGTTTCGAGTTAGGCCATGTCCGAGCTGTTCGCCCCGCTGACCGATGGAACGGGCCACCCAAATCGCTGGCCCGCAGCCATGCTCGTCTGCAGCCAGACCGAAGCGCGCCGTAATGGCGTTGAATGGGCGCCGAGCCACATCATCTCGATCTATGGTCCCGAGAGCCGCTATCTGGGTCTACCCGATTTCGATCAGTCCCGGCAGCTCCATTCCCGCTTCGAAGACGTCGTCGACCCCACGGCGCCCGGCGCGCCGTCCACAGTGCACGTCGAAGAGGTGCTCCGTTTTGTCGAGGGTCTCCCAAAAGACGCGCGGCTGATGATCCACTGCCTCCAGGGACGCACCCGTGCAGCCGCAATTGCCCTCGGAATTCTGGCCAAAACGCTCCCGGCCGACAAGGCCGGCCAAACCGTCTTCCGAAGCGTTGCGCAAGCTTCGCCCAATCCGCTCGTCGTGGCGCTATTCGACCGTGTGCTGAAGCTTGATGGCAAGCTGATCAAGGCGGGCCGGAAATTTCCCGCTACCGGCCTTCGCGCCGCCGTTGCCTGAGCAAGCGCTAACTCACGAAGGCTTCCATATCCTCTATCCGCGCCGCTTCCTGCGCCGGCTTGTCCCAGCGGATGCGGTTGATGCGCGGAAACCGCAGCGCGACGCCCGACTTGTGCCGCCCGCTTTTCTGCGCCGAGTCGAATGCCACTTCAAAGACCAGCTCTTTCTTGACCTCGCGCACCGGCCCGAAGGCGGCCGTAGTATGCGCCCGTATCCATTTGTCGATCTGCTTTAGTTCCTCGTCGGTAAACCCGAAATAGGCCTTGCCGATCGGCACGATCTCGTTGCCCTTCCAGACGCCAAAAGTGTAGTCCGAATAATAGGAACTCCGCTTACCGTGCCCACGCTGGGCATACATCAAAACCGCATCGACCACATTGGGATCGCGCTTCCACTTGAACCAGTTTCCCTTTGGCCGCCCTGGTACATAAGGCGCGGTCCGCAGCTTGATCATCACTCCTTCATGCCCATGCTCGTCCGCACCCTGCCGGCGCAAGCGGCCTAGGTCATCCCAATCCTTGAAGGGCAGGATCTCGGAAACATCCATCCGCGTCTGCGGATTATTCCTGAACCATTTCTCAAGTCGGCCCCGCCGCGCTTCCCAGCCCAGCGCACGAACGTCCTCGTCGCCATCGAATAACATATCGTAGACGCGCACGAACGCAGGCAGCTCCTGCATCTGCTTGCCCGAAGGCACCTTGCGATTGAGCCGCTGCTGCAGGTCGTTGAAGCTGAGCGCGTCAAAACCATGCCCGACCAGCAATTCGCCATCGAGCACGGCCTCGCCTGCGGCGTTTTCGACTACATCGGGAAATGAGCCGCCGATATCGTCGCCGGTCCGCGAAAACATCGACACCCCTAGCGGCCCCATCACCAGCTGCACGCGGATACCGTCCCACTTCCACTCGGCCGAAAAATCCTTCGGATCGAGCTTTTCAAAGTCCCGGTCCTCGATCGGGTTGGACAGCATCAGCGGATGGAAACGCGCTGCATGGTCGATATCGGGCCGGTCCGCCCGGCCTTCGAGCCAGGCAAAGAGATTTTCGTAGGGCGGTTTCAGCCCGTGCCAGACTTCCTCTATATCCTGCAGTGCCACGCCGCTCATATCGGCCAGCGCCGTCTTGGCGAGCCGCGCCGAGACCCCGATGCGCAAGGAACCGGTTGCGAGCTTCACCAGCGCCCAGCGCTCGTGAATGGCGGCCTGGCTGAGCAGCCCGCCGATCACTTTCGGCAGCTCGGCCTTGCTGGTGAAGTTGAGGAGGTCAACAAGCGTGGACAGCCCTGGCAGTTCACCCTCGGCCTGGTGCGGCCAAATCAGCGCAATGGTTTCGCCAAGGTCTCCGACATAATCGTATGAAAGTGCAAAAAGCGTCTCGTCGACCTGGGCCAGGACGGTCTCGCGCAGCAGCGCCGGCTTGACGTTGCGGATATTCATCTCGCCGGTCAGCACAGCCAGCGCAATGCCGCGGTCCGGGTCCGGCACCTCGCTGAAATATCGCTTTAGCGCCTCGATTTTTCGGGTTCGCGATGGCGTCAGGGCCAAAAGCTCGAGTAGATCCGCAAAGCGTCTCATTCGCCCCCCTCCCCGCCATCGTCATCAAGGCCAGGCAGCGCCAGCGGCTCTGCAGCAAGCCCCTGCTGCCGGCACCAATAGACCAGCGCATCCTCCCGCCCATGGGTCACCCACGCCGTCTCCGCCCTGCTCTCAAGGATCGAAACGTTGAGCTCGCCCCAATCGCAGTGGTCTGAAATTACGAGCGGCAGCTCGACCAGCGCCTGCCGCGCCCGCTGCTTGACGCTCATCCATCCCGAAGCCTGGCACACCACGGGGTCGGGAAACCGCCGGCTCCAGCGGTCGCGAATGGCCGATGGCGGCGCGATGACGATCTGGCCCATCATCGCGGCCTTGGGCATGCCTGTCGCGGGCAGCAGTTCGCCAAGATCGACACCGAGCGCCTGATAAAGTTCGCAGAGCCGGATCATGGCGCCGTGGAGATAGATCGGCTTCTCCCAGCCGGCATCGCGCAGGAGTGCAATCACCCGCTGCGCCTTGCCGAGCGCATAAGAACCGATGAGGTGGCTTCGCTCGGGCTGCGCAGCGACCGATTTAAGGAGCCGCGCGATCTCATCCCTTGGGTCGGGATGCTGGAAAACCGGCAGCCCGAAGGTTGCCTCGGTGATGAGAAGATCGCACGGCACCGGCTCGTAAGGCTGCGCAGTCCTGTCTCTGAGACGTTTGTAGTCGCCGGTAACGACGGCCCGCTGTCCGGCAAATTCGATCAGCACCTGCGCCGACCCAAGGATGTGTCCGGCTGGATAGAAACTGACGGTGGCGCCATTGACCTGAAGCGGCGTGCGATAGTCGAGCGCCTCGAACCGGCCCGCGCAATCTTCGCCGTATCGAACCTTCATGATCTCTATCGTGTCGGGCGTCGCCAGCACCGCCCCATGTCCCGATCGCGCGTGGTCGGCGTGCCCGTGGGTGATTATGGCCCGCGCCCGCGGCTCTGGCGGATCGATCCAGGCATCGAGTTCGGGAACATAAAGATCGCGGTTGATGATGAAGCCCATGGCCCCTCAACGACTCCAAACCTCTGCCGGTTCATTGCTTGCCTTCGGACATGGCCTCGGTCAAACCTCTGGGCCAATCATAAGGGAGAACGCCATGCGCCGCACGACCCACACACCAGGTACGGTCCACCGCTTCACCATCGACAGCAAGGCCATTGCGGGCAATCGCCTGGGGGACCCGACCACCCGCCTCGTCGACGTCTATGTGCCCGCAGGCCACAGCGGCGAGGGCTTGCCCATTCTCGTCGATCTTGTTGGCTATACGGCCGGCGGCCCGGCTCACACGGCGTGGAAGAACTTTGGCGAAAACGTCCCCGAACGCCTGGACCGCCTGATCGGCGAAGGCAAGATGGCGCCGGTTGTCGTTGCTTTTCCCGATTGCTTCTCGCGTCTCGGGGGCAATCAATACGTGAACAGCCCGGTTCTCGGAAACTACGAAGATTTTCTGATCGGGGAGATGGTCCCCTTCGTCGAAGAAAAGTTCGGGTGCGGCGGCGTAGGCAGGCGCGGCGTTTTCGGCAAGTCCTCAGGCGGCTTCGGCGCCCATATCCACGCAATGCGCCACCCCGATTTCTGGGCCGCCGCTGCCAGTCATTCGGGCGATGCAGGGTTCGAGAACCTCTACATCCCTGAATTCCCCAACAGTCTGCGCATGCTGGCAAAATCGGAAAACTCGATCGAAAAATGGATACGCGCCTTCGAGGCCAAACAGAAGATCGATGGCAAGGACACGCTTCTCCTCATGATCCTTGCGCAAGCCGCGAGCTTTGATCCCGATCCAGAGCCCAGCACCTTCCTCGGCCTGCGTCTTCCCGTGACGCTCGATACCTGCGAACTCATTGAGGAGCGCTGGGCCAATTGGCTCAAATGGGATCCGGCGCGCATGGTTGAAACCCATGCCGATGCGCTGCGCCAATTGAAAGGTTTCTATTTCGACTGCGGCACGGAGGATCAGTACAACATCCTTTACGGCTCCCGCCGCATCCACCGCACGCTCGAGCAGAAAGGCATCGCCCATCGCTACGAGGAATTCCCCGACAATCATTCGAGCGTCGACTACCGCATGGACGTCAGCCTGCCGTTTCTGGCCGAGGCGTTGAGCCGGTAATCGTTGACTGCACAACTCAGTAATGCGGCGGTGGCTTTTCGCTTGCGGGATCAGCGATATAGCTGCCGCTGCGCACCTGCTCTTCCATAACACCGAGCTTGCGTCGCAAACCTTCGATCACCGCCCACTGCTCGGTGATAACCGCGTTGAGATCCTCTATGGTTTGATCCTGGAAAGCGATGCGGCTTTCCAGCTTGTCGAGACGCTCGCTCAGCTCGTTCTCGCTCATCGCGGCACTCCAAAAATTATCCCGGGAAATAGCCGCACAGCGTTTCCATTGCAATTGGCCATACACGGGAGCGTGTTGACCTATAGGGAACCTTGACACGCGTTTCACCATTGATTCCGCGTAACCAACAGCACGGGAGCCGGCCATGGCGACCTTGACAGCAACGGAACTTCACAACGTCCAGTCCAAGCCCAAGCTGGGCTTTGCCACGTTTGGACGCACGGCGCTCTTCGCGCTTGCGCCGCTGGCTGCATTTGGTGGTGTCAACCTTGCTGCGGAATCGCTCGGCCTCATGCCGCTGTTTTTCTCCCCTCTTGGTCTTCCGGGTTGGGTAGGGGCTGGTTTTCATCTCGCTTTGATCTTTTCGATCGGCATCTCCATGGGTCTGGTTGCCCACAAGGGCCGGCGCGGCGCGATTGCCTTGCGCTGGAGCGCGGCGCTTGTCGCGGCCATGATCGCCTTCCCGTTCTTCGCAGCCCCGCTTGATTCAATGACCTTGGCGCTTGTCATGACTGGCGTCTTGCTGCTCGCCCTTGCGACAGCCATTCGCATGACGCGCATTTCGGGCATGGCCGGCTGGTTCATGCTGCCGGTCATCGGCTGGATCGGTTTTGGCGCTGCTCTTGGTCTTGCCGTCGCTGCAGCCTGGGCCCCGCCCTTTGCTCTCATCAACGCGCAGCAGCCGGCTATCGGCGCCAACTAAGTTACCGCAAAGTGCCCTCTTGCTGGCGCACCTAAGGCGCGCCATGTGAAGCGAAATCACTTGTGGAGCGTAAGATGGCCCGTAACCTCAAAATCGACGTCTTCACCGACGTCGTCTGCCCTTGGTGTCTGGTTGGCTCTGCCCGTCTTGATCAGGCCCTGTCCAAGCTCCCCGATGACGTCGACGTCGTTGTCGAAAATCACCCATTTTATCTCGACCCTACCGTCCCGCCCGAAGGCGTTGACGTGGGAGAGATGCTGAAGGCCAAATATGGCCGCGATCCGAAGGACATGTGGGCGCGCGTCGAAGGCGAGGCTTCCAAGGCAGGCATCGAACTCGATCTTTCCAAACAGCCCCGCATGTTCAATACGGCCAAGGCGCACACGATCACGCGGCTTTCCAAACCCAATGGCAACCAGCACGAACTGGCCAACGCTATCGCGGAGGCTTATTTCCTCGATCATCGCCAGATCAATGACGATAATACGCTTGCCGATATCGCCGTCGAGTTCGGCTGGGATCGCGGCGATGCGCTTGATGCCATGAATGACGCCAACGAACTGTCTATTACCGAACAACTAGCGACCTCTGCCGCGCAACAAGGCATCCGTGGCGTGCCATTCTTTGTCTTTGCCGAAAAGTATGCGCTTTCCGGCGCTCAGCCCGACGAAGTCTTTGCGCAGGCACTCGAGAAGACCATTTCCGAGCTCTAAGAGGCTGTCGCCTGAATGTGTTGGAGATTTCGGGGCAAAGGCATGCCTATCGCGGTGGAGGTTTGCTATAGCCATCTCCGCAACAGTGCGGAACTGCCTTCGTGAAACTCCTTCGCCTCGCTCTCGCCGCCGTCCTCGCCTTGGTGACCATCGGCTATGGCGGGGCAGTCGGCTATATGTATTTCAATCAGCGCGCCTTTCAGTACGATCCGCATGGCGAGATCACTCCGCTCGCCAATTCCGGGCTCACGGGTGGTGAAGATGTCGCTATTCCAGTTGGCGATGGCGAGGTCGTCAATGGCTGGTATCATGCGCCCCAGCCCGGCAAGCCGCTAATCATCTACTATAAGGGCAACTCGCAAAGCTTTACCGCAGAGCATGAGCGCTATGTCCGCTTCGTCGCCGATGGCTACGGTTTTCTCGCCTTCGATTATCGGGGCTTCCCCGCTTCTCCCGGCACTCTATCGGAAGCCAATATTCTTGCCGATTCCATTGCCGCTTATGATTGGGCTGCCGCAAAGGACTTTCCCATAGTCATCTGGGGTCGCTCACTTGGCACAGGCCCTGCCACCCATGTTGCGAGCCAGAAGGAATCCCTGGCATTGCTGCTTGAAACGCCATTCCTGTCAGCCGTCACGGTGGCAGCCGAGCGCTATCCCGTCCTTCCGGTTAACTGGGTCATGCTTGACCAATTCCGGTCCAACGAATGGATTGCGGGCGTCACCGAGCCGGTCTTTGTCGGCCATGGTACTGCGGATCGCACCATCGCCGTTTCAAATGGCGAGCGTCTATATGAGCTTGCCCCCAACAAGGATGAACTCTGGATCGTTCCCGGTGCCGATCATTCCGATCTCTGGGATGCCGGTATCTGGGACAAGGCCAAGGCCTTTTTCATTCGCTCGGGCGCTGTAACCCAGTGAAGTCATGACCACCACGACACTTCCGGCCATGTCCGGCCGCCGCACTGCCATCATCGGCGGCCTGATGGTCGCGACGGGCCCATTGAGCCTCACGCTCTACGCGCCAGCCCTTCCCGCGCTCGTGCTTGATCTCAACACCACTGACGCCGGCGGCAAACTCACGCTGACGGTCTACTTCGCCGCCTTTGCGCTCGCCCAACTCCTTTGCGGCCCGTTGTCGGATCGCTATGGCCGCCGCATGATCGGCATTGCCTTCTTCGGCATTTATGTGATTGGCGGCCTTGTCTGCGCTCTCGCGCCGAGTCTTGAAGCTCTGCTGGTCGGCCGCATTCTCCAGGGCTTCGGCGTCTCCGCTGGCGTTGCGCTCTCCCGCGCCATGGTCCGCGACCTGTTCGTCGGCCGAGAGGCTATTGGCATCCTGACGCTGATCAATCTCGTTCTGACTGTCGCGCCCGCCGTTGCGCCCACGCTCGGCAGCGCCATCCTCCTCGTCGGCTCCTGGCATATCATGTTCGTGGTCATGGCCGGTTTCGGCCTCGCCATCATCTCGCTTCTCGGATTTTCCGCGCGCGAAACCCTGCCCGAGGCGCGCCGTGTTCCGCTGCGGTTCGGAACCGTCCTCGGCAATTATGGGCGCCTTCTGCGCACGCCCGGCTTTTTGTTCCCAGCCGGCACGCTGGCTGCCGCCTTTGGTGGATTTTACGCCTCCGCCGCCCTTCTGCCTTTCGTCCTCATCGACGAGATCGGCCTTACCCCGTTCCAGTTTGCCATGGCCATGCTGGTGCAGACCGGCTCCTTCATCATTGGCAATCTCGTGGTCGCGCGTCTCTCAAAAATCATGGATGGCTGGCAGCTCGCGGCCATTGGCCTGGTGCTGATCGGCATTGCGGGCCTTGGATACGCTATCCTCCCCCGCATTTTCCCTGACGAGGTCTTTGCCGTCATGGTTCCCGTGGGCTTCTGGATGCTTTCGCTGGCCTGCATCAGCCCAAGTGCCACGGCTGCGGCCATGGCAGGCTTTGGCGACATTGCCGGAGCAGCAGGCGCCCTGACCGGATTTTTCCAGATGGGTGGTGGCTTCCTCGCCTCGCTTATCGCCGGCACCGCCTTTACCAATGCCTATGACGCATTGGTCATTTTGATGCCGACACTTGCCGCGCTGACCGTTGTCTTCGCCGTGCTCCAACTGCGGCGCGGATAAGCCGAACGCAGCGCGGAGCGCAAATTGCTAGGGCAACACCCAAAACAAAAACGCCGCCCCGAAGGACGGCGTTTTGAATTCTCTGGCGTCGCGAACTACGCGCGCGCTGCCGGCGCTGCAATCAGGCCTTCGCGCTGTGCGCGCTTGCGAGCCAGCTTGCGTGCGCGACGGACAGCTTCAGCCTTCTGGCGAGCCTTCTTTTCCGACGGCTTTTCATAGTAGTTGCGCAGCTTCATTTCGCGGAAGACGCCTTCGCGTTGCAGCTTCTTCTTCAGGGCGCGCAGCGCCTGGTCAACATTGTTATCGCGAACGACTACTTGCAAAGGTCAACTGCCCCTTCAAAGCTTGGCAAATTGGATTGGATAAAAGCGCCGCAGCCACAGGAACTACGTCGCCGACCAGCAGAGCCGGCCACCGTGGCGCGCTATATAGCTTGGCTCTTCGCACTTGTCCACACTCGCGCACGAGAAATTCGGCGTATTGCCTCAATTTCTGAAGCACAGTACCGCTTGCTCAGCCCCCAACGAGTTCGCACCAATGCTGACCCCGATCGTCCTGCTCCCCGGCCTTCTTTGCGACGCGCGGCTCTGGCGCGATGTCGTCTTGCCGCTGCGCGACACTGTTGCTCCCATGGTGGCAGACCTGACACTCGATGACACCATCGCCGGAATGGCGAGCCGAACGCTTCTGGCAGCGCCGCCGCGCTTTGCGCTCGCCGGTCTTTCGATGGGCGGATACGTTGCGCTCGAAATCATGCGCCAGGCGCCCGATCGCGTCACGCACCTTGCCCTTCTCGATACGTCGGCCCGGCCCGATAGCGACGAGCGGCGCGAGGCGCGGCGCAAGGGCATCGAAAACGTCAAGCTCGGCAAGTTTATCGGCGTTTCGCGCAGCCTCCTGCCGAGCCTTCTTGCAAAGCGCAATCTCGAAACCCCACTCGCCGACGAAGTGCAGGCCATGGCCGAACGCTGCGGCCAGGACACCTATATCCGTCAGCAAAAGGCCATTCTTGGCCGCATCGATTCCCGCCCGCAACTGGCAAGCATCCAAGTCCCGACCCTGATCGGGGTCGGCACCGAAGATATCTTGACCCCGCCCGAGCTTGCCGAGGAGATGGCCTCCGCCATTCCCCATGCCGACATCGTACATTTCGCTAAATGCGGCCACCTGCCGACCATGGAAAATCCCTCCGCGGTCGCTGGCGCCATCGGCAATTGGCTCGCGCGCTAGCGTTCAGTTCGCGCGCAAAATGCGGTTGATGTGGCCCATCTTCCGCCCCGGCCGCGCTTCCGCCTTGCCGTAAAGGTGGGGCTGGGTATCCCCGCCGATCCCGCCGGGCACGATCTCGACTTCGTCGCCGATCAGGTTCTGCATCACCACATCGGCATAGCGCTGCGGATCGCCGAGCGGCCAACCGGCCACCGCCCGCATATGCTGTTCGAACTGGTCGGTCAGGCACACGGCTTCCGTCCAGTGTCCCGAATTATGCACTCGGGGGGCTATCTCGTTGACCAGCAGGCTCGGCCTTTCGCCACCGAGCACGAAGAACTCGACACCCAGAACGCCCACATAATCGAGCGCCACGACAATGACCTTGGCGAGCATTGCCGCATGCTTGGCAACGCCGGCAGGCACATCGGCCGGCACGGTCGAGGTAAAGAGAATATGGGCGCGATGCACGTTCTCGGCTGGATCGTAGGCTCGCACGGTCCCGTCCGCACTGCGCGCCACGACGACAGAAATTTCCTTCTCGAACGGCACGAACCCTTCAAGCACCAGCGGGTGGGGCTTGAGCGCGGCAAATGCTGCCGCAGCATCTTCCTGCGTGCGCAAGACGCGCTGGCCCTTGCCATCATAGCCAAGCCGCGTCGTCTTCAACACAGCCGGCAATCCCAGTTCGCCAACAGCCGCTTCGAGCTCTTCGAGCGAATGCACTGCGCGATAGGGCGCGACCGGAATGTTCTTTGATGCGAGGAAGCTCTTTTCGGCGAGCCGATCCTGGGAAATGGCCAGAGCATTGGCGTCCGGCCGCAGGGGTTTGAGGCTGGCGAGAAGTTCCGCCGTCGCCGCTGGCACGTTCTCGAATTCATAAGTGACGATATCGACCTCGGCCGCAAAGGCCCGCAACGCCGCTTCGTCGTCATAAGCCGCCACGGTCTTGAATGGCGTCACATCGAACGCTGGGCTGTGCGGATCGGGGCAATAGATATGGCTTTTGAGCCCCAGCTTTGCGCCCGCCAGCGCCAGCATGCGCCCGAGCTGCCCGCCGCCCAGAATGCCGATGGTTGCCCCGGGACGAAGCGCAGGAAGAGGATCTGACACAGGCACTACTCGTTGTCGGAAGGAAACTGCGGAACCGCGGCAGTCTGCCGCTCGCGATGCGCGTCGAGCCGGTCGGCTAGTTCATCGTCGTTGAGCGCGAGGATCGACGCCGCCAACAATGCCGCGTTGATCGCGCCCGGCTCACCGATGGCCAACGTGCCGACGGGTACGCCACCGGGCATCTGTACGATCGAATAAAGGCTGTCGAGCCCATTGAGCGCCTTGGACCGCACCGGCACGCCGAACACCGGCAACACCGTCATCGCCGCTATCATCCCCGGCAGGTGCGCTGCCCCGCCTGCACCTGCGATGATGATTTTAAAACCTTCTGCGCGGGCATTGGTCGCAAACTCGACGAGGCGCTCGGGCGTCCGGTGCGCCGAGACGATCCGCGCCTCATATTCGATTTCGAGAGCTTCGAGGGTTTCCGCGGCCAGCCGCATTGTCGGCCAGTCCGATTGGCTGCCCATGACAATGGCAACCGGTGGCTTGAGCATGGCTGTTCCCCCATCCCGCTCCGCAAAGCGCGCGTCTAGCCCAAATCCGGCCGCAACTCAAGGCACGAGCGCCTCAAAACATCAGGCGATGATGTCGGGCAGGAGAATGTTTTCGAGTTCGACGATCCGGTCCTTGAGCATCAGTTTGCGCTTCTTGAGCCGCTGCACCAGCATGCGATCGGCGAACTGGGATTGGGTCAAGGTATGGATCGCGGCGTCGAGGTCCGCATGCTCCTGGCGCTTGGTCGCCAGCTCAAGCCCATATTGGGCTTCCTGTTCCTTGGTAAGGTGCAGCATGTCGAAACCAAATAGTCGAGCGACAACTGAGATTTGATTAACCGAAGCGATCACGTTTTGCACCAGATTTCCGACGTACCCCCTCCGGAGGTCGACAAAGCGTGAAAGATTTGTGACTATGGTTACGTCCACGATGTCGAAGGAGTTGTCTATGACTACTGAAGGCCACATCGCAGCGCTGGAACGGCGCCACCAGGAACTGGACCGGCAGATTCAGGCAGAAATGCAGAATCGCCAATATGATGACCTCATGGTCTCAGCCCTCAAACGCAAAAAGCTCGAGGTCAAGGATGAGTTGGCCCGCTTCAATATCGCTGACCGGCACTAATCGCCTGAGCGAAATCCAGCACTGAGTCCTGAGGGTCACGGAGATTTCCGCGGCCCTTTTTGTTTGCCTGACGTCCGCCGTGCGAACCAATTCATTAGGCTTAACACCCTCTTAAGCCGGCATCCTCATTCTCTTCCCAAAACGGCACAACCGATTCGTGCCGAACAACGACATCAGCTTTGGGACAGGCATGACGCGCGTTCTTGTGGTCGACGACGATCCGGTGCAACTCCGGTTAACCGCTGAAATCGCCAATCGGGCAGGCTTCAAGCCGATCACGGCCACCGGCGGGGACCAGGCACTCTCTCTCCTCCGCGAAGACCGCAAGATCGGCGCCATGATCCTTGATCTCGTCATGCCCGATCTCGACGGCATGGGCGTAATGGCGGCGATGCGTGCCGAAGGACTGACGACGCCGGTCATCATCCAGACTGCCAATTCCTCACTCGAAACCGTCATTTCGGCCATGCGTCAGGGCGCGGCTGATTATTTCGTCAAGCCCGTCTCGCCCGAACGCCTCATCGTCTCGCTGCGCAATGCGATGAAGCTCGACACGCTCGAAGCCGCTATCCGCTCAGAGCATGCGCGCCGCTCCGGCACACTGACGCCCGCCGACATGATCGCCAGTGCCCCCTCGATGGCGCGCGTTCTGGCGCTTTCCGCCAAGGCAGCGAAAAGTCCGATCCCGGTACTGATCGAAGGCGAGACCGGTGTCGGCAAAGAACTCGTCGCCCGCATCATCCAGGGCTCGTCCGACCGAGCCGGCAAGCCTTTCGTCACCGTCAATTGCGGCGCCATTCCGCCAAATCTCGTTGAATCCGTGCTCTTCGGCCACAAGAAGGGTGCCTTCACCGGCGCCATTGCCGACCAGGCCGGCAAGTTTACCGAGGCCCATGGCGGCACGCTGTTTCTAGATGAGGTGGGCGAACTTCCACTCGACACCCAGGTGAAACTCCTGCGCGCTCTTCAGGAAGGCGAGATCGAGCCGGTCGGCGCCAGCCGAGCGGAAAAGGTCAACGTCCGCCTGATTTCGGCGACAAATCGCCGTCTCCTCAATCTGGCCAAGACCGGCGAATTCCGCGAAGATCTCTTTTATCGCCTCAACGTCTTCCCCATCTACGTGCCGCCGCTGCGCGAGCGCATGGAAGATCTGGCCAACCTTGTCTCGCACTTCATTGCCCGTTTTTCCGCCGAAGCCGGCAAGCGAGTCCTCGGCATCACCCCGCCGGCGCTCGACCTTTTGTCGGCCTATGATTGGCCGGGCAATGTCCGCCAGCTCGAAAACGCCGTTTATCGCGCCGTGGTCCTGAGCGAAGCCGCCTTCCTCGAAGCCGAGGATTTTCCGCAGATGCTGGCTCAGTCTGCCGGCCGGGAAGAAGCCGTGCGCGCGGTTGGCCAGGCGCCGGTTCTGGCAGCACCCATCCATATCGACAGCGCGCCTGCCCGGCTGCGTCCCGATCCTGTGGCCCTCCCCGCACAGGATCGCTTCCTCAACCCCGCCGGTGATCTTCAGCCACTTGCCGATATCGAGCGCGCAGCCATTGCCTTTGCCATCGATTATCACGGCGGCCGCATGTCCCGCGTCGCTCGCGCCCTCGGCATCGGCCGCTCGACACTCTATCGAAAACTCCACGAATACGGCATGGCCGAAAACCTGATCAACGACGCGGCGTGAGCCGAGCAGGGCCGCGTTGCAAAACGCCGCCTTGCGCTCGGTCGACCCAGATGCTTTAGGGGCGCAACGTTACCCATAGAGCAGTCGCCCCATGATCCGCCTCGAAAGCATCGGCAAGCAAAACGGCAAGCAGTTGATCTTCGTCGAGGCCTCGGCCGGGCTGCAGCGCGGCGAAAAGGCTGGGCTCGTCGGCCCCAATGGCGCCGGCAAGACCACGCTCTTCCGCATGATCTCTGGTCAGGAACAGCCAGACGAAGGCCAGGTCTCGGTCGATCGCGGCGTCACCATCGGCTATTTCAGCCAGGATGTGGGCGAAACGTCCGGCCGCTCTGCCGCCGTCGAAGTCATGGAGGGCGCAGGCCCGATCGGCGCGTTGACCGCTGAAATGGCCGAACTCGAAGCCGCCATGGCCGACCCGGACCGCGCCGACGAGATGGACGCGATCATCGAGCGCTATGGCGATGTTCAGCATCAGTTCCAGGAACTCGACGGCTATTCGCTCGATGCGCGCGCGCGCGAAGTCCTCGACGGCCTCGGCTTTTCCCAGGAGATGATGGACGGTGATGTTGGCGCCCTCTCCGGCGGCTGGAAGATGCGCGTTGCGCTGGCAAAGATCCTGCTGATGCGGCCCGATGTCCTCCTTCTCGACGAACCGTCCAACCATCTCGATCTTGAAAGCCTCATCTGGCTCGAAAATTTCCTCAAGACCTATGACGGCGCCATCCTCATGACTTCGCACGATCGCGAGTTCATGAACCGCATCGTCAACAAGATCGTCGAGATCGATGCCGGCGCCCTCACCTCCTATACGGGCGACTACGATTTCTACGAGCAGCAGCGTGCCATCGCCGACAAGAACCAGCAGGCCCAGTTCGAGCGTCAGCAGGCCATGCTCGCCAAGGAAATCGCCTTCATCGAGCGGTTCAAGGCCCGCGCCAGCCACGCCGCCCAGGTCCAGAGCCGGGTGAAAAAGCTAGACAAGATCGACCGCGTCGAAATGCCCAAGCGCCGCCAGACGGTGGCGTTCGAATTCCGGCCCGCTCCGCGCTCCGGCGAAGACGTCGCGCTGCTGAAAAGCATCGATAAGGCCTATGGATCCAAGACTATCTATTCCGGCCTCGATTTCCACGTCCGCCGTCGCGAGCGCTGGTGCATTCTTGGCGTCAACGGCGCCGGTAAGTCGACACTGTTAAAGCTCGTGGCGAAATCTGCAGAGCCCGATGCCGGCTCCGTAGCGATCGGCCCCAGCGTCAAAATGGGCTATTTCGCCCAGCACGCCATGGATCTCCTCGATGGCGACCGCACAGTGGTGCAATCGCTCGAAGATTCCTTTCCTCAGGCAGGTCAGTCGGCGCTCCGCACGCTCGCCGGTTGCTTCGGCTTTTCAGGCGACGAGATCGAAAAGAAGTGCCGCGTGCTTTCGGGCGGCGAGAAGGCGCGCCTTGTCATGGCCAAGCTTCTTTATGATCCGCCGAACTTTCTCGTCCTCGACGAGCCGACCAACCACCTCGACATCACTACCAAGGAAATGCTGATCACCGCCTTGAGCCAATATGAAGGCACGATGCTCTTCGTCAGCCACGACCGGCACTTCCTCGCCGCCCTCTCCAATCGCGTGCTCGAACTGACGCCGGAAGGGGTGCACACCTATGGCGGCGGCTATACCGAATATGTGCAGTCGACCGGCCAGGAAGCCCCTGGCCTGCATAGCTAACGCTTTCCACCGGATTTCGATAAAACCCGGGGCGTTAACCTTATTCCTTTCGCGATCATTAATATCTTCGGCCGATTTTGCCTCTAAACACCTGGCATTTCGACGAGGCTAAAATGAAACGCTCCGCCATTGCTCTTTCCGCCATCCTGGCGCTGACCGCATCCGCAGGCGCCGCGGATCTGGGCTGGAACAATCCTGCTCCGGCGACCTCGCCCCTTTTCTCCTCGAGCTCCGTCACCGACTGGAACGGCTTTTATGCCGGCGTTGCGGGTGGCTATAGCTGGGGCTCGACGACCGTCAATCCCGCTATCGTCAACACCAACAATCCCTCTAGCGGCTGGAATGCCGGCGCGCAGGCCGGTTTCAATGCGGACATGGGCGGTCTCGTCATCGGCGGTGAAGCCGACCTGCAATGGACTAATCTCGGCTACAACGAGCCGGCGGCCGGCGGCGGCACGTTCGAGGGCAAAATGGATATGTTCGGCACCGTGCGCGCCCGTGCCGGCGGCACCTTTGGCCAAGTCATGCCCTATGTGACCCTCGGCGCCGCCTTCGGCCGCGGCACCGCCCAGGTCATCAACGGTGGGGTCACCACCTCGCAGAACGCCACGCATGTCGGTTGGACCGCCGGTCTCGGCATTGAAGCCAAGGCGACCGAGAACATTTCGGTCAAGGCTGAATATCTTTACGTCGACCTCGGCAGCCAGAGCTATGGCGGCCTCCCCGGTGGTTCGCGCGAAGTAGGCCATAAGTTCAGCGTCATCCGCGCCGGCGTCAATTATCACTTCTAGGTGCTAAGAAGGTCTGTCGCGCTCCCATGCGTGGAATGACTTTTGCGATAAGCCAACAGCCACGCTGACACAATGAATGAGGGGAGCAGCTTTCATTCTGCTCCCCTCCGTGCTTCTGGATTTTTCAAGATGATTGCCGCACTCGGTCCTAGCCAAAAAGGCTGCGGCGGGCTTCGTCGTCTGTTGCCGGGAAACGGCCTTCCGGGGTCAGCCGGTCGACCGCGTCGGGAATATTGGTCGAGAGCCGCTTGACCAGTTCGTCATAGGAAAGCCCGGTTGATTGGCTGAGTTCGGTCAGCGTGTCGCGGCCGATGGCGGATTCGACTTCCTGCGGCGTCAGGCCCTTGGTCGGCACACCGACCGTCGTCCATGAATCGGCCGTTTCCTTCTGGCCATTGCCCCGAAAGCTGTCGAGGAGATCGTTGAGGCCACCGGTCAGCACGTTGCCGCTGCCTGGCTTGCCGTTGATCAGGTCGCCGAGGCCGCCCAGCATCCCGCCAAGCCCTCCGCTCTGGCCGGCGCCGCCGCTATTGTTGGAAAGACCCTTGAGCGCATCCTGGATTTTGTCCCGATGCTGGAAACCCGCAACTGCCAACAAGCCGAGCAGCGCGACGAGGGAGGGTGACTTGGCCATGAGAGTTGTCCTTGCTGGTGAGTTCAGGTTAAGCAAAACGACAGCGAACAAATGATCGTTCCGAGTTCATTCGTTCTCCGGCTACCCCACTCAAACCTCCGTCGACATGCCGAGGCGAAGCGACGTCCCTTTTGCCGTGCAGTAGGTCCCGAACGAAGCGGGTCGCGCCGCCGGGCGGCTGCGGCTCATCATGCCAATTGCCTTGAGAGGCTGCTTGCCGCGACGGGCATCAACCCTGCTGATATTGGGCAATTCGCATCGGACGCATGGCTCGCGCAATACCAGCGAGGCGTCCTCGAAGACCAATTCGTCGGCCGCCTCCTCGGCAAAAGCGGCGTGACTGCCGCCCAGCACCACATTGGCCCGAAACCGCTCGACCTCGACCGCGGCCTCGCCGGCTGAGACAAGACGGGCATTGAGCGCCGCCAGCGACGCGAGCGAAACGGCATGGATCGGGTTAAGCCCACCCCAGCGATGCGCCTCTTCGCCGACCCGCACGAGCCGGCAAGGCGTCTCTAATTGCGCACCGAGCCATTCGGCCATCTCGTCGCCCTGGTCGATGCCGGCAAGCGTATAACCGTCCTGCCGCACCGCGACGTCTCCGCCGGCTATATCCCTCGGCACAGGACCAACGCCGCCATCGTGTCCGCGGATCCTGAGCCCATCGGTTTCGATCGACGCGGATAGCAAAGTCATGCGCGGAATGTCGCCCTGCCAGAGCAAGCTGCCATCGGGCCTGACAACCACCCATTCGCGATCCCCGCGCAAAGACCCGCCCGGCGTAATTTGAGCCTCCGCAACCGCCATGCCGCCAATCGACCGCACGGGATAAATGAAGATCGTCTCGATCCGGAAAACCGCCATCGTCAGCCCGCCGGTCAAAGCGCGGTCGCCACCACTTCCGCGGCTTCCGAGCAGGCAACGAGCCCTTGGGCGAAAGGATAGCGCTCCATCATGACCGGAATCGAGATGCAGAAAATGTCGGCGTCGGGCTGCCCTTTGAGCCGCAACCGGAACTGATCGTCCTGGCTTTGGCCGTTCGTGCGTTTCAAGATGTCGTCCGTTGCCAGCGCCCGGTCGAGTTGATCGAAACCGAGTTCGGAAATGGACGCGGTGCTTTGGCCACGCGCATCGATCAGCGTTGCAAAGCTTTGCTTCTGCCTGCCCGCTTCGAGGGTAAAGCGACCCGCGTCATAGCGAATCGTCCCATTTTCGCCCAAGGCAACGATATCGAGACACCCCGCCCGGTGCAGTGCCAGGAGCCGCGCGATCGACAGGTGCGGCACGCAGCCATATGCATCGGCAAAGGCCGGCGCCAGGTGCTGCCGGAACCGCTTGAGGTCGCGCTCGTCAAGGTACGGCACCACGGTGCCGAACACCTCATGAGCGCGCATCATCGTATAGCGCCACATCACGACGCGACGGTCGCGATAATTGATCTTGGATTGGTTGAGATCGTCCTCGATCGCGGCAAACCCCTGCCGGGTCTTGCGCATCTCGAAATAGGCTTCGGCAAAGTTTTCGGGCGTCAGCCGCGCTATCCCCAGCCCGTCGAGAAAGGCGGGATCGTCCACTTCAAGCTGCTGCTTGAACAGCGTGAAGGCCTTGTTGAGCAACCCGTCCTTGCCCTTGTGCCGCAGCTTTTCGAGCCGCGCTGGCGTAAAGATCATCAGCGGCTCTTCCGGGATCGGATAGAAAAAGTCCGCATCGGGCACCGTCCCCTTGCGTGACGCCATGACGAGACGCAGCTTTGCGCCAGCCTCAAGTTTGAAGGCGAGATCATCCTCTTCGCCGACAAACTTGCCGTGCCGCATGGCAAGGCCGACAGCGGCGTCGATCGCACTCAGCGACGACCCCAATATAAGCGCTGTCCCATCCCCGCCCAGTGTCAGGTCCTTTATCGGATAGGGTGAGCGATAAAGCCCCTTCACCCGTTTCGGCTTGAGCGATTGCGTCAGATGTCCGGTTGCCATGACCACCGCATCAAAGCGGCGCTTGCTCGTCGTGTCCTTGCGGCACACCACCACATCGAACCCGGCGCTCATTGGCTTGATGTCGAGCACACGCGTTTCGGTCTCGATCCCGACTTTATGCCAGGGCGCCGAGCCCGCAACCATGCGCGCGAGCTGGTCGGCGTAATAGGCTCCGATCAAGACGCGTGGATAATAGTCGCGCTCCCCGACTCGCGCCCGATCGATCCCGAATTTGTTCAAAAGATGCAGATCGGCCGAGCGAACCCAGTCTGCCAGCGACACGAGCACCGGCGGAATTTCGACCGACGTGATATTGGCCATCATGTCCGGCGTATTGTGCTCTTCCGAATAGGGAATACCGCATCCGGCGACGCGTCCCGCCTCGAAAATGGTGATATCGAGTTCGTCCGCGCTCTGCAGCAAGTTCTTGAGCGTATAGACCGATGTTGGCCCGCCCCCGATCAGCGCGATCCGCTTCTTTCGTCCCATTATACGATTACCACTACGCTTTGCGCCCAAACGAGCCGATCACCTCATCGGCTCCGCGCACTCAACCTGTGCCCGCAACGGTCGACCCGCCCACTCGTTCCGGCTTCATCCGAGGCAAATGCGCGAAGGCTGGCGTTCACGCCCGCGCATCGGCCGGAAGCATGGCTGCCTGCAATTCCCGCTCGCTTGCAAGGTGCCCCGCCCGCTGCGCGATGATGGCGCAGACAAACAGCTGGATCTGGTGGAACAGCATCAAGGGGAGGATGATCATGCTGACAGCCTGCCCGGCAAAGAGGATATTGGCCATCGGCAGGCCGCTCGCGAGGCTCTTTTTCGAGCCACAAAAGAGCAGGGTGAACCGATCCGCCGGATCAAGGCCTGCCGCCCGCCCAGCCCACCAGGTCGCCATCATTACGACAGCAAGAAGCAGCCCATTGGCAAGAAGGATAATGGTAAGGCTCGTCGGGCCCACCTCTTCCCAGATCCCGGCAATGACGCCTGCGCTGAAGGCTGAATAAACGATGATGAGGATCGATCCACGATCGACGACTTGCGTCATAAGGCCATGCTTGCTGATGAACCCACCGACCAGTGGTCGCAAAACCTGTCCGGCGACGAAGGGCGCAAGGATCTGCAAGCCGATATCGAGAAGCGACTGAAGCGAAATCCCGTCGCCCGACGCATGGAGCAGCATCGCGACGAGCGCCGGCGTCAGGAAGACGCCAAGGATGTTCGAGAGCGAGGCGGCGCAGACCGCGGCCGGAACATTGCCCCGCGCAATCGAGGTGAAGGCGATCGAAGATTGAACGGTAGAAGGCAGGATCGAAAGATAGACGATGCCGATCGCCAGCTCTTCTTCAATCCATGGCGATAGCACCGCTGCCAGAGCAAGGCCGCAGAGAGGGAACATCACATAGGTGAAAATGAACACCAGTCCCTGCAGCCGCCAGTTCGCGATGCCAGCAACGATGGCGCTGGTATTGAGCTTTGCGCCATAAAGAAAAAACAGCAGCGCCACGGCATAATAAGCCACCTGATCGACGATTTCTGCGCCGAGCCCAGAGGCCGGAAGAAGCGTCGCGAGGACGACCGTGCCGAGGAGCAGGAACAGGTAATAATCGAGGCCGAAGCGCTTGAGGCGTTTAGCGAGTGACATTGGTTTCCTGCCGTTTCAATGTGCCAGGGTTTCGGGGTAACGAAATGAGACCATGATCGATAGGGCGAGCCTTTCGATTTCCGTCATCACGATCCACGATAAGAAGAGGTCAACTCTGCCGTGCCGGTTCTGGAAGTGCCGCCCAGCCTGCTCAAATCCTTTCTGGCCGTCGCCAGGGAGCGGAGTTTTACCGCTGCGGCCAAAAGCCTCGACCTACGTCAGTCGACCATCAGCCAGCATATCCAGAAACTGGAGCAGATGGTTGGTTGCCGTCTCTTCGTGCGCGATACCCATGCGGTGACTTTGACTGCCGATGGCGACGCCATGTGCGATTTCGCGGCCAGCGTCATCGAGGCCAACGAGCGCATGTCGAGCTATTTCTTTGGAACCGCCCATCGCGAAAAACTGCGCCTCGGCATCTCTGAAGATTTTGCGGTCTCCCAGCTTGCCGATGTGCTGAGAGCCTTTCGCAACGAGCATCCCGAGGTCGATCTCGAACTCGCAGTCGGCCTCTCGAGCGCTTTATATCAGCGCTACGATTCCGGAGAGCTTGACGTCATCTTCGCCAAGCGGCGCTCTGGCGATACCCGTGGTGAAGTCGCCTGGACCGAAGAGCTCGCCTGGATTTCAAGGCCCGGCTTTTCGCTGAACCCCGATGAGCCCGTGCCTCTCGTTGCCTATGCGCCCCCTTCCATCACGCGCACCCTCGCCGTTGCAGCGCTCGAAGCAGCGCGCCGCCCGTGGCGCATGGCCTGTTCGAGCGGCAGCCTCAACGGATTGAGGGCAGCGCTCGTCGCCGGGCTCGGCATCGCCGCCCATTCCGCCAGACTCATCCCCGACGGACTTGCTGTGGTGGACGACGAACTCACCCTGCCCCATTTGGGCGAGGTGGAATTCGTCGCGCTCGGCCCGGGCCGTCACCACCGGAGCGCCAATGCGCTGATCTCGGCCCTTGTCGATAGTACGACACCAGAGACGGCTCCCAATTTTGAATAACTTTCCACGCCACACCATGGCCGTGATGGCTATGCTGATCTATTCCCACGAAAGACCACCGCCATGTCGCTAGAGATACGCCCAGCCCGCCCCGAAGACCGCAACG
This sequence comes from Devosia soli, assembly GCF_000970455.1. Lineage (GTDB taxonomy): Bacteria > Pseudomonadota > Alphaproteobacteria > Rhizobiales > Devosiaceae > Devosia > Devosia soli. Next base: position 30,780 of record NZ_LAJG01000033.1, on the reverse strand, counting down.
CGCTTTTCTCCATCTGTGTCTTGACGGCCAATGCCGGCACCGACGCAACAGCGCTTTATTCCGATCCGGATTATCCCGGTCTGGTTTGGTCCGTGCCCTATCTGGATTTTGCGCCGGACCACGCATTCGTTCTTGCCGATGGCGCGGATGTGCTCGGCTACGTTGTCGGAACGCCGGATACCAAGGCGTTTGAAGAGCAGCTCGACAAGGACTGGTGGCCGATGCTCGCCAGCAAATATGCGGAGCGGAAAGCCGAGGCGAAGTTCGATGACGTGGTGCTAAGCCGGATCAGGCAACCCAGGCACTCGGACCCAACGATCTCGAAATCCCATCCGGCGCATCTTCACATCAACCTCCTGCCACCGGCGCAATCGGGTGGCTGGGGGCGCAAGTTGATCGAGACCGAACTCGCCTCCTTGCGTGACGCCGGCGCGCCCGCCATGCATCTCGGGCTCAGCCTCACCAATGACCGCGCCTATGGCTTTTACAAGCATATCGGCCTTGAAGAGATCGGTCGCGGCGAGGCGATCTGGATGGGCAAGACGCTGTGATAGGCTGAGCGGCCAGCCTCATTCATTGTTCCAATCCGTGGGCGAGCTGTTCATCCAGGGATAGGTACAAGCGGCGAACTTCTCGACCACCTCCGCAGCGTTTGGCGTCTTGCTGGCACGGCCGCAACCAGCGCTTCGATCAGCCCGAGGATCGCCGTATCCGAGGGCGGATTGAACTCGTGATGCGCCTCGACATAAAGCGCTGTGGCAGGCCTGGGTCAGTCTTTCCGGTCTCAATGCAATCTTGCTTCCAAGCCCAGGCCTCGTCGTGGCGGCGGTGGGGCGCGTCGAAGCGCGCTGGAAATAACCGTTACAGACTCAGGAGTAATTAGAATGGTCAAAGTGCAGCAGCCGCCCGATCCGTGGCAGCGGACCACCACCGAAAATGACTTTGCCGCCGATGAAGTGATTTCGGCTCTGCAGAAATGTACCCGGCGCGGCATGACAGAGAATGTGCTGCTGCTCGGCTGGGAAATGTTCATCACCAGCCCCGAAATGGAAGAGATGATGTGGTCGCGCCTCTGCGTGATCGCCGTCGAAGACATCGGCTTTGGCAATGTCGACGCGCCAGTGCTCGTTGAAACGCTCTATCAGCAGCACAAGCGCTATCCGCGTCCGGCCGGCGATCGCTTCCTCTTTGCCGCCCACGCCATCCGCCTGCTTTGCAGCTCAAAGAAGGATCGCACCAGCGACGACATGGTCAATTGGGCCAAGCGTTCCATGGAGCTCGGCGAAAACCTGCCCGAAATTCCCGACGTCGCCCTCGACATGCATACCCGCCGCGGCCAGGAAATGGGGCGCGATTACTACTTCTTCATGAGTGAAGCATCCAAGGTCATCCCCGAGATCAACGACAAGGACGAGACCTACCGCGATTGGATCATGAAGGCGCTTGCCGACAGAAAGCTGACATGATCCCGACCCACAAGGTCTATGTCGCCGGCCCCGAAGTCTTTCTGGCCAATGGCGCCGAACAGATGCGCATCAAGGGCGAAATGGCGCTGGCGGAAGGTTTCTTCCCCAGCACCATGGCCGAAAACGATCTTGATCCGACCGGCGTCACGCCCTTTGCTTTCGGCTGCCAGATCAGCGCTGCCAACGAGCGGATGATGCGCGACGCCGATTTCTGCACCCCCAACCTCACCCCGTTCCGCGGCATCTAGGCTATAGGCGCTCAGCTTGTGCGCCGCGACGTGGCCGCGGATGCCGTTCTTACCGATCTCTCGGCCTATGGGGAGTGCCTCAAGCTGGCTCGCGCCTTCTCGTTAGCCAAGCCATCTTTGCACAGCCCACGAGCAGATCCACGCACCCAATGCCTATATTTTAATCGCGGAGTTCGATTGAGGAAAAATTGAGCATTTAATACTTGCGTGCGAAAAATCCTTGCGCTTGTGTGGTGCAAGGACAATTTCGGGATCGCACAATATGCTCAACCGCAGGCTGTTTTCTGCAACTGCTGCCTCTGCTCTTTTTCTCGCCGGCTTGATGACCGCGCCGGCCTTTGCCCAGACTGCTGTCAAGCTCACGCTGGATTGGCGCTTCGAGGGACCCGCCGCCGGTTTCCTCCTCGCCCAGGACAAAGGCTACTTTGCCGAAGAGGGTCTTGATGTCACCATCGACACCGGCAATGGCTCGGTGGAAGCGATCCCGCGCGTTGCGACCGGTGCCTACCAGTTCGGTTTCGGCGACATCAACTCGCTCATCAAATTCCTCGACGAAGATCCCGCCCAGCCGGTCAAGGCCATCATGATGGTCTATGACAAGCCCGTTTTTTCCATCGTCGGCCGCAAGTCGCTCGGCATCACCGACGATCCGCAATCGCTTGAAGGCAAGAAGCTCGGCGCCCCTCCGCCGGATGGCGCCTTCGCCCAGTGGCAGGCCTTTATCCCCGCGGCCGGCATCGACGCTTCGACCATCACCATTGAAAACATCGGCTTCCCGGTGCGCGAGCCCATGCTGGCCTCGGGCGATGTCGATGGCGTCTTCGGCTTTGCCTTCTCGGTTATCCTCAACCTGATCGCCAATGGCGTGCCTGAAGACGACATATCGACTATTCTCTTTGCCGATCACGGGCTCAACCTTTACGGCAATACCATCCTCGTCAACGAAGCCTTCGCCGAGGAAAATCCCGAAGCGGTCAAAGGCTTCCTCCGTGCCCTTGCCAAGGGCTTTGCCGATGCCGTCGCCGACCCGGCCGCTGGCGCTGCTGCCGTTCTTGCGCGCAACGAAACGCTCAATCTCGAAACCGAGACCGCGCGTCTCACCATGGCCAACGAGATGAACATCAAGACGCCCTATGTCATCGAAAATGGCTTTGGCGGCGTCGATGAAGCGCGCCTTGCCGCTTCCCTCGAAACGCTCAAGCTCTCGATGGGCCTCAAGGGCGCCGTGACGGCTGCTGACGTTTTCGACGCGCAATATCTGCCGCCTGCCGAAGAGCGCATGCTGCCCTGAGCCTCATCCGTCCCGCCATTGCCAAGGACTTCTCCCATGCCCCTCGTTTCGATTGAAAACGTCGACATGCGCTATGGCGGGCCCACAGGCACGCTGGCAGTGAGCGGACTTGATCTCAAGATCGATCGCGGCGAGTTCGTTGCCGTGGTTGGCCCTTCCGGTTGCGGCAAGTCGACCCTGATGAAACTGACGACCGGGCTCCATATCCCCCAGAGCGGCACGGTCATCGTCGCCGGCCAGGAAGTGACCAAGCCCGTTTCGATCGTCGGCATGGCCTTCCAGAACCCGACCATGCTGCCGTGGCGGACCACTCTCGAAAACATTCTCCTGCCGCTCGAAATCGTCGAACGTCATCGTCATCGCCTGCGCAGCCACAAGGCCGAATATGTCGCCAAGGCCGTAAGGCTGCTTGAAACCGTAGGCCTCAAGGGCTTTGGCGACAAGTTCCCCTGGCAGCTTTCGGGCGGCATGCAGCAACGCGCCAATCTCTGCCGCGCGCTGATCCACGAGCCGGAGCTTCTTATGCTCGACGAGCCGTTTGGCGCGCTCGATGCCTTTACCCGCGAAGAACTCTGGTGCGTCATCCGCGATCTGCATGCGAGTCAGGACGTCACCATCGTCCTCGTCACCCATGATCTGCGCGAATCCGTATTTCTCGCCGATAAGGTCGTCGTGATGAGCGCGCGGCCCGGCCGCGTCATTTCCGAGCATGTCGTCCCCTTCGCGAGGCCGCGCGATCTCGATATCCTTTATCAGCCGGCGTTCAACGACATGGTCCAGCGCCTTCATGGCGAGATCGCCACCGCGAGGGCGGCAGCATGACCAATATCGAAACCGTCACCGCCGTCAGCACCCTGCCGCCCCCGCGTGATAGCTTCAAGATCGACTGGATCCGGCTGGCGCCGCTGCTCTATACCGTCGGCCTGTTCGTACTCTGGGAAATCGGCGTCCGCCTTTCGGGCCTGCCGCATACCATCCTGCCGGCCCCGAGCCGCATCTTCGAAGCCATCATCCAGTACTGGTCCCCGATCTGGAAGAATTCGCTCCAGACGCTTTACACAACCGTCCTCGGCTTCCTCATCGCGGTTGCCGCCGGGCTTGGCATCGGCCTTTTCATCGGCTGGTCCAAGACCATCTATGCCGGGCTTTATCCGATCATGATCGGCTTTAATGCCATTCCCAAGGTGGCTTTGGTCCCGATCCTCGTCATCTGGTTCGGCATCGGCACCGTTCCAGCCGTCCTCACGGCCTTCCTGATTTCCTTCTTCCCCATTGTCGTCAATGTCGCGACCGGTCTAGCCACCATCGAGCCCGAGACCGAAGACGTCCTCCGCGCCCTCGGCGCCAGGAAGCTCGACATCATGCTCAAGGTCGGCATTCCGCGCTCGATGCCGTACTTCTTCGGCTCCCTCAAGGTCGCCATCACGCTTGCCTTTGTCGGCTCTGTGGTCAGTGAAACCGTTGCCTCCAACAATGGCTTGGGCAACATGATGGCCTCGGCGCAATCCAACTTCAATGTCCCGCTCGTCTTTGCCGGCCTTCTCATGCTCGCCATCGAGGGAATCGCGATGTACGCGCTTATGGCATGGCTCGAAAAGCGGATGACCGGCTGGGCCCACCGCTCGACGATGAGCAATTAAAGCGGCCTATCGGCAAGGCACGCTCCTCAAGAGGGCCGCAGCTTCAAGCCGCGCCCTCGCCTCTCCAATCGCCGGCGCTACCATATAGCCTTCGATCAGATCGCCGATCATCAAGAGGCGCGATCGTGGCTCGAAGAGCCAGAGATACCCGATCAGCGCGCAGAGAAGCCCATCGAGCAGGTCCTGGTCCGCTTTGCTCGGCCACGGCTTTTGCGCATGTACCGCACACCAGTCCGCAACGCCGTCGATACCGAGCGCATCCCCACATGCAGCGGCGCACACCAACACTGCCTGCCAGTCGTCGATCTTGAAAGTCGCCTTTCGCCCCGGATTATACCGTGGCCCCATGCGCCGCCCGCAAAATTCCAGCGCCATGCTCGGCAACGACATCGCCGGAAAGACCTCGGCGATATAGGTCCCCGCGACGCCATCCCGCGCCAGTTCGGGATTGTCCGAAGCCCCAAGTGCCGCCTTGAACGCCCAGATCGGCGCATCCGCGTCGAACATGCCGGTGCGTGAGCGATTAGCCGGCTGCACCCCGCCCCCGAGCCAGGACATCAGCGAAGCGGCGACCCGATCGACGGGACGCGCGCCGCCAAGGTTCGGCACGATCGTCGGCTGGTCGATCGCCACGAACACCCGTTCGTGCCTCGTCTGCTCCCCGGCAATCACTTCGAGTGCCTGACCAAACGTCGCAAGCCGCGGCGCGACGAAGGTTTTTGCCCCGGTTTCATCGATCGCGATGACAGAAACCGCGCCAGGCGCCTTCGGATTGTCCGTCCATGCAGAGTCAAATCCAATGATCGCCGTGCCCAACATCGACCGCCTTACAATAACAGTGATGCGACCGTAGCTAGTCGCTCCGTCTTGACCCGACAGGCCGAGACACTCCTGACGAGCCATGGTTCTATTCAAATTGCAGCCGCGGTGCAGCAATCGGACCTAGACCATCGGCAGATGCGCCGCCACAGATCGAGCCACTCACTCGAGCGGCTTGAGCCCAGCGAGCATGGTCGGCACCAGTTCGCTGACCGTTGGGTGGATATGCACCGTCTCCATCAGCCGGTGGTAATCCGTGCCCATGGCCATGTGCTGAAGAAGGTTGTGCACCACCTCGTCGCCATTGATCCCGAGGACTGCCGCCCCAAGGATGCGATTGGTCTCGGCATCGACCAGCACCTTCATCAGGCCCCGCGTTTCCCCGCGCTCCTTCGCGCGCCCGACCCGCGCCATCGGATAAGTCGCAATCAGCGCTTTGCGCCCCGACTGCCGCACCTCGCGCTCGCTCATCCCGATCCGCCCGAGCGGTGGATCGACGAAAAGGCCATAAACCGGGATACGGCCCGCGATCGAGCGATCACCTCCATCGAGCACATTGTCCGCGACGATCTCGAAGTCATTATAGGATGTATGCGTGAAAGCGCCCTTCCCGTTGACATCACCCATCGCCCAGATACCCGGCACGGACGTTCTGAGGTGGTCATCGACCGGGATATAGCCGTGCTTGTCGAGCGCGATGCCGGCGGTTTCGAGGTTGAGATCCTTCGTATTGGGGCGCCGCCCGAGAGCGATCAGCAGATGCGAGCCCGACAGGGTCTCCGCGCCATCCGGCCCCTCGACCCGCATCGAAAAACCGTCGTCCGCCCGCGCCACGCTCTCGACTGTCGTCTTGAAGCGAAAGACGACGCCATCGGCCTCGAGGCTCTCCCGGATTGCCGCCGAAATATCCTCGTCCTCACGGCTCGCCGGCCGTTCACCACGCTCGATCACCGTCACCTTTGCCCCAAACCGGGCATAGATCTGCGCAAATTCGAGCGCGATATAGCTCGCCCCCGCGATCACCAGATGTTCGGGCAAAACATCGAGGTCCATGATGCTCGAATTTGTGAGATAGGGAACATCCTGGAGCCCGGGCCAGTCGGGAATGCTCGCCGAGGCCCCGGTATTGATGAAAATCTGCGGCGCCGTCAGCTGTCGTCCATCCGCTTCGACCACGTTCGGCGACACGAACCGGCCGGTTGCCTTGATATAGTCGAGGGTCTTGAGCCCCCCGAGCCAGTCGGTCAGGCTCTTGACCGAGGCATTGACCACCGCGTCCTTGCGGGCCTTGATCGCCTTCATGTCAACGCGCACCGGTCCATCGACCAGGACGCCGAATTCGCCCGCGTGCCGGGCTGCCCAGGCAGCACGGGCGCTGGCAACCAGGGTCTTGGTGGGTGTGCACCCATCATTGACGCACGTGCCGCCCAAGCGCCGGCGCTCGATCAGCGCCACCTTGCGCCCCGCCTCCGCAAGCTTGGCAGCCAGAAACGGGCCTGATTGGCCTGCCCCGATGATGATGGCGTCGAAGGCTTCGGTCATGCTCGTCTCCTTGATCATCCAGCGCGGCGAACTGAGGCCTGCCGTCGGCCAGGCGGCTCAGGGCTTGGCGGTTTCTCATCTGCAAATGGCAGGAACACACCCGCCGTTCCCATCAGCACGCGGTGTCGCGCCCGTTCTTCGGTGTCGCCATAGCGGTCGACGGCCCAGGAAAGCGCCAGCACCAGTTCATAAACCTCCTCAGCGCCAATTCCCGGCGCGGCTTGCTTGGCGGCCTGCGCAGCCGCGAGCAGCCGCCCTGTCTCATTGATCAGCGGCCGGCAAGATCCGTCGAGCGAGGACGATGGATCGCCGTGCGCCGAAGCAATGCAGTGCGGCAGGTCATGCCAGATGCGCAGCCGCCAGGCGAGATCGACCACCCACTCGGCAAGGGCCTGTCCCGGTCCATGCGCTTCCGACAATTTCTGTCCAACGATCAGCGCGTCGTCCGAACTCGATTGGATCACGGCCGCCAGCAGATCGTCCCGCTTGGGAAAGTGCCTATAGAGCGTGGCATTGCCCACGCCCGCCTTGACGGCGACGGCATCGAGCGGCGCCAGAACGCCCTCGGTTTCAAAAAGGTCCCGCGCCGCAGCCAGGATGGCTTCCCGGTTCTCTGCGGCATCGGCTCGCGGCCGCCGGACCCTTTGCCCATTGATGGCCGGTTTTTCCGGGCGTGCAGAATTCGACATCCGACCCTCCTTGAATAAGCGGGGAGACCCCCCGTATATAGTTATGGGGACCATCCCCACTTACATAGAGAGTTCAAATGGAAAAGTCACTCGAAGGCCGCACGGTTCTGGTCACGGGCGCTAATGGCGGCCTCGGCGAACACTTCGTCCGCCAGGCATTGGAGCGCGGCGCGCGCAAGGTTTATGCAGCGGCTCGCTCGCCCCGCGATTGGCACGACGATCGCATCACCATCCTGCAGCTCGACCTCACCGATGCAAAATCCATTGCCGATGCGGCAACGATCGCGACCGACGTCGACCTCCTCGTCAACAATGCCGCCATCGCGCCGGCTGGGGATTCCATCTCTGGGCCGGACGAAGAGATGCGTCGCATCTTCGAAACCAATTTCTTCGGTACGATGCGACTTTCCAATGCTTTCGCGCCCATCCTGGCCACCCATGGCGGCGGAACCATCGTCAACATTCTCTCGGCCGCTGCCTGGATCGGCCTCGGCACCGCCCATTCGGTATCGAAAACGGCGATGTGGTCGGCCACCAATGGCCTGCGCTTCCAGCTTCAGGGCCAGAAGACACAGGTCATCGGCGTCCTGGTCGGCATGATCGATACGCCGATGTCCAAGCGTTGGGATGTGCCCAAGGTGACGGCCGAGAGTGTCGTCACCCAGACATATGATGGCGTCGTCAACGGCGCTCTGGAGGTGCTCGCCGACGACGACACCCGCGGCCTCAAGGCCATGTTGAGCACCAGGGCCGAAGAACTCTATCCCGCGCTTCACCAGCAGTTGGCGTTCTTCAAGCCCTGAAGCCACACCAGCAGGCGCTCAGCCCCTCTTCACCGGGTTGAGCTTGCGCCAGGCCTGGTATTCTTCCTCGGCGTCGGGATGCAGCGGGTAGTAGCGTTTCAGCGATTCCCCCTGCATCAGTTTCATGCGCGAAAATTCTTCCCATTCGGCGTGCTTTTTGCCGTCCTCGATGACCTTTTCGGCCATCGAGACCGGTACGACCACGGCGCCGTCGTCATCGGCCACGATGATATCGCCGGGCACGACCGTTACCCCACCGCAGGCGATGGTGACGTTGACGGCATTGGGAAAGATGTCGGTTTGCACGTGATAATTGGGCGACCAGCCCTTGAGCCAGAGCGAAAGGTCGAGCTTTTCGACATTGGGCCGGTCGCGCATCACGCCATCGATGATGATGCCGGCGCCGCCGCGGCCCTTGAAATAGGTGCTCATCATGTCCCCGAAAATGCCCGAGCGCATGTCTCCGCGCGCATCGACCACCACCACGTCACCATCCTGCACATGATAAAGCACATGCCGGTGGAGCTGCTTTTCGGGATCGGCATATTCGCCTTCGCTGAAAAGATCGGGGCGCTGGGGAAGGCACTGCAACGTCAACGCCGGCCCGCAAATCGACCTGCCCTTCGTCTGGGGCAGGATGCCGGTCATGTGCGGGTTCTTGAACCCCATATGGCCGAGCGTTCCGGCAACGGTCGCCGCGCCCAGCTCCCTCAGTCCCTCGATCAGGTGTTTTGACGGACGGGTGATGTCATGGGTCTCGATCATGCTGTCTCCTCGGGGCCCTTGGCCTACCAGTTGGTCACCGAACCATCGGTGCGTCTCAGATGCGGGGCTTCCCAGAACTCGAAGCCTTGCTTGGCAAGCAGGGTCTCATTGACCTCGACGCCAAGCCCCGGCGCGTCGCTTACGGGATAGACGGCGCCTTCAAGCCTGGGCTGCACTGGGAAGAATTCGGAATTGTCAAAGCCGAGCGCGGTTTCGGGCGCGCGGGTTTCGAGCCAGGCAAAGTTGGGCACCGCCGCGGCGAAGTGGACCGTGGCAGCGGTACACACCGGGCCGAGCGGATTATGCGGCATGAGGTCGACATAATGCGCCTCGCTCCATCCAGCGACCTTCATCGCCTCGGTAAGCCCGCCGACATTGCAGACATCGAGCCGATTGAACTGGTGGATACCCCGCTCGATATAGGGCACGAACTGCCATTTGCTGGCAAATTCCTCGCCGATGGCGAAGGGAATATCCGTCATGGTCCGCAGCGATTCATAGGCTTCCGGCGTCTCGTCGCGGATCGGCTCTTCGAGAAAATCCAAAACGCCCTTGTCGAGCTTGTTGCAAAAGCTTGCCGCTTCCGCGACCGACAGGCGGTGATGGTAATCGATGCCGAGCACCACTTCATCGCCCAGTTCCGCCCGCGCCCGGTTAAGCAGGCGCGCCGTGGCGGCGATCGATTGGCGCGGCTCGAAGACGTCGCGGTTATCTTGGCCGATGGGGAAAAAGCGGATGGCGTCGAACCCCATTTCGCGCAATTCATGCGCCCGCTCGACTGCCCCCTCGCCTGCGGCATCGCCGGTCGAGGCAAAGGCGGGAACGGCGTGCCGCTGCTTGCCGCCCAATAATTCATACACCGGTACGCCGAGCGCCTTGCCCTTGATATCGTGGAGGGCGATGTCGATGGCCGAAATCGCCGCCTGCAGCACGCGGCCGCCTTCAAAATACTGGCTGCGATACATTTCCTGCCAGATGCGGCCGATCTGCATCGCATCCTGGCCGATCAGAAACTTCGAATAGTGCTCGATGGCCCCCGCCACCGCCTTTTCCCGGCCGGTCAGACCGCTTTCACCCCAACCGAAGACACCCTGGTCGGTCTCGATCTTGAGAAGAAACTGGTTCCGGATTCCAACCTTGACGGGATAGGGCTTGAATGCAGTGATCTTGAGCTTGAGCGACATGGTCTAGTTTCTGGTGGTTAGTCGGCGCGCAGCGCCATTTCGGTCTGCCCGTCGAACAGGTGGATGCGGTCCTGGTCGAATTCGAGCCAGACCTGTTCATCCGGCGCCACGACCACCGACGGCGGCAGGCTGATATTGACGATGGCGCCGGCGAGGAACGCCTGGACGAAGGTGATGTCGCCGGTGGGCTCGACTGTGTAGACGCGGGCGGGCACGGTGCCCGGCATCTGCGTCTTGTGCAGGTTTATGGTCGAGTGGCGCGCGCCGAGAACCACCTTATTCGAAGATGCACCCGCAACCTTGCGCGCATTGCGTTCCGAGAGCGGCAGGCTCCAGCCTTCCGCGCTCGTCAGCGCACTCTGGCCATTGCTGCTCGAAAGTTCGAGCGGCACGAGGCTCATGGCCGGGCTGCCGACGAAACTGGCAACGAACATATTGACCGGATTGGCAAAGACATTTGCCGGCGTATCGTATTGCTGGAGCAGCCCACCGTTCATCACCGCCATCTTGTCAGCCATGGTCACAGCCTCGAGCTGGTCATGGGTCACGTAGATGATGGTGGCATTGAGATCCTGGTGGAAGCGCTTGATCTCGGAGCGCATCTGCACGCGCAGCTTCGCATCGAGATTGGACAGCGGCTCGTCCATGAGAAACACCGCCGGATCGCGCACCAGCGCCCGCCCGAGCGCCACGCGCTGTTGCTGCCCGCCCGAAAGTTCACGCGGCTTGCGCTCGAGAAGGTGCGTGATGTCGAGCACCTTGGCCGCTTCGCGCACCTTGCGGTCGATCTCGTCCTTGGGGAGCTTCCGCATCATCAAGGGGAAAGCCAGGTTCTGGAACACCGTCTTTTGCGGATAAAGCGCGTAGTTCTGAAACACCATGGCGATGTCGCGATCCTTGGGGTCGAGGTCGTTGACGATGCGATCGCCGATGACGATGTCACCCGAGGTGATCGGAATAAGCCCGGCGACGAGATTAAGCGTCGTCGTCTTGCCGCAGCCCGATGGCCCGACCAGCGCGACGAACTCCCCGTCATTGACCGTCAGCGACACATCCTTGGCGGCATAGACCGAGCCATAGGTCTTGACGAGATCCTTGAGAACCACTTGGGCCATGTGCACCCCCGTTAGTGTTTGACGGCGCCTTCGGTGAGGGCACGCACGAAGTATTTCTGCAGCACGAGGAACAGCACGACGACCGGCACGCTCATCAGGAAGGTGGCGGCCATCAGGCCCGGCCAATCGGTGGCGTTTTCGGAAAAGAAACGCTGGATGCCGACCGGCAGCGTCATCTGGTCGTGCCGCGTGAGAAAGGTATAGGCGTAGATATATTCGTTCCAGGCGCCGATGAACGAGTAGATCGACGTGGCGATGATGCCGGGCGTCGAAAGCGGCATGACGATATGGAAGAAGGCCTGGAAGCGTGTGGCGCCGTCGATGCGCGCGGCCTGTTCAAGCTGGATTGGGATATTGTCGTAAAAGCCCTTGAGCAGCCAGATGGCGAGTGGCAGGCCGAACGTTAGATAGGTCAGGATCAGTGAGCCATGCGTGTTCACGAGACCCAACACCCGCATCAGGATAAAGAGCGGCACGAGGAAGACGACCGCGGGAAACATGTTGCGCAGGAGAATGGCGAAGAACAGGAAGTTCCGGCCCGGAAAACGGAAGCGCGAGAAGGCATAGGCCGCCGGAACCGCCACCAAGACGGCGAGCACGGTCGTCGCGACGGACACGAACATGCTGTTCCAGAAGTAGCGCAGGAAATCGCGGCCGACGCTCCCATTGGGATCGAGCAGTCGCCAATAGTTGTCGAGCGTTGGTGAGGCCGGCCACCACTGCGGCGGATACTGCATGGCGGCGAAGCCGGTTTTGAGCGAAGTGATCACCATCCAGAACATCGGCATGATGGTGAAGCCCACCAGCAGCGTCAGGAAGATGCGGCCCGCCCAGCGCCAGCCATCGATACCGCGCCGCCGGGCGACGCGGACGGGCTCAGCTGAATTGACGGTTTCACTGGTCATGCGCCGGCCCTCGATTCATCGCCGCGGGTCAGCGCGCGGACATAGAAGTAGCCGAGCGTCATCATGATGATGAAAAGGAGGACGGCGTAGGCCGCGCCGACGCCCCAGCGCTGCCGCAGGAAAGCGAGTTCATAGATGTGGGTGATCCAGATCTGCGTCGATCCCACGGGGCCGCCCCCGGTCATGATGAAGGGGATGATGAACGAATTGAAGTTCTGCACGACGAGCAGAAGGATCGTGACCGTCGACACACCCGAAAGGTGGGGGAAGGTCACGTGCCAGAAACGTTGCCAGGGATTGGCGCCATCGACCTGGGCGGCGCGCAACAGGCTATCAGGCACTGTTTGCAGCCCGGCCATCAGCATGATCATGGCGAAGGAGAATTCCTTCCAGACATTGACCACGATCAGCGAATAAAGTGCGCTGGTCGAATTATCGATGAAATTGATGGGCCTGTCGGTGATCCCGAGTTGCACCAGCGCCGCGCCGATGGCGCCGAAATCGGAGTGATAAAGCCACTTCCACACATAGGAGGCGGCCACCGCGCTGATGACCCAGGGGATCAGCAAAAGCCCACGCAACAATGCACGGCCAACGAATTCGCGATGGAGGGCGAGCGCGGCGCCAAGGCCGAGCAAAAATGCGAAGAAGGTGGACAACACTGTCCAGACAATGGTCTGCCACGTCACCTTCCAGAAGACGGGGCTTGTCAGAATGGTGACGTAGTTGTCGATCCCGTTGAACTGCTTGTCGGCCAGTGACAGGCTGGCCGGTGTGTTAAAAAAGCTCAGCTCGATGGTGTAATAGATCGGGTAGGCGATCACGACGAGCATGACCAGAATAGCGGGCGCGACATAGAGATAGTCAGCGCGGCTTCTCCAGATCTTCTGGCCGAAACTGGGCCTCTTGGGCACAAATCCAGGCACGTCGCGAAAGATGGCCTGCTTCTCAACACTGCTCACTAGACAACCCTTTTTTCGTGGGCATCGCGGACCGGCAGCGAAGGCTGCCGATCCTCGGAGTCGCTAGGGGTCAGAGGCCGCCGCCGCTGCCGATGATCGCTTCGATCTTGGTGGCTGCATCGTTGGCCGCCTCATCGACCGTCATGTTTTCCGTCAAGGCATTCTGCAGCATGTCAGGAACGATGATGTTCATGATCTCAGGCGCCTGCGGGATCACCGGGAACGGAATGCCGTTGGGCAGCATGGACGTGGTCACATCGAGGAACTTGATCGTATCAAGGCGTTCCTTCATGGCATCGGTCAGGAAGCCGTTGATATTGCCGGGATTGGAACCGACCCAGGCGAGCTTGGTCGACCATTCCGGGCTATTCCAGAAGCAGATCAACGCCTTGACCGCCTGTTCGTCAGATTGTCCACCCTCGACGAATTCGGGCTTGACCACATGGATGTTGGAGCCGCCGAACACCACGGCGCGCTTGCCGTCCGGGCCTGTCGGTATGAGGCCATAACGCATATTGGCGACGACATCGTCGGCAACGGCCTTGTCCGCGCCTGTAGCCTTGGAGGCGAGGTCGACCATTTTGGCATATTCGGCCGGATGGGCGATCATCATGCCCAGCTGTCCGGCAATGAACGGAGCCTGGTTTTCAGCCTGGGTATTGGTCAGGGCCGAGACCGGGACGGATTTGTCGACAACGTACATCTGATAGGCAGCCTGGAGCGCTGCCTTGGAGCCGTCATTGTTGATTTCGACCTTGGTATAGGTCGGGTTGGGTGAGGCTTCGTCGAGCGCCCCGCCACCATAGGCCCAGAGCTGCGGCATGAAGCGGAATGGCGTATTGCCGGCATTCTGCTTGGCGACGAGCCCGTAGCCGGCGATCCCAAGCTTATCGTGGATGGTCTTGGAATAGGCCACCACGTCATCCCAGGTAGCTGGCGGATTTTCCGGATCGAGCCCGGCATCCTTGAAAATTTTGGCGTTCCAGATCAGCGCCATGGTCTCGTTATTGGTCGGCAGGCCATAGGTGGTGCCCTCATAGGTCACCGACTTGAGCGCACCGGGCCAGAAATCGGCCGCGGTATAGCCGACGTCTTCGGGCGTGAGTGGCTGCAGATAACCCTTTGCGGCAAATTCGACGCCACCCAGGATCTGGAGGCGGATGACCATCGGGGCCGCATTGCCGAGCAGTGCCGTACGGAACTTGTCGAGCAATTCGTTATAGGTGATCGACTGGACGTCGGTTTCGATATTGGGATAGGCGGCCTTGAACGCTTCCCAGAAAGCCTTGTCCTGTTCATGCGCGATCTGCGGATCGGCCTCGAAGGGCCCGGTATACCAATAGCTGACGCGGCCGGCATAATCGTTTGGAACGACGGCGCCGCAATCCTTGGTTGCGTCGAATTGCTTGGTGCCGGCGATCGACCTCACATATTCGGGCGACCATTGGCTGAGATCCACAGTCTGGGCAAAAGCGGTCGTCGACATCAGGGACGCGGTCGCCAGAGCCGCAACGGCGTAGGCGACGGCCTGCCGACGAGTCAGCGAGCCCGGCCGCTGAGCGCGGCCCTGCATATTGGTCATCGATAGTCCTCCTCAAGGAAAGCCGCTCGACCCCCTCGGTCTGACCTGGCTTTCCACGCAGCGTGCGCTGCGCCTCCTCTTTGCAGACGATCAGGTGGCGCCTGCTCCGGGGCTGGGCTTTTGCCCATGTCACCCACCGGGAACGTTACAGACCCACACTTGTGTGTCAAGCGCGAGAAGATCGTACATTATTTTGTGATTTATACGTGCGAACAAGCTTGGCGGCGCCGTGAAAGGCGCATAAGACAGGCGCTATGAACGAGAGCAGCGCTAATCCTGACCTGGCTCAAACGGCCAATGACCAGCCAAGCACTATCTACGAACTGATCCGCGAGGACATCATTTCGGGACGGCTGGAGCCCAATGCGCGCCTCAAGGTCGCCGATCTCGCCGCCACCTATCGCACCTCGACCAATCCCGTGCGCGAGGCCCTGCAGCAATTGCGCGGCGAAGGCTTTGTGGTGATGGAGGCCAATCGCGGCGCCCGCGTCGTGGCCATCGACGAAGACTTCGTGCGCGACATCATCGAGATCGAAATGCTCATCGAGCCGGCGCTGACGCGATGGTTCGTCTCGATCGTCAGCGATGCCGACATTGCCGAACTCGAAGCCGCCCAGGCCGAGATCGAGGCCCTCAACTTTGCCGATCCGAAACTGCATGCCAGGCTCGACACGAAGTTCCATCAGCTCATTTACGATCGCCACTACAACCGGCACGCCGCCGACCTCTGGTGGAAGCATCGCGAAATTCTGCGCGCCATCAGTAGGCGCTTCCCGACGTCGCTGAGCCGTCGCGTAGCGGTTCTCAGCGAGCATCGCGAGCTCATTGCCCGGATCAAGGCGCAGGATGCCGAAGGCGCCGCGGCCGTGGTCGCTCGTCACGTCGAGGGATCGGGGCGTCACATCATCGAACAGATGGGCGTCGCCAAACGCAATCTGGCGCGGAGGAGCGCCGGATAGAACATCCGCACCGCTGACGCGGTGAAAGCATAATTAGGGAGGGATCTTAATGACCATGGATTTGACCGCCGGCGAGCGTATCGAGACCAATGTGCGGCGGTCTTCCGCGCCGAGCGAATTGCGCATCACCGACCTTCGGGTTGCCGAAATCGTCGGCGCACCCTTCACCTCCGCACTTCTCAAGATCTATACCAATCAGGGCATTGTCGGCCTCGGCGAAGTGCGCGATGGCGCCAGCGCCACCTATGCACTGATGCTCAAGAGCCGGCTCCTCGGCGAAAACCCGCTCGACATCGATCGCCTCTTCCGCCGCATCAAGCAGTTCGGCGGCCATGGCCGCCAGGGCGGCGGTGTTTCCGCCATTGAAATCGCGCTTTGGGATCTCGCCGGAAAGGCCTATGGCGTGCCGATCTACCAGATGCTGGGCGGCAAGTTCCGCGACAAGGTGCGCTGCTATTGCGACACCGACGCCGATAAGCCGAGCGGCACCGAAACCGGCAAGCGCCTCAAGGCGCGCATGGATCTGGGTTTCACCTTCCTCAAGATGGACCTGGGCCTCATGCAGATCGCCGATATCCCCGGCGCCGTCGTCTCGCCTGCCGGCTCGCTCGAAGCCTATCGCGTCCATCCCGACCGCGGCCCCGTCACCTCGATGGAGGCGCGCCGTGCCCGCAATGCGGTCTATGATACGCACAATGTCCGTCACCCCTTCAGTGGCCTGCATTTCACCGACAAGGGCATCGATCTTCTCGAGCAATATATCCACGAGGTGCGCGAGGTCATCGGCTACGAGGTCCCCCTCGCCATCGATCACGTCGGCCATATCTCTCTACAAAACGGCATCCGCCTCGCCCGCCGCATCGAGAAATACGTCCCCGCCTGGCTCGAAGACGTCATCCCCTGGCAATATACCGAGCAATATCGCCAGCTCCAGGAAGCGACCACCGTCCCCATCTGCACGGGTGAAGACATCTACCTCAAGGAGGGCTTCGAGCCACTCCTCAAAGCCGGCATTTCCGTCATTCACCCAGACCTCCTGACATCCGGCGGCATTCTCGAAACCAAGAAGATCGGGGACATGGCGCAGGATCATGGGGTCGCCATGGCCATCCACATGGCCGAAAGCCCCATCGCCGCCATGGCCGCGGCGCATGTCGCGATCGCCACCGAGAATTTCATGGCGCTCGAATATCACTCCGTCGAAGTCGACTGGTGGGACGACATCGTCACCGGCCTGCCCAAACCCCTCGTCCAGGATGGTTTCATCACCGTGCCCGACAAGCCCGGCCTCGGCATCGACGACGTCGTCGACGAGGTCATCAGCCAACACCTGCAACCCGGCGTTACCGGCATCTGGCAGCCGACGGATCATTGGGACCAGGAATATAGCTGGGATCGGACGTGGAGCTAATCATATGAAGATCACCGACCTCCGCTGCGCCGTCATCGGCCGCCACCCCATCGTCCGCATCGTCACCGACGAGGGCCTTTATGGCCTTGGCGAAGTCGAATTCACCAAGACCTACCTAAAGCCCTGGGTGCTGCACTTCCGCGATGCGCTGATCGGCGAAGACCCGACCGATGTCGAGCGCTGCATGCTCAAAATCCGCCAGCGCGGCTCGTTCAAGCCCTATGGCGCTGCCGTCAGCGCCATCGAGCATGCGCTCTGGGACATCGCGGGCAAGGCCGCCAATGTCCCGGTCTATAAGCTCCTCGGCGGCAAGGTCCGCGACAAGGTCCGCGTCTACAACGGCTCGATCCGCCAGAAGCGCACCGGCGACCGGCCCGAAGATTACGCCGCCGACGTCAAGTGGATGATGGAGCGGCCCGAAAAGTTCTTTATGGTCAAGCAGGGCATTTCCTTCCACTCCAACATGAAGGACAGCATCGAAGACTTCCATTACGGCCCGCGCCAGACCAAAGCCGGCTATCACGGCGCCATGGATCAGGGGCAGATCTCCGAGCGCGGCTTCAACCACATGCTCGATTGCGTCGCCGCCATGAAGGAAGTCCTGGGCGACAAGGTCTCGCTCGCTCTTGATTGCGGCCCCGGCTGGTTCCTCAACGACGCCATCCGCTTCGCCCGCGCGGTCGAAAAATACGACCTCATGTGGCTCGAGGACATGCTGACCGGCGATTATGTCCCCTGGGTCAATCCGCAGGCCTATCGCGAATTGACCACCTCCACCTCGACGCCGATCCATACCGGCGAACAGATCTACCTCCGCCACAATTTCAAGGAGCTGATCGAAACCCAGGCCGTGCGCGTCGTCGGCCCCGATCCGGCCGATATCGGCGGCATTGCCGAACTCAAATGGGTCGCCGAACACGCCTATATGCACTCGATCATGATGGCCCCGCACGGCACGGCAAATGGCCTCCTCGGCCTTGGCGCTTTGATCAACGTCTGCGCCACCCTCCCCGCCAATTACATCGCCTTCGAATATCCGAGCGCCTCCGACCCATGGTGGGAGGATATCGTCATCGGCCTTCCCGAAGGCCAGATCGTCAAGGACAGTCACATCGACCTGCTCGAAGCCCCTGGCCTCGGGCTCGACATCGATGCCGAAGGCGCCAAAAAATACCTGCTCGAAGAGGATGCCGGCTTCTTCGATTGAAGGGCCGAGAGGGATCACGGATGAAATATCGCTATCTCGGCCGCTCTGGCCTGCTCGTTTCCCGCCTCTGCCTCGGCACCATGACCTTCGGCAACAGCCAGTGGGGGTGCGACCAGGAGACCGCGAGCGCCATCGTCCGGCGCTTTGTCGAAGGTGGCGGCAATTTCATCGATACCGCGGACGGCTACAGCGCCGGCGAATCCGAACGCATGCTCGGCCATGCCATCAAGGATTTTGACCGGGACCAGCTGGTGCTTGCCTCCAAATGCTGGTTCCCCACCGATCCCGCCGTCACGGCCCGCGGCCTCTCGCGAAAGCACATCATCGATGCCTGCGATCGCAGCCTCAAACGGCTCGGTGTCGACCATATCGATCTTTATCAGTTCCACGGCCCCGATCCCTTTACCCCGCTCGAAGAGAGCCTGCGCGCCGCCGACGATCTCGTGCGCTCGGGCAAAGTGCGCTATATCGGCTGCTCCAATTTCTATGGCTGGCAGATCGCCAAGGCCAATACCCTCGCCGATGCCAAGGGTTACGAGCGGCTGGTCTCGGGCCAGCATCTATACAATCTCATCCGCCGTGACATCGAGCGTGAAATCCTGCCCGCCGCGGCCGATGCCGGCGCCGGCATCATCTGTTGGAGCCCCCTTGCCGCCGGTCTTCTCTCCGGCAAGTATCGCAATCAGTCTGCCCCCGACGCGCGCTCGCGCATTGGCATCCAGGCTGCCATCACCATGCCGCGCTATTGGTTCGAGGATGCCCTCAAGCTCATCGATAAGGTGGCCGAAATCGCCGATCGCCTGGGCCACACGCCGAGCCAGGTCGCCTTGAGCTGGCTCTTTGGCGACCGGCGCATCACCGCCGCCATCATCGGCGCCCGCACCGTGGCCCAGGTCGAGGAAAATCTCGGTGCCGGCGACATCGATCTGCCCGATGAGGCAAGGGACGAACTGACCGCCGCCCTGCCCCTTGTCATGGGCTATCCCCATGAATGGACCGAGATCAACCTCAAATCGACCTTCGGCAAGGCCGAGTTTGACCCGGCCCATGCAGTGCAGATGCCCTGAAGAGCTAGCGGCCGGCCAGCTCCGCCAGGATCGCGTCCAGCGCCTCGAATTGTTCGGGGAAGGCCCCCGTGCTGCCTGAAGCGATCGCCTCGTCGAGCGCCGCTTTGGACGGATAGACATCGGACACGACAAGCGTCGTCCGACCGCCTTCTTCCGTCAGCGTCATCGTCGTCACCGAGCCCTCTTCGCTCTCCTCATTGGTCCAGACGATCTTGGTCGGGGGGATCACTTCGAGATACTTTCCGAAAAACGCCATCGGCTGATCGGAAGCGGGATGCCCGAAGACGAAGCGATAATGGCCACCGGTGCGCACGTCGGCTTCGCAGGAAATAAAGGTAATGCCGAACGACTTGGGCGCCCACCAGCGCATCAGCAGCTCGGTCGTGCTCCAGGCCTGAAAGACCAGCCGCGCGGGCGCCTCGAACACGCGCGTGGTCCGCAGTTCGCGTTCTGAACTGCGGCTCGTCACGGTGCCACTCTTGGTCGCGATCGTTTCAGTCGTCGTTGCGTCGCTCATCGGCACTTTCCTTTTGCTTGAGGTCTTCGATCACCGCGTCGAGCGCATCGAACCGCGCAGCCCAGAGCTGCCGGTACCGCTCGATCCACGCCAATTCGTCTTCGAGCCGTCCGGCTCCAAGCCGGCAGGTGCGCACCCGCCCCACCTTCTCCGTCGTTACGAGCCCGGCCCGCACGAGGACATCGACATGCTTCTTCATCGCCGTGAGCGTCATCTCGAACCGCTCTGCCAGCTCGGTGACCGAGGCGTCCGAACACGCCAATTGCTCAAGAACGCCCCGCCGTGTCGCATCGGAAAGCGCAGCAAAGCAGGCATCATAGCCGGATTGAGAATACTGAACCATATGGTTCAGTGTATCGACGTGGACGAATAATGCAAGTCGGTCCGGCTGTACCATGCCTAACAGACTTTTTGGCCCAGTTGCTTCCGCCCAATGATCAGCCGCGGCCTATGGGAGAATTTCAGGGTTCTCGGTGCTGCAGCCTAGCCGGCAAAGTCGGTTTTGCTTCCGGCATCCGCTATGTCGCGGCCGCCGGAAGCAGATCTCAGACCGTCCTGATGGTGCCTGGCGAGGCACTGCACGACAGCAATCGGCCGGCCACTAAGATACTGCCCTTTCAGCAAATTATTGCGTGCGCCTGCGGGCAGAAGGCCCAAGCGGATAACGCCATTGTGGGCAGTCGTTGCGCCCAGGTCACACCTTGCGCTCACAATAATGGGAGCAATTGCTCCCGTTAATCTTTCATGCGTAATGATCCTTGCCCGGGTGCGAACCGCTTGCGTCGAGTGGTGTCGCCTGAGCAAAGGAGCGGACATGAAGAAGGTTGCGGTTAGTCTGGTTGCCCTGGTTCTGGCTGCCGGGATTGCAGCCCCGGTCCTGGCCCAGGATGTGGCGAGCATCGAGCCGACCGCCGTCGTCATCGCGCCCCCGCTGACCCCTCTCGCCCGCATCATCAAGGATGGTCTGTCGCAGGCCTATTATGGCGCGACGCGCGATAGCCAGGCTTATTCCGAAGCGCAAAAGCTCTATTTCCTTTATGGCGAACGCCATTTCGAGCCGATCTGGATCACGAC
The DNA here is from genome assembly GCF_000970455.1 of Devosia soli. Lineage (GTDB taxonomy): Bacteria > Pseudomonadota > Alphaproteobacteria > Rhizobiales > Devosiaceae > Devosia > Devosia soli. The sequence goes on along the minus strand of NZ_LAJG01000033.1, from coordinate 9,534 downwards.
CGCTGCCAATGGCGCGGTGACTTTCTCGCCGTCGGCCGAAAAGATCATTTCCCTGTTCAAGGCGGCCGAAACCGAAGGCCTGCGTCCCAACGATTATCTGACGCCCGATATCGATCTCGCACGTGCCAGGGGCGGCGATCCGGCAGCTCTCGCGGCGCTCGAAACAGCATTTTCGGGCTCCGTGCTGCGCTACGCCAACCATCTTCACAATGGCCGCATCAAGCCGCAGTCGGTCAGCGAACTTCTCGATATTCAGCCGAAACCGATCGATCAGGCAGGACTTCTCGAACGCCTCGCCAAGAGCGACGATCCGGCCCCGATCCTGGCCGAACTCGAACCCAAGCATCCAGAATTTCTGGCGCTCAAGGCAGCTCTCGCCAATTTCAAGGCCGCCAACACCGCGCGCCCGACCCCGATCGGGGATGGTCCAGTCCTGCGCCCCGGTGGCGAAGATCCGCGCGTCCCCCTGATTCGCGCGCGCCTCGAAGTCGCCGACACGACCTCAACGCTTTATGACACCGATCTCGTTACCGCCGTCGAAACCTTCCAGGAAAGCCTGGGCCTTGAAGTCGATGGCATCATTGGGCCGGCAACCATTGCTGCCTTCAATGGCGGCAATGCCACACGCCGCGAAGACATCATTGCCAATATGGAACGCTGGCGCTGGATGCCTTCGGACCTCGGGCAGTTCCACGTCTTCGTCAATATCCCCGAATTCCGGCTCTGGATCGAGCGCGACGGCAAGCCCGAATATACGACCCGGGTCGTTACCGGCACGGTCAAGAACCAGACCCCGATTTTTTCGGACAATATCCGCCACATCGTGGTCAATCCATATTGGAACGTGCCCTCGTCGATCATCAAGGGCGAGATCGCCCCGGCCGTCTTGCGCAATCCGGGCTATACCGACAGCCACAATATGGACCTGCTCTATAATGGCAGCCCGGTCAGTCCCTGGCAGGTGGACTGGTCGCAGGTCTCGACCTCATATTTCCCCTTCAAGGTCCGCCAGCGTCCGGGCGCCAGCAATGCCCTCGGCCAGATCAAGTTCCTCTTCCCCAACAAGCACGACGTCTATCTCCACGATACCCCGTCCAAGTCGCTCTTCGCGCGCTCGGCTCGCGCCTTCAGCCACGGCTGCGTCCGCGTCGAAAACCCGATGGAATTTGCTGACGCACTGATGGCCAACGAGGCCAACATTTCGCGCACCTCGCTCGAAGCCATGTTCGGGCCCAACGAGCGCTGGGTGAACCCGGAAAAGCAGATCCCGGTCCACCTCGCCTATTTTACCCTGCGCGTCGAACCCGATGGCAGCATCCGCTCCTTTGGCGACGTCTATGGCCACAATGAAAAGCTGATCAAGGCCATGGGTCTCGCATCCTCGACCGGCGTGCCGCAGATCATCGCCGAGGCCGAAAACGTGCCCGAAGAGCTCTCGCCGTAACCGATTGGCCGCTCCCGCCGCCTCACCGTTAACGTGTTGCTAACACTTTCGCCTTGGTTGTGCCCGCTTTTGCCCTTAATAACGAGGGCGTGAGGGGGCCGTCGAGGCTGGTTCACACCTGGTTAGCGTTAATAAATCCGAACGATTTTCGCGCTAACGTCCAACGATACTGGCATGAAACCGGGCAGAGTTTGGCGTGACGGGGACTTCCATTTCAAAGCGTAGCCGCTTATTGCATTTTGTCGCAGCAGCGCTAGCAAGTATTTGTTTTCTTGGCGCTTATGTCGCGCAGCCAGCCATGGCTGCGACCGAGCGGGCCCTCTATCTCTATTATACCCACACCAAGGAAACCGCCCGCATCGTCTTCAAGCGCGATGGCAAGTACGTCCAGTCCGGCCTCAACGAACTGAACTATTTCCTGCGCGATTGGCGCCGCAACGAACCCACCAAGATGGACCCGCGCCTTTTCGACCTTGTCTGGGAAGTTTACCAGCAGGTTGGCGCCACCCAGCCGATCAATATTGTATCCGCCTATCGCTCGCCCAAGACCAACGCCATGCTGGCGGCAAATTCTTCAGGCGTGGCAGACAATTCCCAGCATATGCGCGGCACCGCGATGGATTTCTTTATCCCCGGTGTCCCCCTCGCCAAATTGCGCGCCGTCGCCATGAGCAAGCAGGTCGGCGGCGTCGGCTATTACCCCACTTCGGGCAGCCCCTTCGTCCATCTCGACGTAGGCTCCGTCCGCGCCTGGCCGCGCATGACCCGCGCCCAGCTCGAGGAGCTCTTCCCCGACGGCAAGACCATGCACTTGCCAACGGACGGCAAGCCATTGTCCCAGCAAGGCTATAACGTCGCCCTTGCCGAGTGGAAGCGCTGCCACGCCTATCCCTGCAATGGCAGTTCCTCGGGCACCATGGTCGCTGATAGCGGCGGTGGCGGCAAGACGCTGATGGACGTGATCTTCGGCGGCAAGCAAACCCCGGCGACGCCCGCTCCAGCTGCAGCTCCAGCGCCCATCCAGCTCGCTTCCGTCGCGCCGGAAATGGCGACGCCGCAAAGCGCCCCGATCCCTGCACCCCGCCCTGCAAGCCTGCTTGCCGCCGCCGCTGTCGAGCCTTCGCCCGACGCCGCGCCCGTCGCGCCGGTGCCCGCCACGCCCAGTTTCCTGCCCTTCTCGACCACGGGCAGCGCTCCGCTTGATCCTGCTGAAATGGCAACGCCTAAGGACATTCCCATTCCGGCGATAAAGTCCGAGGCGTTGCGTGTCGCCACGGCCGCAGCCCTCCCTGCCGGCGACGCCGTGACGGCGTTGGCAGCCCTGACCGATATCCCGACCCCGCTGCCCGCTCGCCCAACGGAGGCGGAGCAGACAACGCTCACCGCCTATGCGCCTGTTGCTTCGACGCCTGGCGCAGCCCAGCCTGCTCTGGGCCCTGCGGTCACCGCATCGCTGACGCCAAGCATCACTGGGGCAATTCCGCCCGCGCCCACCAACCGCTTGCCGGTTCTTGCGTCAATCGGAACCCCGATGCCGACAGAACTTTCGGGCCTGCCGGCCACGGACGGCGAGATGGCCAACCTCTTCTCGGGCACGTTCTCTGCGGCCACCGATGCCCAGCAGCAAGACCTCGTCGCCGCCCTGACGACGCACGTATCTAAGCCGGTTGCGGTCGACGGCCTTCGCAAGCCCGACCTCGTCGCGCCCGATTTCGAACACGTCGTCGATGTGTTCGCAGCCCCGGCAAGCCTGAGCTCCAACCATTTCGCCGTGATCTTCGATCGGGATGAAGCGGACTTCGATCCCACCCCGGAAATGGGCCAGCACGTCATCGTCATGGGCGTCGGCGACGACACGACCATGCCCGGAACTGCCCGGTTCGCCTTGCCAGCGAAATAATTGCCGATTGGTGCCATGAATTGGTGCCACTTTTCAGCAATCTGCACGTTCGAAGTGATTAGACCCGTGATGCGCCAGTTCTTGCATTGGCCTTACCGCGGGCCTAAACACAGATAGCTATTGCATCCTGATGGGAGCCCCGCTTGGCCGAAAAGCTGCACACCCCGTTGCTCGACACGGTCAAGACTCCTGCCGATCTGCGTGCCATGCCACGCGAAAACCTCCGCCAGCTGGCTGACGAACTGCGTCTCGAAATGATCGATGCGGTTTCGGTCACAGGTGGCCATCTCGGTGCAGGCCTCGGCGTCGTCGAACTCACTGTCGCGCTGCACGCCGCTTTCGATACCCCGCATGACCGCATCATCTGGGACGTCGGCCATCAGGCCTATCCGCACAAAATCCTGACCGGGCGCCGCGACCGCATCCGCACGCTGCGTCAGAAGGATGGGCTCTCCGGCTTCACGCGCCGCGCCGAAAGCGAATACGATCCGTTTGGCGCCGGCCACTCGTCGACCTCGATCTCGGCTGGTCTCGGCATGGCGGTCGCCAGCGAGCATCTGGGAATTCAGCGCAATGTCATTGCCGTCATCGGCGATGGCGCCATGTCGGCGGGCATGGCTTATGAAGCGATGAACAATGCCGGCGACATGGATGCGCGGCTCGTCGTCATCCTCAACGACAACGACATGTCGATCGCCCCGCCGACGGGCGCTCTTCGTGCCTATCTCGCCCAGCTCGTCTCGAGCCCGGTCTATCGCGGCACGCGCGACGCCGCCAAGTCGCTGGTCAGCAAGCTGCCCAAGCCGCTCCACGAACCTGCGCGCAAGACCGAAGAATTCGCCCGCGCCTTCTTTACGGGCGGCACGCTCTTTGAAGAGTTGGGCTTCTATTATGTCGGGCCGATCGACGGTCACAATCTCGACCATCTCCTGCCGGTGCTCGATAATGTCCGCGAAATGGAGAAGGGCCCCGTCCTGATCCACGTCGTCACCAAGAAGGGCAAGGGCTACGCACCTGCCGAAAATTCGGCGGACAAGTATCACGGCGTTTCCAAGTTCAACGTCATCACCGGCGCGCAAACCAAGGCGCCGTCGAACGCGCCCTCCTACACCAATGTTTTTGCCGAGACGCTGATCCAGGAAGCGCAGAACGATCCGCGCGTCGTCGCTGTTACCGCGGCCATGCCGACGGGCACCGGCCTCGATAAATTTGCCGAGCTTTTTCCCGATCGCATTTACGACGTCGGTATCGCCGAACAGCACGCGGTCACATTTGCCGCCGGCCTTGCTAGCGAAGGCATGCGCCCATTCTGCGCCATCTATTCGACCTTCCTGCAGCGTGCTTACGACCAGGTCATTCACGACGTTGCCATCCAGGGCCTGCCCGTGCGCTTTGCCATCGACCGGGCCGGCTTCGTCGGCGCCGATGGCCCGACTCACGCCGGCAACTACGACAATGCCTATCTCGGTGCTGTGCCCGGCATCGTGCAGATGGCCGCCGCTGACGAGGCGGAGCTTCGCCACATGGTCGCCACCGCGACGGCCTATGACGCCGGCCCGATCACCTTCCGTTATCCACGTGGCGATGGCATAGGTGTCGATATGCCGGCGCGCGGCGAAATCCTGCCGATCGGCAAGGGTCGCCTCCTGCGCGAGGGCAATACCATCGCTCTTCTATCCTACGGCACCCGGCTTGGCGAAGTTCTCGCGGCGGCCGACAAACTCTCGGCTTTAGGCTTCAACCCGACTATTGCCGATGCGCGCTTCATGAAGCCGCTCGACGAAGAACTGATCGCGCGGCTGGCGCAGGATCACGACGTGCTCATCACTACCGAAGAAGGTGGGCTCGGCGGATTCGGCAGCCATGTCGCGACTTTCCTTGCGACAAATGGACTTCTAGACGGCAAGGTCCGCTTCCGGCCGCTGATGATCCCTGATCGGTTCGATGAACATTCCAACCAGAACGACATGTATGCAGCAGCAGGCCTTGATCGCGCCGGCATCGTTCAGACGGCGCTCACGACACTGGGTTTTGACGAAGCTGCAATGAAGGCGGCTCTCGCGAATGCCTGACATCAGTCAGGCAGGTAAAAAAATCCCCGCTTGCGCGGGGATTTTTGTTTGAGGCTCTCGCTTGCTATTTCCAGGTAAAGGCCCGGGTCACCGCATAGTTGAAGACCGAACTCATGATCGCGCCCGATAGGCCGGCGATGAAAGTCTGATGATCCCACTGATAAATGGCATTGGCTACCGAGATATTGGCAATGCCGCCCAGCGCACAGATCGCAAAGAAGCTCAAAAGCCCCGTTACGAGCCGTGCCCCGCGCAATTTGCGGTCGGCATAGGTCAGATTGTTGTTGAGGAAGAAATTCCAAGTCATGGCGACAAGTGTTGCCGTGATCTGCGCCGCAACGAACACCGCTTCATGCGTCATGCCGGTGCTGCCCGTCAGCAGCCCTGTCGTGGCGCCAAGCACGGCGAGATGGACGACGACACCAGTGCCGCCGACAAGACCGAATAGCAGGAAGCTCGGCGGCAAGGCGCCACCGGTCATCTTTGAAACCCAAAGACCGAGATACTGGATCACGATCAGGGGGTTCATCTTGCTTTCGCCGGCATGGCGGGGACGGAAAGTGTACGGCACTTCAGCGATCTTGAGCGGCTTGCCCATGCGGGCCGATGTCACGATCAGATCGATCAGGATCTTGAACCCATCGCTTGCAAGCTTGGGGGCCGCCGCCAGTGCTGCCTCGCGGCGAATAAGGAAAAACCCACTCATCGGGTCGCTGACAGCCTGCCCGGCAATCATCCCGGCAAGCTTGTTGGCAAAATTGCTGCCTGAAAGCCGCGTCTGGCTCAGCCCGTCTCCAGCCGAACCACCTTCGGCGAAACGCGAGCCGACAACGAGATCGGCCCCATTGAGAGCCTCGGCGAGCATCTGTGGCAGAATGGCTTCATCGTGCTGCAGGTCGGCATCGATCACGGCGACATAAGGCGCGGACGTAACGGCCATCCCCTCGACGCATGCGGAAGCCAGACCCCGCCTGCCAAAGCGGCGCAGGCATCGGATATTGGCGTAGATGCGGCTCAGTTCATTGACCACATCGGCCGTACCGTCTGGGCTATCGTCATCGACGACAATCATTTCCCAAGGTGTCGAGCCGAGCGCCAGCGCCACTTTTTCATAAAGCAGCTCGATATTGTCCCGCTCATTATAGGACGGGACAATGACGGCCAGCTGGGGAGGACGGAAAGTGGTGGAATGTTCGACGAGGGCTTCGGTGACGGGGCCAATCGGCATTTGTTGAGAAACTCTGTCTGCGGACAACTCTGTAAAAGCACGCCGCGTACCGAAAGTTGCACAAATAGATGGCATGGCTGCGTTGCGCGGGGCGCAGATGTGATGGTTTGAGCTTTATGCAATCTGGCGCATTCTCATCATCGCTGGAGGCGCGATGTTTCAAACCACAGATTCTGGGCAGGACAAGCATATTGCATGGGTCCTGCTTCTGCCGTTGGCCTTTATCGTCAGCGGCACGCTGATCCGGTTTCTCGCCTTCCGCTATGCCCAGCCCGATACCGAATGGACCAATTACTTTGGTGCGCTCTGCCGGTGGGATTGTGGCTGGTACATCCGCATGGCCGAGACGGGTTACGATCCCTTTCCAATTCCTTCGCGGGTCAATGCCGGAAATTGGGCGTTCTTCCCGTTCTATCCTATGCTCGTGGGCTTGATCGGCAAGATCATTCCTCTGCCCACCATCGTCCTCGCGAGCCTGCTCTCGATCGGCTTCACCTATGTCGCGGTTGTCGTAGCCTGGCCGCTCCTTGGACGCAGCCTCCGCGCCTATACTCTTTATGCCGCCTTCATGCTGTCGGGGCCCGTCTCATTCTATTTCACCACCTTTTTCACCGAGGTGATGTATGTGCTGTTGACGACGCTGGTCTTCCGCTATCTCGCCAAATCGGACTATCTCGGCGCCGCCGGTGCTGCCGCCCTGTTGTCCGGAACGCGTATTGTCGGCGTCTTTTCCTCGCTCTCGATCGGGGTCAAGGCGCTCATGGATTACCGGCAGGTTAACGGAACATGGCGCGGCGTCGTGGGTGGCATTTTTGGTCAGCCAAAGCTTGTCCTTGCCATCTTCATTTCGCCGCTCGGGCTTTTTGCCTATATGGCCTTCCTCAATCATTGGATCGGGGACGGACTGGCCTTCAGCCATACCCAGCGGGCCTGGGGCCGCCAGGTCGCCAATCCTGCGGTCTATCTCTGGGAGGGCCTCGTCAACTGGCCGACGAATGGCGCAATTCTGAGCAATTCCCAAATCCTGGCGGTCGCTGCTGTCGTGGGCCTTTTCGTCACCGGCATTCTCGCCTGGCGCCGCCAATGGCCTGCGGTGATCTTCTGCTTTCTCGGCATCATCATCCCGCTCGCAGCGGGGTTGGCCTCGATGCTGCGCTTCATGTCCGCCATGGCGCCGATTACCATCACCCTGGCCACCCTGTTCGGACGCAACCGGATTGTCTTTGCCATCAGTCTTGCCGCGCTTCTGGTGAGCGCCTGGTTCGTCACCCTCGCCTGGCTCGGAGGCAATGTTGCGCTTGTCTGAACGCTCCCCGGCCGCACTTGCCGCCTATGCCCTCGCCGCGCTGCTGGCGCTTTTCGAGCTGGCAGTGCTCTGGCAGGCGCTCCACCCAAATGTCTCGGCCGATTATCGCGCCTATTACATAGACCGCACGACCACGTGTCTGCCCCAGCCTGTGACCGGCGACTATGCGCTTGGCACCGAGCTCGATTTCCGCTCCGGCGGCGACAACACGCGCGAAACCCGTCCTTGCGGCTGGGACGGTCCGGCTGGCGATGGCATGCATTCGATCGGCGAAACCTCGCGCCTGCGCCTTGCCATCGGTCGGAGGCAAAACCTCACTTTGATGCTGGAATTGACCGGCGTCACGCTGCCGGGCCCAGCCCAGCAGCGCGTCGTCATTTCCGTCGATGGCAAGAAATTGCGGGAGATCGCCGTGACGCCCGACAAGACCGAGCGCTTCACCATCCCCGTTCCGATCGATGCATTGGACGAGGATGGCTTTGCCGATATTGCGCTCGATTACCCTGATGCCATCAGTCCTGGCAAGCGCGTCGCCAACACCTATTGGCGCTCGGTCAAGCTGACCGCCGCCTCGTTGAGCCCGGCCTGAGGGCCGGGCCAAAACTCAGTTGGAAGCGCCTTCGACCATGCCGAGGGCAGACATGTAGAGTTCGAGAAGGGCTTCCTGCTCCATGCGCTCATTGGCATCCTGCTTGCGGATCGTAACGATCTTGCGCAGGATCTTGGTGTCAAAGCCGTTGCCTTTGGCTTCGGCGTAGATTTCCTTGATATCGGCTGCAATCGCAGCCTTTTCTTCTTCCATCCGCTCGATGCGCTCGATAAAGGCGCGGAGCTGGTCCTGGGCGACGCTGTCTTCGACGGCCATCGTAAACCTCTTCTTGTTCTGGCTGTCTTGAACCCCAAGGCCCCGCGCGGTTCAACCCCTTGACGCACCGATTCTCCCAATAAGCGCGACTTGCATGCCCGCAATTCCGTCAAATCGGGTCATTAGCCATTGACCCCACTTGTCTCATCGGCTCAAACAAACGCGGTTTCCCAATGTCTCATGGCGCGCCCGTGCAACGCATCTGCCTCGGCTCGATCCTTATTCCCCTCCTTGCTGGCGGTTTTTTCCTTGCCGCACCTCTCCCGGCCTATGCCGATCTGCGCATCTGCAACGAAACGGCAAACATGGTTTCGGTTTCCCTCGGCTATAGGGCTGAGCGCGGCTGGATGAGCGAAGGCTGGTGGCAAACTCCGCCCGGTGATTGCCGCACGCTTTATCAGGGCGACCTCGCCCGGCGCTTCTATTACCTCTATGCCGTCGACGATATCGGCGGCGGCGCCTGGGATGGCCAGGTCTTCATGTGCACGCGCGACGAAACCTTCACAATATTCGGGGTTGAGGATTGCCTCGCGCGGGGCTATGAGCGCACCGGGTTCTTTGAAATCGATACCCAAAACCGGACGGACTGGACGCTGCAACTGACCGAGAGCGCGGGAGCGCCCAACGTGGTCGGTCCGGGTGAAGGTGAAGATCTTGAGGAGCCGACCTTCCTGGTCGACCCCGAAAACGAGGCTGATCAGGTGGTGCCCCTCCCGCCG
>NZ_LAJG01000032.1 GCF_000970455.1 Devosia soli | reverse complement strand
CCTCCTAACCTTCCCCATCAAGGTCGAGGTTTCCGGCTGGTGGCTTTGTATCGATCCTGCCCGCCTCCTTTTCCATCCCCTCCCCCTTCATCGGGGTGTCTGGGCGCGGCTGTCGTCACGCATCATGTGCACCAGTCGCGCCCCCCATGCTCCTTGACTTCTTCACCCGCGCCCTTCTCGCCGGCGTCCGCCTTTCCGCTTTTCCCGGCCCACTCTGCTTCTTCCTCGTCTCGCCCCTCATGGTCTCTTCCCTCCACTCCCTTCCCCTTTTCCCCCTCCCTTCCTTTTTCGCCCCGCCACCTCTCCCGCTTCTCCGTTCCCTCCCCCTCCTCTCTCCCCCCCCTCCCCTCCTTCCCTCTCTTCCTCTTTCTCCTCCTCCCTCCCTCTCCCTTCCTTTTCTTCTCTTCTTTTGCCCATCTCTGCTCCTCCTTCTTTTCCGTTCTTTTTTTTCCTCTCTTCTCTCTCTCTCTCTTTCTTTTTCTCTCTCTCTTCCTCTCTCTTTCTCTTTTTTTCCTTCCTTTTCTTCTCTTTTCT
>NZ_LAJG01000031.1 GCF_000970455.1 Devosia soli | reverse complement strand
ATGCTGGGGCGTCAGTCAGAAGGCCGGAGCGTTGCCAGCTATATGCGCTATTGGCAGCGGTGTCGGCCGCGGCGAAGGCTTCGGCAGGCGTACCAGCCCAACCGACCTGATCCTGTGCCAGCGATACCCCGCCGCTCAAATCGCGGGCAAGGGTCGCGAAATCAGTCGTGCCCTGCGCAAAGGCCGCGCAGGTCATGACGAGAAGGAGAAGGGGCGTTAGGACGATCTTTAGCATGGCTTGAGCTCCATGTCTTGGGAAAGGCGATGAGGGCCCTCATCGCCTTTCCCAAGACATGGAGCTCAAGCCATGCTAAAGATCGTCCTAACGCCCCTTCTCCTTCTCGTCATGACCTGCGCGGCCTTTGCGCAGGGCACGACTGATTTCGCGACCCTTGCCCGCGATTTGAGCGGCGGGGTATCGCTGGCACAGGATCAGGTCTGTTGCGCGGGTACGCCTGCCGAAGCCTTCGCCGCGGCCGACACCGCTGCCAATAGCGCATATAGCTGGCAACGCTCCGGCCTTCTGACTGACGCCCCAGCAT
>NZ_LAJG01000030.1 GCF_000970455.1 Devosia soli | reverse complement strand
GGGACAGCGATGGGAGGGAGAATCTGGGAGTGAGGCGGGCCGGCGTGTACAGTGAAGCGGTGGTCGCAGGAGAAGGTGGACAGGCATGACGGCAGCGGCTAGGAGAGGCGGAAGAGGAGAAAGACAGGGAGGGGCAGGGGCAAGGGGGTCGAGGCAAGAAAGCTCACCGCGCGCATGATAGTGCCGGAGAGGATCGCGTCGAGCGGGCTGTCGCGCAGCGTGGCGTGGGAGACCCAGCGGCGGCGAGGCATGTTCATGATGCTCGAAAGCGACGGCCGTCGCTTTCGAGCATCATGAACATGCCTCGCCGCCGCTGGGTCTCCCACGCCACGCTGCGCGACAGCCCGCTCGACGCGATCCTCTCCGGCACTATCATGCGCGCGGTGAGCTTTCTTGCCTCGACCCCCTTGCCCCTGCCCCTCCCTGTCTTTCTCCTCTTCCGCCTCTCCTAGCCGCTGCCGTCATGCCTGTCCACCTTCTCCTGCGACCACCGCTTCACTGTACACGCCGGCCCGCCTCACTCCCAGATTCTCCCTCCCATCGCTGTCCC
>NZ_LAJG01000003.1 GCF_000970455.1 Devosia soli | reverse complement strand
CGCGTCCGACACCCACCGGCCCGACCCGCCCCCAACGCTCATCCATGCTCGTACGTGTTCAACACGTCACCCTTATGCCCGGCCACGTCCAGTGCCATGTCGCTGTCTCTGCCGGCTTCTGCGGCCTTCTGCCCGTCAGCCGTACCGGCGGCCATGAAGCCGCGCGTCAGCTTCATCTCTTTTATGGCTACTATGCCGCCAGCCCCGGGTCGCTCATCGCCTTCCTTGTCTGGCAGGGCGGCTCATCTGGCCAGGCCGGCGCCGGCCTGGCCAGATGAGCCGCCCTGCCAGACAAGGAAGGCGATGAGCGACCCGGGGCTGGCGGCATAGTAGCCATAAAAGAGATGAAGCTGACGCGCGGCTTCATGGCCGCCGGTACGGCTGACGGGCAGAAGGCCGCAGAAGCCGGCAGAGACAGCGACATGGCACTGGACGTGGCCGGGCATAAGGGTGACGTGTTGAACACGTACGAGCATGGATGAGCGTTGGGGGCGGGTCGGGCCGGTGGGTGTCGGACGCG
>NZ_LAJG01000029.1 GCF_000970455.1 Devosia soli | reverse complement strand
ATGACGGTGTGAGTTTCTATGTCTGCTCCTATGCCCAGTGATAGAAGTTTCCAATTGCTGGAGGTGGTGCCGGGCCGGATGGACAGCAGTCCTGCGGTATCGCGGCGGAATTGGCCCGATGAGACCAAGGCTCGGATCCTTGAAGAGGCGCTTGCTCCGGACGCGAACGTGTCGGCAGTAGCGCGCCGATACGGAATGTCGCCCTCGCAATTGTTCGGCTGGCGGCGCAAAGCCGTTGCCAAAGGCCAGGTCGAGCGGCTTGAGACGCCGAGCGAGGAGCATGCTTGCTCGGGCGGGACTGTCGAGATCGAGATCGCAGGTGCCATGATCCGGGTTGGCCCGACAATCAGCGAGGATCACCTGCGCCGGGTTTTGCGCGCTGTTCGGTCCGCATGATCCCCTCGGGCGCCAAGGTATTTTTGGCCAGCCATCCGGTCGACTTCCGGAAAGGACCTGATGGGTTGGTCGGTCTGGTGCGCGACGCCGGAGCCGATCCGTTCGACGGCTCGCTCTATGTGTTCCGATCCAAGCGCGCGGACCGGATCAAGATCGTATGGTGGGATGGTACGGGTTTGTGTCTATACGCCAAGCGGCTGGAAAAGGCGGCGTTCTGCTGGCCGCGGATCGGCCACAGCCGGATCCACCTGAGCCATGCGCAACTGCTGGCACTGGTGGAGGGTATGGACTGGAAACGGGTGCACGCGGTGACTGAGAGCCGGCCGCAGTCGGCTGGGTAAAAGCCTGCGGCAGACTGACTCA
>NZ_LAJG01000028.1 GCF_000970455.1 Devosia soli | reverse complement strand
GGGCGGCTGGCCTTCGTCACCTGGAGCGGCGCCTTGCCGGTCAACCGCATCACCGGAAAAGGCATCGACATTTTTGGCTGCTGGCACTGGAACCACGACCAGGCAGGCGATCGCATGATGGACCGCATTCGCGCGGCGCGTCCGCTGCTCGACAAGCTCGTGACGCAACGGTTTGCCCTGGCCGATGTCAACGAGGCCTTTGCCCTGCAGGAAACGGGCCAGTGCGGCAAGGTTCTGCTTTATCCCCAGCAGCTCCCGGAGGCGCGAGCATGACCATCAGACTTGGCGGCTATGGCATCGACTATACGGGGGACCCGGACGCTTACGCCCAGGCGCATGTGGCCTTTGGGTATAATGCCGCCTATATGCCCAGTATCGACCTCAACAATCGCGCCGAGATCGACGCGATCGTCAAGGCGATGGCCAAGGCGGATGTGATCATCGCCGAGGGCGGCGCCTGGAAAAACCTCATCGCGCATGATGAAACCGTGCGCCGCGCCAATCTCGACTATGCCGTGCATCAGCTGGCGCTGGCGGACGAACTGGGAGCGCGAGCCTGCGTCGCTTTCCACGGCACGGTGGGCCATCCTGGCGATCCCTGGCAGCTAAGCGATAATTACGACTATGGCCCGCATCCCGACAACCAGAGCGAGGCGGGCTTTCAACGGGCCGTCGATACGGCTCGTTATGTCATCGATGCGGTAAAGCCAAAGCGCACAAAATTCTCCCTCGAGATGGTGCCCTGGCTCGTGACCGACACGCCGGAAAACTATCTCAAGCTCTTGAAGGCGATCGACCGCGCGGAGTTCGGCGCCCA
>NZ_LAJG01000027.1 GCF_000970455.1 Devosia soli | reverse complement strand
CGCCCGTCAGCGGAGCGCCGAAGGCCGCCGCAATGGCGCCGGCTGCGCCGCAGCCGACCAGCTTGCGCATATCGCTGCGGCGAAGCTGGAGCAGATCGCCCAAACTGGACGCGAGCACGCCGCTCATCTGCGTATAGGCCGCTTCGAGCCCCACCGACGCGCCGAAGCCGTTCGACACGACCGTCTGCCCGGTGACGATCAGGCTGTCGGACATGGAGAGCTTACCGCCATGGAGGGCATTGGCTTCCACGAGGTCGACCGAACGGGTCTTGCGGCGCCGCAAGACGAAGGCGATCAGGGCCAGAAGCACACCACCCAATGCCGGTATCAGCGCCGCATCGAGCGGGAGACTGTCCAAGGCGCTGAGCCGTGTGCCATGCGGGATCTGATAGAGCAGCCGCTGCAATCCATAGGAAATCTCGCGCAGGGCGGTGACGACGATGCCTGCAAGCGCTCCGACGATCACGGCAAGCAGCACCAGCCAGCTTTCGCGCCGGCGCACCAAGGATCTGAGCCGCACGAGGAGGCCAACCGGCCCGATATGGACGCGCCACCATTGCAACAAGGCGCCCATGGCCCAACCGAAATCGGCCAATCGAGCGGTGAACCCTGCCTTGGGCGGCGATTGAACTTCGTTTCGGCTCGGCTCGGGGGTCTCAGACATCTGCACCTGCATCGCCATCATAGGCAACGCGGAAGCCGGCGGGCCCCTCGCCATCCTGCGAAATTTGCGGATCATCGGGGCCCA
>NZ_LAJG01000026.1 GCF_000970455.1 Devosia soli | reverse complement strand
GCCGGCGTGTCTTGAGGACTATGTCGAGGCGGATAATCCGGTCCGCATCATCGATGCGTTCGTCGATGAACTCGATCTGGCCAAGCTCGGCTTTGAGCGTGTTCAGCCCGCAGCGACCGGCAGACCTGGCTACGCGCCTGGCACCATGCTCAAGCTCTACGTGTACGGATACCTGCATCAGCTGACCTCGAGCCGGAAGCTTGAGCGCGAGGCCGGTCGCAATATCGAGCTGATGTGGCTTATCGGCAAGCTGGTGCCGGACTTCAAGACCATTGCCGACTTCCGTCATGACAATGCTGGTGCGATCCAGATCGCGTGCCAGCGCTTCGTTGCTGTCTGTCGAGCCCTTGGCCTGGTCGGCGGCGGCATGGTTGCCATCGACGGTTCGCGCCTGCGGGCGGTGAACACGCACGAGAAGAACTACACCAGGGGCAAGCTGGCGCGCCGGAAGGCCCACGTCGAAGAGAGCATTGCGCGCTATCTGGCTGAGCTCGAAGAAGCCGACAGTTCCGAAACCGGCCCGGCAACCCAGCGGATCGATCACCTGACCGAGCGGTTGGCGGCGCTGCGGGGGCGCCTGGGAGAACTTGAGGAGATTGGCCGGCAACTAGAAGCCGCGCCCGACGGGCAGATCTCGCTTACCGATCCAGATGCGCGTGCCATGGCAACCGGCAGCGATCACCGCGGGGTCGTCGGCTACAACGTTCAGGCTGCGGTCGACACCAAGCATCATATCGTCGTTGCTAATGAGGTCACGAACCGCGGTCATGATCGTTCGCACCTGCTGGAGATGGCCAAGGCAGCTCAGGCCGAGGTCGGTGGGTCCCAGATGATCGCCTTGGCCGATCGTGGATATTACGAGGGTGAACAGATCCGCTCCTGTGCCCAAGCCGGCATCATCCCGATGGTACCCAAGCCTGATACCTCACCAGCTCAGGCGCGCGGCTATTGGGGCAAGGCCATGTTCGTTTACGAGCCCGAGACGAACACCTATCGCTGCCCTGCCGGCCAACATCTCCAGAAGCACCATTCCACTGTTGAGGCTGGCAAGCTCATCGACGTCTATTACAATCAGAAGGCATGCGGTGCCTGCGCATCGCGTCCCCTATGCACGGCAGGCAAAGAGAAGCGCATCCGCCGATGGCAGCATGAAGCGGTGCTCGATGAGATGGAGCGCAGGTTCGAAGCCATGCCCGATGTGATGGCGGTCAGGCGATGCACCGTCGAGCACGTCTTCGGCACTATCAAGGGCTGGATGGGCGCCACCCACTTCCGAACGCGCGGGCTCAAGAACGTCGCCACCGAGGCCAGCATGGCAATCCTGGCCTACAACATCAAGCGCGCCATCGCCGTGGCTGGTGTTGCCTCCACCCTCAAGGCGATAACAGGATGAAGGGCGCTGACGCGCGCCGTCGCAAAACAAGCTGAGCCATCAGCCGCGCCGAGTTCTCACACAGCCTCGG
>NZ_LAJG01000025.1 GCF_000970455.1 Devosia soli | reverse complement strand
GGCCACGACCATTCAAGGCGAGCCGGAAAAAGTTCAGGATTACTCTCGTGAGCAAGTCGATCCAGGCGTAACATGTCGCGCAGGTATGCTTTCGCCGTGCCGTACGTATGGATCTCCCTCAGATGCTCCAAGTATCGAGCGAGCAACTCCTCGGTAAGTTGTTGCCCATCTACATCATTCTCGCGCATCCAATCGATATAGTCTCTGGCGCGCCGGCCAACCCGCAGTTTGTGGCGAATGGTGAAGTCAGACCGACTGATGACTGACAGCCAAGCCGAGAGCAGGTCGTCATTGGTCACTTGGCTTCCTCAAGGAATTTCTCGACCGCCTTTTCAACGAGCTCGTAGGCGTGCTTGTCCTCGTGCAAGGCTCTCGCCTTGAGCGCCTTGATCAGGCGAGGCGGCAGGTAGACCAGCATTTGCCGGCGGCCGTCGGAACGGGACGACCTTTCCGCCGGCGCAGTGCCTACGTTGACCGCCTCTTTGACAGGGGCCGGATGCTTGGAATCTTTCATGGAAGCCAAGATACCATGCCGCCGCTGCAGATAGCTATATAGTTCGAGAAGGCGTCAGGCCGCGGCGCGACAGTCCGATCTGCCGGCGGTCTGCTACCGGCAAAGGCAGATTTCGAGGGTCTATGTCGTTCTCCTCGTACCAAGCCCTTGTCGCAGCAAAGGCGACCTCGCTTGCCGCATGCCAGATGTTTAGGCGCAGCTCGCTATACCCTAGTCCTGTCACAGTGAGCCCCTCGGGGTGGCTGGTCAGGAAGTCGATGGTCCACTCGACCGTAATGTCCTCGAGCATCGGCCAATCGCAACTGGCAGACGGACCGTCATGCTCTTCATCGATGAAGCCGTATTCGTATTTCAGATCCTCGATCTCGCCGGCGATCAGTTCGTCTAGGGTGTACATGAACGTGTCCTTTGCTGGTGACTGCCGCACCTTCCGTCAGAAGGAAGCAAGGAACAAACTGGAGCACACCATCAACGACAGCTGTCGTAACCCCGTAGCAGATGGATAGCTGAATAGTTAAATAGCTATTGACTCACCCCCTGCCCGCATACAACTATCATCCCAGGTCGATGCCGACGGCCTACTTGGAAAAGTCAGTATCCGCGTAGTGCAGCCCGAGGCGACTGTCATGGCACAAGCTCCTGCTCATGAGGACCTGGCACGGCATCCCGGTTTCAGA
The DNA here is from genome assembly GCF_000970455.1 of Devosia soli. Taxonomy (GTDB): domain Bacteria; phylum Pseudomonadota; class Alphaproteobacteria; order Rhizobiales; family Devosiaceae; genus Devosia; species Devosia soli. The sequence continues at coordinate 118,766 of NZ_LAJG01000025.1, read as the reverse complement.
TGTTTCAAGTCCGTAGCGTCAATCCGATATCCGAAGCGGTGGTACCGTACCGCCCTCATCGACGCCGCTCTTGACCCGGCAGTGATGAAGATGGGGCCGCTCTTGCTGCCAAAAAGCAGGCTTCCGCAAGAGAGCGAATTCAGCTTCTGGATGTCCGTGAACGGCGTCAGCACTCTGGTCGTCTTGAGCGAGGGCGGTTGCGATATTGCAGCGTTAGCCGCCCGGGTGCCGACCAAGTCTGTAACGCGTCTGGCCCTGCAGGAAGAGCCCACTGCCAGGCTGAGACGGGAAATCTGGTCACATCAGCGGGCCAAGGTGTCGATCGAGCTAATAGTGCTAATCGTCCAGGAGACCGATAACGGCTTCAAGGATTTGACGCTGCGCGACGTCCGACTGATGGCGGGCAAGGTTTGCGGAGACGCCGGACCGAGTGTCTATGCCGCCATCGTTAGCGGGTACCTGCAAGTCGACATCAGGCAAGGATGGTCGCCGTCGGTACCGGTCAAGCTGGGGCCAATGGCTGCCAGACTCCTTTCTCCTGTTGATCAAGAACGAGGATTGGGTGTCTTCAATCCTTCTGCAGGAGAGCCCGTCGCCGTGCGCTGCACGACTGACGCGCATACATAAAATTGCACGCATTTCGCGTGTCGATCCGCAAGAAACTGCCATTATCACCGGCGGTGGAAAAACGTTGATTGTCAGATAGATCGATAGCGGGAAGCTCTCCACTCGCCCCGATTTCGACCAAGCATCCCATTTTCCGAGAACGCAATAACGCGACAAGCCGCCGAACCGAAGGTTCCGGCGACTGCTGGTCGTCGTCAGGAGTTTTTCGATGGCAACCAAGAATGGAAGTCAGTCAAAAAGCGGCGGTGTCACCGGTGGGCTCACGAAGCGTCTTCTATCGATGGGAAACGTCAAACGCTCTCCGCAGATCGGCAAAAGTCGCGCGCGCAAGCGTCAAGAAAAGCTTCACCCTTTGCTCCGTGGCGCCGAAGCCCGCGGGGTTCGAGGACGCGGCCGCGACATCTATACCGGTTCGGTCCCGATGTTCAGCTTGGGCGGCAAGCTTTTGGATGGCGAAGGTGCAACGGAAATCGACTTTTGGACTGTCGTCGACTTCGCCGAAGAAGGCCTCTTGGAAGCGGACGCGCAATGGCATCCGATCCAGTTCGAACTTTATGATCGGGTTCGTTTCTGGATACCCGATGGCCGACTGGTTCGCCGGGATCGCGCCAGGCCGACGCTGATAGAAATCAAGCCTCTCTCCTCGGTGCGGATCGACCCCGTGGAGGATCCGATCGGCGCGAAGGTCGTCAAGGATTGGATGGCTGCACTAACCTCTGCCGCTGACCGCGAAGGCGCCGATTTCGAGCTGATAACGGACTTCGAGGTCCGTACCGAACCTCGGTTTTGGAATGCACAGATGATGCATCGTGCCCTGGGAACCAGGTTCAGCGACAAATTCATTGACGCCGTGGTTGACGAACTTCCCCGATTGCCGGCCGCTTCCACCGTTTCAGAGCTGGCAGATCTTATTCCCGATATAGGCCCGGCCGCTTTATCCATTTGCTGTTGTCTCGACAGGAAAGGTCATATTCGCCTCGACAGGTCCACGCCGTTTCGCCCCGCGTCCATGTTCGCGAACTATCGCACCGCCGGCCAACGATCCGCTATTGTCGAGGGAGATCACCCATGACCATACGGCTCGCACCAGCATCGAGGCGCGTCGGTGACCTGGTTCGTGTTCACGGCGCGCTCCATCAAATCGTGGTCGGGGAAGCATCCGGCGAGAAGACCTATGTCCGTCTTGCAGACGGGAAGGAATTTCAGGTCTCCCCTGAGGTTCAAAAGCAACTCGCGCTCTCCGGCGCCCTCACCGCGGACACGCAGACGCCCTACCTCGAGAGCGACCTCAGGGACGTGGTGACGGCTGACTGGGGGTCGTTCACCGAAGGAGAGAAGGCCTCTGCGCATCGCAAACTCATCTACATGGACGCTCTTGACGCCGAACTGGACGTCGAGAAGCGCCGAAGGGAGGAGTTCGCCATGCCGATCGTTCTGCGCGTGCATGCGGAGGAAGACAAATCCGGAAAGCCCTGCCCTTCGATGCGCTCGATCGCGCGTTGGAGCTATCGATGGATAGCTTCCGGGCGTGACATCCGCGCTCTTGCGGACATGAACTACCGCAAGGGCAACCGGCGGGATGACGATCCCTATGCCTGGAGCGACATGATCATCCTGCAGTGCATCGAGACGCTGATGATGCAGGCGCCCTATTGTTCGGCGGCGCACACCGCCCGGGTCGCCGATGCCTTGGTGCATCAAAAGGCCGAAGCGGAAGGGCTGCCATTGCGTCCGCGGCTGCACGGATCCCGGCATGTCGGGGCCCACCGTGTCTACGATCTGCTCGAGAAATTCGGCTACTACGAACGCCTCACGAACCAATTCGGCCGTAAGGAGGCCCGCTCTCGGGGACAAACCTCGGCTCTCGGCCCGCAGGGTGACTATGCCCTGCACGAGGTCGAGGTCGACCACACCAAGCTCGACATCATGGTCTACGACGAGAAGCGCCAGGCTCGCGGGCGCCCTTGGCTTACGGTACTGATCGACCGTTACTCCCGGATGATCGTCGGGTACTACATTTCCTTCGAAGCGCCGTCCTGGTTCTCCGTGATGATGGCGTTGCGACTGGCAGTGATGCCGAAGAAAAAGTACTTGGACAGCCTCAACTACGACTTCGAATTCGACTGGGACTGCCATGGCACCCCGGATCACCTCTACATGGACCGTGGCGCCGAGTTTCGCTCCGAATCCCTGCGTGCAACTGCAATGGTCCTGCGGATCAAGCTCCACGACCTCCCCCGTGCTTCCGGGCAGCTGAAGGGTAAGGTGGAACGGTGGTTCCGCGTCGAGAACCAGGGCCTATTGCACACGCTGCCGGGCTATCTGGGCTCCAATCCGTCCCAGCGTATCGAAGAAAACGCCAAGCCCAAGTTGACCATCGGCGAGCTCGAAACGGTCGTGGCGGCCTTTGTTGTCGACATCTACAACAACCGCCCTCACGGAAAGACCAAGGAGCGCCCGTCAAAACGATACGCGGATTCCATGGCCAACCTGATGAACGACAAGCTGCCACCCGAGGAGGAGCTTCTCGGGCCGGCAACCAATCCGACCCGAACCGCACAGGTTGGGAAGAACGGATTGCGGTTCGACAACATGATTTTCCAGTCGGACGAACTTCGGGCCCTCTGGCGCCGGCGGAACTGTATCGCCATGAAGTCGATCGTTCGCTTCGATCCCAACGATATCTCGACCATCCTCGTCTATGACGGCGTGCATAGACCATGGGTAAAGGCGCACCTGGTCGGTGAGCATGGCGGCAAGAAGATTTCCTACGAGGAGGTCCAATACCGCATGCAAGCGGACGAGCCTCCTTCCGAGGGGCCGGAGGTTGCCCGGAAGCGAAGCCGAGCGATTCTCAAGCTCGAGAACCTCAAGGATAAGCTCTCTCCGAGAAAAGCCACGACGAGGAAGCCGGGCGATCCGAAAAAGCGCGGTGAGTTTACTAGTCGTTCTGCGTTCGACGGCGAGAAAAGTCAGGGTGGTATGGTGGGTTACGACCCGGATCGTCCGCCTGACGCAAGGATGAACGACAGCACGGGGCCATTCGGCACGCCATCGTCCGTGCAGCAATTCTTGAAGGCAGAAAGCCGCGAGATCGAGACGTCGTATCGCCAGGTCGAGCAGCCGCCGGCATCGCCGGGTTACTCGAAGGCGGCCCCCTACCCCGCCGAGGATGAGCCCACCGTCGCCGGCGAACGGGCCGGCCCACCGTTCGCGTCCAGGTCTCGGTCACCGGCCGCACAGCAACCCATCGAGCCGATCGATAGCGAACCCGACCGGTCGGTGCCAGCCGGGTCCGGTGGCGACAGCCCGAGTGGAAGCCGGACGCCGCAGCCTAATGCGCAACGGAAACAAAAAAAGAGAAATCCGGGAGTGATCCGTAGATGACCAAAGATACTGAGCTAGACAAATGGGCAACCGCCACCATCATCGAACGTGAGAGACACTTCGGTCGAGCGGTCATTCCTAACCGCATTACTCGCAAGGTTGCCGACGTCCTCAGCTTTGCTCACCAGAGTTATTCTGCGCGCCATGAAGGCCGGCTTACCTTGATCAGCGGCGAGAGCCGCATGGGAAAGACTATAGCATGTGAGCAATACATTTTCGACTATGCCCAAGAGCATGGCGGCCGCTACGTCGCATGGGAGCCCAACCTCCTGAACTTGAGGGAGCGCGATGCGGTAGCTGGCGTTGTCACGGTCGAGAAGCAGGGGCCGCTTCAAACGCTCTATCCCGTCGTTATGTTGCAGATCGGCGTCAATCCCACGTTCCAGGGCATCATGCGCGACGCGATATTTGCCTTAACGCGTGAAGCGCCCAAGCAGCGTGCCGGAAACATGGCGTTGGCTATCCAACTGTCACGCCTCTTAGGCGAACTAGGCACCGGTCTTCTTATCTTTGATGAGGCACAGCGCATTGTCGACTCGATGGCCGGTCCTGGCAGCCGGTCGGCCGCTGAGGCGTTCAGACAGATCTGCAAGATGACAAAGATCGAGGTCGCCCTTGTTGGGACCGGGGACTTGATGACGGTGGTCGACACCGCCAAGGACCTGAGAAAAATGGTTGAACAGTCAGTCACCCTGGCGCCCTTCGCATTCCCCGAACACGAGGGTTCGGAGTGGATTGCAATGCTAGAAGAGCTGGAAGCCGAACTTCCCTTCGATGCCCAATCCGACATTTCAAGTTGGAAGGTTGCGACCCGCCTCCACCGATATTCCAACGGCATCCTCGGCGAGGTGACGACTCTGCTTGGCATCGCTACCAAGCACGCAATGGCCAATGAAGAAGCCTACGTCGATATGGACACTTTGCTACTGACGCTCCGCGAGCGTCTGAGCGTTCCGGACGACCAGAACATTTTCAAAAGAACCGATGCAGCGCTAGGCCTGCCGAAGCCGAAACCGCTTCCGGTCGAGGCAAGTCATGCGGGTTAGAGGCGAGCAGTGGGTGCCGCCCGTTCGCGTGGCGAACGATCCGGCAGAACCCGTTCCGGCATTGCTCGTGCGCTTTGCCCATGTCAACGGCTGGATCGGTCTGAGGCATTTTTGTAAGCTTTTGGGGTCAACCCCGGAGAAAATTGGCAACGGTTCGGATTTGGCGACGCTTGCGACCGCCACTCGGATCCCGGCCGGCGAGCTGCAGTCCAAGATCCCGGTATTTACGGGCAAGTCGGTGAGCTACTTTGGTCATCGACTATCGGCGGAATGGTTGGATACCCGGCAACGCCGGATCTGTCCCGGATGCATGGCTGAAGATGGCCGTAACCATCGGTTCTGGTGGGACCTCAAGTTCATCGACCGATGCCCCGATCACGGAATTGCCCTGACGAGCAGGTGCGCATGCGGAAACGTTCTGACCTACACCGACGCCGACAATCTCAAATGTTCCAGCTGCACCGACGAAGGCCTGCTTGATGAGCCGGCGAAGGTAGATGTTCCGCCCAGGCCATTTCAGGCATGGTGCCTGGCTAAGATGGGCTGTGCTGTCCCCGTTGACCCTGTGCCGGCGCTCGACAATTTGCCACTGATGCTGGCAATCCAGCTCGTAACCGCCGTGGCCACTCTGTTGGATGGCGGCTTCTCAAGAACCCGACCCGCGCTTTCCGCCATGAAGGATGGCGGTATCCACGCGGCAGAGCGCGCCTTCGAACTGTTGGTGCAAGAAGATCTGCAAATTGCAATTGAGCCTGTCGTGGAGGGTTTCAGGCACGGTCGCGCGTCCGTGTTCGAAATCGCTCCGATCGAGGCCTTAGGCTGGTTCGCGGACGAATACGCGTTCAAATTCGCTGGCAACGTCCCCGACTTCGATCGTCTCCTTCGTCATGCGCTGACGCATTGTCTCGGATTTCCCGTAGCTGCTCTCGACAGGCGCGAGCATCTGTCGTTGCGCAGCCTGGCTCGGGAAGTGCGAGCGCCGATGGAAGCGGTGATCCTCGCGCTGGAGGAAAGCGAGACTTTCGGTCAATGCCGACCTGTGGGTGATGACTACGCCGTCCCGACGTCGGTTGCGACGGCAATCAGGGTGCAATGGTTCAATGCGCGGTTGGCCCATCTTTAGCATCGACCGGCCTCGCTCAATGAGCGTTTCGGCAGGCCCGATGCGAAGTGTCCGGGTCATAGGGCCAGGGAAAACCGATGGCGTGCCACCGGACTTGCGGTTCGTCGCAATCCCCACACGAAGACTACAGCCGACAGCATGATTGAATCTTGCGTGCGGTCCGGAAGCTCATGGTGTCTCCCTTGTGCACTTGGCGCAACTCCGTCCTGAGCATAAGCTTCCCCAAACACTCAACCCGTATGCCCATCGGACTTCTTAGTATGCAGAAACTGGCCTTGGCCGCAGGTCTTGCGTTGCTCGTGAGCACGATAGGGACACTCGCTCAGGATGCGGAGTATCGCATCGTCACCCGGGGGCCTTCGTCGGCGGACATCGTCGGTGCAGACGAGTTTTTCTCGTTCTACCCCACCGACCTCTGCAAGCGGACGGCGTCGGGTGACGACACCTTCACCTATTCATGTCCGCTCGATTCCAGGACGGATAGCTTCGAATTCCGCAGGGATGACCGAAGCAAGCACTTGGTGCTGCTGGATCTGTCTATCGCCGACGACCTCGCCTACGAACAGAGCGTCGACGTGCTGGACGGGTTTTTTCGTTGATGGCAGTCGATACTTGCGCCGACGCACTTCTCGCCGGTCAGGGCCGATGACGGCGCATCATGCTGCCCACCCATGACCACGTGGTCCTCGCGCCAGGACCTGGCGTGTGTCGGCACGGACGTGGGCACGGTCAATCGGGGAGTTTCGTCGCCTGATCCATCATCATGATCGTCAGTACCTGAGCTCGCGCCGGTTCTAGCTCAGCCATGATCGCCGACATCTTCCGCGGGGACATGGCCGAGGCAATCTTGAGGAGCACTGGATCGGGCAGACCGCCCAAGACCCACGCTGCTTCCTTAGGCTTCATGTTCTGATAGAGCGAAACCATTTCAGCGACCTGCTCCTCGCTCTGTTGATCACGCGCGCCGACCAGCTGATTGATGCTGGCCTCGAGTGCCGTCAAGGCTGCCGTACGTTCGGCGATGCGCTTTTCCGCGGCATCTAGGAGGCGTGCCTGCTGATCAAGGCTGGCCTTCTCCTGATCGAGGCCGGATTTCCGCTCGCCGAGCCGCAGGAGAAGCTCGCCTTCCGTGGTCGATCCAGTGCCGTCGCCCAAAATGGGCTGGGGACCCGTGTTGGTCATCATCGTCGGCTGAGCATCGACGAGTGCCACGCAATCCTTTTCCGAGCCCTCCGCCACCGGTTTGGGTATCGTGACCTCAGCGCCATCCGACGGAAGCTCGACCTCGACGGCACAGCGATCCGGGGAAAGTGCCGCTGCGCCAACGAGGGGATTGAGTGATTGCCCTGGCGATACCGATGTCGCGGGCGCAGACAATTCCAGGGTAGGTGAGCCGTCCTGCAACACGGGAGCTGCATCACCGAGTGTCGGGCCGCCGACCGAGACAGAGGCGCCCTCCCCCGCTTCGCCCTCCGGACTTGCCTTGGGAACAGCAAGTGCCGGGTCGGCACACACCAGCATGACCGCCAATGCCACCGAAAGCTTCTTCATCCCAACCATCTCAAGCTCCGTGTCCGAGATGGCCCCACAATGCCCTACCCGGGTTGAACCCTGGCTAAGGCAATCCATGCATTTCGACGGATCATGGTTCGAATGCCGCAGGACTTTGAGGAACGGCTCGCGGGTGCCGGCCTGACGGACGAATAGGCCGGCACCCGTGACAGGGTCATTCGGTCAGGCTTCGAAATTGACCTTTCCGGCCATGTCGAACTCGTAAACATCGTCACGGAAGCTGACGACGCCCTGCCGATTGGCCCATGCCGATATGTAGGTGGTGTGCAGTTCGACCGGATTGCGGACGTCGACGTCCTTGCGTTCGCCGGTTGCAAAGACATTGCCGACCTCGGCTGGCCCCCAGTCGCCATTATCGCGAAGCACCCAGCCGACGAAGTCCTGCACCTGATCCACGCGGACGCATCCCGAGGAATAGAAGCGGGCGTTCTCGCCGAAGAGCCCTTTGGTCGGCGTGTCGTGCAGATAAACCGCGTGAGGATTGTGGAAGTTGATCTTCACGTTCCCCATGGAATTTTGCGGCCCCGGGTCCTGGCGGAAGTTGTAGTTCACCGCCTCCTCGGTCTGCCAGTTGATATCGGTGGGCTGCAGCTCCTTGCCGCTGCCGTCGTAGATGCGGATCTTCTGTTCGGTTAGATAGTTCGGGTTCTCGTTCATGTACTTGATGAGGTCCCGACGAATGATCGAGACCGGCACGTTCCAGAACGGATTGAAGTTGATCTGATGAATGCGGCTCTTCAGGATCGGCGTTTGTCGATCGATGCGACCGACGACGGCGGTGTGCCGACGCTGCACCATGCCGCCTTCCACCGTCTCGATGAAGGCAGCCGGGATATTGACCACCACGTACCGTTCCGCGAGAGCCGGCGCCATGGCCTGGACGCGGAGGAGATTAAGACGAAGCTGGTGGAGGCGGGTCTCCGCCGGCACATTGAGAGCGTACCAGGTGGCTTCGTCGACCTCGCCGCTGACCTGAAGGCCATGGCGGGCCTGGAAGCGGCGGAGGGCAGCGTCGGTCGGCGCGTCGAAGGTTTCGTCGACGCGTTCGACCATCGGCATGTCGGCCGACGACAACAGCCGACGCTTAAGCTCCACCACACCGGCGCGGTTGACACCCATCCGCACGCCGTAGGTCTCCTGCGGCACCGGCTCCCAGCCGCCCGCTAGGACGAAAGGCTCGTACTGGGCAATGGCGAGCTGTAGATTGTTCGCCGTGTCGTAAGAAAGGATCGGCTCGTTGGTGTCGATCGCCTGAATGGCGGCGGCGCTGTTGGCTTCACGCTCGGCATCGCTCAGGGTGCGACTCTTATTCATCATGTCCCACAGGGACTGGGCTTGAGCGCCTTGAATAAATGGCAAGGTTACGGCCGCGCCCATCGGCAGCAGCCTGAGAAAGTCTCTTCTTTTCATGATTATCGTCCGTAGCTCTTGTCTCGAATTCGTAGTCGACGAGCGGTCGGCAGCGGGCATTGCCCGGCTGGTTCACTCGGCCATCGAACTATGCGAGGCGCGGCGGACGGAAGAGATCGTTGTAAAAAAGCGTAGCCGGACCGTCTATTCCCTTAGCGAGTCCGTGCGAACTGCCCAAACCGTCGATTTTCGGATGCGCCGGAGCCGCAGCAGGAAGAACCAAGGCAAGGGCACAGCAGCCGATGGCGTGCATGGGCTCCTTGCTGCAATCTCCATGATGGTCGTGCGCCTGCTCGGTCCAGTTGGGTGCGACCGAACCGACCTCGGCAATAGCTGCCTGAGGCGTCGAAAGCGCCAGCATCACCGTAGCAAACAGGATGGGCAGTAGCCCTCGGATTGAGCGGACGATCGACATTGGTTTCCGGGCAGCGAGATCGTGGCTCGCGAGAATTCTATTTTATGAACAATTCGGGCGACAATTGGAAATGCGACCGAAAAGGCCGCACAATCCGATCACCTGTTGCTCAAATGAGACGTCTTAAAGCCGATCGCCGATGACCTTCATCTGGTCGATTTCTTGGCGTTGCGCCTCGATAATCTCTCCGCAGAGCGCGATCAGCTCGGCATCCTCCAGATCCGCTTCCCGGCACATCAGGATCGCCCCGGAATGATGTGGAATCATCGAACTGATGAACTGGGAATCGTCGATCATGGCTTGCGAACGCGTAGCCCAGAATGAACCCACGGTCAGGAGCGCGAAGGCGACGTAAAGGACGACGTTCATGCGTTTGTCTGGGAACATCCCGGGCATGGTCGCCAACATGAAGATGCCCATCGGCGCCCACATCGTGACGGCCATATAGAACATGTTGAGATTGTTTCTGAAGTCGATCCAGCCATCGATCATCGAGAACATGACAACGTACATGACAATGAGGCCGAGGATCATGTTGACCCAGAAAAGCACATATGGCCGTCTGTGATCTTTGTGGTCGGCGTGCCCGACTTCGTCATGTCGGCCGGCGGTTGCGCCGTGATGAGAATGATCCGTCATAGTCTTTCTCCTTGGTGGTTCAAGCCCACGGGTTTGAGAGCCATCCAGATCGCCACAGCGGCCATCATCAGGTCTGGAGGAACGAGGCCAAGCGGGACATCTGCCTCGCCCTCTACGCTGGCCCGCTTGAGGCCGCGCTTAGCAAAAAGCCTTAAGCTCTCATCATCGCTTCGATCTTCCGATCAGGTCGACCAGCTCCTGAAATTTGCGCCGCTGGGCTTCTGGATCGCCCGATGCGATTGCCTCGGCGACGCAGGAATCCGCGTGCTGCTTGAGAATCTCGTCCTCGGCCTTGCCGAGTGCGGACTTGATCGCCTGCAGCTGGGTGAGGATGTCGATGCAATAGGAACCCTCTTCCACCATTCGCGAGACGCCCCCGACCTGTCCTGCGATCCGGTTCAACCTGTTCCGGATCGCGATCGAATGTTCGTTGCACATGGCCGCTCCGAAATACCCCGTGGGGGTATAAGTCCCCGCGTGCGGGTTTCGTTCCGACATGGAGAGAAGGAGGCCGGAAGTCCGACCTCCTCATTCGTTCAGTTCGCAGCCTCGATCTTGACCACGGTGATCTTACCGTTGACACGATCGGCCTCGAAAACCACCTGGTCGCCCACGGCAAGGGATTTGAGGAGGCTGGGATCTGCCATCGTGAAGACCATGGTCATCCCGTCCATGTCGAGATTTGTGATCGGGCCGTGCTTGAGGGTGATCTTGCCCTGAGCTTCATTGATCTTCTTGATCTCGCCCTGGACCGGCACAGTGGCAGCCATTGCGAAGGTGGGTAGAATAGCGAAGGCGGCGGCGGTGAGGAATTTGCGCATCTGTTTGTTTCCTTTGGGCTGATTATTGGACGATGATGGTGCCGAACATGCCGGCATCTCGATGCCCCGGGATGAGGCAGGAGAAGTCGAACTCGCCGGCATTGGTGAACTTCCAGACGAGCTCGCCGACCTTCTTGGGCGCCACGCGAGCCGCGTTCGGGTCGTCGTGTTCCATGTCCGGGTTTTTCGCCATTTCGACGGCGTGCTTGAGGTTGGATTCGAGATCGGCAAAGACGAGCTCATGGTCGAATTCGCCATTGTTGCGGATCACGAACTTGACTTGTTCGCCGGCCTTGATTTTGATCTGGTTAGGAACGAAAGCCATGCCGTCGTCCGTTTCGCGCATGGCGATCAGGATCATCCTGGCGGGCTTGGACGGATCCCCGGGTTCGCCGTAGACGAGGGCCTCGTCGTGATCGTGGCCGGAGTCGGCAAGGACCGGGTTGGCGGCGGCGAGGAACGCCATGATGGCGAGCGTGAGGTATTTCTTCATGTGCACTTCCATGACTAATGGTTGGTGTGGTCGGTGCCAGGCTTGACCACCTGGACTTCTGTCGTTGTCGAAGCATCAAACTGCGGTGAGGCCGCTCGTTCGATCGCCTGGGACTCGCCCGTCCATTCGTAGGAGACGGTCCCGGCCGGGTGTTCGAACCAACCCGGATCGGAGTAGTCGTGGGTGGCGATGCCCTCGCGCACCTTCACGACGGAGAACATCCCGCCCATTTCCACGGCGCCGAACTGGGCCCAGCCCGTCATCATCGGCAGCGTGTTGTCGGGGATCATCATTTCCATCTCGCCCATCTCGGCCATGCCGGAGGCGCCCATCGACATGTAGTCGGGCACGAGCGCCTGGATCTTCTCGGTGACCGCGTTGCGATCCACGCCGATCCAAGTAGCAACGTCGTGCCCCATGGCGTTCATGGTGTGGTGGGACTTGTGGCAGTGGATCGCCCAGTCGCCAGGTTCGTCGGCAACAAAATCGAACGCGCGCATCTGTCCGACGGCGCAGTCGATGGTGACCTCGGGCCATGCCGCCTCTTCCGGCACCCATCCCCCGTCCGTGCACGAGACCTTGAAGTCGTACCCATGCATGTGGATCGGGTGGTTGGTCATCGTCAGGTTGCCGAACCGGACGCGGACCTTGTCGCCTTTGTTGACGACGAGCGGATCGATGCCTGGAAAAGCCCGGCTGTTCCATGTCCAGAGATTGAAGTCGGTCATGGTCATCACCTTAGGCACGTATGCGCCTGGCTCGATGTCATAAGCATTGAGAAGAAAGACGAAATCGCGGTCGACCCTGCGGAAGTCGGGGTCCCGCGGATGGACGACGAAGAACCCCATCATGCCCATAGCCATTTGGACCATTTCATCGGCATGGGGGTGGTACATGAAGGTACCGCTCTTCCTCAGCTGGAACTCGTAGACGAAGGTTTTGCCCGGCGGGATGTGGGGTTGGGTCAGGCCCCCAACCCCGTCCATGCCGCTCGGCAACAGCTGACCATGCCAATGAATGGTCGTATGCTCGGGCAGCTTGTTGGTGACGAAGATGCGGACGAAGTCGCCTTCGACCGCCTCGATGGTCGGGCCGGGGGATTGACCGTTGTAGCCCCAGAGGTGAGCCACCATGCCGGGCGCGATCTCACGGATCACGGGTTCGGCCACGAGATGATATTCCTTCCAGTTGCCCTTGATGCGGGGCGGAAGGGTCCAACCGTTGAGGGTTACGACAGGATTGTAGTCAGGCCCGCTAGTCGGGATGAGGGGCGGCTGCATGACGGCTTCCGTCATGGTTGCGGCCTCGGGGATGGAGGCGGCTTGCACGCGGCCCGACACGAAACCGGCTCCCAGCAATGCGGCCCCGGATGCGCTCAGGAACGAGCGACGCGAGAAGGTCATGATTGCAGACTTTCCTGATGACTATTCTTCGGCTTCGCCTGCTGCAGCCTCTCCGGAGCCGCCGATAAGGGCAGCCTGGAAATCCACGGCAGCAAGGAAGAAGTCGCGTTTGGCCTCGATGGCAGCGACATTGCTGTCGATGCTTTCGCTCGCCGTCGTGAGCAGGTCGAAGACGTCGGTGATCATGCCGCTGTATTCGAGCAGAGCCTGTTCATCGATGGTCTCGCGCAACGGCAGGATGCGGTTGCGATACTGCCAGGAGATGTCATAGGTCGCCCGGTAGGCGATGTAAGCCGACCGAACCTCGGATCGGATATTGATCGCCCTTTCGGCCAGGAGGTTGACGGCCTGCATATAGGTTTCCGTCGACCGCCGCACCCCGGTCTCCCCCAGGTCGAAGATCGGGATTTCGAGTTCGATCTCGAAACCATATGCGTCGGCCGTCGACGTGCCGTCTTCGCCGGTTTCGATGGTCGTGTTCGCCATGCCGGCGAGGTCGAGTGCCGTGACGTAGCGGCTGGCTTTGGTCAATCCCAGCGACTTTTCCATCGCTTCAAGCTCGAGACGGGCAACCATGAGGTCGACCCGACGAGTGACGGCATCCGCCTCAAGACGCTCCGAACTGGGCACCCGGTCCGGCAAGGGTGGAAGCTGCCCGGGAAGTTTGAAGTTCAGCTCCATGCCCCACAGGCCCATAAGTCGGGTCAAGGTCTCCCGGTCGACGCCTGCGCGCATTTTGGCTTCGGCAAGCTCGGCGGATACCTCGGCGTAGAATGCACTGGCGCGGGCTTGTTCCAGCTTCGTTGCGGCCCCGGTTTCGCCGAGCTTCACCGTTAAGTCCGCTGCTGCCTCTGCCGAATTCTGGCCTTTCTCGAGAAGAGCGACGAGTTGCCTGGAAGCGACGGCATTGTAGTAGGCGCGCCGTGTCTCGGCCGCGAGGCGGAACGTGGCATCGACCGCCCGGAAGCTTGCCGCCTTGAATTCGGCTTCCGCAACGGCACGGCGTGCAGGCAGCGTAAAGAGCGAAAGGATGCTGCCTACGAGGCGGCGCTCGATCTCCAGCTCTCCCCCGCCGATAAGCTTGCCGATGGAGAACGCCGGGCTCATCGGCAGACTGGCCTCGACATAATCGGCTTCAGAAATCCCAAGAGCATTGTATTCGGCCTGAAGGCCGCGGTTCTTGAGGAGCGCGATCTGCACGGCGCTGTCGGCGGTCAAGGGCTTGGCGAGCAGTGCCTCGACCTTCGCCATGGCTGACACTTCATCGGCGGCGGTGACGATCTTGGCGGCCGTCTGGCCGAGTTCTTGGCCAACGCGAGACGCCACCGGCGTCATCCCGCCATTGGGCGAGAAGCTTGCGCACGCCGCAAGACTGAAGGCGGAGACACCGAGAACGGCGAAGCGGCCGACATGGCGGATCAAGGGCTGCGTTAGCCCGAAAAGCGTAACCGGGCCGATCATTGGCTACCCGCCTGCGGGCCAACCGCTTGATTGCTTTCGAGCCATGGCTTGGGTTCGACCGGAACGAAGTGCCGTGTGCCGGCGGTCACCGGGACATAGCGCAATTGGGGAACGGGCGTGTTCGGATCGGCAGGATTGAAACCGGTTCGCTGCACGGGCATGGCCGAGCACGCGGACAGGCTGGCGGCGACAGCCACCAGAGCAAAGATTTTCATTGTGATCCTCGGGATCAAGGCAAGTCGATCGTCCCTCGTGAAAGGACGAAGAGTGACAAGCTTCGGCGGGACAAGAGTGCCGAAGCGACCGAGGCGTCTGGGTGGCAGGTTCGAGGGCGCGCCGAAACGCGTCGCTAAACCTGTCGCCGGGAAGCGCTTCGATCAGCCGAGGATGGTGCGGGGAGGGCGTTCCAGACCCCTGGCGACCGAACCAAGCGGTTGCGGGTGGAGTCCGGGAAATATGGCCTTGCCAATGGCGAGCGTGACCAGAGTGTCAGGGCAAGCGACGGAAATCGCCGCATGGCAATTCAGCGCACAGCAAGGTGAGCCGGCGCCGGCATTGTGGTGATCGAACGGGCTCTTTTCCGTCGAGGCTGCGCAGCCGTCGTCATGAAGATCGAGGGCCCGAGAATGATCACCATGTAGTACCATGGGAGCTGCGCACGCCACGGGATCGGCGGCGGCAACCGGCGCTACGCTTGCCATGGCAATGCCCGCGTTCGTCACGAGGAACGCGACAAGAGCGACGACAGCTACGATGGAGCGGACGAACGAGAGCATGAAGCGGAATAAATACCGAAGCCGAACGGATTCGCCAGTGCGCAATTGTCACAGGGTTTTCGTTTTCGCAGAAATCGGCCTGTTGACTTTCCTTCCGACACGAGACTTCCTCAGCTTGTCAGTTTCTGCACATTGTCGACGCGGCAAGCCCAGAGGCGTAAGGTCGATCGGGATGTTTCCGAGGAGCTGATGCAGACAACATGAGCGAAAGTCATCCGCCGCCAATGCCGGGTTGGGTCAAATGGCTGGGCGCAATATTCCTTGCCGTAATCCTGGCAGCCGCGCTGCTGGCGCTCGTCGGTGGCGGCGACCATGGTCCATGGCGACATTTCTCGACCGACCAGAACTGACGCCCCATGCCGTCGCTTCGCAAGATCATCATGATTCTCCATGTCGCGACATCCGCGGGGCTGATCGGCGGCGTCCTCTGCTTCCTTGTCCTCGCCGTGGCAGGGCTCACCGGCGGCACCAACCTCTATGCGGCCGCCGACCTCATCGCCAGGTTGATCGTCCTGCCCCTTGCTTCTGCCGCCTTGGCCATCGGCATAGTGCAGTCGCTTGTCAGTCCCTGGGGCCTCGTTCAGCACTACTGGGTGATCGTCAAACTCGTCGCCACTGCATTCGTCCTTGCCGTCCTCGTTCTCCAACTGCCCGGAATAACCGCGCTGGGAAGTATGACGGTGTCGGAGATCGCCCTGCCGCAGAATGCGTCTCAACGCTTGTCCCTTGTTCTTCATGCCGGGACAGGACTGGTGCCGCTCGCTCTTTGCCTCGTGCTCTCGATCTTCAAGCCGAAGGGCCTCACGCCCTACGGTTGGCGAAAAACCAAGGGCGCGCTGAAATCTGCGATGGTACGACATTAGCCCCTTGACCTTCCCATTGTTGGAAGGACTACCTACATGGACAGTCAAGCATAGGACTGTCCAAAATGTCAGTATCAGCTGAACCATCCGCGCCTCAGACGAAGGCCTTCAGCTTCGATCTCACGGTTGAAGGCATGACATGCGCTTCATGCGTGGGGCGCGTCGAAAAAGCCATTCGCGCCTTGCCATCGGTGGAAGCCGCAAACGTCAACCTGGCGACCGAGAAGGCGTCCATCAGTTTTTCGGGCGCGCCGGATGTCACCGGCGTCATCCAAGCCATCGAGAAGGTCGGGTATAGCGCCCGCCGCGAAACGGTCGAGCTGCAAATCGAAGGGATGACATGCGCATCCTGCGTGTCGCGGGTCGAAAAGGCGCTGCGCAAGGTTCCCGGCGTCATCGACGCTTCGGTCAATCTCGCGACCGAAAAGGCTACGATCACCCTGCCTACCGCCACTGTCTCTCGAGCTGCCCTCGAAGACGCCGTCGGCAAGGCAGGCTATGGCGTCGTCAAGACTGATGTCTCGACGGCGGTCGAGGATCCTGAAGACCGTCGCGATGCCGAGATCAGGCATCTGCGCAATTCATTGGGGATTGCAGCAATCCTCACCATTCCTCTCTTCGTCATGGAGATGGGGTCGCATTTCGTTCCAGCGATCCACGACTGGATCATGACCGAGCTTGGCCATGCCAACAGCCTTTATATCCAGTTCGTTCTGGCGACCGTTGTGCTCTTCGGGCCGGGCCTGCGTTTCTACCGCAAAGGCATTCCCGCCCTTGGGCGGCTTGCCCCCGACATGAACTCGCTTGTCGTTCTGGGCACGGCCGCGGCGTGGTCTTACTCGGTCGTTGCAACCTTCCTTCCGGGTCTGCTTCCGAGCGGAACCGCCAACGTCTACTTCGAGGCCGCCGCGGTCATCGTCACCCTGATCCTTCTGGGCCGCTTCCTCGAGGCGCGGGCCAAGGGGCGCACCGGCCAGGCGATCAAGCGGCTGATCGGATTGCAGCCCAAGACAGCGCGCGTCATCCGGGCAGGCACCGTCGTCGAGGTGCCGCTCGAAACCGTGGTGTCGGGGGATGTCCTCGATATTCGGCCCGGCGATCGCATTCCCGTCGACGGTGTCGTCGCGGAAGGCGAAACCTATATCGACGAATCCATGATCACCGGCGAGCCCATCCCCGTGCACAAGGCCGCGGGAGCCGACGTGGTCGGGGGAACGATCAACAAGAACGGCGCCATCCGCTTCACGGCCACTAAGGTCGGGGGCGAAACAGTGCTCGCCAACATCATCCGCATGGTGGAAGCGGCGCAGGGCTCGAAACTGCCGATTCAGGCCCTTGTCGATAAGGTGACCGCCTGGTTCGTCCCGGCAGTGATTGCGGCCGCATTGGTCACCTTTGGCATCTGGCTCACCTGGGGCCCGTCCCCTGCCCTAAGCTTTGCCCTCGTCAATGCGGTTGCCGTCCTGATCATCGCCTGCCCATGCGCCATGGGTCTTGCCACGCCGACCTCGATCATGGTCGGGACCGGCCGTGCTGCGGAAATGGGCATCCTCTTCCGCAAGGGCGAGGCCTTGCAGACCTTGCGGTCCGCCGATGTGGTGGCTTTCGACAAAACCGGAACCCTCACAAAGGGCAAGCCGGAGCTTACCGATCTCGAGGTGACTGACGGCTTCGACGCTTCTGAAGTGCTGCGCCTTGTCGCCAGTCTCGAAACGCGGTCCGAACACCCCATCGCCGAAGCTCTCGTGACCGCGGCAGGTAAAAAGGGTCTTTCAACCTCAGCTGTCACCCAGTTCTCCGCGGACCCGGGCTTCGGCGTATCGGGCGTGATCGATGAGCGCCAGGTTTTGGTCGGCGCCGACCGTGCCCTTGCCAAGGCCGGCATTGACACATCGGGCTTTGCGTCGGTCTCGGTTCGACTGGCCGACCAGGGCAAGAGCCCGCTCTATGCCGCAATCGATGGTCGGCTCGCTGCCATCATCGCGGTGTCCGATCCTGTCAAGCAAACCTCGGCTGCGGCTGTCAGGGCCCTCCATGACCTCGGTCTGCGGGTTGCGATGATTACCGGCGACAATTCGAGAACCGCCCGCGCAGTCGCCGCTGCTCTCGGTATCGACGAAGTCGTTTCGGAGGTTCTTCCCGACGGCAAGGTAGACGCCGTCCGAAAGCTTCGGGCTGGAGATCGCAAGGTGGCCTTCGTTGGAGACGGCATCAATGATGCTCCGGCCCTTGCCGAAGCCGACGTCGGGTTGGCAGTCGGCACGGGCACCGATATCGCCATCGAAAGCGCGGATGTCGTGCTGATGTCGGGCGACGTCTCGGGCATCGTCAACGCGATCGCGATCTCGCGCGCCACGATCGGCAACATCAAGCAGAACCTCTTCTGGGCCTTTGCCTACAACGTGGTCCTGATTCCGGTTGCTGCCGGCGTGCTCTATCCGATCAATGGAGCCCTGCTTTCGCCAATCCTTGCTGCCGGCGCAATGGCCCTCAGCAGCGTCTTCGTGCTGGGCAATGCGCTACGCCTCCGCCGGTTCACGGCACCGGGTGTGCGTTATAGCGCTGCCCGCCCGGCTTCGGATCAAACTAGCTTCCAACTTCAGGAGTCCGCATCATGAATATCGGGCAAGCGTCCAAAGCCAGCGGCGTGTCGAGCAAGATGATCCGCTACTACGAGTCGATCGGTCTCATCACCGCACCTTCGCGGACAGAGGCCGGATATCGCGTCTATTCGCAAAACGACATCCATGCCCTGCGCTTCATCAGCCGGGCACGCGACCTTGGCTTCTCCATCGATCAGATGGGCGATCTCCTCGCACTCTGGCGCGACCGCTCGCGAGCAAGTGCCGATGTGAAGGCGATCGCCCTCGAGCACGTACGCATCCTCGACGAGAAGGCAAAGGCACTCAAGGCAATGAGCGATACCCTGCGAAACCTCGCAGCCCATTGCCATGGTGATGATCGTCCGGACTGTCCGATCCTCGAGGGATTTGCTCAGGGAGAGCCCGAGGGCCCCAAGGCTCGCAAGCCGCGCTTCGGGGTAACGGATATCGCTCCCGATCGTGTCCGGGCATGAGAGCCGAAATGACCTGTTGACCTTCCCACAGTTGTATACCCCACCTTCCCTGTACCCCTGACGAAAAAGGAGATTTCCATGTACAACTTCCAGGTGAACGACATGACTTGCGGCCATTGCGCTTCGACGGTCGAGAAGGCCGTCAAGGGCGTCGACGCTGCCGCCCAGGTCAAGATCGACCTCACGACCCATAAGGTCGAGATCGCCAGCACCAAACCGGTAGAGGCTTTCGCTGCAGCGATTACCGAAGCCGGCTATACCGGCGAATTGCAGCAGTAACCCGACGGCAGGCCCAGGCCTGCCGTTCGCCAATTCATCGCTTTCTTCGGCGGAATATATGAAGACCCACACCCTGCTCCTCCTGTCCGCCGTTCTGGCAAGCCCGGTTCTGGGCTCCGAACACGCGCAGCCGGTTGCCCTTTCCGAACTGACGCACATTCATGGGGTCGTTCTGCCAGCGGGCAGTGATACGATCCTCCTCGCAACCCACCATGGGCTCTATTCGGTCGATCCGGCGGGCAACACGACGATGGTATCGGCCGAGCCCGACGATTTCATGGGCTTCACCGCCGCCACAGATGGTCGGCTCTTTGCCAGCGGGCATCCTGCTACAGGCGGCAATATCGGTGTGATCGGCGCAGCCAACGCCGATGGAGCATGGCGGCATCTTTCCGATGGGCAGAACGGGCCGGTCGATTTTCATGCGATGTCGGTCAGCCCAGCCGACGGTCAAACGCTTTATGGCTCATTCCGCGGAATTCAGGTAAGCCGTGATGGCGGCGGTACCTGGGAAGTGTCGGGGCCGGGTCCAGCAGAGCTCATCGATCTCGCTGCCGCCCCCGACGCACCCGGGCATGTCTATGCCGGAACTATGGCAGGTCTTTTCGAAAGCGAGGACTTCGGACGCACCTGGTCGGAGGTGACGGCTGCCGGCGGACCAGTGACTGCGCTCGAGACCAGAGCCGACGGCAACCTTTATGCCTTTGTTGCTGGTCGCGGCCTGATGCGTCTTGAGGCCGAAGAGCTCGTCGCGGTCGGCGAAGTCACCGACATGGTCTTGCTCCATCTCGGGTTCGATCCCGATGACCAGAACCGTGTAGTGGCAGTGACCACCGAAAGCGCCGTCCTCTCAAGCCTCGACGGCGGGAAATCATGGTCACCGCTCGCGCCTTGATCGTCACCGTCGTTGGTGCGGCGCTCGCTCCTGCTTGCTTGGCGCAGGATCATCCCGGCGCGGCGATCTACCTCGATCGCTGCGCGGGATGTCACGGAGTGAACCTCGAAGGTCAGCCGGACTGGATGCGGCGTATGCCCAACGGCCGGATGCCCGCCCCTCCGCATGACGCATCGGGGCACACCTGGCACCACTCGGACCGCCAGCTTCTTCGGATCATCAAGGAGGGGCTGGCTGTAATTGCACCGGGCTACGAGACCGACATGCCCGCTTTTGGCGATACGCTTTCCGACGGCGAGATCCTGGCGGTGCTCGAGTACATCAAGAGCACATGGCCGGACCGCGAGCGGGAACTGCAAGCGAAACGGACGGCAGCCGACACCGAGTGAGCTGTAGGATTGTCTTGCGATCCTCACTTTGGACGCTGGGATTCAGGCCTGTGCCGTCGCTGCACTGCGCTGGCGGCGGGCGATGACACGCGCCACGATCAGGGCGACGGTCGGCCAGAGCATGGTGTTGCCGATGTCCCTGAGCGCTCCGGAGATGTCGAGTTCGATGTGATTGCCGTGGAAGACGTCCAGCACTTCGTTGACCAGCTCGAAGGCAAGAAGCACGAGCCAGGGAACCATGCTTGCCGGGCCGCGCCTAAAGATCAGCATGGCGACCAGGTAGATCGCAATACCGAGATGGATGTGAAGCGCATCCCTGCTCAGAAAGAAGAGCTCCGTCAGCTCGGTCTTGATCTTGTTCAGCATCGTTTCCTCCGGCTCGCATTCTAGCGGCCAAAGGTTTCGCGATGCTTGAGGGTTCGGGGCAGGCCTTGGCCCGCCCCGTAGGCTTTACTCGTTGGCGCCTTCGCCTTCGAGCCAGGAAATCATCTCGGCGATTTCCTTCTCCTGAGCGTCGATCACCTTCTGAGCCATGTCCTTGGCCCACTGATTGTCGCCATGGGCGAGCTCGGCTTTGGCCATGTTGATGGCACCTTGGTGGTGCGGGATCATGGAACAGACGAAGGCGACGTCGATGTCCTCGACCATCATCGAGTTCATCATCGCCCTATTGGTCTCGTTCATTCCCGCCATGAGGTCCATGTGAGCTTGGTCCATCTTATGGTCCATGCTCATCTGCATGTCGCCGGCCATGTTGCCCGCCGACTTGCAGATTTCGGGCAATTCGACGCCTGCGTCACCGGAAGCTGCCATGTTGTGGCCCGCCATGGCGTCTTGTGCGAATGACGGTGATGCCGACAACATCAGAACGGTGCCGATTGCGAGGGAGATCTTGAGGAAAGTCATTTGGTAAATCCTTGTTCGAGTTGATTGTGGGCTACGCTCGAACGAAATATTTCGGCGGTCGATCGATCCGATCGGAGGTCTGTCGCGGCACTACGGATGCGACCAGGCCGCTGACGTCGTCCTGGCGCATTGCGAAAGGCTCGGAACAATCGTTCCCGATCAACGCGGACAGGCACAGACCCATGGCGCAACAGACGGGCATGGAATGCGTGCGTGGCTCACACTCGCCGGCGCACGTTCCATGATGTTCATGATGGGCATGTTCGGACTGACTGGTGCTGATGACCGAAGCCATGGCGCCATGATGGATCGTCATGCTGGCGACAACCGCCAACATGATTACGAGAACCAGACGCGCATGTGCGCGGAAAGTGGATATCGCTGTCCTTCGTACCATCGATACAAAACTCACCATGGCCGTTGGAGTTCCGCAAACAGCTCAGGCGGTAGCATCAGTTGTCGTCCAAATCCAAAAGGTAGGTCGCCATATCCTCCAAGTGCTGGTTGAGAAGGAATTTGGTGCTCTGGTGCACGACCTCCGCCATGGACCCGCCGAAGGCGTCCCCGTCAGGCGTGATGCCGGTTCGCAGGGCCTGGATCATTCCCTCTTTCGTGTATCCCCTCGCGGTCAACGCCTGCACCGTCAAAGGCGGCGACGCCTGGCCATCCTGCATGGACGGATCACCGCTCAAAACCTGACCGTCCGGAAGCCCGCCAACGATGTTCCTCGGCGTATGGCAGGCAGCGCAATGGGCGGGGCCCCACACGAGATATCGGCCGCGGTTCCACCCCGCCGAACGCGTGATATTGGTGACGTAGGTGGCCGGTCTTTCGAAGAAGGTCCGCCATAGTTTCACGCCAGCCCGAACGCTGAACGGGAATGGAACGGCATGCGTGGTCGACGGCCGATCGACGGCGGGCGTCGCCTGAAGAGCTGCCCAAAGGTCCGCCATGTCCTGGTCCGTGAGCGTGGCGTAGAACTCGTATGGGAACGCGGGATAATATGGCTCGCCCGATGGCGAGACACCCTGCCGGACAGCCCGCACAAACTGCTCGAAGGTCCATGAACCGATTCCGCTTTCCGGATCCGGCGTGATGTTGGGAGCATAGAACGAGCCGAAGCGCGAGACCAAGGCCGCACCGCCCGACAGCGGTTCTGCGCCAGGTGCGGTATGGCAGGTGATGCAGCCCGAAAGTCGGGCGAGATAGGCGCCTCTTTTCACATCGCCGTTCGCTTGGGCAATCGGGCCCGGTGGCGGCAAGGGCCAAAACTGCAGCGTCAGGACGCCGAGGCTCGCCAGCAAGGCGAGCGTCACGAGGACTGCGGAAAGTCGTTTCATGCTTCACCGGCGGAATGCGGCATGGCAGGACGAACAGGTGGCCGCGATGTCCGCATAGATGGTCGCAACCGGCCGTACGGCAGGTTCGGCGGGTGTGGCCGCGACGATCGACGCCGTCGTCACCGTGTCGACGACTATGGCACGTTCGGCACTGAGCCCCATCAACCAGGCGAAGTCCATCCTTTCCCATTCCGACAATGGAGGTGCCGCAGGCGCAGCGGCGACGTCGTTGGTAGCCGGGGTCCGCGCCAGCAGGCTCTCGCCGGCGAGCCCAAGCTCTTCACCCAGCCCGCCGAGCCGCTCGGCATGAGCGCTGAATTCTTGCCAACGCTCCCATATTTCTGGTCGCGCTTCCGATGGCGCTTCTATGCTGCCTTCGGGAAAGAGGTCGGTCATGGCAGGCCCTGCGTGCATGGCGATCATTTCGGCAGCTGCGATGACTGTCTCGGCATCCGCGGGGGTTGGGGCGTCGGCGATAGGCGCCAGTTCCTTGATCTGGTCGCTGAGCATCATCATGCCCATCATGCGCTCGCCGATAATGCCCGTCGCGCCGTTGTGCCCGAACGCCGTCATGGCGCCCGCAAGCAAGACCCCGCAGGCCAGAGGCCCGAGGTAATTGATTTTCCGATACATTGATCTGATTTCCAGGTTGCTGATTGCCGTGCGAAGGCGGCTGGTGCGACGGTTCAGCGACGTGGGGGCTTCAGGTCTTCGAATTGCGGCTCATGCCAAGCGATGACCGTGGGGTGCGAATAGGTCACTTCAGCAACGTGGATGACGCACTCGAACTCGGGATTTTCGGCGCCGAGAATAGGTGCGCCGCAATGCACGGCAGCTCCTCCACCGTGATGATGCACGCTGGCTTCCTCCTCAACCGCATGATGATCGGCTGCCTGCATCTCGATGGATAGGCCGTGACTTGGAGCGCCGTCGCCGGCTTCCACAGAAACGGCTCCCAGGAACAGAACCATGATCATCGCTGCCAGATTGACGATGTTGCAGATCAGCTTCAAAGCGCGAATCTCGATGTGACGCATTCTTCGACCCCAAAATTGCGATCTAACCATGGCATGGATCAAGTCGCGTCCTATCACATCGAGATGAAAGCACTCGGGCAGCTCGATAAGGCCTGCCCAAGTGCTAAGTTTGCGTGAGAAGGTACACCCGCGGTCAGACTATCCTTGCGGATCGTAGCCGCAGCGAATTGCCGATGACGCTGACCGATGACAACGCCATGGCTGCGGCAGCGATGGCCGGCGACAGCGTCAGACCGAAGAACGGGTAGAGCACTCCGGCAGCCACCGGAACGCCGGCGGCATTGTAAACGAACGCGAGAAAGAGGTTCTGCCGGATATTACCCATTGTTGCTCGCGACAGACGCCGGGCTCGAGCGATGCCGATCAGATCCCCGTTAAGAAGGGTAACGCCGGCGCTTTCCATGGCGACGTCGGTACCTGTGCCCATGGCGATGCCGACATCGGCCGCCGCCAAGGCGGGCGCGTCGTTCACCCCGTCTCCTGCCATCGCGACAACCCGCCCTTCGGACCGGAGGCGTTCGACCACTTCGCTCTTTCGCTCGGGCAATACGTCGGCCTCGACGTCGTCGATACCGAGCGTGCGCGCGACCGCTGCAGCGGTGACGGCATTGTCGCCCGTCATCATGACGACCCGAATGCCATCCGAGCGTAGGGCAGCAAGCGCCTCGGGCGTTGTCTTCCGGATCGGATCGGCGATCCCCAGTGCACCCGTCACCCGGCCGTCGATTGCCACGAGAACTACTGTCGCCCCTTCGGCTCGGACCGCATCGCCTCGTTCTTTCCATGCGGCACTGGAGATGCCTTCTGCCTCGAGGTATTTCGCACTGCCGATAAGGACCTTCTTCCCCTCGACCAAACCGGTCAGTCCCTTGCCGACGGGGGAGTCGACGTTGCTCGGCTGCGAAAGGGCCAGTTTGCGGTTTTCGGCCTCCGCCACGATCGCAACGCCGAGTGGGTGCTCACTTGCTCTTTCCAGGCTCGCAGCAAGCTTGAGGACATCGGCCTCGTCGAAATCCTCGGCTGCGATAATGTGGGTGAGCTTGGGCTTACCTTCGGTCAGCGTGCCCGTCTTGTCGACAACGATCGTGTCGATTTTTTCAAGCTGCTCAAGCGCTTCGGCGTTCTTGACCAGAAGCCCCAGTTGAGCGCCTTTGCCCACGCCTACCATGATGGACATCGGGGTTGCCAAACCCAAAGCGCAAGGACAGGCGATGATCAGGACTGAAACGGCAGCCACGAGTGCATGGGGAAATGTTGGCTCTGGTCCCCAGATCATCCAGGCAGCAAACGCAACCAGTGCGATGACAATCACCAGAGGCACAAACCAGCCCGAGACCTGATCGGCGAGGCGTTGTATCGGAGCGCGTGATCGCTGGGCCGCGGCAACCATCTGCACGATGCGCGAAAGCATGGTGTCGCGTCCGATGCCTGTCGCTTCCATGACCAGACCACCCGACTGATTGATGGTGCCGGCGACAAGGCCCGAGCCTTGCGATTTGGTAACGGGCATGGACTCGCCGGTCACCATGGACTCGTCGACGGCGCTGCGACCTTCGACGACCGTTCCGTCCACCGGGATCTTCTCGCCCGGGCGTACGCGTAGCCGATCGCCGACCACAACGGCATCGACCTCCACTTCCTCGTCGGACCCGTCCTCACGGATACGACGCGCCGTTTTGGGGGCGAGGCCGAGGAGTGCCTTGATGGCACCAGATGTCTTCTCGCGTGCCCTGAGCTCCAGAACCTGGCCCAGAAGCGCCAGGGCTGTGATCACGGCAGCCGCCTCGAAATAGACCGGGACGGCGCCGTCCATCTCCCGCATGGTGTGAGGGAAAATGCCGGGCATCAGCGTTGCGACAACCGAATAGATCCAAGCCACCCCGATGCCCATGGCGATCAAGGTGAACATGTTTAGGCTGCGGTTCCTAATCGAGGCGAATCCTCGTTCAAAGAAAGGCCAGCCGGCCCAAAGGACGACCGGCGTTGCCAGAACAAGCTGGGTCCAATTTAGAGCGTGCGGCGAAATCCAGTGATGGAGGTCGACCAGGTGTGCGGCCATCTCCATGATAAAGACCGGTATGGCCAGAGCGCTCCCTATCCAGAAGCGAAGCGCCATATCCTTGAGTTCGGGGCTTGGCCCGGACTTTTCCGTAGGGAGTTCCGGTTCCAGAGCCATGCCGCAGATCGGGCACGCGCCGGGCTCGCTCCTCCGGATTTCGGGATGCATCGGGCACGTCCAGATCGTGCCTGTGGGTGCACGTTGTTCTTTCGCCGAGCCTCCCGAAACGTACTTCGCCGGCTCCGCCATGAATTTCGAGCGGCAGCTCTCCGAGCAGAAGTAGTACGTTTTGCCTTCGAACATGGCCCGATGCTGGGCAGTCGCGGGATCGACCTCCATGCCGCAGACCGGGTCCTTAACCGACGGCCTGGACGTCTTTTGCCCCGCTTCAAGTGTCCGGGGATGCGCGGCGGCGTGATGAAGATGGTGGTGCGCGTGATCGTTATCGGCTGCCATGTCGACCTCCTGCTTGACATGATGCTGCACCCTTCCACGGTGGCAAGGTCAAGCCCCTGGGGCGGACGGTGTTCGGCCGCTACTTGATCATCAACTGGAGTATAGCGCCGGAGCCAATCAGCACGACGAAAATCGCCGCTCCTATCATGAGGGCAACGAGAATGGGGATCAGCCAATCGGTCGTCAAACGCATGATACGAAACTACCATGCCAATGCTTACAATAGCCTTTCCACGCCATGGGCGCGGGAAAGGCCAGCAACATAATCTCGAGCTCTGTGGGCTTATGGGCCACCAGTGGGCGTGAAATCGGAAATCGTACTATGCCAGCATCATCCCATGACCGAATTCATCAACCAACTCGTTGATGAGCTTGGCCTCGCGAGGAGTGAGATGTTCGGTATCGACAAACCGCCAGTTGCGTTCATAGAGGGCAAGCGCTTCATCGCCTGCACTGCTTTCGTCGACTCAACCCATTGGAAGCTGTGCCGACTGCGAGCAGATCACCAAACGGCAAGAGCCGCGGGTCATCGCGACATAGAGGTGGCTTGCATCCATCCTATCGACATCGAGGATGACCGAAACTTCAGCTTCAAGCCCCTTGAGCAACAGTGTGCTGCCGACGGTACGGGTCGCAAGGGGACGACCGATCAGGCGCCCGCGCTCGCGTGTCGCGATTGCTGCATCCGTCAGTTGGAGCCCCGGATTCGCGCGACATTGTCTTAAGGCCTCGTAGAAGGATGCCAAGATTGTAGGCCGATGAACCCTGACCCCGCCAGTGGCGGCGATGGCTTCAACCAGATTTGCTGCAGTCTCGAAGCTCGGCTTCGCTTCAAAGGCAAGAGCTGCCGTCTCCGCCTGGCTCGGGGGCTTCTTCTCCCGCCCGGATTTGAGCGTTGCCACACGTTTCAGGAGGTCATCAGGACCGACATTAGTCATCAGTTGAGCCGCGAACGATACCAACTGCGCCAACGCATCGGCGCCATCCACGGTGAAGCTGGCGCAGAAGCTCACAAGGTCACCCATATCGACGGCTTCAGCGACAACAGCTCCGGGAAGTTGTCGGGCGTAGTCGTACTGGCCGGCCTTGTTCATGGAGTCCGCGATAATGAGTACTTTTCCACCCTTCGCCGGCGGAGCGGTCATTCCGGCGGCCAGGCGGTTTTTTCGGTCGTTACCGCTTCCGTCCAACTCGACCCAGCTGACCCTTTCGTGTATGCCCCGAAGGTCGATTTGGCGGCCGGCGACCAGTTCTTTTCGTACGTCTAAAAGCCAACGGCCCAGGCTTTCCTCGCCGGCGTTGATCCAGCGGTGCGGGGTGGCAAGTTCGCCGGCCAAGGGAAAAACCGACAAGACGTCCGCGTCCCAATCCACCACGGGGTTGCGGCCGAAGCCGAAAATGGACTGCAGCGGATCTCCGAGGACAACCGTAGGCAAGACTGCCGCCAGTCGCGAGACGATGCGATGCTGGACCTCATTGCAGTCCTGATACTCGTCGACGATCACCCGCGAATAGGTCGATGCAAGGACGTCGTCGAGATTGCCAGACTCGAGGAGGGCCGCCGCCGCCTCACGAATACTGGGATAATCGCTTCGCGGATTGTCGAGATCAAGGATAGCACCGTCATGGCCTGAGCGTTCCGGAAACATGGCGATCAAGCGCATGGCCCAGCCGTCGATTGTGGACATCCGATACCCTGAAGTCTTGCGTCGAACGCGACCTCTCATCGCGGCGACGCCGGCATTGGTGTGCGTCAACACAAGCAACGGCTTGTCGCGCGTGCCTTCGGCAATGAGCTTGGCAATGAGATGGGTCTTTCCGCATCCTGCGGGTGCGCTGACCGACCCGCTGGTGATCGTTGCCAGGTCGAGTTCAATCGCCACGGCGCACCCACTTTGCCATGTCGTTGACCATCGCCTTGAATTCGGGTTTCCAGTTCGGCGCATCGGGGAGCAGGATATCGTACGTGATGTCTTCAAAGTACCCGACGTTTTTGAACCACGCCGCTTTGGACTTGGCTCTTCCGGCAAGCAGGTCGCGCACCTCTGTCCCCTGCCCCGCGCGGCAGTCTTCAATTTTTATTTCTCCGCCACTGGCCGAGGAAAGTTGGTCGGCGATATATTCTTCGCCGTGTAGAGCAACAGCCCGTTCGAGAAGCTGCAAGACAGCGTGGTCCGAGACGTTTTCGAAAATCTCCTGCTCAAGTGCCTTGCCGGCCCTCCACTTGAACACGGTACCACTCAATTCCGTGAATGCCTTTTCCTGGCCCGCATCGGGCTGTTTGTCATCGTCGCGGAAGACCGCGGTACGATATCCGAGGCCGGCCATCGGCAGCGCCCTGCCATAGATCTTGTCGCACCCGCCCGCATCAATGAGAGCGAGTCCGGCCGCGAACAGGGATCCCTTCGGCGTGCCGGCCGCAAACCGGTCCATGCCTCTCACAAATCCGACTTCACTGGCGCCCTCGCAAATAATGACCGAAGTCGCCAGAAACGCTTCCGGAAACGAGCGGGCGGTCCCCTGCGCCTCGGCGGACAGCGCGACCGGAACATACTTGCCGTCCCGGCGCCGCATGACATGCAATTGAGCGGAAGACAGTTCACGCACTGCAACCGGCGAGTGGGTAGTTAGAAACCCCTGCATCGGAGACGGGTTTTCCTTCGCGCCCAGGGACCCCAGGAGGCGCATGATGCGATGCGGCTCCAGTCCATATTCCAACTCGTCCACTATGACGATCGAGGCGCTTTCCGCGGCCGCGCGTTGCAGGCCAACCGAAAGGAGTCGCGTCGAACCGGTTCCCATCGCATCGAGCGGTATCCCGGCCTTGTCGTGCAGGGTAACGGTGCCCGTGCCAACCGATACGGAATGGGCGTCAAGGAGTGCCCTTAGATCCTCGCCTGCGGGCACGCCAAGAGCTCGAGCGGCTTCGGCAACCTTGGTCAAAGTGGCGCCGAGCTGCTTTTCAGCATGGTCGCCGAAGGTCTGTCGGGCAAGGCGGGCGGCGGACGCCAGGGCCGCCGAGGTATCCGCCTTCTCCTCCGACAGTCTGTTCAACACCGACCCCCGCCGCCAGCCGAGGTGCTGCCCACCGTTGCTGCCCAACCGGGTGGGCGCGATCGAATTCCTGTCGGACCACGACAAGAGTTTCTGTGTGTCCGTGGGCGCCCTGTCTGATACGAGAGTCCAGTTCGGCTCCAGGTCGGCCGTCACCGTCAGCGATAGCGTCAGCACCGTCTCGCCGGACGCCTCCGGCTCGTCGTCTATCCTCAACGCTGCGGCGTCGAAATTCCGAAGGTAGTTGCCGTACGTTTCCATGCTTTTCAGGCGATCGGGCAACGCGCCGACGGTTATCTCGATCGCAATGGGCTGACTGACGTCGAGACCATGGAAGTCGGCATCGGTGAAAGTGGCGGTACGTCGTCCGCTAAGGCAAAGGTCGATCGCGTCCAGCACGGTCGACTTGCCGCCGTCCCCCGGGCCGATAAGGCAATTCAGGCCTGGACCCGGAAACCACGACAGATCCTTGATTGACCGGAAGTTCTTGATGCTGACATGCCGGATACGGGTCATATTTGTTCCGCGGAAGCTCATGGCTGAACACGATGTGGTCAGGTCGCTACTTGTATGGATCGATTCTTCGAGGCAGTCGTGAGAATAGTCCCTTGCAAAAGAGCAACGAGCGGGTATCCCACCCGGCGGTCAAAGTCCGCATTTCAGAATCCGCAAGCTCGAAGGATTATTGCGTCACCTTCGGAGATCGAATGTGCTTCCAAACTACGCCGCCCAGATCAAGGCTCTTCCAGCGGACAGGCTCGAAGACTTCGTAAATGATTGGCTACATTTCCGGGTAAAGGATTACGACGGTCACGAGTTGTGGCGCGGAGTGGCTGCGCGAGAACCCCCGAAGAGGTTTGCCAGCCCCCTGGGTATCCGAGAAGTGGAAGGACGACGAATGGGCCGTGGCGCAGATCTGCGGGCGCGATGGTCGCTTGTAGGTCGATCAGGTCCGAAGCATTCGGCGGCTCGCGGACGAGCACTCCGCCGAGGTAATCGCGGAGAGGATCGGTGCGATCAACAAGGAGCAGGTCCAGCGGGTGCTCGATGGTGAGACCTACACGAGGGTGAACTGATGCACATCATCTCGTCTCCCCTTATGACCGTCCTGCTGCCACTGACGTCCGGAGCCAACCCAAACATCGCGGAGGCGTCTACTGTAGAGGCTCGGCATTCCTGCGTATGTCGGCGAGCGCTGGCTCCCCAGCGTGTACCGACCGGCATGCGCGCACCTGATTGTTCCTTAGATGGCTGATTGCGACCCCATTTCAGTCGTCGAAGGCAGCCGATAAAAGAACCTAGAGCAGACGCGATCGCCAGCGCTAACAGCAGTTCGACGTCGCCGCCGGCCCGCCACACGATGCTGCCTCGAATTGCGCGGCGCGATGGCGCGGCTTGCAGATCGCGGCACGTATTCCGAGAGTCAGAATTGCGCGATCGTCCTCGATGGACAGGTCGGCCACGTCGAACACGCACATGGGCTCCCCGGGTCGGCCGATCTCGATCGTGAAGCGAGCCTCATGGTTGAGCGGCACCTTGCTGTCCACCTGCGCGAGAATCGAAGCGAACTTTGCCGCTGTCATCTGCGGTTTGCCCTCGCTCGGGATGTCCTCGACCTGCAACACGGTTTCCTGCCAGGCATCGGGATTGCCGCCGCAATCGAGCGTCGTAAACGACCCGGCCTTCACTTCGGTGACGTGGAAGCCCTGCTGCACTTCGCGATCGCCATAGATGATGGCCAGCGTTTTCTCCCCGTGACCGTCAAGGCCCGCCAGCACGGCTCCAAGCGTGGATTGGACTTCAACGTACGGGATGGTTGCGCGTGCGTTCATGTTGGGTTATCCGTGTTTCAACGATCCTTGAGATATTGAGATGATTTTGGAAGAACCGCAAGCCCTCAATGCATTCGGTGCCCTCAGCCAGGAGACACGCCTCCGCATGATACGAATTCTGGTGCAGGCTGGACCGAAAGGCATGTCGGCCGGCGCCATCGGAGAAGCCGTCGATGCCTCGTCGTCCGGGGCATCCTTCCATCTCGCCCATCTCGAACGTGCCGGTCTGATCCAGTCCCGCCGCGAGAGCCGGTCCATTATCTACAGCGCCAATTTCGAAGGTCTGTCGGGACTGGTCGAGTTCCTCATGCGCGACTGCTGCTCGGGACACCCTGAGGTGTGCCTGCCCGCCGCTGCCGTCGCCGCCGAATGCTGCACCGCTGCCACGAAGGAGAACGCTTGTGCCTGCTGACCGCGTCTACAACGTCCTGTTCCTGTGCACCGGGAACTCCGCTCGCTCGATCCTCGGCGAGGCCTTGATCAATCACATCGGCGATGGTCGCTTCCACGGCTTCTCGGCCGGCTCCACCCCCAAGGGCGCAGTGCATCCGATTACTCTAGAAACCCTTCGCAAGGCCGGCATCTCAACGGAGGGTCTGCGCTCAAAGCCATGGGACGAGTTCGCAACGCCGGATGCACCGAAGATGGATTTCGTATTCACGGTCTGCGACAACGCCGCCGGCGAAGCTTGCCCCGTCTGGCCTGGCCAGCCGATGACAGCGCATTGGGGCATTGAGGATCCTGCTGCGGTGGACGGGCCCCAGTTCAAGAAGGAAGCCGCCTTCGAGGACGCCTTGAAGTATTTACGCAACCGAATTGCCGCCTTTATGAGCCTGCCGCTGGCGACCATCGACCGAATGACACTCACATCGAAGCTGCAAGGGATCAGCGCGCTTGAGGGCACTACTGGCCCGAGCAAGGGCGCAGCATGATCGCGTCCACACCCATTCCCGGCGAGGATGAACGCTTTCGCCGGGCTCTACTCGATGCCCATCTGCCGATCGACGATCTCGACGACGCAGGACGATCCTTCTTCCGCATCGAGCGTGACGGCCAACTGCTCGGCTTTGGTGGCTACGAGCTCTACGGTCAGGACGCGCTGCTTCGCTCGGTCGCCGTGCCGCAGGAGAGCCGCGGCACTGGCGCGGGGCGTGCGGTTGTCGAGGTCATGCTGCGGGAAATAGGCAATGCCGGCGGGAAGCGGGTCTACCTCCTGACGACGTCGGCGGCAGCGTTCTTCGAGCACCTCGGCTTTGTCCGTACTGATCGCCTGGATGCGCCAGCAGCGATCCTTGGCACGCGACAGGCATCATCCATCTGCTCAAGCGCCGCGCTTCTGTCCCGCACAATCTAGGTCTGCCATGTCCATCTTCGAACGCTACCTGACCATTTGGGTCGCCATCTGCATCGTCGTTGGCATCGCCGCCGGCCACTTCTTCCCTGCCGTCTTCCAGGGTCTGGGATCCTTTGAGTACGCTCAGGTCAACATCCCTATGGCAGTGCTCATCTGGCTGATGGTCGTGCCCATGCTGGTCCGCATCGACTTCATGAGCCTGCGGCAGGTCGGTTCCCACTGGCGCGGCATCGGCGTCACCGTCTTCATCAACTGGGCGATCAAGCCCTTCTCGATGGCGCTGCTGGGGTGGCTCTTCATCGGTTGGCTGTTTCGCCCGATGCTGCCGGAGATGCAGATCGACAGCTACATCGCCGGCCTGATCATCCTGGCCGCGGCACCGTGCACCGCCATGGTGTTTGTCTGGTCCAACCTGGTCAGGGGCGAACCGCACTTCACCCTTTCTCAAGTCGCCCTGAACGACGCCATCATGGTCGTCGCCTTCGCGCCTATCGTCGGACTGCTGCTAGGGCTATCGGCGATAACCGTTCCCTGGGACACGCTGCTGCTGTCGGTCGGCCTCTATATCGTCGTGCCCGTCATCGCCGCCCAGCTCTATCGTCGTTGGCTGCTTGCCAATGGCGGCATCGACGCCATTAACCGGGTGCTGGCCGTCCTGCAGCCGATTTCGATCGCGGCGCTGCTGTTAACACTTATCATGCTCTTCGGCTTCCAGGGCGAGCAGATCATCGCCCAGCCCACGGTTATCCTACTGCTGGCCGTGCCAATCCTGATCCAGGTCTACCTCAATTCGGGCTTGGCTTACTTCCTGAACAGGGTCTCCGGGGAGCAGCACTGCGTCGCCGGGCCCTCGGCTCTGATTGGCGCTTCCAATTTCTTCGAACTCGCGGTTGCGGCTGCGATTGCACTCTTCGGCTTCAACTCCGGGGCTGCGTTGGCCACCGTGGTCGGCGTGCTGGTCGAAGTGCCGGTCATGCTGTCGGTGGTCTGGATCGTGAACCGTAGCAAGGGCTGGTACGAGCGCGGCGCAGCCGTTCGACACAACACAGAAACGAGGGCCGCCGAATGAGCGTCACCATCTACCACAACCCCGATTGCGGCACGTCCCGCAACACCTTGGCCATGATCCGTCAAAGCGGCGTCGAAGCGACGGTGATCGAATACCTCAAGACGCCGCCAAGCCGCGAACGCATCTTGGAACTGGTCTCCGCCGCCGGCATCAGCCTGCGTGATGCCCTCCGCAAGAAGGATACCCCGTACGAGGAACTGGGCTTGGGTGACCCGGCCAAGACCGACGAGGACCTGCTCGAAGCCATAGAAGCGCAGCCGATCCTGCTCAACCGTCCGTTCGTGGAGACCCCGGTGGGCACCCGCCTCTGCCGGCCATCCGAAGTCGTGCTCGATATCCTCGAGAACCCGATATCGGGCCGTTCACCAAGGAGGACGGCGAGGTCATCATCGATGCCGAAGGGAAGCGGCTTGTCTGACTTGCCAAACGTCCTGCCTGCAGCCTTCCAGGTTCCCGACTTCGGCCAGCTCGTCGCTCCTGCCCTCGACCACAAACCACGCATTCTGATGCTCTACGGGTCGCTGCGGGAACGCTCCTACAGCCGATTCCTGACCCTGGAAGCCGCACGCCTCCTTGAGGCATTCGGTGCCGAAGTCCGGATCTTCCACGCAAATGGCCTACCGCTGCCCAACGATGCTCCAGAAACGCACCCCAAGGTGCAGGAACTGCGCGAGGCCATGCTGTGGTCTGAAGGCCAGGTTTGGACATCGCCGGAACGGCATGGCGCGATGAGCGCGGTGTTGAAGTCGCAGATCGACTGGATACCGCTTCCTGGCGGCGCCATTCGGCCCACGCAGGGTCGGACTCTGGCGGTCATGCAGGTGTCGGGTGGCTCCCAGTCCTTCAACGCCGTCAACCAAATGCGCATTCTCGGACGCTGGATGCGGATGGTGACCATCCCCAACCAGTCCTCGGTGGCAAAGGCCTTCCAAGAATTCGATGAGGACGGTCGCATGAAACCGTCATCCTACTACGATAGGGTCATCGACGTTATGGAGGAGCTGGTGAAGTTCACGCTGATCAACCGCGGCGTATCCGGCTACCTGACCTCCCGCTATAGCGAGCGCAAGGAAGCGGCAGCCAAGCTCGAGGAGCGGGTCGGCCTCAAGTCGATCTAGAATACGATGGCCGATACCCAATCCAACGCCGGCGCCATCTGGGCTCTCGGCATCACCCAGATCATCGGGTATGGCACCCTCTATTACAGCTTCAGCATTCTTGCCCCGAACGTCGCCGGCGACCTGCAGGTGCCAGTGGAGTGGATCTACGGCTGCATCTCCCTCGCACTGCTTGCCGGTGGGCTCGTCTCGCCATGGGCGGGCGGGCTGGCAGATCGGGTCGGTGCTGGCAGGGTAATGTCGGCCGGCTCGGTTGGTGCCGCTGCGGCGCTGGCGACTTGCGGGCTGGCGGGGAACGCCATGGCCTTCTTAACTGGCGTGATCCTTGTCGAACTGGCATCTGCCTTCGTGCTCTATTCCACGGCGTTCGCCTTCCTCGCCCAGACGACGGGCTCCCGCGCCCAACGCAGCATAACCTACCTGACCCTCATCGCCGGCTTTGCCTCGACGATCTTCTGGCCGCTTACCACCTGGTTGCTGGAAGCCGCGAACTGGCAAGAGGTCTACTTCCTCTTCGCCGGCCTGAACCTCGCGGTCTGTCTCCCGCTTCACCTCTGGCTATCTCGCTTCGCGCGCATCGCAGCCGGTCGTCCGCCCGAAACGGTCGCTGCCCCGATGCCGATATCGGTCGAGAACGGAAACCTCTTGTTCGTCCTCATCGTCCTGGGGTTCTCGCTCGCCGGCTTCGTTTCGGCGGCGACATTGTTCCATATGGTGCCCATGCTTGGCCTGCTGGGGCTGGGCACTGCCGGCGTGTGGGTCGCGTCGCTGCTCGGGCCTGCCCAGGTGGCAAGTCGATTGATCAACATGGCCTTCGGCCAGAACCTTCCTGCTACGGTCTTGGCAGTGGTCTCGGCAGTCACAATGCCGCTGGCGTTGGGTGCGTTAGCGCTATCCGCCCCCTCAACTACTGGCGCCATTGCCTTCGCGGTGGTTTTCGGTATCGGCAGCGGGCTCTTCAGCATCGTCTCCGGGACGCTGCCATTGGCGATCTTCGGCAAGGCAGGTTTCGGGAAACGGCTGGGCTGGATCGGCATGGGAAGGCTGGGGCTGTCCGCATTGGCGCCATTCGCCTTGTCGATCTCCCTCGGCACTATCGGACCGGAGCCATCGCTCTGGGTCTTAGCTGGCGCCGGCACCTGCTGCGTCGCGGTATTCGCCGAAGTGTGGCGTCGCTGCTGTCCGTCAAGAGCAGTGATGCCAGCTCGTTAGTGAAAGAAGATCACGTTCTGCAATTTACCTATCTCGCAACCGCTCTATAGATCTGGTCACGTCATCACGCTTTGGCGCGTGCTCGACAGGGGCAGTCCATCGAGGTGCTGGGAAACGCCTTCCCGGCCTCCGACACTTCGTAGCCGAGAGCCTTCACGCAACCAAACAAGTTGGCGAGGTCGAACCCCTCGCCACTGCGGACGGTCATGCTTGCGCCGCTCAGCGAAACTCCGACATAGGCGATGCCTGGGAGCCGATTGACCGCGTTCTCCAGGACATGGACGCAGCCGTCGCAGGCCATCCCGGCGATCCCGATCGTCAGCTTCTCCCCGACCCCCAGGACGTCATGCATCGAAGCTGACCTTGCCGGCCATGTCGAACTCGTAGACATCGTCCCGGAAACTGACGACCCCGTTCCGGTTCGCCCACGCCGAGATGTAAGTCGTGTGGATCTCCGGAGGGTTGGTTACCTCGACGTCCTTCCGCTCGCCGGTGGCGAACAGATTGGCGACCTCTCCGGGCCCCCAGTCGCCGTTGTCGCGCAGCACCCAGCCGACGAAGTCCTGGACCTGGTCGACGCGGACGCATCCTGACGAATAGAACCGGGCGTTCTCCCCGAACAGGCCCTTGGTCGGCGTGTCGTGCAGATAGACCGCATGGGGGTTGTGGAAGTTGATCTTGACGTTCCCCATCGAGTTCTGCGGTCCCGGATCCTGGCGGAACCGGTAGTTCACCGCTTCCTCGGTCTGCCAGTTGATCTGGCTGGGCTGGAGCTCCTGGCCGTTGCCATCGAGAATGCGGATCTTCTGCTCGGTAAGGTAGTTCGGGTTCTCGTTCATGTACTTGATCAAGTCCCGGCGGATGATCGAGACCGGCACGTTCCAGTACGGGTTGAAGTTGATCTGGTGGATACGGCTCTTGAGGATGGGCGTCTGGCGGTCGATGCGTCCGACCACGGCGGTGTGCCGGCGCTGCACCATCCCGCCCTCGACAACCTCGATGAAGGCCGCGGGAATATTCACCACGACGTAGCGGTCCGCCAACGCCGACGCCATGTTCTGCACCCGCAGCAGATTGAGGCGAAGCTGGTGCAGTCGGGTCTCGGCCGGAACATTGAGGGCGTACCAGGTCGCTTCGTCCACCTGACCGTTGACAACAAGGCCATGACGGGCCTGGAAGCGTCGCAAGGCGGCGTCGGTCGGAGCGTCCATGGCCTCATCGACCCGCTCCACCATGGCCATGTCTGCCGACGAGATCAGGCGACGCTTGAGCTGGACGACACCATCACGGTTAACGCCCATGGTGACGCCGTATGTTTCCTGCGGCACCTGCTCCCAGCCGCCGCGGGCGACGAAGGGCTCGTACTGGGCGATCGCCATCTGAAGGTTGTTGGCCGTGTCGTAGCTGAGGATCGGCTCGACCGTATCGATGGCCTGGATCGCGGCGGCACTGTTCGCTTCCCGCTCTGCATCGGTCAGGGTGCGGGTCTGGTTCATCATGTCCCATAGGGACTGCGCCCGTGCAGGCTGCATCATAGGCAAGGTTGCGACTGCGCTCATGGGAAGCAGCCGAAGTAAATCGCGTCTTTTCATCATTCGGTCCGGTCGGTGTTCCATGGATCGGCGCTGCGTTGGCAGTGCCGGACTGCTGGATCAGACGAGACGAGGCGGACGGAAATGTTTGGATCTCGGATAGGAATAGCCGTTGGTGCGCCCTGGATCGACGGCGAAACGAATGGTGCTTGCCGGCGAGAAGGCCGAGACGGCATCGGGTGCCGCAACCCCGAAGGCGATCGTGCAGCATGTCGTGGCGTGGAGAGGATCGGGCGTATCGTGCCTGTCGGAACCCACCGCGACCGCACCGATCCCGTGCTCGGCCACATGAACGGCAGCACCTGCCTGATGTATGGACAGCATCAGTGCGAGCAGCGCGAACATAACGGGCAACAGCCAACGATGGATTGAGATGGTCATTCCTCACCACACGGTCCGGATCATTCCAGCCCATCATCCTTAGCCTAAGGTTAAATCTGGCGAGACTACGTCATCGATGGCAGGGACACTCGGGCTAGACCTGCACCAGACCGGGCAGCGAAGCTGCACAGCACAATCTCGTTTATAATAATTCGATTTATAAGGCAGCTCCGTGCAAGCGCGCATACGAGCAGTCGGGGTGCGGCGAAATTGCCCTTGCTCCTCTAGCGGCTATAGATCGTAAGAATCCTTCCCAACCAAGGAGTTTGCATGCCTCGCGAAACGCATCAGTGGACCCTGCTCATAGCCGGCTGGTTCATCGCGTTGGTCGCCACGCTCGGCGCCCTTTTCATCGGCGAGGTCATGGGACAGATGCCATGCACCCTGTGCTGGTATCAGCGTATCGCCATGTTCCCGCTGGTCGTGATCCTAGGTGTCGGCGCCTTCCGCGGCGATATGGACACTTGGCGATATGCCCTGCCGCTTTCGTCGGTCGGCCTGGTCATCGCTGCCTACCATTTCCTCCAGTATGCCGGACTGCTGCCAGCACCGATTGTCCCGTGCTCGGCATCAGGGCCCTCCTGTTCCGGAGCCGGCATGCTGATAATGGGCATTCCCATTCCTTATCTCTCCACCGCTGCCTTTGCCGGCATCACCCTCTTGCTCTTGCCCCTCGCGAGGAAACAATCATGAATAAGCGCCTTGCCGTCGTGGCGGTCGCAGTCATCGCCGTCGCCGCATTCGGCCTCGCAGCCTGGTTCTACCGGCCCGCCCCGACGCCAAGCGCGTCGCCCGTCGTCGCCACCGTCGAGGAAGCAGGATTCGTACGGCCCCACTCACCGGTGATCGGCCCTGCAGACGCTCCAGTCACCATCACCGAATTCTTCGACCCCAGCTGCGAAGCCTGCCGGGCATTCTACCCGATCGTGAAGCAGATTATGGATCGTCATCCCAACCAGGTGAAGCTGGTGCTGCGCTATGCAGCTTTTCACGAAGGTTCAGACACCGCGGTGAAGATCATCGAGGCTTCTCGTCTCCAGGACCTCTTCATCCCGGTGCTCGAAGCGCTCCTTGCCCGCCAGCCGGAATGGGCGGTGCATGGTGCACCTGACCTCGATCTGGCATGGCAGATTGCAGGCGAGGCTGGTCTCGATGTGGAACAGGCCCGGCAGGACGTTCTCAGGCCAGGCATGGTGGGCGTTCTCAACGCCGACATGGCCGACGTCGAGCGCCTCGGCGTTCGGCAGACGCCCACCTTCTTCGTCAACGGCAAGGCGCCAGCCAGCACTGATCCGCAAGCCCTTGCCGATTTGGTCGCGAGCGAGGTCGCAGCTGCGCAATGACGGAGCAGGTCGACGTCTTGGTCGTCGGGGGCGGCCAAGCTGGTTTGGCGGCTTCCTACCGTCTCGACCAGGCTGGCGTGTCGCACCTGGTGGTCGATGCATCTGCCCAAGTCGGTGATAGCTGGCGACACCGCTATCATAGCCTGACCCTGTTCACGCCGCGGTGCCTGAGCTCGCTCCCAGGCGTGCCGCTCGATGGCAACGCCGAAGGCTATGCCGGACGACTCGAATTCGCCGACTACCTTCGGTCCTACGCCGAAACGAACCGCATCCCGCTGATGAGCGGAACCCGGGTGGTTCGATTGGAGTGTGACACTGCCGGCACGTTCGTCGCCGAGTTGGGCAACGACGCCACCGTGCGCAGCCAAGCCGTGCTGGTCTGCACGGGCGGTTTCCAGCAGCCGATCGTACCGGAGGTGGCGTCGCGGTTCGGACCCGGCGTCGCCCAGCTCACCATGTCCACGTACCGGTCGCCGCTGAGCGTGGGGAAGGGTCCGGTGCTGGTAGTCGGCGATGGCGCTTCGGGCCGGGACATGGCGATCGAACTCGCTGCCACACACGAGGTCCTGCTCGCCACTGGCAAACCCCGCCGCCTGTTCCCGCAGCGCCTGTTCGGCGTCAGCACCTGGACGGTGATGGACCGGCTGGGGCTCTTGTCCGCGTCTGCCGGATCGCCAGTCGGCAGGATGATGCAGAAGGCGGATCCTTTCCCGGACCGCGGCAGAAGCCTTGCCGCGCTTCGTGGCCGAGGCATTAGCATCCGGCCACGCCTCGTTGATGCGTCCGACCGCACTGCAAAGTTCTCGGATGGCGGCCACGCTGAGGTCGCTTCAGTCATCTGGGCGGTTGGATACCGGAACGTCGCCGACTGGAACGCAGTGCCCGCAGGAACGCCAGGTCTGCATTACCTGGGACGACCGTGGCAGCGGAACCGGGCATCGGCGCTGATCCTGGGTGCCAGTAGAGATTCCGAAGTGGTGGTGAACTCTGTCCAGCAACAGCTCTATCAGCTGTGATCATAGTCGTGGTGGTCGGGAGGAGGCTCTCCTGCACCAAGGATACGGGCATTGAACGTCACCCGCGCCTCGCCCAATGACACGCTGACCGGCACTTTGCCCCCTACAGATATACCTGTGACTTCGACACGTACTCCCCCGGGCTGCATGTAGAGTTCGGCATGCGGTGGCAACGTGGGCTCGAAGGTCCCCCATCCGATCTTACCACCTGCGTCATGGTTGCGCCTGGAACTTCGATGCCAAGCGGGCCTACGCCGGTAAGGTTGCGGTTGTTGATAACGAGGTAGACTTCCACGCCGTCCGGCTTCACTCTTGCCCAAGCCTCCTCGACCATGAGGTCGTCAACCAGCATCATCGGCAGTTCCGCACCGAATACTGTAGTGGCCCATCCGCCAACGAGGGCTGCAAGGATTAGATTCTTCATCGTCCTAGCCTGACATTCCGGTGCCTCCACAGCAACTGGGCTAGGACAGGCTGCGACAATGCGCTTGCTCCTCTAGCCACTGGAGGAGTTAGGTTGACCTCGACGCAAGGAGGTTTGCATGTCCCATTCGCACGGATCCGCAGCCAATCGTAGCCCAGGACAAGGCCGCCGGCTGCTCATCGCCTTGGCGCTCAACCTCGGCATTGCTGTCGCCGAGGTGGTGGGCGGGGCCATCTCCGGCTCACTCGCCCTGATCGCGGACGCAGCGCACAACCTATCGGACGCCGGCTCGGTTCTGGTGTCCTATATTGCCTGGCGCATTGCCCAGCGGGCCGCAAACGAAAGACGAACCTTCGGCTATGCCCGGGCAGAAACCGTTGGCGCCCTCATCAATCTCACCACGTTGATCATGATCGGCCTCTATCTGCTGTGGGAAGCCGGCACCCGTTTCCTGGAACCGGTGGAAGTCGTCCCCACGACGGTCCTGATCGTAGGCGTCATCGCCTTGGTCGAGGACCTGCTCGCAGCGTGGGTGCTGCGCAAGGATCTCGGCAGCCTCAACGTTCGCAGCACCTTCCTCCACATGATCGCCGATGCGCTGGGCACCGTCGCGGTGATCGCCAGCGGCATCGCCATCATGATCTGGGGACCATCGGCTTCCTGGGTCGACCCTGCCGTAACCGCCCTGATCGCCATCTACGTCCTGGTCCACGGTTCCACGGAGATCCGGGAATCGATAGCGGTCCTGATGGACAGTGCTCCCAAGAGCTTCGATCACGCCGGCCTGGTGCGGCATCTCGAGGCCGCGGACGGCGTCGTGGACGTTCATCATCTTCATGTCTGGCAGATCAGCGAGGGTCGAACAGCGGTCGAGGTGCATCTGGTCACCGATCGCAATGACCTCGCCGCTGCCACGGACCTCAAGGAGGGACTCAAGAAGAGCATGCACGACCAGTTCAACGTGGAGCACGCCACCATCGAGATGGAGTTGGCCGGCATGGTCGAACACGATCGCGACATCGTTCCCATGACCTAAGGGTAAGGCTCACGAAGGGGTAACCCTCCGGGGATATGGTTGCCAGGAACTGAACTGGACCTCTTCATGCTCTCTCGCCTCCTTCACACCGTCGCCCTCGTGATCGCAGCTGTCGCTCTGGCCGGCTGCAGCCAGTTCGTCGGCGACAATCGTCACAACGTCCCATTGCCGAAGGGGCTGGTGGACCAGATGGCGGCGATCGGGTCCTCGCCTACCGAACCGATGATGATCCGGGTGTTCAAGGAGAGTTCCGAGCTCGAGGTGTGGAAGCGCACCCACACCGGCCGGTACGCCCTGCTCAAGACCTACCCGATCTGCAAATGGTCGGGCGCGCTCGGACCCAAGATCCAGGAAGGCGACTACCAATCGCCGGAAGGCTTCTACGACGTGACCCCAGCCCTGATGAACCCGAAGTCGAACTACTTCCTGTCGTTCAACGTAGGCTTCCCCAACAAGTTCGACCAGGCTTGGGGACGCACCGGCAGCTACCTGATGATCCACGGCGACTGCAAGTCGGTGGGTTGCTACGCCATGACCGACGACGGCATCAAGGAACTCTACGCCATGGTTCGCGAGAGCTTCCGGGGCGGCAACCAGTCCGTGCAGCTGCAGCTGCTGCCGTTCCGCATGACGGAGGCAAACCTCGCACGGCACGCCGCCAGCCCCCATGCCCCCTTCTGGCGCAACCTCAAGGAGGGCGCGGACATCTTCGACCGCACGCTGCAGTTGCCGGCGGTTGACGTGTGCGAGAAGCGTTACGTGTTCAACCGCACGGGCGCCGCTCTGCTCGATCCCAACGGAACCTGCCCCGTCGCGCCGCTCTCGACCATGGCCGCCCTTTGATGGGCTAAGGGCGCCCGGAACCGGATGCGGTACGGCCCGCGAAGGCGCCGGTAATGGTCGCCATCAGAAGCATGACGACGCCGGCGGTGATGCCGACGTCGGCCAGGTTGAAGGTGGGAAAGTGCCAGCCGCCCGCGTGCAGGTCGATGAAGTCGGTGACCGCGCCATCGGGAATGCGGTCGACGAGATTGCCCAGTGCCCCGCCCAGGATGGCGGCGTAGCCAAAGCGCTCGAGTCGTCCACGGCTCCTGTGCCACAGCCAGGCGACCACCGCGGACACCACGAGGGTCACGAGGACGATGGCCCACCAGCCCCCGGGCCTGTCCGCGGCGAACATGCCAAAGCTCACGCCGGTATTGAATCCCAGGGTAAGGTCCAACACCGGCAGCACCGGCACGCCAGCCCCGTCGAGGTACATCAGGGCGGCCTCCTTGGTGGAGGCGTCCACGCCGATGACGCCCAGAACGAGGAAGAGCGAGGAGTCGCGATTGCTCATCGGCCAGCCTGCCGTAGGTCAGACCTCGCATCACGGATGATCGACCAAGCGGACTGCAGGAACAGGCCGGCCACCGCGAAGGCGACGATCAGGTCAGGCCACTGCGACCCGGTCCACCAGACCGCACCCGCGGCGGCAACCACGGCGAGGTTGCCGATGGCGTCGTTGCGGGAGAACAGCCAAACCGCTCGCATGTTGGCGTCGCCCTTGCGGTGCGGGATAAGCACCACTGCGGCCAGCACGTTGACCACGAACGCAATCAGCGCGAAGACGCCCATCACCAGGCTCTCGGGCTGGTGCTCGATGAAGACTCGGTAGACGGTGGACGCGACCACGCCCAGTCCCAGAAGGCCAAGGAAGATGCCTTGCAGCAGGGCCGCCTTCGCCCGGGCGGCAAGTCCCCAGCCAACGGCGATCAGGCCCAGGAACGAAATGAGTCCGTCGCCAAGGAAGTCGAGCGAGTCGGCCTGCAGCGCCTGGGAGCCGGCGATGAAGCTGCCGGCGATCTCGACGATGCCGTAGCCGACATTGAGCAGCACGACGATCCAGAGAGCCCGCTTGTAGGCCGGCGTGACGTGCGAGAGGTCCGGAATGTGATCGTCGTCGCCCTCCTCGTCGTGGTCGTGCTCGGAGTTCGCCCCCTTCTGCCCGCCGATCCGGTCGAGTTGGTAACCGAGGTCCGTTACTGCGGTCTCGAGCAGCGGCAAGCGCCGACCAGGATCGTCCACCTCGAGCGTCATGATCTGGGAGGCGATGGATACCTTGACGTCCTGGATACCGTCCACCTTGCGGGCGGCCCCTTCGATCTTGGCGGCGCAGGACGAGCAGTCCA
Source organism: Devosia soli (assembly GCF_000970455.1). Lineage (GTDB taxonomy): Bacteria > Pseudomonadota > Alphaproteobacteria > Rhizobiales > Devosiaceae > Devosia > Devosia soli. The sequence continues at coordinate 74,691 of NZ_LAJG01000025.1, read as the reverse complement.
TGCCGGTGACTTGGTAGCGTACGGTTTCGGCAGCAGCGCTCATGCCCTTGCTCCTTCTTGAGACGATTTGGTGCAGAGGCTACAACCTGTAGTCACTACAGGAGCAAGCAGGAAATGCAGATAGGGGATCTATCCCGCAACGCGGGGGTCAATGTCGAGACCATCCGCTACTACGAACGGGCGGGCGTGCTGCCCGTCCCGGCCAGACAGGGCAACGGGCGCCGCATCTATGGCGAAGCCGACGTCCGCCGCCTCGGTTTCATTCGCCACGCCCGGGACCTGGGCTTCGACCTGCAGTCCATTCGCACCTTACTGGCCTTGCAGGAACAGCCCGAGGCCTCCTGCACCGATGCCAGCCGAATCGCCCAGGCTCAACTGGACGAGGTCGAACGCCGCCTGTCGAAGTTGCAGAGCCTGCGAGCAGAATTGTCGCGGATGGTCGACGAATGCCAGAAAGGGGTAGTCGCGGAATGTCGTGTCATCGAAGCGCTCAATACCTCGCCCTTCTGATCGCGGTCGTGCTGGTGGGTGCCTCGGGGGCGGTCCTTTCCGAAGACATCTCCGGCAGGCAGGTCTATCTGGACAATTGCGCAAGCTGCCATGGCGCGAACCTCGAAGGTCAGCCGAACTGGAAGCAGCGGCTGCCGACCGGGCGCCTGCCGGCACCGCCCCACGACGCGACCGGCCACACCTGGCATCATTCCGACCGGCAATTATTCCGGATCGTCAAGGAAGGGCCGGCGGCCATGATGTCCGGCTACGAGACCGACATGCCGGGCTTCGGTGCGGTGCTCGACGACGGCGAGATCGCAGCCGTGCTCGACTACATCAAGAGCACCTGGCCCGAACGCCAGCGCGACGTGCAGGCCGCCAAGTCTGCTTCGGACCCGCTCCAACCATAGACGAAGCCGTCAGGCCGCGGCGTTGGCGGCGACCGGAAGGGCTCGCTTGTGGGCGGTCGCGCGATAGGCGTTCACGATCCGATCGCGGGCGAAATCGGGAACCGCCCTGCCTTCGAGGAAATCGTCGATCTGGTCGTAGGTCACCCCATAGGCGTCCTCGTCTGGCCGCAAAGGGGCATTGTCCTCGAGATTCGCTGTAGGCACCTTGAACACCAGCTCCGACGGTACACCGAGGTGGGCTGCTATGGCGCGGACCCTCCGCTTGGTCAGGCCGGCGAGCGGCAGGATGTCGGCTGCGCCGTCGCCGAACTTGGTGAAGAAGCCCATGACCGCCTCGGCGGCATGGTCGGTGCCGATGACGAGGCCCTTTAGACCTCCCGCCAGGGCGAACTGGGCGATCATCCGCTGCCTCGCCTTGACGTTGCCGAGCAGGAAGTCCTCCTGTCCCTCATTCTCGGGCTCGAAGCCGGCTGCCCGGATCTGCCGCCACATGGCGTCAGCGGCAGGCTTGATGTTCACGGTGAAGGTCTGATCCGGTTCGATCGCCGACAATGCCGCCTGGGCGTCCTTCTCGTCGGCCTGAACTCCATAGGGCAGCCGTACCGCGATGAAACGCGCTTCGCGGCCCTCGGCCCGCAGGTCCCTCACGGCTCGCTGTGCCAGCATGGCCGCTGTGGTCGAATCGACGCCGCCGCTGATGCCCAAGACATAGGTCGTCAGGCCGGAGCGCACCAAGTAGTCCCTGAGGAACGAGACCCGCCGGTCCACCTCGACGGAGGCTTAGAACGATGGCGCGACACCGAGCTCGGCGATGATTTGGACTTGAGAGGTCATTGGTGTTCCAATCTCACTGACTGACCGGTTTCCAACGTGATCCACATCGAAGGTAGTGGTCGATCCATCTGGCTTCGGATCAAGCGTCGTGCAGATGGTGCTTGCACTTCCCGTGATCGGCGAGGATCTCGATCACCCGACAGCTCTCGACCCGACCATGGCTGCAGCCATCGACCATCCGCTCGAGTTCGGCCTGCAACGCCGTCAAGCTCGCGATCTTCGCTTTCACCTCCACCAGGCGAGCCTTGGCGATCGTGTCGGCATCTGCGCAAGACTGGTCGGGACGGTCTTGGAGTTCGAGCAGCGTTCGAATCTGGTCGATTTCGAAGCCGAGCTCTCGCGAGTGCCGGATAAAGGTTAGCCGCTCGATGTCCTTGCGATCATATGTGCGGCGCCCGCCATCCGTGCGCGGCGGCGCGGCCAGCAGCCCGATCTGCTCATAGAAGCGAACAGTGGTGACCTTGACCCCACTCGCTTGCGAGACTTTTCCAATCGCGATGCCGTGATTCATTTCCGCTTGCTCCTATAGTCGCTGGAGGATGTACGCAGATGGTGACGAATTCAAGGAGTCGCCGCCAATGGATGCAAGGATTGGAACCACACGCTTCCGCGTTGAAGGCATGGATTGCGCCAGTTGTGCTTCCAAGGTCGACACGGCGGCCCGACGTATTCAGGGCGTGGAAGATGTTTCCGTGTCGGTCGTCTCCGGCACGATGTCGGTTAAGCACACCGACAACGTCGACCTCACCGATCTTGCGCGTCGCGTCTCCAATCTTGGCTATCCGACTCGCCAGCTGCAGACCGATGGCTCTGCCGCACGATCGTCTAAAGTGCCGGATGCCGATGATGGTGATCATCAGCATCCGGCCGGCGACGATCGCATTCACATGCATGGCGATGACGATGATGATGCCGATGATGGGACGCCGTGGTGGCGAACCCGCAAAGCGATCCTGACCACGGCCTGCGGCGGTGCATTGGTCGCCGCCTACCTTGTAGGCCGGGTAATGCCGGACGTTGGCCACTGGGCATTCCTCATCGCCCTGCTAGTTGGCCTTTTGCCGATTGGCCGGCGTGCCATCGCCGGTGCGCTGGCGGGCTCACCGTTCTCGATCGAGACCTTGATGTCCATCGCCGCCATCGGCGCCGTCATCATCGGCGCGACGGAGGAAGCCGCAACGGTCGTCCTGCTGTTCCTGGTCGGCGAGATGCTGGAGGGCTTCGCCGCCAGCCGCGCCCGCGCCAGCATCAAGGGGCTTGCCGATCTGGTGCCCAAGACGGCGCTGCTGGTCGACGGCGACGACGTCCGCGAAGTGCCTGCCTCCAGCCTCGCGCTCAAGCAAGTGGTGCTGGTGCGCCCGGGCGACCGTGTCCCGGCCGATGGCGAGATCGTCGAGGGTCGCGGGGCTATAGACGAAGCGCCGGTGACCGGCGAGAGCGTGCCCAAGAGCAAGGGCGTGGGCGATGCCGTGTTCGCCGGCACCATCAATACTGACACCGTCATCAAGGTGCGCGTCACCGCCGCGGCCGCCGACAACACCATCTCGCGAGTCATCGCTCTGGTGGAGGAAGCTCAAGAGAGCAAGGCACCCACCGAACGCTTCATCGACAAGTTCTCGAAATACTACACGCCGGGCGTTCTATTGGTCGGCGCGCTCGTTGCCATCCTGCCGCCTCTGCTGCTAGGCCAGTCCTGGAGCGAGTGGGTCTACAAGGGCTTGGCGATCCTCCTCGTCGGTTGCCCCTGCGCGCTGGTGATTTCGACGCCTGCCGCGATTGCAGCTGCCCTCTCAGCCGGCGCCCGGCGCGGCCTGCTGCTCAAGGGCGGCGCCGTGCTCGAGCAGCTGCGCACCATCACCATGGTCGCCATGGACAAGACCGGCACCCTGACCGAGGGCAAGCCGAAGGTAACTGACGTCGTTGCGGTGGGACGTAGCGACGCGCAGGTGCTCTCCATGGCCGCAGCTCTTGAGACCGGATCCAGTCATCCCCTTGCCCTAGCCATCCTGGCGAAGGCGAAAGCCGACAAGGCTCCGATCCCGCCGGGCTTCGACCTGCAGGCAGTTCCGGGCAAGGGCGTGACAGGCAGCATCGGCACCGACAAGGCCTTCCTCGGTTCGGTTGAGGCAGCCGCGGAGCGCACCACCATTACGGAAGACGTACGCACCCGCATTGCCGCCTTAAACGACGAGGGCAAGACCGTCTCCGTGCTCCTCGCAAACGACTCCCTCGCGGGCATCTTCGCCATTCGGGATGAGCCGCGTGCCGATGCCAAAGCCGGCTTGCAGGCGCTGAGGGATGCCGGAGTGGGAACGGTGATGCTCACCGGCGACAACCAGCGCACCGCCAGCGCTATCGGTGCCTCGCTTGGCATGGACGTGCGCGCCGGCCTCCTGCCCCAGGACAAGCAGCGGATCGTCCGGGAACTGCAGGGTCAGGGCAGTGTCGTGGCTAAGGTGGGCGATGGCATCAACGACGCCCCTGCCCTGGCGGCCGCTGACATTGGCATCGCAATGGGCGGCGGCACCGACGTGGCGCTCGAGACGGCCGACGCAGCCGTCCTGCACGGGCGCGTCACCGACATCGCCGACATGATCGCTCTGTCCAAGGCCACCATGGCCAACATTGGGCAGAACATCACCCTGGCGTTGGGTTTGAAGGCTGTGTTCCTGGTGACGACGGTGGTCGGCATTACGGGCTTATGGCCAGCGATTCTTGCAGATACCGGCGCTACCGTCCTCGTGACGGCCAACGCCATGCGGCTCTTGGCCTGGCGGGGCAGCCGGTCGCATTCCATTTGACCAGCATCGCCGGTAAGCATCGGGCGAACGAACGGAATCATCATGAAGATAGCTCTCGGCCTTGCCTTGATCGGCATCCTCGCCGCCTCACCGGCTGTTGCCCACGACTTCACTCAGGTGTCGATCTACCTCGACCACCCGATGATCGAGGAGGCGCCGCCGAATGCCCCCGTGCTTGGCGGGTATCTGTCCATCCAGAACATGGGCGATGTCGACGACCGACTGATTGCCATCGAGAGCCCTGCCGCCGAAAAGGTGGAGATGCACCGGTCCACCGTGACCGACGGGATCGCTCGCATGCAACCGATGGCCGAAGGACTGCTCGTTCCCGCTGGGCAGACGGTCTGGCTCGACGACGGCATGCACGCCATGTTCGTCAAGCCGGCGCAACGTTATCGCGTCGGCGACGAAGTGCCGGCTACTCTTGTTTTCGAGAAGGCGGGAAGGATCGACGTCACCTTCAAGGTGGAGGAGCGCACTGCGGGAGCCGGCGCCAGCCATGAGGGACACGGGCAATGACCGGATTGCGCAGGCTTCGGGTGGTCCTGTGGGTGCTGGTGGCGATCGCGGCTGCCGGAGCTGCCTTCCTCGCTTTTGGACCCCGGTTCGCGCCTGCTAATGCTGGGGAAGCCATTTATGCCAAGCCCTTCTCCCTCGTGAACCAAGATGGTGCTCCGGTAACGCAGGCCGACTTCCTCGGCAAGCCTTCGGCGTGGTTCTACGGCTTCACCCACTGCCCCGACGTTTGTCCCACAGCGTTGGCCGAGATGTCGGCCATCCTCGAAGCGCTTGGCCCAGATGCCGACAAGCTGCAGGTCGTCTTCGTGTCGGTCGATCCTGAACGCGATACGCCGGAGATCATGAAGGACTACGTCGAGTACTTCGATGCCCGGATCGACGGCCTTACGGGCGATCTGGCGCAGGTGAGCACCATGGCTCAGGACCGGTACATCTTCTTCGAGAAGGTGCCGATGGAAGATGGCGACTACCAGATGGAGCACCAAGCCTCCATCCAGCTCGTTGACGCCGAGGGACGGTTCTTCGGAACTCTCGCGGCCGAAGAGAGCTTCGACGTGCGGCTCGCCAAGATTCGTCGGCTCATCGACGAAGGCTGACCTGAGAGGGCCTCCTTGCGGAGGCCCCCCACCCCGCCAACATCGAGGTTACGGCCCATCAGACGCGGTCTTAAGCACCCGAGGAGTTTTCGCGTTTCGTGACCTCAAAAATGGAAGGACCAAGCTTGTAGAATCTACTGACAGTCCTCGCCCATTTGAGGCAGGGATCGATTGCCAGTACCGCGCTGGTGAAGCATGATCCATCCGGCAGTCGCGGGTGCCCCGCGACAATCCCTGCGAGACGGTAAAATTCACCCGACAGCGGTTCATAGGTCCAAAGCGTAAGAGTGGGTGCGTTCGCAAGGTCCGCCTCTGTAGGTAACTCGCCAGCCCGAATGACCGCGGCCACCCGAAGTCCATCGAGGACAGTTTTACGGTTGAGAACCGTCATGGCATTGCCCCTGCCCCGGTCAACGGAAGCGGAAATCATGATCGCGCCTCAACGCCGCGAAGCGACGCCGGCGCTCGATGATCGCGGTCAACGCGCGGATCAAGGTCCCCTCCTCCAAGTCCATATCGCTTTCCAGGGCATCGATCGTATCGATCAAATCGGCCGCGTCCGCACCCGCGGAACCGGCACGAGGGCCGTCGAACCTGCCCATCCTCATTCCGCCGCCTCCCGTACGCGTGCGACGATTTCGATCTTGTCGATCTCGGTGGCCGACAGGTACCCGTCGGCGTCGAGACGCGCGGCAATGCCGTCGAGGAGCGCACGGTTGGCTTCGAGGATTTCCGCGGCGCGCGCCTCGCCTTTGTCGAGCCTGGTCTTCACTGCGGAAATAAGGCCGGGCAAGTGCAACATATTGCGGGCCGGGTCGTCCGGCAGATAAAGGTTGCCCGCAGCGCCTTTGGTTTCCAGCATCTCCGCAAGACTGGTCGCACGAGCGAGGTCAGAGCGTTCCTCCAGACCCGACCCGATCGCGCAATCACCGAACGTCAGCCGCTCGGCAGCACGCCCGGCCATGAAGAGACATATCACGTTCTCGATTTCCCCGGGCGTCGACGCCGTATCGATAGCGTCCTCGAACGAGGCCTGTCCGCCACCCTCCCCGATGGATGCCACCAGAAACTCACCGACGTTTAGCGCGCGTCCGACGATGACGTGCCCCGCTTCATGGGTTGCCACGCGACGGCGCACGGATTGACGCATTTTCGGTCCGCCTTTCTGGATCTGGTCGAGAACGTCCGAAATGCGCAATTCGCGACGCGCGCGGCGTGCCGCGGCCTTGGCTCGTTTGACGTAGGCTTCGACGTCAGCGCCGGTCTTACCCTCCGCAGCCAAAGCCAGAGGCATCAGGTCATCCCCCTTGACGATCGTGTCGGTAAGGTAATGGCCGAAGATCTTCGCGAGGTCTTCCGCCCCGGGTGCGGTCAAGATTATCTGCCGGTCCAGTCGACCCGAGCGAAGAATGGCGGGGTCGATTTTGGAAGCAAAGTTCGTCGTTCCGATTACGACCACGCCGACGTTCTCGGCGCCACTCGATAAATGCTCAAGGAGATAATTGACGATTTGCGACCAATACTCGACGTAGTCGCCGGTCAGACTGGCGCGGTCGGAAATCCCGTCGAGTTCGTCAATGAGCAGGACACTCGGCGCGTTGCGCCGGGCCCGGCCGAACGCATCGCGGATCATCTGCAAGGTGCCGCTCAAGTACGAGGAGGCGTTCCATTCCGCAACCGACGTGGAGATGAGCGGCACCCCCGCCGACTTGGCGAGAGCCGCTGCGAAGGTCGTCTTCCCCAAACCGGGTGCGCCCGCGAGTAGCAGCGCGCGATTGTCGACCAGCTCCCAGTCGAGGCGACCGGCGCGGTATTCCCGCAGGTCCTCGACGAGATCGAGCGCCCATTCCATGGCTTCGCCATATCCGTGAAGGTCGCCAAGCGCGGGTCCTTCACCGCCATATTGGGATTTTTCGTGTACGATCTTGACGAGGCGCGCGACACATTCGGCGGGAGAAAGTCCGGAACGGATCGCGAGGGAAAGGTCGCTCATGTCGGCGTTGCGGACGAGCCGCGGGTCAATCGGGTGTGAGCAAGCCTCGCCGGTCACCGCTTCGATCACCAGCTTTATCGCCCAGTCGTCGATCGCGGGTAACACGAGCCGGTATTCGGTCATGCGCATCAATGTCGAAGGAAGGTAGCGGCGGACATCCGGAGCGATGCCTACGGTCAGCTTGCGTCGGTTCAACGCCGCGATGACCTCGGCGTTGTTCCTGTCGGGCGCATGTGACTTCTCCGACCCATCCCGGGCCACGATGTGCCGCCCCTTGTTGGTCGCGGCGGCACACTCGTCGACGATCGCGCGGACGAGCGGCACCATATCGGCAGTATGGGTCTCGATGGTGACGATGGGTGCCTCCTTGCGCAGGCGGCGCGCGAGGCCCGGCTCCGACGCGACCGCTTTGGCGGTCAGCACGGCCGCCATCACGAGGTCGACCCGCAGGTGCGGGTCATCCTCGTGGGGATCGTCCTCAAGCTCGTCAAGGATCGTCGACAGCGAATCCTTGGAATCCGGTCCCCGGACCATGGATTTGATTTTGACGTTTTCGGCTGCTGCGAGCGCGTCGATATAGGCGCGCGCAAGCAGGTCCGCGGCGGATGCCGCGGCATTCTCGGTTTCGCTCATTGCGTTATTCCTTCTGGTGACGGCCGCTCGGCCGACGGGTGTGAAGGTCACGCGCTGCATACGTGAGCTACGTCATAAGGAACAAAACAGGAACCTTTGTCAACGCCTACATTGGCCTTTGACGTGAGAGTTTTGCTCTCCCCTCGACGGTAGACCCGCCCGTCGTGCCGCGATGCCCGCTTCCTATTGGTTCCTCGGCACGTTCCGCCAGGCTCACCCTGGCAGTATCATTCTTGCCAGCGTCATGATGTGGGTACGGGTAGTCCATCTGGTGGCAGATGGCCTGATCGAGGGGCCGCTTCCGGCCATCAGTTTATCGCTAATCCCATTCACGTCGGATGCCTTCGCCAGAATAGTGGGCAAGCCAGACAGGGCTAGTTTCTACGGAGGCGCCGCCGCCGGCTACCTCGACTATCCGACATCCCCGCTGAGATTGGCGGCCTCGCGCTCTGGCAGGCAAACGGCGGCCAAGGCGGCTGAGGTATTCCACTCGATCTATGATCAGGAGCTTCAGAACGAGCTTATTGATTGGCTAGTCACGCACCCAATCCGCCATCAGCACATGTTTTGAGGGCGGAACTGCATGCCTATGCCGGCTTAGATGACCCAACTGAGTTGTGGGTCGGGGGTGAACTCAAAGCGAGGATTTGCTGGAACGAGTTGAGGCGTGAGGCAGATCCATCGTCCCGAAATGTTCAATACCGAATGAAGTATCAGGTCGGTCCCGAACGCCATCCACCCCGTGATATGCCGGCTCATCAAGGCCGCAGTAGCTAAGCAATTTCGATGTCCAGCGGTAGACGTCATACCAGCCCTCCGTTAGGCCAGCGTTCGACAAACGTCGCCATGGGTACACCGTCAAGGTGATGCTCCGCACTCGACATCAGTAGCAATCGATTGATGTGATTGTCCTGAAGTCCACCCAGCCGGAACATGCTCGTGACCTTGCCCAAGCTATGGGGTACTCCGTTCTTGTCGAAAAACGCGTCCGCAACTGATTTGTTTCGATTGAAACGGGCCGCCAGTTGCGCCTCATAGTTCGGTCTTGTCGTGTCCGGCGTGGTCGTGCGCAGATATCGATACGCGCCGTCAAACACAGCCGTGATATCTGTGAAGGCGCGCTCATCCTTGAGCGTGATGAGCGGCTCGAAACCAATGGGAAAGCGGAGAGGAGACGCATGGACCATTGCCCGTAATTCATTGAGCGCTGCGGCGGTGCCCAGATACCTTCTGTTGAGAGCCAGCTGCAATTCCCGCCACCGAAACGGGCTGTCGGTCAGGATTTGCGCACCTGTCGCCTGGGCTAGGTACATTGTCATTTCGAAATTCGGCGCCATTTGCATGGCGTTCAACTGTCCGCCGGCGCCAAGGCTGCGCTCTTGCAGAACAGCCAGCGGATCATCAAGCCTCTCCTGCTCCAAGTACCGCAGCAGCACAGCAGTGTCGGCCGGAAGGTCGGCCTCCGGTAGTTCTGCTAAGCGCGACAGGTGTGCCTCGTCCGGCAGGCCCAGCATCATCCGACGCACATCTTCGTCAAGGATCTCATTCAGCCGGGCATCGTCTTTGAGGTCCAACTTCATCCACGGTCGCCGGGCCTCCGCCATCCTCATGGTCTGGTCTCGCAGATGTAAATCGAAGTCCCATGGGTCAGGAATAAGTTGGACGAGGCCGGCCTGCACCAAGGGAGCGAAGTTAAAGAAGGTCATGAGGGATTTGAGCACCTCTCCCCGATACGCGTGCGGGTCTTCCGTGGGGCGCATTTCCTTCTTCAGGGAAGCAGGATTGACGAACGGGTGCTGAATGATGATTTCGCCGAAATATAGAGGTGCGCCCAAGGCAAATTCGGCGATGAGCTTCGGATGCAACGACCCCGTAAAAACCGACCGGAACGTCCCGTCCGGCTTCGGCAACAATGCCAGAAGATCGGTTTCCCGTGGCCAGAGCGACGAATACATATCGTACAACGTCGCGATCTTTTCGTCGGTCATACTGCGGCGTATCTCGTCCCAATCCTTGCCGTCGAGCTCAAGGAAGTTCTCGATGCCGGTCAAGAACATCAGGTTCCGTTCGCGGATGCTCTTTTCTGTCCAACTGGTCCTTAAGTGCTGCGGTCTGCTCTTACAGCACGAAGAAAAGGGTAAGCCGGACCCGCATGGGCAAGGCTCGCGGTTCCCAATCGGTTGAGATGGCGCAGCCTTAACCAGCCAGGGGCGAGGACCTTCGCGCCGGCCAAACTCATCCTGATAATCCACCCGCCCATCTTCATATCCGACATATATCTCCCCCCCAAAATGGAAGAGCCCATCCTCCGGCGGAAGGAGGGTAGACCGGAGGTCCCGCCACGGCTTGGTTACCGTTTCCTCTGGGTACAACCACTCCCTTCGCCCGGCCGCGATGTACCTGTGCGCTCTGGCCTTCGCAATGAAGTTGATCTCGGTCACCTGCTCGTCAGTGAGGTGGCGAGTGCGGATAAAGTTGATCGTGTTCACGAGAGCGTTGTGGAAGCGTCGCGCAAACGTCCGTTTCTCAAGTGGACTGGCCGCGTGATCCTTTGCGTACTCGAGGTTGGTGAGGACCAGGCAGTGGTTCTGGCTGAGCGGGAAGATCGTCTGCGAACATTTCAATGCGATCGAGGGGTCGTCCGGGTACTTGTTTAGACGGTCTCGAGGCGGTGCAGCGTGGTTGTAAACTGTGACCGGATGATCGGTCAGGATGAATTTGGTGGTCGCTTGTTCGGCAGAAACGATCTCCCGGACACCTGTCGTCCAAGTGGTGCAGTTGAGCATTCTGATGCTCTGCATTTCCATCATCAGCTGATTTTGGGAAAGCTCGGGATACTGCTTGCGTAGCCAGGCAAGCCCTTTGGGCGTACGCAGCTTTTGGACGTCGAGGTACTCGAAGAGAGTTTCGAAGTTGCTGTGCCAGGCCGCCTGGTCGACGCCCTCAAATGCGCGGATGGCTTCGGCACCCCTGGTGTCAATATCACCGAAGAGCCTACGTTCGATCTCATCGCTCACGGCCGTGCCGAAGAAGGTGGAGTAGAGATCCTTCTCGACGAAGGCTCGCACCGTCGGTGTTCGATGCAACGATCGGCCGGGGACCTGGGTGCCATTCCCCTTCCGATGCATCGCGGGGGTCAGGTCGAGGTAGGCGAGCTCATTTTGCCCAGCGAGTAGAAACCGGCGCTGGTGCCATTGGGGAACGTAGTGGTTGTTTCTGGTAACCGACATCGAAAGTGGCTCCGTCCAAATCGCGCCTATGCGCACAGACGATCCCGCTGTTGCTAGACTCGGGCGTCGTCTCTAGATTTCGAACGGGAAAATATGGTTACCGAAATATTGATGACAACTTCTACGTGAAGAAATCATCGCGGTAGACATTTTATGATGTAGTCGCTGACACTTTATGACGTAGAGCGTTGCCGATTTCCGGGCGTCTCAGCCATCTACGACGACAACTTATGATGTCGGACACACGAATCCCCATTTTGCGCACGCCTTTTGCCATATCGGTGTGATGGCGCTGACGACAACGCCCTCCAGCAGCGGCCACGCCAAACAATCATCTTCCATCGCTTATCCGCCAGAGTTTTTTCTTGCGACTGTCTGTTTGGGCGCGTTCCAATCGTCGCGGAGGTACAACTTTTGGAGGAACCTTCGAATGGAACGACATTACGGATGGGTCATCGTCGCTGCCGGCGCATTGATCACTTGCATCGCCATGGGCGCCATGTTCGCCTTGCCGGTCTATCTCCAGCCGATGGCAGACGATACAGGTTGGACTCGGGCCGGCATTTCCGGCGCCATGACGATTGGTTTTGTTGTGATGGGCGTTGCGGGCTTTATCTGGGGCACGCTGACCGACCGGATCGGCGCGCGGCCGGTCGTGTTGATAGCGGCATTGATGCTCGGCCTCGGGCTGTTTATCGCCAGCCGCGCCCATGATTTGCTCGTTTTCCAGTTCGCTTATGGCGGTCTTGTCGGCGCGTCCGGCGGTGCGTTCTTTGCACCTTTGATCGCGACGACGCTTGGATGGTTCGACAAGAACCGCAGCCTTGCCGTATCGCTGGTTTCGCTTGGCGGCGGCATTGCCCCGATGGTCGTCACGCCGCTCGCGACTATCCTGATCGAGACCTATGGCTGGCGCGACGCCATGACGATGACTGCGATTACCGCCGCGGTATTAATCTTCCCGGCGGCCTTCCTGATCCGGCGCGCTCCGGAAGCAATCGAGGCTGCACCAAGTCCCGCAAGCGATCTCGCTCCGGCCGAGCCGGCGCCGTCAAACATGACGGCCGTGTTTCGCAAGCCGCAATTCTTCATTCTGGCGGGCGTGTTCTTCCTCTGCTGCGCCGCTCATTCCGGACCGATTTTTCACACGGTCAGCTATGCCATGCTCTGTGGGGCTTCCGCACTGGCGGCGGCGAGCATCTATAGCGTCGAAGGCGTTGCAGGGCTATTCGGCCGCCTGATTTTCGGCGTCCTTGCCGATCGCATCGGGGTCAAGCGCATCATCGTGGGCGGCCTCGCGCTGCAGGCAGTCGGCATTTATTGCTATATCTATGTCAGTGAGCTTCAGCATTTTTATATGCTCGCCGTCGTGCTCGGCATGGTCTATGGCGGCGTGATGCCGCTCTATTCGGTGTTGGCCCGGGATTATTTCGGCCCGAAGGTGATGGGCACGGTGCTGGGCGGCATCACCATGACTTCCTCGATCGGCATGGCTTTTGGACCAGTCGGCGGCGGCTGGCTTTTCGATACTTTCGGCGATTATCACTGGCTCTATGTTGCCTCGGCGGGCGTGGGCCTCGCGGGTGCCGCGCTGGCGCTGGCCTTTCCGCCCAAGCGCCGCGACGTCACGCCGGCAGAAGCTCTGCCGGCGTGACGGTCAGGCGGGGTCGGCAACCGCCGTCCCGCCATTTCCGTCGTCGTCCTTGTTGCTGGCATAAGCCGCCGACAGTTCACGATAATAGCGTGAGTTGAAGGCAAGGATGGTGACCGTCAGGCCGATGAAGCCGGCAACGGTGAACACGAGAGCGATGCCACGCGCTGGTCCTGTGCCGAACCAAGATCCTATGGTCTGGGCCCCTGCCCCGTCCGTCATGAATGGAATCACGACGAACTGCGTGAGTGGGCCAATCAGAAACGCCGTCAGTGGCGAAGCGGCTTGTTCGACCGATTGCGCAAAGCCAAAGACGCGCCCCTGCCGTTCGAGCGGCACCACTTTCTGCAGCGTCGTATGTTCAGCCGCTTCCGCATAGGGCCCAAGCAGCATCCAGACAAAACATCCGGCGGCCAACAGCCAGATCGAGGTTTGAAACGTGAATACGCAGCATACCGACCAGGTCATAACGTTGACGAGCAGCAGCGTGCGCAGCGGGTTTTTGCCGAGCCCTGTCTTTGAAATGACGATGCCGCTGACGATGAAGGCAGTAGAGAGAAAGCCGAACAACAGCCCCCAGGTCTCGACTGAAACCATGGATAGTCCATAGGCGTCGAGCAGTGCCATGAAGATGCCGCCCAGGAAATTGTTGAAGGTGGCAAAGAAAATAAGCGCAAAAAGGCCCGGCACAGCGGCGACGACGCGGATCGTCCCGGCCAGATCAACGCGCTTCGGCTCCATCGGCTGTTCAGGATCTTCGACCGCCCTGCCCTCATCCAGCTTGACCCAAAGAAGGTGCAGAAACGCCAGGACGGTTGCGCTGAGGGCCATGATTTGCACGCCCAGCATTCCGGTATATGCGACAAGGAAACCGGAGATGACCGAAGTGGTCAGAAAGCCGATACCGGTCACCATGCCGACGAGCCCGTTGGCCTTATCGCGATTGTCTTCGGCAATGAGCATGGTCACGAGCGTCGGCAGGGCGATCGACCGGATATTGCCGGCGATGACGCCGAGCATGACGATGAGGATAAAGATCCAGAGATAGGGCCCGTATGGATTTGTGAAGGCGCCTTCGGGCTCCAGCAGCACCATGACGACGCCGATCGCATAGCAGAGCCCAGACGCAACGCTGGAGCCGAGCATCGCGATCTTCTTGGAATTATGATCGACGATCGAGCCGAACCAAATACCGAAGCTGGCGGTAAACACGAGGAAAATACCGGCAATCATGCCGGTCGCGAAAACCGACTCGGTTTCGATGAAGACCCAGAAGGTCACAGCGAACCACACAGTAAAATTCGTGACATTGGCCACGAGATTGTTGGCAAGGATCTGGTGAAATGGCGTCATCGAACTTTCCTCCAACCTCAATCTACTTCGCTGTCGGCCGAGCGGAAACGTCTTTGCTCCGGTCAGCGTGGTTACCCAGTCTTTCCGGCCTAATTTTACGCCAGCCAACGACAGTGCATGTCAGCGACGAATGAGAGGGAAGCGTTTCGACATAAAAAAAAGGCCCCGGCAATGCCGGGGCCAGTCGGGAGGATTGTTTCAGCTCAGGCGGGTGTCGGCAGCAGTGCCTTGCCGGCCGCGTCGAACAGGATCGCCTTTGCCGGCTCTGCAGCGAGAGCGAGGCTTTCGCCGATGCGTAACGCTTGGTCGCCATCGAGCACGGCGAGCCAGGCAGTGCCCGATGCCAATTCAATATTGACGATAGTTTCGTTGCCGAGCCGCTCGACGATCGCAACGCGTCCGACGATGGCGCCGGTATTGGCTGGGCTCAGATCATGCGGGCGAATGCCGAGGGTCAGGGTATCACCGACACTGATACCCGCCGTCGCCGCCGGGACCCGAAGACTGGCCACGTCCTTGCTGCCGACGGTAATGGCATCGGGCCCGATGGCTTCAACCGCCACCTCGACAAAGTTCATCTTCGGCGAGCCGATGAAGCCGGCGACAAAGCGGTTCTGCGGCCGCTGATAAAGTTCGATCGGGCTGCCGACCTGCTGCACGACGCCGGCATCGAGCACGACGATCTTGTCGGCCAAGGTCATGGCTTCGACCTGGTCGTGGGTCACATAGATCATGGTCGCGCCAAGGTCGGCATGGAGCTTGGCGATTTCCATGCGCGTGTCGACACGCAGGGCCGCGTCGAGATTGGACAGCGGCTCGTCGAACAGGAAGACTTCGGGCTGCCGCACAATGGCACGGCCGATAGCGACGCGCTGGCGCTGGCCGCCCGACAATTGGCCGGGTTTGCGATCGAGCAGGTGCTCCATTTTCAGGATGCGCGCCGCTTCGCGGATCTTTTGGTCGCGGACATCCTTGGGCGTCTTGGCGAGTTTGAGGCCAAAGCCGACATTGTCGTAGACCGTCATATGCGGATAGAGCGCATAGGACTGGAAGACCATGGCGATCGAGCGGTCGCGCGGCTCGACGTCGTTGCAGAGCTTGTCCCCGATATAAAGCTCGCCGCCGGTGATGTCCTCGAGACCGGCGATCATCCGCAAGAGGGTGGACTTGCCGCAGCCCGAGGGGCCGACGAAGACGACGAATTCGCCATCCTCGATATCGAGGTCCACGCCCTTGATGACCTCGACCTTGCCATAGGTCTTCTGGATGTTTTTCAGTTCCAAACCGGCCATGGTCAGGTCGCCTCGCTGAGAGTTTTGATAGTCATCGCCCTATCCCTTGACCGCGCCAGCCGTCATGCCGGCCACGATCTGCCGGTTGAAGAACATGAAGACGATCAGCGGCGGGATGGTGATGAGCATGATATTGGTGAACAAGAGATTGTAGGCGGTGCTGAACTGGCTCTGGAAATTATAGAGCGTCAGTTGCACGGTAGCGTTCTGATTGCCCGGCAGATAATAGAGCGGATTGGTGAAATCGTTGAATATGCCGACCGATTGGACCACGATATTGGTCACCGTCACCGGCCAGAGCAGCGGCAGGATGATGCGGAAGAACACATCGAGCGGTCGCGCGCCGTCGATCACCGCCGCTTCGTCGAGCTCGCGCGGAATGGTAGCGATAAAGGCGCGATAGAGGATGATCGAAAACGGCAGGTTGTAGGCTACCTGGATCAGGATCATGCCATGGAGCGTGCCGAACAGTTTCAGACCCTGCAGCAACCAGATCGTCGGCACCACGGCTGGTGGGATCATGAGACCGGCAAGGATCAGGAACTCAATCAGTCCATTCCACCTGGTCTTGCGCCGCGCGAGGACGAAGCCGACCATCGCTGCGAGCACGATCAGCAGTGTCACGCTGACCACGGTGATGAGCGAGGAGTTGATAAACGCCGTGATCATCATCCAATTGCGGGTCTTGACCACCTCATAGAGGTTGTCCCAGAGGTGGAAACCGTTTGGCCAGGAAAAGTCACGCAGCGCGGACTGCTGCTTGTCCTTGAAAGCCATCAGGATGATGAACAGGAACGGGATCACGAAGACCACGAAAGTGGCCGCGATGGCGGCAACGCCGCCGATGATGGAGCCGCGCGATCTCATTCGTGACCCTGCTTGCGGTTAAGGAACATGGTCAGCGGCACGACAAGCACGGCGATGAGAATGAAGAGCACCACATTGCCTGCGGTCGAAAGGCCATAAAAGCCCGCCTGATATTGCTTGTAGATCACCGAGGCGACGGTGTCGGAGGCAAAGCCCGGCCCGCCCTTTGTCATGGCCCAGATCAGGTCGAAGGTGCGAAGGCCACCGATGAAGCTGAGCGTAATCACGGTCGCAGTTGCCGGCCGGCTCAGCGGCAGCGTGACATAAATGAAATTCTGCAGCCTGGTCGCGCCATCGATGCGCGCGGCCTCGTAGTAGTCTTTGGGAATGGCCACGAGACCGGCGATGTAAATAACTGTAGCAAGGCCCACGCCTTTCCAGACGTCGACAAGCGCCACCGAGAACAGCGCGAGTTTCGGGTCAACGAGCCAGCCCGGACCGGCGATGCCAAACAGCGCCAGCGCCTGATTGATCATGCCCTGCGTAGGATGCATCAGCACGGTGAAGGTCATGCCGACGCCGATGGTCGAGACGAGAACCGGAAAGAAGATGACGGAGCGGAGGTAACCGCGCGCCATGATCTGGCTCGTGAGCATCACGGCCAGTGCCATGCCGATGACCACCTTCAAGCCCGATGTGACAACGGCATAGATAACGGTGTTGACGAGGCCCTGGATAAGGAAGGGCTCGCGAAAAAACTGCGCGAAATTGTCGAAACCGATGAACGTCGCGTCGAACAATGTCCAGCGCGTCAGGCTGAAATAGAGCGAGGCGAAGGTCGGCGCCAGGAACAGCACGGAATAGACCACTGCAGCCGGTAGATAAAACCAGCCTGGGTAAAGGGACCTCCGCTGCATTTTGAGCGCAGGAGCAGCCGCTGCCGTCATGGAAACCTCGTAATGCGTTGCGGCTCCGGAGGGTTTTCCTCCGGAGCCAGAGCATGCTCAGGAATGATTACCAGCCGGCAAGGCCAAGCTGCTGGGCCTGCTTGCGCACGTCTTCGTCATAAAGGGCAGCGCCCTCGGCAGCCGGACGAATGCCCGAGCCCACTTCGACGGTGATCTGCTCGAGCGCCGGACCCTTGACGGGCGAGAGGAACTCGAGCGCCGGAGCGTTCTGGCCGCCTTCCTGGAAGTAGGGCAGCATGTCCGAAACGGCCGGCGGCACGTCGGCGGGCAGTTCGCAGCCGGCGATCATGTAAGGACCGGTGGCGCCGACGGCTTCATTGCGGATGTCGCATCCTTCGGGCGAAGCAACGAAGGACACGAAATCCTTGGCGAGGTCCGGGCTGGCCGTGGTCTTGGCGACATAGATCGAGTCCGGCATCCAGGTGGTGAGGCCGTTCTTGTCGGCGCTGTCGCCGGGCAGCGCGAAGAAGCCGACGTCCTGGATGTGATCCGGAACGGTTTCGGCAATCGCGCCGATGCCAAAGGTCAGCATCGGATAGTGCGCACCCTCGCCCATGGCGACCATGCGCAGACCATCGGGATAGGTTGCCGCGCCGAAATCGGCGTTGAAGAGATCGGCATCATGGACTTCCTGCAGCTTTTCGAAGCTGCGCAGCGCGGCCGGCGTGGTCGCGAACTTGGCCTCGTTCGCCGTGAACTGCTCGGCAAACTGCGGGTCTTCGGCCAGCACGTTGAAGAAGTCGGCGAGCACGATCACCTGGCTGGTCCAGGTTTCGCCATAGGTCTGGATGACGGCGGTTTTGCCGGCAGCCTTGATCTTTTCGTTATTGGCCATGAACTCGTCCCAGGTCTTGGGAATTTCGAGGCCAAGCTCTTCATAGATCGGCTTGTTGTAGAAGATGCCGCCGCCCATGGCCGGAGCGAAGGGCGCGCCATAGACTTCGCCACCCGCCGAAACGACCGACTTGAAGCTGTCCTGCACGTTTGCCTGGAAGGCTTCGCCTGTCAGCGGCAGAAGGTTCTGCGCCGGGTTCAGCGCCTGAAACAGCGAGCCCGAATTGTAGAAGAACACGTCGGCCATGGCGCCCGTGGCAAGGCGGGTCTTGACGATATTGTCGCCTTCACCGCCACCGGGGCGCACTTCGATGTCGATGGTCACATCCGGGTTCTTCTCGGTATAAGCGGCCACCCAGGCTTCCGCCACGGCAACCGATTGCGGGCCGTTGTCGATGAGAAACGACAAATAGCCGGACTGCTGCGCATAGACGGCGTTGGCCGTCATCATCAGTCCCAGCGTACTGGCACCCATCAGGGCGAAAAGTTTGGTCTTGGTCATGGTCTACCTCCCTGTGGACCTGCCTTTGCAGGCCCGGTTGAAATCGAACGCCTTATGGCGTGTTGGCATTCACCCGCGACTTCTCGCGCGCCGTGCGCTGAGGCGGGGTGTAGTTGAATGAGATGGTGTGCTTGCCGGGGCTCAGGGCCACATCCACCTGCCCCACCGGAGCGCCATCGAGCATCGCATCGCGATAGCTGTTCGCAAGGCGCAGCACGCCGCGGCTTTGTGCCGGCACTTCGATCTCGTAGCGCACAGCCTCGCCCGTGATGGTCCAGGCGGCGGTGATCTTGCCGGCGGGGCTGTCGTGCTCGGCTGCCACAGGCGACAATTCCGGCAGGATGACCGGCTCGAAGACGACGGTCTTGAATGCCGGATCGTTCTGTTCCGGCCGGAAACCGGCCACGCTTTCCAGGAGCCACTGGCACACGGCGCCATAGGCATAGTGATTGTATGAATTCATCTGCGGGTTGTAGATCGATCCGTCAGCCTGGATCGCGTCCCAGCGCTCCCAGATCGTCGTCGCGCCCATCTTCACCTGGTAGAGCCAGCCCGGGACCTCTTCCTGGAGGAAAACTTCGCTGGCAAGACCCCATTCCCCGATCTTGATCAGGGCCGGCAGCAGCGCTGGCGTACCGATGAAGCCCGTCCCGATACGGCGGTCGGCACGATCGATCGTGTGCTTGAAATAGCCCTTGGTCGCTTCATACTTATCGGCCGGGATCAGGTCATGCACGATCGCCAGCGCATAGGAGGTCTGGTCGTCATAGGCCAGCCGTCCGGATGCCGTGATGAATTCGCTGGCGAATGCTGCCTTGACGGCGTCCGCCATCTTGGCAAGGCGCTGCTCGGTCGCGGTGTCGCCAACGATGCCAGCAATCTTGGCGACCTGCTTGGCCGCAATATGGAGATAGATCGTTGCCGCAGCGTCGTCGCCGATCGTCGGCAGCGGCTTTGCACTCGGCCCCTTGGGCTGCAGCCAATCCCCGAAGGAGAAACCACGCGCGCCCCATTCGCGCGGCGGCGATACGATCGGCCCATCGCTGATCGACCAGACGAAATCGACCCAGCGCACCATATTCGGCAGCACTTCCTTGAGGAAGGCCGTGTCGCCATAGTGCAGATACACCTGCCACGGCACTTCGTGAATGGCATCGCCCCAGCCGGTCGAGCCGAAAAAGCCGGGATAGTGCTCGGGCTGCAGCCGGGTCGGATCAGGACAAACATGGGGAACGGCGCCATCTTCGCGCTGATCGACCATCAGGTCACGCACCCACTTTTGGAAGAAATTGTGCACGTCGCCGAGATAGGCGGCGGTACCGGCAAAAACCTGCGCGTCGCCGGTCCAGCCGAGGCGTTCGTCACGCTGCGGGCAATCGGTCGGCACTTCGATGAAATTGCCGCGCTGGCTCCAGAGCGTATTGAGGAACAGACGATTGACGAGCGGATTACCCGAGGTGAACGTCGCCTTCTGCTCCGTCACCGAACTGATCGGGATCGCCTTGATGTCGATCAGCTTGGCATCACCCGTAATGGTGATGCGAGCATAGCGGAAACCCTGGAAGGTGAAATGCGGGCGATAGTCTTCCGTCCCCTGACCCGCCAGCGTGTAGGTCAGCGTGGCCTCCGCAGTACGGTAATTGACGTTGTAGAAATTGCCGTCCTTATCGAGCACTTCGGCATGTTCGATGACGACCGTCGCGCCCGCGGCGCCAGTGACAGCAATGGCGACATATCCGCCGATATTCTGGGCAAAGTCGAAAACCTGCCGGCCCTCCGCATCGGTCCAGGCTTTGGTCACGGCCAGCGCGTCGAGCTCGCGAACCGGCGTTGTCTCGTGAGCGACGAGACGAGCGGCGTCAAAGGAAATCTCTTCTGTTCCGGCGGAGACCGTCGGCGCGATGCGTGCGTCGAAGGTCTCGCCGAAATAAATGCCCGACTTGCGGATCGGCAGCTCGCCGCTTTCCCAGGACGCGTCTGTCACGAGCACCGGTTCGGCGTCGCCAGCCTTGGCGCGCAGCTCGATCAGGGCGGCAATCTGACTGCCCCAGGTGTTGTAGATCGGAAATTGGCCCCACATCAGCTGCGAGCGTAGCCAGCCATCGCCAAGCCAGATTTCGATGCGGTTTTCACCCGGCACCAACAACGAGCCGATTTCATAAGTCTGGTAGCTGAGACGCGCGTCGTAAGCCGTCCAGCCGGGCGTAAGGATATCGCGGCCAACGCGCTTCCCGTTAATGAAGCAGATGTAGAGGCCGAGCGCCGATATATCGAGAATTTCGCTGCCGGAAACGGTATCGAGTGAAAAGGATTTCGCGATGAAACTGGCTGCGGTCCCTACTCCCCTGTCGGCCAAGGGACGCACCATCTTGGCGGTCCAGGCACGCGTAGACGCTCGGGAGCTGGAAGCCAGCTCTGCGGCAGTTTCATTCAACACGGCGTAGTCTCCTCAGGCCACTTTTGCGGCCGTAAACTGTTCTACGTGTAGCGTTCTACATTTTTGCGATCTTCGCAATAGGCTTTTTATCGGTTAGGTGCGAAAAGAAGCGCAGAGGACCATCATGCAGAAAAAGACCGGGCCGAGAACGCCACGCATCACGATCCGCGAGGTAGCGAGCGATGCCGGTGTGTCCGTGGCCGCTGTCTCGAAAGTTCTGCGCGATGCCTATGGGGTCAGCGAAGCCCTGCGCGCCAAAGTGCAGGCGTCGATGGAAAAGCTCAATTATCGTCCCCTAGCTTCCGCCCGAGGGCTGCGTGGGCGCACCTACACCATCGGCCTGCTGCTGCCAGATCTGCGCAACCCGTTTTTTGCCGACATTTTCGATGGCGTGACCTCAGCGCTCGCGCGGACGCAATACCAGGCAATGCAGGGGATTTCGGTGACGGCGAGCGAACTGGTCGACGCCATGATCGATCGCCAGATGGATGGCCTGATCCTTATCGGCCCCAATGAAATGGCAGAGCGCATCAGCGAAATCGCCCATCGCGTGCCACTCGTCCTCATTGGCCATCACGAGCCCGGCGACGAGAGTTTTGATACCGTCAACAACGACGATCAACTCGGTGCGCGTCTTGTCGTTCGGCATCTTCATGCCAATGGCTATCGCCGTATCGCCATGATCAGTCTCGCGCGGGCGTCGACCGTGGTTTCCCAGCGCGAGCTGGGATACCGTCTTGAAATGGTCGACCACGGTCTGGGCAGTGATACCTTGATCATTCGCTCGACCCAGGTGCTGCGCGACGTGCAGCTTGCCGTCCGCCGCCTTCTGGAATCGGACAATCGGCCGGACGCCATCTTCTGCTGGACCGACCTCATCGCCATCGAGGCGATCAGTGTGGCGACGGAACTCGGAGTATCCATACCGCACGATGTTGCCATCGTCGGCTATGACAACACCATGTATTGCGATTTCGCGCAGCACCGGCTGACCAGCGTCGATCAGTCGGGCGAGCTCCTCGGTATTCAGGCGGCGCGTCTGCTTGTAGAGCGTATTGAGGGCCGGACCGCGCCCGAGCATTTCGTCGTCACGCCCAGAATTGTCGCCCGCGCCAGCTCAGCTAAGTCTTCCCGAACCTCTAAATCCGGCCAAGACCGTTGACACGCTAAGGGTTTGCGCTATGGTCCGCGCCGCAAGGTCTGCCGGATTGACTGTTTTTACTCATTGCGCCTGCTGCCCGCCTTCCCGCGCAAGAAGACAAGCAATCCCGCGCTCGATCCGACTTTCGGCCTCCGCCACTGCCCCGGACCACGAGTCTTGCAAAGATTTCCGAGATGAGCCGCACCGGATAGTCGGGACGGTGGTCAGTCCGGAAAAGCCGCTGAGTGGAATCTCTGACGTTGACCGATGATTTTTCTGGCCTTGGCCTTTCAAGCAAAGTTACCGAAGCCGTAGCCGCTGCCGGCTACACCAAGCCGACGGAAATTCAGGCGCAGGCCATCCCGCACCTTCTGGAAAAGAAGGACCTGATCGGCATTGCCCAGACAGGCACCGGCAAGACCGCATCTTTCGTGCTGCCCATGCTGACCCTGCTTGAGGCCGGCCGGGCCCGCGCCCGCATGCCCCGCACGCTCATCCTCGAGCCGACGCGCGAACTCGCGGCGCAGGTCTCCGAGAATTTCGAGAAGTACGGCAAGAATCATCGGCTCTCGATGGCGCTCATCATCGGCGGTGTGTCCTTCGAAGATCAGAACAAGAAGCTCGATCGCGGCGTCGACGTGCTGATCGCAACTCCCGGCCGCCTTCTCGATCAGTTCGATCGCGGCAAGATTCTCCTGACCGGCGTTGAAATCCTGGTCATCGACGAAGCAGATCGCATGCTCGACATGGGCTTCATCGACGACATCGAAAAGATCGCCTCGCGCCTGCCCCCGCGCCGCCAGACCATGCTCTTCTCGGCCACGATGGACCCGCAGATTGAGCGCCTGACCAAGAAATTTCTCAAGGATCCGGTGCATGTGCAGGTCTCGCGCACAGCATCGACCGCCGACACCATCGACCAGAAGCTCGTCAAGGTGTCCTCGCGTCCCGATCAAAAGCGGGCCATGCTTCGCGCCCGGATCGACGCAGCAGAGGGCCTGACCAACGCCATCATCTTCTGCAACCGCAAGCGCGACGTTGCGACCCTTGCCCGCTCGCTTGAGCGGCACGGCTACAGCGCCGGCTCGCTTCATGGGGATATGGACCAGAAGAGCCGGATGGAAACGCTGGATGCGTTCAAGTCGGGAAATCTCAAACTGCTGGTTGCCAGCGACGTGGCAGCGCGTGGCCTCGACATTCCCGCCGTCAGCCACGTTTTCAATTTCGACGTGCCGGTTCACGCCGAAGACTATGTGCACCGCATCGGCCGTACCGGACGTGCAGGTCGCCTCGGCACAGCCTACACGCTTGTGGGCCCTGGCGATGAAAAGCATCTCGATGCCATCCTGAAGCTCATCCAGAAGCCGATCGATTATCTCGATGTCGCTCCCGTCATGTCGAGCGAAGATAGCGAAGAGGACGCTTCGGCAAAGCCAGCCCGCACCAGCCGTCGCCGACAGTCGTCGCGCACGCGGCCGAGCGAGGCAGAGGCGAGTCCGCAGGCTTCGATGGAGGAGAGCGCCGAAACACCTCGGCGGTCCAGGCGTCCGAAGAAGGAAAGCACGGCACCCCAGTCGGATATCGTCCCCGATTCGCCTTTTGGCGATGCCGGGCCAATTCCGGCGTTTCTTTTGCGGCCGACGCGTATTTCTGAATAAAAACTGCGAAGTATTTCAGCGGAAAGGCGTAAAAAGCCGTTTTGACGACTGTTGCTTCGGCGCTCGTTATAGCTTGTAAATGACTTCGATGTCAGAATACGGTGACAATAGTGAGCGCGTTGTGGGGCGCGGGGAAACGGTGTCGGATCA
Organism: Devosia soli; assembly: GCF_000970455.1. GTDB lineage: Bacteria > Pseudomonadota > Alphaproteobacteria > Rhizobiales > Devosiaceae > Devosia > Devosia soli. Next base: position 50,390 of record NZ_LAJG01000025.1, on the reverse strand, counting down.
CGAATTCACGCGAGCTTTAGGCTATGCGAACGCAGCGCTCGATCTGCTCAAGAAAAGCGGCATCCCGCCTTATCCGCAGTTTTATGAGCTCCTCTATACTTACGCGACCGGCGTAAATCCGTCGCTCAATCACCGCATCAATGCGCTCTTTTCGTCGGGCGATTCTCCGACAACGAGCCTTGCCGAAACCCTCTACAACGAATTCCTGAAGTCCGACGTCAACGATCGCATGTCGACCGTGTCGGAACGCATGCAGGCTCGCATCGAAGCGGTTCATTCCGCGATCGATCAGGCGATGACCACTGCCAATGCCTATTCCGGCTCGCTTCAGTCGGCACAGGGTGATCTCGAGCGCGACATTTCTCCCGAAGCGCTTAAGGCTCTTGCGACCCGCCTACTGGCCGAAACGCGTCGCATGCAGGATACCAATCGGAGTTTAGAGCAAAAGCTCGAAGCCTCGCGCGAGGATATCGCCGCGCTCCAGCGCGATCTCGACGACGTTCGGCGGGAGTCGCTGCTCGATCCCTTGACTAAGATCGCCAATCGCAAGAGCTTTGACGAGGGCCTGCGCACGGCCATAGCCGAAGCGCGCCAGACCGGCAATTCGCTCTGCCTGATCCTCGTCGATATCGACCACTTCAAGAGTTTCAACGACACCTACGGCCACCAGACTGGCGACCAGGTCTTGCGCCTCGTCGCCATGACGATCAAATCCAACATCAAGGGCCGAGACCTTGCGGCTCGCTATGGTGGCGAAGAGTTCGTGGCCATCCTGCCGAACACCGACATCAATGGCGCTTCGATCGTCGCCGAAAACGTTCGCCAGGCAATTCACGGCAAGGAACTGCTAAAGCGCTCGACCAATGAAAAATTGGGCCGCATCACCGCCTCGTTTGGTATTGCGTGCTTTCACCCCGCCGACACCGCCGGTTCGCTGATCGAGCGCGCTGATCGCTGCCTTTACGCAGCAAAGCACGCTGGCCGAAACCGTGTGGTGACCGAAGATAATCTCGCGGAAATTACTGAGCAGACTCGCGCCGGGGTGACCGCCGCCTGATCAGGCAGTCGGCACCATGGTAACGCCGAGCGACTGCAGCATGTCCCAATAGTCGGGATACGTCTTTCCCGTACATGCCGGGTCCAGGATCGTCACGCCGCCGACCCGCAGGCCGGCGAGTGCAAAGCTCATGGCGATGCGATGATCGTGATAGGTCTCGATCCGCGACGTGGCATTGCGTTGAGCCGCGTTAAGCAGGTCAGGGTCGGAATGAACCACTAGTTCGTCGCCCTCCTCGACCGCAAGGCCCGGCTTGATCCGATTGAGCTCATTGGCCACGGCCCGGATCCGGTCAGTTTCCTTGACGCGGAGATTTGCGATCCCGACAAAACGCACGGTCGACTTGTTGAATGCAGCGACCACGGCCATCGTCGGCACCGCATCCTGCATCTGCGAACCATCGATGACGGCCGGCATGTCAGGGAACTGCGCGATGACTGCCTGCGCTGCAGCATCCGGCTGTGTGAACGCATCTGCCGCCACACCAAGATCTATCTTGCCGCCCGTGAGTGCTTCGATACCCCAGAGATAGGTAGCAGCAGAGGCGTCGGGCTCGATATGGAAATCCGTCGCAGCATAGCCCGTCGGCTCGACCTGCCATGTGCCAGGCGCGGTTTCATCGACCTTTGCGCCGAAAGCCCGCATTGCGGCCAGCGTCAGGTCGACATAGCCGCGGGCACCGATGTCCTGGCCAGCGAGAGCCACTTCGATCGGCCCATCGCCAAAAGGCGCCGCCATCAGCAGTGCCGAGACGTATTGGCTCGAGAGCGAGGCGTCGATCTCCACCCTCCCCTTACCGAAGCGTCCCGCACCGTGGATCGTGACCGGCGGACATCCGGTGGGCGCCGTCGCGTCGATCCCCAGCGAGTTGAGCGCATCGACCAGCGGCTTGATCGGCCGCAGATGCATATCCTCGTCGCCATCAACCACGACAGTGCCGTCAATAATTGCGACCGCAGCCGTCAGAAATCGCGTCGCCGTGCCGGCATTACCAAGAAACAGCGGTGCATCCGGCACACGTAGCCTGCCGGAGCTGGTGACCAGAAAAGTGGTCGCATCCGGCTCCTCCACCGTCACGCCCATCTGCCGCAAGGCTTGCGCCATCAGCACCGTATCCTTGCTCTTAAGCGCACCCGTCAGCCGGCTCGTGCCATCCGCAAGCGCGGCGAGCAGCAAGACGCGATTGGTGATGGATTTGCTGCCCGGCGGCGATACACGCCCGGAGAGCGGGCGGCCGGGCGGGACGATGGTATAGGCGGCAGGGAGCGTTTTCGGCATGGTGCCGTGGTGTTAGGACAAAGCGTCCCAAGAGGCAATCGTGATCAGGCCGTCGCGCGTGCTTCCGCGATCGCCTTGAGGTCGGCCGCCTTGAGCGTCACGCTCTCCCCGCAGCCGCAGGCCCCGGTCTGGTTTGGGTTCTTGAAGGTAAAACCCGAGGACATCTTGGTTTCTTCAAAATCCATGACAGTGCCGAGAAGGTACATGGTGGCTTTCGGATCGACCCAGACATCGACGCCATGATCCGTTACGTGGTCGTCGCCCTTCAGCGGCTCGCTGACATAGTCCATCGTATAGGACACGCCTGCGCAGCCGGCATTCTTGATGCCGACGCGAAGGCCAATGACCGGCTTATCCGAATCTTCCATGATTTCGCGGATGCGCTCGGCAGCAGCATCGGTCAGGGACATGATCTTGAAGGCCATGATGTCGTCCGCCTTTATCGGTAGTTCACGATATATAGCAGTGAACGCGCGATCCTACCACCAGTTCAACGCAACTTGTGCTTCTTCGCTCATGCGGCTTGCGTCCCACGGCGGATCGAAGACCATGTTGACGGTGACATCCTGAATGCCTTCGACGCCGCGAGCTGCATTCTCCACCCAGGCAGGCATTTCGCCCGCAACGGGACAGCCGGGCGCTGTTAGGGTCATGTCGATGGTCAGGTTCCTGTCGTCGTCGAGGTCGACCTTATAGATCAGCCCCAGCTCGTAGATATCGACCGGAATTTCGGGGTCATAAACGGTTTTGAGCGCGCCGATCAGATCGGTGGTGATGCGCTGAACCTCGCCTTCGCCAAGGTTCTCCGGCATGGTCGGCTGGATGCGCACATCGATCTGTTCGTCGGCGGCTTGTGTCGTGTCTTCGCTCATCTAAAAGTCTCTCAGGCGAAAAATTTACGGGCGCGCTCGATGCCATCGACCAGCGCGTCGACATCGTCTTTGCCGTTATATAGGGCGAAGGACGCCCGGCAGGTAGAGGTCACGCCAAACCGTTTGAGCAGCGGCTGCGCGCAATGCGTACCGGCGCGGACGGCGATGCCGTAGCGGTCGAGAATGGTCGCGACATCATGGGCATGGGCGCCTTCGATCTCGAAGGAGAATATCCCGCCCTTGCCGGGCGCAGTGCCGATGAGGCGCAACGAATTGATGCGGCTGAGTTTTTCGTGAGCATATTCAGCCACGGCATGCTCATGCGCTGCGATATTTTCGCGCCCAAGCTCTTCCATATAGGTCAGCGCCGCGCCAAGCCCGATGGCCTGGACGATCGGCGGCGTGCCGGCTTCGAACCTATGCGGCGGCTGGTTATAAGTGACACCTTCGAGCGTCACCGTCTCGATCATCTCGCCGCCGCCCTGATAGGGCTGCATTTCGGCGAGCAGATCGTAGCGGCCATAAAGCACGCCGATGCCAGTCGGCCCATAGAGCTTGTGGCCGGTCATGATGTAGAAATCGGCGCCGAGATCCTGAACGTCGACTTTGGTATGAACCGCGCCCTGCGAACCATCGACCAGCACAGGAATACCACGCGCATGAGCGATCTCGACGATTCTCTTGATCGGCGTCACGGTGCCGAGGACATTCGACATATGCGTAACCGCAACGATACGCGTCCTGTCCGTCAGCGCCGCTTCGAACGCATCGAGACTGAAGCTGCCATCATCGCCGACATCGACCCATTTGATGACCGCGCCCTTGCGCTCGCGATGGAAATGCCAGGGCACGATATTGGAGTGATGCTCCATGATCGTCGTGACGATCTCATCCCCTGCGCCAATGCGCGGACCGGCAAAGGACTGGGCGACAAGATTGATCGCTTCCGTCGCGGAGCGCGTGAAGATGATTTCTTCGACCCGGCTGGCGTTGAGAAACCGGCGAACAGCCGCGCGCCCGCCCTCATAGGCCTCGGTCGCGCGATTGGCGAGCGTGTGCAAGCCACGGTGAACATTGGCATATTCATGCCTGAACGCATGGTCCATCCGCTCCAAAACCTGCACCGGCTTCTGCGCCGATGCGCCGCTATCGAGATAGACCAGGCGATGGCCATGGATGACTTCCGACAGGATCGGAAAATCGGCGCGCACTTTTTCGAGGTCGAGGGTCATCTTTTTGGTCCTAGTGAACCGCGATGTTTCAGTCGTCACCCTCCCCCTTGTGGGGAGGGATCAAGGGTGGGGGGCTGGCAGCCTCAATATGGTGGCTCCCGTGACACTCCCCATTGAGGGGGAGGTGCCATCTCGTGGCTCACTGGCCCAGCAGCCATCCGTCCACGATGCCCTGCAAGGCCTCGTTGAGCGCTTCATCTTCGATCGGGTCGATCAGCTCGGCGATGAATCCGCGGACCAACATGGTTTCCGCCTCGGCCTTGGGAATACCGCGGCTGAGGAGGTAGAACAGGCTATCCTCATCGAGCTTGCCGCAGGTCGAGCCATGGCCGCAAACGACGTCGTCGGCATAGATTTCCAGTTCAGGCTTCGAGAGAATTTCCGCATCGTCGGACAGCATCAAACCCTGATGCATGAATTTCGCATCTGTCTTCTGCGCATCGCGTGCAACGATCAGCTTGCCCTGCACCACGGCCTTCGAGCGGCCACGCGTAATGGACTTGAACAGCGGCTGCGACGAAGTATGCGGCACCGCATGCGTTGTTTCCATGGTGATGTCGGAGTGTTGGCCCTCTGAGACGAGATTGAGCCCCGTCACATCGGCATGTGCCCCCGCCCCTTCCATACGCGGGAAGAGATGCGTCCGCGCCAAGCCCGAACCGGCATGAACCACCAGCGTGCGGAGCTGAGCGCCCTCGGCCAGATGATATTCATTGGTCGCGAAGTGCGCGGTCGCGCGGCTGCCAAGGTCCACCGTGACGTGGGTCACGATGGCATTCTTGCCGAGCGCGAGATAGCTGGCATGGTTGCCGACATGGGCTGCATCCGAACCCGAAAATGTCTCGAGGATGACGACAGAGCTATCGTCCGCAACGAAAATCTTCGTCGCGTCGGCAACATGGCCCGCCTCGCCCTCGATGCGATGGTCGATCTGGATCACCTGGTCGATGGTGCCCCTGAGATCGAGGCTCAGCGCCTCTTTGGTCAGGCCATTGCTGATGCCGACCAGCGTATCGTCGCGATGGGTCAGCACGCCGCCGTGAGTCTTGCCGACGATGACGCCTTCAGGTGCAGTCGCAGCGTGCTGGACGACGCCGTTGACGATCGAAAGCGCATAGGCGCCTGGTACGCGGATCGCCGTGCCCGTCGCTTCATTGGCCGGCTGAGCCAGCGGCGGAACTGTCCGCAGCAGCGTCTTGAGATCGGTATAGTGATAAGCCTCGACGCGGCGGGTCGGCAGGCCGGCCACAGTAACACGCTCGGCGACCTGGTCAGCGCCGGCAGCCTTGAGCTGGGCGATCAGGGTTTCCTCGGCAGCGCCGAGACGAACTGGAAAAGCTGGGCGCATGGTTGGTTACGCCGCCTGACCGTCGTAGTCAGCATAGCCCTTGGCTTCAAGCTGCAGCGCCAGGTCCTTGTCGCCACTTTCGACGATCCGGCCATCGGAGAAGACGTGCACAACATCGGGAACGATGTGGTTGAGCAGGCGCTGGTAGTGCGTGATGACGAGCATTGAGCGCTTGCCATCGCGAAGCGCATTGACGCCCTTGGAAACGACCTGCAGCGCGTCGATGTCGAGACCGGAATCGGTTTCGTCGAGCACGGCCAGCGATGGCTTCAGCAGCGCCATCTGCATAATTTCGGCGCGTTTCTTTTCGCCGCCGGAGAAACCGACATTGAGCGGGCGCTTGAGCATTTCCGAGTCAACGTTGAGCTGGGCACCAGCTTCTTTGACAGCGCGCATAAAATCCGGGGTTGAAAGTTCGCCCTCGCCGCGCGCCTTGCGCTGCGCGTTGATGGCGGCCTTGAGGAAAGTCATGGTCGCAACACCCGGAATTTCGATAGGGTACTGGAAAGCGAGAAACAGCCCGGCAGCGGCGCGTTCGTCCGGCTCCATCTCGAGGATGCTTACACCGTTGAGCAGAATTTCGCCCTCGGTCACCTCATAGTCTTCCTTGCCGGCGAGCACATAGCTCAACGTCGACTTGCCCGAGCCATTGCGGCCCATGATGGCGTGAACCTCGCCTTGCGGAATGACAAGATTGACCCCCTTGAGGATTTCGCGCTCCTCGATGCGAGCGTGCAGGTTGCGGATTTCAAGAACGGGAGTGGTCATATGTTTTCTCCAAAGCCGGGGTCGCCGTTGGCGCCGCCCGGTGAGTTTTTGGTTACGGGTTAGCCGACTGAGCCTTCGAGGCTGATCGAGATCAGTTTCTGGGTTTCGACCATGAATTCCATCGGCAGGTGCTGGAGCACGTCGCGGACAAAGCCATTAACGATCAGGGCCACAGCTTCTTCCTCATTGAGGCCGCGCTGGAGGCAATAGAACATCTGGTCGTCGGAAATTTTAGACGTCGTCGCTTCGTGCTCGAAGACAGCGGTTCCGTTACGGCTCTCGATGTAGGGAACCGTGTGGGCGCCGCACTTGTCGCCGATCAGCAGCGAGTCGCACTGGGTGAAGTTGCGGGCGTTCTTGGCCTTGGCGTGCGCCGAGACTTGGCCACGATAGGTATTGTCCGAGAAGCCGGCGGCGATACCCTTGGAGATGATGCGGCTCGACGTGTTCTTGCCGAGATGGATCATCTTGGTGCCGCTATCGACCTGCTGGTAGCCGTTCGAAATGGCGATGGAGTAGAACTCGCCGCGCGAACCGTCGCCGCGCAGGATGCAGCTCGGATATTTCCAGGTGATGGCCGAACCGGTTTCGACCTGGGTCCAGGAAATGTGCGAATTGACGCCGCGGCAATCGCCACGCTTGGTGACAAAGTTGTAGATGCCGCCCTTGCCGTCCTTATCGCCTGGATACCAGTTCTGGACGGTCGAATATTTAATCTCTGCATTGTCGAGAGCAACCAGCTCGACCACGGCAGCATGCAGCTGGTTCTCGTCGCGCGACGGCGCGGTGCAGCCTTCGAGATAGGAGACATAGCTGTCATCGTCGGCAATGATCAGTGTGCGCTCGAACTGGCCGGTTTTCTTTTCATTGATGCGGAAATAGGTCGACAGCTCCATCGGGCAGCGAACGCCCTTGGGGATGTAAACGAAGGACCCATCGGTGAAGACGGCGGAGTTGAGCGTGGCGTAGTAGTTATCCGAAACCGGAACCACCGAACCGAGGTATTTCTTCACCAGCTCGGGATGCTCGCGCACGGCTTCGGAGATCGAACAGAAGATGATGCCGACCTTTGCCAGTTCTTCGCGGAAGGTGGTGACGACGGAGACCGAGTCGAACACAGCATCGACGGCCACATTGGCGCCAAACGGGGTACCGACGGATTCAGCTGCGCCTTCCACACCGGCAAGGATAGCCTGTTCCTTAAGTGGAATGCCGAGCTTCTCATAGGTCTTGAGCAGTTCCGGATCCACATCGGCAAGGCTCTTCGGACCCTTGAACGACTTGGGGGCAGCGTAAAAGCTGACTTCCTGCAGATCGATTTTGGGATAGTGGAGCTTCGCCCAGGTTGGCTCTTCGAGGGTCTGGAAGCGGCGGAAAGCGTCAAGGCGCCACTCGAGCATCCATTCCGGCTCTTCCTTCTTGGCCGAGATGAAGCGAACGGTTTCTTCGGTGAGGCCCGGCGGCAGCACGTCGGATTCGATATCGGACTCGAAGCCATACTTATATTTGTCGACGTCGAGGGCGAGCACCTGCTCAACCGTTTCGCGATCGATCTCTTCCTTGAGCGTCGGAATATCGTAGTCCGCCATCAGGCTTCTCCTTTGTGCCCATCGGCGGTTCAAGGCCGCCGCGAACGAAGTCTCTATCTAGCGGCTAGGCCGCTTTCCCCGCGCGCCGCTGGCGAACGAGAATTGTTTCAAAACCGGCAAGGAATGCATCGGCATCCGCCAGCGTGGAATTCCAGCCAAAGCTGACGCGCAAAGCGCATTCGGCGAGATCGCGCGAGACGCCCATGGCAAGAAGCACATGGCTCGCGCCGACCTTGCCCGAAGAACACGCTGAACCCGATGACACCGAGAGTCCGGCGAGGTCCAGCGCCATCATCGCCGTCGCATTGCGAACACCCGGTACGGCGAAATTGACGACATTGCCGACGCGATCAGCGCCGTCACCGAAGATAACGACATCAGGCGCCATCGCCTTGAGCCTGTCCTCGACGCGCTTGGTCAAAGCCGTTAGCGCGCGCATATCCATACGCTCTGCCGCGGCTGCCGCGCCAAAGGCCGAAATCAGCGCCGCCGATTCCGTACCGCCGCGACGCCCCTGCTCCTGGCCACCGCCTGGGATTAGGCGAACCGTGTCGGCATGACCCTTGGCCAAGAGCGCGCCGATCCCAGCCGGAGCTCCGATCTTGTGCCCACTCACTGCAACCATATCGGCAGCCGAGGCAGCAAATTCCAGATCGAGCTTGCCTAGCGCCTGGACGGCATCGACCACAAGTGTGTGACGCGTCGGGCCGACCAGCACCGAGATGGCGCCGATCGGCTGGACGACGCCCGTTTCATTATTTACCCAGTGGACCGCGACAAGCAGCGTCGTGCCGTCTTCGTCCGCCCGTGCGAGCATGGCACGAAGTTGATCAAGATCAATGCAGCCGTTCGGCAAAAGACCGATGGTGTGCACCGGCAGGCCCGTGGCCTCGGCCGCCTTGGCGACCGCAGCATGCTCCCCCGCGCTGATGGCAACGGCGCCTGCCGAAAAGGCCTTCGCACCCCCAACGATAGCCTGAGTCAAGGCTTCCGTTGCCGAGCCGGTAAAGACAACCTGGCGGGTTTCGGCTCCAGCAAGGCGCGCGACTTGAGCGCGTCCGGTTTCAATGAGATCGCGCTGCTTGCGGCCATGGGCATGAACGGAAGATGGATTGCCCGTCAGATCGAGCGCAGCCAGAAGCGCCGCGCGCGCTTCGGGACGAAGCGGGGCGGTGGCGTTATGATCGAGATAGATGCTCTCTTTCGCCATCTGCCTTCTTGGGCCCACTGCCCGAAAGAACCGCATGTCTGGAATGAGCCAATGGAAAGGCCCGCAAACCAAACACTTCTTGAAATTTGTCGCCCACTTTCATTACAAGGGGCGCTCAACACCGCCGCTCGCGGCCAAAACCGAATTTCGAACCATTCTAAACTGGTTTTTTCGACCCATGTTTTAGGGATCGCTCCGTCCTTAGTCAAGCGGCGCAGACGATTTCATGACCAGTCGGATCAGCTTAGTGACAGAGCCGAAAAAGGCCAGAAAACACCATGCCTGAAGTTATCTTCAATGGCCCCGAGGGGCGCCTCGAAGGCCGGTACCAGCCGGGCAAGGAACCGAACGCACCGATCGCCATCGTTTTGCATCCGCACCCGCAGTTCGGCGGGACGATGAACAACCAGATCGTCTACAATCTCTTCTACATGTTCGCCGAACGCGGCTTTTCCGTGCTGCGCTTCAACTCGCGCGGCGTCGGGCGTTCGCAGGGCGTCTTCGATCACGGCATCGGCGAACTCTCGGACGCCGCTGCGGCACTCGATTGGCTGCAGATCATCAATCGCGAATCCCGCGGCTGCTGGATCGCCGGCTTCTCCTTCGGCGCCTGGATCGGCATGCAGCTTCTAATGCGCCGTCCGGAGGTCGAAGGCTTCATCTCGGTTTCCCCGCCGGAAAACCTCTACGACTTCTCCTTCCTCGCCCCCTGCCCGTCTTCCGGGCTGATCATCCATGGCGACAAGGACCGCGTGGCGCCGCCGCAATCGGTCCAGAAGCTCGTGGACAAGCTCAAGACCCAGAAGGGCATCACCATCGAACAGCAGATCGTGGAAGGGGCCAACCACTTCTACGAAGGCAAGATCGATGAACTGACGACGGCCTGCGCCGAGTATCTGGACCGTCGCCGTCAGGAGATCGCGGACGGCGGCGGGCGCTGAGTTAGAGCGCAGAAGAAGGCGGTTACCCACTGCGTTGTCATCCCCGCGAAAGCGGGGACCTCCGTCTCCTACCGCCGTCCTCTCATTCGATCGTCTCGCCCCCGTGGCGGTGACACTGTGAGAGGGGCGACACCTGGATCGCACCAATGACCAAATTCAAATCCGATTTCCTCCGCGTCCTCGATGAGCGCGGCTTCATACACCAGATTTCCGATCCCGAAAGCCTCGATCAGCTCGCTTCGTCGCAGAAGATCACCGGCTATGTCGGCTATGACGCGACGGCGACTTCGATCCATATCGGCAATCTGATCACCGTCACCATGCTCTACTGGCTGCAGGAAACGGGCCACCAGGCGATCAGCCTGATGGGCGGCGGCACCTCCATGGTCGGCGATCCGTCCTTCCGCGACGACCAGCGCAAGCTCCTTACGGTCGAGCAGATCGAAACCAATATCGAGAGCATCAAGCGCGTCTACGGCAACATCCTCAATTATGGCGGCTCCAACCCCGCCATGATGGTGAACAATGCCGATTGGCTGCTGAAGCTCAATTACATCGAGTTCCTGCGCGATGTCGGCCGCCATTTCTCGGTCAATCGCATGCTCTCGTTCGATTCGGTAAAGCTGCGGCTCGATCGCGAGCAGTCGCTGAGCTTCCTCGAATTCAACTATATGATCATGCAGGGCTACGATTTCACCGAACTCAACCGGCGCTATGGCACCGTGTTGCAAATGGGTGGTTCGGACCAGTGGGGCAACATCATCAACGGTGTCGACCTCAGCCATCGTATGGGCGGGCCGCAGCTCTATGCGCTGACAACGCCGCTCCTGACCAAGTCGTCCGGCGAAAAGATGGGCAAGTCGGCGTCTGGCGCCGTCTGGCTCAATGGCGATCTCTTTTCGCCCTATGATTTCTGGCAGTATTTCCGCAACACCGAAGACGCCGACGTCGTGAAATTCCTCAAGATTTTTACACGCCTGCCGATCTCGGAAATCGAGCGCATCGGCGCACTCGGCGGCAACGAGATCAACGAGGCCAAGAAGATCCTTGCGACGGAAGTCACCGCCATCGTCCATGGCCGCGATGCTGCCATCCAGGCTGCAGCCACAGCGCTCGCGACCTTCGAATCGGGCGCCATCGATCTCTCCCTCCCGACGGCCGAGGTCACCCATGCCGAGCTCGCCTCCGGCATAGGCATCCTCAATGCGCTCGTGAAGGCCGGTCTCGCCGCATCTAACGGCGAAGCCCGCCGCCACGTCGCTTCCGGTGCCGTCAAGGTCAACGACGCAGCGGTCGATGACGACAAGCTCAGCCTTGGCGACAATGCCCTTCTCGACGAAGGCGTCATCAAACTCTCGGTCGGCAAGAAGCGCCACGCGTTGATCAAGCCGATCTGAAGCATATTACCCTCCCAGCCATCGTCACCACCGGGCTCGTCCCGGTGGTCCCTGTGGGCCCGAAATGGATTGCCGGGACAAGCCCGGCAATGAAGACGATATGGGATTTGAGTTCAAAGGCGTCGCAGATCTGTGCGGCGCCTTTTTATTGCTGCGGCAATTCCCGCGCCCGGAACTCGAACAGTTCGCGGAACGCCCCGGGCACCAGCAGCGAGAGCGGGTTGATCTGGAACTGCGGATTATCGAGCGGACCACGCACGGCAAAGGTCACGCCGACCAGCCCCTCGCCATCGCGTCCGCCCAGCAACGGTCCGAGGAGCGGAATCTGCTGGAACGCATTGTTTAGCCCGAATAGCGGCACATAGGTGCCGGTCAGGTCGTAGGTGCGATTGCTGGTATAGATAAACCCGCGCATCGTTCCCCCTACGGTGTCCCCGGAAAGCACGCCGCGCGTCACTTCGACCCGATCGCTGCGGCGGATGAAGTCCACCTCGCCTGCCGCAAAATCGAGCCGGTTGCTCCGTGCGATCGCCGCGCGGGAATCGGAGTGATTGCCCAGCACCTGCGCCACATTGGCCTCATCGACGATCGCAAAATTATGCATGAGCAGCCGACCGCCTTCCGCATCGGCGTCGCGGTCGGTGGTTAGAACCAGGCTACCGCTGCCCCCGGCAAGCTGGGAATAGACGCCGAGAAAGCGCAGGAGCGTCCCGGCATCATTGAAGGCCACAGACATGGTGCGTCCGCGCGGCGCCGGGTTGGTGGTGATCGAAACGGCATTGCCTTCGCTGAATTGGGTCGAAAGCGTCGCGCGGCGAATGTCCGTGCCACGCAGGCTCAGCGCAAGGTCGACGTTGAAGGCCGTCGTGGCATAATAGCCAATGGCGCGATCGAGCTTGACGCTGAGGTTGATTGCATCGTCGATCTGCGTGCTCTGAACCCCGCCGCTGCCTTCTTCGAGGCTGAAGAACCGGCTCAGAACGGGCTTGAGGTCCAGTTGCTTGCCGCGGATCTGCACATCGAAACCACCGTCGATCGGCTTGAGGCTCACTTGGGCGTTGTCGCCTTCGCTCAGTGCCACCCTATCGAATTCTGCTGAGACGAGCCCCTTCTCGGCGCTGAAATCAAGCTTGCCGCCAAGCTGAACAGTGCCAAATCCGAGCGAAATATCTTCAAGATGCGTGATGTCGCCTTCCGGCCGGATGCTGGCCGTCAGGCTTCCTGCCGTGCCCGCCGATTTCTTGATGCCCAGGTCCTTGATGGTCAGCCCGGCATCGGCAAGGTCGACTGACATCTTCATGGTGCCGTCGGCAGCGGGCTCGGCAATGAACCTGACCCGTCCCGAAAGAAATTCCGAGGCGTCGAAGCCAAGCTTGGCGAGATCGGCGACATCGACAGTCGAGCCTAGTCGCAGCGTCGGGTCGGTCGTCGGCGTGCCATCCACGGTGACCTCGGCTTCCATGCCATCGATCTCCGCCGTGCCGCCGAGATGGTATCCGTCCTGCGTCGCCGAGAAGCTGAGCTGGCCATTGCCGATGGTGCGGTCCTGGATTGGCGCCGAGCTGGCGAAATCGGCGACCGAGCCCGTCACGACGTAATCGACATCCATCGCCTCGCCGGTGTCTTCCTCGGGCAGCCCGATAGTAGCAACGAGTCCCAGGTCAATATTGCCTTCGAGGCTGTTGAGATCGAGCGGCAACTGGGCCTGGTTGATGGCGTCCGGCTGCAACTGTTTCGCGATAGCGAGCAGCGCCGGTATCGGCGCGCCGAGGTTGCCGGAAACTTCGAAAATGCTCTTTGCCGGGTCTGACGTATCGAAGATCATGGCCGGGCGCCGCACGGCAATCGTGCCGTCCGCCGTCTCGATCTGCCCGCCGTCGCCCGAGATGGTCGTCGTCGTGCCTTTGACCTGCAGCCGCGTGAGCCCTTCGATGCGAATGGGATCCATCTGTTCGGTCGCTTTGATGGTCACGCCCTCGCCCACGATATTGATGTTCATGGCATCCGGCGGCAGTGTCGCGGCCGCCTTGCCGTCGACAGATAGCGAGCCGACCGGGAAATTGAACTCCAGCCGCCCGTCGACGACGTGGCCCTCCGTAACATTGGCGACGAACCAGTCGCGACTTTCCCCACCCATGAAATAGGGCCAGATCCGCTTGATATCATCTGCGGTGACGCCTTTTCCCGCCACCGTCATTTCGGTGCCGAGCCCAGTCTGCAGCATGTCCATCCGCCCAGTCGTCTCAATGACGGCATCGCCTTTCTTGGCGACAAAGCGGTCTATGCCGAGTGCGCCATAGAGCGGCGCTGACCAACCCGAAAAATCCATGGATTCAAAAGGCTGCTCGGGGGCGGCCATATCGTTGGGGTGCAGCGAAACATCGGTTGCCCGGAGCGAAATGCCGATCGTCGGGCCATAGGCCTTATCGAGCCCCAGGGCGAAAGTGCCCGAAATGCGCGCTTCGCTCTGTCCGATCTGGATTGCCGAATCCGCCAGTTCGAACTGGCCGACATCGGGCTTCCAGTCGATTTCCATGATGGAGCTGGCGACCGGGAAATAGTCCTTGCCGATGCGCAGGTCGATACCGGTCAAGTCGATGCGAAAGGTGCCATCGACGAGTTTGCCGCCTGCCGGGTCGAAGCCAAGATCGAGCGATACAGCCCCTGCCCCGCGCATCGCCGCCATGCTCGTGGCATCGTCGATGAATGGAAGCATGGCCGAAAAATCGAGATTGATCGCGTCGACCTTGAGCCGCGAGGCGCCGCTGTCTTCCACAACTCTTTCGATGGTGCCGGTCACCGTTCGTCCGCCGATCAGCGCTGAGAACGAGCCCGATGTGCCTTTGCCATCATCCGACGCGCCGATCTCGACGCTCGCACTCTCGAAGCGCCGGTAAAGTCCATAAACGGAATCGGTCATGTCGATCGTTGCGTCTCGCACTACGAGCTTTGAAAACCGCCCCTGCTGTCTCAGCTCGACGAAGTCATTGAGCGAGACTTCCATCGCTTCGAAATTATAGACCAGCCAATCGTTGTCCGAACGTAGTGCGGCGCCGGCTGTCGGCACTTCGACCCCGTTGGCGCGGATATTGACGGGCGAATAGGCCTGGTCGCCTTCGAGAACGCGCAGCGTTGGCACGCCGCCATCGGGATCCTCGACAATTTCCATGCGCGCCAGCCGCGGGCCATAGAGGTCCTGCACCAGCTGCAGATGCGGCCGCACGACCGTGACCGTCGCGCCGGGCTGGCCAAGCAAGGCACGCACCGGTGAAAACCCGACCTCCAGCGCATCCATGGCGATCCGGGCGCCGGTCTGGGTATCGTTGAGCACCACAGGCGAGAACTGGATGACCGGCCACACGCCGTTTTCGACGGCAATGGCCAAATCGCCCATTTCGAGCTTCGCCGTTGGCGGCAAGAGAGACTGCACTACTCCGCGAACCGTTTCGCCGGAAAAAGGCAGCCGGATCGGCGTGATCAGAAGTATGAGATAGACGATGACCAGAAACGCGAGCGGGAGGCCCAATATCCAGCGCAAAATCCGCCGCTTCCGACGCGCCGGAGGAGAAGCTGATGGCGGTGGCGCGGACTGGTCTGCGGAAACTGTCACTCGCTTACATCTATCCAGGTCGTGGCCGCCCGCACCAGAGCATAATCCCCAAAGAATCATTCACTTCGGTGGGCTGCAATGCCCAATGATACCGGCTGTATTGTGGCGCCGACACCCACTATTGAGTCGCCATCCGAGAGCGAGTCCAACATGACCCAACTGACCGTCGGCGCGCCCGCGCCAGACTTCTCCCTACCCCTTGACGACGGCAGCATCTTCACCCTCTCCCAGATGCGTGGCCGGCCTGTCGTCCTGTTCTTTTATCCTGAAGATGATTCCGGTGGCTGCGTCGATGAAAACGTTGAGTTTTCGAACCTTTCCGAGCAGTTTTCTGCCCGCGGCGCCGCCCTGGTCGGAATTTCGCCTCAGGATCTCGAGTCGCATCGGAAGTTCCGGGCCAAGTACGGCCTCAAGATCCCCCTCGCAGCAGATCCGGATCGCCAGGCGATAGGGGCTTTCGGTCTATGGCAGATGAAGAAGCTCTATGGCCGAGAATTCATGGGCCTCGTGCGAACGAGCTTCATCATCGACGCGACTGGCAATGTCGCCAGCATCGTCCGGGCAACGCGTATCAAAGGCCATGCCGCAAAGATGCTTGCGGCGCTGGACGAGGTGCTAGGGCAACATCCGTAACCCCGACTTTCAGCTTTTTTAACCATGCAAGCTCATAGTCCGCTTACCTTATTTGTAAGCGATGTGGGGGCGTGGCTGTGGTCGGTAAAGCGGGGAATGGGCGCCGGAAAACGCACGCAAAGCCAGCAATGCGCGGCATCCACCCCGCAATTTTTTATGGCATGTTCGCGATTCTGTTCGCCGGCAATGTGTTCGCCGGCATGACACTCTACCTCTCCCCCGACCTCGCCCGCATCTTCAATGGCCGCACCGAGGAAGTCATCGGCGCCTATGAAGACCGTATCGCCCAGATGCGTGTCGAAATCGACCGGCTCCATTCCCGCGGCTTTGCCCAGGCCGGCGATATCAATCTGCAGCTTCAGGATCTCGCCCAGCAGCAGGAAATGCTGTTCGAGCAGCACCAGCTGGTGCGCGCCCTTGTCGATAAGGCCGACGCGCTCGGCATCGCTGCGGTTGACGTGACGCCAGCGCCAGCGCCCGCGCCCGACGTCGCGCCGCTCGCCGCGCTCACCGGCAATCCCGATGTTGACGCGACGGCCCTGAGCATTGAACAGATGATGGGCGAAACCCAGATGGCCATGCACGGCATTGCCCAGGCCGCCACAACCCGCGCCGACGGCATCGCCACGGAAATGCGCAAGCTCGGGATTCCCGTGTCTCTGCCCGAAGAAACCGAAGATGGCATCGGTGGTCCGTTGCTACCGGCGGTCGATGAACTCAACGGCACGCCCATGCTCGATGACGCCAATGCGGTGATGTCTGCGCTGATCCGCTATAAGGCCGCGCGCGAGAGCCTTGATGCGGCGCCCGTACACATGCCCATCTCCGGCAACTTTCGCCAGAGCTCCAATTTCGGCAATCGCCAGGACCCCTTCACCGGCTCCCGCGCCTTTCATTCCGGCATGGACTTCGCCGCCCCGAGTGGCACGGTGGTGACCAGCGCTGCCGCCGGCGTCGTCACCTATGTTGGCACACGCTCGGGTTATGGGATGGTCGTCGAGGTAACCCATGCCAGCGGTCTCGTCACACGCTATGCCCACCTCAGCGGCTACCTCGCCAAGGAAGGCCAGGCGGTAAACACCGGCACGCCGATCGCCAAAGTCGGCTCGACGGGCCGCTCGACCGGCCCCCACCTGCACTTCGAAATTCGCAAGGCCGACGAGGCGATCAACCCCAAGGCATTCCTCGATGCCGGTAAACGGCTGGTTGCGCTACTGGGCTGAGACCCGTGAGGGAATGACCTCAGGCAAAAACAAATCGGGAGGCCGCAGCCTCCCAAAATGCATTATTCGCTGACCACGTCCGTTGCGACGCCGACCCGCTGCGCCAATGCCGCTTCCATGAACTGGTCGAGATCGCCGTCGAGCACCACCGAAGGCTGCCCGCTTTCGACCCCGGTCCGCAGATCCTTGACCATCTGGTAGGGCTGCAAGACATACGAACGGATCTGGTGACCCCAACCGATATCGGTCTTGTTGGCAGCTTGGGCGTTAGCCGCCTCTTCCCGCTTTTGCAGTTCCATCTCGTAGAGACGGGATTTCAGCATGGCCATGGCCGTTGCGCGGTTCTTGTGCTGGCTGCGCTCCTGCTGGCACGCCACGATGATGCCCGAGGGCACGTGGGTGATGCGGATGGCGGAGTCGGTCGTGTTCACGTGCTGCCCACCGGCGCCGGAGGCGCGATAGGTATCGACCTTGAGATCGGCCTCGCGGATTTCGATCTCGATGGAATCGTCGATCACCGGATAGACCCAGCAGCTCGAAAAGCTCGTATGCCGGCGCGCGGCCGAGTCATAGGGGCTGATGCGCACCAGGCGATGCACGCCGCTTTCGGTCTTGAGCCAGCCATAGGCATTGTGGCCCTTGATCTGGATGGTCGCCGATTTGATGCCGGCCTCTTCGCCGTCGTGCATTTCGAGCACTTCGACCTTCATCTTCCGTCGCTCGGCCCAGCGGGTATACATGCGCAAAAGCATGTTTGCCCAATCCTGGCTCTCGGTGCCGCCAGCGCCGGAGTGGATTTCGACATAGCAGTCGTTGCTGTCGACTTCGCCCGAAAGCAGCGTTTCGATCTGCTGGCGGCGCGCGGTCTGCTTGAGTTCAAGCAGCGCGTTCTCGGCGTCGCGCACGATATCGGCGTCGCCCTCGGCCTCGCCGAGCTCGATCAGTTCGACATTGTCGGCAATCCCGGTTTCGAGCTCGCGCACAGCCTTCACGGCCACATCGAGTTCATCGCGCTCGCGCATGGTGACGCGGGCCTTTTCCGGGTCGTTCCAGAAATCGGGAGATTCGGTTTGCGCGGTCAGCGCGTCGAGACGGAGTTGTGCTGTATCCCAGTCAAAGATGCCTCCTCAGCAGGGTCAGAACCTGCTCGATTTCGGCGACGGTCTTTTCGATTTCCGTGCGCATTGCATTATCCTTGTTTGAGCGCCCCATGTAGCGAACGAGGGGCCAAGGATCAACCCGAACGGCGCTCAAGTTTAGCAAAACGCCGCAATGCCGCCTCGCGCTTGAGCCGCGATAGACGGTCGAGAAAGAAGATGCCATTGACCTGGTCGATCTCGTGCTGCGCCACCCGGGCCACAAAGCCGGTCAGCGCCACCTCCCGCCCCTGCCCGTTCTCGTCGTCAAAGCCCACGACCACGCCCGTTGCCCGGGCAATGTCCACCTCCACCCCCGGCATGGAAACAGACCCCTCACGCCCAAGCGCGGTCTCCGAACCCGCCGAGATCACGCGAGGGTTATAAAACACCCGATAATCCCGCCGATCCGGTTCGCTCACACTGACAACGACAATCGGCGCCACCACACCGACATGCACAGCCGCCAGCCCATAAGCCTGAACACTCTCCGCCGCCGCCACCAGCTGCGAGCCAACAGCACGCAGTGCCGGGTCGACCGTTTGGGTGGTCGCCACGGCGCCGAAGCGCGGATCGGGATAGCGAATGAAAGGACCGGAAGAGGACATTTGGCTGGTGATCTCGACGGGATTCGAACCCATGACCCCCGGATTAGGAATCCGGTGCTCTATCCTGCTGAGCTACGAGACCAGCCAAACTTGGACCTACCAGCCGAGCGCCCGACTTGCAAGATCGCCAGCCGCATCCACACCGGATGCGGCAAAGCTAATACAGCGTCCGAACGAATTCATCGTTTCCAGCAGCCTCAAGTATTGAACTTGAACAGCATCACGTCGCCATCCTTGACGACATATTCCTTGCCTTCGTCGCGCGCCTTACCCGCTTCCTTGGCCGGCACTTCGCCGCCCAGCGTCACGAAATCATCATAGCCAATCGTCTGCGCACGAATGAACCCGCGCTCGAAGTCGGTGTGGATCACGCCTGCCGCCTGCGGAGCCTTGTCGCCCTTGTGGATCGTCCAGGCGCGCGTTTCCTTCGGGCCCACGGTGAAGTAGGTCTGGAGGTTGAGAAGATCATAGGCGGCGCGGATCAACCTATTGAGGCCCGGCTGATCGAGCCCGAGCGAAGAGAGATATTCGGCCTGCTCGTCATCAGGCAACTGCGCCAGCTGCGATTCGATCTCCGCCGAGATGATCACCATGCCTGCGTCATGCGCCTTGGCATAGTCTTCGACCTTCTTGGAAAGCGCATTGCCCGTCGCCGCCGAAGCCTCGTCGACATTGCAGACGTAGAGGACAGGCTTGCTCGTCAGCAGTTGGAGCTCGTTGAAAGCCTTTTCCTCTTCCGGATCGCGCTTGACGAACCGCGCCGATTTGCCATCGCGCAGCAGTACGAGCGCGCGGTCGATCAGCTCGAGCGTCAGCTTGGCGTCCTTATCGTTGCCCTTGGCCTTCTTCTCGACGCCAGCGCGACGCTTTTCGAGGCTTTCGAGATCGGCGAGCATCAGCTCGGTTTCGACGACCTCGGCGTCGGCAAGCGGGTCAACGCGGTTGGACACGTGGATGACATTGGGGTCTTCAAAGCAACGCAGCACATAGGCGATCGCGTCCGTCTCGCGGATATTGGCGAGGAACTGATTGCCCAGTCCTTCGCCCTGCGAAGCGCCCTTCACAAGGCCCGCGATATCCACAAAGCTCATGCGCGCCGGCAGGATCGTCGCCGATTTGCCGATTGCCGCGAGCTTTTCCAGCCGCGCGTCCGGAACCGAAACTTCGCCGACATTGGGCTCGATCGTGCAAAACGGGAAATTCGCCGCCTGTGCGGCGGCGGTACGGGTCAGCGCATTGAAAAGCGTCGACTTGCCGACATTCGGCAGGCCGACGATGCCCATCTTAAAGCCCATGGGAAACTCCGGGAAATCGTTGGGTTTCAATTGGGTCGGTTTGGAGTGGATGTCAATGCGTACCGGGCTGGATCGAGCATGCGATGCGAGCGAGATCAAAGCTCCGGCAAACTCCAATGCCTTCTTTTGTCTCGGTGTGGAAGGACTGAAGTCCGGCGGTCTTCCGGGCTAGTCCCAACTCAGACTCTGAAGCGTCTGCACCATCAACACCGTCGCAAACACCGTGAGCGCCATCGCAGTTATCTGCTCTACTCGCGCCGAGGTAAGGAGCCCAGCCGAGCCGCGTTGCGCCAGGGCGCCCAGGATCATCCAGCCGATGGCCGTGGCGATGACGAGCAGCGCGAAGACCGCGTCGTAGGGCAAGCGTTCAACGGAGCCAAGTTGAGGGAAGATGGCGAAGGCAAAAACCAGCGCCTTGGGATTGAGCAGCGTAGTCACGAAAACCCGGCTGAGCGTAATGCCGCGCTGGCCGAGATCAGCAGTCCCCGCAGTGCGCCAGAGCTTCCAGGCCGACCAATAAAGAAAAGCCGCCGCCACGAGCTTGGCGACAGTCGCGACCATCGGCTCCCGCGCAGCCACCGCCCCGACGATCTCGATCCAAACCGTGATGGCGATCGCATAACCACCAAGCTCGCCCGCCAGAAGATGCAGCGAATTCCGTACCCCGCGCTGCGCGCCGCTCGCGGCCATGAGCGTGTTCGTGGGTCCGGGCGTTGCCAGCAGCCCCAGCACCGCAAGCACAAATGCCGTCCAGTCGTTCACGCTATGCCCTGTACGATGTCGAGAAATTCCCGGTGCCCCAGCGCTTGGCTGGCCGCCGCTCGATATTCCTTTACAAGGCTGTCGAACGTCTGTTGGGCGAAGCGCCGAAGTTTCGGGTCGGCCTCCATTTCCTTGCGCGCCAGGTTCTG
Organism: Devosia soli; assembly: GCF_000970455.1. Lineage (GTDB taxonomy): Bacteria > Pseudomonadota > Alphaproteobacteria > Rhizobiales > Devosiaceae > Devosia > Devosia soli. Next base: position 29,282 of record NZ_LAJG01000025.1, on the reverse strand, counting down.
GTCCAGTAGCCCCAATCCATTCAGCACCGGATAATGGAGCTGCGTTTCGATGTGCGGGAGCCCGCCCAGATAATTCGGAAAATCCTCCTGCCGCGGCATCCGCTTTTGCCAGCGCGCCAACCGCTCTTTCGTTTCGGGATGAATGCGGTTGGCCCGCACTTCCCGCCAGAATGGCGTGTCATCCCGCTCGGTCATATAGTGCGTGTTGACGAAAGTCCGGAAATCATCGACCTGCCGCCCTATTCGCGCATTGTAATCGTCCCGCGCATTGTCGGTGATCTTGCCTGGCTCATCCATGTACCGCTGCGCAAACAGCATCATCTGCACAATGGTGCCGTGGATCGAGGTCGATTCAAGCGGCTCCAGAAAGCTTGATGAGAGCCCCACCGCCACGCAATTCCCGATCCAGGCTTTTTCGAGCCGCCCGATCTGAAAGCGGATATCGCTCCTGACCTCAATCTCGTGTCCAAGTACGCGCTCGATTTCGTCCTTCGCCTGCTCCGGCGTCAGGAACTCATCCGAATAGACGTAACCGCAGCCATAGCGCTGCCGTGTCGGAATTTGCCACATCCAACCCGAACTCTGCGCCCAGGCCCGCGTGTAATTGGCCAGTTCCTCCCCGTCCTTCAGCTCTATCCAGAACGGCAGTGCCCGATTGACCGGAAGCTCGTGCGCATAGGATTTCCACGGCGCCTCCAGCGCCTTGACGATGATCTGCTTGCGAAAGCCCGTCGCATCGATGAAGAAATCGCCCTCTAGGCGCGAATTGTCGTCGAGGACCAGAGCGGTGATATGCCCGGTCTCACCATCCCGCTCAACCCCGGCGACCAGTGCATCGACCTTATCGACACCCTTGGACTTGCTGGCAAAAAACTTGCCGACCAGCGCCTGGTCGAAATGAAAGGCATAGTGAAAAGGCCCGAGCGGAATCAGCGAGCCATCGGCCTTGCGCGCATAAGGCGCTTTTTTCTGCTCGAGCAGCGGCTGGAACATATGCATCTCCTGCACCGCCCTGCCCGCCGCCACCGCATAGACATTAAGATAGTCCGAGGGCGCCCCCGGCGGCGCCTGGATCACCTGATGCGGATCATCGATCGGCCCATAATAGGTAAAACCCTTCCGCCGCCAGTCCTCGTGCCGAATGCCGAGCTTAAAGCTGGCATCGGTCTTGCGGAAAAATTCGAACTCATCGATCCCAAAATGCTTCAGCAGCACTCGAAACGCTGCGGTCGTCGCCTCGCCCACCCCAACCGTCGGCACCTTCGAACTCTCGACCACCGAAATCTTGAAATCAAACCCGCGCCGCCGCGCCTCATCCTGAATGATAAAAGCCGCGATCCACCCGGCCGTCCCCCCACCCACAATGACAAAATGTGCTGGCTTTCCCATGCGTTAGTCCTCCCCTGCAAGAAGGCTATTTGTCCGGAGGACTGGCGGCAAGCACTCCTGTGAAAACCGGAATAAATGTCTGGAGAAGCAAAGGATCAGGTAGCGCGAGGCGATACCTGATCAGCAATCGCCGCCTCCGACTTCTCGCGCGCGCGCTCTAGGTCATAGGTCGCTTGCATGTTCATCCAGAATTCGGCGCTGGTACCGAAATAGCGGGCCAGTCGCAGTGACGTATCGGGCGAAACCGATCGCTTGCCTTGCACGATTTCGCCAATACGCATCTGTGTGACACCCAAAGCCTTGGCGAGGGCATATTGCGTCAATCCCAGAGGCTTCATGAAATCCTCAAGCAAAACCTCGCCGGGATGTGTCGGATTAAAGTCAGCCATTTCCCACCTCAGTGATAATCCACCAGTTCCACGTCGAAGGCATTGCCGTCCCGCCAGACGAAACAGAGCCGCCATTGATCGTTGATCCGGATGCTATGTTGGCCCACCCGATCTCCTGCGAGACTCTCAAGCCTATTGCCGGGCGGGATGCGCAAGTCGTCCAGCGCCACCGCAGCGTTCAGCTGGGTAAGCTCGCGGTTGGCAACCTTCATGATGTCATTGGGGACGCCCTTCCGAAAGCGACGTTCCCATGCTGATTGCGCAGCTTCGTTGCCAAACGACATGATCATTGCAAGATACTATCGCATCGCGAGTGCATTCGCGACACGATAGTATATCCTGCTATTCCCGAAAACAAAAATGACCCCAGCTTTCGCCGGGGCCAACTTGACGCTTGGGAGGGCGCGTCGAACTCGAAAACTCAGTGGTGCGCGCCGCTCATTTCGCGGAGTTCTTCAACCGAGCGAACCTTCTTGCGCGCAGCGCCTTCCCAGTCGCGGGTTTTCACCGTCGACTTGGCAATCCGCTCCTTGGCCGCCGGCACGGCATCGGCATATTGCGGCAGCCACTTTGCCTGTGCGACGACCATCTCGTCGACCATCGCCCAGACTTCGTCCGGCGTACAGATGGCGCCGACCAGCGGGTCATGCAGCACGGCGAGTTTCAGCGTATCGATATTGCCAGTCATGGCTGCCTCGACCGAAAGCCGCTGCACCGAAACCGAAACCGAGCACGTCGCCGCACAGGCCGTCGGCAGTGTGATCCCCTCGATCATGTTGATGCCGAAGCGGTCGACATAGCCCGGGCTTTCGATGATCGCATCGTCAGGCAGGTTGGTGATGATGCCATTGTTGCGGCGGTTGAAGTGTCCACGATAGGGGCGGCCGGTTTCAAAAGCCTCGATGATATAGCTGGCGTGTTCGCTCGTCCGCTTGTGTTCGGAAAGCGGCTTGTTGGCCTGCTCCTTGAACATCGGGAAGTCGGTCTCGAACCAGTTCCGGCGCTCGGTCGAATAGCGCAGATACCCGCCGGTCTCGCCATGGATCCAGTCGCTCATGTCGATCCAGCGATTGATCTCGTCCGGACGCTTCCGGTACCACGGCAGGTATTCGGAAAGGTGCCCGTTCGACTCCGTCGAATAGACGCCAAACCGCTTCAGCACGTCGATGCGCACCTTCTCCGTCTTGGAATAGATCGGATGCAGCTCAAAGCCCTCGATCAGCTCTTCCTTCTCGATCTTCCGGCCCTTGGCACGGATGTCGATATACCAGGTCTGGTGATTGATCCCCGAGCAGACATAGTCGAGCTCATCATCGCTAACGCCAAGCACCTGCGCGATCTGGTGCGCCCCGTGCTGCACGCCGTGGCAAAGGCCGACCACATTGACGCCGCCATACATGTCGGCCGCCCACGTGTTCATTGCCATCGGGTTTGCATAGTTGAGGAACAGCGCGCCGGGCTCAGCGACTTCGCGGATATCCTTGCAGAACTCGAGGATCACCGGAATATTGCGTTGGCCATAAAGAATGCCACCCGCACAGATGGTGTCACCCACGCACTGATCAACACCATACTTGAGCGGAATGGAGATGTCGGTCGCAAAAGCTTCAAGCCCACCGACGCGAACGCAGGACATGATGTAGCGCGCGCCAGTCAGCGCCGCGCGGCGATCGGTCGTCGCCGTCACCTTGGCCGGCAATTTGTTTACCGACACGATCGTCTCGATGATCTGTTTGACCATGTCGAGGTTGTGCGGATTGATGTCGGTCAGCGCAAATTCGCAATTGACGAATTCCGGCACTTTCAACAAGTCCGAGATCAGCGTTTTGGTGAAGCCGACCGACCCAGCGCCGATCACAGCAACCTTGAATGACATATTCCCTCCCGTGCACCGCTCAACGGTAACGTAATGTTACCACTAGCTAGCTGTTGGCCGGACGGTGGTGTAGAGAAAGCTTGTGCCATCGTGGGTAATTTTGTGCTTTCTCAGCTTCTCGAACATGGTCACGACGTCCGTAGCCTGGCTCTTCCCAGAAGCGTCGCGCCACTCCATTGCATGGGCGTCAGCGCCGGCTATGAGCAACGGCGAAACGAAGTCTATTCTTGGGATGGCACCAAGCGCGGCACGGCGCCCTTCCTCGTCATCCAGCACACGACGCTGGGCGAAGGCCGGCTCGATTATGCAGGGACGCGATACCGGCTAACCCCCGGAAAAACAATGATAATCACCATTCCTCACGCTCACCGGTATTGGTTGGAGCGAGGCGGCGAATGGGAATATTTCTGGCTGCTGCTCAATGGCCGGGAGGCTTTGCGGCTGGCTCGTGAAATTCTCGATAGTGCTGGCCCTGTGCTGGAGCCAACCACAGATCAGGTCGATCGCCTCGCTGCGGCGTGCCTGGAAATGCTTGAGTTAAATCTATCCCCGGGCAGGGCATCAACCTCCGCTTATGCTGCAATGGCATGTCTCCACGACACTGCCTTCGCCAGCCGGCAAGTGTCAGACAATCTTATCCCCGCTAACATTGGCCGTGTTGTTGCTCATATTGAAACCAATATAGCCGCGCCACTTCCTGTCGATCGGCTCGCCGCAGTTGCGGATCTCAGCCGAGCCCACTTCGTTCGAATTTTTACCAGCGCGACGGGCTCCGCTCCGTCCGATTTCGTACTGGAAAAGCGCTTGGAACGAGCCGAAAGGCTGCTACTCGCAACGGAGATGCGCGTCGCCGAAATTGCTCAGGCGACTGGATTTTCCGACGCCAATTATCTTGCCAAAGTGTTCCGCCGTCGCCGGGATATGGCTCCACTTGAGTTCCGTGCCGCCGCCCGAAATGCCAGCCTCTAGCCAACGCTCTCGCACAAATGCGATCTTCGCGGCTCACCGTACGTTAAGTGTCCTGCGATAATCGGCTAGTGCGTTAACACCACTTAAGAATTAGAGGTGCAAAGTAACGGCGACAATGGAGCACTCCAATGATTGCCAAGCGCGTCCTAACTTCCGTCTTATTACTAGCAGGGGCTCTCATCGTCGCTCCCGCTTTCGCACAGGACGTGCCGGCCGTCACGATTACCAGTCCTTCCGGCTCGGTTACTTTCGATCGAGATCAGCTCGAAGCGATGGGACTAGTGTCGATCAAAACCCATACGCCATGGAACGAAGGTCTGATCGACTTCGAAGGCGTCCCGCTTGCAACTCTGCTCGAAAAAGCAGACGCCACAGGTAAAACGGTTACCGTCATCGCGCTCAACGACTATAGCGTCGATATCCCCACGTCGGACTTTGCCGAATTCGGAACTATCCTCGCGGTCAAGCGGAATGGCGACTACATGCCGGTCGACGACCAAGGCCCTTTCTTCGTCATTTACCCCTTCGATTCCGATCCGGTACTACAGGGCCAGCCCTACTATGGGCGCGCCGTCTGGCAGGTCAAACAAATCACCGTTCAATAGGCTGATCCTGCCCGGGGACAGGGCAGGCCGGCGAAGCACAGGATGCGGCCGTCGCCATGCGGTTCCTACGAATAGCGCTGACCGTCGTGATCCTGGGCTTCATAGCCTCGGCGGTCTACATCAGCGCTTTGGTTTACCAGCGGCAGCAGGCGCTTGAAAGCGTCGGTCTCGGCAACGTCACCTGGATGGTGGCGCAGGCGCCGAGCGAATTCGCTCGGCTACAGCACCGTGTCAGCGCGCTTGGCTTGAACGACGGCAAGGTGACCCCGGACGAAGTGCGGCTCCGCTTCGATATCGTCGTCAATCGGATCAAGACACTCCGCAGCCAGTCGGTCGAAAAGTTCGTCCAGTCCGATCCTCGCATTGCGCAGATTCTCAATGACGTCGAAGCCGCGCTCAATCGCGCCCGTCCATTGCTCGATCAACTCTGGGATCCGAACGTCCCGCCCCAAATCATCGACATCCTCGAGCCGGTCTATCCCAAACTCGTCCGCCTCTCGACTGATGCCAATGTCTGGAACGTTGGCCGGATCGATGCCGATCGGCAGGGACTGATCACGCTCCAATGGGCTTTTACCTATGTTGCCCTGGGCATGATCGCCTGCGGTTGCGCGCTGATCGCACTGCTCGTCATACATAACGGCCTTCTCGGCCGCGCCTATCGGGTTCTCGAAGAAAACGAGCGTGATCTTGAAACGCAGAATGCGCGGTTCGATGCGGCCCTTGAAGCCATGTCGCTTGGGCTCTGCCTGCTCGATGCCCAACATCGTTTGATCGTCAGCAATCCGCGCTTCCTCGAAATTTTCAGGCTCGACCACGCCTCCGCGGCGCCGGGCACCTCGATCTTCGATCTGATCGGCGATGAACTCCTCGCCGATGGCCTTGGCGACGCGTCCCCGACAACCGGTGGCAGCGACATCGCGCTTCTCAACAATCGCATACATCGCCTGCCGGATGGCACGGTGCTGATGGTTTCGCGGGAGCCGATGGCGGAAGGCGGCTGGGTCTGCACATTCGAGGATGTGACAGAGCGTCATCGTGCTCAAAGTCGCGTCGTCCACATGGCGCATCATGACACACTGACCGGCATGCCGAACCGTCTTTTGTTTTGGGAGAACATCGCGCAAGCGGTCCGTGGCCTCCTGACCCGTAACGAACGCTTTGCCGTTCTGTACCTCGATCTCGACCGCTTCAAGGAGGTCAACGATACGCTCGGCCACCCGATTGGCGATGCGCTTCTGCGCCAGGTCGCGGAACGCCTGCGCGAGACAGCCTCGCCGCGCGATATCGTCGCCCGGCTCGGAGGCGACGAATTTGCGTTGCTCCATTATGGCGGCGAAGACAGCATCGATAATTCCCAAGCTCTCGCTCAGCGCCTGATCGATAGCATTGAACGGCCCTACTCCATCGAAGGCAACGAGATCGTCATCAGCACCAGCGTTGGTATCGCCCTCGCGCCGACTGATGGCACCGACACCGACCAGTTGATGAAGAATGCTGACCTTGCGCTTTATAGTGCCAAGGCTGATGGCGCAGGCACGTTCCGCTTCTTCTCGCCGCAAATGGAAAAGGCGCTACAGAACAGACGTCATCTCGAAACCGACCTGCGCCGCGGCATAAAACTCGGACAGTTCGAACTTTACTATCAGCCGCTCGTACGTCTCGATACTGGCTTGATCGTGGCTGGCGAAGCACTGATGCGCTGGACTCATCCCGACCACGGTATGATTTCGCCCGGAGAATTCATCCCGCTTGCCGAGGAGACAGGTGCAATCGAAACGCTCGGAGAATGGGCGCTGCAACGCGCCTGCCTCGATGCCCTGGGCTGGCCAGAGGATGTTCGCGTTTCAGTCAACCTCTCGCCTGTTCAGTTTAGAAAGCCTGGGCTCGTCGACATCGTCAAAGCAGTGCTCGCAACGAGCGAGCTCAATCCGCGCCGGCTTGAGCTCGAGATAACTGAATCCGTGTTGTTACAGAATAACGCCGTCAATCTCGAGGCATTGCACCAGCTTCGCGCCCTAGGGCTGACGATCGCGCTCGACGATTTTGGCACCGGCTACTCCTCGTTAAGCTATCTGCAGCGCTTCCCCTTCGACAAACTCAAGATTGACCAGAGCTTCGTCCGCGAGCTGGAATCGCGCCCGGACAGCCTCTCGATCGTCCAGTCTATCGCCACGCTTGGCCGCAATCTGCGCATGGTGACGACGGCAGAGGGCGTCGAAACCAAGGCGCAGCTCGATATCATCGCCGGCGCCAACTGCACGGAGGCCCAAGGATATTACTTCGGCCGCCCGATGCCGGAAGCCCAGTTTCGCGTCCTGCTGCAGCGCCAAGTGAGTGATGACAACTGGACCGCACTTGCAGGCGGCCTTGGCGGCGGGATGCAGTCCGTAACAGGACCTTAACCTTATAGGGCGAGGCTTCCGGCACGGTTCGAGTTCAATGGAGAGTGTCGTGCAGGAAGAAATTCAGCAGCGTGCCTATCAACTGTGGGAAGCCGACGGTCGACCGGAGGGCCAGGATCAGGCTTACTGGTTCAAGGCCGCCTCGCAGCTGGCAGCCGAGGCCGCCAAAACCATCAAGTCCCCGTCACGCAAGCGCGCACCGCGCGCCAAGAAGGCGATTGCAGCCTGATCGGTCGGGATTTCTGCATTTGGGAGCGCCTCGCCGCTCCCTTTTTCCTTTTACCAGACGCGCGGCCAGTAAATGTCGTCTGCATAATCCGATGGGATGGGGGACAAGCGCGAAATCGCCTGTGACGCAAATTCGATCTGGAGAGCCACATGGCGGATATCGTCCGGGATCGACACGCCGGTGACGAACTCTCGCATCTTCCACTCGTCGATCTTCAACGCCTTGAGGCGTCGACGCGCCTCGGCGTGAACGTCTTCGACATCGACGCCCCGAACCGGAGCGTAGCTTGAGGGCTTTGCATCGGTCCAATCCTTGGACCCTTGAATCACCGCGAACCGCACTTTCGTGCCTGCCTTTTCTAGCTGTAGGTCTGGCTCAATGTGTCATCATTCTGTTACGCAAAGGGTAACGACCAGCGTTCAGCCGGCATAGCTGCCATGCCGATCGGCGTTCTCGCGAGAATGTGTGGATACCCATGTCGGTTTTATATTTGATGGCCGCACCCGCAGAGTACGGCGCTCACCTCAAGCAGCGCATCGATCCGGTCTTCATCGGCGTCGGTCCCGTCGAGGCGGCGATTGCCACAACCAAGGCGCTCGCAGAGCGTCGCGATGCAATGCCGCAAATGGTCGTATGCCTTGGCTCGGCTGGGTCGAACCGGCTCGAACAGTGCGGCGTCTATCAGGCAATATCAGTCTCCTATAGAGACATGGATGCCTCAGCCCTGGGCTTCCCCCGAGGCACTACACCGTTTCTCGATTTGCCGCCAACGTTGCCTCTTGTGCCCGCTATCAATGGCCTTACGCCCGCCACTCTCTCGACAGGCGGAAACGTCGTCACCGGACCGCAATTCGATCAGATCGTCGAAGACATGGTCGACATGGAGACGTTCGCGGTCAAACGCGCCTGCCAGGCCTTCGGGGTTCCGCTCCTCGGACTCCGTGGCATCTCGGACGGCCGGGACGCCGTCAGCCGCATCGAGGACTGGACGCGGTATCTTCACATCATCGACGAACGGCTCGCGCAAGCGGTGGATTGCGTCGAAACGTTGCTCGCCCGAGGCGAGGTCGATCTCACGACTTAGGCGCGTTCTTGCGGTCTCGCCGTTTGCGCTGCCACGTCGTCCAGTACCGGCTGCCACGCAGAATCGAGAAATTGACCGGGCTTTGCAGGAAGATGAGATCGACTGCGAGCAGCAACAGGCCGAGTGGCAGCATCCAGATCCCGAGCACCGGCAGGAAGCTGAAAATACCGCCAAGCACCAGTAAAATGCCAAGCGGAATGCGGATCCAGCGAGCCTCCGGGCGTCTGATGCGCGACAATAGTCCCGCGGCCTTTGGCGGGATCTTGCGTTCGAGCTTGTCAAACAGCCGGTTGAGACGTTGGGCGCTTTTGCTCATGCAGTACTCACCTTCTCCCTGATATCCTGCGGCTTTCCACCGCCCGCAGCACCGCAGTCTGCACGGAACCTGGGCCTGTGCAATGGCGTTGCGCTCCACAAATAGGGAGACCGTCATGCACCTTGAAGACCTCTTTGTGTCGCGCCGCCGCCAAGACCCCCTTGAAGCGATCGCTGCTCAGCTCCATGAGCTACGTCGGCAGAGTCGACACCTCAACCGCGCCGTATCCCATGGCGCGAACGACATCGCGGAAGAATTTGGCGATGCCGTGTCCGACTGGAGCCGTGAAGCGGCCAAGCAGGGCGCCTGGCTGGCTGGCGTTGCAAGCCGAAAGGCTGTGCGCAGCGCTCAGGCAATCCAACGCGATCCGATCCCGGTGATAGCCGTCCTCGGAACCGCACTTTTGCTCGGCAGCCTGCTGACCCGTCGTCGCTAAGACATTCTTTACCTAGTCTCTCAGGCGTTCCTTAAGCCTGAAAGTGCATTTTCGGGGTGAGCCGTTTTTTGGCAACACTCCGGAGATGCATCATGGCCCGACTTGGCCGTCTCGCAATTCAAGTGACCGCGCTTGCCGTCCTGGCTTCCAACCTTGGCGGCTGCAGCTTTTTGGGCATCAACTTTGGCATGGCCCAGATGAGCGAAAAAGAATGCATGATGCGCGCCATGTATTTCGAGTCCAATCGATCGAGCTCGGAAGGCATGCTGGCGGTCGGAACGGTCGTCATGAACCGTCTCAACGACCCGCGCTATCCCAAAAACGTCTGCGGCGTCGTCGGACAGAAAAATCAGTTCGCTCAAGGCGTGCTGACCAAGCCTATGACCGACAGCGGTGCAGTTTTGGCTGCACAGGTTGCCGATCAGGTGCTGCGCGGTGCGCGGCATCCCGGCGTGCAGAATGCGCAGCATTTCCACACGGCTGGCATGCGCTTCCCCTACAACAACATGTATTATGTGCTTGAAGCGGGCGGCAACGAATTTTACGAAAAGCGCGATCCGAGGACTGGGCGACTGCTTTAGAAGTCGCCGCCTACATCGGGATCGTCACCACCCCAATCATCTCCACCGGTGTCGTCGCCAGCATCTTCTGGATCTTGCTCTGACGGCGCTGCGGTGTCGGCAGCATTTGCTTCGCCGCTGAACATCCCTGCGATGGCGCTACCGAGCAGAACCCCGCTGGTTACGCCGAGCGCAGTTTGCGCGGCGCCAGCAAGAAACCCGCCCTCATTGCCACGTCGGCGCTCATCTGGGCCACTGTCCCAAGGCCCACGCTGTGCTTGCTGTCTCTGCGCAGCAGGCCGGTCGCTGCCGAAAATGCCACCGAGAAACCCGCCGTGGTTGCGTTGCCGCTGGCTTTCGAGTGCCTCGATGCGCGCCTGCGCTTGCCGCAAAGCGGCCTCCTGCACGACGACGGTCTGCGCCATGTAATAGGCCGCTGCAGGGTTTTCTTCGAGCCGCTGCCGGATCAGCGCTTCAGCGTCCGCGTCGCGCGGGCCACCCTGCCCTTCAACGTTGCGCAAGCGCTCGAACAGATCCTCGATCGCCTGTTGGTCTTCCTGCCTTAGCATGATGATCTCCCGTGCCCTTAGTGGACATGGGAAAAGCAACATCCTTAAGCAATGGAAGTTGCTTCAGTCTGTTTCGCTTTCGGTTGCTGTCCAACCGGCAGCTCTGCTCTGCCGCAGGACGAAACCAATGACCGCGGCGACGGTCTCGTAGAGCTCGACCGGAATGGTGTCGTCCAGTTCAATATGGCTCAAAGCTCCGGCAAGCACTGGGTTAGCTTCGATGACGATGCCGTTTTGCTCGGCGATTGCCACGATCTGCTCGGCTATCAGCCCCCGGCCTTTGGCGACAATGCGCGGCGCTCTGTCTTGCGCCTGATCGTATTGCAGTGCGACCGCGAGCTGGTTCGGATTGGGATTTTCAGTCATCGTGAAGCGTCCAGAAACTGACCGGTCGAACCAGGCCTCATGGCGTCGCCTGGCGCGCCATGCCTGACCACAAGAGCGCCAGGCGTCAAACCCGCTCGTTCGAGATCGGTGCGCAGCTCGTCGATAGCTGAGGAGAGCTGGGTGGCTGTCGCGCCTTCTTCTGCCCAGAGGAGAACGCCGGCATTCTGGCCGCGCAGCGAAACCTGTGCGCCGATCTCCCCAAGACCCTTCAGGTTAACGGCAAAGCGCACTTGCCAGCCCCGATCATCCGTTCGTGACGGATCCCCGCCACCGTCATGCTCGATCTGGAGGGAAAGGACTGTCTGCTGCGAGCCATAGGCTAAAGGAAGGTCCAGATTCCACTGCTGGTCGCCGGGCTTGTTGGCATCGGGCAGCGAAGCGTGCTGGTGGAGCCGCAATCGCGCTAGCGCACCTTCGGTTCGATCAAGGAGCAGGCGGCCGAACTCCTCGGCATCGGCTGGCATTTCTTCCAAAGCCAATTCTGGAAGTTTAGCCCGCGGAGAGGCATGCTTGAGCGGCGGTAGGGGCTGCTTTATTTGGGCAATGGGCGTTTGATCGCCAAGCCACTGGGCCAATCCCTGTCGCATGGCGAGCAGCGCGGATTTCGTATCAGCCGTCGCTGCTTCTGGCTTGCCCTGCCCTAGTTTCGCCTCCTGAAAGATCCCGGATATCCCGATGGCGGTCTTCAGCGCAGCCGCGTTGATCTTGCCATCTTTGGCGACCAGTTGATTTTCGAAGAGCTGCTTCGCGGCGCGCATCACCGGCTCCGGCAAAGCCTGGGCAGAGAGGGCATTCAGCATTCCCATCACAGAACCAATACTGGATTGCGTTGGCAAGGCCTGTTGCACCATTTGCATCAAAGCATTGACCTGGGACTGAGGCGAACTGATCGACGGTAATGGCATCGAAGGCATGCCATATGGCGATAGACCGGGTCGTTGCGCAGCACCGCCTGATGGAGAAGCAGCGGCAAGCGCTGGCGTCACCTGCGTGCCGGCAGGAAGCGCTGGAGTGGAGAATCCGGTACCAGGCGTTGTTGCGCCAGCACCTAGCCCAGCTATTACCTGCGGTCCTGTTGCGGCCTGGGCCGCACTAGAGAAGCCGCCAGGCGGAGCATAGGTTAGAGGCCCCTGAGCTACCGCTGGTCGCTGCGAGATCTCAACGCTCGTTGCCGCCTGCTGGACCCCTACCGGTGGCTGGCGAACATCTAGAAGAGCCAGCCTCAACTGCCCCTCGGATTGTTGTACCGATAGAGTAAGCGTAGCGCCGTCAGCTGCGGTCATGGGAAGAGATAGCGACATGGTCTGCAGGCCAACTTGGACCAGCGTCGCGCCATCAAGGCCTGGTCCAAGCACGCGGCCCTGAATCGTTTGCCCCGGCAACAGCGCAAGCGCCCGCAGCGTTGCCGCCGAGTGCGCTGGCGAGACCACAGGCAGATGCGAGGTGATTGTCATCCGTCGCGCCTCTGGCCGCCCCCTTGCGGCCAAGACTTATCCTAGGAGCAATTGCGCAAAAAGCGAACGAAAACGCTGACGAACGGCGATCAATCCTTACGGACGTCCTTGTATTCCATGGTTGCTGGCTTGCCGCGGAAGGTGACCCAGAAGAAGTTCAGCGTATAGGTCGCCGCCGTGCGGAAGACACCTTCCTTTTCGAGGCGCCGGCCAGAGGTCTTCATCTTCAGGCCGTAAGTCCACTTGACGCCGCCAACCCGCGACAGACGCACGGCGACGTCTGTATCTTCGCCAAAGAACTCGATGGACCGGTCATAGCCACCGACCTTGACCCACGCATCGCGCTTGAAGACAAAATTGCCGCCCTGCACCACAGAGCCGACCCGCAGCACAAAACGGTTGAGGAGGTAAATCAGATAGGTCAGACCGTAGAACATGTCGATCAGCAACCGATTGTGCGGCGCCATGTCATAGTAGATGTAGGGCCCGCTCAGGCAGACAAGCTTTGGATCATTGCCGAATTCTCGCATCACCGTCGTCAGCCAGCCTTCCGGCACGATCGTATCACTGTCGATATTGGCAATGAGATCATAGCCCTCGCTGGCCGCGAACCCGGCGTCGCGCGCGTTTACAAGACCCTTCTTGGGCTCATCGACGACGCGCACGCCCGGATAGCTGCGCGCGATCTCCCCGGTCCGATCAGTCGATGCGTTGTTGACCACAATAATATCGGCAGGGACGCCCGAGCGATTGATTTCGGCAAGAACGGATTCCAGGCACATGCCGATCAGCGCTTCCTCGTTATAGGCGGGGATGACGAATGCCAGCTTCATGGAGCTCCTTCTGCCGATCGCGGCGGGGGTGCGTGGTGGCGCTGCTCATAGCGCGACAGAACTTTTCGGGCAACCTGTAGCCCCGGTTCAGGGCCGAAGCAGCACATTTCCAACGACTCGTCCATTTTCTAGGCCACGTAAAAGCAGCCGGCTTGGCGCCACAAATAGCTGTTGGGAGAGGGTCATGCGGCGACGTGGGTTTGCGGCACTTCTGCATTTCGGGGTCAGCTTCGTCCTGTCGGGTGCTGCGAGCGCGGCCCATGGCCAGGCTGTCGGAGTCGATTCAGACGCGATTGCGCGCTTCTCTGGCACTGACCGTATTCTCGCTGTCGGCGCCGGTGTCTCGCTTGGCGAGCAGATCGTGACAGGCCCTTCCGGTCAGGTTCAGATTATTTTCTCCGATAGAACGCGACTTGTCGTCGGGCCGGGCAACGCACTGATCATCGGCACTACAACCGATAAGTTTGCCCTCAACGCCTGGGCCCACAATTTCCGGTTCAACACCGGCAGAAGCCCCAAGCCTGCCTATTCGATCAAGACACCAACTGCTCCGATCGCCGTGCGCGGCACCAAATTCGATTTCAACGTCCAGCCCCAGCGCACGGAGCTTCTCCTCTACGAAGGCGCCGTGCGTCTCTGTGCCGGCTCAAATTACACGGACATCACCGTCCGCTGCGAACTCGGCATCGCCGAGCGCGGCGACAGCATCGTCATCGATCAAGCTGACCCAAAACACCAGGCGCTCAGCCAGAAGTTTCGCTATGCCCGTTTTCAATCGCCGCTCTTCCCCAATTTCCGGGTGAACGGCACGTCGCAGTGCACGCAACCGGCGCAAGATTCAGGCGTTGCACAACAGCTCAGCCCGACGAATGGCGGCGGCAATGAGCTTGTAATCCGCCCTCCAACGCGCAATTAGCACTGGCGGCCTAACCTGGCCAATGAGGTACCGGCCCTGACGACCACGCCCATCGATCCTCCTGAGACCACCAGGCAGCCGGCATGGCTTGCTAGATTGCGCAAACGCCTTCGCATTCTCTATCACAGCCAGCAGCCCGGGGCCCTGCGCTTCCAGGCAACGGTGCTGATTGTCGATCTCGCCATCATCGTCTTCTTTATCGCCAGTCCGCTGCTTAAAGATCGCGACTACTTCTTGTGGCTCGACTATTCGATCGCGGCGCTGGTGTTTCTTGAGCTTGTCGCGCGGGCTCTGGCGTCAACTCATGTCTTGCGCTGGCTGCAGCAACTCCCGGTCATCATCGACATCTTCATCCTGGTAACGCTTCTGGCGCCTGCCTGGCTGTTCAACCTCGGCTTTTTGCGCATCCTTCGGCTCTGGACACTCAGCAAATCGCCAATCGTCTGGCGTCCGCTCAACAAGCATCACCTCGGCGCATATAGGGACACGGTTCAAGCCGTCATCAATCTGCTCGTCTTCATCTTCGTCGTCACCGGCTTCGTCTACACCGCCTTCGTCAGCGACGAGTCGGGCATAGAGGGCTATGTCGATGCGCTTTATTTTACGGTCACGACGATGACGACGACCGGTTTCGGCGACATCACCCTCCCGGGCACATTCGGCAAAATCGTTTCGATCGCGGTTATGCTGATGGGCATTTCGCTTTTCGTTCGCCTGGCGCAACTGATCTTCCGGCCCGCCAAAGTGCATTTCCCCTGCCCGCAATGCGGCCTTTCGAAACACGAGCCCGACGCGGTTCACTGCAAAGCCTGCGGCCACATCCTCAACATCCCTGACGAGGGCGGCGCGTGATCTAGCCCTTGATGACCGGCAGCCGAAGGCGGAAGCAGGCGCCGGGCAATGTGCTAGGGGCGAGATCGAGCGTGCCATTCATGCGCTTGACGATCTGCCGGCTGATAGCGAGACCAAGGCCCGCTCCTGACTGATCGGCGGCACCACGCCGGCCGCGCGAGAATTTTTCAAAGATCAGCTTGCGCTCGCCCTTGGCGATGCCGGGACCGTTGTCAGCCACTTCCGCGACAAAATTTCCGGCGCGCACGGCCGAGGTGATGCGAACCATGGGATCGGGCGAAGTATTGTATTTCACAGCGTTCGAAATCAGGTTGATGAAAACTTGGCAGAGCCGATCGGGATCGCCCTCGATCATGGTCCGGCCCGCCCGCTCGCCATGATCTAGCCTGATAGCATTTTGGCGCAGAAGCGCATCGCAAACGGAGATCGCGCGATCGAGCACGGCGTCGGCATCCAGTGCCTCGCTCGTCCAGTTCTTTTCCCCGCGCTCAAGCGCCGAGAGATCAAGGATTTCATCGAGGAGCTTTGTGAGGCGCAGGCTTTCTTGATGGATCGTCGAGACGAAGCGCTGGCGCTGAGTTTCGTCGAGTTGATCGCCATCGAGCAGGATCTCCGAAAAGGAGCGGATGGAGGTCATCGGCGTACGCACCTCGTGGCTCACCTGGCTCAAAAACTCATCCTTCTGGCTATCGAGCTGGCGGAGTTGCTGGTTGGCGTCTTCAAGTTTTTGGGCGGTTAGCCGAAGCTCGGCCGAGGTGCGCTCCAACTCCTGGGAATATTCGATGGCCTGTTGAGTTTCGTCGGCCATCTGCATCATCTCTTCGAGCGACACGTCGGCACCCGCGACGACTTTTGAGAGCATGACATGGGCCGAGGCAGCGCCGATCGAACCGGCCAGTTCGCGCTCGAGGCGGCCGACGAATTCTGGCGTTGGTTCAAGGAGGACCGGGTCGATACCACGTTCGCGCGCGGCGACTTCAAAGAGCGCGGCGGCGCGGCGCTCGCCGAGAACACGCTCCGCGACAAAATAGAGATCGGTCGCGGTAGCCGAGCCGGGCGCAACGCCGCGCAAAGCAAGGCTCGGGCGCTTGAACACATCCACAAAGGCGGCGGCCTGGATGCGCTCGAGGGCGGAGGGTGTCGTCAGCAGCGAGCCCAAGGTCAGCGTCAGCACATTCAGCGAAAGGCTCCAAAAGGCGGCGTGGGCCAGCGGGTCCCAACCGTCTAGGCCAAACATGGCCTCGGGCCGCAGCCAGGAAATGCCTGCGGGACCCTCGGCGAGAAGCTGGGAGACGGCGGGCGAAACGGATTCGAACGACGGCAAAAAGCAGCACCAGGCCCAGGTGACGAAACCGGCAAGGATAGCGGCCGTAACCGCTTTCAGCGATGCCTCGCGCCAGAAGATGGCGGCGAGGAGCGCGGGGAAGAATTGGGCGATGGCAGTGAAGGAGATGAGGCCGATCGGCGCCAGCGCGTTGGAATCGCGGGTGAAGAAGAAATAGAAAAATCCAAGCGAGAGGATCAGCATGATCGAGAAGCGCCGCGCCACAAGAAGCGTCCGGCTCATGCCCTGCCCCTCGCCGAATTGCGGGCGGCTGAAGCGCAGCACCAGCGGCATGATGATGTGGTTTGAGACCATGATCGATAGAGCGATGGATTCGAGGATGATCATCGACGTGGCCGAGGAAAAACCGCCGATGAAGGCAAAGAGCGCAAGACCGTTCTGGCCTGCGGCCAGCGGCAGGGTCAGCGCGAACATGTCGGGATTGGCGTTGGCCGGCATCACCGTGAGCCCAAAGATGGCGATCGGCAGGATAAAGATGCTCATGAGGAACATGTAGGCGGGAAAGGCCCAACCGGCGACGCGGAGGTGGTTTTCGTTCGAGTTCTCGACGACCGTGACCTGAAACTGGCGTGGCAGGCAGACGATGGCCGCGATGGAGAGGACCAGCGTCGTGATCCAGCGACTGTCGAAGCTTGCTGAAGTGTCAACCACGACGCCACGCGCTGCCGCCTGGCTGAAAATGCCTTCAAACCCGCCGCCGATATAGAGGACGAAAATGCCAACGGCGACAAGCGCCGCCAGTTTCACGACCGCCTCGAAAGCGATGGCGGCGACGACGCCATGGTGCTGCTCCTTAGCGTCGACGTGGCGCGTTCCGAAAAGGATGGTGAAGAGCGCCATGCCGGCGGCGACGCCGAGCGCGAGGCCGACATCGTCGATGCCGCGGAGGCTACCCTGGCCGAACTCGGAGGAGCCGGCGACGGCCTGGATCGACGATGTGACCGCTTTCAACTGCAGCGCAATATAGGGCGCGATGCCGATAACCGCGATACAGGTAACGAGCACGCCGAGCCGGCTCGACTTGCCGAAACGGGACGACAAGAGGTCCGCGACCGAGGTGATGCGATAGAGATGACCGATACGGACAAGGCGGCGCAGGAGAAAATACCAGCCGACAAAGACGATAGTCGGGCCTAGATAAATCGTGAGGAATTCCAAGCCGCTACGGGCAGCATTTCCCACGGCACCGTAAAAGGTCCAACTGGTGCAATAGACCGAAATCGAGAGCGTATAGACCGCGGGCGAATGAAGCCAGGAGCGCTGATTGATGCGGGCGCGGCGGTCGCCGATATAGGCGAGAACGAAGAGCAGACAGACATAGCCGATGGCGGTGGCAATGACGAAATCGGCCGACAGCATTACCCCTCGCCCTCCTCTTGCCGCGGCTCAACGGGGATGCGGTTGGTCAGCCAGGCAGTGCCGGCGATCAGCGCCAACCAGACGCCGAAAAGGTAGAAAACGATCTGCGGCACTCCGAAGACGGCAATGTCGTGATTGAAGACATGCACCAGCGGCGGCACGAGCAACAACAGCCCGCCTGCCGTCAGCAGGAACATGCCGCCGACGATCCTATGCCGGTCGGGCATCTTCACCCAGAAGGCTGCGCACTGCGCCCACCACCTCGGCATTGGAATAGGGTTTTGTCACAAAACCATTGGCGCCGAGTTCTTCGGCAGTGCGTCGATCCTGCTGCTGGCCCTTTGCAGTCAGGATAAGGACGGGCAAGTTTGCAGTATCCGCATCGGCGCGCAGATGCTTCAGAATGTCAAAACCGCTGCGCTTGGGCAGCATCACATCGAGCACCAGCATGCGTGGCTGCAGCCGCCGCACGACATCGAGCACGGCGTCGCCATCGGTGACAGAACTGATGCTCCATCCGGCACGACGCAGGATGAAATCCAGCGATTCGAGAATCGACGGTTCATCCTCGGCAATCAGGATATCGATAGCCAAATCTCCCCCCTCGCCTGCGGCCTCCCCTCCGTAAGCTGCGTCACTAAAGCGCAATCAGCCGGAATCGCCAAGGCCGAATTCTTGCGGGATCAACGGCTGGCGCGTAGCTGAGCGCTGTTCTCCCGGCGTCAGCATTTCCTCCTGCCGCGCCGGACAGCTCTTTCGCGTGCAGAGCCGGCAGGTCGGGCCAACGGGCAAATCGGCTGATTGGTCGGCGAGATCGAGGCCACGCGCATAGACCGTGCGATCGGCGTGGAGCACATCGCAGGCGAGCATGATCGAGATATGCGTCGCCGGTTCCTGGAATGCGCCCGCGCGGCGCTGCAGAGAGCGCGCGAGAAAGAGATAGCGCGAGCGATCGGTGAATTGAACCACCTGGCGCTGGAGCGTCTCGGGGTGACGGAAGGCACTGTAGATCGGCCAGAGCGGACAGGCGTGGCCCGAGTTCGGCAGCAAGAGGCCCGGCAACGGAAAGTGCTTGGTGAGGCGCCCCGCGGGATCGGACCGCAGGAATCCAAAGGGAACGCCCTCCTGGCCAGGCTTGCGCAAGGAAACCAGCCGATGGGCGACCTGTTCGAAGCTGCCGTTAAACGTCTGGCGCAGCTGGTCGATGTCGTAGGCCAGCGTTTCGGCGGCCTCGTGGAACGCGCCATAGGGAAAAACGATGGCCCCGGCGAGATAGGAGCCCAGCGCCCGCGCCGCCAAGCGTCGTGTGGTCGGTCGGGTGAGCATGGCCGCATCGAGGGTTTCGCGCAGCACGTCGGCGGCACTGAGTTCGCCGAGCAGTCGAGCAAGTTGGAACTGGCGCGTCGCGAGCGTGGTCGAGCCCTGAAACCACATGACGCGAGCGCTGGCATCGAAGCGATATTGACCCGGAAATTCGGTGACACCGCTATCGCCGCCAATCCGTGTGGTGACGCCAAAACGGCGTTCCAGCGTTTCGACGAACAGCGCCGGACCAAATGCACCTTCGCTCTCCAGCTCCCGCCGCAGGTCCGCCGCAACAGCTTCAAGCATCGGAAAATAGTTCTCCTGCTCGATGATGAGATCATCGATCTCCCGCAAGGCTGATGCCTTGCCCATTACCTTGCTGCTGCTTTCGAACTGTCCGATGAGGCTCCGCGCCACATCGCTTAAGGCCCGTGCCTCACGGCCAATAGCGTCGACAAAGCGTTTGCGCTCGGCATCGTCGAGATCGGGAACGTCCTCTAGAATTTCTGCACTCGAGCGAACGGCCGTGATGCCGGACAGGATTTGGTGCAGCAATTGGCTGAGCAGCGGGTCGGACCGCAAGCGATCGGCATAGGTATCGGCATTGGCGACGGCGCCGGTATAGGCTCGGTGTAGCCGCGCGATAGCAGCTGCACTCGCCGGATACTGCGCGACGAGATGGCGGCGTTCCTCGGGCTGGAAGCGCAGCGACTCGACCACCGGATCGGCATAGGCCTCCTCCAGATCCTGCAGCAGCTTTTGTTCGTCATCGCCCGTGAGATCGGAAAGCTCAATGCGCAATTGCTGAGCGATCCGCTGCAGCAAGATGCCGCCGACGTCGCGTTTGTTGTTTTCGATCAGGTTGAGATAGCTCGGCGAAATGCCAGCAAGACGCGCCAGCGCCGCCTGGGAAATGCCCAGCGATTTCCTGCGGTTGGATATCCGGAAACCAATCGGCGCCCGCATCGCTGTTCCCTCCCCGAAACTGCGATTTGCAAACGAATTGACTGAAAGACAGTCAATCTAGAACAAGTATTTACAGAATAATCGAATGATTACAATGGGATATTGCGAGCGTTTTCAAATGGGGCAATATCGGGCAGCGCTGAGGCTCCGGCAATGTACCGGTGGCCCGCGCGTAAGGAGGAGATCAATGACTATTTTGAAGCGTGGCTTGTCCCGTCGCCGTGTCTTGCAGACCGGCATGGCCGGCATCATCGGTTCCGGCGTCGCCCCTCTCGTTTTCACCAAGGGCGCCTGGGCCCAGGAGTTCTGCAACAACCCCACCGGCGACACCGTCGTCTTCGGGCTCAACCTGCCGCTGACTGGCACCTATGCAGAAGAAGGCGCCGACGAGCAGAAGGCCTATGAACTGGCGATCGCCCATCTCAACGGCGAAGGCGATGGCGGGCTCTTGAACGTGCTCCAGCCTTCGGCGCTCAAGGGCAATGGCATTTTGGGCAAGAAGGTCACCTATGTGTCTTCCGACAGCCAGACCAAGTCCGATGTGGCCCGCGCCGGCGCCACCCGCATGATCGAGCGCGATGGCGCCATCATGATTACCGGTGGTTCGTCCTCGGGCGAAGCAATCGCCGTGCAGGGCCTTTGCCAGGAAATGGGCGTCATCTTCATGGCGGGCCTCACCCATTCAAACGACACGACCGGCAAGGACAAGCGACGCTACGGCTTCCGTCACTTCTTCAACGCTTACCAGTCCGGTATCGGCCTCGCGCCCGTTCTCGGGGATGCCTACGGCAAGGACCGCCGCGCCTATCACCTGACTGCCGACTACACCTGGGGTTGGACGCAGGAAGAATCGATCAAGAACGCCACTGAGGGTCTCGGCTGGGAAACCGTCGCTGCCGTCCGCACGCCGCTCGGCGCAACCGACTATTCGCAATATCTGACGCCGATCCTCAATTCCGGTGCCGACGTCCTCATCCTCAACCACTACGGCCTCGACATGGTGAATTCGCTCACCCAGGCCGTGCAGTTCGGCATGCGCGACCGCCAGGCCAACGGCAAGGATTTCCAGATCGTCACGCCGCTCATTTCCGAGCTGATGGCAAAAGGCGCCGGCGAAAGCGTCAAGGGCATTTTCGGCACTTCGAACTGGCACTGGAACCTGCAGGACCCCGGCTCGATCGCCTTCACCAAAAGCTTCGGCGCCAAATATGGCTCCCCGCCATCGCAGGCCGCGCACACGGCCTATGTGCAAGCGCTGCTCTACGCAGATGCCGTCGAACGCGCCGGCACTTTCTATCCGCCTGAAGTCATCAAGGCGCTCGAAGGTTTTGAATTCGACGGCATGGGCAATGGCCCGACGGTTTATCGCGCGGACGATCACCAATGCATCAAATCGGTGCTGGTCGTTCAGGGCAATGAAAGCCCGACGAGCGAGTTCGACGTGCTCAACGTGTTCCAGGAAATCGATCGGGATACGGTGGCCTATGATCCGGCGATCTTCGGCGGCGAGCTTGGCGAAGCCGAACCGGTACCGATGTGCGCATAAGACAATAGCCACTCTCAACTATCGTCATTGCCGGGCTTGTCCCGGCAATCCACGGGATGCCGCCGCGACCATGGACCGCCGGGACAAGCCCGGCGGTGACGACGTCGGGAGATTTAGTGCCTATCGGTCGACCTGGAGCATCCGATGTTCGAAGTCATCTTTCTTCAATTTCTAAACGGCCTCGATAAGGGCGCAGCTTATGCGCTGATCGCTCTTGGCCTGACGCTGGTGTTTGGCACGTTGGGCGTCGTCAATTTTGCCCATGGCGCGCTCTTCATGCTCGGCGCCTTCTGCGCCGTCACTGTGCGCATGTTCCTCACCATGGAAACCGTGACGGTCGATCCCGAAAAGCTCTCGCCTTGGGGCTCGCCGCTCGAAATACGCGAGCCGCTGGTCCAGGCCTGGTTCGGCGATTTTGGTGCGGTGCTGGTGAATTACTCCGTGCCGCTCTCGATCATCATCACCATTCCGATCATGCTGGTCGTCGGCATCGCGCTTGAGCGCGGCATCATCAAGCACTTTTACAAGCGCAGCCATGCCGAGCAGATCCTCGTCACCTTCGGCCTCGCCATCGTCGCGCAGGAAGTCATCAAGTCCGTTTACGGGCCCAACCCCATCCCGCAACCGATGCCGACGGATCTCCGCGGCGCTGCCGATATCGGCGCCTTTCTCGGCATGCAGGCTAATATCATCACCTATCCGATCTGGAGGCTGGTCTACTTCGTCTTCGCCGCGGTCGTCATCGGCGGGGTCTTCGCTTTCCTGCAATTCACCACCTTCGGCATGGTGGTCCGTGCCGGAATGGCGGATCGCGAAACGGTCGGGCTTCTCGGCATCAATATCGACCGGCGCTTCACCATCATGTTCGGGTTGGCCGCCGTCGTCGCAGGCATGGCAGGCGTCATGTATACGCCGCTCCTCCCACCCAATTATCACCTCGGCATGGACTTCCTCGTCCTCTCCTTCGTGGTCGTCGTCGTGGGCGGCATGGGCTCCCTGCCCGGCGCCGTTGCCGCGGGGTTCCTGCTCGGCATTCTCCAGTCCTCCGCCTCGATGAACCAGGTGAAAGCCGTGTTTCCCGGCATCGACCAGATCATCATCTACCTAGTGGCGGTCATCATTCTACTCGTTCGCCCCCGCGGCCTCTTTGGCCGGCGCGGCGTAATGGAGGCCTGACATGCCAAAATTCATGTCCCGCAACGACCTTCTGCTTTTCGCCGGTTTTTCCCTTGTCGTCCTCGCCATGCCGATCTGGCTGGCGCCTTTTGGCGCCGGCTATCCCGATTTGCTGCAGCGCTTCATGATTTTTGGGATATTTGCCGTCGGCTTCAATATCCTTTTTGGGCTCACCGGCTATCTCAGTTTCGGCCACGCCGCATTCTTCGGCGTCGGGTCCTATGCCGCCGTGTGGTCCTTCAAGCTTTTGACGCTCGATGCTATCCCGGCCATGATCTTCGCGGTCGTAATCTCCGGCCTCTTCGCCCTCGTCATCGGCTTTCTGTGCCTTCGGCGCTCGGGCATCTACTTTTCCATCCTCACGCTCGCCTTTGCGCAGATGAGCTATAATCTCGCCTATTCGGTGCTGACGCCGATCACCAATGGCGAAACCGGGCTGCAGCTTACGCTCAACGATCCGCGCGTGCTCGACGCAGCCGTGGGTCAAGGGTTTGTCGGTCAGCCTGTGCCCAATCTTCTTGGTCAGCAGCTCTCCGGCTATGCCGGTTTCTACTTCTGCGCCAGCTTCCTGATCCTCGGCTTCTTCATCGCCCAGCGCATTGCCGGCTCGCCCTTTGGCATGATGCTCAAGGCCATCAAATCAAACCAGACGCGCATGCAGTTTACCGGCTTCAACACCCGTCCTTACGCGCTGTCGGCCTTCGTCATCTCGGGCATGTATGCCGGTCTAGCCGGTGCCCTCCTCGCCGTCACCGATCCACTGGCAGGCGCCGAGCGCATGCAATGGACAGCCTCGGGCGAAGTCGTCCTCATGACCATTCTCGGCGGCGTCGGCACGCTGGTCGGGCCCGTCATCGGCGCCTGGATCATCAAATATTTTGAAAACATCCTGTCTGCCCTCAACGACAACATCCTCGCCCGCTTTTGGAGCTTCCTGCCCGAAGGCGTTGCCGACGTCCTCGTCAAAGTCACGAGCAAGTTCGTCGGCGATGGCTGGCACCTGACGCTGGGGCTCGCCTTCGTCATCGTCGTGATCTTCCTGCCCGGCGGCATCATGGAGGGCGTACGGCGTGTCGCGGCCCTCTTCCGCCGCTCCGGCTCATCGGGCGCCAAGACCGCCCCGCAAACCCAACCGGCAGAGTAGGATCGCACCATGGCCAATCCAAACGTCGTTCTTCACGTTGCCGACGTCCACAAGCGCTTCGGCGGCCTCCATGCCCTCTCGGACATTGATCTCCAGATCGAGGAAGGCAAGACCCACGCGATCATCGGTCCTAACGGAGCCGGCAAATCGACACTGCTCAATGTCATCATCGGCAAGCTCGCGCCATCAAGCGGCCAGGTGGTGTTCGACGGCAACGTTCTTACAGGCAAAAAGCCCTATCAGATCAACCAGCTCGGCATTGCCCGCGTGTTCCAGACCCCGGAAATCTTTGCCGACCTTTCGGTACTGCACAATGTGATGATCCCCGCGCTCGCCAAGCGCGACGGCATGTTTACGCTCAACATGATGCGCTCGCTCGAGAGCGAAACTGGCATCCGCGCCGAGGCCGAACACATGCTCGAAGACGTCGGCATGCTCAATCGGCGTGGCATGCTGGCCGGTAGCCTCAGCCGTGGCGACAAGCGGCGCATGGAATTGGCCATGTGCCTGATCCAACATCCGCGCCTGCTGCTGCTCGACGAGCCGACGGCCGGCATGAGCCGCCACGATACCAATACGACGATCGAACTCTTAAAGAAGATCAAGGCGCGCGGCATGACCAAGGTCATCATCGAGCACGACATGCATGTCGTCTTCTCTCTCGCTGACAAGATCTCCGTTCTCGCGCAGGGTCGCATCATCGCCGATGGTACTCCGGATCAGGTGCGAGGCAATCCCAAAGTGCAGGAAGCCTATCTCGGGGGAGCCCACTGATGAGCGCTATTGCCATGACCGCAAATACGACCATCCGCCAGGCGAGCGAGATCGAAACCACCCGCCCGTTCTTTTCGGTACGCGACATGCACGCCTATTATGGCGAGAGCTATATCGTCCAAGGCGTATCGCTCGATGTGCGGCGGGGAGAGATCCTCGCTTTGCTCGGCCGCAACGGCGCGGGCAAAACGTCCACTCTGCGCACCATTGCCCGGACCGATAACCCGCAAATGCGGCAAGGCGAAATCTGGCTCGATGGCGCGCCGGTCCACCAGATGAAGAGCTTTGAGGCGGCGCGCGCCGGTATTCAGCTCGTACCTGAGGATCGCCGGATCATTCAGGGCCTGACGGTCGAGGAAAACCTGACGCTCGCCAAGGTTGCGCCGGGCAACGGCTGGAGCCTTGAGCAGATCTACCAGAGTTTTCCGCGCCTTGCCGAGCGTCGCACGCAGGAGGGTGTCACCCTTTCGGGCGGCGAGCAGCAGATGCTGGCGATCGCCCGTGCTCTGGCGCGGGACCTCAAGCTGCTGCTGCTCGATGAGCCCTACGAAGGATTGGCCCCGGTCATCGTGCAGGAAATCGAGCGCATCCTCCACTCGATCAAGCCGCTAGGGATCACGACAATCATCGTCGAACAAAATGCAGTTGCGGCGCTAAAGCTGGCAGATCGGGCCGTCATTCTCGACACCGGCGAAGTGGTTTTTGCCGGCACGGCCAAGGAGGTGCTCGATAACGCCGAACTACGGCATGAGTATCTGGCAATTTAAGGCCTTCGGCCTTGCCCGACCGCCGTCATTGCCCGGCTTGTCCGGATAATCCATCTCGCCATCCAATGGACCTCCGGGACAAGCCCGGTGGTGACGACCGGAGCAAACAACGGGCCTGAACGCCCAAAAAATTACCCTGGGTCTTTCGGTCCCAAAGGCATGATGCCGATTTCACCCTCTCCCTCCCGAGAGGCCCAGGGTAACTCCATTTCGAGCGGCGCCGGCGCGATGCCGATCCCCTCACCTTCAAGCGCCTCGCGCACCTCACGCGCCATTTCGACCGCTCCCGGCGTATCGCCATGAAGACAGATCGAGCGAGCGCCGGACCTCAGCACAGTCCCATCGATCGCAACGATCTCTCCGGCTTTAGCCAGCCGCAGGCAGCGCTCGACCACAGCGTCGACATCATGAATGACTGCGCCGTCCTCGCTTCGCGGAACGAGCAGGCCCTTGGCCGTGTAGGCGCGATCGGCGTAGGCCTCGCGGATCAGCGGCACGCCAACGGCCTTCGCCGCGCGGACCTGTTCGGAATTGTCGAGTGCCAGCACAGCAAGCTTGGGGTCCATGGCCTGGATGCCGGCGAAAATCGCGACGGCCATGGCCAATTCTTCAGCGGTTTGATTGGCCAAGGCCCCATGCAGCTTCACATAGGACAGCGGCATGTCCACCTCGCTCGCGATATGGCGCACGAGGAAAATCTGGTTACGAACCTGACCGATCAGCTGGTCGAGCGGCATAACAAGACGAAAGCGACCGAAGCGCGGCTTATCGGGATATCCCGGATGTGCGCCAGCCTGAATGCCGCGCGCCTTGCACAGTTTGAGCACGTGCCGGATGGTCGCCGCATCGCCGGCATGACCGCCACAGGCGATCGAGGCGCTCGAGACGAGTTCGAGCAGGTCATCGTCTGTACCCATGCCTTCGCCGAGATCGGCGTTGAGATCCACGGTGATCATTGCGTTCCGCTCCGCAACAGCGCCTGCGCATGGTCAAGTCCAACCGATTGGAACATGACTTGTGCATTGGGCCTGAGCTGGAAGAAACGGTCAAGATCAGCCCAAATTATGGTGCCGATGCGCGGATAGCCGCCGGTCGGCTGATGATCGCGGCCGAGAACGATCGGCGTGCCATCGCCGAGAATCTGGATATCGCCGCAGATAACCGGATCGGAGACCAGAGAGAGAATTTGGCTATTGGCGAAGACGCCGGCCTCGTCCTTCAGCCGCACGCCCATGCGGTCCATCATCGAGGTAATTCGGAACGCTTCGGTTACGAATTTCTGTCGCAGATCCAAAGGGAACAGTTCGGCGTGCAGCCCCCAGATGAAACGGATCGGGCCATCCTCTCGAATTATTGGCGCCAACAGTTGCGGCTCGGCGCAGGAGCCAAAAATCTGCAGCCGATCGCCAGCGGTCAGTGCGCGTCCATCCAGCCCGCCAAGCTTTGCTCTCAAGCTCGTCGACCGGCTCCCCATGATCTCGGGCACATCGATCTCGCCGCCGAAGCGGAGATAGCCATAATTGCCTGCCTTGGCCGGACTAATACGCAGCCTGTCTCCGGGGTGCAGGTCGGCGTGACCAGGCCAGATAAGCGGCGTGTCGTTGAGAAAAACATCGAAGTGGCCACCGTCCCAGCCGGCGCTGAGCGTGCCGTCGTCCACGCGGAGATCGAGGCCCAGCATCGAAAATTCGATCCCCGCCTGGCCTCCGCTACCCGCCAGCAATCCGGCACGATGGAACGCTGCAAGATCCATCGGGCCGGAAGCACTGATGCCGTCTGCCAGATGGCCAAACCGGCCGGCATCCTGGATACTCGTGAGCGGCCCTGCCCGCTCGATGGTAATGCTGGCGACCATCACACGGCCTCGAAGATCAGCCGATCGCCAGCTTTGAGCTGTGTAGGCGGGACCGCCGTGGGGTCAAAATTGCTGAAGGCGGTGTGGCCGATCACGTGCCAGCCGGTTGGAATATCGGTGGCGGCAATCGCGGTTTGTCCAGCGGCGAAGAGAACGCTCCCCGCCTTAACCAGTGGCCGCACAGAGTTGCGACGCGGCAGCACCAGCGCCTCTGGATGAAATCCGCAATAGACAAAGCCCGGCGCGAAGCTGGTCGCCAGGACGCGAAGCGGGGTTGCGTTATGATGGCTGATGAAAGCCGCGGGTGACATTTTGAGGAGACCTGCGACTTCATCAAGATCGGGGCCGTTCTCGCCGCCAAAGCGGATTGGGAGCCGCCACTCGCGACCATCAGCGCTAGATTGGTTGCGGCCGAGAAGCAGCCGAACCGTGCCGGCGATGTCCTGATAGCGCGAGATGATTGGGTCGTATCGGATGAGAACCGACACAAGACTTGGGACGATTTCGACGACACCGTCGATGGGCTTAGCTTGAGCAGCTTTCGCGAAGGCTATCGCCCGGCTGTTGGCAGCTTCATCGAGATGGCTGCCGAAGCGGACGAGAAGTGCGCTATCGCCAAGGGGCTGCAGCATGGGCCGTTCGGGCGAGATATGAGCTTGACCGGTCAAATCTGCCTTCCGTCCATTGCCGCCCTGGCGAAGTGCGCACACACACTCCGTCAAGGCGGGAAGCAGGTTCGGCGCTTGGCCGAATGGTGGTGTCAGATCGTCAATCCGGCACGTCGTTTGAAAATCAAATCTCTAATTGGGATCACGACCCTCCTGCTCGACGACCGCATCAAAAAGCTCGCGGACATTGGCGGCACCAATGGTCTCAATTGCTACAGCAGCGATGGCTGCGAACAATTCTGCGATTTCTTGGGGATCGGTGATTTCAGCGTCGTCTTCGTCGGCGTCGGCGTTGATCAGGGTAAACACGGTACGCGCCTCCATTAGAGCGTTTCCGGGGAACGTGATAACCACCTTCCCGGTTCGAAAACGCGATCCAAGCAATCAATGGCCGTTCAGCGTTTCAGAGAACCATGAACGTCTCTCGAGTGCCTACGTAACCAGTGTGTGCCGATTCCCGTTACGGAATAAATAACGGAATGGCCCAGGCCGGGACATTGAAGCGGTTGCCAGAAAGGTCAGGCTCGCTTACTCTTCCCCCGCCTCAAGCTTTTCAATGTAGGCCTCGATATCGTCGAGACTCGCCGAGAACGGCTTGGGTATGTCCCCGAAGACAATTGAAAAAGTCTTGTCGTCGCGTAGAGCGTGACCGCCCGGCTGGCCGAGAACTTTCATCTTTTCGCTGGTCAGAATGGTGAGGCCATGACGTCCAGCGATACGTTTCATGCGCCGCATGCGCGAAGCGTCGAATTCCTTGCGGCTCATGGCGATCTGTCCTGACTGCGGGATAGGAAGCCGCCTCTTAGCCCGATCACGCCCGGGCGCTCAAGGGGTTTTGGCTATGAGCCCAGCCCCCGAGCCCAATCGTGCCAATACCCCGCCGTTTCGCTCGTCTGCTTGATTACCCTGTCCGGCGGTAAGCGCCAAGGCGCCCCCGTCTGACGCTTTGGCTTGAGTTGGATTATTTGCACGTCTGATTTTATGACGGTGTGAGTTTCTATGTCTGCTCCTATGCCCAGTGATAGAAGTTTCCAATTGCTGGAGGTGGTGCCGGGCCGGATGGACAGCAGTCCTGCGGTATCGCGGCGGAATTGGCCCGATGAGACCA
>NZ_LAJG01000024.1 GCF_000970455.1 Devosia soli | reverse complement strand
ACGGGCGGTGGTGGGGGAGCGGGGCGCTCGAGGGTGGAAAACCCCCACCTGGCCTCCCCCTGATAGGGGGGAGGGACGCATCGCGTTAGGCTTGGTGCCAGTGGGCCGTCGGCAGATCCCTCCCCTCCCAGGGTGAGGATAGGTGGGGGTTAGCTTGGGTGCCCGGTGTTTCGACCGCTCAGTCGTCACCCATCTTGAGGGCCTTGATGAAGGCTTCTTGCGGGATTTCCACGCTGCCGAACTGGCGCATGCGCTTCTTGCCGGCCTTCTGCTTTTCGAGCAGTTTGCGTTTACGCGTGGCGTCGCCGCCATAGCACTTTGCGGTAACGTCCTTGCGCATGGCGCGGACGGTTTCGCGGGCGATGATTTTTCCGCCGATAGCGGCCTGGATCGGAATGACGAAGAGATGCGGCGGGATCAGCTCTTTCAGCTTTTCGCACATGACGCGGCCGCGCGATTCCGCGACGGAGCGGTGGACGAGCATCGAGAGCGCATCGACCGGCTCGGCATTGACCAGGATCGAAAGTTTTACCAGGTCGCCTTCGCGGTGCTCGGCGAGCTGATAGTCAAAGCTCGCATAGCCCTTCGAGATCGACTTGAGGCGATCGTAAAAGTCAAAAACCACTTCGTTGAGCGGCAGGTCGTATTCGACCATGGCGCGCTGGCCGACATAGGAGAGATTGCGCTGCACACCGCGCCGGTCCTGGCAGAGTTTTAGAATCGCGCCGAGATATTCGTCGGGCGTCAGGATCGTCGCCTTGATCCAGGGCTCGCGGATCTCGCGGATCTTCATCACATCCGGCAGGTCGGCCGGATTGTGCAGCATGATCGTCTCGTCATTGGTCAATTCGACCTCATAGACCACCGAAGGGGCGGTGGCGATGAGATCGAGATCGAACTCGCGGGAGAGACGCTCCTGGATGATTTCGAGGTGCAAAAGCCCAAGAAAGCCGCAGCGGAAGCCAAAACCCAATGCAGCGCTAGTTTCCATTTCGAACGAGAAGCTGGCGTCGTTGAGCCGGAGCTTGCCCATGGCGGCGCGCAGTTCATCGAAGTCCGAAGCATCGACCGGGAAAAGGCCGCAGAACACCACCGGCTGGGCCGGGCGGAAGTCGGGCAGGGGGTTTGCGGTGGGTTTTCGGTCGTCGGTGATGGTATCGCCGACATTGGTATCGGCGACTTCCTTGATCGAGGCAGTAAAGACGCCCAGTTCCCCGGGGGTGAGCTCGCCGACTTCGACGAGCTTCGGGGTCTGCACGGCGACGCGATCGAGCTCATAGACCGCGCCCGAGGCCATCATGCGGATCTTTTGGCCCTTTTTCATCACCCCGTCGATGATGCGGACGAGAACGACGACGCCGAGATAGGTGTCGTACCAGCTATCGACGAGGAGGGCCTTCAATGGCGCATTGATGTCGCCCTGGGGGGCGGGGAGGCGATGGACGATGGCTTCGAGAACCTGGTCGATATTGAGACCGGTCTTGGCGGAAATTTCAACGGCGTCGGATGCATCGATGCCGATGACATCCTCGATCTGCGCTTTGACGCGGGGGATATCGGCGGCGGGGAGGTCGACCTTGTTGAGAACCGGGACGATCTCGTGATTGGCATCGAGCGCATGGTAGACATTGGCAAGGGTCTGCGCCTCGACGCCCTGGGAGGCGTCGACGACCAGCAGCGAGCCTTCGACGGCGGCCATGGAGCGCGAGACTTCATAGGCGAAGTCGACGTGGCCGGGCGTGTCGATGAGGTTGAGGACGTAGGTTTCCCCGTCCTGCGCCTTGTAGTTGAGGCGCACGGTCTGCGCCTTGATGGTGATGCCGCGCTCGCGCTCGATATCCATCGAGTCGAGAACCTGTTCCTTCATCTCGCGCAGGTCGAGCCCGCCCGTCATCTGGATGAGGCGGTCGGCGAGCGTCGATTTGCCATGGTCGATATGGGCGACGATGGAAAAATTGCGGATATTCTTGAGCGGCGTGGTCATGGCGGCCTGATAGCAGAAGGCGCGGGGCGGAGAAAGATGGTTTCCGCGGGGTAAACGGCAACGGCGACGGGGTTTAGCGCGTTGCGCCCTTCATGCGTCACTCCCCCATCGTCCTCGCCCTGCTCCTTGCCCTCGCCAGCCCCGTCGCGGCGCAGGATTTTCTCCAGCCGCTGCAGGATCTCGTCGAGGATCTTTCACCCCGGCGGCCCGCGCCGAAACCGGCGCCGAAGGTGGAGCCGGCCGAGGCTGCATCGGAGACGAAGGCGGACGACGGGGTGACTGAGGATGCGCCCCCGCCGATCCCGCGCCCGCGGCCGGCAGGGCTGGGCACCGAGGCGGAAGCACCACCGCCGCCGGCCGAGCCACCGGATGAACCCGAGGCCACCCCGGCTGCGGCCGAGCCCGAAATGGCCGAGCCCGTCGCACCAGCCGAGCCGGCAGCCGAGCGCGTCTACCAGACCGCCTGTCCGGCTCTGCTCTCGGGACTGGTGGTTGGAAAAATGCTGCCGCCGATTGCGGAGGGCATATGCGGTGAACGCTCGCCGCTGGAGCTCGACGCCGTCAGCGCCAATGGCCGGACGATCCCGCTATCGAGCCCGGTCACCACCAATTGCGAAATGGCGGGCGCACTCGCCGAATGGACCGCCGATGTCGACGCCTATTCCAGGGCCGCGATGGATAGTCCGATCGCCGAACTGACGACCGGCACATCCTATATGTGCCGCGACCGCGTTGGTGGGGATGAAGGCTTTACCTCGGAGCATGGCTTTGCCAATGCCATCGACCTCGTGGGCTTTACGCTCGAAAACGGCGAGAGCATTTCGGTCAAGGACCAGTGGCAACCGGCCACGGCGCCTGAAGGTAAATTACTGCGCCAATCCCATGGCGCGGCCTGCGGGATTTTTACGACCGTGTTGGGCCCCGAGGCAAATGCCGACCACGAGGATCACCTGCATCTCGATCTCGGATGCCACGGACAGACCTGCACGGCGCAGATTTGCGAGTGAGGCTGGCAAAAAGGGCCTGAGAGGCTGGCAAAAGCCTCGTCAGGCCCAGGTGCCCAAGGCGCGCCGTTAGGAGACGCCGCGGGTCAGGTTCGTTAGAAATGGTATTTGAGGGAGGCTTTGACGGTGTGCATGTTTGCACTGAAGATCTGGCTATCGCTTCCACCCGGATAGCCGAGCTTGCGCAGTCTGTGCGCCGGTGCGTTGGTATACCAGTGCGGCGTTTTCGCAAATTCGGCCAAGGAGTCGGCGATGTTTGGCGTTGACGCAAACATCGGGGGCAGTTTCGGGTCGATGATCAGGAGGGCGCCGGAATAGGAACTGCTAAGCTCGGCAATCCTGCCAAGGACATCGGGCCACTGGTCCGGCACAAAGGCGGCTTCGTAGATCTGATCAAGTACGCTCATGGTGCCACGCTCTGGGGTTGATCCGGTCGATGACATGCGGCGCGAGAGGCGGTAGGGCATGGTTCAACGGTGCAAAGCGTTTCTGAGAAGCAGATTTAGCCGCAATCCCAGCAGGATGGTCAATGCATGGCTCAAAACCCGCTCGTCAAATGGCAAACCGTCACCGCCTCTGTCGACTGCCTTAAAGAAGGATGCCGCTTCGAGGACCGGGCAACATCATTCATATGAATGATTTTTGGGCGTGAGCGTCCCGCCGTATGTTGCGAACCTTGAGCGCTAGATTGGCCGGATCGAGATCGCCATCGCACAAGCCAGGAGCACCAGCGCCAAGCCGCTACCGATGGAAAAACTCCGAAAAATCCTGCGATGGACCGCGCTGAAGTGTGGTTTGGCCAACAAGAATCCGACACTGCCATACCAGCTGAAAGCCATCACAAAAACGAGGAGCGGCAGCGATGCCAGGCTGGCCACATCGGCGGGACGCGGCAGCGAGAGGGCAGAACTGGCAAAGAATGCAAGGCTGATCGGATTGGCCATGGCAGTTGCCAGACCCATGCCGAAAGGGACCAGACCAATTGCCCCAGACCGGCCTAGGATCGTGTCGGCTTGCGAATGGCGACTGTTGAGGGCTCGAATGCCAGCGAGCAGCAAGACCAAGATGCAAACCAGCCGCCCCACTTCGACGACCGCGCTTGAGATCAGGAAGTATGTCGCTGAAAAGGCGAGCATGGTCGCCAATAGGCTCGCGCCGGTCGCCACCCCGAGTGCCGTCCAGACGCCATGGCTGCGCTGCGTCGCTAGCCCCGCCTGAACCACGATCAGGAGGCTCGATCCCGGCACGATAAGCATCATCGCATAGGCCAAGGCGATGGATCGCATTTCTGGAGACGTCAAAGCGAGGAGCATGATGCCTGGGCCCGCGGTCACAGTGGGAACCCAAACTTGGCCAAGATAAGGTCAGCCGGCATCATTCAACTGAATGAGAAGCAGGCCGGGAATTTCAAGCCGATTGGTGGAAAGTGCTTCGGCTCAGCCGGAAAACGGTGCCACCAGCGAACACGAACAGTCGTCGGGTCGGGTCAAGTAAACGCCACGGCGACCGATCGTGGCCGCCGTGGAAGGTACGTATTGGTCAATCGTGGTCTTGAGAAATCACTGCGCCGGTGTGGCAGGAGTTGCCGCTGGGGCTGA
Source organism: Devosia soli (assembly GCF_000970455.1). Classification (GTDB taxonomy): domain Bacteria; phylum Pseudomonadota; class Alphaproteobacteria; order Rhizobiales; family Devosiaceae; genus Devosia; species Devosia soli. The sequence continues at coordinate 226,136 of NZ_LAJG01000024.1, read as the reverse complement.
CGCTGCCGGGTCCATCGGCGAAGCCGGCTGGGCGGGGGGCGCGCCGGCGCCGGAATAGATGGCGATGACCTGGGCGGCCTGCTGGCGGTCGCTGCTACCTTCGGCGCAATCGACGCCCGCCTTTTCGACATCGGACTTGATGGCAGCATAGGCAGCGGCGGCGGTGGGCTCATCCATGCGCAGCTCGGTTTCGAGCTGGCGGCGATGCGCGTTCATCGCGGTCGTCGCAGGCTCGCTGGCTTCTACCGAACAGAGTTCGATCGTGGCCTGGGTGGCGTAAAGCCCGGTTAGCAGCGTGCCCTGCTGCGGCATGGAATCGACGATAGCGCGCGGATCGACGGTGATATTGGGCTTGGCCGCCGGCGCTGCGTCCTGCGCATAGGCGGCAGGAGCGAGGACGGCGAGCAGGGAAAGGGCGAGGGAAAGGCGGGGCAAAACGGCACTCCGAGCTCGTGAAGAATTTTCCCCCATTGTCAGCCCGATTATGGCTTCAGCACGGCGTGCCATCGGCCCGGGGATGATGAGGGGGCAGGTCTGCCCAATCCCTGGGTGTCAGATCTGGTTCCACTGCCAGGACGGCAACGGGCGCGTTGAGCCAGGCAAGGGCAAGGCGCAAGAGTTCGATCAGGCGGGTCATGGCCTGTCTCCTTGAGTTGAAAGTTAGGGGCGGGATGAGGTGCCCCTAATCTGCGCCCGGCGCCGCTCGGTCGCAATGGACAAGGTTTTTCCGCCGGTATAGAAAATCTATATGAGCAGTCCCTTTCCCATCCCGCTCAACGCCCTGCGCGCCATCGAGATCGTGGCGCGGGCCGGTGCACTCGCTCCGGCGGCCGAAGAGCTTGGGGTAACGGTCGGGGCGGTCAGCCAGCACTTGCGCCGGGCCGAGGAGCGGTTGGGCATGGAGCTCTTTGCCCGTACGCCGCAGGGCCTCAAACCCGTGCCGGAACTGCTCGACATCCTGCCCCAGCTTTCCGCCGGTTTTGCGTCGCTGCGCGATGGGCTCGCAACGCTGACCGGGGCCCATGAGGGCGTGCTCAACGTCACCGTGGGCTCGGTCTTTGCGTCGCGCTGGCTGATCTGGCGGGTCAACAAATTCTCTTCGCGCCACCCGGGACTCGAGGTGCGGCTGACGGTCACCGGCGCCATGCTGGACCTGACGCGGCCGGACCTTGATTGCGGCATTCGCTTTGGCGATGGCAACTGGCCGGGGGTGGCGGTGACGCTGATCGGCGGAAAGGCCTATCAGCCCGTCTGCGCGCCAGAATTTTTGCGCGCCCATCCGGACATGTCGGACTTGGCGAACATTCCCGTGATCGCCGATCAGACCAGCATGCTCGACTGGCCCTTATGGCTCAAGCATGCCGGCCGCGACCCGGGAACAAAACTGTCCGGCCCGGTCTACTCGGATGCTTCCCTCGCCTTCGATGCAGCCATTTCCGGGCAAGGGCTTCTGCTCGCGGCCGACATGATGAGCGCCGATCCGGTCTGCGACGGGCGGCTGGTGCGGCCCTTCGCGGCGCCGGTCGAGGGCGTTCACGGTTATTATCTCGCCACGGCCCGGGGCCGGCGGGAATCGAAAAAGCTAAAACTGTTCCGCGACTGGCTGGATGAGGAAGTTCCGGCCAGTGTCGGCGGCTATCTGGCCCAGCAGCAGGGCCAGGTTCGTGCGGCCCCCTGAGGGCAAAGGAGAGCATATGCAAGACGTCTTGATCCTTGGAGCCGGTATCGTCGGCATCGCGACGGGCATCCACCTCCTCAAGCGCGGGCGCAGCGTGACCCTGATCGACAAGAACCAGCCAGGCCGCGAGACGTCTTATGGCAATGCCGGGATCATCCAGCGCGAGGGCGTGCGCCCGCACCCGTTTCCGCGCGATTTGACGACGCTGATGCAGGTGGGGCTGCATCTTTCGACAGCGGCGCGATACGAACCGCTTGCCCTGCCGCGCATCGCCCCGCCACTGCTCAAATATTGGTGGGCATCTTCGCCCGAGCATTACCGGCAGGTGGTGCAAAGCTATGCCCCGCTGATCGGCCGCTCGATCGAGACGCATGAGGCGCTGATCAAGGAAGTCGGGCCAGAGGCGGAAAAGCTTATCTCCAAAGATGGTTGGTATCTGGTTTTCCGCACGGCAGAAAAACTGCAGCGCGAAGCGGCCAAGGCCGAGGGCGACCGGGAAAAATTCAATATCCATCATGAGGTGGTCGATTGGGCGGGGCTGAAGGCGCTGGAGCCGGATCTGATCGGCGGACTGGTGGGTGGCATTCACTGGACCGACCCCTGGACGGTGCGGGACCCTGGCGCGCTGGTCGCAAGCTATTTTGCGCTGTTTCAGAAACTGGGCGGCACGTTTGTTTCGGGCGAGGCCGATGGGCTGACCCAATCGGGCGATATGTGGCAGACCCGCATCGGCGGAACGCTGCATTCGGCCAAGCAAGCCGTGGTGGCGCTAGGGCCGTGGGCGCCGGAAGTGCTCGATCGGCTCGGCTATCGCCTGCCGCTTTTCGTCAAGCGCGGCTACCATATGCATTATAAGCCGCAGCCGGGCGCGAAACTCGACCATCTGCTGCTCGATGCGGAAATCGGCTATGTGCTGGCGCCGATGGCGCAGGGCATTCGCCTGACGACCGGCGCGGAATTTGCGCTGCGCGACGCCGCGCCGACACCGGTGCAGATCAGCAAGGCGGAAGCGGCGGCCAAAGAAGTGTTTCCGCTCGGCGAACGGGTCGATCCGCAGCCCTGGAAGGGCGCGCGGCCCTGTACGCCGGACATGATGCCGATCATTTCAAAGGCGCCGAAGCATGAAGGGTTGTTTGTCGGCGTGGGACACGCCCATCACGGTTTTACGCTCGGGCCAGCGACGGGAGAGCTTTTGGCGCAGATGATGACCGGGCAGAAGACGGCGATCGACGTCAACCCGTTCCGGATGGGGCGGTTTTTGCACGGGTAGCGCTAACGCAGCAAAAGCGCGATCGCCATGGCGGCGAGCGCGCCAAAAATCAGAAATGTCCAAAAGCCGGACAAGCCGGAGCGCTTGCGCGGTAGCCGGGCCAAGCCGCGCGATCCCTTGAACGCTTGCCGCGGGTCGCCCCACTTGACCTTGCGGAACGCATAGACGTTTGAGCGCGTGCGCTGCGTTTCGAGATTGGCGTGTTCGCGAATGTCCTGATCTTCGGTCATGGCATTGACATGGGCATGGCCACGCCGGGGCGCAACGGCCGGCGGCGGCCGGTCGCAAAGAGGGTTAATCGCGCGGTTTTTGCCGCTTGCTGAAAATTTAGAAGCGTTCTAATCATTGTTTGGAATCATTCTAATGTTGGGGCGCTCATGTTTACCCTTTGGCCGGACAATCGGCGTGCTTTCACCAGCCTTTCCGAACGCGAAATCCTGTCGCTGGCCATTGCCGCCGAGGAAGAGGATGGGCGCATCTATTCCGAACTGGCGGCGCGGCTTGGCGACACCTATCCGGGCTCGGCCTCTCTTTTGGAAGCCATGTCGGCCGAGGAAGACGACCATCGCCGCCGCTTGCTCGATATTTATGTCGATCGCTTCGGCAAGCGGCTCGTGCCGATCCGGCGCGAGCATGTGCGCGGATTCCTCAACCGCAAGCCGGTCTGGCTGCTCAAGACCCTGACGCTCGAACAGGCGCGCCAGCAGGTCTGGGAGATGGAAGAAAGCGCCTATCACTTCTATCTCGAAGCGGCCAAGCAAACCAACGATGTCGGCATCCGCAAGCTTCTGGGCGATCTCGCACGGTCCGAACGCGGCCATGCGGCAACGGCGACCAAGCTCGACGAAACGCTCCTCGGCGAGGACGGGCGCGACACCGAGAAGGACGAGGCGCATCGCCAGTTCCTTCTGACCTATGTGCAGCCGGGTCTGGCGGGGCTGATGGATGGATCGGTTTCGACCCTCGCCCCTGTTTTTGCCGCCGCCTTTGCGACCGGCGACACGCACCAGACCTTTCTCGTTGGCCTTGCTGCCGCGATCGGCGCCGGCATTTCCATGGGCTTTACGGAAGCCGCATCGGACGATGGCAAGCTGACCGGGCGCGGTTCGCCCATCAAGCGCGGCCTGGCAGCTGGTATCATGACGGCGGTGGGTGGGCTTGGGCACGCCATGCCCTATCTCATCCACGATTTCTGGACCGCGACCGGCATCGCAGCCGCCGTCGTCGTGCTCGAACTCTGGGCGATTGCCTATATCCAGAAGCGCTATATGCAGACCCCGTTCTGGCGCGCGGTCTTGCAGGTCGTCATCGGCGGCGCGCTGGTGTTCGGCGCCGGCGTCTTCATCGGCATGGCCTAGGCCAAAGCCGGACGACGCCAGCGCAGCCAGAGGAAGGCAGCGACGGCGAGGATGCAGCCGATCGCGAGGAGTGATGGGGTCCAGCCAGCATCGGGCCCGAAGAGAACCGCGTTCATGCGCCGTCCGGGTAAAAGCGTGAAGGCGCCAGCAAGCAAGAGTGCGCCGACATAGAGCGCCTGCATACTGCCGCGATGCCGCGCGACATCGTGGTGGACGATGATGGCGCGGAGGCCGTTGAACAGCGCGACAAAGGTGAAGATCGTAAACAGGTGGATCGGGCTGAACGGCCCGATCAGCCGGATTTCGTGAATGAAAAGCGCGCTGGTGGCGGCGATGAACATCAGGATCACCCAGACTGGCCCGAGCAGCTTGTGGAGCGCCGTGCCCTTCTTGCGCCAGAGCACGAAGCCGCCGATCGGCACGGCGAGGCTCGCGGTGAATGCATGGATCTGGATGGCGAAATCAGCGGAGAGCAGCGGGGCAAGGGTCATGGCAAATATCTGTCGTGGCTATGCCGCCAAGCCTTGGGCGGATAGATTGTCTCCTGCAAATGCCAATCCTTGAGCTGCATGCCCGCTTCGTGAACGACACCGTCCTGCAATCCACGCTTCGCCAGATGCAGGCCCTGATGCGCGACGGGCGGAGCTGGATGCTGCTCGCGCTCATGGGGCTTATCGCCGGGCTCGTCGGTCCGTTCGGGACCTATGAGGCCGTGCCGCTGGTGCCAAGGGTACTTTATTGGATCGCCGTCATTATCGGCACCGGGGCCATGGGCACGCTGGTGGCGGGGCTGGCCGAGCGCTGGCTCAAGAGGTGGTTTCCCCTCTCCGCCGCTGCGCTGATCGGCGGTGCATTGGCCGGGCCACCGATCATGGCGGTGGTTGCGGTGGTCAATCTTCTGGCGTTTGGGCCGGACACGCCCGTCGGGCTTCTGACATTGCTGATTTATTGCACCGCCATTGCTTCGGTGGTGACGCTGGCGAGCGCCTTGGTCGGCATGCGGCCGAAAGAAGCGAGTGTGGTGGTTGAGGCGCCGACTGTGCCGGCCGAGCCCATTTTGCTCGATCGTTTGCCGCGGCCGCAACGCGGGCGGCTGCTGCATATTGCCGTGTCCGACCACTATGTCGATGTGACCACCGACAAAGGCACCACGCTAGTGCTGATGCGCCTTTCCGACGCTATCCGCGAGACTGCGCCCGAGCCGGGACTGCAGGTGCATCGCTCGCACTGGGTCGCGCTTGCTGCCGTGCGCCGGGGATTTCGGCAGAGCGGCAAGCCGGTGCTGGAGCTTCACACCGGCACGGTGGTGCCGGTGAGCCGGACGTTTGTGGATGCGGTGAAGGCGGCAGGGTTGCTGGCTTAGCGCTCCGCCAAAATGCTTGCCGCCTTCGACCCGATCGCCATGGCCGGCGCATTGGTATTGCCCGAGACGATCTGCGGCATGATCGAGCAGTCGATGACCCGCAGGCCTTCGACCCCGCGCACGCGCAACTCGCTGTCGACCACCGCTGTCGGATCATCCGCCCGGCCCATGCGCAGCGTGCCGACGGGGTGGTAGTTGGTTTTGACCGTCTGCCCGCAATATTTTTCCAGCGCTTCGGGATCATCCATCACCGCCTGTCCGGGGAGCAGTTCGGTATCGATCTTTTCCACGAGCGGCGACGACTTCAGCAGTTTTCGCGCCTCGTGCAGGGCAGCGATGGTGAGGCGAAGGTCGTCGGGGTGACCGAAGAAGTTGCAATCGACCACCGGCTGATCGGCTGGGTTGGCCGAGCGCAGCGTGACGCTGCCGCGGGCCTTGGGGCGGAGAAGGCAGGAGGTGAAGGTGACGCCATAGGTGGGTTTTGCCGCCGAGACGTCGCGATCGAGATAGACGATCGGGGCGCAATAAAGCTGGATGGTCGGGCGAGGGCCGCCGTCGGGATCGAAGAACATGCAGGCTTCGATGCCGGTGGTGGTCACGGGGCCGGTATTGGTGAGGAGATATTGGAGGCCGTTTCGGATCATGTTCCAGCCGCGGTCCTGCCCAAAATAGCCGGATTTTCCTTTGGTCGTCGCGATAACCGGAACTTCGTGATGGTCCTGCAGGTTCTGCCCGACGCCCGCGACATCGGCGACGACGCCAATGCCATGCTGGCGCAAATGGTCGGCCGGGCCGATGCCGGAGAGCATCATCAGCTTGGCGCTGTTATAGGTGCCGGCGCCGATAAGCACTTCGCGCTCGGCGCGGATCGTGTGGCTTTCGCCGTTTTTAGTATAGCTGACGCCGGTGGCGCGGCCGTTTTCGATGAGGATCTTGTCGACGCGCGCTTCGGAAATGATCGTTAGCCGCTCGTCGCCCTTGAGCGGATCGAGGAAGGCTTTGACGGCGTCCGAGCGCTCCTTATAGCGGCCCCATTGCGCATAGGTGTGCTGCATGATGCCGACGCCGAATTGCGTCGCGCCGTTGAAATCGGGGTTCGGCTTGTGGCCCAGCGCCTCTGCAGCGGCGATGAAATCATGCGTCGTCTGCGTCGTGTAGCCGGGATCGGAGACGCGCAGCGGGCCACCTGCGCCGTGGAAGCGATCATGAAGCCGGGCATTGTCCTCGATGCCGGTAAAGTGGGGCAGTATGCCGTCATAGGACCATGATGGATCATTGCCAAAGCTTTGGGCCCAACCGTCGTAATCCTCTTTCTGGCCGCGCATATAGACCATGGCATTGACCGACGAACCGCCGCCTAAAACCTTGGCCACCGGCACGATCGGTGCGCGGCCGCCGAGCTGGGGCTGCGGCACGGTCTTGTGCATCTCAAGGAATGTGTCCTGCCCGAGATATTTCATATAGCCGGCGGGCATGGCCATGATGCGATTGGTCCGCGCCCGGCCGCGCTCGAGCATCAGGACGCGAAAACCGAAATCCCGGACCAGCCGCCAGGCGGCAACCGACGCAGCCGAGCCGCCGCCGGCAATGACGAAGTCGTATGTGGGCATAATATCTCCTCTTGCCTGGAGATTATGCGGCGGGAAGCAGGTCTTCTAGTCGGCTATCGAGGATTGTGCCCACTCGCGCGCATTCGCCGGCGATTTCACGGATGAAGTCGACGAGCATTGGGCGATCGAGCGCGGCGAGCGAGCGGACGACCATGGCCGTGTCGCGGTGGAGCGGTTCGGCATCGACGGGCTGGATTTCGACCAGCCGCCCGGCTTCAAGATCGTCGGCAATGGCCGATTGGACGAAAAAGCCGGTGCCTTCGCCCTTGATTGCGAGGCGCCGTGCCGGCCCGGTCGGCAGTTCGACGCTGGTCTGGGCCATGCGGGTAAAGGCCGATGCGCCTTCGGGCTCGACCTGCCACCAGCGGAGCGAAATGACCCGCGGCACGTGATCGAGAATGCTGGCCAGCGTCGGCCTCACCGGGAGTTTGGCGGCAATTTCAGGGGCGACGACCAGCGGCACGCGCTCGCGCATGGTCAGGAGCGGCACGAGATCGACGGCCAGCGGTTCGAGATTGGGCCAACAGAGAATGCCGAGTTCGGACTGGCGCTCATGCAGCATTTCGGCGATCTGCGCCTGCCGCCCCTCGTTCACCACCACATCGACGGAAGGGTATTTTTCCTGAAAGCGCAGGAGGCTTTCGGTGACCAGCGGCGAAACAAGACTGCGGAGCGAAGCAATCGTGATCCGCCCGCGCTCGACACGCCGCAGCGCTTCGCGTGCTTCCTGCGCCGTGCCGATCATGCGGCGCGCAAAGGGCAGGAAAGTCATGCCCTGATCGGTCAGGCTGACGGTACGGCCCCGCACGAAAAGCGAGACGCCCAAAAGCTGCTCCAGCGCCCGCATGCGCATCGAGGCCGTCGCCTGGGTGATATTGAGATAGGCCGCCGCCTTGGTAAAACTCTGCTCGCGAACGATGCGGTCAAAAGTGCGAAGCTGATCGAGGTCCATCGGATTGGCTTATAGAAGGCTGGTCAATAAGCCGGAATATCAGCCCTCGCATTGAAAGAGTCTATGCGTTGAATGGCGCATAACGGATTGCGTTATATAACGCCTAACGTTATATAACGCTTAGCGTTATATTCGTGTATGATCCGGAGTTTTGCCGATGCCGAAACCGAGTTGATCTGGAACGGGCGGCGCAGCCGAAAGCTGCCGTCCGACATTCAATCGGTGGCGTTGCGCAAATTGCGTCTGGTCAACGCAGCCAGAGTAATTGGCGACCTTCGCATTCCACCGGGCAATCGTCTGGAGAGCTTGAAGGGCGATCGTGCCGGGCGGTGGAGCATCGGCATCAACAACCAATGGCGCATCTGTTTCGTCTGGGACGAAGGAGGACCGAGCAATGTCGAAATCGTCGACTATCATGGATGAGCTTTTGCCCAACCCGCACCCGGGTGAAATTCTGCTCGAAGATTTTCTCAAACCCATGAGCTTGAGCCAGAACGGGCTCGCGCGTGCGATCCGCGTACCGCCGCGGCGGATCAACGAGATCGTTCTTGGTCAACGCGGTGTCACCGCCGACACCGACTTGCGACTGGCGCGCTATTTCGGCTTGTCTGAAGGTTTTTTCCTGTCATTGCAGACAGAATTCGACCTGATGCAGCGCCGTCGGGAAATCGGCAAGGACCTTGAGGCGATCGCGCCGCGCGCAGCTTAGCCCTCGCTATTTCGAGCCCGCGACTCCTCGGCGCGCGCGATCTTCTCCGCTTTCGCCCGTGCCGCGATTTCCTTGACCGCGTCGCCGAGGTGGGCTGTGCCGCGTTTTTTGGCGAGGTCCATCTGGTGCTGGCGTTCGGCGGCGGCCTCGTGCTTGGCGGTGTCGCCGGCGCAATAGGGGCAGGAGAGACCTTCGGCAAAATCCTTATGGTCTCGATCGGCTTCCGTCAGCGGATGGCGGCAGGCGCGGCAGAGCGTAGCACTGCCGAGTTCGAGGCCGTGGCCGACCGACACGCGTTCGTCGAAGACGAAACACTCCCCGGCAAAGCGGCTCTCCTCCTTCGGCGTCACCTCGAGATATTTCAGGATGCCGCCCTTGAGGTGAAAAACCTCTTCAAAGCCCTGGCTCAGAAGATAAGAAGAAGCCTTTTCGCAGCGGATGCCGCCGGTGCAGAACATGGCGACTTTCTTGTCCCGCGCCGAATCGAGGTTCTTGGCCACATAGTCCTTGAACTCGACAAAGCTTGCGGTCTTGGGATCAAGCGCGCGCTGGAAGGTGCCGAGGCCAACCTCATAGTCGTTGCGCGTATCGACAAGGACGACGTCGTTGCGATCAATAAGCTCGTTCCAGTCCTCCGGTTCGACATAGGTGCCAACACGTTTGGAAGGATCGGCCTCCGGCGCGCGCAGCGTCACGATTTCGGGCTTGAGCCGTACCTTCATGCGCAGGAACGGGGCCTCTTCGGCAAAGGAGTATTTTGTCTCCGCCCCTACCAAACGATCGCCGAACGGGCCGGAGACAAAAAGAAATTCGGCAAGAGCGTCGATGGCGTCCGGTGAACCGGCAACGGTGCCGTTGATGCCTTCGGGCGCCAGGATCAGCGTGCCCTTGATGCCGCCGCTGCAACAAAAGGCAGCGAGCGGCGCCTTGAGCGCTTCGGCATCGGGCAGGGAGGCGAACTTGTAGATCGCCATCACCTTGTATGGATGATTGTCCTGTTGCACACTGGCGGCAGATTTCGGATGGGGCGCGGTCATGGCGCGCTCATATCACCGGCTGGTCCCGGCGTCACGGGCACTTGCAAGCAAGACATCGGGAGGAGTTTTCGAGATGACCTATCGGGCCGATAACGCACGCTACGACACCATGAAGTATCGCCGGTCTGGCCGGTCGGGGCTGAAACTGCCGGTCGTCAGCCTCGGCCTCTGGCAGAATTTCGGTGGCACGCGGGATTATCCCGGCGCCATGGAAATTCTGGGTTATGCGTTCGATCAGGGCATCACTCATTTCGACCTTGCCAACAATTATGGGCCGCCGGCGGGTTCATCGGAAGAACTTTTCGGCAATGTGCTGGCACGCGATTTTCGCCCCTATCGGGATGAGATGATCATCTCGACAAAGGCGGGATACAATATGTGGCCAGGCCCCTATGGCGAATGGGGGAGCCGCAAATATCTCCTCGCGAGCCTCGACCAGTCGCTCAAGCGCATGGGTCTCGACTATGTCGATATTTTCTATTCGCACCGTTTCGATCCGGATACGCCGCTCGAGGAAACCATGGGCGCGTTGGCCCATGCGGTGAAATCGGGCAAGGCGCTCTATGTCGGCATCTCTTCCTATCCCGAAAAGGAAACGCGCGAAGCCCATTGCATCCTCAAAGACATGGGTGTTGCAACCACCATCCACCAGCCGAGCTATTCCGTGCTCAACCGCTGGATCGAGAACGACGGGACGATCGATGCCTGCGGCGAACTTGGCATTGGCATCATCGCCTTCTCGCCGCTGGCCCAGGGCGTCCTCTCAGGCAAGTATTCAAGCGGCAACAAGACCGGCACGCGGGGCGAAAATCCCAATGGGTCGCTGCGCGCGAGCCATGTCGAGCCGCGCGTGCTCGAGGCGGTCGATAAGCTCGAAGCGATCGCCCGTGCCCGCGGCCAATCCATGGTGCAATTGGCACTGTCCTGGGTCCTGCGGCGCACTGAAGTTACTTCGGCGCTGATCGGGGTGCGCACGCTCGATCAGCTCAAGGATAATCTGGGGGTGCTCGACAATCTCGAACTGACCCCTGAAGAGGTGCTTGCCATCGACGAGGCGACGCGCGAGGGCCAGATGGAACTGCACCCTCGCCCGCAGGGGTGGCTGCGCTAGTCGAGCAGTGAATTGTGGCAGGCGACACTGGCAAGATTGCCGCCCGCCATGGCATTGGGCACGTTCTGGCGCATGCTGCCGACATCGCCGGCGGCATAAATGCCGGGCACGGACGTTTCGAACATCTCGTTGACATGGATCACTTCGCCGATCGGCGTCGGGTCCATCTGGAGGGCGAGCTGGATATGAAAGTCGGCTGACGGCCTCTGCCGCGGCCCGGCAAAGAGCGCGTCGAGCCCGATCTCCTGCCCATCGGCCAGGGCAATCGCGGACAGCTGGCCGTTCTGTTGTACAACGCCCGCCACCTTGGGCTCGACGAGTTTTACGCCCTTGCGCACCATCCAGGCACGAAAATCGGGTTCGATCGGCAAGCCGTCGGCAAAAACGGTGAGATCGCCGGTCCAGTCGGTCAACATCGCCGCGACATGGGCCGAGATGGGCGCGAAATAAAGAACGCCGAGGCGGCGGTCGGCGACCTCGAAGCCGTGGCAATAGGGACAATGAAGCACCGACTTGCCCCAGCATGCGGCGAAGCCCGGCATATCGGGCATGATGTCGGTTATGCCGTGCGTGAGGATGATGCGGCGGGTGCGGATCAGTCCGCCATCGGCGAGCGCTATGATAAAATCGTCCTTTTCGCCGCCGATCGTCTGCGCCGCCGCAGTGCGAAACTCGACGCTGCGATAGATTTCGAGCTGTGCGCGCCCCTCCGCGAGGATTTCCGCCGGCGGCTTGCCGTCATGGCCCAAGATGCCGTGGGCGTGGCTGGCGAAGCGATTGCGCGGGCTCCCCGTATCGAGCACGGTGACCTTGCGGCGAGCACGCCCGAGCTGCAGGGCGGCCGAAAGCCCGGCAAAACTGCCTCCGATAATGACGACATCCTGCATGATCCATCTCCGTAGCCGGTCACGTAACTTTAGATGTTACGTATTTGGCATGGTGTCAAGCGAAGGTTTCGCCCCGATGGAGTTTGGCCTAGACTGACCGGCATCGACCAGTCCGTGGGAGGAAGCCATGCGTCGCTTGATCGCCTGTTTCGTCTTTGCCCTGGGAGGGCTTTCGCCGGTCCTGGCGTTCGACGCGCAAACCGAGGACGTCCTGAGCCGCCTCAAAGTGGGCAAGCTTGTGCCCATTGCCGATATCGGCACCCTGATGATGGCATCGGAGCGCTGGTGCTATCTCGAGGATCAGGGGACCTGCGTCTTGACCGATATCTATCTTGACGTGACCAAGGCCGGCGCCACCTTCGAGATCGGCAATGCCTGGAACCAAGACTACAACGTCATGTTCACCGATAGCGGCACCTTCGAGGATGGACGCTATATTTGCGAGACCGGCGCGGATTGGGTGCCGACCGTGCGCGCCGAGCGGCGTAGCGATGGCTCATCCGTGGGCGGGCGCGAACTCGCCCGGCTCAAGGACGAAATCGCTGCCGGACGAAGCAATGCCACGATCGATTGCTTCGACTATGTGCTCAAGGATTTCGACGAAAACGCCAAGACCATCAAGCTGCTGCAGCGCCAATTCACCGATGGCTTGACGGACGAGACCAATGATGTGCTGGTGACGCTGCACTTCGATGCCGAAGAGGCTGCAGCGCTCACCTGGGCCTATTGAAGGGTTATCGAGGGACCGAGAGACCCGTTTCGAGGCTCGCGATTCGCGCGTTCAACGTCTGGACTGCGGCGATCAGCGGCGCGATGAAGCTTGAATAGCGCAGCGCCTGCTGGCTGTCCCCGTCCTCGGGGTCGACCAGCACATGGCCGCCGAAGTCCGGCACACCGGCCGCTTCGACCGCGGCAAGTACATCCTGGGCGAGAAGACCATAATGCACCGCCGTCTCGTTTTCCGTTTCCCGCCAGCGATAGCGCACGGGTTTTAGAGCAAGGATGAAATCGAGCCCCAGATCGGTCGGCGCGATCTCGGTCTTGAAGCGCGCGTCCGAGGTCTGGATCGTGCCGGTGGCCGACCAAACCGCGCTCCAGCGCGCTCCGCTGGCGCCGAGCGTCTGGGCATTGTCGGTTGCGGGTTTGACGGCACCGGCAAAGGTGGCACTGCCATCGTTGGCAAGGGTGAGTGCGTTGATCCAGGCGCTGCCGTCTGCACTGACCTTGATGCGCCAGGCATTGTCGCCCATCAGCCCCATTTCGGCCCGGCCCGAAAAGTTGGCCTGAAAGAGAAGGCTGGCGGTGTCGGAAGCGGCCGCCTTGTTGAGCTTGAGCTGATGGCCGGCGCCGGCATGGGTAAGGAGCGTTGCGGGGCTCGAAACGGCGAGGCGGTTGGTCGTGTCGGCGCTGGCATTGATGCCGAGCTGCGGCAGGCCGGAGCCGATGGCGGCAATCGCGATCCAGGCTGTGCCCGAAAAAACCTTCAGCGTGCCGGTCGCCTTCTCGAAAATCAGCCAGCCGGCGGCCGGATCGTAAAACATCCAGGCGCCGGCCTGCCAGGCAGCGATTTCGCTTGCATGCCCGGCCCAGGCGCCGGTCGCGCCCGCCGGCACGATCCAGGCTTCGGCCTCCATCGGGCTTGCCGGTGGGGCGGTGATCGTGGCGGCTTCGACGCTCGCCTGCACGAGGAGGTCGAGCCGCTGCAGGGCTTCATTGTGGGTAATATGCTTGAGGGCCTGGCCGCTGATGATCTGCGGCAGGGCGAGGCGGGGCGTGCTGTCCATCTTTATCTCCTTGGGGGAAGGTGGCGCCAGTGTCGCCCGGCTGCCGAACCCCGGGGACAAGCGGGACAGATTGGCCTCTTTTCTTTGCCCGCCGAGCCTATAAGAGAGGCGGATGCACAAAGGTCCCGAGACAAGGCAATGACCGATCCCATCCACATCGTCCTCGCCTTCGACGACAATTTCTGGGCGCCCGCCTTTACGGTCATGCGCTCGGTTTGCCTCACGACGCATCGGCGAAAGGACCTGGTCTTCCATCTCCTCCACATGCCGGTCACCGACGAGCATCGTCATGACATCGAGGGTATCGTGCGCGAATTCGGCGCCAGCCTTCGCTGGTATCCGCTGGCCGATTCCGAGCTTTTCGATTTCGTCGTCGCCGGCTTGCCCACCGGCGCCCGCTGGCCCCGCATCGTCTATGCGCGCCTGCTCATGGCAGACCTCCTGCCGGCCGAGCTCACGCGTGTGCTCTATCTTGATAGCGACATGCTGGTGCGCGCCCCGATCGAGCAGCTTTACGGGATGGACCTTGGCGGGAAACCGCTCGGCGCGGTGCAGGATTCGCTCCAGCCCTTCATCATGGGAAGGCGCGACATGCGCCAGAATATCGGCATCTTCGATACCGCCGATTCCTACTTCAATTCAGGCATGATGCTGGTCGATCTCGTTCAGTGGCGCGAGATCAACGTCAAGGCCGAGATCGCGGTGATCGCGGCCAAGGGCTGGATCGAAAGGCTCTACTATGACCAGGACATGCTCAATCTCGTCTTCCGCGATCGCTGGCAAAAACTGCCCTGGCGCTGGAACACGATCGACGCCCACCTCGCCCATGAAGCGCTCGACCCGGCTATTCTGCACTATACGCGCGAAACCAAGCCCTGGGGGCTTTTTGCCGGCATGCTCCGATCTTCGGCCTATTCGCGCTGGTATCGGCACGTGATGACCAACGAGCTCTTTTATCGCTTCATGCGGCATCGCTGGCGCCGCTGGTGGCTCAAGAAACTGCGGCTGGCGCGCTGATGGCCATGCATGTCGCCTTGACCTTCGACGATAATTTCTGGGCGCCGGCCTATGCCACCATGCGCTCGGTTTGCCTCTTCACCCATCGCCGCCCGGAGCTGGTTTTTCACTTGATGCACCGAACGCTGACGGCAGAGCATCGGGCAGACCTTGAAAAAATCCGCGATGAATTTCCGGTCGAGCTGCGCTTTTACGATCTGGACCAGTCCGAGATGTTCCGCGACATCGCGGCCCGCATGCCGGAAAACAAGCGGCTCTCAAACATCGTCTATGCGCGGCTTCTTATTGACCGGCTGGTCGGGCCGGATGTCACCCGCGTGCTCTATCTCGATTGCGACATGCTGGTGCGCGACGACATCGGTGCCCTCTTCGATCTCGATCTTGAAGGCAATGCCATCGGCGCAGTCCGCGACCCTGCCGGCGCCTTGATCACCGGACAGCGCGATCTCCTGAAGAATCGCGATATTTTCGATCCTGCCGACCCCTATTTCAACGCCGGGCTGGTGCTGATCGATGTCGCGCAATGGCGCGAAGCCGATATCGTCGGGCGCATGGAAGCGGCGCATGCGAGCGGGGTGATGCAGCGCATCTACTATGATCAGGACCTGCTCAATCTGATCTTCAAGAGGCGTTGGCTGAAGCTGCCCTGGCGCTGGAATGTCGTCGACGCCCGCCCCGCGCATGACGGCATCGACCCGGCGATCGTCCACTATACCGGCGAAACAAAGCCCTGGAGCGTTTTCGCGCACACCTTTGGCTCGGTGGCCTTTGCCCGGGTCTACCGGCATGTGATGACCAATGAGTTGTTCTACCGGTTTGCCCGGCACCGCTGGAAGCGGTGGTGGAAGAAGAAGCTGGGGCTCGGGCGGTAGGAGACGATTGCGCTCGCGCCCTGTTTCGGCTCAAGCGCAAGTCAGCCCACGCTTGCCGGATCGAGGCCTTCCTTCGCACAAAGCTTTGCCAGCGCACTTCCGGTTTCCGGCAGCGGCAATCCGGCCCGGCCGCGATCCGTCAGCTGGCTGCGCCAGAGGTGCACGCCGAGCGTTTCGGGCTTGATCGCCGCTTCGAGTGTCGATCCGGCTTTCATCAGTGCCGGAATGCCCTCATAGGGCACGGGATAAAACACTGCCGAAGGCCGCACCGCGTTGGTCAGCCCGTGCTTGCCGACGAAATGAGTGAGCGCCATCGGCCCGGTCGCGCCATATTGCATATGTTCCGGGGTGACCCGATCCCCGACGAGCCGGCGGATCGCCACCTCGACGCGGCGCAACGGCGGCAGATGTGGCTCGAACAGCGGCCGCTTTTCCGTTTCGAAGACGGTGAGAAGATCGGCCAGCAGGGGTGCATCGGGCCGCATGTAGAGCACTGCGCCATTGACCGAGCCGGGCCGTTCCCAGGCAAAGAGATAATCCGGCAGGTCCACGATCGGCCGCACGCAATAGATGTCGAGGTCGGCATAGATGCCAAGCCCGGCGCGCAGGGCGGCATAGCGGAAATGGTCGGAGAAAACGCCCGGCGTGCCGCGCCCCTTGTAAAAAACCAGCTTTTCCTGCGGCAATACGGCAGCGGCATCGCACCACTGGGCGCCATCGGGCAGGTTCCCGATCGGCTCATAGGAATAAACCTCGACCCTGTGTCCCTGCCGCGCGAAAGAGGTGATGCACAATATTTCGAGCCAGCTCATCGGGCCGTGCCAGAAGCTGACAATAGTGGGAAGAGTCATGGCGCCAAAAGTCCTTTGGCGCTCCCTAGGATTGCCCGACGCTTTTGGCAAGAAGTTTGCCGATTTGGGCTTCGAAGCCAGAAAGACGCTCGGCTGTGACGCTTTCCGCCTCGTAAAGTGCGAGCATTGCGAATTTGGCCTGCGGTGCACAGACCCGTACCAGCGCGGTCTTGAGAATTTTCCGAACCGGACGAAGCATGACCAGCCGATCGATCCACCAGGGCGAGCCAAGCGTCGTCACCACCGTGACGGACTTCAGATTGGTGAGGAGCGGGGTGATGGGCGTGCCTTGGGCATAGGCAAATCCCGGCGCCCAGACGCGATCGAACCAGCCCTTGAGCATGGCCGGCATCGAAAACCACCAGGTGGGGAAAACAAGGATCAGGTGCTCTGCGGCCTTCAGCCGCTCCTGGAGAAGTGCCACATCCGGGAGGGTCAGCGGATCGGCGGCATAGGCGCGGCGCTCTTCGATTGTCAGCGCCGGCGAAAAACCAAGCGCATAAAGATCGAGCCGATCCACCGCGTGTCCGCGCTCACCGAGCCATTGGGCGATGCAGCCTGCCAGATGGGCGTTGAGGCTATCGGGAAGCGGATGGCACTGCACCAGGTGAATTCGCACGAAAGCCCCCTCAAAACCAGACCGCCGCCCGGGAAAAGTCGGACGGCGGCACTTTGGGTAAGCCGGGCGTGTCGGTCAATTCGCCGCGGCGCGCCGCCGGTATTCGCTCGCGAGGTAAAGCACGCCGAGCGCGAAGGCGATACCGATGCCCACCTGCAGCCAATCGATGCGGCTGATGAGATCGAGTGCGTAAGCCACGCCCGAATTGACATCGACACCCATAGGACCATCGGCGATCCAGGTATCGACCATGCCAGCTTCCCGCATCGTGGCGCGATAGGAGAGGTAATGCCAGGTGCGTGTCTCGAACGGGTGGAGACCCCCCAGAGTCACCCATTCGACCGTTGCCGCCAAGGTCGGCAAGAGCAGCGAAAGCGGGATTGCCCAACGCCCGACGACAACCGCCATGGCGCCGACCAGCGCCATGAACGGCAGGTACCAGAGGAGCGAGACGAGAAGCTGGACGAGTTCGATCAGTGCCACATTCCAGAAGATGGTGACGAGACCCAGAAGGCTCGACATCGCCGCGGTGCCATTGATCATCATGGCGATCTGGGCCGTCGCCAGCATCAGCGCCATCGACAGCAGCACCACCGCATAAACGGCGCCCGGCAGGATGGTTATCGCGGCAGCCAGCTTGGCCAGCAGCATGCGGAAATCGCTGACCGGCATCGACTTCCAGAACAACATGGAATTGTTGCGCTTGTCTGCGGCAAAGCCATCGGCGCAATAAAAGAACAGCACGGCAAGAAGATAGAGGCCCCAGGCGACGCCCAGCACCATGGCCGGCCAGAACAGCACGACGCCAGGCAGCATGGTCGCCATCGAGCCGGTTATCCGCACATCGACGCGCCCGACGGTGAAGGCGAGCACCGTCATGGCGACAACGACGGCAACGAGGAGCAGTGGGCCAATGAAGAAAGCGCCGCGGTGTTCGATGAACTCGCGATGGACGAGCGCTGCAAAAGCCTTCATCGGGCGGTCTCCGGATTGGCAGTCGGACGCTGCATCAGCGCGACGAACAGATCGCTCAGCGTCGGGGTCGAGACCTTGCCGAGCGGCTCGAGTTTTTCGCGCGGTACCCCGTCGAAAATGAAGACGGTCTGGCCAAACCGCGTTTCCTCGTAAACCGGCCCGAGCGCGCGGGCTGCGGCGTGCGTTTCTGCCTCATTGGCAACGAGCTGGGAAAATTTCTCGTTCACCGTCTCCATCTGCATATGGAGGATCAGATCGCCATCGCGGATGAACATGATGTCGGAGAGCATGAACTCGATCTCGTCCACCTGATGGGTGGTGATGATCAGCGTCCGCTCCTCGGTCATGTAATCTTCGAGCAGCCGCCGGTAGAAGCGCTTGCGATAGGTGATGTCGAGCCCGAGCGTCGGCTCGTCAAGAACGAGGAGCTTGGCGTCGATCGCCATGACCACGGCGAGATGGAGCTGCGCCATCATGCCCTTCGAGAGGGTACGGATCTTCATTTCCGGCCGGATATCGGTGCCTTCGAGAAAGCTGCGCGCCTTATCGGTCGAAAAGTTGGGGTGAATGTTGGAGAGCAGCGCGAAAAGTTCCCGCACGCGCAAGAAGCGCGGCAGGCTCGCGACGTCGGAAATGAAGGCGACGTTTTCCATCAGGTGCGCCCGCCGCGCGAAGGGGTCTTCGCCGAGCACGCGGATCGTGCCTTCATAGCTCGTCAGGCCAAGCATGGCGTTGAGCGTTGTCGTCTTGCCCGCGCCATTGTGGCCCACAAGGCCATAGATGCGGCCGGCCGGAATATCGAAATCGAGCCCGTGCAGGATTTCCTTTCCGCCGAATTTCTTGCGGAGGCCGCGGGCAGTGACGACGGGGTCGATAATGGTCTCACTCATGGCTTTGGCTCCGATGCGAGAGGGGCGAGAAGAGAATTGGGATCAAGTTCGAGCGCCCTGATCTGGGCGATGATGCGCGGCCAATCCTCCTTGAGGAATTTGTCGCGTTCATTGGCAAGAAGCGTCTCGCGCGCTCCCGTGGTGACGAACATGCCGAGACCCCTTCGTTTTTCCACCACGCCGATATCGACCAGGGCCTCGAACGCCTTGGTGACCGTCAGCGGATTGACCGAAAGCTCCGCCGCGATCTGCCGGACGGAGGGCAGCGGATCGCCCTCCTTGACCGACCCGCGCAAGATCATCTCGATCAGCCGCTGCCGTATCTGCACGAAGATCGGCTGGCTCGTGTGAAAATCGTCCATGTGTCGTGCCTATATAGTGTGCTATATGTGTAGCACACTAAAACGGTGGGTCAAGGTGGAGAATTTGTTCTAGCCGACTAGCACCGGCGTCTTGCAGGCGACGCCATAAACCCTGAGATCGGCTTCGCCGACGCCAAGCCCTAGCGCGGAGAGAAGCGCGTTGACGACGGCATCAAGCGGCACGGCGAGGGGGGAGATCAGCGTCTTGACCGCCTGGATGAGGACCGTGTCGGGCGCAATGCCGAGCCCAAGTACCGAAATGTTGAGGCTGAGCGAGTTGACCAGCGATTGGGTCAACGAGGTCACCATGGTGCTGGTTCGCGCTGTCTTCCGGCGGGCCTGCCCGATATTGTCGGATGAGAAATGCAGAGGGATCGGTGTGGTCTGCATGACGCGTACCTGCCCCGATGCGCTGATCTTGAGCAGCACCGCGTCGAGAATGCGGGTCGGGGCGAGCGGCAGGGGGGCAGCGAAATCGCGCATCTGCGCATTGCCGACCTGCCCGACGGCAAGGGTCAGCGGGCCGGGAACGACCGCGATATCGGCCGTGCCGTGCGGATTGGCGCTATCGGGGCAGGTGGCGGCCGTGATGACGGCCTCGGCATTGGCAAGATCGAGCCAGAGCGGCAGGCGGAGCAATGCGTTCTGGAGGACGAGGCCGCCGAGAAACTGTGCATCGATGCGCAGCCGCGCCTGGCTCGTGCGTACGACATCGCCGGCATGTCCAATCGAAAGCCAGCCGCTGCCCTGTGCCGGCTCACCGATGGCCAGCTCGACGGTCAGCGCCGCGATCCCCGGCAGATTGCCGCCGAGCCCGAGGGAGACTTGCTTGCTGCCATCGGCCACCGCCGCAGCCGCCGATAGAATATCGAGCGCAGAAGTCTTGAGGCTGAGCACGGCCGCCCCGCTGCCTATGCCGAGGCGCGCATAGCGGTCGAGGTTGAAGAGTTTTGCGAGCGGCACGATATTGCCTGGCCCCGCCCGTGCGACAGTGTCGAGCAAGAGTTTCTGCGCGCCGGTCGCAACGCTGGAAAGCGCAGCCGCGATATCGCCCGCCCGCGCCTCGCTTCGCAAAAGCGTATCGTAACTCCCCGCCGTGACATGAAGCCGTTGCGCCAGCGCATCGAGAAAGCGGAAGACATCGACATCGGCACTGGCAAGTCCGGAATAATCAAGCGCAGAGAGCGAGATCGTCGTGCCAAGAAGGCTCCCGAGCGCTCCGTTGACGACGCCGCCATTGAGGCTGGCGAGCCTGGAGCCGAGCGAGAATTGCACCTCCGGGGTCACCGATGCCGTGCCTTGCGCGGAAATCACCGGCGCCGATGTCGTAAAGGCGCGGCCGAACTCGTAGGAGCCGACGTGCTGGAAGGAGACGCGCACGGCATTGAGCGGTGTGCCGTTGGGGATGAAGCGATCCTCCGGCGGCCGCCTCTTGTCTCCTTCATAGCGGCCGGCCTCGACGACGAGCCCGCTCGAAATGTCGTAGCCGGCATCGAGAAAAACTTTCCGCGCCAGAGCCACGGCATCGCGCGGAGCGGCGGCGGCCGTAATGGCTGCCAGATCGACGGTCGATTGCAGCATGCGCCGCGCGTGATAGAGCGTCGCCACATCGATCGAGATGGCGCCGATCACGCCGAAAAGCGAAAAGGCGACGGCAAAAAGTATCGCCATATTGCCGCTCTCGTCCCGCCAGAGGTTCATATCCCGCCCTCGCGGATCGTCGCGCCGTGGCTGAGATAGCGGCCGGGCGTCGGCAGGGGCGGATAAAGGTTCCAGATCGGCAGCTCGATCGTATCGTAGCGCAGCAGCACCCGGTATTGGGTCGGATCGACCGGATCGTCGCCGATGGCATAGGTCAGGTGCTGCCGGTCGATCAGCAGATATTCGTGCGCATGCAGATCGAGATAGCGCCCGACAAGCACGTTGCGTTCGTTCTCGTCGAGCCCGGAAATGGCGATCCGCGCCGCGTCGGCGGCCAATTGCTGCAGGGAATGGGCGGCGCCGAAATAGAGCCCATAGGCCACCATGCCGGCCAGCATCAGCATATAGACCGGCGACAGGATGGCGAATTCGATGGCCGCTCCGCCGCCGGTGGCGCGACCAAAGGCGCGGAGGGCTGTCATGACCATCCTCGGGACCATTGCGGTGCCCGATCATCGCGCATGGGGGTCAGGCGGCGGTGAACCCGCCCTTGCGGCCTATTCCCGAGCCCCGATCGGTCAATTGCTTACGCGTCTCAGCTTTTCTTCGGGAGCAGGGCCGTATAGGAGAGGAGAGCTTTTCGGAGTTTTCCTTGGCCGGCACTGCCCGAAATTTCCTGTTTGCGCTCAATGACGAGGACGTGGCGCTGAGCCGCCTCTTGCTGACGGCGCGCTCGGTCACCGGCTTCATGGATGGCGCGCCGGGGGCGGCGCTGCCCGGCTGGCATGCCGTCGGCGCCGACAACCGCGCCTTGCTCGAAACCCTTTATGCGCGCCTCGAAGCGACCTACCCCCATGCCGGCCAGCCATTCTATGCGGTCCGCCTCTGGACCAACCTGATGTGGCAGCCAGCCTATCTTGCCGTCATTGCCGTCCATGTCCATGGCGCCGTTCCCGATCTTCGTGCCCTCTCGCAAGCGGTCAAGGGCATCGACGTCAACGGCTTTCGCCTGCCGCCCGGCCTGCAGTTCACCGGCGACCTCGAAACCATGCTCGCCCGCACCGGCGCTGAATTGCGCTCTATCGCCGATGGCGTGCTGGCCGAAATCAATGGGGTGACGAAACTCAAGCGCATACCCGCGCTCCGGCTGCTTGCCGATCGCATGCTCGGCCTCATGGTTCGGCTGCGGCACTATGTGCCCGGGCTCGCGCCGGATGAGCAGAAGCGGGTCAGCGATCTCTGGCTCGCGGCCATGGGCCTCACCGGCCAAGGCGATCTCGAGGCCATTACGCTCGGCGATGGCACGCGCGTGATGGTGACGGCGCGAAAAGGCTGCTGCCTCGACTATCTCGCCTTTCCCGACACCTATTGCGCCTCCTGCCCCAAGCAGGACGATGCCCTGCGCCGCAAGCGGCAATGGGAAGAGGCCGAAGCCGAGCGCAGCGCGGCGCTCTAGGCTTCAGTCAAAGACTTCATCGGGATAAACACCCCAGATTTCTTCCTGGCGCACGAAGCCGGAATAGTTGGCGCGTTCGCCCGGCTGGCCTGCCGAGACCGCACACCAGGTGCCATCGCATTCCGAGATATTGACGCGCACGCCCGGCGCGAGACGCGCCCGCACCGCGGAATCGTCCGTCCGGTCGGCCTGCATGGCCACTTCGCCATTGGCAACGAGGGGCGTGACATAGCCCGCGCGCGTGCCGACCAGAAGGCTCTGGTGCACCCAGCCCTCGGTGCCGTCCATGTCACGGATCTTTCGCCAGGTGTCGAATTCCTGGATGATTTCGACCGGCACGCCGGCAACGGTATAGTTCCAGGCGATATCGTATTTGGTGCCCGGCCCGACCCGAACATTGATGGGGTTGGAGCGCGTGGTCACGAAGCGCGGCAGCTTGAGACCCGAAACCGATTCGGCCTGGGCGAAAACTGCTGGCGCGCCGAGGCCGAAACTGGCGAGGACGATCGGCAGGACGGCCAGAAAACGCGGGAAAAAGAAACGGGCACGGCCCGAACTGGCGTGCGAAATGAACATGACTTTGCAGACGGATTGGAATTGCCCTATCACTACGCCATGATCCTTAATGGTCGATAAAGGATAGGCTTGCGCCTGTTCCCAAGGCCCGGTCGCAAGGTCCGCATGACATCGAGCAAACCGAAGATACTGGTCACTCGTCGCCTGCCGGAGACCATCGAAGCCCGCATGGCGACGCTGTTCGAAACCGACGTCAATGAGTCGGACCAAACCCTGACCGCCGAGGATATCCTTTCCGGCATCCAGGGCAAGGATGTGCTGGTCTCGACCATTACCGACCGGATCGATGCCGATCTCATCCGCCGCTTGCCGCCCTCCGTGCGGCTCATCGCCCAGTTTGGCAATGGCGTCGACAATATCGATCTCGAGGCGGCCTGGGCGGCTGGACTGACTGTCACCAATACGCCGAGCGTTTTGACCGAAGACACCGCCGATATGGCCATGGCGCTGATGCTGGCGCTGCCGCGGCGGCTCGTCGAAGGCACCCAGCTGCTGCTGCGCGATCGTGCCTGGGCCGGCTGGTCGCCCACGTCCATGCTCGGTCATCGCCTGCGCGGCAAGGCGCTTGGCATTGTCGGCATGGGCCGCATCGGCACGGCTGTCGCCCAGCGCGCCCGCGCCTTCGGGCTCACCATCCATTATTATTCCCGCAATCGCCGCCCCCCTGCGGTCGAAGAGCCGCTCGGGGCGACCTACTGGCCCGATCTCGATGCCATGATCGAAGCGGTGGACCTCGTTTCGCTCCACACACCGCTAACGCGCGACACCGCCAATATCCTTTCGGCCGCGCGTCTCGACCGGCTCAAGCCCGGCGCTTATGTGGTCAATGTCAGCCGGCCCGAACTGGTCGACGAAATCGCCCTCATCGAGCGGATCGAATCCGGGCGCCTTGCCGGAGCCGCCCTCGATGTCTTCGACAATCGCCACGGCATCAATCCCCGGCTTCTGGTCCTGGCAGAGGTCAATCGCGTCGTTTTGACCGGCCATATGGCTTCGGCAACGCTCGAAGCGCGCATCGAAATGGGCGAGACCGTCATCGTCAATATCCGCACCTTCATGGACGGTCACCAGCCGCCCCACCGGCTCCTGCCCGACACGCCGGTGGCGCGGGCGCGGGGGTAGGGCGGGTGCGTCCCCGCCATCCCTATCACTGAGCGTCCTTGAGGCTTGACCCGAGGGCCTGTCGCCAAAGGCGAAACTGCGGTGGCGCCCGCACCGGCCTTCGGATCAAACCCGGGGGCAGCATGGTGGGTGGTGTGACTTGGCTGGTACGACCTTAAAACCGGTGGTCACCCCCTACCAGCCTCCCCCTTGATGGGGGCGGCCGGGAGGGAGTGCCATGAGCCACGATTCCCCGGCGCCGCCATGTGTTGCAACTTTCCTTCAGCCCAGACCCCAACCGTCGCTTCTCGCCCGCGCCACCTTGCGTCGGCAAAGCTTCCTTTCTAATCGTCTGGTCAACCTGTCGGCTTTGAGGGCTTGGCCGATTTCTGCACCATGTCTTTGGGCTAAGGAGTGCCCCGTGACGCAGTTCAAGATCGCTTTGCTCGCTGTTTGTCTCGCCGCTTCCGCGGTGGCGCCCGCTTCGGCGCAGATCCGCAGCGAACCGCCTGTCGTCGAAGAGGACGGCAAGCTCGTGCTTGATGCGCTCGACCATCGGCTCTTCCTGCCGCGGCCCGATTGGATCGGCGCCGATGCCGAACCGGTGCGCGAGCGCGTGGAAATGACGTATTTGGCCGAGGACGGTCAGGCGCTTCTTGAAATCTATCCCAAGGGCGAGAGCGAAGCGCTTTGGACGACGCTTTATGGCGCGCGCATCAGCCGCGACGAACAGGAGCGAACCCTCGCCGATTATCGCGCCGCCCTGATGGTGCTCCATGCCAACAGCTGCAAGCCCGAACTCACCGGCTTTTTCCAGCTCGGTCCGGACGAGGGTGATAATCTGGCTCCGCTCGGCTTTGTCTGCGGCGCTTATCTCGATCAATACTCGACCTTTGCCGGGCTCGGCGAAGTGATGGTGGCAAGCTTCCGCCGCTCCGATAAGGGCGTTGCCATCATCTATCAGGAGTGGCGCGGCAAGAGTTTTGACCCGCGCGATCCGCAGACCTGGCCGGTCAAGACAAGCGTTGTCGAAGCCCGCGCCCGCGAATTGCAGGCCGGGGTCACGCTGAGCAAGGCGGATTGACGGCAAGGCCCTAAAAGCCTAAGCCGCTTGCCCATGAAAAAAGACCAAAAGCCCTTGGGCCCGAGCCAGCGGATGCTGCGCGTGGGCGAACTGGTGCGCCATGCCCTGGCGGATATTTTTGCGCGCGGTGAAATCGAGGATGAAGCCCTGGCCGGCTCGGTCGTGACCGTGCCCGAAGTGCGGATGACGCCCGATCTCAAGATCGCCAATGCCTATGTGATGCCGCTCGGCGGCGTCCATGCCGAAGAGATCGTCGCCGCGCTCAACCGCCACCAGAAATTCATCCGTGGCCGCATCGCGCCGCGCATCAACATGAAATATGCGCCCGACGTCCGTTTCTTCGTCGACGACACCTTTGAAGAAGCCGGCCGCATCGATGCTCTCCTGCGCTCCGATCGCGTCCGCCGCGATCTCGATGACGACGAAGACGGGCAAGACTGAGCGTGACCGAACAGAAAAAGTCCAAGAAGCGCCCCATCTCCGGCTGGGTGGTGCTCAACAAGCCTTATGACTTCACCTCCACCCAGGCGGTGGGCAAGGTGCGCTGGCTGTTTTCGGCGGCCAAGGCGGGTCATGCCGGCACGCTCGATCCCTTGGCGACGGGCATTCTCCCCATTGCCCTTGGCGAAGCAACCAAGGCCGTGCCGCAGGTGCAGGATGGCACCAAGGTCTACCGTTTCTCCATTCTCTGGGGCAGCGCGACGACTACCGACGATCGCGAAGGCGAAGTGATCGCAACGTCCGATGTCCGCCCCGACCGCGCCGCGCTCGAAGCCCTCTTGCCGCAGTTCACCGGCCTCATCATGCAGCGCCCGCCGATCTATTCCGCGCTCAAGATCGATGGCGAGCGCGCCTATGACTTGGCCCGTGCCGGCGAAACGGTGGAACTCGCGCCCCGCCCGATCGAGATCGATGCGCTTGAAGTGATCGCGCATGGAGCCGAAGAGTCCGTGTTGGAAGTCACCTGCGGCAAGGGCACCTATGTGCGCTCGCTGGCTCGCGACATCGCCGAGGCGCTCGGCACGCGCGGCCATGTCGGCAGCCTCCACCGAGCCGCCGTCGGCCCCTTTTCCGATGAAGACGCCGTCACCATCGAACAACTCGAGGCTCTTGAAGCCGGCGACGCGCGCGACGCGCTGCTGGCTCCCGTATCGGCCGGCCTCGTCGATCTCCCCGAGATCCGTCTTGATGCCGGCCAGGCCGGCGCCGTGGGCAATGGCAACGCCATCCTCCTTACCGGAGCCGGCGCACCAGCCCAGCTCGACGAATGCTGGGTCAGCTTCAAGGGCAAGGTTTTGGCCACAGGCTCGGTCGAATTCGGCCAGTTCAAGCCGCGCCGCGTTTTCAACTAGGGCTATTTCTCGATAGCCCTCATTGCCGGGCTCGGCCCGGCAATCCATCTTGCCTACGCATGGACCACCCGAGACAAGCCCGGTGGTGAGCGGCAAAACGTGCTGGGTTGGCTTGTCCTCAAACCAGCGCGTCTACATCCTTGGCCATCGGAATGGCCGGCTGAGCCCCTGGATTGAGACAGGCAAGGCTACCCGCCACCGCCGCGCGGCGCATCGCCTGTTCAAGTGTCATGCCTCCATCGAGGCTGGCGGCCAGATATCCGCAGAACGTATCGCCCGCCCCAACCGTATCGACCGGCGTCACCTTGTGGGCCGGCACGGCGAACTTGCCTTGGGGCGACGCGGCGCGCGCGCCATCGGGCCCGAGCGTGACGACGATGGTGCGGCCGGTCTCTGCCACCCACGCGTCCATGGCCGCTTCGAGTTCGTCGATGGGGCGGCCGGAAAGCAGCGCGAATTCGGTCTCGTTGGCGACGACGATATCGGCGAGCGGAGCCAGGTCCGGCGTATCGTCGAGGAACGGGGCGGTATTGAGAACGCTCCGGGCACCCCTGGCACGCGCCATTTCGAGCGCCCGGCGGGTTGCCGCTTGCGGAATTTCCTGCTGCACCAGCATCGTGTCCTTTGCCGTCAGGCGGCCCAGCGTCCGCTCGGCATCATCGGGGCTCATCGTGCCATTGGCGCCCGGCAGGATGGCGATGACATTCTCGCCCTCCGCGTCGACGAAAATCATGGCAATGCCCGTTGCCGCCTGCGCCTTGCGCATCTCGCTGAGGTCGACGCCACCCTTATCGAGAAGCGCGAGCGCCATATCGGCAAAGGCATCGTCGCCCACGGCCGAGACGTGCAGCACCTCGGCGCCCGCCCGCCGGGCCGCCAGCGCCTGATTGGCGCCCTTGCCCCCCGGGGCCATGGAAAATGTGCCGCCCGCCACGGTTTCGCCGGGCTTTGGCAGGCGCGAAACGGTGCCGACCTGATCGAGATTGGTTGAGCCGAAAACAACGATCACTTGAGGACCTTTTCGATGGTGTTCCAGTTGCGCATGGTGTCGAGGTTGTCCTTGCCCAGCTTGGCACGGAGCGGCTTCAACACCTCTTCGACGCCTTCCGTATAGCGGCCATTGGCCTGACGATAGCCGGCAATATAGATTTCCCGCTGATCGATGCGCAGGATTTCGGTGTGGCCGGGCTTGTCCTCGACCGCAAGGCCCTTGGGCAGCGCTGCGTCGAACAAAACGACATGCCGCGTGACATCGGCCTTGGGGTCGAGTTTGTCGAACGGATGCTTGTCGAGCATCTTTTCGATCTCGTCCTCGGTGCGCAGCACGACCCCGACCTTGAAGCCGAAACTGTCTTCGAGCGTCTTTTCGAGCATTGCCTTGGTTTTTGCCGGCGCTCCCTTGGCGGCAAAGCGCACATTGCCGCTCGCAAGGATCGTCTTGACCGCTTCGAATCCCGCCTTTTCGAGGCAATCCTTGAGTTCGGCCATTTTCATCTGCCGCTTGCCAAGGTTGATGCCGCGCAAAAAAGCTATGTCCAAATCCATGTCCGCCTCCCCGCGATCACGCGCCAAGGCGATAGGTAGCACCAGCCGCCGCGCTTTCAAAGGCGCACGGCGGCGTCTTCCGGCGTGTCGTCGCGCGGCACGAACATCTCTTCGAGCAGCGAGAGCAGCACGATGCCCGCAAGCATGATGCCAACCGTGATGCTGACGCGCTGCACCACCACCTCGAGGGCCGAATTGGCGCCATAGATCGAGGAAAGGACGATGACGAGAGCAACCGAGCAGACATATTGGTAGTATTGCGGCCGCGCTGCGCCCGTGGTCATGCGGTCGATGAGCCCATAGGTGATGGCAGAGAGAAGCAGTAGCAGCACGATGAACTGCGGCACGAGATTGTAGAGCGCGAGCGCCGCAACACCGACCATTGCACCGACAATGGTGCCGCCGCCGCGATCGACCACCTGTTCCATACGGCCCCCATGATCGGGCTCGGCGCAGACAAAGACCATCATGATCGGCGCGATGAGGAGGCTGATATTGTTGGTCGCATAGGTCGCGATGAGCGTTGCGAGATAAACGCCGACGCGAATGGCGAGTTCGACGCTCGGGTTTCTCGACACATGCGGCTTGGGACTTTCGATGTGGACGCGCTTGGTCCGCGGGGGAAACAGAAGATTAGTGAGAACCGCCGCTGCGCCGACAAGCAGGCCGCCTGAAACCATGCTGTCGCGAATTGTGGCGAGGGCATATTCATTATAGAGCGCCGAGAGCGACATCATCGCCGGAAAGACGGTGAGGAGCATGCCTGCGCGCGAGCCGCGGAACAGCATGAGCGCAATGCCGCCTGCAGCCAGCAGAACGTTCATGAAAAGAAAGATCAGCGGTTCGTTGACCGTAACCGCGGCGAGCCACGAAAAGACGATCGCAACGACCGGCAGCATCAAGGGCCCGGCAAAGGTACGCGCCGTCAGCGCGCCGCGTTGGCCGGAGAGAAGGCTCATGCCGATGGCAATGGGCAGCATCGGCTGCGTCATGCCCAATGGCTCGGCAAGGGCAAAGCAGAGCGCCACGCCCAGCATGGTGCGCAAAGCGAGATAGGGATCTTCGTTGGGATCGACCCGCGAAAGCTGTTCCATCTTAGTTGAAACCGGAAATCACGCTCGAAAGCGACAGCATGAAGGTGGCGATCGCCGACACGAGGCTCCCATCATCGGGCAGGACCAGCGCCGCCGCTTCCGAGCCGAGCCGGACATTGGCGGGAAGGGCCGCCGGATCGTCGATGCTGAGGCGCACCGGGATTTTGCGGGCCGGCGGAAACCAGCGTGTGTCGGTCGAGGATTGCGCGAGGCCGCCATTGGACGTGCGGCCGCTCGAAATGCCCCAGGCAATGGAATCGACCGTCGCGTCGAACCGGCGGCCGGGAGCCGCTTCGAAAACCACATAGGCCTTGTCGCCCGGCGCGACATTGACGAGCTGGTTCTCGCGGAAGTCGACGACAACCGAGCCGCGGTCGCCCGAAACAAAGGTCATGACCGGCGAACCGGCCGCGACAAACTGCCCCTGGGTCAGGAGAAGATTGGACACATGTCCGTCCGTCGGGGCGACGACGGTGGTGCTCTCGAGGGCGAACCGGGCTTTTTCGACGCCAGCCTTGGCGGCGCGATAATTGGGATTGGTGTCGTCGAGCGGACCGGCCGCGGTGGTGACGCGGGTCAATTCGGCCTTGGCGGCGGCGACATTGAGTTCTGCAGTCTGGAAATTGCCCTCGGCCTGGGTGAGTTGTGCATCGGTGAGAAGGCCCCGCTCATGCATCTGGCGGGCGCGTGTCACGGCATCCTCTGCGGTCGTCAATGCCACCTGGGCCTGGCTGAGCTTGGCTTCCGTCGCCGGAATGGCCGCGCTGGCCGAAGAGATATTGGTCGAGGTAAGGTCGAGCTGCGCCTCGGCCTGGGCCACATCCATGTGGAACGTCGTCTCGTCGATGCGGAAGAGCGGCTCGCCCGCCTTGACGCTCGAATTGTCGGCAACAAGCACTTCGGCAACCGGGCCCGCGACACGGGCAGCGATCTGGGTGACATTGCCCATGACGGAACCGCCCGAAGCAAACGGCGCGTTGTGGTCGGAGAGCGGATACCAGGCGATGGCGCCGCCAAGCGCAATGAACAGGCCTATGCCGATTCGCCGCGCTTTCTTGCGGCTGCGCGTGGATTTTGCAGGTTTGGCCGGCCTGATTGTGTCCGCCTCGGGCAAGGTTTCGCGCGGGACGATCGCGATGCGTGCGTCGGCGCGGCTGGCATTGGCGGCTTGAATGTCGCCCTCGGTCATAGGAGAAAGCTGGGCCATTTGGGGTTCTGTTGGTTGTCTTGGCGTTGAGACTAGGTAGAACCTTCGATATCGCTTTGCAAGAAAGTATCTTTCCAAAATAGCAACTCATATGAGGAATGAGCCTGATGCATGACCAGATCGATGCGCTGATCCGCGATCTCAACGATGAGATGAGCCGCGGCTATCGGGCCTTTTCGGCAGCGGTCGGGCTCAACCTTTCCGATCTGATGGCCATCGGCTTCATCCGCGATCAGGAAGGCAAGGCGACGCCGACCGCGCTCGCCCGCCAGCTCGGCATGACCTCGGGCGCCACGGCCATCCTGATCAATCGGCTCGAAAGGGAAAATTACGTTCTGCGAGCCCAGCACCCGACGGATCGGCGCGGTACGCTCCTCAAGGTCGGCCCCGCGGCCGAAAAGGTCAGCTCTATTCTGCTCTCGAGCCGGGCCCAGCGATTGCGCGAGGCCGTGCTCGATCGCTATTCGCCCGCCGACCTCGAAGTGGTCGAGCGCTTTCTTTCCGACATCGTCGGGGCGCTCCGCCAGCGCAACGAGCGGTTGGAAGACGAACTGGCGGAAAAGAAGGGCGAGTAGTCTTTCAGTTTCGGAGAAAGCCTATTTCTGCGGATAGATGGTCTCGCCGCGGGCGAGCATGTCGACGAAACCGGCGATCTTCTTGGCCCGTCCCGCTGCAGTCTTGAGGCTATGGACGCGAAAAGTCAGCGCGAAGCGGTTCTGGGAAGACAGCCGCTCATAAGTCTTGAGGGCCTCTGGATTGAGCGTGATGGCCGCGAGAAGATCTTCCGGTGCGTCCATCGTCGTCTTGTAGGCGGCGTCCCAGCGCCCATCTGCCTTGGCAAGGTCGACATGTTTGAGACCATGCTCGGTCATCAGCCCCGCTTCGATGAGGCGCGCGACATTGTCCCGGTTGATCTGGCTCCAGACTGATTTGGGCCGGCGCGGACAATAGCGCTGCACGAAGCTGATCTCGTCCCAGCTTTTCTTGATCGCGTCGATCCAGCCCCAGCACAGCACCGCATCGATCGCCTCGACCGGGCTGATCGTTTGCCGCCCGCTGTTTTTCTTGAAGATGCGGATCCAGACTTCTTCTGCCGTATCGTGGTGTTCCGCCAGCCAGTCGTAGAAGGCTCGAAAATCCTCGAATTCCCGGATCCGATCCTCCTGGACGAGCACCGGCGCCAAGGCTAGGCCTCCGGCTGCGCCGGCAGCAGGGCGGCCAGCTTGGCGTCGAGCTTGCCATTCTCGGGCACGGCCAGCCCAAATTCATCGGCCAGCACCGCGCGAATGTCGGCAACCGATGTCAGTTCGCGTTTTTCAGCCGTCCCGCCCGTCGGCTGCACGGTAAAAATTCGGTTGTGAAGTTTGAGCCGCTTGCCGCTGGGGGAAAGCGCAACGCGCAATTCGAAGGTAAAAAGGCTAGTTGGGTTGCTCGCGATATCGCGGTTGATATCCCAGATATCGTCTTCCTTGACCGGCTCGGTCGTGAAGGCGTAAACCGCCCGCCACTCGTCCCCGATCTTGGCCTCGAGCGTCCAGTCGGGGTCGCCGCCGATCAGGCGAAACACCTCGTGGGGCGTTTCCTGCTCGACATCGGCGCGCAGCCGTAGCGGCGTGGTCAGCGTCAGCCCGCCAAAACCCACATCGGCGATATATTTGACGCCCTTGAGGTCGACGAGCACCAGCATGTGGCTCGGCGGCCGGTCCCGGCCCTCGGGATTGGTCCAGACGACACGCGCCAAAAGCGGACGGACCTCGTATTCGAGATCGGCCAGAACGCGCATGAAGAGATAGTTCTGCTCGAAGCAATAGCCGCCCCGCCGTTCGGCCAGCAACTTCTTTTCAAGGCTCCGCTGATCGAGCAAAACGCCCTCGCCCATCAGCGGACTGAGATTTTCAAAAGGGATCGCCGCCGGGTGAAGGGCGTGCAGCAGGTCCAGGGTCTGTAGGGTTGGGGCGATGGAACCGGCAAATCCGATTCGCTCGAAATAGGCGTTGATATTGACCTTTTCGGGCATCGACCACCTTTGTCGCTGTTTCCTTGGCCCCACTATATGGGGAACGGACACCGCTTTGTCACGGAAGACATTTTTGTCTGACGACGATTTCTCGCTTCCCGGCCGCCGTCACCCTCGGGCGTCATCCGGAAGAACGTCGCTCAAAAGCAAAGCCGCAAGGACAGCCCCGGGCCTGGCCCCGAAGCTCGCGACGACCTTCGTCTGGAAAATTATCCCTGCGCCTTGCGGACGCGGATGACCACGTCGACATGGGAGACTTCCATCCCCTGCGGCGGCTGCGGCAGTGCCTTGAACTCTACCGAAGAGGCCGGGATGTCGATCATCCGCTGTTCGTCTTCGATGAAGAAATGGTGATGGTCCGACGTGTCAGTATCGAAATAGGACCGCGAAGCATCGATCGCCACTTCGCGCAGCAGCCCGGCTTCATGAAACTGGTGCAGCGTGTTGTAGATCGTTGCGAGCGACACGTTCACATCGGCAGCATTGGCTTCCGTGTGCAATTGTTCTGCACTGACGTGGCGGTGCGGGCCACCAAAAAGCAGCTCGGCAAGGGCAACGCGCTGGCGCGTCGGCCGGAGGCCAGCCATGCGCAACACCGCCGTCAGGCAGGGCGTGCGGGACGGGTTGGACCGGTCGGCAAGGTCGTGGTCGGGCATAGGGCCAGTGGTGCTCGTCTATAAAGTCCGGTAATTCCTGGACCTTCTTATAATGGCGGCAAGCGCTTGAAACAAGTCGCGCAACCGTCATCGGCCCTCATGGCTTGTGTGGCTAGGCCTCTGGGTTGGCTTGACCCCCCATTCGCGCCCCTATACGAGACAAGGCTTGAGCAAAGTGGGGAAGGGTTAATGGCGGACCGACAACACGCTTTTGGTTATGAAGAGCTGCTGGCGCACGGCCGGGGCGAATTGCCCGGCCAGATGGACGCGCGCCTGCCTGCACCGCCCATGCTGATGTTCAACCGCATCACCCATATCGACGACACCGGCGGCGCCTTCAACAAGGGCTCGGTGACGGCGGAACTCGACGTCAATCCCGACCTCTGGTTCTTCCAGTGCCACTTTATCGGCGATCCCGTCATGCCCGGCTGCCTCGGCCTAGATGCCGTCTGGCAAATGACGGGCTTTTTCCTCGGTTGGATCGGCCAGCCCGGCCGCGGTCGCGCCCTTGGTGGCGAGATCAAGTTCACCGGCCAGGTGACCAATGACGTCAAGCTCGTGGAATACGGCATCGACATCAAGCGCGTCATGCGCTCGCGTCTGACGCTCGGAATCGCCGACGGCTGGGTCAAGGCTGACGGGAAATTGATCTACGAAGCCAAGGACCTGCGCGTTGGCCTTTTTACAGATGCACAACTGCACGAACAAAAAAGCGCCTGATCTTCGGTCTTAATGCCGAACCGTTCCGAACTATATATGAGGCGCCAGGCCCCAATGGCACCCATGCGACGAGAAGCGAGGATGACATGAGACGAGTAGTGGTAACCGGCATGGGTATCATCTCTTCGATCGGCAACTCGCTCGACGAAGTGACGACCAGCCTGCGTACGGCCAAGCCCGGCATCGTTTTTGCCGAAGACTATGCCGAACTGGGTTTCCGCTCGCAGGTCAAGGGCGATCCGCGCCTTGATCCCTTTGAAATTCTGGATCGCCGTGTCACCCGCTTCATGGGCAAGGGCGCGGCCTGGAATTATCTCGCCATGCAGCAGGCGATCGCCGATGCAGGGCTCGAAGCGTCCGATATCTCCAACCCGATGACCGGCATCGTCATGGGTTCGGGCGGCGCGTCCACGCGCACCATCGTCGAAGCCGCCGATGTCACGCGCGAAAAGAAATCGCCCAAGCGCATCGGGCCGCTCGCCGTACCCAAGGCCATGGGCTCGACGGCATCAGCTACGCTCGCGACCGCCTTTGCCATCAAGGGCGTCAACTACACGATCACCGCGGCCTGCGCGACCTCCAAGCATTGCATCGGCAATGCCATGGAACAGATCATGCTCGGCAAGCAGGACATCGTCTTTGCCGGCGGCCACGAAGACCTCGACTGGACGCTGTCCGATCTCTTCGACGCCATGGGTGCGATGAGTTCCAATTATAACGACACGCCCGAAAAAGCCTCGCGCTGCTACGACGCGGCCCGCGACGGCTTCGTCATCTCCGGCGGCGCCGGTGTGCTGGTGCTCGAAGAGCTCGAACACGCCAAGGCCCGCGGCGCGAAAATCTGGGCCGAAGTCGTTGGTTATGGCGCGACCTCCGACGGTCTCGACATGGTCGCACCCTCGGGTGAAGGCGCCGAGCGCTGCATGCGCATGGCCCTCAAGAACATCAAGGCTCCGATCGACTACATCAATCCCCATGCCACCTCGACCCCGGTCGGCGATCTCAAGGAAATCGAAGCGCTCCGCGCCGTCTTCGGCAACGAGGACAAGTGCCCGCCCATCTCGGCTACCAAGTCGCTGACCGGTCACAGCCAGGGCGCCACCGGCGTGCACGAATCGATCTATTCTATCCTGATGATGAAGCACCGCTTCATCGCCGAAAGCGCCAATATCGAAGTCCTCGACCCGGCCTTTGCCGACATGCCAATCCTCCGCCAGCGCCGCGACGACGTCGACCTCGGCTATGTCCTGTCGAACTCCTTCGGCTTCGGCGGCACCAACGCTGCGCTGGTCTTCAAGCATCCTGACGCCTGACGGCGAACAGCTCCATTGATTTCTGACCAACGTCACCACCGGGTTTGTCCCGGTGGTCCACGATACTAACCGGCTCCGAAGATGGATTGCCGGGACAAGCCCGGCAATGACGGCTAAGGGCGCAAAAAAAACGGGGCCTTTCGGCCCCGCTTCTTTTTCCCGTCAGGTGACGAGGAAGATGATGATGATCAGCCAGATCGGTACGCCGAGGAGCCAGAGGGCAAGACCTTTGAACATGGTGTGTTTCCTTTCCCCGTCTGATCAGAACCGACGGAAAACGTCGGCGAGGACCGTATTGTCGTCGCGGTGGTTGCCGCCCTTCTGGGCTGCCCAATAGGCGC
This sequence comes from Devosia soli, assembly GCF_000970455.1. Classification (GTDB taxonomy): domain Bacteria; phylum Pseudomonadota; class Alphaproteobacteria; order Rhizobiales; family Devosiaceae; genus Devosia; species Devosia soli. Next base: position 190,688 of record NZ_LAJG01000024.1, on the reverse strand, counting down.
CGATGGCCGAAACCAGCGTCGTTGCAGCAATAAGGAAGGCCGCGATGATCGCCGTATTGCGGGCGATACGCGCCGCTTCCACGGCCTGCTGCTTGGCGCCGTCGATGCCGACGATCACCTGGTCGACGCGGGCCGCCGATTCTTCCGGCGTGAGGCCGGTATTGGCAGCAACGACCTGGGCGAGATAGGTGCGGTCGGCTTCCGGCACGGTGCCGTCACCAAGCGCTGCCTGGGCGAAGATGCGGGCCGCTTCGCCGCGCGCTGCTTCCGTATCGCCAGCGGCAGGCTGGGCCGAGCGGAAGAGCTGGTCGGTGAAATAGGCATTGGGGTCGATCGCATCGGCAGCGCCCTCGGCCACATTGGACGTCGCGGTCGTGGCAGTTGCCAGCGCCGAACCGGCCATATTGGCTGCAGCACCCACACCGCCGACGGCGATGATGGCACCGAGCACGGTTGCGCCGGCCCAGACGATCAGGCCATGGGCGCCATCGCGCACATCGCTTTCGTCTTCCGTCGCGTCGAAATGGCGGCGGCGCAGGCGTCCGGCGAGATAGCCGCCAGCCATCAGGCTCGAAACCTGGACCCATAGGAACCAGCTGGCTGCGGCAATGCCGACCAAGACGCCCGGGGCGCCTTCACGGGCATTGAAATCGACGAAGTTGAGGCCGACGGCCGAGCCGAAGGCGATGAAAAGCAGCGAGATGGCGCAGGCAAAGATGATGCCGGCGATGATCGCGGACCAGTCGACATAGCTGGCGCTGTCACGCGCGGCAGAAGCGTCGACGACCGCAACTTCGGTCGGTTGAACGATGGTCATGGTGTCTGCCCCCGGCTCAGGCGAGGCCGATGAACGACAGGATGGCCATGACGATGACCACGAGACCGACGAGATAGATGATGGAATTCATGAGTGAGCCCTCCGTAAGTTACGTGTGTTCACACAACTGAGAGCGAACCGATTCGTTCCGGCGAGGCGTTCAGCCGGTAAACTGGCGCACATAGGCCACGATGGGCGCGAGGTATTGCGGGTTGGCATAGAGGAACCAGGCGCCGGCCGCGAGCGCCAGCACGATGGCGATCCCGACCACTTTTTTGACCACCGAGAAGACGAGCCAGGCGATGACCACGGCGCCAATGCCAAAACCCATCAGGGTAAGCGGATCTGTCGGCATGGGCTCTCCTCGGTTTTGCGCCTTGTGCCGATGATCGATGGCAATTTCAAGATTTTTGGGATTTGGACCGGCGCTCCCCACGCATCCACCCAAACAAAAGCGGGCAGGGATCGCTCCCCGCCCGCCAGTCGCAAGGCCCAAAAACTACTTCAGCGCGTCGGTGACGACGGTGGTGTAGGCGCCTTCCGGCTCGGCCTTGATGATCTGCTGGTCAAGGAGCGCCTTGACCGTGCGGTCATAGGTCGTCATGTCGAGCGCGGCATCATTGGCGTCGACGAGTTTTGATACTTCGCCCACCATATAGAGCTGGTGCTCGAGGGTCGCAGCGCCGGTTTCGTCGCTGTCGACGACGATCTGCGCGGCTTCCTCGGGGTTGTCGAGCGCATACTGCCAACCCTTCATCGAGGCGCGGACAAAGCGGGTATAGGCATCGACCTTGGCCGGATCGTCGAGCGTGTCTTCCATGACATAAAGCCCGTCTTCCAAGAGGTCATTGCCCATCTCGGTATAGTTGAAGATGGTCAGGTTATCCGGGCCATAGCCGGCGTCGAGCGCCTGGCCATATTCGTTATAGGTCATCACCGAGATACAGTCCGCCTGGCCCTGGATCATCGGCTGGATGTCGAAGCTCTGCTGCAAAACGGTGACGCCTTCGGGCGAGCCATCGGTCTTGATGCCTTCCTTGTTCATCCAGGCAAAGAACGGATACTCGTTGCCGAAGAACCAGACGCCCAGCGTATGGCCCGGGAAGTCGGCGACGGTGTTGATGTTGTTTTCCTTGGGGCAGATCATCATCAGGCCCGAGCGCTTGAACGGCTGGGCAATGTTGACGAGCGGCACGCCGGTATCGCGCGCGGCAAGACCGGCCGCCATCCAGGTGACGATGATGTCGGCGCCGCCCCCGGCGATCACCTGTTCCGGCGCGATGTTCGGCCCGCCGGGCAGGATGGTCAGATCGATATCTTCCTCGTCGTAAAAGCCCTTTTCCTTGGCGACGAGATAGCCAGCGAACTGCGCTTGGGTCACCCACTTCAATTGCAGTGTGAGTGCATCGGCCGCAAAGGCGCTTGGCAGAGCGGCCAGCGCCATGGTGCCTGCAAGAAGGCCCGTAAGAAGAGTTTTCATGTGTCGTTCCCTTTTCCCTGTTTTCCCTTACGCCCGTCCACCACGGACCGACGGATGCCAGAAGGTGACGCCCCTTTCGATGAGGGCGAGCACCCCGTAGAAGGCAGACCCCGCGACCGCGGCAACCGCGATCTCCGCCCAGACCAGGTCGATGGCAAGACGCCCCACCCCGGTCGAAATTCGGAAGCCCATCCCCACAACAGGCGTCCCGAAGAATTCCGCTACGATTGCGCCGATCAAGGCCAGAGTCGAGTTGATCTTGAGGGCATTGAAAATAAACGGCCCCGCAGCGGGGAGGCGCAGTTTAAGCAGCGTCTGCCAATAGGAGGCAGCATAGGTGCGCATCAGGTCGCGCTCGATGGAGGAGGCCGCATTGAGCCCCGCCACCGTGTTGACCAGCATGGGGAAAAACGTCATCGCGACGACGACGGCGGCTTTGCTCTGCCAATCAAAGCCGAACCACATGACCATGATGGGCGCGATGCCGATGATCGGCAGCGCCGACATGAAATTGCCGATCGGCAGGAGCCCGGCTTTCAGGAAGGGCGAGCGATCAACGGCTATGGCAACGACCAGCCCGGCAAGGCAGCCGATGACGTAGCCGGGAATGACCGACTTGATAAAAGTCTGGACGAAATCGGCCCAGAGGATCGGCGCCGAATTGGCCAATTGTGTCCCGATCGCCGACGGGGCGGGAAGCAACACGGGTGGCACATTGGCGCCGCGTGTAATCGCTTCCCAGAGGATCAGCAGCGTCAGCCCGAAGGTAATGGGAATGATGACGCCTGTACCCGTCTCGGGCAATCGCCCATCGCGAATGGCCGCCGAAAGCCGCTCGGCAAAATTCCAGGTCAGCAGCCAGAATGCGATAAGGCTCTGCCAGTAAGCCGGCCCGCCAATAGCCCCGGCAAAGCCAGCCACCGCGCCGGGCAGCATGAGCGCCGAACCAAAGAGCAGCACCAGGCTGACCAGCGGCTGCCACAGCGTCCAGCGGGTCAAAAGCCCGATTCCGCCAGCGAGAACAAGGCCAATGATGGGCAACAGGAGGAGGCGCCCAGCCGGAGCAGCCGCGCCGTCCGCCAGCACCACCTCTGGCGTTACGATAGCCAGCAGCGCAGACAGCGTCCCCAGAGTGGCAAGGATGCGATGCCGAAAAATCATGCCCGCACCCCATTGGGCGCATTGACCGCGCGCTCGGCCATCCCGACGATCGCCACCAGCACCGCTGCCAGGCCCGCTGCGATAAAGAGCGCTGCCCAGATCTGCACTGTCTGGCCATTGTAGGAGCCCGTGAGCAGCCGGACCCCGAGGCCACCCCCGGCGGCATTGGAGAGCTCGGCCACCACCGCCCCGATCAGCGAAATCGCGATGCCGACCTTCATCGAGGCAAAAAGAAAGGGCAGGGCGGAGGGCCAGCGCAGCTTCCAAAAGACCTGCCAGGGATTGGCGTCATAAGTCCGCATCAGATCGAGCTGAATGCGCTCGGGTGAGCGCAAGCCCTTGACCATGCCGACGACGACCGGAAAGAACGACAGATACATCGAAATCAGCGCCTTGGGCACCAGCCCCGTCACTCCGACGGCCCCAAGCCCCACCACCACCATCGGCGCCACCGCCAAAATAGGAATGGTCTGGCTCGCAATGATCCAGGGCATCAGCGACCGGTCGGAAGCATCATTGTGAATGATGGCGACGGCCAGACCCACGCCAAGCGCCGTCCCGAACACAAAGCCCAAAAGCGTCGCCGACAACGTGATCCAGGCATGAAGCGCCAAGGATCGGCGCGAGGTAAACTCGAGCCCCATCGTCGCATTCCAGATTTCCGCAAACACCTGGTGCGGCGCCGGCAAAACCGGCTTGTCCTGACCCCAGGTCTGCTGGGCGAAGGTCAGGAAGGGCACGTCCGTCAGGTCTGCGCGACCATTGAGCGTGTTCTGCCACGGCGCATTCATCCAGATGGCAGCGGCATACCAGAAGGCGAGGATGGCGAGAAGAATGGTGAGGATTGGGAGGATGCGGTTCACCGTGGCAACACCCCCACCCTACCTCCCCCTCTAAGGGGGAGGGGCTGCTCCAGTGGCTCTGCCGCATTGGCGCCCAGCTCACCGGCCGGTCCCGCCCCCTGCAAGGGGGAGGCTGGGAGGGGGTAACCCTGAGGTGCCCAAAACATCACACCACCTCCTCATAACTATGCCCGGCCCTCAAACCATCCCTGACCCGCGCCGCTATCGCCAGAAACTCCGGCGTCTCGCGAATATCGAGCGGTCGCTCGCGCGGCAGATTGCTCTCGATGACATCCGTCACCCGCCCCGGCCGCGGCGACATGACGACGATCTTGGTCGAGAGATACACCGCCTCGGGAATCGAATGCGTCACAAAGCAGATCGTTTTTTTGGTCCTGTCCCAGAGCTTCAGCAGCTCAGAATTGAGATGGTCGCGCACGATTTCGTCGAGCGCCCCGAAGGGCTCATCCATAAGCAGGAGATCGGCATCGAAAGCCAAGGCGCGCGCAATGGAGGCTCGCTGCTGCATGCCGCCCGAAAGCTGCCAGGGATATTTCTTTTCGAACCCGGAAAGATTGACGAGATCGAGCGTCCGCTTGATCCGCTCGGTCTGCTGGGCCTGCGAATGCCCCATGATTTCGAGCGGCAGCGCCACGTTCTTCTCGATCGTCCGCCAGGGATAGAGTGCTGGTGCCTGGAACACATAGCCATAGGCCCGGTCTTTTCGTGCGTTTTCCGGCGTCTGGCCGTTGATGCGCAGCGTGCCCGAGGTCGGCTGTTCGAGATCGGCAATGGTGCGCAAAAACGTCGTCTTGCCACAGCCCGACGGCCCGATGAATGAAACGAAGTCACCCTTTTCGATGGTCAGGTTGACGTCGGACAAAGCAACGACATCGCCATCGGCGGTGGGAAAAGTGAGGCCGAGGTTTTGGGCCTGGACGACAGCGAGTGCAGCACCCGTGCCTGTCGTTGATGTGGTGGTCGTGACGGACAAGGGTGGTGCCTTTCTCAGCCTATGGATGGGCCTGCAATGCCTGATGCAAGGCGCATGCCGCGTACCGCCTATCCACCAATTCGGTGGATTTCCGGCCAGTGTCGCGGCGATGTGCCTGCATTTTCATCATGCTGCCGTCAAACGCCCGTCGCCGGAATGCCCGCACGCTCCACTTTTCGTGGCGCAACGATCTCCTTCCATTGGCTCAGCGCCCGGTTCACCGGGTTCTTGGCTTCGCGCGCCACGAACTTGCCGTGGCCAGGCTCGGCCTTCACCTCGTTCTCGATGATGGACACCTTGCCCCGGCTCAACACGAAGCGCGGCATCCCCGTCACCTCAAAACCTTCGAACACGTTGTAGTCGATGACCGATTGCTGGCTTTTCGCCGTAATGGTCTTCTTGCGCTTCGGGTCCCAGACGATGAGGTCCGCATCCGCCCCGACCATCACCGCACCCTTTTTCGGGTACATGTTCAAAATCTTGGCGATGTTGGTCGACGTCACCGCCACGAACTCGTTCGGCGTCAGCCGCCCGGTATTGACCCCAGCCGTCCAGAGCACCGGCAGACGATCCTCGAGTCCGCCCGTCCCATTGGGGATTTTCGCAAAATTGCCGACCCCGTTCCGCTTTTGCGCGGTGGTGAAGGCGCAATGGTCCGTCGCGACGCAGGAGAGCGACCCCGCCTGTAGCCCGGCCCAGAGCGAATCCTGATGCGCCTTGTTCCTGAACGGCGGCGACATCACGCGCCGCGCCGCATGATCCCAGTCGGCATTAAAGTATTCGGTCTCATCGAGGGTGAGATGCTGCACCAGCGGTTCGCCATAAACGCGCATCCCCTTCTGACGCGCCCGGCGGATGGCTTCATGCGCCTGTTCGCAGGAGACGTGCACCACATAAAGCGGCACGCCGGCCATATCGGCGATCATGATGGCGCGATTGGTCGCTTCGCCTTCCACTTCCGGCGGGCGGGAATAGGCGTGACCCTCCGGCCCATTATTGCCTTCGGCGAGAAGCTTCGCGGTCATCGCCGCAACCACATCGCCATTTTCGGCATGGACGAGGGGCAGTGCGCCGAGCGCCGCGCAGCGCTGGAACGAAGCGAACATCTCGTCGTCGTTGACCATCAGCGAGCCCTTATAGGCCATGAAATGCTTGAACGAGGTAATGCCGCGATCGACCACCTCGGCCATCTCATTGAACACCTGCTCGCCCCACCAGGTGATCGCCATATGGAACGAATAATCCGCGCTCGCCTTGCCGGTCTTGTTGTCCCACATCTTGAGCGCCTCAAGAAGGCTCTGATCCGGATTGGGCAGGCAGAAATCGACGACCATCGTCGTGCCCCCGGCAAGGCCGGCGCGCGAGCCGCTCTCAAAATCGTCGGCGGAATAGGTCCCCATGAAGGGCATTTCGAGATGGGTATGCGGATCGATGCCGCCGGGCATGACGTAGCAACCGGTCGCATCCAGAATCTCATCGCCCGACAGGTTCTGCCCGATCTCGACGATGACGTCGCCCTCGATCTTGACGTCGGCGACATAGCTCAAGTCGGCCGTAACGACCGTCCCGCCCTTGATAACCTTGCTCATATCTTCGTTCCCTTGCAGTCTTGAAGACCCGCCGCGCACCCCTCAGCGCTTTCGGCAGGTCTGTTGTTTCGTTATTCGACGATCTCCGCCGTCTCCACCACGGCATGGAACAGCACGTCGCAGCCCGCTGCCGCCCATTCCATTGAAATCTCTTCCGCCTCGTTGTGGCTCAAGCCGCCGACGCAGGGGCACATGATCATGGTCGATGGCGCGACCTTCGCCGCCCAGCAGGCATCGTGCCCGGCGCCGGAAATGATGTTCATGTGCGAATACCCCAGCTTCTCCGCCGCTGAGCGCACGCGGCCGACCAGCGTCGGATCAAAGGTCACCGGGTCAAAGTGTCCCACGGCTTCCACGGAACACCCGACCCCGAGCTCGGAACAAATCTCGGCGGCCTTGGCCTCGATCGTCGCGCGCATGCGATCGAGCTTTTCCTGGCTCGGCGTGCGCATATCCACCGTGAACACCGCCGTTCCCGGCAACACATTCCGCGAATTGGGCGAGAACTTCACCTGGCCCACGCCCGCCACTGCACCCGGCTGCTCGCCCATCGCCACGGCCTGCACCATTTCCATGATGCGCGCCATGGCGAGCCCGGCATTGACGCGCATGGTCATCGGCGTCGAGCCGGTATGCGCCTCCTTGCCGGTCAGCGTGAATTCAAGCCACCACAGCCCCTGGCAATGGGTGACGACGCCGATCTGCTTCTTTTCGGCCTCAAGGATCGGCCCCTGCTCGATGTGATATTCGAAATAGGCGTGCATTTTGCGCGCGCCCACTTCTTCCTCGCCCACCCAGCCGATGCGTTTGAGCTCATCGCCGAAGAGCTTTCCGTCCATGTCCTTGCGGTTGTACGCATAGTCCATGGTGTGGACGCCCGCGAAGACGCCGGAAGCGAGCATGGCCGGCGCAAACCGCGCGCCTTCCTCATTGGTCCAATTGGTGACGACGATCGGGTGCCTGGTCTTGATCCCCAGGTCATTCATCGAGCGCACGACTTCGAGTCCAGCCAGAACCCCCAGCACGCCATCATACTTGCCGCCTGTCGGCTGCGTATCGAGGTGCGAGCCGATATAAACAGGCAGCGCATCCGGGTCCGTCCCGGCGCGCGTCATGAACATGGTGCCCATCTTATCGACGCCCATGCTGAGCCCCGCATCTTCGCACCAGCGCTGGAACAGTTCGCGCCCTTCCTTGTCGCTATCGGTCAGCGTCTGCCGGTTGTTACCGCCCGCGATCCCCGGCCCGATCTTGGCCATGTCCATCAAGCTCTCCCAGAGCCGGTCGCCGTTAATCCGAAGGTTTTCGCCGGGAGAGGTCATCGTTTGCTCATTCGTCTAGGGTGGTCAAAGAAAAGGCCCCGCCGTCGCGCAGCGAGGGCAGGGCCAGGATATTACTTCAAGCTCGGGAAGGTGAACTCCGCCCCGCCCTTGATGCCGGCTGGCCAGCGGGTGGTGACGGTTTTGAGCCGCGTATAGAAGTGGATGCCTTCGGGCCCATAGATCGAATGGTCGCCAAAAAGGCTCCGCTTCCAGCCGCCAAAGCTGTGATACGCCACCGGCACCGGGATCGGCACGTTGATGCCCACCATCCCAACTTCAATCTTGTCGGCAAATTCCCGCGCCGCATCGCCGTCGCGGGTAAAGATCGCCGTGCCATTGGCATATTCATGCCCGTGGATCAGGTCGACCGCGTCCTTGAAACTGTCGCGGCGTACGACGGAAAGCACGGGCCCAAAGATCTCTTCCTTATAGATCTTCATCTCCGGCTCGACATTGTCGAAGAGCGTACCCCCCACATAGTAGCCGTTCTCATAGCCCTGCAGCTTGAACCCGCGGCCGTCGACGACGAGCGAGGCGCCCTGTTCGACACCGGAATCAATGTAACCAAGAATCTTGTCCCGGTGCATCTTGGTGACCACCGGACCCATTTCCGCGTCCTTGTCGGTCGCCGGACCGATCTTGAGGCTTTCGACGCGCGGCTTGAGTTTTGCGACCAGCGCATCCGCCGTCGCCTTGCCTACCGGCACCGCCACCGAAATCGCCATGCAGCGCTCGCCGGCCGAGCCATAGCCCGCGCCCATCAGCGCGTCGGCCGCCTGGTCGAGATCGGCATCGGGCATGATGATCATGTGGTTCTTGGCGCCGCCGAGCGCCTGCACGCGCTTACCCGCCTGCGTCCCGCGCTGGTAGACATATTCCGCAATCGGCGTCGACCCGACGAAGCTGACGGCCTTAATGTCGGGGTGATCTAAGATCCCGTCGACCATTTCCTTGTCGCCATGAACGACGTTGAGAATGCCTTCGGGGAGCCCGGCTTCCATAAAGAGGTTCCAGGCCAGCATGGGCGCAGACGGGTCGCGCTCGGATGGCTTGAGGATAAACGCATTGCCGCAAGCGATCGCGGCCGGATACATCCACATCGGCACCATGGCCGGGAAGTTGAACGGGGTAATGCCGGCGACGACGCCGAGCGGCTGACGATCGGAATAAGAGTCGATCGAGGGCCCGACATTGCGCGAAAATTCGCCCTTGAGGAGATGCGGAATGCCGCAGGCAAAGTCGACGCAATCGATGCCGCGCGCCACTTCTCCCAAGGCATCGTCATGCACCTTGCCGTGTTCCTTGGAAATCTCGCGGGCGAGATCGTCGGCATATTGATCGAGCAGCGCCTTGAACTTGAACATGACGCGCGCCCGCTTCATTGGCGGCGTGTTGCCCCAGGCCACCTGCGCCTTCTTGGCTGAAGCCACGGCCTCGTTCAGTTCGCTCAGCGTCGACAGCGGCAGCTCTGCGCTCTGCTCGCCGGTTGCCGGATTGAAGACCGGAACGCGCCGCGTCGAAGTCGATGTGTAGCGCTTGCCGCCTACGGCATTCTCGATGATCTGCATGCGCGATCCTCCCTGGGAACAAAAATTCTATATTTCTATCTGTAGAATATTTGTTCCATTTCACTCAAGCGTTTTGAGGATGCCGCCAAGCTTGGTGACGATCTCGTCGATCTGGCTTTCCGAAATGATCAGCGGCGGCGACAGCGCGATGATATCGCCCGTTGTGCGGATCAGTAGCCCCTGCTCGAACGCCTTGAGGAAGGCCGAAAATGCCCGCTTGGTCGGCTGCCCGTCAATCGGCTGCAGTTCGATGGCGCCCACCATGCCGATATTGCGGATGTCGATCACATGCGGCAGGCCCTTCAAGCTGTGCAGCGCCTCTTCCCATTTGGGCGCCAGCGCCGCGCCGCGTTCGAAAAGCCCTTCTTCCTTATAGGTGGCAAGGGCCGCAAGGCCCGCCGCCGAGGCCACAGGATTGCCCGAATAGGTGTAGCCGTGGAAAAATTCGATGACGTGTTCCGGCCCATCCATGAAGGCATCGTGGATCTCGGCCGAAACCAGCACCGCACCCATCGGGATGACGCCATTGGTCAGGCCCTTGGCCGTCACCATGATATCGGGCACGACGTCGAAATAATCGGCGCCAAATGCCGTCCCGAGGCGTCCATAGCCGGTGATGACTTCGTCAAAAATCAGCAGAATGCCATGCTTCTTGGTGATTTCGCGCAGGCGCTTGAGATAGCCCGGCGGCGGAATGAGCACGCCGGTCGATCCGGCCACCGGCTCGACGATCACGGCCGCGATGGTCGAGGCGTCATGAAGGGTAACAATGCGCTCGAGTTCGTCGGCGAGATCGACCCCATGCGGGGGCAGGCCCTTTGAGAACGCGTTTTTGGCGATGTTATGGGTATGGGGCATATGGTCGACGCCGGTGAGCAGCGTGCCGAACATTTTGCGATTGGTGACGATCCCGCCCACCGAAATGCCGCCGAAATTGACCCCGTGATAGCCGCGCTCGCGGCCGATCAGGCGGGTGCGTGAGCCTTGCCCCTTCACCTTCTGATAGGCGAGCGCCACTTTCAGCGCCGTTTCCACCGATTCCGAACCGGAATTGGTGAAAAGTACGTGGTCGAGCCCCTTGGGGGCGATGTCGATGATGCGGTTGGCGAGTTCAAACGCCTTGGGATGCCCCATCTGGAAGGCCGGCGCATAGTCGAGTTCGGCCGCCTGGTTAGCGATCGCCTCGACGATTTTCGGCCGCGCGTGGCCGGCATTGACGCACCACAGTCCCGCCGTGCCGTCGAGCACCTGCCGGCCGTCCGAGGTCGTATAATGCATGTCCTTGGCCGCGACGAACATGCGCGGCGCCTTCTTGAATTGCCGGTTCGCCGTAAACGGCATCCAGAACGCACTGAGATCGTTCGGCACGACGGTTGAGGTGGACACGGCGAAGGCGCTCCCTTGGATGTTGTCCGGTCATTTTGCGCTGGCGCAGACGAAGCGTTTATGCGACCAAGATTTTTGACCAGTTGGAAAAATGTTAGCACTCCTGTTCATTCCCGCAAGACGAAAATGGCGCCCAAAAAGGTGAAAACGGTCGAGGCTTCGAAGACCCAGGCGAAGCGCCAGCACAAGGCGAACGCCAAAGTCGCCACAGCCCCTGCAAAGCCGCGTCCGCAAACGCGCATTCAGCGGGAAAAGCAGGACATCATTCTCGAGGCCGCGCTCGAAGTTTTCTCCGTCCACGGCTTTCGCGGCGCCACCATCGACCAGATCGCCGAAGTGGCCGGCATGAGCAAACCTAACCTGCTCTATTACTTCCCGAAAAAGGAAGAGATCCACCGGCGCCTGATGTCCGAACTCCTCGTCACCTGGCTTGCCCCGCTCGAGGAAATGCGCGCCGACGGCGACCCCTTCGTCGAAATCCGCTCCTATATCCGGCGAAAACTCGAAATGGCGCGCGATTTCCCCCGCCAAAGCCGGCTTTTCGCCAACGAAATGCTGCGCGGCGCCCCCCATATCATCGATATGCTGGAAGTGGATCTGAAGGCACTGGTCGATGAGAAAGCCCAGGTGCTGATGGCCTGGATGGACCAAGGCAAGATTTCCCGCACCGACCCCTATCACCTGATCTTTTCGATCTGGGCCACCACCCAGCACTATGCCGATTTCGACGTGCAGGTGCGGGCGATTTTGGGCAAGGGCCGCGGCGGGGAAGGGCGGTTCGAAGATGCGGCACGATACCTCGAACAGCTCTTCTTGCACGGCCTGACGCCGAAGGCGAAGGGATAGCACCGAACCTCGCACGCCTGCCCAGACGCTTTCAAGACCGCCGTTCTTCCCTCGTGCTTGACCCGAGGGAAGCGCGGTGACTTGCCCCCATGAGGGCCATTGAAGCGTCCCTACCCATCCAACTCCGGATAATGCCGGAACAGATCGTTCTCATTCGGCGCCAGCCGCCGCTCGCTCCGCAGATACGCAGAAATATTCGGCCGCGCCCGCACGCGCTCGCGCAGGTCCTCCACCCGTTCAAACTCCCGGCCGATCCGACCCATTAGTTTGGGGAAGGCATAATGCAGCCCCTCCATCACCTGAAACAGCGACAGGTCGGCATAGCTCAGCCGATCGCCGGCCAAAAATTCCGGCCCGGCCGGATTGCGCGCCAGGATCGTCTCGAACCATTTAAGAAACTTCGGCACTCGCTCGTCACGAAACTCCTTTGCACGCCGCAGCGCTTCCGGCTTCTGCTCTTCGTAATATTTTCCCGCCCCGAGCGGATGATGCACGTCGTGTCCCTCAAGAACGAAGTCCGCGATGGTCAGCTGAGTCTGGTGTGTCCAGAGCTTGAGCCGTTCGTCTAGCGGCGCCAGATCGAGGGTACCGCCAAGATAGAATAGAATGGCGCTGGTCTGCCCCACCACCACATCGCCATGCTTGAGCACCGGAGGCGCAAAGCTCGGTGTGTCGATGGCTTCGGCGAGGGCCTCGATCACTCCATCGCCTTCGACCCGCGCCATGTCGGTATAGGCCGCGCCTGCTTCTTCGAGCGCCAGCCGCACATATTCGCCCCGGCCCTGAATACCGGTCCAATAATAAAGTTCGTAAGTCATGCAAGCCAAAATGCCGCCATGGGGCTTGGCGTTCCGCGAAGGCGCTCAGCGCGCCTTGGCCTTGCCGATCGGTCCGAGATGGGTCTGATCGAAGCCGCCATCGAGCTTGAGCCCATAGCCGAGCATACGGTCAAAACCGATATGGGCGACCCAGATGGCTGCCAGCCCATAAAAGATCTCGCCAGCGAAAAGCCCGCCAAGGGCCAGCAGCGCCGGTGCTGCATAGCTATGTCCGAGATTATAGAGCGCCGCACCCGTCCGGATCGATCGAAGATAGCCCAGCATGAAAAGATCGGGAGACAGAAACAAAAGAGCGAAAACCAGCCAGGATTGATCGAGGAACGCGTAAGCAACTATGCCGAAACCCATCGCCGCGAGGCCTTCCAGGCGTTGGAGGAAAATGGGCGTCGTCAGGGAAAGGGCTGGGCGGCGGGTCGCGATGGTGGTCATGATAATGTCCTTCTTGTTCACGAGAAGAACGATACCTCCCCATGGAGGTGAATTGGATTGGGTAGTTTTGGCGATCAGCTATTCAGGATTGAATAGGCGTTCTGCTCTGCACGTGGCGAGAGTTGGAGCCATGCTTGCGCCAGACCCGTTCGGGCCTATCTAATGGATAAAGAACACATCAGGGGGATAAGACATGTCCACCAATCCGCGCCACTCCGTCGTCGCGCTGCGAACCCACATTCCGGAAACGGCCTTTACGGCCTCGACCCTCGGCACGCTGCGCGAAGGCAGCGGCGCCGTGATCAACGATCAGGGTCTGGTCGTCACCATCGGCTATCTCATCACCGAAGCTGAAGAAGTCTGGCTGACGACCCACGACGAACGCGTCGTGCCTGCCCATGTCGTCGGCTTTGATCAGGAAACCGGCTTCGGCCTCGTTCAGGCCCTTGGCGATCTCGACCTGCCGCCCCTGCGCCTCGGCAGTTCCGCCGGCGCGCGGGTGAAGGATATCGGTCGCATCATCGATGGGCAGGGCGAAGAGGTGCTCAACGAGATCGTCGCCAAGCAGGAATTTGCCGGCTATTGGGAATATATGCTTGAAGAAGCGCTTTTTACCGCGCCCTTCCATCCATCCTGGGGCGGGGCAGCGCTGCTCGACGAAAACGATGCTCTCATCGGCATCGGCTCGTTGCGCCTCCAGATGCTGCATGCCGGCGACACCACCGATATCAACATGATCGTGCCGATCGATCTCCTCAAACCCGTTCTTGATGACATGGTCACGACCGGCCGTCCCAAGCGCGAAGCCCGGCCGTGGCTGGGCGTCTTTTCGGCCGAACGCAACAATGGCGTCGTGGTGATGAACGTTTCCGATGGCGGCCCCGCAGATGAAGCTGGGCTCAAGAGCGGTGACATCATTTCCGAACTCGACGGCGAAGAAGTCGAGAGCCTCGGCGATTTTTATCGCAAGCTTTGGGCCAAGGCTCCGCCGGGTTCGGAATTTTCGCTGCGCATCGTCCGTTCGGGCCGGGAGTCGTGGGTTCGGGTCAAGACCGCAGACCGCAACGATTTCCTTCTGAAGCCTCAGCTTCAATAGAATTCAAAGCGGCGCGTGGATCGGCAGGTGGTCGATGCCCAAGGCCAGGCGCCGCTTTTTGCTCAACTTGGCCGCGATTAGCCGATGCGCCTCGACGACATAGGCTTCGACTTCATCACCGGCTAGCGGGCTCTCGTGTGAAATCGCCACCCACCCTGCACGAGCGAAATAGGGCGCGGGTCGGATGCCGGGCAGTTCGGTCAAAAGATCGAAGGACATGTCCGACACCTTGCACCAGACCTCGCCCGGGTCGCGATCGAGCAGCGCAAAAATCTTATCCCCGACCTTGGCAACCGAATCGTCGCGCCATTGCCGCACGACAAAAACCGCCGGCAAGCGGCTGACGAAGGCTTCAAAGCCCGTCCGTGTCATGATCGTGGGATAGGGGATGTTCAATGTTAACGAACTGCTAACAGAAACGGCGCAGCGGATAACCGCTACGCCGTCAGGATTGTCACTCGGCTGCAACGCCCAGCCCGATCGGGCAAGACACGCCGGTACCATTCAGCCCGCAATAGCCATTGGGGTTCTTGGCCAGATATTGCTGGTGATAGGTTTCGGCATAATAGAACGGACCAGCAGGTGCGATTTCTGTCGTGATCGGGCCTAATCCCTTTTCGCGCAAGGCATTTTGGTAAGCTTGCTTGCTGCGGGCCGCGATTTCCGCCTGTTCCGGCGTCGTCGTATAGATGGCGGACCGATATTGCGTCCCCACGTCATTGCCCTGACGCATGCCCTGGGTCGGATCGTGCTCTTCCCAGAAGGTTTTCAGCAGCGTTTCCAATGAGATACGCTTGGGGTCATAAACGACCTTGACGCTCTCGGTATGCCCCGTCCGGCCCGAGCAGACCTCTTCATAGGAGGCATTCGGCGTATGGCCACCCTGATACCCGACAGCCGTGACGATCACGCCCGGCAGCTTCCAGAAAAGCCGCTCGGCGCCCCAGAAGCAGCCGAGACCGAAATAGACGGTTTCTGCGCCCTCGGGATAGGGCCCCTTGAGGCTTTCGCCATTGACGAAATGTTGAGGCGCGACAGGCATTTCCGTCGACCGGCCCGGCAGGGCCTCGTCAGCGGTGGGAATGGAAGTCGGCTTGGTGCGGAAGAACATGGAAGTCTCCTTTCGCCGCGTAATATGGGAACTCCGGTCCCCGATTTTTAGGTCAGATCTCTTCGGTCCGCAAAAAACGCTCGCGCCGCGTCCTCCGCCCCAGGATCGCCAGAACGATGCCCGGCACGCCGATGACGGCGAAGGCCGGATAGGTCAACAGCGCATTGAGCACCGTATCGAGAAGGCTCGCAAAAAACCGGCTATCAAGAAAAGCCCGCATGCCCTCAAGGCTTTGCGCGTGGATCTGCATCCAGATGTCGCCAAGGCTCGTCATGACAATTTCGTTGGCTGCCAGGGATTTGGTGCCATCGATCACAAGCAGCACCAGCGCCAGGCCGATCAACCAGGTGCCGATTATTCGCAAGGCTATCCGCATTCACCCGTCCTTGGCCGAGGGGCGGCCACCGTTCCGCCCAGCGCGTTTCCCTTGTGCCATTGGCAGCGCTTGTTCACAAGCCGGGCACGCTTGTTCAAAAACCTCGATGATAAACGGAACTCGTGCTTGCGCCAGGGAAGTTCATCAGTATAGTGCGCCACGCTCGCAAGGCCCCGGTGGTGGCTCGGCAGTTCGGCAACGAACCGGCCACGGCGATGCGGAGAGATGGCCGAGTGGTCGAAGGCGCACGCCTGGAAAGTGTGTAGGCGGGGAACCGTCTCAAGGGTTCGAATCCCTTTCTCTCCGCCATTTATTCCTTTCCAAGATGGCACTTGCCAGCGGAACCACATGGGGCCGTTGCGGTGTTATTATCCTTTGCGAAGGGGAACAGCATGCAGCTTAAGGATCCGAGCCTGTTTCGTCAGGCGGCCCTGGTTGGTGAAACTTGGACCGAGGCCAATGGTACCGGCATCGCGGTGACCGATCCGGCGACCGGTGAATCCATCGGTTATGTCCCCAAGCTCGGCGTTGCGGAAACGCGAACTGCGATCGGTTTTGCCGAAAAAGCGCAGAAAAGCTGGGCTGCGCGCACCGCCAAGGAACGCTCGAACATCCTCCGCCGCTGGTTCGATCTGATGATCGAGAACAAGGAAGATCTCGGCCGGATCCTGACCCGGGAGCAAGGCAAGCCGCTTGCCGAAGCCATCGGTGAAATCGCCTACGGCGCGAGCTTTATCGAATGGTTCGCCGAGGAGGCCCGCCGGGTCTATGGCGATCTCATCCCGGGTCATCGGCCCGATGCGCGCATCATGGTGATGAAGCAGCCGATCGGCGTTGTCGCCGCCATCACGCCGTGGAATTTCCCCAGTGCGATGATCACGCGCAAGGCCGGACCAGCGCTGGCTTCGGGCTGCGCCATGGTTTTGAAACCCGCGTCCCAGACCCCGTTTTCGGCTATCGCTCTTGCCGTCCTCGCGGAACGCGCCGGCCTGCCGCCGGGTCTTTTCAGCGTCATCACGGGCTCGGCCCGCGAGATCGGCGGCGAGATGACGGCCAATCCCATTGTGCGCAAGCTCACCTTTACCGGTTCGACCGAAGTCGGCGCCGAGCTCTACCGGCAGAGCGCGCCGACCATCAAGAAGCTCGGCCTAGAGCTTGGCGGCAACGCGCCCTTTATCGTTTTCGATGACGCCGATCTCGACGCGGCCGTCGATGGTGCCCTCATCGCCAAGTTTCGCAACAACGGACAGACCTGCGTCTGCGCCAATCGGCTTTATGTGCATGATAAGGTCTATGACGCGTTTGCCGAAAAGCTCGGGGCCGCGGTGGCTACGCTCAAGACGGGCCACGGCTTTGATGAAGGCATCAATCTTGGTCCGCTCATCGATAAAGCTGCGCTCGAAAAGGTCGAGCAGCACATAGCCGATGCTGTCGAAAAGGGCGCCAAAATCTTGCGCGGCGGCAAGCCGCACACACTCGGCGGCACTTTCTTCGAGCCGACGATACTGGCCGACGTGCCGCCGGAAGCGCTGATGGCGCGTGAGGAAACCTTTGGCCCGGTCGCCCCCCTGTTCCGCTTTGTCGACGAAGCCGATGTCATCGCCCAGGCCAATGACACCGAGTTCGGCCTGGCCGCTTATTTCTACGCCAACGATCTGAGCCGGGTATGGCGGGTCGCCGAAGCGCTCGAATATGGCATGGTCGGGGTCAATACTGGCCTTATCTCGACCGCAGAGGCGCCATTCGGGGGCGTCAAGTCTTCGGGTCTCGGCCGCGAGGGCTCGCGCTACGGCATCGATGATTACCTTGAAATCAAATACGTTTCGCTCGGCGGGATCAGTTAACGAACCGTTTTTCATCGCGATCACAATTCCGTGCCCGGCTTTCGCCCGATTTGCGCTTTAGGTCGTACGGGCCGGCATCCTCAGACGGCAAAAACCCGGAATTTACGGGCAACGGCATATAGGCAGCGCTATGCGTACCGCGCATGGGCTCTATGCGACAACTTTACCGTCTTGGCGGCGTTGCCGGAAATTGATGGATAGCGAAGAACCTGTAGCGTCACCCATGTCCTTAGCTCACCCCACCATTTTGTCTCGTCGCGCCTTTTTAGCGGGCGCTGCGGCATCTTTCGCTCTGCTATCCTCCACATCGTTGACCCGCCCTGTCTTTGCTATCGAGCCGATGTCCGGCGCTTTCGACTTCGAGAGCTTTTCGGCGCGCATGAAGGACTTGGCGGCACAACCCTATCAAAGTCCCGTCCTGGTCGACTCGGCGGTCTATACCGGTCTCAACTATGATGGGTACCGGCGCGTCCAGTTCGATACCAAGAAAGCGCGCTGGCGTGACGATGGCCATGGCTTTCAGATCCAGGCGTTTCCGCCCGGCTGGCTCTTCAAGGAAACCGTTTCCGTCTACGAGATCACCTATGGTGATGCTCACCCATTCGCTTTCGATAGTGACGACTTCATCTATCATTTCGATGACGCCGAAGAGCGCAAGGCAATCGAGAGCGCCGAGTTTCCCGGCATCGCGGGCTTTCGTATCAACTATCCTGTCAACCGGCCCGAAGTTGCGGACGAATTGGTCGCGTTCCTTGGCGCAAGCTATTTCCGCGCGCTGGGTCGCGGCAATATCTATGGCTCGAGTGCCCGTGGCCTGCTGATCAATTCCTGGCGCGAAGGCCCGGAAGAATTTCCGCGCTTTTCCGAATTCTATGTCGAGCGTCCCTCTGGCGATGGCCCGTTGACCGTTTACGCGGCGCTCGAAAGCCAGAGCGTCACTGGCGCTTATCGTTTCTTGATCTCGCCTGCCAATGCAGAGCAGCAGGAAACCATCATGGATGTGACGGCGCGGCTTTATTTTCGCTCCGATATCGGCGAGGTCGGCATCGCGCCGCTGACCTCGATGTTCCTTTTTGCCGAAACCAATCGCCACCAGTTCGACGATTTCCGTCCGCAGGTACACGATTGCAGCGGCCTCGTGGTGGAACCCGAAGCGGGCCTGCCGCAGTGGCGGCAGCTCAACAACACGCCCCAGCTCGGCAATTCGTTCTTCTGGGATGCCAACATTCGCGCCTTTGGGCTTTATCAGCGCAATCGCGATTTCGAAAATTATCAGGACGCCGGAGCACATTACGAACGCCGTCCCTCCATGCGCGTCGAACCGAAGGGCGATTGGGGGCAGGGACAGGTCCGGCTCATCGAAATTCCGGCCAAGTCGGAAACCGATGACAACATTGCAGCGTTCTGGATTCCAAACGAGCCCCCCAAGGCAGGCGAAGCCCGCGAATACGGCTATCGTCTGATCTGGGGGGACCTCGTTCCGGACAATAATTCCGAATTGGCCCATGTGGTTGAAACCCGCATCGGCCAGGGGGGCGTATCTGGCGTCGAAAATGTCGCCAGCCTGCGCAAGTTCGTCATCGACTTTGATGGCGGACGTCTGGCGGACCTCTCGCCGGAAACAGTCTTCGAAGTCGATGCAACCGCATCGGCAGGTGAAATCACATCGTCGACCTTCTCACGTATAGATGCCAACGGACTTTGGCGTCTTGTGCTGGACGTGGAAACCGAGGGTCAGACACTGATTGAGCTGAGAGCAAGCATCGGCTCAGGCGGAGAGCCGTTGACGGAAGCTTGGCTTTATCAGTGGCGTGGAGAACAGGCATGAAACACCAGCCCTTTCAGCCCCTAGATGGCCTACCAGATGCGCCTCTGCATATGCCCAAGCAGACGCTCGAACGTCCTATCGCCTTCGGCGCGTTCTTTCGCGCTTTCCTTCTTGTTTGGCAAAGAAGCTAGGGCACCCCTCGTATGGAAAAACGGGTGACCAATGGGCAGGCGTGGTGGCTCCGGCTGCTCACGCTGAGTTTTGCCGCGGCTGTGAGCCTGACAGCCGGTATCGCCTTTCTCGATCTCGTCGGCGGCAACCGACCGGTCCTGATCGACTGGGTGCGGACGATCCTGCTTGTTCTGACCGGCTTCTGGCTGGTGTGGGGCGGCACGATCGGGCTGCTGGGCGCGCTGTCGCCCGCCCCGCGCGCGCCGAAAAAGCGGCCCATGCCGCAAGGCAAGACCGCGATCCTCGTACCGATCTATAACGAGGATCCGCTGGAGACCTTTTCGCGCATTGCCGCCATGAACCGGCAGATCGTTGCGCGCGGCTTTGCATCGCAATTCCACTTCGCCATCCTTTCCGACACTACCTCGCTCGAGGTTGCGGCGGAAGAAGCGAGTGAATTCGAGCGCCTTATCGTCGAACCGGAAGCGCCCGGCCGGATTTTTTATCGCCGGCGCGAAAGAAATGTCGGCCGCAAGGCAGGCAATATCGAGGATTTCATCGCCCGCTCCGGCGGCGCCTATGACTATGCGCTCATTCTTGATGCGGATAGCCTGATGGAAGCCGATACGATCCTGACTATGGCGCAACGCATGGATGACGATCCGCGCCTGGGCCTGCTGCAATCCGTTCCAGTCGTCATCGGCGCGCGGACCCTTTTCGGACGGATGATGGCTTATTCATCCGCCTATTTCTCGAAATACTTTTCCCGTGGCGCAGCCATGATGCAGGGCGAAGATGGACCCTACTGGGGCCATAACGCTATCGTCCGCGTCCGGGCATTTGCCTCCTGCTGCGGCCTGCCGGTCCTCTCGGGCAAGCCGCCCTACGGCGGACACATCCTCAGCCACGATTATGTGGAAGCCGCCCTTCTCGCCCGCGGCGGCTGGAAGGTCGAAGTTGATCCTGAGCTTGGTGGCTCCTTCGAGCAGGGTCCGGAAAATCTGATCGAATATGCCAAGCGCGATCGCCGCTGGTGCCAGGGTAACCTGCAGCATCGCCGCCTTATTGCGGCGCCCGGGCTCAAGTTCTGGAGCCGCTTTACCTTTGTTCAGGGCATCATGGCTTATCTCGCCTCGCCGCTCTGGCTGCTGCTTCTGGCGGCGAGCCTGATCGCGAGCGTCCTACCCGACAGCGGTGGCGAGCGCTGGGGTGTCACGCCCTGGCTCATTGGCATCGGGGTCCTGACCACGCTGCTCCTTCCCAAGATCGCAATCGCCATTCGCGGCGCCCTCGACGGCAACAATCGCCGCTTCGGCAATTGGCGGATCATCCCGTCGGTCCTCGGCGAGATCATCCTGTCGACGATCATCGCGCCGGTGCTTCTCGCCTTCCAGAGCCGTGCGGTATTCCAGATCCTCTTTGGGTTCGACGGGGGATGGCCCGCCACCGAGCGCGATGCGCGCGCGGTTTCGCTCAACACCGCTTTTGCGGCGAGCTGGTGGATTGTCGTCACTGCAATCGGCGCCATCGCCTTCATGGCTTTCGTCGGTCCGGCCTTTCTCCCTTGGTTGCTCCCCGTTGCTGCGCCGGCGCTGGCTGCCCCGCTCGTGATCTGGGCAACCTCGCGTGGCGGCGACAGCCCCGTCAGCCAATGGCTGTTCAGCGTGCCGAGCGAACGGGCGCCGAGCCCGATCATCACGGAAGCAAACGCCATCCTTTCAAGCTGGCGGGCCACCGAGCCCGTGCTAATGTCTGGCCGTGTTGAAACAGGCGTCCATGCTCCAGCGTAAGCCGCTCCTTTGGGAGCGCATTTCATTTATGCGTGCGATTATCGCCGGTCCTGCGCCATTGCCGCCTGGCGCCCGGGACGAGCGCCTCGACATGTTCCGCGGCCTGTCTCTGGTGATGATCTTCATCAACCACGTGCCGGGTACGGTCTACGAGCTCTTCACCAACCGAAATTACGGCTTTTCCGACGCGGCGGAGGCTTTTGTCTTCATGTCCGGGGTCGCGGCCGGGCTCGCTTATTCCGGTTCATTCCTCAAGAAGATGCCGCTGTGGCTCTCGATCGCCCGGCCATGGGCGCGCGCCCGGCAGCTCTATTTCGTCCATCTGACGCTGACCTTCATTTTCCTCGGAACGTTCGCCGCGGCGGCCCATTGGTTCGGCCTTTATGAGCTGCTGCTGACCAATAATTTGAGGCCGCTCTCACGCGAGCCCCTGGGCGTGCTGATCGGCATCCCGCTCCTGACGCATCAGTTCGGCTATCTCAATATTCTGCCGCTTTACCTGACGCTGCTCCTAGCCACGCCGGCCCTGATCATGGTGGGGCTGAAAAAGCCCTATTGGCTGCTGGCTGGGTCGCTTCTCGTCTGGGGCGCGGCCGGGCTGTTCCGTCTCAACTTCCCCAATTACCCCAATTCAGGCGGCTGGTTCTTCAACCCGCTTTCCTGGCAGCTGATATTCGTCATCGGGCTCATCGCCGGCATGGGCATGAAGCAGGGCAAGCGTTTCTTCCCCACCAATCCTTTGGCCTTTCTCGCAGCGCTCGCCTTTCTCATTCTCGTTGTGCTTTGGGTCAAAGTTCCACCGGTCGGTCAGGCCGGTAATTACGGCCTCCATCTGTTGTGGAAGGCCGGGGCGCCGTTTCATATCCATTCCTTCGACAAGACCTTTTTAAGCCTGCCGAGACTTCTGCACGCCTTGGCGCTGTTTTACGTTCTGGCATCGATCCCTGCCATGCAACGCGTCGCTGCCTCGCGCTGGGCAGCGCCATTGCGGGCGATGGGCCGCCAGGGGCTTGCGGTCTTTGCGACGGGTACGGCGCTGAGCCTGCTTTTCCAGGCCATAAAATTCGCCAATCCCGGAAACGACGTCAGCGACGGCTTCCTGCTGGCTTTCGGGTTGCTTGTGCAGTTGGGCCTGGCCTATGCGCTCAATCACACTGTCGCCATGCGTGCGGCCCTCAAGGCCAAGGCCGGCTAGCTGCGCCAGTGGGGCTGCGGTTCGGCAAGGGTCTGGAGCTCGGCGACAGGCACGCCTTCGATCCGCTGCAACAGCAGCCGCGTGAGTTCGCCCCCTGCGGCAAACACATCCTCGCGGATACTGTCCATGTCCGGAAAGAGCGTCGGCAGGATGCCTGAGGTCTGCTTGTAGATCAGTTGCATGTCACGCCCGAGCTTGACGCCGCCTTCGGCAAGGCCGCCCACAAGGGCAATGGTGCGTGTTTCGCTGTCGCTGATGATGCCCTCGGGCCGGCCCTCTTCACCGGCAAGTTCGATGCCCTTGCGACGCATCTCGGCCGGGGTCATCTTGACTGTGCCTTCGAGCACGCGCGCCTCGATGCCGGCTCGCGCTGCGGCCCTGCGGAAGCTCGTGACGATGTTGTGGTAATTGGTGGTCCGGTCATCGCCGATAACCAGGAGCACGCTCTTGCAGCCTTTCTCGGCGAGGCGCTGCACCGCCATCGCGGCGAATTCTTCGGAATGAAAGTCGTGATAGGCGTGCGGCGTGTAAAACTCCGTGCGGCCGTGGCTGACAAAGGGGAAATCGGCGTCGATCATCATCTGCACGCGCGGATCGCGCGGCCCGGTATGGGTGATGATGACGCCGTCCGCGGTGCGATTGGTCAGAATATTGTCGATTGTGCTAGTGTTGAGATGCCGCTCGAATTCGGGAATGACCGTCAGGTGGTAGCGCGTTCCCTGGATAGCCTGTCCGATCCCCTGGATCATGTTGCGTGCAAAATCGATCGAATCCTCGGCGCCATCGAGCACGAGCGCAATGACATTGGTCTTGCCCGTACGCAGACGCACACCGGCGCGATCCGGCACATAACCAAGCGCCTTGGCCGCCTCGTTGACCTTGTCCCGCGTCTCCTGCTTTAGGGTCGTGCCGCCGCGCAGCGATAGGGAAACCGTCGAGAGGCTGAGCCCGGTCATCTCGGCGATCGTCTTGAGCGTAACGCGTCTTCCGCCTGCGGCTGGTTTGGTCAAGATAGTCTGGCTCATGGTGGGGGCTGCTCAATTTTACACGTCACCGCGCTCAAACCAATGCCAAATTATTTGCAACGTTTTATTAACCAAGCGATGCCAGCGAAATCGATATGGATTTTGTAAGCAGCGGAAATCTATATGCAAAAAATGCGAAGGGTCAGTATGGGTGACGAATGATGAAATACAATTGCAACGTTGCACACCCTGTGCTTACCTGTCGGCGGATCGGAACGAGGAGTTTCCAATCCGGGCCGCACCTTCCGGGCGGCAAGAGCAGCAAAGGAGGAGTTGATGCTCAGGACGGGTTTTCTGACGACGGTGGCTGCCATGTCGCTCATGGCCGCATCCGCCATTCCGGCACGTGCCGAAGTGTCGGTCATGTACATGGAATCCTTTGCGGCCCTGATTGAGGCAGGCATCGAAAAATTCGAAGCCGAGACGGGCGAAACCGTCAACGCCATCAAGCTTCCGGGCCAAGGCTATGACCAGCGCATCGCGCTCGATCTCAGCGCCGGCACCGCAGCGGACGTCAATCTGATCGATAGCTTCATGGTGAGCGAACTGGCTTCGGCCGGTTATCTCCATCCGCTCAAGGAGCAACTCGGGGGCTGGGACCAGTTCCAATATTATCTGCCCGGCCTTCTCGAAGTCGCGTCCTATCAGGGCGAAGTCTATGCGCTGCCCACCGACACCGACGTGCGCATGCTCTGGTACGATCTGTCCAATTTCGAAAAGGCCGGCATCCCGACGCCGTGGCAGCCCAAGACCTGGGCAGATGTTCTCGATGCCGCGACCAAGCTCAAGGAAGCCGGGGTGCAATACCCCTTCCAGCTTCCCGCCGGCATTAAGCAGGGCGAAGCGACCACCATGCAGGGCGTCTACATGGCTCTGCTCGGTGCCGATGTGCCCGAGGGCGATCGCAATCGCCTCCTCAACCGCGAAACCAATCAGTGGATCGGCGACAGCCCGGCGCTTCGCCGCACGTTCGATCTTTATCACCAGGTCTATGTGGAAAAGGAACTCAACCCGGCAGACCTGAACTACGCGACTGACATTTCCGCTGCGGTTCGTCAGGCGCTTGCCGACGATCAGCTAGGCATTCTCGCCTCCGGCTCATGGGAAGATGCGTGCCTGTGGGATTGCAACAACCCGCCGAGCCGCGAAGACCGAGACGCACAGGTCGCCTGGACGCCATGGCCGGGTTCGGGCGAGCCGGGCGCCAAGACCACGACCAATATTTCGGGCGGATGGACGCTTGGCATCAATGCCAATGCGGCCGACAAGGATATGGCCTTCAAGCTCGTGACGGCGATTTTCGACGAAGCCAACTTCAAGGCCTGGACGCTCGCCAATCACCGCATGGCGGTCCGTACCGATATCTCTGAGTCTCCGGAATATACCGCCGACCCCTTCCTTGCCGAAGCGACCAAACTGGCAGCCGATACGACGGGCCGCGATACCGTTCCCGGCTATCAGACTGTCTCTGCCCTTATCCAGCAGGCAACATCTGATATTCTGGACGGCGTATCGGTCGAGGAAGCCATTCAGACTTACCACGATGCTCTGGTCGACGAGTTCGGCGAAGAGAACGTGATCACTTACGAGTAAGGTTCCTCCCGACGCGGCGGCGCCCAAATGTCCTCCGGGTGCCGCCGTGACGGGGGTTTATTCTCGATTGTGGCCCCATGGGGCTGACGCGGGATGCGCGACCGGCTTTCTGCCAGTGAGAAAAATCCATGAAAAATCAGGTTAATCCTTGGCTCACCGGCAATCTGACCGTGCTGATCATCGGCATGTTGCCCGCCATCGTCCTGATCTGCGCGCTGCTTTATTTTACCGCCTGGGCCTTTGCCTTTTCGTTCACCGATCTCGCGCTCGTCGGTCGCAAGAGCGTCGAGTGGAGCTGGGTCGGGCTTGAGAATTTCGAGCGGCTTTTTACCCGCCGGGGTTTTCTTGAATCGCTCTGGACCACGGTTATCTTCGTTTTCTTCTCGGCCATTGTCGGCCAATCGGTGCTGGGGTTCCTGCTTGCGGCGACGCTGCGCGGCACGCAATCGACACTGCGCACGGTGGTCGAAGTCTGCATCATGCTTGGCTGGCTTTTGCCCGATATCGTTGCGGCGTTTCTTTGGTCGGCGACGACAAGCCAGACGGGCCTCATCAACCAATTGATCGTCGTGCCGCTCGGCTTCCCGCCGATCAATTTCATCAACAGTTACGCCCTGCCGGTCGTGACCATCGCCAATATCTGGAAGGGCACGGCTTGGTCCTACCTGCTGTTTTCCGCTGCGCTCGATTCGGTCAGCCGTGAAGTCGTGGAAGCAGCCAAGGTCGATGGCGCAACCCCGTTCCAGCGCATATGGCTGGTGCAATTGCCGATCATCCGGCCGCATATCGCGACCAATATGCTCTTCATCACCATCTGGACCTTTACATACTTCCCGCTGATCTTTGCGATGACTGGCGGCGGGCCGGGGCGGCAGACGGAAACGCTCGCCGTCTTCCTCTACAATCAGAGCTTTTCGCGCGGCAATCTGGGCTTTGGCTCGGCGATCTCGGTCGCCATGCTGCTGATCGTCGGCTTCCTGTCACTCTTCTATCTTCGTCTTCTGCGGGAGCCGAAATAATGGACAATACCGGCACCTCGCGCCTGACCGCCATTGCGTTGACTTTCATGGCCGTGATCTGGGTCAGCCCCTTTTCCTGGCTGATACTAAACGCCTTCAATCCGCTCTCGACCGGTCAGCTCGAAATCCCGAAAGCCTTCGGCTTCGACAACTTTGGGCTCGCGGTGAGCGGCAATGCCGGGCGGCAGTTTTTCAATTCGATCATCATCGCGGCGGGCACGGCGACGCTTTCGGTCGTCGTTGGGATTTCAGCGGCCTATCCGCTATCACGCCTGCGTATTCCGGGACGCAATGCCTTTCTCTGGACGCTCGTCCTTCTGCGCATGTTGCCATCGGCAGGCGTGCTCGTGCCGCTCTACTTTGCGGCGCAGCGCTCGGGCCTCCTCAATCAGCTTGGCGTTATCATCGCGCTGACCATTCTCAATTTGCCTTTCACGCTGCTGCTCCTCAAGAATTTCTTTGACACGGTGCCGATCGAGCTTGAAGAAGCGGCCTATGTGGAAGGCGCGAGCCTTCTTCAGATCGTCACGAAAATCGTATTGCCCATGTCGCGCGCGGGGATCGCGGTGGTCTGGTTCTTCAGCTTCACGGGAGCCTGGAACGAGTTCCTGCTGCCGCTGATCTTTGCGCGCGTGCAGGATGCCTTTCCGATGTCGGTGGGGCTCTATGCAGCGTTCGGCCAACAAGGCGCCATCAACTATGGCTTCCTGACGGCCTTTTCCATTCTCTATGCGGCGCCTGCCATCGCCGTCTATTTCTTGTTGCGGCGGAACATGAACACAGGGTTCGCCGGTGTCGGAGTCAAAGGATGACCTATTCCAACCCCCAATCGACAAAACTCGGTCTTCTCGACGACGACCTCAAGATGGAGGGAAAACTCCTCCGTCTATGCAAGGACCTTGAAAAGAAGATCCGTACCCCGCTCGCCAATGTGCCGTTCCAGTGGCACGTGCAGCGCGCCGATGGCTTTTCGGCTGCAGAGGCGCTGAAGGCCGACTGGCGGACTTGGGAAAAGTTCGGCCGGCATTCGGTCTGGGCCAAGCATCAGGAACACACCTGGTTTGCCGCTGAAATCACTGTGCCCGAGGAAGCCAAGGGTAAGGTTTTCGTCGCGCATTTCACCAGCCAGTGGCAGGATCGGCCAGGCGCGACGGATCCGCAATGTCTCGCTTATCTCGACGGCAAGATTGCCCAGGCGATCGATGGCAATCACACCGAACTGGTGATCGAGCGCAATGCCAAGCCGGGCAACAAGCATATCATTCTCGTCAACGCCTTTACCTTCTTCGATCGCCCTCTGGTCGGGTTCGAGGTCGATTTCTTCGTGCGCAATGAGCGCGCCGAGAAGCTTTACTATGACCTGCAGACCCCGCTTGATGTGGCGGTTCGCCTCTATCAGAACGATCCACGGCGACAGGCGATTTTGAATATCGTCGATCGCGCTCTGCGCGCGCTTGATCGGCGCGATGGGCATACGCCGGAATTCGAGGCGAGCCTGCCCGCGGCTGAAAAAATCGCCAAGGAAATCTACGATCTCGTCGATACCGAAGTGCAGCCGCAAATTACAGCGGTGGGCTCCACCCATCTCGATGTTGGCTGGCTCTGGCGCGTGATGCATACCCGCGACAAGACCGGGCGCAGCTTCGCGACCGTACTTGCCCTGATGGAGGAATATCCGCAGTTCGTCTTCATGTACAACCAGTCGGTGCTCTTCGACTTCTTGAAGAAGGACTACCCCGAAATCTGGGAGCGCATGCTCAAGAGGGTGAAGTCCGGGCAGTTCGAAATCGAAGGCGCCATGTGGGTGGAGCCGGACGTCAATATCGCTTCAGGCGAGTCGTTGGTCCGCCAGATCATGCGCGGGCGTCGCTTCCATATCGAGCATTTCAAGGTGACGCCGAAGACGGTCTGGCTGCCGGACACGTTCGGTTATTCGGCCAACCTGCCGCAGATCATGGAGAAATCCGGGCTCGAATATTTCGTGACCTCGAAGCTTTCCTGGAACGATACCGACCGGCATCCCTATGACACGTTCTTCTGGCGCGGCATCGACGGAACAGTGACCAAGGCGCAGCTCATCACTGCGCAAAGGTATGACAGCGAACAGATTTTTACGACCTATAACGGCGATCTTTCGGTCTCCGAGACCATGGGCGCGTGGAAGCGATACGAGCCCAAGGCCGCATACAATGAAGTCGTCATGTCCTATGGCTATGGCGACGGCGGTGGCGGGCCGACCCGCGCCATGATCGAGCGCGGCACGCGGCTTGAACGCGGCATTCCCGGTGCGCCAAAGGTGAAGCTCGAAGGGATCGTCCCCTTCCTTGATCGCCTGGGCAAGGCGATGGACGCCAATCCGACCAAATTCCCGACCTGGAATGGCGAACTTTACCTGCAGTATCACCGCGGCACGCTGACCTCGGTTGCCAAGAACAAGGCGAACAACCGCAATGCCGAGCGGCGTCTGCGGGAACTCGAATTTGTCGGCGTCATGGCTTTAACGCAGGCGGGCCATGCCTATCCCTCTGAAACGCTTGCCGAATTTTGGGAGCTGGTGCTGATCAACCAGTTCCACGACATCCTGCCGGGCACGTCCATTCCGGAAGTCTATGTCGATAGCGACGCTGAATATGCCCAAATCTTCTCGACCCTCGCCTCGCAGAACGGGCCGTGGCATGCGGCAGCACAGGCTTTCGCCAAGCCTGGCACGGATCAGCTTCGGGTGCTCAATTTCACGAGCCAGAACCGCGCGGAGCTGGTGAGCCTCGGTCAGGTGGCCGATGGCAATAGTCTTGCGACGGCAAGCGGCTCGACGCCGATCCAGACTATCACCCGTGCAGATGGCAGCACGGAAGCTGTGGCGCCGGTGCGCAATATCGCCGCGCTTGGCTGGACCGCGGCGCAGGTCGTGGCAGGGCCGCTGGTCATGACCAGCAGCGTCTCGGTCTCCGAAAAGCATCTCGAAAACGAGATGATCCGCGTCGACTTCGACAAATTAGGCGAGATTTCCGGTATTTTCGACAAGAAGCGGCAGCGCGATGTGCTAACGCCGGGCAAGACGGCCAACCGGCTCGTTGCCTATGAAGATAAGCCCATGGAATGGGACGCCTGGGATATCGACCGCTATTTCGAAGAGCAGTTCTGGCCGCTGGCAGATTGCCCGACCAAGATCTCGGTTGTGGAAACCGGGCCGCACCGCGCGGCTATCCGGGTCGAGCGAAAATACCAGAAGTCATTGATCATACAGGTGATTTCGCTTGCCGCCGGTGCACGTCAGGTCGAGTTCGACACCTTTATCGACTGGCAGGAGCGGGCGCAGGTCATCAAGGCCCAGTTCCCGTTCGATCTCAACACCTCCGAAATCCGCTCGGAAATCCAGTTCGGTCACGTCAAGCGGCCGACCCATCGCAACACCACCTGGGACCGCGCCCGCTTCGAGGCCTCGATGCATCGCTGGGTCGATATCTCGGAAAGTGACTTCGGCGCGGCGCTGATCAATGACAGCAAATACGCCTATGATTGCCACGAGCAATCGGTGCGCCTGACACTGGTGCGTGGTTCGACCTTCCCGGCGCCCGATGCCGATCTGGGCGAACATCGCATCCGCTATGCGCTCTTCATCCATGAAGGTGTCGCGGATCTGGCCCAGGTGCATCGCGCGGCCGAACGCTTCAATAACCCCCTCGCCGTCATCGGCAATCTGACGCCTTCGGCGGCGAAGGCTGGTGAACTCGCCCAGTTTAGCTTCGCCCAAGTGGACGTGGATAACGTTACCATCGAAACGGTGAAAAAGGCCGAAAAATCCGATGCCTTGGTGCTGCGCGTCTTCGAGCACGCCAATATCCGCGCCGAGGCGACGATACGGTTTGGGGTCAAGGTCAAGAGCGTGCGGACGGTCAACCTGATGGAAGAGGGGCCCAGCAAGCCTTTGCCAATCAAGGACAATAGCGTCACCTTGAAGCTGCGCCCCTTCGAAATCGTAACGCTTCTGCTGGACGTCTGAGGAGGTTTTCATGGCCGATGTCACGCTCCGCCAGGTTAGAAAATCCTATGGATCGCTCGAAGTGGTCCATGGGGTCGATCTCGACATCAAAAGCGGGGAATTCGTGGTTTTCGTCGGGCCTTCGGGCTGCGGAAAATCGACTCTTCTGCGCATGATTGCGGGGCTCGAACCGATTACGGGCGGCGAGATTTCGATCGAGGGGCGGGTGGTCAACGACGTGCCCTCGCCCCAGCGTGGCATCGCCATGGTGTTTCAGTCTTATGCGCTTTATCCGCATATGACGGTTTATGAGAACATGGCCTTTGGCCTCAAGCTCAAGAAGACACCCAAAGAAGAGGTAGATCAAAGGGTTAGGGAAGCTGCGCGGATTTTGCAGATCGAGCCTTATCTTGATCGCATGCCTAAGGCCCTGAGCGGTGGGCAGAGGCAGCGCGTGGCCATCGGACGCGCGATCGTGCGCAATCCAAAAGTGTTTTTGTTCGACGAGCCGCTGTCGAATCTGGACGCATCGCTCCGTGCGCAAACGCGGGTCGAGATCGCGCGGCTGCACGATACGCTTGATGCCACAATGATTTACGTCACCCATGACCAGGTCGAGGCGATGACGCTGGCGGACCGGATCGTGGTGCTCAATGCCGGCAATATCGAGCAGGTGGGTTCGCCGCTCGAACTCTATCGAAACCCGGTCAACACCTTCGTTGCCGGGTTCATTGCCAGCCAGCGGATGAACTTTATCAAGGTGGCGCCCGAGGGCACTCAGCTGCGCCTTCCGGGTAACATTGCGTTAACATTGAGCGGCGTGGATGTGTCGAAGGTCAGAACCATCGGCGCACGGCCCGAACACCTCAATCTGGCGACCCCCGAAACCGCGCATCTGAGTGGCACGCTCGCGGTCATCGAACAATTCGGCGAATATGCGCTGGCCTATGTCGAACTGCCCAACGGCGAGACTGTGACGATCAAGCTCGACGGCGCGCCGGGCCTGCAACTGCATCAGCCGATGCACATCGCGCTGCCCGAAGGGCAGGTGCATCTCTTCGATGGCGAGGGACGCGTGATCCGGTAATCCGGTTCGAGGACCAACCGTGAGGTTGGTCACTCTCGCGGGAAAGATGGTTGGGCACGGCCCCGGTCCGGTTTAGCGCGCGAACGGCACGCTGGCGGTGAGTACGTCGCCTGAATTGTTGAACTCGACCTGGAATTCGACGGTGATCGAATTGCCGATCAGGAACAGGCGCGAGCCGATCTCGACGTCGTTTCCGCCGCGATCCTTCTGCCGTTCGACGAGATCGAAGCCGATCTGGTTGCCGCGCTGGCGGCCGACCGCGATGCCCGAAAAACCGGCATTGGAAGTCATCACCGCTTCATACTGCTTGCTGGCATCCTGATAGGCGATGGTGCCGCTGACGGAGAGGTTCATGTTCACGAGCGTGCAGCGGCCGGTATAGTTGATCTTGCCGGCATTGCCCGGGCTGACCGACAAGCGGCAGCGGAAGGGTTCGGGCTTTTCGCCACCCTCGAGCGTGCTTTCCCCGCGCCAGCTGCCGACATAAGAGGACAGCAGCGCTTCCTCGGTCGGACCGGCAAATGCCGGCGCAGCCATTCCCATCAAGCCGATCAGTGCCACAGCCAGACCAGCAATCGTCTTTCCGCCCATTACCACGTCGTACCCTCTCGTCCCAAAACCTGCCCTGTGGGCAAGCATCTTTAGTATTTCATCCAACAATGCCAGTTTAATATGATCTCGCAAAGATACGGCATTAACGCACAATAAACCAAGAACGCCGGAGGCAGCGTGCAGGCTCCCGAACAGTCCCCGCTATCCATGGACAAAGCGCAAGCGCCACACCCGCCGGTTCTTCCCCTCATCACGGCGTCCAAAGTCGACTATAGTGTAGAAGTCGCCGGCAAGCCGCTCAACATTTTGCGGGGTGTCGATCTGACCGTCCGTCCGGCCGAGGTCGTCGCCATCGTCGGACCCTCGGGCAGTGGGAAAACCTCGCTTTTGATGCTGCTTGCGGGCCTTGAGCGCGCCAGTGCGGGCTCGATCACGATTGCGGGTACGGACATCACTAGGCGCGACGAAGACGCCATGGCTGTCTTCCGCCGCCAGACGCTCGGCATCGTCTTCCAGAGTTTCCACCTCATTCCATCCCTGACCGCACTCGACAATGTCGGCCTCGCGCTCGAAATCGCCCGGCCAGATCTGCCGCTCGCCGAAGTACGCAAGGAAGCGGCCGCTGCGCTCGATGCCGTCGGTTTGGGCAAGCGGCTCGACCATCGCCCCGCCGCGCTCTCGGGCGGCGAGCAGCAGCGCGTCGGCCTTGCTCGCGCGCTTGTTACCAAGCCAAAGCTCCTTCTTGCCGACGAACCCACCGGCAATCTCGACCAGAAGACCGGCGCCGTCGTTGTCGAATTGATGTTCGATCTTGCCCGCCAGAACGGCACTGCCATCGTCATGATCACCCATGACCCGCATCTGGCCGAGCGCACCGACCGCAAGTTTACCATGGAACAGGGTCAGCTGACCGAAACCACGGGCCAGCCCTGATGCGCGCCTTCCTTGCCGCGGCCCGTGTGGGTCTTAAGGAAATGGCGGGTGATTGGGCCCGCTTTTCCCTCCTCATCATCTGCCTTGCCGTCGGCACGGCGCTGATCGCCGGCGTCTCCTCGGTGTCGTCGGCCATTACCCGCGCCGTCGACCAGAACGCGGCCTTGCTCATGGGCGGCGACCTCGAATTTACCCGCTCGGACCGCCCGGCAACGGCGAGCGAAATTGCCATTTTCGAAGGGGCCGGCACGCTCGCGAGCACCATCGAAACCAATCTCGGAGCCGAATCCGCGACGGGCGAAGCCTTTGTCGATCTTGTCGCGGCGGGTCCGAACTATCCGCTGCTTGGCGGTGTCTACACCGATAATGCCGAAGCCCAGATCGCGCCCTTTGCCGCGCTCGAAGAACGCAACGGCATGTTCGGCGCCCTTGTCGATCCGGTGATGCTCGACCAACTGGGCCTCAAAACCGGCGACACCATCACCATCGGCGGCACCGATTTCGAAGTCCGCGGCGGGCTTACCGGCTTTCCGGATGGTCCCGTGCGCGGCTTTCGCCTGGGTCTTGCGACTCTCCTCAGCACCGATGGTTTTGCCCACGTCTCCGACCGGACGTCTCCGCTGCCCGGCCTCGGCACCAATTTCCGCTACAAACTGCTTCTGACGAGCAGCGACACCGAAGGCGAACGCGCCCGCCTCGTCGGCGAACTCGGCGATTCCGGCTGGGAAGTCCGCTCTGCGCTCGATGGTCTCGGTCCGATGCTGCGCTATTACGAGCTCTTTACCGGCTTCCTCCTCGTCGTCGGCCTCGGCTCCCTCCTGATCGGCGGCGTCAGCGTCTGGAGCGTCATGTCGGCCTATATCGCCGAGCGCGCCGGCGTGATCGCCGTCCTTCGTAGCCTTGGCGCCGCCCGCTGGCGCGTCCTCGTGCATTTTCTCGTCCAGGTGCTGGCCCTTGGCCTCATCGGCGTTGGCATCGGCGTTGTCGTCGGTGTCACCATCGGCCTTTTCGTGCTTCCTGCCGTTGGCACCGCCATTGGCATTCCGCTGACGCGCAACATCGACGTCTTGGCCATTCTCGTTGCTGCCGCCGTGGGCCTTCTCACCGCTTTTGCCTTTTCCTATCTGCCTCTGGTCCAGGCGCAGATGGTGTCGCCCGCAAGCCTCTTCCGCTCCAAGGGGCTTGGCGCGCCGCGGATCGATTGGAGGCGCTTTATCCGCTCCGCCGAACTCCTGCCGCTTGCCGTGGCCGTGCTTTTGTTCTTCTGGCTCGCCGTCATCCTGACGGGCGACTGGCTGCTGGTCCTTGCCTTTATCGGCTCCGCCACCGGCGCGGCGCTGCTTCTGCAGCTTGGCAGCCGCGTTGCGCTTGCCGGGCTCTCACGCTTGCCCTCGCCGCGCTGGCGGCCCCTGCGGCAAAGCCTGCGTGCGATTATCGGCTCGGCGGGCAATTCATCAGCCGTCGTCACCGCGGTCGGCCTTGCCATGGTTATCCTTGTGGTCGTTCAGGTTCTTGCCATCAACCTCCGCAACGAGTTTTTGGGCGCCTCGGTGTTCGATGCGCCGACCCTCGTCGCCTCCGATCTCTTTCCCGACGAAATGGAAGCTTTGCAGGCCGATGTCGGCCCCGAACACGGCATTGCGCTGGTTACCTCGACGCCCATGCTGCGCGGTGCGGTCACGGCTGTCGCCGGCACGCCGGTCGACACCCTTTCGGCCAATGGTCCGGAAGCTTCGTTTCTCCTTTCGGGCGAAATCCCGATGACCTATCGCGCCATCCTGCCGCCCGCCTCGCGCCTTGTCGAAGGCACCTGGTGGCCACAGGATTATTCCGGCGAACCCCTCGTCTCGCTCCACCAGAACCTGCGCCAGGGCCTCGGGGTCAAACTCGGCGATGAGATCACCTTTGAGATCTTTGGCGAGACGATCACCGCAAAAGTCAGCAATTTCCGCGATTATGCCTGGCAGGGCGGCATCGACTTCCTCGTCACCTTCTCGCCCGGCGCGCTCGATGCCTATCCCTCGACGCTCCTTGCTGCCGTCACTGCCACACCGGGCCGCGAAGAAGACGTCGAGCGGTTCCTCGCCAGTGAATTCCTCGACATCAAATTCATCGAAATCGGCGCGACCCTGACCCGCATCACCGAAGCGCTGAGCCAGCTTTCCTTTGCTGTCGCGAGCGTTGGCGGCATCGCCGTGCTGAATGGTCTTCTCATCCTCATTGGCAGCCTCGCCGCAGGCCGGCGCCAGCGCGAATCCGATGCGGTGCTCTATAAGGTTTTGGGGTCGAGGCGTGGTGAAATCCTCGTCGCCGCCCTCCTCCAATTCCTGCTGCTTTCGCTGTTTGCTGCGCTCATCGCCATTCCCTCGGGCATCTTTACGGCATGGCTGCTTACCCAGGTCCTCCTCAACGTCGCCTTTACCGTTGACGCCACGACCATCGGCCTCGTCGTCGCCGGCCTCATCGCAGTGACGGCGATCCTCGGCGCCACAACGCTCCTCCGCGTACTCTCGATCCGCCCCGCTTTGCTCCTGCGCGAAATGTCGAGCGTCTGACCCGACGCGTCCTCCCCCTTTAAGGGGGAGGTTTCTCGCGATGGGTTACCCACGCTTTCCACACCCCGCCTGACCTCCGTTTGGGTTTTGGCCAAATTCCCCATTATGGTCGCACCAATTCGACTCAACTTGGCTGACCCATGGCGCTTCCCAACCAAAACCTTGCCACCCGTATCGCCCAGGAAATCGGCGCCAAGCCCGATCAGGCCAAGGCGGCGATCGAATTGCTCGATGGCGGCGCGACCGTTCCGTTCATCGCGCGCTACCGCAAGGAAGTGACCGGCGGGCTCGACGATACCCAGCTGCGCACGCTCGAAGAGCGCCTTGCCTATCTCCGCGAACTCGACGGCCGCCGTGATGCGATCCTCAAATCCATCACCGAACAGGGCAAGTTGACGCCCGACCTCGCCGCCGCCATTGCCGCCGCGCCGACCAAGGCCGAGCTCGAAGACATCTATCTGCCTTTCAAGCCCAAGCGCCGCACCAAGGCGGAAATCGCCCGCGAGCGGGGTCTGGGCCCCTTGGCGGACGCGATCCTCACTGACCGCAAGCTTGTTCCTGCCGACCTCGCAGCGAAATATCTCACCGACGATGTTCCCGACGTAAAAGCCGCGCTCGACGGCGCACGCGACATCATCGTCGAACAAATGGCCGAAAACGCCGATCTGGTGGGGCGCCTCCGCACCTATATGAAGGACCGCGCCACGCTCCGTGCAAAGGTCATCAAGGGCAAGGAAGAAGCCGGGGCCAAATTCTCCGACTATTTCGACCATACCGAGCGCTGGGCCACGGCCCCCAGCCACCGGGCACTGGCCATGCTGCGCGGGCGCAACGAGGAAGTTCTCTCGGTCGATATCGAAGTCGACGCCGACGACACTTCAATTGTAAAGCCCGCCGTCCGCATGGTCGCCTCGGCATATCAGGTCGGCGGCAGTCTTCCGGGCGACAAGTGGCTCCTCGAAGTCGCTGGCTGGGCCTGGCGTACCAAGCTTTATGTCCATCTCTCGCTCGACCTGATGCGCGATCTGCGCGAACGCGCCGACGAAGAAGCCATCAGCGTCTTTGCCCGGAATTTGAAAGACCTGCTGCTTGCGGCTCCTGCCGGCTCCCGCGCCACCATGGGTCTCGATCCCGGCATCCGCACCGGGGTCAAGGTCGCCGTGGTCGATGGCACCGGTAAGGTGCTGACCACCTCGACGGTCTATCCCTTCCCGCCGCGCAATGATGTCCGCGGCACCCAGACCGAGCTTGCGGCACTGATCCGCGCCCACAATGTCGAACTGATCGCCATCGGCAATGGCACCGGCTCGCGCGAAACCGAAAAGCTCGTCGCCGACATGTTGGCCAATATGCCGGCGCCAAAGCCGCTCAAGGTCATCGTCTCGGAAGCCGGCGCTTCGGTCTATTCCGCCTCCGCCGCTGCCGCCGCCGAATTTCCCGGGCTCGACGTGTCGCTTCGCGGTGCCGTTTCAATCGCCCGGCGGCTGCAGGACCCGCTGGCAGAACTGGTCAAGATCGAGCCGAAAAGCATCGGCGTCGGTCAATACCAGCATGACGTCGATCAGTACCGGCTCGCGAAATCCCTCGACAGCGTCGTCGAAGATGCGGTGAACGCCGTCGGCGTCGATCTCAACACTGCCTCGGCGCCACTCCTTGCGCGCGTCTCCGGCCTTGGCGCTTCCATCGCCGAAGCCATCGTCGCCCATCGCGACGCCAATGGCCCTTTCAAGACGCGAAAAGAACTGCTGTCGGTCGCCCGCCTCGGCCAGCGCACTTTTGAACAGGCCGCGGGTTTCCTCCGCATTCCCGATGGCGCCGAGCCGCTCGATGCATCCTCGGTTCACCCCGAAGCTTATGGGGTCGCCCGCAAGATCGTTGCCGCCTGCGGCCGCGATGTCCGCGCCTTGATGAGCGACCCGACGGCGCTGCGGGCGCTCGACCCGCGCGTCTTCGTCGACGAGCGTTTTGGCCTTCCGACGGTGCGAGACATTATCGGCGAACTCGAAAAGCCCGGCCGCGATCCCCGCCCCGCCTTCAAGACGGCGACCTTTGCGGACGGCATTGATGACATCAAGGACTTGAAACCCGGCATGCAGCTTGAAGGCACGGTCACCAACGTTGCCGCCTTCGGCGCTTTCGTCGATATCGGTGTGCATCAGGACGGCTTGGTCCACGTCTCCCAGCTCGCCGACAAATTCGTCAAAGACCCACATGAAGTGGTCAAGGCCGGCGATGTGGTGAAAGTCACCGTCGTCGAAGTCGACGTCCCCCGCAAACGCATCGGCCTCACCATGCGCCGCGATGGCGGCGCCTCGGCCCGCGAAACGCGCCCTCAACAGCGCGAACCCCAGCGTCCTGCCGGCAGGCCACAACAGCGGGGCAATGAGCGCCCTCAATCGAACGACCAGGGCGCCTTCGGGGCGCTGCTCAGCGCTGCCATGAAAAAGAAGTAGAGAGTTCGTGCATCCAGCGCGGATTGCTTGAAACGCCGCGCTGGTTTCTACTGCCTCCAGCTTCACGCCCGAGGAAACGATCATGGCAACACGCGGTTTTACCGGACGCCCCCGCGAACCCGAGCAAAGAGATCGCGTCCCGCCCGGACAGCACCTCGTCGATTACTTTCCCGTGCTCACCGCCGGCCCGACGCCCCATATTGCCACCGAAAGCTGGAAGTTCACCCTCAAGGTGGGACCGCGCCCGGTCAAAACCTGGACCTGGGCCGAGTTCAATGCGCTGCCCATGACCAAGATGGTGAGGGACATCCACTGCGTCACCACCTGGTCGCTGCTCGACACCACCTGGGAAGGCGTCCTCATCGACGATCTACTGGCCGATGCCTTCATCGAGCCGCCGACGAAATTTCTCCTTGCGCATTCCTATGATGGCTATTCGACCAATGTGCCGGCCGACGATCTCCTCACCGGCAAGGCGATGATTGCGCTCAAATATGGCGGCAAGCCGCTCGAGCGCGACCATGGCGGCCCCGCCCGCCTCCTCGTGCCGCATCTTTATTTCTGGAAGTCGGCCAAATGGATCAACGGCCTCCAATTCACCGAGCGGGACGAAGCTGGCTTCTGGGAATTGCGCGGCTATCACATCTATGGCGACCCGTGGAAAGAGCAGCGCTATACCGATGATTGACACCATCAACCGCGAGATTCGCTGGCAGGAAGCCCGGATCACGCGCATCGTCCCGCGTACCAAGACGCTTTCGAGCTTCTTCTTCCTGCCGCCCGAGCCTTTCACCCATCGCGCCGGCCAGCATGTCGACGTGCGCCTCACGGCGCCCGACGGTTATACGGCTCAGCGCAGCTACTCGATCGCTTCGGCGCCCGATACTGGGCCCGAGATCGAGCTTGCCATCGACCGGCTGGACGATGGCGAGGTTTCCCCGTTCTTTCACGATGTGGCGCAAGCCGGCGACGATATCGAGCTGCGCGGGCCTCTTGGCGGGCATTTCGTCTGGAGCCCGGCCAATGGCGGCCCGCTTCTCCTTGTCGGCGGTGGCTCGGGTGTTGTGCCGCTGCTGGCCATGGTCCGCCAAGGCTTTCGGGAAAAATCCGAAGCCCGCGTGGTTCTCTTATTCTCCGCCCGCACCGCGGCCGAAGCGCCTTTCCTCGATGAACTTCTGGCCATCGAGCGCGAGTGGCCAAATTTCACCCTGCGCCTCGCCCTGACGCGCGACACGCCAAGTCGTGCCAGCGACTATGGCCGCCGTATCGATGGACCGATCATCTCCGAAACGATCAGAACATTCGGCGCGGCGCCGAAGCATGTGTTCATCTGCGGCAGCAATGCCTTCGTCAACGTCGCCGCCGACCGCGCTGTCGAGGCAGGTTTGCCTGCCGAAATCATCCGCACCGAACGCTACGGCTAGGCAAGCGCTAGCGTTGGCCAGTTCGGCTCCCGCCTCAAGCGGTTTCGCGGCTAGACGAAAGTCGAGCACGGTTTTTCGCTTTTTTTGCCCTTTGCGCACAGGGCCCTACTGGCAAAAGCGTCTGCGCTCGCCTATCTTGCCCTCACTGCGCCGCAAAGGGCAGTCAGTAATGCGTTCAACACCTGCGGGAGGAATGACGATGACGACATCGACGACCATTACCATCCATGCCGTGTGTTCGACCGTAGTAACCCGCCGAAACGATGCCAAACGCTGGCAAGGGTCCTGTCACTCGAAACGAATGTGACCTCCGTCACATCCCCGTCTCACAGTTTCGATAAGACCCGCAGCGAATTGGCCTCACCGGCGCGGATTTGTCCGTCGCCAGTGTTTTCCATTTTGCCGCGCAAGTGGAGCATCCGCAGATGCAGGAAAACAGTTTCAAGAGGGCCGAGACGCATCGGCCGACAGTGATCGAAGTGTCAGGCGAGCCGCAGGGCGTGGTGGTGCCGGCAGATGGCGGTTTCCGCTTTCTCGCCGTCAAGCTGCCTGCCTTCGTCGTCGATGGCCAACACTTCCCGACGATCGAGCTGGCGCACCAGGCGGTGCGTGACGCCGTCCAGAGCGGACCGCAGCTTTAGCGCTTTAGAGCCTGTGTCCGCCTGTTCTGGACGCTCGCTACACTCCAGCCTGGCCCAATTCATCCCCGCGCGAGCGGGGATTTTTATTGGAAAATCGTCTC
The DNA here is from genome assembly GCF_000970455.1 of Devosia soli. Classification (GTDB taxonomy): domain Bacteria; phylum Pseudomonadota; class Alphaproteobacteria; order Rhizobiales; family Devosiaceae; genus Devosia; species Devosia soli. The sequence goes on along the minus strand of NZ_LAJG01000024.1, from coordinate 150,699 downwards.
CTTCGGACGGCACGAAAAAAAACCGGCTGCCTGGGAGCAGCCGGTTCCTCGACATCTGATCCGGGGCGAGATCAGAAGACGTAGACGGTCAGGGTCGAACCAGTGGACTGCACGCCGAGCACATTGCCCGGCCGGTACTTGGTGCGGCTGAGGGCTGCATTGATCAGCGCATCGCCGGAGACGGCACCGACGAGACGGTGATAATCGCCATTGGTCGCGAGCCAGTTGCTGATCTGCTTGCGCACTTCAGCGCAGACGGGGACGGGAACGAGCTGGATATTGGTGGCGCGGTTCCAGTTGCGGATGCGGGTCGATTCGAAGAGGTTGACCAGCTGGTTAGGATTGGTGCCGGCGCAGGCGGCGGTGGTCACAAAGGTACCGATGGAGCCCGAGCCGCCCGAGCGGTTGAAGCCGTTGCTGCCATTGTTGCCGTTGTTGCCGTTGCCGCCATTGCCACCGTTGTTTCCGTTATTGCCGTTATTGTTTCCGCCGTTGTTCCCGTTGTTTCCATTATTGCCGTTGTTGCCGTTGTTCCCGTTGTTGCCGTTGTTGCCGCCACCGCCGCCGATATTGACATCGACGCCAAGCAGGCCGCCGGACCCCCCGACATTGACATTGGCATCGACGATGCCGCCGACATTGGCGTTCACATCGAGCAGGCCATTGCTGCCGCCGAGGCTGACATTGGAATCGACGATTGGATTGGAGCCGCCGCCGACATTGGCATCGACGAGGTTGCCGCCGCCACCGCCGAGCCCGACATTGACGAGGCCGCTATCCCCGGCGCTGCCACTGCCCAGGGTGACGAGAGCGCCGGAATCGGACCCGCCGATGACGCCAAGCACGCTGGAGCTCGAATCGCCCGAGGAGCTGTCCCCAAGCAAGCCGCCAAGCAAATCGTCCGCAATTGCACTGCTGGACATCAAAGCAGCGGCAATGAAAAATGCGCAGGCCAACTTAGATTTTTTGGTCATTCTTATCTCCTTCTGGAACAACGACCTGTTGCGTTGTCATGAGAAGAAGTTTCGCGATTTCATTGAGTTTATAATATTCGTGCTTGTACGTATTTGGGTTTTGGATCGATTTGTCGGTTATCGGAATATTACTAATTAAATTTGGATATATTTGAAGATTGATTTATTTAATTACCAGCGGTTTCGCAGCTTGGGAAAGGCTTCGGGCCAGTAGGCCAGAGGATCGAGGACCACGAGCAGGTCGGCATCATCGGGCATGTCTGCCATGAGCTTGCAGATGCCGAGGACGAGATCGTGCGGAGAAGGGTTTTCGGGAATGCGCCGCTCGATGCGCCCGTCGCATCGATGCTGCACGACACCGGCACACAACTGGTCCTGATGGACAAACAGCAAGAGGGCCGTTTGCCCGAGCGGGATCTGTTCAGGGGTAACGCGAACATAGCTCGCCAAGGTCTGGCTCCTGACCGGTGAGAGGACAGAAGCGATTGTCGGCGACAGGGGGTTGGCGGCGTGTTTTTGACGCAGCGCGCAAAACTACGAGGGGCCTAGCGGTTTTCCCGCAGGCCCCCTGGTCAGACTACTGATATGCGCTCTTCAGCCGTCATTGCTCGAATTGAGCTCGTCCGGACGGCGGCCTTCGGCTTCGACCGGCATGGGGTGAAGCGCGCGCTCGACCGCGTCCGCAAGCGCTTCGACGTCGATGCGCTGCGCGCCGGTATCGGCCTGGCGCTGCAATTCGTGGGAGAGCGCCTCGACAATGGCGCTGCGGCGATTGTCCTTAGCCGTTTCCATCGATCGACACTCCCTGCTGATCGATGCGCACTTCGAGGCCCGGTTGGGATTGCTGCTGCTGATAGGTATAGATGGCAAAGCCGATGACGGCGAGCGCGAGCACGGCCACCAGGGAGTAAAGTCCATTTCGGCTCATCGGAACTCCTGACGCTTTAGAAAACTGCGCTTGTCCAACGCAGGCGAAGGGAAAGAGTTCACTCTTCCGCGAGGGCGCGCAGCGTCATGACGAATGCGGTGACCCCGATGCCGATGGATTTGGAATTGTCGATGACGACAGGGGACACGTCAGCGGGCAGGGCGGCCCCGTCGCGGGCGAGGCGCGCCGCGATCTGGTCGCGATTTTCCCGGCCACGCTGGGCGAGGCGCTGGGCACGCAAGGATATTTCGGCCGTGATCATGACGACCCGGCAGGTAGGATATTTGGCGATCGCGTCGCGCACGACATGGCGCGAGACATTGGCGACGACGATGCGGCCGAGCGTCAGATCGGTATCGACGCTCATCGGCAATCCGTATTTGAGGCCATGGGCCTCCCAGGTGAGGGCAAGCCGGCCATTGGCTTCGGCCTCGTCGAATTCGTCCGGATCGATCGAAAGATGGTCTTCAAGATCGATGTCGGTGGGCCGGGTGACGAGGCGCCGCACGAAACTAAAACGCTTGTCGGCATCGAGCGCCTGGCGGGCGCCGGTGATCAGCGTGTCCTTGCCGACCCCGGAGGGGCCGATGACGAGAACCAGAAGCCCCGGCGGACGATCGCTCAACTGATGCGGGCTCCCTCTTTCCAGACCGCGCGCACCCCTGGAACGCGCGCATGATTGGAAACTCGCACCAGATCGGCCCGCTTGCCAATGGCGATCTCGCCACGGTCCACAAGACCTGCAGCTTTGGCGGGGTTGCGGGTGACGGTCGCCACGGCATCGGGCAGGCCGATATCGTCGATGCGCTGGGGCAGAAGGAAGACGGCCTGGAGCAGTGCAAAGGGTACGTAATCGGAGCTGAGAATATCGAGCAGCCCCGCCGCGACCAGATCGCTTGCCGAAACATTGCCGGAATGGGATTTTCCGCGCACGACATTGGGGGCGCCCATCAAGACGGCAAGGCCCGCATCGTGCGCGGCTGCCGCAGCTTCGAGCGTCGTTGGAAATTCGGCGATGGCAATGCCCTCGTCGGCAGCCTGCTCGATATGGGCGAGGGTCACGTCATCGTGGCTCGCGAGCGCGAGACCGAGCTTGTGCGCGCCCGCGACGATGGCGGCGCGGTTCTTAGCCGAATAAAGATCGTGCTCGGCCTGCCGCGCATCGAGATAGGCCTGCATCTCGCTTTCGGTGCGGCCCATATGCTTGGCATAAAAGCGCTTGTAATCTTCGAGCGAACGGAACTGGCGCTGGCCGGGCGTATGATCCATCACCGATGCGAGGCGCGTCTGCGGATGATCGGCAAAGGCCTCGAAGTGATCGAGAACATCGCTTGTCGGCAGCTCGCAGCGCAGGTGCACGAAATGATCGGCGCGCAGCCAGCCCTGGTCGGGTCCGATGCGAATGGCGTCGACGAGCTTTTGGGCATGGTCGAACATGTCGGGCAGGTCGAGGTCGGATCCGATGCGCACGGCATCGAAAACCGTGGTGATGCCAGAACCGGCAATCTGCACATCGTGGGCGTGGAGCGCGGCCAATGGATCCCAGAAGACGCCGGGCCGGGGGCGGTAGTGGTTTTCGAGGTGATCGGTGTGAAGTTCGACAATGCCGGGGATCAGATAATCGCCTTCGAAATCTTCTCCGCTGCCGCGATTGGTGGCGTCGATATCGGCGATGAGGCCATCGCGGACGAGCACGCTGCCATTGACGACGTCATCGGCAAGAACGATCCGCGCATTGGACAGAACGAGTTCGGACACGTCAGGCCCCCAGCTTATAGTCTTCGAGCCGCTTGAACGGTCCGCCGCTATCGGGCTCGTGGAAGAGCACGAGGCGGTCGAAGTTGACCGGTTCGACCAGATCGGGGCCGAACCAGGCCTGGGCCGCCGACAGGATATCGGCGCGATCCTCTTCGGGGAGGCGGTCGGTCAGGGTCATGTGAAAGCGGAATTCGTCGAAGACGTAGGGATAGCCATAAGAATCGAGCAATTCTTCCTGGCGTGGCGTCAAACCGCGCGCGAGCCGGGCCGCGCGGTCTTTGAGCGTTAGTTCAGCCCGGAACGGCTCAAACTCTTCAACGACGTAAGCGGCAAAATCCTGAAGCGCTTCATTTGGTTCAGCCGGGATTAGCGCCAGAAAGCCGTCGAGCGAAGCGACCTGCAACTGACCGAGGACGAACGGCTGCTGTCGTCCGGCAAAACCGGCAAGGGCAGCGCGAAGATCGTCGAGCGTCATGCCCGGGGCCAGAGCCATGGGCGGCTTGATGGTGGCATGAAAGGCGTAACGGCTTGCCGACTGAGTCAGATTGAGGAGGCGATTGCGCTCGATGCCGGCAACGGTGCCATCAAAGCTTTCCCCGGTCAGCGGATCGCGCCCGAGCCAGGCCGAGGCACGGTCCCAGAGCGGACTGGTGGCAGAGGGGGCGTAATAGATGGCGAATCGTTCGGACATGAAAACTCCCGGTGCCTGCCGCTAACGCCTCTATGTGTCCGCGTTTTGACACGAGGGCAAGGCTGGACAATGCGTGGCACGCCCGTCACAAAGGCGCCGAGGAGAACGGGGAGAGGGCCAAATGGATCGCAAAATTCTGCAATCGCTGTTCGAGCTTGCGGTGGAGCGGGCGCAGCCGGCCCTGGCGGTCGAGCGGCATTTGCCCGAGGCGCCCAAGGGCCGGACGATCGTCATTGGCGCGGGCAAGGCGTCGGCGCAGATGGCGCGGGCTTTCGAAAAAGCCTGGCCGCATGACATCCATGCCGGGCTCGTCGTGACGCGCTACGGTTATGCCGAGACATGCGAAAGGATCGAGATCGTCGAGGCCGCGCATCCCGTGCCGGATGCGGCGGGTTTCGAGGCAGCGAAGCGGCTCAAGGCACTGGTCGGTGGATTGACGGCGGACGATCTCGTCGTGGCGCTGATTTCGGGTGGCGGTTCGGCACTGTTGCCGGCGCCGGCCGAGGGTCTGACGCTCGAGGACGAGAGGGAAGTCAACCGGGCGCTTCTCGCCTCGGGCGCGCCGATCGGGGTGATGAATCTCATTCGCAATCAGTTTTCGACCGTCAAGGGCGGACGGCTCGCGGCGCTGGCTGCACCGGCACGCGTTGCAACGCTCGTCGTGTCGGACGTGCCGGGGGACGATCCGGCGCTGGTGGCCTCGGGACCGACGATCTCGCTCGCCGGCACAAGGGCAGAGGCGCGAAAATTTGCGGCGCTTTATCGGCTGGAGCTGCCGGAGGCGGTAAAACAGGTTCTGGCGGGCGAGGATAATCTTGCGCCGCGCTCGGACGATCCACGGTTTGTGGGAAATTCGGTCGTGACCATCGCCTCGGCGGCTTTGTCATTGTCAGCGGCGGCCGATGATGCGCGACGCCGTGGGATTTCCGCGGCCATTTTGTCCGATTCCATCGAAGGCGAAGCAAAGGATGTGGCGCTGGTGCATGCGGCGATCGCCAAGGAGATCGCGCAACGCAACCAGCCCTTTGCCAAGCCGGTGGTGTTGCTTTCGGGCGGGGAAACAACGGTGACGCTGCGCGGCAAGGGGCGCGGAGGCCGGAATGGAGAGTTTTTGCTGTCGCTCGCTATTGCGCTCGATGGCGTCGCGGGGGTGACGGCAATGGCGGGGGATACCGACGGGATCGACGGGTCCGAGGACAATGCCGGGGCCTTTGTCGACGGGACTTCGGCGCAGCGGATGCGGACGGCGGGGGTCGATCCGCTGGCGGCATTGGCGAATAACGACGCCTATGGTGCGTTTGAGGCGATCGGGGACCTGTTTGTGACCGGGCCGACGGGCACGAATGTGAATGATTTCCGGGCGATTCTTATTCGCTGATTGATCGCCGCCGTCATTGCCCGGCTTGTCCGGGCAATCCATCTTGGAGCGGCATGGACCACCGGGACGAGCCTGGTGGTGACGACCATCGAGAGGTCGGGAGAGGTGAGAATGGCAAAAGCGCTAGGCATTGGCGGGATCTTCTTCCGCGCGCGGATACGAAGGCGCTGGCGGATTGGTATGAGACCCATCTCGGCGTGCCGGGCTTTTGGGGCCAGGAGGCCGGTATGACGGTCTTCGCGCCATTCAAAGAGAGCACCGATTATTTCCCGGCCGACAAGCAATGGATGATCAATTTTCGCGTCGATGATCTCGACGGGATGATCGCCCAACTCAAGGCGGCCGATATTGCGGTCGAGACGCGGCCAGACGAGTGGGACACGCCCGAGACCGGGCGCTTTGCCCGTATCCATGATCCGGAAGGCAACCAGATCGAGCTTTGGGAGCCTCCGGCGCAACAGTAGGGATTAAAATCATACTTTTGCATGGCGGGGCCTTGGCGGCGTTTGCAGGCTCTGCTCTATAGCCTGCCGAAGGCTTTTGGAGACTGCTTATGGCCAAGCGCAAAATCGCGGTGATCGGTGTCGGCAAGATCGCGCAGGACCAGCACCTGCCGGTGATCGATGCTTCGGATGATTTCGAACTGGCCGCGACCGTTTCGACGCGCGGCATTGGCCATGGCAACGTGCCGGTATTCAAGACGCCGGGCGAGCTTTATGCGGCCATGCCCGAGGTGAGCCTTGTTTCCATCTGCACCCCGCCCGGCATTCGCCACAGCTACGTTCGCGAGGCGCTCGACGCCGGCAAGGACGTGATGATGGAAAAGCCGCCGACGACGACCATCTCCGAACTCGACGATCTGATCGCGCATGCCAAGCGCCTCGATAGTGTGCTCTATCAGACCTGGCACAGCCAGTTTAACGCGGCGGTCGACCGGGCCAAGGTGATCCTTGCCGAAGAGGGGGTCACCTCGGCGCGCATCGACTGGCGCGAAAGCGTGCGCAAGTGGCATCCGGGCCAGGATTGGGTCTGGGAGCCGGGCGGGTTCGGCGTCTGCGATCCCGGTATCAACGCTTTTTCGATTTTCACCAAGGTCATGCCCTTCCCGGTTTTTGTCGACAAGGCGACGCTGACTTTCCCGGAAAACCGGCAGACCCCGGTCGATGTGGAAATCGTCTTCAAATCGAGCCAGGCGCATAAGCCGGATCTTTCCTGCGGGTTCAACTGGCTGGAAGAGAGCGGCGAGATCTGGACCATCCGGTTTACGACCGGCAAGGGCAACGAGATCAAGCTCGAGCGCGGCGGGCGCACGCTGCGCGTCAATGGCGACGTCGTGCTCGAGCACGGCGATCTCGAATATTCAGCCATGTATGACCGGTTCGCGGACCTGCTCGATGCCCACGAAAGCGATGTCGATGCAGCGCCGCTGCGGCTGATGTTTGATGTGTTTTTCCTCGGCGCGCGGGTCACTGGGCCGGCGTTTGAGTGGTAGGCGCGAGACCCGCCAAAACCTCGATCTGACACCCTCCCCTTGATGGGGAGGGAGGGGTGGGGCGGCTATGAGCCTGCAATGATCCGTCTGTGATCAAGCTCAATGCCTTCGGCTAAACGCTCGCGAGCTATGTCCACCTTGCCCGCTTCAATCGCCTGAATAACCGCTTCGAGATTCTCGATGCTTTGCGCGCAATAGGCCTGCAGCGTTTCGGGCTGCCGGGTCAGCGCCAGCGCCAGAAGCAGTTCGACGACGCCGACGACGCCGCGCAGCAGCGTGTTCTGCGAGGCCTCGGCGATCTGGGCGTGGATTTCGAGGCACGCGAGGCCGAATTGTTCCACGCTGTCGCCGGCGGTGGCGGCCTGGTGCAGCCAGTATTTCATGATGCGGACGTCTTCGGCGGTGCGGTGGCGGGCGGCGCCTTCGACGGCGGGGAGTTCGAGCGCGGCGCGGACGGCGAAGAGATTGCTGTAAAAGACCGGGTCGGCCGGGGCGTGGAAATGCCAGGCGAGGACCTGCGAATCGAAGAAATTCCAGCGGCTTTTGGGGGAGACGCGGGTCCCGACCTTGGGGCGGGCTTCCACGAGCCCCTTGGCTTCGAGCGTCTTCAGCGCTTCCCGGAGGACCGTGCGGGAGACGCCATAGGTTTCCATCATGACGGCGTCGCTGGCCAAAACGGAGCCGACCGGGAACTCACCACTGATGATGGCCCGGCCGATTTCGTTGATCACGAACGTATGGAAATTGCGCGCAGCGTGCCGGCCGGAAAGGGACCGGATAAGGCTGCCAGCTTCTATCATGATGGCGTCTTTACACTAGGCCTTCGAGGTTTTCTCTCCGGGGGCAGAGGCGACGAAGATCAGGCGCTGTAGCACGATGAAGAGGAACAAGAGAATGCCGATGACGATCTTGGTCCACCAGCTCGACAGCGTGCCGTCGAAAATGATGTAGGTCTGCACAAGGCCGAGCAGCATGACGCCGATAAAGGTGCCGAGAACAAAGCCATAGCCGCCGGTGAGCAGCGTGCCGCCGATGACGACGGCGCTGATGGCGTCGAGCTCGACCCCCACCGCCGCGAGCGGATAGCCAGCGGAGGTATAGAGCGAGAAGACAATGCCGGAGAGGGCGGCAAGGACGGAAGACAGCGCATAGATCGCGACGGTCGTACGGGCCACCGGCACGCCCATCAGCGAGGCCGAGACCGGATTGCCGCCGAGCGCATAGACATATGAGCCGAACTTGGTGCGATGGGCGACGAGGGCGCCAATGATGAAGATCGCGACCATGGTGAGGCCGATAATGCTGAGGCGGCCGCCACCGGGCAGGCGAATGGTGAGGTCGGAAATCCACGCATAGAATTCGTGGTTGATCGGTACGGAATCGCGCGTGATCACCGAGGCGCCGCCACGGGCGAGGAACATGCCGGCGAGGGTGACGATGAAGGCGGGCACCTGCAGGTAATGGATGGCGAGGCCCATGATCGCGCCAAAAGCGCCGGCAACCACGATCGCTATGGCAAAGGCGAGGAGCGGGTGAACGCCGGCCCAGGAGATCAGCACGGCAACGAGCACGCCGGTGAAGCCAATGACGGCGCCAACCGAAAGATCGATACCGCCCGAGAGAATGACAAAAGTCATGCCGACCGCGGCGATGCCAAGGAAGGCATTGTCGGTGAGGAAGTTTCCGAGCACGCGGGTCGAAAACATCGAGGGAAACTGCATGACGGCCAGGGCATAGGCGATGGCAAAGATCAGCGCCGTGGCGACGAGGGGTCGAAGCGAGCGGTTCATTTCGCGGCTGCCTTGGCGACGGGTTTGATGCGGGGTGGCGCGAGGCGGCTCGCGAGCGGGGACTGGATGACGAGGACGATGAAGATCAGCCCCGCCTTGACGATGAGATTGAATTCGGGCGGGAAGCCCGAGACCAGAATGCCGGTGTTCATCGCCTGGATGATGAGCGCGCCGACAAAGGCGAGCGGCACCGAAAAGCGACCGCCGAGAAGCGAGGTGCCGCCGATGACGACGGCGAGAATGGCGTCGAGTTCGAGCCAGAGCCCGGCATTGTTGGCATCGGCGCCGCGGATGTCACCGGCGACGATGATGCCGGCAATGGCGGCGCAAAGGCCGGAGAGGGAATAGACGAGCAGCAGCAGCATGCGGCTTCTGATGCCGGCAAGGCTGGCAGCGGCGCGATTGACCCCGACGGCCTCGATGAAGAGGCCGATGGCGGTGCGCCTGACGATGAGCGTCACGATGATCATGAGGACAAGCGCGATCACCGCGGCCATGGGGAAGCCGAGGAAGGAGCCGGTGCCGATATAGATGAGCACCGGATCGGTGAAGGTGACGATAAAGCCTTCGGTGATGAGCTGAGCGATGCCGCGGCCGGCGACCATGAGGACGAGCGTCGCGATGATCGGCTGGATATCGAGAATGGCGACAAGAATGCCATTCCAGAGACCGCAAAGGAGGCCGACGACGAGGGCGGCGACGACCGCGATGGGCGCGGGATAGCCGGCGACGACCATGGTGGCGGCGACTGCACCGGCCACGGCCATGACGGCGCCGACCGAGAGATCAACGCCCTTGGTGGCGATGACCCCAACCATGCCGACGGCGAGAATGGCGACCGGGGCGCCGCGATTGAGAACGTCAATCAAGGAGCCGAAAAAGCGGCCATCTTGCCAGGTGACGCGGAAGAAATTGGGGAAGAGGAGCCAATTGATCAGCAAGACGCCGATCAGCGCGAGGAGCTGGGGATTGGCGAGTTTGAGGAGCGAGCGACGGATCATGTCTGCACCCCGTCTTTATGATTGGCGATGGCCTGCACGATGACCCCGGGATTGATGTTTTCGCCATTGAGCTCGGCGACGAGTTCGCGATCGCGCATGACGACGATGCGCGAGGAATAGGCAACGACCTCGTCGAGCTCGGAAGAGATGACGACAAGCGCCAGGCCCTCATCGCGCAGGCGATTGATGGTGCGGACGATTTCGGCATGGGCGCCGACATCGATGCCGCGCGTCGGCTCATCCAGAATGAGGAAGGTTGGATCGGTGGCGAGCCAGCGCGAGAGGATCGCCTTCTGCTGATTGCCGCCCGACAAAAGTTTTATGGGCATGTCGAGCGAGGCGGCGCGGATATCCATGGATTCGCCATAGCGGCCGGCGATTTCCATTTGCTCGTCGCGCGTCAGGGCGCTGAACCAGCCGAGCTTGCCTTGAAGGGCGATGACGATGTTTTCGCGCACCGAAAGATCGCCAAAGATGCCTTCGGCTTTTCTGTCTTCCGGGCAGAAGCCGAAGCCGTGGGCGATGGCATCGGTGGGCTTAGATATGGAGGTGGGCTTGCCGGCGACGGAGACAGTGCCTTCGTCAGCGGAATCGGCGCCGAACATGATGCGCGCCATTTCGGTTCGACCCGAGCCGAGAAGACCGGCGACGCCGACAACCTCACCCTTGTGGATGGTGAGGTTGAAGGGCATGACGCTGCGCTTCTTGCCATAGCCCTTGAAGTCGAGCAGCACCTCGCCGAGTGGTCGATTTTCCTCGAGCTGGGTGGCGCCGGAAAAGGCGATGTCCTTGCCCAGCATCAGACGGACGACGTCGGTGCGCGTGAGATTGTCGAGGGATTTGGTGTCGATCAGCTTGCCATTGCGGAGGATCGTCACGCGATCGGCAATGGCAAAAACTTGGTCGAGGAAGTGGGTGATGAAGACGACGGCAAGGCCCTGGGCCTTGAGATCGCGAATGATGTCGAAAAGGCGTTCGACCTCGTTGCGATCGAGCGAAGCAGTAGGCTCGTCGAGGATTAAAACCTTGCCCGAGAGTTCGACGGCGCGAGCGATGGCGACGATCTGCTGGACGGCGACGGAATGGGCGCCCAGTTCGCTCGATGGGTCGATGTTGAGGCCATAGCGCGCGAGCACGGTGCGTGCATCGCGCTCCATCTTGCGGCGATCGACGAAGCCGAACCAGGTCGGCTGATGGCCGAGATAGAGGTTTTCGGCGACTGAGCGATTGGGGAGGAGATTGACCTCCTGATAGACCGTGCCAATGCCATGGGTCTGGGCGTGCTGCGGATTGTTGAGGGTGACGGGCGAACCATCGACGATCACATCACCCAGCGTCGGCTGATAGGCGCCGGTGAGAATCTTGATCAGCGTCGATTTGCCGGCGCCGTTTTCACCAAGGAGCGCGTGGACTTCGCCGGGGCGGAGGCCGAAATCGACCTTATCGAGCGCCACGTGATTGCCGAAAATCTTGACGATCCCGCGCGCTTCGAGCGCGTATTGTCCGTCGGTCATGCCGCTTGCCCTCCCCGAGAATTATTGTAGACGCCCATCCACGATGTCACCCCGGCTTTAAGCCGGGGCCCATCTTGAGATCTCAGGATGGGTCCCGGCCTTCGCCGGGATGACAGCCAGTGGTTGGAACGGGACGGCCTTAGTAGCCCAGGCCCTTGCGGCGGTCGTATTCGCCCTGTGGGTCATCAGCCGAGGTGTAGAGCTTGGATTCGGTGATGATGAACTTTTCCGGTTCCGTGCCGTCAGCCCAGAACTTGGCGAGGGCGTCGAAGGCGGGGCCGGCCATGTTCGGGGTCAGTTCGACCGTGGCATTGGCTTCGCCGGCGGCGATGGCGGTGAAGATATCGGGCACGCCGTCGATCGAGACGACCTTGATGTCGGTGCCGGGCTTGAGACCAGCATCCTTGATCGCCTGGATGGCGCCGACGGCCATGTCGTCATTGTGGGCATAGACAGCGCAGATATCGGCGCCGTTATTGGTCGCCTTGATGAAGGCTTCCATGACTTCCTTTCCCTTGGAGCGGGTGAAGTCGCCGGTCTGGCTCTGCGTGATCTTGAGGTTGTCGTGGCCGGCGATGGCTTCCTCAAAACCCTTCTTGCGATTGATCGCCGGGGTGGAGCCGACGGTGCCCTGAAGTTCGACGATATTGCACGGCTCGGTGCCGACATCGCCAACGAGCCAGTTACCGGCAACGCGACCTTCTTCGACCTGGTCGGAAGCAACCGAGGTCAAGTAGAGATCTTCCGGTGCATCGACGCCGCGGTCGAGCAGCACGACGGGGATTTCGGCGTCCTTGGCTTCCTTGAGCACATCGTCCCAACCGGTGGCGACGACGGGCGCCACGAGGATGGCGTCAACGCCCTGGGCGATGAAGCCACGGATGGCCTTGATCTGGTTTTCCTGCTTCTGCTGGGCGTCGGCAAACTTCAGATCGACGCCGCGTTCTTCGGCCTGCTGCTTGGTGACCGAGGTTTCGGCAGCGCGCCAGCCCGATTCCGAGCCGATCTGCGAAAAGCCGACGACCTTGCCGGACAGGTCCTGCGCGAAGGCAGCGGTAGACAAGGCGGTAGCGAGGCTTGCCGCGATGGCAAGCTTGGTGATGATGCTCACGATTGATCCTCCCAAAAGACCGCCCGGCGTTTTCGCTTCGGGCGATGGAGGGACGCTATTATAAAGTACTATTATATGTAAAGAGGCTTTGCAGCAGATGCGCAAACGGCGGCCCGAAGGCCGCCGAAAAGTTCGTAAGTCTCTGATTTTCAAAAGCTTACCAGTCGAACTGCTTGGCGACCGAAATCTTGAAAGTGCGGCCGGTAGAGCGATCAATCGAGAGGTTCGGGCGGTAATCGGCGTTAAAGAGGTTGTCGATGCCAAGCTGCAACTCGGTGCCGGCGAGAGGGCCGGTCTGGGGTTTCCACGAGGCGAAGAGGTCGACCGTCGCATAGGCATCGGCCGGGCCATCGGCGCCGAACGGACCGGCGGCGACGATGTAGCGGCCCTGATCGGCAATGGTCAGGCGGGCGCCCATGTCGAGATCATGTTCGACATTGCGGATGCCCAGGGTCAGCGCCAGATTGTTTTGCGGCACGGTGGTCAGCGGCGTGTTGTTGACGAGATTATCACCCACCGTGATGCCATAGGCGAGGCTCGCATAGAGCAGTTCCGCGTCATAGGAGGCTTCGACCTCGACGCCATAAATGCGCGCCTTGCCGATATTGCCATAGTAGGGAACCGTGGCGCCGCCGAATGGACGGGCGGTGTTGGACGCGATGAGATTGGTCAGGTCGCTATAAAAGGCCGTGGTCTTGAGCGCGGCGGTGTCGCCGGACGTCAGTAGATCGTTGCCCGAAAGCGAAAAGCCGGCTTCGATCGTATTGGCTTCTTCCTTGAGAAGGCCAAGGCTCGTTGATTTTGGTGCAGACCGGCCCGGTGAGGCTGCAGCGACGGAATAGAGCTCGTCGATGGTCGGCAGACGCTCGGTATGGGCGATGGAGCCGAAGACACCGATATTGTCGGTTAGTTCATAATGGGCGGCGAGCTTCGGGGAGAAGGCGCTGCCTTCGATATTGGCGGCGCCAGTCGTTGAATTGACCCAGTGGAAGTCTCCACGAGCCCCGGCGATGAGGGTCAGCTTCTCGGCCCAGATGAATTCGTTCTGGGCAAAGATGCCGAGCTTGTTCTCGGTACCCTGCGGATGCGCTGGGAGCGGCGCTGCAGTGCCCGGGCGAACCACGGAACGATCCTGCGTCGAGGCGGCAAAACCGGTAGTCAGATAGTTTTCGAACCCGTCGCCGATCCATTCGATCGTGTTGTCGGCAGTGAGCTGCCAGGTCTTGTAGCCATAGCGCGTATCGAGAAGGATGCTGTCGGCCGTCACATTCTGAGGGAAGGCCGGATTGACCGGCCCGATCACGGTCCGCGGCGCCCCGAGGGCGTAGCGGTGATTGGTCTGGTCGTTCTGGGTGTCCGAATAGCTGAGATTGACTTTGAGATCGACCCAGGGATTGTCGGTCGCCGGGTTTTCCCAATGCAGCACCGCGGTCTGGTCGAGCACCGCGCGATCGGTGACGCCGAAAAGCGAGGAGGTGCCCGTCTGGGCATAGGCCTGATCCTTCGCATCGCTGGTCCAGCGCTGGTAGGAGAGGCTGAGTTCCTGCTCGTTATTGTCGCCGAAATGGGCCGTGCCCTTGATGAGCCCGGACAATGTGTCAAAGCCAGAGCCGGCGAGTTCGCCACCCTTGGCGAGCTCGACATTGTTGCGGCGGCGCCAATTGCCGGCGGCGAGAATTTCGAATGTGTCGGTAACCTGCTGGGCCAGCACCGCCGAGGTCAATGTGCCCAAGCCATTGGTGTCGAGCGAGGTTTTGACGCGCAGGGCGCCGGAATTGCCGTCCTGCAGAAAGTCCGACGCATCCTTGGTGGTGAAGTTGATGACGCCACCAATGGCGCCTGCGCCATAAAGGGTGGACGAGGCCGGGCCGCGCAGCACTTCGACCTGCTTGTAAAGTTCCGGATCGGAAAAGAACGAGCCCATGCGGTACTGCTCGTTGAATTTCGGTGCGCCATCGATGTTGATGATGACGCGCGAGCCGTCCGACGAGTTTTCGGTCGTGCCGATGCCGCGGATATTGAAGGCCTCGCCGAACTGGCGCTGGCTGCCGACGACGGTAACGCCGGGAACGGTGGCAAAGAGCGCACCGGTCGTGTCGGCCTGTTCCTTGTCGATATCGGCCTGATTGAGCACCGTCACCGCCTGAGGTGTGTTGATGGCAACTTTCGGCGCCCCCGCACCGATGACCAGGCGTTCGAGAAGAGTGATATTCGTTGCGTTGACGTTCTGCGCCTGCGCCGCCTGCTGCGCGACGAGCGCCAGCGCGACGCCGCCCAAAAGCGCGGCCGTGCGTGACCTGACCAGCCCCATGTCTGTCTCCAGTTTTTTAAAAGTCTTTTTGTGATCGGCTGGCTGGCGGGAGGCGGGCTGACCGGTTGAAAGAATTCATGACTCTTTCAATCACCTATTGCGTCGATAATTTAATATGGCTATGTGAGTCAAGTTTAATTCTCTTGCCGGAGCATTCGTGCTGAATGCTCTAAGGCGATGAAGTTGTTGGATAAATCATGCCGCCAGGTGGCTCCGATTCCGCTGTTTCCCCCATCAAAATCGTCTCGAGCGCCGAGATTCTGGATGGGGCATCCGAGCTGCAGATCGAGCACAAGGGCATGATCTATCGGCTGCGCGTCACCCGGCAGGACAAGCTCATTCTCACCAAATAGGCCCGCGCTGTGACCGAACCGACATCCAAAACCGCCGAAGACATCCGCCGCCTGCGGGCACTTAATCCACAGATGCGCGAGCGCGATTTTGCGCGCATTCATTCGATCAGCGAAGGGCAGTTGGTGGCCGCTGAAGTCGGCCATACGGCAACGCGCCTCAAGGTCGAGATGTCAACGCTGCTTCATGGCCTGACAGGCGTTGGCGAAGTCATGGCGCTTACACGCAATGAAAGCGCGGTGCACGAAAAGATCGGCGTCTATGAAGGCGTGTCGGTCAATGCCCATGCCTCGATCGTCTTGGGTGAGCAGATCGACCTCCGCATTTTCCCGAGCCGCTGGGTACATGGCTATGCCTTGGAAAAAGCCATGGAAGACGGCACGACCAAGCGCTCGCTGCAGTTTTTCGATCGTGCGGGCAATGCGGTCCACAAGGTGCATGCGCGCCCCGCAACCGATATTGCGGCCTGGACCAAGCTCGTCGGCGAACTGCGCCACGACGAACAGGTCGATACGCTCGAGGTCACGCCCTATGTGAAATCCGCGCCGGAAGCCGCGCCCGCGCCCGCGCCCGCGCCGCTCTCCGAGCTTCGCGCGGGCTGGGAAGCGATGACGGACACGCACCAGTTCTTCGGGCTCTTGAAAAAGCTCAACTATCCCCGGCTTGATGCGCTCGAAACCGTGGGTGAGGATCTGGCGTGGCAGCTCGATCATGCTGCCGTCGAAGGCATGTTCCGCAAGGTGGCGGGCACAGACCTGCCGATCATGGTCTTTGCCGGCAATGAAGGCTGCATCCAGATCCACTCGGGGCCGATCCATAAGGTCTCGCCCATGGGGCCATGGCTCAACGTGATGGACGAAACCTTCCACCTCCACCTGCGGCTTGACCATGTCGTTGCGGCCTGGGCGGTGCGCAAGCCCACCAAGGATGGCCATGTCACCTCGGTCGAGCTCTATGACGCGAACCGCGAACTGATCATCCAGTTCTTTGGCAAGCGCCACGAAGGCCATGGGGAGCGCGACGAATGGCGCGCCGTCGTCGAGCAATTGCCGCTGTTCTCCACCCCCAACGCTGCCTGAGATTTGTCAACCATGCGCATTTTTACCTCTTTTGCTGCGGTGCTAATTGCAGCTTCGCTTTCCGTGGCGCCGCTTTCGGCCGCGGAACTGCACAAGTTTGCCGATGCGAGCCGCCTGGTGTCGATCGGCGGTTCGCTGACCGAAATCATTTATGAGCTCGGTGCCGAGGGCACGCTGGTCGCCCGCGACCAGACCGCGCTTTATCCCGAGGCGGCCTTGGGCCTGCCTGATGTTGGCTATATGCGCGCTCTTGCGCCTGAAGGCGTGCTTTCGGTCAATCCGACTGGTTTGCTCGTTATCGAAGGCAGCGGCCCGCCGGAGGCGCTCGAAGTGCTCTCCCATGCCGGCGTCGACTACCAGACCGTGCCGGAAGGCTATTCGGCTGAGGGCGTTCTTACAAAGGTGCGGGCCGTTGGCGATGCGCTGGGGCTTGAAGACAAAGCCGAGGCGCTCGCGGCCAAGCTTGAGGGCGAATTTGCGGCGCTGAAGACCCGCACCGATGCGGTGGAAACACCAAAGAAGGTGCTGTTCATCCTCTCCAATCAGGGCGGCCAGATCCAGGCTTCGGGCACCGGCACGGCGGCCAATGGCATCATCGCGCTGGCCGGCGCTGAAAACGCCATCACCGAATATGAAGGTTATCGCCCGCTCTCCGAGGAGGCCATCACCGCCGCAGCGCCTGACGCGATCCTCCTCATGGATCGCGGTGGCGACCATGGCGCGACGGAAACGGAACTCCTCGAACATCCGGCGATCGCCCTGACCCCAGCGGGGCAGAACAAGGCGATCTATCGCATGGATGGCGCCTATCTCCTCGGCTTCGGTCCGCGCACCGCGGCTGCAGCCACCGAGCTTGCCGACCATCTTTATGGTCCCGCCGCGCACTAAGGGGTCTTGCCATGGACAGCACCATGCCACTTGCCGCAAGCGGCGCGCGGACCCGGCCCGACGGCGATCGCAGCCATATCGGCCGCATCACCGTCATCGCCCTGGTCTTTGCGCTCCTTGCGGCCATGGTCCTGTCCATGACCACGGGCGCCTCGGGCGCCTCGCTGGGCAATTTTCTCGGTGCCCTGATCTCGGGGTCCGAGGGAGCCGATGCGCTGCGCGACTATGCCGTCATCGTCAATATCCGCCTGCCGCGCATGGTGCTCGGCGTGCTCATCGGCGCGGGCTTGGCGGTGTCAGGCCTGTTGATGCAGGGCCTTTTCCGCAACCCGCTGGCCGATCCGGGCTTGGTGGGCGTGTCGAGCGGCGCGGCACTGGGGGCGGTTGTCATCATCGTGCTCGGCGGCACGGCAATGGCCCCCTTCACGACCGCGCTCGGCATCTGGTCATTGCCGGCCGCAGCTTTTGGCGGTGGGCTCGTCACCACTTTCGTCCTCTATCGCGTCGCAACGCGCGGCGGACAGACCGCGATCGCCACCATGCTCCTTGCAGGCATCGCCATCGGTGCGCTGGCCGGCGCTTTTTCCGGTGTGCTCACCTATATCGCCAGCGAAAACCAGCTCCGCGACCTGACTTTCTGGGGCATGGGGTCGCTGGCCGGCGCCACCTGGATCAAGGTTCTTGCCGCCGGGCCGATCATTTTTGCAGCGCTGGTCTTCGCCGGTTTCCTCGCCAAGGGCCTCAATGCCATGACGCTTGGCGAAGCGACGGCGTCCCATCTTGGCGTGCCCGTGCAGCGGTTCAAGCGCATCACCATTGTCGCTGTGGCTGCAGCGACCGGCGCCTCCGTCGCCGTCAGCGGCGGCATTGGTTTCGTCGGCATCGTCGTGCCGCATCTTCTGCGGCTCGCGATCGGGCCGGATCATCGCTATCTGCTGCCCGCCAGCGCCCTCCTCGGCGCGACCTTCTTGCTCTTTTGCGATGCCCTGAGCCGCACCGTGGTTGCGCCGGCGGAACTGCCGATCGGCATCGTCACGGCAGCCTTCGGTGGGCCGTTCTTCCTCTGGATCCTGCTGCATCGCCGCAGCGCCTTTGCCTGGTAACACCATGATCGACATCGATAGCGTCTCGGTAAAGCTCGGCACGCGGCAAATCCTCCACGACGTGTCGCTGAGCGCGTCTTCCGGAAAACTGACGGCAATCATCGGGCCGAATGGCTCGGGCAAGTCGACGCTGCTCAAAGCCCTTTGCCGAGACCATGCCTATTCCGGCGTCATCTCGATCGATGGCCGCGATATTGCCGGCATGAGCCCGCTAGAAATCGCGAGCCTCCGCGCCGTCCTGCCGCAATCGTCCAACCTGCCTTTTCCCTTCACTGTGCGCGAAGTTGTCGCCATGGGGCTGACCGCCGGGCGGCCAGGTGTCGATCGCCGCGCGCTGCACCACCTGCCCGAAGAAGCGCTCAACCGCGTCGATCTCGGCGGCTTTGGCGGGCGCTTTTATGGCGAACTCTCGGGCGGCGAGCAGCAGCGCGTGCAATTGGCGCGCGTCCTCTGCCAGGTCTGGGAGCCGGTGATCGATGGCGTGCCGAGGTATCTCTTCCTCGACGAGCCGGTCTCGAGCCTCGACATAAAACACCAGCTGATGATCATGGACGTCGCCAAGCGCTTCGCCCGCTTGGGCGGCGGCGTCATCGCCGTACTGCACGATCTCAACCTGACCGCGCTGTATGCCGATGCGATTCTGGCGTTGCGCGATGGGCGGGTCGTGGCGAGCGGGCGACCGGAAAAGGTGCTGACCGATGCGGTGCTGGAGCAAGTGTTCGATGTGCCGCTGCGGGTCGGCGTGGCGCCGCGGGCGGGGACGCGGTTCGTTTTGCCGCAGTCGGTGGAGATGGCTGCAAGAGCGAGTGTCGCCTAACCCTTTCGTAGGCGTTGCCCACCCCCCTAGCCTCCCCCATCTAGGGTGAGGTACGCATCGAGTTTTGGAGGGAAATCTGGTCCAAGCGCCGGCCCTACACCTCACCCTTGATTGGGGGAGGTGTAGGGAGGGGGTGATGGTGGACGCTGGTTTTACCGCCCCAGCTTCCCATCGACGATCGAGGTCGCCAGAGGCGCGGGGCGGGTGACGGGTGTCGTGATTTCGACCACCTGGCCGGTCTTTGATGAGGTTTCGAACGCTTCCATGACTTCGAGCACATGGAGCGCCAGATCGCCATTGGCGCGGTGGGGACGGTTTTCGACGATAGCGTGGGCCATGTCGGCCAGACCGATCGAGCGGTAATTGCCATCGGCATAGGGCTGGTCGGTGTCGACATTAGTCCATTGCCCGCCCTTTTCCATGATCTCGACTTGACCGCCAAAATGGTTCGGATCGGGCACGATCAGGGTCGCGTCGGTGCCATAGATTTCGAGCGGTACGTGCCTGTGTCCGGCAACGTCAAAGCTCATCGAAATCTGGACGACCGCGCCATTGGCAAAGACCAGCGTGCCGGACACGTGGGTCGCGACGTGGACGGGGATGACTTCGCCATTACGCGCTTCGGAGGTGATGGTGCGCGTATTGCGCAGCATGGTGCCGAAGCCCGAGACCTTGGCGACAGGGCCGAGGAGATTGACGAGATCGGTGATGTAATAGGGGCCCATGTCGAGCATGGGGCCGCCGCCTTCTTCATAGTAGAAGGCAGGATTGGGGTGCCAGCGCTCGTGGCCGGGGCACATGAAATAAGCCGTGCCGCCGACAGCCTGGCCGAGCTTGCCTTCATCGACGATGCGGCGGGCCGTCTGGTGGGAGCCGCCGAGGAATGTATCGGGCGCTGAACCGACACGAAGATTTTTCGCCTTGGCGGCCTCGATGAGCTTCTTGCCTTCGGCAAAGACAACCCCGAGCGGCTTTTCGGAATAAACGTGCTTGCCCGCCTCGATCGCGCGTAGACCGACCTCCACATGGGCTTTCGGGATGGTAAGATTGAGGATGATCTCGATTTCGGGATCAGCAAAGATCTCCTCGATGCTGACTGCCTTGAGGCCGAACTCATCGGCGCGGGCCTTGGCCGCTGCCGGATTGAGATCCGCCACTGCCTTGATGTCGAGAACCGGAAAATCCTTGGCCGCCTTCAGGTAAGCCGCCGAAATATTGCCCAAGCCGATAATGCCGATGCCAACCTTGCGCATCTTGTCTCCTCACGCCGTGCCGATCGGCACGAATTCCAACTCCCGCCGCCTTTGGCAGCATCCGAGATCGCTTCCGCCATGTTCCGGTCCTTGCCGGAAACCTTTGCAATGGACGGGGCGAGACTCTTCCTCGGTATGGTGACATACGTACATCAGGCTCGTCCAGAGCGTGCAGCACGATCGATGGCGTCGTATTCTTTTCAAAGAACATGCGGATCATCCCAGAGATGCGCGCTTTTTCTTGATCTATCCGGGCCAATCTGGTGTTGTTCCCGTCTTTAAGGGCGTCCCCAAGAGGACGTGTCAGGGGATAAAAGTGTCGCAAGACGATTTGCCGTCCGCCGGGCGCAACAAGCGCGGCGTGAAGCCTTCCGGCAAGCCGACGCTCAAGACCATTGCCCAGATGACGGGCCTTGCGGTCACCACCATTTCACGCGCGCTCAACAATGCGCCGGAACTGGCCCAGGAGACGCGCGACCGCGTCCAGCGTATCGCCGCCGAGATCGGTTACCTGCCGGACCGCGCGGCGCTTCGCCTCAAAACCGGGCGCACCAACGTCATTTCGCTCGTTCTCGAGCCCGACGAACAGATCTATGGGTTCGGCACGTCGCTGGTGACGGGGATCAGCGAGTCACTACGCGACACCTCGTATCACCTCGTCATTGCACCGCTCTTTCGCAATGTGCAGCCGATCGAGCCGATCCGCCATATCGTGCGCAATCGCATGGCCGACGGCATCATCTTCTCGAAAGCCGAGAGCTTCGACGAGCGCATCCGCTTCCTCATCGACAACGACTTTCCCTTTGTCAGCCATGGCCGCAGCCACTGGCCCGAGCCGCACCCATTTGTTGACTATGACAATGAAAGCTACGCTTATGGGGCGACGCTGCGGCTGGCGTCGCTGGGCTGCAAGAAGGTCTCGATCGTGCTGCCCGACAGCGCACTGACCTATACTGATCACCTCAAGAGCGGCATCGAGCGGGCGGCGCGCGAAGCCGGGATCGCCTATGAATTCGCGGCCGACATCAACCTGGCCAGTCCGACCGACGCGATCCGCAACTATGTCATCAAGCGCTCCAAGCGCCCCGATGGGCCCGATGGCTATATCTGCGCTTCCGAAGTCTCGGCGCTGGCTATTCTTGGCGGGCTCAATGAAGCCGGGCACAAGGTGGGCGAAACTGCCCATGTCGTGACCAAACAATCATCATCGATGTTCATGCAATTCCAGCCGGCGGCGGAAACCGTGCCGGAGGATTTCGTCGATGCCGGCCGCCAGCTCGGACAAATCCTGCTGCGGCGGATTGCCGGCGAAACGGACGGGCTCAACTATATCGCTCAGCCGCAATTTTCCTGGGCGAACAAGAACGTTGACTGACCACCGGACAATGATCCGAAACGGGAAAGCATCCGACGCGAAATCCGCCTTCTGAGTGGATTTCGTTCGTGTCCCGCGGTTAAGTGGCTGATATCGATCATTTCTGCTGCGGACTGCTTAAGAGGCCTCTTCCGTAATTTTACGGAGCTGGTGCTCGATGCGTGGAATGCGGCGCAATAAAGGCAGTCGCCATGCGTTCCTGAACGCCGTGTCGTCCCATAAAATTGCATTGATTGACGGCGTCGCAAGACCCGGACGCAGTAGGCCGGGCAATGAATCAAACAGTATTGGCGCGGAAAGGACTCTGAATCGACTCAGAGTCTATTTGCTTTGATTCTGCACGGCGCAGGCTGGATTCTGAATCGGGCTGCTCCGATCCTCTTCTAGATTCCAGTATTGGATAATTGTTTATACTAACAGATGGCTATCTAGATTAGTAAAAATCTTGATGCTGTAACCAATGATTAAGCCATTAATGGAATTATCCTAGCAAGGCCGGATGGGAATACGGCTGCAGACATCGTCGCAGAATTTTGGGACGGGTTCGCGCGCCGCCTGAATACTTCGTACCGTTTATCGGTTGTTAACACCCCAACGCCTGAGAGCATTATGACATCGCTGATATCTACTCCGACCCGGTCGTCACCATGACCGGGACCAGTATCTTCACGCTTGTTTTGACCGGCGATGTCTCGGTCAAGTCCGCTCAAGACGTGCTCGGCCGCCTTAAGGAGGCGCTAGCCGCCAATGCCGCTGTCGCGCTCGACACCAAGGACATCACCCAGGCCGACGTGACCACCGTGCAGTCCATTCTAGCGGCGCGGAAAAAGGCTGCGGCCACGGGCAAAGCCCTGACCCTGGCGGGGGCGCCGGGCCCCAAGCTGCAAGCGGTGCTCGAGGGCGCGGGTTTCCTGAACCCCGCGCAGCCGGCGGCGCACTTTTGGACCGCACACACCTAACACGACGGGACGCGACGGCATGACCAAGACAATTCTCACCATTGATGACTCCGCCTCCATTCGCCAGATGGTTTCGATGACGCTGACCTCTGCCGGTCTTGATGTGATCGAGGCGGTGAATGGCCAGGATGGCTACGACAAGGCGACCGCCAACACGGTCCATGCTGTCATCACCGACCTCAACATGCCGGTGCTCAACGGCATCGAGTTCATCCGCAAATATCGCCAGCACCCCTCGAGCAAGGGCATTCCGATCATCCTGCTCACCACCGAATCCGATGAGGAGCTCAAGCGCCAGGCCAAGGAAGCCGGCGCCACCGGCTGGATCGTCAAACCCTTCAAGCAGGACCAGTTGCTGGCCGTCATCAAGAAGGTCACAGGGGCATGAACATCTCCGACCCCACCGAGACATTCCGCCAGGAGGCGCGCGAGCTGCTCGACCAGCTCGAAGCCGGCCTTCTGGACCTCGAGCAGGATCCCTCCAATGCGGACCTGATCAACTCGACCTTCCGCGCCCTTCATACGATCAAGGGTTCGGGCGCCATGTTCGGCTTCACCGCCGTTGCCGAGTTCGTCCATGATTTCGAAACGGCCTTCGACCGGGTGCGCAAGGGCGAGAGCGAGGCCAATGCCGCCCTGATCGGGGTGGCGCTCGATGCCAAGGATCACATTCATCTCCTGATCGAAAATCCCGATGCGCCTATCGACGGCGGCGCGGCGATCCTGATGGCGCTGCGCGCTAGCCTCGATGGCGGCACGAGCGGCGCTCACGCCGAACCGGCCCCTGTCGAGCCCGCGGTTGCAGCGCCCGCTGCAGCGTCCACAGCAACGAGCCAGGCCAAGGGCTGGCGGCTGACCTTCTATCTGCCTGCCGATGCGCTGATCTATGGCACCAATCCGGAGCTGCTGCTGGCCGAACTGGCCCAGATCGGGCCGACGAACGTGCTCGCGCTCACCGATCGCATTCCCGATCTCGAAGTGATGGATCCCGAAGTCAGCTATCTCGGCTGGCAGGTCGATCTTGCCGTGGCCGACGATCCGACGGCGGCGATCGACGATGTCTTCCTGTTCCTGCGCGACAATATGGACCTGACCCTCGTGCCGCTGGCGGCGGAGGCTCCCTCGGGCGCAGGCGTCGAGATCAGCCTCGAAGATGTCATGCCCGAAGCCCCGTTCGTCGCCGAGCCCCCGGCGCCGGCTCCTGCCGTGGCGAGCGAAGTGGCCCCGGTTGCCAAGCCCGCGCCGGTAGCGAAGAAAACCAAGCCCGCAGAAAAGGCGGAGGCGGACAAGCCGCAGGCGACCTCGCTCCGCGTGCCGGCGGAACGGCTCGACGAACTGATGGACCGGGTGGGCGAACTCGTCATTGCCCAGGCCCGCCTCAGCCAGATCGCGGCGAGCTCCTCCGATGCCGGCCTCAAGACCATTGCCGAGGAGCTCGAGCGCCTGTCTTCGGGACTGCGTGACACCACCATGGGCATCCGCATGGTGCCGATCGGGACCATCTTCTCCCGCTTCCGCCGCCTCGTGCACGATCTGTCCAATGAACTGGGCAAGCAGATCGAATTCATCACGACCGGCGAAGAAACCGAGCTCGACAAGACCGTGATCGAGCGCCTCGCCGATCCCCTGGTGCACCTGATCCGCAACTCGGTCGACCATGGTCTCGAAAGCGCGGAAAAGCGCGTGGCCGCAGGCAAGGACCCCAAGGGCACCGTGCGTCTCTCGGCCGTGTATTCAGGCGCAGAAGTCGCCATCTCGGTGATCGACGACGGTGCCGGCCTCAATCACGAGCGCATCCGCGCCAAGGCCGAGGAAAATGGGCTGATCCTGCCCGAGGCCAAGCTGACCGAGCAGGAACTGAATCACCTGATCTTCGCGCCCGGCTTCTCGACGGCCAAGGAAGTCACTGCCCTTTCCGGCCGAGGTGTCGGCATGGACGTCGTCAAGCGCACCATCGACGGGCTTCGCGGCACGATCGATGTCGCAACGACGCCAGGCAAGGGTTCGGTCTTTACCCTGCGGCTGCCGCTGACCCTGGCCATCATCGATGGCATGCTGATCCGGGTCGGGGGCGGGCGCTACACCATCCCGCTCGCCGCCGTCGAGGAATGCGTCGAATTGCCGGCGGGCGTCGAAGCCAATGCCAAGGGCCGCAATTTTCTCGATATCCGCGGCTCGCTCGTGCCCTATCTCCGCCTTCGCGAAGTTTTTGGGCTCAAGGGCCAGGGCGACGAGCACGAAAAGGTGGTCATCGTCTCTTCCGGTGAGGGCCGGGTCGGGCTCGTGGTCGATCAGATCATCGGCAACAACCAGACCGTCATCAAGCAGCTCTCGAAACTGCATTCGGGCATCAAGTCCTTCTCCGGCGCCACCATTCTCGGCGATGGCACGGTGGCGCTGATCCTCGATACGGCGCACCTCGTGGCCTCTGGCCAGTCCTATGTCGAACGCAATCTCGGGAGAGCCGCATGAGCGAGAACCAGGACGTCATGACCGCGCTCACCATCCGCCTCGAGGACGAGCTCTTTGCCGTCGAAGCGAGCCGGGTTCGCGAAATCCTCGATCTCGTGCCGATCACCGAAGTGCCGAGCGCGCCTTCCTTCGTGGGCGGTCTCATCAACGTACGTGGCCGCGTAGTGCCGCTGGCGGACCTGCGGGTGATGTTCGGCATGGAACGGCCGGAGCCAGACGAGGACACGCGCATCGTCGTCATGGAAGTCGATATCGACGGCGAGCCGACCATTGCCGGGATCCTGGCCGATAAGGTGCACGATGTCACCGATATCGAGGCCGCCTCGATCGAAGAGGCACCCAAGGTCGGCATGCGCTGGCGCCCCGAATTCGTCAAGGGCATCGGCAAGCGCAATGGCGGCTTCATCATCATTCCGGACATGGAAAAGATTTTCGAGACACCGGCTGGCAGAAGCCAGGCCGGAGCTGCTTCAGAAGAAAGGGCTGCATCGTGAGAGTAACGATTAAGACCAAGCTGGCGGCGACTTTCGTCGCGGTTGTCGCCATGTCTGCCGTGGGCATGTTCATGGGAATCCAGAACCTCGGCTCCCTCAGCCAATCGATGGAAGCCATCATCGAAGGCAATGTTCAGCGCATCCAGATCGCCGCCGATCTCAATGCGCGCACCCTGCGCGTCGCAAGGGATGAAAAGAACCTGATCCTTGCATCAGACGAAGCAGGTTTCGCGCAGTTTTCTGGCCAGATCGAGACTGAAAAGGCGGCGATCGTCGGGGAGATCGCAACGCTACGCGATCTTTCGAGCGAGGCCGGCAAGCAGCGCGTCGATGGCTTTGCCAAGGCCTGGGACGATTATCTCGTCCAGCACGGCGAAGTGCAGCGTCTTGCAAAACTCAATTCCAATATGGTCGCGAGCGAGCAGATCGAGGCTGCGGGCGCTGTCCAAAAGGGCGCCTTCGATACTTTGCACGCTATCGAGGGCCGTCTTGAAGCCGACGTCGCGAACGGTTCGCCGAGCGCTGATTTTGCGAGCTATCGCCTCCTCAAGAGGCTCGATACCCAGATGCTCGAAATCTCGCGCGATATCCGAAATGTCGTTCTCAATATGGGCGATCCGGAGCGGCAGAAGGGCTATGTGGCGGCGCTCGCCGATCGCCAGGCGGGGCTCCTCAGCGCCATCGATGAGGTGGGCAAGAGCCTGCCGGCAGGCGAACGGGCGGCTTTCTCTACATATCGCGACCAGGTTAATGGCTGGCTCAATGGCGTCATGAGCGCCCAGGCAACTGCTATCGAAAACGGCGACTTCGCTGCGACAGCCCTTGCCAATGGTGCAGCCCGCGAAGCCCGCCAGGTCTCGGTCGATGCGCTCAATTCGATCATTGCTCTCAATGACGAGCAGATGCAGCAGGCCAATACCGAAGCGATCAATCTTTACGAACAAAGCCGCATGATGCTGATCGCGCTGATGATCGGCTCCGCTCTCGTTGCGGCCATTGCGGCCACCTGGATCGTGCTTTCGATTTCGAAGGCCCTTTTGAGCGCCGTGCGCCTTGCCAACGAAGTGTCGGGCGGCGATCTCAACGCCACCGCATCGGTCAAGGGCGACGATGAAGTCGGCGATCTGATCAAGGCGCTCAATGCCATGACGCAGAAGCTGCGCGATGTCGTCTCGGAAGTGACCGCAGCGACACGCAATGTCGCCTCGGGCAGCCAGGAAATGTCGGCAACGGCCGAACAGTTGAGCCAGGGCGCCACCGAACAGGCATCCTCGACCGAAGAGGCTTCGGCCTCGATGGAAGAAATGGCCGCGACGATCAAGCAGTCTGCCGACAATGCGAGCCAGACCGAAAAGATCGCCCGTCAGTCCGCTGCCGACGCGATTGCCTCGGGCGAGGCCGTCAACAACGCCGTCTCGGCCATGCAGACGATCGCTGAAAAGATCATGGTGGTGCAGGAAATCGCCCGCCAGACCGATCTTCTGGCGCTCAATGCGGCGGTGGAAGCCGCCCGCGCCGGCGAACACGGCCGGGGTTTTGCGGTTGTGGCTTCCGAGGTGAGAAAACTCGCCGAACGGAGCCAGGCGGCAGCCGCCGAAATCTCGACCCTTTCCGGGACGACGGTCAAGGCGGCGCAGTCGGCCGGCGAAATGCTCAACAAGCTCGTGCCCGATATCCAGCGCACGGCCGAACTCGTCGAGGAAATCTCGGCCGGCAGCCGCGAGCAGAATGCTGGTGCAGCCCAGATCAACACCGCGATTCAGCAGCTCGACAAGGTCACCCAGCAGAACACCTCTGCGGCCGAAGAAATGTCCTCGACCGCCGAAGAACTGGCAAGCCAGGCCGAACAGCTCCAGGCCGCGATCAGCTACTTCCGGGTGGATGCCATGGCGGCAATGGCCAGCATTCAGCCCAAAAATGCAGCCAAGCGTGACCTGCGCTCGGCAGTCATGGCTTCGTCGCCGCATATGAGCGCGACGACGCGCGCCAAGACCAATGCCGGTGGATTCGATCTCGATCTCGACGGCGGTGCCGACGATCTCGACGGCGAATTCTCCCGCCGCAACGCTGCCTGAAAATGCAAGCCGGGATGCCGCGGTGGACGACGCGGCATCCCTCCCAGACCCCAAGCGTAACGACGCGTAAAAACCTTGCCTGAAGGGGCAATCCTGCAATGAGACTAACCATCAAAGCCAAGCTCGCGGCAACTTTTGCCACCGTCGTTGCGCTTTCTGCCGGCAGCATGCTGATCGCGGTCCAGAACCTGGGTCAGCTCAACTCGTCGCTCAACACCATCGTAGACGTTCGCACGGCCAACTCCCTGACCATGGCCCAGATGCAGACGAGCATGGAAAGCATGGGGTCTCGCACGCGCGCCCTGATCCTCAGCGACGATCCGGCAACGATCGAGGAATATATCGGCAAGATCGAGGAGGATGCTGGCGAAGTCACCGCGGGGATCGATACCCTGCGCGCCAACATCACCGACCCACAGACCACTGCCAGTCTAGAGGCTTTTGTCGCCAAGTATGACGAGCTCTGGACGGCCGTGAAGACGGTCGAGATCCCGGCCCAAGCCAATAGCGACGTTCAGGCATTGGCGATCAGCCGCAGCGAAGGCAGCGATTCCCTCGGCGTCGTCGAAGAGACCATGGGTGCACTCAAGAGTGCCATGGCTGCACGGGTCGCTGCCGGAGATCTCAGTGCCTTCCCGGCCTATCAAAAAGCCTCTGACAGCTTCCTGACCATGACGGACATCTTCCGGCAGCAGCGCAACATCCTGCTCGCATCCATGAATCCGGAACTGCAGGAAAAATGGCACGCCGATTACGTGTCCGGCATTGCCGCGATCAAGGATGAGATGCCGGCCCTGCGTCGCGCTGTCCCAGCCGCCGACGCCAATCTCGTCGCAGCTGCCGAAGCGGCCTATTCGGATATGGTCAACGCCATGGATAAGGCGGTCGCCATGTCGCTGACGCGCGCTGATCTGGACGCTACGGAAAAGAACGGAATCGCAGCCGCTCTGCGCACCGATGCCGATGCCATTCTCCAAGGCATGATCGATCATAATCGTACGCTGCTCTCGGAGGCGGCGGCCGGTGCCAATACCCTCTATCAGACGAGCCTGACGCTGCTGATCGGCCTCCTCGTCGGGTCCGCCTTGATCGCCGCAATTGCCGCAACCTGGATCGTGCTTGGCATTTCCCGCGGTCTCAACAAGGTCAAGCAAGTCGTTTCGGCGGTCTCGATCGGCGATCTCGACCAGCGCGTCGAAATCAAGAGCAATGACGAGATCAAGGACCTCGTCGATACCGTCAACGTCATGACCGACAACCTGCGGGCTTCGGCGACGGTCGTCGATCAGGTGGCCTATGGCGACCTTTCGGCAAAACCAAAAATCCTGTCCGACAAGGACGTGCTCGGCCAGGCGATGACGCGCATGGTCGAAGGTCTCGGCGCTTCGGCAGCCGTGGCCGAACAGATTGCCGGCGGCGATCTGACCGTCGAGCCGCGGCGTCTTTCCGACAAGGATACGCTGGGTATCGCGCTCGAGCGCATGGTGGAAAAGCTGCGAGACGTGATCGCGGACGCCATCGCCTCGGCCAACAATGTTTCGGCCGGGGCTCAGGAAATGTCGGCAACCGCCGAACAGCTGAGCCAGGGCGCGACCGAACAGGCGTCGTCCACCGAAGAGGCTTCGGCTTCGATGGAAGAAATGGCTGCAACCATCAAGCAGTCTGCCGATAATGCGAGCCAGACTGAGAAGATCGCCCGACAGTCGGCTGCCGACGCGATCGCTTCTGGTGAAGCTGTGGCTCATGCGGTTTCCGCCATGGAAACGATCGCGCAGAAGATCATGGTCGTACAGGAAATCGCGCGCCAGACCGATCTTCTGGCGCTCAACGCAGCGGTGGAAGCTGCCCGTGCCGGTGAACATGGCCGCGGTTTTGCGGTGGTCGCCTCGGAAGTGCGCAAGCTTGCCGAACGGAGCCAGGCTGCAGCGGCTGAAATTTCGACCCTCTCCGGGACGACCGTAAAGGCGGCGCAGTCGGCAGGCGAAATGCTCAACAAGCTCGTGCCCGATATCCAACGCACGGCCGAACTCGTCGAGGAAATCTCGGCCGGCAGCCGCGAACAGAATGTGGGCGCGGCGCAGATCAATACCGCGATCCAGCAGCTCGATAAGGTGACCCAGCAGAACACTTCAGCGGCCGAAGAAATGTCTTCGACGGCCGAGGAGCTGGCGAGCCAGTCCGAGCAGCTACAATCGGCGATCAGCTACTTCCGCCTCAGCAGCGGCGCGATGGCCCCGGCCGTCAACGCCAACCGCAAGCCGGCACCGGCAGCGGCCAAGCGCGATATCCGCGCCGCCGTGGTCGCTGCCGCGCCGCATATGGCCAATCGCCCCAAGATGGCCTCGGGTGGCTTCGATCTCGATCTCGAAGGCGCCGTGGACGATCTCGACAGCGAGTTCTCCCGCGCCGGCGCCGCCTGACGGCACACGAAGGCCAGAAGTCCTTCGCGTCCTCTGCCGAAAGGCATCTGCAAACTCCAGGCCGGACCCATGCCCGGCCCCAAATTCAGCGTCACTCGCCGCGTCGCACCGGCACCAATCGGCTCAAGGCGCAGAAGCGCCTTTCGAGGACAAGGATAATCTCAGATGAGATTTACGATCAAACTCAAGCTCGGCCTGGCTTTCGCCGCCGTCATTCTCATTTCGGGCCTGATGACGGCCTTCTCGATCTCCAACCTGGGTTCGCTCAATGATGCGATCACCCGTCTCGTGGATGGTCCAGCCGCCAATATCAAAGACTCCAACGACCTCGCCAATGCCGTTCTCCTTGCCATCCGGGCCGAAAAGAACGTCATCCTGAATACCGATGCTTCGGAAATTCAGAACTATATCGAGGACGTGCAAACCAATCGCGGCCAGGTCGAACCGCTGCTCGACAAGCTCGAAGCCGATCCCGATCCGGTGGTTGCCGATAAGGCCAAGCAGTTCCGCGCGCTGTTGCCCAAGTGGATCGGGCTGCAGGACCAGATCATTGCCCTCGGCAAGCAGAACTCTACCGAGTCCAATGCCCGCGCTGCGACGATTTCGATGGGTGAATCCGCCTCGATCAACAATGAGATGATCTCCCTGCTCGATGATCTCAACGCCCAGATCACCGGCACGCTGGCCCAGATGGACCAGGACACCAATGTGCAATACGACACCTCGCGCAACCTGCTTCTGGCCGCAACCGCGCTGACCCTCGTGTTGTCGATCGTTGTTGCCGTCTGGATCTCGCTGACCATCAGCACCGGCCTCCGCCGCGCCATCGGCCTTGCCGACGCCATCAGCATTGGCGATCTCAACCAGAAGATCGAGCATAAGGCCAACGACGAAATCCGCGATCTGGCGAATTCGCTGACCGTGATGACCGACAACCTGCGCAATTCCGCAACAATCGCCGACCAGATCGCCAATGGCGACCTGACGGTCGAGCCCAAGCGTCTGTCGGACAAGGATACGCTCGGCATTGCGCTTGAACGCATGGTCGAAAAGCTCCGCGACGTGATCGCCGATGCCATTTCGTCGGCCAACAATGTCTCGGCTGGTGCCCAGGAAATGTCGGCAACGGCCGAACAGCTGAGCCAGGGGGCGACCGAACAGGCGTCATCCACAGAAGAAGCCTCGGCTTCGATGGAAGAAATGGCTGCGACGATCAAGCAGTCGGCTGACAATGCGTCCCAGACCGAAAAGATCGCTCGCCAGTCTGCTGCCGATGCCATCGCTTCGGGTCAGGCTGTGGCCAATGCCGTCACCGCCATGGAAACCATCGCCGATAAGATTCTCGTCGTCCAGGAAATCGCCCGTCAGACCGATCTTCTCGCCCTCGACGCAGCGGTCGAGGCTGCCCGTGCCGGCGAACATGGCCGTGGCTTTGCGGTCGTGGCTTCGGAAGTGCGCAAGCTCGCCGAGCGCAGCCAGGCTGCGGCGGCTGAAATTTCGACCCTCTCCGGGACGACCGTGAAGGCAGCGCAGTCGGCCGGCGAAATGCTCAACAAGCTCGTGCCCGACATCCAGCGCACCGCCGAACTTGTCGAGGAAATCTCCGCCGGCAGCCGCGAGCAGAATGCCGGTGCGTCGCAAATCAACACCGCGATCCAGCAGCTCGATAAGGTCACCCAGCAGAATACCTCTGCGGCCGAAGAAATGTCCTCGACGGCCGAGGAACTGGCGAGCCAATCCGAGCAACTCCAGGCCGCGATCAGCTACTTCCGTCTGAGCGCCAATGCCACGGCCAATCTTGCTGCGGCGCCCAAGGCCCGCCGCGACCTCAAGAGTGCCGTGATGGCTGCTGCCCCGCACATGAACCGGGCCGCCGCCAAGCCCAAGGCCAATTCGGGCGGGTTCGACCTGTCGCTCGATGGCGGCGGCGACGATATCGACGCGGATTTCACCCGCGTAGCCTAAGGGAAAAACCATGGCAGACCTCAACCAATATGTGACCTTGGGGGTGGCGGAGGAAATCTTCGCCGCACCGGTCACCAAAGTTCAGGAAATCCTCGACATGCGCGCCATTTCGCGCCTGCCGCGGGCGCCCGAGAATTTCCTCGGCATCATCGATGTGCGCGGGCAGGGCGTGCCCGTGCTTGACCTGCGGCTGACGCTGGGCATGGATCCCAAGGGCGACACGGAGACGACGCGCATCGTCGTCCTCTGTGTGCAAAGCCCGACGGGCCCGGTGACGCTCGGGCTTCGTGCCGATCGCGTCTTCGAGGTAACGGTGCTCGACAGCGACGAGCTCGACCCGCCCCCGAGCTTCAATGCCCGCTGGCAGGATCACTGCATCGAGGGCATCGGGCGTCGGAACGGCAATTTCGTCACCGTGCTCGACCTCGACAAGCTGTTGGGCAGCGGCGCCGACATTCTTTCGGCAGCCTGAACCTCGTTTTTCGGCCCGCACATCGTTTCGGCGCGGGCCCGCTCCCTGTTGGAGACTAGAGTGGCTTTAGTATCGCGTGCCCCTGTTCTTGAAGCGGATGGCGAAGACCATCTCAGCCATGCCGATTTTGCCAAGATCGCAACCCTGATCGGCAATGAGGCTGGCATTCGCCTGCCCCCGGCCAAGCGGCTGATGGTGGAAGGGCGGCTGCGGCGGCGTCTGCGCGCTCTGCAATTGCCGACCTTCGACGCTTATGGCGACTACATTTTCCGCAAGGATGGGATCAAGGCCGAGCTGCCCTATCTCATCAATGTGGTGACGACCAACAAGACCGACTTCTTCCGCGAGCCCGAACATTTCGAGCTGATGCGTTCGAAAATGGTGCCGGAATTGCTGGAGGCCCGTTCGGGCGAGCGCAATCCGCTTCTAAAAATCTGGAGCGCGGCGTCCTCGACCGGTGCGGAGGCTTATACCTGCGCCATGGTTCTGGCCGATATGGTCAAGCAGATGCGCAACTTCCGCTTCGCCATCCTCGGGACCGATATTTCGACCGACGTGCTCGACCAGGGCCGGCGCGCCGTCTATCCGGCTGACCAGATCGTGCCCGTGCCGCAGAACATGCAGGCGCAATATCTGATGTGGGCGCGCAAGAACGGCGTGCGTCCCGATGTGCGGATCGTGCCCGAACTGCGCCGGCTGGTGCAATTTCATCGCCTCAACCTGATGGAGGAGAAATATCCGTTCGACCGGGATGTCGACATCGTCCTGCTGCGCAATGTGCTGATCTATTTCGACAAGACGGACCAGGCCAAGGTGATCAATCGTCTTGTCGGCCATCTCCGGCCGGGCGGTTATCTACTTCTTGGTCATTCCGAGTCCATGATCGGCACGTCGATACCCGTGCGGCAGGTCGCGCCTGCCGTCTTCCAGCGAGTGTGAGCATAACAGAATGAGCAAAATCCGCGTCCTCATCGTGGATGACAGTGCCTCGGTGCGAACGACGCTGAGCGAGATCATTTCGGCCGACCCCGACCTCGAAGTCATGGCGACGGCCGCCGACCCCTATGTCGCGGTCGAAAAAATCCGTCACGAAGTTCCTGACGTGATCTTTCTCGACGTCGAAATGCCGCGCATGGACGGGCTGACCTTTCTCAAGAAGATCATGGCCCAGCGCCCCATTCCTGTGGTGATCTGCTCGGGCCTTGCCCAAGCCGGTTCGGATACGCTGATGCAATGTATGGAAGCTGGTGCCGTCGATGTCGTGACCAAGCCGCGCGTCGACACCGCGCAGTTCCTGCAAGAATCGCGCATGCGCATCTGCGATGCGGCCAAGGCCGCGGCCCATGCCAAGATGAAGGGGCTGAAGAAAGCTGCGCCGGTAATGACGGTCGAGGCCAAGCTCACGGCCGATGCGATCATTCCACCCCTGAGCGACATGCGGCGTGACAGCCTCATTGCCCGCATGCCCGTGACCGAGCCAATTGTTTCCATCGGGGCCTCGACCGGCGGCACAGAAGCCCTACGCGAAGTGCTCGAAGAATTGCCGGCAACGAGCCCGGCCATCCTCATCGTCCAGCACATGCCTGAAAAATTCACCGGCGCCTTTGCCCGCCGGCTCGATTCGACCTGTGCCATCACGGTCAAGGAAGCCGAGGACGGCGACCTCGTCATGGCAGGCCGCGCCCTGATCGCGCCGGGTAATGTGCACATGCAGCTCGTGCGCAACGGATCGCGCTATACCGTGAAAATCGTCGAGGGACCGCACGTGTCGCGTCATCGGCCCTCCGTCGATATCCTGTTCCGTTCGACCGCGCAGATGGCTGGCCGCAATGCCTTGGGCATGCTGCTCACCGGCATGGGCGACGATGGCGCCCGGGGCCTTCTCGAAATGCGCCAGATGGGCAGCCCCACCGTCGCGCAGGACGAAGAAAGCTCGGTCGTTTTCGGCATGCCCAAGGAAGCCATCCAGCGCGGTGCCGCCGGGCGCATCCTGCCCTTGTCGCGCATGGCGACGGAGATCATCAATTTCGGGCGCAATGCGCCGCGAGCAGCCGGAGGCGCCGCATGACCGGTTCCGACGCCACATCCGTCAAGGCCCTATCCCTGGCGCTGGCCCAGCCGCGCCAGGAGATCGAGGAAGCCTTCGTTTCCGTCGGCTCGCGCCTTTCCGAAGGCGCGGCGATGCTCAACAGGCTGACCCGGCTCTTCGAGGCGCTGCCCACCGCGCTCCAGGGCGAGGAGGTCGTCGAGGCTTCGAGTCAGCTGCGCGCCGTAGCGCGCAAGGCACGCGAACTGACCGCAGATTTCGCCAAGGAAAAGGCCGATCTCGCTCGTCTCGCCGAAGTGGTCGCGGCGGCAACGGGCCCGATCGATCAGTTGCGCCGCACCGTCAAGATGATCGGCATCGTCTCGGTCAACGCCCGCGTCACCGCCGCTGGCATCGTCGGGGACAGCGACGATTTCGACGTTTTCACCACCGATATCGCGACCCTGTCGGATTCGGCGCATTCGACCATCCAGGAATTCAGCCAGGTCTATCGGCAACTGACGACTGAGGTCGGGCGTGCGGTGAGCCAGCGCGCGCGTTTCGATACGGCCCACGCCCATACTTTATCCGAGCTGGCGGAAAATCTCGACGAGACGCTAGAAGCGCTCGATGCACAGCGGCAATCGGCCGTCGAAAGCTCGGCGGAAACGGGTCGCGTGTCGCGCGGCATCGTCGGGCGGATCGGCAGCGCCGTCATGGCCCTGCAGGTGGGCGACTCGACCCGCCAGCGGCTCGAGCACGTGGAAGCCGGGCTCAATAGTCTCGCCGATCTCTTGAGCGAAAGCGGCGATCAACGCGAGGCGCTGACGGCGCTGAGCCTTCTCGAAGAAGAGCAATTGCGCTCGACCGCGCAGGATTTTGCCGGCGAAGTGGGTGAAGCGGAAGAGGCGCTGCAGGCGCTGGCAAGCGACGCCGGCACGATCATGGCGCGCAGCCGCGACCTTTATGGCGCCGGCAGCAGCGAAGGTTCGGCGCTGACAACGCTCAGTGCGCAATTGCGCGTTGCGACCGAGATCCTCCGTGATTGCGAAATCGAGCGCAGCAAGCTCGAAGCGGTTGCGGCAGCCGTGCAACAGACCGTGTCGGTACTGCTCGGCCATGTCGCCGCAGTCCAGGATATCGAATCCAATATGCGGCTCGTTTCGCTCAACGCGGCGGTGCGTTGCGCGCAATTAGGTCCGCGCGGCGCTTCTCTCACCGTGATTGCTTCGCAATTGCGCGAACTGACGACGGAGACGGTGGTTGCCGCAGAAGCCGCGATGGCGCAGCTCGACGAAGCATCCGCTCTTGCTGGCGCTTTCGGCGAAGCCGCTGGCGGCGAGAATGCCGGGCAGATCGGCCGGCTCGAACAGCAGGCCAACCACGCCATGGCGCTGCTCACCGGGCTCGACGAACGCCTCTCGACGGCGATGGCGAGCCTTAGTGCCGATGGTCCAAAGGTCATCGGCCTTCTCAACGCAGCCGCGTCCGGCATCGATGGCCAATCGCGGCTCGCCGAAAACATGGAAGACATCGCCATGCAGATCGCAGCGCTGTCATCGGACCCGATGCCCGATCCCCTCCCGGAGGATCTGCTGCCGGTGCTCGAAAAGCTGCGCAAGACCTATACGATGGAGGCGGAACGGCAGATCCACAACCGTCTCTTCGGCAATGCCGGTACAGTGCTGGTCGAGGAACCGGCCAACGACGACATGGACCTCGATGCGCTGATGTTCTGACAAGAAGGCCCGCCGAAGCGGGCCTTTTTTCTTAGCGCGTGCAGTGCGCCGTCACCTGGCCCCAATCGCCGAAATGGCCGCCGACACGCTCGGCCTCGCCCAAGGGCATAGCGACGCGGGCACCGGTGATGATCGTCTGGCCGGCCTTGAGCGGCAGGCCGCGCGCTTCGGCATGTGGCGCGAGCCAGACGAGCGCAGCAATGATATCGTCCCATGATGCGCCCTTGTCGACGGCCTTTGACACCTGGCCATCATAGGTAAGGGATACCGGCAGCGTCGCGAGAGCGCCGCGGATGTCGGCAGAAAGCGCCGGGCCGACGACCACGGCGCCATTGCTCTGAAGATCACCGAGCTGCAGGTTGCGCGGTGTCCCATCGCGATCGGCAAAGGGGTCGCCGACCATTTCGAGCGCAGGATTGACCGAAGCGATCGCCGCCTCGACTTCGAAGCGATTGGGCGAGCCGAAGAGATCGGCGCCGAGGAGAACGGCAACTTCGACTTCGGCGATGATGAAGCGATGGGTCTTGGCGTCGAGCGTTGCACCATTGGGGAAGAAGCGATTGGCGGGGATCGGCGCGCAGATCGGCGTGCTTTCACCTCCGGCAAGGATCTTCCAGCCGCCGACAGGGCCGATATTAGCCATGATCCGATCCTGCAGCGCATAGACCGCGTCCATGTCCGCCGGCACATCCGCATCAGTCACCGGGCCGACGACCGGACCTCCGTCATGGGCGGCAATCAGGGCCTTGGCGAGTGTATCGAGCGGGGAGGTCATGGTCAGTCCTGTGGTTGGGAGAAATTGGTTTCGATCAGCCGGATATCGGCCTCGTCGCAGAGCCGCCGGATCGAATCGTGCGGGCAGCTGTCGGTGATGAAGGTATGAGCCTGCGACAGGTGCCCGATGCGCACCGGCGCCGTGCGTGAGAACTTGGTTGCGTCCGAAACCAGGATCACATGCCGGGCATTGGCGATGATCGCCTGGGCGACCTTGACCTCGCGAAAATCGAAATCGAGCAGCGCACCATCCGGATCGATGGCCGAAACGCCGATGACGGCGAAATCGACCTTGAACTGGCGGATGAAATCGACCGCCGCCTCGCCTACGATGCCACCATCGGAGGGGCGCACGACCCCGCCGGCAATGACGACTTCAACGCTCGGCACGGTGCGCAGCCGATTGGCGACATTGATATTGTTGGTGATGACCATGAGGCCATGATGCTCGCTCAGTGCCTGGCTAACGGCTTCGGTCGTCGTGCCGATATTGATAAAGAGCGAGGCATTGTCGGGGATCAGCGCGGCAGCGGCGCGGCCGATCGCCTGCTTTTCCTCGGTCGCGATCTGGCGGCGAGCTTCATATTCGACGTTTTCGACGCCGGATGGGTGAATTGCCCCGCCATGGGTGCGCTTGAGCGCACCGCGATCGCAAAGAATGTTGAGATCCTTGCGGATGGTCTGCGGGGTGACCTCGAAAGCTTCGACAAGCTGTTCCACCGTGACCCCGCCCTTTTGCCGGGCGAGTTCGACGATCTGGGCCTGTCGCATCTGGGGATTCATGAAGAGCCTGCCGCTTTCGGTTTGTGCGTAAACGAAAGTGGGGCGCGATGGAAGGGTGTCCGTGGTTCCAAGTCCTGCCGGCCTCCCCCCATCAAGGGGGAGGTGGCGCATCGCGTTTGAGGCGCGATCTATTCAATACCTCTGCCCTGCACCTCCCCCTAGATGGGGGAGGTTGGGATGGGGTGATGCAGGCGCCAGATTATTTGGCCAGCGCCGACCACTTAACCCCCGGCACGAACGCAAAATTGCGGTCGAAGGGGAAACTCGGGCGCGGGGTGTGGTTGCGGGTGGTGCGTTCGACGAACTGGTCTACTACGCCCGGCGACAGGGCCATGATGCCGGGGTTGGCGATGGGGCCAAGCTCTGGGGAGAGATAGCCCGACTTCACCGCCACGATCTTTGCCGCGCGTGGATCAAGGCCGAGCTTGGTGAAGTCCGCAATGTTGTGGAAGGGGCGACGGCGAGCGGTCAATACCAGGTCGATGCCACCGATGCGGACGACCGCTTCGCGGAAGAGCGGATTGTCGTGCTCGAGAAGAAAGATCACTTCGCCTGTCGTATCGACCGGCGTCGAGGACGGGTCGAGGCTCGCGCCGATATGGAGGGGAATGGTCGCGCCAACGCCGGCGGCATAGGCGGCCTCCGTGGCGGCTTTGTCTGCAATGCCGGCAAAGATCACGCCTTGTGCGTCCCGGGCGATGAGTGCTGCCAAAACCTCGGCCCTGTCCCCGACGCCGCCGCCGGTGGGGTTGTCGCCGGATTCGGCGAGCACCACCGGGCTGGTCTTGCTGGCAATGGCGCGGTCGACGCACTCGTCGATGGAGCCGGTTTCCATGCCGAAGACGAATTGTTCGCGCACGTCCCAATAGTCTAGCGCGAGTTTTGTAGCAGCCTTTTCCATCGCCGCCTTGTCGGTGCCGGTGATGACGGCACAGGCGGTGGAACGCGGTTCGTCGGCCCAGACATAGCCGACTTGGAAGGAGGCGTCCCAGATGCCGGACTGCTCTTCCACCTCGTGGAGCTGGGCATAAAAGCTCCTGGCCGGCTCGTCCTGGGTGGAGGTGCGTTCGCCGGGGAGCAGCACGGGAACAGGGGCCCAGGCGACTTTGGGCCTGACGCCGGTGCGTAGAGCGCGGACCAGCATGGTCACCGCGCGCCGCATGGTGTCGGGCACATCGATATGGGGCGCAGTGCGATAGGTCGAAAAGATGTCGAGGCCATCGACAATCTTCTGGCTGACATTGCCATGGAGATCGTAGCTGGCAGCGATCAATACGTCGGGGCCGACGAGATCGCGGACGGAGGCAATAAAGTCGCCCTCGGCGTCGAGCATGTTTTGAACGAACATGGCGCCGTGCATGGCAAGATAAACGCCGTCAAGCGGCATGGCGGCCCTGATACCGTCGAGGATTTCGGCTTTCCATTTTTGGTAGAGCGCATGTTCGACGGGGCCGCCGGCAATGGCGCGGGCGTGGAGAATGGTGACGAATTCGGCCGGGAAATGCGTCAGGAAGTCAAAATACTGGTCCTTAAGCATGCTCGGGCCGCGCAAGACGCGAAAATCGGCCTCGCGGGCGATGACGGGATTGTAGGTGCTGCATTCGGTATGCAGGCCAGCAACGGCAATGCGCATCTTCGAACCACTCCGTAGGACAAATCGCTCCAATGAAGCGATTTGAGGTGAGAAGGCCATGAGGGCTATGCCCGAATGGCGGGGGACTGAGGTTTGGCCACTGTGGGGTTTTGACCGGCGAGCCGTCCCGCGAGCGAGAGGCTCAAGAGCAGGAACGGCACGACGCAGGCAATGCCGAAGCGAATGCCGGAATGTTCGGCGACGAAACCGATAAGCGGCGGGCCCATCAGAAAGCCGGTGAGGGCCACGAAGGAGAGTACGGCGACATTGGCCGAGGCGGGACGGTCGCCGATGCCGGCAGCGGCGGTCACAGCGAGGGGGAAGCCGACGGAAACGCCGACCCCGATGATGCCGAAGCCGATCAGCGCCAGTTCGACCCCAGGCGCAAAATAAAGAAAAAGTCCGCCGAGGACGGCGAGAGTGCCGCAAAGGCGGGCAGTGGTGACAGCACCAAAGCTGCGCTTGAGCGTGTCGCCGCCAAAGCGGCCGGCCGCGACCATGAATGCAAAGAAGGAATAGCCAAGCCCGACGAGCCCGCCTTCGGCCGAAAGCGCATCGCGGAGGAAGATAGCCGACCAGTCAGCCATGGCGCCCTCGGTCATGGTGATTCCGAAAACGAAAAGGCAGATGCCGATCAGGGCCGGGCTCGGAGGGGACCATGCCGATTTTCGGGATTGGCCCTCGACTGGAGCGTCACTGAGCCTGGGCAGGGCAAGGCCGGCGGCGATGGCGACCGGGAGGACGAGGGATGCAAGGAGCGGCACCGCGATCTGCGGGATGACCCCGATGGCGGCAAAGCCCGACCCAATGAGGCTGCCTACCATGATGCCGAGCGACCAGCAGCCATGGGAGGTGTTCATGATCATCTTGCCGCTCGATTTTTCGACGAGGTCGGCCTGAACGTTGAGCCCGAGTTCGACAAAGGAAATGGCGGAGCCGGCCAGCATCAGGGCGATGAACAAAAGGATCGGATGCGGGGCCAGCACCGGCAGGCTCGCAGCGACCGAATAGAACACAAAGCCCCAGATGATGGCGGCGCGCGCGCCGATCTTGGCCACCAGCGGACCGGCAAAGGGCAGGGTGATCAGCGTGCCGCAAGGCATGCCGAGCAGCGCCAGCGCCAGAGCCGCCGGACCAAGGCCTAGAGCGGCCTGGATTTCTGGGATGCGCGGCAACCAGGCACCGAAAGCGACAGGCTGGAGAAAGAAAACCAGCATGGTCAGGCGCTGCGGGGAGAGGATGGACATGGACCAATTCCGTGCTTTGCCCCTCCGGTGCCGTCCCCCGCGAAAGCGGGGACCTCCGTTGGGATGGCCGAAGGCAAACTGGCGTTCCCGGTTTCGCGGGAATGACACCACGTTTTTCTTAAGCCGTCTTGCCCATGGGGTAAGGAAGGTAACCCACGAACCCCGTCAACTTCCACGTCCCCTCGACCTTGCGGCAAAAATAGAGCGTTTGCCAGTTGAGGCGATCTGCGCCGCCATTGCTGAGCTTGATCTCGCCGTTGAACGTCTTGTGCGCGATCGCCCGGTCGCCGGTGATCTCGATTTCCGTGAGGCTCGTGGCGCGGTGGATGCCGGCCTCGACGTCCTCGGCATAGGACTGGGCCTGGCCCTCATGTGCCTGGCGCAGCCACTCGTCGCGATAGTCTTCGAGCGTGGGAAAGCTGATGGTCCAGCCGTCCGGATTATCGGTCTTGTTGCCATTGATCCCCATGAAGTCGCCGGCAACGAAATCGCTTTCGACCATCGACCAGTCCGCAGCGACATAGGCGGCGATGTCGCGCGGCACCAGCATAGTCCAGATGGCGGAGCGGTCGGGATCGTTCGGGAAGGGATTCTGCGACGAGGTCATAGAGTTCTCATGGTCCGGCTGGCCCGTTGCAGGCCTCTGCCGATAGTCTGTATCAAATTTTCAGGCATGTCATCTCAAGGCCCAAGCATGAAAGAGGCCACAACGATACCAATTGCGACATGCTGCATGTTGGCGCTGACTTTGTCCACATCATTGATCGGCACAAAGGCATATAAAACGCCCAGAAATGCAGCAAACTGCTGCTGAAAGCAGCGATGAAGAAGAGTGGCTTAAATTGGTATTGTCAATGGCGGGAATCTGTGTTGACATTCCTTCATAAACACGCCTAGTCTTGAAAATCGTTTACAGAAATACCGACCAATCCGGAAGAGATTGGCGGGAAACAGGGTACAGGGAATATGCGGGTAGGCATTATCGGCCTTGGCTATCGCTTGGCTTATCTGGCGCGGGTTTTCTCCGCCGCCAAAAGCGATTTCAACATCGTCGGCTATGTCGATCCGGCCCCGGCGGGCCTGCCCTATGCAGCCGAACATGGCGTTGCCGTCGGCAAGCAATATGACAGCCTCGAGGCCCTGATCGATGAGGGCAATCTCGATCTCTTGATGGTCGGCTCGCCCAATCATCTTCACCTCGAGCATATCCGGATCGGCCTCGAGCGCGGCATGAAGATTTTTGCCGAAAAGCCGGTGGTGACCTCGATCGAGGACACGATGGCGATCGCCGAGCTGATCGGCCAATACGGCTCCGACAATGTTATGGTGGGTCTCGTTCTGCGTTATGCGCCGCTTTACGTCGATCTGCGCAAGGCCCAGGCCGAAGGCAAGCTCGGCGATATCGCCTCGATCGAAGCTTCCGAAACAATTCCGCCCTATCACGGCGCCTTCTTCATGCGCGACTGGCGGCGGTATGGAAAGTATTCGGGCAGCTTCATGCTCGAAAAGTGCTGCCACGACCTCGATCTTTATAATGGCGTCATGGGCTGCCGCCCGCGCTATGTCGCCAGCTTCGGCGGTCGCCGCAGCTTCGTGCCAGCCAATGCGCCGCAGGTTTCCGGCATCAACGACATGGAAGTCTACCATCGCAAGCCTTCGGGCTGGATGGGCTCGGACAAGGTATTTGATAGCGACGGCGACATCATCGATTTCCAGACCGCGCTCATCCAGTATGAGAACGGCGCGGCAATGACCTTCCATACCAATCTCAATACCCCTGACGATTACCGGCGCTTTGCCGTGATCGGTGCCAAGGGCATGGCCGAAGGCGATTTCGTCCGCAATTATTTCAAGGTCACCGACAGCCGCACCTCGGATCGGCTGGAAGACAAGACCTATGAGGCCAGTTCGCTTTCCGCTCACTATGGTGCCGACGAGCAGATGGCCGAAGACATTCTCAAGCATCTTGTCGAAGGCGCACCGCTGCCGGTCTCGGTGGTCGATGCGCTTGAGGCCGGTCTTCTGGCCCTCTCGATGGATGAGGCAATGCGAAACAAGTCCGTCGTCGACATGACGCCCATCTGGCAGCGTTTCGATGCTGCTCTCGGGCGAGCGAGCTGAGGGAGAAAAGCCGATGACCAGCACCAGAAGCGCCACCCTCTTCGCCTTTGCCCTGCTGGCTCCGGCACTGATCTATATCCTCACCATCGTCGCCTATCCGCTGCTCGATACGTTCATCCTGAGTTTTACCAACGCCTCGCTGCGCCAGGATTATGACTTCGTCGGCTGGGCCAACTACCTGCGCATCTTCGGCGCCGGCAATTTCACCGACGTCATCATCCGCACCTTCGTCTGGACCTTCTTCTCGGTCTCGATCAAGATGATCATCGGCATGTGTGGCGCGGTGCTCCTCAATGCCGCCATTCCCGGCCAGACGCTCTTCCGCGTCCTGACAATGCCGCCCTGGATCGTGCCCATGGCGATCGGCATCTTCATGTGGGGCTGGATGTATAACGGCCAGTTCGGCATGATTTCCGGCCTCCTGCAGAATTTCGGCATCGTCAATGGCCCGGTTGCCTGGCTCGCCTATGGCAACACCGCCTTCTGGGCGACGATCATCACCGACGTCTGGATCGGTGTGCCCATGGTTACGATCTATTTCCTGGCCGCCATGCAGTCGA
Organism: Devosia soli; assembly: GCF_000970455.1. Lineage (GTDB taxonomy): Bacteria > Pseudomonadota > Alphaproteobacteria > Rhizobiales > Devosiaceae > Devosia > Devosia soli. The sequence continues at coordinate 107,145 of NZ_LAJG01000024.1, read as the reverse complement.
TCCCCAAGGATCTCTATGAGGCCGCCTGGACCGATGGCGCTGGCCGTGGCTATCGCTTCCGCCGCATTACGTTGCCTTTGATGGTGCCGGCGATCATCACCATGAGCCTGCTCTCGCTCATCGCCACGTTCAATTCCTTCGATATCATCTGGATCCTGACTCAGGGCGGCCCGTCGGGCTCGACCACCACGATGATCATCGACACCTACAAGACCGCCATGGGCAGCCGCAAATATGGGGAAGGTGCCGCGCGCGCCGTCGTCATCTGCATCTTCGTCTCGCTGTTCTGCCTCGCTTATTTCCGGGCGGTCCGGAAGCTCTCGCAGGGAGAAGCCAAATGAGCGACGTCGCTCGCACCACCGAAGTCGCAGCCGTCGACAGTCCTGCCGTCGTCAAGCCAAAGGCCCGCGTGCGCAGCACCAAGGCCATGATCGACCGCTACAAGTGGTACGAGGTGGCAGGGCTCTACCTCGGCATCGCGCTGTTCCTGTTCTTCGTCCTCGCGCCGTTCATCGAGGGGTTCCTGGTTTCACTCAAGCCGCTGTCGCAGCTTTTTTCGACGCCGTATAGCTTCATCCCGAAGGTGTGGTCCTTCGATGCCTATGTGAACATGTGGAGCTCGGTTCCCATGCTCGGCATGCACATCTTCAATTCCTTCTTCATTTCCTCGGTGGTGACGCTGATTGTCGTCATAATCGTCGTGCCAGCTGCCTATGCCTTTGCCCGCTTCAACTTTGCCGGGGCAGGCGTGCTGCTCGGCATGTTCCTTGCGGTCAACATGTTCTCGGGCGCGGTTCTTCTCATTCCGCTCTTCCGCCTCATGCGCAGCCTTGGCCTCCTTAATACCTATTTCGCCATGATCGTGCCGGGCGCAGCCTTTCTGATCCCGTCGTCCATCTGGCTTCTGCGCACCTATATGATGCGCATTCCGCGCGAGCTCGATGAGGCCGCCTGGGTAGATGGCGCGAGCCGGCTCTATACGCTGCGCCGGGTCATCCTGCCGCTCGCCATGCCGGGCATCGTAGTTGTCGCCATCATGACCTTTATCGGCGCCTATGCGCAGCAGTTCATCTTTGCGCTGACCTTCAACTCCAAGACCGAATTCATGCCGCTGCCGATCGGGCTCTTCGCCTTCTTCGGCAAGCAGGAGGTGATCTGGAACGAGCTGATGGCGGCCTCTTTTGTCGGAATCCTGCCGGTCATGATCGTGATCGTGTTCCTGCAGCGCTATCTCGTCGCCGGCCTGACCGCCGGTGCCGTGAAGCAATAAGCCAGACCAACAGGGAATTGGAGACCGTTCGGCGCCTCGCAAGACGACGGACGGCCTCCTGAGAGGGTCCGAGGGGACCCACATCAAGGGAGACTAGAATGAACAAGACTATCGGTTTGATGGCCGTGTCGATGCTGGCACTGACCAGCGCCGCCACCGGTGCCTTCGCCCAGGACGTGAAGGAAATCTCCTTCATCAACTGCGGCGACGAGCTTACCGCCGGCTATGCCGAATACTTCGCCGAGTGGGAAGCTGAAAACCCGGGCTACAAGGTCGTGCCGGAAGTGGTCGGCTGGGGCCAGTGCCAGGATAAAGTGACGACGCTTGCCGCTGCCGGTACGCCCGTTGCTCTTGCCTATGTGGGCTCGCGCACGCTCAAGCAGTTCGCCCAGAACGACCTCATCGTTCCGGTGCCGATGACCGACGAAGAAAAGGCCGGCTACTACAACTACGTTCCCGAAACCGTGACCTTCGACGGCACGCAGTGGGGCGTTCCGGTCGCCTTCTCGACCAAGGCCCTCTACTGGAACAAGGACCTTTTCGAACAAGCTGGTCTTGATCCGGAAACCCCGCCCAAGACCTGGGAAGAAAAGATCGCTTTCGCCAAGCAGATCACCGAAAAGACCGACGCCGCGGGCTATGGCCTTGTCGCCAAGACTTTTGACAACACCATGCACCAGTTCCTTCATTGGGTTTACACCAATGATGGTCTCGTGATCGACGCCGATGGCAATATCGTCATCAACTCCCCGCAGGTCCTGGCCGCCCTGACTGCGATCAAGGACATCACGCCCTATTCCGAAGAAGGCCCGACCGCCTACGAACAGAACGAAGTTCGTGCGATCTGGCTCGACGGTGGCGTCGCCATGATCGAAGCCTCCCCCAATGCCGGCAACCTTGCGACCGAAAAGGGCATGAACTGGGGTGTTGCCCCGCTCCCGCTCGGTCCGGATGCCAAGGGTCCCGGCACGCTGCTGATCACCGACGCTCTCGCCATCTTCAAGGGCACCGGCGTCGAAGAACAGGCCACCAGCCTTGCCAAGTACATCACCTCCGGCGAACGCCAGTGGAACGCCGAAATGGCACAGGGCCTGACCCCGCTCCGTCCGCTCGAACCGCAGACTGCTGAACTCCTGGCAGAAAAGCCCTATTGGAAGCCGTTCCTCGACGGCATCGAATTCGGTGGTCCCGAGCCGCTGTTCACCGACTATATCGGCCTGCAAAACACGCTGATCGAGATGGTGCAGTCGGTGGTGACCGGCGCTGCCGAACCGCAGGCTGCCCTCGAAAAGGCCGCTGCCGAACTCGAGCAGTACAAGTAACCTCGTCTGATCCCGCCGTCGCCCTCTTGAGGGCGGCGGTGGCCACCATTTCCCAGAATGCCTGCCCGCGGGAACCGACCCGCCGACCGGAGCCGCGCAAAAATGTCGCAACTGAGCCTCAAGCGCCTCGAAAAATCCTTCAACGAAGCCCGCATCATCAAGGGCATCGACCTTGAGGTGGCCGAGGGTGAATTCGTGGTTTTCGTCGGTCCTTCCGGCTGCGGAAAATCGACGCTGCTGCGCATGATCGCCGGCCTTGAAGACGTCACCCAAGGTCAGATCGAGATCGGCGGCAAGGTCGTCAACGATCTGCCACCGGTCGAGCGTGGCATCGCCATGGTGTTCCAGTCCTATGCGCTTTATCCACATATGAGCGTTTACGAGAACATCGCCTTCCCGCTGCGTGTCGAAAAACTCCCCCAGGCCGAAGTCGACAAGCGCGTTGGCGCTGCGGCCAAGGTTTTGCAGCTCGAATCGCGGCTGCAGCACCGCCCGGGCCAACTGTCGGGCGGCCAGCGCCAGCGCGTCGCCATTGGCCGCGCCATCGTGCGCCAGCCCAAGATTTTCCTGTTCGACGAGCCGCTGTCGAACCTCGATGCGGCGCTGCGCTCGGAAATGCGCATCGAACTGATGGAGCTGCACAAGCGGCTCGGTTCGACCATGATCTATGTGACTCACGACCAGATCGAAGCCATGACCATGGCCGACAAGATCGTCGTGCTCAATGCCGGTGAAATCAGCCAGGTCGGCTCGCCGCTCGACCTCTACCACAAGCCCGACAATCTCTTCGTCGCCGGCTTCATCGGTTCGCCCAAGATGAATTTCATCAATGGCAAGGTGCGCAGCGCCGATGGCTCGACCGTTGCAGTCGATCTTGGCTCGCTCGGCATGCTGCGGCTGCCGCGGACGAGCACCGCCGTTGCCGGCCAGGATGTGACGGTCGGGATTCGGCCCGAACACATGAGCCTGGGCGAAGGCGAGTTCACCATCGAGACCGTGCCCAATATCGTCGAGCACCTCGGCATCCACACCATCGCCTATTCGACATTGCCCGGGGGGGAAGCCTTTATCGGCCTTTTCGAAGGCAATCCGGAGATCGCCGATGGCAAGCCGCTGCGCGTCAGCTTTTCGGTGGCCGATGCTCATCTCTTCGACGCACGGGGCCTGGCTGTCTACTAAGGCCGAGGAGACCGGGGGAGGCGGGAAATGCTCGACATTGTCGGACTGTTGCAGACCGAGAAGAACGACTTCACCCGCTCCGAACGGGCGCTGACCGAGATCGTCCTCGCCGATGTCGACAGCGTCCTCAAGATGAGCATCGTCGATCTCGCCGCCCATGCCGACGTGTCGCCGCCGACGGTAACGCGCTTCTGCCGGCGTCTGGGGTGCGATTCCTATGCCGATTTCAAGGTACGGCTGGCCCAGTCCCGCTTTGTCGGCCAGCGCTACTTTGCGCCCGCAGCGGGCCCGAGTTCGGTGCACGAGATCGCCCAGGGCGTCGTCAATGGCATCCAGTCGATCATCTACGAAACCTTTGATAACCTTGATTTCGCCGCGGTCGAGCGGGCAGCCGAAAGCATTGCGAAATCGAGTTTCGTGCTGTCCTTCGGGTCGGGCGGGGCCTCTTCGATGATGGCCGGCGAAATCGAAACGCGGCTTTTTCGCCTTGGCCTCAAGGTCGCTTCGACCGACGATCACCAATTGCAATTGATGCGTGTCGCCGCTGCGCCGCCGGGCACGGTCATCGTGGCCTTTTCGCTATCGGGCAACAATGCCCAGCTCGCCAAGACCCTGACGGTCGCAGAGGAATATGGGTTGACGCGGGTTGTCGCGACGCGCTCGGGCTCGATGGTTTCGGCGCAGTCCGACATCCTGCTGCCGGTCAATTGGCATGAGAATGCCGATATCCTGCGGCCGACCCCTGGGCGTTATGCCTTCCTGGCGACGGTCGATGTGCTTTCGCAAACCGTTGCAACCCGCCTCGGTCCGGCAGCGGTCGCGAGCATGCGGCGGATCAAGCACCAGCTCGTCGTCAATCGCGACGGCGACGATGGACAGCCGCTCGGCGACTGACCCGATTTTCCGGCCCTGCGCCCATCCGAGCGGCGGCCTTTCCAGCCAAAGAGATTGTCATGACTGCGCAATTTTCTCTCGTCACCACCTGGACGCCCGCCTCCGATACCGAGCCGCTCGGCTACGGCATCGAACTCACCAATATCGGGGACGAGGCAGCGAGTAACTTTGAGCTCGGCTTTTCAGGGCCCGCCCGCGTCGATCCGCATGCGACGCTCGAGAACGGCAAGCTCCTGAAGCGCCTCTCGAACCACACGCTGATCGCGCCGCCCGACGGCTTCGTGCTTGAGCCTGGTGCCACCTGGACGGCAACGGCGCGCGGTCTCTCCTATGGGCTAAGGCATTGGAGCGACGGCGCAAATTCAGCTTATGTGGTGTTGGAGAATGGTCAGGTCGTCACCATTCCCACCCAGCCGACCAAGGGCAAGGGGCACAACGCGCCGCTGCTGAAAGGCGCGGCGAAATTTCCGGTGCCAGCCAAGGCGCCGGTTGCCCACCCGATCATTCCCTGGCCCAAGTCCGTCGCAACGACCGGCGGCCGGATCGCGCCGGTCGGGCTCGATCTCAAACCGCAGAGCGAAGCGGCCAACCGCGCCGCCGCGGCCTTTGCCGGGCTTGTCGACGACCTCTTTCCGGTCGAAGCCATCGTGCGCCCGGCCTCGGAAGCCGGCATGCCGGTCGATGTCATCGAAAAGGCGGGCCTCGGGCCGGAGGCTTATGAACTGAGCTTTGGCGAGGATCGCGCCAGCATTGCCGCCAGCACGCGGCAGGGTATGTTCTATGGCCTTGTCACGCTTGGACAAATCCTGCGCGGCGCGCGACACTATCCGCACACTTTCAGCTTCCCCACAGGTGGTACGATCACCGATGAGCCGGGCTTCGGTTTCCGCGGCTCGCATCTCGATGTGGCGCGCCAATTCTATACCGGTGCCGAAGTCAGCCAGCTTCTCAAGATCATGGCCTGGAACAAGATGAACCGGTTCCACTGGCACCTGACCGAGGACGAGGCCTGGCGCATCGAGATCGACGCCTATCCGGCGCTGACGGAAGTCGCTGCCTGGCGCGGGCATGGTAAGGCGCTTCCGCCACTGCTCGGTTCGGGACCGCAGCCGACAGGTGGCTTTTATTCCAAAAATGTCGTTCGGCAGATTGTTGCACTCGCCGATAGTCTCGGGATCACAATAATCCCCGAGATTGACATGCCTGGGCACTTTTATGCGGCGTTGCAGGCCCTCCCCGAATTGCGCGACCCGAACGAGACCGGCGAATACCAATCGGTCCAGGGTTTTCCGAACAACAGTCTAAATCCGGCGCATGAGCCCGTGTATAAGTTCGTCGAGACGGTGATCGACGAAGTGCTGGACCTGTTTCCGGCGGGCATCTTCCATCTCGGCGCCGACGAGGTGCCGCTGGCTGCCTGGTCGGGCTCGCCGCTGGCGCTCGACATGATCGAGACGCTTGCTGGTCCGGCGATGCGCGAAAAACATGCCAAGCAGTTCAACCAGTTGGGCAATCACCACGGCGCAGACGAAATCGAAGGTTCGCCCACGGCGATCCTCCAGGCCGAGTTCATCAAGCGCGTCCATGCCTATATCTCATCCAAGGGCGCGATAACCGGTGGCTGGGAAGAAGCAGCCCATGGCGATGCGGTGGACAAGGCAAAATCCTATGTCATCGGCTGGCGCAATGTGGAGATCAACGCCGCGCTTGCCGAGCGCGGCTTCGACATCGTCGTTTCGCCAGGCCAGCGTTATTACCTTGATATGGCGAATGGAATTTCCTGGGCGGAGCCCGGCGCCGGGTGGGCCGGGTGGTCGGGACCGCAGGAGACTTATGAATTCGAGGCGCGGGCAGGGTTTTCCGAAGAGGGACTGAAGCACCTGCTCGGCGTCCAGAGCTGCATCTGGTCGGAATCGATGACCGATCGCGCGATCTTCGATCGTCTTGTTTTTCCTAGGCTTTCAGCGGTGGCAGAGGCCGGGTGGACGCTACCGGAGCGGAAGAGCTGGGAGCGGTTCAAGGCGCTCGTCGGGCTCATGCCGATCATGTATGGGCATTGGGCAGCCGAATAAGAAAAGCACAAAATTACCCAGACCGCCGGTCTCGAGCGGCGGCTTTCTGTTAGCAGTCCGTTAGCGTCGACGTGTGGGGAAGGCGGAGTTGGTTAGGCTATCGTCATGAACCGGCTGTCATCCCCGCGCAGGCGGGGAGCCATCTTGAGATTTCAGGATGGGCGCCGGCCTTCGCCGGGGTGACAATCGAGAGCGGGGTAGATCAGCCCCATGGGTTTTCAACCATCGGCCAGATGGTTTTTGGCGCTTTGCGATAGTCGGTTTCCGCCGGGCGGTTGGGATAGGGTTTGCCGGCCGAACAGTAGATGATCTCGGACGCGATTTTCGAGAACGAGTCGTAAAAATGGTTGGTCGACTTGATCAGCAGAATTTTCCGCGATTTCGGGTCGATGCCGAGGGCCGAATAAAGGCTGGGATCAAAACTCTGGGCGCGGGTAGAGTTGAGGATGACGTCGATGCCGTCGAAGTGAATCCAGGCGGCGTCGCCAAAAGGCGCAAAACTCTCGCCGAAACGCATCTGGGCGTCGCGGATAAGCCTTTTCACCGTAACGCGCTTGTCGATGGGCTGGCCCGTATAGGGCGCAGACTTGGCGCCGAATCGGAGCTGGATTTCGGCGCCTTCGCCGGCGGCAAAGCAGATCTGGACGGCGATCGGGTCCCAGATGGTGCCAACGGCAACGTCGGTCGCTTGTCGGCGGATGAGTTCGGCAAGAAGAACGGTGGCGTCGCCCGCCGTGCCGCCGCCGGGATTGTCCCAGACATCGGCAATGACCACAGGCCCCTTGGGCGCGAGCATGGCCTCGGTCACGGCGGTGTTTTCATCGACCTGGGCAACCATGAAGGTGCCGCGCATGGCAAAGAGTTCGCGGCCAAGCGTTTCGGCGAAGGCTGCGCCCTTCGTCGGATCATTGTCGGTAACGGCGACCACTTTGGTTCCCATTTCCGGCACGTCGCCGGCCATAAAGCCGTGCACGACCGAAAGAGACAAAAGACCCGGTTCGGACTTTTCGAGGGTGAGCAGCTTGTCGACGAAACCGCGCATCGGCTGCTTGGATGTCGGGAAAACGTCGATCATGCGGCAGTCGAAGATCGACATGACCGGCTTGATCTCGCCCTTGAGGGTGCTAACGGCGATGTCCCAGAGGTCGCGGGCACGGTCGACGAAGTCGGTATGCGGGAATTCCTTGAAATAGACGAAAAAGTTGGCCGCTGCGGCGCGCTTGGCAGTGAGGTGGCTGTGGGGGTCGAGTTCGGCGCAGATGAGGACATCGGGGCCGACGATCTCACGCATACGGGTCAGAAGATCGCCCTCGGGATCGTCATAGCCCTGGGCGACCATGGCGCCATGAAGGCCCATGACCACAGCATCGACCGGCATGGCGGCACGGAGTTGATCGAGAATGGCGTCGCGCAATTCTTCATAGGTGGCGCGGGCGACGAGCCCCGCGGGGTCGGCCCAGGAGGCGCTGCCTTCGATCAGGGTCCAGCCCTCGCGGGCGCAGACCTCGCGCCCGACGGTGATCGGCGCGGTGCAAAGCGTTGGGGTCGCCGGATGTTCGCCAGGGCCGGCGTGAAGCGAGGCCTCGAAGGCGCGCTTGTCGATGGCAATGGGCGAAAAGGTATTGGTTTCGGTGGCGAGGGCCGCGGTGAAGACGCGCACGACAGGCTTCCAGCTGCAAGAATTGCGGGCGCCCGGATGCGACGCCGATTGAGAGACTATCATAGAGATCGGGCGGCTTCACGTAAGAAATTTACACTCTTATGGGCCTCATGAGCCGGATTTGGCTTCATTTCAGCCGCTTTTCGGGTGAGAAAAGAAATTGAATTTCATCTCTATCGAGGAGAGGCCGATGCCGATCAAACGTTATGGCGCTGAAAAATCGGGTGCCGGTGGCCAGAACCTGCCCTTTGCCCGCGCCGTCGAAGCCGGCGGCTGGCTCTATGTCTCGGGCCAGGTGGCGATGAAGGATGGCGAGATCGTCAAGGGCTCGATCGTCGACGAGACGCACCTGACGATCAAGAACGTCCTGGCCATTCTGGAAGAAGCTGGATATGGGCCCGAGCACATCGTGCGGGTGGGCGTGTGGCTCGATGACCCGCGCGACTTCTGGAGTTTCAACGGCGTCTATAAGAGCTATTTCGGCGAGCATCCGCCAGCGCGGGCCTGCGTGCAAAGCCGCATGATGGTCGATTGCAAGGTCGAGATAGACTGCGTGGCGTATAAAGGGCCGTAGGTCGTGCGCCCGGTTGGCCATAGCGGCCTGCAAACGCCAGTTTTCTCCGCTTCCGGTGCTCACGTACTGATGTACGCTCCGTCAAAGCCCTACGAGCGTAGCTCTATGGGCGTTCTTCGCTGAGAAAGGTCCACTGGACCTTTCTCTGAGCACTCAGAACTTCTCGAAAACCGGCATTTTCGGCTCGCTCTGACTGAACTGTCCACACAACCTAGTGCCGGACTACCCGCACGTTGGAGGAACAAAAGTGTCGGAAAATCCCTTCCGCCTAGACGGCAAGACCGTGCTGATCACCGGGGCCGGTGGCGGCATCGGGCGGTCGTTGGTTTTGGTGTTTCATGAGGCTGGCGCGCTTGTCGTTGGAGCGGATCGCGAGGCCGGCCTTCTTGATGGGCTGCCGCTCGTACGCAGCGTGCTCTTCGATCAGGCCGACATGGCCGGGACGCGGGCGGCGGTGTCGGCCGACATTGCCGATCATGGCGTCTATGATGCCGTGGTGGCCAATGTGGGTTTTACCCGGGCCGAGCACTTCGGCATGGTCGATGACCAGGTCTGGGCGAGCGAACTCAACATCAATCTCAATGGCGCCTATGCGCTGACCGACCCGATCATTACCGCCATGGGCCAAAGGGGTGGCGGGGCACTGGTGTTCATCTCGTCCGTCAATGCCATGGCCCATTATGGCAACCCGGCCTATTCGGCGGCCAAAGCCGGGCTCGTCGCTTATGCCAAGGGCATTGCGGTCGAGCGTGGCGCGGAAGGCGTGCGGGCCAATGTCGTCGCTCCTGGCTCGGTGCGGACGCCGGCCTGGGATCATCGGCTGGCGGCCGATCCGACGCTCCTCGACAATGTCTTGCCGCACTATCCGCTCGGGCGCATGGTGACCCCGGTCGAGGTGGCCAATGCGGCGCTGTTCCTGTGCTCGGATGCCGCCTCGGGCATTACCGGCACGCTCCTGCCAGTCGATGCCGGACTGACGGCGGGCAATCTCCGATTCGTCGATGAAGTGCTGAGGGGCAAATGACCTCCATATTCGAACTCGAAACCCCGGTCGTGCTGGTCGATATCGACAAGGCCGAAGCCAATCTCAAGAACGCGCAGGATGCGGCGAACCGGGCCGGCATCAAATTGCGACCGCACATCAAGACCCACAAGCTGCCGCGCTTTGCCAAGCGCCAGGTGGAACTGGGGGCAGTGGGCATCACTGTGCAAAAGCTCGGCGAGGCCGAGGTGATGGCCGATGCCGGGCTGGCTGACCTGTTGCTCACGTTTAATATCGTTGGCGAGAAGAAGCGCGCGCGGCTGAAAGCACTGCATGACCGCGTGACCATTCGTGTCGTGGCCGACAGCGCCGACACCGTCGATGGGCTTGCCGAGACCTTTGTCGATTCCGCAAAGCCGCTCGGCGTATTTGTCGAATGCGATACGGGCATGGGGCGCTGCGGCGTGCAGTCGCCCGAGGCGGCGCTTGCGCTGGCGAAGAGAATCGCGGCGGCCCCGGGCCTCGCCTTTGCCGGGCTGATGACCTATCCCGCGGCCGGCAAATATCACGAGGCAGCCGACTGGCTGGCCGATGCCAAGACGCTTTTCGATGACAAGGGCGTGGCCCTGCCCGAAATCACGACGGGCGGGACGCCGGATATCTGGCACATGAGCGAAGCCGGGGTCGCGACCGAATATCGGCCGGGCACCTATATCTATATGGACCGCTCGCAGGTGGCGGCGGGCGCCGCGACCTATGACCAGTGCGCCCTGGCGGTGCTGGCGACGGTGGTGTCGCGGCCGACCGAGAGCCGGGCCATCATCGATGCCGGCAGCAAGACGCTGACCAGCGATCTCCTGGGCCTCCAAGGTCACGGTTATGTTCTCGATTTCCCCGAAGCAAAGATCGTGGGGCTGAGCGAAGAGCATGGCACGCTCGACGTTTCGGCCTGTGGCGTAAAGCCCAAGATCGGCGACGTGATCCGCATCGTTCCCAATCACTGCTGCCCGGTGAGCAATCTTTTCGACACCGTCACGCTGGTGCGGGGCGAGGCTGTGGTCGAGACGGTGCCGGTCGCGGCGCGCGGCCGGGTCGATTGAGGGGTCGGCCAGGCGGGAGAAAATTTCATTCTCCCGGTGGTGGCCGGCCAATTGACAGTGACAGCCGCTTTGACGAGACTCTTGCCTATCCAAGGAGGTTCCAATGTCCTGGATCAAAGTCCGGCTCGGCGCTGGAACGCTACGGATCAAGCCTCGTTCGCAGATGCGGTCCTTCGAGACCGAGGGTGTGGTTCCCAAGCTCGATCTCGGGCTCTTCGTGATTTCCTGGTGGAGCGATGCGGCGCAGAAGCGATATGCGGGTACCCACAAATGGACCTACAAGATCCCGGGCGGATCGGGGTCCAATGAGCCGGGGTCGCCGGCCAACTGAAACAGGGCTGGCGAGGCGCCCGCTTTCGCGGGCGTGACGCGTGGCCGTTTCGCCGCTTTCGAAAGATTTCTTCGATCGTCCCGTGACGGTGGTGGCGCCTGACCTTGTTGGCGCGACCTTGCTCGTCGATGGCGTCGGTGGGGAAATCGTCGAGGTGGAAGCCTATGACGAGGGCGATCCCGCCTCGCACAGTTTCCGCGGGCCGACGCCGCGCAATGCGGCGATGTTCGGACCGGCTGGGCATGCCTATGTCTATAAGATCTACGGGATTCACTACTGCCTCAACTTCGTCTGCCACAAGGGCAGCGCCATCCTGGTGCGGGCTTTAAGGCCGACAATGGGGCTGGCGCAGATGCACGAGCGGCGGGGCGGCGTTGGCGACAAGCAGCTTTGCTCGGGGCCGGGAAAGCTCGCCGAGGCCTTGGGGATCACGCTCGAGCAAGACCGCCTGCCGCTCGATGTGTCGCCGTTTGTTTTGCTGCCGCGATCGGCGCCGCAGGATGTCGCGGCGGGGCCGCGGATCGGGATCAGCAAGGGGGTGGAGACGCCCTGGCGGTTCGTGGCGCGGGGCTCGGCCTATCTCAGTAAGCCCATGAAATCTTCCTCCCCGATACTGTGATCAGCCTGGCTGCAACCGGCCGATGGCGATGCCGTTGCTCCTGACGATGGCGACGTCCTTCGATGGGCCGCCCGCAGTCTTGAAACAGGAGGAAGCAATGCCCCAAGGCGACAAATCCGCCTATACGGATAAGCAGAAACGCAAGGCCGAACATATCGAGGAAGGCTACGAGAAGAAGGGTCTCGGCAAGGACGAGGCCGAGCGCCGCGCCTGGGCTACTGTCAACAAGGACGATGGCGGCGGCAAGAAATCCGGCTCCGGCCGTGGCAAGGATACGGGCCACCCCGCGGCGCACAAGGGCGGCGAAAAAGGCGGCAAGGCAGCGGCCAGCCGCTCGGCGGCAGAGCGATCCGCTTCGGCCAAGAAGGCTGCTGCGACCCGCAAGCGCAATGCCGAGCAGCACGCCCATCACTAGGGGCAGACAGCTTGCCTGTCCGCAGGCGCCGTGCCAGTTTCTGCGCCCCTGAGGGCGGAGCACGGCATGGGACGCGGACTTTTGTTACGACTGGGCGGGCTTTTAGCGATCGCCGTCGGGCTTGGCGCACTTTACTTTTTTCTCTGGCTTCCGCTGCAGGAAGCGCAGGCCGGCGCGGCGCAAGTGAGCTACCAATTGCGCGTCTTTGCGCTTGTGCCGCTGTGTCTCGTCTTTGGCTTGATCTTCCTCCTTTTCGGCGAGCGGTTCGAATACCGCACGCCTGACCATAAGAACCTCACCGCCGCCGGCTGGATCGCTCTGGCGATCGTTGCTGCGCTGACGGCAATGGGCTGGTGGTGGTTCGATCAGCAGTTCGCCGCTCTCGGCTATGTGTAGGGGATAGGCGAGGCGGATGCCCTTGCGGCTCACCCCGCCCTCATGATTCAAGGGTCGCGTGCAAGCGCTCGATTCATTTGATCTGTTTTCGCCCCATCGCGCCGAACGGCTGACCCCGCTCGATGTTCTGCGCGAGATTTTTGGGCACAAGCAATTTCGCGGGCAGCAGTCCAAGGTCATCGACCAGCTGGTCAAGGGCGGCGATGCCGTCGTGCTGTTCCCCACCGGCGCCGGCAAATCCATGTGCTACCAGATCCCGGCGATCTGCCGGCCGGGCGTCGGCATTGTCGTTTCGCCGTTGATCGCGCTGATGCGCGATCAGGTCGAGGCGCTCAAGCAAGCCGGCGTTGCGGCCGCGGCGCTCAATTCCTCGCTCTCGGCCGAAGAGCAGAGCGCAGTGCGCCGGAAATTGCGGGCGGGTGAACTCGATCTTCTTTATGTGGCGCCGGAGCGGGTGGCGACGCCAGGCTTCGCCAATATGCTATCGGGCGTCGATATCGCGCTTTTCGCCATCGACGAAGCCCATTGCGTCAGCCAATGGGGCCATGATTTCAGGCCCGAATATCGCGAGCTGATCCACCTCGTCGAACTCTTTCCCGGCGTGCCGCGCATTGCCTTGACGGCAACGGCCGATCCGACGACGCGCGAAGATATCATCGAACGGTTAGGGCTCGAACAGGCGGAGGTCTTTACGACCTCGTTCGACCGGCCCAACATTTCCTATTCGATCGTCGAGCGGGACAAGGCGCGCGAGCAATTGCTCGATTTCCTCTCGGGCCACAAGGGCGAGAGCGGCATCGTCTATTGCCTTTCCCGCGCCAAGGTCGAGGACATCGCCGACTATCTCTCGGGCAAGGGCATTCGGGCGCTGCCCTATCATGCGGGCATGCCCGCGGAAATGCGCAGCGCCAATCAGGATGCGTTCCTGAAGGAAGAAGGGCTCTGTCTCGTCGCCACCGTCGCCTTCGGCATGGGGATCGACAAACCCGATGTGCGCTATGTCGCGCATATGGACCTGCCCGCCTCTATCGAGGCCTATTATCAGGAAACCGGCCGCGCCGGGCGCGATGGACAGCCGGCCGATGCCTGGATGAGCTATGGCATGGCCGATGTGGTGCAGCGCCGGCGGATGATCGACGAGGGCAATGCGCCCGACGAGATCAAGCGCGTCGAGCACGGCAAGCTCAATGCGCTGCTCGGGGTTTGCGAAACGGCGGAATGCCGGCGCAAGGCCATCCTCAACCATTTTGGCGAGGCGCATGAGGGCAATTGCGGCAATTGCGATACCTGCCGCTCGCCGGTCGAGAGCTGGGACGGGACGGAGGCCGCGATCAAGGCGCTGGCGGCGATCTATCGCACCGGGCAGCGGTTTGGCGCGGCGCATGTGATCGATGTGCTCGTGGGCAAGGAAACCGAAAAGGTTCAGCGTTTCGGGCACCAGAACCAGCCGGTGTTCGGGCAGGGACAGGAGCTCGATGCCAAGGCCTGGCAGTCGGTCCTGCGGCAATTGACGGCAATGGGGCTGATCGTCGTCGACCACGCCAACCATGGCGCGCTGACGCTGGGCGAGGGTGCGCGCGGAGTGTTCAAGAAAGAGCGCAGCGTGACCCTGCGCAAGGACCGGCCGAGGAAATCGGTCGAGGTGCGGCGGCAATTGCGCACCGCGACCGACGTGCCAGAACATGCGCGCGGGCTCTTCGAGGCGCTGCGCACCGAGCGCCTCAAGATCGCCAAGGCCCAAGGTGTGCCGCCCTATGTGATTTTCCACGATGCAACGCTAAAAGCCATGGCGCTGGCGCGGCCGACCCATCCCCATGACATGCTGAACCTGCCCGGCGTGGGTCAGGGCAAGCTCGACCGCTATGGCGATGCGTTTTTGGCGGTGGTTGTGGGGTATGCCGGGGATTGAGGTTATCTTTGAGCCCTCATCACCCCTACCCAGCCTCCCCCATCAAGGGGAAGGTGCCGTATCGCGTTTGAGGAAGTTTCCGCGATTGACCTCTGTCCTTCACCTTCCCCTCTATGGGGGAGGCGCCGGGAGGAGGTGGCGGATTTCAGGATGAAGGCAGTGTCATGGCCGAACTGAGTGCGAAAAAGAGCCGCCTGCCGGCCATCGACATTGCTCGCGGCGTCGCCATTCTCGCCATGGCGAGCTATCACCTTTGCTGGGATCTCTGGTATTTCGGCTTTATCAGCGCCGATGTCGGCTTTGATCCGCGCTGGGTGTTTTACGCCCGCTCGATCCTGGCGGTTTTTCTGTTCCTTGTCGGCGTCGGGCTGGTGCTCGGCCATGGGGAGGGCATTCGCTGGAAGAGCTTCTGGCGGCGCTGGCTTTTCGTCTTTGCTGGCGCGCTGGCGATCACCATCGGCACCTGGTTCACCTTTCCCGATACTTTCGTCTATTTCGGCGTGCTGCATGCCATCGCGCTGTTCATGTTGCTTGGCCTGCCGTTCTTGTTCGTGCCGGTCTGGCTTGCGGCGGTGGTCGCGGTGGCGATGATCGTGCCGCATTTTTTCTTTGCCGATCCGCTCTTCAACGAGAAGCCGTTTTCCTGGCTCGGCTTCTGGGTCGAGCCACCGGTCACCAATGACCTCGTTCCGGTCTTTCCCTGGTTTGGCGCCGTCTTGGTCGGCATTGTTGCGACGCGGCTCGCCAAGGCGCGCATATTGCCGCGGCTCGCGACGATCCAGCCGAGGGGAAAGACGCCGCGCGCGCTGGCTTTTCTCGGCCGCTGGAGCCTCCCATTCTATCTCATCCACCAGCCGGTGCTGCTTGCCATCATCGTGCCACTCTCGATGCTGCTCGGCACGCAGGATGCGCTGCGCGAGCGTGATTTCCTCGGCTCGTGTCAGGCGACTTGTGAAGCTGCCGGAACAAGCGCTGAAATGTGCACCATCTATTGCCAATGCGGGCTCGAAGGACTGACCGAGGATAATCTTTGGGACAAGGTCTATTCCGGCGTGCTGACGCCTGAAGAGCAGGCCAAGCTCGATGAAAACAACCGGCAGTGTTCGGCAAAGATCTATCCGGAACTGCTCCAAGACCCCTAGCCGCGTCGCACTGGCATGACCCCTTGCCCAAAGCTGGCTGGCCCCGCGGCGCCGGCTCAGTCATCCTGTTGTCATGTCACCCCTCGTCCTGGCCCTGATCGCCCTCGCCACCTTCTGCACCTCGATCCTGTCGGGCATTTTCGGCATGGCGGGGGGCATGATCCTCCTCGCCGGCCTGATGGCCCTGCTGCCTGTGGCGACGGCCATTGCCGTCCAAGGCGCGATCCAGCTGGTTGCCAACGGCTCGCGGGCGATTTTTTCGCGGGCCTATATCGACTGGCGCATCCTCGGCACCATTCTCCTCGGGCTTTTGACGGCCGCAGCACTTCTCTTCATCATCCGCTACACGCCCGATTTCGTTACCGTCTGCATCGCCGTCGGCCTGATGCCGATCCTCGTCTGGATTCCGAAGGATTGGCTTGCGCTCGATGCCAGCAAGCCCGTGCACGGTTTTCTCTGCGGCTTTTTCGGATCGGGACTAAATCTGGCGGTCGGCGTCGCCGGGCCAACCATCGACATCTTCTTTATTCGCACCGAAATGGACCGGCGCACCGTCATTGCGACCAAGGCGGCGGCGCAGGTTCTGTCCCATTCGGCCAAGATCGTTTTTTATGGCGCCATGGCCTCGGCAATGGCGCCGGGCGACTGGATCATTGCGCTCATCGCAGCCCCCTTTGCCATTATCGGCACCAATGTCGGCTATCGCATCCTGCAGCGCTTGAGCGACGAGGGGTTTCGGCGCTGGACCCGCTATATCGTCACCGGCATCGGCATTTTCTACCTGATCCGTGGACTGATCGCCCTGCAAGCGGGTTGAGCTGCAGACTTTGCGCGTAACGCATGCGCTTTCGCACGGAAAAATCGTCAAAACCTGCAGCGCACATTTGCTCTCCCGGGCTTGATCATTATGGTGCCGGTGGGGAGACGACATGGCACCTTTCGACAGCGTTACCGCGCGCCTTATCTTGCTGCTGGCCGAGACCGGCTCGATCGGCCGCGCCGCCGAGCGCGAGGGCATTGCTTCATCGGCCGTGAGCCGGCGCGTTTCCGATCTCGAAGCGCGTCTCGGCGTCGTGCTCTTTGACCGGTCGGCCCAGGGCGTCAAATTGACGAGTGCCGGGCAAGCCTATGCCGAAGGCTGCCGCACCGTGCTGCGGGCCATCGCCGACCTCGATGCCGTCATGGCCGAATATGGATCGGGCCAGCGAGGCAGCTTGCGTCTTGCCTGCACCGGATCGGCATTGACCGGGCGCCTGCCGGAACTGCTTGCCCGCTACGCCAGGAAATTCGAGGGCATCGAGATCGCCATCGCCGAAATGGGCGCTGCCAAGGCGCTGCTGGCGCTCGACGAAGGCCGGGCAGATATTGCCATCGTTTCGGACAACTACGATTTTGCCCGCTTCGATATCCGCCCCTTCGAGGACGAGCGGGTCTGGGTTCTGGCGCCGCCCGACCATCCGCTGGCAAAGCAGATCGAGCCACGCAAGGCCATCTCATTTGATCAGACGCTGCCCTATCGCGTGGTTGGCGTGCACCATTCCGGTTCGCTCGATCGCCTGCTTGCCGACGCGGCGACCAAGCGCGGGACGCCGCTCGACGAATCGCTCCGCGTCGAAAGCTTTCCCGCCTTGGTGCGCATGGTCGAAGCCGGCTTCGGCATCGGCTTTCTCCGCTCGACGAGCCTTCATCTCCTGGCCGGCACTGACCTTGTCTGCGCTCCCCTCGCGGAAACCTGGGCCATGCGGCAATTGCTTGTGGCGCGACGGAAGTCGAGCCCGCTTTCGGCGGCAATGAAGAGCTTCATCGCCCTTTGCGCCGAGACTTATGCGCCATCGGCCTAGACATGGCGGGCCCGGTCAAGGCGGGTTTCCGAGAAGATATGCTCAGAATAATCCATGAGACAGAGATCGGCGGACAGCGCATCGGCGTCTATTATGGGTGAGCGGTCCTGATATCGCCGAAAGAGACGAGCTGGCCACGCCCGCCTGCCTTGGCGGCATAGCAGGCTGCATCCGCTTCGCCCATGAAGCCGAGCGCTGAAGCCGGGCTTTGCGCGATGGTGGTGAGGCCAATGCTGGCGCCGATCCTATAATCGCGGCCGACCCAGGAGAAAACGAGCGAGGCAATGGCACGCCCTATCTTTTCTCCGATCTCCCGACCATTGGTGGGCGGACAATCTTCGAGCAGCACCGCAAATTCATCGCCCCCGATACGGGCGGGGAGGTCATGCTCGCGGCAGGCGCCGCGGATGGTTTCGGCCACCTGCTTGAGGAGCGCATCGCCCGCGGCATGCCCGGCCGTGTCGTTGACCGGCTTGAAGCGATCAAGATCGATATAAAGGAGGCAATGCCGACGGCGCTGGTCGCGCGCTGACGCGATGGCGTGGTTGAGGGCGCGGTCGAACGCGACGCGGTTGGGAAGGCCCGTCAGATCGTCGTGGCTGGCCGAATGGGCGAGCTGGCGCTGAAGGGCCCGGCTCTGCGTCACATCCTGGAAGACGAGGACGGCGCCGGAAATCCTGCCCTCGGGCGTGCGGACCGGGGAGGCCAGGCAGCGAATGTCCCGGCGATGACCGTCGCGCGAAACCAGCACCACCTCATCGGCAATTTCGGTCGTCTCGCCGTGGGTCAGGCACAAAATGGCGGGGCAGGGCGCGGCTTCTTCGGAATGATAGCGGAGCGGCAATACGGTTTCGGCCGGAAGGCCCTTGGCTTCGAGCGCCGAATATCCGGTGAAATGCTCGGCGGCGGGGTTGATGAAAGTCACCTTGCCCTGCGCATCGGTGGCGATCATGCCATCGGCAATGGCTTCGAGCGTGACGCGCAGGCGTTCCTTTTCGGCAGCCAGTTCCTGCTCGATGGTTTTGAGATAGGTTATGTCGGTATCGGTGCCGATGGTGCGCAGGGCATTGCCGTCTTCATCCCACTCGACCGGACGGCCGCGGCTCATGATCCAGATATAGCGGCCATCGCGGGCCCGTTCGCGATATTCGAGCGCGTCAAAATTTTCGTCGCCGCGATCCTGCTTTTCGATATCGGTGAGGACGCGGGCCACATCGTCCGGATGGACGCGCGATATCCACTGGTCCTGGTGATCCTTGCCGATGACCTCGTCGTCGGCAATGCCACGCATGCGCCGCCACATACGCGAGTAGAACATGGTGTCGTTGCGGATATCGTGGTCCCAGACGCCTTGCCGGGCGCCTTCGAGCGCAAAGTTCCAGCGGCTTTCGGAATGGGCCAGCGCTTCCTCGGCGCGCTTTTGCAGTTCGATGCTCGTGACCTGGATCATCACGCAATCGGGCCCGCCCTCAGCGTCCCGCGCAAGCGCTGCGGCGAGCATCACCCAGATGGGCTGGCCATCGGCGTGGCGCATGCGATGTTCGCCGCGATAAAGCTCGGCTTCCCCGCGCGCGAGGCGCTCGAGGCGCTGCCGGCCGGCATGGGCATCGCTCCCGTGGAGGAGGTCGAAGCCGTCAAGGGCGTCTTCTGGGTCGAGCCGATAGCCGAGGAGGCGCGTGAACGCCGGGTTTAGATAGCGCGCGGCCCCGTCGAGCCCGGTGAGGAGCATACCGACCGGCGCAATCTCGGCAAGCCGCGAGAGCACGGGGACCTCGCGCTGATCGGTTTTGGATCGAACCGCCCGCCGCTGCGCGGGTCGCGCCATGCGCATTGGCTCAGCCCTGGTCGAGGCGCGAGAGGATGAAATCGCGTTCCTGGGCAAGGCCGGCCCATTCGTGGGGATGCTCAGCGTCAAAGATCAGCGTGTAGGGGCCCTTATAGCCTGCATTTTCCGCGGCCATGACACACGCGCCATAATCGGCTTCGTCGAGCTCTCCATCGGCAAAGCTCGCCTTGGCGTGGCAAAGCTCGGCGCGCGGAAAGATCGAGGCCAAGTCTTCGTATTTGCCCGGACCCGACCAATTGCCGAAATCTCCGAGAAGCCCGACCTTGCCTTCGAGCCGATCGAGAACCTCATGGACGACGCTCGGGCTCGAAAGCAGATCGAACCAGTTTTCGGTGACGAGGCGTAGCGGCGCCCCGGAATTGGCATCGGCCAACTGGCGCAAAGCCGCGACCGAACGATCGATGGTCTCGGGTGTCAGCTTTTGCTTGCCGGCAATGATGCGGGCATTTTCGGCGCCGAGCTCGTTCGCGACCTCGATCCAGCCGGCGATCCAGGCGGTGTCGCGCGCGCCATTGACCGGGTCGGTGATGTCACCGGCATCGATCAGCAGGGTCTGGAGCGTGACTTCGGAGACGCGCAGCTGCTCGCGCAGCTCGGCGAGATAGACCGGATCGCGGCTGCGCATATGGAAGGAGACGATCTCGAGGCGATGATAGCCATGATTGGCGAGCACCGAGGGCAGTCCCAGAAGGGATTCGCTGCCTTCGCCATAGGTGTCTTCGCCCGGACCGATGGCGGACGTCGTCAGGTCGTGTGCATAGGTCGTGCCCAAAAGGCGATGCAACGACCAGGTGGAGACCGCGATGCGGTCAGCACTCTGGGCCATAGGTAGTCTCCCCGTTCCTCGCAATCAGAATCTCACGCGACCGGACGCGGCGCAATTCAATTTCGTGGCCAGTCAGGTCTTAACGCCGTGCCGCGCCCTTGCGTAGCGCCTGACACAATGCATTAGGCAAGGCGATAGATCCGCTCGGCATTGCCGGCAAAGAGCTTTTGCTGGTTCTCCGCGCTGTCGGAACCGACGATTTCGCGGAGGGATTCGACCCAGCGCGTGAGCGTTCCGGTTTTGGTGACAACGGGATAATCGGAGCCGAACACGACCCGGTCCCACCCAAAACTGTCGATGACATGTTCGACATAGGGCCGCAGCGTTTCGGTTGTCCAATCCGGATCGCAATGATTGGCGATGCCCGAGACCTTGCCCTGGACGTTGGGCAAGCCGGCAATGGCCCTAAGATCGGCGCGCCACGGGTCAAGGCCAATGCCGTTGATATCGGGGTTGCCGCAATGGTCGAGGATGAAGGTGACCTCGGGCAGTTTCCGCGCCAGCGCCAGGCCGAGATGGAGCTGGTCGGCACGAAGGCAAAGATCGAAGGTGAGCCCGTGCAGGGCGAGACGCCCGAGATTGTCGGCAAAGAGCTGCGGCGTGCTGACGGCGTCGTCGACCTCGTGAAGGATGCGCCGCAGGCCCTTGATCCGCGTCCCGCCGATGGCAAGAAGCCGGTCGAGCTGCCGGGGAAAGTCGGCAAGTTCCGGGCGGCAGGCGGCGACACAGCCGACAATACCGGGAAGGCCGAGAACGAAAGCCGTTTCGCTTTCGATATCGGGTTCGGCGACATCGACCTCCATATGGAGTGCTTGCTCGATACCCAGGGTCTTAACTTCCGCCCAATAGGTGTCGGCCGGCCAGGGCCGGTTGATCGCCGGCGCGCCTTTGAGCCAGGGATAGGAAAGGCGATCGGGATAGATCAGGTGTAGATGGGTATCGATGATGCGCATGGGTCCTCCGCCCCAAAGCTAGCAGCAGAGATATTGCCCCCGTCAATGGCCCGCGCGCGGTCTCAGAGCCTCGATTGACAGGACTGGCCCATTTGGCGCTAGTATCCAAAAGGTTAACGCTCGTTCCATGAGGCCATATGGACGATGAGGCGCAAAAAGCGGTGCTGGTGACCAATGCGCGGGGCAATTCGCCCTTCGTCATCGTTTGCGATCACGCTTCGAACCGCATTCCCGAGCGCTATGGCGATCTCGGGCTGTCCCCGACCGAAAGGCTGAGCCACATCGCCTGGGACCCCGGCGCCCTGGCCGTCAGCCGCAATCTGTCCGATAGCCTCGATGCGCCGCTCGTCGAATCCACGGTCTCGCGCTTGATCATCGACTGCAATCGCGCGCTCGATGCGCCCGATCTCATCTGGACGCTTTCGGAGCGGACCCGCATTACGGCCAATGACAACCTTAGCGAAGATGAGCGCCAGTTCCGGATCGCCAATTATCACCGGCCCTTTCATGGCGCCATCGAGATGCTGCTCGAAGCCCGGCGCAATGCCGGCAAGGACACGATCCTTGTCTGCATGCATTCCTTTACCCCGGTCTTTCTCGGACTGTCGCGGCCTTGGCCGATCGGCCTCATCCACGGACGCGACACGCGCTTCACCAAAAGCCTCCGCGACGCGCTGGCCGCGGAAAGGCCGGACCTCAATACCGGCTGGAACGAGCCCTATGCCGCGCTCAACGGCGTGACGCTGACACTCGAAAAGCACGGCGACGGCAATGGGCTCGATGCCACTATGATCGAAATCCGCAATGACGAAATTCTCTCGCCCGAAGGAGCGCGCCGCTGGGCGGGTCTGCTCGCGCGGAGTTTGGAGGCGGCGCGCCTGAAGCGCCGGCCAGCGCCGGTGCATTAGGGACGAGACACAAGGGTTCAGCATAACCAAGGGGACTGGAAGATGGCTGAGACCAAGAGAGTGGGGAGCGTCGCTTATGCGACGCGCGACAAGTCGTACTTCGAAAAGCGCGGGCTCGAGCGCTATGCCGGCATCTGGAGCCTTTGGGCGCTCGGGGTCGGCGCGGTGATCTCGGGCCACTTTTCCGGCTGGAATTTCGGCTTCATGACCGGCGGCTGGGGCGGCATGCTGGTCGCCGGCATCGTCATCGCGGTCATGTATCTGGGCCTGGTTTCATCGATCGCCGAAATGAGCCCGGCACTGCCCCATACTGGCGCGGCCTATTCCTTTGCGCGCACCTCGATGGGGCCATGGGGCGGGTTCATCACGGGGCTTTTCGAAAATGTCGAATATGTGCTGACCCCGGCGGTGATCTGCACCTTCATCTCGGGCTATTTCGGCTCGATCACCGGGCTCGATACGGCCTATTATCCACTGCTCTGGGTCGTGTTCTTCGCCATTTTCCTCGCGCTCAACATCTTTGGCGTGGCGCTGTCTTACAAGGTAACGCTGGTCGTTACGCTGATTTCGCTCGCCGGCCTTGCGTTTTTCTGGGTGAGCGCGCTGCCCAATATCGATTTCGGGCGCTGGGCCTTGAACATCGGGGCCGGGCCGGATGGCGCGGCCGTCGAACTGCCCGAGGGCAATGGATCGTGGTTCCCGTTTGGCTGGCAGGGTGTGCTGGCGACATTGCCCTTCGCGGTCTGGCTGTTCCTCGCCATCGAGCAGGTGCCGCTGGCGGCCGAGGAATCGGTCGATCCCAAGCGCGACCTGCCGCGCGGCATTCTTCTCGGCTTCTGCACGCTGCTGCTTTCGGCCTTCATGATCGTCTTGCTCAATCCCTCCATTCCCGGTGTCGGCAGCTTTGCGCTCGGCTCTTCGCTCGAGCCGGCGCTCGATGGCATTCGCGCCATCTATGGCGATGCGGCAGCCCCGCTCTTCGGCATCGTGGCGCTGATCGGGCTCATCGCCTCGTTCCACACCAATCTTTATGCGCAAGGCCGGCAGGTCTATTCGCTGAGCCGGGCGGGCTACTTCCCCTCGGCGCTGTCGGTGACGCATGAAAAATACAAGACCCCGCATCTAGCGATGATCGCGGGCGCAACGCTCGGCCTCGTCGTCATGCTGGCCATCTGGTTCGTCAATGGCGGTGGGGGGCCGGGCGAAACCCAGCTCGGCGACGATATCATCGGCTCGGTGCTGCTCAACATGGCCGTGTTCGGCGCCATGTTGAGCTATATCATGCAGGCCCTGAGCTTCATCATCTTGCGGCGCAACCAGCCCAACATCGAGCGGCCGTTCCGCTCGCCGGTTGGCATTCCCGGCGCGGTGCTGACGATCGTGATTGCGGCAGTGACGCTCTTCTATCAGCTCCAGGACCCGAACTTCTTCAAGGGAGTCATCTGGGTGATCCTCTGGTGCGCCGTTGGCGTCGTCTATTTCGCGCTGATCGGACGGCACAAGCTGATCCTGTCGCCGGAGGAAGAGTTCGCGCTCGAGCATCGCGGCGATGCGGCCGTAGCCGCGGCGGTGGCGCCCAAGGCATAGGACTAACCCACTGACCGGGTCATTCCCGCGAAAGCGGAACCTTCGTTACCGTTCAACAGAGGTCACC
The DNA here is from genome assembly GCF_000970455.1 of Devosia soli. GTDB lineage: Bacteria > Pseudomonadota > Alphaproteobacteria > Rhizobiales > Devosiaceae > Devosia > Devosia soli. The sequence goes on along the minus strand of NZ_LAJG01000024.1, from coordinate 83,252 downwards.
GCTTTCGCGGGGGATGACACCGGAGAGGGGCAAGAGAATTGAGGACACGTTGACTTACGCGCTCGACAGCTTACGCAAAGATGTTGCCGAAGGCCGGATCGATACCGTGCTCGTCGCGTTCCCCGACATGCAGGGGCGGCTGATCGGTAAGCGGTTCCAGGCCGCGTTCTTTCTCGATGGCGCCATGGACGAGACCCATGGCTGCGATTACCTGCTTGCCGACGACATCGACATGGAGCCGGTGCCCGGCTACGCGGCCGCTAACTGGGGCAAGGGCTATGGCGATTTCGTCATGAAGCCGGACATGACGACGCTGATGAAGTGCACTTGGCTCGAGGGTACGGCACTGGTGCTGGCCGATCTCGTTGACCATCACCATCACGAGCCCGTTCCGCACGCACCGCGGAACATCCTCAAGAGGCAATTGGCGCGATTGGAAGCCATGGGCCTATCGGCCAATTTCGCGAGCGAACTCGAATTCTATCTTTTCGACGAAACGTTCCGCTCGGCGCACGAGAAGGGCTACCAGAACCTGACCGCGGCCGGCTATTACATCGAAGACTACCACATCTTCCAGACCACCAAGGAGGAAGGCGTGATGCGCACGCTGCGCAATCAGCTCCATGCCTCGGGCATTCCGGTCGAGAATTCCAAGGGCGAATGGGGCCCGGGGCAGGAAGAGATCAACGTCCGCTATGCCGAGGCCCTGACCATGGCGGACCGGCATGTGGTCATCAAGAACGCCACCAAGGAAATCGCCTTTGCGCAGGGAAAGGCGGTCACCTTCATGGCCAAGTGGGCCTATGACCTCGCCGGGTCTTCAGCGCATATCCATATGTCGCTCGCCAAGGACGGCAAGAACCAGTTCGTCGACGAGAGCGACGCGCTCGGCATGTCGCAACTTATGAAGCATTTCATGGCCGGGCTTTTGACCTATGCCGGCGACATCACTTATTTCCTCGCGCCTTACATAAACTCCTACAAGCGCTTCCAGGTCGGCACCTTTGCCCCAACCAAGGCGATCTGGTCGAGCGACAATCGTACTGCCGGGTTCCGGCTTTGCGGGGAGAACACCAAAGGGGTTCGTGTCGAGTGCCGCATCGGTGGGGCCGATCTCAATCCCTATCTCGCCTTTGCCGCGCTCCTGGCGGCAGGATTGAAGGGGATCGAAGAAAAGCTGGAGCTGGAACCGGCCTTCTCGGGCGATGCTTATGCGGGCAGCGCCCTGCGCGAGGTGCACAAGACCTTGCGCGATGCGGTGGCGGCACTGGAAAATTCAAAGATGCTGATCGATGCTTTCGGGCCCGAGGTGGTCGGGCACTATGTGCACACCGGCAATTGGGAGCAGTTCGAATATGATCGCCGCGTGACCGATTGGGAGCGCAAGCGTGGGTTCGAGCGGAGCTGACCAAGCCTTTGCCTGGCCAGCAAACCATCCTCCCCGTCATTGCCCGGCTTGTCCGGGCAATCCACCCCACGGAAGGCATGGACTACCGGGACAAGCCCGGTAGTGACGAAGGAACGGGAAATTCTCCGAGCTGCAGCGTTACAATAACGACTTGAACGGACTAAAAGCATGACCGAGACGGTCCAGATCATATCTCCCATCGACGGAAAAATCTTTGCCGAGCGGCAGACGCTCGATGACGCGCAGATTGCAGCGGCGGTGTCGCGGGCCAAGGCGGCGCAGCGGGCGTGGCGCGCGGTGCCGGTGGCGGAGCGCGTTGCTGCGGTGGGGCGGATGGTCGATGCGCTCCTGGCGATGAACGACGAGATCGTGCCTGAACTGGCCTGGCAGATGGGCCGGCCGATCCGCTTTGGCGCAGAGAAGCGCGGGGTCGAAGAGCGCAGCCGGCACATGCTGGGCATTGCCGAGGCGGCGCTAACCCCGTCGATGCGGCCGGAGAAAGAGGGGTTTACCCGCTATATCGCGCTTGAGCCGCTGGGTGTGGTGCTGGTGATCGCGCCCTGGAATTATCCATTCCTGACGGCGATCAATTCCATTGTGCCGGCCCTCGTGGCGGGCAACGCGGTGCTTTTAAAGCATGCGAGCCAGACGCTTCTCGCGGGGGAACGCTTTGCGGCGGCGGCAAAGGCGGGCGGGTTGCCGGAAGGCATTTTCCAGAACCTCGTCCTCAGCCATGCCGACACGGAAAAACTGGTTGGCTCGGGCGAGATCGACCACATCAATTTCACCGGCTCGGTTGAAGGCGGGCGCCGGATCGAGAAGGCGGCGGCCGGAACGTTTGCAACGCTGGGCCTCGAGCTTGGCGGCAAGGACCCAGCCTATGTGCGGGCGGACGCCAATCTCGATTATGCCGCGGAAAATCTCGTCGATGGCAGTTTCTTTAATTCGGGACAATCGTGCTGCGGCGTCGAGCGCATCTATGTGCACAAGGACGTCTATGACGGCTTTGTCGACCGCTTCATCGGCCAGGCACGCGGCTGGACGCTCGGCGATCCGCTCGACCCGGCAACGATTGTCGGGCCGATGGCGCGTGGCGGCTTTGCCGATCATGTGCGGCGCCAGACCGAGGAAGCGGTGCGTGCCGGCGCGACGCGGCACCTCAACTGGAGCGACCCGCGGGATATGGCAGGTTGGCCCTATCTCGCCCCGGAAGTGTTGACCGGGGTCAATCACCAGATGAGCGTCATGCGCGAAGAAAGCTTTGGGCCGGTTGTCGGCATCATGAAGGTCGCGGACGATGCCGAAGCGATTTCGCTGATGAACGACAGCCCCTATGGCCTGACGGCCTCGATCTGGACCGACGATCTCGATGCGGCGGCAAGGATCGGCAGAGAGGTCGAGACCGGCACGGTCTTCGCCAATCGCTGCGATTATCTCGATCCCGCACTCGTCTGGACCGGTGTGAAGGATACCGGCAAGGGCGGGGCGCTGAGCGAGATCGGGTATCATAGTTTGACCCAGCCGAAGAGTTTTCATCTCAAGCGGGTTTAGGGATGTGTCCTCGTCGTTCGAGGCACAAGTGAGGGTTTCTCTCCGTTCTATCGTCACCGCCGGGCTTGTTCCGGTGGTCCCAAGCGGAGGCGAGATGGATTGCCGGGACCGCCGGCAATGACGACGGAGAGTTCGTCAGAAATATGAGGCCAAGATGACCAATGCCAACTGGAATTATCCAACCGCCGTCCGCTTCGGGGCGGGGCGTATCGCCGAATTGCCCGATGCGCTGAAGGTGGCGGGAATTTCAAAACCGCTGCTGGTGACCGATGCGGGATTGGCAGCGCTGCCAGTGACGCAAAAGGTGCTGGCGGATCTGAAGGCCCAAAACATCGAGGTCGGACTTTTCTCGGACGTCAAACCCAATCCGATCGCCGCCAATGTCGAGGCAGGCATCAAGGTTTTGCGCGAGGGCGGTTATGACGGGGTGATTGCCTTTGGCGGCGGCTCAGGGCTCGATACGGCCAAGGTGATTGCCTTCATGGCCGGACAGACGCGGCCGATGTGGGATTTCGAGGATATCGGCGACTGGTGGACCCGCGCCGATCCTAAGGGAATCTTTCCCATTGTCGCCGTGCCAACGACTGCTGGCACCGGATCGGAAGTCGGGCGCGCCGGGGTCATCACCGACGAAACGACCCACACCAAGAAAGTGATCTTTCATCCGCTGATGATGCCCAGGGTCGTCATCGCCGATCCCGAACTGACGGTGGGGATGCCCAAGTTCATCACCGTCGGCACGGGCATGGATGCGCTGGCCCATTGCCTCGAGGCCTATTGTGCGCCGGGCTATCATCCCTTGGCAGATGGCATTGCCATCGAAGGCATTCGGCTGGTGTTCGAGAACCTGCCCAAGGTGGTGCTCGACGCGAACGATATTGAAGCGCGCGGCCATTTGATGAGCGCGGCAGCGATGGGGGCTACGGCTTTCCAGAAGGGGCTGGGGGCGATCCACGCGCTGAGCCATCCGGTCGGCGCGCTTTACGATACCCATCACGGCATGACCAATGCGGTGTTCATGCCCTATGTGCTGATGGCCAATAAGCAGGCGATCGAAGCCAAGATCGCCCGGCTCGCGGCCTATCTCGGGCTGGCGCCCAGTTTCGATGCCTTCCTCCATGCCGTGATCGGCCTGCGGCTCCGGCTCGAAGTGCCCCATACTCTCAAGGATTTCGGTGTCGACAGCGCGCAGCGCGAAAAGATCGGCGACATGGCGATCCTCGATCCGACGGCAGGCGGCAATCCGATCGAACTCACGAAAGAGCGGGCGCTCGACATTTTCGACCGGGCTATGGCAGGCCGCGTCTAGAAAAGCCGGGGCAGCAGCGGCTAGTATGGCGTCATATTGTGACGGGAGAGGCCCATGCCCCTTTATGCCCTCGACGGTGTCGTGCCGAAAGTCGACCCCGATATCGGCTGGATCGCGCCGACGGCGGTGATCGTCGGCCATTGCATCCTGGGGCCTGAGGTCGGCATCTGGTTCGGCGTCGTCGCCCGCGGCGACATCGAGCCTATCCGCATCGGCGCGCGCACCAATGTGCAGGAAAACGCCGTGCTCCATACCGACAAGGGATTTCCCCTGACCATCGGGGAAAACTGCACCATCGGCCATGGCGCTATCGTTCACGGCTGCACGATCGGCGACAATAGCCTGATCGGCATGGGCGCGACGGTGCTCAATGGGGCGCGGATCGGCAGGAACTGTCTCATCGGCGCCAATGCGCTGATTACCGAGGGCAAGGAGATTCCGGACAATTCACTGGTGGTCGGAGCGCCCGGCAAGGTCGTGCGGATGCTCGATGAAAACGCGATTGCCGGGCTCGCGGCATCGGCCGACCGCTATGTCAGCAATGCCAGGCGCTTTGCGACCGGGATGGTCGAAATGCCAGCGCCGGGGAGTTTTGATCCGGCTTAGCGGTCCCCGCTTTCGAGGCGCTATGGCAGCATAACATCGACACGCAGGCCCTCGCCGGGCTTGCTCCTGATCGACATCTGGCCGCGATGGCGCTGGACGATGTGCTTGACGATGGCAAGCCCGAGACCCGTGCCCTTCTTCTTGCGGCTGGTTTCAACCTCGATGCGGTAAAACCGCTCGGTCATGCGCGGCACGTGTTCGGGCTCGACGCCCGGGCCGTGGTCGACGACGCTGACGAGATACCGGAAACCGCTGCGATTGATCGGCGTAAGCGAGACTTCGACGGTCTTGCCCTCGCCCCCATATTTGATGGCGTTATCGACGAGATTTTCGAAGACTTCATAAAGCTGGCTGCGATCGCCGGTAACGGGCACCGGGCCGTCCGGCAAATCGAGGACGACATCGAGAGCAGCTGCCTTGGCCTGGGTCTGCAGGCCTTCGCGCACTTCACGGAGAAGGCCGGCAAGATCGACAGAGCCGGTGGGCCGGACGTGCTGGTACATTTCGATGCGCGACAGGCTCAAAAGATCGTCGATGAGCCGGCTCATACGTTCGGCCTGGCCACGCATGATGCCGAGGAATTTTTCGCGCGCCACGGCGTCCCGCGCCGCGGGGCCGAGAAGGGTATCGATGAAGCCGAGGAGCGAAGCCAACGGGGTGCGCAATTCGTGGCTGGCATTGGCGATGAAATCGGTGCGCATGGCATCGACGCGCTTCAATTCCGTCAGGCTCTGGAAGGTGACGAGCAGATGCCGGTCGTATTGCTCGAGCCAGTCGCTCTCCGGATGCCGGATGGGGGCGACGGTGACGCGATCCCAGGTTTCGCTCGGAAGGGTTTCGTGGAGTTCGAAACTGTGCGGCGTGCCCGTGCGCAGGGCGGCATCGACGGCGCCGACGAGCTCGGGATTGCGCATGACAAGGGTCAGGACCTTGCCGGGCTGGACATTGGAATATTGCCGTGCGGCTGCCTGGTTTCGGTAAGATACCGCGCCGCGTCCGTCAAGCACGAGGCAGGGTTCGCCGAGCGCTTCGGCAAAGGCCGCGATGACCTTATCGTCTTCCGCCTTTGGCAGTTCGACCGGAACCGGTGTTTCAACAATACGCGTTATGGTTCTGACCGGCATGGGCAGGAACGCGACGAAGCCCACGGCGACGACATAGCCGAGAAAGGCAATGTCGGGCCTGAGATTGCCAAAGAGAACGAGGGCGATGAACAGCCCGGCAAGCCCGGCGAGGAGCGCGATCGAACCGGCCAGCCGCGCGAGGACGGCCTCGCTGGGATGCTGGCTTTGATGCAGCTGTGAATCGTCCATTTTCCGCGGTTTATTCAAGTGCTTGCGCCCGCCTCTTGCGCGGGATCGGAACTTCTAGCACGCTGAGTGTAACAATGGAGCGACAGTGTGAACGACCCTCTTTCGAGTTTCGACCTGGATGATCCCGAACTTCCCCAGTCCATCAGGAAGGCGGCTCTCCGGTCGGGCGGCTTCCCCTATGACGAAAAGCTCGACCGGGAGGAGTATGACACGCAGCTCTATGCGCTGCAAAAGCAGCTTGTCTTGCTGCAGGACCATATGGCCAAGGCAGGCGAGCGGATCGTTCTCGTCTTCGAAGGGCGCGATGCCGCCGGCAAGGGCGGAACCATCAAGACGATTCTTGAAAACCTCAACCCGCGCTACAACACCATCGCGGCCTTGCCAAAGCCCAATGACCGAGAGCGGACGCAATGGTATTTCCAGCGCTATGTCGACTGGCTGCCGGCAGCCGGCGAAATGGTGCTGTTCGACCGCTCCTGGTATAACCGTGCCGGTGTCGAACCGGTGATGGGCTTTTCCACGCCCGAGCAGACGGCGCTTTTTCTCGAGGAAGCGCCGGAGTTTGAAAAGCGCCTGACGCGCGACGGCATACGGCTCTTCAAGTTCTGGCTCTCCATCGGCCGGGAAATGCAGCTCAAGCGCTTTCACGATCGCCGGCACGATCCGCTGAAAATCTGGAAACTGTCGCCGATCGATATCGAAGCGCTCGGCAAGTGGGATGCCTATTCGGATGCGCGCGACCGGATGCTCGAGCGAACCGACAGCAAGCACGCGCCCTGGACGGTCATTCGCGCCAACGACAAGCGGCGCCTGCGGCTCAACGTCATCCGGACCGTGCTCGAAGGCTTCGACTACGAGGGAAAGGACAAGAAGGCAGTCGGCAAGATCGACGAAAAAATCGTGCTGAGCGCGGACGATTTTTTGAACATGGAAGGCGAGTAGAGCCGGACTATTTGAGGAATTTCGGCTCCACGAGCGCGCCCTTGTGGCCGATGACGATTCCTGCGACGCGGTGGGCTTCTGCCGCGGCGTCGCGGATCGATCGTCCGTTCAATCGTGCCGAAAGGTAGGCGCCATTGAAACTGTCGCCGGCCCCGGTGGCGTCGACCACCTTTCCAGCCGGCGGCGGGGCAATTTTGACGCGCTCGGTCGATGTGGCGATCAGCGCTTCCTTCGCCCCGTCCTTGACCACGACTTCCTCGACCCCGATTTCGAGATAGCGCTCGGCCGTATCCTCCACCGTCTCGTCGCCAAAGAGCGGGGCTTCATCCGTGTGGGTGGGCAAAACGATATCGCATAGGCTGGCGGCGGCCGTGAGCACCGAGGCCATGACGCGCGGGCTTGACCAGAGGGCGGGGCGCAGATTGGTGTCGAAGGCGATTTTCGCGCCATTGTCGCGCGCCTTGACGATGGCGCCGAGAAGCCGCCCGCGGGCGCGCGGCGCGAGAATGGCGAGGGTTATGCCGGAGAAATAGACAAGGCTCGCGCCTTCCACCGCCTTTTGCAGGGCGGATTTGTCGTCGGCCAAAAGCTTGGCCGCGGACTGATCGCGCCAATAGGTGAAATGCCGGTCGCCCTTATCCTGATGGATCATGTAAAGGCCCGGGCGCCGCTCCGGCACGGTGCCGATATGATCGGTGCCGATAGCGTTGGACTTGAGGAACGCGCGAATATCATCGGAATAGCGGTCCGTGCCAAGCGCGGTGACATAATCGACGGCCCAATCCTTGCCAAGCAAGGCGCGCAGATACCAGGCGGTGTTGAGCGTATCGCCCGCATAGCCGAGACGGTAGGTGCGGTCTTCACCGCCGCTCATCTCGATCATGCATTCGCCGATGCTGACGATGCGCTTTGCCATGGTTTGATCCTCCCACTTCAAAAACCTTATGCCGGTCAGGTTCCAGCGCGGCAAGACCGCAAACCCGACATGCACACTTCCATACAAGATTGGAAGGCTTTATGCTGCGCCCGATTTGATCGACTTGGAGCCGTCATGACCAGCCCGCGCCTCAGCCCTGAAATCCTTGGCGGCCTCAGATCGGGGATCGGCGTGCCGGGTTATGATCGCGCAAAGGTCACGCCAGGCATCGTCCATCTGGGGATCGGCGCTTTCCATCGCGCGCATATGGCAGTCTATGTCGACGATCTCCTGGCACAAGACGCGAGCTGGGGCATCGTCGGGGCCAGTCTGCGGCGCCCCGACACCAAGGAGGCGCTGGAGCCGCAGGGCGGGCTCTATACTATCGCCGTGCGCGACGCGGAGGGGACGCATCCGCGCGTCATCGGCTCGATCCTTTCGGTCATGGATGCCAATACCGAGCGCGAGGCATTGCTCGAGCTGATGGCAAGCCCGGCGATCCGCATCGTGTCGCTGACGGTAACCGAAAAGGGCTATTGCCACGATCCGGCGACGGGCGAGCTCGATGAGCGGCATCCGGATGTGGTGCATGATCTTGCCAATCCCAATGCGCCTAAATCAGCGCCCGGCATGCTGGTTGAGGCGCTGGCGCGGCGCAAGGCGGCGGGGACTGCGCCGTTCACGGTGTTGAGCTGCGACAATCTCCCGTCCAATGGCGAAACCGCAAAGCGCATCGTCACCCGCTTTGCCGCGCTGCGCGACCCAACGCTCGGCGAGTGGGTCAAGGATGTGGCGTTTCCCTCCACCATGGTCGATCGCATCGTCCCCTCGACGACCGATGCCGATCGGGCCGAGGTTGCCGAGCTGATCGGCGCCGAAGACGCCTGGCCGATCATGACCGAGCCCTTTACCCAGTGGGTGATCGAGGATCATTTTCCCGCCGGCCGCCCAGCCTTCGAAAAGGTCGGCGGGCAGCTGGTCGAGGATGTCGAGCCGTTCGAGCTCATGAAATTGCGCATGCTCAATGGTTCGCACTCGACCATGGCCTATCTCGGCTACCTCGGCGGATATCAGTATATAGCCGAGGTCATGGGCGACGATGCCTATGTCAAGCTCATCCATGGTTTGATGACCGACGAGGCCATGCCGACGCTCGACATGCCCGGCACCGATCTTGGCGCCTATCGCGATCAGCTGCTCGAGCGCTTCCGCAATCCGGCGCTGAAACACCGGACCTGGCAGATCGCCATGGACGGCTCGCAAAAACTGCCGCAGCGCCTGCTCGGAACCATCCGCGATCGTCTCAAGGCCGGGCAGGACTTCAGCCGGCTCGGGCTCGGGGTTGCTGCCTGGATGCGCTACGTGACGGGCGTAGACGAAAAGGGCCAGGAGATCGACGTGCGCGATCCGCACGCGCTCAAGATGCACGAGATCGCTGCCGATGCTGGCGACGATCCGGTGGCGCTGTTCGAGGGTCTGTCTTCGCTGACCGAGATTTTCGGGTCCGATCTGGCCGATAACGAGACGTTCCGCACGACCGTGATCGGCCATCTCGAAAATCTGTTCGATGAAGGGGCGCGGGCAACCGTCGCCAAGGTCGCAGGCTAAGGCACGATCCCGTAGGCCGCACGCATTTCGGCAATCTCCGCGAGCGTCTTGTGGAAAAGGCTCCAATCGTCATGTTCGGCGATTGGCGCCCAGATCGCTTCCATTTCCTCGATCAGCATCGTGCGCGGCTTGTCGCGCGCGAAATAGGGATGATCGAGATTGACGTCGCTCGCCGGCTCGAAAGCTTCGAGGGCATTGGCGAGCGGGCGGAAGGCGTCATTGGTGTAGAACGCGGCTGCGGTTCCCCTGGCCGCGCGCTCCGCGCTCATGGCGCCGCCGCGCCAATCGAAGAAGAATTGTTCGTAAGGCGCCTTGGTGGCGGTGAGAAAACCGAACATGGCGGTAACGAGCGCACTGTTTTCTTCTTCATCGCGGGGGAGGAGACCCAGCCGGCGCAGAAAGGCGCGGGGCAGATAGTCGCGAAAGATCGGCCAGATGGTGTTGAGCGCCGGCTCGAGCGCCTCGATGCTCGAAAGCGGCAGGAGACATTCGGCAAGACGCGTCAGGTTCCAGGCCAGCGTGTCCGGCTGGCGGCCAAAGCTATAAAGGCTGGTTTCGTCGAAATAGGCGGCAGTGAAATCGGGGTCATAGACCGGCAGGAAGCGCCAGGGGCCGTAATCGAAACTCTCGCCGGTGATGTTGATATTGTCGGTGTTGAGCACGCCATGGACGAAGCCGCCCGCGATCCACTGCGCTCCGAGCAGGGCGACGCGCTCGACGACCGCGCCGAGGAGCGCGGCGGCAGGATCGGCATTGCCGAGCAGGTGCGGATAATAATTGGCAATGGAATAATCGACGAGGCGCCGGAGATTGGCTTCGTCTTCGAGAAAGGCCAGGCGCTGGAAAGTGCCAATGCGAATGTGGCTATGGCTGAGCCGGGTCAGGACGGCCGAGCGGGTAGGTGAGGGCTCGTCGCCGCGCTGCAACGCTTCACCCGTCTCGACGAGCGAAAAGCTCTTTGATGTATAGACGCCTAAGGCTTCGAGCATTTCGGTCGCCAAGACTTCGCGCACGCCGCCCTTGAGCGTCAGGCGGCCGTCGCCGCCGCGCGACCAGGGTGTCCTGCCAGAGCCCTTGGTGCCGAAATCGAGAAGACGGCCATCTGCCGGGTCGATGCATTGCGCGTAAAGAAAGCCCCGCCCGTCGCCGAGATCGGGATTATAGGTGCGGAACTGATGACCGTGGTAGCGGAGCGCCAGCGGCTGTTCGAGCGAACCGGGAAGCGGTTCGAACCGGCCGAAATGGCGGAGCCAATCATCGTCCGAAAGTGCGTCGAGCCCGATCCGTCCGGCCCAGCGCTGATCGCGATGGCGGAGGATCGTTTGCGGAAAATCCGCCGGCGCCACGGGATCGAAAAAGTCCGGCCCAAGCTCTTGGTGACGGCGGGCAGGAATGAAATCGGTCATGGTCTCTCGGCTCTTGCCGAGCCCTTCGTGCAGGGCTCGCTTGCGGGCGGAAGTCTGGCGCAGGCTGTCAAATCGGCCTATATCATCATCGATGATACAGCTTGCCCCCTTTAAGGCCGCCATCTTCGATATGGACGGCACCTTGCTCGACACTGAAGTTGTCTTCAAGACCATCGTATTCGAAGTCTGCACCGATCTTGGCTTCGAAATGACCGACGACGTGCATCGTTCCATGGTGGGCGGCAGCCACGAGCGCACCAATCAGCTGCTAATCGAGGCCTATGGCGTCAGTTTCCCCTACGCGCTGTTCGACGAAAAGTGCCGTGTCAGCATGCGTGAGCGCTCGCATGGGGGCGTGCCGATCAAGCCGGGAGTCGAGGAATTTATCGCCGCCCTGCGCGATCGCGGCATTCCGCTGGCCGTGGCGACGTCGTCGCGCAATCCGCATGCCCAGCATCATCTGAGCGCCGCGGGCCTTCTGCACATGTTCGATACGGTCGTCACGCGGGACGACGTGGTCAACCCCAAGCCGCACCCCGAGCCATACCTCACGGCGGCCGGCCGGCTTGGCGTCGATCCGGTCGATTGCCTTGCGCTCGAAGACAGTCATGCCGGTGTCCGCGCTGCCCATGCGGCCGGCATGCAGACCATCATGGTGCCCGACCTCGTCAACCCGAGCGAAGAGATCCTCGCGCTCGGCATCGCGGTGATGGATAGCCTCGAGCATGTGCATAAGGCCGCATTTCCTCGTTAAGATGTGATCGCGCCAGAAGGCGCATAAAATTCTACTCATCATCGAAACTTCGTGTTGAGCACGATGCAAGCCCATGAATTTCATGGGTTTTCATTTTCGTGCTCAGCCATTAACCGTACTTTAAGAAGCTAAGGACTATGGTTAATCAGCCGTAAATTTTGGCTTCCATCTCTTTGCGGGCTTGGCTAGTGTGCCCCCACAAAGACGGACCGCGTAAGCGATCCAACCAGAAGGCCCGCCGGAGGTAACGGATGGGCTCAGGGGCAAGGACGGGGCATTGACTGCACGCTGGGGGCATAGGATTGCGCGCGCCGCATCCAAAGTGGCTGTGCTGGGCACAGTTGCACTGATCGCAAGCGTCATCGTCGCACCCCTCGTGGTTCGTGCCAACGAAACCAACATCGTCCTCCCGCTCGACATTCCCGCCGATATCGCCATCGCCCGCAGCCGGCCTGCTTTTGGCGCGACGAGCGTGCCGCTGGCGCCAGGCCAGCAGAAGCTTTCCGAAGCGCTCCTTGCCAATTATGTGAAGCGGCAGCAGGAACTTCGCGCGGTCGATGTGACCGAAGCCGGCCCGCAGCCGCCGCTTTCGACCGAAATGCTGATGGGCTATATTGCCCGCGGTTCGCTCGGCGGCGGCAATACCGCCCTTTCCGCCATCGACAGCTTCATGAAGCCGGCAGGGCCCATTCAGCAGCCGACCGTGACGCCCGACCTTCTCGCCGCCTATGTCGCGAGCGGCTATCAGCCGACGGCCAAGCGCGCCGAAGTTGCCAATGCCGAGCGCGATTGTCTTGCTCAGGCGATCTATCACGAAGCTCGTGGCGAAAGCGCCGCCGGTCAGCTCGCGGTGGCCAATGTCATCGTCAACCGCGCCCGCTCGAGCAAGTATCCGTCTTCACTCTGCGGCGTAATCTATCAGGGCGCCAAGAACGGCCGCTATCGCTGCCAGTTCACCTTTGCCTGCGATGGCCGCGATGACGCGCCGGGCGAGCGTCAGGCCTGGGCGCGGTCCATGGCGCTGGCCAAGGATGTCTATGCCGAATACGCCACGGGCGAAGAAATCGGCGCCGTTCCGGACAATGCCCTCTTTTACCACACCACCAATGTGCGCCCGTCCTGGGCCTATACCTATAGCCGCGTTGCTGAGGTCGGCTCGCATATCTTCTACGCGCCGAACTGAGGTTCTGGGTTTTGATAAGTTGAAAAAGTCCCGCGGAAGCGGGACTTTTTGTTTTGTTGTGGATCATATCCCTAAGCATCCGTCATCACCGGGACGAGCGGTGGTGACGCAGGAAGGGAAGCGGGCAGGACGCCAGTGCCGCCCGTTTACTCAGCCGCCTCCGCCAGGCGCGGGCCTGCATCCGCGTCCGCCTGGCGGCCGAACTTCTTGAAATTGTTGCGGAAAAGCTCGACGAGCTTGAGCGCCTGGACGTCGTAGGCGTCGGTGTCGGCCCAGCATTGGCGCGGGTCGAGGAGGCGGGAATCGACGCCGTTGACGGCGAGGGGCACGGCAAAGCCAAAGAGCGGGTCGAATCGGGTCGAGGCGTCATCGAGTTCGCCATTGAGCGCAGCGGTGAGAAGCCGGCGGGTCGAGGCGATGTCGATGCGCTTGCCTGCGCCATAGCCGCCGCCGATCCAGCCGGTGTTGAGAAGCCAGGCCTGGGCCCCGCTCATGCGCAGCCGCTCGGCCAGGAGGTCTCCGTAAACCGTTGGATGTAATGGCATAAATGGCGCGCCAAAACAGGCCGAGAACGTCGCCTGCGGCTCGGTCACGCCGCGTTCGGTGCCGGCGACCTTGGCGGTATAGCCCGACAGGAAGTGGTAGACGGCCTGCTCCGGCGTCAGCTTGGCGAGCGGGGGCAGCACGCCAAAGGCATCGGCCGTGAGGAAGACGACGGTCTTAGGCGTGCCGCCGGTGCTGCCCTTGGCAACCGATGGCAGGACATGGATCGGGTAAGCCGCACGGGTGTTTTCGGTGCGCGAAACGTCATCAAACGCTGGCATTCCGTTATCGTTGAGAACGACATTCTCGAGAACGGTGCCAAAAGTGCGGGTGGCGGCGAAAATTTCGGGCTCGGCTTCGGCGCTGAGCTTGACCGTCTTGGCATAGCATCCGCCTTCGAGGTTGAAGACGCCTTGGTCGCCCCAGCCGTGCTCGTCGTCTCCAATCAGCGGACGATCGGGGTCGTTGGAGAGGGTCGTCTTGCCTGTACCAGAAAGACCGAAGAACAGCGCCGCTTCGCCTTGCGGCCCGAGATTGGCCGAGCAGTGCATCGGCAGTACGCCCTGGCGCGGGGCGTGGAAGTTGAAAAGCGAGAAAACGCTTTTCTTGATTTCCCCGGCATAATGCGTGCCGGCGATAAGGACGAGATTGCGGCTCATATCGAGGGCAATCACGGTTTCGGTCCGCGTGCCATGGCGCGCAGGGTCCGCAAGGAACAGCGGCGCGTGGATGATGGTGACCGGCGTCGCGGCTTCGGACTTGACGATGCCTTCGTCGGGCCGGATCAGCAGATTGCGGATGAAGAGGGCGTGCCAGGCGCTTGGGGTTAAAACCGTTACATCGTATTGGTGGCGCGGATCGGCACCGGCGATGAGGTCCTGGCGGAAAAGATTCTGGCCGGAAAGATGGGCGGTGATATCGGCAAGGAGAAGATCGAACGCTGCCGGCGTCATGGCGCCCGAATTGTCCCACCAGACTTTTTCCGCGGTCAGTCCGTCGCGTACGATGAACTTGTCCTTCGGCGAGCGGCCGGTAAAGGCGCCGGTCTCGACCGAGAGAGCGCCATGGGCCGTCAATTGCGCGCCGCCGGCCTTGATAGCGGCAGCAACCAGTTGCGGGGCAATGGCGTTTTCGCTGAGAGATGCTGCAGCCTCGGCGAGCGTGCGGCGCAGGGTGCTATGGTCATCGAGCGTCATATTTCGTCTCCGTCAGGCGCCGCAACAGGCAGCGTATGCGAAGAAAAATAGGCGAGCCGGTCCCCGCCCAACCATCCGGAAATGGGTCGTAAGACGGAAGTCGAAGTTCGCCGGAGGAGCGCGTTGGGGTGGTATCTGGCTTGGCCACGCCTTATTTAACGCGTAATTGTCGCCTGCAACGTCGCCAACGGGTCGCAAGGCCCAGGACATGCAAGCGTCGCAAAGAGAAAGGCAGCACATGCCCAAGATCGCCCTTGTGGACGACGACCGGAACATTCTCACCTCTGTTTCCCTCACCCTGGAGGCGGAGGGATATCAGGTAGCTACCTATACCGACGGCGCCTCGGGCCTCGACGGGCTGACCAACGATCGCCCCGACCTTGCCATTCTCGATATCAAGATGCCGCGCATGGACGGGATGGAACTGCTCCGCCGCCTGCGCCAGAAATCTGATGTGCCGGTGATCTTCCTCACATCCAAGGATGAAGAGATCGACGAGCTCTTCGGGCTCAAGATGGGCGCCGACGATTTCATCACCAAGCCTTTTAGCCAGCGGCTCTTGGTCGAGCGCGTCAAGGCCATCCTGCGCCGCTCGGCGCCGCGCGATCCCTCCGGCGCGACCGGCCCCGCCGGTGAACCGGCGCCCGGCAAGGCGCTGATCGAGCGCGGTTCGCTGGTGATGGACGAAGAGCGCCACACGTGTACCTGGAAAGGCCAGCGCGTGACGCTGACGGTCACCGAATTCCTGATCCTCCAGGCGCTGGCCTTGCGTCCCGGCGTCGTCAAATCGCGCAATGCGCTGATGGATGCCGCCTATGACGATCAGGTCTATGTCGACGATCGCACCATCGACAGCCACATCAAGCGGCTGCGCAAGAAATTCAAGGCGACGGACGACGATTTCGAGATGATCGAGACGCTCTACGGCGTCGGCTATCGCTTCAAGGAGCAATAAGACCCCACGTGGCCACCATCGATCCCGAGCTGGAAGGCGACCTGCCCAAGGGCAAAGGCGCGTCTCGGCATGACGACAAGCGCGGCCGGCGTGGGCTGCGCCTTGCGCTCATGCCGCTCGGCAAGGTGATCGTCGGGCTCCGTCGCTTCGTCGACTTCACCATCTTTTCGAACCTGACGCGGCGCATCATTGTCCTCAACCTTGCCGGCCTTCTGGTGCTGGTGGTGGGCATTCTCTATCTCAATCAATGGCGCGCGGGGCTTATTGACGCGCGTGTGCAATCCCTGCGCGTGCAGGGCGAAATCATCGCCGCCGCCATTGCCGCCTCGGCGACCGTCGACAGCGACGTCATTTCGGTCAATCCCGACCGGCTGGTCGAATTGCAGGCGGGTAACGTGTCCCCCCTGTCCTATTTCGATCCCTCGCTCGAATTTCCGATCAGCCCGGAACGGGTGGCGCCGCTGCTGCGCAACCTGATCACCCCGACGCGAACCCGGGCGCGCATCTACGACCAGCAGGGTCTCCTCATCCTCGACAGCGAGAACATCTATGCGCGCGGAGAGGTCATCCGGCAGCAGATCGACACCTCGAAGACGCAGCATTTCTTCCTTCTCGACTGGTGGAACGCGATGATTGCCTGGGCCCCGGGCGACAATTATCCGAAATATCAGGACTATGGCGCCGACGAAGGCACCCGCTATCCCGAAGTCGCCTCGGCGCTCCAGGGCGCTCCGGCTGATTTCGTGCGCGTAGATGAGCACAATCAGCTGGTCGTGTCGGTTGCGGTCCCCGTGCAGAGAATGCGCGCCATTGTCGGTGTGATCCTGCTTTCCACCGCGCCGGGCGATATCGATTCGGTCGTGTCACAGGAGCGCTGGAGCATCCTGCGCATTGCCCTGATTGCAGCGGCCGTGCAGATCGCGCTGTCGCTGCTTCTCGCTGGCACCATTGCGGGACCGATGCGGCGCCTCTCGGAGGCAGCCGAGCGCGTGCAGACGGCCGGCAATGCGCGCGCCGAAATTCCGGACCTGACCGACCGCCCGGACGAGATCGGCCACCTTTCCGGCGCGCTGCGGCGCATGACCGACGCGCTCTATAATCGCATCGAAGCCATCGAACGCTTTGCCGCCGACGTGGCGCATGAACTTAAAAACCCGCTGACTTCATTGCGCTCGGCCGTCGAGACGCTGCCGCTTGCCAAGAAGCCGGAAGACCGGGCGCGGCTTAATGAAATCATCCAGCATGACGTCAAACGCCTTGATCGGCTGATCACCGACATTTCGAGCGCCAGCCGCCTCGATGCCGAACTGGCGCGCGAAAGCGCGGAGCTGGTCGATGTGGAAAAGCTCGCCGAAGCCATGGTCGGGATTCAGAAGGACGTGGCGGCCAATCGCAGCGTCGACGTGGTGATGGGCAAGCGTCTTGGGCGCGGCTCGACCACCATGAGTGGCCATGAAAGCCGGCTCGCCCAGGTCTTTGCCAACCTGATCGACAATGCCGTCTCCTTTTCGCCGGAAGGAGGGAAGGTGACGGTGACCGTCTCGACTGAAAACGATCACCAGATTCTCGTCAGCGTCGTGGACGAGGGGCCGGGCATTACCGGCGATGTCAGCCGCATCTTCCAGCGTTTCTACACCGACCGCCCCGAAACCGAGAGTTTCGGGAATCACTCGGGGCTGGGGCTGTCGATCTCCAAGCAGATCGTCGATGCGCATAAGGGCACGATCAAAGCGCAGAACCGGACGGATCGCTCTGGCGCCGTGTTCACCGTGACGCTGCCCAGGGCGCGACGGTAGATTTGGCTATCGTGGCTCACTGTCACCCCCCTCCAGCCTCCCCCATTGAGGGGGGAAGTGCGGTTCTGCGGTCGAGGAAGCATCATGCGACATGCTCGATGCTCTATTTCCCTCTTGATGAGGGGGTGATTTCGCGGTGACCAATCGGGAAAACGTCCACGCCACGGCCCTGTCCCTCGATGGCAAAGGCGTTCTCATTCGAGGCCCTTCCGGGAGCGGCAAGTCCCTGCTGGCGCTGGTTCTTCTCGATCAGTTCACGGCGCGCGGGCGCGACGCTGCGCTCGTTTCCGATGATCGCGTCGATCTTGCCGTAGCCGATACCGGCATTCTGATGTCAGCCCCTGCGACCATCGCCGGCCTTATCGAGCTGCGCGGACGCGGCATCGTTTCCAAACCCTATCGCGACAATGTGCGGCTCGACCTTGTGGTCGATCTGGTGCACGCCCTTGAACGCATGCCCGAGAAGCACGATTTCAGGGTGGAGATGCTGGGACAAATCGTCGCCCGTTGTCCAGTGCCCGCGGTTGGCGTGATTGGCCCGGAACACCAGCGTCTGCTGATCGAAGAAGCGCTGCGCGCAACCACGATCGATCGGTAAGGTGACAATTTATCGCTTGCAACAAGAAGTGCTCAGGACAAGACTGTGCGCCGCTTGCGCAGAACCGAAGGCGCGGGCAGGGGGCTTATCTGACGGTGACGGTGGCCGCGTCCTGGGAATGACGCATCCAACGTCTGGGGAGAATGCATGATCGGTTTGGTTCTGGTGACGCATGGCGCGCTGGCTGATGAGTTCAAGCTGGCGCTGGAGCATGTTGTCGGGCCCCAGGAACAGTGCGAGACCATCGCTATTGGTCCGGAAGACAATGCCGAAACGCGGCGCGAGGACATCCTGGCTGCCATCGACCGCGCTGACACCGGCGATGGGGTCATCATCCTGACCGACATGTTCGGCGGAACGCCGTCGAACCTCGCCATCTCGGTGATGCAGAACCGGCAGGTCGAGGTGATTGCCGGCGTCAACCTGCCCATGCTGGTCAAGCTCGGGCGCGTGCGCGCCGACATGACGCTCGAAGCAGCGGTGAACCTGGCGCAGGAAGCCGGGCGGAAATATATCACCGTCGCCAATTCCATCCTCGGGGGAGCCTCCTGATGGACGGTGATCGCGCCGTTGCCCAGCAATTGACCATCGTCAATCGCAAGGGACTGCATGCGCGAGCTTCGGCGCGTTTCGTGCGCACGGCCGAGTGTTTCGACGCCAATCTTCAGGTCATCAAGGACGGCCAATCGGTCGCCGGCAATTCCATCATGGGCCTGATGATGCTGGGCGCCGGGCCGGGATCGACCATCCTGGTTCAAGCCACGGGCAAGCAGGCGCGAGAAGCGCTCGAGGCCATTGTCGAGCTCGTCAACAATGGGTTCGACGAGGATAACGAAGGCGTCTGAGCCGCTTGCATTAGTGCCGATTGGTGAACGAAGCCTTCGCCACCGTTTCCATAGAAGTTCTGATCCTCTGGGCCTAGATTATGGCCAGGAGATCAATTTCATGGAGGTCGGAATGATCGACACGTCCGAACAGACACTCGTCAAATCAAAGCCAATCCTGCCGCTGACGACGACGCTTGGCCCCGTCCATATTGCCGTCACCGACCGCGCCAAGGCGCTGGCCATCTGGCAGGACGTGGTCGGGCTCGACCTTATTTCCGAAAGGGGCAATGCGCTTTCGCTCGGCGCCGGCGGCAAGGTCCTGATTGTCCTCGAAACCGGCGCGATCCGTCCGTCCGTGCCGCGCAGCATCGGGCTTTATCACGTTGCCATCCACGTGCCGACGCGCCCTGACCTGGCGCAGATGGCCGTGCGGGCGCTACAGCGAAATGTGCGGATTTCCCCGACTGATCACCTCGTCAGCGAGGCCATCTACCTTTGGGATTTTGACGGCAACGGTATCGAGATCACCTTCGAGACGCCATGGCGCGGTAGCCTTGGCGATCCGGAAAAGGGCGAAACCTATGCCGTCACCGCCGATGGCGAGCCGCATTCCGGGCGCGATCCCATCGACCTCGACGGGCTTCTGGGTGAACTCGGACCTTCGCCTGTGCTGGCGGCCCGCATGCCGGCTGGAACGCGGATCGGGCACGTCCATGTGCACGTCAACGACCTTCATATGGCGATGGATTTTTATCGCGATGTCATCGGTTTTGCCGGGTTCCTCTTGATCAACTCCTTCGGAATGGGCGATGTCGGGCTCGACTACATGCCGCACACCATTGCCTTCAACATCTGGTCGGGTCCCAATGCGGCGCTCCCGCCGGCTGGATCGGCCGGGCTGCGCTGGTTCACTATTCTCTTGCCGGACGCCGGCAGTTTCGATGCCCTGATCGGGCGGCTCGAACAGGCCGGAGCGCCGGTCGAACGTCTCGACGAAGGCGTCGAGACACGCGATCCCTTCGGCAATCGCATTCGCTTGGTGCTGGCAAACTAAAGCGAACTGTGCTGCGTTTTCCCCGAGGCTCAACCGAGGGGAAACCATGCGCAGCGCAGCGGACGTACTGAAATTCTGGTTTGAAGACCACGGGCCGGAAGACTGGTTTGCGGGCAAGCCGGAATTCGACGCGGAGATCGCCGAAACGTTCAGCCAAACCCATGCTCATGTCGCAAAGAGCGAAGCGTGGGAATGGCGGGCGACGCCGAAGGGTCGGCTGGCCGAGATCATCGTGCTCGACCAGTTTTCCCGGCAATTGTTTCGCGGCAAGCCGGAAGCCTTCGCGCAGGACCGGATGGCCCTGGTGCTGGCCCAGGAAATGGTGGGGCAAGGGCTAGACATGCGGTTCGAGCAGCCGCAGCGCGGCTTCATCTACCTGCCCTTCATGCACGCCGAATCTGCAGCCATCCAATCGGCGTCGGTGCGGCTTTACGAGGCGCTGGGCGACGAGGATCAGCTCAAATTCGCCGTTGACCACAAGGCGGTCATCGATCGCTTTGGGCGGTTCCCCTTCCGCAACGCCGCGCTGGGGCGGGTGAGCACCGAGGAAGAGCGGGACTATATGGCTGAGCAAGGCGAGCGGTCGTTTTAGGCCACTGCTCTTTGAGTGCCCGTTATCACCGGACATGCCCCGGTGGTCCATGCGGAGGCGAGTTGGATTGCCCGGACAAGCCGGGCAATGACGACGGGGAGAGCAGGGCGTCCTTAAAACGCCCACTCACCCTTGCGCATGACGGGCTCGACGGTGCCATCGGCATGGACGCCATCGATGTCGATCTTGTCCGAGCCGATCATCCAGTCGATGTGTATGAGGCTCTTGTTGCCGCCCTGAGCAAAGATCTGGTCCTGCGTGAGCTGTTTGCCGCCTTCGAAGCAATCCGCGTAGCACTGGCCCATGGCGATGTGGCACGAGGCGTTTTCATCGTAGAGCGTATTGTAAAAGAGAATGCCCGAGGCCGAGATCGGCGAGGAATGCGGCACGAGGGCTACTTCGCCAAGGCGGCGAGCGCCCTCGTCGGTATCGAGCACCTTGTTAAAGACGTCCTGGCCCTTGGTCGCCTTGAGCTCAACGAGAACGCCGCCCTCAAAGCGCGCCTGGATGTTTTCGATAAGCGAGCCGTTGTGCGAGAGCGGTTTGGTCGCGGCGACGGTGCCTTCGACGTGAAGGCGATGCGGAGTCGTGAACACTTCCTCGGTCGGGATGTTGGGGTTGCAGGTGACCCCATTCTTGGCTTCCGAGGCGCCGCCCTTCCAGCGGTGGCCGTCGGCAAGCCCGATGGTGAGATCGGTGCCGGGTCCGGTGTACTTCAGCGCAGAAAACTTCTTACCGTTGAGCCAGGTCCAGCGGGCCTTGAGATTGGCATTGTGTGCCTTCCAGGCAGCGATCGGATCGTCCTGGTCGACGCGAGATGCCTTGAAGATGGCGTCGGCAAGCTTTGCGACCGCGATCTCTTCGGCGTCGCTCGGGAAGACGAGCTTGGCCCAGGCGGGTGTCGGGTAGGAAACGATGTTCCAGTTGATGTCGAAGCCCGTGATCAGCTCCAGCGCCGGGCGATAAGCCGCCGAATTAGCGCGATTGGCACGGCTGACCTTATCCGGGTCCTGACCGGACAGCATCATCGGGTTGTCGCCTGAGATGGCAAGACGCGCGGCGTTGTTCTTGAAGGCCTCGGCCATGCCGGCATAAAGCCAGCCGGCGGCGCGATCGAAGCTTTTGTCATTGGCATATTTGTAGCGGGCGAGGGTCGCTTCCTCATCCGAATAGATGGTGGTGACCAGGCCCGCGCCGGCCTTGTAGGCATGCTCGGTGATGCGGCGAACGAGCGGTGCAGAAACCATCGGCGCGGTGATGATGAGATCCTGGCCCTCGGCCAGTTGCAGGCCGACCTTGATGGCCACTTCGCCGAGCTTGTCGAGTTTGCTGGGGTCGATTGCGGGAGTGCTCATTCAGGCGTGGCCTTGTTTTTGTTGAATCGGTTGGCGCGAGCCTATCCGGCCAATTGTGGCGGCGCCACCCGACAAAATGGGAAAATCCGTTGATCTCAATCAAGGCTTTGCGCGCCGGGACGAAGGAGAAAGGGCCAGCACTTCAGGAGGCTCTCATGCTCGTTCTTCTCACCGCTGTCTTCGGCATTTTCGGTGCCTTTGCTCTTGCCATGACCTACGCGCAGATTCAGGCGCACGGCATCGTGGCGCCGGGCGCGCGGCGTCCGGAATAGACCACCCGCGCCGGGTGTGGCGCATCTGCACCAGAAGCGGCGTTCTGTCGCATTTAGGCATTGGCAAAGGCGAACGGTTTGGCTATCAACCGTTCGCCGCTTCATTTTTCAGGAACAGGGAGGCGATGCATGCCAGCATTTTCAGTCGCTCTCCCATGGGGCATGGGCCGACCTTAGGCCTTTGTCATCCGCGGCCCGCCTCGGGCGCTGACCCGAGGACACGCCGCCCGCGGTTTCTCTTTCCTTCGCTTTTGCAGAGCTGACCGATCCCTAGGGGTCATTGTCGCCAAAAGTCCGTTCTGCGCCTTTCAAAATTCCTTTTGAGGAGCCGGTTGCCGGAGAACGGGACCGGACTGCCAGAATGAGTCGCAAGAAACTCGATTTTCGTGCCGACGCCTTCAGACAGGTGCTCGGATTTACCTTCCGCCATTGGGCCCACCAACCCAAGCGCATCGCGCTGATCGCCGGGCTCGTGATGATCTCGACGCTGGCCGAAGTGCTGGTGCCGATGTTTTCGGGCCGCATCGTCGACGCCATTTCCGGAGGCGGCAATGATGCGCTCAACGACGCTGTCCGCGCCTTTGCAACGGTTGCAGCGCTGGGACTGACCAGCGTCGTGCTGCGCTTTTTCGTATTCCAGGGCATCATCAAGCTGACGCTGAAAATGATGGCCGAGGTCGTCGATGACGGCTTCCATAAGGTGCAGCGGTTCTCGACGGACTGGCACGCAAACTCGTTTGCCGGATCGACGGTCCGTAAGGTTACGCGCGGCATGTGGGCGCTCGATGCGCTCAACGACATCCTGCTCGTGGCGCTGTTGCCGAGCTTCGTCATGCTCGTCGGCGCCTCGATCCTGCTCGGCTCCTATTGGCCGGTGATGGGGCTGGTCGTGGCCCTGGGGTCGGTCATCTACATTACCTTCACGGTCCTCATGTCGGTGGGCTATGTCGCCCCGGCCGCAAGCCTTGCCAATGCCTGGGATACGCGCCTTGGCGGAGCGCTGGCCGATGCGGTGAGCTGCAACTCGGTCGTAAAAGCCTTTGGCGCCGAGCATCGCGAGGAGGAGCGGCTGCGGCACGTGCTCTCCAAATGGGACACGCGCACGCGGCGGACCTGGAAGCGCGGGACGCTCAACGGCACCATCCAGGGTTTTCTCATGACCCTGATGCAGGCCGGTATTCTTGGCACGGGCCTTTACATGTGGACGCAGGGGCTGGCCTCGGCCGGCGACATCACCTTCGTCCTCGCCATGTTCTTCGTGCTGCAGGGGTATCTGCGCGATGTCGGCATGCACATCAGAAACCTCCAGCGCTCGGTCAACGACATGGAGGAACTGGTGGCTTTAAATAGCATGCCGCTCGGGGTGGAGGATAATTCCGGAGCCAAGCCGATTGCGATCAGGGATGGTGCGATCCGGTTCGATCACGTGACCTTCCGCTACGGCAGCCACGCGACGCCGCTTTATCGCGACTTCTCGGTCGCCATTCAGCCGGGCGAGCGGGTGGGTCTCGTGGGGCATTCGGGGTCGGGCAAGACGACGTTCGTCAAGCTGATCCAGCGGCTCTATGACATCAATGAAGGCGCCATCACCATTGATGGGCAGAATATTGCCGAGTACCAGCAGGCGAGCCTTCGGAGCCAGATCGCCATTGTGCAGCAGGAGCCGATCCTGTTTCACCGGACGCTGGCCGAGAACATCGCCTATGGACGGCCCGATGCAAATAGGGCCGAGATCATCGAGGCGGCCACCCAGGCCAACGCGCATGATTTCATCATGTCGCTGCCCAAGCAGTATGAGACGCTGGTGGGCGAGCGGGGCGTAAAACTTTCGGGTGGCGAGCGGCAGCGTGTCGCCATTGCCCGGGCTTTCCTTGCCGATGCGCCGGTGCTGATCCTTGATGAAGCGACCTCGAGCCTTGATAGCGAGAGCGAAGTGATGATCCAGGAGGCGATGGAGCGGCTGATGGTGGGGCGCACGACCCTCGTCATCGCGCACCGTCTCTCGACGGTCCGGGCGCTCGATCGGTTGTTGGTCTTCGACAAGGGCAAAATTGTCGAGGAGGGCAATCACGAGGCGCTGATCCGGCTTCAGGGCGGGATCTATCGCCGGCTCTTCGAGCGACAGGCGCTCGAACTGACCAAGGGCCTCGTGGCCTAGCGACCCAAAAGACCCGCGGAGCGATCCGCGGGTTTTTCTTTAGCTGAGCTCGTGGACCGAAATGCCGGCGAGCGGATCGCGGTGGACGTTGAGGCGCTTGTAATAAGCGCCACCGGGTTTGCGGCGCGGGTCCTGCGGATCGATCAATTCAATGCGGCGGCGATCGGGGCCGAAATAATGGCCGGTCTGGACATAGAGAATGTCCTGGCGCAGCTGCTGGGTGAGCTTGCGGTGCATGTCGGCCAGTGGATCGCCGAGGAACAGCACCTCGTCGAACCCCATCTGCACGAGCGGCACGATCTGGTGACGCGGGCCCTTCGGCACGACGCAGACGATCGGCGCAAAGCGGCGCAGATTGTTTTCGGACGTGCGGAGGCCACGCAAGACCCTCTGCTTGGTGGCATCGGGCAAGAGGCTATGGACGATGCAGAAGATCAGCCGCTCGCGTGGGATATCCACGTCCGGCGTATAGGCAGCGACGGCGCCGAAGCCGAGCCGTCTTGCCAGATCGCCAAGCGCCGCGGTTTCGACGGCGCCCGGCGCAAATGTAACTGCCAAGCAGGCAGAAAGTATAGTCTTGGTATCGCCTTCTACCATACTCTTCCCCCAAAGAGCGCGGTTATACTGAGGCGAGGCTATACCGATACTTTTATAAACTTGCGTTAATGGTTTAGCTTTCGGGCTTGAGCATGCGCATCAGGACGCCGCTGCGCAGCACGAATTGCTGCACGAGGGCGCCGGCGATGTGGAGGATGACGACGGCGATCAGCGCAAGGCGAAGGAGTCCGCCATGGGCGTCGGCGGCGGGTTCAACGCCGCCGAACCAGGCGACGAGCCCGGAAATCGGCAGGGCAAAGAGCAGCACATAGATCAGGCCATGCGTGACATTGGCGAGAACGCCGAGCGCGGCCGGCTGGCCCTCGGGATGGGGCGGGGCGCCGCGAGTAAGGCGGATGACGACGCGGATGGCGGCCAGGATCAGCACAAGGACGCCGGCGATGATGTGGGGCACGGGATTGCCGGCACCGCCTGTTCCATCCATGCGCGCATCGAACGCCATTTCCATGCCTTCATGGAAAAGCAGCTGAAAGAGGATCAGGGCGACGACGGCCCAATGGATGATGACCTGGGCGCGGGAATAGCCCGCTCTTTCGGTGGTGGCTGACATAGGCGACGCTTCCCTCAGGGCTCTGCCGCACGGTGCGGCGGGATGGATCAAAAGTGTGCCGCACGTCTTCCGGTTGCAAGTGAACAATTGGACAGGCGAAAGCCCCGGCCAGCCTTGCGGCTTCCGGTTGATGAGCGGACCCCGGAGCGGCAATCGCCTCGGATGAGATTTTGTGGTGAAGCGACAGCCGCTCCGGAGGCCGGGTTTTAGGACAGAATCCACAGCGCCCAGTTGATCGCTCGTCGCAGGGCGGCCGACTCCAGAACTCGTGGGAAGGCGACCTCCCACGCCCGGCTCCCCCCGCCACTGATCGCCTGCAGGCCGCTCGCGCGGGGTGGATGGGAGGAGAATAGAGGAGGTTTTAGCGACGGGGATAAGCGGGATAAGGGGGATAGTCTCGTGGCCCACAACACCCCCTCCCAACCTCCCCCTAAAGGGGGCGGAGTTGGGCCGGTGGTTTTGGCACGAGACAGCCCTCAGACGCGATGCGACCCCTCCCCCGCGAGGGGGAGGATGGGTGGGGGCGTCTCAGACCCCTTAACCCTTCATTCACCATAAACCCAGGCCGCTGGAGCCCGGGCGGCGAGAACGCATTGTATTTAAATCAAATACGAGGCAGCCCCATGGCTTATTCCGATCCGATGCCCGACGCCTATGTCGCCGAATTTTTGGACTTAGCGCGCTCGGCCAATGTCACCTTCGATATCACCGAAGACCGCCTGCATATGCGGATGGTCAGGCCCAACTGGTCCATGTGGGCGCCGATCCGGCATCTGCTCGACGAGATCGGGCATGAGCGGATCGAAGCGTTCGTGCGCCGGGAAGCGGCTGCGCGGCAGGCGGTGGAGGGGTGGAATGAGATGAGTGTGGAGCGGCTGAATGCGGCGGCGGAGGTAATGCGGGGATAGGAAGCCCCCACCTAGCCTTCCCTCCAGCAAGGGGACCGATCGAGTGTGCTTTCGGTACGGTCGATTCGCCTCTCCAACATGAAGTCTAACGAGGTATTCGCACTGGCCAGCCTGTGTGACGAACTATTTCACAAATAATGGGAATCGGTGCGCAATATAACATCGAGCTTTGGTGGGGGTGGATTTGCTATTCGGGACAACAAAAATTTCGTCAAGCGAAGTCGCGGGTATCCTCGCAAAGGCTGAGAGCCATTTCTTTGATTTTAAGGACAAGCGAAGCATTCCAAAGGTGGAAAAGTCCGCTTCAGCGTTCGCAAATGCAGACGGGGGCGAGCTGTATGTCGGCATTGGAGATGCAAAAGAGAAAGATCGACTGTCTCATCTGTTCAAGAACGAGGAAGACGCAAATGGATGCGTTACGCAAATATTTTCGTTATTTAACGCGGGACCTGAATTCGTTACGTGCCACTTTTACGAAATGGCAGGTCGCGGCCTCGCTATACTCTTCACCATCCATAAAACGCCCTTTGTAGTCCGAACCTCTGCAAATCGAACTTTTCGAAGACAGAATGCGCAAGACAGAGAGTTGACGTCTGCGCAAGAGCTAACCCGCCTTGAGTTGGAGAAGGGGGTGCATAGCTATGAAGACGCAAAAGTTGAGGCTACGCCGGACGAGCTGAAAACGGCAGAAACAATGCGACTTTTTCTTGAAAACGTCACCCCTCATAGCGATCTGGACGACTTTCTTAAGCGGGAAAGACTTACGGTCGATGGTAAACTGAAGGCCTGCGCTTTAGTTTTGTATGATGATAACCCTCAATCACTCATGCCTCAGGCCGCAGCAAAAGTGTACCGGTATAAGACTTTGAATTTGGAGGGTGAAAGGGAGGATCTTGAGGGGCAGCCAGAGACCATAGAAGGTCCAGCTTACGAAGTAATCAAGAAGACTGTTGCAAGAACAAAGCAGATAGTCGAATCTATTCCAATATTGAGTTCTTCTGGATTGGTTAGTGTCAAATATCCGGAGGATGCAATCCATGAAGTAATTTGCAACGCAGTCCTGCATCGAGATTATAGCCTAAACGATTATGTTCATGTTCGGGTATTTGACAACCGAATTGAAGTGGAAAGCCCTGGAAAACTTGCTGGGCCTGTGACTGTCAAAAACATTCTTAAGCAACGTTTTGCCAGAAACAAAAAGATAGTTAGGCTTATATCTAAGTTTCCGTCCCCGCCCAATAAAGACGTTGGGGAGGGTTTAAATACTACCTTCAAGTCTATGCAGGAGTTAAATCTTGGAAGGCCAGAAATTGTTGAGACTGATTCGTCTGTAATAGTCCGTTTGAAGCACGAGCCTTTGGCTTCAAAAGAAGAGCTTATTATAGATTACCTCAAACAGAACGGAGTAATCAGCAATACTAAGGCCCGTGCTGTTTGTAATGTTCAATCAGATAGCGTTATCCGTAAGATTTTCCGCACAATGATAGCGGCAGGAGAGCTAGAGAAGGTTCCTGAGACCCGTGGTACGGGTACCAAGTACCGGCTGCCAGTTTCCAACTAGGAACAAGCTAATGCGCCTCATCCCAATTCTTCGCCGCATGCGCATCGACCTGGATCGGCACGGTTAGCCTCACCGCCGGCTCCGCCGCGTTCTCCATGACTCTCTTAATCACCGGGATCGCCTGATCCTCCGTGCCCTCGGGCACTTCAAAGATCAGTTCGTCGTGGACCTGCAGCAGCATGTCGGCGTCGATTTTGGCCTTCTTCAGTTCCGGCTCCATGCGGATCATGGCGCGGCGGATGATGTCGGCGGCAGAGCCCTGGATGGGGGCGTTGATGCTGGCGCGTTCGACAAAACTGCGTTCGCTGGGATTGCCGGAATTGGCGTTGGGGAACTGGATTTTGCGGCCAAAGATGGTGGTGACATAGCCGTCGGCTTTCACCTTCACCTTCTGCTCGTCCATATAGTCGCGAATGCCCGGGAAGCGTTCGAAATAGGTTTTGATGTAGTCGCCGGCTTCGCCGCGGGCGATGCCGAGCTGGTTGGCAAGGCCAAAGGCGGAAATGCCGTAGATGATGCCAAAATTGATGGCCTTGGCGCGGCGGCGGACTTCGCTCGGCATGCCCTCGACGGGCACGTTGAACATTTCCGAGGCCGTCATGGCGTGAATGTCGAGGCCTTCTTCAAAGGCGTCCTTGAGGGCCTGGATATCGGCGATATGGGCGAGGACGCGCAGCTCGATCTGGGAATAATCGGCCGAGATCAGCACCTTTCCGGGCGCAGCGACGAAGGCGGTGCGGATTTTGCGGCCATCGGCGGTGCGGACGGGAATGTTTTGCAGGTTCGGATCGTTGGAGGAGAGGCGCCCGGTCAGGACCGAGGCCTGCGAATAGGATGTGTGCACGCGGCCGGTGCGCGGGTTCATATAGGTGGGGAGGGCATCGGTATAGGTGCCCTTGAGTTTGGTGAGCTGGCGCCAATCGACGATGGTGCGGGCAAGCGGCACACCCTTGAGG
The DNA here is from genome assembly GCF_000970455.1 of Devosia soli. Classification (GTDB taxonomy): domain Bacteria; phylum Pseudomonadota; class Alphaproteobacteria; order Rhizobiales; family Devosiaceae; genus Devosia; species Devosia soli. Next base: position 54,317 of record NZ_LAJG01000024.1, on the reverse strand, counting down.
GCAAGGTCTTCGAGCACATCGGCGCCGGTCGACCAGGCGCCGGTCTTGGTCTTGGTGCCGCCCTCAATGCCCATCTTGTCAAAGAGAATTTCACCGAGCTGCTTGGGTGAGCCCAGATTAAAACTCTGGCCGGCGAGCTCATAGGCTTCCGCCTCGAAGGCGGCGGCGCGCTGGGAGAAATCGCCGGAGAGACGGGCGAGGATCTGCCGATCGACGGTGATCCCCCGCGCTTCCATGCGCGCGAGCACCGGAGCGAGCGGGCGCTCGAGGGTTTCGTAGAGCGTCGTCGCGTTTTCGGCGGCAAGGCGCGGTTTTAAAACATGCCAGAGGCGCAGGGTGACGTCGGCGTCTTCGGCGGCATAGCGGGCGGCGGCCGCGATATCGAGCTGGTCGAAGGTTTTCTGGGATTTTCCGGTGCCGGCGAGTTCGGAAAAGGTGATGGTCTTGTGGCCAAGCCAATGGTCGGCGAGGACATCCATGCCATTATAACGCGGGCCATCGAGCGCATAGGAGATGAGCATGGTGTCGTCGATCGGCGCCAGGTTGATGCCGTAGCGCCAAAAGATTTCCATGTCGTATTTGATGTTTTGCCCGATTTTGAGGATCGAGGGCGCTTCGATGACGGGTTTCAGGGCGTCGAGCACATCGCGGATCGGAAGCTGGCCCTCGACGAGACCGCCACCGGCAAGGAGATCGCCGGGGAGAACGTGGCCGACCGGGACATAGCAGCCTTCCCCGATCTGAGTGGAGAGACAAATGCCGACGAGATCGGCCTGCTGCGGATCGAGCCCGGTGGTTTCGGTGTCGATGGAAACGCGGCCAACATCCCAGATTTTCTGGACCCAGGCGGCAAGGCGCTCGGGCGTGTTGACGATCTCATAGGCGTCATAATCGACGGGAATGGCTTTGATGCGCGCATGCTCTTCGGCGGCGAATTTCGCAGGGCCGGAGCCGGGCACGGTCTGCGCCGCGAGCTTGGCCTTGGCGACCGAAAGCGAGGTGGATTTGAGCGAAGCCGGGGCATCGGCGCCGCCGGCGCGCAGATCGGGATCCGCCTCGAAATCATCGGGATTGGCTTCGAGAAGGCCTGCGAGACGCTTGGTGATGGTGGCAAATTCCATCGCCTTGAGGAAGGGAAAGAGCGTTCCGGGCGAAATCGGCTGGCGCACGAGGCCGTCGAGGTCGATCTCGACCGGCACGGACTGTTCGAGCGTTACGAGCTTTTTGGATATGCGCGCGAGTTCGGCGTTGGCGATGAGCTTTTCGCGGCGGGCGTTCTGCTTGATCTCGGTGGCGCGTTCGAGCAGGGTTTCGAGATTGCCATAGGTATTGATGAGTTCGGCCGCCGTCTTGACGCCGATGCCGGGAACGCCGGGGACATTGTCGACAGCGTCGCCGCAAAGCGCCTGCACGTCGATGACCTTGTCGGGGGTGACGCCGAACTTGGTAAAAACTTCGTCGGGACCGATCCAGCGGAGCGGCGGCTGGCCGGGGCGGGGAATGGTGTCGAGGAGGCGAATGGAGCCATCGGGTTCGACGAGCTGCATCAGGTCCTTGTCGGAGGAGGCGATGGTCACTTTCCAGCCGCGCGCCTTTGCCTGGCAGGCATAGGTCGCCATGATGTCGTCGGCCTCCCAGCCCTCCATCTCGATGGCGGGGATGGAAAACGCGCGGGTGGCCGAGCGGGTCAGCGGGAATTGCGGGACCAGTTCTTCGGGCGCCGGCGGGCGATGGGCCTTGTATTCGGAATAGATATTGTCGCGGAAGGTTTTCGCCGAATGGTCGAAGATGACGGCCATGTGGGTGGGCGGCTCGTCGATATCCATGTCCTGCGTGAGCTTGAACAGCATGTTGCAGAACCCCTGCACGCAGCCGACCGGCAAGCCGTCGGACTTGCGATTGAGCGGGGGCAGGGCGTGGAAGGCGCGGAAGATATAGCCCGAGCCATCGACGAGCAGCAGATGCATGTGACGATTCCCTTCTGTCAGCGGCGGCGACTTTAAAGGCTCGGGAACAAAGAGGGTACCCGGAATTTGCGAGCGATCGCGCAAGGGCTTGATCGTCAATCAACGATGGATGTAGCCTCTATGGATTGCCGCCACCTTCCGGTGTTGCCATGTCCAGTTCTGCCAAGCACTTCGTCACCGGTCGGCTGCGTGCCGCGGGCATCGAGATCAACGGCGCCGAGCCATGGGCGCCGCAGGTTCATGATGAACGCTTGTGGGCGCGTCTGCTACGCGACGGCACGCTGGGGCTGGGCGAAAGCTACATGGATGGCTGGTGGGATGCCGAGGCGCTCGACGAGCTTTTGTTCCGCCTCGTCAGCAGCAATGTCCAGGACGCTTTCCCCAAGGATTTGGCCGTCATGTGGAGCCTGGCCAAGGGGCGCCTCCTCAATCTCCAGCGCCTGCGGGTGAGCGAAGTCGGAGAAAAGCATTACGACATCGGCAACGATCTATATGCCGCCATGCTCGATAGCCGCATGATCTATTCCTGCGGCTACTGGCAGGACGCGGCCGATCTCGAAGCGGCCCAGGAGGCTAAGCTCGATCTCATCTGCCGAAAGCTTGGCCTCGCGCCCGGCATGCATATCCTCGATATCGGCTCGGGCTGGGGCGGGTTGCTCAAATTCGCAGCAGAGCGATATGGCGTCTCCGGGCTCGGCGTCACGGTCAGCAAGGAACAGGCGGCGCTCGCCAATGAACGCAGCCGCGGACTTCCCGTTGAAACCAAGCTCCTCGATTATCAGGCACTCGATGGACAGTTCGACCGGATCGTCTCGGTCGGCATGTTCGAGCATGTGGGTTACAAGAACTATCGCGCCTATTTCGAAAAAGCCGCGCAATTGCTCAAGCCCAATGGGCTTTTCCTGCTCCACACCATCGGCGGCAATCTGTCGACGACCCATGGCGATCCCTGGAGCGAAAAATACATTTTTCCAAACGGCATGCTCCCCTCGATCGCCCAGATCGGCAGGGGCATTGAAGGGCTGTTCGTCATGGAGGACTGGCACAATTTCGGCGCCGATTACGATCGCACGCTGCTCGCCTGGCGCGACAATTTCGATGCCGCCTGGCCGGCGCTGAAGGGCGAAAAATACGACGAGCGCTTTCAGAGAATGTGGCGCTACTACCTGTCGAGCTTCGCCGCCTTGTTCCGCGCCCGCAGGATAAACCTCTGGCAGGTGATCCTTTCGCCCAGGGGCGTCGCTGGCGGCTATCGCAGCATTCGCTGAAGGGAAATTGCCCGCACAGACGTGATCGGTTGCAGCTTGCCACATCATAAAAACTAATGATATTAGGCAAAAAACTAATGTTGTTAGGGATTGATAATGCCACGCGTGGGACTGTCGCGGGAAAAGCTGATCGAGGCCGGCGCGAGCCTTGCCGATCGCGAGGGGTTTGCCGCCGTCACGCTGGCCGCGCTCGCCCGGCAATTCGAGGTAAAGCTCGCCAGTCTATATGCCCATGTCCGCAATTCGGAGGATCTGAAAACCGGGATCGCGCTTCTGGCGCTCGATAGTCTCGCCGACCGGGCGGACGCAGCAGTTAGCGGGCGTGCGGGAAAAGAGGCTGTCGCGGCGCTGGCAGAGGTGCATCGGCGTTTTGCGGCGGACCATCCGGGGCTTTTCGAGGCGACGCGGTTTCCCTTGAACGCCGAGCAGGCGGCAGGCAGCGGCGGCATGCGGCTGGCGCGGGCCATGCGGGCGGCATTGCGCGGCTATGGGCTTAGCGAAGCCGACGAGGTGCATGCCGTGCGGCTGCTGGGATCATTTTTCCTTGGGTTCTCGCTCCTCGAACTGGGCGGGAACTTTGCCCACAGCCAGCCGGCGCCGGACCTTTCCTTCACGCGCGGCCTCGAGGCACTCGATGCGACGCTCAAGACTTGGGTGAAATCATGAAGACGTTTACCATGACCGAGGCGCTGATCCTTGGCGCCGCCGAACTAGAGCGGACGGACATCGGGATGCAGCCGCACCGGCTGCCAGCGGCGGCGCGTCGGCAGAATGAGGATCCGAGTTTGGCGATGGCCGAGAAGCAGCCATCAGGGGTACGGCTGAAGTTCAGGACGGCGGCGACGGCGATCGAACTCGATGTGCTGCCGACCAAGCGCATCTATACCGGTCTGCCCGCCCGGCCCGACGGGGTTTTCGACCTCCGCATCGATGGCGTCCTTACCCAGCAAAAGAGTGCGCTGGGTGGACGGGTGATGCGCATCGGCATGGCGCCGCCTTCGTTTGCGCTGGAGCCGGGTGCGGCGCAGACGTTGCGCTTCGACAATCTTCCGGCGCGGGACAAGCTGGTCGAAATCTGGCTGCCGCATGACGAGATGGTTGAGCTTGTGTCGCTACGAGCCGACGCGGCTGTGGCGCCGGTCGCGCCGCAAAAAGTCTGGTTGCACCATGGCAGTTCGATCAGCCAGGGCTCCAATGCCACTTCCCCGACCGGCATCTGGCCGGCAGTGGCGGCGACACTGGGCGGAGTCGATCTCATCAATATGGGGTTCGGCGGCAATGCGATGCTCGATCCATTCACGGCGCGCGCGATGCGCGACACGCCTGCGGACCTCATCAGCGTCAAGTTCGGCATCAATATCGTCAACGGCGACTTGATGCGCATGCGCGCCTTTGGCCCGGCCCTGCACGGTTTTCTCGATACGATCCGCGAGGGGCATAAGCAGACCCCGCTCTTCGTGGTGTCGCCGATCTATTGTCCGATCCATGAGACGACGCCGGGGCCGGCCCAGTTCGACGTGGCAGCGCTGGCTGAAGGACGCGCTTCTTTCCTTGCCGAAGGCAACCCCGAGGACGTGACGAAGGGCAAGCTGACGCTGACGACGATCCGGGAAAAGATGGCGGCAGTGGTAAAGCTGCGGGCAGAGGAGGACAGGAACCTCCACTTCATCGATGGACTGACGCTTTATGGCGCCGAGGACAATCGGCGCCTGCCTCTGCCAGACCAGTTGCATCCGGATGGTGCGACGCATGCGTTGATAGGCAAGAGGTTTGCAGAACGGGTGTTTGCCGAAGGGCACTGACATCGGGTGTGCGGCTCGCTCCGGCCCAGCCAACAAAAAGGGCGCCATCGGCGCCCTTCATAATTCCAGAAATAAAAAACTCAGCGCTTTTTCTTGTCGAGCTGGTGGTAGGCCCGGCGGGAGTGGAATTCGCAATATGGGCCGGTCTCGAGGCTGTGCTGGCCGCAGAAATAGAAGTCTTTCGAGAGCGGGTCGCCGATCGGCCACTTGCAGGTGTGCTCGTTGAGCTGCAGCAGCGAGAGGCGCTTATCCTCGGGGATGAAGAGTTCCTGCGTTGCCGGGGCAACATAGGGACTTGTTTCAAACTCTGGCGTGATGGCAAGGGCTGTAGCGCCCATCACCTGCGGGCGTGGCATGGTGGGGCGGGGCTTGGCCGCAGAGGCCATGCCACCCATGCTCGACGAAGCCGAGACGGTGCCTGGCCCGGCAGGACGGCGTGGGGCCTGGCGCGGCGCGGGGCGGGCGCGCGGGGTCGTGTTGGCGGGCTTGGCGCGGGCAGACAATTTGAGGCGATGGACCTTGCCGATCACCGCATTGCGGGTGACGCCTTCACCGAGTTCGCCGGCGATCTGGCTCGCACTCAGCCCTTCCATCCATAGCTTCTTGAGAAGCTCGACGCGTTCGTCGGTCCAGCCTATGGGTTGCGCTCCGGTAACCATCGTCAAGTTAGAATCCTTCTCTGTGCCGCCAAAGTGGCATGGCAGCCATATGACTCTACAGCTCGTATGCTGATCGGGTCCGCCACACGAGATATCGTGTTTCCCTACGGCCCTGAGACTACGCTATCGGGGGAATCGGGATCAAGAGTCGGGGGCATTTTTCCCCCGAAGATCATTGGTTAATTTTGCGCTAACAATCATTGAGTCAAATCAGGCACTTGAAGGCGAGAGCGTTGACTTGGCGGGTAAAAAACGCCTATTTCTTCACAACAAACGCGCTGCCAGAGGGGCGCGTTTTTCGCTTGTGTGGCAGGTTTGCCACGCTTCCAGCCTCGTTCAGCTAGCCCGAAAGGTGAGCCTTCCATGTCTGCGCTCTATGGCACCTACGCCCGTTCCGAACTCTCCTTCGAGCGCGGCGAAGGCATGCGCCTTTTTGACCAGCATGGGCGAGAATATCTCGATTTCCACTCGGGCGTGGCGGTGAATGCGCTGGGTCATGGCGACCCGCATCTGGTGACGGCGCTCAAGGCGGCCGCCGATAAGGTCTGGCACACGGCCAATACCTTTACCATTCCCGAGCAGGAACGGCTTGGCCAGCGGCTTGTCGAAGCCACCTTTGCGGATGCCGTGTTCTTCACCAATTCCGGCGCCGAAGCGCTCGAATGCGCGATCAAGACCGCGCGGCACTATTTCTGGGCCAAGGGCCAGGAAAATCGCTTCGAGATCATCGCCTTCACCGGCTCCTTCCATGGCCGGACGCTCGGCACGATCGCAGCCGGCGGCAACCCGGATTATCTGCAGGGTTTCGGCCCTGCCGCGCCTGGCTTCAAGCATGCCAAGCCCGGCGATCTCGAGAGCGTCAAGGCGCTGATCACGCCCGAGACCTGCGCCATTCTCATCGAGCCCGTGCAGGGCGAGGGCGGGGTAACCGCCATGTCGAGCGAGTTCATGCAAGGGCTCCGCGCCCTTTGCGACGAACACGACATGCTGCTCATTCTGGACGAAGTGCAGTGCGGCTTTGGCCGCACCGGGCGTTTCTTTGCCTATGAGTGGAGCGGGATCACGCCCGATATCGTGGCGGTCGCCAAGGCCATTGGCGGCGGCTTTCCGCTTGGCGCCTGCCTTGCAAAGGGCGAGGTTGCAGCCTCTATGGTCCCGGGTACGCACGGCTCTACCTATGGCGGCAATCCGCTGGCAACTGCCGTTGGCAATGCCGTGCTCGACCGCATCCTCGCGCCCGGCTTCTTGAACCGCGTCAATGAAATGGGCCAGCGCCTGACCTGGCACCTCCAGCAACTGGCGCAGAAATATCCGGACCACATTCTCGAATTGCGCGGCAAGGGTCTGCTTACCGGCATCAAGATAGCGACCCCTGTCCGCGACATGGTCACGCGGCTCCGCGATGATCATCAGCTTCTGGCGATGAGCGCCGGCGACAACGTGCTGCGTCTCCTGCCGCCGCTGATCGTCACGGAAGCCGATATCGAAGAAGCCATCGCCAAGATTTCGGCCGCCTTTGAGGCGATCGACGCCGAAGCGGCAACGCCGGCAGCTGCGAGCTAGAAGGCGATGCTGACGTTTTATCATTTCGGGCGCCGCCGAAGCGGCTTGTTCCCTCCGCCCCGCTGAGCGCGCAGCGGCCTGAAGCTTAATTCGCTTCCGGCCGCCCGCCTGAGAGGGCAGAGTGCACACCTGCGGTTGCGGCCGCTCCCATTTCATATTGCGTCAAAAAGGAACCCGGCCCATGTCCACGACCGGTACCCCCAGGCATTTTCTCTCGATCGACGATTTTTCCTATGCCGAACTGCGCGGCATGCTCAACCAGGCGAGCGCGCTAAAAGCCCGCCTCAAGGATGGCGATCGGCCCCTTCTCCTTAAAGACAAGGTGCTGGCGATGATCTTCGAGCGCCAGTCGACCCGCACGCGCGTCTCTTTCGACGTCGGCATGCGCCAGCTTGGCGGCGAGACGATCATGCTTTCCGGCCAGGAAATGCAGCTCTCGCGCGAGGAAACGCTGGCCGATACGGCCAAGGTGATGAGCCGCTATGTCGATGCCATAATGATCCGCATCCTCAGCCATGCCGATCTGCTTGAACTCGCCGAAGGCGCGACGGTGCCCGTCATCAACGGGCTGACGCGCCGGGCGCATCCGTGCCAGATCATGGCCGATCTCATGACCTTTGAAGAGCATCGCGGTTCGATCAAGGGCGCCAAGGTCGCCTGGGTGGGTGACAGCAACAATGTGCTGCACTCCTGGGTCAACGCTGCCGAACTCTTCGAATGCGAGCTGACCATTGCCGTGCCGGACGAATATTCTCCCGAAAAAGACCTGATGCAGGACATTACCCGGGCCGGCAAATACGTCAGACTCATCGAGGATCCGCGTGAGGCGGTGGAAGGCGTCGATCTCGTCATCACCGATACCTGGGTTTCGATGGGCGACGTCGATGCCGCCGAGCGCCGCCGGGTCTTGAAACCCTATCAGGTGAACACCAATTTGATGGGCTTGGCGAACAAGGACGCCCTGTTCATGCACTGCCTTCCTGCCCATCGCGGCGACGAGGTGACCGACGAGGTGATCGACGGTCCCCAATCGGTGGTGTTCGACGAGGCCGAAAATCGCCTTCATGCTCAGAAAGCAATTTTGTGCTGGGCCTTCGGGGTCGAAACGAACTAGGCGCGAACCGTATCGCGCCTCGTTTCGAGCAAGCCACCATGTCATCCCCCGCGAAAGCGGGGGCCTCTGTTTTGAACCGAGGGTTCCCGCTCCGGCAGGAATGACGGTGTTGCGTTTCGCCCCAAGGGCTTGGCCGTGATAAAGTAAAGCCAATGACCACGGAACCGACGACCATGACCGACAGCTACCTTTCCGCCATGGGCCTTGATCGCCCCGAAACCGGCGACGATGCCGTGGTGCCCTTTACCCTTGAAAAGCTCGATACGCGCGGCCGCATCGTTCATCTGGGCCCCTCGCTCGACGCCATTCTCAGCCGGCACAACTATCCTGCGCCCGTCGCCCGGCTTCTGGGCGAGGCCGTGGTTCTGACTGCGCTGATCGGCTCGTCGCTCAAGTTCGAGGGCCGCTTCATCATGCAGACCCAGACCGATGGTCCGGTCAACCTGATCGTCGTCGATTTCGAAGCCCCCGATGGCATCCGCGGCTATGCGCGCTTCGACCACGACATGGTGGTCAAATGGGCAGAAGCGGGAAAAACCAGCCCTGCCGAAATGCTCGGCAAGGGCCATATGGCCATGACCATCGACCAGGGGCCGCATACCGAGCGCTATCAAGGCATCGTCGCGCTTGATGGTAATGGGCTCGAGGACGTGGCGCATACCTATTTCCTGCAGTCCGAACAGATCCCGACCCAGGTCCGGCTCGCCGTGGCGCAGATGTCGACCAAGGGCGACCATCGTCCGCGCTGGCGCGCCGGCGGGATGCTGATCCAGCATCTGCCGCAGAACGGCATGTCGCGCATGGCCGACTTGCCCGGCGACGGGGATTTCAACAATCCCTCGATGCAGGACCCCGACTTCGTCGAAGCCGATGGCTGGACCGAGGCGCGGTCGATGCTCGCGACCGTCGCCGACGTCGAACTGGCCGATCCCGAACTGTCGCCCGAACGGCTCTTGTTCCGGCTCTACCACGAAACCGGCGTGCGTGTGTTTCCCGGCCTGCCGATCGAGGAGCGGTGCACCTGTTCGGCCGACCGGATCGAAGAAATGCTCGCCAACAGCTTTACCGACGAAGAACGCGAGGACATGTCGGTGGATGGCGAAATCGAAGTGGTGTGCGAATTCTGTTCGACCGCCTATCGCTTCAATCCGCATCAGTTCCACGCCAAGCATTAAGGCAGAGGCGCCGGTCGAAGGACCGGCGCCTTCCGCACGCGGCAAAGATTTTCTGCGCTGTCAGGGCTTTGCGGAGTATGGCTGCCGCATCCAGTTTCTGCTTTTTGCTGCCGAGGCTATTGGGAAATTTCCCGATTTCGGCTTTTCACCTCGCGTGCCAGAAACTTGGGCCAAGGGCTGAGGGGCTGGTGGGCAAGTGTGGATCGTGCAAGCGTTCGGCGCATCGCCTGGCCATTCGACATCGACGAGCCCACAGAATTCAACCGGCCATAAGGCCGATCCGAGGAACTTGCTGCAGACAGACTATAGCGGGCCCGTGCATGGAGCTAACCCCTCCGGCTCGTCGCTTGGGGCCGATCGGAAGCGCTGTGCCGCTTTTCCAGATCGACGCGTGAGCCGGAGGTGCGCACCCGCGTCTGCAGCCCTTTTCTTTGCGGGGACGGTTTTGGCCAGAGGCCGCGCCGTTCCCGCGCCGATCTCCTCTTTCCCGCCGATACACCCGGCAGGACTTGAACGGCGTCGAACGGCGCGCGGTGGAATGGGCACGGCCACTGCCCGCTTCGCTTTGATCCGTTTTGCGTCTGTGCCCGAACATGTGCGGCGGGCCTCTGGGATGAGCCAGCGGCTCATCCCGGTTCTGCCTGTGCACGGCCGGGCATCCCCCCAATCGTAACCGCCGGAACCGCCATGCGACGCACACTGTCTCTCATGGCGGCAATCATCGGTCCGGATGGCGATCCAGGCGAGGCGCAGCGCTATCTCGAAGAAGCGATGCTGACCGAGGTCGATCCGCTGCTCTATCTGGCGCTCTCACTGCATATCGGGGTCGACACGGCCTATCGGCGGGCCGCTGCCCATATCGGCTTTGCCTTTTTCGACGTCATCCCGGCAGCAAGCGAAGATAGCGCGCCGCTGCGGCTCGATGCGCTTGCCGACATCCATATGGTGCGCGTCCAGACCATCGACCGCGACATCGCCTATACCGCGCCGGACTTCAAAGGCCTGATGCAGCTTCAGGCGCTGCGCGAGCGCGAACCGGGCCTGATGCAGCGGGTCTGCATCGTGCCGCCGGCGGCCATGCGGCAATATCTGGCTCATGTCGCAAGCGTCGACCTCGTCGATTCCGCGCGCCAGACCCTCGCCCGGCATTGGCCGCGCGCGGCAGCAAGCCTTGAACTGACCTTCTGGCCGCGCATGATCTTCGCGGCGAGCCTCTTGGCCCTGGTACTGACACTTCTGGTGATGCCCTATCTCTCGCCAGGCTGGCTGATGCCGATCTGGGCGGTGTTCATGCTCCTGCCGGCGCTCGTGCGGCTCGCGGCGCTGTTGATGCCGCTGCGGGAAATGCCGCCCGAGCCGCGCGCCGACGATCTCGACCTGCCGATCTATTCAGTGCTCGTGCCGCTGCGCGATGAAGCCGAAATGGTCGACCAGCTCTGCGCCAATTTGAGCCGGCTCGACTATCCAGCGCACCGGCTCGACATCATCTTCGTCGTCGAACAGCGCTCGCCGCGAACGGTCGAAGCGGTTCGCCAGCATCTCGGCAATGTCCGCTTTTCGCTGATCGAAGTGCCCCATGCGATGCCGCTGACCAAGCCCAAGGCGCTCGACTTTGCCCTGCCGTTCTGCCGGGGCGAGTTCGTTGTCGTCTTCGACGCGGAGGATCATCCAGAGCCCGAGCAGCTTCGCAATCTCGTCAGCCACTTCCGCAAGGCGCCACATCTTCATTGCATCCAGGCGCGATTGGTCATCGCCAACGGCGACAAGGGCATGCTGCCGGCCCTTTTCGCCGGCGAATATGCCGCGCTCTTTTCGGTATTCCTGCCGGCCCTGGCGCGTTGGGGCGTCTTCGTGCCCCTTGGCGGCACCTCCAACCATTTCCGCCTCGAGAGCCTTCGCGGCATCGGCGGCTGGGACGCCTATAACGTCACCGAGGATGCTGATCTCGGCGTGCGGCTTGCCCGCCGTGGCCTCGGTTGCGGCACATCGAGCATGGTGACCCACGAAGATGCGCCAGAGCGTTTTCAGGTCTGGCTCGGGCAGCGCCGGCGCTGGATGAAGGGGTGGATGCAGACCATTCTCGTGCACAATCGTCACCCCGGCCAGCTCTTTCACGACCTTGGCTGGTGGCGCTTTCTGATCTTCGAGATCGTCGTTATCGGCATGATCCTGGCGCCGCTCCTCCATTCGGGCTTTTTCTTCACCTTCCTGATCCTGCTGACCCAGGGCCAGATTGCGCTTCACGCCGATCTCTGGTCGTTCACCTGCCTCACCGTCTTTGCCTTCGGCTATGGCGTGGCGCTCATTGCAAAGTTTTTGGGCCTCTCTCGCACGGGGCAGTTGCATCTTCTCGTAGGCCAGGTGCTGCTGCCGTTTTATTGGCTGGCCATAGCCGTCGCGACGCTGCAGGCGCTTTATGACCTGACGACGCGGCCGTTTCACTGGATCAAGACGGCACACCGCCCGGTCAGCCGCAACAGGCGCCGGATCGTCCCGGCCGAATAGGTGCCATTGCCGGGGACGGCTGCACGTGGCACCTTGATGACGTTGCGGCAAACAAGAGGCAGACCATGCGTCGCATGCTGGCCGGCGTCGGCGGTGTGGGCTTGGCAGTGATGCTGAGCCAGTTTCCTGAATATGCGCAGCAATATACCCAGCGCCTTGGCGGTGCGGTAGACGAATTGCGCGTCATCACCGAGGACTTCGACCGGGCCGCGGACCAGTCAGGGCTCGACCGCGCCGGTGCGCTCGATCGCTACGAGGCTTCCAGCGACACGTTCCTTTCCGACCGCGGCCGGAGCATGCAGCGGACTTTCCAGCGCTACGAGGAACTGAGCGAAACGCTGACGCGCATTTCCGGGGCGGACATGGTGGAGCGCTTCAAGAACCTGCCGGCCTATCTCGATAGCGATATCGGCCGCCGCACGCTCGAAAATTACAAGCCTGCCGTTCCCGTGACGATCGAGGGCATACTTTATGCCGGAGCGGGCTTTCTGCTTGGCTTTCTCAGTCTTTCCGCGCTCTTCAAGGTCTTTTCGATGCCCTTCCGAAAGCGCCGCGTCATCTACCGGCCGACAAGGTGATATAAACCTTTCTTTATATCCCCGGTTGAACGAGCGGCGCGGTCTGCTATAGGAAGGCGACAGAAGATATCCTTCCGGAGACCGAACATGACCAGTCCAGCCAGCGATTACGCGGTCAAGGACATTTCCCTGGCCGATTTCGGCCGCAAGGAACTGCAGATCGCCGAGATCGAAATGCCCGGCCTGATGGCGATCCGCGAGGAATACGCCGCTGCCCAGCCGCTACGCGGTGCCCGTATCGCCGGGTCGCTGCACATGACGGTGCAGACCGCCGTCCTCATCGAAACGCTCGTGGCGCTCGGCGCCGAAGTGCGCTGGGTCTCGTGCAATATCTTTTCGACCCAGGATCATGCCGCTGCCGCCATTGCCGCCGCCGGCATTCCGGTCTTTGCCCATAAGGGCGAGACGCTCGAAGAATATTGGGACTTTACCGACCGCATGATGGACTGGCCGGGGTCGACCCCGAACATGATCCTCGACGATGGCGGCGATGCCACCATGTATATCCTGACCGGCGCCAAGGCCGAAAAGGACATCTCCATTCTGGACAAGCCCGGCAACGAGGAAGAGGAAATCTTCTTTGCCACCATCAAGCGCCGTCTGGCCAAGAGCCCGGGCTTCTTCAGCAAGATCCGCGACGCCATCCGCGGCGTTTCGGAAGAGACGACGACGGGCGTGATGCGACTTTACCAGCTCCATGCCAAGGGCGAGCTGCCGTTCCCGGCCATCAACGTCAATGACTCGGTCACCAAGTCCAAGTTCGACAACAAGTACGGCACCCGCGAATCCCTGGTCGACGCCATTCGCCGCGGCACCGACGTTATGCTGGCGGGCAAGGTCGCGATCGTCTGCGGCTATGGCGACGTGGGCAAGGGTTCGGCTGAATCGCTGCGCGGCGCCGGCGCTCGCGTGCTCGTCACCGAAGTCGACCCGATCTGCGCCCTACAGGCCGCCATGGAGGGCTTTGAAGTCGTTACCCTCGAGGACGCCGCGCACCGCGCCGACATCGTCGTAACTGCCACCGGCAACCGCGACGTGCTGATGGTCGATGACATGCGCAACCTCAAGGACATGGCCATCGTCTGCAATATCGGTCACTTCGACAACGAGATCGACGTGCTGGGCCTGCGCAACTTCAAGTGGACCAACGTCAAGCCGCAGGTCGACCTGATCGAACAGCCAAACGGCAAGCGCCTGATCCTTCTCTCCGAAGGTCGCCTCGTGAACCTTGGCAATGCGACGGGTCACCCGAGCTTTGTCATGTCGGCATCCTTCTCGAACCAGACGCTCGCCCAGATCGAACTCTGGACCAATGGCGAAAAGCTCGAAAAGAAGGTGCATGTCCTGCCCAAGCATCTCGACGAGAAGGTCGCCGAACTGCACCTTGCCAAGCTTGGCGCGAAGCTGACGAAGCTGACCAAGACGCAGGCCGACTATATCGGCGTCAGCGAGAACGGCCCGTTCAAGTCGAACGAATACCGTTACTGAGTTTTTCTCAGCTGCTTTCCAAAAGCCCGGCACCAGCCGGGCTTTTTCGTTTGCGGTGAGTGTTTTAGGCGCAGGCTCTTGAATCTATTTTAACTATGTTGCCGCCAAGCTGCCTCCGGGTTCGAACTGCGGGGGCAGGAAGCAAGATGAGCGGTCATCCGACCGGTCCACTGGCATTTCCTGGTCTGGCCGTGTCAGGCCACGTCCAAGCTCTTGCATCATAGTGGATTTTAAAATGCTCAATTTGATAACCGGCAGCATCTCGCGACGCATGTCGATGCTGCTGGTCCTTTTCGCGGTTGGCTTTATCGCGCTCGCGGCATTTCAGCTGCAAAACATGCATGCCAATCTCATTGCCCTGAAAAAGGCGGAGATCGAAAGCGTCGTCGGGTCGGCTGTCAGCGTGCTCGATGACTACAACAAACGCGTCGTCAGCGGCGAGATGAGCCTTGAGGCTGCCCAGGCCGAAGCCAAGCGCGTGATCGGCTCGATCCGCTATGGCGGAGACGACTACGTCTTTATCGTCAGCCATGACTATGTGATGCTGGTCAACACCAATCCGGACGTCGTCAACACCAACATGCGCGACCGGACCGATTCGCGCGGCAAGCGTTTCATCGAGGAATATACCGACGGCGCGCGTCTCCAGGGCTCGATCTTTACGACTTTCGGCTTTGCGCGCGGAGAAAATGCCGAAGTCGACAAGCTCACCTATGTGCAGAATTTTGCGCCTTGGAGCTGGGCCGTGGGCACCGGCGTGCTGCAGACCGACATCGACGCCATCTTCTGGTCCAATACCACGGTCATCGCCTCGATCGCTGCCGCCGTCATCGTTCTTCTCAGCCTCGTCGGCTGGCTAATCGGCCGATCCATCACCAAGCCGATCAACCTGCTCAACCGCCAGATGGTCGACCTGGCCGATGGCCGTTACGACATCGTCGTCGGCGGCACCAACCGGACCGACGAAATCGGCGCCATGGCGCGTTCGGTGGAAGTGTTCCGGGAAAATGGCCTGAAAGTCTCGCAGATGACGGAAGCTGAAGCCGCCCGCATCATCAGCGACCAGGAAGCACGCCGTGACATGATGGTCGAACTCCAGAGTGCGTTCGGCGATGTCGTCGATTCGGCGATCGAAGGCGATTTTTCCAAGCGCGTTCCGGCGACTTTCCCCGATGCCGAACTCAATGGCCTTGCCACCTCGGTCAACGAGCTTGTGGCAAGTGTCGACAAGGGCGTGACCGAAACCGCCACGGTGCTCAGCGCTCTTGCCAATACCGATCTGACCTGTCGCATGACCGGCGACCACCATGGCGCCTTCGGCAAGCTCAAGACCGACATCAATGCGGTGGCTGACAAGCTCACCGATATCGTCGGCCAATTGCGGGGCACGTCCGGGACGCTGAAATCGGCGACGGGCGAAATCCTTTCGGGTGCGAACGACCTTTCCGAGCGCACGACGCGCCAGGCGGCAACCATCGAGGAAACCTCGGCAACGATGGAGCAACTGGCCCAGACCGTGACCGAAAACGCCAAGAAGGCGCTCGATGCAAGCCAGAAGGCGGGTCTCGTCTCGCGCTCGGCCGAAGAAGGCGCCGGCGTCATGGATGAGGCCAATGCCGCGATGGAGCGGATCACCCAGTCGTCGTCCAAGATTTCCAACATCATCGGCATGATCGACGACATCGCCTTCCAGACCAATCTGCTTGCGCTCAATGCATCAGTGGAAGCGGCGCGCGCCGGCGAAGCCGGCAAGGGCTTTGCCGTGGTCGCCGTCGAAGTGCGCCGTCTGGCGCAATCGGCAGCAACGGCCTCTGCAGACGTCAAGGCCCTGATCGAGCAAAGTGCGGTCGAAGTGGGCACCGGGTCGCGCCTCGTGGCCGACGCGGCCAGCAAGCTTGCCGCGATGATGGAAGCGGTGCGCTCCAACACCATGCTGCTCGACGACATCGCCAAGGCAAGCCGCGAACAGGCGTCGGCCATCGACGAGGTCAATACCGCCGTCCGCCAGATGGACGAGATGACCCAGCACAATGCTGCCCTCGTCGAGGAGGTCAATGCCGCCATCGAGCAGACCGAAACGCAGGCAACCGAACTCGATCGCATTGTCGATGTGTTCACCCTCGAGGGCGGATCGATCGGCAAACCGGCTGCGCCCATGCGCACGGCTGCGACGAGGCCCGTTCAGGCCAAGACACGCCAGGCTGCGGCAGCATACTTGAGCCACGGCAATGCCGCGCTCAAGGATGACTGGTCCGAATTCTGATCCTTCAGCTCCGGGCGGGCTACCCCCGCCCGGACGCAAAACGCTCGCACGCGTGTGCACTGCGGTGTTTCTAGTTCGTTCTCGGTCAAGCGGTTCCTTCGCTGTTTGCCCGCAAAGCACAGCCATGAAGACTCTTTTTCCGCCATCCCCGCCTCGGTATGTTGAGGCGATTCGGTTGTCGGGGGACACTTACCGTCTCGGGGCATCTGAAATCCCGCATGGGGTTTCGCGTTAGGCGCCTGTTTCAGTGCACGCGTACCGGCCAAGGCCGGACTTGCAACGAAAATCGAGAAGCGAGGGCTATCTATGGCGCCGGATCGGCTCCGGAAGCATTGGGGATTCGCAGGCTTGGCCGCGGCTCCGCTCACACTGATGATGGCAGTCCCCGCCTTTGCGCAGACCTCGTCCATGGCGAGCCTTGGCGGCATCGTGCCTTTGGCTGTCGCCGTCGGCGCGGGTGGCTTCGCCCTTGTCGCAGTCACGCTTCTCCGCCGGCTCTTGCGCGAAGGGCGCGAAGCCCAGCGCAAGGCCAATGAACAGGTGGCTGGTCTCCGGGCGCTTGTCGACGACTACGAAAATCTCATCGGCGGCAGCCGCGAGCTGACCATTGTCTGGCCCGAACAGCCCAATATGCCGCCGCGCTTTCTGGGCCAGGCCGCGGCAGTGTTGCCGGCCGGGCGCCAGCCGCAAAGCGTCCTCAATTTCAACACCTGGCTTGGCGGCGGGGAAGCCGACCGGCTGGCAACGCTCGTCGAAAAGCTGCGGCTCGAGGGGCGGTCGTTCTCGGCAAGCGTTACTGCGCTCGACGGGCGCCTCGTGCGGGCAAACGGCTGGCTGGCCGGTGGCGGGGCGGCGCTGCGCCTGCGCCCTGCCTATGCCCAGCCCGATGTGCTGAGCGGCGCCGTGGCGCATGCAAGCGACAAGGCGAGCATTATCGCCGTCCTGCGAACCTTGGGAAAACCCGCTTTCCTCCGTGATGCCTCTGACCGTCTGGTCTTTGCCAACGCCGCCTATCTCGACCTGTGCAAAACGCTTGGCAAACCGGTTAACCCCGAATCCCCGGCCGAAGTCCTCGATCCGAGCCAGTTGCAGGCTCATCTTGCAGATTGCCGCAATGCTGGCGAGCCGACGAGCCACCGCTTTGCGCTTGGCAAAGCGGGCGAATACGAAATGATCGAAGTGCCGGTGAGCACGGGGCGCGCGGGCTATCTCAGCAAGCTCGCCGCCAGCGACACGGCATCGAGCGAGAACGCCGAGCCGAGTTTGACCCATATTTCGGGTATCATCGATACCCTGGCGACCCCGATTGCCATCTTCAATGCGCGCCGCGAGCTTTTGCAGTTCAATGCCGCCTATGCCGCGCTTTGGAACCTTGATCCAAAATTCCTGACGCCCGGGCTCGACGAACGCGCAATTCTCGACAAGCTGCGCACCGAAGGCATGTTGCCCAACCAGGTGGACTATCACACCTGGCGCTCCAAGCACCTTGAGAGCTACACGCGAAAGGCCCCGTTCGAGGCCGAGCCCTGGCATCTGCCGGACGGGCGCACAATCAAGGTCATCACCGCGCCCGCCGGAACGCAGGGCGGAGTGATCTATGTGTTTGAGGACCTCACCGAGCGGCTCGAACTGGAATCGGCCAACAAGGCCATGACCAATGTGCAGCGCGAAACGATCAACGCGCTCTCCGAAGCGGTGGCGGTGTTCGGCACCAATGGCCGCCTTGCGCTCTCCAATCCGCGGCTGTCGGCCCTCTGGAAGCTGCCGATGAATACGCTCGGCGCCAATCCGCATATCGACCAGATCGCCGAAGCATCGAGCCAGGCAATCAGCGATGGCGGCAAGATCTGGCGCGATCTCAAGCGTAGCATCATCGATCTCAACCCGACGCGCACCGACCAGTCGGGCCGCATCGAACGTGCCGATGGGCGGCTTCTCGACTATGCAACGACCCGCCTGCCCGACGGGCAGACGATGATGACCTTCCTCGATGTCACCGAGAGCGCGAGCTATTCCAAGGTGCTCAAGGAACGCAACGATGCGCTCGTCACCGCCGACCGGCTCAAGGACGCCTTCGTCGAAAACGTCTCCTATGAACTGCGCAGCCCACTGACCAATATCATCGGCTTTGCCGACCTGCTGGCGGGCACCGAAGGCGATACGCTCAACGAGCGGCAGCGCGACTATATCGAATATATCCGCGCCTCCTCCGTCACGCTGGGCGTGCTGATCGACAATATCCTCGATCTCGCCTCGGTCGATGCCGGCATTGCCGAGCTCAATCCCGAACTGCTCAATGTCAGCCAGCTGATCGACAAGGCCAGGGCCGGTCTTTCGGCGACCTTCCCCGAGGTGTCGGGTGACGCGATCAATCTCGCGGTCGATATCGATCCGGACCTGCCCGAATTCATCGCCGACGGCACGCGCATCGTGCAGGTGCTCTATAACCTTCTCTCCAACGCTGCACGCTTCTCCCCGCCGGGTGGCGAGATCAGGCTGTCGGTCTCGCATCGGGCCGACCGCATGCTGTTCATCATCGAAGACGAAGGCCCGGGCCTGACCGACGAATTGCGCTCGGCCATCCTGACCCGCCTCGATACGCCCAGTTCCGGCGGCCGCCTACGTGGAGCCGGGCTTGGCCTTTCTATCGTGCGCACCTTCGTCAACCTCCATGGGGGCACGATCTCGGCGGAACAGCGCGAGCCACGCGGCAGCCGCATCATCGTCAACCTGCCGCGCGATAGCGCGCTCGCGGGCGTTGCCGAGTAATGAAGCGGTTTCTCGCCGACGACGCCGCGACGATCGGCTTCGGCCAGGAACTCGCTGCCCTGCTGAAGCCTGGCGACATCGTCAGCCTTGAAGGTGAACTCGGTGCCGGCAAATCGGCACTGGCCCGCGCGACGATCCGGGCGCTGGCGGGGGATCCAGGTCTTGAGGTTCCATCGCCCACTTTCTCGCTGATCCAGCCATACGACACGCCGCGCGGCCTCGTGCTTCATGCCGATCTCTACCGTTTGGGAGATGCGGCGGAGGCGGACGAACTGGGGTTGCTCGATAATCCCGAGGCGATCGTTCTCGTCGAATGGGCCGAGCGGGCGCAACAAGTGAAAGACGCGGCGACTATCACGATTGCCCTGTCTATTCCCCCGGGTGGGATGGGACGCGAGCTCGTGCTTCGCCGGGGCTGAGCAGAACTCTAAAGGCCGATTGATCTGTTTGCCGCCTGTTTACCCATTTGGTGAATTGCGCTTTTTCGTAAGCAACTCGGCAAGTGGCCGCGCCTAGAGTGCCAATGCGGGCCGAAATGCGCCCGCCTGGCGGCATGTTGGGGCCATGGGCGACACGAGCAGACGGCAGAAAAGCAGGGATTGGCGCTGGACGAGCTTCGTACCGGCGCTTTTGGCCTGTGCCCTTGTCATCACCGGCGGGCTGATCTTCGACCACCAGGCCGAAACCATCAACCAGGAGCGCGTTCGCACCGAAGTCCAAAACCGGATTTCCGTAATCCGCGCCAAGCTCGAGGGCCATGTCGCGAGCAATGTTCAATTGGTGCGCGGGCTCGTTGCCGTCATCTCGACCGAGCCGGACATGGACCAGGCGCGTTTCGATGCGCTCGTCGGCAATCTGTTCGAGGAAGACAGCCAGTTGCGCTCCGTCGCGGCGGCGCCTGACCTTACCATTCGCATGACCTATCCGCTTGCGGGGAACGAGAAGGTCATCGGGCTCGATTATCGCAAGACGCCCGGGCAATGGGACGCCGTGCAACAGGTGCTCTTCACCGGCAAGATGGTGCTGGCGGGGCCGGTCGATCTCGTGCAGGGCGGCCGGGGTTTTGTCGGACGCTTTCCGGTCTATACCGAAACCGACGGCTGGAAGAAATTCTGGGGTGTCGTTTCCGCGGTGATCGACGTCGAACGGCTGTATCGCGATAGCGGGCTCTACGACGACTTCGTGTCCGATCTCGACATTTCCATCACCGGCCACGATAGCCGCGGCGGCCATGGCAAGCTTTTTTATGGCGAAAGCCTTGCCGGCCGGCAGCCGGTGCTCGCAAGCGTTACCTTGCCCACGGGAAGCTGGCAGATCGCGGCCGTTCCCAAGGCAGGGTGGATGGCGGGGCAGAACACCCAATGGCTGCTGCGCGTCGGCATCGTGCTTGCCGCCTGCCTTATCCTCCTGCCCTTTCTGATCGCTGGCCGGATGATCAGCCAGCGGCACGACTACATTGCCCAGCTCCGCCACCGCGAGGCGGCCCTGACCCAGCAAACGCGGCGTCTCAACCTGGCGCTCGAAACCTCCAAGGTCGGCCTTTGGGAACTCAACCTCGAGACCGGCGAAGAGGTGTGGGACAGCCGCACCAACGAAATCTATGGCATGGCGCCAGATGGCTCCGAACGCACGCACGATCATTGGCAAAAGGTCGTGCATCCGGACGACCAGGCGCGCGCCGAGCGCGAATTCCGGGATTCCATCGCGCGCGGGCGCTACGAATCCGATTATCGCGTCCTCCTGCTCGATGGCATCATCCGGCATATCCGGTCAATTGCTGTACTCTATTCGGCCGAAGGCGAGCCGGATCGAGTCATGGGCGTTAACTGGGACATTACCGGCGACGTTGCGCTCAACGAAGACCTCAAGCGCGCCAAGGCTCTGACCGAAGCGCGCAATGCCGAACTGGAAGCGGCACGCGTCAGTATCGAACACAACGCGCTTCACGACAGCCTTACCGGGCTTCCTAACCGGCGCTATCTCGACGAAAAACTGCGCAAGTGCATCGACGCCGGCTATCTGCAATCGGGCACGATCGCGCTTTTGCATATCGATCTTGATCGCTTCAAGCAGATCAACGATACGCTCGGTCACGCTGCGGGTGATGCCATGCTGGTGCATGCAAGCCGGATTCTGCGCGAAAACTGCCGCGAGACCGATTTTGTCGCCCGCATCGGCGGGGACGAGTTCGTCGTTCTTTCAGACAATAACGAAGCCGAAGAGGCCCTGGCGCGGCTTGCCGGCCGGATCGTCGACGCCATGCGCAAGCCGGTGCTCTTTGAAGGCCATGAATGCCGCTTTGGCGTCAGCGTCGGAATCGCGACCGCCATGGTTCCCGAGATCGACGTCAAGCAGCTGCTGATCAATGCCGATATCGCGCTCTATCGCGCCAAGGACCGCGGTCGCAATCGCCACGAATTCTTCTCGGCGGCGCTCCAGGCAGAAGTGATCAACACCAAGCGCATTGCCGACGATGTGCTGACGAGCCTTGATCGTGGCGACTTCCTTGCCTTCTATCAACCCCAGTTCGATGCCCGGACCCATGACGTCGTCGGCGTCGAAGCATTGGCCCGCTGGAAACACCCGACGCTCGGCCTGCGTGGACCTGACGTCTTCATGGCAATCGCCGAAGAACTCAGCGTCGTTCCCACTATCGACCAAATCATCCTCAAGCAGGCGATTGCCGATCTCGAGAGGTGGGACGCCATGGGGCTGCGCGTGCCGCGCGCTTCGGTCAACGTCTCCCAGCGCCGTCTCCACGACGAAGGCCTTCTTGCTTCGCTCAAGGACCTCGACATTCCGCCCGACCGGATCGCTTTCGAACTCGTCGAATCGATCTATCTCGACGAGAGCGACGGGATAGTGGGCTGGAACATCGACCAGATCAAATCGCTGGGCATCGATATCGAGATCGATGATTTCGGCACCGGCTATGCCTCGATCGTATCGCTGCAGAAGCTCCGGCCGCGGCGGCTAAAGATCGACCGCCAGCTCGTCGATCCGATTATCAAGGAAGCGGCGCAGCGCCGGCTGGTTGCTTCGATCGTCGACATCGGCAAGTCCATGGATATCGAAATCGTCGCCGAAGGCGTCGAGACCATGGAGCATGCAAAAATCCTGCGTGATCTCGGCTGCGACATTCTCCAGGGCTATGCCTTTGCGCGGCCCATGGATCGCGAGAGCCTCGAACGCCTGCTGCAAAGCCAGGCTTGGCGGCACGCGAGTTAAGCCAGCGACAAGCCCCCAAAAATTGGCTAAACCCTGCCTAAGACGATCTTGTATGGCAGGGCGGGCATGGCGCAGGAAGACAAATTCGGTATTGGGGTAGTGGGTGCAGGGATGGCTGCGAAGCCGCATGCCCTGGCGCTGCAAGCGCTGTCCGACCGAATCGCGGTGCGCGGCGTCTGGCGCCGGGATGCCGTTGCGCTCAAAGCGTTCTGCGCAGAATACGGTTTTCCGGCCGCAGAGAGTTTTGAGGCCATGCTGGCCGATCCGGCCATCCGCGCCATTCTCATCCTGACGCCACCCAATGCACGCGAACCTTTGGTTGCGGCGGCTGCGGCCGCTGGAAAGCATGTGTTGATGGAGAAGCCGGTGGAGCGCACGACGCAAGCGGCGGAACGCATCGTCGAGATTTGCGAAACTGCCGGCGTCACGCTCGGCATTATCTTCCAGCACCGGTTTCGGGCGGCATCGAAGGCGCTAGAGGAAAAGGTGCGGAGCTGCGAGCTGGGCCGGCTTTTTGCGGCGCATCTTGTCGTGCCGTGGTGGCGTCCGCAGGAGGGCTATTACAATAAGCCCGGACGCGGAACGTTCGCGCAGGATGGGGGCGGCGTGCTGATCACTCAGGCGATCCATACGCTCGACCTGATGCTGAGCCTTACGGGTCTGGTCAAGGCGGTGACGGCGCTCGCGGCAACGACTGGCTTTCACAGCATGGAGACCGAGGATTTCGTTGCCGGCGGGCTCGAATTTGCAAACGGTGCGGTCGGCGCGCTCATGGCGACGACGGCGAACTTTCCCGGTGGCGCGGAGACGCTGACGCTCAATTTCGAAAAGGCGAGCGCGACCCTGGCGGGCGGCAATCTGGATTTGCGCTGGTTCGATGGACGGCACGAGCAGGTCGGCGAGGCCAGCAATAGCGGCGGCGGGGCGGACCCGATGGCCTTTCCGTTTGACTGGCACATGGCTCAGATCGCCGACTTTGTCGATGCCCTCGAAACCGGGCGCCAACCGGTATCGACCGGCCGTTCGGCGCTGGCCGTCCATCGCCTGATCGACGCGCTGATCGCCTCGTCACGGGAAGGCGAGCGGATCAGCCTTTGACGCTTTCTCCGCCATGCGCGGGCCAGCGATCGCCCACGGTATCGGCCACGAAGGCGCCGCGCTGGCCCATCGGAGCGGGTTCGCCGGTCGTCGAATCGACCGTCGTCTGGTGTTCGAGCTCGGAATTGAGCGCACCGCCCAAGATGACGATGGTGACCGATAGCCAGATCCAGGTGAGAAAGCCGATCAAGGCGCCGAGCGAGCCGTAGGTGGCGTTGTAATTGGAAAAGTTCGCGGCATACCACGAAAAGCCCGCTGACATGATCATGATGCCGATGGCGGCAAAGATGCATCCCGGCGTAACCCAGCGCCAGCGGGCAAGGGCGCGGCTGGGGCCCCAGCGATAGATCGCCGAGAGCGCGATCAGCAGCATGACCATCATGATCGAATAGGCGCCGACGCGCACGAGCCACTCGAACGAGCCGAAGGCGAGATATTCGAGCAGCACGGGCATGACAAGCACAACGGTCAGCATGAGCACGAGCATGACCAAGGCCGCGAGCACAAACCCGAGCGCCAGAAGATTAAGGCGAATGAAGCTGCGCTTTTCCTGTTCGCCATAAACGACGTTCATCGCATCGAACAGCGCCTTGACCCCGGCGCTGGCACCCCAGAGGGCGACTGCGAGAGACACCACAACGGCGATGCTGAGCGAACTCGTGTCCTGGCTCGTGAGGCGGACCAGTTGCTCACGGATGATGTCGAGACCGCCCGCCGGTACAACGCCATCAAGGAGCGCAAGCTGATCGACGACGCCGACAGGGTCGTTGAGAAGCCCATAGCTCGAGACGAAAAGACTGAGCGACGGAACAAGCGCGAACAGCAGGAAGTAGGTGACGCCGGCTGCCGTCAGCAGGATGCGATTGGCATTAAAGCCGATAAACAGCCGATAGATGATGTCTTTCCAGCCGCGCCGTGGAATCGCCAGCGGCGTCGTCGCGCGGCGGCCCCGGTCACGCTGTTTGCTGCGAAGTTCTTCGATGCGGGTTGGCATAGACGCACAACGCCGGCCGGAGCGCTTGGCTCCGGCCGCGTAGCAAATTATGCGCGAATTGTGGCGGCCTTTTTGGCGGCGATGCGGGCGCGGATGTGTTCGACATCGGCCTTGGGCGTCGCGGCAAAAAGAGTCTTGGTGTAGTCGTGCTGCGGGTTGGTAAAAACCGCGTCCCGGCTGCCGTGCTCGACGACGTCGCCAAAGTACATAACCATGACTTCATCGGCGATGTAGCGCACGACCGAAAGGTCGTGGCTTATGAAGACATAGGTGAGCCCGAACTCGTCCTGCAGGTCTTTGAGAAGGTTCAGGATCTGCGCCTGCACCGAAAGGTCGAGCGCGGAAACTGGTTCGTCGAGGACGAGAAAACTCGGATTGAGCATCAGAGCGCGGGCAATGGCGATGCGTTGGCGCTGGCCGCCTGAGAACATGTGCGGGTAGCGATTGAAGTGCTCGGGCTGGAGGCCGACCTTGGTCAGCATGGCCATGGCCTTGTCGCGCCGATCACTGGCGGACATGTCGGTGTTGAGAAGGAGGGGTTCGGCGAGCACATCGCCGATCTTTTGGCGAGGATTGAGCGAACCATAGGGGTTCTGAAAAACGATTTGTACCTTCTGGCGAAGTTCCTTGGTGACATGGGCCGCACTGGCCGGAATGCCGTCGATCAGGATTTCGCCGGCGGTCGGTTCGTCGATCAGGGTGATCATCCGCGCCAGGGTGGACTTGCCGCAGCCGCTTTCACCGACGACGGCAAGCGTCTTGCCCTTTTCGAGGGTGAAACTCACGCCCTTGACGGCATGGAGGACCTTGGCCGGGCGCAGGAAGCCGCCGGCGGTGACGTAGTCGCGCTTGAGATTGCGGACTTCGAGGACGGGTGTGGTCATCACGAAACTCCCGGCGCGGCGGTGAAGAGCATGTCGGACACCGTCGGCAGGCGATCGCTCGTGGCATTTTCGGGCAGGGCCGAAAGCAGGGCGCGCGTATAGTTGGACTGCGGATTTTCGAAGAGGGAGAGCACATCGGCTTCCTCCATCTTCTTCCCCTTGTATTGCACGATGACGCGGTCAGCGGTTTCAGCCACGACGCCCATGTCGTGGGTGATCATGATCAGGCCCATGCCGGTCTTTTCCTGGAGCGTGACCAGAAGATCGAGGATTTGCTTCTGGATGGTCACGTCGAGCGCGGTGGTCGGCTCGTCGGCGATCAGAAGCTTGGGATTGCAGGCGATGGCCATGGCGATCATGACGCGCTGCGATTGGCCGCCGGACATCTGATGGGGAAAAGCCTTGAGCTTGTCTGCAGCGTCGCGGATGCCGACCTGCTGGAGCAGTTCGATCGAGCGGTCCCGCGCTGCGCGGCCGCGGAGGCCAAGATGCTTTTCGAGCACTTCCCCGATCTGGAAGCCGACGGTGAAGCACGGATTAAGGCTCGCGATCGGCTCCTGAAAGATCATGGCAATATCCTTGCCGATGATCTTGCGCTTCTCGCCGTCCGACATCATCAAAAGGTCGCGGCCATTAAAGCGCATGACATCGGCCGTGACGGTCGCCGTCGAGGGAAGCAGGCCCATGGTCGCGAGCATGGCCACGGATTTGCCCGAGCCGCTCTCGCCGACGATCGCCAGCACTTCGCGCTCGTCGACACTGACGTCGATGCCATCGACGGCCTTGAAGAGGCCGACAGAGGTATCGAAGGCAACGGTGAGATTCTTGATTTCGAGAAGAGGCATCGGTCTCAGCTCCGCTTGAGCTTGGGGTCGAGCGCGTCGCGCAGGCCGTCGCCGATCAGATTGATCGCGAGAACCGTGATCAGGATGGCAAGGCCGGGGAAGGTGACAACCCATGGCGCCTTGAGGATGAACTCGCGGGCCGTGGCGAGCATGGTGCCCCATTCCGGCGTCGGTGGCTGCGCACCCATGCCGAGAAAGCCGAGCGCTGCGGCTTCGAGAATGGCATTGGAAAAGCTCAGCGTCGCCTGGACGATCAGCGGCCCGAGGCAGTTGGGCAGGATGGTGATCATCATCAGCCGGAAGTGTCCCGCACCCGAGAGTTTTGCGGCAGTGACATATTCACGGTTCTTCTCGGCCATGACCGCGGCGCGGACGAGGCGGGCAAAGTGCGGCTGCAAGACGAGCGCAATGGCGATCATCGCGTTAAATAGGCCCGGTCCGAGAATGGCGACCAGCACCAGCGCCAGCAGCAGGGGCGGAAAAGCGAGGATGACGTCCATGATGCGCATGATCAGCGCATCGACCCAACCGCGGAAATAGCCGGCAAGCACACCGAGGAAGACGCCGACGATGAGCGCGCCGACGACGACGAAGAAGCCGATGAAGAGCGAATAGCGCGCGCCGTGGATGAGGCGGGAGAGAATGTCGCGGCCCACCGGATCAGTGCCGAGGATGAAGCGCGGATCCCCGTTCGCATCCCAGATCGGGGGCTTGAGGAGGGCATCGCGATACTGGACGTCCGGCAGATGCGGCGCGATCAGGGGAGCGAAAATGGCGACGAAGACGAGGATGGTAAAGACCGTGAGGCCGATGACGGCCCCGCGGTTGACGGAGAAATAATACCAGAATTCGCGCAGGCCCGAGACGGGTGCGGTCGTGCCGGTGGTCTGATTGGTTGCGGCCATATTACTGCACCCGGATGCGCGGATTGATCAGCGCGTAAAGAAGATCGACGATGAGATTCACCGCCATGACGATGAGGGCGATGATCAGGAGCCCCGACTGCACGACGACATAGTCGCGCTTGGAGATTGAATCGATCATCCACTTGCCGATGCCAGGCCAAGTGAAGATGGTTTCGGTCAGGATCGCGCCGCCGAGCAGCAGCCCGACCTGAAGACCGATCGTCGTGACGACCGGGATCAGCGCATTGCGCAGGGCATGAACGTTGATGACGCGATTGGGCGACATGCCCTTGGCGCGTGCCGTTCGGACATAGTCTTCGCCCAGCACTTCGAGCATGGCCGAACGCGTTTGGCGCGCGATGACGGCCAAGGGAATGGTGCCGAGGACGATGGCCGGCAGAATAAGGTGGCGCAGCGCCGAAACGAAGGCCGGCCAATTGCCGTAGAGCAGGGTGTCGATCAGCATGAAGCCGGTAATCGGCCGGAGGAAGAAGGTCAGGGCGATGCGGCCCGAAACCGGCGTCCATCCGAGATAGCCGGAAAAGAAAATAATGAGGAGGAGGCCCCACCAGAAGATGGGCATGGAGTAGCCGGTCAGCGCCACGCCCATGGTTACTTGATCGAACCACGAGCCGCGCTTGATGGCAGCAAAGATCCCGGCAGGGATGCCGATGATGACCGAAAAGAGCAGGGCGACGAATGCGAGCTCCATCGTTGCCGGAAAGAGCGCCATGAATTCGTTGATGACGGGGCGCTTGGTGGCAAGGGAGATGCCGAAATCGCCCTGCATGACGCTCCAGAGATAATCGAAATATTGCTGCCAGATCGGCAGATTGTAGCCGAACTGCTCGCGCAGGATTTCGTAGCGTTCAGGCGTCACGCCATGTTGCCCGGCCATGGCCAGGATTGGGTCGCCCGGCAAGACGCGGACGAAAGCGAAAGCGCAGATGGAAATGCCGATAATGGTCGGCACGAGAAGCGCAATCCTGCGCAGCACGTAGTTCAGCATGTAAGGGTCTGCCCCTGGGTGCCCGTCCGCCGCGCGATGCGGCGAACCAGCCGGTCCCGTTTCCTGTTGAGCGGGGCGCGTCCGTGGGCCGTTTATCGGCCCATCCAACCCCGCCTGTTCTTAAAAGGCGGAGCCCCGCTCCGGCGTCTGCCGGACCGAGGCTCCTGATCGTGAGAAAGGCCTGGCCTTTACTCCTGGACGTCCACGCCCTTGAAGGAGTGGCTGCCGAGCGGGCTCATGACATAGTTGAGCACGGTCTTCTTCATCGGCATGAACACGCGGCTGTGGGCCAGGGTGATCGCAGGCTCTTCAGCTTTGAAGATTTCCTGGGCCTTGGTGTAGAGCTCGGTACGTTCAGCCTGGTCCGACGTCGTCTTGGCAGCGGAGATCGCCGCTTCGAAGTCGTCATTGCACCAGCTCGAATAGTTCGAAACGCCGATGGCCGAGCAGGAGAAGAGGGTAGCGAAGAAGTTGTCCGGATCGCCATTGTCGCCGGTCCAGCCGATCATGAACGGGCCCTTGCGATCGGCCTGCTTGCCGCGCTCGCGATATTCGGTCCATTCGTAGGTCACGATATTGGCGGTGACGCCGACCTTGGCCCAGTCAGCCTGGATCAGTTCGGCAACGCGCTGGCCGTTCGGGTTGTAGGGACGCGAGACCGGGATCGCCCAGAGGTCGGTCGTCAAGTTGGTGACGCCGGCAGCTTCCAGCATCTCCTTAGCCTTTTCCGGATCGTAGACGTCGGCCGGAATGGCATCGTCATAGGACCACATGGTCGGCGGGATCAGGTTTTTCGCATCCTGGCCGGCGCCCTGGTAGACGGCTTCGATGATGGCGGCCTTGTCGATCGCCATGGTCAGGGCCTTGCGGACCTCCGGATTGTCGAACGGCGCTTCGGTGGTGTTGTAGGAGATGTAGCCGATATTGAGGCCTTCCTGCTCCTGCACAGTCAGGTTCTCGTCAGCCTTGAGGGCTTCGAGATCGGCCGGAGCCGGGTAGGGCATGATATCGCATTCGCCAGCGAGAAGACGCTGGGCGCGCACCGAAGCATCGGTGGTGATGGCGAAGATCAGGTCATCGATCGGCTGCTTGCCGTCCCAGTAGTCGGGGAAAGCGGAATAGCGGATGACAGTGTCGAGCTGATAATCGACGAACTGGAACGGACCTGTGCCGATCGGCTGGGTCGAGAAGGCAGCCAGATCACCCGAGGCTTCGAGCTGGTCTGCATATTCCTTCGACACGATCGAGGCGAACTGCATGGCAAGGTTTGCCAGCATCGGCGCATTCGGTTCGGTCAGGGTGATCTTGACGGTCAGGTCATCGACCTTCTCGATCGAAGAGAGATACTTAGGCATGTCCATGCCCTGGAAGTAATCCCAGGTCATGCCTTCAAGGTAGTTATGCCACGGATTGTCGTCCTTCCACTGACGCTCGAACGAGAAGATCACGTCGTCAGCGTTGAGGTCGCGCGTGGGGGTAAAGTAGGGCTGGGTGTGGAATTTCACGCCCGGACGGAGATGGAACGTATATTCCTTGCCGTCTTCCGAAATTTCCCAGCTTTCAGCAAGGGCAGGAATGACTTCGGTGGAGCCGGGAGCGAACTCGACCAGGCGTTCGAAGATGGTGTGCGCGGAAGCGTCGAAGTCGTTGCCGCCGGTGACCGGGCCCGGATCGAAGTGAGCCGGCGAGGCTTCCGAGCAGTAAACCAGCTGCTTGGCCTGGGCGGCGCCGGCGGCCAAAGCCACCATCGCAGTCGCAGCCATCAGGGCTTTCATCAATTTCATGATTGTTGTCTCCCGAAGTAATTCATGCTCTCCGGCGTTCCCGTCCGGAGGCTTGGGCGACACCAAAGCCTAGTTTTTTAGGAAGCGCAATGGGTCAAGTTGACCATTTGGTCAATCTTGTGACGGGCAAAAGCCTTTCCACAAGATTGGACGGAAGGTTTTAAATCCGTTCGGCTCGCATGCCGGGGCTTGACCGTCTCGTGGCGCCGGTGGTCGATAGCGAAATGACAATGAAGATCGCCACCATTTCGCTGCTGGTCGCCGACTACGACGACGCCATCCGCTTTTATTGCGACAAGCTCGGCTTTGCTCTTGTCGCCGATATCCCGCTCGGGGCTGGCAAGCGGTGGGTGCTGGTCGCGCCGCCGGGCGGAAGCGGCGCGCGCCTGCTGCTCGCTCAGGCCGATGGCGAAGAGCAAAGGGCGGCCGTCGGCCGGCAGGCAGGCGGACGGGTCATGCTTTTTCTCGAAACCGACGATTTTGCGCGCGACCACCTCAGGATGGTCGAAGACGGCGTTAGATTTATCGAGGCGCCGCGGCACGAAGCCTATGGCTCGGTCGCCGTGTTCGAAGACCTTTATGGAAACAAATGGGATCTTATCGAGCCGCGGGCCTGATCGCCCTTGTTCTTTCATCTGAACCGGCCATGGCGCAAGTGCCCGGCTGGCAATTTTCGCCCCTGCCCGGGGAGGGCGATCGTGCGGCGCTCGGGTGCGCGCGTGATGCAACGCCGGAGGTTTTTACCTGTCTGGCCGTTCGCTGCGAGGACGATTTCACCATCGGCGTTCATGTTCATTCGAGCCGGTTCAGCGGGGATGCGGGCGCCTGGCAGATGACGCTCGATCGCGAAAACAAAACCGCCCTCGCCGTGCCATCGGATGGGCCCTATGGCGCCCGATTTGTCGATGATGCAGCCTTCCTGCTCGATCGTCTCCGGTACGGCACTTTCATTTATCTGCGCCATGGCGAGGACGAGTACGCACCTTTTGCCTTTATCGACCTTTCCGGATCCATGCGGACAATCGACGAGGCGCTCTATTGGTGCGCACCGCGGGTTCCCGAGGACGAACAAAATCCGGTTTCAGGCGTTGATGAGGCACCGCAAGAGCTGGAGCAGAACCATGAACCGTCGTCCCCTCGGCCGCAGTGAACTCGTCATCGAACCGCTCGTACTTGGCGGAAACGTCTTCGGTTGGACGGTGGACGAGCAATTGGGATTTCAGATACTCGATGCCTATGTCGATGAAGGCTTCACGGCTATCGATACGGCACAAGGTTATCCGAACTGGGTGCCCGGCAACCCGCCGGGGATGAGTGAAACCATCATCGGCAAGTGGCTCAAGGCGCGTGGCAATCGCGAGCAGGTCCACATCATTACCAAAATCAATTCCGGCCGCGATCCGAAGGGGCTTTCGGCCGAGGCGATCAAGACCGGCATCGAGGATTCCCTCAAGCGCCTGCAGACGGACTATATCGACCTCTATTTCAGTCACTGGCCCGCGCAGGATTGCACCCACGAAGAAACGCTGGAAGCCTATGACGTGCTGATCCGCGCGGGCAAAGTGCGCGTCATCGGCGCTTCGAACTACGATGCTGCGATGATGAAGGCGGCTCAAGATACCGCCATAGTCAAGTCGCTGCCGCGCTACGAGGTGACCCAGCCGCTCTATAATCTTTACGATCGCGAGCAGTTCGAGGCGCTGCGCCCCTTCCTTCTCGAAAACGAGGTCGGCGCCATCACCTATTATAGCCTTGCAGCGGGCTTCCTGACCGGCAAATACCGGTCCAAGGATGACCTCGGCAAATCCCAGCGTGGCGGCGGTTCGGAAAAATATCTCAACGACAAGGGATTCAAAATCCTCGCCGCGCTCGACGCCATAGCCGGTGAAACAGGAGCCGCGCCTTCGGAAATCGCGCTGGCCTGGCTAATCGCGCAACCCGGCGTCAGCGCGCCGATTGCCTCGGCTACTTCGATCGAACAGGTCAAAAGTCTAGCGCGCGGCGTGCGGCTGAATCTGTCTCCGCACGCGGTCGAGCGGCTCGATCTCGCAGGGGAGACGCGCTAAAGCCCGACGGATAAACAAAATTCCAGACTTGGCGCTATGGCCGGGCTTCGCCATGATGGTGGCAACCGAATCTCGGACCCGGCCCATAGCCCGACTCTTCTCCCCTGAGTGTCTGGAATGAGGTCATCGACCTTCAATTCAATGCCCAGATGGACCTGCGAGCGTGAGCGAACCGGAAATACCGACGATTGATCTGTTTGACCGTAGTGCCAAGGGGATGCAGCACCACGGTTTGCGCCGCGCCAACGAACGGGCGGTGCTCACGGTCATCGGCTTCAATCCTGGCCTCTCCAATGCCGAAATTGCCCGAGTGTCAGGCCTTGCGCCGCAGACCGTGTCGGCCATTCTCAACGACATCGAGGCGGCCGGGCTGATAACCCGGGGCGAGGTCTTGCGGGGACGGCGGGGGCAACCGGCAACGCCGATCTTCCTTAATGCCGAAGGCGCTTATTCTTTCGGCGTCGAAATTGGCTGGCGCCACGCCGAATTGCTCGTGATCGATCTTCACGCCAAGGTCGTCGATCGGCGCCATCTCGACTATGCGGAAGCCGATCTTTCCGCCTTGCCGCGTCAATTGGCCGGGCTGATGGCCGAGATCATCGCCGAGTGGCCGAAGGATAAGCGGGCGCGGCTCTCCGACATTGGCGTCTGCCTGCCGGCGACTGTGCATTCGGCCCTAGAGCCGCTCAGGTCCGGGATCGGCAGCAAGGACGGGCCAACCCAGGCCGATGTCTCGGGTGAACTCGAACAACTGACCGGCTTGCCTGTCACGCTCTATAACGACGGGAACGCCGCCTGCTGGGCAGAGCTGATCGCGCAGCCATCGCCGCGGCCCGAAGGTTTTATTTATCTCTTGACGTCGACCTATATCGCCGGCGGCTTGATCGGTGAGGGCCGGCTTTGGCAGGGGCTAAACAGTCACTCAGCTGACCTTGGGGCAATCCTCGTCGATACGACGCCGGCAGGGCCCCGTTCAGCTCATGCCATTGCCTCGGTTACGGCACTGGTGGAGCGCCTTGGCGATGCCGGGCACGCAGTTGATCTTTCCAGAATCGAGAATTGGGATTGGCCGGCACTGGAGCCGGTCGTCGAAGGCTGGATCGAGGATAGCGCTCACGCCTTGGCGCGCGTCGTCTACAACACCAATGCCGTTGTCGAAGCCGGGCTCGTGGTCATCGATACTATCCTGCCGCTGGACCTGACGGTGCGGCTTGCCGGGCGCGTCGAACACCATTTCCGCCAATTGCCATCGCGCCGCGATATCCGCATCGTCAACGGCCATCTTGGCAAGCTGGCGCCAGCGCTCGGCGCAGCAGAACTTTCGCTCTACCGCCGGTATTTTTCGCGAAGCCTTCTCGAAAAGGTTAGCCCTACCGCCCGGTAAGATTGTCCAGCGCTTCGCGCAGCTTGGCGCTGGGGGTGAAAATCACCGTTTGGCGCGAGGTGATCTTGTGCTGCGTGCCGGTGCGGGGATTGCGGCCTATGCGCTCGGCGCGGGAACGCACCTGCAAGGTGCCGAAACCCGTGAGCTTGACGGTATCGCCGGCCTTGAGCGCATCCCCGA
This sequence comes from Devosia soli, assembly GCF_000970455.1. Lineage (GTDB taxonomy): Bacteria > Pseudomonadota > Alphaproteobacteria > Rhizobiales > Devosiaceae > Devosia > Devosia soli. The sequence continues at coordinate 20,789 of NZ_LAJG01000024.1, read as the reverse complement.
TTAACTCGAACATACGTTGGGAAATGGCGGCGACGTCGCCCTTTGCAAGACCTGTCGTCTCGCATGCCGCCGTGCTGATAATTGCGCGCGTGACGGTGTTGGACACGATCGTCTCCTTCCAAATAATTTCTTATTCCGAAGTTAAGTCTCTGTCCAGCCCGCCTTTTGCCTTTTAATTATGAGCGGATCGTTCAGCATTAGATTGACATTTTTTAGAATGGTTATAAGTTACGGGCTGTGTCATGACTGCTGCCCTAGCCATGGCCGAGCTGCCAAAGCCGAAGGGACTGCTGCCCGTGAGACTGACTCGTCAATCCAATTATGCCATCCGCACCCTGGTCTATTGCGCCGTCAACGAGCCCGGCCTCAGCCGCGTGGCCGAGGTGGCGCGGGCTTATGGAATTTCCGAGCTGTTTCTGTTCAAGCTGATCAAGCCGCTGGTTGAAAATGGCCTCCTTCAGACCGTGCGCGGCCGTCATGGCGGCATCAAGCTCGGCAAGCCCGCCGAAGAAATCTCCCTCCTCGAGACGGTTCGCCTCACCGAGGAAAACTTCGCCCTTGCCGAATGTTTCGAGGAAGGCGCCGATTGCCCGCTGATTGGCGAGTGCGACCTCAATGGCGCGCTGCGCGAGGCCTTGGGCGCGTTCTTCGAGGTTCTGGCCGGCTATTCGATTGCCGATCTTGCTGCCAAGAAGCGCTCGATCCGCGAGCGCCTGGGCCTCACCACGACCGAAGCAGTCAATGCGAACGCCGAGGGCGATATCGTCAACGAAATCGCCGCCGCCTGATCCGGACCATCAAACTCAAATATGAGTTTGACAATCAAGTTTAGCCATGGTTGATAGAGGCCATGGTGCAGCGGCCCCGTGGGGCCTGTGGGCTGTAGCGCCAAAATGACGACGGGGCTTGCTGCTGCCGTCTTCCCCGGGCCGATCAGGATCCTCAACGTCCTGATCGGCCTCTTTGCTTTCTCCCCTTGTTGATCTGCGTCCGGCGCTATGCTCTATCGCGCCGGAAACCACCGGAATTGTTCATGGCCGCGCCCCCGCTTCTTTCCCTTCAAGACATTCAGCTCACCTTCGGGGGCACGCAATTGCTTGAAGCGGCCGAGTTGATCGTCTCTCCCGGTCAGCGCATCGCGCTTGTCGGCCGAAATGGTTCGGGCAAGTCGACGCTGCTCAAGATCGCCGCCGGCATGGTGCAGCAGGATGGCGGCAAGCGCTTTGCCGAACCGAGCGCCACCATCCGTTATCTCCCCCAAGAGCCGGACCTTTCCGAATATGCGACGACGCTCGCCTATGTCGAAGCGGGGATGACCTCGGGCGACGATGAATATCGCGCCCAATATCTCCTCGAAGCCCTGGGTCTCACCGGCCGCGAAGACCCTAAGACTCTTTCCGGGGGCGAAGGCCGCCGCGCCGCGCTGGCGCGCGTTCTCGCGCCGCAGCCTGACGTGCTGCTGCTCGACGAGCCGACCAACCATCTCGATCTGCCCGTCATCGAATGGCTGCAGCAGGAATTGGACTCCATGCGCTCGGCCATGGTGATCATCAGCCACGATCGCCGCTTTCTGACCGACCTCTCGCGCTCGACGGTCTGGCTCGATCGCGGCGTCACCCGGCGGATCGAAAAAGGCTTCGGCGCCTTTGAAGGCTGGCGCGACGAAGTGCTGGAGCAGGAAGAAAAAGACCGCCACAAGCTCGATCGCCAGATCGTGCGCGAAGAGCATTGGCTGCGCTATGGCGTCACCGCGCGCCGCAAGCGCAATGTCGGCCGTCTCGAACGCCTCGCCAATCTCCGCCAGGACCGGCGCGATCAGCGCCGGGTCACCGGCAATGTCGCCATGCAGGTTACCGAAGGCCGCACCTCGGGCGCCTTGGTCGTTGAGGCCGAAAACATCTCAAAGACCTTCGGGACAAAAACCGTCGTCCGCGATTTCTCGACCCGCGTGCTGCGCGGCGATCGCGTCGGCCTCGTCGGCCCCAATGGCGCGGGCAAGACCACGCTGATCAAGATGCTCAACGGCCTTTTGGAGCCCGATAGCGGCACCATCAAATTGGGCTCCTCCATCGAACTCGCCATGCTCGACCAGGGTCGCGCCCGCCTCGATCCCGACACGCGTCTCAAGGATGCGCTGACGGGTGGCGGCAGCGATACGCTGAAAATCAACGGCGAGAACAAGCACGTCGTCGGCTACATGAAGGATTTTCTGTTCACCCCCGAACAGGCCAATACGCCCATCGGCAAACTTTCCGGCGGCGAGCGCGCCCGCGTTGCCTTGGCTCGCGCCCTGGCACTGCCGTCCAACGTCCTCGTGCTCGACGAGCCGACGAACGATCTCGATCTCGAAACCCTCGATCTCCTTGAGGAAATGGTTTCGGACTATTCCGGCACCGTCATCGTCGTCAGCCACGACCGTGATTTTCTTGACCGTGTTGCGACCTCGATCATCATGGCCGAAGGCAATGGCAACTGGCTCGAATATGCTGGCGGCTATTCCGACATGGTCGCCCAGCGCGGGGCAGGGGTCTCGGCTCGCGTGGTGGAGAAGGCTGCACCCGCTCAAAAAGCCAAAGCCGGCATTTCGGCCGTCGCCTCATCGAGTAAGCGCAAGCTCAGTTTCAAAGAAAAGCACGCTCTCGAAACCCTGCCCAAGGACATCGAGAAGCTCGACAAGGAAATGGCCGCAATCAACGGGCGTCTGGCTGAGGGAAATTATTATACGCGGGACCCAAGTGGCTTCGCGAAGGATTCCAAGGCGCTCGCGGAGTTGGCAACGAAGAAAGCCGCGGCTGAAGAGCAGTGGCTGGAACTGGAAATGCTGAGGGAAGAAATCGAGGGCTAAAGGCCAGCACTCGCGCAACCGAGCGTGAACGCCAACCCCGTCACCACCGGGCTTGTCCCGGTGGTCCATTCATCCCCAAGAGTGGTTTGCCGGGACAAGCCCGGCAATGACGGTAGACGGTCTGTAGTGGTCAACACTCGATGTGCACCTCCCCTTGATTTGGGGGAGGCTGGCAGGGGTGCTGGCAAGCACCAGACACTAAGCCCGCACTGGCCCCTGCCCAGCGCCAGTCGCCTCGATCACCTGCGCAATCTCCTCAAGATCCGCCGCATCGAGTTCAAGACTCGCCGCGTCGATCCACCCATCGACCTGTGCCGGTGAGCGAGCCCCGACGATGGTCGCGGTCAGCCCCGGCCAGGCGTGGCACCAGGCGAGCGCCACGCTCGACACACTGGTCCCGTGTTTTTCCGCGATGGGTTTTAGCGCCTCGGCGAGTTTGAGGTTTGCCGTCAGCTTCTCGCCCTGAAATTCGGGGCTGTCTTTGCGCCAATCATTGGCCGGCATGGCCGCGACGCGCTCGGCTGTCATGGTGCCGGTGAGGAGGCCTGCCTGCATCGGCGAATAGCAGATGACGCCCGTGCCATGCGCCGCGCACCAGGGCAATATCTTTGCCGCCGTGTCGCGGCGGATCATCGAGAAGGGCGGCTGCAGGGTCTCGACATGGCCCATGGCCTCGGCGCGGGCAAGCTGGGTCTCGTCATGGTTGGAAAGCCCAACATGGCGCACCTTGCCTTCCTTCTTGAGCTCGAGGAGCGTTGCCCAATAGTCTTCAAGCGGCACGTCGTCGGAAGGCCAGTGCATCTGGTAAAGATCAATCACCTCTACCTTCAGCCGGCGAAGCGAATTCTCCAACTCCTGGCGCAGGTGATTGCGCTCGCCGATGCGGCGTGGGTTTTGCCCATTTTCGTCCCGGACGATCCCGCCCTTGGTGAACACGAGCGGCCGCTGATCGGCGGGAAGATCGGCCAGGGCGTCGCCGATGACCTCTTCCGAGTGCCCATTGCCATACACAGCCGCGGTGTCGATCCAGTTGATGCCGCTATCGATCGCATGCCGGATGGCCGCCATCGACTCCTGATCGTCCTGCGGGCCCCACATATTGCCGCCCATGGCCCAGGCGCCGATGCCGAGCTTGGTAATCTCCATTCCCGTCTGGCCAAAGGCTCGTGTCGGCAAATGCGTCTTCATCGCGTGTCCTCTCAAACTATCGGGCATTGTTCCGGTGTAACGCGCGTGGGCCGCTATTGTCACCCGCCATGTATGGAAGATATAACCACTAACATGTTACGGCGAAGAAAGGCCGAAAGATGCAAGCCCTGACCATCCTGCGTCCCAACGAGGCCACTCTCACCGAAAAGCTCGTGCCCACTCCAGCGGCAGGTGAAGTTGCCATCGACATCGCCTTTGTCGGTTATTGCGGCTCGGACCTGACATCCTATCGCGGCCTCAACCCGCTCGTCAGCTATCCGCGGGTGCCTGGCCACGAAATCTCCGGGACGATTGCGGAGCTTGGGGAAGGTGTCGATGCAATGAGCGTCGGCACACCCGTGACCGTCCTGCCCTATTTCAACTGCGGCATCTGCCGCGCCTGCCGCTCCGGCCGGCCGAACGCCTGCCCCAACAACCAGACCATGGGCGTGCAGCGCGAAGGCGCCATGACCGCGCGCATCGTCGTGCCCGCCGAAAAAATCATCCCCGTTACCGGCATTTCCCAGCGTGATCTGGCTCTCGTCGAACCCTGCGCCGTCGGCTTTCACGCCGTCCGCCGCGCTGAACTCACCGCTGACGAAACCGTCGTCGTTCTCGGCTGCGGCATGATTGGCCTCGGCGTTATCCTTGGCGCGCTCCGCCAGGGCGCTAATGTGATCGCTGTCGATCTCAGCGATGCAAAATTGGACGTCGCCAAGAAGCTCGGTGCCCACGAAGTCATCAATGCTTCGGGCGACGTGAAGGCGCGCGTGGCTGAATTGACGGGAGAGGGGCCGGATGTCGTGGTGGAAGCCGTCGGCGCCGAAGCTACCTTCCTCCAGGCAGTGGATCTCGTCGCGACGGCCGGCCGCGTCGTCTATATCGGCTACGCCAAGGCGCCTATCGCCTATGACACGAAGTACTTCATCACCAAGGAATTGGACATCCGCGGCTCCCGCAATGCTTTGCGGTCCGATTTTGACGACGTCATCGACGAACTGCGGAAGCGGCCGGAGGCAGGTGATCTGATCGTGACGCGAACCGCCACCCTCGCCGAAGCACCGGAAGCGCTCGCGACCTGGCATGAGCGGCCGGGGGATTTTACGAAGATTTTGGTGCGGTTTTAGGAAGGACTTTCCGCTCCATCGCCCTTCAAGTTAGTAGAAAGCCCCTAATCCCAAGCCTTCAACATCGCCGCCGTGACGAAATCGAGATGCGCCGCCATCGCCTCGCGCGCGGCTTCCCCATTCCCCGCGACGATCGCCCCAACAATCTTGCCGTGATCGTCCAAAATGTGTTCGCGCACTTCCGGCATGGCCGCGAGGTGTTCGTGAAAGCGGGTGTCCACCTCTTCCGAGCGCGAGCTCCATAAGATGTCGAGCACTTCGCGCAGCATCGAGTTGCCCGAGGCCTCGGCGATTGTCATGTGCAGCACGCGATCGCTCTCGGACGACCAACCGCCCTTGGCTGCTTCCGCCTGCATGGAGCGCATGGTTTCCCCGAGACGCGACGTGCCTTCGGGTGAGATGGTCTGGCTGGCGAGCGCCGCTGCTTCCGGCTCCAGCAACCGGCGCACCCGCATGATCTCGATGGGCGAATGGCCCTGGTCGGGCAAGGGCACGCCGCCGCGCGACCGATCGCGCACAAAAGCGCCGACACCCACGCGCACTTCGACAAACCCGGCAACTTCGAGCGCAATTAGCGCCTCGCGTACGGTGGGCCGCGACACCCCAAGGCTCACCGCCAGGTCCCGTTCGGATGGCAATTGCTGCCCTCCATCGACTGTCCCGGCCAGGATCTGGTCGCGGATCTGGTCGGCGATCTGGATATAGAGTTTCCGGTTCGAAACGGCCTGAAGTTTCATAGTCCCCCCGGCGTCCGCTTTGCGCGGTCCGTCCGCCAAAATCATTACCGCCGGTCTGGCTCCATGTCCACTGGTCTGACCACTTGACAGCCTGATCGATTTCGCCTTGATTATCGCCATTGCCGGGCGGTTCTGGAGGAAACGCAACCGCTTAAGGCGATGGGAGGACGTCACATGGTTGCGCCAATTGCGCCAGCATCCGTTTCGGGTGCTGCGGTGCCGCTGGTCGAAATGACCGACATCGACAAGTCGTTTCCAGGCGTCCGTGCGCTGGCCAAGGCGCGTTTCGAGCTGCTGCCTGGCGAAGTCCATGCGCTGATGGGCGAGAATGGCGCGGGCAAGTCGACGCTGATGAAAATCCTCTCCGGCGTTTATACCCGCGATGCCGGCACGGTGCTGCTCAATGGTCAGCCCGTAGACATCACCTCGCCGCGCCAGGCGCAGGATCTGGGCGTCGGCATCATCCATCAGGAACTGGCGCTGATGCGCGACCTGACGGCAGCGCAGAACATCTTCATCGGCCGCGAACCACGCCGCTTCGGTATTCTCGACGAGCGCCAGCTCAATCGCGATGCGGCCGCCATTTTCGCCTCGATGAATCTCAAACTCGAGCCGACAGTGCGCGTCGAGACCCTGACCATCGCCAAGCAGCAGATGGTCGAAATCGCCAAGGCGCTGTCCTATCGCTCACGCGTCCTCATCATGGATGAACCGACTGCTGCGCTCAACGACGCCGAAATCGCCGAGCTCTTTGCCATCATCAATCGCCTCAAGGCCGAGGGCGTGGGCATCGTCTACATCTCGCACAAGATGGACGAGATCAAACGCATCTCCGATCGCGTCACCATCATGCGCGATGGCGAATATGTCGGCACGGTCCCTGGCGCCGATACGCCGATTGAAACCATCATTTCCATGATGGTCGGCCGTACGCTCAGCAATGATACACTTGTCATTCCCAATACCGCCGACGCGCCGATTGCCCTAGAGGTCAAGAACCTCAATCGCGGCCGCGAAATCCGCGATGTCAGCTTTTCCGTCCGCAAGGGCGAAATCCTCGGTTTTGCCGGGCTCATGGGAGCAGGGCGCACCGAAGTTGCCCGCGCCATCTTTGGGGCCGACCGGCGCGAAAGCGGCGAAATCTGGGTCCATGGCCAGCGCGTCGGTATCTCCTCGCCCAAGGATGCGGTGGAAGCGGGCATCGGCTATCTCTCGGAAGATCGCAAGCATTTCGGCCTCGCGACCGGGCTCGACGTTCGCAACAATATTGCGCTCGCCAGCCTCCAGCGTTTCACCGGCCCCGCCGGCGTGCTCGATGAGGCCGGCATGCAGAAGGAAGCGGTGGGCTACATCCGCCAGCTTGCCATCAAAACCCCGAGCGACACTCAGGAAGCCCGGCTCCTCTCCGGCGGCAACCAGCAGAAGGTCGTCATCGCCAAGTGGCTGCTGCGCGACTGCGACATCCTGATTTTCGACGAACCGACGCGTGGCATCGACGTGGGCGCCAAGTCCGAGATCTACAAACTCCTCAACGCGCTTGCCGCCGAAGGCAAGGCTATCATCGTGATCTCGTCCGAGCTGCCCGAGGTCCTGCGCCTGTCCCACCGCATCGCAGTGATGTGCGAAGGCCGCCTCACCGGCATCCTGCCCGGCGGCGCCAGCCAGGAAGAAATCATGCGGCTGGCCACCTTGCGCCAAAGCAGCGTCGTTGAGAGCGCCACACAAAGGAAGACGGCATGACCGATACTGCAGCCCCCGCCGCCAAATCCGGCCCGCGCATTTCTGGCGCTTTTCATCGGCTACTTGCCTTTTCGGGTCTGATTGCGCTCGTCGTCGCTTTCTCGCTAGCCTCGCCCAATTTCCTGCAAACGCAGAATATCCTCGCCATCCTGCAGGCGACCTCGGTCAATGGCGTGCTGGCAATCGCCGCAACGCTGGTCATCATCACCGGCGGCATCGATTTGTCGGTCGGCACGCTGATGACCTTTTGCGCCGTCGTGGCCGGTGTAATCCTGACCTATTGGGGCCTGCCCCTGCCGCTCGGCATCCTCGGCGCCATTCTTGCGGGCACGGCGAGCGGTTTCGTCTCGGGCACGATCATCGCCAAGTTGAAGGTTCCGCCCTTCATCGCAACGCTCGGCATGATGCTGATCCTCAAGGGTCTGTCGCTGGTGATTTCAGGCACCAAGCCCATCTATTTCAACGACACGCCGGGCTTCAATCAGATCGCTCTCGGCTCTGCGGTCGGCAGCGTCTTCCCCGCGGTACCACTGCCCAATGGCGTGCTGGTCCTCTTTGCCGTCGCCGTCGTCGCCGCCTTTGTGCTCTCGAAAACCGCCCTTGGCCGCTACACCTTTGCCTTGGGTTCCAACGAAGAAGCCGTGCGTCTTTCGGGCGTCAATATCGATCGCTGGAAGATCGCCGTCTATGCCGTGACCGGCGCCATTTGCGGCGTTGCTGGGCTGCTCATCGCCAGCCGCCTCAATTCGGCGCAGCCAGCGCTTGGCCAAGGCTATGAACTGGACGCCATCGCGGCCGTCGTCATTGGCGGCACCTCGCTCTCGGGCGGTCGCGGCACTGTCGTCGGCACGCTCATCGGCGCGCTCATCATCTCCGTGCTGGCCAATGGCCTGCGCATCCTATCCGTACCCCAGGAGTGGCAGACAGTCGTGACCGGCACCATCATCATCCTGGCGGTCTACGCCGATATTCTCCGCCGCCGCGCTCTCTGAGACGGCGTCGGGAATGACCAAAGCTTCAAAAGCATGTGGGAGGAAAACCATGCTCAACCGCCGAACACTTCTGGGGGCCTTCAGTGCCCTGGCCATGATGGCCGCAGCGCACGGCCCCGCCGTGGCCCAAGAAAACTACGATATCGCGCTGATCTCAAAAGGCTTCCAACACCAGTTCTGGCAGGCCGTGAAGGCCGGCGCCGATAAGGCGGCTGCCGAATTTGGCGTCACCGTGACCTTCGAAGGTCCGGAAACCGAAACCCAGGTCGATCGGCAGATGGACATGCTGGCCGCCGCCCTGTCGCGCAAGCCCGACGCCATCGGCTTTGCCGCGCTCGACAGCCAGGCCGCAAGCCCGCTGTTGCAGCAGGCCAAGGATGCCAACATCCCGGTCATCGCCTTCGACTCTGGCGTTGATAGCGACATTCCGCTGACCACCGTCACCACCGACAATGTCGCCGCGGCCGCGCTTGCTGCCGACAAGATGGCCGAACTGATCGGCGGCGAAGGCAAGGTTGCCGTTGTTGCCCATGATCAGACCAGCCGCACCGGCATTGATCGCGTCGACGGTTTCGTCAATCGCATCAAAGAAGCCTATCCCAAGATCGAAGTGGTTTCGGTTCAGTACGGCGGCGGCGACCAGCTGCAGTCTACTGAAATCACCAAGTCGATCCTTCTTGCCAACCCAGACCTCAAGGGCATTTTCGGTGCCAATGAAGGTTCGGCAATCGGTGTCGTCAACGGCAAGACCGAGCTCAACAGCAATATCATCGTGATCGGCTTCGACTCCGGCGCTGCGCAGAAGGGCTTCATCGAATCTGGCGCGATGGCCGGCGCCATCACCCAGAATCCGGTCGGCATCGGCTACGAAACCGTCAAGGCCGCCATTGGCGCGCTCAAGGGCGAAACCCTTCCCAAGATCATCGACTCGGGCTTCAACTGGTACGACAAGACCAACATGAACGACCCGGCAATCGCCGCCGTTCTCTACGACTGATCTCTTCCCGGGCGGTGCTTCCTGCTCCGCCCGGCTTCTCTATCGGGAATAAAATATGGCCGACCTCACTGGAAAGATCGTTCTTATTACTGCCGCCGCGCAGGGCATCGGCGAAGCTTCGTCCCGCGCTTTCGCCAAGGCCGGCGCCAAGGTGATTGCGACCGATATCAATGCCGAAAAGCTGAAAAGCCTAGACGGCATCGACAACATCACGACGCGCGTGCTCGACGTTCTTTCCAATGAGGCCGTCGCCAAGGCGGTCGCTGAAATCGGCCATATCGACGTGTTGTTCAATTGCGCGGGTGTCGTCCATTCCGGCGCGCTGCTCGAGATGAGCGACCACGACCTCGATTTCGCGCTCGATCTCAACGTCCGCGCCCAGATCCGCACCATCAAGGCGATCCTGCCGCAGATGCTCGAGCGCAAGGATGGCGCCATCATCAACATGGCCACGGTCGCTTCCTCGGTAAAAGGCGTGCCCAACCGCGCCGCCTATACGATATCCAAGGCCGCCGTCGTTGGCCTCACCAAGTCGATCGCCGCCGACTACACCACCAGCAATATCCGCGTGAACGCCATCTGCCCGGGTACGGTAGATTCCCCGAGCCTTCACGAGCGCTGGACCGCCACGGGCGATTTCGAAGGCGCAAGGAAAGCCTTCATCGCACGCCAACCCATCGGTCGCATCGCGCGGCCTGACGAGGTGGCCGATTTGGCCGTCTATCTTGCCGGCGCCACCTACACGACGGGGCAGGTCCACATCATCGATGGTGGTTGGACGGCCTAGCTCCCTCTTATCCGGCGCGTTGCGCCACCTTCGCCCTGAGGGGGAGAAGAATAGCACCGGCGCACACCTGAACGCGGTGCCCTCTTGTTGCTCTCCCCCTGGGGGAGAGGGTGGATCGGCCGAAGGCCGAGACGAGTGAGGGGGCTTCTGGATACTAGAAAAATGAAAATCACCACCCTCACCACCCATGACCTCCGCTTCCCCACGTCGGCCTCGCTCGACGGTTCCGACGCGATGAATCCCGACCCCGATTATTCCGCCGCCTATGTCGTTCTCGGCACCGATGGCGATCTCGAAGGCCATGGCCTCACCTTCACCATTGGCCGCGGCAATGAAGTGGTCTGTGCCGCCATCGCTGCACTCACCGATCGCGTCAGCAATCTCGATCTCGACTGGATTGAGGAAAACCCCGGCCGCTTCTGGCGGCATATGACCGGCGACAGCCAGCTTCGCTGGATTGGCCCCGACAAAGGCGCGATGCATCTGGCAACCGGCGCTGTCGTCAACGCGGTCTGGGATCTCCTCGCCAAGCGCGCCGGAAAACCTGTCTGGCTCTATGTCGCCGAAATGAGCCCCGAACAGCTCGTTTCCATCATCGACTTCCGATATCTCACCGACGCTATTACCCCTGAAGAAGCCCTCGCCATTTTCAAGGCCGCAGAACCCGGCAAGGCCGAGCGCATCGCGCGCCTTCGCGCCGAAGGCTATCGCTGCTACACAACCTCGGCCGGTTGGCTCGGCTATTCCAATGAAAAGCTGACACGCCTCGCCACCGAAGCCGTGGCAGAAGGCTTTACTCATATCAAGATGAAGGTCGGCCGCGATCTTGCCGATGATATCCGGCGCCTTGAAATAGTCCGGTCCATTATGGGGCCCGATCGCTACCTGATGATCGACGCCAACCAGGTCTGGGAAGTCGACCAGGCCATTGAGTGGGTCAATGAGCTCAAAAGGTTTGAACCCTATTTCATCGAAGAACCGACCAGTCCTGACGACGTCGAAGGCCATCGGACAATCCGCGAGGCCATCGCACCCGTAAAAGTTGCGACCGGCGAAATGTGCCAGAACCGCATCCTCTTCAAGCAGTTCATCACCCGCGACGCCATCGACATCGTGCAGATCGATGCCTGCCGCATCGGCGGACTCAACGAAGTTCTTTCGGTTCTGCTTATGGCGGCAAAATACAAAAAAGCCGTCTGGCCGCATGCTGGTGGTGTAGGGCTCTGCGAATATGTGCAGCATCTCTCGATGATCGACTATCTGGTCGTCTCGGGCACCAAGGACGGCCGGGTGATCGAATATGTCGATCATCTCCACGAGCACTTCCTCGATCCCTGCGTGATCCAGAATGCCGCCTATATGCCCCCCAATCGCCCAGGCTTCTCCATCGAGATGAAACCAGCCTCCATTGCCGAAAACAAATTTATTGCCGCTAGAAAGCTCCAGTAAACCATCGCTCAGTTCGGCCCGTTTCTGCCGCAAATATTAAGCTCTGAATAAGGGGAGCTTCATAGGATCGGTCCGTTATTGCCGGGGGGCGCATACGGTGCACGTGCTGATCGTTGATGATAGCCGATCGAGCCTTGCCTTATTGGGTTCGATCGTTCGGGAAGTGGCAGGGGACAATATCGACCTCTGTCTCAATCCGCTTGAGGCGCTGGATCGGTGCGACCTCTACCAATACGACATTGTGCTCGTCGATCACATCATGCCGGAAATGGACGGCATCGCGTTCACACAGGCCCTGCGTGCCTGCACCCGTTATCGTACCGTACCCATCATCATGGTCACCTCCGATATCGATAAGGCAATCCGCATCGAAGCTATTCGCGTTGGGGCCAATGACTTTTTGACCAAGCCCTTCGACGCCATCGAATTGAAAGCTCGCATGGGCAATCTTCTCGCGCTCCGTATGGCGCAGGTCGAGCTTGCCGATCAGGCAAAACACCTTGCGCGCGAAGTCGAAAAGGCGACGGCCCATCTTCTCGCCCGCGAGGAAGAGATCATCTGGCGCCTCGCCCGCGCTATCGAATATCGCGACGGCGATACGGGCGAGCACGTTTCGCGGGTTGCCACCATCTGCCAGATCATTGGCGAAGGCCTGGGGCTCAGCCCTGCGCAGTGCCGCATGATTTATCTTGCAGCGCCCCTCCACGATGTCGGCAAGATCGCCATTGCCGATGCCATCCTGTCAAAGCCGGGCAAACTGAGCCCCGACGAACTGGCGCGCATGCGCCAGCACGTCACCATAGGCGCCAATATCCTGAGCAATGGCGACTCCGAACTGATCCAGACTGCCGAACTGATCGCGCTGCGCCATCACGAAAAGTGGGACGGCACTGGCTATCCCGATGGTCTCATGGGCGAAGCCATTCCGCTCGAAGCGCGCATCGTCGCCTTGGCCGATGTCTTTGATGCGCTCTGTTCGGAACGCCCCTATAAGCGCGCCTGGTCACTTGAAGAAGCCTATGCCGAAGTTTCGCGCTGTTCGGGCAGCCATTTCGATCCTGCCTGCGTCGCCGCCTTCCAGAGCCGCTGGTGCGAAATTCGCGAATTGATGAACCAGCCCGAGCCCCTCGCCATCAGCGCCTAGGCAATCTCCCGCACACTTTTTGCTTTAGCGCGACCACGTGGAATGCAGATCGGCCGACCATGCACCGGGTCGGTCATGATCGCGGCATCTACCTCGAAGACTTCGGCCAGAAGCTCCGGCGTCATCAGCTCCTCCGGCCGCCCCAAGGCGCGCACCCGCCCTTCATGCACGAACACCAATTGGTCGGCATAGCGCGCGGCCAGGTTGAGATCGTGCAAAACGAGCACGATGGTGCGCCCCGCCTCGCGATTGAGCTTGGCAACGAGATCGAGGCAATCGAGCTGATGCGCCATGTCGAGGTGATTGACCGGCTCATCGAGGCAAATGATGTCGGTCTCCTGCGCGAGGACCATGGCGATCCAGGCGCGCTGCAATTGCCCCCCGGAGAGGGAGCCGATCCGGCGATGCTTGAGAGTGTCCACCCCCGTACCCACCATGGCGCGATTGACGGCCGCACCATCCTTCTCGCTCCAGGGCTGCAACATCGCCTGATGCGGATAGCGGCCGAGGCGCACCAGTTCCTCGACGCTCATATCCGGCGGTGCCGAAGGACTTTGTGCCAGAAGCCCGATTTGCCGGGCGAGATCCTTGGCGCCCAGCGCGCCGATATCGACGCCATCGAGCAGGATCTGTCCGCGTTGCCCCTGATGTAACCGGCGGATGGCGCGCAACAGTGTCGATTTTCCGCAGCCGTTCGGCCCTGCAAGCACCGTCACCTTGCCTGCCGGCACCGGCAGGCTCAGCGCGTCGAGCACGGTATCGTGGCCATACATCAGCGTCAGGTCGCGTACCTCGATGCGGCTTGGGGCGAGCTCAGCCATTGGTCTTATCCTTGCGCATCAGGAGAAAGAGAAAATACGGCGCCCCGACGATTGCGGTTACCGTCCCGGCCGGCACTTCGGTCGGCGCGAATGCGACGCGCACCAAAAGATCGGCGCCCACCAGCATCATCGCGCCGAGCATCATCGAGGTGACAATGCCCGCAAAGCGCGCGCGTCCCACCAGCAACCGCGCCAGATGCGGCGCGATCAGTCCGATGAAGCCGACGCCGCCGACAAAGGCGACTGCGATGGCGGTCAAGAGCGCCGCAACCGCAAACACCGCCACGCGATAGACCGGCAGATTGAGCCCGATGCTGCGCGAAGAGACGTCGTCGAGATCGGCCGGCGGCAGTTCTCGCGCTAAAAGCCCGGCGATAGCAGTCACCGGCAGCAAAGCCCATGCCATGATCTGGATTTCGCTCCAGCCGATGGCATTGACCGACCCAGCGAGCCAGCGGGCCGCCTGCGCCGCCTGATAGATTGGCCCGATCAGCATGAAGATGGTGGTCAGCGCCTTGGCCACGGCCGCCACGGCAATACCGAAGAGAATGAGTCGAATGGCCGAAGACGCCTGCCGTCCGGAGAGAATGAAAACGAGCGTGATTGCGGCCAGCGCGCCGGTCGCCGCTGCGAGCGGCTGCCATGCGACGGGTACAGTCAGGGCGTTTGATTCATTGGAATAGAGGGCCAGAAACAGCACGACACCCAAGGCCGCGCCGTCGACCACGCCCAAGACGCCCGGCGATGCCAATTCATTGCGGGTAATGCGCTGGAGGAGATAGCCCGAGAAGGCTATTGCCGCCCCGGCAATGGCCGCTGCCATGACGCGCGGCGTGCGCAATTGCAGCACGACGAGCCGCTCGGATTTCTCTCCGCCGCCGAAGATGACATGCAAGACCTTGTCGAGCGAAATCCAGGTCGAGCCGAACCCGATCCCCGCCAGCCCCAACAGCACGAAAAGCCCGAAGACCACGAGCACGATCGCGCCGGCCCTGAGGCCGTGTTGCGCGCTGGCCCTATCCATCACCAGGCTCATGCCGCCCTCCGCGCCAAAAGCACGAGCAGCACCACGGCGCCGACGACCGCCGTGATCGCGCCCACTGGCGCCTCAACCGGATAAATCACGAAGCGCGCAGCGACATCGGCGAGCGTCGTATAGACCGCCCCGAACAGTGCCGCCGCGGGAAGCTGGTGGATATGCCGAAGCCCCACAAGCCGCCGCGCCGCATGCGGCACGACGAGACCGACAAACGCGACCGGTCCGGCCATCGATACAGCCGCACCCGTCAGCAGTGCCACGGCTAGAAAGGCTAATCCACGCACGGCAGCGAGCGGTACGCCCAAACCCGCGGCCGTCGAGTCATCCGCCTGCAGAGCATCGAGCGCTCGGGACAGGCCAATCCCCAGAACGGCACCGGCCAGCACCACCGGCAATCCATTGTAGAAGAGACCGATCGGCCGATCGACAAAGGCGCCGGACAGCCAGAACAGCAATTGCTGCAGTTGCGCCTCATTGCTCGTCAGGATCACTTCCACCAGCGCGTGCGAAAGGCTCGCAAAGGTGACACCCACCAGTACGATCTTGAGCGGCGACAAGCCGCCCGCGCTTGCCGCAACGCCAAAGACGACGATGCTGGTGATAAAGGCTCCGAACGCCGCAGCCAGCGACAGCCCGGTGAGCGACTGCACGCCGAATACGACGCTGCCCACCACGACCGCGAGCGATGCACCGCCGTTAAGCCCTAGCGTATCGGGCGACGCGATGCGATTGCGCGAGAGTGTCTGCACCATTACACCCGCCATGCCGAGCGCTGCCCCGGTCAGTGGCGCGATCAACGCGCGCGGCAACCGCAATCCGGTGATGACGACGGCGGTCTCTGACCCGTCATGGGCAAAGAGCGCGCCAAATACCTGGCCGAGCGAGTAGATTTTATAGCCCAGTGTCAGGCTCATCAGCATGGAAAGGGCCAGGAGCCCGATCAGCCCGGCATAAAGGGTCGCCTTCGAAGCCCCCAGCCGGGACCGCCTGTTCGGAAGCGCCATTGTGGAAGCCAAGCCTGCCTCGTAATCCTGATATTGACAGTCATATTGAATTCTGACTGTTTGCACCCATCCAATTTCTGATGCTTGATGTCAAGAATAGAAGGGCAGCCATGAAGTCTCTCTCCGCCATTCTCGCGCCGCTAGCCCTGGTGGCTCTTTTCGGTGGTCAGCTAGCCGCGCGCGAAATCACCCACGCGATGGGCGTCACCGATGTGCCGGACAATCCACAGCGTATCGTCGTCCTCACCAATGAAGGCACCGAGGCCCTGCTCGCCGTCGGCATCAAGCCGGTCGGTGCAGTCAAATCGTGGCTCGGCGATCCGTGGTATGATCACATCGCGGCCGATATGACCGATGTCGTGGTTCTCGGCGAAGAATCCGCCGTCAATCTTGAGGTGCTGGTCTCGCTCGAACCCGATCTGATCCTCGGCACTAAGCTGCGCCATGAGGCGATCTACGATCAGCTTTCGGCTATCGCCCCGACCGTGATTTCCGAGCGTCTTCGCGGCGATTGGAAGATCAACATGGCGCTCTACACCGACGCTGCCGGCAAAGGTGAAGAAGGCAAGGCGGCGCTTGCGGCCTTCGACGCCCGCGTTGCCGCACTGCGCGATGAGCTCGGCGCTTCGGTCGACGAAAAGATCTCCATCGCCCGCTTCATGTCCGGCCAAACCCGCATCATGTTCAAGGACAGCTTTTCGGGTCTGATCCTTTCCGAACTCGGCTTTGAGCGTCCCGCTAGCCAGGACAAGGACGAGTTCGCCGAAGAAATCACCAAGGAGCGCATTCCCGAATTCGAGGGCGATCGCCTGATCTATTTTACCTATGAAACCGGCAATGGCGAAGGCGCGAGCCAAGCTCAGGACTGGCGGTCCGATCCGCTCTGGCAGAACCTTGCCGTCGTCAAGGCCGGCAAGGTGCATGGCGTGTCCGACGCCGTATGGAACACGGCGGGCGGCATTATCGCGGCTAATCTCTTGCTCGACGATATCGAAAAGATCTACGGCGTGCCGAGCACGCGTTGATCGATTGAAGGAGGCTCCGGCCGGGTGCCGGGGCTTTTCTGTCGGCATGTCTTCAAAGGGCGAGCGGCCGGACAAGATCGGGCCAATCCGCGATCAGGTCGTCGCGCGCCCTTAACCCAGCCGAGACCGGCTGGCGCTCTTCGTCCTGGGCCAATCGCACGAAGACAACTCGCCGACCGGCCTTCTCGGCCCAGCCGACATACCAGCCCCAGCCGTGGGCCCGGTCGAGCGTGCCGTCCCCAAGGCGCGGATAGGCCGATCCGGTCTTGCCCCAAAGCGTCCAGCCATCTGCCGTTCCGCCTTGCTGCACCAGACCGATGGCGCCGTCCATAGCTTCCGCCGAAACGGGCAATTTCCCCTCGATCAGCCCGGCAAGAAATCCGGCCTGTTCGAGCGGAGAGATCTTCAGTGACGAAGATATCCATGCACGTTTGAGACCGTTGTTCTGGTCCGGATCGCCGGAGAAATCGGCATTGCCATAGCCCAATTGCGTTGCGTAGGCGGTCAGCGTCTCGGCCCCGAGCTGTTCGGTGAGTCGTTGTGAAAACCAGACCGTCGAATTGGTCATCCACATAAGCGGATCGGTATCCTGGCGCCAGGCCGCGCCACCCCAATCGGCGTAACCTTCCTTGAAGGGCAACTTTGGGTCATGCGGGGAAGTTATGAAGCCCGCGTCATACGCCATGACGGCGAGCGCGACCTTGAAGGTCGAGGCGGGCGTGACGCGCGTTTGGCAATCGCCTTGTGAAAGAAGAACGGTCCGGCTTGCCGGATCGGCGATCAAGGTACAGATGTCCTTGGCCCACGCGGCTGTGCTGAAGCCTGCAAGTCCCAAAATCCCGGCGATGTAAAGAATAGCCCGCATGAATGCCCCTTATGAATATGAGGCAAATTGTTCAGCGCGGCTGCGTCGCAATTGTGGCGCGAAATGCCTTGTTAGCAGCTTACGGCTTAGCGCAGCCCGGCCTTTTCAAGCAGCCCCTGACGCTTGGCGTCATAATAATAGCCGCTGGCATAAAGCTGCACGGCGCGATCAGGGCTGTTGTTCGCCGTGACATAGGCGCCGGCGAGATAGCGCACGGCATAGCGCAGATTGGTTTCGGCATCGAGGAGCCCGGCGGCTTCGCCGGAATAGCCCATGCCGCGCGCCGTTGCGTAGCTGATCTGCATCAGCCCATAATAAGGGCCGTTACGTGCCGCGGGATTGTATCCGCTTTCGCGCACGATGATCCGTCGCACGAGGCTTTCCGGCACGTTATAAGCATTCGAGTAATGCGAGATAAGTCCATCGAGGGAACCGCGTTCACTTTCGGCAAAGCCAAGAAGCAGTTCAGAGCCGGCGCGCGGGACATTAGCTGCGTCCGGCACATGACCGGCAGGCGTCGGCGTGGCAGGGGCAAAGGAAGCAAGAGCGGCTGTGGCAGACTTATTCCCCGGCAGCGGTTTGATGCCGGCCATGGAGCAACCCGAAACGAGCACCGCCAAAGCGATCGTACCCGCAAGGGGGAGAGCTCGTGCCATCATGCCTACTGGTCCTTCCGAAGATGCGTCAATTGCGGCACCTAAGCCAAAATCGCGGCGGCTTGATGGCGGCTTTCTGGCCAACAATGTTGCCTGCGCAAACGTGATCGCTCGGCCGCTTCTGCCGCCGAAAGGTTGATAAGATCTTAATGCCTTTGCCCTGAAGGGGGAAGGGGAAAGCCCGGGCGATCCGCTCTGAAGGTTGTCCGCGACGATATGGGGGTGGAGGAGACCAGCCAATCGGCTTAATGCAGAGTCAGTATCGGAGAATGCTCATGTCTGAAATCGGCCTCCTCATCGACAACCAGAACGTGCCGGCGACAGGCGGTGCAACCTTTGCGCGCCGGAACCCGATGACCGGCGGTGTCGTCACCAATGCTGCCGCTGCAAAGGTCGAGGACGCCATCCGTGCCGCCGATGCGGCAAAGGCGGCTTTCCCGGAATGGAGCCGAAGCGCTCCAGCCTTTCGCCGCAAAATCCTTCTCGCTGCTGCCGATCGCCTTTCCGCCCGCGCGCCAGATTTCATTGCCGCCATGGCCGAAGAAACTGGAGCGACCGCTGGCTGGGCCGGGTTCAATGTCATGCTCGCCTCGGAGATGTTGCGTGAGGCTGCTGGCCTCACGACGCAGATTACCGGCGAGATTATCCCATCCAACCGTCCAGGCTCCACGGCCTATGGTATTCGCCAGGCCGCTGGCGTCGTCCTCTCGATGGCGCCCTGGAATGCGCCGGTCATTCTTGGCATACGCGCGCTGGCGACCCCGCTCGCCTGCGGCAATACCGTTGTCCTTAAATCGAGCGAGATATCGCCACGCACCCATCGCCAGCTGGCCGAGGTGCTGATCGAGGCTGGTCTGCCCAAGGGCGTCCTCAACGTCGTCTCGCATGCAGCGCCTGATGCACCCACGATAGTAGAGGCTCTCATCGCCCATCCGGCGATCCGCCGCGTAAATTTCACCGGCTCGACCACGGTCGGCCGCAGAATTGCCGAGCTCGCCGCGCGCAACTTAAAACCCGCGCTACTCGAACTCGGCGGCAAAGCGCCCATGATTGTGCTCGATGATGCCGACCTCGACGAAGCTGTCGCCGCGGCCGCGTTCGGCGCATATATGAATCAGGGCCAGATCTGCATGTCGACAGAGCGCATCGTCGTCGACGCTGCCGTGGCCGACGCTTTCGTCGTCAAGCTCGGCGCCAAAGCGAAGACCCTCAAGGCTGGCGATCCGCGGGACAACAACACTCCATTGGGCTGCCTGGTCGATCCGCAGGCCGCCACCCGCAATGGCGCGCTGATCGCAGATGCCCTCGCTAAGGGCGCGACGCTTGTTGCTGGCGGAAACATCGAGGGCGCCATCATGGAAGCGACTGTCCTAGATGGTGTCACACCCGAAATGCGCATTTATCACGAAGAATCCTTTGGCCCGGTCGTCGCTGTCACCCGCGTAAAGGATGCCGACGAGGCAGTGCGCGTCGCCAATGATACCGAATATGGTCTCGCCGCATCTGTCTTCGGCAAGGACGTCATGCGCGCCATGGCGATCGCGTCCCAGATCGAATCCGGCATCTGCCATATCAATGGCCCAACCGTGCATGATGAAGCCCAAATGCCCTTTGGCGGGATAAAGTCTTCTGGTTACGGCCGCTTCGGCGGCAGAGCGGGGATCGCCGAATTCACTGATCTGCGCTGGATCACCGTCCAGGACGAAGAGCACATCCACTATCCTTTCTAGGTTTCCCGGGAACCGAATGAGGATCTTAAGCATTCACCGACCGGTGAATGAAAAATCTGAAATCCCGTCTCACCCCTTGTTTCGCTGGGCTTTCTCCCTACATTTCCACAGGGCACCCCCTCCCAAAGCGACAGAAATGTCATCGAGTTTGGAAAAGGGGGTTTACAGCCCAAACCGACCTCCCTATAACCCGCCTCACCGCTGCAGAGCGCGGCGCCAAACGGCGAAACGAACTGCGGCAAGCCACTGAAAAGAAAGAGCAATCTGACTTCAAGGTGGTCTCGAAATTCTCCTCGGTGAGTTCAAAACTGACCGAAAAGAAAATCGAAAAAAGCGATTGACAGTGAAAAAGAACTTCACTAGAAACCGCGACGCTGACGACGCGAACGACGTTATGTTGTTCCCACTGATTAGCGAAATCTGACAGGGCAGACTGGCTGCCGGGCAACCGGAAGGCGCGTTTGTTTTGTCGAGATAAAAATCCGAGGCGGTTGCCTCATCGACGTTCGGCCCTTTTGGGGTGAAGGTCAGCTCTTTGACATTGTGAAGAAAGAAGAAAGAGAAACGTGGACGGCGAGGTTCTTGCGAACTGAAGCTGGAAGCAATTCCGGTGGAAGTTGTTACAAGACTTTCGATGGGTGCA